>CAVVWS010000003.1:0-2289433 GCA_963752015.1 uncultured Solirubrobacteraceae bacterium | reverse complement strand
GGTCGAGGCCGCCCGAAGCGGCGGGACCGGCCACGTACCCTTCGGCGATGCGTGTCCTGCTCACCGGGATGTCCGGATCCGGTAAGTCGACGCTTGTGCACGAGCTGCGACGGCGGGGCTATGCGGCCTACGACGCCGACGAGGACGGCTTCAGCGAGCCGCGTGCAGAGGGTCGGTGGGGCTGGCGCGCTGATGCGGTCGCGTCGCTGCTCGCTCAGAGTCCGGATGGCGATCTGCTCTTCTTCGCCGGATGCTCTGAAGAGCAGATCGAGATGCCGTTCGACTTTCGGGTCGTGCTGACGGCGCCCGAAGATGAGGTCGTCATGCGGCTCAGGACGCGAACCTCGAACGCGTACGGTCGGAAGCCGGCAGAGCGGAGGCAGGTGCTTGCGGATCTCGCGCACGTCGAACCGCTCCTTCGACGCTCCGCCGACCTGGTCCTGAGCACGACGGCACCCGTAGCGGAGGTCGCGGACCGGCTGCTCGCACACGTTGGGGATCGCGCTGCAAGGCATCGGTAGCGCCGGACCCTGTCGAGCAGCGCCAGCAGGACGGCGGCGAGGGCGGATTCACGGCAGGGCGGCTAGGGCAGGATCTCGACGTACCCGTCCGTTCCGTGCACGCGGATCCGCTGCCCATCCCGGATCAGCCGGGTGGCGTGCTCCACCCCCACGACGGCCGGCAAGCCGTACTCCCGTGCGATCACCGCGCCGTGGGTCATCAGGCCCCCCACCTCCGTCACCAGACCCTTGATCGCGACGAACAGGGGGGACCAGCTGGGGTCCGTGTAGGCCGTGACCAGGATGTCGCCCGGTTCGAGCTCGGCCTCCGCCATGTCCAGGATGACGCGGGCCCGCCCCTCGATGGTCCCGGCGGAAACCGGTAGGCCGATCAGCGCGCCGGCCGGCACGTCGTCGCGTCGGTACGCCCCGGCGATGACCTCGCCCTCCGACGTGAGCACCCGGGGCGGTGTGAGCGCTTGATACGACCTGAACGCGTCCTTGCGCTGGGAGATGAGCTGGTCATCCACCTGGTTCGTGCGCACGACGTCGTGGAGCTCCTGGAACGTGAGGTAGAAGATGTCTTCCTTCTCACGAAGCACGCCGGCCTGGACGAGGCGCTCGGCCTCTTCCAGCAAGGCCTGCTTGTACACGAAGTAGCGGCTGACGATGCCGTACTTCGGATACTCCCGGTACCCGATGAAGGTCCGGACCCGGTCGATCATCCGCTTGGTCTCTTCGGCCTTCCGCTCCCCGTCCGGCAGGGCCCGCAAGCGCTCCAGCAGCTCCTGTTCCTTCGCCCACGCCTCCTGCCGCCCTTGCTCGAAGCGCCGCTCGCCGGCGCCCGGCTCGAAGTTCTTGATGTTGCCGAGGATCAGGGGCACGAGCGTGGTGGGGCGTTCGCTCCAGCGCGGCCTCGTGATGTCGATCTCGCCGACGCAGCGCATGCCGTACTTGTCGAGGAAGGCGCCGGATGGCGTCCCGCGCTTCCCGCCCGCCCGCGAGCGTCGGCCAGCTCGTCCAGGAAGCCCTCGTCCTCGACGTGTTGCAGAAAGGCCACCACCTCCGGATGCGGGCGGATCACGTCCGCGACGTCCAGGAGCGCCAGACCCATCTCCGACGTGACGTTGTGGGGGACGGACTGCGTGAGCGTGTCGGCCGCGTTCTTCTCGCCCAGCCACGCCTCCAGCTGCTCGTTGAGCCACCACGTGGCCTCCATCGCCCCCATGAACACCTGATGGCTCCGCGGATCGAACAGGATCCGCTTCAGCTCCTGGATGTCCGCCAGGATGAAGTCGAGCAGCGCCGATCCGGACTTCGTCCGGATGTCGCGCTTCAAGGCGGCGATGGAAGCCTGGCTGCGCCCGATCAGCTCGGTGACGATGGCCGGATCGGTCTCGATCGGGGCTGGTGCGCCGCCGGCCGGCGGCCCGCCGGGACCCTCGTCCGGGAGCGACGGGATGAAGTCGCCGCGTTCGAGGATGGTCTGCAGCGCGTCCCCGATCAGCGGATCGGACTTCCCCAGGACCTCCAGGAGGCCTGCGCGGCTCGCCGGCGAAGCCAGGCGCTGGGTGACGTCGACGAACAGCCTCCCGCCGGCCTCGTACATCCGCGGGAGGGCCGTCAGCTGGAACAGGGAGAGCCCCAGGGGCTTCATGGGGTCGGTCATCATCTGCTGGTGACCGACGGAGACGTAGACGTGGTTCTCTCGCGTCGCCGGCCGCGGGGATGGGGAACAGCGTGGTGATCGGTCGGCTCTGGACGATCTGGAAGCCGTCGTCGACCAGGCACCATTCGATGTCCTGGGGGCGGCCGAAATGCGCTTCGATCCGCCGGCCGAGCTGCGCGAGCCGAATGACCTGCGCATCCGTCAGCGCCGGCTGCTCCTGCCGCTCCGCCTCGATCGTCTGTTCCTGCGTCCCGCCTGCCGGCGAGGCGTGGATGGCGAGCCGCTTGGTGCCGACCGCCTTGGCGACGACCTCGCCGTCCCGCACCTTGTAGAGGTCCGCGTTCACCAGGCCGGAGACCAGGGCCTCGCCGAGGCCGAAGCTGGCCTCCACTGAGGCGACCTTCCGGTTGGACGTGACGGGGTCCGCCGTGAAGAGGATGCCGGCCGCGTGCGGGAAGACCATCTGCTGCACGACGACGGCCATGTGGACCTTCCGGTGGTCGAAGCCGTTCCGCAGGCGGTAGGTCACGGCCCGCTCGGTGAACAGCGAGGCCCAGCACCGGCTGACGTGCTGGAGGATCGCGGCCGGCCCCACGACGTTCAGGTACGTGTCCTGCTGGCCGGCGAAGGAGGCCGTCGGCAAGTCCTCTGCCGTCGCGCTCGATCGGACGGCGTAGGCGGCTTGCTCGCCGAGACGGGCGAGCGCGCGGGTGATCGCCGCCGCCAGATCGTCGGGGATGGCGATCCCTTCGAGGGTCCGGCGGATCTCCGCGCTGAGCGTGCGGATCCCCTCCCGGTCGTCCGCGTTCAGGCGCGACAGCCGATCGAGCCGATCGTCGATCGACGGCGCTTCCCCCATGATCCGCCGGAAGGCGTCCGTCGTCACGCAGAAGCCAGGCGGCACGCGGATGCCTTCGATTCGCGAAAGCTCCCCCAGGTGCGCGCCCTTGCCGCCGACGACCGCGACCTGCGTCTCGTCGATCTCTTGAAGACCCAACACGTAGCCGTCGGGCTGGAAGGTGTCGATCCCCTTCGGATCGCCTCCAGCGCCCACCGCCGCATGCTCCTCCGTGCCCATCGCGTTGCTCCCTTCGTCGCTTGCGGCGAGCGAGTATGGAGCACACCCCGGGGCTTGAAACAAGCCCCCCTGGCAGCGATACTTTGGAAGTGGCGGGGGGCGTCCACGAGCCGGACTTCATCGTCGTCGGCGACAAGGTCGCCCTGGGACCGCTCCGGCGCGACCTCGCCGCCGATTACGCGCGCTGGATGAACGTGCCCGAGGTCCGGTGCGGCCTCAACCAGATGGGCATCGCCACACCGCAGAGCCAGGAGAAATGGGTCGAGGACAACCTCGAGCGGGGTGCGAAGAGCGAGCCCGAGGTGGTCGAGTTCACGGTCTATGACCGCAAGGACTCCGCGCCGGTCGGGACGGCGGGGCTGCTCGGGATCCTCCACGCCCACGGCAACGCCGAGTTCGCGATCTTTCTCGGCGAGCGCCGCGGCCAGGGCCTCGGCACCGAGGCCACCCGCCTCGTGCTCGACTTCGCGTTCCACGTGCTGCAGCTGCGCAACGTGCTGCTCGAGACGTTGGACTGGAACGCCGCGGGGCTGGCGGCGTACGAGCGCGCGGGCTTTCGCCGCATCGGCGTGCGCCGGGGCGCACGGATCAGCCGCGGTCAACCCACCGACGTCGTGATCATGGACGCCGTCCCGCAGGACTTCGGCGCGTCGGTGCTGCGCTGAGCAAGCCAGGGTGTGGCAGTCCCGTGCTCGAACCCACAGGAGTTAGGCTCGCCCCGCATGCGTCTCAGCTTCCAAATGCTGCCCGAGCAGCCCGCGGAGGAGCTGCTTGATGCGGGTGTGCTGGCCGACAGGCTCGGCTACCACGCCTGCTACAGCGCCGACGAGATCTACCACAAGGATGCGTGGCTGCTGTTTGCCGCCCTCGCCCAACGCACCGAGCGGATCCGACTCGGCCCCTGCGTCGCGCCGATCTACATGCGGGAGCCGACCTACGTCGCTCAGCTCGCAGCCACGCTCGACGAGCTGAGCGACGGTCGGGCCGAGGTCGTGTTCGGGATCGGCAACACCGCGATGCTCGAGCAATACGGCGTCGAGTGGCGCGGGACACGACCGATCGCTCGCTTGCGCGAGGCCCACCACGTCATGCGCATCGTCCTCGACGAGGGTTCGATCGACTTCGAGGGCGATTTCTACAACTACTCCGGAGTCACGACGGCGGCCCGGCCCGTGCAGGAGCACCTGCCGCTGAAGATCGGCGCGATGGGAGGCCCCAAGTCGATGGAGCTGGCCGGCGAGATCGCCGACGGCCTCCACACGGCCTGCGCGTACTCACCGGAGGCGCTGGGCTACGCGGTGAAGCACTTTCGAGCAGGAGCGGAGCGCGCCCGCCGAAGCCCTGACGGCCTCGATCTCGGCGACTCCCTGCTCGGGGCGATCGCACCTGACGGCGAGGTGGCCCGCCGCGCGGGGCGAATCCTGGCAGCGTTCTACATCCCGTCGATGCCGCCGGCGCTCCTCGAGCGCCACGGGATCGAGCCAGATCAAGTTGCGCCGGTCAACGAGGCGTTCGCGGCCGGCGACGTCCAAGGCGCGCTTGAAGCGACTCCGGAGGAGGTCGCCGATCGGATCATGGTGGCCGGTACCCCGGACGACTGGGTGCGGTGGCTGACGGAGACCTATGCCCCCCGGGGCCTCAACCACGCCCTGGTCTCGTTCACGGATCCGTTCACCTTGAAGGCTTGGGCCGGGATGAAGGTCGAAGGGTTGCCCGATCTGGGGGAGCAGGTTCGGATCGTCGGCGAGCAGGTCATCCCCGAGCTCGGGGCGCTTTGAACGGCGTGGTCGTCTGCATGATCCGACGACCACCCGCTGAGTCAGGGCGACGCGTCCCCTTGCGCCGGGCGCTCGTCCCGGCATAGGCTCGCACCAGGACGATACCCAGGAAGGGGGAGCAATGCATGGACGTGCTGTAGGTGTCGGGTTGATCGTGGCGGCGACGCTCGCTGTTCCGGCCACCGCCGGCGCCGCGACCAAGACGGTCCAGGCCGGGCCTTTCGGCAAGACGGCGCAGCAGGCGTTCCAGCAGGCGGCCGGCGACGCAAACCAGTTCTTCCGCCGGACGGTCACGATCCACAAGGGCGACAGCGTGAAGTGGAAGATCAACGGCTTCCACACGGTGACGTTCGTGCCGGGCGGCGTCCAAGCGCCGGCACTGATCGTGCCCGATCCCGCCAACCCCGTGACGGGGGTCGTGGACGCGGCGAGCCCGCCCGTTCCATTCTGGTTCAACGGCCAACCGAACCTGAGCATCAACCCCGAGGTCGCCCTGAAGCAGGGCGGCGGGACGTTCAACCCCGACAAGCTGAGGAACTCCGGACTGCCGTTGGGGCAGGGCCCGCCGCCGGCGTACAAGCTGAAGTTCAAGCAGACGGGGCAGTTCACCTACCTGTGCATCGTGCACCCGGGCATGGCCGGGAGCGTCCGGGTCGTCGGCAAGAAGAAGACCATCCCGTCGAAAGATCAGGACAAGCGCGCGGCGAATCGCGAGCAGGCCAGTACGTTGGGCGCGGTGCAGCGGCTCACCACCGGTACCAACCTCAACCTGACCAACACGATGCAGGCCGGCAACGACCGGCGCACGGGTCCGACCGTCTTCAAGTTCTTCCCGGCGAACCCGTCGTACAAGGTCGGCGACACGGTGACGCTGCAGATGGCGCCCACCTCGACCGAGGTCCACACGTTCACGTTCGGCCCGGAGGCGTACGTCACGCCGCTCGCGGACAACCTGATCGGGCAGGTGATCGATCCGCGCGGCGGGTACCCGAGCGATCCGCCGCCGGCCGGCCCGGTCTCGTACACCGGCACGAACCACGGCAACGGCTTCTACAACTCCGGCTTCCTCGACAGCGTGGGACCGTCGCCGCTGCCATCCAGCACGCAGATCCGGTTCACGGCGCCTGGGTCGTTCGCGCTGATCTGCCTGATCCACCCGTTCATGAAGAGCACGGTCACGGTCACGCCATAGCAAGAATGCGGGCACGGGCGCTGCGTCACAGTCAGCGCCCGTGCCCAACCCGGCGGCGGGATACCATGGCGAGATGCTGCTCAGGCCGCTGAGGCGCGCGCCGATGATGCTCGGCGGCGTCGGCTTCCAGGCCGGCGTGGACGAGGCGCGGCGGAAGCAGCTCGAGGCCCAGCGACAGGCGGCCGTCCGCGCCCCCCAGGCAACGGCGGCGCCCTGGCCCGACGTCGTCGAGCAGCTCAAGGACTTGAAGGCGCTCCACGACGACGGCGTTCTGTCGCCCGAGGAGTTCCGGATGGCGAAGCGCAAGGTGCTGGACGGCTGAGCGAGGAGGTGGCCGCGATGCCACTCGGACCCGTCCAACTCCTCCTCGTCGGCTTCGACCGGCCCGACTTCAGCGGCGAGGTGCTCGCCGAGCTCGAGCGCCTGCGCGAGAGCGACGTCGTCCGCGTCATCGACCTGCTGGTCGTTCACAAGGGCGCCGACGGTGTCGTCCGGCGCCTGCACCATTCCGACCTCATCGCCGGCGAGGCCGAGGGCGCGGGCGCCGTTGTCGGCGCGCTGATCGGCCTCGGCGCGACGCACGTCGAGGCCGAGGATGGCCACCTCCCGGCCGAGGAGGAGTTTTGGTATCTCGACGAGGCCATCCCGAACGACTCCGCCGCCGCGATCGCGCTCGTCGAGCACCGCTGGGCGATCGGCACGCGCGACGCGATCCGCGCCGCGGGCGGCGTTGCGGTCGCCGACGCGTGGGTCCATCCGGCCGACCTCGTCGCCGCCGGCCTCATCGACGCCGAGGACGCGGCGGTGCCGGATGAGTGACGCAGACCCTCAGGTGATGCCGAGCCGGTCCAGCAGCGAGTCGTCGGCCCGCCACGACCGGCGCACGCGCACGGAGAGGTCGAGGTGCACGCGGGTGCCGAGCTCGCGCTCGAGCTCGCGGCGCGCGGCCGAGCCGATCGCCTTGATCATCCGCCCGCCGCTGCCGATCACGATCCCCTTCTGGGACTCGGTCTCGACCCACAGCAGCGCCCGGACCGCGATCAGGTCGCCGCGGTCCTCGACCTCCTCGACCTGGACCTCGACGGCGTGCGGCAGCTCCTGGCGCGTGCGGGAGAGGACCTGCTCGCGGACCAGCTCGGCCAGCAGCACCGATTCGGGCTGGTCGGAGATCTCCTCCGGCGGGAAGTAGAACGGGCCGGGCGGGAGCAGGCCGGCCAGGTGCGAGACGAGCGTCTCCACCCCGCTCCCGGTGCGCGCCGAGACGGGGAACACCTCGGCGTCGAGGCCGAGGTCGGCGGCCGCCTGGAGCGCGGCCACCGTACGCGGGTTCGACGTGCGGTCGACCTTGTTGACCGCGATCACGACCGGGACCTTCGTGCCTCCCAGCGCCTGCGCGATCCACTGGTCGCCCGGCCCGCCGACTCCCTGGTCCCCGTTCAGCACGAACAATGCGGCGTCGGCCTCGCGCAGCTCCTGCTCGACCCGGTGCTGCATGCGCCGCGTGAGCTCGTCGCGCGGGCGCTGCACGCCCGGCAGGTCGGTCAGCACGATCTGCACGTCGTCGCGCGTCGCCACGCCGCGGATCGCGCGCCGGGTGGTCTGCGGCTTGTCCGAGACGATCGCGACCTTGCGCCCGACCATCGCGTTGACGAGCGTCGACTTGCCGACGTTCGGCCGGCCCGCCAGCGCGACGAAGCCCGAGCGCGTCACTTCATCCATGAGAGCACCTCCGCCTGGAGGGCCAGCATCTCGCCCTCGTCGGTCTCGTGGTCCATCCCGACGAGGTGGAGCACGCCGTGGACGACGGCCTCGGTGAGGTCCTCGGTGTGCTCCGGGCAGATCACGACGTCGCCCAGCTCGCGCTCGCCGACCACGGGCCCGGTCTCGTCGACCGGGAACGACAGCACGTCGGTCGGGCCGTCCTTGCCGCGGTGCTGGGCGTTGAGCGCCGCGATCTCCTCGGGTGCGATGAACGCGACGGCCACGTGACCATCTTCCACCCCGGCGGTCGCCGCGGCGAGCACGCACGCGCGGCGGACGCGCTCGGCGGGGAGATCTTCGCCGAGCACGTCCACCTCGAGCGGACTCACGCCGGGCGGCGGCGGTGGTCGGCCGGCCCCAGCCGCGGGGCCTGCCGCGAAGTGTGCTCGTCGTAGGCGGCCACGATCCGCTGCACGAGCTTGTGGCGCACGACGTCCTCGCCGCCGAAGCGCACGAACTCCACCCCGTCGACGCCCGCGAGGATGTCGTTGACCACCACCAGGCCCGACTGCTGCTCGCGCGGCAGGTCGATCTGCGTGATGTCGCCGGTGACGACCATCTTCGAGCCGAAGCCCAGGCGGGTCAGGAACATCTTCATCTGCTCGGGCGACGTGTTCTGCGCCTCGTCGAGGATGACGAACGAGTCGTTCAGCGTGCGGCCGCGCATGAAGGCGAGCGGCGCGACCTCGATCACGCCGCGCTCCAGGTGCGCGGAGACGCGCTCGGCGTCCATCATGTCGTGCAGCGCGTCGAACAGCGGCCGCAGGTACGGGTCGACCTTCGCCATCAGGTCGCCGGGCAGGAAGCCGAGCCGCTCGCCGGCCTCGACCGCCGGGCGGGTGAGGATGATCCGGTTGACCTCGCGGCGCGACAGCGCGGCGGTGGCCATCGCCATCGCCAGGAACGTCTTGCCGGTGCCGGCGGGGCCGATGCCGAACGTGATCGTCGAGCGGCGGATCGCGTCCACGTAGCGCTTCTGGTTGACCGACTTGGGCGCGACCTTCAGGTTGCGGTGCCGCCAGACGACCTCGTCGAGCACCTTGCTCGGCGACTCGGCCTGGTCGAGCACGCGCGAGACCGACTCGATCGTCGCCGGCCCGATCTCGTGCCCGCGCGCGACCAGCTCCGACAGCTCCCGCACGACGGTCGCGGCCAGCTGGACCGCCTCCGCGTCGCCGTCGAGGGTCACCACGTTGCCGCGGAGGAAGATGTCCGCGCTGAGGTGCTCCTCGAGCGTCTTGAGGATCACGTCCTGCGCGCCGGCCAGTTCGGCCGCCACTTCGTTGGATAGCTCCAGTTGCCGTCGTGCCATCTAGCTGAGCGCTTCCTTCACCTTCGTCGACACCCGCTTTCCGTCGGCGCGCCCTCCGGCGGCCGCCATCGCGTGCTTGATCACCTTGCCCATGTCCCGCGGCCCTTCGGCCCCGGTCTCCTCGATCGCCGTCGAGACCAGCGCGTCGAGCTCGTCGTCGCCGAGCTCGGCCGGGAGGTACGCGTCGATCACGCCGGCCTCGTACGCCTCCGCCGCGGCGAGCTCCTCGCGCCCCGCGTCGCGGTACGCGGTCTCGGACTCGCGCCGGCGCTTGCGCTCCCGGCGCAGCACCGCCTGCTCGTCCTGATCCCCGTCCTTCGCGGCCTTCTGCAGCTCGGAGAGCACCAGCCGGAGCGCGCCGACGCGGTCGCGATCACCGGCCTTCATGGCCGTCGTCACGTCGCGCTTGATCTCATCGGCGATCGCCAATTCCCCATACATTCTAGGAGAGCCGCGGACAGGCCTCGCGCCGGGCGCTCGCGCTGCGCGGACCCGCCACTCGTCGTCCGTGTCCATCGCTGGCACCATGGGCGCGATGACGATCGCGTGCACCGCCCTGTGAGCTCTGCATCGGCTGAGCCCGCCGCCGCGTGCCCGCGGCTCGACGCGCTCCCGGGGCGCGACCTCCCCGGCGGCCTGCGCGTCGCTCGCGCCGAGCGCCGGGCGGACCGCATGAAGGGCCTGGCGATGCTCGACGCGATGCCGCCCGGCTACGCGCTCCACCTCCCGCGCTGCCGCTCCGTCCACACCGTCTCGATGCGCTTCGCGCTCGACCTGATCTGGCTCGGCAAGGACGGCCGGCCGGTCCGGATCGACCGCGCCGTCCCGCCCAACCGGATGAAGCTCTGCCTGCGTGCCCGCTCGGTCGTGGAGGCCAACGCCGGCGCCGCCGACGCATTCCTCGCCGCGGGCCTCTGAGCGGTCAGCCCGCGGGTCGAACCCTCCCGCTCGATGTCTCGCCGCTAGCGCGTGAGCCGCAGGGCGGACCATTCGCCGCCGTGGCGGCGGTCGGTCTCCCGCAGCCCGTGGCGGGCGAAGGCGGCCGCGACCTCGTCGGCCTCCTCCCGCAGCAGCCCGGAGGCGATCAGCGTGCGCGGCGGCCGGGTCATCAGCCCGGCCACGTCGAGCAGCAGCGGCCGTATCAGGTTGGCGACGACGGTCGGCGCCCACGGCCCCTCGGCGCGGCGCAGGTCCGCGCGCCCGACGTCGATCCCGGGCACGCCGTTGATCGCGGCGTTCTCACGCGTCGCCTCGACCGAGGCCGCCTCCCAGTCGCACGCGAGCACCGGGTCGAAGCCGAGCCGCGCGGCGGCGATCGCGAGCACCCCGCTGCCGCAGCCCCAGTCCGCGAGCGCTCCGGCCGGGTCGAGCTCGAGCAGCAGCTCCAGGCACAGCCGCGTGGTGTGGTGCGAGCCGGTGCCGAACGCCTGCCCGGGGTCGATCACGAGGTCGATGGCCTCGCCTTCGAGCGGCGGCTCCCACGGCGGCCGCACGCGCAGCCGGCGGAAGCGCCAGCTCACGTCGACCGGCCGGTGGAAGACCTTCCAGCGCTCCGACCAGTCGTCGGGGACCTCGCTCGTGGAGACGTCGACCAGCGCGTCGCCGGCGGCCGCGCGCACGGTCGGCAGCGCGGGCAGCTCGCCCGGGGCGCCGTACAGGACGTACTCGATCGCGTCGCCGTCGACCTCCCGCTCCTCCAGGCCGCCCGGGGCGAGCTCGAGCAGCTCGGCCAGCACCGCCTCGGCGTCGGCGCGCGCGACCCGGACCGCGAGCCGGATCATTCGCGCTCCGCTGAGCTCGCCGACGAAGCCGGCTGGGTGAGCAGCACCGCGGCCCAATCGCCCAGCACGCGCCGTTCCGCCTCGACGAGCCCGTGGCGCGCGAACGCGTCGGCGACCGCGCCCGCCTGGCCGGCGAGCACGCCCGACGCGATCATCCGGTCCGGTGGCCGCTCGAGCCCCCGGGCCGCGATCGCCTGGAGGAGTTCGAGCGTCAGGTTCGCCGCGACCGTCGGCGCCCACGGCGCGTCGCCGGCCGCCAGATCGGCGACGTGGGTGCGGATCGCGACGCCGTTGGCGGCCGCGTTGCGCTCGATCGTCCCGATCGCGTCCGGGAGCAGCTCGACGGCGTCGACCGGCGAGAACCCCAGCCGCGCCGCCGTGACGGCGAGCACACCGGTGCCGGCGCCCCAGTCGCACAGCCCGCCCTCGGGCTCGAGCGCGAGCAGCAGCTCCAGGCAGAGCTGGGTCGTCGGGTGCGTCCCCGCGCCGAACTGGTCGCCGGGGTCGATCACCACCTCCAGCACGCCCTCCGACCCGCCGGCGGGTTGCCACGGCGGCCGGACGCGCAGGCGCCGCGGGCCTGAGGAGACCGCGACCGGCCGCAGGTGCTCGTGCCAGCGCCGCTCCCAGCCGGGAGCGACATCGGTCAGCGTCACGCCGACCAGCGCGTCGCCCACCAGCGCGCGGACCTCCTCGGTCGCCGGCAGCTCGCCCCGCGGCGCGTAGACGGCGAACTCCACCTCGTCGCCGTCCGGCCCGGTCTCCTCCGCGCCGTTCGGGAAGAGCGGCAGCAGCGCGGCGAGCGCGATGTCCGCCCGCTCGCGCCGGACCCGGATCCCGAGCCGGACGAGCGGTGGGACGCTCATCCCGCCAGGGCGCGCTTGAGCTTCGAGAGCATGCCCTCGTCGCTCCGCAGGTTGCGGTCCTCGAGGGAGCCGGCGAGCTGCTCCATCAGGTCGCGCTGCTCGCGGCTCAGGCGCCGCGGGATCACGACGTTGACGTGCACGTGCAGGTCGCCCGTGCGGCCGCGGCCGAGCGGCGGCAGCCCGCGCGAGCGCAGCGTGATCGTCTCCCCCGGCTGCGTGCCGGCGGGGATCTCGACCGCCACGTCGCCGTCGAGGCTCGGCACCTGCACGGTCGTGCCGAGCGCGGCGAGCGGCGCCGCGACGTCGATCACGGTGTGGAGGTCCTCCTGGTCGCGCACGAAGCGCTCGTCCTCGCGCACCCGGACGACGACGTAGAGGTCGCCGTTGGGCCCGCCGCGCTCGCCGGCGTGGCCGCGCCCGCTCAGCCGGATCCGCTGGCCGTCGGCGATGCCGGCCGGCACCTGGACCGCGAGCGTGCGCGACTCGCGCACCTTGCCGGCGCCCGCGCAGACCCTGCACGGCTGCTCGGGCACCCGGCCCTCGCCGCCGCACACGTCGCACAGCGCGGTGCGGACGAGCTGGCCGAACGCCGTGCGGGAGACGGCCTGGATCTGGCCGGAGCCCTGGCAGCGCGAGCAGGTGACGATCGGCGTGCCGGGCTCGGCGCCGTTGCCGTGGCAGTGCTCGCAGCGGACGTCGACCTCGTGCTCGACCTCGACCGTGTCGCCGCGCGCCGCCTGGGGCAGGTCGATCGCGACCGCGACCACCACGTCGGCGCCCTGGACCTGCGCGCTGCGCTGGCCGCGGCCGGTCCCGAACGCGGTGTCGAACCCACCGGAGCCGAAGAACGCGGAGAACAGATCGGAGACCGAGCCGAACCCCTCGAAGTTCGGCGCGTACCCGCCGGAGCGCAGCCCGTCGTGCCCGTAGGCGTCGTACTGGCGCCGGCGGTCCGCGTCGGAGAGCACCTCGTAAGCCTCCGCCGCCTCCTTGAACTTGTCCTCCGCCTGCGGGTCCTCGGTGTTGGTGTCCGGGTGCAGCTCGCGCGCGAGCCGCCGGAACGCCTTCTTGATCTCCGTGTCGCCGGCGGCCCGGCTGACGCCGAGCACCTCGTAGTAGTCGCGTGGCATGGGTCTAGTCGGCGTCGTAGACGTCTTCGACGAAGCGTGAGAGCTGGAGCGCGGCGGCGCGCACGGCGCCGATCGCCGTCACGTAGTTCATCCGCGTCGGCCCGATCACCGACACCGTGCCGAGGTTGCGCTGCGGCAGGCCGTAGTTGGCGGCCACGAGCGACAGCCCGCGCAGCGCGGGCGCCTCGTTCTCCCCGCCGATGCGGACGTAGAGGTCGCGCTGGTCCAGCGCGGCGGAGAGCACGCCGAGCAGCGAGACGCGGCGCTCGAGCATGTCGAGCAGCGCGTTGAGCTGGGAGACGTCCTGGAAGCGGTGCTCGGCCAGCAGCCGTGCCGTGCCCTCGACGTAGAGCGAGTCCTCGGCGGTCGCGGCCAGCTCCGTGAACGCGGGCGCGAGCCCCTCCAGGAACGCGCGCTCGGTCGGCGGGAGCGTCGGGTCGGTCAGGCGCGAGCGCAGCGTGCGCGCGCCGAGCCCCTTCCCGACGAGCGCCTCGTTCAGATAGGACGCCGCCCAGTCCGCGAGCCCCGCGTCGACCGGCCGCTCGTAGGTGAACAGGCGCTTGGAGACGCCGCCGGTGGACGTGATGATCACGACCATCAGGACCTGCGGCTGCAGGACCAGCACCTCCACGTGCCGGATCGTCGTGGTCTGGATCGGCGGGGCGGAGACGATCGCGAGGAGGTCGGTGACCTGCGAGAGCGTCTCGGACGTCATCCGCATCGCCTCGTCCACCTGGCGCCGCGCCAGCGTCAGCTCCATCCCCGCGCCGCCGGGTTCCAGATCGGTGCCGCGGCGCGCCGGCAGCAGGTGATCGACGTAGTAGCGGTAGCCCGCGTCGGTCGGCACGCGGCCGGCGGAGGTGTGCGGGTGGGCGAGCAGCCCGAGCTCCTCGAGCACGGCCAGCTCGTTGCGGACCGTCGACGGGCCGGCGCTCACCGCGGTGTCGGCGGCCAGCGCCTTGGACGCCACCGGCTGACCCGAGGCCGCGAAGACGTCGATCACCTTGGCCAGCAGCAGCTCCTGACGGGGCGTGAGCACCCGATCGATTCTAGGAGCCGGAGATCTCGGCAACCCCGCGGCGCACGATCCGCGTGTCGCCCTGGCGCGCCTCGGCGTCGACGACCGCCACGCCGTCGCGCACCTCGCGCACCGTGGAGGTCACGACCACCTCCTGCTCGGGCAGCCCCATGCCGCGGAACTGGACCGCGAGGCGGCGCAGCTTCTCGGGGCCGCCGGCGGCCTCGGTCTGCGCGCGCGCGACCTGCGCCATCGACCAGAGCCCGTGCAGGATCCGGCCCGGCAGGCCGACCGAGCGGGCGAACTCGTCGTCGATGTGGATCGGGTTGAAGTCGCCGGACGCGCCCGCGTAGCGGTACGTCAGGTAGCGGTCCGGCGTGACCGTCAGGTCGGGCAGCGACTCGCCGGGCTCCATCTCAGCCTCCCCTCACGATGCAGGTCCAGGTGCCGGTGCACACGCGCTCGCCGTCCTGGTTGTCCGAGCGCGACTCGAAGACGTAGAAGCCCATGCCGCCGCGCTCGGAGACGTCGGCGACCTCGACCTCGGTGGTGATCTCGTCGCCGGCGACGACGAGCGGGCCCCACGCGAACTCCTGCGCCCCGTGGACCATGCGCGCGAAGTCCATGCCGACCTCGGGATCGAAGAACGCGGGGATCACGGCCGGCGAGGCGTAGACGACGGCGAACATCGGCGGCGCGACGACGTCGCGGTGGCCGGCCGCGCGCGCGGCCTCGGGATCGAGGTGCAGCGGGTTCGTCTCCCCCACCGCGTTCGCGTACTCGCGCACCTTCTCGCGGCCCACGGCGTAGGTGACCGGCGCGAACGTCTTGCCGACGGCGCTCATCGCCCGTCGTCCCCCAGCTCGAGCACGGCGAGGAAGGCCTCCTGGGGCACCTCGATGCGGCCGACCTGCTTCATCCGCTTCTTGCCCTCCTTCTGTCGTTCCAGCAGCTTGCGCTTGCGCGAGATGTCGCCGCCGTAGCACTTCGCGGTGACGTCCTTGCGGTACGCCTTGACCGTCTCGCGAGCGATGATCTTCGCCCCGACGGCGGCCTGGATCGGCACGTCGTACTGCTGGCGCGGGATCTTCTTGCGCAGCTTGTCGGTCAGCGTCTTGCCGAACTCGTACGCCTTGTCGCGGTGCACGACCATGCTGAGCGCGTCGACCGGGTCGCCGCCGAGCAGCACGTCGAGCTTCACCAGGTTCGACGGCCGCAGCCCCAGCGGCTCGTAGTCGAGCGACGCGTAGCCGCGCGTGCGCGACTTCAGCTGGTCGAAGAAGTCGAGCACGATCTCCGACAGCGGCAGGTCGTAGAACAGCTGCACGCGCTCGGAGGACAGGTAGTGCATGCCCGTGTGCTCGCCGCGGCGCTCCTGGCACAGCTCCATGATCTGGCCGATGTACTCCTTCGGCGAGAGGATCGACGCCTTGATGTAGGGCTCGCGGGTCTCGGCGATGCGGGCCGGATCCGGCATGTCGGTCGGGTTGTGGACCTTGACGACCTCGCCGTCGGTCAGCGTGAGCTCGAACTCCACCGAGGGCATCGTCGCCATCAGCTCGAGGTCGTACTCGCGCTCGAGCCGCTCGCGCACGATGTCCATGTGCAGCAGGCCGAGGAACCCGCAGCGGAACCCGAACCCGAGCGCGTCGGACGTCTCGGGCTCCCACAGCAGCGCGGCGTCGTTGAGCGTGAGCTTCTCGAGCGCGTCGCGGAGGTCCGGGTAGGCGTCGGAGTCGATCGGGAACAGGCCGCAGAACACCATCGGCTTGACCTCGCGGTAGCCGGGCAGCGGCTCGGTGGCCGGCGGGCGCGATCGCGAGCGGGTCGTGAGCGTGTCGCCGACGCGCAGGCGCGTGACGTCCTTGATGCCGGTGATCAGGTAGCCCACCTCGCCCGGGCCGAGCTCCGCGGCGGGCGTCTGGTGCGGCGTGAAGAAGCCGATGTCGTCGATCTCGGCGTCGGTGCCGGCGGCCATCGCGCGGATCGCCTCGCCCTTGCGGAACGTGCCGTCGACCACCCGGATGTAGGCGATCACGCCGCGGTACTGGTCGAACTCGGAGTCGAAGATCAGCGCGCGCGGCGGCGCGTCGGGATCGCCCGAGGGCGGTGGGACGCGCCTGACGAGCTCCTCCAGGACCTCCGTCACGCCCTCGCCCGTCTTGGCCGAGATGCGCTTGATCTCCTCCGTCGGCTCGCCGATCAGCTCGGCGATCTCCTCGGCCACGCGCTCCGGCTCGGCGCCGGGCAGGTCGACCTTGTTCAGGCACGGGATCAGCTCGAGCCCGCTGTCGATCGCCAGGTAGGTGTTGGCGACGGTCTGGGCCTCGACGCCCTGCGACGCATCCACCACGAGCAGCGCGCCCTCGCACGCGGCGAGGCTGCGCGAGACCTCGTAGGTGAAGTCCACGTGCCCGGGGGTGTCGATCAGGTGGAACTGGTAGGTCTCCCCGTCGCGCGCCGTGTAGTTCACGCGCACGGCCTGCGCCTTGATCGTGATCCCGCGCTCGCGCTCGAGGTCCATCGAGTCCAGCAACTGGGCGCGCATGTCGCGCGTCTGGACCGTCTGGGTCATCTCGAGGATGCGGTCGGCCAGCGTCGACTTCCCATGGTCGATGTGGGCGATGATCGAGAAGTTGCGGATCTTGGACTGGTCGGCCATGGTGCGGCCGTAGAGGTTACGAGGCGGATCCTGCCTCGCGGCAGGCCGCTCGTCACCGGCTTCGCCTACGCAGCCTGCGCGCGAGCAGGTCGGCGATCTGCCGCGCCTCCGGCAGCCCGCTCCGCAGCAGGATCGCCGCGTACACGAACCCGCCGGCCGCGAGCGCGAGACCGACGGAGATCACCTGCCCCAGCAGCGAGCGGCCGAGCAGCGAGTCGAGCCCGTACCAGACCCCGTAGGCGACGACGCCGAGCACGGCGGCGGCGGCGGCCATCATCAGCATGGCGCGCAGCGTGCGACCCAGCTCGAGCCCGTCGAGGCCGCGGCGCAGCACGCGCGCTTCGAGCACGCACAGCACGATGTTGGCGACGGTCGTGCCGAGCACGACGCCGCCGATCCCCATCGGCTTGTAGAGCGCCAGCGAGACGGCGATGTTGACGACGATCGAGATCAGCGCGAGCCGCGTCGGCAGCCACGGCCGCTGCAGCGAGAAGAAGCTGCGCGTGAGCAGCAGCGTGATGCCGGAGACCGGGAGCGAGAACGAGAACCAGAACAGCGCCTCGCTCGCCTGCGCGGTCGACTCGGCGTCGAACTCCCCGCGCTGGTAGACCAGTCGCACGATCGGCGTCGCGAGCGCGACGAACGCGGCGGCGCTCGGGATCAGCAGCAGCGAGATCTGGCGCATCCCGCTCCCGATCAGCGCCCGCAGGCCGTCGCGGTCGCGCCGGGTGGCGAGCCGGCTGAGCGCCGGGAACAGCACGGTCGCCACCGCGACCGAGAACATCCCCTGCGGGAGCATGTAGATGCGGAACGCGGCGTCGATCGCGGTCGGCGCCTCCTCGGAGACGAGGAAGCCGATCGTCGAGTTGACCAGCAGGCTCACGTTGATCAGGCCGAGCCCGAGGCTGACCGGCAGCATCAGCAGGAGCACCTGGCGCACGCGCGGATCGCGCCGGAAGTCGAACGAGATCCGCAGCGGGTAGCCGATGCTGCGCAGCTGCGGCAGGCACATCACGAGCTGCACGATGGTCCCCGCGAGCACGCCGATCGCGTAGGCGTAGAGCTGGTCGTCGCCCTCGAACAGCGGCGTCAGCCCGACGAGCGCGCCGATGATCACGAGGTTCCAGACGAGCGGCGCGAGCGCGGGGATCGTGAAGTGCTCGTGCGCGTTGAGGATCCCGACGACGAGCCCGTTGAGGCCGAGGAGGATGACGATCGGGAACAGCACCTGGCTCAGCCCGACCGCGAGGTCGTCGAGCGCCTCGGTCGACTCGCTCCCGGTGAACAGCGGGATCAGCGCGGGCGCGACCAGGATGAAGACGAGCGTGAGCGCGGTCAGCGCGACGAGCAGCAGCCCGGCCAGCGCGCTGGCGAGGTGCAGGGCCTCGCGCCGCCGCTTGTTCTCCAGCAGCTCGGAGAACACGGGCACGAACGCGGAGGAGAGCGCGGCGTCGGCGACCAGCGCGCGGACGAGGTTGGGGACCTGGAACGCGAGCGTGAACGCGGACATCGCGCCCGACGTGCCGAAGTAGCTGCGTGCGACGATCTCGCGCGCGAGCCCCGCCACGCGCGACAGGCCGGTGAGGACCGAGAAGATCGCCGTGTTGCGCGCGCGGCGACTCGTGATCGGCGCCTCGGCGACGACCCCGCTCACGCCGGTCTCGACCCCCAGGTCGGGCTCGAACGACGCCGCCGGAGGTGGCACGATGTCGCCACGCCGCGCGGCGCGCTGCCGCTCCCGTTCCGCGCGGGCGGCGTCCCTGTCCTCTGGCGTCCGCGGCGGCGGCTCGGTGCGGCGAGTCCGCATGACGCCGCGCTATAGTACGCGCCCGCCGCGGCCTGACGTCGCGGCCTCTCTGTGCCATGGCCAACATCCACTCCCAGGAAAAGCGCATTCTCCGCGCCGAGCGCGAGCGCAACGAGAACCGGCGCTACACGTCGGCGGTCAAGACGTACTTCCGCCGCTTGGAGGCCGCCGTCGCCGCCGGCGAGGATGAGAGCGCCGACGCCGAGCACCGCCGCCTCGTGCAGCTGATCGACAAGGCGGTCAAGCGGGGCGCGCTGCACCGGAACACCGGCGCGCGCAAGAAGTCCCGCGCCGCGCGCCTGCGCCGCGGCGAATCCGCTTGACGCCGGCCTGACGGCCGCGAAAGCTCAGGCAGTCGCGGACAGCGCGGCGAGCCGCATGAGCGAGTCCTGGATGGCGGCGCGCTGGCCGTCGAGCCGGTGTGCCTCCGCCTCGGGGATGTCGACGTGGACGGCGATCCGCGTGCCGCCCTCCGCGCGCTCGCTCAGCCGCCACTCGAACACGAGGTCGGAGACCTGGCAGGAGATCGTCACGCGCCCGTCGGCGCGGGTCGTCTGGATCGTCTGCGGCATCGGGAAGTCCGGGTAGCCGTCGGGGTACAGCGTGAACTCCCCCTCGCCTCCCGGCACGACCGTCTCCACGCCGGTCCACCACTCGGGGAAGCGGGCGGGGTCGTACAGCGCCTTCCAGACCTCCTCGGGCGGCGCTGGCGTGTCGGCGGCGGCGTCGAAGGTGGGCATGGCGGGGCTCAGGCGGGGACCGTGTCGAGCGCGGCCAGCTCGCGTTCGATCTGCTCCAGCTCCCGGTCCGGCTCCACCAGGCCGGCCACGGGCGGGCGGCCGAGGTCGAGCCAGTAGACGCCGCGCTCGCCGGCGTCGAGCTGGCGGCGCCAGCCGTCGGCCGCCTCGCGCAGGTGGGCCTCGGCGCCGGCGCGATCGCCGCGGGCGGCGGCGACCAGCCCCTGCACGCGCGCCATGCGCGGCACCAGCGTGGCGGGGAAGTCGCTCGGTCCCAGCGGCTCGAGCGTGGCGGCGCGGAGCTCCGCCTGGGCCTCGGCGGCGCGGCCGAGGTGGACCAGCGCGTCGGCCCGGGCGAGCCGGGCGAGCGCGCGGGGCACGGCGGCGCCCGACGCGAGGGCCTCGCCGAGGCACCGCTCGGCCTCCGCGAAGTCACCTGCCGCGAGCGCGACCTGCCCGAGGTCGTGGCGAGCGGTGCCGAGCAGCTCGGCCGTGCCGGCGCGCTCGGCCTGCACGCACTGCTCCTCGGCGGCGGCGCGCGCCTCGGCGTGGCGCCCCATGCGGCTGAGCACGTAGGCGCGCGCGGCCCGGGTGTGCTGGTCGAGGCCGAACGAGCCGCCGCCGATGCGCACCGCGCGATCCGCGTAGTCCAGCGCGCGGTCGAAGTCGTGCTCGAACGCGGCCGCGCAAGCGGCGTTGGAGTAGGCGGCGCAGGCCCCCTCGGGCGCGCCGGCCCGGACGTGGGCGTCCGCGGCGGCCATCATCGGGCCGTAGCTCTCCGCGAACCGCCCGCGCCGGCAGAGCGCGATGCCCCGCGCGGAGTTGACCGTCGCCGACACTGCGGGCTCGAGCCGGCCCTGCGTCAGCTCGTGGACGCGCCGGAGCAGCTCGTCGGACTCCTCGGGGCTGCCGCCCGCGCCTTCGCCCCAGGCGAGTCCGGCCAGCACGTCGAGCAGCACGTCGTGTGGGGGATCGTCCATGGCGTCGAGCAGCGCGAGGGCCTCCCGGTAGGCGGCCACCGAGCGCGGAGGCGCGCACAGCGACGAGCGCAGCCAGAACCCGCGCCGCGCGTGCGCCCGGGCGCTGCCGGCGAGGTCCTCGGGCGCGATGTGGTCGAGCGCGGCCTGGAAGGCCGCGTCGGTCGCCTCCCAGTCACGCCGCCACGCCATGACGTCGCCGAGCTCGAGCAGCAGCTCCGGGTCGCCAGGTCGGATCTCCAGCGCCTCCTGCAGGAACGCCGCCGCCTCGGCGAGCGCGCCCATCCGGCGCGCGTCGACGCCGGCGCGCGCGAGATGGACGACGGCGTCGCCGTCGCGGCCGGCGAGCCGCAGGTGCCGGCCCAGCTCGGCCGCGGGCGCTCGGCCCGCGGCCTCGAGGGCGGCGGCCAGCTGGTCGTGCAGCTCGGCCCGGCGGGGCTCCGGGAGATCGTCGTAGGCGGCCGCGCGCAGCAGCGCGTGCCGAAATCCGAGGCGGCCCTCGCGGGAGGTGAGCAGGCCGGAGTCCAGCGCCACAGCCGCGGCCTCCGCGGGGCGCTCGAGTGGCAGCCGGAGCTGCTCCTCGCGGGTCAGCTCGCGACCGGCGACCGCGGCGAGCTCGGACACCGCGCGGGCGTCGGGGGTGAGGCGGGCGGTCGCGGCGCGCACGAGCGAGCGCAGCCCCGACTGCGGCGCGTCCGAGCCCGCCGCGCCGGCGCGGGCGGCCTCGACCGCGAGCAGCGCGTTGCCCTCGCTCGACGCGACCACGCGGCCGACCTCGTCGTCCGCGAGCGGCGCGACCGAGCGCACCAGCGCCGCCAGCGCGGGCTCCGCGAGCGGCGCCAGCTCCAGCTCGGCGTGCAGGGCGCCGCGGCGCGCGAGCGCATGGCGCAGCAGGTCGGCCTCCGGCCGCCGCGGCGCGTCACGGCGCGTGAGGATCAGCAGCACCGCCAGCTCGGGCAGCCGGCGCGCGACGTAAGCGGCCAGCTCGAGGCTCGCCACGTCGGCGAGGTGGATGTCCTCCACGAGCAGCACGAGCGGGCGCTGCGCCGCGGCCCAGGCGATCATCTCCGCCACGGCCTCGAACAGTCGCGCGCGCTCGAACTCCGGAGAGGCGCCGGGCGCGGTGGGCGCGGCGACCTCGGGGACGGCGAGGCGGAGCCGGCGCGCGACCGCGGGCGCAAGCCGGGCGACGTCCTCCGGCCACACTGCGGCCGGGTCGGGCGCCGCGGGAGCGATGGCTCGTGCGAGCTCGCCCAGCAGCTCCGCCCAGAGCCCGAACGGAGCGGCGCCCCCGAGCTCGAGCGCGGCGCAGCCGGCGACCACGGCGCCGTCGCGCTCCGCGTGCGCGAGCAGCTCCAGCGCGAGGCGCGTCTTGCCGATCCCGCCCTCGCCGTCCAGCAGGACGGCGCCTCCGCTCCCGGTTCCCGCGCGCGCCCAGGCGCTGACGAGGACCGCCCATTCGTCGCGGCGGCCGGCGAGCGGCGGGAGCGAGCGCACACGGTCCGCGATGGTGGTCGAGCGTTCCGTTCCGGCGGCTCCGGCGATCCCGGCGCCCGCGACCGGATGGGCGCCGTCGACGACGCCGGATGCGCCGGTGCCGTCGACCACCCCGGACGCATCAGCGGCGCCGTCCGCGCGGCGGCCGACGCCGCCGCGTGCTCGTCCGCCGCGGCGCTCGCACGGACCGCCTCGACGGCGGCGCGGGTCGCCGGCGACGGCGAGAGCGCGAGATCGCGGCGCATGCGGTCGCGCAGCTTCGCGTACGCCGCGAGCGCGGCGCCGCGGTCGCCGGCCGCGTCCAGGCGGCGGATCAGGTCCCGGTGGGCGGGCTCGCTCAGCGGGTCCAGCTGCGCCCGGCGGCGGTCGTGCGCGATCGCCGCGGCGAGGTCGCCGCGCGCCTCGGCCGCCTCGCCCGCGGCGGCGAGCGTGGCCATGCGGCGGTCGCGGTGCTCGTCGCGCGCGGCATAGACCCATTCGTCGTCGATGCCCGCCAGCAGCTCCCCGCCGCCGTCCAGCGCGAGCGCCTTCTCCGGCCGCCCCGCGCGTGCCAGCCGTTCGAACTCGAGCAGGTCGACCCACACGTCGATCCCGGGGCCGCCCAGACCCACCTGGTCGCGGGTGGCGACGAGCAGCCGCCCGTCGTCGTCGCCGAGCGCGCGCCGGAGCGCCCAGATCGCGCTGCGCAGGCTGGCGCGCGCGCTCGCGTCGAGGACGTCCGGCCAGAGCCGCGCCGCGATCGAGGAGCGTGGCTGCATTCCCGGGTGCAGCGCGAGCCACGCCAGCACGGCGCGGACCTTGGCGCTGGAGGGCAGCGCGGCGGCCGTCCCGTCCAGCTCGACCGTGAGGTCGCCGAGCACGCGGACCCGCAACACTGCGCGAGTGTACCCCCGTGAAGCACGCAGGTGCATCGCTTTGACGCGGGCTTGACGCTGGCGAGACGGGCGCCTGGGACCGTCGTACTCGTTCCGTCCCACCGTCCCGCCAGGAGGCTTCACATGTCCAGCCCCGCCACGTCCCCCGCCGGCCTCGCCGACCTCCCCCGCGCGATCCATGAGCGCGACGCCGCCGCGCAGGCCGCCCTGTACGCCGACGACGCCGTGCTGACGACCGTCGACGCCGAGCACGGTCCGAGCAACCCGCTCGTCGCTCGCGGGCGCTCCGCGATCGCCGAGGCGCTCGCCGAGGTCTGCGCGCGCGACATGACGCACGAGGTCACCTTCTTCGTCGACGACGGCGACCAGGCGTCGATCGGCGTCGCGTGCCGCTACCCCGACGGCGTCCGCGTGCAGTGCCTCGGCGCGATGCGGCTGCGCGACGGCAGGATCGTCGAGCAGACCACCATCCAGGCGTGGGACAGCTGAGCCGATGACGCGCTCGGCCCGCCGCCCGAGCCCCGGTGGCGGGCCCGCGCCCGCGCTCAGCGCGCGGCGCCGATCACGGCGCGCACCGCGGCGGTGTCCTCGCTGAGGACGCCGCCGCCCCCGCCGCGGCTCTCCAGCTCGAGGTCCGCCATCAGCTCGAGCGCCCGCCGGAAGGCGTCGGCGTCGCGCTTGCCGACGTCGGCAACGAGCCGGTCGGCCGCGAACGACGGCATCCTCAGGCTCCGCTTCACCTGCGCGGCCGGCTGTCCCGCCGCCAGCGCCTCGGCGATCGTCACCGCATCCCGCAGGCGACGGACGATCCCGTAGAGCAATCCGGGCAGCCGCTCGCCCTGCTGGCGCAGTTCCAGCAGCGCACGCGTCGCGGTCCGCTCGTCGCCCGCCACCAGCGCGTCCGCGAGCGTCCAGACCTTGCGCTCGGCCGACGTCGCCGAGGACTGCTCGACCTCCTCGACCCCGAGCCGCGCGCCCTGGCCGTGCTCGAGCGCCAGCTTCTCCAGCTCGCGCTGCAGTCGCTGCTGCCGGTCGCCGACGTGCGCGATCAGCGCACGCGCCGCCTGCGTGTCGAGCTCCACGCCGAGCTCCGTGGCACGCGCGACGAGCCAGCGCGGCAGCTCGCGCGGCTTGACCGTGCTCTCCTCGGCGATCTGCCCGCCGGCCGCCTCGACCACCTTCCGCAGCGCCGCCGGGACCTTGTAGCGCCCCTCCTCGCGACCGAAGAACGCGACCGTCAGCGTCTCGGGGTCCATGCTCTTCATCGCGTCGGCCACGACGGCGACGTCGGATTCCTTCCAGCGCTCGACGCCGTCGGCGATCACGAAGCGCCGGCCGAGCGCGAACGTCATCGCGCACAGCGCGTTCGCGACCGTCTCCGGGGTGCAGGCATCGCCCTCGAGCACGTCCACGCCGCCGGCGCCGCTCTCGCTCTCGGCCATCGCGCGCAGGCGCGTCCGGCGCTCGGTGATCCGGCCGTGGTCGTCGCCGCAGATGAGGTACGCAGGGCGGAAGGCCGGCACGGCCGATGAGTCTAGTGTCCTGAGTCGTAAGTTCGGCGGCACCGCGGCGGATGCCGGGTCGTGCCTGCCGGTGCACGGCATCCGCGAGCATGCTGGTTGCACGTGACCGGATGCCGGGGGCCGGCAGGCGCGGGCCGGCGCCGCCGACTGCCGTCGAAATTGCGGACTCAGGACACTAGATGGGCTCACGGTCATGATCCGCTCCCGCCGTCGAGCCGCATCCGGCCGCCGGCGACGTGGAGGCGCACCGTGCCGTCGCGGTCGGTGCGCACGAGGTTCGGCACCACACGCAGAGCGCCCAGCGTCGACGGCGCCGGATGGCCGTAGCTGTTGCGCCCGACCTCGATCGCGGCGACCTGCGGAGACGTGCGCTCCAGCATCGCGGGCAGGCCCTCGTCCACGCTGCCGTGATGGGCGACCTTCAGCGCCTCCACCCGCGGCAGGTCCAGCGCGGCGGTCACGTTCGTCTCGGCGTCCGCCGGGAGCAGCAGGTCGAACCCGCCGTCCTGGACGTGCGTGACGATGGCCCGATCATTCGGGTTGCCCTCCGGGCGCCAACCCGGCGTCGGCGCCGGCGGCCAGAGCACGTGCAACCTGAGCGCGCCGATGCGCAGCAGCTGTCCGGCGTGTGCGGCGACCGCCCGCCCACCGCGCTCGGGCGAGCGCCGAGGGCAGCTCGTGCTGCACGGCCGTCGGCCAGCCGGCGCCGCCGTCGAGCACGATCCGCGGACGATGCGCGGCGATCACCGGGAGCGCCATGCCCTCGTGATCCGCCTCGGCATGGGTGAGCACCAGGACGTCGAGCCGGCCGACCCCGGCCTCGGCGAGCCGGCGCAGGATGGGCCCGCCGGGCGGTCCCGTGTCGACGAGCACGGACGTGGCGTCGCGCTGGAGCAGCACCGCATCGCCCTGCCCGACGTCGAGGAACGAGACGACCAGCTCGCCGGGTGCGAGCTGCGGCGCTCGCGTGCGCACCAGCTGCACGGCGACGACGGCCGCCGCGACCGTCGCGACGAGGACGAGGACGGCGATGCGCACGCGTGGATCCGCCCCCGCGAGCGCGTGTCCGCGACCACCCGGACGCGACGAGACGCGGCCGGCGGCGCCGGATCCGGACCAGGGCGAGTCCGAGCGCAACCGGCACGGCATACGCGAGGGCGAGCCCCACCGTGCCGCCCAGCCGGACCGGGACGGCGGCGAGCGGTGCGCCGGCCGCGCCGTGTGCCACCCACTGCAGGTAGCCCAGCAGCGGCGCGCAGAGGACGTTGAGCGGAGCGGCCAGCGCGGGCGCGACCTGGGCGACCGCCATCCCCAGCATCCCCAGCCACATCACCGGCGCGACGACCGGCGCGGCGAGGAGGTTGGCCGGCAGCGACGCCAGCGAGACCTGCTCGAAGTGCAGCGCCATCAGCGGCGCGGTCGCGAGCGTCGCGGCGACGGTGATCGCGGCGACCTCCGCGACCGGCTCGGGCATCCGCCTGCGCGTCAGCGCGTCACGCAGCGGCGGAGCCAGCGCCAGCAGGCCGGCGACCGCCGCGAACGAGAGCTGCCATCCCGGATCGCCGGACGCGAGCGGGTTGAGCGTCAGCGTGACCGCCGCGGCGAGACCGAGCGCGTACCACCGCGACGACGGACGACCGGCGAGCGCAGCGACGAGCCCGGCGATCCCCATCACCCCGGCGCGCTGGATCGACGGGCCACCTCCCGCCAGCGGCACATACACGGCGACGAGGACGGCCGCGGCGATCAGCCGGGCGCGCAACGGCACATCGAGGACCGCGCAGAGCGCCAGCACGAGCGTGCAGAGCAGCAGGACGTTCTGGCCCGACACGGCCAGGAGGTGCGCGAGGCCCGAGCGCTGGAACTCCTCGCGGACATCTCTGCCGACGGCCTCGTCCTGCCCGAGGACCATGCCGCGCAGCAGCGCTGCCTGGGGCGGCGCCAGCCCGGTGCCGAGCCCGCGCACCGCCCGTTCGCGCGCCTCGTCCAGCCGCCCGAGCAGGCCGCCGCGCGCGCCGCCGGTCGGCTCCCACGAGACCACGTCGATCGCGGCGCCCGCGCCGCGCCGCCGCTGGTACGCGTCGAAGTCGCCGAGCGGCGCGACGGTGCCGCGAAGGTGCAGCTCGCTGCCGACGCGGACATCCGGCCGCGACCGCCCGTCGGCCGCGTGCGCGACGGCCACTTCGCCGGCGAGGTCGTCCGTGCGGAACGACTCCCGGCCCACGTCGATCTGGGCGCGACCCGCGAGGCGGACGCGCGCCACCGAGCTGCCGTTGGAGCGCAGGCGCACCGGCTCGAGCAGGACCGCGCGCACGTCGATCCTCCGCCCGGCCAGCGACGGCAGCGCGCCGGACGTGATCGCCTCGACGCGCGCCTGCGCGAGCGCCGAGCCCGCGAGAGCGGCCACGGCGGCGATCACGCCCAGCGGCATGCGACCGGCCAGCCACGCCGCCGCGCCGGCCACCACCAGCACCCCGGCGGGCGCGACAGGCCCGAGCAGGAGCCCGGCGGCGACTGCGAACAGCACGAGGTGGCGCGGATGGCGGCGGACCTCCTCGACCGCTCTCACAGCGTCAACTCCTCGCGCAGCGACGCCAGCCGCTTGTCGCCGATGCCGGGGATCTCCCCGAGCTCCTCGATCGAGCCGAACCCCCCGACCTCCTCGCGGTAGTCGAGGATCTTCTGCGCCGTCGCCGGCCCGATCCCGCTCAACGTGTCGAGCTGCTCCAGCGTCGCGGTGTTGAGGTTGAGCGGCTGCCCCTCGGCGGGCGCTGCCCCGGCCGTCCCGGCGGACGGAGCGGCGGCACCGCGGCCGGCTCGCTCCGGCACGAGCACCTGCCGCCCGTCCTCCACCTTCGCGGCGAGGTTCAGGCCGCCGAGGTCGGCACGCCGGGTGGCGCCGCCCGCGCGCGCGACGGCGTCGTCCACGCGCGCGCTCGACGGGAGCTTGTAGACCCCGGGGTCGCGGACCGCGCCGGCGACGTGGACCACGACGCGGGCGCCGTCGCCGGCTGCCGCATCGTCCTGCACCGCGATCGTCGCGACCGGGCGCGCCGTCGCCGCGCCGCCGTCGGAACGAGCGCCGAGCTGGCGCACTCCGAGCACGCACGCGAGCACGATGCCGGCGACGCAGAGCGCGAGTTGGCGGCCGGTGAGATCGGGCATGCCACGAAGCTAGGCGGGCGCCCGTGACGACACAGCCGGGGTCCGTGCCGACTTCGTGACAACTTCGCGGAGGTGATTGCTCGGCGTGACCACGCCCCTCCCCGCCGTCAGCGCCGGTGGCTGATCGGCCTGACCACGCCCATCCTGCCGTCAGCGCCGGTCTCGCCCGTAAGGGAAGGGACTGGTCGGTTCAATCGCGGTGCCAGGCGCGCACGAACGAACAGACCTGTCCCTTGGGCCGGGGCCTAGGCAAGCCCGCAGCTAGGGACGATCGTGTCTAGCAGGACGGTCGCAGCTAGGAACGGTCGCAGCTAGCGACGGTCGCAGCTAGCGACGGTCGCAGCTAGGCCGACGGGTCGCAGCTAGCGACGGTCGCAGCTCGGGGCGCGCGCCGCAAGGGACAGGTCGTCACGCTCGAGGCGCCGCGGAACCGTTGCGAGGGCGACCAGTCCCTTCACTGACGGGCAAGACCGGCGCCGATGGAAGGATCGGCGTACCACGCCCATCCGCCGTCAACGCCGGTCTCGCCCGTAAGGGAAGGGACTGGTCGATTCAATCGCGGTGCCCGGCGCGCTCGAACGCACAGACCTGTCCCTTGGGCCGGGGCTCGGGCCCGACCGGGCGCCTCAGCCGCAGAGCCGCAGCGCCTCGGCGACCGCCGTCGCGCCGTCGTCGACCGCCCGCACGCCGCCGACCGGCTCGCCCCCGCGCGCGATCTCCCACGTCCCCACGCCGAGCACCGGCAATCCCGCACGGACCGCGAGCGCGATCTCGCTCAGCGTGCCCCACCCTCCGCCGATCGCGACGACCGCATCCGCCGCCCGCACGATGAGGACGTTGCGCGCCTCGCCGAGCCCGGTGGGAAGCGCGAGCACGACCCAGCCGTTCGCGTCCTCGCGGTCGGTCCCGGGCAGGAGCCCGACCGTGAGCCCGCCCCGAGAGCGCGCGCCGCGGCACGCCGCCTCCATGACGCCGCCGAGGCCGCCGCAGACGAGCGTCGCGCCCGCGTCGGCGATCGCCGCGCCGGCCTCCTCCGCCTGCGCGAGCTCGGCGCCGGAGGCGTCACGGCCAGGCCCGACCACCGCGATCCACGGGGCGGAGCGCGGCACGCGACCTCAGCGGACGACGAAGTTGACGAGCTTCGACGGCACGACGATCACGCGCACCACGTCCTTGCCGTCGATGTGCGCCTGCACGCGGGGCCGCTCGCGCGCCATCGTCTCGAGCTGCTCGCGGCCGGCCCCGGCCGGCGCCGGCATGCGGTCGCGCAGCTTGCCGTTGATCTGCAGCGCGATCTCGACCTCGTCGCGCGCGAGCAGCCGCGGGTCGGCGGTCGGCCAGGGCTCCTCCCACACGCGCCGGCCGGTCAGCAGCTCGTAGACGTCGGCCCCGCAGTGCGGGGCGAAGGGGAAGATGAGCGACGCCGCGGTGGCGGTGGCGAAGCGCACGCTCGCGTCGCCGGCCCCCTCGCGGCGCGTGTAGCACTCGTTCACGAGCTCCATGACCGCGGCGATCGCCGTGTTGAACGCGAAGCGACCGCCCATGTCCGCGGTGACCTTGTCGATCGCCCAGTGGGCCTTGCGGAGCAGCTCCAGGTCGTCGCCCGCCGCGCCGTTCGCCGCGGCGTCGATCGGCTGGGGGCCGCCCTGCTCGGCCAGCTCGGCGCCGAGGCGCCAGAGGCGGCCGAGGAAGCGGTGCACGCCCTCCACGCCGGAGTCCGACCAGTCGGCGTCCTGGTCGGGCGGACCGATGAACAGGATGTAGCAGCGGGCGGTGTCGGCGCCGTAGCGCTCGATGTACGGCGTCGGGCTGATCACGTTGCCCTTCGACTTGGACATCTTCGCCCCGTCGCGGGTGATCATGCCCTGCGTGAAGAGCGCCTCGAACGGCTCCTGCGACACCGAGGAGGCCCATGTCCGCGAACGCCTTCACGAAGAAGCGCGCGTACATGAGGTGCAGGATCGCGTGCTCGACGCCGCCGATGTACTGGTCGACCGGCGCCCACCGCGCGAGGACCTCCGGATCCCACGCCGCCTCGTCGTTGTTGGCGTCGCAGTAGCGCAGGAAGTACCACGACGAGTCGACGAACGTGTCCATCGTGTCGGTCTCCCGCAGCGCCGGCGCTCCGCACTTCGGACAGGTCGTGTTGACCCAGTCCTCGGCCGCGGCGAGCGGGGAGCGGCCCTTCGGCTTGTAGTCCGTGACGTCGGGCAGGATCACCGGCAGCTGGTCGTCGGGGACCGGCACGATCCCGCACCCGTCGCAGTGCACCACCGGAATCGGGCAGCCCCAGTAGCGCTGCCGGGAGAGCAGCCAGTCCCGCAGGCGGTAGTTGACCGAGCGATGGCCCCGTCCCTCGCGGTCGAGCCAGTCGACGATCGCGTCGAGCGCCTCGCGGTTGTGCATCCCGTTGAACCGCGGGTCCGAGTTGACGATCGTGCCGTCGCCGGTGTACGGCAGCTCGTCGCCGCCCTCGACGACACGGCGGATCTCCAGGCCGAACTTCTTCGCGAACTCGAAGTCGCGCTCGTCGTGCGCCGGCACGGCCATCAGCGCGCCGGTGCCGTACTCCATCAGCACGTAGTCGGCGACCCACATCGGGATGCGCTCGCCGTTGACCGGGTTGATGACGCTCCGCCCCAGCGGCACGCCGGTCTTCTCGCGCTCGGCGGAGCCGCGGTCCTCCCGGTTCTCCGTCAGCGTCTTGTTGACGTACTCGTGCACCGCGGCCTCGTGCTCCGTCCCGTCCGCCAGCCGCAGCACGTCGGGGTGCTCGGGCGCCATGGCGAAGAACGTCGCGCCGAACAGCGTGTCCGGGCGCGTGGTGAAGACCGGGTAGTCGATCGCCGGGTCCTCGCAGGTGAACGTGACCTCCGCGCCCTCGGAGCGGCCGATCCAGTTGCGCTGCATCCTGACGACGTGCTCCGGCCAGTCGATCGTGGCGAGGTCGTCGAGCAGGCGGTCGGCGTAGTCGGTGATGCGGAAGAACCACTGCTCGAGCTGGCGCACCTCCACGGCCCAGCCGCAGCGCTCGCAGCGCCCGTCGATCACCTGCTCGTTGGCCAGCACGGTCGCGTCGTTCGGGCACCAGTTGACCGCCGCCTCCTTGCGGTACGCCAGCCCGCGCTCCAGCAGGCGCAGGAACAGCCACTGGGTCCAGCGGTAGTAGCGCGGCTCGTGGGTTCCGAACTCGCGCGACCAGTCGATCGAGATGCCCCACTCGCGGAACTGGCGCTGGAACTGCTCGATCGACTTCGCGGTCGAATCGCGGGGATGCTCCCCGGTCTTGATCGCGTGGTTCTCGGCGGGCAGCCCGAACGCGTCGTAGCCCATCGGGTGCAGGACGCGCTTGCCGCTGCGGCGGTGGAAATGCGCGACGGCGTCGCCGACGGAGTAGTTCTTCAGGTGGCCCATGTGCGGCTCGCCCGACGGGTACGGCAGCATCTCGAGCACGTAGAACTTCTCGGCGCCCGCGACCGCGTCGTTCGACACCTGCCACGTCTGCTCGCGCTCCCAGATCTCCTGCCATTTCGGCTCGATCGTGCGCGGGTCGTAGCGGTGCTCGGACATGGGAGCGGTGAGGTTAGCGCCTTGCAACCGGGCGCATTTTCCGTCCGCGACACGAACTAGTGTTCGCGTCGTGTTGACGACGAACCAGAAGGGGACATCGCTGGACGAGACGACCAGGAACTCTTAGTACACTGGGCCGCGCATCACCCGCTTGGGGCTATAGCTCAGCTGGGAGAGCGCGTGACTGGCAGTCACGAGGTCGAGGGTTCGAGCCCCTCTAGCTCCACCTCCGAAGGGCCGCGCCAGCGGCCCTTCGTCGTCCTACTCCCCCACCGCCCGCCGCGGCGCCTCGCCCCAGAGTTGCTCGAGCCGGTAGAACTCGCGCGCCTCCGGCGTGAAGACGTGGACGATGACGTCGAGGTAGTCCATGAGGATCCAGCGCGCCTCGGCCAGGCCCTCGACCCGGCGCGGCAGCAGGCCGTGCTCGTTCTTCAGCCCCTGGTGGATCCCGTCGTGGATCGCCTTGGTCTGCCGGTCGGTGTTGCCGGAGCAGACCACGAAGAAGTCGGTGTAGCCGAGCACGCCGCGGAGGTCGAGCTCGGCGACGTCGATCGCCTTCTTGTCGGCCGCGTACTCCGCGATCTGGCGGGCGAGGCCGGCGGGGTCGGAGGTGTTGTGGGTCGTGGGGGTGCTGGTGGGCTCTGTCATGCGCTGCCCTCCAAGGATAGGCGGCCGCCCGATGACGCCGGTTGCCGGGCGGTGTACAGGCGCTCGCGCGTGATGTAGGCCGCCACGGCGTCCGGGACCAGATAGCGCAGCGGCCCGCCGGCCGCCGCGCGGCGGCGCAGCATCGAGCTGGAGATGTCCAGCCGCGGCATGTCGAAGAAGTCGACCCGCTCGGCGGCGCCGGGCAGTCCGGCCAGGCTCTCGGCGATGTCGGCGCGCCGGACGCCCTCCCGCTCGGCGACCGCGAGCCGCGCGAGCGCGAGCACCTCCTCCGGCTCGCGCCACGCCGGCAGCGAGTGCGCCACGTCCCCGCCGACGATGAAGCTCAGCTCGTCGGACGGGGCCGCCGCGCGGAGCGTGCGCAGCAGATCGACGGTGTACGCCGGCCCGGCCCGCTCCGCGTCGACCCGCGACACCCCGAAGCGCTCGTCATCGGCCACGGCGGCCTCGCACATCGCCACGCGATGCGCGATGCCCGGGTCGCCCTCGACCTGCCTTGTGCGGCGGCACGCCCGCGGGGACGAACAGCACGCGGTCGAGCCCGAGCTGGACGAGCGCCTCCTGCGCGCACACGAGGTGCGCCATGTGCGGCGGATTGAACGTCCCGCCGAGCAGTCCGAGGCGCGCCACGCGGCTCAGGGGCGGACCTGGCCGGTGCCCTCGACCAGGTACTTGAACGTGCAGAGCTCGCGCAGCCCGATCGGCCCGCGCGCGTGCAGCTTCTGCGTCGAGTTGCCGATCTCGGCGCCCATGCCGAACTCGCCGCCGTCGGTGAAGCGCGTCGACGCGTTCACGTAGACGCAAGCGGCGTCGACGCCGAGCTGGAACGCCCGCGCCGCAGCGACCGACTCGGTGACGATCGCCTCGGAGTGCCCGGAGCCGTAGACGTTGATGTGCTCGATCGCGTCGTCCGCCGAGTCGACCACCCGCACGGCGAGGACGAGCGCCAGGAACTCCTCGGCGTAGTCCTCGTCGGTCGCCTCGACGACCGGCACGCCGCCCGCCGACGACCGCACGCGGTCGTCGCCGCGCAGCTCGACGCCCGCGTCGCGCAGCGCGCCGAGCGCGCCCGGCAGGAAGCGGTCCGCGACGTCGGCGTGCACGAGCAGCGTCTCGGCCGCGTTGCACACGCCGGGACGCTGCGTCTTGGCGTTGAGGACGATCGCGCGGGCGTCGTCGAGGTCGGCGCTCGCATCGACGTAGACGTGGCAGTTGCCCGACGCCGCGTAGATCACCGGCACCTTGGCGACCGCCGAGAGCGCGCTGCTTCAGCCCCTCGCCGCCGCGCGGGATGATCAGGTCGACGAGCCCTTCCTGGCCGGCGAGCTCGGCCAGCTCCTCGCGGCCGCCGCCGGCCACCAGCGCCAGCGCGCCGGCCGGCAGCCCGTTCGCCTCGGCCGCCTCGCGCGCGACGCTCGCGAGCACGGCGTTCGAGTGCGCCGCCGAGGAGGAGCCGCGCAGCACGATCGCGTTGCCCGACTTCAGGCACAGGGCGGCGGCGTCGATCGTCACGTTCGGCCGCGCCTCGTAGACCACGGCCACGACGCCGAGCGGCACGCGCACCTTGCGCATCTGCAGCCCGTTCGCGAAGCGCGACCCGTCGATCACCTCGCCGACGGGATCGGGCAGCGCGACGATGTCGCGCACGCCGCTGGCCATCCCGGCGACGCGGGCCTCGTCGAGCGCCAGCCGGTCCATCAGCGCGTCGGAGAGACCGGACTCGCGTCCGGCCTCGAGGTCGCGCGCGTTGGCCTCGAGGATCTCGGGCGCGCGCGCCTCGAGCGCGTCGGCGACCGCGAGCAGCGCGCGGTCCTTGGTGGCCGAGTCGAGCGCGGCCAGCTCGACGGGCGGCGGCCTTGGCGGCGCGGCACAGATCGGTGACGGACTGGGTGGCGACGGCCATCGGCCAAGGATAGGCGACGTGGCGGCCTAGGCCAGCACGAAGTAGTCGCGGTGAACGGCCTCGTCGGTGGCCCGCGGCATCAGCTCGCGCACCTGCGCGCTCTTCATCCCGATCACGCTGCGCAGCTCGCCCGCCGAGTAGTTGCAGATGCCCTTGCCGATCGCGGCCGCGCCCGCCTCGCGCACCTCGACCGCGTCGCCGGCGTCGAACTCGCCGGCGACGTCGACGATCCCGACCGGCAGCAGGCTCGTGCCGCCCTCGCGGAGCGCGCGCGCAGCGCCGGCGTCGACCGTGAGCGTCCCGTGCGCCGGCTTGGCGTACTTGAGCCACAGCTTGAAGCTCGAATGGCGCACGGCCTGCGGGGCGAAGCGCGTGCCCACCCGCTCGCCCGCCCACGCCCGCGGCAGCGACCCGGGCACCATCCCGCTCGCGATGACGGTCGGGATCCCGGCCGCGGTCGCCATCTCGGCGGCCATCACCTTCGAGCGCATCCCGCCGGAGCCGAGCGGCGACAGCTCGTGCCCGATCTGGAGCGCCTCGAGCTCCGCCGGATCGGCGACCTCCTCGACGAGCCGCGCGTCGGGGTCCTTGCGCGGGTTCGCGGTGTAGAGGCCGTCGGTGTCGGTCAGCAGCACGAGCAGCTCGGCGCCGACGAGCACGGCGACCTGGGCGGCGAGGAAGTCGTTGTCGCCGAAGGAGATCTCGTCCGTGGTGGTCGTGTCGTTCTCGTTGATCACCGGCACGATCCGCCAGCCGAGCAGCGTCTGCAGCGTGCGCCGCGCGTTGAGGTAGTGCGTGCGCGCGCTCATGTCGAAGAACGTGAGCAGCACCTGCGCGGTCTGCAGCCCCTGCTCGCGCAGCAGGTCGTCGTACGTGCCGTACAGCCGGCCCTGCCCGACCGCGCTCGCGGCCTGCAGCTCCGCGATCTCCGTGCGGCGGATCGGGAGCTCGAGCAGGTGGATCCCGCGCGCGATCGCTCCCGAGGTGACGACCACGACGTCGACCCCGCGCGCGGTGCAGCGTGGCGACGTCCTCGCACACCCGGGCGACGACCGACAGGCGCAGCTCGCCCGACTCCTGGGCGACGACTGACGATCCGAGCTTGACGACGGCGACGGGCATGCGGCGCGTAAGCCTAGGTCAGCGCGCTCCGCGCCGGCCGCCGATCTGCGCGAGGATGGCGTCCGTGGAGCTCGATCTCCTCGTCATCGGCTCCGGCCCGTCGGGTCAGAAGGCGGCCATCCAGGCCGCCAAGCTCGGCAAGCGCGTCGCGGTCGCGGAGCGGCGCGACCGCCTGGGCGGCGTCTCGATCCACACCGGCACGATCCCCTCCAAGACGCTGCGCGAGGCGGTGCTCGACCAGCTCGCCGAGCGCCCGCTCGACGTGCTCGACCCCACCCGCCTGGAGGAGGCCGACCGCCAGGCGCTCCGGCAGCTGATGGACCGCGCCGCGCACGTCGTGGGCGCCGAGACCTCGGTCGTGCGGGAGCAGTTCCGCCGCAACATGGTCGGCTGGCTCCAGGGCGACGCCGCGTTCGAGGACGAGCACACGGTGCGGATCGCGGGCTCCGACGAGCCGATCCGGGCCGACCGCATCGTGATCGCCGTCGGGACGAAGCCCGCGCGGCCGGACACCGTCGCGTTCGACGACCGCACGATCATCGACTCGGACGGGCTGCTGCACCTCGAGCGGCGCGTCCCGCGCTCGATGACGGTCGTCGGGGCCGGCGTGATCGGCGTCGAGTACGCCTCGATGTTCGGCGCGCTCGGCACCAAGGTCACCGTCGTCGACCAGCGCGACCGCACGCTCAGCTTCCTCGACGGCGAGATCGGCGAGGCGTTCCAGTACCTGCTGCGGCGCACCAACGTGACGTTCCGGCTGCGCGAGAGGGTCGAGGCGATCGAGTCGGTCGACGGGTACGCGCGCGTGCTGCTCGCCTCCGGCAAGCGAGATCGCCACCGAGACCGTGCTCTACGCGGTCGGGCGCCAGGGCGCGACCGTGGACCTGGGGCTCGAGCGCGCGGGGCTGGAGGCCGACAAGCGCGGGCGGATCACCGTCGACGGCGACTTCCGCACGTCGGTCCCGCACATCTTCGCGGTCGGCGACGTCGCCGGCGGCGGTCTCGCGGCGACCGCCATGGAGCAGGGCCGGATCGCCGCGCTCCACGCGTTCGATCAGCCGGTCCAGTCCCTGCCCGAGCTCGTCCCGACCGGGATCTACGCCATCCCCGAGATCGGCATGGTCGGCGCCACCGAGGAGCAGCTGACCGACTCCTCGCAGCCGTACGTCGCCGGCATCGCGCGCTGGACCGAGCTCGCGCGCGGGCTGATGACGGGCGACGAGACCGGGATGCTCAAGCTGCTCGTCGACCCGGACGACCGGCGCGTGCTCGGCGTCCACGTGATCGGCACGGGCGCGACCGAGCTCGTCCACATCGGCCAGGCGGTGATGGCGCAGGGACCGGGCGGCCTCGACTTCCTGGTGACCGCGGTGTTCAACTACCCGACGTTCGCGGAGTCCTACAAGGTCGCCGCGCTGGACGCCGCGAACCGGATCCGCGGCATGACCGGCGCCTAACCGCCGCTCGGGTCGAGCTCGAACACGATCCCGCCGAGCTCGACGTCGTCGCCGGGCTCGAACCCGCGCGCCTCGAGCGCCGCGATCACGCCCATCCGGCGCAGCCGCTGCTCGACGAGCGCGAGCGCCTCGTCGTTCTCCATGTCGTGGCGCGCGATGAGCCGGTCGACCGCCTCGCCGGTCACGCGGAACTCGCCCGTCGCCGACGCGCTCGACCTCGAACGCGCGCCCCGCGGCCGGGCGGAAGACCTTGAACTCGGCCACCTCGTCCTCGCCGGCGGCCTCGGCGCCGACCGGCTCGGCCGGCGGCACGCGCCGCAGCAGCTCGCGTGCGAGCTCGTCGAGGCCCTGGCGCGTCGCGCTCGAGGTGACGATCACCGGCACGTCCTCGCCCAGCCGCTCGCGCCACTCCGTCCGCCGCCGCCTCCGCGGCCTCGGGCGGCGACGAGGTCCGCCTTCGACAGCGCGAGCACGCGCGGCAGCGAGGCGAGCCGCGGGTCGTGCTCGGCGAGCTCGCGCTCGATCACCGCGTGGTTCTCGACCGGATCCGAGCCGTCGAGCGGCGCGAGGTCGAGCACGTGGACGAGCAGCCGCGTCCGCTCGACGTGGGCGAGGAAGTCGTGTCCGAGCCCGGCGCCGCCGCTCGCGCCCTCGATCAGCCCGGGGATGTCGGCGATCACGAGCTGGCGGTCGTCGGCCTCGAGCGTGCCGAGCACCGGCTCGAGCGTCGTGAACGGGTAGGCGGCGACCTTCGGCTGCGCCCGCGTCATGCGCGCGAGCAGCGACGACTTGCCGGCGTTCGGCAGCCCGACGAGCCCGACGTCGGCGAGCAGCTTGAGGTGCAGCCGGACGGCGCCCTCCTCGCCCGGCAGGCCGCGCTCGGCGATCCGCGGCGCCTGGCGGACGGCGGACTTGAAGCGCGTGTTGCCGCGCCCGCCGGCGCCGCCGCGCGCGACCGTGACCTCCTGGCCCGGCCGGACGAGGTCGTAGCGCGTGCCGTCCCAGCGCGCGACCTGGGTGCCGGGCGGCACCGGGATGACGAGCGGCTCGCCGTCCGCGCCGTGGCGCTGGGCGCCCTGGCCGTGGCCGCCGCGCTCGGCGCGGAAGTGCGCGCGGCGGCGGAAGCTCTGGAGGTCGCGCAGGTTGTCGTCGCAGCGCAGCAGCACGTCGCCGCCGCGGCCGCCGTCGCCGCCGTCCGGGCCCGCCCTTGGGGACGTGCGCCTCGCGCCGGAACGACAGGCAGCCGTTGCCGCCTGCTCCGGCGCGAACCTCTATGCGTGCGCGATCGTGCAACATCGGCGTTGACGATAGAGCGAGTACGGTCCCCGGCCGGGTACGGTGCCCGGCCATGCCCGACGACAAGGTCTTCCTGATCACCGGCGCCTCGACCGGCATCGGCGCCGCCACCGCCCGCCAGGCCGCGCAGGCGGGCTACCGCCTCGTGCTCGCCGCCCGGTCGGAGGACAAGCTGCGCGACCTCGCCGACGAGCTCGGCGGCGACGAGCGCGCGCTCGCCGTCCGCTGCGACGTCGACCGAGTGGGACGACCAGCAGGCGCTGGTCGCAGCGCGCGCTCGACGCGTACGGGCGCATCGACGTCGCGTTCGCGAACGCCGGCTTCGGCGGCGCCCGCGGCTTCAAGTCGCGCGCACGCCGGAGGAGTGGAAGGCGATGGTGCTGACGAACGTCTACGGCGCCGCGCTGACGATCCGCGCCGCGTACGACGCGCTCGTCGGAGCGCAAGGGCCACCTGCTGCTCACGTCATCGGTCGCCGGCCGGCGCGCGCTGCCCGGGCTCGTTCTACTCCGTCACCAAGCACGCGGTGACCGCGATGGGCGAGGCCGCGCGGCAGGACTTCAACGACACCGGCGTGCGGGTGACGCTGATCGAGCCCGGCATGGTCGACACGCCGTTCTTCGACAACCCGCCGCAGATCGAGGCGCTCGCAGGCCGACGACATCGCCCGCGCGATCCTGTTCGCCGTGAGCCAGCCGGCGCACGTCGACGTCAACGAGATCCTGATCAGGCCGACGGCTCAGCCGGGCTAGGCGCGGGGGCAACGGAGATAACCCGCCCGCGGCGGCCCTCGGTGAACTGCACGATCCCCGCCGACTTGGCGAAGATCGTGTCGTCGCGGCCGATGCCGACGCCGTCGCCGGGCTTGAAGCGGGTGCCGCGCTGGCGCACGATGATCTCGCCGCCGGTGACGACCTCGCCGGCGAAGACCTTCACGCCGAGGCGCTTGGCGTTGGAGTCGCGGCCGTTGCGGCTGGAGCCGAGGCCCTTCTTGTGTGCCATCTCGTCTAGTACCCCTTCTTGATGCCCGTGACCTGGAGCCGCGTGAGCTCCTGCCGGTGCCCGGCGGTGCGCTTGTAGCCGCGCTTGGGCTTGAACTTGAAGATGCGGATCTTCGGGCCGCGCTCGTGGCCGAGCACGGTCGCCTGCACGGAGACCTTCCCGAGCTTGTCGCCGAACAGCGACTCGTCGCCGCTCGCGTAGAGCAGCGGCTCGAGGTCGACGGTCGCGCCCTCGTCGGCGGCCAGGCGCTCGACGAGGAACGTGGTGCCCTCCTCGACGCGGTACTGCTTGCCGCCGGTGCGGACTACGGCGTAGGTGGCTTCGGGCATCTGGTCAGGTCACTCGCTGGCTTCGGAGACTTCCGCGGCGTTCGCACGCGAACGGCGCCGTCCGCCTCTGCGGCCACGGCGCCGAGGCTTCGATGATACCGCGTCGTCGCCGTCCTCCGCGGCTGGCGCTCCGGCGTCGTCCTCCGCGGCAGAGGGCTCCCGGATATCGGTCTCGCCCTCGGCGACGTTGCGCTGCCGCGAGCGCGACCGCCGCCGCCCCCGCGGCTTCGCGGCGTCCTCGTCGGCCTCGGCGACCGCCGCGGGCCCGGTGCCGGCGTGCACGGCGGTGTCGTCGTCGGCGAGCGCCTCGACCGCCTCGTCCTCCTCGCGCGCCGGCGTGCGCGGGGCCGCCGCGACCGGCTCCTTCTTGCGCGGCCGCGTCCGCGCCGCGGTGGCCGCCCGCTTGGCCGAGCGCTCGCGCGCCTTGCGCCGCTCCTCGCTCGCCGCGGCGGCCTCCTCGGCGACCTCGCCGGCCAGCACCGCCCGCGCGGCGGTCCGGCCCGCCTGCTCGATCCGCACGAGCATCTTCTCGCCGACGTACGGGATCGCGTCGGCGACCTCGATCAGGTAGCCGTCGACCTTCGCGACCGCGTCGTCCTCGGAGTACATGTGCGGCTCGACGATGTCGACGTGCACCTCCTCGCCCTCGCGGAACGGGACGCTCTGCTCCTCGATCTCGCGCCCGCGGGCCCTCCTGGACGATCGCGAAGTGGTCGAGCGGCAGGCCCTCGGAGCCGGTGAAGTGGAAGAAGCGGCCGGTCTCCTCCTCCAGCGCGTGCAGCATCCGCGCGCCGTCGGCCGGTGAAGTACGCGGTGACCTTCGGGTTCATCCGCACGAGGAACGCCTCGGGGCGCGTCCGCGCCGCGCTCGGCGGCGAGCTCGCGCAGGTGCCGCTCGAACTCGATCGCGATCGTCTCCTCGGACTTGACGACGCCCTCGCCGCCGCACGTCGGGGCACGGCTTGGTCATGATCTCGCGCGCGCCGTCGGTGACGTTCTGGCGCGTCATCTCGACCAGCCCGAGCGGGGAGATCTCGACCACGAACGTCTTCGTGCGGTCCTCGTCGAGCGCCTTGCGCAGCGTCTTGAGCACCGCGTCGCGGTTGCGCGCGCGGGCCATGTCGATGAAGTCGATGACGATGATCCCGCCGATGTCGCGCAGCCGCAGCTGGTTGACGACCTCCTCGGCCGCCTCCAGGTTCGTCCGCGTGATCGTGTCCTCGAGCCGCGCGGCCTTGCCCTTGCCGGTGTAGGAGCCGGTGTTGACGTCGATGACCGTGAGCGCCTCGGCGTAGTCGATCATCAGGTAGCCGCCGCTCGGCAGGTCGACGCGGCGCGAGAGCATCCCCTCGATCACCGGGTCGACGCCGTAGGCCTCGAACAGGTTGGTCGGCGTCCTCCCACAGCTCGACGCGGTCGACCAGCTCCGGCGCCGTGCGGGTGAAGAACGAGACGAGCCGCTGGTGCTGCTTGGGGTCGTCGACGATCGCGCGCTCGAAGTGCGCGGAGAAGATGTCGCGCACGACGCGGACCGAGAGGTCGGCCTCCTGGAACACGAGCGCGGGCGCGGTCGCCTCCTCGACGCGCTTCTGCAGCACCTCGTTGAGCTTGAACAGGTAGCTCAGCTCGCGCTCGAAGTCCGCGCGCGTCGCGCCGTGCGCGGCGGTGCGGATGATCGCGCCGCCGCCGCCGAGGTCGAGCGACTTGGCCTCCTGGCGCAGCCGCGTGCGCTCGGCGTCGTCCAGCCGGCGCGACACGCCGACGCCCTCGCCGGTCGGCGCGTAGACCATGTAGCGGCCGGCGATGGTGAGCTCCATCGTCAGCCGCGCGCCCTTGGTCTTGAGCGGGTCCTTGATGACCTGCACGACGATCTCCTGCCCGGGCTTGAGCAGGTCGGTGATGCGCGGGCCGCTCTCCTTGCCGCGGCCGCGCTTCACCTGCTCGACCCCCGGCAGCACGATCTCGTCGACGTGCAGGAAGCCGTTCTTCTCGAGCCCGAAGTCGACGAACGCCGCCTCGAGGCCGGGCAGGACGTTGTCGACCTTGCCCTTGTAGATGTTGCCGACGATCGAGCGGCCGCCGCGGCGCTCGAAGTAGACCTCGGCGACGCGGTAGCCCGTGGGCAGACCGCCCTTCTTGCGGCGGCGCGACCTACGGGCGGCTGGTGACCTCGCCCGCGGCCTCCAGCATCGCGACCCGGGTCTCGCCCCGGTCGACGGTGACCAGCACTTGCTTCTTCACTTGGATACCTCATTCGAAGACGGTGGCCCGGCCCTTGACGGCAGCGGTCTCGCGCGCCTGCGCGTTGACCGACTGCAGTAGGCCGATGGCCAGGAAGGTGGCGAGCATGGATGACCCGCCGGCAGAAAGGAGTGGGGCGGTCACGCCCGTGATGGGCATGATCCCGACGTTCATCCCGACGTTGACGAAGAGCTGGAACAGCAGCATCACGGTGATGCCGCCGGCCAGCAGGGCCCCGTAGAGGTTCTTCGCGATGGTCAGGATGTGGAGCGCGCGCCATATCGAGCAGCGCGTACAACGAAAGCACGAGCGCGCAGCCGGCGAACCCGTAGGTCTCGCCGACCACGGCGAAGATGAAGTCCGTGTGGTGCTCGGGCAGGAAGTCGAGCCCGGTCTGGGTGGCGTTGTCCACGCCGCGGCCGGTCTTCTCGCCCGAGCCCGACCGCGATCTTGGCCTGCTGCTGCTGGTAGCCGGCGTCGGCCGGATCGGCCGACGGCTCCAGGAACGACGTCAGGCGGTCCTTCTGGTAGGGCTTGAGCACGTCGACGCCGAGCGCCGGCGCGCCGGCCAGGACGATCGCCACGCGCGACCGCGAACAGCGCGCGCGAGCGCCGCGAAGTGACGCCACGGCGCCCCGGCGACGAACAGCACGGCGAGGATGCCGACGCCGTAGACGAGCGCGGAGCCGAGGTCGTTCTCGGCCATCACGAGCATCGTCGGGATCAGGCCGAGCAGCACGATCCGCGCGGTCGTCTGGCGGCCCATCAGCCGCATCCGGCTGACGACGAAGCCCGGCCAGCGCGACGACGAGCAGCACCTTGCCGAACTCGGACGGCTGGAAGCGTGAAGAACGGCAGCTCGATCCACGCGCTTCGCGCCGCGGGTCGTGGTCGCGACGCCGAGCACGAGCAGCAGCATCGCGATCAGCACGCCGTAGACCGCGTAGCGCAGCTCCTGCAGCCGCGTGTAGTCGATCCGCGAGACCACGTACATCAGGACGAGCCCGACGCCCGCGTAGATCGCCTGGCGGTGACGTAGTAGTAGCGGGTCGCCGGGGACGTCGGCGCGCGTCGCGCCCTCGAGCGCGATCACCGAGCAGACCACCAGGCCGAGCGCGGCGAGCAGCAGGAGGGGGTCGAGCCGCAACCGCCACTCGCGCGGAGCGAGCGACGGCGGCGGGTCCGAGGCCGGCTTGATCGGGGTCGCGGTGCTCACGCGGCGGGGCTCACTGTAACGTCGCCGAAGGCGAGCGCGAGGAACGAGCCGCTCGCCTGGCAGGCGAAACCAATATCCAGCACGATCATCGCGTCGCGCTCGTCCCCGCGTGGAAGTCGTCGTCCTTGACGCCGAACCACTTCGACAGGATCAGCCGCGCGGCCGGCGCGGCGGCCTCGGCGCCGAAGCCGCCCTTCTCGACCGTGACGACGACGACGATCGGCTTGACCGGGTCGTCGACGAAGCACGCGTACCACGACTGGTCGGGGTTGAGCCCGCGCTCGGCCGTGCCGGTCTTGCCGTAGACCGTGTACGGGAAGCCCGGCGAACACGTCGGCCGACGTGCCGCCCGACTCCATCGCGGCGGCGCGCAGGCCGTCGCGGACCGCGCTGAGCGCGCCGGGGTCGAACTCGACCCGGCGCTTGGCGGGCTTGCGGATCTCCTCGAGCTGGCGGCCCGCGCCGTCCTCGACCTGCTGGCCGAGATGCGGCGTGACGACGCGGCCGCCGTTGGCGATCGCCGCGTACGCGACCGCGAGCTGCAGCGGCGTCGCCTGGAGGTCGCCCTGGCCGACGGACAGGTTCACGTTGTCGCCGCCGCTCCAGCCGCGGTCGATCCCGCCGCACGCGAACAGCGCCTCCTGCGACTGGTAGCCGAGCTTCTCCTTCTTGCGGCAGCGCTCGTACTTCGCGAACTCGCCGTCGCGCCACTTGCTGTCGGGCACGAGCCCGCCGTACTCGCCCGGCAGGTCGATCCCGGTCGGCTTGCCGAAGCTGAGCCGGCGCGCCCAGTCCTGGATCATCGGGCCGCGCTCGTTGCGCGGCCGCCCCGAGCTGGTAGAAGAACACGTCCGAGGAGACCTGCAGCGCGCGCGGCAGCGCGAGCGTGCCGTACACCGCGTCGCCCGCGTTCTTGAACTCGCGGTCGCCGTACCTGAACACGCCGGGATCGTCGAGCACGGCGTGCTCGGCGTGATGATGCCCGTCGTCGAGCGCCGCGAACGCGGTGATCGGCTTGAACGTCGAGCCGGTCGGATAGCCGGCGGAGATCGCGCGGTTGAACAGCGGCGCGCCGTTCTCCTCGGAGTTGAGCTCGTCGTAGGTCTGCTGGTCGATCGGCTTGGCGAAGACGTTCGCGTCGAAGCTCGGGTACGACCCGAGCGCGAGCACCTCGCCGTCGCGCGGGTCGATCGCCACGTACGCGCCCGCGTCGGCCGGGTTGCCGTTGCCGTGCGCGGCCTCGACGGCGCGGGCGACCGCGCTCTGCGCGGCGCGCTGGAGCCCGAGGTCGAGCGTGAGCCGCAGCTGCCGGCCCTGGATCGGGTCGGTGCGCGTCGTGCGGCGGCGTGTCGTCGCGATTGCCGGACGAGTTGACGATCACGCGCGTGAACCCGTCGGTGCCGCGCAGGTACTTGTCGTAGGTCTCCTCGATCCCGTCCTTGCCGATCCGCGTGCCCTGGCTGACGCCGCGGTACTCCTCCGTCCCGAGCTCGTCGGGCGAGATCTCGCGCAGCGTGCCGAACAGCTGCGCGCCGAGCGTCTTGAACGGGTAGTTGCGCAGGTAGCGCTTCTCGACCACGACGCCGGGGAACGCCTCGCGGTGCTCGAGCAGGTAGTTGAACGCGGGCGCCGAGACGTCGGTCTTGATCGTCACGTTCGCGCTCGGCTGGTCGGCGATGCCCTGGATCACGCGCCGGTGGATCACGCTTCGGGTCGAGCTCGATCACCATGCCCAGCCGGCGGTAGAGCGAGCGCAGTGTCCGGCTCGCCCGCCGGGATCGGACCGACGCGCACGCGCTCGGCGCGCGTCGACCGCCGCTGCAGCTCGCGCCGCAGCCGCGCTCCGCGCGCGTGGACTTGCGCCCGTCGGCGCGCAGCCGGCGCTCGAGGTCGCGCAGGTCCTGCTCGGCCGTCGCGCCGCCGGCCCTCGACGGCGGCGAGCGCCTTGCGGTAGCTCGTCGGCGACCTCGCGCTCGGCGTCCGGGATCGAGTTCGGCAGGATCTGCACGACCGGCGCGGCGCGCGTCTTGACCAGCGTCTTGCCGTTGCGGTCGATGATGTTGCCGCGCGGCGCCTCGATCTTGACCTTGCGCACGCGGTTCTCGCGCGCCTGGCTGACGTAGTCGTCGCCGGTCAGGACCTGCAGGAACCAGAGGCGGAAGAAGATGACCGCGAACAGCGACGAACGCGACGCCGCCGAGCACGGCGACGCGCACCGCGAGCTGCGGCGTGATCGGCGGCCGGCGGTCCTCGACGGCGCGGCATCGGCATCGGCTACGCGCGGCTGAGCGGGCTCAGGCCGCCCGTGGTGTACGCGCGCCGGCGGCGGCGGCGCGGATCGTCGGGCAGGAACGGGGCGAGCACCCGGCGGCACGCGAGGTAGACGGGCATCGCGAGCAGCGTGTTGAGCACGATCACGAGCAGGATCTGGCGGATCAGCATCACCGAGACCGGCGCGTCGACGCCGAGCAGGAGCTGCAGGATCGTGAAGCCGATCGCGGCCGCGGCGGTGGCGGCGGCGCCGACGGCGACCGGGATCGAGCGCGTGGGCCGGGTCGCGCAGCTCACGCAGCCGGCCCGCGGCGTAGCCGGCGGCGAGCAGCACGAGCGACGTGACGCCCGAGCGTCTGGGCGAGCAGCGTGTCCATGAACAGGCCGAGGCCGAAGCCGAACGACGCGCCGGCGATCGAGCCGCACAGCAGCCCGACCGTCGCCGCCGAGCAGCGGCGAGAGGTCGGCCGGCACGCCGAAGATCGCGACCTGCGAGACCGTGGTCAGCTGGAGGATGCCGCCGACGAGGCCGATGGCGACGAGGCGGGCGACGGCGGCGGCGCTCCAGGTCACGGCGTACCGGTCGAGGCGCGCAGGTCGGACGGCGGGCTTGGTCAGCACCTGCACGAAGTCGAGGCTGCGCAGGTCGGCGGCCGGCGCGACGTGGATCGTGCGATCCAGCTCGCCCTCGCCGTCGATCCGCTTGACCGTGCCGATCAGGATCCCCTCCGGGAACGGCGACGGGAGCCGGTCGGAGACGGTGCCGGCGGTGACGATCCGGTCGCCCTTGCGGACCTCCTTGGCGTCGGGCACGAGGTCGAGCAGCAGGTCGCCGGGCGAGCCCGCGACCGGCAGGATCGAGCCGGGCTGGTCGGCCTCGGCGGCGAGCGCGGAGACGCCGAACTCCGAGTCGCTGAGCAGCATCACGACCGCGTTGCCGTCGGAGACCGTCTTGACCTTGCCGACGAGGCCCTTGCCGTTGATCACCGGCTGGTTGACCGCGACGCCGTCGCTCGAGCCCTTGTTGATCTCGATCGTCGAGTACCACGACGAGTTCGAGCGGCTGTACACGCGCGCGGTGACCGGCTCGTAGGCGTCGAGCCCGTTGCCGCGCGCCGTAGTCGACGAGGTCGCGCAGCTCGTCGTTCTCGTTCTCGATCACCTGCAGGCGCGCGACCTCCTGGCGCAGCTGGTCGCGCTCGGCCTCGAGCTTGTCGCGCTCGTCCTTGGCGTCGAGGTGTCGCCGAACCAGCCGAACAGGTCGCGGACACGGCTTGAGCGCGCGGTTGGCGCCCTCCTGCACCGGCGCGACGACCTCCATCGCGCCGGTCTGGACCGATCGCAGCGGCCCGCCCGAGGACTCGCCGAAGTACGCGGTGAGCAGGACCAGGCAGCACACGACGAGCGCGAACAGGACCGCGCGGCGACGTCGCACCTGTCTGTCGTACATCGTCCGGGAAGACTCCTCGGGCCGCGGAGAGGAGGCTACCGCCGCCAGCGGCGAGCGGCACGGCCCGGCCGAACAGCCTAGCGGCGGACGGTCCGGCGGTTGTTGCGGCTGTTGCGGTTGGAGCGGTGGATCGCCTCGAACTCCTCGAGCGAGCGGCCCGACCCGACCGCGACGCACGTGAGCGGCGACTCGGCGCGGTGCGCGGGCATCTGCGTCTCGTCGCGCAGGCGCTCGTCGAGGCCCTTGCAGCAGCGACCCGCCGCCGGCGAGCATGATCCCGCGGTCCATGATGTCCGAGGCGAGCTCGGGCGGCGTGCGGTCGAGCGTCTCCTTGATCGCGTCGATGATCTGCACGAGCGGCTCCTCGAGCGCGGCGCGCACCTCCTCGGACGTGAGCACGACGGTCTTGGGCAGGCCGGAGACGAGGTCGCGCCCGCGGATCTCGGCCTGGACCTCCTCCTCCAGCGGGTACGCCGAGCCGATCTCGAGCTTGACCTCCTCGGCGGTCTGCTGGCCGATCAGGAGCTTGTACTCCTTCTTGACGTAGTTGATGATCGCCTCGTCGAGCTCGTCGCCGCCGACGCGGATCGACTGCGAGACGACGATCCCGCCGAGCGAGATCACCGCGACCTCGGACGTGCCGCCGCCGATGTCGACGACCATGTTCCCGGTCGGCTCGCCGACCGGCAGCCCGGCGCCGATCGCGGCGGCCATCGGCTCCTCGATCAGGTAGGCCTGGCGCGCGCCGGCCGACAGGCACGCCTCCTCGACCGCGCGCTTCTCCACGCCGGTCACGCCGGACGGGCACGCAGACGACGACGCGCGGATGCGCCCAGCGGTTCTGGTGCACCTTCTGGATGAAGTGGCGCAGCATCTCCTCGGTCACGTCGAAGTCGGCGATCACGCCGTCCTTGAGCGGCCGGATCGCGGAGATCGTCCCCGGCGTGCGGCCGAGCATGCGCTTGGCCTCGATCCCGACCGCGTGGACCTCGCCGGTGCGCGAGTCGATCGCCACCACCGACGGCTCCGACAGCACGATCCCGCGGCCGCGGACGTAGACGAGCGTGTTGGCCGTGCCGAGGTCCACGGCCATGTCGCGGCCACCGAAACCGGTGAGGTAGGAGAAGAAGCCCATGGAAGAGTGAGTCGCCGCAGGCGAGGGGCGCGGCACGGCGAGTCGTCTGGCTGGCGAAAAGGTGCTGCAAACCGCCGTGCGGCAGGAGATCGAGCAGGCGGGCGAGCGGCAGCCCGACGACGTTGAGGTAGTCGCCGGTGATGCTCCGCACGAGCGCGGCGCCGGCGCCCTGGATCGCGTAGCCGCCGGCGCGCCCGTCCCACTCGCCGAGCGCCACGTACGCCTCGACCTCGGCGGCGCGTCAGCGCGCGGAAGACCACCTCGGTGACCTCGACCGCCTCGGCCGATCACCTCGCCGTCGCGGGCGAGCGCGATCCCGCCCACGACCTCGTGCGCGCGGCCGGCCAGGCGGCCGACGTACTCGACCGCCTGCGCGGCGTCGCGCGGCTTGCCGAGGATCTCGCCGTCGACCGCCACGAGCGTGTCGGCGCCGAGCACGAGCCCGTCGTGGGCGCCCGCGAGCGCCTTGCGGCGCGCGTTCTCGGCCGCCACCGCCTGCGGCTCGCCGTCGGCCAGCTCCTCCACGCCGGCGGGCGCGACCGTGAACGGCAGGCCGCACCTGCGCGAGGATCGCGCGCCGCTGCGGCGACGCGGAGGCGAGGATCAGCTCCGGGGGAAGAACAGGTTCGCCTCGCGCTCGGCCGACTCCGGCGAGTCGGACCCGTGGACCATGTTCTGGCCGACCTCGATCGCGAAGTCGCCGCGGATCGAGCCCGGCGACGGCCTCGAGCGGGTTGGTCGCCCCGATCACCTGGCGCGCGGCGATCACCGCCTCCTGTGCCCTCGAGGACCATCGCGACCAGCGGCCCGGAGCGTGATGAACGACACGAGCTCCTCGAAGAACGGCTTGCCCTCGTGCTCGGCGTAGTGCTGCTCGGCCAGTCGGACGATCGAGCGTCATGTGGCGCAGCGCGGCGATCCGCAGGCCCTTGCGCTCGAAGCGGGCGATGATCTCGCCGGTCAGGTTCCGCGCGAAGGCGTCCGGCTTCACCAGGATCAGGGTCCGGTCCATGTGAGAGCTCCGTTGGGTCGTGGTCAGCGTGAAGAGCGCGGCGAGCGCCTCGGCCACGGCGTCCTCGGACGTCGTGGAGCCGCGGCGGCGCCGGCGGCCGCTCGACGCCGGCGGCGCCGACCCCCGTCTCGGCCTCGCAGTAGGGGCAGAGCCGCCAGGCGGGGTCGATCGCCTTGCCGCACGAGCGGCAGCGGTCCTTGAGCTTGCGCATGCAGCTCGGGCAGCGCAGGTAGTCGGCCTTGACCTCGTACTCGCAATGCGGGCACAGCTCGTAGTCGAGCTGCACGAGGCGGGCCTCGGCGGCCTGCATCTCGAGCTCGCGCAGGCGCACGTCGTCGAGGTACTCCGGCGGGCGGACGATGCAGTAGATGATCGTCCCGACGAACGGGAACAGCGACGCGAGCGTCGCGCAGCCGACCAGCATCGGGTCGTCGATCCGGCGCCGCGCGTCGGCGAACGTCCAGAAGACGAGCGCCGCCCACACCACGATGAGCACGAGGATCAGGACGTTGACGGCCGTGTTGAGCGCGTCGTTGTCGATGCCGAAGACGCCGAAGCTGAGCATGAGAACGTCGGCAGAACACCGTACGCGACGGCGCCGGCCGCTAGAGGAACATCCGGCCGAAAGCGTAGCCGAGGGCGAAGAAGACCAGGATCGTGAGCGCGACGACGACCGCCACGAGGGCGACCATCCCGAGCACGCTGGGGCCGTTGTCGTTCACAGCGCTGAGGCCCTCCGCTGCCCCGGAGCCGAGACCAGCTCGGCGATCGAGGTAGATCGATCCGGTCGCGATCACCGCGCCCTCCGGCCCGGCGAGCTCCTGCGCGCGGGCGACGGCGGCGCGTGGCGCCGGGACGATCTCCGCCTCCGCGCCGAGCTGCTCGACGAGCGAGGCGAGCGTGGCCGGCGACAGCGCGCGCGGGCTGGGCGCCGCCGTGCAGACGAAGCGCGCGCAGCGCGGCAGCAGCGCGCGCAGCATCGCCGCCGCGTCCTTGTCGTCGAGGATCGAGACGACGGCGACGAACGGGCGCTCGGGCAGCGCCGCGGCCAGCGCCTCGACGCCGCTCGGGTTGTGCGCGCCGTCGAGGATCGTGAGCGGCCGCTCGGCGACGACCTGCAGGCGGCCCGGCACGGTGATCCGAGGCGGCGACGCGCTCGACCACGACCCGGTCGAGCACGCCGAGCTGCTCGCGCGCGGCCGCGCAGCGCGACGGCGAAGTTCGTGCGCTGGTAGCCGGGCAGCGGGGTGTCGAGGTCCTCGGCGCCGGGCCGCACGATCCGCGCGCCGGTCGCGACGCGCGAGCTGCCTCGACCTCCGCGGGCAGCCTCGCCGAGCACGAGCGTGGCGTCCGGCCGCACGACCGCGAGCTTCTCGCGCGCGATGTCGGCCACCGTCGGGCCGAGCCAGCGCGTGTGCTCCAGGCCGACGTTGGTGAGCACGACGACCGGCGCGCGCAGCACGCCGGTCGCGTCGTGGCGGCCGCCGAGGCCGGCCTCGACGACCGCGACCTCGACCCCGCGCCGCGCCAGCTCGTCGAACGCGGCGGCGGTGATCAGCTCGAACTGGGTGACGCGGTCGCCGGGCTCGAGCCCGCGGTCGACCTTCGCGGCCGCGGCGGCCGCGCGCTGCACCGCGGCGCCGAACGCGTCCGGCTCGAGGTCGCGGTCGCCGATCCGGATCCGCTCGGCGAACGTCGTCAGGTGCGGGGAGAGGAACGCGCCGGTGCGCACGCCGTGCGCCTCCAGCAGCGCCGCGGTCATGCGCACGGTCGAGCTCTTGCCGTTCGTCCCGACGACGTGGATCGCGCTGAAGCGCTCCTGCGGCGTGCCGAGCGCGGTCAGCAGCCGGCGCATGCGCTCCAGCCCGAAGCGCATGCCGAACAGCTCGAGCCCGAGCAGGTGCTCCTCCGCGCGCTCCGCCGACCAGGTCACAGGCCGCGCGCTCCTCGCGCAGCCGTGCGAGCTTGTCGCGCTCGGCCGCGACCACCGCCTCCGGCGCCTTGGACACGAAGCCCTCGTTGGCCAGCTTCTTCTCGGCGCGCGCGATCTCGGTCTCCAGCCAGCCGCGGCGCTCGTCGATCCGCCGCGCCGCCGCGCCGAGGTCGACGGCGTCGGACTGGCAGCACCGCGACCGCGCCGCCCGGCACCGCGACCGTCGCCGCCGGATCGCCGCCGTCGGGCGACCACGCCACGCCGCGCGAGCCGCGCGACGTGCTCGGCGGTGCGCTCGTAGCCGCCGGCCTCGAGCCGCGCCGGGCAGCACGGCGGACGGGCGCGGCGCCGATCCGGTCGCGCCAGCCGCGCAGCTCCTGCACGGCGGCGATCGCGCGGCCGACCTCGGCCTCGGCGTCCGGGTCGATCAGCGACTCGTCGGCCGCCGGCCAGCGGCGCGCCATGAGCAGGCCGTCGGCGCCGGGGACGTAGCGACCAGATCTCCTCGGTCACGAACGGGATCACCGGGTGGGCGATCGCGAGCGTCTCGGCGAGCACGCCGAGCGCGAAGCGGCTGACGTCCTCGTTGTCCTCCGCGTACAGGCGCGGCTTGACGATCTCGAGGTACCAGTCGCACAGCTCGCCGTAGACGAAGTCGTACAGGCCGAGCGCGACGCGGTGGAACTCGAACGCCTCGATCGCGCGCGCCGTCTCGGCCTTCGCGCGCTGCAGGCGCGAGAGGATCCAGGCGTCCTCGACGGCCTGCGGCCGCGGCGGCCCGGCGTCGAGCTCGACGCCCTCGGCGGCGCGCAGCAGCACGAGCCGCGACGCGTTGAACAGCTTGTTGGCGAGCTGGCGGCCCTGCGCGACCTTCTCGTCGGAGAAGCGCACGTCCTGCGTCGAGGACATCGCGAGCAGGCCGAAGCGCGTGCCGTCGGCGCCGTGCTCGTCGATCACGTCGAGCGGGTCGATGCCGGTGCCCAGCGACTTGGACATCCGCCGGCCGTCCGGGGCGAGGATCGTCGAGTGGTTGTAGACGTCGGAGAACGGCACCTCGCCGGTGAACTCGATCCCGAGCATCACCATGCGCGCGACCCACAGGAAGAGGATGTCGCGGCCCGTGGAGAGCACGTCGGTCGGGTAGAACGCGCGCAGCTCCGGCGTGTCGTCGGGCCAGCCGAGCGTCGCGAACGGCCACAGGGCCGACGAGAACCACGTGTCGAGCACGTCGGGGTCGCGCGCCCAGCCCTCGCCCTCGGGCGGCTCGATCCCGACGTAGGTCTCGTCGCCGCGGTACCAGACCGGGATCTGGTGGCCCCACCACAGCTGGCGCGAGATGCACCAGGGGCGGATGTTCGCCAGCCAGTCGAGGTAGCGCTTGCGCTGGCTCTCGGGGTGGATGCGCAGCCGGCCGTCGCTCGACCGCCGCGATCGCGGGCGCCGCCAGCTCGTCCATCTTCATGAACCACTGCAGGCTGATCAGCGGCTCGATCCGCTCGCCGGAGCGGTGCGAGAACGGCACCGCGTGCAGGTGCGGCTCGGTGCGGGCGATCACGCGCTCCTCGCGCGCAGCGCGGCGACGACCGCCTCGCGCGCCTCGAGCGCGGTCATGCCGCGGTACGCGCTCGGGCGCGTTGTCGTTCAGGCGCCCGTCCTCGCCGATCACGACGATCTCCTCGAGCCCGTGCGCGCGGCCGATCTCGAAGTCGTTCGGATCGTGGCCCGGCGTGATCTTCAGCGCGCCGGTGCCGAACTCGGGCTTGACGTACGGGTCGGCGATGATCCGCAGCCGGCGGCCGACGAGCGGCAGGATCGCGGTCTCCCCGACCAGCCGCGTGTAGCGCTCGTCGTCGGGGTGCACGGCGATCGCGGTGTCGGCGAGCATCGTCTCGGGCCGCACGGTCGCGACGGTGATCGAGCCGACGCCGGAGGCCAGCGGGTAGTCGACGTAGTAGAGCGTGTCGGTGACCTCGCGCTCCTCGACCTCGAGGTCGGAGATCGCCGAGCGCGAGCCCGGGTCCCAGTTGACCATGTAGTTGTCGCGGTAGATCAGGCCCTTCTCGTAGAGCTCCACGAAGACCTTCATGACCGCCCGCACGTAGCGTCGGGTCGAGCGTGAAGCGCTCTTCCTCGTAGTCCATCGACGCGCCGAGCCGCTGGAACTGGCCGAAGATGATCCCGCCGTACTCCTCGCGCCACTGCCAGACGCGCTCGATGAACGCCTCGCGGCCGAGCTCCTCGCGGCGACGTCCCCTCGGCCCGCAGCAGCTTCTCGACCTGCGTCTGGGTGGCGATGCCGGCGTGGTCGGTGCCGAGCGTCCACTTGGTGCGCTCGCCCAGCATCCGGTGGTAGCGGACCATGCAGTCCTGCACCGAGCCGTTGAGCGCGTGGCCCATGTGCAGCGCGCCCGGTGACGTTCGGCGGCGGGACCGCGATCGAGAAGTTCTCGTCCGCGGTGCCGCCCGGCTCGGGGTGGAGCAGGCCCGACTCCAGCCAGCGCGCGAAGATGCGCGCCTCGGCCTCGGCGGGCTCCCAGCGGGTGCGATCCGGCAGGTCGGACATCGGCCGGGGAGTCTAGTTCGGGCCGCCGGGCCGCCGACCGTCAGGCGGAGTTCTTCGACGTGCCCGAGCGCGCGATCGTCCCGCGGCTCTGAGCGAGCGTCGCGGCCCAGCCCGGCACCGCGCCGCCGGGCATCGGGCGGGCGATGCCGTAGCCCTGGGCGAGGTCGCAGCCCAGCCCGCGCAGGATCCCGAGCGTCTCGTCGTCCTCCACCCCCTCGGCGACCACCTCGAGGCCGAGCCGGTGCCCGAGCTCGACGGTCGTGGCGACGATGCTGCGGTTCGCGGTCTCGCCGTCGAGGCCCGCCACGAACGTGCGGTCGATCTTGAGCGCCACGACCGGCAGCCGGGCCACGTACGCGAGCGACGAGTGGCCGGTGCCGAAGTCGTCGACGCTCAGCCCGGCGCCGAGCCCGCGGAGGCCCTCCAGCACCGCCAGGCTGCGCTCCGGGTCGTGCATCGCGGCCGACTCCGTCACCTCGAGCTCGAGCTCCCCGGACGCCTGCGCCAGCAGGCCGGCGACCTCGTCGACCACGCCGGGATGCAGCGCGTGCGCGGACAGGTTCACCGCCACCGGGAGCCGCAGGCCGCCGGCAGCCCAGCGCGCCTGCTCGGCGAGGGCGGCGCGCAGCACCCATGACGTGAGCGGCCGGATCAGGCCGGTCTGCTCCGCCACCCCGATGAACGCGTCGGGCGGCACCAGGCCGTGGCCGGGGCGGTCCCAGCGCACCAGCGCCTCCACCCCGGCGAGCTCGCCGGTCCGGAGGTCGAGCTTCGGCTGGTAGTGCAGCACGAGCTCACCCGCGCCGATCGCGCGCCGCAGGTCCGGCGCCAGCGCGAGCCGGTCGGCGGCGTCGACGTTCATCGCGGGCTCGAACCGGACCCAGCCGACGCGCCGGTCCTTCGCCGCGCGCAGCGCGACGTCGGCCTGCCGCAGCAGCGCGCCCGCGCTGTCGGCCGGCGCGCACGCGATGCCGGCGACGGCGCGCACGTCGATCTCCAGGCCGCTGACCGCGACCGGCCGCTCGAGCGCCGCACCCGCCGAGCCGACGAGCGCCTCGGCGCGGCCGGCGTCGCACACGATCGCGAACGCGTCCCCGCCCGTGCGGGCCACCAGCTCGCCGTGGCCGGCGGCGGCGTCGAGCCGCTCCGCGACCGCGCGCAGCACGGCGTCCCCCGCGTGGTGGCCGAGCGCGTCGTTGACGTCGGCGAACCCGGCGAGGTCCATCACGACGATCGCCGGCGCGTCGGCGGGCGTCGGCGAGCCGCCGTTCGAGGACGCGCTCGAGCTCCTGGCGGGAGTACGCCCCGGTCAGCGCGTCGACGCGCCCGCGAGCTTCGTTGAGCAGCGCCTCGCGGCTGCCCATCTGGATGCCGAGCAGCGGCACGCCGAGCAGCGGGACGAGCCAGGGATCGCGGGCGCCGACCACGACGACGATCGGCGCGAGCGCGATCAGGACCGCGTTGGTCCCGAGCACGAAGCGCGAGCTCCCGGCGCATCACGGGCAGCACCGGGCCGCCGCGCAGGAGGGCGGGCGGCAGCTGGGCGAGCGTGCTGTTGGCCAGCCCGTAGACCAGTGCCGGCCGGGACGAGCGCGGCGAACTCGCGCAGGCCGACCTCGGACAGCGCGACCGGCTCGCCCGCGAACAGCCGGTAGATCACGCCCGCCAGCGCCCACGACAGCGCGTACTGCGCCGCGTTGTAGACGATCTTGATCGGCACCGCGCCGGCGGATCACGTCGGCGAGCACCATGCAGGCGACCGACACGAGCACGGTCACCTCCGTCCCGTGCGTGACGAGCAGCGCCAGCGAGAACGACGTCGAGAAGCTCGCCTCCTCCCCGCCGCCCGGGATGCGGATCGGGTTGAGCTCCGCGATGAGGATCCCGGCCGCCAGCACGGCGAGCAGCCAGCGATCGTGGATCGGATCGCCGGCGACGCCGAGCGCGCACACGACCACCACCGCGGAGCCCGCGGCGATCACCACGGCCAGCGAGTGTCCTCACCGAACGCGGCATGTTCCCTCGCAATCGCCAGGCCCGCCGACCGCGTGAGCTCGGGTCGCGATCAGGCCGACTTGGCCTGCTGGCCGTCGTCGCCCTCGTCGGGCGCCTCGGTGACGAGCGTCGGCTTGACGCCGCGCTCCACCGTCTCCTTCGTCACGACGCACTTCTTGACGTCGCGCCGCGAGGGCAGCTCGAACTGCACCTCGAGCAGGATCTCCTCGATGATCGAGCGCAGGCCGCGCGCGCCGGTCTCGCGCTCGAGCGCCTTGTCGGCGACCGCCTTCAGCGCGTCGGCGGAGAAGACGAGCTCGATCCCGTCGAAGCCGAAGAAGCGCTGGAACTGCTTGACGATCGCGTTGCGCGGCTCGGTCAGGATCGTGATCAGGTCGTCGCGCGAGAGCTGGTGCACGGCCGAGGTCACCGGCAGGCGGCCGATGAACTCCGGGATCAGCCCGTACTGCATGAGGTCCTCGGGCAGGCACTGCTCGAACACCTCGCCGGTGTCCTTCTGGTGCTTGGACGTGATCGCCGCGCCGAAGCCGACGCCCTTGTGGCCGATCCGCCGCTCGATCACCTTGTCGAGGTTCGCGAACGCGCCGCCGCAGACGAACAGGATGTTCGTCGTGTCGATCGTGAGGAACTCCTGGTGCGGGTGCTTGCGGCCGCCCTGCGGCGGCACCGACGCCTGCGTGCCCTCGAGGATCTTCAGCAGCGCCTGCTGGACGCCCTCGCCGGACACGTCGCGCGTGATCGACGGGTTGTCGGCCTTGCGCGCGATCTTGTCGACCTCGTCGATGTAGATGATCCCCGTCTCGGCCTTCTTGACGTCGAAGTCGGCGGCCTGGATCAGCTTGAGCAGGATGTTCTCGACGTCCTCGCCGACGTAGCCGGCCTCGGTCAGCGCGGTGGCGTCGGCGATCGCGAACGGGACGTTGAGGATCCGCGCGAGCGTCTGGGCGAGCAGCGTCTTGCCGCAGCCGGTCGGGCCGAGCAGCAGGATGTTGGACTTCTGCAGCTCGATGTCCGAGTCGTCGGCCTGCATCATCTGCACGCGCTTGTAGTGGTTGTAGACCGCCACCGAGAGCGTGCGCTTGGCCTGCTCCTGCCCGACGACGTACTCGTTGAGCACGCCGTAGATCTCCTTCGGCTTCGGCAGGTTGTCGATGTCGAACGTCGGCGGAGCCGTCAGCTCCTCGTCGATGATCTCGTTGCAGAGATCGATGCACTCGTCGCAGATGTAGACGCCCGGCCCGGCGATCAGCTTCTTGACCTGCCGCTGCGACTTGCCGCAGAAGGAGCAGAGGAGCTGCTCGTTGGAGTCGGTCGGGCGTGCCACGGTCCTCTCCTGCCTAGTGCTCCGAGATCACCCGGTCGATGATGCCGTACTCCTTCGCCTCCTCGGAGGACATGAAGTAGTCGCGCTCGGTGTCCGGCTTGACCTTCTCGATGCTCTGGCCCGAGTGCTCGGCGATGATCTCGTCGAGCCGGCGGCGCAGGTCGATGACCTCGCGCGCGTGGATCTCGATGTCGGTCGCCTGACCCTGGAAGCCGGAGGAGACCTGGTGGATCAGGATCTTCGCGTTCGGGAGCGCCATCCGCTTGCCCTTCGCGCCGCCGCCGAGCAGCAGCGCGCCCATCGACATCGCGATGCCGACGCAGATCGTCGACACGTCGGGCTTGATGAACTGCATCGTGTCGTAGATCGCGAGGCCCGCGTAGACCGAGCCGCCCGGCGAGTTGATGTAGAGCGAGATGTCCTTGTCGGGATCCTCGGACTCGAGGTGCAGCAGCTGCGCCACGACGAGGTTCGCGATCTGGTCGTCCACCGGCGTGCCGAGGAAGATGATCCGCTCGCTCAGCAGACGGGAGTAGATGTCGAACGCACGCTCTCCGCGAGAGGTCTGTTCGACGACCATTGGGACGAGTGGGCTCACGGTCCTCGCTTCGTTTCGCGTTCGGCGCCTGAATCCTGCACGGCGAGCAGCAGCGGTCCGCCCGCTCGTCTCGGCGCGAGTCTAGCAACGCGCCGAGGTCGCCTGAGTGGGGTCAGGAACCCGGCGTCCAGAGCTGCTGGGAGCGCTCCTCGGCGTCGCTGCCCGGGGTCCAGAGCTTGTCGCGCGCCTGCGCCTGCTCGACGGTGATCGGGGTGGCCGAGTCGGCCAGCAGGTCGAGCGCCTTGCGGTTGCGCGAGCTCGGCCTTGAACGTGTCGAGCCGGCCCGCGGACTTCATCCGCTCGAGCAGCTTCTTCGCGCTCGTGCTGCTCGGACGGCGCGGCCTCCTCGAGCGCCTCGAGCACCTCCTCCTCGCTCGGCTCGATCGACTCGGCGGCGACGACCGCGGCGAGCACGGCCTCGCGCTTGAGCTGGCGCTCGGCGTCCGGCTTGCCCTCGGCGACGATGTCCTCCTCCTCGCGGCCGGAGATCTGCAGGTACATCTCCTTCGAGATCCCCTGGTGCGACGAGCGAGTGCAGCATCTGGTCCCACAGCTCGCGGGCGCGCGCCTCGACGAGCGCGTCGGGCACCGTCGACCGTCGCGTTGGCGACCGCGGAGTCGAGCACGGCCTCGCGGAACTCGGCCTCGATCCGGCGCTCCTCGCCCTCGGAGAGCCGCTCGCGGATGTCGTCGCGCAGCTCGTCGAGCGTGTCGAAGCCGGCCTCGGTCGGCGAGGTCGTCGTCGAGCTCGGGGAGCTCCTTCGCCTTGACCTCCTTGACGGTCACGGCGAACTCGGCCTCGTTGCCGGCGAGCTCCTCGGCGCCGTAGTCGTCGGGGAAGGTGACGTTGACGGTGCGCTCCTCACCCGCGGACGCGCCGGTGAGCTGCTCCTCGAAGCCGGGCACGAGCCGGCCCGAGCCGAGCTCGACCATCTGGTCGCGGCCCTCGCCGCCGGCGAACGTCGCGCCGTCGAGCGTGCCCTTGTAGTCCATCACCACGAAGTCGCCCTCGGCCGCCGCGCGCTCGACGGTCTCGAGCCGGCCGGAGCGCTCGCGCAGCCGCTCGATCTCGGCGTCGACCGCCTCGTCGGAGGCGCCGGGCTCGCGCTTGCCGACCTCGAGGCCCTTGTAGTCGCCGAGCTTCGCCTCCGGGCGGACGCCGATCTCGATCGAGAACGTCAGCGGCTGGCCGTGGCCGGGCAGCTCGCCCATGTCGAGCTCCGGCTCGCCGACCGGCACGATCGCCGCGTCGTCGATCGCGGCCGAGTACCAGGCGCCGATCGAGTCGCGCACGGCCTCGTCGAGCACCGCGTCGCGGCCGATCCGCTTGATCACGACGGGCGCGGGCGCCTTGCCGGCGCGGAAGCCGGGGACGCGCATGTTGCGGCCGAGCGCGCGCGCCGCCTGGGCGATGCGCTTCTCGACCTCCTCCGGCGGCACCTCGGCCTCCACGCGCACGCGCGACTCGGGCAGCTCGGTGACGGATGTGGAAATGGTGGGGACGGCCATGGGCGGACTCCACGATACCGTCGGCCCGTGCGCTCACGGCTCGCGGCATGGCTCGTCACCGGTCCGCTCGGCCACCTGTGGGCGGGGCTGGCGGACTGGGCCGAGCTGGTCGCCCGCTGGGCGCGGTCTCGCGTGCGCCCGTGATCAAGGGCTGACCACCGGTCCTCAATTCGTCGGGCGGGCGGCCGATCACCGGTCCGACCCTTCCTGCCTTTCCTGAGGACCCAGATGCAGAAACTGCGGAACCTGCCGCTGGCCGTCCGGCTCGGCGGCGCCTTCGGTGCGCTCGCGCTCGGACTGCTCGTGGTGTCCCTCGTCGCCTTCCGGTCGACGGACAACCTCCAGACCAAGGTCGACGCGCTCGCCGTCGACGTCCCGCAGTACACCGCGCTCGTGGACGGCGTGGCCGCCCGCCTGCCCGAGGAGGCGCACCTGGCGGTCGAGCATCTGTACGTGTACGACGGCGACGTCGACGCCCAGGACAAGGTCGCCGGCGAGTTCGAGAAGAGCGCCAGGGCGAACGACGAGGCGCTGGCCGCGATGGTCCGGGTGCTGTCCGCCACGGGCGACGCAGCGTCGGTCCAGGCGGTCGACGGCGTCGAGCGGCTGGAGAAGTCCTACGTGAGCTACCTCGCCGCCGCGCGCAAGGCGATCGCGCTCTCCCGCCGCGAGACGGTCGACGGGGTCGAGGAGCGGACGGGCTCGCGCACGATCTACCTCGAGCAGATCGTGCCCATGCACGAGGCGCTGGAGGAGGGCGTGGCCGAGACCTCCAAGGCGACGCTCACCTACACCGCCGGCCAGGGCGACCAGGCTCACGACGCGATCGCGTCGACGAAGCGGTCGATCGTGATCGTCGCCCTCCTCAGCGCGCTGGTGGCGCTGGCCCTCGCGGTCCTGGTGACGCGCTCGGTGGTGCGCCCGGTGCGCTCGCTGAGCAGCCGCCTGCAGTCCCTCAACGACCACTGCCTCACGGAGCTCGCCGCCGGGCTGGAGTCCTGCGCGGGCGGCGACCTGACCCGCGAGGTGCTGCCGGTCACGAAGCCGATCAGGGTGCGCTCCGCCGACGAGTTCGGCCGCCTCTCGGCGACGTTCAACGAGATGCTGGGCAAGGCGCAGGGCTCGATCCAGTCCTACAACGCGATGCGCGACCGCCTCGGCGACACGATCGGCCAGGTCTCCAACTCCGCCGGCACCGTGTCGGCCGCCTCGCAGCAGATGGCGACCACGTCGGGCGAGGCGACCCGGGCGATCGAGGAGATCGCCTCCGCGGTCACCGACGTCGCGCAGGGCGCCGAGCAGCAGGTCCGCGTCGTCGAGTCGGCGCGCTCATCGGCCGCCGAGGCGGCGCGCGCGGCGGGCGTCTCCGCCGAGACCGCGCAGCAGACCGCCGCGGCGGCGGGCGACGCCCGCAGCGTGGCCGAGCAGGGCGTCGAGGCCGCGAACTCGGCCTCGGAGGCCATGCGCCAGGTCGCCGCGTCCTCCCAGGAGGTCTCGGTGGCGATCCAGGAGCTGTCCGCGCGCTCCGAGCGGATCGGCGGCATCGTCGCCACGATCACCGGCATCGCGGAGCAGACCAACCTGCTCGCGCTCAACGCCGCCATCGAGGCCGCCCGCGCCGGCGAGCAGGGCCGTGGATTCGCCGTCGTCGCCGAGGAGGTGCGCAAGCTCGCCGAGGGCTCGCAGGCCGCCGCGGCGGAGATCTCCGGGCTGATCGGGGAGATCCAGCGCGAGACCGGGAAGGTCGTCGACGTCGTCGCCGAGGGCGCGAAGCGCACCGAGGACGGCGTGGCGACGGTCGACCAGACCCGCGACGCGTTCGAGCGGATCGGCGCGTCGGTCGAGGACATGTCCGCGCGCGTGGACGAGATCGCGTCGTCGGTGCAGCAGATCTCGGCAGAAGCCGAGCGCATGCAGGCCGACATCGTCGAGGTCGCCGGCGTGGCCGAGGCGTCCTCCGCCTCGGCCGAGCAGGTCTCTGCGACGACGCAGGAGACCAGCGCATCCGCGCAGGAGATCGCCTCGTCCGCCCACGAGCTCGCGCGCACCGCCGAGGATCTCGAGCGGCTGGTCGGTCAGTTCAAGGTGGCGCCGTAACTCCCGCACCGCAGCCGATGCCGTGCGGCGCCGAGTCCGCTCGCGGGCCGCTCCCGCTAGGCAACGGCGAGGAGCGGAGCTACTTCCTCCGGCCGAAGACCACGGTCACCGTGGTCGCGGGCTGCACGCCGGGGTCCCCGACCGGGGCGCCGGACAGCGGTCCGGCGCCCACGTCGCGGTAGTGCGGCGAGAGCAGCACGCGCCGGTGGCTCGGGCTTTCGAGCCACATCTCGACCGCCCGGGCCGCGGTGAGCGGCTCCCCGCGCGACCAGAGCAGGACCTCCCCGATGCGCCACGACCCGGCGTGGCGCATGTAGCCGGCGCGCCGCGCGCGATCGGCCGGTCCCTCGCCCTCCGGGCTGTCGTGCGCGAAGTAGCGCCGGTCGACCATGTCGGCGGAGTGCGCGCGTGCGGCGGCGGCGAGCGACGGCCGGCTCGTCAGCGGGGCGCGGCCGGCGGCGGCGCGGGCGGCGTTGACCTCGCAGACGATCGCGTCCCGGTTGCTCGCATCCGGTGGACAGTCGGGGGGATCGGCGGCGGCCGCGCCTTCCACCGCGAGCGCGGCGAAAACGGCGAGCAGCGACAGCCAGGCCGTTGGGGGGAAGCGGCCGGGCACTACGAACTCCGTCGCTCGAGCCTACTCCCCGCGAACCGCGATGGGAAACCCCCACTTTGCGACAAGGCACGATCAGGCGCCGAGCCGCGATGATGCGGGGGTGCACGGCGACTCCCTGATGCCCTCCTGGTTGCCGAAGGTCAACAAGCGCCTCGTCAACCCGGTCCAGTTGCTGTGGGCGCCCCGGCTCCCGCCGTTTGCGGTGATCGTCCACCGCGGGCGGCGGACGGGCGCCGAGCACCGGACGCCCGTGCTGGCGTGGCGGTCGGGCTCGACGCTCTACGTGGTGCTGTTCTACGGCTCCCGCACGCAGTGGGTCCGCAACGTGCGCGCCGCGGGCGGCGGCGAGGTGATCCGCCGCGGGCGGCGCCGTCGGTTCGGCGGCGTGCGGATCGTGCGCGACCCGTCGGCCGAGCCGCTCCCCCGCGTCGTGCGCGTCGCCGCGCGCCGGATGCCGGTGCTGGTCGCGGATCTCCTCTGATCAGCGCGTGTAGCGCGCGATCTCGGGCGGCACCGGGATGCCCGGCCGCAGGTGCGGGCACGCGACGGGCTCGCCGGCCACGAGCCGCAGCGGGAGATGGCCGGCCCACACGGGCAGCTCGGCATCCTCGCTCTCGCCGTCGTCCGGGCCGCCGGTCGAGATCTTGGCCGAGGCCTCGTCGAGCGGCAGCTTGAGCACCGCGGTCGCCTTCAGCTCCTGCCGCGTCGGCCTCCGCGCGGCCTCCCAGCGGCCGGGCATCACCTTGTCGGAGAACGCCTGCAGCGCCCGCAGCTTCTCGTCGGCATCGGTGACGCCGACGGCCTCGCCGAGCACGACGACCGAGCGGTAGTTCGCGCTCATCTCGAACACCGAGCGCGCGAACACGAGCCCGTCGAGCAGCGTCACGGTGAGGCACGCCGGCAGCGCGCCGCCGAGCGCGCGCAGCGTCCGGCTGGCGGAGGAGCCGTGCACGTACACGTCCTCGCCGAGCCGCGCGTGCAGCGTGGGGATCACGAACGGCTGGCCCTCGTGGGCGAAGCCGAGGTGCGCCACGAGCGCCTCGTCGAGGATGGCCTTGACGTCGTCGCGGGCGTACGACGCCTTCTCGTGCACGCGGCGGACGCGCACGCGCTCGGACGGCGCGGCGGTGCGGCGGCGGACGGCGGGGGAGCTCACCGCTGGAAGGATCGGGCGCGAAGTGGTCCTGCGTCCAGAGCCATTGACGCGACCTCGGATAGGTCCAATGATGCAGGGATGAGCGACCCCGCGCTCCTCGTCACGCTCGATCACGCGGCCGGCGAGCCGCTGCGCCGCCAGCTCGCCGGCGAGCTGCGCGAGGCGATCCGCGGCGGGCGGCTGCGGACCGGCGTGCGGCTGCCCGCGTCGCGCGCGCTCGCGGCGCAGCTCGGCGTCTCGCGCGGCGTGGTCACCGACGCGTACGAGCAGCTCACCGCGGAGGGCTGGCTCGCCGCGCGCCGCGGCGCGGGCACGGTCGTCGCCGCGGCGCCGGCCGCCGAGCCCGCGCCGGCCGAGCCGCCGCGGCGTGCGGCGGTGCGCTTCGACTTCACGCCGACGACGCCGGACGTCTCCCTGTTCCCGCGGCGCGCAGTGGGCGCGGGCGGTCGCGCACGCGGCCGCCGAGGCGCCCGACGCCGAGCTCGACTACGGCAGCGGGTTCGGCAGCCGCGCGCTGCGCGACGCGCTGGCCGGCTACCTCGGCCGCGTGCGCGGCACGGCGGCGGACCCCGGGAGCATCGTCGTCTGCGCCGGCTACAGCCAGGCCGTCCGCCTCCTGTTCGCGGTGCTCGCGGAGCGCGGCGTGCGCCGCGTCGCGCTGGAGGATCCCTCGCTCACCGACCACTGGGAGGCCGCCGCCCACGCGGGCCTCGAGGCGACGCCGATCCCGCTCGACGGCGACGGCCTGCGCGTCGACGCGCTCGCGGCGTCCGGCGCCGAGGCCGTCGTCGTCACGCCCAGCCACCAGTTCCCGAGCGGCGCGGTGATGGGGCCCGAGCGCCGCCACGCGCTGCTCGCGTGGGCGCGCGACGGCGACCGGCTCGTGATCGAGGACGACTACGACGCCGAGTTCCGCTACGACCGCCGGCCGCTCGCCGCCCTCCAGGGTCTCGATCCCGCGCGCGTCGCCTACGTCGGGACGGCGTCGAAGACGCTCGCGCCCGCCCTGCGGCTCGGCTGGATCCTGGCGCCGGCGGCGCTCGCGCCCGCGCTGGCGGTCGAGAAGCTCGCGGCCGACTCCGGCTCCCCCGCGCTCGACCAGCTCGCGCTGGCGCACCTGATCGCGTCGGGCGAGCACGACCGCCACCTGCGGCGCGTGCGGCGCGCCTACGCCGAGCGCCGCGACCGGCTGGTCGCGGCGCTCGCGCGCGCCGTGCCGGAGGGGCGGATCGAGGGCGCCGCCGCGGGCGTGCACCTCGTGCTGGCGCTGCCGGTCGCGCTCGACCCGGTGCGCCTGCGCAAGGCCAACGCGGCGCACGGGGTCGTCGCCGACGACATCGGCGCCCGCCGGCACGGGCCGGCGCCGCGCGGCCCGACGCGGCTCGTGCTCGGGTACGGGCGGGTGCCGACGGCGGGCGTGGAGGCGGCGGTCGCGGGGCTGGCCGCGGCGTTGCGCGATGCGGGGTTGTGACGGCGACGTGGCACACTCGGAGGCGCCCCGATGTCGATCGCTCCCTCCCCCACCGTGGCCGGCGCGCCGGACGACCTGGCGCGCGACTCCGAGCTGCTGTCGTCCGTCCTGCACGACGTGCTCGTCGAGCAGTGCGGCGAGGGGTTCGCCCGCACCGTGCGGTGGCTGCACGAGTCGGCCGCCGAGGTGCGCAACGGCGACGCGGCCGCCGGGCGCGGCGCTCGTCGAGCTGGTCCGCGGGCTGCCGCAGGAGGAGGTCGAGCCGTGCATCCGCGCCTGCGCGCTGCAGCTCCAGCTCGCCAACATCGCCGAGGAGCGCGAGCGGGTGCGGCGCCGGCGCCACTACGACGCCACCGGCGTGCGCCAGCGCGAGTCGCTCATGGAGGCCGCCGACCTGCTCCGCGACGAGGGCGCCGACCTCGCCGCGGCGCTGCGCTCCCTGCACGTCGAGCTCGTGCTCACCGCGCACCCCACCGAGGCGACGCGCCGCTCGGTGCTCGACCACCAGCTGCGCGTCGCGAAGCTGCTCGACGGCCTCGACGACCCGCGCATCGGCCGCTCGCGCCGGCGCTCGCTGCTCTCCGAGCTGCGCGAGGCGCTGACGATCTGGTGGCAGACCGACGAGGTCCGCCGCGTGCGGCCGATGGTCGAGGACGAGGTCCGCCGCAACCTCTTCTTCTTCGAGGCGACGCTCCACGACGCGGTCCCCGAGGTGCTGGAGGAGCTCGAGCGCTGCTTCGAGGTGCGCGTCGACGGGCGCGAGCTCGCGTTCGGCTCCTGGGCCGGCTCGGACATGGACGGCCACCCCGAGGTCGGAGCCGAGACGCTCGCGCGCACGCTCGCGCTGCACCGCCGAGGCCGCGCTGCAGCTGCTGCGCCAGAAGGTCGACCGGCTCGCCCGCGACTTCTCCCACTCCTCCCGCCGGGTGCCGGTCTCGCCCGCGCTCGAGGCGTCGCTCGAGCGCGACGCGCAGGAGCTGCCGTCCGCGCGCGTGCTGCGCCGCGTGAACCGCGAGTACGAGCCGCTGCGGACCAAGCTCGGCTTCATCACCCACCGGCTCGCGAACATGCTCGACCCGCTCGCGCGCGAGCCCGGCTACAGCGATCCGGAGGAGCTGCGCGACGACCTCTGGCTCGTCCTGCGAGAGCGTCGGCTCCGCCCACGTCGCGCACGCCGGCCTGCGGCGGCTGCTGTGGCAGATCGACGTGTTCGGCTTCCACGTCGCGAGCCTCGACGTGCGCCAGTCCGCGTCGATCGTCCACGAGGCGGTGGCCACGCTGCTGCCCGGCTACCGCCGCGCCGACGAGGACGAGCGGATGCGGCTGCTCGAGGAGGCGATCGGCGAGCAGCGGCGCGGCCTCGTCCGCCGCCCCGAGGGCGAGGCGGGAGAGCTGCTGCGCGTGCTCGACACGGTCGCGCTCGCGCGCGAGGCGTACGGCAAGCGCGCGGTGCCGGTGATGGTCCTGTCGATGGCGCAGTCGCCGTCCGACGTGCTCGCCGCGCTGTGGCTCACGCGGCGCGCCGGCGCCACGCTGCGGCTCGCGCCGCTGTTCGAGACGCTGGCCGACCTCGACCGGCGCGCCGGAGACGATGGCGACGCTCTACGACACGCCCGTCTACCGCGACTCGCTCCGCGAGCCACGCGCGACCGCCAGCTGATCATGCTCGGCTACTCGGACTCCGGCAAGGACTCCGGCTTCGTGTCGAGCCAGTGGGCGCTGCACGTCGCGCAGGAGCGGCTCGCGGCCCAGGCGGCGGAGGCGGGGCTGGAGCTGGAGCTCTTCCACGGCCGCGGCGGCTCGCCCTCGCGCGGCGGCGGGCGCACGCACCGGGCGATCCTCGCGCAGCCGCGCGGGTCGCTCAACGGGCGCATCCGGATCACCGAGCAGGGCGAGACCGTGTCCGCCCGCTACGGCGACCCCGAGCTCGCGGTGCGCTCGCTCGAGCAGACGCTCTCCGCCGTCCTGCTCGCCTCGGCGCGCGAGCTGCCGCCGGTGCGGCCGGAGTGGCGGGCGGAGATGCAGCGGATGTCGGCCCGCTCGCGCGAGCGCTACCGGGGGCTCGTCTACGACGACCCCGACTTCCCCCGCTTCTTCGAGCAGGCCACGCCGCTCGCCGAGCTGACGTCGCTCAACATCGGCTCCCGGCCGTCCAAGCGGGCGGCCGGCGGCATCGAGGCGCTGCGCGCGATCCCGTGGGTGTTCGCCTGGACGCAGAACCGGCTGCTGCTGCCGTCGTGGTACGGCGCCGGCGCCGCGCTGGCGGAGGGACCGCTCGAGCTCCAGCGCGAGATGGCCGCCGCGCTGGCCGTTCTTCGGCAGCCTGCTGTCGACGCTCGAGATGGCGCTCTACAAGACCGACCTCGGCGTCGCGGAGCGGTACCTGCGGCTCGTCGAGCCGGAGCTGCGCGACCGCTTCTGGCCGGACATCGCGCGCGAGCACGACCAGGTCGTCGGCCGCCTGCTCGAGATCACCGGCGCGCCGTCGCTGCTCGACGACTCGCCGGCGCTGCAGCGGCGGCTGTCGCATCGCAACCCGTGGATCGACCCGCTCTCGCATCTCCAGGTCGAACTGCTCGCGCGTGCGCGGGCCGGGCGCCCCGAGGCGCGCGAGCCGCTCCTCGCGACGATCACGGGGATCGCGGCGGGGATGCGCAACACGGGCTGAGGTCCGGCCATCCGGTCGAGTCGGTTTCCGACCTCGGGTCCTAGCGCCGGGCGGCATTCCGGGCATACGGTCGACGACATGGATTCCAACCACGCCGACAGCGCTCCCCCGACCGGGGAGCTGCTCATCACGGGCGCACTGCTCTCGCTGTACGTCGGCCTGCGCGGCAGCGCATGGGCGGTCGGCCGGCTCGAGCGCGCCGTCGCGCCGCGGCGCTGATCAGCGGCGCGACGCGACGGCGGCCTTCGCCATCGCCGGCAGCTTGAGCGCGAGCTTCGGCAGGTCCTTGCGGGACCGGTCGTAGGCGTCCCGGAGCGCGGCGGCGGCCGCCGGCCCGTGGACGCCGCGGCCGTGGCCGACGAGCAGGTGCTCCGGCTCGTACCCGCGGAGCGCGCCCGGCGGCGCAGCGCGCGCATCATCGGGTGCATGCCGGCCGGGCCGTCGCCGAGCCGGTACACGTCGCTGGTGCCGATCAGCTCCGCGACGACGAGCACGCGCGGCTCGGGCCACCACAGCGCGACCTCGTGCCAGCCCGGCACGTCGAGCACCGGCACCACGGTGAACGGGCTGCCGGGCACCACGCCGGGGACCCGCAGGTGCGGGACGCCGAGCCGCGTCGGCAAGCGACGGCGCAGTCCCGGTTGTGGCGGTCGAGCAGCTGGATCACGCCGGCGGGCGGGCCGAGCGCGCGCGCCCGCTCGATCGCCTCCGGGACGTCGACGGGGTCGATCAGCCAGACCCCGTCGCCGGTGTCGATCGCGTGCGAGGTGCGCGTGAGCGCCTCGTCCAGGAGCCAGGAGAACCCGAACGGCAGCTCGTCGTAGGTGACCACGCGTGACACGGTACCCCCGGCTGGGCGATTCACCGCTCGGGCAGCGCGGTGGGCCGGTCCACGAGCACCGAGAGCACGATCATCGTGCGCGTGCGGACGATGTTGGGGCGGCGGCGGAGCGTCTCGATCAGCCGCTCCAGGTGGCGGATGTCGTCGACCTGCACGCGCAGGACGGCGTCGGGCTCGCCGGAGACCGTGACCGCGCTGACCACCTCGGGGATCCCGACGACGCTCTCGAGCACGTCGCGCGGCGCGGTGCGGTCGGCGCAGTAGACCTCGGCGATCGCCTCGAAGCCGAAGCCGAGCTTGGAGGCGTCGACGATCGCCGTGTAGCCGCGGATCACGCCGGCCGCCTCGAGCCGGTCGACGCGCCGCTTGACCGCCGGCGTCGAGAGCCCGACCTCGCGACCGATGTCCGCGAACGATCGGCGCCCGTCCTGCTGCAGAAGCGCAAGGATCTTCCGATCCAGGTCGGTCAATCGTTCGATCGTTGTCATACCGCGAAACGATACGGCCTCATGCGTTGCGTCTGCCGTCGCCAGCGGCGTACACCTGCGCCATGTTCGAAGAGGGCCAGCTGTACGCACCCGTGACCGAGGGCCCCGACGGGGTCCGCGTCCATCTCGCCGACGACCATCCCGGCGCGAACGATCCCGAGTACCGCCGCCGCCGCAACGAGATCGCCGCCGCCGCCCTCGCGTGGCGTCCGGGCGAGCCGATCCCGCGCGTGGAGTACACCGACGAGGAGCACGCGATCTGGCGCACCGTGTCGCGCGAGCTGGCGCCCAAGCACGAGCGGCTCGCCTGCCGCGCGTTCCGCGAGGCGAAGGCGACAGCTCGCGCTGCCCGACGACCACGTGCCGCAGCTCGACGAGGTGAGCGCGGGGCTCGAGCCGCTCACCGGCTTCCGCTTCTACCCCGCCGCCGGGCCTCGTCCCGCTCGACGAGTTCTACGGCTCGCTGGCCGACCGCGTCTTCCACTCGACGCAGTACCTGCGCCACCCGTGCGGACCGCTCTACACGCCCGAACCCGACATCGTCCACGAGGTGATCGGGCACGGGAACCTGCTCGCCGACCCGGGCATCGCCGAGGTCAAGCGCCTCGCCGGCGAGGCCGCGCGGCGCTGCGAGACGCCCGAGGGGCTGCAGTACCTCGCCGACGTCTTCTGGTTCACGATCGAGTTCGGCGTGATGTGGGAGGCGGGCGAGCTGCGCTGCTACGGCGCCGGGCTGCTCTCCTCCTACGGCGAGATCGAGGAGTTCCGCGGCGCGGACATCCGGGCGGTCGACTTCCACGAGATGGCGACGCTCGAGTACGACATCACGCACTACCAGCCGATCCTGTTCGCGTGCGACGGGATGGGCGAGCTCACCGAGCGGGTCGGCGGGTTCTTCGCCGAGTTCGACGACGAGACGCCCGCACGTAACTCCCGGAGCGCAGGCGGGAGGCTGCCCTCCGCCGCCGGGCGCATCACGTGACCGTCAGCCGGACGTCGAGCACCGGATCGGTCTCTACGGCCGGCGTCCTTCGTACCTAGGCAGCCCGTCGTCCGGCAGCGGCTGCCAGACCGCGGCCGATGCCGTGAACTGGTGGTACTGCGGGCGGATGCCGGGATCGCCGTCGACGGCTCCGAGGCGGACGCTGATGCGCTCGGGGTCGTCGGGCGCGCGGCTGTAGAGGTGCCCGCCGCAGGCGGAGCAGAACGCCTTGACGAAACCGCCGCCGGGCGGCGTCCACTCGGTGACGAGCTCGGTTCCCTGCGTGATCCGGAAGCTGCCCGGCGCGACGGCCCCGCTCACCGCGGCGGGGGTCCCGGTCCGGCGCTGGCAGCGCGTGCAGTGGCACCAGCCCGCCGAGACCAGCGGCTCGCTGACCTCGAACCGGACGCCGCCGCAGACGCAACCTCCGGTGAGTGACTGGCGGCGTACAGGCGGGAGGCTGTCCTCGGACACGCGGGCATCTTGCCACGGTCGGCCGGACGCCGGGCACCGGCGACGATCCCGGCGCCCGTTCGTCGTCGGGCCGTCACGACAGCCGCGCGTGGTCGCGCAGCAGCTCGAGCACCTCGCGGTGCGGCAGCCCGCGGCGCGACGTGGCCCCCGCGGCCGGTCACGTCGTCCGCCGCCCAGAGGGCGTTGAGCACCGCCTCCTCGCTCGCATCGACGGCGGCGGCGAACAGCGGGTCGAGGCCGGCGTCGGCGAACGACTCGTCTGCGGTGCGGCGGCCGGCCTCGGCGCGCGTCGTCCGGCCGCTGGTCGCGAACGCGAGGAAGATCTCGCCGCTGCCGTGGTGCGCGACCGAGCCGGTGCGCCCCAGGCCGAGCCCGGCCCGGCGCGCCAGGCGCGTGAGCTGCGGCGAGGAGAGCGGCGCGTCGGTCGCCACGACGGCGATGCAGCTGCCGGCGGGGGCGGGCGGGAACTCCTCGGGCGACGGGAGCAGCCGTCCGGCCGGCACGCCGTCGACGCGCAGCTCCGGCGCCGAGCCGAAGTTCGCCAGGACGAGCACGCCGACCGTCGCGCCGGCCTCGGGCACCACACGGCTGGCGGTGCCGATCCCGGCCTTCCAGTCGAAGCACATCATGCCGGTGCCGGCCCCTACGGCGCCCTCCGCCACGGCGCCGGCGCGCGCGGCGGCGAGCGCCCGGCCGGCGTCGGCCGCCTCGACCTGGACGATCGCGCTGTCGGAGAGCCAGCTGTCGTCGCACTCGGCGACGACGGGGATCACCACGTCCTCGGTCCCGACCAGGGGATCGGCGGCCACCGCGGCGGTCACCGCGCCGTCGTAGATCCGGCCCACCGCCATCGTCGACGTGAGGTAGACCGGCGTCTCGATCCGCCCCCACTCCGACACCGTGATGAAGCCGGTCATCTCCCCCGCGCCGTTGAGCACCGCGGCGCCCGCCGGCACCGGCGCGCGGAACAGCTCTCCCGTGGGCCCGGGCACGATCGCGGTCACGCCGGTCCGCGCGATCCCGCGCCCCTCGGGCTCGTCGCGCCAGACGGTGACGTGCCCCACCTCGACGCCGGCGACGTCCGTGATCGCGTTGGCCGCGCCGGCTTCGAACGCGCCGATCCGCACGCCGAGCTCACGCAGGCGGGGACCGCGCGGAGCAGGCGGACCGGACACGCCGCGGATCCTAAAGAGGGTCTGACCCCCTTTACCTAAACGGGGTCAGACCCCGTTTATCTACGAGGCTCGTGCGCTCTGCACCGCGGGCCGAACCTAAAGAGGGTCTGACCCTCTTTATCTAAATGGGGTCAGACCCTCTTTAGGTAGGCTCGGCGTCGGATGGCCGCGATCCCGGTGGTGTGGAGCGACGCGCATCGCCGGCACGTGCCGAGCGCGGAGATCTGGCTGGGCGTGCGGACGCCCGCCGTCGAGCTGCCCGCTCGGGCGGACGCCATCCGGGCCGAGCTCGAGGGCGCCGGCCATCCCGTCGTGGCCGCGACCGCCCACCCCGACGCGGCGCTCGAGGCTGTGCACGACCGCGCGCTGCTCGAGTTCCTCGCCGGCGCCTGGGCCGCATGGGAGGCGGCCGGGCTGCCGGACGATCCGGGCCAGCCCGAGGTCATCCCCTACTTCTTCGCCCACCCCGGCCTGCTGGGGACGATCGAGCCGATGACGCCGGCCGCGACCTGGGCCCGCACCGGCCGCTTCGCCTTCGACACGATGACGCCGATCGGCCCCGGCACCTGGGAGGCGGCGCGCGCCGGCGCCGACGCCGCCCTGACCGCCTGCGAGCTCGTGCTGCAAGGCGCGCCGGCCGCCTACGCCTGCACCCGCCCGCCCGGCCATCACGCCACGCCCAGCGCGTACGGCGGCAGCTGCTACCTCAACAACGCCGCGATCGCGGCGGCCCGGCTGCGCGACGCCCGCGGCGCCCCCGTCGCGCTGCTCGACCTCGACGCCCATCACGGCAACGGCGCGCAGGCGATCTTCTACGACCGCGCCGACGTCGTCTGCGGCTCCGTCCACGTCGACCCCGCCGCCGGCTGGTTCCCCCACTTCCTCGGCCTCGCGGGCGAGGAGGGCGACGGCGCCGGGCACGGCGCCAACCGCAACCTCCCGCTCGCGCCCGGGACCGGCGACGACGCCTGGCTCGCCGCCGTACGCGAGCTCGCCTGGTGGGCGGCGGCGTTCCAGCCGACCGCGCTCGTGATCGCCCTCGGCGTCGACGCCGCGGCCGGCGATCCCGAGAGCCCGCTGCGCGTGACCGCGGACGGCTTCCGCGCGGCCGGCCACGCGCTCGGTGCGCTCGGGCTGCCGACGGTCGTCGTGCAGGAGGGCGGCTACGACCTCGCCACGATCGGCGGGCTCGTGCGCGCGGCGCTCGAGGGACTGATGTCCGGACAGGAGGAGAGCAGGGATGGCTGACACGGGATCGCACTGGGTGGGCAAGGACGAGGCCGACGGGATTCCGGTCCAGCCGCGCAAGGACCTCTCGCCACCGCCCCACTGGCGGCTCGAGGCCGTCGCCGCGACGGAGCGCCCGCGCTCGCTCGCGCTCGGCGCCGACCGCCGCCACGCCGTGTTCATCCAGGACCGCGACACGTCCGACGTGTGGCTCCTGGACCTCGACGACCCGACCCCGCGGCGGCTGACCACCGGCCGCGACCCGATGCCGTTCTGGGAGGACACCCAGCCGCGGCTCTCGCCCGACGGCTCGCAGGTCGCGTACGGCGACGAGGGGCACGTGTGGGTCGTCGCCGCCGCCGGCGGGCCGCCGCGGAAGCTCCTGGAAGCCGCCGCCCCCGAATGGCTCGACGACGCCACGCTCGTCGTGTCCGTCGAGCGCGGGGACATGACGCGGCTCGCGCACGTCGACGTCGCCGACCCCTGGGCGCGCCGGCTGGCGACCGCGCACGGCGAGCTCGACGAGCGCGGCGACGAATGGGGCGCCGCCGTCTCGCCCGACCGCACGGAGATCGCGTACGTGTTCACGCCGCGCGCCGACCTCAACCGCTCGGAGATCCGCGTCGCGACCGTGGCGACCGGCGCGGTCCGCGCGCTCACCGGCACGCCGCGCATGCAGGACCGCGCGCCGGCATGGTCCCCCGACGGCGCCACCATCGCGTACGTCTCGGAGCGCTCCGGCGCATGGGCGCTGCACACCGTCGGGCGCGACGGCAGCGGCGAGCGGCAGCTCACCCAGGACGGCGCCGACTACGGGGAGCCCGCATGGCATCCGGACGGCGAACGCGTCGCGGTCACGCGCGGCGTCCGCAACCGCTACGCCCTGGCGGCCGTCGACACCGCGACCGGCGCGGTCACCGACATCGCGCCCGGCGGCGTCTGGGGCGCGCCGCAGTGGACCGCGTCCGGCGCGCTGATCGGGACCTACGAGGACCACGCGACGCCGCCCGAGCTGCGCATGCTCGACAACGGCGCGACCCGCACCGTCCTCGCCCCCGCGCCGCTCGCGGTCCGCAGCGCGCCGCACGTCGCCCCCGAGGACGTCACGTTCACCTCGCGCGACGGCCTCGAGATCCCCGGCTTCCTCTTCCGCCCGCGCAACGCGCACGCCGGACCGCCCCGCCCCCGCGATCGTGTACCCCCACGGCGGCCCGACCGACGCGTACACGGACCTGTGGGACGGCCACGCCCAGTACTTCCTCGACAAGGGCTACGCCTGGCTCGCCGTCAACTTCCGCGGCTCGACGGGCTACGGCCGCGACTTCGAGCGCGCCAACCACGACGTCTGGGGCGTGAAGGACACCTGGGACTGCCTCGCCGCCGCCGACCACCTGCGCACGCTCGACTGGGTGGACGGGGAGCGACTCGGGATCTTCGGCGCCAGCTACGGCTCCTACATGGCCCTGCTCGCGATCACCGACGACCCCGAGCACCGCTTCCGCTGCGCGGTCGCGAAGTACGGCGACTGCGACATCCTCACGTCCTGGGCGCAGGGCGACCGCGAGGGCGTCCAGGACCTGGAGCGGATGATGGGGCACCCGGCGACGGCGCGCGCGGCCTACCGTGCCGGCTCCCCCATCCACCGCGTCGCGAACATCGAGGCGCCGCTGCTCATCGCCCACGGCGAGCGCGACGAGCGCGTGAGCCCCAAGCAGTCGGAGGAGCTGGTCGCGGGACTGCGGCGCGCGGGGAAGACCTTCGAGTACGTGACGTACCCGACGGAAGCCCACGGCCTGCTGCGGGCCGGGCCCCAGCTGCACTTCTACCGCCGGATGGAGCGCTTCCTCGACTGGTACCTGCTCTAGGGCTTTCGCTGGACGAAATTGTCCAAATCACCCCTGGCAGTCCGCCGCGCGATCCGGAATGATCGGCGTCCGCAAAGCCTTGAGGAGGGTCGCGTGAAACGTTGGAGAGGGATCGTCGCCGCCGCGATTGCGGCGACCGCGCTCGTGCTCGCCGGGAGCGGCGGCAGCGCGAACGGCCAGGACGGCAAGCCGAAGGTGTTCACCGTCGGCTACACGCAGGACATCGACAGCATGAACGTGGCGGTCGGCGTGACCGTGGCCGCGTTCGAGGCCTGGAACATCCAGTACGCGACGCTCACCGACAAGGCCGCCAAGGACTTCTCGGTCACCCCCGGGCTCGCCGAGTCGTGGAAGGGATCGGCGGACGGCAAGACCTGGACCTACAAGCTGCACCCGAACATGAAGTGGTCGGATGGCCAGCCGCTCACGTCCGAGGACGTCGTCTACACGCTGAACCGATCGCGCAAGGAGGAGTGGCTCAACCACTCCGCGATCGTCGCGAACATCACGGCCGAGGCGCCGGACCCGAACACCGTCGTGATCAAGTCGTCGGTGCCGGACCCGAAGCTGCCGGTGATGGACGCCTACATCGTCCCGAAGCACATCTTCGAGAAGTACGACGCCAAGGCCCTCCTGAAGTACGACGCGACAGGACGGCGTCGGCTCCGGCCCGTACACGCTCGAGGAGTTCAAGAAGGGCCAGTTCGCGCGCTTCAAGGCCAACCCGAACTTCTGGCGCGGCAAGCCGCCGCTCGATGCGGTCGTGATCCGAAACTTCAACAACGCCGACGCGATGGTGGCCGCGCTCCGGAGCGGGGAGATCGACGCCGCGCAGCAGGTCCCGGGCGCGGCGTACGACCGCCTCGAGGGCCAGGACGGGATCGAGGTCGTCGAGGGCAACCAGGGCGCGTTCAACGAGTTCGCGCTCAACGGCGGCGACGGCCTGAAGAAGGGCCACCCCGCGCTCAGCGACCCGCTGGTGCGCCAGGCGATCGCGCACGCGATCGACAAGCAGACGATCGTCGACCGCGTCGAGAGCGGCCACGCCACGCCCGCCGACACGATCAGCCCGTCGGCGAACCCGGAGTGGATGCCGGAGGTCCCCGCGGACAAGAAGTTCGACTTCGACCTCGACAAGGCGAACGCGCTGCTCGACCAGGGCGGCTACAAGGACACGAACGGCGACGGGATCCGCGAGATGCCCGGCGGCGGCGAGCCGCTGAAGCTGCGCTACGCCGTGCGGTCGGAGAGCCCGTCCTCCCAGCCGACCGCGGAGTTCATCACCGGCTGGCTGAAGGACATCGGGATCGCGACCACGCAGAAGGTCTACGACGACGGCCAGCTGACCGAGGTGATCGGCAAGGGCGACTACGACCTGTTCGTGTGGGGCTGGACCCCGTATGTCGACCCGGACACGATGCTCTTCTACTTCACCTGCAGCCAGGTGGCGCAGGACCCGGAGGACCCGACCAACTACTACAACGACGCGAGCCTCTGCGACAAGGAGTACGACAAGCTCTACAACCAGCAGAAGGTCGAGCTCGACCACGACAAGCGCGTGCAGATCGTGCACGACATGCTGATCCGCTGGGCCGGCACGGGCGTCTACAACGCGCTCTACACCTACCCCGACCTGCAGGCGTACCGGACCGATCGCTTCACCGGCTTCGTGCGCCAGCCGGAGAAGACGGGGCCGGTGCTGTTCTCGAACTCGTCGCCGTCGTACTGGAGCCTCAAGCCGGTGTCGGCGACGTCGACCGCGGGCGGCGGGAACGGCGGCGGTGACGACGGCGGCGGCTCCGCGGGGATGATCGCGGTGATCGTGCTGGTCGCTCTCGCGCTGGCCGGCGGAACGTGGGCCGTGATGCGGAGGCGCACGGCCGACGAGCGCGAGTGAGTGCACGCATCGTCATCTCGAAGGCGCTGGGGTCGCTCGCGACCCTCGCCTTCGTGGTGGTGTTCAACTTCTTCCTGTTCCGCGTCGTGGAGCAGGACCCGGTCGCGAACCTGTTCCGCGGCCGCAACCTGACCGACGCCCAGCGCGACCAGCTGACGAGCCAGTTCGGGCTGGACGGCTCCAAGCTCGACCAGTTCTGGAGCTACCTGACCCAGACGCTGCAGCTCAACTTCGGCCGCTCCTACGTCACCAACCAACCGGTGTGGGACACGATCGTCGAGAAGGCGCCGGCGACGATCGCGCTCGTCGGCGTCTCGGCGGTGCTGTCGGCGGTCTTCGGGACGCTGATCGGGATCGCGGCCGGATGGCGGCGCAACTCGAAGACCGACTATGCGTCGACCAGCGCCACGATGACGCTGTACTCGATGCCGGACTTCTGGCTCGGGATGCTGCTGCTGACCGTGTTCGCGGTCGCGCTCGGCTGGTTCCCGGTCGGCGGGATCGAGGACCCGACCGCGTCCGAGACGGGCGTCGCGAAGCTGGTCGACCAGGCGCATCACATGTTCCTGCCGGCGCTCACCCTCACGCTCGGCTACCTCGGCGAGTACGCGCTCGTGATGCGCTCCTCGCTGATCGACACGATGCGCGAGGACTACCTCGTGCTCGCGCGCGCCAAGGGCCTGCGCGACGTGGTCGTGCGCAACCACCACGCGGTGCCGAACGCGCTGCTGCCGGTCGTCACGCTGATCGCGATCAACTTCGGGTTCGTGCTCTCCGGCGCGATCGCCGTGGAGACGATCTTCTCCTGGCCCGGGTCTGGGGCTTCAGACCTATGAGGCGCTCCAGGGTCCGGACCTGCCGATGCTGCAAGGTCTGTTCCTCGTGTTCAGCGCCGCCGTGATCCTGTTCAACTTCATCGCCGACCTGCTGTACGTCGCGCTCGATCCGAGGGTGCGCGACGGCGTGAGCGCGGTCGCCGCTCCCTCGGCCCGGCGGATCGCGTGGGAGCGGCGGCGCCGCGCGCTGGGCGGCGCCTGGGCGCAGTACCGGGGCAGCCGCCCGGGGATGGTCGGGCTCGTGATCCTCGTCGTCTTCGTGCTGCTGGCGCTGTCGGCGCCGCTGATCGCCGACGAGGCCGGCCTGCGCGCGGTGAACGCGATCGACAACCCGGTCTGGGCCTCGCCGAGCGAGTTCAGCCCGCTCGGGACGGACAAGTTCGGGCGCAGCATCTGGACCCAGCTGCTCTGGGGCTCGCGGATCTCGCTGCTCGTGGGCCTCGCGGCGACGGTGCTCGCCTCGGTGATCGGGATGGTCGTCGGGATCGCCGCCGGGTTCTACGGCCGTGTCACGGGGTCGATCCTGATGCGGCTGACCGAGTGGTTCCTCGTGATCCCGTTCCTGCCGCTCGCGATCGTGCTGGCGGCGGTGCTCGGACCCTCGGTCGAGAACATCATCCTCGTGATCGGGATCACCTCCTGGCCGTCGATGGCGCGGATCGTGCGCGCCCAGGTGCTGACGCTCAAGGAGCGCCTCTACGTCGACCGCAGCCGGGCGCTCGGCGCGTCGCAGACGCACCTGATGGTCCGGCACATCCTGCCGAGCGTGTCCGGCGTGATCCTCGCCCAGACGACGCTCACGGTGCCGATCGCGATCCTGTCGGAGACGACGCTCGCGTTCCTCGGGTTCGGCGACCCCTCGCGACCGTCCTGGGGCAAGATGCTCGAGGAGGCGTTCGAGCAGGGCGCGATCACCGAGCAGGCGTGGTGGTGGTACGTGCCGCCGGGCGTCTGCATCGTGCTCGTCGTGCTCGCGTTCACGCTGTGCGGGCGCGCGCTCGAGGAGATCCTCGACCCACGGCTGCGGGAGCGGAGCTGATGAGCGCGGAGACCATGCCCGAGGTCGTCGCGCCGCCGCTGCTCGCGGTGCGCGACCTGCACGTGACGTACCGGACCAGCGGCGGTCCGCTCCCGGCGGTGCGCGGCGTCGACCTCGAGCTGCGGTCGGGCGAGACGCTCGGCCTGGCCGGCGAGTCGGGCTGCGGCAAGTCGAGCCTCGCCGGGGCGCTGCTGCGCGTGCTGCCGCGCGGGACGGAGATCACCGGCGAGGTCCTGCTCGACGGCGAGGACGTATTGGCGATGAAGCCGGGACGACTGCGCGCGGTGCGGTGGTCGGGCATGGCGATCGTGTTCCAGGGCGCGCTGCACACCCTCAACCCCGTGCAGAAGATCGGCCGCCAGATCGGCGAGGCGATCCAGCTGCACCCCGGCGACCGCAAGGGCCCGGTGGGCGCGCGGGTCGGCGATCTGCTCGACCTGGTCGGGCTGCCGAAACGTCGCGCGGCCGATTACCCGCATCAGCTCTCCGGCGGCCAGCGCCAGCGCGTCCTCATCGCGCTCGCGCTCGCATGCGATCCCAAGCTGCTGGTCGCCGACGAGCCGACGACCGCGCTGGACGTGATGGTGCAGGCGCAGATCCTGCGGCTGCTGGCCGAGCTGCGCGAGGAGTTCGGCCTCGCCGTCCTGTTCATCACGCACGACCTCTCCACGCTCGCCGCCGCGTGCCGGCGGCTGGCCGTGATGTACGCCGGGCGGATCGTCGAGGAGGGCCCGGCGCACGAGGTGTTCGACGCGCCCGCGCACCCGTACACCCGCGCGCTGGGCGCCGCGTTCCCGGTGATCGGCGACCCGGCGTTCCGCCACAACCCGTCCGGGCTCCCGGGCGATCCGCCCGACCCGCGCGCGCTCCCGTCCGGCTGCCCGTTCCACCCGCGCTGCCCGGACGTGCGCGCGGAGTGCCCGACCACGACGATGGAGCTCTGGCCCGCGGGACCCGCCCGCCGGGCGGCCTGCGTGGAGGTCCGATGAGCGACGCGCCCCTGCTCGAGCTGCGCGACCTGCACGTGCAGTACGCCGCGCGCGGAGGCGCGGTCGCCCGTGCCGTGGACGGCGTGAACCTCGAGCTGCCGGCGGGGGAGGTGCTCGCGCTGGTCGGCGAGTCCGGCTGCGGCAAGACGACGCTGGCGCGCACGATCATGGGGCTCGAGCGGCCGGTCGCCGGCGAGGTGCGCTATCGCGGCGAGCCGCTCCGCTACAACCGCCGGTCGCTGCGCGACTTCCGCCGTCGCGTGCAGATGGTGTTCCAGGACCCGACCGGTGCGCTGAATGTCCGCCAGACGATCTACGAGGCGGTCGCCGAAGGGCTGCGGGTCCAGAAGGTCGGCGGCGACGAGGAGGCGCAGGTCGCCGAGGCGCTGGCGCGGGCCGGCCTGCGGCCGCCGGAGCGCTTCTTCGGCCTCTACCCCTACCAGGTCTCCGGCGGCCAGCGCCAGCGCGTCGTGATCGCCGGCGCCATGGTGCTCCAGCCGGGCCTGCTCGTGGCCGACGAGCCGGTCTCCAGCCTCGACGCCTCGGTGCGGGGCGAGATCCTCGCGCTGATGCTGCGCCTCGTGCGGGAGACCGGCATCACGATCCTGGTCGTCACCCACGACCTCGGCCTCGCGTGGAACATCGCCGACCGGATCGCGGTGATGTACCTCGGCCGGATCGTCGAGCAGGGCACGACCGAGGAGCTGCTGTCGGCCCCGCAGCACCCGTACACGCGCGCGCTGCTGTCCGTCGTGCCCGAGCGCGAGCAGATGGCGCCGCAGATCCTCGCCGGCGAGGCGCCGGATCCCACGCGCATCCCGACGGGCTGCCGCTTCCACCCGCGCTGCCCGCTCGTCGCGTCGGGCGAGGCGGCGAGGCTGGGGATCGAGGACCGCTGCCGCGCCGAGGACGTCGCGCTCGAGCCCGTGAACGGCGCGGGCCATCGCGCGGCCTGTCATGCCGTGCATGCCGCCGTGAGCGAGGAAGGAGCATCCGCGTGAGCACCCGCCTGACCTACACGAGCGGAGCGAGCACGCCCGAGGTCGACACCGCGTTCGAGGCGGCGCTCGCCGACGCGCGGCGCGGACCGGCCGAGCCGCTCCCCCACGTCGTCGGCGGCGAGCCGTCGTTCGACGGCGCGGCGTTCGCGCGCCACGACCCGAGCCGGGCGGACCAGGTCGCGAGCCGCGCCCACGCGGCGCCGGCCGCGCTGGTCGACGCGGCGGTCGAGCGTGGCCGGGCCGCGCAGCCCGGGTGGCGGCGGACGCCGGTCGCCGAGCGGTGTGCGGCGCTGCGGCGGGCCGGCGCCGCGATCGGCGAGCGCCACATGGAGCTCGCGGCGGCCGTGACGCTAGAGACCGGCAAGAGCCGGACGGAGTCGATCGCCGAGGTGCAGGAGGCGATCGACCTGATCGAGGCCTACTGCGCGCAGATCGAGGGGCACGCGGGCTTCGAGGTGCCGCTGGGCCGGCTCACGCCCGAGGAGACCAACGCGAGCGTGCTGCGGCCGTTCGGCGTGTTCGGCGTGATCGGCCCGTTCAACTTCCCCGTGGCGCTCGTGACCGGCATGGCCGCCGGCGCGCTCGTGGCCGGCAACACGGTCGTCATCAAGCCGTCCGAGCAGACGCCGCTGTCCGGCGCGCTCGTCGGCGAGGCGTTCGCGGCCGCCGGACTGCCGGACGGCGTCGTCGGGCTCGTGCACGGCGGTGCGCAGACGGGCGAGGCGCTCGCGCACGCCGCGATCGACGGCGTCGTGTTCACCGGCTCGGCCGAGGTCGGCCGCGCGCTCGGGCAGCGCTTCCAGGCGGGGCCGTACGCCCGGCCGGCGATCACCGAGATGGGCGGCAAGAACCCCGCGATCGTGGCGGAGAGCGCCGACCTCGACGCCGCGGCCGCGGGGATCGCCGCGTCCGCGTACGGCTTCTCCGGCCAGAAGTGCAGCGCCTGCTCGCGCGCGATCGTGCTGGACGGCGTGCACGACGAGCTCGTCGAGCGGCTCGCGGCGCGGGCCGTCGAGCTGCCGGTCGGCGACCCCGGCGACCGCGACGCGTTCACCGGCCCGGTGGTCGACGAGCGCGCGGTCGCGCGCTACCGCGACGCGGTGGCCGAGGCCGGCCGCGACGGCACCGTGGTCGCCGGCGGGCGGGCGCTCGAGCTGCCGGGCCACTTCGTCGCGCCGGCCGTCGTCGCGGGCCTCCCGCGCGGCCATCGCCTGGAGCGGGAGGAGCTGTTCGTCCCGCTCGTCGCGGTGACGCGGGTCGGCTCGTTCGACGAGGCGCTCGCCGAGGCCAACGCGATCGACTACGGCCTCACCGCCGGCGTGTTCAGCCGCGACGACGCCGAGCTCGAGCGCTTCCTCGACGAGATCGAGGCCGGCGTCGTCTACGTGAACCGCCGCGCCGGCGCGACGACGGGCGCGTGGCCGGGATTCCAGTCCTTCTGCGGTTGGAAGAGCAGCGGGTCGACCGGCAAGGGCGGCCTCGGCCCGTACTACGTGCAGCAGTTCATGCGCGAGCAGAGCCGCACGATCGTGCGCGACACGTGACAGGCAGCTCGAAGACTCGCTCCTGCACTTTCCACCGGACGACGGTCGACTTTTGCTTGACCGATGGCAGAATGACGGCTAACTTCGCCGGCTCGTTCACCTTTACGGGAGGGAGGACCGGATGAGCGACGGACACAAGACCAGCCGGCGGAGGTTCCTCGGCGCGGCGGCGGGCACCGCGGCGGCGGCTGGGGCGCTCGGGCCGGCGGCGGTCGGGGCGGGCGCCCACAAGCGGGACGACGACGAACACGGGCACGGCCACGGCCGTGGCGGGGACATCCCGGAGAGCCGCATCGGCATGCAGCTCTTCACCGTCCGCGACCTGCTCGCCGACAACGAGCTCGACCTGAACGGCACGTTCGAGATGCTGTCCGACGCGGGCTACGCGCTCGTCGAGGTCGGCGGCAGCTACGACGGGCGCACGGCCGCGCAGTTCAAGGCGCTCGCCAACCAGTACGGGCTCAGGCCCGAGGGGAGTCACGTGCCCGGCGGCGGCACCGCCTGGCGCGGCGACCGCTCGATCGTGTTCGCCGAGGCCCAGGCGCTCGGCCTGAAGTACGTCGGCCTCGCGTCGCCCCCGGGCGGCACGCCCGCCACGCACGACGGCTACAAGGCGCTGGCCGTCGAGTTCAACACGTGGGGCGACGAGGCACGCAAGAACGGCCTGCGCTTCTACTTCCACAACCACCCGACCGACTTCGTGCTCGACGGCGGCACGCCGATCTACGACACCCTGCTCGCCGAGACCGACCCGAAGCTCGTGTTCTTCGAGCTCGACATCGCCTGGATCGAGGCCGGCGGGCAGAGCGCGCTCGAGTACATCAAGCGGCACGGACCGTCGCGCTTCCCGCTGTTCCACGTCAAGGACCTGACGTGGACGCAGCCGGCGGTGCCGGCGGGCGTGACGCCGCCGCCACCGCGCACGACGCCGTCCAACGTCAACCTGCCGAACCGCCAGTTCTGGCTGACCGACGTGGGCAAGGGCGACATCGACTTCCCGCGGATCTTCTCCGCGCTGAAGGACCCCGGCGATCACATCTACCACGTCGAGCAGGACGACGCGGGCAACGACGAGACGGCCAACGGGACCGCGCCGCGGCCCCAGAACCCTGCCGGCTCGGCGAACACGTCATGGGTCAGCCGCAAGTACCTCGCGGAGCTGGAGATCCCCCGGCGCGGGCACTGAGCCCCCTCCGGATCACGGCGCGAGCGGCCCCGGGCACGGGGTCGCCGCGCCGCTCCGGAACACCACGTTCTCGCAGGTGAAGACCCGCTTCGCCTGCGGCGCCATCCGCAGGCGCAGCCACTCGTGCGGGACGCTCGTGGAGCCCTGCACCACCACGCGGGTGAGGTTGGCCGGCATGCCGGCCGGCGTGTCGACGGTCAAGATGTGCGAGTCGCCCTCGAGCAGCAGGACCGGCTTGCCGAACGCCGCGGCGCGGGCCGCGATGCGGGCCTTGATCGGCTCGTACGCGCTCAGCGCGCTCGGCGGCGCGGCCGGGTCCCACATGTCCGCCTGCATGGCGAGCACGACGGCCGGCGCGCGCGTGAGACGGGCGGCCAGGAACGTGGCGTCGATCCACTTGAGCGCGGCGGCCTCGCGCGCGCCGTACTCGGCGACGCGCAGCGCGGTCTCGGCCGGCGTCTCGGGCGTGGCGCGGTCGCCGAACCACGGCGCCTGGTCGTCGTTGGAGCCCACGACGTGGACGGCGCCGAACACGACCCGCGAGTCCTCCCACAGCACGTTCTCCGGGAATGCGCGCGACTGCGGCAGCACCCACGCGTGGCCGCCGAGCGTGCGGCCGGGCCGGGCGAAGAACAGCGACCGCAGCTTGGCGAGCCGCTCGGTCGGGAGGTAGCCGCCGTTGTTGGCGCGGTGGCAATCGGTCCACTCGTTGTCGCCGGGGGTGTAGACGAGTGGGTCTGCGAACGTCTGGAAGTCGGCGAGCCGGGCCTCGAGATACGCGTCGTCGCACCGGGTGGAGCCGTTCTTGATGTCGCCGAGGTGGATCACGCGGCGCACGTCGCGATCGGCGTTGATCTCGGCGATGTCGGCGCGGAAGCCGGCGACCTGCTCGTCGCCGTAGGGGGTGTCGCCGATGATGGCCAGCGTGGCGGTCCGGTGCGCGCCGCGCTCGGGCGAACCGGCGACGGCGGCGGTCACGTTGGCGGCGAGGAGGGCGGCGGCCAGGCCGGCCGCGAGCGTCAGGCGTCGCATGGGCGGCGACGCTACGACCGCGCGGCGCGCCGCATGTCGCCAGGCCGTTACCGGCGCCTGACCTCGGCCCATGCGGCGTAGGCTGGTGCGATGCCCGGCTGGCACCTCTTCGTCTACCGGCTCCCGTCGAAGCCCTCGAGCGCGCGGGTCGCCGTGTGGCGCGACCTGCGCCGGCTCGGTGCGCTCCCGCTCCAGCAGGCGGTCGTCGCGCTGCCGGAGGGGCGCGGCTTCGAGGATCGCCTCGACGCCGTCGAGGCGCGCGTGGCCGCCGAGGGCGGCAGCTCGCACCGCTTCGTCGTCGCCGGCGACGAGCGCCTCGAGGCCGAGTGGAACGCGCTGCGCCGGCAGGAGTACGAGGAGATCGTCGAGGAGTGCGAGACGAAGTTCGAGCGCGAGATCGAGTTCGAGATCTTCCGCAACAACCTCACGGCCGGCGAGGCCGAGGAGATCGAGGCGGACCTCGACAAGCTCCGCTCGTGGTTCGGCCGCGTCTCCGAGCGCGACGTGTTCGGCGCCCCGGGCCGCGACCGCGCGGAGGCGGCGATCGCCCGCTGCGCGCAGCTGCTGGAGGACTTCGAGCGGCGGGTGTTCGAGGCGGAGAGCGAGGAGGGTCCGTCGCTCGCGCCGCCGGCCAAGCTGCCCTGGGGCGAGACGGGCTAGCCGCCGCGGCGGTCCCGCGACCCCAGGAACGCCCGCGTCATGCGGGCGAGCCCGTACTCGTAGACCGCGGCGCCGAGGTTCGCGCCGCCGAGGAACACGATCGCGTCGGCCGCCGTCACGGCGTCGCTGACGAGCATGGCGCCCGACGCGCCGGCGTAATAGGGCGCCTCCTTGGCGAGCTCGGTGGCGACGTAGCCGGCCGACGCGGCGGCGCGGCGCGCGCGCACGCTGCCGGTCCGCGCCTTGGCGATGTCGTGCGCGGCCTTCGACAACACGTTGGTGCTCGTGCCCGTCCCGGCCAGCAGCGCCCAGTTCGCGGCGAGGTTCACCCGCAGCCCCGCGCCCCAGACGACGTAGGTGCCGGCGAGGAAGACGAGCAGCGCCGGCCGGCCGAGGCCGTCGAGGAGCCCCGAGGCCGCGAGCGCGAGCCCGGCCGCGGTCGCCGCCGCGTCGAGCGCGTACGTGGACACCGCCGTCGCGAGGACCGTGAGCACCCACGGGCCGCCGCGCCGCCCGGCTGCCGACAGGTCCGGCGCGTGCACGGGGTCCTTTCGTTCGGAGGAGCGTACGTACCGTACGTACGTAACGGTCCGAAGTCAAGTACGCTCCCCGCATGCCCAGGCGCTCGACGCTCCCCAAGCACGCGGCACGGCAGCGCTACGTCGAGATGGGAGAGCTCGCCGCGCTGCAGCAGATCCAGCGCGACTCCGAGGCGCTCGACGCGACCGCGCTCGCGGTCGGGCCGTTCGCCCGGCTCGACGCCGGCGTGGTCGCCGCCCAGGACGGCAAGACCCGCGGCGCGGTCACCAACCTGTTCGGCAGCCAGGCCGCGTTCCAGGCCGAGACGATGGCGCTCGCGCTGAGCGCCGGCGACTGGATCGACCGCTTGGACTACCCCGCGCCGGCGGACTTCGCCTCGGCCGAGGCATGGGTCGACGCGCTGTTCGCGGGCGAGTCGGCGCGCGGGCCGCGGCACGGCGCCGAGCCGGCGGTCGAGTACGCGTCGCTCTGGACGCTGTGGTTGAGCGCGCTGCCCTACGGGCTCTGGAGCGAGCAGATCTCCCGCCCGAGCATGGAAGAGAACGTCCAGTGGATCGAGCGGCTCGAGCATGTGCTGCAGGAGGCGATCGACCACTTCGGCGTCGCGCTGCGCGACGACACGACCGTCGCCGACCTGGCGTGCGCCTGTGCGAGCCTCGTCGAGGGCGCCTGGCTGAACCAGTGCCTCACGCTCGAGCACCCGCTCGATCCGTCGGAGCCGATCGCCACCGCGCTGCGCCGGTCGGGCCGGCTCCTCTGGCGGGGCGCGACCGCATAGCTACCGGCGCGCGCCGGCCACGATGCTCACGCTGGCCACGCCGACGATCCCGGCGCCGACGAGCGGGACGAGGACGTCATGGCTCACCCCGCCGGCCGCGACGAGCGCGCCGCCGGCCGCGAGCACGAGCACGACGCCCACGGCGATCCGCCAGTCGTCGCCGACGATGAAGTCGTACCAGAAGCGCCCGAACGCGCGCAGGAACCGCATCAGGCCTCCACGGGCGCGAGCCGTTCGCGCTTGAGCAGCCGGATCGCCGTCCAGGCGAAGCCGGCCCAGACCGCGAGCAGGACCGGCAGCGCGGCGTCCCCGCCGGGCCACGCCAGGCTCTCCCCGCCCTCGGCGAAGACGCCGAGCCCCTCGACCGCCCAGAACGTGCCGAACGTGGAGAGCAGCAGCCCGACCACGAACTTGATCGTGTTCTGCGGAACGCCCGCGAGCGGCCGGTGCGCGATCGCGCCGATCCCGAGCACGAGCACGCCCGCGATCGCCGCGCCGGCGGCGGCGGCCGGGACGTCGTCGGCGTTGAGGCCGAACGTGATCACGATGAACACGATCTCGAGGCCCTCGAGGAACACGCCCTTGAACGAGACGACGAACCCGAACCAGTCCAGGCCGAGCCGCCGCTCCTCCCCCGCGCCGCGTCCGGCCTCGAGCTCCTCTCTGTAGGTCTCCTCCTCGTCGTTGAAGGCCTTGAGCCCGGCGGAGCGGAGCACGGCCTTGCGCAGCCACTGCAGCCCGAAGATGAGCAGCAGCGTCCCGACGATCAGCTGCAGCAGCGACTCCGGGAGCCACTGGGCGAGCGCGTAGCCCGCGACCGCCGTGATCGCGGCGAGGGCGACGAGCGCGACCGCCGCGCCGGTGAGCGCCGACCGCCAGCCCCGGGTCACGCCCATCGCCAGCACGATCGTCAGCGCCTCGACGAACTCGACCGCGGAGGCGAGGAAGGAGGAGACGACCAGCCCTGCAGTGTCGGCACTCACTGAAACAGATGTTACATGCAACACCCGCGGCCGGGGTCAGGCCCGTTGCGTTGCCGCCGCATTCGACCGGGTTCCTCCGCGGCCGCTTCGGCAACGCAACGGGCCTGACCCCAGGGTGTACGCTGCCCCGGCAAATGGTCAGGCCACCCGGCCAAACGAGGGAGGACAAGGAATGAGCTCGCCCTTCGGGACGTTCGAGGGCACCGATCCGTACGAGTTCAAGCCCGGCGTCCGCCTGCGGGCGGTCGGGGGCGAGCAGGTCCTGCTCTGCAAGGTGACCTACGAGCCGGGCAAGCAGGTGCCGCGCCACAGCCACGAGCACACCGAGCAGGTCATGTACATCCTCGACGGCGAGGTCACGATGACCATCGAGGACGAGACGCGCACGCTCACGGCCGGCGACACCGTCGTCGTCAACCGCGGCCTCGAGCACGAGCTGCACTCCGAGCAGGGCGTCACGTTCATGGAGGCGCTCGCGCCCGTCCCGCTCGACCACGTGCCCGACCAGACCCGCGACCTCGTGCTGGGCGCCGACGGCGGCGCGACGCACGTCGAGCGCTGAGCGATCCCGAACCGACAGGAGCAGCTGACAAGATGGCCTACGTCGTGAGCGTCACCTGGACCGCCCAGGAGGGCGAGGAGGACGCGGTCGCCGCCGCGCTCGAGCGCCTCCGCGAGCCGACGCTCGCCGAGCCCGGAGTCCAGGCCTGGATCCCGCACCGCGATCCGGGCAACCCGGCCGTGTTCTACATCTACGAGAGCTACGCGGACGAGGGCGCCTACACGGCCCACACGGAGACCGAGCACTTCAAGCGCGACGGCTTCGGCGACGCGATCCCGCGCCTCGCCGAGCGCAAGCGCGCGTTCTACGAGCCGCTCTGAGCGATGTGACCGACGTCGAGTTCCAGCCGCTGGCCCGCCGCACGTACGTCGCGGAGGCGATCCGGACCGTCAAGGACATGATCCTCGACGGCCGGCTCGCGCCCGGCCAGCGGCTGCCGCCCGAGCGCAGCCTGTCGGAGGCGCTGGGCGTCAGCCGGCCCACGGTGCGCGAGGCGATCCGCTCGCTGCAGGCGATGAACATCCTGGAGAGCCGCCACGGCGCCGGCACGTTCGTCGCCTCGCTCAGCGTCGACGAGCTCCTGCGCCCGCTCCAGTTCGTGCTCTCGCTCGCCGAGGGCGGCCTCGACCACCTGTTCGAGGTCCGGCTGCTGCTGGAGCCCGGCGCCGCCGCGCTCGCGGCCGAGCGGGCCGGCCCGGAGCAGGTCGCCGGCCTTCGGGACTGCGCCGCGCGCGCCGAGGCCGAGGCGGTCGGCGACGCCGAGGCGATGCTGCGGCTCGACACCGAGCTGCACGAGCGCATCGTCGAGGCCTCGGCCAACCCGCTGCTGCAGCACCTGTGGGCGGCCACCAGCGCGCTGGGCGCGGAGAGCCGGTCCTACACGGTGCGGCTGCCGGGCGTGCGGCCGCGCACGATCACCGAGCACCGCGCGATCGTCGACGCCATCGCGGCCGGAGACCCGGCCCGCGCCCAGGCGGCGATGACGGAGCACATCTCGCGCATCCGCGACGCCGCGCTGGCGCCGCGTGGGGCAGACTGACGCGCCGTGCCAGAGCGCGTCGTCCCGACCGTGGAGGAGATCGAGCAAGCCGCGCGCGGGCTCGATCCCGTGTTCGCGCATTCGCCGCTGCTGCAGGGCACGCCGCTCGACGCCGAGATCGGCGCGCGGATCGCGCTGAAGGTCGAGACGCTCAACCCGATCCGGTCGTTCAAGGGCCGCGGCGCGGTCACCTGGATGCGCGAGGCCGGGGCCGGCGTCGCCGGCGTCGTCTGCGCGTCGGCCGGCAACTTCGGCCAGGGCCTCGCCTACGCGGCGCGGGCCGCCGGCATCCCGTCCCACGTGTTCGTCGGCCGCACCGCCAACCCGGCGAAGGTCGATGCGATGCGCGCGCTGGGCGCGCGCGTGGAGATCGGCGGCGAGGACTACGACGCGGCGATCGCGACCGCCCGCGGCTTCGCGGACCACGCCGGCCTCCAGTTCGTGCAGGACGGCCGCGACCGGTGGATCGCCGCCGGCGCCGGGACGATGGCGCTGGAGCTGACCGGAGCGGGAGCGCTGCCCGACGTCGCGGTCGTGCCGGTCGGCAACAGCGCGCTCATCCTCGGCGTCGCGGTCTGGCTCCGGCATCGCAACCCGGACGTGCGGGTGATCGGCGTGTGCGCCGAGGGCGCGCCCGCGCCCGCGCTCTCGTGGCGGGCGCGCGAGCCCGTGGCCAGCGATCGCGTCGACACGGTCGCCGACGGCATCGGCGTGCGCGCGCCGTTCGCCGAGTCCGTCGCGGGCATGCTCGAGCTGGTCGACGACATGCTGATCGTGTCAGAGGCGCAGCTGCGCGCTGCCGTGCGCCGGGTCGCCGAGGCCACCGGGCTGCTCGTCGAGGCGGCCGGCGCGGCCGGCGTGGCCGCGCTGCTCGCCGACCCGGCGGCCTTCGGCGGCGCGCGCGTGTTCACGCCCCTGTGCGGCGGGAACCTCCCGCCCGGCGCCGTCGCGTGGTCCGCCGCATGGCGTGACTGACCTCCACGAGCTCGTCACGAAGGCGCCGGCGACGTCCTCGCGGCGTCGAGGTGCCCGGCCAGCGCGGCGGCGAGCTCGGTCGCGACCGCCGCGTGCTCCTGCTTGAGCAGGCAGCAGCGGAGCACGGTGGTCGTCGCGGCGTCCGGCTCGACCTCCGGATGCCGCGCGCGCAGCCAGCCGGTCGCGACGCGGAGCTTCGCGACGTGCCAGCCGGCCTCCGCGAGCGTGTCGAACGCGCGGTCGGCCGCGGCGCTCGCCGCGGCCGCGGACACGCCGCTCGGCAGCGCGCACACGATGTCCACCTCGGGCTCGAGCACGACGGTGGTCCGAGGATCGGCGGCGAGCGCGGCGGCCGTCTCGAGCGCCGCGCCGCGAGCGGCAGCGAGGTGCCGGCCGAGGCCGGCGCGCGTCAGGGGGAGCGCGCGCAGCGTGGTCCAGAGCGCCGCCGCCGCCGCACCGGCGCGCGAGCACTCGAGGCTGATCTCGCCCAGGTGCAGGTCGTCGGACGTGAAGTACGTGTACGGCGAGTCGTGCGCGTAGAAGCGCCCGACGCTCGGATCGGCGAACAGCACGCAGCCGCAGCCGTAGGGCTGGAGCCCGTGCTTGTGCGGGTCGACGACGATCGAGTCGGCGCGCGCGATCGCCGCGAACGGGCCGTCGCCGACGCCGGGCTCGCCGCCGTCGGCCAGGAGCCTGAAGAAGCCGCCGTAGGCGGCGTCCACGTGCAGCCGCGCGCCGTGCGCCGCGCACAGGTCGGCGATCGCCGCGACGTCGTCGACCGCGCCGAGCCCGGTCGTCCCCGGCGTGGCGACGACCGTGCCGACGCCGCCGGCGCGCAGCCGCTCCTCCAGCGCGCCGAGGTCGAGGCGGCCGAGCGCGTCCTCCGGCAGGGTCTCGTGGCGCGCGCCGAGCACCGCGGACACGCGCCCGTGCGTGTAGTGCGCGTTGGCGCCGGAGACGATCGCCCGGTCCGGGTGGAGCTCGCGCGCGACCCAGAGCGCCTCCAGGTTCGCGATCGTCCCCGACGCGGTCAGGTGCCCGAGGTGCCGCGGCAGCCCGAACATCGCGGCGAGCTGCGCGACGGCGTCCTTCTCCATCTCCGCCGTCGCCGGCCCGCCGTCGAGCGCGTGGTTGTTGGGGTTGAGGAGCATCGCCGTCGCGTAGGCGGCCCAGGCGATCGCGGCCGGCGGCTTGAGCATCTGCCCCGCGTAACGCGGATCCGGATACGGGTAGGTGTTGCGCAGCCGTTCCGCCAGCTCGCCGATCGCCTCGCGCTCGCCCGCGGTCGGCGAGTGCTCGTCCGCGAGCACCGTGCCGAGCGACAGCAGCGTGCGCGCGCGCTCCTCCAGTCGCTCGGCGATCGGCTCGGGCAGGCGGACGTCGCGCGGGTTCATCCCGCGAACGCTAGTGGTCCGTCTTCGGGCAGCCGCCCGTTCGCCTGGAGGACCGCGAGCGTCCGGACGGTGACGTGGCCGCGCCAGTCGAGCACGGCCGCGGGCGAGTTGGGGGTGTGGTCGACGTCCCAGCCCCCGTCGCCGCCCTGCCGGCCGGCGAGCCGCTCCAGGTCGGCGGCGACGGCCTCCGGGTCCAGCAGGCGGCGGACCGGGCGGTCCGGCAGGGGCGAGAAGTCGAGCGGGCGGATGTACTCGTCCGGGGCGCCGCCCTGCACCCGGAGCGACCCGTCCGGCGGGATGGCGGCCCCGAGCCGCTCGAGCAGCGGCGCGGCGGCGGGCTCGCCGTCGGCGATCTCGTCGAGGAGCCAGAGCGAGAACAGCAGCTCGAGCGTCGAGCGCGGCCGCTCGCGCGCGGCCATCTCGTCGAGGCAGTAGCGGGTCGCGCCGGCGAGCCACGGGTGGCTCGCCACCGCCGGGTCGTGGCGCGCGACGGCGTGCGCGCGCGACGCGACCGCGGCGGTGATGTGCAGCGAGGACGTCCGCGTGTCCGCCTGCGCCCACCAGGGCGCGGTGCCGGCCGCGTCTCCGAACGGGAGCACGAACGGCAGTCCGCCGTCGGCGTGCGAGACCGATCCGAGCCAGTCGCACAGCCCGGCGGCGCGCGGGCTGGTGGAGGGCGCGATGTCCTCGAACACCTCGAACGCGTGCAGCGCGCCGCCGGGCTGGCTCTCCGGCACCCGCAGGTCCGGCTCCAGCCCCCAGCCGTAGCCGCCGTCGGCGTTGCGGTACCCCTCCAGCGCGCCGAGCGCGCCGTCGGGGCCGGCGCCCGCGAAGCGCACGGCGAAGCGCCGGCGGTCGAGCACGCGGGCGTGGGTGGTCATGAAGGAGGCGGCGGCGGGGAGATCGATGGGCATGCCCCCATCCTGCGGCCGGCGCGGCGCGGCGTCTTGAACGCTTCGGACCTGGGCCGCGCGTGCGACACTCCGCCGCGTGACCGTCATCGTGCAGGCCGCGATCCACGGCCTCGCCGGCCGCGCCGCCGAGCTGCGCACGCTGCTGCGCGAGCACGCGGAGGCGACGTCAGCCGCGCCCGGCTGCCAGCGCTGCGTCGCCTACGAGCCGATCGGCGGCGAGCCCGGCGAGCTCTGGCTCGACGCCCTCTGGGATGACGAGGCGGCGGTCCGCGCGCACTACGCGAGCGACGAGTACGGGCGGTACGCACTGGCGGTCGGCGAGCTGCTCAGCCGCCCGAGCGACGTGCAGGTGCACTACGTGCAGCGCTCGGTCCGGGCGCGCGGCGACGCCTCGCTGGATCCGACGCGCCAGGGCTAGCCGGGAATGCGAGCGGGGCCGCGCGTGTCTTATGCGCATGTCCCTCGGCCTCCTCATCCTCTTCGCCCTCGCCACGACACTGCCCTGCATCGGGCTCTGGCTCGCCGACGAGCGGGCGCGCCTGGAAGCGGCGCGCCCGTCCTGACCGGTCCGCTCAGTCGCAGCGGAACTTCGCCGCGCCGGCGGCCATCTCGATGCCTCCCAGCACGTGCTCGAGCAGCAGCGGCTCGCTCCAGTACGCGCCCTTGTGGCCCACCGCCGTGTAGAACGCGCGGCCGCCGTCGTACGGATGGCACCACGCGATCGGGTGGTCGCCCATCGGCGGCGACCCGCCAGGAACGCTGTAGCCGCGCGGGTCGTAGGTTGACTCGTCGACCGAGGCGAGGACGTGGACCGCGTCCCGCGGGTTCGTGCGGAAGTTGTACCACTCCTCCTCGCGCACCCAGCGACGCGGGAGCCGCCGCGTGGCGGCGCTCTGGCGGTCCTCGACGTTCACCGTCGCGGTCTGGAACTGCTGGTTGACCGAGCCGGGATGATCGCGGAAGTACGCGCCGACGAGGCCGCCGTACCAGGCCCAGTCGTATTCGGTGTCGGACGCCGAGTGGATCCCGGCGTAGCCGCCGCCCGCCCGGATGTAGCGCTCGAACGCAGCCTGCTGCGTGTCGTTGAGCACGTCGCCGGTCGTGCACAGGAAGATCACCACGTCGTACTTCGCGAGGTTCTCGTCCGTGAACGCGCCGGCGTTCTCGGTCGCGTCGACGCTGAAGCCGCGCCGGACGGACGCCTGCGCGATCGCGACCGTCCCCTGGGGGATGCACTCTTCGTGCCGGAACGCCGCGGTCTTGGAGAAGATCAGCGCGCTGAACCGGTCGTGGTGGCCACCGTCGTCGTCGCCGCGATCGGCGACCGCCGGCACCACCGGAACCATCATCAGGGCGGCGAGGACCGCCGCCAGGAATCCACGGGCAAGGAACTTCATCGGGCCTCCCAACTATTTCGCCGGGAGTCCTGATACCCGTTATGCCTCCTCGAGCACCTCGCCCGACGCCGCTCGGTCCCGCCGGATCGGCCCGGAGCCCTCGCGCAGCGAGCGGCCCGCGCGGCCGGCCCGCCCGGCGACGATCTCGGACAGGATCGCGACCGCCGTCTCCTCCACCGTCGAGGCGCCGATGTCGAGGCCGCACGGCGCGTAGACCCGCGCGAGCTGCTCGTCGTCCACGCCGGCCTCCCGGAGCCGCGCGTTGCGGTCCTCGGTCGTCCGGCGGCTGCCGAGCGCGCCGATGTAGCCGGCGCCGGTGCCGAGCGCCGCGATGATCGCCGGGACGTCGAGCTTCGGGTCGTGCGTGAACACGAGCACCGCGTCGCGCGGGCCGAGCGTCCGGTCGGCGAGCGCGTCCTGCGGCCAGGCGGCGACGGTCTGCGCGACCGAGGAGAAGCGCGGCGAATCGAGGAACGCGCGGCGCGGGTCGGCGATGGTCACGCGGTAGCCCAGGCCCCTGGCGAGCGGCGCCAGCGCGGAGGCGAAGTCGATCGCGCCGAAGATCACCATCTGCGGCGGCTCGGCGAACGCGGCGACGTGCACGCGCAGGCCGCTCCCCAGCGAGGCCCCGTCGGCGCCGTACTCGCGGATGGTCGAGCGGCCCTGCGCCGTCAGCCCGCGCGCCTCCTGGGCGGCGTTGGAGTCGAGCAGCGCCGGGCCGCCGAGCGTGCCGATCGAGCCGGCGGCGTCGACGAAGAGCTTCGCGCCGGCCCGCTCGCCGTCGAGCAGCGTGGCGAGCGCGGCCGGGCGCGCGTCGCGGACGGCCGCCAGGCCGGCGAGCACCGCTTCGCGCGACTCGTCGCGGATCGCGTGGATGAAGATGTGGACGATCCCGCCGCACATCAGCCCGACGGTGCCGGCGAGCTCGTCGGAGATGCCGTACGTCACGAGCCTCGGCGCGGTGCCGCGCTCGAGCATGTCCAGCGCCTCCTGGGCGACGGCGCTCTCCACGCAGCCGCCGGTGACCGACCCCTCGATCGTGCCCTGCTCGTCGATGTAGACGCTCGCCCCGACGTCCAGCGGCGACGAGCCGTCGACCGCGACCAGGGTGCCGGCCGCCACCCGCCGTCCCTCGTTCAGCCAGCCGGTGACGGTGGCGGCGGTCTGCTGGGCGGATCGCATCATCAGGTCGTGCTCCACGCTCTGCTCGCGGTGCGCCGCGGTCTGGCGGACGTCTCCGGCAGCCGGCGCACCTCCCGTAGAAGACTAGGGAGGTCGCGCGCTCCGGCCAGGGTGTCGAGCTCCCCCAGGACCGCGCGCATCCCGCGCGTCGCCGGCCGGTACGCGGGATCGCACGCGAGCGGCGACCACCAGACGAGCCGGTGCGCGAGCCGGCCGAGCCGCCGCGCCGCCTCCGCCATGGCCGCCGGGTCGCCGCGCTCGAGCCCGTCGGACAGGACGATCACGAGCGCGCCGCGGGCGAGCGCCACGTAGCGGCTGTTCGCGAGGAGCTCCTGCAGCGCGACGCCGATGCGCGTGCCGCCGTCGGCGTCGAGCACGCACGCCGACAGCGACGCCAGCGCGTCGTCGACGTCCGGAGCCGCCAGCTCGGCGGTGACCCGGGTGAGCCGCGTGCCGAACGTGAACGCCTCGGCGCGGTCGTTCGCCCGGACCGCCTCGTGCGCGAACCGGAGCAGGTCGGCGCTGTGCGCGCGCTGGGAGCCGGACACGTCGATCAGCAGCAGCACGCGGCGTGGTCGCGGCGGCCGGCGCAGCCACGCGAACCGCACGATCTCGCCGCCCGAGCGGTTGGCCGCGGCCAGCACGCGGCGGACGTCGAGCCGCGGGCCGCGCCGGGCGCGCGCCGAGCGCCGCGCGGCGATCTGCGGGAGCACGGCGTCGAGCGCGGCCGCGAGCTCGCGCAGCTCGTCGCGCGCGCCCGGCGGGGTCTGGCGCGAAGCTGCGGACGTTGGCGAGGTCGAGCGGGCTGGCATGCAAGCCGGATCCCTCGCGCGACTCCAGCGCGTCGAGCTCCGCCTCGTCGCCGCCGCGCGGGGCGGCGGTCTCCCCGCCCTCCTCGGGCGGCGCGGCGGACTCGTCCTCGACCGCGAGGTGGCCGCCGCGGAAGAACGCGGCGAACACGGCGTCGAACGCGTCGAACGCCTCCGCGTCCGCCAGCAGCGTCACCCGCGCGCGCCAGTAGAGCGCCTCCACGTCGGCCGGCGGCGAGGCGACCAGCGCGAAGAGGAAGTCCGCCTGCTTCGGTGGGCTGACCGCGACCCCGGCGTCCGCGAGCGCACGCATGAACGCGTGCAGGTGATCGCGCGCGAGCAGCGCCGTGGCCGCCGGCATCCTCAGAGCCTCAGGTCGAGCGCCTGCACCCGTTCGACGTCCTCCTGCTCCTTGAGCAGGAGCCCGAGCGAGCGCCGCAGCGCGGCCGGCCACGGGACGCCCTCGGACGCCAGCGTCTGCGCGCCCTGCGCCCAGTCGATCGTCTCCGCGATCCCGGGCCGCTTGAGCAGCTTCTCGCTGCGCACGCGCTTGATCGCATCGACCAGCGCGGCGGCCGCCGCGTCGTCGAGCCCTGGCGCCTGCGCGCGCAGGATCTCGCGCTCGCGCGCGGCGTCGGGGAACGGGATCCAGTGGTAGAGGCAGCGCCGCTTGAGCGCGTCGTGCAGCTCGCGCGTGCGGTTGGACGTGAGCACGACGACCGGGGGGCGCGCCGCGCGCAGCGTCCCGACCTCCGGGATCGTGATCTGGAAGTCCGACAGGAACTCGAGCAGGAACGCCTCGAACTCCGAGTCCGAGCGATCGATCTCGTCGATCAGCAGCACGGCGCCCTCCGCGGCGCGGATCGTGCGCAGCAGCGGGCGCTCGAGCAGGAAGCGCTCGTCGTAGAGGTCGCCGACCTCGCGCCCCTCGGCCTCCGCGACCCGCACCGCGAGCAGCTGCTTCGGGTAGTCCCACTCGTACAGCGACTGCGAGGCGTCGAGCCCCTCGTAGCACTGGAGCCGGATCAGCTCGCGTCCGAGCGCGGCGGCGAGCACCTTGGCCAGCTCGGTCTTCCCCACGCCCGGCTCCCCCTCGAGCGCCAGCGGACGCCCGAGCACGAGGGCGAGGTGCACCGCGGTCAGCAGGCCCTCGTCCGCGAAGTAGCGCTGCTGCGCGAACCGCCGTCCCAGCTCCTCGACCGAGTCGACGTCCGTCGCGATCATCGAGCCGCCAGCTCGTCGAGCCCGCGCAGGACCTTCTCAGGCGTGAACGGCATCGACTCCAGCCGCACGCCGCACGCGTCGTGGATCGCGTTGGCGAGCGCCGGGATCGGCGCGTTGGCGGTCATCTCGCCGATCCCCTTCGCGCCGAACGGCCCGTTGTCGGCCGGGCGCTCGATGATCACGCTCTGCATCTGCGCATTGTCGGCCGGGCCCGGCATCAGGTACTCGCTGAAGTCGGTCGGGCCGTTGGAGCGGTCGGGGTAGTACGGCTCGGTCGTCTCGAACAGCGCGTGCGAGATGCCCATCCAGGCGCCGCCCTCGATCTGCTGCGTCGCCATCGCGGGGTTGAGCGCGCGGCCCACCTCGTAGACGTTGTACATGGCGAGCACCTCGACGACGCCGGTCTCGTCGTCGACCTCGACCTCCGCGACCGTGCACGCGTGCGCCTGGCAGGAGTCGGGGTCCATCTCCCCCGTCTCCGGCACCGGGACCGACTTCTCCTTGAGGAAGATCCCGCGCCCGGCGATCGTCTTGCCCTGCTCGAAGTGCGCCGCGAGCGCGACGTCGGTGACGTGGATCTTCTTCTCCTCGGAGCCCTTGAGCTTGATGAAACCCGTGCCGTCGGTCTCGAGGTCGGCCGGGTCGACCTCGAGCTGGTCGGCGGCCACCTGCAGCATCACCTCGCGCGCCTCGCGCGCGGCCATGATCACGGCGTTGCCGACGCGGTGCGTGCCGCGGCTGGCGAACGTGCCCATGCAGTGCGGCCCGGTGTCGGTGTCGGCGGTGTCGACGAGGATGTTCTCGAACGGCAGCCCGAGGGTCTCGGCCGCGCACTGGGCGGCGATCGTCTTGATCCCCTGGCCGAGGTCGACCGACGAGAGCGTGACGACGAACGTGCCGGTCGTCGTGGAGTGGATCAGCGCCTGCGACGGGTCGCCGCCCAGGTTCATGCCGGTCGGGTAGTTGACGGCGGCGTAGCCGCGTCCGCGCAGGAGCGCCATCAGCGCGGCTCCGTCGACGACATCGCCCGGTACTCGGCGGGCAGCTCGTGGCCGACCAGGTCGGCCGCGCGCTGGATGACCTCGATCAGCGCGGTGCCCTCGGCTCGCTTGCGGTGCGCCTTCATGTCCCCGTCACGGTAGGCGTTCTTGAGCCGCAGCTGCAGCGGGTCGAGCTCCAGCGCCCGCGCGATGCGGTCCATCTGGGACTCGAGCGCGTAGTCGGCGATCGTCACGCCGAAGCCGCGCATCGCGCTCGACGGCGTGCGGTTCGTGTACACGCAGTGCGCGTCGACCCACACGTTCGGGATGTTGTACGGCCCCGGCATGTGCGCCGACGCCTTCGTCGTCCCGTACGGGCTGTGGCGGGAGTAGGCCCCCGCGTCGACGTACAGCGTCACCTTGCGCGCGACGATCGTGCCGTCCGCCATCACGCCGTCCCGGATGTAGATCCGCTCGGCCGCGCGCGGCGAGGAGACCTGCATCTCCTCCTCGCGCCCGTAGACGTACTTGACCGGCTTGTTCGTCTTCATCGCGGCGACGCACGCGATCGGCTCGACCATGACGTCGACCTTCCCGCCGAAGCCGCCGCCGACCGTGCCGCCGACGACCCGCAGCTTCCCGAACGGGACGTCGAGGATCAGCGCCGCGTTGTCGAGCGTGAAGAAGCACGCCTGCGTGTCGGAGTGGATCTTCAAGCGGCCGTCGGGCTGCGGGACCACGATGCAGCCGGTGGTCTCGGTCGGCGCGTGCTCGATCGGCGAGGACTGGTAGCGCCACTCGAAGACGTGGTCGGCCTCCGCGAAGGCGGCGTCCACGTCGCCGAAGCGGATCCGGCGGCAGTGGTGGCCCTCGTAGACGAAGTAGTTCGTCCCGTGCGGCTTGATCGCCGGCGCGCCCTCGGCGAGCGCCTCCTCGACGTCGAACACCGCGGGCAGGTCCTCGTAGGTGACGCGGACGGCGGCGGCGCCCGCGAGCGCGGCCTGCTCGCTGGTGGCGACCACCCCCACGATCGGCTCGCCCATATAGAGCACGCGGTCCTCCGGGAGCACGGGCTCGTCGTTGGGCTCCACCCCGATCAGCCGCAGGATCGTGTACCAGTTGTTGGGCACGTCCGCGTGGGTGAGCACGCGCACCACGCCGGGCACCTCGAGGGCGGCGCTGTGGTCGACGTCCGCCAGCCGCGCGTGGTGGCGCTGCGAGCGGTGCATCTTGAGATGCAGCATCCCGGTGGGGTAGGTGTCCTCGAAGAACTGCGTGCGGCCGGTCACGTGCCCGAGCGCGTCGGAGCGCTGGACGGGCGTGCCGATGACGTCGAAGTCGCCCGCGCGCTCCTCGCGGAAGTAGCTGGGATCGAGCTGCTCGGTCTGGAGGGCCATCAGCGCACCACCGCCGTGCGCCGCGCCGCGGCGTCGAGCACCGCGTTGATGATCGACTCGTAGCCGGTGCAGCGGCACACGTTGCCGGAGATCGCCCGCACCACGTCGTCGCGCGTCGGCTCCGGGTTGGTCGCGAGCAGCGCCTCGGCGGCCATGATCATCCCGGACGTGCAGAACCCGCACTGGGTCGCGAAGCCCTCGAGGAACGCGGCCTGGACCTCGTCGAGCTCGCCGTCGGCCCGAGCAACGCCCTCGAGCGTCCGCACGGTCGCGCCGTCGATCGTCTCGACCGGCACGAGGCAGGACATCACGGGCTCGCCGTCGAGGAGCACGGTGCACGTCCCGCACGTGCCCTGGGCGCAGCCGCGCTTGGCGGCGGTGAGGCCGAGCGTCTCGCGCAGCGCCGCCAGCAGCGTCGTGCCGGGCTGCGCGAGGAGCTCGCGCGGCTCGTCGTTGACGGTGAGCTCGATGACGCGGGATCTCATGCGGCCTCTCCGATCAGGGCGCGGCGGACGTGGACGGGCAGCACGCGCGCCCGGTACCAGGCGCTGGCGTAGGCGTCGGTGAACGGCTCGGCGTCCTCCAGCGCGGCGCGGCCGGCGGCCTCGGCGCGCTCGCGGTCGAGCGGCCCGGCAGCGAGCACCGCCTCCGCGGACGCCGACCGGATCGGCTTGCGTCCCGCGCCGCCGAGCGCCAGGCGCGGCTCGGGCCCGAGCACCGCGGCGACGGTGACGATCGAGGCCGAGTTCAGCCGGCGCCGCATCGCCTTGGTGTAGCGGAACCCGGTGGGGAGCGCGAACCGGACGGCGGTGACGACATGGCCTGCGGGCAGCCCGGCGACGTCCGCGACGCCGCGGGGCTCGCTCGCGCCCGGGCCGGCGACGTCGAGCTGCGCGTCGAGCGCGAGCAGCGCGACCGCCAGGTCGCCGTAGGGCTGCTCCACGAACAGGTTGCCGCCGACCGTCGCGAGGTTGCGGATGGTCGGCGAGGCGATCGACTCGATCACCGGCCGCAGGAACGCGAGGCGCTCGTCGGCGCCGACGGCGCTGAGCGTGGTCGCGGCGCCGATCGTGACCTGGTCGCGGCCGGAGGCCTCGCCACCGCTTCGCTCGACCTCGATCCCCGCCAGCCCGGCGCGGCGCAGGCTCACGAGCGCGCTGACGTCGTGCGGCCCGGTGTTGAGCCGCGGCATCACGTGCGTGCCCCCGGCGATCACGATCGCGCCGTCGCCCAGCGCGCCGAGCACCCCGTCGACGGACTCCGGGACCTCCACGGTGACAGGCATCTCTCAGGCCTCCACGACGGGGTTGCGCAACGTGCCGATCCCGCCGATCTCGCATTCGACGACGTCGCCCGGGGCGAGCGACCTGCGCGGGTCCATGAACTCGCCGCAGCCCCACGGCGTCCCGGTGAGGAGGACGTCGCCCGGGTCGAGGGTGAAGCTGTGCGAGCAGAAGCTGATCAGCTCGGCGACGCCGAACACCATCAGGTCGGTCCCGGCGTCCTGGACGACCTCGCCGTTGACGCGGCAGGTGAGCCGCAGCGCCTGGGGGTCGGTGATCTCGTCGGCGGTCACCAGCACCGGGCCGAGCGGGCAGAACGAGTCCAGGCTCTTCGCCCGCACCCACTGGCCGTCGGCGAACTGCAGGTCGCGGGCCGACACGTCGTTGGCCACCGTGTAGCCGTAGACGTGGCCGAGTGCATCCTCCGGCGCCACGCGGGAGGCGCGCTCGCCGATCACGACCGCCAGCTCGACCTCCCAGTCGACGCGCTGCGTGACCTCGAGGGGGAGCCGGATCGGCTCGTCCGCGCCGATCACGCTCGACGGGAACTTGGCGAACACCAGCGGCCGCTCCGGCGGCTGGAGGCCCGACTCGCGGATATGGTCGAGGTAGTTGAGCCCGATCGCGACGACCTTGCCGGGGACGACCGGCGCGAGCCGCCTGGCGCCGGCGACCTCGTCGAGCTCGTCACCCGGCGGCGCGCCCTCGATCAGCGCGCTCACGTCCTGCGCGAGCGGGTGCAGGATGCCGTCGCGCTCCAGCGCCGCCACCGGCGCGGTCCCGTCGACCTGGATGCGTGCGACCCTCAATCCCCCTCCTCGTCCATAAAGAGGGACTGTCCCCCTTTAGGTTCGCCAAGATTGGTCCGACCACCTAGCCACGGGCACGCTAGCCGAGGCGTGCACGCGGCGCAAGCGCCAGATTAGGCTGCGGGGATGAGCGCCCTGACCTATCGCGAGCGCCCCGCCGCCGGCGAGCCGAGCGGGCTGCTCGTGCTCCACCACGGCCGCGGCGCCGACGAGCACGACCTGCTCCCGTTCGCCGACGTGCTCGACCCCGACCGCCGCCTGCACGTCGTCTCGCCGCGCGCTCCGCTGGAGCTGCCGGGCTGGCCCGGCTACCACTGGTACGTCGTGCCGCGCGTCGGCTACCCCGACCCCGACACGTTCCACGCCGCGTTCGACAAGCTGGCGGAGCTCCACGACGAGCTGTGGGAGCGGACCGGGCTGACGCCGGAGCAGACCGTGCTCGGCGGCTTCTCCATGGGATCGGTGATGAGCTACTCGCTCGGGCTCGGCGCGGGCCGGCCGGCGCCGGCCGGGATCCTCGCGTTCTCCGGCTTCATCCCGGAGGTGGAGGGCTGGGCTCCGGAGCTCGCCGGGCGCGAGCATGTGCGCGTGTTCATCGCCCACGGCCGCAGCGACCCCGTCATGAGGATCGACTTCGCCCGGCGCGCGCGCGACCTGCTCAGCGCCGGCGGCCTCCAGGTCGAGTACCACGAGTCCGACGTCGCGCATCAGATCGACCCGGCGCACGTCCCGGCCGCGAGCGCCTGGCTGGCGCTCGCCACCGGCACGTGACGTCAGGTGCGGACGCGGCGCGAGCGGATCGGCGGCCGCCGCACGCGGCGGGCGTCGCTGGTCTGTGCGCCGTCGATGAGGCGGCGGGTTGCGTCGTGTGCGATGAGGAATGAGAGAGGGTCCATGGCGTTCATGGTGGCCTCGCATGCCCATTTGTTCAAATTACCTTCTTGCCTATCGCATAAGCTGTGCGAATGCTCGAACCGCGCCGGCTGCTCACCTTCCGCGAGGTCGCCCACCGCGGCTCGTTCTCCCGGGCCGCTGACGCGCTCGCGCTCACCCAGCCGGCGGTCTCCCAGCAGGTCGCCGCGCTCGAGCGGCAGATCGGCGTGCGCCTGCTCGACCGCGGGCCGGGCGGCCCGGCGCCCACCGAGGCCGGCGCGCTGCTGCTCGCCCACGCCGACGCGATCGCCGAGCGGCTCGCCCAGGCCGACGCGCAGCTGACCGACCTGATCGCCGCGGAGCGCGAGACCCTGCGGATCGGCGCGTTCCCGAGCGCGCTCGGTTCGATCGTCCCCGCGGCGATCGCGCAGCTGCACGAGCAGCGGCCGGAGGTGCAGGTCGAGGCGGTCGAGGGCTCCGCGCAGGCCAACGGCGCCGCGGTGGCGGCGGGCGAGCTGCACGCCGCCGTCTGCTTCCAGGACCTCGCGACGCCGCCGCACATGCCGGACGGCACCGAGCGCCACGAGCTGGGCGAGGAGGCGATGCTCGCGCTGCTCCCGGCCGACCATCCGCTGGCGGGCCGCCGGCGGATCGAGCTCGCGGCCCTGGCGGACGAGCCGTGGACCGCGCCGTCGCGCGACCACCTCGTCTACCGCGCGTGCGTCGCCGCCGGCTTCGAGCCGCGCATCGTGTACGTGTGCCGCGACCCGCTGGCGATCGGGGAGCTGGTGGGCGGGGGGCTCGCGGTCACGCTCGTGCCCGAGCTGCTCGCCGGACGGCTGTCCGGCGTCGCGACGATCCCGCTCGCGGACGGCGTCCCGCGCCGCGCGCTCTACGCGCTCACCGCCGCCGCGGGCGTCCGCGCGCCGGCGCGCGAGTTCATCGCGGGGCTGCGCCAGGCCCTCGAACGCCGCCAGGCCGCTCAGCGGTAGGCGGCGAGACCCGTGATGGCCTGGCCCAGCACGAGCGTGTGGATGTCCGCGGTCCCCTCGTACGTGACCACGGACTCGAGGTTGTTCATGTGCCGGATGACCGGATACTCGAGCGTGATGCCGTTCGCCCCGAGCACCTGGCGCGCCTCGCGCGCGACCGCGAGCGCGGCGTTCACGTTGGCGAGCTTTCCGAAGCTCACGTGCTCGGGCCGCAGCGTGCCGCCGTCCTTCATGCGCCCCAGGTGGAGCGCGAGCAGCAACCCCTGGTTGACCGCCAGCAGCATCTGGGCGAGCTTGGCCTGCGTGAGCTGGAAGCCGCCGATCGGCTTGCCGAACTGCTCGCGCGTGACGCTGTAGTCCAGCGCCGCCTCGTAGCACGCGCGCGCCGCGCCGACCGCGCCGAAGACGATCCCGAAGCGCGCCTCGGACAGGCAGGAGAGCGGCGCGCGGAGGCCGGCGGCCTCCGGGAGCTGCGCGTCGGCCGGCAGGCGCACGTCGTCGAGGATCAGCTCGGACGTGACCGACGCCCGCAGCGACAGCTTCTGGTGGATGTCCTGGGTGCTGAAGCCCGGCGTGCCGGCGGGAACGAGGAAGCCGCGCACACCATCGTCGGTCCGCGCCCACACGACCGCGACGTCGGCGACCGAGCCGTTCGTGATCCACATCTTGGTCCCGTTCAGGATCCAGTCGTCCCCGTCGCGACGCGCGCGCGTGCGCATCGAGCCGGGGTCGGAGCCCGCGTCGGGCTCGGTCAGGCCGAAGCAGCCGATCGCCTCGCCTTCCGCCATCCGCGGCAGCCACTCCTGCTTCTGCTCCTCCGAGCCGTAGCGCCAGATCGCGAACATCGAGAGCGAGCCCTGGACCGACACGAGCGAGCGGAGCCCGCTGTCGCCCGCCTCCAGCTCCACGCACGCCAGTCCGTAGGCGACCGCGCTGGTGCCCGCGCAGCCGTACCCCTCGAGGTGCATCCCCAGCAGGCCCAGCGAGCCGAGCCCGCGCGCCATCTCGCGCGACGGCAGCGTGCCGCGCTCGAACCACTCCGGCACCTGCGGCAGGAGCTGCTCGCGCACGTAGGCGCGCACGGTGTCGCGGATCATGCGCTCCTCGTCGCCGAGCAGCGCGTCGATGCGGAGGAAGTCGTGCGGGCTGATCGCGGCGGCGGTCTCGGTGGTGGCGGCCATTCGGGGTCCCCTCTCTCTAGTGGGCGGCGCGGAGGCGGGGCAACACGTCGCGCGCGAACTGCTCGAGGAAGCGTGACTGATCGTCGCCCGGCGCGTGGAAGACGAGCTCGTCGAAGCCGAGCTCCACATAGGGAGCGATCCGCTCGACGACCTCGTCGGGGTCGTCGGACACGATGAACCGGCTGCTCGCCCGCTCGCTGTTGGCGTCGGCGAGCCGCTCCAGCTCGATCGGGTCCTCGACGCCGGACTTCTCCTCGGGCGAGAGCGCGAGCGCCGCCCACCAGCGGCACGCGTCCTCGGCGAACGCGCGGTCGCGGTCGTAGGACACCTTGATCTCGATCATCCGCGGCAGCGCGGCGGGATCGCGGCCGGCGGCGCGCGCGCCCTCCTCGACGTTGGCGAGGAGCTCGACGTACAGCTCGTGCGGCTTGCCGCTGGTGCAGATGAAGCCGTCGCCGAGCCGGCCGGCGAGCTTGGCCGCCAGCGGACCGGACGCCGCGATGTAGATCGGCACCGGCTGCTCCGGCCGGTCGTACACGGTCGCGCGATCGGTGCGGTAGTACTCGCCCTCGAACGTGACGCGCTCCTCCGTCCAGAGGCGCCGGATCAGCTCGACCGCCTCCGCGAGCCGGCGCCGCCGCTCGCGCCCGCCGGGCCAGGCGCCGGCAGTGACGGGCGTCTCGTTCATCGCCTCGCCGGTGCCGACCCCGAGCCACACGCGGCCGGGGAACAGGCAGCCGAGCGTCGCGAACGCCTGCGCGATGACGGCGGGGTTGTAGCGCAGCGTGGGCGTGAGCACGCTCGTGCCGATGCGCGCGGACGGGATCGCCTCCCCGGCGGCGCCCAGCCACGGCAGCGCGGCGGGGGCATGGCCGCCGTGGTGGCGCCACGGCTGGAAGTGGTCGGAGAGCGCGATCGCGTCGAGCCCGAGCCGCGCGGCGAGCTGCGAGTACGCGAGCAGCTCGCGCGGGCCGAACTGCTCGGCGGACGCCTTGTAGCCGTAGCGCATCGCTCGCAGTATGACCGCGCGGCTAGCGCGATCCCGCCGGCTCGAGGAGCACGAGGAACGCGTGGCGGTTGTAGTGCGCGTGCGCGCGGACCCGCCGCACGCCGCCGGACGGGTCGGTCCACGGCAGGCGCGCGACCGCGGGCTCGCTCGCGCGGCGCGCGGCCTCCACGAGCTCGCGCAGCGGGCTGCCGGGCACGACCCCGGCCGGGATCGCCGCCGCCGCGCGCTCGAAGCGCTGCCGGTAGCGCCGCGACTCGACGCTCCGCCACACGGGGAGGCTCCCGTCGCGGCGCGGGAAGCGGCCGACGACGAGCATCGCGAGCGCGGCGCCGTGCGTGGCGACGTAATGATGAACGGCCGCGTGCACCGAGGCCCCGTACTCGCGCGCGAGCGAGAGCGGCGCGCTGATCGACGGCCGCTCGCCGGCCACGCGCGCGGCGAAGTGGCGGCCCTGGAACAGCAGCATGCCCGCGCCGGCGTTCGCCTCGGCCTCGATAGCGTCGACGGCGGACCGGAACAGCTCGTCGCGCGTGTCCTCCCGGAGCAGCGCCTCGTGCCAGGGACACAAGCCGTGCATGAGCTCGTGGGCCTCCGTGAACCGGCGCCTGGCCTCGGACTGGCCCTCCTCGAGGAAGATCGTCCGCTCCTCGAACCACAGCGCGCCGAGCAGCCGGCGCCCGGGCGTCCGCACGTGCTCCGGCAGCGCCGGCATCGGCTCGACCGCGCGGATCCCCGCCACCGGCCGCAGCGCCTCGAGCGGCGTGGGCAGGACGCCGAGCACCCCGGCGCTCGCCAGCGCGTCCTCGGCGATCCGCTCGAGCCGCCGGGTCGTGTACGCCGCCGGCTCAGTCATCGCGCCGCGCCTTCAACTCCGCCATGAACCGCAGCGCCTCGGCCTGGTCGGCCGGCGAGAGCTCGCTCATCGCCCGCAGCGCGACCGTCATGCGCTGGCGCTGGCGCGCGGACAGGTCCTCGCCGCCGCCGTAGCCGGCGAGCGCGAGCAGGCGGCCGAAGTCGACGTCGTAGGTCGCCGCGAGCTCCCAGAGGATGGCCATCTCCGGGCGGGCGATCGTGTTCGTCTCGATCTGCGACAGGTGCCCGCTGCGCACGCCGGTCCGGCGCTCGACGTCGCGCAGGCTGAGCTGCGCGGCCATGCGCGCCGCCTTGAGGGTCTCGCCGAGGGTGGGCTGCTCAGGCATCGCCGCCGATGATGACACGCCGCTCAGACGATGAGCGATTCCGTCCACACCCCCCGCTAAGTTGCTGAGCACGATGTCGCTCCCCTCACGCCCCGACCGCCGGCTCGCGGCCATCGCCGCTCCCGGCACCGCCGCGTACGACGACCAGCGGCTGCTCCTGCTCGAGATCCTCGTCGACCCGCCCGCCGGCGGCGACGTGCTCTCCGACCTCGGCGCGGTGCTCGACCGGTCGCCGGGAGCGATGGAGGCGGCGGCCGTGGCGCTCGAGCGGGCCGGCCTTGCCGAGCGCCGCGCCGGCCGCGTCCACGCGTCGCCCGCCGCGCTTGCGTTCGACGCGCTCTGGCCCGTCTGCCTGTGAGACTGACGAAGGGTGCGATGTGATTGAATCACTCGATGACCTCGCCGGTGCCGGTCGAGCTCGCCGGCGGCCCCGTCTCGTGGGGCGTCGACTTCGCGGGCGATCCCGCCAACCCGCCCTACGACGAGGTGCTGGCGGGCATCGCCGCGGCGGGCCTGCGCTGGGCGGAGCTGGGGCCTGTCGGCTATCTGCCACCCCGGCGCTCGGTGCTCGACGCGCACGGGCTGCGGAGCGCCGGCGGCTTCGTGTTCGAGGCGCTGCACGACCCGGCTGCCCGCACGCCCGCCCGTGCGGCGGCCCGCGAGGCGCTCGACGCGATCGTGGCGACGGGTGGCCGCTTCCTGGTGGTGATCGACCGGCCGGGCGAAGCCCGCGCGGCGACCGCCGGGCGCTCGGCTGTGGCGGAGCGGCTCGGCGCCGCGGGCCGGCGGCGGCTCGCGGCCGTGGTGGGCGAGCTCGCCGAGCTGGCGGCGGAACGCGGCGTGCGCGCGGTCTTCCACCCGCACGCCGGCAGCTACGTCGAGTTCGAGGACGAGATCGAGACGCTGCTCGCCGACGTGCCGGCGGACGTGCTCGGCCTCTGCCTGGACACCGGTCACGCGCTCTACGCCGGGGCCGATCCGGCCGCGCTGGTCGCGCGGCACGCGGACCGGCTCGAGCACCTGCACCTCAAGGACGTCAGCGCACCGCGGCTCGCGGCGGCGCGGACCGACCGGCTCGACTTCTGGGCCGCGATCGCGGGCGGGATCTTCTGCCCGGTGGGCGACGGCTCGCTCGAGCTGGAGCGCCTGCGCGCCGCGCTCGCGGCCGCCGGGTTCACGGGCCTCGCGACGGTCGAGCAGGACCGCCGCCCCGGCTCGCCCGGCCTCCCGGCCGCCGACCTTCGGCGCAGCGTCGAGCGGCTCCGCGCGGCCGGGATCGGCACGGATCCAGGGCCAGGCCCGTTGCGTTGCGCCTGCCCTCCCGCTCAGTAGAAGCGCTGGAGCCGCTCGCGAGCGGCCAGGTGGGCCTGCGCGAGCGCGCGTGTCGACTCCGACGTCGCGACCTCGGGCACGCCGAGATCCCAGAACGCGCCGGTGTCGAGCAACGGCCGGCCCGGCGCCGTCGGGCAGTGGATCACGGTCGTGACGTCCCCTTCGCGCGCCTCGGCCAGCGCGGCGGCGAGCGCGTCTGCGTCGTCAGCGCGGCGCCCGCGGCAGCCGAAGCTCCCGGCGTTGGCGGCGTAGTCGACCGGCAGCGGCCCGCCGCCCGCCCGCGCGACGAGCTCGTTGCCGACGCTGACGCCGGACTTCCCTCGCGCCAGCGCGTCGATCGATCCGTACGCGGAGTTGTCCAGGACCACCACGGTGATCTTCCAGCCCTCCTGGACGGCCGTCACGAGCTCGCTCGCCCCCATCAGGTACGTGCCGTCCCCGATCAGGACGAAGATCTCGCCCTCCGCGCCCCCGTGCAGGCGGATGCCGAGCGCCGCCGGGATCTCGTGCGCCATGCACGAGAACCCGAACTCCACGTGCGCCCGGCTGCCCGGCACCACGCGCCACGCCTTCAGCACGTCGCCGGGGGCCCAGCCCGCGGCCGCGATCACCCAGTCGCCCGCGCGCGCGGAGGCGTTGACCGTCGCGTAGACCTCGCCCTGCGTCATCCGGCCGGCGCCGCCGCCGCGCAGGTCGGCCGCCAGCTCGCGCTCCCAGGACTCGCGCTCCGCCTCGACCTCCTCGCGGTAGGTCGGCGACACCGGCGGCGCGTCGAGTGCCAGCGCCTCGAGCGCCGCCCGCGCGTCAGCCACGACCGGTGCCGCGGAGAGCTTGTGCGCATCCGCAGCGCAGACGTTGATCCCGACGAACCGCACGCCGGGATGCTGGAACAGCGAGAGGGAGCCGGTGGTGAAGTCCGTCAACCGCGTGCCGGCGCAGAGCACGAGGTCCGCCTCCGCGGCGACGCGGTTGGCCGCCGCGGTGCCGTTGACGCCGAGCCCGCCGAGCGCGAGCGGCCCCGGCGGCATCGCCCCCTTCCCGGCCGACGTCTCCGCCACCGGCACCCCGGTGCGCAGCGCGAACGCGTGGAGCGCGTCCTCCGCCTCGGCGTGGATCACGCCGCCGCCGGCGACGAGGAGCGGCCGCCGGGCGGAGTGCAGCAGCGCGATCGCGTCCGCCAGCTCCTCCGGGTCCGGCGCGCGCCGCGTCACCCGCCACGTCCGCGGCGCGAAGAAGCGCTCCGGGAAGTGCGCGGCCTCGCCGAGCACGTCCTGGTGCAGCGCGACCGTCACGGCCCCGGTCTCGGCGGGATCGAGCAGCACCCGCATCGCCTCGGGCAGCGCGGCGAGCAGCTGCTCGGGCCGGGCGATCCGGTCGAAGTGCCGGCTCAGCGGCCGGAACGCGTCGTTGACCGAGACGTCGCGCTCGAGCGGGTGCTCGAGCTGCTGCAGCACCACCCCGCTGCGCCGGCTCGCGAACGTGTCGGCCGGCAGCAGCAGAACCGGCAGCCGGTTCACGGTGGCCGTCGCAGCGCCGGTGAGCATGTTCGTCGCGCCCGGCCCGATCGAGGCGGTGCAGGCCAGGGCCTGCAGCCTCCGCGCGGCCTTGGCGAAGCCCATCGCCGTGTGCACCATCGACTGCTCGTTCTTGGGCTGGTGGAACGGCAGCTCGGCGCCCTCCTGCACGAGCGCCTGGCCGAGCCCGAGGACCTGGCCGTGGCCGAAGATGCCGAACATCGCCGGCACCGCCCGGCGGCGCACGCCGTCGCGCTCGGACCACTGCGCCTGCAGCCAGCGCACGAGCGCCTGGCCGGTCGTCAGCCGCACGGTCTGATCGCGCATCGCGAGCCTCCTCTCACCGCGCCGTCCAGCCGCCGTCGACGCGGATGCTCGCGCCGGTCATCAGCGACGCGGCGGGCGATGCCGCGTAGACGATCGCGCCCGCGACGTCGTCGGGCCTGCCGAGGCGTCCCAGGGGGATCTGCGCGAGCGCCGCCTCGCGGAACGCCGGATCGGCGAGGAACGGCGCGGTCAGCGCGGTCTCGACGAACGTGGGCGCGACGGCGACCACGCGGACGCCCCGAGGGGCGAGCTCGACCGCCATCGCCTTCGTCAGGCCCTCCACCGCGTGCTTCGTCGCGCAGTACACGGTCCGCCGCTCCGCCCCGACGTGGCCCATCTGGGAGGAGACGAACACGACCACCCCGCCTTCGGGCGGCATCCGGCGGACCGCGAGCTGAGAGAGGTGCAGTCCCGCGCGTACGTTGAGCGCCCACAGGCGGTCGGCGGTCGCGAGATCGACATCGAGGAACTCCTGCGGCGCGTTCGCGCCGGCCGCGTGGACGATCACGTCGACGCGCGCGATCGCCCCGAACGCCGCCTCGACGGCCGCGCGATCGGTCACGTCACACGCGATGACCCGCGTGCGCACCGGCATCCGCTCGGCGACCGCGTCGAGCGCGCCGGCGTCGCGCGCGACGAGCGTGAGCCGGCCCGCGCCCGCGCAGGCGAGCGCATGCGCGGCGGCCGCGCCGATGCCGCCGCTCGCGCCGGTGACCACGACCTCGGCGCCGTCGAGCTCGAACCGCGTCATCCGCGCGCGGAGTCGAGTGCCTCGAGCCGCAACTCGGCGGTGCGGGCGTGACCGCCGAACCGCTCGGCGTGCGAGATCGCGGCCACCGCCGGCGCGACCGCGCGGGTGCCGGCGGGCGTGAGCCGCTGGAACGTGCAGGTCTTCAGGAACTTGCCGACCCACAGGCCGCCGGTGAACCGCGCCGCCCCCATCGTCGGCAGCACGTGGTTCGTGCCCACGGCCTTGTCGCCGTACGCGACCGTCGCGTCCGCCCCGAGGAACAGCGAGCCGTAGTTGCGCAGCCGGGACAGATAGCCGTCGAGCTTCTCGCTCGCTCACGTGGACCTCGAGGTGCTCCGGGGCGTACTCGTCGGAGAGCCGCACGGCCTCGTCGTCGCCCGCGACGACCGCGACGGTCCCGTGATCGCGCCATGCGGGGCCGGCGACGTCGCGCGTCGGCCACGTGGCGAGGAGCTCGTTCACCGCCGCCACCACGTCGAGCGCGAGCTGCCGCGAGGTGGAGATGAGCACCGCACGGCGACGTCGGGCCGTGCTCCGCCTGGCCCAGGAGGTCGGCCGCGACCAGGCCGGCGTCGGCGCCCGCGTCGGCGATGATCGCGATCTCGGTCGGGCCGGCCACGACGTCGATGCCCACCCTGCCGAAGAGCTGCCGCTTCGCCTCGGCCACGTACGCGTTCCCGGCGCCGACGAGCATGTCGGCCGGCTCGACGCCGCAGAGCCCGAACGCCATCGCGGCGAGCGCCTGCACGCCGCCGAGGCAGAGGATCGCGTCGGCGCCGGAGGTCGCCATCGCGTGGAGCATCGCCGGATGGATCCCGCCGCCCCGCTGCGGCGGCGCCGCCGCGACCACGTGCCGCACGCCGGCCACCTTGGGGACGATCACCGTCATGAACGCCGACGCGAGCATCGGATAGCGGCCGCCGGGCACGTACGCGCCGACCGCGCCGACCGGGATGTGCCGATGCCCGAGCGTCACCCCCGGCAGCGTCTCCAGCTCGAGCTCGGCGAGCGTCGCGCGCTGGGCGAGCGCGAACGCGCGGACCTGCGCCTGGGCGAATGCGATGTGCTCGGCGAGCCGGTCGTCGAGCCCGGCGGCGGCCCGGTCGATCGCCGCGCCCTCGACGAGGAACCGCCGGGGCGACCAGCCGTCGAGCGCCTCGCGAGTACGCCCGGATCGCGCGCTCGCCGTCGCGCTCGATCCGCAGCAGCATCTCCGAGACCGTGCGCGCGCACCGCGGCCGACGCGGCCGGGGCGTGCCAGGCGCGCGTCGCTTGAGGTACTCGGTCACGCCGCTCCCCCGATGCCCTCGCGTCGGCGCGTCAGCCGCCGCCGCGAGCGCGCCGTCGAGGAGCGCGCACGTCGGAGCCGACCACGACGAGGTCGGCCTCGGCGCGCCCGCGCGGACTCCACGTCGGAGCCCCGCCGAGCGCCGAACGGCGACGCCGGCCCGCGGGACGCGCCGCGGACGGCATCGATCGCGCCGCGCAACGCGCGGCGCGTCCAGCATCGAGCGGCTCGCCGAGCTCGAACGACAGGTCGGCGATGCCGACGACGAGCGCGTCGACGCCGTGGACGGCGCGATCGCGGCGCGTCGTGCACGCCCGTCAGGTCCTCGATCTGCGCCCGCAGCGCGGCGCTCGGCCCGCGGCCGGACGCGCCAGCGCGGCGCGGGCCGTAGCCGCGCACGCCCTCCGGGGGGTGGCGCCGTCGCCGCACGTCGCCGCCGCGCGGTCGCGGGCCACGCACGCCGCGAGCACGATCCCGTCGGCGCCGGCGTCGAGGCATCGCGCCGATCACGTCGCGGCCGGGCGTGCGAACGAGCGCCGAGGCGCCCGCCGCCTGCGCGCCGATCACCGCCTCCTGCATCTCGGCGGCCCAGCGCGCCATGCTCGAGATCGATCCAGACGAAGTCGAACGGCTCGGCCAGCAGCTCGGCGGACGTCGCGCCGGGCACGCGCACGAGGACGGTGCCGACCGCATCGCGCGCCTCCCGGCTCCGCCGGCCAGCACGTCCGGGTTGACCAGACCGGCGCGGGCGCGCGCCCGGCGAGCACGTCGAGCACGGAGGCGGTCGCCTGGCGGGTCATCTCGCGCGACGGATCGCTCGCTCACGCCGGCGATGTGCGGGCTCAGCACCAGGTTCGGGAGCGCCAGCAGGCGGGGCGACGTCGGCGGCTCGTCCGCGAACACGTCGAGCGCGCGCCGCGCAGATGCGCCCCGCTCGAGCGCGCCGATGAGCGCCGTCCTCGTCGACGACCCCGCCGCGCGCGGTGTTGACGAGGACCGCGTCCCGGCCGCATCGCGCCGATGCTCGGCCGGCGCCGATCAGCCCGGCCGTCGCGGGCGCAGCGGGGCGTGGCAGCGAGACGACGTCGCTCGCGCGCAGCAGCGCGTCGAGCTGCGACGAGCTCGACGCCGTCGGCGGCGGGCGGCCGCGCCGGGTCGCACGCGAGGATCCGCACGCCGAAGCCGCGCAGGCGCTCGGCGACGAGCCGCCCGATGCGGCCGTAGCCGACGAGGCCGACGGTCGCGCCGCTGAGCTCCCAGGGCGTCGTGACGCCCGTGCGGTTCCAGTCGCCGCGCCGCACGCCGGCGTCGTGCTCGGCGACGCGGCGCAGCGCGGCGAGCATGAGCGCGACCGCGTGGTCGGCGACCGTCGCGGCGTTCGCGCCGGGCGTGACGTGACGGCGACGCCGCTGGCGCGGTCGCGGCGTCGAGGTCGATCGAGTCGACGCCGACGCCCACGCGGGCGATCACGCGCAGCGCCGGGCGCGCGATCGAGGACGGCCGCGTCGAACGGGTCGGTCGAGACGATCGCGCCGGCGGCGCCGTCGAGCAGCGTGCGCAGTCTCGGCCGCCGAGCGCGCGCCGCGCTTGGGCGCGAGCCGGACCGTCAGGCCGGCCGCCGTGAGCGCGCCGCCGAGCTGCCGGTCCTCGACGTCGTAGTCCGGCCACGTGATGAGGATGTCCGCCGCGCTCACGCGCAGTGATCCGTAATCACCGGACGGCACTGCGGCACCCGACAAGGTCACGCTTCCGTCCCGCGCCCCGCGCGGGCCGCGCTCTCAGGCGGCGCGGCGAGACGCGGCGCGGCGTACTCGCGCAGGTAGCCGCCGACCGTGTCGAGGTGCTCGCCATCGCCGCGCGGGCCCGTTCCGGCTCGCCCTCCGACGACCGCGGCGAGGATCCGCCGGTGCTCGGGCAGCGCGCGCTCTACCGGTACTGCGGGCGGGCGAGCGGATAGCGCGCGGTCAGCAGCGCGTCGTGGATGCGCTCGACGAGCGCGCCGAGCGCGCGGTTGCCGGTCGCGGCGACGAGCGCCTGGTGGAACGCCGATGTCGGCCTCGTGGAAGCGCCGCCTCGGCCTCGGCTCGGCGCGAGCGCCCGCGGCCTCCATCTGCGCGAGCAGCGCCTCGCTCGCGGCGATCGTCCGTCGCCGCCGCGCTCGGCCGCGAGTCCGGCCGCCTTCGACCTCGAGGATCCGGCGGCACTCGACGTACTCGGCGAGGACGTCGGCCGCGGCGGTGCCTTCGAGCAGCGCGGACGAGCACGTCGGGGTCGAACATGTCCCACTGCTCGCGCGGCGTTGACGGTCGCGCCCCTCCCGTGCCGCACGCTCACCAGCCCGCGCTCCTCGAGCGCGCGGATGCGCCTCCCGCGCGACGCCGCGGCTGACGTCGAAGCGCTCGGCGAGGTCGACCTCGCGCGGCAGCATCTCGCCGTCGGCCAGCTTCCCGGCGACGATCTCGGTGACGAGCTCGCGCATCATCTCCCGGTGCAGTCGCACGGGAGAGATCGAATCACGACACTCGGCCCGTCAACGCGGCCGGTCAGCCCGCGCGCCGCGCCGTCAGCCCGCCGTCCACGATGAGCGAGGCGCCGGTGACGTAGCCGGCGTCGGACGACACGAGGAACGCGATCGACGTCGGCCACCTCCGCGGGCTCGGCGATCCGGCCGAGCGCGACGCCGTCGAGCATCGGCGCTCGGCGGCGGCGCGGTCGGCGGACAGGTCGAGCGACTCCTCGACCAGGCGCGTGCGCGTGAACCCCGGGCGACGCAGTTGACGCGCGACGCCGTGCGGCCCGTAGTCGAGCGCGAGGCTCCGGGTCAGGCCGAGCAGGCCGGACTTCGCGGCGGCGTACGGGAAGAAGCCCTCGCGCGTCACGACGGCGTGGATCGAGGCGACGTTCACGATCGCGCCGCCGCCCGCGCCGACCATGTGCGGCAGCACGTGCTTGGCGCACAGCCACGCCGCCTTGAGGTCGACCGCGAAGAAGCGGTCCCACTCGGCCTCGGTCATCGTCGTGGCGTCGAACGTCGCGTTCACGCCGGCGTTGTTGACGAGCACGCGTCGGCGGGCCGAAGCGGGCGACGCACGCGTGGACGAGCGCCTCGACCTCCTGCTCGACGCCGACGTCGCAGCGTACGAACACCGCCTCGCCGGCGGCCTCGGCGGCACGTTCGCCGCGGCCGCAGAACACGACCGAGTAGCCGTCCGCGGCGAGTCGCTCGACCGTCGCCCGGCCGATGCCGCGGGTACCGCCCGTCACGATCGCCACGCCAGAGATAGGATCACTCTATCAATGTCCGCCATCGAGATCGTCTCCCGGACAGCGGACCGGCTCGGCGAGTGCCCGGTCTGGCTGCCGCGGCTCGCCGTCCTGCAGCGCGTCGACATCACCGCCGGCGCGATCGTCCGGCTCGACGTCGCGACCGGGCGGGAGGAGCGGGCCGCGACGGACGGCCATGTCGGCTTCGCGCTGCCGGCTCCCGGCGGCGGGCTGGTCGCCGGGGTCGGGCGCCGGCTCGTCCGGCTCGCGCGCGCCCGGCGCGCCCGCGCACGTCATCGCGTCCGTCGAGCCCGGGCTCGCCGACAACCGCTTCAACGACGCCGCGTTCGACCCCGCCGGCCGGCTGTGGGCCGGGACGATGTCGACGGTCCGCGCACCCGGCAGAGCGGCGCTCTATCGCCTCTCCGGCGAGGGGGACGTCGTGCGCGCGATCGCCGGCGCCACGATCTCGAACGGCCTCGACTGGAACCGCGACTTCAGCGTCCTCTACTACGTGGACAGCACGACCCAGCGGATCGACGCGATCGCGTTCGACCTCGACCGCGGCCGCCTCGGCGCCCGGCGCCGGTTCGCCGTCATCGAGCCGCGAGGACGGGCTGCCCGACGGGCTGACCGTCGACGCCGAGGGCGGCGTGTGGCTCGCGCTGTTCGGCGGCGGAGCCGTGCGGCGCTACCTGCCGGACGGCAGCCTGGACGCGCACATCCGGCTGCCGGTCACGAACCCGACGAGCCTCGCGTTCGGCGGCCCCGACCTCGCCGACGCTCTACGTCACGTCGGCGAGGCACCGGCTCACGCCGCAGCAGCTCGCCCGGCAGCCGCTCGCCGGCTCGGTCCTCCGGCTCCGTCCCGGCGTGCGCGGCCGCGCCGCCCCGTGGTCCGGGCGGACCGATATTCTGAGCCAATAGCTCAAGCGGCTCGATCGATGCGTGACCCTTCGGCCAGAGTCGAGCTGGTCCGGTCGCTGCTGCACCGCCGGGAGATGGCGGTCGCCCGGCACCGTGCCGCCGTCGCCCGTCGGCTCGGCATCAGCGAGACCGAGATGGTCGCGGTCGCCCACCTCGCCCAGCACGGCGAGCTGACGCAGACGCGCCTCGGCGAGCTGCTCGATCTCTCCTCCGGCGGGACCGCCGCGCTCGTCCAGCGCATGGAGCGCGACGGGCACCTGCTCCGGCGCGAGGACCCGGGCGACAAGCGCGTGCGGCTCGTCCGCATCTCCCCGGCGACGATCGACCGCGCGGCGAGCGCCTACGCTCCGCTCGTCGCCGACCTCGAACGGCTGCTCGAGGAGCTGGGCGAGGACGAGCCGCTGGTCACGCGCTTCCTCAGCTCGCTCGTCGACGTCAGCGAGACGCACGCCGAGCACGCGTGGACCGGCACGCGGCCACCGCCGCTGCACGCCTCGAGGCTCGAGGCGGTCCCCGGCCTATGGGGCTGACGTCCGGCCGAAGTGGAGCATGACGAGCTCCACCCTGTGCTCGATCGCGGGATTGCGGGCGGCGCTCTCGGACTGGATCCGGATCGCTTCGTCCATGAGGTGGCGGAGGAGGCCGTTGAGCTGGTCTCTGGCGTCGTCGTCGAGGTCGAGCGGCGTCCGGCTCAGGTGCGTGGAGGCAGCATCGAACCCGCCCGCCATCGCGGCGCGGCGCACCTCGCTCCACACCATCGAGACCGTCGTCTGGGTCATCGCCCGGCGAAGCCGCGCGGGCAGCGCCGACCATTCGCCGTCTTCGATGATGGGATCGCGCGTCGCTCGGTAGAAGCGCTCGACCGCCCCGCGGACCCGCCGGCTGTCGACGAGCTCGATGCAGCGGTGCGAGAGCAGGACCCGGGTGTGGTAGCTGACGACGTTCAACGGCGCCTCGAGCCGCCTTGCCGCGCGACTCGGACTCGTGGTGTCGCGGTGGTACTCCAGGAGCAACCGATGGCGGAGCGGGTGCGAGAGCGCCCGCGCGAACTCCAGAGCGGTCGGCTGGTCGGCCGCGGTCGAGGCCATCAGTCGAGATGCTGACAGGCCTCGCAGTCCTTCGATCGTCGCACCGGCTCGCTGCGCGTCTGCAGCGTTCGCATGTCGATCAGCACCGCTGCGCCGAGGGACGCGGGCCGCATGCCGATCAGCAGGTGCAGCAGGTCCATGCCCAGCGCCGCTCCCACGAGCCCCGAGGCGGGGCCGAGCGTGGCCGAGCGCTGCGTCGCGGTCTGGGCGTGCTCGACGTAGTCGTCGTAGTGCGGCGACGCGCGCCGCAGCTGCTCCTCGTGGCACGCGAAGCAGGCGGTCCGGCCCGGCCAGTAGATCGGCCCGATCTTCACGATCGGCGGGGACTGCCCCGCGAGGACGAACGGCACCTGCGCCGCGATGCAGGCCTCGTTCACCCACCGCGCGAGCAGGTACGGCGGCCAGTCGGCGGCGACCACGGTGATGTCCGCGCCCGCAACGACCTCCGGAAGCTCGGCCGCGGAGCTGATCCGGCGCTGCAGCGGGCGGACCTGGATGCGAGGGTCGAATCGGTCGAGCCAGCGCGCCGCCGCCTCGACCTTCGGCTGCCCGACGTCGGCTTCGCCGTAGAGGATCTGCCGGTTGAGGTTGGAGCGCTCGACGACGTCGTCGTCGACGAGCACGAAGCCGCCGACACCCGCCGAGGCAAGCGCGGCGAGCGCCCATGACCCGAGCCCGCCGCAGCCGAGGATGACGACCGTCGAGCGCCGGAGCCGGCGCTGGAGCGCATCGGGGTCACCGGCCTCGGCGAGGTAGGGAAGCTGGCGGCTGAACCGGACCGCTTCATCGGAGTCGAGCGGTTGCGCAGACTCAGGCAGATCCACCAGCACGCCGGCCGAGGCGAGCGCGGCGAGCTTGTGGTCCAGCGTCTCGGTCGAGACGGCGACGTGCTCGGCGAGCCGGGGCCGCGCCCATGGCCGGTCTGCTATCGCCTGCACGAGCACGCGGTCGCTCGGCTCCGCGTCACGGACCAGGAGGTCCGAGTCCCCGGCGCGCAAGAGATACAGGTCCCCGGACGGCGTGACGAACGGCTCGACCGAGAAGCGGAGATACAGCCGCCCGCCGCCCGCGGCGCCTGCGGGCGGGGCGGCGGCTGGGTTCAGCTGCCCTTCCACATCCCGGACTCGTTGAGCACCGGGCGGTCGGTCGCCTCGATCGTCATGCTGGTTCACCTCCCCTGCTCCTCGGGCGCGCTCGCACGCGCGATGTACACGGCCTTGTTGTGGCGGAGGTCGTCGAACGGCTGCTCGCGCGACCCGTCCTGCTCCGTCCCCCACACACCCACGCACGCGAGGCCGGCGGCCTCGAGCGCGCGCCTGATCGCGGCTTCGGGATGGTGGCGCTGGTGATGCACGCCGCGGATCCGGGACCACCAGGGCCGGGAGTCCGGCGTCAAGCGGTCGAGCCAGGCCTCGGCCGCGGCGCCGCTCGGCAGGTCGGGAGCCGAGCGGCCCTCGAACACGAGCACCGCGTCGTGCGCCGGCAGCACCAGCAGCGACGAGTACAGGGCGCGGATCGTCGCGAGCGAGTCGACGTCGAACGCGACGACGCCGCCCGCCGCGAGATTGCGCCGGAAGCCGCGGAACGCCGCGACGAGCTCGGCGTCGCTCTGGAGGTAGTTGACCGAGTCGCACAGCGACCAGACGAGGTCGAAGTCGCCGAGCGCGGGAAGCGCGCGCATGTCGGCGACCGACAGGTCCACGTCCGGCCCGAGCTTGTCCCGTGCCCGCTCGACCATCGCTTCGGAGATGTCGACGCCGCGGACGTCGAAGCCGCGATCGAGCATCGGCGGGATCGCGCTCCCGGTGCCGCAGCCGACGTCCAGCAGGCGGCGGCCGGCGAGCCCGGCGCCCTCGGCGAGCTCCAGGATGGCTCCCGTCCAGGCCGGCTGGTCGTGGCCCGCGGTGAAGATGTCGTAGACCGGCGCGAACGCGTCGTACGCGGCGCGGGCGTGATCGGAGCGCAGCGCCGTCACGGCGATCCCGCGATCAGCTGCTCCGTCAGCTCGTCCGCCGCCGCGGCCACCTGCCGCGCGGCCCGGTCCATGTCGCCGAGCCCCGCCGGACCGCCCGAGAGCGCGAGCGCGGCGATGACGTCGCCGAACCTGTCGCGGACGGGCGCCGCGATCGCCCGGACGCCGGCGCGGAACTCGCCGTCCTCGACCGCGTAGCCGCGCGCGCGTGTCGTCTCGGCTTCGGCCCGGACCGCGCCGGGATCGACGACCGTGGCCTCCGTCACCTGCTCCAGGGGCCGCTCCAGCACGCTCTCGCGCCAGGGCTCCCGGTACGCGAGCAGCAGCTTCCCGCCCGCGATCGCGTGCGCCGGCGCGAGGTCGCGCAGCTGCGGGCGGGAGCCCGCGTCGCCGTTCACGCGGAGCAGGCGCAGCGCGGACCGGTAGCTCGGCACGGCGAGGTGCACGACGTTGCCGCTCGTGGCCTGCAGGTCCTGGGCGACCGCCGCGCCGAGCCGCACCACCGGCGCGCGATCGGCGAGCTGCGCGGCGAGTGCGACGATCCGCATCGTCGGCGCGTACAGCGGCCGCGGACCCTCGATCCGCTGCAGCCAGCCGTCGGCCGCGAGGCGGTTGAGGAGCCGGCGGGCGGTGCGCGGGTGCACCTGGAGCGCCGCCGCGATCTGCGGCGCCGACGACGGCGCGAACGACAGCACCTCCAGCGCCTGCATCGTGCGTGCCACGAAGAATGCCTCGGCGACGGTCAGGACGCCCTCCGGCTCTCCGGGGTCCAATCCTCCGCGTACTCGCGGAGGTAGCGCTCGACCGTCAACAGGTGATCGCGCATCGCCGCGCGCGCTTCGCCGGGATCCCGCGCGGCGATCGCGGCGAGGATGCGCCGGTGCTCGGGCAGGCTGCGCTCGAGGCGCTGGCCGGGACGCGCGAGCGGCCGGCGCGCGGCTGCGAGCGCCCGGTGCACCGGCTCGCTCATGCCCCCGAGCGCGCGGTTGCCGGCGGCGCCGATGACCGCGCGGTGGAAGGCCACGTCGGCCTCGTGATAGCGGTCCTCTGCCGACGGGCTGACCGGCGCCTGCACGGCCGCGGCGGTCATCCGCTCGAGCGCGTCCGACAGCGCGACCAGCTGCTCGCCCGTGGCGCGCTCCGCCGCGAGCCCCGCGGCGCTGATCTCCAGCAGCCGGCGGCACTCCAGGTATTCGCGCAGCACGTCGGCCGCGCGCGAGCTGTCGAGCATCGCGGCGATCACGTCGGGGTTGAACATGTCCCAGTGGGCGTCGGAGCGCACCGTCGCGCCGCGCCCGTGCTTGACCGCGACGAGCCCGCGCTCCTCGAGCCCGCGGATGCACTCGCGGGCGACGCCGCGACTGACATCGAAGCGGCGCGCGAGATCCGCCTCCGGCGGCAGCCGCTCGCCGACCTCCAGCCGGCCCCCGACGATGTCGGCGACGAGCACGCGCAGGAGGCTCCGGTGCAGGCGAGACATGCGGTGATTGGATCACCAAACCTACAGCTCGCACCAGCGGCAACTTCGTCCCCAGCGGACTGTGGGCTTTCCGTTCGTCATGACGAACGAATTCGCGGACAGGACCTCAGTTCGATCTGAGCCGGACGGAATCGTGCCGTTGACGGCGCAGTGAACCGGTGATCGAATCACCCGTCGTGCCAGCCCCGACCCCACCCCGCCTCCGGCTCGGCGTCGCCGGCGGCGGGCTCATCACCCAGGTCGCGCATCTGCCCGTCCTCGCACGGCTCGGCGATCGGTTCAGCGTCGAGGCGCTCGCGGACCCCAGCGCGCGCGTCCGCACGGCGCTGCAGGCCCGCTGGCGGATCCCGCGCACGTTCCCCGACCACCGCGGCATGCTCGAGCACGGAGCGCTGGACGCGCTCCTCGTCTGCTCGCCGAACGCGACCCACGCCCCGGTCGTCCTCGACGCCCTGGAGGCCGGGCTCGACGTGCTGGTGGAGAAGCCGCTGTGCCTCGCGCCCGCCGACGCCGACGCCATCGTCGCGACCGCCCGCGCGCAGGGGCGCGTCGTGCAGGTCGGGTACATGAAGCGCTTCGATCCGGCGTACGAGCGCCTGCTCGCCGACCCGCCCGACGCGGCGCGGCTGCGGCGTGTCGAGACCACGACCGTCGACCCCGGCATCGGACGGACGCTGCGTCCCGCGGGCTTCGTCGAGCCGGCGGACGTCCCCGGCGACGTGCGCGCGGCGCTCGCATGCGCGACCGCGCACCAGGTCGCCGAGGCCACCGGATCCGACGACCCCGCCGGCGGGCGCGCCTACTCGGACGCGTTCCTGGGCGCGCTCGTCCACGACGTGAACGCCGTGCTCGGGCTGCTCGACGCGATGGGCGTGGAGGTCGAGCGGGTCGTCGACGCCGCCGGCGCCGCGGACGGCTCGCTCGCGAGCTGCGTGCTCGAGCTCACGGGCGGCGTGCGCTGGAGCGCCGCGTGGCTGCTCGCGCCCGGCGCCCCGGCGTTCACCGAGGACGTCCGGCTGATCACCACCGACGGCTGCCGCGCGCTGTCGTTCCCGGCCCCGTACCTGGACCCCGTCGCGACGTACGCCCGCGAGCTGGAGCACTTCGCCGCCTGCGTGCGCACGCGCGAGCCCTGTCGCACCCCTGCGGAACAGGGCGCGCGGGACGTGCACCTGCTCGCCGACGTCTACCGCGCCACGCTCGAGCGGCGGACGGCGCTCGCGTCATGACCCGCTCGCTCATCGTCACCGGCTCCGACTCCGGCATCGGCCGCGCGACCGCGGTCGCGATCGCGGCCGCGGGCCACGACGTCGGCGTCACCTGGCACACCGACGAGGCCGGCGCCCGCGAGACCGCCGAACGCGTCCGCGCGCACGGACGGCGCGCGGTGGTCGGTCGCCTCGACCTGACCGACCGTCCGGGCGACGCGGTGGACGAGCTCGCGGCCGAGCTGGGCGGGCTGTGGGGCCTCGTCGCCTGCGCCGGCGCGAACCACCGGGCGTCGTTCCTGGAGGACGAGCCGGACGCGTGGCGCCGAGCGCTCGAGGTCAACCTCACCGGGCCCGTGCTCTGCGCGCAGGCGGCCGCGCGGCGGCTGGTCGAGCGCGGGGACGGCGGCCGCCTCGTCGCGGTGACGTCGGTCCACGAGCACGTGCCGCTGCGCTTCGCGGCCGCGTACGCGGCAGCGAAGGCGGGACTGGGCATGGCGACGAAGGTGATGGCGCTGGAGCTCGCCCGCCACGGGATCACGGCCAACGCCGTGGCGCCCGGCCACATCGCGACGCCCATGACCGGCAAGGACGGCGTCGACCCGCACACGGTCTCGCTCCCTCCGATCCCGCTCGGTCGCCCCGGCGCGCCGGAGGAGGTCGCGGCGCTCATCGCGCACCTCGTCTCCGACGCCGGCGCGTACACGACCGGGAGCTCGCTGATCGTCGACGGCGGCCTCGTCCTCACCTCGGTGCTGCCGCTCCAGGATCTCGTGGAGCCGCCGGAATGACGGCCTCGTCGGCTCCGATCGCGGGCGCCGCGCGCCCCGCGGCCACCGACCGCCTCGCGCGCGCCGGCCTGCGCGGCCTGCAGGCCGGGCCCGTGCTGATCCTCGCCGTCCTCTGCGTGGCTATGACGCTGCTGTCGCCCTTCTTCCTCACCGAGCGGAACCTCACGAACCTCGGCTTCCAGGCCTCGTTCGTCGCGGTGCTGGCGCTCGGGCAGCTGCTCGTGATCCTCACCCGCGGCATCGACCTCTCGGTCGGCTCGGTCGTCGGGCTCGCGGGCGTCCTCGGCGTGCTGGCCACGGGCTCGGGCGCGACTGCACCATCGCGGTGTTCCTGGCCACCGGCGCGGCGGTCGGCCTCGCCAACGGCGGCGATCCTGGTCTGGGGCCGCGTCGCGAACCCGTTCATCGTCACGCTCGGCACGCTCGGCATCGTCCGCGGCCTCGCGCTCGTGATCTCGGACGGCCAGACGAAGACCGGGCTTCCCGGCGGTGGTCGACGCGCTCGGGAGCGGCACGGTCGGCCCGCGTCCCGGTGCCGGTCGATCCTCGTCGCGGCCCTCGCCGCCGCGGCCGCGCGTGCTGCTGAACCGCACGCAGTGGGGCCGCTGGATCTACGCGGTCGGCGGCAACCCGGACGGGCGCGCGCCGCGTCGGCATCCCGGTCGACCGCGTGCTGCTCTCGGTCTACGTGCTGTGCGGCCTGGCCGCCGGGCGTCGCCGGCGATCCTCGTCGCCGGCCGCACCGACTCCGCGTCGCCGCAGGCCGGCCAGCTGCTCGAGCTCGACGCGATCACGGCCGTGATCATCGGCGGCGCCAGCTTCTTCGGCGGCCGCGGACGCGTCGGGAACGTGATCGCCGGCGCGCTGATCATCGGCGTCATCCGCAACGGGCTCGACCTGCTCGACGTCGAGCCCGTTCTGGCAGCTGATCGCGATCGGGGCGCTCGTCATCGTCTCGCTCGAGCTCGACGTCGTGCGCGGTCGCCTGGAGACGCGGCTGCGCGCCGCGCACGCGCGGGCGGCGGAGGCATGACGGCGCTGCTGGAGATCCGGAGCGCGGCGAAGACCTACGGGGCCGTGCGCGCGCTCGAGGACGCGAGCCTGTCGGTCGACGCCGGCGAGATCGTCGCGCTGCTGGGCGACAACGGCGCCGGCAAGTCGACGCTGGTGAAGGCGATCTGCGGCGTGCACACGCTCGACGCGCGGCGAGATCCGCCTCGACGGGCTGCCCGTCGCGTTCGCCTCGCCGGTCGACGCGCGGCGCGCCGGCATCGAGACGCTGCACCAGGACCTCGGGCTGTTCGACAACCTCTCCGCCGTCGCGAACTTCCGCATCGGGCGCGAGCTGCGACGGCCCGCGTGGCTCGGCCGGCTCGCGTTCCTGCGCGAGCGGGCGATGGAGGACGACTGGGCCGCACAGCTCGAGCGGCTCGCGGTGCGCCGGATCGGCGCGCGCCAGGAGGTCGGTGTCGATCTCCGGCGGCCAGCGGCAGGCCATCGCGGTCCTGCGCGCGGTCGCGTTCGCGGACCGCCTCGTGATCCTCGACGAGCCGACCGCCGCGCTGGGCGTGCGCGAGTCCGCGCAGGTCCTCGAGCTCGTGCAGCGGCTGCCGGAGCGCGGCGTCGCGGTGATCCTGATCTCACACAACCTGGAGCACGTCACGCAGGTCGCCGACCGCGCCGTCGTGCTGCGCCAGGGCCGCACGGTCGGAGAGGCGGCGCCGACCGCGGCAAACCACGAGGCGCTGGTGTCGATGATCGTCGGCGCCGCGCCTCCGCCTGCCGCCGCAACGAGAGCGAGAGGGATGTAGGTCCCATGAGAGGACGAGGGTGGATCGCGACGGTCTGCGTCGCGGTGGCGGCGTCTCGGTGCGTCGCCGGATGCGGCGACGACACGAAGGACGGAGAGCGGTCGCGGCCGACGAAGGACGAGCCCGGTCCAGGTCGCGGTGATCATGGCGTCGCTCGACAACGACTTCTACGTCGCCCAGAAGGAGGGCATCGAGGCGAGGCGGCCAAGCAGGCCGGCGCCGACGTCACGGTCTCCGCCGGCCGCGAGCGCAGTCGTCGACCGACGAGGTCGTCGGCCTGATCGAGAACGCGATGGCGAAGGACGTCGACGCGATCGCGGTCGAACGGCTCGGACACCAAGCCGCTGCTCCCCGTGCTCCAGCGCGTGATCGACGCGGGCATCCCGCTGGTGCTGTTCGACGCCCCGGCCGACGAGCTGGAGGCGGAAGTACGCGAGCTACGTCGGCACCGACAACGCAGGCCGGCGGCAAGGCGGGCGGCGAGTGGATGCGCGAGCACCTGCCGGACGGCGGGAACCTCGGCGCTGATCCTCTGCGTCGCCGGCCACCCGGTCACCACCGCGCGCGTACGACGGCTTCAAGGCCGGGCTCGGCGACGCCGACGTCAAGGTCGTCGCGACGGCGGACGCGCAGTGCGACCCCGAGAAGGGCGCGCAAGGCGATGGAGAACATGATCTCGGCGCATCCCGACCTCGACGCGGTCTTCTCCACCAGCGACGGCCAGTCGATCGGCGCGGTGCAAGGCGCTCAAGGCGGCCGGCAAGGACCCGCTGTTCGTCTCGTTCGACGCGCAGGCGCCCGTCGTGAAGGCGATCCAGAGCGGCAAGGTGATCGACGCCTCGGTCGGCGTGGTCGGCGAAGCAGATCGGCGCCGACGCGGTGCGCGCGGCGGTCGCGCGCCGCGCGCGAGGAGCCCGGTCGAGAAGCGCACGCTCGTGCCGGTCACCGTGGTCGACAAGGACAACGCGGCCGAGCTGGGAGGGATAGGCGCTGCCCCTCCCCCATCACGTCGCCCGCGAGGCGTCCGGCGGGTGACCGTGGGCGGGGCTTCGGCGCCGCCCACGCCGACGCCGTCGCCGCACCGTCGCGATCTACCGCCGGATGCTCCGGCGAGACGGCGGGCGACCTGCGCCGCCGCATGGCGAGCGGTCGCGGCGGTGCTGGCGCGCCGGCTGGCCCGGAGCTCGTCGAGGAGATCGAGGGCATCGCGGCCGGCGCCGGCCAGGACCCGAGCGACTGCTCGCGATCAACGCCCGCACCGAGCTGCTCGCCGCCGCCGACGCGGCGCCGAGTGCTCGGTGATCGGGCGCGCCTCCGGCGCGGCGTCGTGCTGGCCCAGACCTGGGACTGGCACCCCGACCTGGCGGCCGCGCGCGTGTGCGGACCATCGAGCAGCCGGAGCGGCCGTGGCTCACCACCTTCACCGAGGCCGGGATCCTCGCCAAGATCGGGATCAACGGCGACGGCGCTCGCCTGCACGCTGAACTTCCTCTCGTGCTCCGCGGACGGCGGGCGTCGACGGCGTCCCGATCCACGTGCTGCTGCGCGTGCTCCTGCCCGCTGCGCGACCGCCGCCGAGGCGCTCGAGCTGCTGCTCGCCGCGCCGGTCAGCGCGTCGTCGTGCGTCACGGTCGCCGCGAGGCCGCCGGCGCGCGCGCTGTCGCCGTCGAGCTCTGCCCGGGCGGTGCCGCCGTCGCGGCCGGACGACGACGGCGTGCTCGTCCACACCAACCACTTCCTCGCGCCCTCCGCCGCGGGCGAGGACCCCGAGCCCGCGATGCACCCGAGCACCCTGCTGCGGCGCTGGCATCTCGGGCGCGTGCTGGCCGGGCACGGAGGCGGCACGCGGCGCTGGCGGAGCACTTGCCGGCCGGCGAGTCGGTGTGCCGGCACGACGACCCGGCGCCGACTTGGCGCGACCGGCGCGCGACGCTCCTGTCCGTCGTGCTGGACCCAGGCGCGCCCGCGATGCGGGTCGCCGCCGGGCCGCCGTGCCGCACCCCCTACGGCTCGTGGCGCTCCCGTGAGCCGCCGGTCGCCATCAGCGTCGACGTCGACGGCGAGGCCGGCCTCCCGGACGGCGGCCGCGGATTCGAGCAGCGGCTGACGAGCCGGTCGGAGCGCCTGTACGGGTGCGGCGCGGCCTGCCGCGGATCCTCGCGCTGCTCGAGGAGGCGGCGGTCGACGCGACGTTCTTCGTCCCAGGCGTGACGGCCGAGCGCCACCCGGACGAGGTCCGCGCCATCGTGGCGGCCGGCCACGAGATCGCTCACCACGGCCACGCGCATCGGCGGCTCGACGCGATGACCGAGCCGGAGCAGCGTCGCCGACCTCGACGACGGCATCGCGGCGCTCTGCGCGCTGACGGGCGTCGCGCCGCCGGCTATCGCGCGCCGGGCTGGGAGCTGACGCCGTGCACGCTGCGGCTGCTCGGCGAGCGCGGCTTCGCCTACGACTCGAGCCTCATGGGCGACGACCGCCCCTACGTCCTGCGAGCGGGCTCGCACGAGCTCGTCGAGCTGCCGGTCCACTGGAGCCTCGACGACGCGCCGCACTTCGCGGCGACGACGGATCCGCGCGCGCTCGAGCGGGTGTGGCTCGACGAGCTCGCGCTCGCGGCGAGCGAGGATCGCCCGATCACGTTCACGCTGCACCCGGACATCCTCGGACGGCCGCACCGGCTGGACGTGCTCCGGCGCGTGCTCGATCGTCGCGGCGACTCGGAGCGAGTCCGAGTCCGGCTCAGCCCGGATCGCGTCACGTCATGTCGGCGACCAGCAGCGCCGGGCTCGACGCGCAGCGCGCGTGCGAGCCGCACGATCGTCGAGAGCCGGGGGTCGCGGACGCCGCGCTCGAGTCGTGAGATCTCGGTCGAGTGGAGTCCGGAGAGATCCGACAACGCGTCCTGGGTCAGCTCGGCAGCCGCGCGCAGCCGGCGCAGGTTGACGGCGAACTGCTCCCTGGGCTCCACGCGCCGAGGCATGCTCAGCGGGTTGAGCCAACCGGTCCAGAGCCAATACCTCAGAGCGTTCACTCCAGCAGCCGACGGCGCATCGCCTTGGCGACGAGCTGCGCCCGCTCGGAGGCGCCGAGCTTCTCGTACAGATGGTCGATGTGGGTGCGGACGGTGCTCGGCGCGAGCTGCAGCCGGCGCGCGATCTCCGGCGCCGTGCACCCCTCGGCGACGAGGAGCAGGATCTCGCGTTCCCGCGGGGACAGCAGCGGCCGCTCGTCGCGCGCCCGGCTCCGGATCTCGCCGGCGATCCCGAGCTGGGCGTCCTCGCAGAGCGACACCTCGCCGGCCGCGGCACGCCGGACGGCGCGCCGGATCTGCTCGGCCGAGACCGACTTCGAGAGCACGCCGGCGGCGCCGGCTGCGACGGCTCGGTAGGCGGCGGCGGCATCGACGTCGCCGCTGAGGAGCACGACGCGGGTCGGCAGCCGGTCACGGCTGACCGCTCGCAGCACGCGGGCCCCGTCGAGCCGGGGCAGGGTGCCGTCGACGATCGCGACGTCGGGCTCCAGGCGGCGGATCGCCGCCAGCGCCGAGCGGCCGTCGCGCTCCTCGCCCACCAGGCGCAGCCCGCTGTCCTGGCGGACGACCCGCGCGACGGCGTCGAGGAACAACGGCTGGCCGTCGGCGGCGAGGACGGTGATCGTGGTACGCGGGCCCGAGGCGGTCATGACGGCGCCGCCACGCTAGGCGGACCGGCGTCGATCGACCGGCTGCGCGGATTCCTGAGTGGACGATTCCGCACCGGAATTGCTCTCACGAGCGAGCGATGATTCGATGACTGACCAATGCCTCGCCGGTACGAGGAGGTGCTTGGTCAGCTGATCGACGCCCTCGCGGAAGGACAGTTCGCGGCAGGAGAATGGCTCCCGAGCGAGCGCGACCTGGCGGTGCGGCTCGGCAGCGGGCGCGGCGTGGTCCGCGAAGCGGTCCGCGCGCTCGAGCTGCGCGGGCTGGTCGAGGTGGTGCGCGGACGCGGGCAGCGGGTGCTCTCCGGCGACCGCTGGGACGTGCACGAAGCCGACGTGCTGATCGCGCTGGCGGAGCACGAGCGGATGCCGGAGCTCCTGCGCGAGGCCGTCGCGGCGCGCGCGACCGCGGAGCGCGAGGCGGCCCGGCTCGCGACCGCGTCCGCGACGGCCGGCGACCTGGGGCTGCTGCGCGACCGCGTGCTCGAGATGCAGGCGGCGAGCGAGCTCGCGCGGCGCGGCGACCACCGCGACGACGCGTTCGTCAAGGGCGAGGCGTGGTTCCACCGCACGCTCGGCCTCCTCTCCGGCAACCGCGTGCTGGCGAGGATGAGCGAGCCGCTCCACGACGCCCTCGCGGCGATCCGCCATCGCCGCGCGCCGGCGCAGGAGAGCGCGGCGCTCGCCCACCACCGCCGGATCCTGGAAGGCGTCTCGAGCGGAGAGCCCGATCTCGCGGTGCGCGCGGTCGACGGATACGCACGGCAGCTCGCGCGCTGGCTGGCGGGCTGAGCGCTGCAGCGAACCTGTCCAACGGTAGCGTAACTGCGTGACAACGGTAGCGTAGATTGCTGGCGCGAGGTAGTGTATGAGCGTGACCAACGGTAGCGTAGACCTCACCAGCCCCATCGGGGAATACCAGCGGCGCGTGATCGACGACGAGCTCGACGAGCTGACGCGGGCGCTGGGGGCGATTGCGCTCGAAGGAGCAAGGGCGGTCGGCAAGACCGCCACGGCCGCGCAGCGCGTCACCGACGATCCACCAGCTCGACGACCCCGAACGCCGCGCCATCGCCGAAGCCGACCCCGAGCGCCTGCTGGCCGCCCCGCCCCCGGTGCTCGTCGACGAGTGGCAGCACGTCCCCTCGGTATGGGACAGGGTCCGGCGAGCCGCCGACACCTACGCCACGCCAGGCCAGTTTCTCCTGACCGGCTCGGCGTCGCCCAAGGACACCGGCACGCACTCCGGCGGCGGGCGCATCGTCAGCGTCCGGATGCGCCCGCTGTCGCTGGCTGAACGCTGGCCCGGCGAGGCGACGGTGAGCCTCTCCGAGCTGCTCGGCGGAACCCGCCCGGAGGTGCACGGCCAGACGCGCCGCAGCCTGGAGGACTACGCCGATGAGATCGTGCGCTCGGGCTTCCCCGGCATCCGGATCCTGCAAGGCCGCGCCCGGCGGGCGCAGCTCGACAGCTACCTGAACCGCATCGTCGACCGCGACTTCGAAGAGCTGGGCCATCCCATCCGCAACCCCATGGGGCTGCGACGGTGGATGAGCGCCTACGCCGCCGCGACCGCGACCACGACGTCGTTCGAACGCATCCGCGACGCCGCCAGCGGCGGCAACGACCGGCCGCCCGCGAAGACCACCGTGCAGCCATACCGGGAGGTGCTCGAACGCCTGTTCATCCTCGACGAGGTGGCGGGCTGGCAGCCGTCGCGAAACCCCATCGCGCGGCTGGCGCTGCCACCCAAGCATCAGCTCGCGGACCCGGCGCTGGCCGCCGCGCTGCTCGGCGCGACGGCCGCCCGCCTGCTGGAAGGCGACGCGCCGGGGCCGGCCATCCCGCGCGACGGCACGCTGCTGGGAGCGTTGTTCGAGTCGCTTGTGACCCAGTCGGTCAAGGTGTACGCGCAGGCCGCAGAGGCATCGGCCGGGCACCTGCGCCTCAAGGGCGGCACCCACGAGCTGGACCTCGTGGTCGACCGCGGCGACGGGCGGGTGGTCGCCATCGAGGTCAAGCTCAGCGCGACCGTCCGAGACGACGCCGTCAAGCACCTCAACTGGCTCCAGCGCACCATCGGCGATGACCTGCTCGACCGCGTGCTCATCACGACCGGCACCGAGGCCTACCGCCGCGCCGACGGCGTCGCCGTCGTCCCGGCCGGACTGCTGGGCCCGTAGCGCCGGCCGCCTACCTCTGAAACGGCTCCTAAGCCGTCGCTCCCGCTCCCGCCTGCCCGGCGCGCGCCCGCTGGTCCAGCGCGGCGCGCAGCGCCTCCTCGGCGATCTCGAGCGAGCGGTCGACGTCCTCCTCCGTGTGCGCCGCGCTGATGTGGCTGCGGCCGAGGCTCTCGGGCATCTCGAACACGCCGCGCGCGATCAGCTCGCGCCGGTAGCGCACGAACAGCTCGGTGTCGTTGCGCAGCACGTCGTCGTAGCGAGTCGAGCGGCCCGTCCATGAAGCAGAGGACGAACAGCGAGCCGTAGCCGCCGACGACCGCCGGGACGCCGGCGCGGTCGGCGATCGTCGCGAGCCCGTCGCGCATCCGCTCGCCGAGCGCGAAGACGTGCTCGTGGACGCGGCCGTCCTCGAGCTGCTCGATCGTCGCGAGCGCGGCCTCGACGCCGACCGCGTTGCCGTTGTACGTGCCGCCGAAGTGCACGTCGCCGTCCGGGTTGGTCGTGAAGTGCTCCAGGTGCCGGCGCGCGCCCGCCGACCGCCGCGAGCGGGAACCCGTTCGCGATCGCCTTGCCGATCGTCGTCAGGTCCGGCGTCACGCCGGCGATCGCCTGATAGCCGCCGAGGTCGTGCCGGAACCCGGTGATGACCTCGTCGAAGATCAGCAGCGCGCCCGTCGCGGTCGCAGAGGTCGCGCAGGCCGTCGAGGAAGCCCGGCTGGGGCAGCAGGCCCGGCGAGTTGTGCGCGATCGGCTCGACGATGATCGCCGCGACGTCGCCGTCGTGGCCGCTCGAACGTCGCGCGCACGTCCTCGAGGTCGTTGAAGCGGCAGACCAGCGTCGCGTCGATCGCCGCGCTCGAGCATGCCCTTCGAGTGCGGATCGCGCCGCCGACGCGCTCCGGCGCCGATGATCACGTTGCGCGAGCACGTAGTCGTGGAAGCCGTTGTAACAGCCCTGGAACTTGACGATCTTCTCGCGGCCGGTGATCGCCGCGCGCGAGCCGGATCGCGTGGTAGGTCGCCTCCGAGCCGCTGTTGCAGACGACGACCTGCTCGACCGACGGGACGTGGCGCACGATCGCGCGCGCGAGCTCGACCTCGGCCTCGGTCGACGCCGACGCCGAACAGCACCGTGCTCCCGCATCGCGCGGCTCACGCGCTCGATCACGGCCGGATGCGAGTGGCCGAGCAGGATCGCGCCGTACGCGGCGTGGTAGTCGATGTACCGCCGCCCGTCGAGGTCCTCGATGTAGCGCGCCGTCGCCGCGCGCGGATGCAGATGCGCGGCTCGCTGCGGCGGCGGCAGGTGTTCACGCCGCCGGGGATCACCTCGGCGGCATCGTCCAGCAGCTGCTCTGACGCGTTCATCCCGGCCCTCCAAGAGAGTAAGTGATTGGATCACTCTACTCCAGAACGCCGCACGCCGCCAGCGCCTGGCGGATCTCCGCGTCGTCCACGTCGTCGGCGATGACGGTGCTGCCGACGCCGGTGGGCAGGACCCAGCGCAGGCTCCCGGCGCGGATCAACCGGACCTTCGCGGTGGCCCGGATGAGCGCGCCGGCCGAGACGCCGGCGGGAAGGTCGCGCGCGTGCACCGGCAGGCGGCAGGTCTCGAGCAGGCCGACGAGGCGCTCGAGCGTCGCGTCGGGCAGCCAGCCGCGCTGCGCGGCGATGCGCGACTCCACCACCATCCCGAACGCGACCGCCTCGCCGTGCAGCAGCGGCGCGTAGCCGGTCACGGTCTCCAGCGGATGGCCGATCGTGTGGCCGAAGTTCAGCGGACGCCGGAGGTCGTTCTCGTAGGGGTCGCGCTCGATCAGCGCGGTCTTGATCGCGGCGGCGGAGCGGACCAGGATCTCCAGCGCGTCGAGGTCGCCGCCGAGCAGCGCCGGCGCGCTCTCCTCGATGAACGCGAAGTAGGCGGGCGAGGCGATCACGCCCTTCTTGATGCACTCCGCCAGCCCGGCGGCGAGGTGGCGCCGCTCGAGCGAGCGCGCGTAGCTGACGTCGGCGACGACGCCCTTCGGCTGCTCGAACGCGCCGAGCAGGTTCTTCGCCACCGGGTGGTTCACCGCGACCTTGCCGCCGAGGGCGCCGTCGACCATCGCGAGCAGCGTGGTGGGGACGTTGACGTACGGCACGCCGCGCATGTACGCGCTCGCGACCCAGCCCCCGAGGTCGCACACGACGCCGCCGCCGAACGCGACCACCGCGTCGCGCCGGCCGAGCTCGCTGCGCGCGAGCCAGTTCCACAGCCGCACGGCCTCGTCGAGCGACTTGCTGCGCTCTCCCGCGGGAACCGCGTGGGCGAGTACCTGCGCTCCGGCGCGCCGGAGCGCGCGCGACCATGGGCGCGCCGTAGAGCGCCTCCACGGTCTCGTCGGTCACGACCGCCGCGACGCGCGCGCCGTCGAGCAGCTGCGCGAGCTCGCGTTCCGTCTGCGCGCGGGAGCGCGTGACGTGGACGGTGTAGCGGTCGGCGCGCCGCGCGGCGGCGACGATCGGACCGCGTCCGTCGGCGAGCGGGAAGTCGTCGTGGACGTGGAGGCCGTCCGAGAGCGTGAGGGAGTCCATGGCTCCGCACCCTCGGTCCCATGCAGGCGCGCCGCCATCCCGCGATCGCCGGATCCCGTACGGGAGGCCGCGGCGCGAACGCCCGCCCGCGGATCCCCCACCGGCTCCCGCGATCGCCCGATGGCGCCCGGCGCGCGGGTGCTCGACCGTGCGGGACATGTCCGAGATCGCGATCCGCGAAGCGACCGGCGCCGAGCTCGTCGCCGGCGGCGACCTGCTCGCCGCGTCACTGCGCTTCGGCGCGCGCGACGCGATCCCCGCGTGGCTGATGCAGACGACGGCGGAGTGCGGCGGCCTCGCGCTCGGCGCCTTCCGCCACGGGGTGCTCGTCGGCTTCTCCTACGCCGTGCCCTGTGGGGCGCACGCGCTGTTCTCGTGCGGCCTCGCGGTGCTGCCCGAGTGGCGCGGACAGGGCGTCGGCCGGCGGCTCAAGCTCGCCCAGCGCGACTGGGCGCTCGCCCAGGGGATGACGCACATACGGTGGACAGCCGACCCGCTGTCGGCGGCTGCTTTGACGCTCTACCTGCCGGGGCTGGGCGCGCGGCTCACCGCGTACGGCGCGGAGCTGTACGCCGACGTCCGTCCCGCCACGGTCCCGGCCGACGATGTGTCCATCCACTGGGTGTTGCGGCCCCCGGTGCGCCAAGCCCGGCCGCAGCGCCGCGCGCGTCGAGGTGCCGTTCGATCACACGGCGCTCGGCGAGGAGGAGCTGATGCGGTGGCGGCTCCGGGTCCGCCGGTCGATGCGCCGTGCGCTCGCGACGGGCGCGGTCGGCACCGGGATGGCGGTCGATCGCGCCACGCGGCGTGCCTGGGTGCTCTTCGAGGAGGCCGAGCGATGAGCGCGCAGGTCTCGATCACCGTCGACGTCGACGGCGAGGCGGGCCTCCCGGACGGCGGGCGCGGGTACGAGGACCGCCTCTCGAGCCGCTCCGAGCGCGTCTTCGGGCTGGTCCGCGGGCTGCCGCGGATCCTGGACGTGCTCGACGAGTTCGGCGTGACGGCCACGTTCTACGTCCCCGGCGTGACCGTCGAGCGGCACCCCGACGAGCTCCGCGCGCTGGCCGGCTCCCGGCACGAGGTCGCGCATCACGGCCACACGCACCGGCGGCCGGACACGCTGGCGCGGGAGGCTCAGCGCGCCGAGGTGCTCGACGGCGCGGCCGCCCTCGCCGCGCTCACGGGCCGCCGGCCGGCCGGGTACCGCGCGCCGGGCTGGGAGCTCACGACGGCGACGCTCGACGTGCTGCTCGAGTGCGGGTTCGCCTTCGACTCCAGCCTGATGGGCGACGAGCGACCATACGTCGTGCGGGGCGGCGCCGGGGCGCTCGTCGAGCTGCCGGTGCACTGGTCGCTCGACGACGCGCCGCACTTCGCGCACACGACCGACGTCAGCGGACTGCTGAGCACATGGAGGTCCGAGCTCTGCGCGGCGCGCCGCGACCGGCGGCACGTCACGTTCACGCTCCATCCCGAGATCCTCGGGCGCGCGTATCGCATCGACGTGCTGCGCCGCCTCCTGGACGCGGTGACCGGCATGGACCTGCCGGTCCTCCCGCACGGCGCGGTGGCGGCGGCGTTCGCGGCGCGCGCCTGATGCGCGCGGCGGCGCTCGGCTGCGCCGGGATCTTCCTCGGCGCGCTCGACTTCGGGTTCATGACGCTCGCCGGGCCGGCGATCGACCGCGACCTCGAGCTTGGCGCCGCGTATCCGTGGCTGTTCAGCGCGAGCTCGTTCGCGTATGGCGCGACGCTCATGCTCGCGGGCTGGCGGGTGGACCGCAGCGGGCCGGCGACGGTGTTCCGTACCGGGGTCGTCCTGTATGCCGGCGGGCTGGCGCTCGCGGCGCTCGCGCCCGCCGCCGGCGCGCTGCTCGCGGGGCGGGCGCTGCTCGGCGTCGGCGGCGGCGCGGTGGCACCGGCCGCGCTCGCGCTGCTCGCCGGCGTCGAGGCACGGGCGGGGCGGCGGCTCGCGTTCGCGAGCTCCGGCGGCGCGGTGGCCGCCGGGTTCGTGGGCGGGGTGCTGCTCGGCTCGCTCGCCGCGCCGCAGGTCGGGTGGCGATCGGTGCTGCTGGCGGCGTGTGCGCCGATCCTCCTGCTCGCGGCGCTCACGGGCTCCGGCGGCGCGCCGGGCGCGACAGGAACGCGCCCCGCGGGGGTGCACGCCGTCGGGGCGAGCGCGCTGATCGCCGCCGCCGGGCTCAGCGTCGCGGGCGCCGCGCCCGCGGTCTGTGCGGGAGCGCTCGCCGTCGCCGTGGCGGTGGGCGGCGCGGGCCTGCGGCGCGCTGCGCGGCCGGACGGAGGCTGGCTGCCGCGTCAGCCCGGGCTTGCGGCGGTGTGCATCGCCGGGGCCGCCACCACGGCGAGCGGCGTCGGCGGAGCGGTCCTGCTCGGCCGCGCGCTGCCGGACGCCGGAGCGCTGTCCCCGGCGGCGGCCGGGCTCCTGCTCGCGACGTTCGGCGTCGCCGTGCCGCTGGCCGTGCCGGCCGCGCGCGCGATCAGCGGGGCGCTCGGCGCGGCGACCTGCTGCGGCGTCGGGCTGGCGACCCAGGGCGCCGCGCTCGGCGCGCTCGCGGCGACCCCGCTCGCCGCCCACGGCGCGCTCGCGGCGGCGATCGCGGTCTTCGGCGGGGGCCACGTGGTGGCGAACGCCGGCGCGGCGCAGGCGGCGATGGACACCGCCGCCGGTCGTCCCGGCCCGCTCGCGGGCCTCCTCGCCACCGCGCAGTACCTCGGCGCGGGCGTGGGCGCGCTGGCGGTCCTGGCCGCGGCGGGAGGCGAATCGCCCACGGCCGCGGGCGTCCGCACGGGCCTGCTCCTGGCGGCGGGCGTGGCGCTCGCCGGCGCATTGGCGACGCTCGCCACCGGCCCGCGCAAGCCGGCCCGTCAGGTCGCGTCGAGCACGCGGTGAGCCGTGATCCGCCGCCTCGCTCGGCCGGCGTCAGCGCTCCGGCGCGCCCGCGACGAGCGGGACGAAGCGCACCGGATCGTGCTGATGCCGCTCGAGCACGCCACCGCGGCGGCGCACGACCAGTAGCCGCTGCGACCCGCCGTCGATCGGCAGCACCATCGTGCCGCCCTCGGCGAGCTGGTCGGCGAGCGCCGGCGGCACGCCGTGGGCGCTGCCGGCCGCCACGTTGATCGCGTCGTACGGCGCCTCCTCCGCGTAGCCGGCCGAGCCGTCGCCGACCACGAGCGAGACGTTGCGGACGTCCGCGGCGTCCAGCGCCTCGCGGGCCGCGCGAGAGAGCGCCGGCAGGCGCTCGATCGACACCACGCGCGCGGCGAGGCGGGCGAGGACCGCGGCGTGGTAGCCGGAGCCGGTCCCCACGTCGAGCACGGTCTCGTCGCCGCGCAGCTCGAGCAGCTCGCACATGCGCGCCACGACATACGGCTGGGAGATCGTCTGCCCCTCGCCGATCGGGAGGGCGACGTTCTCCCACGCGAGCTCGCGCATGCGGGCGGGGACGAACAGCTCGCGCGGGACCGCGGCGAGCGCCGCGATCACGCGCGGGTCGTGCACTCCGCGCGCCACCTCTGCGATCAGGCCGGCCCGGTCCACGACGACAGTCCTACCACCTTGCCCGAGTTCCCTTATGGGCGAGACCGGCGCCGATGGAAGGATCGGCGCCGGTCCCGCTGTATCAGCCGGTCACCGTGAACGACTGCTTGAGGTCCGCCTTGGAGCTGTTGCCGGCGTAGACGTCGATCCGCCCCGGCTCCACCACGAACCTGCCGCGGTTGTCGTAGAACCCGAAGTCGCTGCGGTCGAGCGTGAAGCTGACCGTGCGGTCCTTGCCCGGTTCGAGCGTGACGCGCTCGAAGCCGCGCAGCCGGCGGACCGGCTGCGAGATGCTCGCGACCGGGTCGTTGATGTACAGCTGCACCACCTCGTCGCCCGTGCGGCTGCCGGTGTTCTTCACGGTCACCGTCGCGGTCACGCTGCCGTTGCGCGAGACGCTCTGGCGGTTCAGCTGCAGGCCGGAGATCGCGAACGTCGTGTAGCTCAGGCCGTAGCCGAACGGATACTGCGGATCGCACGACGGGATGTCGCGGTAGCGCGAGTTGTACTTCGACCCCGCATCGCAGGGCCGGCCGGTGGGCTCGTGGTTGTAGTAGATCGGCACCTGGCCGACGCGGCGCGGGAACGACACCGGCAGCTTGCCGCCGGGGTTGACGTCGCCGAACAGCACGTTCGCGACCGCGGTGCCCGCCTGGACGCCCGGGAACCACGCCTCGAGGATCGCCGGCGCGTCGTCGGCGACGGATCCGAGCGCCAGCGGGCGGCCGTTGAACAGCACGACCGCCACCGGCTTGCCGTTCGCCCTCGCCTTGATCGCGGCGAGCAGCTCCTCCTGCCTGCCGGGCAGGTCGAGCTCGCTGCGCGACGCAGCCTCGCCGCTCATCTCGCGCGACTCGCCGAGCGCGAGCACGACCTGCTGCGCACCGTCCACGGCTGTGAGCGCCTCGTCGAACCCGGCGGCGGTGTTGCAGTCCTGCGCCGGGTCGTAGGCCGGCGGCTCCAGGTTGGAGACCGTGCAGCCCTGCGCGAACGTCGTGTCCGGATAGCGCGCCTTGATGGCGTCGAACACCGACACGGCGTCCTCGTCGCGCCCGCGCCCCCACCACGGACCGAGCATGTCGTGCGGGTCGTCGGCGAGCGGGCCGATGACGGCGGTCTTCTTGCCGGCGACGAGCGGCAGCGTGCCGCCGTCGTTCTTGAGCAGGACCATCGAGCGCTCGGCCCCTTCGCGCGCGGCCTTGACCGCGTCGGGCTGCAGCTGCGCCGACTCGGCCTTCGAGACGTCGACGTACGGGTTCTCGAACAGCCCGGCGCGGAACTTGATCCGCAGGATCCGGCGCACGGCGTCGTCGAGCCGGTGCATCGAGATGCGCCGCTGCGCGAGCAGCTGGCGGCCGTAGTCGCGGATGAACGTGCTCACCATCTCGGAGTCGGTGCCGGCGTTGAGCGCCTGCGCCGCGGCCTCGGGCCCGTCGGCCGCGGTGCCGTGGCCGCACGGCCCCTCGTCCGGCGTCTTCGGCGGACAGGCGCGCATCTCGGCGACCGCGGTGTAGTCGCTCTCGATGAAGCCGTCGAAGCCCCACTCCCCCTTGAGGATGTCGTTCTCCAGGTAGTGGTTGCCGCAGCCCGGCACGCCGTTGATCGCGTTGAACGAGCACATCGCGGTGTCCGAGCCGGCGTCGATCGCCGCCTTGAACGGCGGCAGGTAGAGGTTCCGCAGCCGCTGCTCCGACATGTCGGTCGTGTTGTAGTCGCGGCCACCCTCCGGCTGGCCGTAGGCGGCATAGTGCTTGACGCTCGTCACGACCTTGTCGGCGGCGCTGTAGTCGCCGCCCTGGGCGGCCTTCACGCGCGCGGCCGCGAAGACCGAGTTGAGGTACGGGTCCTCGCCGCCGGCCTCGGCGATCCGGCCCCAGCGCGCCTCGTGCGAGACGTCGACCATCGGGCTGTAGATCTGCTTGATGCCGACCGCGGCGGTCTCGCGCGCGCCGAACCGGTGGTCGTCCGAGGCGACCTTGGGATCGAAGCTCGAGGCGGCGCCCAGCGGGATCGGGAAGATCGTCCGGTACCCGTGGATCGTGTCGTACGCGAACAGGATCGGGATGTGCAGCCGGGACTCCTCCACGGCGATGTGCTGGAGCTTGTTGATCCGCGCCGGGTCGACGAGGCTGAACACGCCGCCGACGCCCTTGCGCGCGTCATCGTCCTGCACCTGGCCGTCGGAGAGCAGCTGGACCTGCTGCAGCTTCTCGTCGACGGTCATGCGCCGGAGCAGCTCGTCGACCTGCCGCTCGATCCCGCGATCCGCGGCCTGGCGGACCGGCTGGAGCGCGGCTTCGTCGCTCGAGCGGGTCGCGGCGACGACGCCGCCGGCCGCCCCTGACGTCATTGCCACGACCGCGACCGCGATCGCGGCCCTGCGGGTGCGCGTACGCATGGAATCCCCTTCCTAGACCCTGGCTGCCCCCCGGGCCCCTACCCGCGCGTGTGGCGATCGACACGTGAGATAGCGTGTCGCGCGTGCCGTCCGACCGCGTCGCGCTGGTGACCGGCGCGTCGCGGGGACTCGGCGCGGCGATCGCGCGCCGCCTCGCCCGCGACGGCCTGCCGGTGGCGGTCAACTACCACCGCAGCGCGGAGCTCGCCGAAGCGCTGGCCGCCGGTCTGCGCGACGAGGGCGCGACCGCCGAGGCGTTCGGAGCCGACGTCACCGACGCCGCCGGCGTGCGTGCGCTCGTCGAGGCCGTCGAGGACCGGTTGGGCCCGATCGGCGTGCTGGTGCTCAACGCGACCGGTCCCCAGCCCGAGGCGCCGCTCGAGCAGACGGGATGGGACCGTCACGCCGCGCATCTCGACTTCTTCGTCAAGAGCCCCGTCCTGCTCGGGCTGGCCGTGCTGGAGGGGATGAAGCGGCGGTCGTTCGGCCGCATCGTCCACATCGGCTCCGACGTGATCGCCCGGCCGCCCGCCGCCCAGTCGGCGTACGTCGCCGCCAAGAGCGCCCAGCTCGGGCTGGCCCGCGTCTGGGCGGTGGACCTGGCGCGGTTCGGCATCACCGTCAACACGGTCGCCCCCGGCTGGATCCCGGTGGAGCGCCACGCCGGCGCTCCCACCGCGGCGCTGGAGGCCCATCGGGCGTCGGTGCCCGCCGCACGGCTGGGCGTGCCCGACGACGTCGCCGAGACGGTCCGCTTCCTCGCCTCGCCCGAGGCGGGATTCGTGACCGGTCAGCTGGTGTACGTGAACGGCGGGCGCGTCCTCGGCTAGGGGCTGTCCCCCGAGCGCGCGACCGCGTCGATGACCAGGTCCCAGAAGCGCGGCGCGTCGAGCGCGGTCGCGACCTTGGCGTTCGGAGCACGGCCGAGCACGCCGAAGCGGTCGCAGACCGTCGCGCCGCGCGTGTGCGCGCCGCGCAGCTCGATCGCCACGTGGGCGTCCTCGCAGCGGACGAGCGTGGGATCGATCACGCGGGCGACGGCGACCGGGTCGTGGACCGGCGGCGAGTCGAGGCCCCAGATCTCGCGGTAGCGATCGCGGAAGAAGCCGAGCAGCTCGACGACGGTCGTGGCCACCGGCGTGCCGAGGCCGGCGATCCGCTCGAGCACCTCCGGCGTCGCGAGCGCCTGGTGGGTGACGTCGAGCCCGCAGAGCGTCACCTGCACGCCGCTCGTGAACACGATGTCGGCCGCCTCGGGGTCGACCCAGATGTTGAACTCGGCGAACGGCGTGACGTTCCCGGCGCCCATCGATCCGCCCATCACGACGATCTCGGCGATCCGGCCCGTCAGCTCCGGATGCATCCTGAGCAGCAGCGCGACGTTGGTGAGCGGCCCGACGGCGACGAGCGTGACCGGCGCGGCGCTCGCGCGCAGCACGCGCGCCATCAGCTCGACCGCGTGAACGTCCTCGAGCGGCACGTCGTCGCCGGTCGGCAGCTCGGCGCCGTCGAGCGCGGACTCCCCGTGGACGGTCGGCGCGGTGCTGAGCCCGCCGACCAGCGGACGCGGCGCGCCGGCCGCGATCGGCACGCCGCGGATCCCCGCCAGGGCGCACGTGGCGCGCGCGTTGCGCGTCGTCCGCTCGAGCGTGCCGTTCCCCGCCACGGTCGTGATCGCGACGAGGTCGACCGCGGGGCTCGCCGCGGCCAGCATGATCGCGACCATGTCGTCGTGGCCGGGGTCGCAGTCGACGATGACGGGCTTCACGATGCCGATCGTATGCGTCCGTTCCCGCGACGGCGGCGCGCCGCTCGGCCTGAGGTACGATCGGCCGCAGATGGGCGTTCGCTCCCCCCTGGTCGCCCGGGCCCCGACGGCCCTGGCCCCGGCGCACGCACGCGGTGGCGGCGATCCCGCGCCGGGCGCCCGGCGTCCTGGAGCGCACGCGGCGGTCGGGCGCGCGGTGACGAGCCTCCTGCGCAGCCCCGCGCGCGCGGACACGGCACTGGGCGCCGCTGCGCTCGCCGAGGCGGTGAGCACGCGCCGGCTCGCCCGCTGCGCAGGCGGCTCGTGCGCCTGCGGCACTTGCCGGCACGACGAAGAGCGCCCGGAGGACGAGCGCGAGACGATCCGCGCGTTCTTCGGGGCGCCGGCGCCCGCGCCTCCCGCGCGGACGCTCACCCGCTCCCCGGCCTATCGCCCCAGCCCGTCGTGGTCGACCCGCGATCCGTCCCAGGCGCCGGAGGCGTGCCAGCCGCTGTCGCAGCCGCTGGCCGAGTACAAGTGGCAGATCTGGTCGACCGCGTTCCCGCTGGAGGCGGCGCGGCGGTGCGGCTGCGACGAGGTCGAGGCGGTGTGGGACGCGTACTTCGCCGCGACCGGCTCGCCGCGCTTCGTCTGGACCGAGACGGCCAACCCGCAGAGCTGCGTGATCCGGTCGCTCAAGAACGACGACGACCACCGCCCGTCCGAGGACCCGATCCTCGACGACGTGCGCCGGCGGATGCCCAGCCTGCTGGGACGCCTGCGCGGCGCGTCCAGCGTGACGCTGACCCTGTCGCAGGCCGGTGTCCCGGCCTCCCTGCTCACCCCGGCGCTCGAGCTGAACACGAACGTGCGGGTCGGCGGGCAGCTGTTCGGCGGCGTCGGCGCCAGCGAGTACGGACCGGACACGCGACGGGTCGACGGCACCGTCGAGCTCGTCAAGGAGGTCGATCCGAACAACCGCCTGTGGGTCCAGGTCCGCCCCCGGTTCACGCTGCGCTGGCACATCACCGACGGCGTCGACTTCTGCCCCGGCAACACCGGCGAGCACGCGGTGTGGATGGTCCGCCAGCCGGTGCTCAACCTCAGTTGGCTGGAAGCGAGCGGGATGGCGCGCGACATCTACGTCGAGGCCGACTACACGCGGATCCGCAACGACGTCCCCTACGGCCCGTTCCCGAACCCGGACCTGATCGACCCCAACCCGCCGCGGATCGTCACCGTGCCGGGCCGCGTCCTGTTCGACTACAACAGCTCGACGCTGCGTCCCGAGGCCGCCGAGGCGCTCGCCCAGGCGCTCGGCGCGCGCCCGGCGCAGGCCGACCCGTCCCGGTTCGTCGAGGTGCGCGGCCACACCGACAGCCGCGGCTCGGACGAGTACAACGACCGGCTCTCCCAGCAGCGCGCCGACGCGGTCCGGGCGTTCCTCGAGGACCGCTACCCCAACCTGCGCGGGCGCGTCCACGCCGCCGGGCACGGCGAGCGTGAGCCGGTCGCGCCGAACGAGGTCGACGGCCACGACAACCCCGCGGGCCGCGCGGAGAACCGGCGCGTCGAGATCGAGTTCGACGCCGTGGTGCCCAGCGCGCCCTGAGCCACGTCCGCTTCGGAGCCCGGCGAACGCCGGGAGTATCTTGACCCCATGGCGCGGCCGTCCCCCGCCCGATCGCGCCGGAGCATCTCGTGCCCGATTCGCTGACCGACCTCGCCGGCCTGAGGATCCTCGCTGAGGATTTCCTCGCCGCCGTGCTCGAGACGGCGGGGCAGCCGATCTGGGTCGTGGATCCCGACGGTGTGATCCGGTTCGCCAACCCGGCCGCGATCGCCGCGCTCGGCTACGACCACGCCGAGGAGCTGTCCGGGCGCAACAGCCACGAGACGATCCACTACAAGCATCCCGACGGCAGCCCCTTCCCGGCGGCGGAGTGCCCGCTGCTGCTCCCGCGGACGCGCGGCGAGACCGTCACCCGCGAGCTGGACTGGTTCGTCCGCCGCGACGGGTCGATGTTCCCGGTCTCGTATGTCTCGGTGCCGATCGACCTGCCCGAGGGCCGCGGCGCCGTCGTCGCCTTCACCGACATCGACGACCGCGTGCGCGCGGAGCGGATGCTCCACGAGCACGAAGCCGTGCTGGCGGCGCGCGAGGGCTCGCTGCGGCGGATCGCGGCGCTGGTGGCCGGCGGGGCGGAGTCGGCCGCGGTGTTCGCCGCCATCGCCAGGGAGGTCGGCCAGGTCATCGGGCTCCCGCTGGTCGCCGTGTGGCGCTACGAGCCCGACGCCACCGCCACGGTGATCGGCGCCTGGAGCGATCGCCCCCACGCATTCGAGGTCGGCACGCGGTGGCCGCTCGACGGCCCCACGATCTGCGCGCGGGTCCGGGACACCGGCCGCCCCGCCCGCATCGACGACTTCACCGATGTCCCGGGGACGATCGGCGACGCCGCGCGCTCGGTCGGGATCTGTGCCTGCGCCGGCGCCCCGATCATCGTCGACGGGCAGGTCTGGGGCGCGATGTCCGCCGACTCCATCGACAGTGCTCCCCTGCCGGAGCACATCGAGGACCGGCTCGCCGAGTTCACCGAGCTGGTCGCCACGGCGGTCTCGACCACGGCGAGCCGCGAGGAGCTGGCGCGGCTCGCGGACGAGCAGGCGGCGCTGCGCCGCGTCGCGACGCTCGTCGCGCGGGGCGTCCCGCCGCCGGACGTGTTCGCGGCGGTCGCACGCGAGGTCGGAGTGCTGCTCGTCGTCGACGCGACGCACATGGCGCGCTACGAGCCCGACGGAACGGCGACGGGCGTGGCCGCGTGGAGTCCCACCGGACACCACGTCCCGGTCGGGTGGCACGTCGAGCTCGGGGGCGACAGCATCGCGGCGACGGTGTTCCGGACGGGGCGCCCCGCGCGGATGCAGAGCTACGAGCACGCGACCGGCGCCGGGGCCGCACTCGGGCGGGAGCTCGGCCTGCGCTCGTCGGTGGGCGCCCCGATCGTCGTCGATCGGCGCCTCTGGGGCGTGATGATCGCGTCGTCGAAGCAGGAGCAGCCGCTCCCGGCGGGCAGCGAGTCGCGGATCGCCGCGTTCACGGAGTTGGTCGCGACGGCGATCTCGAACACCGAGGCGCGGATGGAGGTCGGCCGGCTCGCCGAGGAGCAGGCGGCGCTGCGCCGCGTGGCGACGCTCGTCGCGCGGGGCGGACCGGAGGGCGAGCTCTTCGGCGCCGTCGCCGAGGAGGTCGGCAGGCTGCACGGCGCGGATTTCTCCGGGATGATCCGCTACGAGGCCGATTCCACGGTGACCCCCGTGGCCGCCTGGGCGGCGGTCGGCGAGCATCCGCCGCTCCCGGATCGCTTCACCACCGAGGCGGGCGATCCGGCGACGATGGTCGCGGAGACGCGCCAGGCCGCCCGGATCGACGACTGGAGCGACGTCCCCGGCCCGATCGCCGCCTTCATCCGGGAGAACCTCGCGATCACGTCCTCGGTCGGGAGCCCGATCCTCGTCGAGGGACGCCTCTGGGGCGCGCTGGCCATCCACTCGCGAGCGTCCGAACCGCTCCCGGCGGACACGGAGTCGCGCCTGCAGAACTTCACCGAGCTCGTCGCCACGGCGATCTCGAACATCCAGGCGCGGTCCGACCTCGCGGGGTCACGGGCGCGGATCGTGGCGGCGACCGACCAGGAGCGCCGGCGCGTGGTCCGCGACCTGCACGACGGAGCCCAGCAGCGGCTGGTCCACACGATCATCACGATGAAGCTGGCGCAGCGCGCCATGCAGGACGACAAGGAGGACGCGCCTGCGCTCATGACCGAGGCGCTCGACCACGCCGAGCAGGCGACGGCCGAGCTCCGCGAGCTCGCGCACGGCATCCTCCCGGGGGCCCTGACCCAGGGCGGGCTGCGGGCGGGCGTCGACGCGCTCGCGTCCCGGATGCCGGTGCCGGTCGAGAACCACGTATCGGTCGGCCGGCTGCCGGCGGCCATCGAGGCGACCGCGTACTTCGTCGTCGCCGAGGCGCTCACCAACGTCGCGAAGCACGCCCGCGCCGACCGCGCAGCCGTGACGGCGACCGTCGCGGACGGCACGTTCCGGGTCCAGGTGCGCGATGACGGCATCGGCGGCGCCGAGCCCCGGGGGAGCGGGCTGCTCGGGTTGGCCGACCGGCTCGCCGTCTTCGACGGGCAGCTGCGGATCGAGAGCCCCGCCGGCGGCGGGACGCTGGTCACCGCGGACTTCCCCTTCCCGCGCTAGCGTCACGTCCGTGACGACGTGCAGCCTCTCCGACGGATGACGAGCTGGCGCGAGCTGCCCTCCCATCGCGAGTGGCTCGCGGCCGAGTCCGCGCGGCTGCTCGCGTTCGCGCGCGGCGCGCGCGTCGACGGCGGATTCGGCTGGCTGGACGCCGGCGGCGAGCTGGACCCCGGCCCGCCGCTCCAGCTCTGGATCACCGCGCGGATGACGCACGTGTTCGCGCTCGGCGACCTCCTCGGGCAGCCCGGCTGCGGCCCGCTCGCCGACCACGGGCTGCGCGCGCTGCGCGAGCGGTTCGCCGATCCCGAGCACGGCGGCTGGCTCCCGGAGGTGGGCGAGACCGGGCCGCAGGGTGAGAAGGACGCCTATCCGCACTCGTTCGTGCTGCTGGCCGCGGCCAGCGGCGCGATCGCGGGCCGCGCGCCGGCGGACGCGCTGCTGGAGGAGGCGGCCCGGGTCGTCGAGCAGCGGTTCTGGTCGGAGGAGGAGGGCGCGAGCCTGGAGTCGTGGGACCGCGCGTGGACCGAGACGGAGCGCTACCGCGGCGCCAACGCGAACATGCACATGGTCGAGGCGTTCCTCGCCGCCGGCGACGCCACCGGCGACGCCGCCTGGTACGCGCGCGCGGCGCGCATCGCCGGGCGCCTGATCGACGGGTTCGCACGGGCGCAGGACTGGCGCGTGGTCGAGCACTTCGACGAGCACTGGAACCCGCTCCCGGACTACAACCGCGACGACCCGCGCCACCGCTTCCGGCCGTACGGCGTCACGCCCGGCCATGGCCTCGAGTGGGCGCGGCTCCTGCTGAACATGCGCGCGAGCCTCGACGCGCCGCCTGACTGGCTCCTCGGCGCGGCACGCGGCCTGTTCGACCGCGCCATGGCGGACGGCTGGAGCGCGGACGGCAGGCGGGATCGTGTACACGACCGACGTCGACGGGCGGCCGGTCGTGACCGACCGCCTGCACTGGGTCGTGGCGGAGGCGATCGGCGCCGCGGCGACGCTCCACGCCGTGACCGGCGAGGACGAGTACGAGGACTGGTACCGACGCCTGTGGGACTTCGCCGAGCTGCACCTGATCGACCGCCGGCGCGGCAGCTGGCACCACGAGCTCGACGACGCGCTGGCGCCGAGCGAGCGCACCTGGGCCGGCAAGCCCGACGTCTACCACGCGTTCCAGGCCACGCTCATCCCCCGCCTCCCGCCCAGCCCGAGCCTGGCCGGGGCGCTGCGCGACGGGCTCCAGCTCAGGACGGCCGACATCGGGACTCCGGATCGGTCGATCCGATGACAAGGGATGCGAGCCGGGCGCAGACCGGAGAGAATGGCGACATGGTCGTGCTCATCGCCGGCGCCCACGGGCGGCTCGGAAGCCGCCTCGTCGCGCTGCTCCTGCATCGGGGATACACGGTCCGCGCGATGGTGCGGACCGACAACCAGGCGGCCGCGCTGCGCGAGGTCGGCGCGGACGCGATCGTGGCGGATCTGCGCGGCGACGTCGAGTGGACGGCGGACGGATGCGACGCCGCGATCTTCGCCGCGGGCGCCCGCCACCGGGCGGAGCTCGGCGCGATCGACGCCGCCGGCGCCACCAAGCTGGCCGAGGCGGCCGACCGCTACGACCTGTCGCGCTTCATCCTCTGCAGCGTCGTCGGCGCCGGCCACCCGGAGCGGCGCGACGGCGGCGTGCGGGAGTTCCTCGAGGCCAAGCGCCACGCCGAGCGCCGGCTCGCCCGCCTCGAGCTGCCATGGTCGATCCTCCGGTTCGGCCGCCTGACGGAGGAGTCCGGGAACGGCCGCATCGACGTATCGCCGCCGGCGGGGGCGCCCCTCATCACCACCCGTGACGACGCGGCGCTGACGATCGCCGAGGCGCTCACGCGCAGCCACCTCTCGCGCCAGGTCGTCAACGTGCTCGACGGCGACCGCACGGTGGCGGACGCGCTCGACACCGTGGCGCCGCGCCCGCTGCCGCCGCCGCCCGCGCCGCACACCGGGTTCGCCGCGGAGCTCGGGGAGGCGCAGTCGGACAACCCGCCGGACGCCCCGGACATGATCGCCGCGGACGCTTCGGTGCTCGACGCCGACGTCGAGTGGGTCGGAGACGGCCCGATCCCGCCCGAGCCGGTCGGAAACGAGGATCCGGCGCCCGGCATCCCGTGACGACGGGGCACGGGTACGAGCGCACCATCGCATTCAGCGACGGCGTGTTCGCGATCGCGATCACGCTGCTGGTGCTGGGGATCGACGTCCCCGACGTGCCGGCGGATCGACTCGGGGAGGCCCTCCGCGATGTCGGGCCGAGCGTGCTGTCCTACTTCATCGGGTTCGCGGTCATCGGCGGGTTCTGGTTCGGCCACCATCACTTCTTCGACGAGGTCGCGCGCTTCGACCCGCGGATCGTCTGGCTGAACCTCCTGTACCTCTCGATGATCGCCGTGATGCCGTTCACGACGTCGCTGCTCGGCAACTACGGCCAGGAGCCGCTCGCGGTGGCGATCTACGCCGCCAACGTCGCCGCCGCGGCGCTCGTCGACGCCGGCATGAGCGCGCTGGCGATGCGCAAGGGGCTGCTGGTCCCCGGAGACCGCGACCAGCGGCAGGCGGTGGTGATGAGCCTGATCACGCCGGCCGTGTTCTGCGCGTCGATCCCGATCGCATACGTGAACGCGGACGCGGCGAAATGGTTCTGGCTCTCGCTGCTGGTGCTCCCGCGGCTGGTGCGCCACGGCCGCCTGATCCGGTAGCGCGCCCGTGAGAGCGGAGTCCCGATCGAGAACCGGGCGGATCGAGATTGGCCGTCGTCCGGTCCCGCCCTACGTTGCGAGCGTGGAGACCGACACGACACCTCGAAACGGAACGGGCCCGATCCTGTTCGCCTACGACGGGTCCGAAGAGGCCAAGAACGCGATCCGCGAGGCCGGGCGGCAGCTGGTCGGCGGGCGCAAGGCGATCGTGCTGACCGTGTGGCAGCCGCTCGCCGCGGTCCCGTTCGCCGGGATCGCTTCGGCCCCCGACGTCGAGGCCGGCATCGAGGCCGAGGCGCGCACCGTCGCCGAGGAGGGCGCACGGCTGGCGGGATCGGCGGGCTTCACCGCGACCCCGCTCGCCCAGGACGGTAGCCCGACCTGGAACAGCATCGTGATCGCCGCCGACGAGCACGAAGCCGGCCTCGTGGTGATGGGCTCGCACGGGCGCACCGGCCTCGACTTCGTGCTGATGGGCAGCGTCGCGGCGGCCGTGGCGCGACACTCCGACCGCCCGGTCCTGATCGTCCACGCGCCGAAGCCGGCGCCGGACGCCTAGCCGATCGCGTCGAGCGCCTCGCGCGCGAGCTCGCTCGCGGACTGCGGGCGGTCGTCGGGGTCCTTGGCCAGCGCGCGGGCGAGCACGTCGCTCAACCCGCGCGGCAGGTCGGGCGCCACCTCGCTCAGGGACGGCGGCGGCTCGTGCACGTGCGCCCACAGCGTGTCGATCTGGCTCGTCCGCTCGTACACCACCGTCCCGGTCAGCGCCCGGAACAGCACGCAGCCGAGCGCGTAGACGTCCGCCCGCCCGTCCACCTCCGCGCCCTTCGCCTGCTCGGGCGCCATGTAGTCGGCGGTGCCCACGGCGAACCCGGTCGCCGTGAGGTGCGCGGCCGAGCTGCGGTCGATCGTGACGCCGAAGTCGGTCAGGAACGCGTGGTCCTGCCCGCCGCGCCACCCGATCAGCACGTTCGCCGGCTTGACGTCGCGATGCACCAGGCCGTGGCGGTGCGCCTCGTCCAGGCCGCTCGCCACCTGCCCCACGATCGCGACCGCGCGGTGCGGATCCATCCGGCCGTCGCGCTCCAGCAGCGTCCGCAGGTCCGTGCCCTCGACGTAGCGCATGCTCAGGTACAGCCAGCCCTTCTCCTCGCCGGCCCGGAACACCGCCACGACGTGCGGGTGATCGACGGTCGCCGCCAGCCGGCACTCGCGCTCGAAGCGCGCGCGGAACACGCGGTCGCGCGCGACGCCCGGGGTGATGAGCTTGAGCGCCACGGGCCGGTCGAGGGCGAGGTCGGTCGCGCGGTAGACCACCGCCATCCCGCCGCGGCCGGCGAGCCCGTCGATGCGATGCCCGGCGAACGCGGAGCCGACCGTGAGCTCGTCCTCCGGCGCGGTGGGCGCGTTGGCCTCGTCCGGCGCCGCCGCCAGCCGCTCGCCGAGGCTGGGGTTGACGTAGGTGCCCCCGCCGGCGGTGATCCGCACCGCCTCCACGAGCTCGCTCTCGGCGGCCTCCTTGAGGACGTAGCCGCTCGCGCCCGCCTTCAGCGCCTCGCGCGCGAACGCCGGCTCCTCGTACATCGTGAGGACCACGACGGCGACGCCGGGCGACGCCTCGAAGAAGCGCGGGATGGCCGGCAGCGTGCGGGTGCCCGGCATGTTGAGGTCCAGGAGGACGACCGCCGGCTTGTGCTCGCGCGTCTCCGCGAGCGCGGCGTCGACGTCGCCCGCCTCCGCCACCACGCGCAGCCCCGGATCGGCCTGCAGCAACAGTCGCAGACCGGCGCGCACCATCGCATGGTCATCGGCGATCACGATGTCGATCGGCGCCGATGCGACCTGGGCCGGATCCGCCACGATGCGGCAACCCTAGCGCTTCGGCCCGTCGCGCCTGCCGCGGGATCAGCTCGCGAGCCGGCGCCGCTCCAGCGCCCACCACAGCTCGACGAGGTCGCGCGGATCGCGCAGCGTGGCGCCCGTCGCCTCCTCGAAGCGGCGGAGCCGGTGGCGCAGCGTATTGGGGTGGATGTGCAGCGCCTTCGCGGTGTCGTCGACGCGCATCTCCTGGTCGAACCAGGTGCGCAGCGTGGTCTCGAGCTCCGCGCCGAGCCGGCCCATGCCCGCGAGCGGCTCGAGGTAGCGGGCGGCGAACGCGTCGCCGAGCGCCTCGTCGGCGAGGATCGCGGGGCGGATCGAGAGGTCGGCCAGCGAGAGGGCGCCCTCCTGCCCGAACGCCACGGCGGTCTGGAGCGCGCGGCTCGCCGACGCGAACGCGGTGGGGAGCGCCTCCAGCCGGGACGGCGGGCCGAGCCCGCAGACCACGCGCGGCATCGCGCCCGGCGGGCTCCCGGAGATCCCGGCGAAGTCGCGGTCGACCCCGGTGACGAGGCCGTCGTCGCCCGCGAGCGCCACCGCGACGCGGCGCGGCAGCACCGCCTCCCCCACCGCGCGCGCACGGAACGGCGTGTAGAGCCGGTCGGCGTCCAGCCCGAACGTCGCGCTCTGCAGTCGCAGCTCGGCCGCGTCGAGCGTGCCGGTGAGCAGCGCGAACACGAACGCGTCGCGGCGCTGCTGCTCCTCGCGCGCCTGCTCGAGCTCGACCTCGCGGTGGGCGGTGCCGACGATGTCCATCACCGCGTCGGCCCACAGCCACAGCGTCTCGGAGAACGCCAGCACGCTCGCGACGTCGGCGCCGCGCTCCCGCGCCAGCTCCCCGAAGCGCGACCAGACCGCGCTGACCGAGATGCGGTACGCGTGCAGGACGGCGTCGACCGTCAGCCCCTGCTCGGCGCGCTCGCGGCTGATCTCCGCTGCCTGCTCGAGCTCGGATTCGGTCGGCGGGCGCAGCTCGCGCAGCGCGTGCAGCGCCCGGGTGACGTTGCCGCGGACCGCGCGCGCCAGCGTCTCGGCCGGCAGCCTGCGGAAGTCGGGGATCTCCTTGCGGATCCGATCCCCGATCGCCGCCACGACGGCTTCGAGCTCGGTCTCGATCTCGGCGACGAGCGAGCCGACGACGGCCGCCTGCGGCGGCCCCGGCGTGGCGGGGACGGCCATGACGGCGAATCTACCGCCGGCCGTCCCCTCACGCCATCGGGCGAGCGCCACCTCCCCAGGAGACGCTCGGGTGGCACCCCCTCCCCAGAGGGTGCCTGTCCCCAGCTAGGCGGCCTGCATCGCAGACCGACCTTGCCCGCTCGGCGTGAACAGCGCCGCCGCCGCCACGAGGGCGAAGGCTGCGAGCTGGACGCCGAGCAAGATTCCCGCGGCGAGCGCGTCGCCGAACACGACGATGCCGCCGACGATGCAGGTGAGGTTCGCCGCCGTCGCGGTGCTCGCGATGACCGGCACCGCCTCGCCCTCCTGGAAGCCGCGCGCGGAGGCGAGGAACGCGACCACGCCGGCGAGGACGGCGATCGGCAGCCACGGCGAGGCGACGACGCCGAGCAGCCCGCCGCCTGCCAGACCGGTCAGCGCCTTCACCGCGACGTCGGAGACGCCGATCAGGACGCCCGCCGCGGCCCCGAGCAGCACGCCGTGATGGTGCACCGGCGCACCCATCTGCGGGGCGGCGATGAGCAGGGCGCCGAGCACGAGCGTCGCGGCCTCGAACGCGAGCAGCCCGGGCATCGCGAAGTGGCTACCGGTGCCGTCGGGCGACGGCAGGGTGACGACGAGGAGCGCGAGGCCGGTGGCGGTCATCGCCACGCCGATCCACTGCCGGCGCGTCACCGCGTGCCCGAACACCCGGCTCCCGAGGACCGCGAGCATCACCACGCCGGTCGAGAGCACGGCCTGGACCGTGGAGAGGGGCGCGAGCGCCAGCGCGGCCACGTGCAGCGCGAACGAGGCTGCCGCGATCGCCATGCCGATCGCGAACCAGCGCGAGGCGAACAGCGCGCGTGCGCTGGCCAGCGGCTGCTGCATCCTCACCTGCGGGGCGCATGTCGCGCCGCGGTGCTTGCACAGAAAGCCCAGCTGCGTGGCCACGGCGCACAGCAGCGCCAGCCCGATCCCCAATTCCAAGTCCTGCTCCCCCTTCGATTGCGGCTCCGACCCTCGCAGACAGCGTGTCAGGCGCGAGCGGCTGGTGCATCGGCTACGCGGCCAACGCTGCAACTCCCACGTTGGGGAAATGCACAACGTGCCGCGACGTCCTCTACACGCTGTACCCGGATCGGCGCAGCTTGAACGCTCAGGGCCCGAAGAGCACGGCGAGCTTGTCGAAGGCGCCGTGCCAGCCGGCCTCGGCGTGGCCGGCTGCCTGGGCCGGGTAGGGCCCGTCGCTGAGCGTCATCCGCGTCTTGTCGCCGTGATCGTGGAACTCGACGCGGGTGATGGTCCCCTCGGGCAGTCCCATCTCGGGCATGGGCGCGCAGCGCAGCACGATCAGCTCGGGCTCGACCAGATCGACGATCTCGTAGCGCACCGGATGCTCGTTCCCGGTGCCCCGCTGCACCATCGTGAGCTCGTAGCGCCCGCCGACCCGCAGCTCGATGTGCACCTTCTCGCGCGGGGTGTCGAACTGCTCGGGCCCGTACCACGCGGCCACCTGCTCGGGGTCCGTCCAGGCGGCGAACACGCGCTCGCGCGGCGCGTCGAAGATGCGCGTGATCAGGATCTCCCGGTCGGTCGGGGCCACGCCGGTCGACTCGGTCATCGTCTACTTCCTCTGCTCTCGTAGGTGGGCGTCGAGCCGGTCCATGCGCCCGTTCCAGGTGCGTTTGCGGATCTCGATCCAGCGGACGGCGTCGTCGAGCGCCTGCGCCCGCAGCCGGCTCGGCCGGGCCTGGCCATCGCGGCCGCGCTCGATCAACCCGGCGCGCTCGAGCACCTTGAGGTGCCGCGAGATCGCGGGCAGGCTCACCGAGAACGGCTCAGCGAGCTCGTTCACCGTCGCCTCGCCCTCCGCGAGCCGTGCGAGGATCGCGCGGCGCGTCGGGTCGGCGAGGGCGGCGAACGTGAGATCGAGCTGATCGGTCGGCATGCTTAACGGCCTCGTTAATTAACGAAACGATTAAATACCCTGGTCGACCGCCTGTCAAGGCGCGACGTGCTCGGCGACACTCCCCGCATGGTGATCGCGACGACGGACTACCACACGGCCGGAGAGCCGTTCCGCATCGTGCAGGAAGGCGTGCTCGACATCCCCGGCGCGACGGTCCGCGCGCGGCGTGACCATGCCGCCGCCTCCGAGGACGTCGATCGCGTCCGCCGGATGCTCTGTCACGAGCCACGCGGGCACGCCGACATGTACGGGTGCTTCCTCGTCCCGCCGGACGACGACGGCGCCGACCTCGGCGTGCTGTTCTGGCACAAGGACGGCTACTCCACGGCGTGCGGGCACGGCACGATCGCGCTCGGTGCGTGGGCCGTCGAGTCCGGTCGGCTGCCGGCGCCTGACGACGGGGAGCTGGACGTGACGATCGACGTCCCCTCCGGCCGCGTCGTGGCGAACGTGCGCCGCCGGGGCGGCACGGTGGAGAGCGTCGGCTTCCGGAACGTGCCGTCGTTCGTCGTGGCCCGGGGCGTCGCCGTTGGCGACGTGGCGGTCGACGTGGCGTACGGCGGCGCGATCTACGCCTTCGCGCCCGCGGAGCGCCTCGGGCTCCGCGTCGTGCCCGGCGACCTGCCGCAGCTCATCGCGGCGGGACGCGAGCTCAAGCAGGCCCTCGAGGGAACCGACGTCTCGCGCCACCCCGACGACGACCGCCTCTCGGGCATCTACGGCACGGTCCTCTACGAGGAGCTCGGACCCCTGCACCAGCGCAACGTGGCGATCTTCGCCGACGGCGAGGTCGATCGCTCCCCCACCGGGTCGGCGACGTCCGCGCGCACCGCGCTGCTCGCGGACGCGGGCGCGCTCGCCGACGGGCAGACGTGGCGCAACGACTCGATCGTCGGCTCGACGTTCCACGCCCGGGCCATCGGCCGGACGCCGGAGGGGCTGCTCACCGAGGTGGAGGGGACGGCGTTCCGCACGGGCGAGCACCGCTTCTTCCTGGACCCGCGCGACCCGCTCGGGACCGGGTTCGTCCTGCGATGACCGCCGCGGGCGGCTACTAGGATCCACTCGGCCACGACCCGGAGACGCAGATGACGCCTGACCCCCTGCTCGAGCACGTCGATGACTCCATCCGTCCGCAGGACGACCTGTTCGGACATGTCAACGGAGCGTGGTTCGACACGGCCGAGATCCCGGCCGATCTGCCGACGCATCGGTGGGTTCGTCGACCTCATCCTGGAGTCCGAGGCGGAGGTCGGCGAGATCCTTCGCGAGGCGAGCGACGCGTCCGCCGGCGGGCGCTGCTCGCGCCGGCAGCGATCGCCGGAAGATCGGCGACCTGTTCGCCAGCTTCATGGACGAGGATCGCGTCGAGGCGCTCGGTCACGGACCCGCTGGCCGACGACCTCGCCGCCATCGCCGCGCTCCGGGATCTGCCGGGACTCGCCGAGCTCGCTCGGCCGGTTCCAGCGGGAGGACCTCGGCGGCGTCGTCGAGTGCTACGTCAACACCGACGACCGGCGCTCGGACCGCTACATCGTCAACCTCGTCCAAGGCGGGCTCGGCCTGCCCGACGAGGCCTACTACCGCGAGGACGCCTTCGCCGAGCTCCGGGCGAAGTACGTCGCGCACGTGGGCGCGATGCTGCGCCTGATCGGGCGATCGCCGCACGCGAGGCCGAGCGACGAGGCCGAGCGGCTGATGGCGCTCGAGACCCGGCTCGCCGCCGCCCACTGGGACAACGTCCGCTGCCGCGACGTGCTGGCGACCTACAACCTCATGACGCTCGACGAGCTGCGCGCCGCGGCGCCCGCGTTCGACTGGCTGGGGTGGATCAGGGGCATGGGCGGCACCGAGGAGCGAGTTCGCCGAGGTGCTGGTGCGCCAGCCCAGCTACCTGCCGGCGCTGTCGGAGGCCGCTGACCGAGGTGCCGCTCGAGGACTGGAAGATCTGGCTCACGTTCCACCTGGTCAGCGGCGCCGCGCCCTACCTGAGCCGGGCGTTCGTCGACGAGCACTTCGACTTCTACCGTCCGCACGCTCACCGGCGCCGCAGGAGCAGCGGGACCGCTGGAAGCGCGGCGTCGACCTCTGCAACGCGGCCATCGGCGAAGCGGTCGGCGCCGAGTACGTCGCGCGCGTGCTGCCGCCCGAAGCCAAGGCGGAGATGGACGAGCTGGTCGCCAATCTGCTCGAGGCGTACCGCGTCAGCATCGGCCGGCTCGAATGGATGAGCGCCGAGACACGCGAGCACGGGCGCTGGAGAAGCTCGGCCAGTTCCGATCGAAGATCGGCTATCCCGACACGTGGCGCGACTACAGCGCGCTGGAGATCGCTCGCGACGACCTGATCGGCAACGTCCGGCGCGCGGCGGCGTTCGAGACTCGACCGGCAGCTCCGCAAGATCGGCGGGCCGGTCGACCGCGACGAGTGGTTCATGACCCCGCAGACGGTCAACGCCTACTACAACCCCGGCGCCAACGAGATCTGCTTCCCCGCCGCCATCCTGCGGCCGCCGTTCTTCCAGGCCGGCGGCCGACCCGGCGCTCAACTACGGCGGCATCGGCGCGGTGATCGGCCACGAGATCGGCCACGGCTTCGACGACCAGGGCTCGCAGTACGACGGCGACGGCAACCTCGTGAACTGGTGGACCGACGACGACCGCGCGCAGTTCAAGGAGCGCGCCGACAAGCTCATCGCCCAGTACGACGGCTTCGAGCCCCGGACGCTGCCCGGCCACCACGTCAACGGCGCGCTGACCGTCGGCGAGAACATCGGCGACCTCGGCGGGCTCACGATCGCGCTGCTGGCGTACGAGATCAGCCTCGCCGGCGAGGAGCCTCCGGTGATCGACGGCCTCACCGGGCCGCAGCGGGTCCTCGAGAACTGGGCGCTCATCTGGCGGATCAAGCCCCGGCCCGAGCTGGCCCTCCAGCTGCTCTCGGTCGACCCGCACGCACCGCCCGAGTTCCGCGCCAACATCGTGCGCAACCTCGACGAGTTCCACGCCGCGTACGCCACAGCACCCGGCGACGGGCTCTGGCTCGACCCGACGGACCGCGTCCGCATCTGGTGACGGCCGGCGTCCTTCGCCCAAGGGGAGCAGCCACCCCCGGCGATCTGCATGCGCGCCACCCTTGAGTCCCGGCTCTCCCGCACGGATGATCGGGCGCACTCAGCACGAAAGGAGTCGCCCGTGAGCGAAGAGCAACTCGAAGAGATGGGCCCGATCGACTACATGATCCTGGAGTGGGACGGCGACCAGCCGGTCACGGGCGAGGTGATGCCGCTGCTCGTGGAGCTCGTCGACCGCGGGATCATCCGGATCCTCGACCTCGCGTTCATCGTCAAGGACCAGGACGGGTCGGTGATGGCGAAGGACTTCGGCGAGCTCGCGCAGCAGAGCGACGGCCTCGCCGATTTCCACGGCGCGTCCTCCGGCCTGCTCGGCCAGGACGACCTGGAAGAGGCCGGCGACGCGCTCGAGCCGGGCACCGTCGCCGCCGTGCTCGTCTGGGAGAACCGCTGGGCGGCGCCCGTCGCCGTGGCGCTCCGCCGGTCCGGCGGCCAGCTCGTCGCCAGCGGCCGCATCCCCGTCCAGGCCATCCTCGGCGCGCTCGACGCGGCCGAGTCCGTCAACCGATAGCGAGAGGTCACACCATGCCCGGACTGCTTCGCGGCGTCGCCCGCACCGCCGCCATCGCCGGCACCGCCACCGCGGTCAGCAACCGCGTGTCGCGCCGCCAGGGCCAGCGCTGGTCGCAGCAGGAGCAAGAGCAGGAGCCCGCCTACGCGGAGCCGGCCCCTGCGCCTGCGGCCCCGGCGCCCGACCCGATCCAGCAGCTCAAGGACCTCGCGGGCCTCAGGGATCAGGGCATCCTCACCGAAGAGGAGTTCACGGCGCAGAAGGCGAAGATCCTGGGGAGCTGATCGCGCAAGCCGATCGGCCCTGCGGCTGACCGTGTTGCCGCCCGCCACGGGCGCCAGCATCGTGGAGTCGCATGGACGCGCTCGTCGTCGGCGCCGGGCCGGTCGGTCTCATGCTGGCCTCCGAGCTCCGACGGCACGGCGCTTCCTGCCGCATCGTCGACCGGGCGCCCGCTCCCACCGACAAGTCCAAGGCCGTCATCCTCCACGCCCGGACGATCGAGCATCTCGATCAGCTCGGGCTCGAGCAGGAGTTCATCGATCGCGGCACCATCGTGCGGGGGGTGTCCTTCTTCCGCGGCGGCCGCCGGATCGCCCGGCTTCACTTCGATGGCAACGACTCGCGCCATCCCTTCGCGCTCGACCTCCCGCAGAGCACGACGGAGCACTTGCTCGGCGAGCACCTGCGAGCGCTCGGCGGCGAGGTCGAGCGAGGCGTGGAGCTCGTCGGCTTCGAGCGGGAGGCCGACGGCGTCGTGGGCGTGCTCCGGCACGCCGATGGTCAGCTCGAGCAGCAGCGGGCCCGGTATCTGTGCGGTTGCGACGGCTCCCACAGCAGGGTCCGCGAGCTGGCGGGCATCACGTTCGCCGGGAGCCGCTACGAGGAGGAGTGGATCCTCGCGGACGTGAAGATCGAGGCGCCGCCCTTCGCACCCGACCAAGCCACGATCTACGCCGAGCCCCGCCATTTCCTCGCCGTCCTCCCCCTTCCCGGCGAGCGGTGGCGCCTGATCGCGGTCCGCAAGGTCGCTCAGCCCGGGGAGCCGATGGAGCAGGCGTCGCTCGAAGTGCTCGAGGCGCTCCTGCTCCACCACGCGAGAGCGCCCATCCGGCTTGTCGACCCGGCATGGAGCTCGCCGTTCCGCATCGGCCACCGGCACGCGACCCACCTCCGCGACGGCCAAGTCCTGCTCTGCGGCGACGCGGGGCATATCCACAGCCAGGTGAGCGGCCAGGGCATGAACACCGGTCTGCAGGATGCGATCAACCTGGGCTGGAAGCTCGCCCTGGTCTGCCGCGGCAAGGCGAGCTCCGAGCTGCTGGACAGCTACGACGCCGAGCGCCTGCCGGTCGTGAAGAGCATGCTGTCCGGCACGGACGCCGCCACCCGCGGTGTCACGATCCGCGACGCCGCCGGCCAGCGGCTCGTCGACGAGCTCGCCCGCCTGCTGCTCGGGTTCGGGCAGGTGCAGGACCATCTCGTCCGGAACATCGGCGAGACGCAGAACAACTACCGCGGCGGCGGATGCGTCAGCCCGTTCTACGCAGAGTCCGCCGGTGGCGCATCCACGCTCCCGGGCGACCACGCCCCGCGCGCTCCGCACCTGCAGACCGTTCCCGGCGCCCGGCGGGTGCGGCTGCACGACCTGATGCGCCACACCGGCCACACGGCCGTGCTGCTGCAGGGCGAGCGGACGCCGTCCCCGCCCGCGGCCGAGGCGGCCGGGCTCGCTCGGGCCCTCCGCGCCCGGTTCGGCGACGAGATCCATCCGCTCGCCGTCCGCCTGCGAGACGACTGGACCCCTGAAGACCTTGCGGTCCCCCTCGTGCATGACCGCGCCGGCGAGATGCATCGCGCCTATGACGCCGAGCCGGCATCCGTGTACCTCATCCGGCCCGACGGCTACCTGGCGTTCCGCGCGGACTGGGCGGACCGACTCGTCCTGCTCGAGTTCCTCGAGACCTACCTCGTCCCCCGTGCTGCGCCGTGAGCCCGCCGCCCCAGGGTGGCGGCGGCGCCGGCCTGGAGTTGCCGGAGTTGCGCCGGGCTGGGGCACCATGTCGACTCGAAGCCGGCGGTGTCCCACCCGGCCAGGCGGGCACCCGCCTCGTACGCGCTCTGGAAGAACGCGAGCACTGCCTGCCTGGGGTCGCGCGCCGTGCGCACCGTCTCGTAGGGCAGGACCGCCAGCGAGCCCGAGCCGTACTCGACCCACTCGCCCGCCGAGAGCGGCTGCTCGCGCAGCCCGTCGGGCTCTGGCGCGGTGTAGGAGTAGTACGTGGCGTCGCCGACGCTGTCGTCGCCGGCCCAGAACCCGAACGAGATGACCTCCTGCGAGTAGGCCTCCCGGGTGACCGGGTCGGCGTCGATCGGCCCGGCCGGGCGGCCGGAGAAGCGGGTCACCGCGAGGTCGAGGCCGTGCCAGAACAGGTGCACGGGGCTGGTCTTGCCGTTGAACCAGCCGCCGAACTCCTCGAACACGGAGTCCGACCAGTCCAGGATCCGGCCGAAGCGCGAGATCGCCTCGGTGTCCCAGGACGCGTGCTCGACGTCCTCGGGAAACGGCGTCTTCATCGGCACGCCGAACGGCTGCTCGGAGATCTCGACGTCGACGCCGAGCTCGTCGAGCAGCGTGTGGACGCGGGCATCGAACTCCGCGACGGGCAGTCCGCCGCCGAGCTCGAACGACCTGGTGCGACCGTCGGCCGTCCGGACGATCAGAGCGTGATCGACGAAGTCGAGCGTGATCTCGAACGTCGTGCCGTGGCGATGGAGCCGCCGCGTCGTGAGACCTCGCACGTCGACGTACAGCGGGACGTTCCACCAGTGGTTGCGCGGCGCCGTCGTCGCCAGCCGGATCTTCCCGATGATCTGGCAGTAGAGGTGCAGCGTGTCCTTGGTCGCGCGCCAGTCGGCCAGATGCAGCTCCGGCAGCGTGCGAGCGATCGCGGTCATCTGCCCAGCACCTGCAGCAGGACGGCGGCGTCGTAGGCGGCGCGGTGCACGACTCCGTCGATGAACAGGGTCGGCGTGCCCTGCACCTCACCGGAGTCGATCCCGCTCTGCACGTCCCGGCGGATGCGCTCGAGCACCGCAGGGCCGCTGCGGTCGCGGTCGAACTGCGCGACGTCGAGCTCGAGCTCCGCGGCGTACCGCCGCAGGTCGTCGTCCTCCAGCGCCTTCTGGCGATGGAAGAGCAATTCGTGCATCGGCCAGAACCGGCCCTGGAGCGCCGCCGCCTCCGCCGCGGCGGCGGCGTCGAGGGAATGCGGGTGGATCTCGGTCAGCGGGAAGTGCCGGTACGCGAAGCGCACGCCGTCGCCCAGTCGCCGCTCGACCGACTCGATCTCGCGGAACGCCTGGCGCGAGTACGGGCACTCGTAGTCGCCGTACTCGAGGATGAGCGGCCCCGCCATCCCGCCGCGCAGGTGATCGACGGCGTCGTCGAGCGGCTGCATCCCTACATCATGCCTAAGCGGCATGGCGTTCCCGCTCCCGTCCAGCGCGAGGTCGCTGAGCAGAGCTGAACCGGTACGGTGCGGGCCGCGTCCCGCCCGGCGCGTACGTCTCGGCGAGAAGGAGAAGGCATGAGCAGAGTCGCAATCCTCGGCTCCGGGGTCATGGGCTCGGCGCTCGCCGTGCCGCTGGCCGACAACGGGCACGACGTCCGGCTGGTCGGCACGCACCTCGACCGCGAGATCATCGACTCGCTCCGCGCGACCGGCGCGCATCCCGGGCTCGGCCGCGCGCTTCCCGCGTCGGTGCAGCCGTTCCAGCTCGACGAGGCCGAGCAGGCGTTCGAGGGCGCCGACATCGTGCTCAGCGGCGTGAACTCGCTCGGCGTCCGGTGGGCGGGCGAGCAGCTCGCGCGGCTGCTGCGCCCCGGCCAGCTCGTCGTCGCGATCGCCAAGGGCGTCGAAGCCGATGCCGCGGGCAACCTGCGGATCCTGCCCGAGGCGCTGGCCGAGCCAGTCCGCGCCGACGTGCGCGACCAGGTGGCGTGGACGGCGATCATCGGCCCGTCGATCGCGGGCGAGGTGGCCGCGCGACGTGAGTCCTGCGTCGTGTTCTGCGGCGAGGACCAGGAGGCGCTCGACCGGCTCGCCGCGGCGTTCCGCACCGGCTGGTACCACGTGTGGACGTCCACCGATCTGGTCGGCGGCGAGATCTCGGCCGCCGCCAAGAACTGCTACGCGCTCGGCATCGGGCTGGCGGCCGGCGAGCTGGAGCGGCGCGGGGAGTCCGGCAGCCGCGACCGCGCCCACAACTACGAGGCGGCGCTCTTCGCCCAGGCCGCGGTCGAGATCCGCGGATGGGTCACGCTGATGGGCGGAGACCCCGAGACGCCGCTCTGGCTGCCCGGCGTCGGCGACATGTACGTCACCGCCACCGGCGGGCGCAACGTGCGCGTCGGGAACCTGCTCGGCACCGGACTCGGCTTCTCCGACGCGGCAGCCCGCCTCGGGAACCCGACGCTCGAAGGCGCGGCGGCGATCACGGTGTTCGGCGCCGCGCTGGAGCAGCTGACGGCACGCGGCGTCGTCGCCGGACAAGACTTCCCGCTCATGCGGCACCTGTACGAGCTGATCGCGCTCGGGCGTCCGCTGGACATGCCGTGGAGCCGCTTCTTCGGCGGCGAGCCGCCGGCAGCCTGCCTAGCGGTCCTCGACCGCGCGCTGCAGCGCCCGGTGCAGTGGCGCGGTGCGCGGGTAGAGCTCGCGGTAGACCGCGAACAGCTCGTCGTAGCGCGCCGCCGCGGCGTCGTCCGGTACGTGCCGGACGCCCTCCCCGGTCATCGCGTCGGCGGCCTCGCGCAGCGAGCCGTACCAGCCGACGGCCGCCGCCGCGTGGATCCCGGCGCCGAGGGCGGTGGTCTCGACCTCGCGGCACACCACCACGGGCTTGCGGGTCACGTCCGCCACGATCTGGCGCCAGAGCGCGCTGCGCGCCCCGCCGCCGGTGATCAGCAGGACGTCGATGGCCCGTTCGAGCTGGGCCTCCATGCCCTGGAGCGCCAGCCGCTGCTCGAACGCGATGCCCTCCATCAGGGCGCGGAACATGTGCTCCTTGCCGTGGTGGCCCGCCAGGCCGAACAGGATCCCGCGCGCGTCGGGATCCCAGTACGGCGACTGCGCGCTCGCCCAGTACGGCACGAGCAGCAGCCCCTCCGCGCCGGGCGGCAACCGCGTCGCGGCGGCCTCGAGCAGGTCGACGTCGCGCAGCCCGAGCCCGAGGCGCTCGGCGTCGAGCGCGGCGATCCGCTCGAGGAACCAGTTGACGGTGTAGGTGCCGCCCTGCAGCAGCGTCTCCATCGCGTAGGTGCCCGGCACGGCGCCGATGAGCGTGCGGAACGCCGCGTCCCACGCGTAGCGCTCGCTGATCGTGCCGGCGACGACGGCGGTCCCGAGGTTGAGGTACGCCCGCCCGGGACGAGCCGCGTTCGCGCCGAGCCCGGCCGACTGCCCGTCGCCCGCGCCGCCGACGACCGGCAGACCCGGCGCGAGGCCCAGCTGCTCGGCCGCGCCCGGCGACAGCTCGCCGGCGACGTCGCCGGGCGCGACGAGCGCAGGCACGCGCTCGCGGGTGAGCCCGACGCGCGCGAGCAGCCCGTCCGCCCAGTCCCGCTGCTGCATGTCGATCAGGCCCAGCGGGATCGGCAGAGGCGGTCGTCGTGCGCCACGTGCCGGTCAGCCGGTTCACCAGGTACGCGCCGACGTCGACCACCCAGCGCGTGCGCGCGAGCGTCTCCGGCTCGTGCTCGCGCAGCCACAGCAGCTTGTAGAGCGCGGGGGTGGTGTCCGGCGGCTTCCCGGTCAGCCGGTGGATCTCGTCCGATCCGAGCGTCTCGACCTGCCGCGCCGCCCGCACGTCCATCCACACGATCGCCGGGCGCACCGCCTCGCCGTGCTCGTCGAGACACGCGAACGTCTCGCGCTGGTGGGTGACGCAGATCGCCTCGACGTCGCCGGCATCGACCGCCTGCATCGCGCGCCGCACGGCGGCCGTGGTCGAGCGCCACCAGTCGCCGGGCTCCTGCTCGTGCCAGCCCGGGCGCGGCAGCGCGAGCGCGAACTCGGCGCGCCCCTCCCCCACCGCGCGACCGTCGCGGTCCCACACGATCGCCTTCGTGGCGGTCGTCGATGAATCGACGCCGATGACATAGCTCACGGTCCACGAATCTACCGGCGGGCGCGGCCACCCACAGTGGTACGTTGGCCCGAGGTCCAGGACCCCTTCACGTGACGACGCACCATCCCCGACAGCTCGGCGATCTCGTGGCGCGCGGCTCGCGCTCGTCGGTGCATTCCTATGGGCGCGGCGCCGTCGTGAAGGTCCCCGCCGCGTCGACGCCCGAAGGCTGGATCCGCTTCGAGGCCCGCTACGCCGAGGCGGCTCGCGTCGCCGGCGCGCCGGCCCCGAAGCTCCTGGGCATCGAGCAGATCGGCGGTCGCACCGCGAGCGTCTGGGAACGCGTGGAGGGCAGGTCGATCTGGGACCACGTGGTCGACCGGCCCGATCGCGGCGTGGAGCTCGGCCGGTTGCTGGCCGATGTCCAGAACGCGCTGTTCGCGCTCGTGCCGCCGGTGACGCTCCCCCGCCAGCGCGACCGGATCGTGAGCAAGATCCGCTGGGCGGCGGCGAGGGTCGACCCGTCGCTCGCACGCGCGCGGGATTTCCTGCCGCCGCCGGGCGGCGCGCCGTGCCTGTGCCATGGCGACCTGCACCCGAGCAACGTCCTGCTGGCGAGCGCCGGACCCGTGATCGTCGACTGGTTCGACGCCTCCCGCGGCGATCCGATCGCGGACGTCGCGCGCTCGTCGGTGACGTTGCTCAGCGACGGCGCGGACCCGCCCCGCCACCTGCCGGGAGCCGATCGCGCGACGCTGGACGTGCTGACCCGCGCCTACCTCACCCGCCTGCGGGAGCAGCTGCAGATCGATGACGAGCTGCTGGCTCGCTGGCAGGCGGTCAACGCCGTGGCGCGCATGGCCGAGGGCGTGCCGCGCGCCGCGCTGCTCGAGGTCTGGGAGCGATTCGAGCGGGCGGCCGGCGTTCAGGCCGTGGCGAACTGAACGACGGACCACAGGTCCTCGAAGACGCCGGGGGCTGCGGCCATCACGAGGTCGTCGTTCTCAGGACACGGGAGCTCCGTGGATGCGCCTGCCTCCGCCGCGATGAGCGCGCCGGCGGCGCGGTCCCAGATCTCGGTGTCGCGCTGGAAGTACGCGTCGACGCGCGCACACGCGACCCAGCAGAGCTCCAGTGCCGCCGAGCCGAAGCAGCGGATGTCGCGCGCGCGCCCGAGCACCCGGTGGGCGACCGCCCCCTGCAGGACGCGCAGCTCGGCCTGATAGGAGAAGCCCGTCGCCACGAGCGCATCGGGGAGCGACGTGCAGGCGGACGCCTCTATCGGCCCCCCGTCGCACCGGGCCCCGCCACCGAGATGCGCCGAGAACAGCTCGCCGCGCAGCACGTCGATCACCGCGCCCGCGACGACCTCGCCGTCGAGCGCCGCCGCGATGCTCACGGCGAACAGCGGCACCCCGTAGCGGAAGTTCACCGTGCCGTCGAGCGGGTCGATCACCCATTGCAGGCGGGCGCCGGCCGCCGACGTCCCACCCTCCTCGCCGAGGATCCCGGCGTCCGGGGTGGCCGCCTGCAGGAGCTGCCTGATCAGCTCCTCCGCGCGCACGTCGGTCTGCGTCACGTCGTCGGTCGGCGACGACTTCTGGCGCACCTCGTGCGGCTGCCCATACCCCGACGTGACGAGCGCGGCAGCGCTCCGCGCGGTGGCCGAGGCGACGCGCTCCAGCTCCGGCGGGAGCCGGCGGGCCTCCGCGGTCAGGCACGCTCGACGGCGATGTCGTGGCTCGACAGGAAGTCGACGGCCTCCGGGTCGACCCGCGTGTCGGTCACGAGCACGTCGATCTCGTCGAACCGCGCGAAGCTGAACATCTGGTGGTTGCCGAACTTGGACTGGTCGACCATGGCGACGACGCGCCGCGCGCACGTGATCATGGCCCGCTTGATCGTCTGCTCTTCGCGGTAGGGCGTCGTCAGGCCGTGCTGGAAGGACAGGCCGTCGCAGCTCATGAACAGGACGTCGATCGCCATGTGCTCGAGCTCCCGCCGCGTGGTGTCATCGACCATCGCGTGCCGGTTCGTGCGCACGGACCCGCCCAGCACCGTGAGGTCTCGCAGCCCCCGCCGGCTGAGCGTGAGCGCGGTGAGCAGCGAGTTGGTCACCACGTGGACGTCGCGGTCGACCGGGAAGAGCTCGGCGAGCCGCTGGCCGGTGGAGCCGGAGTCGATGATCACCGACCCGCGCTCCGGGACCTCGGCGACCGCCAGCGCCGCGATCCGCAGCTTCTCCTCCGCGTTCACCATGTCACGGGCCTCGATCATCGGCTCGTGGTTCATCCGCTCGACCGGGATCGCGCCGCCGTGGACGCGGCGCAGCAGCTGCCGGCTCTGCATGTTGGAGAGGTCGCGGCGGATGGTCTCGGTCGTCACGCCGTAGCGGCGCGCCAGGTCGGCCACGTCGACCGAGCCCTCCCGGAGGGCGAGCATGTAGATCGACCGCTGGCGATCGTGCTGCAGCCGCCCGCCGTCGCCGCGGGTCACCATCGGCGAGCGTCTCCGGCGCGCGCCCGCTCCGACGAGGGTGCCATCGCCGCGATCGGCCCCTCCTCGGCGATCCGGCCGTAGGCGGTCGAGAACGCGGCGCGGAAGCGCGCGGACGACTTCACGCGCAGGCGGGAACACCGCCTCGAACTCGAGGAACGCGACCGGATCGGCGACGGCCTCGGCGGCGTGCTGCCGCGCCGCGTCCCCGTCGGAGTCGGGCGCCTGGGCGGCGGGGTCGACGACGGCGAGGTACCGGGCCCAGCCGGCCATCGCCGTGGCGCAGCGCTCGATCGGCCCGTCGACCTCGAGCTCGCGCGCGATCGTCGGGATCAGGAAGCTGGTGAACTTGACGCTGCCGTCGATGCACACGCGGGCGATCTGGTCGCGCACTCCCGCGTTCGCGAACCGCTCCAGCACGGAGGCGATGTACTGCTCCCTCGGATGACCGGGAATCTCGGCGAGTGTGGGCATGGCCTCGCGATGAAGCAGCTCTTCGAGGAACGTCCGGACCGCGCCGATCGCCATGGCCTCGTGGACGAACGTCATGCCGGCGAGCGCTGAAAGATACGCCATGCAGGAGTGGCCGGCGTTGAGCAGGCGCAGCTTGTAGAGCTCCCAGTCGTGGATCCGGTCGGTGAACAGCGCGCCGACGTCCTCCCACGGCGGCCGGCCCGCGGAGAAGTCGTCCTCCATCACCCATTGGCGGAACGGCTCGGCGACGACCGGCCAGCGGTCCTCGACGCCGAGCGCGTCGAGCAGCCACTCCCGGTCGGCGGTGGCCGTCACCGGGGTGATGCGGTCGACCATCGAGTTCGGGAACGTGCAGTTCTCCTGGACCCACTCCGGCAGTGAGGGGTCGGCGCGCGCCGCGGCGGTGAGCGTGGCGTGCCGGGCGGCATCGCCGTTGCCCGGCAGGTTGTCGCAGCTGAGGATCGTGAGCGGTCCGGCGGCGCGCTCGCGGCGGACGGCCAGCGCGGCGGCGAGGCGATCGAACGTCGTCCCCGCGCCGGATGCCTGCTGCTCCGGCGACGGCTCGGCGTACCCCGCCTCGGTGACGGTGAGCGACAGGATCGACGTCGCCGGGACGCGACGAGAGCGGCGACGGCGGCATCGTGGCCGTCCGGGGCATGCACGAAGCCGACGATCGAGCCGATCACCGCCGCGACGGGCTCCGCGTCGCCCTTCTCGATCAACGTGTACAGGTGGTCCTGCGCGCCGAGCGCGGCGGCCATCGCGGCGTCCTTGTCGAGCAGCCCGAGGCCGACGATGCCCCAGTCGGCGCCCGCGGACGCCAGCTCGTGCACGTAGAGCGCCATATGTGCCCGGTGGAAGCCGCCGACGCCCACGTGGACGATCCGCGGCACCAGCAGGCCACGGTCGTATGCGGGTACCGGGACCCCGCGCAGCGCGATCTCGGCGAGGTTCGCCTGGCTCACGGTGACGGCGGGCGGTGCAGCCACGCGCTGAATCTAAACACAGGCAAACCAACTCAGCAAGCATTGGAAAATCTGGGAGATGGCGTCATAAGTGCTTGACAGCCCACATAAACCCAAGTATCAAGTGCATCGGTTGCGGAGGAATCTGCCCCTCCGCGTTCAAGCAGGAGGAGAGGGAAACCATGAGAGGCATCCTGCGCTTCGGACCGGCTGCAGCCCTGCTCGCCGTCGTCGGCGCGGTCGCCACCGGCTGCGGCGGCGACGACTCGGACGACTCCAGCTCCGGCGGTACGCCGGCGTCGAAGGGCGGCTCGATCAACGTCGCCATCGTCGACAACCCGCAGATGAAGGACATCGCGAAGCTCACGCCGTCCCTGTTCACGGCCAAGAGCGGCATCAAGGTGAACTACACGGTCCTCGACGAGGGCACCTTGCGCGAGGTCACCACGCGTGACGTCGCCGCCGGCGGCCAGCAGTTCGACGTGGCGATGATCGGGCCGTTCGAGGCGCCGCAGTTCGGCCAGAGCGGCAGCCTCGTCGACCTCACGCCGCTGGCCAGCGGCGACGCCTCGTACGACCTCGACGACGTCATCCCCGCCGTGCGCAACGCGCTGTCTGCCGACGGCAAGCTCTACGCCGCGCCGTTCTACGGCGAGTCGTCGTTCCTCATGTACCGCAAGGACATCCTGAAGGACGCCGGCGTCACGATGCCCGACAAGCCGACATGGGCCCAGGTCGCGGACATCGCGCGCAAGGTCAACAAGCCCGACATGGCCGGCATCTGCCTGCGCGGCAAGCCGGGCTGGGGCGATCTCGGCGCCTCCTTCACGACCGTGCTGAACACGTTCGGAGGAACCTGGTGGTCCGCGACGCCGGACGGCGCGGTCGACAAGGCGCAGGTGGATCAGCCGGCGTTCAAGCAGGCGTTGGACTTCTACGTGAACCTGATCAAGGACGCGGGCGAGAAGGATGCCGCCAACGCGAGCTTCAACGAGTGCCTGTCGCAGTACAAGGACGGCCAGGTGGCCATGTGGTACGACGCCACCGTCGCGGCCGGCCTGCTCGAGGCCGACGACAGCCCCGTCAAGGGCAAGAACGGGTTCGTCCCCGCCCCGGTCGACAAGACCGCGGCGTCGGGCTGGCTGTGGTCGTGGGCGCTCGCGATCCCGAAGACGACGAGCAAGCAGGACCTCGCCTGGAAGTACGTCTCGTTCGCGACCGGCCCGCAGTACCTGAAGGAGGCGGGATCGAAGATCCCCGGTGGCTGGGCGTCGCTGCCGCCCGGCACCCGCAAGTCGCTCTACGAGATCCCCCAGTACAAGAAGGCCGCTGCCGCGTTCGCCCAGCCGACGCTCGACGCGATCTCCGCCGCGCCGATCGACAACCCGGGGACGACGAAGCGTCCGGGCCTGCCCGGCGTCCAGTACGTCGGGATCCCCGAGTTCCAGGACGTCGGCAACCAGTGCACGCAGCAGTTCTCCGCGGTGATCGCGGGCAGGTCGGCCGTGGACGCGGCGCTGGGGAACTGCCAGCAGGTCGCCTCGCAGGTGGGACAGTGATGCCCGCCCGGCGCATGTCCGGCTGATCGCTCGGCACCGAGGCCGCTGACGCCATGACCACCACACTGCAGACGGGGACGACACCGGGTCGGACGACCCGGCCCGGGCTGAGTGAGGCATGGCGTCGGCGGCTGCCGCTGATCCCGGCGCTGGTGTTCACGATCGTGCTGACGCAGGTCCCGTTCGTGATGAGCATCTGGTACAGCCTCACGGACTGGAAGGTCGTGCCTCCGTCGCCGCGGAAGTTCGTCGGGCTCGACAACTACCGCACGCTGGTCAACGATCACTTCTTCCGCGACGCGATCTGGACCAGCGTCCAGCTCACGGTCGTGCCGGTCCTCGGGTCGCTGGTGCTCGGCGCCGCCTTCGCGCTCCTGCTCGATCGCAAGTTCCTCGGTCAGGGCCTGGTGCGCACGCTGCTCATCACCCCGTTCCTGCTGATGCCCGTCGTGGTGGGGCTGATCTGGAAGAACCAGATGTTCCACGGCCTGTACGGCGTCATCAACTGGGTCGTCGAGAAGCTCGGCGGCACGCCCGTGGAATGGCTCTCGCGCTACCCGACGTGGGCCATCGCGGTGACGCTGATCTGGCAGTGGACGCCGTTCATGATGCTGATCACGCTCGCGGGGCTGCAGAGCCAGCCGGCCGACGTGCTCGAGGCGGCGAAGGTCGACGGGGCGACGCCCTGGGGCATCTTCCGGCAGCTGACGCTCAGCCACCTGCGGCCGTACCTGGAGCTGGGGATCCTGCTCGGCACCATCTACCTCATCCAGGTGTACGACCTGGTCGCGGTGATGACCGGCGGCGGACCGGGCTCGACCAACGTCCCCTACTTCGTCTTCCAGCGGTCGATCGGCGGGGGCTGGGAGTTCGGGCTGGCGTCGTCCTACAGCATCGTGGTCGTCATCGCCTCGATCGTCATCGCCACGATCTCGCTGCGCGTCCTGTCCAATCTGCTGAAAGGCGAGGAGGCCGCATGAGCGCCGCCCCGGCTCCTGTCGTCGTCGGCGAGCGCAGATGGGTCGGCAGCGCCATCGGCGTGGTGGCCTGGATCGTCGGCCTGATCTATCTTCTTCCCGGTGTTCTGGATGGTCCTGAACTCGTTCAAGAGCGAGCAGGACGCGAACACCAGCCCGAAGCTGACCTTCGATCCGACGCTCGATCGCTACAGCGAGGTCACCGAGAGCGCCGGCGGGCTGCTGTCGTTCGGCGAGGCGTTCACCAACTCCGCGGTCGTGGTCCTGCGTGTCGACGCTCATCGTCCTGGCCCTGGCGATCCCGGCGGCATATGCCCTCGCCGTCCGCCCGGTGAAGAAGTGGCGCGACGTCCTGTTCTTCTTCATCTCGACGAAGTTCCTGCCCGTCGTGGCGGCGATCCTGCCGATCTGGATCCTCGCCAGGAACCTGGACCTGCTGAACACGCGGACCGTGCTGGTCATCCTGTACACGGGGCTGAACCTGCCGCTGGCGGTGTGGATGCTGCGCTCGTTCTTCCAGGAGATCCCCCGCGAGCTGATCGAAGCCGCGGAGATCGACGGCGCGGGCCTGCGGGGGCAGCTGACCTCGATCATCCTCCCGATGGCCGCGCCCGGGCATCGCGGCAACGGCGCTGCTGTGCGTGATCTTCGCCTGGAACGAGTTCTTCTACGCGGTCCAGCTGAACCCGGTCAACGGGTCGACGGTGCCGATCTGGGTGACGACGAACATCAGCACGCGCGGTGACTTCCTGGCGAAGCTCTCGGCCGCCTCGGTACTGGCCTGCATCCCCGTCGTGCTCGCGGGATGGCTCGCCCAGAAGCGGATGATCCGCGGGCTGGCGATGGGCGCGATCAAGTAAGGAACGACGATGACGTCAGTGAGATACGACCAGGCGACACGCACCTACGAAGGAACGTCGGTTCCGGCGATCGACAGCCTCGACCTGGACATCGGCGACGGCGAGCTGCTCGTGCTGGTCGGACCGTCCGGATCGGGCAAGTCGACGGCGTTGCGCATGCTCGCCGGGCTCGAGCCGCTCGACGCGGGCTCGATCTTCATCGGCGATCGGGACGTCAGCAACGTGCGCCCGCGCGACCGCGACATCGCGATGGTGTTCCAGAACTACGCGCTGTACCCGCAGTTGAGCGTCGCGGAGAACATGGGCTTCGCGCTCAAGCAGCAGGGCGTGCCGAAGGAGCAGCGGATCGCGCGCGTGCGCGAGGTGGCCCGCGTGCTCGACCTGGAGCCGTACCTCGACCGCAAGCCCAAGCACCTCTCGGGCGGCCAGCGGCAGCGCGTGGCGATGGGGCGCGCCATCGTCCGGCGCCCCGCGGTCTACCTCATGGACGAGCCGCTCTCGAACCTCGACGCGAAGCTGCGCGTCCAGACACGCACCGAGGTCGTCGAGTTGCAGGACCGCCTGGGCGTGACCACGGTCTACGTCACCCACGACCAGGTCGAGGCGATGACGATGGGCGACCGCGTCGCGGTGCTCAAGGACGGCGTGCTCCAGCAGTGCGACGCTCCGCGGACGCTCTACCACGAGCCGACCAACCTGTTCGTGGCCGGCTTCATCGGCTCGCCGGCGATGAACCTCATCGCGCTCGAGGACGGGCGGCCGTTCCAGATCGGCGGATCCCCGCTCGAGCTCGGCGACGAGGGCGAGGCCGCGATCGCGGGCGCCGCCGGCACCATCACGGTCGGCTTCCGTCCCGAGGCGCTGCAGGTCGGCGACGGGCCGCTCCGCGCGCAGATCCGGACGGTCGAGGACCTCGGATCCGAGGTGTTCGTCCATCTCTTCCTCGAGCACGCGGGCGAGAACCTCGCGCTGGTGTCGAAGATGGCGCCGCCGTTCGACCGCGATCCGGGCGACGCCGTCGGGCTCCAGATCATCGGCACGACCCACCTCTTCGGGGGCGACGGCTCCCGGCTCGGGGAGACCACCGCGACCTTTCGCCAAGCGCCGAGCGAGGGCGACTCCGTCACGCGGATCTCGTGAGGTCCGGCCAGGCGCCGATCGGGTCGGTCGAGCGGACCACGTGCATGCCGGCGGCGCGGTAGCGCTCGAAGGCGGCGTCCGCCTCGTCCGTGTAGTCGACGGCGCCGGGCACGACGACCGGCGACGTGCAGTCCTCGAGGAGGTAGGTCCGCGGGGCGAGCCGCTGCCGCACCTCGTCGTCCCTGAGCAGGTCGTCGATGGTCCACGCCACGCAGTGGCTCTTCGCCTGCCCGGCCACGACGACGGCATCGAACGTGAGCAGCTTGCCGACGAGCTCGGCGTTCTTCCGGCCGAGGATGTCGCCGTCGGGCCCCTCGGTCACCTCCGGCCCGAGCATCGAGTAGTGCTCGGTGAGCGGGTTGTCGCCCTTGACCTGGAAGTCGGGCGCGGTGTGCCGGGCGATGCCGTGGAAGAAGAAGGCCTCCTCGACCGCCGACGCGAGCGCGTGGCCGATGCCGCCGAGCATCGCGTGGTACGGCCAGACGGTCAGGTCGTACTTCCCGCCTGCCGCCAGCCGGCGCGTGTAGTGCGCGAGGTGGCGCTGCGCATAGCCGGCGTCGATCCCGAGGGCCACGGCGACCGCCGGGTTCATCCGCCAGCGGCCGGCCTCGACGTCCTCGGCCGAGACGAGCGTGTAGGGCGCCGGGTGGTCGCCGTGCTCGTCGACGAGCCAGATCGCGTGGAACACCTGCATCGCGTGGTGCGTGTCGAGGCTCGGAACGATCTGCGTGATCGTCCCGAGGTTGCGATAGACGAACTCGCACAGGCGGCGGTTGTCGTCGACCGCGCCCGTGCCGGAGCGCCCGGCGACGAACAGCTCGAAGCCCGGGATGCAGAACGTGTTCTGCACGTCGACGGCCAGCAGGCAGAGCCGGAACGGGTCTCCGGCCGCCGGGCCAAGGCCGTGACGCTCGGCCCACGCCGGCGCGTCGCGTGCGCGGTCCTCGTACGGGACGCGCCAGACCTCCCCCACCCGGCCCGGGTCGAAGTGCGGCGGGAGCGGGAGCTCACCCACGTGATCATCCATGGCCGACATTGTCCAGCGTCGTGAGCCGGTGGCACGCGGTGTAGGGTCGGTGCCCGGCCCATGGCCACGCATGCCCGCAACGGAGGACGTGCGCCAGCGCTGAAGGGCCGGCGCGGCGAATGCGACGTGCTCGACCGGCTCATCGGAGCTGTTCGCGGCGGCGAGAGCCGGGCGCTGGCGGTGCGCGGCGAGCCGGGCGTCGGCAAGACGGCGCTGTTGGAGTACCTGGTCGGCCAAGCGGCAGGTTGCCGTGTGGCGCGCACCTCGGGCGTCGAATCGGAGATGGAGCTTGCCTTCGCCGGATTGCATGGGCTGCTGGCGCCGATGTTGGATCGTCTCGAGCGTCTCCCCGGGCCGCAGCGCGATGCGCTGGGTACGGCGTTCGGCCTCAGTCCCGCGCCGCCGCCTGACCGGTTCTTCGTCGCGCTGGCGGTGCTGAGCCTGCTTTCCGACGTGGCCGAGGAGCAGCCGTTGATCTGTGTGGTGGACGACGCACACTGGCTCGATGCCGCGTCGGCGCAGGCCCTCGCGTTCGTCGCGCGCCGACTGGAGGCGGAATCGGTCGGCTTGGTCTTCGCGGCGCGTGCGCCGCGCGACGACGTAGCTGGAGTGCCGGAGCTGGTGGTCGAGGGTTTGCGCGAGGACGACGCACGCGCGCTGCTGGATTCGGTGCTCACCGGGCCGCTCGACGCGCGGGTTCGCGAGCGGATCGTCAGCGAGACGCGCGGTAACCCGTTGGCGCTGCTGGAGTTGCCGCGAGGGTGGACTCCGGCGGAGTTGGCGGGCGGGTTCGGGCTCCACGGCGCGGTGCCGCTCTCGGGGAGCATCGAGGAGAGCTTCCGACGACGGCTTGACGCGCTTCCGGCCGAGACGCGGCGCCTGCTGCAGCTCGCGGCGGCCGATCCGGTCGGCGAGCCGGTGCTTGTGTGGCGAGCAGCCGAGCGGCTGGCAATCGGAACTGGAGCGGCGGCGCCCGCGGTCGAGGCCGGTCTGCTCGAGTTCGGGTCCCGTGTGTCGTTTCGTCATCCGCTGGTGCGCTCGGCGGCCTACCGGTCGGCGTCGCTTCAGGAGCGACAGGAGGTGCACCGCGCCCTGGCAGAGGTCACCGATCCGAGGGTCGATCCCGACCGTCGCGCCTGGCACCGCGCCCAGGCCGCGCCAGGGCCCGACGAGGATGTCGCCTCCGAGCTCGAGCGCTCGGCCAGCCGCGCGCAGAGCCGCGGGGGCCTGGCGGCGACGGCGGCGTTCCTGGAGCGCGCGGCGATGCTGACGCCTGAGCCCGCTCGCCGTGCGCAGCGCCTGCTCGTGGCTGCCACGGCGAAGCGCGACGCGGGCGCGCTCGACGCAGCGCTCGGACTGCTGGTCGCGGTCGAGGCCGGCCCGCCTGACGTGCTGCGGACCGCCGAGGTGGAGCACCTGCGCGGGCAGATCGCGTTGGAGCAGCAACGCGGCGGCGACGCCGCTCGGCTGCTCCTCAGCGCGGCCAGACGGCTCGAGCCCCTGAACGCCGACCTGGCGCGCGAGACGCACCTCGAAGCGCTCGTGGCCGCGATGTGGGCCGGCGACCTGGACTCCCCCGGCGGCGTGCTGGCCGCCGCGCAGGCCGCGCGCGCCGCGCCGCCCGGCCAAGACCCGCCGCATGCGGTCGACGTCCTGCTCGACGCGCTCGCGATCCGCTTGACGGAGGGATACGCAGCGGCCGCGCCGACGCTCACCCGAGCGCTGGAACTGGTTCTCGCTCCGGAGGTCGGCACTGACGACGTCGACCGGTTGCCCTCGCTGGCCGGTTCGAGACCCAGCGCCACGGTCGCTCTCGAGCTGTGGGACGCCGAGTCTTTGCATCTGCTGGCCGATCGCCAGGCACAGGTCGCCCGCGACACGGGCGCGCTCGTGCAGTTGCGTCTCGCGCTCAACTCCGGCGCGGCCAACCGGATACTCGCCGGCGACTTGGGCAGTGCGGCGCTGATCCTCGAAGAAGATCACCTGATCGCGGAAGCGACCGGGAACGTGCCGATCGCCTATACCGACATGCTGCTCGCGGTCTGGCGCGGCCGAGAGGCACCGGCGTCCGAGCTTGTCGAGGCCGCCTTGCGCGAGGCGGCCGCCCGCGGTCTGGGCCGGTTCGTCAACTTCGCGACCTACGCCAGCACGGTGCTCTACAACGGCCTCGGCCGCCACGACGCCGCGCGCGACGCCGCCAGGCGTGCGTTCAAGGGCGATCACGTGGGGCGCGACACCCTCCTCCTGCCCGAGCTCGCCGAGGCGGCGTCAAGGACCGGCGACATCGCGCTCCTTCGCGCCGGGCTTGAGCGGCTTTCCGAGCGCACGCGCGTGACACCGACCGACTGGGCGTTGGGAATCGAGGCCCGCGTCCGCGCCCTGCTCAGCGATGGCGACGCCGCCGACAGTCTCTATCGCGAGTCGATCGCGAGGCTCGGCCGGACGCGCCTGCGCGTGGAGCTGGCCCGCGGCCATCTGCTCTACGGCGAGTGGCTGCGCCGCGAGAGCCGCCGCACCGACGCGCGCGAGCACCTGCGCACCGCCCACGACATGCTGGACACGATGGGCATCGAGGCCTTCGCCCAGCGCGCCGCGCGTGAACTGCGGGCCACCGGCGAGACCGCCCGCAAACGCACGGTCGAGACCCGCGACGAGCTCACCGCCCAGGAGGCCCAGATCGCGCGGCTCGCCCGCGACGGCCTCTCCAACCCCGAGATCGGCACCCGGCTGTTCATCAGCCGCCGCACCGTCGAATACCACCTGCACAAGGTCTTCGCCAAGCTCGGCATCAGCTCGCGCAACCAACTCCACAGGGCGCTCGGCGGGGCCGACTGAGGAGCCCGACTAGGCAACTCTCAGACGAGACGGCGCCGAGGAGCCTGCACCGTCTCGGGCAATGACCACCACAGATGCCTCCCAGCGCTTCACCGCGCTGCCTGACGACGAGACGCTCGCGGCGACCGTCGTCGCACTCGAAGAGCACGGATTCGGCGTCGAGGTCGTCGACGACCTCGATGCCGCGCGCCTGACCGTCCTCGCCCGTATCCCCGAAGGCGCCTCCGTGATGACCAACACGTCGGTGACGCTGCAGGACACCGGGATCGCGGACGCGATCGACGTCGGCGGACCGTATGACTCCGTGCGCAACAAGCTCAACGAGCTCGACTTCGCCACCCAACTGCAGGAGATGAAGGCGATCGCCGGCCAGCCCGACTTCGCGCTCGGCAGCGTCCACGCCATCACCCGCGACGGAGCGCTCGTCATCGCCTCGGCCTCGGGCAGCCAGCTCGCCTCCTACGGCTGGGGTGCCGCCAACGTCATCTTCGTCGTCGGCGCGCAGAAGCTCGTCCCGGATCCCGAAGCAGCGCGCGCACGGATCTACGAGCACAGCCTCAAGCTCGAGGACGCCCGCGCGTACGCCGTCTACGGGCAGAACAGCTACGTCGGGAAGATCCTCGAGATGCACCAGGAGCAGCCCGGGCGCGTCCACGTCGTCCTCATCCGGCAGTCGGTCGGGTTCTGAGCGGCCCCCGCCGCCGGTGCACGTCGGAACCAACGAACGAAGGAGTCCACCATGGCAGTCGCCGTGACCGTCGACATCGCCGGCGGAACACCCCAGCAGTACGAGCAGGTCGCCGCCACGCTCTTCCCGGACGGCAAGCTCCCGGAAGGCTGGCTGGTCCACGTCGCCGGCCCGACCGAGAGCGGCTGGCGGGTGGTGAACGTGGTGCCCTCGCAGGAGGACTTCGAGGCGTTCGCCCGCGAGCAGCTGATCCCCGCCACCCAGGCAGTGGGGGACCCGCTGCCGGAGCTGACGTTCTTCCCCGTCCACAACCTGATCCGGAGCTGACCCCGGATGTTCGGCCTCGACGAGAGAATCGCCGCATCCTCGGACGGCGCTTCGATCTGGATCGTCCTCGCCGTCGCGGTCCTTCTCGGACTGCGCCATGCGACCGATCCGGATCACCTCGTCGCGGTGACGACGCTCGTGGCGGGCGGACGGGAGCGGGCCGCCCGCCGCGCCGGGGAGCTCGGGCTCGCCTGGGGACTCGGCCACGCGGCGACGCTGTTCGCCTTCGGGCTTCCCGTCCTCCTCCTCGGTGACGTTCTTCCGCAGCGGGTTCAGCAGGCCGCGGAGACGGCGATCGGATTCGTCATCGTCTACCTCGCTCTCCGCCTCCTCGTCCGCTGGCGGAGCGGTGACTTCCGGTTCCATGGCCACCCGCACGCACGCCGTGCGCGGACGCGCCGGGGTGCGTTCGCCATCGGGCTCGTGCACGGCGTGGGCGGAAGCGCCGGCGTCGGCGTGCTCGTCCTCGCATCGGTTCCCTCGACGGGCCTCGCGGTCATATCGCTCCTGCTCCTCGCCCTCTTCGCCGTCGTCTCCATGAGCGTCGCGTCGAGCGCGTTCGGCTCGCTGCTCGCCTCACGTCCCGCCGGCGCGTCGCTGGGCGCCGTCGCGCCCGCCCTGGGCAGCGCGAGCCTGGCCTTCGGAGTCTGGTACGCGACGGCTGCCTGGAGCCTCGCTCCCTATCCGTTCTAGACCACAAACACACCAGTACCGAAGGAGAACAGCACCCATGTCAGACCACAACAACAGCCCTCGCGCGGTGGCCGAGCCGGCCATCGACATCGGCGACAACTACGTCTTCCCCAGCCCCTCCCGGCCCGGCCGGCTGGTGCTCGCCATGACCGTGTTCCCCAACGCTCAGCCGGGAGCGCTGTTCTCGGACGCTGCGAGCTACCGGTTCCGGATCCGTCCCGTGACCATCCCGGCGGGCGGCCCCGCGTCGCGCTTCGAGGTCGGCGCCGACGAGTACGACATCACCTGCACGTTCGGGGCGCCGGAGACGACGGACGACGCCGGGAACCCGGTTCAACAGGGCGTCTGCACGCTCCCGGACGGTGCCCGGATCTCCTTCCGCGTGAACGACGAGCAGGGCGCCGAGACGACCGGCGCGCGCGTCTTCGCCGGGCTGCGCATGGACCCCCTCTTCAACGACTCGACCGCGTACGTCCAGACGCTCGCGACCCGGCGGCTCGCCTTCCATGCGAACGGCACCAACGGCGCCGACGGCTGGGACATCCTGGGCATCGTCGTCGAGCTCGACGTCGCCACGATGCTCGGACAGGCGCCGGGAACGCTGTTCGGCGTCGCTGCGGAAACGGTCACGACCGGCAGGTTCCCGGTGCGCCTGGATCGGTTCGGGCGTGCCTTCGTGAAGGGGCAGATGCTCGGCGAGCTCGGAGGCGACACGGTCAACCGCGACCTCGACGTCCGCGAGCTCTGGAACCAGGAGGATCCCTTCGCGCCGGCGCCCAACTACCTCGGCGCCTATCGCGCCCGGCTGAACGCCAACCTGGCCGTCATGGACGGCATCGACGGGAAGATCGACTGGCCGCTGCAGCCGGATGGCACGCACCCGCTGACCGAGGTGTACCTGGGCGACTACATCGTCGTCGACGTCGCGAAGCCCTACGCGGAGGACAGCTACCTCGAGATCGAGCGGGCGCTGCTGCAAGGCCGCGCGCACGCGACCTGCGGTGGCCGGTCGCTCAACGACGACGCCGGCGACACGAACCTCACGTTCGCCATCACGGGCGGGAACGGCCCGCGCATCAGCGACGGCGTCGACGAGGCGACCGTGCGAGCGTCGGACACCTTCCCCTACCTGGCGGCGCCCAATCCCGCCCCGATCGCCGCCGGCAGGATCCTGGCCCCCTCCAAGGTCGCCGACCAGCTCGCCTTCCTCGAAGCCGCCGGTCTGGCGAGCCGCTGAGCATGGCCTTCACGCGCTTCACCGTCGAGCGGTCGACACCGTCGCTGTGGCGGGTGACCTTCGACCACCCGCCGATCAATCTGATCGACCACGTCATGATCCGCGAGCTCGGCGAGCTCCTCGCCGAGCTCGAACGGGACGAAGAGCCGGCAGTACTGGTGTTCGACAGCGCCGACCCGGAGTACTTCCTGGCGCACTACGACATCGCGGCCGACCCTGCCCTGGTCAACTCCCTGCCGGCCGGCCCGACCGGCTTCCACCCCTGGGTCGACATCCTGGTACGGCTCAGCAGGCTGCCCGCGGTCACGATCTCGGCCGTCCGAGGCCGAGCCCGCGCCGCCGGCAGCGAGTTCGTTCTCGCCACCGACGTCCGCTTCGCGAGCCGCGAGCGCGCCGTGCTCGGTCAACCCGAGGTCGGCTTCGGCGCTCTCCCCGGAGGTGGCCCGGCGTCTCGGCTGCCGGGCCTGGTCGGCCGGGGCCGGACGCTCGAGATCCTGCTCGGCGGCGAGGACTTCGACGGCGAGCTCGCCGAGCGATACGGGTATGTCAACCGCGCCATTCCCGACGACGAGTTCGAGGACTTCGTCGACCGCTTCGCTCGCCGCGTCTCGACCTTCGACCGTCAGGCCCTGGCGGACATCAAGCACTTCGTCAACGAGGTCTCCCTACCGGCGGACGAAGGGTTTCCCCCGCAGATGGACGCCTTCTGGAGGGCGGTGGCCGGCCCGGCGCTCCAAGCGCGAGCCGGCCGGGCGTTCGAAGACGGCCTGCAACAGCGATCCGACGTCGAGCTGTACCTCGGCGAGTACGTGGGGCAGCTACCGGCGGCGACCCGGTGACGACGGCGGGGGTCATCGCCGTCGGGAACCTCGTGGCGCGGATCGAAGGTCAGGCGTCACGAGCGACGGGCGGACAACTCACCGCCGGCGAGCGCGCCGAGCTGGTCGAGTTGATCGCCTTGCGGGGCCACGTGCTGGGCCGCATCGCCGACGGCGAGCGGGCCGCGGGCATGGCGGACGAGCTCGTCGGCCAGGCGCCGGCCGACGCCCGGTCCTTCCTGGCGCGCGCCAGGATGCGCGGGGTCTTCCACCGGTTCGTGCCGGCCCTGCGGGATCTCGACACCGCGGCCGGTCTGGGGGCCGACCGCGTCGAGCTCGACGCGGAGCGCGCCGCGATCCATCAGGCGCTCGGACACTACGACGAGGCGCTCGCGATCCGTCGACTCGCCGCCGACCGCCATGCCGGCTTCAGCGAGCTCGCAGCGCTCGCGGGCGTCCACGGCGAGCGCGGGGAGATGGACGAGGCGGAGCGCTGGCTCGGGGCGGCGACACGGCGCTACCGCGGCACCTCGCCGTTCCCGCCGGCGATGCTCGAGTTCCAGTTCGGCCGGCTGTGGATGGAGCACGACGATCTCCGCCGCGCCCGTGCCTGGTTCGATGCGGCGGTTCGCCGGCTCCCGGCCTACGTCCCTGCGCAAGGTCACCTCGCCGAGCTCGACGCCGCGCTCGGGGAGCCCGCCGCGGCGATCGCCCGCCTGAGGCGGCTGGCGGTCGCATCCGACGATCCCGACTACGCGACACAGCTCGCTCGCATCTTGAGCGAAGCCGGCGAAGCCGAGGACGCGGAGCGCTGGCGTCGCAGCGCCGAAGCCCGATACGACGAACTGCTCGCGCGGCACCCGGACGCGTTCGCCGATCACGCCGCCGAGTTCTGGCTCACGGTCGGCGGCGATTCCGAGCGCGCGCTCCGGCTCGCGCTGCAGAACCTGTCCCTCCGCCAGACCCCTCGCGCCCGCGCGCTCGTGCGCCGCTCCACAGCCGGGCGGACTGGGGAGCGCGACTAGGGAGACCTCGGACGCGACCGAGCGGCGAGCTCGTCACCGTCTCAGGCCATGCAGGCTGGCACGTTCATCCCACTCCTCGACGAAACGCCTCCCGGCGAGTCGGCGTCGCGCATCCTCGCCGCGGCCGACCGGGAGCGCCGCCGCCTCGAGCGCGACCTGCACGACGGCGCCCAGCAGCGGCTCGTCTCGATCTCGATGTGCCTCCGGGTGCTCGGCACGTGGCTGGCGCCCGGGTCGGAGGCCGAGCGGCTCCTGGCGACCGCCCAGGACGAGCTCGCCGCCTCGCTGCAGGAGCTGCGCGAGTTGGCACGCGGCCTGCATCCAGCCGTCCTGCAGCGAACACGGGCTTGCCGGCGCGCTCGAGGCGCTGGCGCTGCGTGCGCCGCTCCCGGTCGAGCTGAGCGTCGCGCTGGACGAGCGCCCTCCCGCGGCCGCCGAGGTGGCCGCGTACTACCTCGTCTGCGAGGCGCTCGCCAACATCGCGAAGTACGCGGGCGCCGACGCTGCGACCGTCCGGGTCGCCCAGCGCGGCGCCGAGCTCGTCGTCGAGGTCGCCGACGACGGAGTCGGCGGCGCCGACCCGGCCGGCGGCTCGGGCCTGCGCGGGCTCGCCGATCGCGTCGAGGCGCTGAGCGGCCGGCTCCACGTCTCCAGCGCTCCGGCGACCGGAACCACGGTGCGGGCCGAGATCCCGCTGCAGCGCGACCTCGAGGCGGGCTGGCGCGACCGCGCATCGCCACGTGAACGGGGGGCTGATAAAAACATCCGCCGACATGAGCGAACCCGAGCAGCGCCACGCCGAGCGCATGGACGCCGAGCTGCGCGCGCACAACGAGCACCTGCGCGCCGCCGCGGACGTCCGCGCCGGGGACCACGTCCTGGACGTCGGCTGCGGCGCCGGGCAGTCGACGCGCGACGCCGCCCGTGCCGCGGCACCCGGAACCGCGCTGGGCATCGACGTGTCCGCGCGGCAGATCGAGCGCGCCCGGGAGCTCACGGCGACCGAAGGGCTCGACAACGCGACCTACGTGCAGGGCGACGCGCAGCTGCACCCCTTCGAGCCCGGACGCCACGACCTCGCGATCAGCCGGTTCGGCGTGATGTTCTTTTCCGATCCCGTCGCCGCCTTCCGCAATATCGCCCGTGCGCTGCGCTTCGATGCGCGGCTCGTGCTGCTCGTCTGGCAGCGCCGGGAGTACAACGAGTGGGCGACCGCGATCGACGCCGCGCTGGGCGGACCCGAGCCGCCGCCGGCGACCGCCGATCCGTTCTCGCTCGGAGACCGCGCAGTCACCGAGCGCATCCTCTCCCGCGCCGGCTTCCGCCGGATCCGCTTTGCCGAAGTCCACGAGCCCGTCTACTACGGACCCGACGGCGCCGCCGCGCTCGACTTCGTGCGCGGCTTCCAGTGCACGAGCGCGGCGCTGGAGCGCATGGGCCCCGGCGGCGCCGCGCGCGCCATGGAGCTCCTGCGCGCCATGCTGGACGCGCATCGGAGCGGCGATCAGGGCGTCGTCCTGGACTCGCGCGCGTGGATCGTCACCGCTCGCCGCCGCTGATCCTCAGACGCGGGAAACGACGATCGGCTCCGCCATCGCATCAGGTCGTTCACATGCGTATCGAGGCGGTCTTCACAAAACGATCACAGGTGTGACAGACTCAAGATTCGATTTCGTTCGCAACAATTCAAGCCATGCCTCGATTCAAGAGCACACCGTCGTACGTGGTGCTCCGCGTGGACCCCACTGCGCACGCGTGGCTGGAAGCGGCACGGCTCAGGGCCTACGACGCGCCCGGTCCGATCCGCGCTCTGCTCGCCGGTCGGTCGCGGCTCGAGGTGGGACCCGAGGAAGCCGAGCGTGCGCTCGCCTGGGCCGCACAGATCCCGGGTTGGCGTGAGGACGGGCGCCCTCCGGTGTTCGTGTACACGCCCGGCGAGCTGCTCGTGAGCGGCTGAGCGCCGGGCGCGACAGGGATCATCAGCTTCCTGAACGAGGCGATCAGACACACCACCGGCTCCCACGAGGTCATGGAGCATGCCTGAAGAGAACGGCCGAGTGGTGGTTCTGGGTGGCTGCGGTGCGTGGCCCGAACCGGGGCGTGCCTGCAGCGGGTTCCTGCTCGAGCACGCCGGGTTCCGAGTCGTGCTCGACCTCGGCTACGGAACCCTGTCGCGGCTCCTGACGCTCCTCGGATCCACCACGGCTGTCGGCCTCGACGCGGTCGTCGCCACGCACGACCATCCAGATCACGTCGTCGACCTGCACGGGCTGTTCCGGGCGCGGCTGTACGACGGGCAGCACCTTCCCCGGATCTCGCTCTATGCGCCCGAGGCCGTCCTCGAGCGCATCACGGACCTCGAAGCCTGCGAGCGCTCCGTGACGGAACGGGTCTTCGCCTGGCAGCCGCTCCCCGCGGGGGAGTACGACGTCGGCCCCTTTCGGCTGCAGAGCCGGCTCCTTCCCCACTACGTGCCCAACGCCGGGGTGCGGCTGTCGGCGCCTGAGCTCGCCGTGGCCTACACCGGCGACACCGGTCCCGATCCGGCGCTGGCCGAGATCGGACGGGACGCCGACCTCTTCATCGTGGACGCCACCGACCGGTACCAGCAGCGAGGCACCATCCCACCCGACGCCGAGCCTGCGATGAACCTGACCTCCCGTCAAGCGGGCGAGGCCGCGACCGCAGCCGGAGCCCGCAAGCTCCTGCTCACGCACTTCTGGCCCGGCAACGACCGCGACCGCTCGCGGGCAGCGGCCGCCGAGGCGTTCTCAGGCGAGATCCTCATCGCTGACGAGGGCACCGTCATCGACCTTCGCTGACCGATGGGCGGCGGCCTCGGTCAAGTGCCGACGTAGGCCGCGAGGTGCTCGCCGGTGAGGGTGGAGCCGGCGGCGACGAGCTCTGCGGTCGTGCCCTCGAAGACGATGCGGCCGCCATCGTGTCCGGCGCCGGGGCCGAGGTCGATGATCCAGTCGGCGTGCGCCATGACCGCCTGGTGGTGCTCGATGACGATCACCGACTTGCCGGAGTCGACGAGGCGGTCGAGCAGGCCGAGCAGCTGCTCGACGTCGGCGAGGTGGAGGCCGCTGGTCGGCTCGTCGAGGACGTAGACACCGCCCTTCTCGCCCAGATGGGTGGCCAGCTTGAGCCGCTGCCGCTCGCCGCCGGACAGCGTGGTGAGCGGCTGGCCGAGGCTGAGGTAGCCGAGCCCGACGTCGGCGAGCCGGGTCAGGATCTTGTGCGCGGGAGCGATCTTGCCCTCGCCGGACCCGAAGAACACGGTCGCCTCCGCCACCGGCATCGCGAGCACCTCGCTGATGTCCTTGCCGCCGAACTCGTACTCGAGCACCTCGGCCTGGAACCGCTTCCCCTCGCACTCCTCGCAGGTGGTCGCGACGCCGGCCATCATCGCCAGGTCGGTGTAGATGACGCCGGCGCCGTTGCAGCTGGGGCAGGCGCCCTCGGAGTTCGCGCTGAACAGCCCGGGCTTCACGCCGTTGGCCTTGGCGAACGCCTTGCGGATCGGGTCGAGCAGTCCCGTGTACGTCGCCGGGTTGCTGCGCCGCGAGCCCTTGATCGCTGCCTGGTCGACCGCCACCACGCCGTCGCGCCCGGACACCGAGCCGTGGATCAGCGAGCTCTTGCCCGAGCCGGCCACCCCGGTGACGACGACCAGCACGCCGAGCGGGATGTCGACGTCGACGTCCTGCAGGTTGTGGGTGGAGGCGCCGCGCACCTCCAGGACCCCGTCCGGCGTCCGCACCGACCGCTTCAGCGCGGCGCGATCGTCCAGGTGGCGCCCGGTGAGCGTGCCACTGCCTCGTAGCCCCTCGACGCTGCCCTCGAACACGACCTCGCCGCCCTCGGTACCGGCGCCCGGTCCGAGGTCGACCACGTGGTCGGCGATCGCGATCGCCTCCGGCTCGTGCTCCACGACCAGCACGGTGTTGCCCTTGTCGCGCAGCTGCAGCAGCAGGTCGTTCATCCGCCGGATGTCGTGGGGGTGCAGCCCGATCGTCGGCTCGTCGAAGACGTAGGTGACGTCGGTGAGCGAGGACCCGAGGTGGCGGATCATCTTGGTCCGCTGCGCCTCGCCGCCCGACAGCGTGCCCGACGAGCGGTCGAGGCTGAGGTAGCCGAGCCCGATCTCGACGAACGAGTCGAGGGTCTGCCCCAGCGCGGTGAGCAGCGGCCGCACCGACGGCTCGTCGACGCCGCGGACCCAGTCGGCGAGGTCGCTGATCTGCATCGCGCAGGCGTCGGCGATGTTGATCCCCCCGATCCTCGACGACCGAGCCGCCTCGCTGAGCCGCGTGCCACCGCAGTCGGGGCAGGCCGTGAACGTCACCGCCCGCTCGACGAACGCGCGGACGTGCGGCTGCAGCGCGTCGACGTCCTTGGACAGGAACGACTTCTGGATCCTCGGGATCAGACCCTCGTACGTGAGGTTGATGCTGTCGACCTTGATCTTGGTCGGCTCCTTGTGGAGCAGGTCGTGGAGCTCGGTCTTCGTGTACTTGCGGATCGGCTTGTCCGGGTCGAGGAAGCCGGAGCCGCTGAAGATCCGGCCGTACCAGCCGTCGACGCTGTACCCGGGGATCGTGAGCGCACCCTCGTTGAGCGACTTGCTGTCGTCGTACAGCTGGGACAGGTCGAAGTCGGTGACCGAGCCCCGCCCCTCGCATCGCGGACACATGCCGCCGGTGCGGGTGAACGTCTGTCGCACGGTCTTGGTCTTGCCGGCGCCGCGTTCGACCGTGATCGCGCCGCTCGCCCGGACCGAGGGGACGTTGAAGGAGAACGCGTTGGGCGAGCCGATGCGCGGCTGCCCGAGCCGGCTGAAGAGGATGCGCAGCATCGCGTTGGCGTCGGTGGCGGTGCCGACCGTGGAGCGGGCGTCGGCGCCCATCCGCTGCTGGTCGACGAGGATCGCGGTCGTCAGCCCCTCCAGCACGTCGACCTCGGGCCGCGCCATCGCCGGCATGAAGCCCTGCACGAAGGCGCTGTAGGTCTCGTTGATCAGCCGCTGCGACTCCGCGGCGATCGTGCCGAACACCAGCGAGCTCTTGCCAGAGCCGGAGACGCCGGTGAACACCGTGAGCCGGCGCTTCGGGATCTCGATGCTGACGTCCTTGAGGTTGTTCACGCGCGCGCCGTGCACGCGGATCAGATCGTGGCTGTCGCCGACGTGCAGCGCCGGCGTCTGCGTGTCCATCCCCCCTACGTTAGGGAGCCGGCGCACAGCGGCGTCGCGCCGCCGGCCCGCAACCTGGGACACTGAAGCGGAAGGAGGATCAGATGATCGGAGCGTTGCTGCTGGGCCTGGTGGCCGGGGTGATCGGCCGAATGCTGGTGCCGGACATGTGGAGCGGACTGAGCGGCCCCAAGTCGTGGCTGTTCTCGCTCGTCCTCGGCCTCGCCGGCGCGGTCCTCGGCTACTTGGTCTTCACCGACTGGCTCGGGATCGGCGACACCGACGTGTTCGACTGGGGCGGGATCGTCGGAGCCATCATCGGCGTGATCATCCTGCTGCCGTTCGTCGGGATCGTCGTTCGCCTCACAGGGGCCGGCAAGCCGAAGCCTCAGGGGTGACCTGGTCGGGTCGTCTGATTCGGGTGATGCGAGACCGGCGATCGGCGGCGACCATCGGCGCGATACTGCCCGCGATTGAAAGGACCACGATGAGCGACTCATCGTCCGAATACCCCGTTCTTGACACGCTCGTCGCGATGACGGCGGAGTCGGTCGCGCGGAGCGGACTGGAGCCCAACGCACTGCTTGTCGCGCGCATCGCCGCCCTGGCGGCCGTCGATGCCCCGACAGCCTCCTACCTGATGCACATCGGCGCCGCGACCGACGCCGGCGTCACCGTCGAGCAGCTCCAGGGCATCCTGATCGCCGTCGCGCCGATCATCGGCACGCCACGAACGGTGTCCGCCGCCGCGAACGTGACCGAGGCGCTGGGGATCGCCGTCATCGCCATCGAGGCCGAACTCGAGCGGAAGACCGGCGGAATAGTCGAGGCTCACCAGCTGAGTTCTAGGGGTCGCGGCCGATGGCGATCCGGGCCAGCGCGGGAACGCTCTGCGCGATGCCCTCGGGCAGCATCGCCGACGGCGAGGCGCCGGGATGCTGCCCTGCGATCCGCACGCGCAGGACGCCGGGGCGGATGCGGAAGCGCAGGGGCGGCTGCAGCTTCACCGCTTCGCCGTCGATGCCGGCGGGCACGGGATGCTCGGCTTCGACCTCGAAGGCCGGCGCCGTCCATTCCCGCCACGGTCGCTGCGGCCGGTGTCCGCTGCCGCCGCGACCGCTCGGGGCTCCCACGACCGTGATACCGAGCCGCCCGTCGTCGATCCGTGGCCGGGTGCCGGAGCCGACCGCGCGGCCCAGTCGGTAGCGGTTGTTCGAGACCAGGATCGCGGCTCCTGAACCGTGCTGGTGGCCGCCGGGTCCCGTCCACCGCAGATCGAGCCCGGTCCCCGCGGGTCCGAGCACCTCGGGCACGGTGTTCAGGATGGTTCGCAGCTTCGCGTCGCGATAGCCCGTGCGCTGGACCGCGTCGGCGTAGAGCCCGAGCGAGACGTTGTTGACGAACACGCGCCCGTTGACCTCGGCAAGGTCCACACGACGCTCGCGGCCGTCGACGAACGCGTCGAGCGCGCCGACCACGTCGTCGCGATCGACGCCGAGGTCCAGCGCGAAGTGGTTGCGCGTGCCCGCCGGCACACAGGCGTACGGCAGGTCGTGCTCCGCGGCGATCGCGGCGACGACGGCCTGCGAGCCGTCGCCGCCGGCCATCGCCAGCCCGTCGGCGCCGCCGGCGACCGCGTCGCGCACGAGCCCCTCGAGGTCCCACGGGGGGCCGAGCTCGATCGGCTCGATCCCGCGCGCGTGGGCTTCGTCGGCCACCTTGAAGCGCGCGGCCTTGCCACCGCCGGACTTGGGGTTGAAGAACAAGACCGGCCGCTGCGGCGCCGGCACCCGCGGCAGGTGGGCGCGGACGCCGAACGCCGCCCGCGCGCAGACGACGCACAGCACGAGCGCGGCAACCACCAGCAACTCCTCGAGCAGGCGCTCGGAGACCAGCAGCACGATCGCTGCGCCGAGCCCGAGCGCGCCGAGCGACAAGCCGAACGCGCGGGCGGCGCCGCGTCGCAGGACGCCGTACCAGGCGCCGGCCGCCGCGACGGTGACGCAGCCGAGCGCGATCAGTCCGCGCGGGAACTCCTGCACGGCGACGACGACGGCGAGCCCCAACGCGCCGAAGCCGAGAACGAGCGCGCCGAGCGCCGCGGCCTGCCGCGTTCGCTTAGGATCGCTCATCCGTGGACTCCGCTTCTGAGAATCCTGAGGCGCCTGGGCCTCCGCTCGCCGGCTGGCTGGAGGACGCCGAGCGGATCGACGTCGCCCTCTACGCGGCGATCGCACAGACGCCGACGCCCACGCTCGACCGCGCGATGGCCCGGCTCTCCAGGGCGGCCGACTACTCCCGCCTGTCGCTGGTTTCGGCAGCCGTCCTGGCCGCGACGGGGGGTCGCCGAGGGTCGCGCGCCGCAGCGATGGGACTGGCCTCGGTCGGGGTGGCGGCGACCGTCGTCAACCTCGGCCTCAAGCCGCTCGGCCACCGCCGGCGTCCCGATCGTGCGGTCGAACGGGTCCCGGTCGCCCGTCACGTGCGGATGCCGTCGTCGACCTCGTTTCCCTCCGGCCACTCCGCCGCCGCGTTCGCGTTCGCGACCGGCGTCGGATACGTGCTCCCGCCGGCGGCCCTCCCGCTGCGCGCGCTCGCCGCGCTCGTCGCCTACTCGCGCGTCCACACCGGCGTGCACTACCCCGGCGACGTCGTCGCCGGCGCGCTGACCGGGACCGCGCTCGCTCAGCTCACGACGCATGCGCTCGACCGCCGGGCATCAGTTTGAGCGGCCGAACAGCCGGAGGAAGAGCAGGAAGACGTTCAGCACGTCGAGGAAGATGCCGGCTGCCAGCGGGATCGCCTCCTGCGTGCCGGCCCGCCGCAGCCGGTTGAAGTCCACGACCGTGTAGAGGCCGAAGATCGCGAGGCCGGCCAGCGCCCAGGCCGTGTCGGCGGCCGGCATGTCGACGAAGATCAGCACGATCCCGGCTCCCAACAGCGCCAGCAGCAGCCAGAACAACAGCCGGTAGAGGAACGAGAGGTCGCGCCGCACCGCGTATCCGCCGGATCCCAGCGCCGCGATGAACAGCGCCGTCGCACCGAACGCCTGCCGGAGGGCGACGGGATCGGTGTCGGCGTAGTAGTCGACCGTCGTGGCGACGCTGGCGCCGACCAGCAGGCCGAACGCGACCAGCAACGCCAGCGCCAGGCCGGTGTTGCCGCGCGAGTTGGCGACATTGAGGCCGATCAGGCACCCGAGCGAGAGCAGCCAGGCGATGAACCAGCCCGCACCGCCCCAGTCGCGGGCGAGCCACACGCCCAGCGTCGCGCAGCCCACGGTGAGCGCCACGAGCGCCATGACCCGGCCGAACAGCGCCCGGCGTACGCGCGATTGCCGGGCTGTCTGCATATCCTGCCGCCGCCACCGGACGATCGAAGCGGGTCGGCGCCGGCCGCACATCATCCGCATCGGATGACGCACACACGCCGTGAAGCCGAGCACCCCGGCGACCGGTCGCGGAGCGCGGGCCTGACCACGGTCGGCATACTCCCTCTGTGAGCACGGGCGCGCTGGATCTCGGGGTGCGGCGAGGCGGCCGGTAGCGGAGGGGTCGTGTCGGACGGCAGCCCGCGATCGCCTGGGCCGAGTCTGGTCGGGAGGCGCAACGAGTGCGGGCTGCTCGACGGGTTGATCGAGGCCGTTCGCGGTGGCGAGAGCCGCGCATTCGTGGTGCGCGGGGAGCCAGGTGTGGGCAAGACCGCGCTCTTGGAATACGTGGTCGAGCGGGCCTCGGGCTGTCGCATCGCACGAGCGGCCGGCGTCGAGTTCGCGCGAGAGCTCGCGTTCGCCGGCTTGCACCAGGTCTGCGCGCCGTTTCTGAACCGGCTCGACGGTCTTCCCGGTCCGCAGGGCGACGCGCTTCACACGGCGTTCGGCCTGCGCCGCGGGGACACCCCGAATCGCTTCCTGGTCGGCCTGGCTGTCCTGAGCCTGCTCTCCGAGGTGGCCGAGGAGCGGCCGCTGGTCTGCCTCGTGGATGACGAGCAGTGGCTCGACCGCGCCTCGGCGCAGGTGCTCTCGTTCGTCGCCCGTCGCTTGGACGTGGAATCGGTGGGCTTGTTGTTCGCGGCGCGCGAAACGAGCGACGAGTTGACGGGATTGCCAGAGCTCGCGGTGGAAGCGCTCCGCGACCACGATGCGCGGCTGCTGCTGGACTCGGTGCTCACCGGGCCGCTGGACCCCCGCGTCCGGGACCGGATCGTCAGTGAGACGCGCGGTAACCCGCTGGCGCTGCTGGAGCTCGTTCGGGGGTTGACGCCGGCCGAGCTCGCGGGCGGGTTCGGGCTCCCCGGCATGGCGCCGCTCTCCGGGGGGATCGAGAAGACCTTCCGGCGGCGGCTCGACGCGCTACCGGCCGAGACCCGGCGACTGCTGCAGCTTGCGGCAGCCGATCCTGTCGGCGAGCCCGTGCTGGTGTGGCAAGCGGCCGAGCGCCTCGGCATCCCGGTCCACGCCGCCGGTCCGGCCGCCGAGGCCGGCCTGCTCGAGTTCGATGCCCGCGTGCATTTTCGTCATCCGCTGGTGCGCTCAGCGGCGTACCGCTCGGCGTCGCTCCGGGAGCGACAGGACGTGCATCGCGCGCTCGCGGAGGTCACCGATCCCCAGATCGATCCCGACCGCCGTGCCTGGCACCACGCCCAAGCGACAGCGGGGCCCGACGAACAGGTCGCCGTGGAGCTCGAGCGGTCTGCCGGCCGGGCGCAGGCCCGTGGTGGGTTGGCGGCGGCTGCCGCGTTCCTGGAGCGCGCCGCGATGCTGACGCCCGAACCCGCTCGCCGCATGCAGCGTCTGCTCGCAGCGGCCAAGGCCAAGCGCGACGCCGGCGCGCTCGGCGCGGCGCTCGGACTGCTGGTCGCGGTCGAGCCCGAGGCCCTCGATGCCCTGCGGGCCGCCGAGCTGGAGCATCTGCGCGGCCAGATCGCCCTCGACCAGCGACGTGCGGGCGACGCGTCCCGGCTGCTCCTCAGCGCGGCCAGACGGCTCGAGCCGCTCAACGCCGCGGCGGCGCGCGAGACGCACCTGGAGGCCCTCTGGGAGGCAGCGATGTGGGCCGGCGATCTCGACATCCCCGGCGGCGTGCGGGAGGCGGCGGAGGCCGCGCGGGCTGCGCCCCCCGGCCCGCGCCCGGCGCGGGCGGTGGACCTCATGCTCGATGCGCTCGCGCTGCGGCTGACCGACGGACACGCCGCGGCCGCCCCGGCGCTGACCCGGGCACTCGAGCTGGTGCTCGCCATGGACGTCGGCATCGACGAAGCAGGCCGCTCGCTCTCGCTCGCCGGAACCCGAGTCAGCCAGATCATCGCGCTCGAGCTGTGGGACGCGGAGTCCTGGCATGCCCTGGCCACCCGGCAGGCTGAGTTCGCCCGTGGCGTGGGTGCGCTCGTGCACTTGCAGTTCGCGCTCAACTACCTGGCCAGAGTCCACGTGCTCGCGGGCGAGCTGGCTGCGGCAGCGCTCATGATCGAAGAGGATCGGGTGATCGCGGAGGCGACGGGAAACCCGCCGGTTGCGCATACCGAGATCATGCTCGCGGCGTGGCGGGGCCAGGAGGCGCAGGCGTCCGCGCTGATCGAGGCCACCATGCAGGAGGCGACCGGACGCGATCTGGGCCGGCAGGTCGACTTCGCGGCGTACGCGAGCTCGGTCCTCTCCAACGGGCTCGGTCGCCACGACGCCGCGCGCAAGGCTGCCTGGCGAGTGTTCGAGCGCGACCAGCTGGGCTACGGGCCCTTGGTCGTACCCGAGCTGGCCGAGGCGGCGTCGAGGACCGGTGACGAGGGGCTGCTCAGGGTCGTGCTGCAGTGGCTGTCCGAACGCACGCGCGTGATGCCCACCGACTGGGCGCTGGGCATCGAAGCCCGCGTCCGCGCCATGCTGAGCCACGGGGAGGTCGCCGAGCGTTTCCACCGCGAGTCGATCGCGCGCCTTGGTCATACCCGCGTGCGCGTGGAGCTCGCTCGCGCCCATCTGCTCTACGGCGAGTGGCTGCGCCGCGAGAACCGGCGCGTCGACGCTCGCGACCAGCTGCGGGTCGCCCACGAGATGCTGACGACGATGGGCATCGAGGCGTTCGCCGGGCGGGCCCGGCGGGAGCTGCTGGCCACCGGCGTGACCGTCCGCAAGCGCTCGGTCGAGACGCGCGACGAGCTCACCCCTCAAGAGGCCCAGATCGCGCGACTCGCCCGCGACGGCCTCTCCAACCCGGAGATCGGGGCTCGGTTGTTCATCAGCCCTCGCACGGTCAAGTATCACCTCCGCAAGGTCTTCACCAAGCTCGACATCACCTCGCGCAGCCAGCTCGAGCGCGTGCTGCCGAGCGAGGGGCGTCCGGCTGCCGGATGAGGACTGTCCTCCGGGACTGTCCGCTGGACGATGCGAGCACGACGCGCGCGCGGGACACTCGCCGGGTCCCTCCTCTGGGAGGAGCACAACTCTTCGAGAGACTTGCGAGGCACACCGTGAGAAACCCCGACCCGATACCCACCGGCGATCGATCTGGCGACGCGTCGATCGCTTCGCGCGGCCGCGTCGCCCTCGACACCGACTCCAAGCAATGGGTGGAGCAACTCCGGGCGGCCGGCCATCCGCGACACGACGTCGCCCTCGCCAAGCTCCGCGACGTGCTGCTCCGGGCAGCGCTGCACGAGCTGTCACGTCGACGCGGCCAGCTCGGGTCGATCACGGGCCCTGAGTTCGAGGACCTCGCCCAGCAGGCCGCCAACGACGCGCTGATGAACATCCTGGGCAAGCTCGACGAGTTCCGCGGCCTCAGCCGCTTCACCACCTGGGCCTACCGGTTCGTCATATTCGAGGTCTCGGGCAAGGTCGCGCGGCACGCGTGGCGCCGACAGCCGCCCAGCCGCTGGGAGCTTGCGTTCGAGCAGCTGCCCGACGTCCTGGCGCCCCGCCCGGGCGACCGGCTGGAGCAGCGAGAGCAGCTCGAGACGCTGTCGCGAGCGATCGGTGAGCTGACCGATCGCCAGCGCGAGGTGTTCGTCGCGATCGCGCTCAACGACGTCCCGATCGACGTGCTGGCGATCCAGCTCGGCACCAACCGCAACGCGATCTACAAGAACCTGTTCGACGCCCGGCGCAATCTGCGCGGCAGCCTGGCCGCCGCCGGACATCCGGTGCTCGCGGGCGACGAGATCCGATGACCGATCGTCGTCAGCTCGCCGAGCTGCTGCGCGCCGTCGACGGAGACGCGGGCTGCACCGCCGGCGAGGGCATCCTCGACGCGTACGTCGAGCTCGAGCTCGCCGGGGAGGACCCGGCACGCGTGTTCCCCGGCACGGCGATCCACCTCCGGAGCTGTCCGGGCTGCCGGGCCGATCACGACGGACTGCTCGAAGCCGCCCGCCGGTCGGCTTGCCTCACATAGGTACTGGCCGGGCTCAACAGCGGATGGTGGCGCTGCGTCCGTCACGTGGCTTGACTCCGTGTCCGATGATGCGCGGCGGGTGGAGTATCGACTGCACGTGAACGTCCTCCATGCCGTGGAAGAACACGTCACGGAATGCCTGATCGCTGAAGCGGTAGTAGTCGAAGCGGTAATGCACCCGGTACGTGTGCGTGGACTTGCCATGGTCGCGCTCGGGGTTCTTCGTGAAGCCGGGCGCCCCGATGACGAGCATGCCACCGGGGGCCAGCACTCGGCGCATCTCGGCCAGCGACAACCAGAAGTGCTTGTCGTGCTCCAGCGTCGCATTCGACATGACCAGGTCGAAGGCTTCGTCCTCGAAGAGGGACATGTCGTTCGCGTTCCCGGCCACGGCGGTGATGTCGCCCGAGCTCGGCATCGAGACGAGGTTCAGGCAGTAGCGTTCCGCGCCTTGGAGCTCCGGGGAGCGCAGCAGTGAGTTGGGCCCCATCACGCCGCCGACCTCAAGCGCCCGACGAGGCCTCACTCCGCTGTCACGGATGATCGCGTGGAAGTTTTGCTGGACCGTTGGGTGCACGCTACCGCCGCAGCCTCCTCCGGATGCGGCCGGCAAGCCGGCGCGCGCGACCGGACTGCGCGGCGCTTCTCCGGATGAACTGGCTGCGCAGGTCGAGGGCGCCGTAGCGGCCTGTGAGGTCGACGAGCTCATAGCCGGCGCCGGTCTTCTCGATCAGGAACTGCTTGTGGGGCAGCGCGTAGATCCGCGAGCCGACGGCCTCGGCGAAGTAGATCGCGAACGGGCAGACGAGTGTCGGCTCGTAGGCCTCGGAGTGCTGCCAGATCGACGGTGAGAAGTCATCGCCGCCGATCCAACCGCCCGCGCGGACCTTCGGGAAGACCTTGACGAGGTCGATCGTGATCCCGCGCAGCGTGTGGTCGCCGTCGACATAGGCGAAGTCGAGCGCACCGTCGGGAACCTGGTCGATGACGTCGGTGGTCGTTCCGCGCAGGACGACGCGCTTGTCGGCCCACGTGCTCGTCTTCTGCATCGACTCTCGGAAGTAGCGCTCGAAGACATCGTCGGGCTTGTTGGCCGGCTTGTTCCAGTCGGCCAGGTGGCGCCATGGATCGATCATGTAGTACTCGGTCATGTCGGCGCACTCGGACAGCAGGCGGGCCGCGAAGTCCCCGCGATACACGCCGATCTCCGCGACGGCGGCGGCGCCGGTCTCGTTGATGAAGCGCGGCCAGAACTCCATCCGGGACGCCGACGCGGCGGCCCATGCCCGGAGGCGCTGCTCGTCCGCCGCGATCACCCTGGGGCGGAGAGCTTGCGGTACACGCGCCGCACGGCGGAGCGGATGCGGGGCCGGGCGCGGAGCGCCTTGTTCTCTTTGCGGAGCGCCTTCCTCTCGCTGCGGAGCGCCCGGTTGTTGTCCAATTGCGACTGCGCGCGGACTGCGAGGTCCCCGAGCCGCTCGCCGCGCTGCGCGAGCAGCCCGACCGCGACCAGCACCGCACGCGAGTATTCATCCGCTGGATCGGTCTTGGGTGGGACGGGGTCCGAGTAGCCGAAGGCCTCGAAGTCCCCGCCGTACACGCTGCGGATGCCCTCCGTCACCGCCGGCGTGAAGAGCGAGGCGAGGGGAGCGAGCGGCGTCTCGTTGCTCTGTTCGAGCGCGAGCGTTCCCTCCCACCCCTGCGCTCGCAGGTGGGCACCAAGGTCCTCGAGCAGCCGCGGGATCTCAGCAGTCTCGTACACCTTGGTGTAGGGCGTCCTGGCCGGGGTGACCAGCTCGCGTTGGGTCATGAAATGACGATCGCTCATCACCGGCTGGGTCGGATCGCTCGCGATCGACTCGACGAAGCCCCCGAAGTCCTCGACCACATCCTGCGTCGAGTGAGGGACGCGGGGCAGCCACGGTGCGCCGGAGAACTCGTCGATCCAGCGCGGCTCGCGCAGCAGGAACTTCGACTGCCAGGCCGCCCACACGCGCGCCGACGGATGGCGTACGACCGCGAACACGAACCATCCGTTGTCGGGCGAGATCTCCGCCAGCTCCTCCTCGGGAAGCTCGTGCAGCATCGGTGTCCGTTGCCAGAGATCTCGCCGGTGGATCGTCATCGCACGGCTCACCTCGCGGCTCAGGGAGCGATGGAACCGCGCTGGGTCCTCGCCCTGAAGCTCGGCGATGAGCCACTTGAAACTGGTGCACGCCGCCTTGGGCACCGAGACGTACACCGTCTTGTACCGCGCCAGCACGTACGTCGCGGTCTTGTGCGGCGGGAGCTGATCGCGGCGCATCGCTCCCCCCGATGCTACATCGAAGCGGATCCAGGCGCAGCATCAAGTGCTGCGCGCGTTTATCAACGAGCCGCTCGAACCGGCTGCTTCTCGGCGGACGCGGCGGGCATCGTGCAGCGACCCGCGACGCACTCGGCCAGCGCGGATGCTCGGCCATCCACTTGCGCTGCGCGGCGCTCACGCGACCCAGTCCCTCACCTGACCAGTCCTGCCGCCGCTGACGCGGGTTAGAGTCAGTCGTGCGTCCCCGTTTGCCGAGAGGAGCCCTGAGATGCCGGTCGACCCGAAGCACACCGCCGTCGTTCTGATCGAGTACCAGAACGACTTCACCTCTGATGGCGGCGCGCTCCACGGCGCCGTGGAGGGCGTGATGGAGCAGACCGGCATGCTCGAGAACACGCGCCGGCTCGTGGAGGCGGCGAGGGCCGCCGGCGCGACGATCGTCCACGCGCCGATCACGTTCGCGCCGGGCTATGGCGAGCTCTCCGCGCACCCGTACGGGATCCTCAAGGGCGTCGTCGACTCGACCGCGTTCGTGAAGGGCGAGTGGGGCGCGGAGATCGTCGACGCGCTCGCGCCGCAGGAGGGCGACGTGATCGTCGAGGGCAAGCGCGGGCTGGACACGTTCGCCACCACCAACCTCGACTTCATCCTCCGCGCGCGCGGCATCACGACGATCGCGCTCGGCGGCTTCCTCACCAACTGCTGCGTGGAGTCGACGATGCGGACCGGCTACGAGAAGGGCTACGACGTCATCACGCTCTCGGACTGCGTCGCCGCCACCTCGCCCGAGGAGCACGAGAACGCGATCCGCTTCGACTACCCGATGTTCTCCGAGGTCATGACCGCCGACGCGTTCGCCGGCGAGCTCCAGGGCGCCACCGTTTCGAGCTGAGCGCGGGAAGACATGGCGCGCTGGGATGTCATGGGGGTATGGCTCCCCTCCCCACGGTTCCGTTCCCCCTGACGCTCTCCGAGCAGCTCGACGCGATGCTGTCGGGCTGGCTCGACCGCCACGATCCCGACGGCGAGCGGCGCGGCGCGGACCGCATCGCGCGGGCGGTGATCACGGCCGCCCGGTCGGCCGTGCCCGAGATCGAGGCATTCTGCGCGCGGCACGAGCTCCGGCTTCAGTGCAACATGCCCGCCGGCCTGCATTGGGCGGTACTCGTTGTCGAGGGCGAGCCGCTCCCCGTCCAGGGGCTCGCCGAGATCACGGCGATGTACAAGCGCTGAGGCGGCCGCCGCTCACGACTCCCTGAGCACCGCCTCGTAGTCCTCCCACGTGTCGACGTCGCGCGGGATCCGCGCCCGTGACGTCGACGTCCACGACCTCGTCGTCGCGGCGGTCGAGCAGCTTCCAGACGCCCTTGTCGCCGTGCAGCGCCCGCAGCTCGGGGAACGTGCTGCGCGCGAACGCCAGCGGGTGTCCGCGTCCGTCGGCGTACCGGCAGGCGGCGAGCGGCGCATCGCCGCGGCCGGCGACCAGCGCGGCGACCGTCGCCGGCGTCACGCCCGGCTGGTCGCCGAGCAGGAGCACGAGCACGTCGCAGGCCGGCTCGACCGTGTCGAGCGCGGCCGCGATCGAGGACGAGCAGCCGGTGCCGAACGCGACGTTCTCGACCACGTCGGCGCCCGCGAGATCGACGGTCTCGCGGACCTGTCCGGCACCTCCGCCGAGCACGCAGACCAGCTGATCGAACGCGCAGGCGCGTGCGACGTCCAGCACGTGGCCGAGCAGCGTGGTGTCGCCGTAGGGCAAGCAGCTGCTTCGGCTGCCCGAGCCGGCGCGAGCCGCCCGCGGCGAGGACGAGCCCGGCGACCCGCTCAGCCATGCGCCGCGGCGTCGCCGGCGTGCTGCGCGGCGTACGTCGAGCGGCAGCCGTCGCAGCAGAAGTAGAACCGCTCGCCGCCGACGTCGAGGTGGATCGACGCGTCGCTCGCCACGACCTCCATCCCGCAGACGGGGTCGATCGCGGTGCCGGGCGGCTCGGGCGACGCGACCGGCTCGGCCGTCGTGTCCGGCGGATGCGCCGTCCGCTCCGCCACCAGCTCGGCGAGGATCGAGATCGCGACGTCGGTCGGCGCGCGCGCGCCGATGTCGAGCCCGGCGGGCGTGTGGATCTCGGCGCGCAGCGCCTCGGGCACGTCGAGCGAGTCGCGCACGGCCGCGCCGCGCTTGCGGCTCGCGACCAGGCCGACGTAGCCGACGCCCGCCTGGAGCGCGCCGACGAGCGCGCGCTCCTCGTCGCTGCCGTGCGACGCGACGATCAGCGCGGCGTCGGACGGCTGCGGCGCGACGTCGCCCGCCTCGCTGCGCACGACGTCGTAGCCCGCCGCCCGCGCGACCTCCTCGAGCGCGCGCGCGATCGGCGTGTCGCCGACGACGACGACGCGCGGCGCGGCCAGCTGCGGCTCGAGGAAGATCTCCAGCGAGCCGCCGCTCAGGCACGGGTTGTGCGCGACGACGACGCCGTCCTGGACGCACGGCTCGCCCTCGCCGGGCGGCGCGCCGGGCACCAGCCGGAGCAGGACCGCCTCGCCGGTCTCGAGCACGCGCGCGGCGTGGAGCCGGACCGACGACTGGGCGCAGACGCCGCCGACGAAGCCGTCGATCGTCCCGTCCTCGAGCACGAGCGCCGAGTCGCCGGCGCGCACGCTCGTCGGCTTCGCGGCGCGCACGACGGTCGCCGTCACGAACGGCGTCCGCTCGGCGAGCAGCCGCTCCATGCGCTGTACGAGCTCGCCCTTGATCATTGCGGCGGCCTCCCTTTCCTCGCATCGCCTCCCAGACGCGGGAGGGTGTGCACGGCATGTCGACGTGCCGGACGCCGTAGGGCGCGAGCGCGTCGCAGATCGCGTTCACGATCGCGGGCGGCGACCCGACGGTCGCCGACTCGCCGATCCCCTTCGCGCCGAGCGGATGGTGCGGCGACGGCGTGACCGTGAAGCCGGTCTCCCAGTCCGGCACCTCGACCGCGGTCGGGATCAGGTAGTCCATCAGCGAGCCGCCCAGGCAGTTGCCCTGCTCGTCGAACGCGATCATCTCCATCAGCGCCATCCCGACGCCGTCGGTGAGCCCGCCGTGGATCTGGCCCTCGACGATCATCGGGTTGATGCGCGTGCCGCAGTCGTCGACGGCGACGAAGCGGCGGACCGTGACCGCGGCGGTCCCGGGGTCGACGTCGACGACGCAGACGTAGGCGCCGAACGGGAACGTGAGGTTCGGCGGGTCGTAGACCGCCTCGGCGTCGAGTCCCGCCTCGACCCCGTCGGGCAGCTCGACCGCCCCGCGCGCCGCCATCGCGATCTCGGGGATCGTGACCGCCTGCTCGGGGTCGCCGACCACGGCCCAGCGGGCGGGCGGCCCCTTCGTCCACTCGAGGTCCTCGGGCGCGACCTCGAGCATCGCCGAGGCGACGATCCGCGCGCGCTCGCGCACCTTGCGCGCGGCGAGCGCGGTCGCCGCGCCGCTGACCGGCGTCGAGCGCGAGCCGTAGGTGCCGAGGCCGTAGGGCGTCGCGTCGGTGTCGCCGTGGACGACCTCGACGTCCTCCGGCGGGATGCCCGAGCTCCTCGGCGACGATCTGCGCGAACGTCGTCTCGTGGCCCTGGCCCTGCGTCTGCACGCTGATCCCGAGCTGCGCCGTGCCGGTGGGCGAGATGCGCAGCGCCGCGCCGTCGTTCATCCCCAGCCCGACCATGTCCATGTGCTTGCGCGGCCCGGCGCCGACCGCCTCGGTGAAGAAGCTGACGCCGATGCCCATCAGCTCGCCGCGCTCGCGCTTCTCCGCCTGCTCGCGGCGCAGCTCGTCGTAGCCGGCGAGGTCGAGCGCCTTGCGCAGCGTCCGCTCGTAGTCGCCGGAGTCATAGACCCAGCCGGTCTTGCTCTCGTACGGGAACTGGTCGGGGCGCAGCAGGTTGGCGAGCCGCAGCGCCACCGGGTCCATGTCGAGCTCGCGCGCCAGGCAGTCGACGGTGCGCTCGACGAGGTAGACCGCCTCGGCGATCCGGAACGAGCACGCGTACGCGACGCCGCCGGGCGCCTTGTTCGTGTAGGCGCCGGTCACCCGGCAGTGCGCGGCGGCCACGTCGTAGGAGCCGGTGAACACGCTGAAGAAGCCGGCCGGGTAGCGGGTCGGCTGGGCGGTCGCGTTGAACGCGCCGTGGTCGGCGATCACGTCGACGCCGACGGCGAGGATGCGACCGGTCCGGTCGGCGGCGATCCGGCCGACGCATCGCGTAGTCGCGCGCGAACCCGGTCGACATCAGGTTCTCCGACCGGTCCTCGACCCACTTGACCGGCCGGCCCAGGAGCATCGAGCCCGCCATCGCGCAGACGTAGCCGGGGTAGACCGGCACCTTGTTGCCGAAGCCGCCGCCGACGTCCGGCGAGATCACGCGGATCTTGTGCTCCGGCAGGCCGGTGACCAGCGCGTACAGCGTCCGGTGCGCGTGCGGCGCCTGCGTCGTGCACCAGACGGTCAGCTTGCCGGCGACCCGGTCGTAGTCCGCCACCGCGCCGCACGTCTCCATCGGCGCGGGGTGCGAGCGCGGGAAGACCATCTCCTGCTCGACGACGACCTCGGCGCGGGCGAACGCCGCCTCGGTCGCCGCGGCGTCGCCGGACTCCCAGTCGAAGATGTGGTTGTCGACGCGGCCCGCGTGGTCGTCGCGGATCACCGGCGCGTCGGCCTCGAGCGCGCGGCGGGCGTCGACCACGACCGGCAGCGGCTCGTACTCGACGTCGATCAGCTCGAGCGCGTCGCGCGCGGAGTAGCGGTCGTCGGCGATCACGAACGCGACCTCCTGGCCCTGGAAGCGCACCTTGTCGGTGGCCAGCACCGCCTGGGTGTCGGCCGACAGCGTCGGCATCCAGGCCATGCCGCGCGCCTCGAGGTCGGCGCCGGTGATCACCGCGTGGACCTTCGGGTGGTGCAGCGCCGCGGACGTGTCGATCGAGACGATCCGCGCGTGCGCCAGCGGGCTGCGCAGGACCGCGCCGTGGAGCATCCCGGTCAGCTCGACGTCGTCGACGTAGCGGCCCTGGCCGCGGATGAACCGGGCGTCCTCCTTGCGCCGGAGCCGGCCGAAGCCGATCGGGCGCTCCTCGACCGCGCTCACGTCTCGCCCTTCGCGTCGTAGACCGCGACGTTGACGGTCCGGCAGCGGCCGCAGCGGACGCGCACCCGCTTGGTCATCTGCTCGAGGCCCATGCTCGCCGCGAGCACGTTGCCGCACTCGACGCAGACGTAGTCGTACGGTCCGTTGCCGCGGAACACGGGCCGGTCCGGGTCCTCCTGGACCGCGGTGCCGCCGCCGGCCGGCACCTCGCCCTCGCGCGTCCGCCGCATGACCATCCGCTCCACTCAGATCGCCGCCAGCTTCTGCGTGAAGTCCTTGATCAGCGCGTCGAGCACGGTCGTCACGACGCCCTCGCCCATCGACGCCGCCTTGCCGCTGATCTGCGCGGCGGTGTGGATCGTGCCGCCGCCGTCGTTGAGCGTGAACTCGACGTCGGCGTTCGCGTAGCCCTGCCCGCCCGCGTCGCGCGACTTGATCCGCAGCAGCGCGCGGTGGGCGGCGTCGTCGCGCTCGGCGACCTCGACGGTGCCCTTGAACGTCATCGACATCGCGCCCATCTTCACCTTGATCTCGGCCTTCGCCAGCTCCGGGCTGGTGCGCTCGATCACCGTGCCGCCCTCGACGCACGGGATCACGCGCTCGAGGTCGAGGATCGCCTCCCAGTTGTAGTCCGTCGGCTTGCCGGTCGAGAAGGCGTGGTCGAGTTCAACCATCGGGCGTGCTCCTTGGGAGGGTGGCGTCGATCGCGACGTCGACGTGGTCGGCGACCTTGAGCGTCCCGAACAGCGCCGAGTACGGCTTGATGCGCCAGTCGGACTGCTTGACCGTGGCGCGGCCGGTGAGGTGGCCGTCGTCGAGCTCCAGCGCGAACGCGAGCGGGCCGCGGACGCCGAGCAGCTCGAGCTCGCCCTCCACGTCCAGCCCGCCGGCGCGCGGGGTGACGCGGCTCGAGCGGAACGCGATCGGGCTGCCCTTGAGCACCTCGTCGTCGATCGTCTGCGCGATCCCGGCCTTCTCGTCGTCGCCGAGCGGGCTCATGCCGCCCTTCCCGGAGTGCACGCGGAGCGAGCGGGCGTCGGCGGTGAGCTCGACGGCGTCGTCGTCGAGGGTCGCGTGCCAGCGCGTGACCTCGAGCTCGAGGTCGTGGCCGGCCTTGGCGATCGCGCCGGTGCGGCCGGTGTGCACCGTGAGGCGCCCGTTCTCGGGCCCGAGGTCGACCATCACGCGTCCCGGTAGACGGTCTGGGCGTCGAGCCCGCCCTCGACGCCGGGCGGGAGCGCGCCGGTGCCGTGCGCGTAGAGCGCGAGGTCGGCGATCGTCTGCGAGCCCGCCTCGCCCGACGAACGCGCCGTCGTCCCAGCGCAGCCCGTCGGCCGGCGTCTCGAGCGCGGCGCCCGCGAGCAGCTGCGCCTTGGCGCGGATCTTCCCGGCCGCGCTCGCGATCGCGTCCGGCGTGCCGCCGGACGGGCTCGTGTTGAAGCCGTGGCCCGGCGCCGAAGCGGCTCTCGTCGGCCGGGACGACCTTGACGTCGAGCGGCGGGACCCCGAGCTCCTCGGCGACGAGCTGGGCGTAGCGGCCCTCGTTGCCGTCGGCCTCGGTCGTCAGGCTCAGCACCATCTTCCCGGTCGGGTGGACGCGCAGGAAGACGGCGCGGTACGCCTCGTCAGCCATCGCTGGGACTCCTCGTGTCGGTGTCGGTCTGCTCCGCGTGCTCGCGGCGCTTGCGCTCCTGGTGCGCGGTCAGCGCGTTGTGGTCCTCGCGGTCGCAGAAGCTCGGCTGCGGCCCGCCGCGCGGGTGCGGCGGCACGGCGGGCCGGTCGCAGCCCGGGTAGATGCAGGTCTTGGTCATCGACGTCCATCCCGGCGTCGTGTTGCCGCGGCTCGGGCCGTAGCCGCTCGGCATCGCGACCGAGCTGCCGGGGACCGGCGTGGCGCTGGCCCACGGCTCCTCGTCCTCGGGCTCCGGCGCGGGCCGCTCGGGAGCCCAGCCCGCCGCTGCCGCGCTCGGCGGCGATCGCGTCGGCGACCTCGCCGAGCGCGTCGAGGCTGTGGCCGCTCACGAGCGCGTCGACGTGCGGCAGCGCCGCCGCCATGCCGCCGGCCCGCGGCGCGAAGCCGGCTGGCGCTCACGCGCGGGTTGACCCACACGATCCGGTACGCCAGCCGCGCGAGGCGCTGCATCTCGCGGCCCACGAGGTCCGGCTCGCCGCGCTCCCAGCCGTCCGACAGGATCACGATCACGGCGCCGCGGGCCATCCCGCGGCGGCCGTGGCGGTCGTTGAACGCGCGCAGCGCGTCGCCGATCCGCGTCCCGCTCGACCAGTCGGGCGCGGCCGCCGCGGCGCGCTGGATCGCGCGCTCGGGGCTGCGCGAGGCGAGCGCCCGCGTCACGCGCGTCAGGCGCGTGGCGAACACGAACGCCTCCGCGTTCGGCCCGCTGCCGGCGGCGCACGTCAGGAACTGCAGGTAGGCGCGCGCGTAGGGCTCCATCGAGCCCGAGATGTCGCACAGCAGCACGATCCGCCGCCGGACGACGCGCCGGCGGCGGCGGGCGAGCCGGATCGGGTCGCCGCCGGTGCGCAGGCTGCGCGCGCAGCGTGCGGCGCAGGTCGATGTGCTCGCCGCGGCGGTCGCGCACGGCGCGGCGCGTGCGCCGCGCCGGGGTCGCGATCCGCAGCCGCGTCATGAGCCGCGTAGAGCGCGGCCAGCTCGTCCGGCTCGAGCGCGTCGAAGCGCTTGCCGCGCAGCCGCTCCTCGTCGCTCGCCGCCACCGGCACCGCGACGTCGCGCGGCACCGCTCTCGCTCCGCGGCGCCGAGCGCCGCGGCGCGCCGCCGGCGGCGCCGCGCCCTCCGCCGCCGTCGCGGCGGTCGGCGGCCGGGCGGTCGTCCGGCGGGACGGCGACGCGGCGCGCGTCCTCGGGCGGCGGCTCCGGGAGCGCGACGATCGAGCCGAACACCGCGGCGAACACGGCGTCGAACGCGGCGAACTGCGCCGGGTCGGAGACGAGCACCGCGCGCGCGGTGCAGTACAGCCGCCGGCGCGAGACCGGCCGCACGAGGACCAGCGCCTGCGCGAAGCGCGCCGAGCGCTCGGGCGTCACCGGCACGCCGGCCTCGTGCAGCCGGCGGCCGAAGCGCGCGACGAGCGCCGGCAGGTCGAGCGCGATCGTCTCGACCTCGATGCTCACTCGACGCTCCCGACCAGCTGGTCGAGCCCGGCCGCGCGGACGACGTCCTGGTCCTCGCCGTACTTCAGCACCGAGCCGAGCGTGCGGTCGACCGCGGCCGCGTCGAGCCGCGCCACGCCGAGCAGCTCGAGCGCGGCGAGCCAGTCGATCGCCTCGGCGATCCCCGGCGGCTTCTGCACGTCGCTGTCGCGCATCCGCGCCACCGCGTGCACGACCTGGACGGCGAGCGACTCGGAGGTCCCCTTGACCCGGCGGCGCACGATCTCGACCTCGCGCTCCGGGCGTCGGGTAGTCGATCCACTGGTAGAGGCAGCGGCGCTTGACCGCGTCGTGCAGGTCGCGCGTGCGGTTCGAGGTGAGCACGATCACCGGCGGATGCGTCGCGCGCACGGTCCCGAGCTCCGGGATCGTGACGGCGGCCTCGCCGAGCAGCTCGAGCAGGAACGCCTCGAAGTCGTCGTCGGCGCGGTCGATCTCGTCGATCAGCAGCACCGCGGGGCGCGGACCGGGATGCTCGAGCGCGCGCAGCAGCGGGCGCCGGATCAGGTAGTCGGGGCCGAACAGGTCGTCCTCGCTCAGCGCCGTGCGGTTCGCGTCGGCGAGCCTGATGCTGAGCAGCTGGCGCGGGTAGTTCCACTCGTACAGCGCCTCGGTGGCGTCGATCCCGTCGTAGCACTGCAGCCGGATCAGCGGCGTGTCGAGGACCGCCGCGAGCGCCTTGCCCGCCTCGGTCTTGCCGACGCCGGCCTCGCCCTCCAGCAGCAGCGGCTGCGGAAGGCGGAGGCCGAGGAACATCGCGGTCGCCAGGCCCTCGTCGACGAGGTAGTCGACCTCCGCGAGCCGCTGCGCCAGCGTCTCGACGTCGGGCGCGAGGTGGCGCAGCTCGCCCGCTGCCTCTCCGGTGACGTCGCGCGGGCTCACTGCGGCGGCTCGGCGCGCCCCTGCATCGCCGCCCAGACCCGCGCCGGGCTGCACGGCATGTCGATGTGGTCGACGCCGTGCGTCTCGTGCAGCGCGTCGATCACCGCGTTGACGATCGCCGGCGGCGACCCCACGTTGGGCGACTCGCCGACGCCCTTCGCGCCGAGCGGGTGGTGCGGGCACGGCGTGACGGTCTCGCCCAGCTCGAAGTCGGGGCACTCGAGCGCCGTCGGGATCAGGTAGTCCATGAACGAGCTGTTGAGGCAGTTGCCGTCGTCGTCGAACGTGATCACCTCCATCAGCGCGATGCCGATGCCCTCGGCGAGCCCGCCGTGGATCTGGCCGTCGACGATCATCGGGTTGATCCGGACGCCGCAGTCGTCGACCGCGATGAACCGCCGCACCCGGACCTCGGCCGTCTCGGCGTCGATGTCGACCACGGCGATGTAGGCGCCGTAGGGGTAGGTCAGGTTCGGCGGGTCGTAGATCACCTGCGCGTCGAGCCCGCCCTCCATGCCCTCGGGCAGCGCGCTCGCCGCTGTACGCGCGCGCCGCGATGTCCTCGATCAGCGCGCCCTGCTCGGGGTCGCCCTTGACGTACCAGCGGCCCTTCTCCCAGGCCAGGTCCTCGGGCCGCGTCTCGAGCATCGTGGCCGCGATCAGCCGCGCCTTGTCGCGCACCTTGCGCGAGACGACGGCGACCGCGGCGCCCGACACCGGCGTCGAGCGGCTGCCGTAGGTGCCGAGCCCGTACGGCGACTTGTCGGTGTCGCCGTGGCGGACCTCGACGTCCTCCGGCGGGATCCCGAGCTCCTCGGCGACGATCTGGGCGAAGGTCGTCTCGTGGCCCTGGCCCTGCGTCTGCGCGCTGAGGCTGACGACCGCCTTGCCGGACGGGTGCACGCGCAGGTCGGCACCGTCGTTCATCGACAGCCCGAGGATGTCCATGTGCTTGCGCGGCCCGGCGCCGACGCCCTCGGTGAAGAACGACACGCCGATCCCCATCAGCTCGCCGCGGGCGCGCTTCTCCGCCTGCTCGCGGCGCAGGTCGTCGTAGCCGGCGATGTCCATCGCGACCTTCATCGTCTCCGCGTAGTTGCCCGAGTCGTACGTCCAGCCGGTGGTCGTCTCGTACGGGAACTGCTCCGGCCGGATGAAGCTGCGCATGCGCAGGTCGATCGGGTCGGCCTTCAGCTCGAGCGCGAGCGCGTCGACCATCCGCTCGACGAGGTAGACGGCCTCGGTGATCCGGAACGAGCACCGGTACGCGACGCCGCCCGGCGCCTTGTTCGTGTAGACCGCCTTGACCTTGACGTGCGACGCCTGCAGGTCGTAGGAGCCGCAGCAGATGTGGAAGAACCCGGCCGGGAACTTCGTCGGCTGCGCGGTGCTGTCGAACGCGCCGTGGTCGGCGATCACGTCGACGCGCAGGCCGGTGATGCGGCCGTCCTTCGCGCACATCTCGGCCTTCATGACGTAGTCGCGGGCGAACCCGGTCGACATCAGGTTCTCCGAGCGGTCCTCGATCCACTTGATCGGGACGCCGGCGACGATCGAGCCGGCGATCGCGCACACGTAGCCCGGGTAGACCGGCACCTTGTTGCCGAAGCCGCCGCCGATGTCGTTGCAGCGGATCCGGATCATGTGCTCGGCGAGCCCGGCCACGTGCGCGTACACGGTGCGGTGCGCGTGCGGCGCCTGGTTGCCGTTGTAGATGTCGAGCTGGCCGGTCTCCGGGTTGAAGTCGGCGATGATCCCGCAGGTCTCCAGCGGCGCCGGATGGCAGCGCGGGTAGATCATGTCGCGCGCGACGACCGTGTCGGCCTCGGCGAACGCGCGGTCGGTGGCCTCCTCGTCGCCGGCCTCCCAGGTCGGGCTCGCGAGGTTGTCGCGCTGGCCGTCCTTGTCGTCGCGGATCAGCGGCGCGTCGGGGTCGAGCGCCTTGCGGGCGTTGACGACGGCCGGCAGCGGGTCGTAGTCGACGTCGATCAGCTGCAACGCGTCGCGCGCGGAGTACTCGTCGGTCGCGATCACGAACGCGACCTCCTGGCCCTGGAAGCGGACCTTGTCGCCCGCGAGCACCGCCTGCGTGTCGTAGGAGATCGTCGGCATCCACGCCAGGCCGAGCGTCTCGAGGTCCTTGGCGGTGATCACCGCGGCGACGTTCGGGTGCGCGAGCGCCTCGGAGGTGTCGATCGAGTTGATGCGCGCGTGCGCGAACGGGCTGCGCAGGATCGCGCCGTGCAGCATCCCGGGCAGGCGGATGTCGTCGAGGTAGGTGCCCTTGCCGCGGATGAAGCGCGCGTCCTCCTTGCGCTTGAGCCGCCCGAATCCGATCGGCCGCTCCTGCGGGGTGTCGACCACGGACATGCTCACGCCTCCTGTCGGGTCGCGGCCTCATGCTCGGCGGCCCAGCGGACCGCGGCGACGATGTTCTTGTAGCCCGTGCAGCGGCAGATCGCGCCGGAGATCGCCGTGCGGATCTCCTGCTCGGTCGGGTCCGGGTTCGCGTCCAGCAGCGCGCGGCTCGTCATCAGCATCCCGGGCGTGCAGAAGCCGCACTGGAGCGCGTGCGTCTCGTGGAAGCCCTGCTGGACCGGGTCGAGCCGGCCGTCGACCTCGAGCGACTCGACGGTGCGGATCTCGTGGCCCTCGCACATCGCCGCCAGCGTCGTGCACGACTTGAGCGGCTTGCCGTCCATCAGCACGACGCAGGCGCCGCAGTTCGACGTGTCGCAGCCCCAGTGCGTGCCCGTCAGGTCCGGCGTGTCGCGGATGAAGTGCACGAGCAGCGTGCGCGGCTCGACGTCACGCGAGACCGCCTCGCCGTTGATCGTGATGGTCACCTGCATTGGTTCAGGCCTCCTGCTGGAGCGCGCGGGCCGTGGCGCGGCGAAGGGCGCGTTTGGTGAGCACGCCCGCGAGGTGGCGCTTGTAGTCGACCGGGCCGCGCGTGTCCGGGATCGGCGCGCAGTCCTCCGCGGCGATCGCCGCCGCCTGCGCGAAGCAGCTCGTCCGACGGCGTGGCGCCGCGCAGCAGCTCCTCCGCGCGGGTCAGCTCGATCGTGACCGGGCCCGACGGCGCTCAGGCCGATGCCGGCGTCGACGAACGTGTCGCCGTCCATCCACACCGCCGCGGACGCGGCCGCGATCGCCCAGTCGCCCGCGCGCCGCTCGACCTTCTCGTGCGCGCTCCCGGCCCCGGCCCGCAGCGGCAGCCGGATCTCGGTGACCAGCTCGCCGTCGCCCACGGCGGTCATCCACGGGCCCGACGTGGAACTCGCTCAGGGGCACGACGCGCGCGCCGCCCGCGCCGCGGATGACGACCTTGGCCTTGAGCGCCGCGCAGACCGCGGACAGGTCCTCGGCCGCGTCGGCCTGGCACAGCGAGCCGCCGATCGTCCCGCGGTTGCGCACGACGGGATCCGCGATCACCTGCTCGGCGTCCGCGGAAGGCGGGGAAGCGCGCGGCGAGCAGGTCGGACTCGAGCAGGTCGACGTGGCGCGTCAGCGCCCCGATCGCCAGCTCGTCGCCGTCCTCGCGGATGTAGGCGAGCTCGGCGAGGTCGTTGATGTCGATCAGGTGCGCGGGAGTGGCGAGCCGCAGCTTCATCATCGGCAGCAGGCTGTGCCCGCCGGCGATGATCCGCGCCTCGGAGCCGAGGCGTCCCAGCGACGCGATCGCGCCCTCGACGCTCGTCGCCCGCTCGTAGTCAAACGGCGCCGGAGTCTGCACGTGGCGTCCCTTCGGTCGTGGGCATCCGCCGGCGCACGCCCGGCTCCGCGCTCGGCTCGTACTGCACCGGCGAGTCGGCGCCGATCACCGGCGACCGCGACAGCTTCTCCGGCCGCGTCTGCCGCGCCTCGGGGTAGAGCGCGCGCGCCGCGAGGCTTCCGCCCGTCACGTTGCGCAGCACCGGTCCGCCGCTGGGGCTGGCCACCGCGATCGGCGCCTCCCGGCCGAGCCGGGCGAGCGTCAGCGTGCCCCGGGTGTAGACCTCCGAGATCCGCGGCGCGTTCACCGTCGCGGCTCTCCGGGTAGTTCCGGAACCCGGCCGCGGCGGCGCCCGGGTACAGGCCGTCGACCAGGCCGACGGCGTCCTCCATCCCGGCCTTCTTGACGAGCAGGCCCTCGAGCGCGTCGACGGCCGCGTCGAGGTGCTCGTTGATGGTGGTCACGACCGGCGCGACGGGCGCGGTCTTCTCGACGATCTCGCCGACCCCGGCGATCGTCCTGTCGAGGCCCGCGACGATCTGGCGCAGGGCGACGATCGTCGCGACGAGGTAGTAGACGAGCGCGAGGACGATCAGGACGACGGCGATGAGCAGGACGACTCCGGCTGCAGGCATGCGCGCTCCTACCCTTCGTGGTCGTCGATGATGACGTCGAGCGAGCCGCCGTAGTGCGCGACCGCCTCGACCGTCCTGATGACCTGGTCCTGCGTCGTCAGCAGCAGCGGGACGGCGTCGAGGTCCTTCGACCCCGCATCGGCGACGGCGGCGATCCCGTCGCACGGTCGGCACGATGCTCCTGGCCTCGGCGAGCACGCCGCGCAGCAGGTAGACGACGACCGGCAGGACGACGGCGAGCAGGACGATGTTCCCGATCCACCAGAGGGTCATCGCGGCCTCCGCTCGGCCACGACCGCGGCCTTGGCGCCGATGCCCGGCAGCGCCGAGAGGATGACGTCGAACTGCGCGTTGATCGCCTTCACCGCAGGCTCGAGCGGGCGCAGGTGCTCGGACTCGACGGTCTCGAGCGCGCCGTTGAGGGTCGCCAGGCCGGTGGCGATGCGGTGCAGTCCGCGCCGGACCTCGATCAGCGCGACGGCGAGCACCGCGACGACGACGACGGCGAGCAGGATGCTGAGGACGACGTGCGTGCTCATGACGCGCTCGCGTAGCCGTCGGTCAGTGCGTTCATGTACCCGTCCTGCACCACGGCCTCCTCGACGATCAGGGCCAGCACGGGCGCGGTCGCCTCGAGCTGCGGGATGAATGCGGTGTTGGCGCCGACCTTGCCCGCGACCTCGAGCAGGCCGTCGACCGAGTGCTCGATGTCGCGCACCGTGCGGACGAGCACGAAGAGCAGCGCCGCGACGATCAGCGCCGCGACCAGGCCGATCACGAGCGCGAGGGTCCAGACGTCGTCGTTGCTCATTTGCCCACCGCCACCTTGCGCACGGCGCGCGCCGAGCGCAGGATCCGGACGCCGGAGTCGTTGATCCGCGCGATCCCCTCGAGCGCATCGGTCTGCGCCCGCACCACGTCGACGCCCTGCACGGCGGTGCGCGCCTGCTGCGCGATCCGCCGGGCCAGGAGCACGATGGCGATGACGATCGCCGCCGCGACCAGGATGACCACGATGCCCAGCGCGAGCCCCACGTACCAGCCCGTGGAGGCGCCTATCGCGGTGGCCATGTCACACCTCCTCCTCTTGAACTGCGCGCGCGGAGGCGCGCCGCAGCGCGCGCTCCACCAGGACGCCGACGACGTGCCGCTTGTACTCGGCCGTTCCGCGCTGGTCGGTGACGGGCGCGCACGCCCGCGAGGCCAGCGCGCCCGCGTGGGCGAAGAGCGCGTCCGACGGCGCCTCGCCGGCGAGCGCCGCCTCCGCCTCGGCGGACGTGATCTCGCCGCCGACGGCGGCGAGCGCGACGCCGGCCCGCGCGATCCTGCCGTCCTCCAGCTCGAGCGCCGCGCCCGCGGCGACGACGGCCCAGTCGCCGACCCGGCGGTCGAGCTTCTCGTACGCGCTGCCCGTGTGGGCGCGGAGCGGGACGCGGATCTCGACCAGCATCTCCCCCGGCCCGACCGCGGTCTCGTAGGGGCGGCGGTGGAACTCCCGCATCTCGACGACGCGCGAGTCGTCCTCGCCGCGGATGACCATGCGGGCGCCGACGGCCGCGCACACCGCGGACAGGTCCTCGGCGGGGTCCGCCTGGCAGAGCGCGCCGCCGATCGTGCCGCGGTTGCGCACGACGGGGTCGGCGATCACGCGCTCGGCGTCGGTGAAGATGGCGAGCCGGGCAGCCAGCAGCTCGGACTCGAGCAGATCCCGGTGGCGCGTCATCGCGCCGATCCGCACCTCGCCGTCGCGCTCCTCGACGTAGCCGAGCTCGGCCGCCAGCGGATCGATGTCGATCACGTAGCTGGGCGCCGCGAGGCGGAGCTTCATCATCGGCAGCAGGCTGTGACCGCCGGCGAGCAGGCGCGCGTCCGGACCGAGCTGCTTGAGCAGCATCAGCGCATGCTCGATGGTCGTCGCGCGTTCGTAGCCGAACGATGCCGGGACCTGCAGGACCGCCTCCTCGTTCTCCTCTACACACACCTTGCCGGTGTTATGGTCGCGCTGTCAACTATGACCTAAGGGATCGCTTAGGCCACCGTTCCGCATGACGCTCGCGCAGCTCCAATCGTTCGTGCTGGTCGCCCGTCACGGATCCGTCAAGGCGGCCGCCGCCGAGCTCGAGGTGACCGAGCCGGCGGTCTCGGTCGCGGTCGCGGCGCTGCGCAAGGAGCTCGGCGACGAGCTGTTCGTGCGCAGCGGCCGCGGCATCGCGCTGACGCCGGGCGGCCGGCGCCTGGCCGCGCTCGCGGGCGAGATCCTCGCGCTCGCCGAGCAGGCGCGCCGCTCGGTCGCGGAGTCGCCGGACGAGCCGCGCCGCGTGCAGGTCGTGGCCACCAGCCTCGTCGCCGAGCACATCAGCCCGCTGATCGAGATGTTCGCCGCCGCCCAGGACGGGCTGGAGATCGCGGTCGAGTCGGTGCCGGGCGCCGCGTTCGCCGACCGGCTCGAGCACCGGCGGGCGGACATCGCGCTCGGCCCGCACCCGGGCGCCGAGCGGGTGACGACGATCGCCTCGGCGCCGTTCCTGCGCTGCCGGCAGATCATCGTCGCCGCGCCCGGGCACCCGCTCGCCGGGCGGCGGGCGCTCGCTCCGGCCGCGCTCGCGGCGGAGCGCTGGCTGATCGGGCAACCCGACCTCGATCCCAGCACGACGACCGGGCTGTACTTCGAGCGCAACGGGCTCGACCCCGCCGACGTCGGCGCGTACGGCAGCCACGCCGCCGCCGTCGCGGCCGCCGCCGCCGGCGAGGGGCTCGTGCTGACCCCGGCCCACTCCGTCGTCGAGGAGGTCCGGCGGCGATCGCTCGTCCGGATCGACGTGCGCGGCACGCCGACCATCGAGCTGTGGCACGCCAGCACGCTCGGCCTCGGGCGCGCCTTGCCCGCCGCTCTGGCGCTGCAGCGGTTCGCCACCACCGCCGACGCGACCCAGGCGATCTCGACCGGGCGCGCGGGAGCCGTCTCCTCCCACGCGCGCCCGAAGGTGCACGTGACGCTCTGGCGGTCGGTGGCCGCGGAGATCGACGCGGCCGCGAACCGTTAGCCGTCGGCCGGGTGCTCCGCGGCCCAGCGGATCGAGCGCACGATCGTCGCGTAGCCCGTGCAGCGGCAGATCTGCCCGGAGATCGCGACGCGGATCTCCTCCTCCGTCGGGTCCGGGTTGCGGTCGAGCAGCGCGCGGGCAGTGAGCATCATCCCGGGCGTGCAGAACCCGCACTGCAGGCCGTGCTCCTCGTGGAACCCCTGCTGGACCGGATCGAGCACCCCGTCGCGCTCGAGACCCTCGACGGTCGTGATCTCGTACCGCTCGGCGGTCGCCGCGAGCACCGTGCACGACTTGGCCGGCTCGCCGTCCATGAGCACCACGCACGTCCCGCAGTTCGACGTGTCGCAGCCCCAGTGCGTGCCGGTCAGCCGGAGGTGGTCGCGGAGGAAGTGGACCAGCAGCAGCCGCGGCTCGACCTCACGCGTGTGCTCCTGGCCGTTCACCGACACGCTGATCTGCATCGCGTTCAAACATAGGCGAAGCAAGGCGGCGGCTCGAGGCCGGCTAGTCAATCGTTGACGGGCGGGTCCAATCGGAAGTAGCGTCGTAGCGTTGAGTCAAGGAGGAGTGCCATGCCGGTGGTGCCGATGCGAGAGATCCTCGACCGTGCCTTCGCGGAGCGGTACGGCGTCGCGGCGATCAACGTCGTCGATGACCTGACGCTCGAGGCGGTGCTCGCGGCGGCGACCGAGCTGGAGGCGCCGCTGATCGTGCAGACGTCGCTCAAGACGGTGAAGTCGCTCGGCGCGCGGCAGTTCTACGCGATCTGGCGCGCGCGGACCGACGAGGTGCCGGTGCCGGTGACGCTGCATCTCGACCACTGCCCCGACCGCGAGTGGATCACGACGTGCCTGGAGACGGGCTGGAACTCGGTGCTGTTCGACGGCTCCGAGCTCGACGTCGCCGAGAACACGCGTCAGACGATCGAGGTGGTCGCCGAGGCGGACCGCCATGGCGCCCAGGTCGAAGGCGAGATCGAGAGCGTGACCGGCGTGGAGGACGGGATCGGCTCCGAGCACGGCGGCGAGGTCCACCCCGTCGAGGTCTCGTCGGAGTTCATCGCCGCCACCGGGGTGTACTCGTTCGCGCCGGCGATCGGGACAGCTCACGGGCTCTACAGATCCGAGCCGCACCTCATGCCGGAGCGCGTCTCCGAGATCGTGGCGCAGCACCCGATCCCGATGGTCCTGCACGGGGGCACCGGTCTCACCGAAGCGCAGTTCGCCGACCTCATCGCTCGCGGCTGCGCCAAGGTCAACATCTCGACGGCGCTGAAGATCGCGTTCGTCGATGCGCATCGCGAGTACCTCGAGGCCAACCCGGGCAAGCACGACCCGCCATCGCTGCTGCGCCACGTGCGGGCGGCGGTGAAGGACATGGCGGAGCGCCATATCCGGATCTTCGGCTCGGCGGGTCAGGCGCCGGCGTTCGACTCGGCGACCGCCTGACCGGCGTGCCCGCGCTGATCTTCGATTGCGACGGCGTCCTCGCCGACACGGAGCGCGACGGCCACCGGCCGGCGTTCAACCAGGCGTTCGCCGAGGCGGGCCTGCCGTGGACCTGGTCGGAGGAGGAGTACGGCGAGCGACTCAAGATCGGCGGCGGGAAGGAGCGGATCGCCTCGATGTTCCCGGACGCGGACGCCGAGGCCGAGCGGATCGCCGCGCTGCACAAGCGCAAGACCGCGATCTACAAGGAGATCGTGCGATCCGGACGCCTGCCGGGCCGCCCGGGCGTCGCCCGCGTCGTCGGCGAGGCGCTCGACGCGGGCTGGACCCTGGCCGTGGCATCGACCTCCGCCGAGGAGTCCGTGCGCGCGGTGCTCGAGCACGTCGTCGGCGCGGAGACGGCCGCGCGGTTCGCCGTGTTCGCCGGCGACGTCGTGCCGGCGAAGAAGCCCGACCCCGCCATCTACCGGCTGGCGCTCGACGAGCTCGGCGTCGCGCCGGACGACGCGATCGTGGTCGAGGACTCGCGCAACGGCCTGCTGGCGGCCGTCGGCGCCGGGCTCCGCTGCGTGGTGACGTTGAGCAGCTACACGACCGGCGAGGACATGCGCGAGGCCGTTCTCGTCGTCACGAGCCTCGGCGACCCCGGCACCCCGGCGCGCGTCGTCGCCAACGACAGCGCCGCGCGGCCGGGCGATCAGGTGACGATCGCCGACCTCGAGGCGTGCCTGACCCTACCCCTGCACTCTGAGGAGGCGAGATGAGCGAGACGGCGCTGGCGCAGGCCGAGCTGGTCGTGAGGGTGATCGCCCAGACGGCGGTCGACAACGAGACCCACTTCTGTGAGCTCGACGCGGTCGTCGGCGACGGCGACTTCGGCTACTCGCTCGCACGCGGCTTCGAGAACGTGCTCTCCGGCTGGGACGAGATGGAGTACGAGGACGCCGGCGGCCTGCTCAAGAAGACCGCGATCGTCCTCACCAAGCGCATCGGCGGCACATCAGGGCCGATCTGGGGCACGGCGTTCCTGCGCGCGGGCGGCGCGCTGGCCGGCAAGCCGGAGCCGACGGGCGAGGAGGTCGTGGCCGCGCTCCGCGCCGCGATCGAGGGCATCAAGCAGCGCGGCAGCTCCGACCTCGGCGACAAGACGCTGCTCGACGCGCTCGTCCCGGCGGTCGACACGCTCGAAGCCGCGCTCGGCGACGGCGCGGCGACCGCGCTGGAGCGCGCCGCCGTGACCGCCCGTGAGAGCGCGGAGGCGACGAAGGGGATGCTCGCGCAGCGCGGGCGAGCCTCGTACACGGGCGAGCGCAGCCGGGGCTCGGTCGACGCCGGCGCGGTCGGCGTGGCCGTGATGTTCGAAGCGACGAGCAAGGCTTGGCGGGAGTCGGAGCTGGAGCGGACCTGATGGTCCGGCGTGGCAGGGAACCCACGACGAAGGAGACGAAGTGAAGAAGTTCGTCAACGACCCGCAGCAGTTCGTGCCCGAGATGCTCAGGGGCATCGAGCTCGCCAACCCCGGCACCCTGCGCTACGTGCCCGACTACAACCTCATCATGCGCGCCGACGCGCCGCGCGACGACAAGGTCTCGATCATCCAGGGCTCCGGCTCCGGCCACGAGCCCGCGCACGTCATGATCGTCGGGAAGGGCATGCTCGACGCCGCCTGCCCCGGCGACGTGTTCGCCGCGCCGCCCTCGGACTACGTGTACGAGACGACGAACCTGATGCGCAGCGAGATGGGCGTGCTGCACATCATCAACAACTACACCGGCGACACGATGGCCTTCGACATGGGGCGCGAGCTCGCCGAGGCCGAGGACATCAAGATCGCCACGATCGTGGTCGACGACGACGTCGCGGTGAAGGACTCCACGTACACGGTCGGCCGGCGCGGCGTGGCGGGGAACTTCTTCGTCATCAAGGCGGTCGGCGCGGCCTCGGAGAACGGTGCGACGCTCGAGGAGCTCGTCGAGCTCGGCAATCGGGTCAACGCCGTCACGCGCACGATGGGCATGGCGCTGACGTCGTGCACGCCGCCGGCCAAGGGCTCGCCGCTGTTCGACCTCGGCGACGACGAGATGGAGATGGGCGTGGGCATCCACGGCGAGCCGGGCCGGCGGCGCGAGAAGCTCGCCGACGCGAACGCGATCGTCGACGAGCTCGTAGAGGCGGTGGCGTCCGACCTGCCGTACGGGTCCGGCGACAACGTGGCGCTGATGATCAACGGCCTCGGCGGCACGCCGATCTCCGAGCTCTACATCCTCTACGGGCGCGCACACGACCAGCTCGCCGAGCGGGGGATCAACGTGACGCGCAGCTACGTCGGCGAGTACTGCACGTCGCTCGACATGGCCGGCGCGTCGGTCACGCTGGTCAAGCTCGACGACGAGCTCAACACGCTGTTCGACGCGCCCGCCGAGGTGGCGGTCCGCGTCTTCTAGCGGCGCGCGGCGGATCCTCGTGATCCTGCTGGCCCGGCATGGGCAGACATCCGAGAACGCGGCGGGCCGGATCCTCGGCCGCCGCGATCCGCCGCTCAGCCCCAAGGGCCGGGCGCAGGCGATCGAGCTCGCGGGCACGCTCGAAACGGCTGGACTCCGCGCGCTCTGGACGTCTCCGTTGCGGCGCGCACGCGAGACCGCCGACATCGTCGGGGCGGAGCTGTCGTTGCAGCCCGTCGTGCTCCAGGAGCTCATCGAGTCGGCCCGCGGGACGTGGGAGGCCGCGCGCGTCGCGGACCTGGCACGGGACTCCCCCGCGCTCTTCGCCGCGTTCGAGGCAGGCGATCCGGCGTTCGCGTTCCCCGGCGGCGAGTCGCTGCGGGAGCAGATGGACCGGACGCGCCTCGCCCTTGCGGAGATCGCCCGCGGGCCGCTTCCCGCGCTTGCGGTGGCCCACGCCGGGACGATCCGGGCGGCGCTCGCGATCCACGGCCGCGCGGTCCCGCCCGAGCGCGCGCTCGCCCTCGGACGCGCGCTCAGCTTCGACGTGACGAGCTGAGCTCGGCGAGCTGCAGGTCGACGAACTGCAGCGCGGCTTCGGTGATCGACCGGCGCCACTGGGCGAGCATCCCCGCCAGCTCGTCGCGCTGCTCGCGCTGCTCGGTGAGGGCGTCCGCCTGGCGCGCGAGCACCGCGCGCTGCGCCTCGAGCAGCGGCGCGGTCTGCTCCCCGCCTCGCCGGAGGAAGTGGAGCTTGAGCAGCAGCCCGGATCGCAGGTCGCGGACGTGCTCCTCGGGCGTGGCCAGCCAGGCCGTCACGCGGTCCCGGGCGTCGTCGGTCGCGCGCATGATCCGCCGCGTCGGTGCGGTCGTGCCGGGCTCGAGCGCGTCGACGACCACGAGCCCGAGCCCTTCGAGCGCCGTGATGGTCCGGTACGTCATCGGCCGTCGCAGCGACCAGACCCGGCCGATCTCACCGTCCGGCGCCATCAGCGTGGCGATCTCGTAGCCATGCCGCGGCGCTTCGCACAACAGCGCGAGCACGGCCCATTCGCCGACCAGCAGGTCAGTCTTCACGCGCACGAGCGAGACCGTAGCCGACAGCCCGTCGCGGTCAGCGTCGCGGGGTGAAGCGGATCACGTAGGGGAAGTCGCCGAACGAGACATCGACGAAGTAGCTCCCGTGGATCTCGAGACGCTTCTTGCCGGTGCGCCGCGAGGCCTTGAAGAGCTTGACGCTGTCGGGACGCTCGATCTCCGCCTCGGTGTCGAGCATCGCCACGAAGCTGGTCTGCCGGCGGAAGTCGAGGTTCTCGTCCTCGGGCGCGAACTGCTCGAACGCGACGGTGTAGCGACCGTCGAACTCGTACGGGCCGTGCGAGGCCGGCGAGAGCTCGCCGCGGATGAGCACCTCGCCTTGACCGGGGTCCTCCCGCGCGAGTGCCGGATCACCGGTCGGCGTCGGCGTGGGCGATGCGACGTCGGTGCCGCCGCAGGCAGTTGCCCATGCAGCGACGACGACGAGAGCGAGCGCGAGGCGCGACATCCGGCGCGATGCTAGTCAATTTTTGGTTAGGGTGTGCATCGCACGTATCGATCGAACGGGACGGCTGAGGTCGTCCCGGAGGAGGGGAAGTGCACGGATTGGATCGCGGCCAGTTCCTGCGGCTGGGCGCCGCAGGCGCGATGGCGACGCTCACCGGTGCGGCGATTGCGCCGGCGGCCGGCGCGCAGGCACCGCCGCCCACGCCGCAGAACGAGGACATCGGCTTCGTGCAGTGGGCGGCGACCGCCGAGCTGGTCTCCGTCGCGTTCTGGGAGCGCGCGCTCGCCGCGGACCGCTTCGGTGACGTCGTGGCCAAGCGGATCACCGCGATGCGCGACGCCGACCGGCAGCACCTCGAGGCGCTCTCCGCCGTGCTGGCCGACGAGGCGCCGACCACCGAGGACTTCACCGTCGTGCTGCCCAAGAAGGCGTTCGCCACGAAGGCGGGGATCACTGTCCCTCGGCCGGGAGATCGAGGAGTCGATCACCCGCACCTACCTCGCCGGCGTCGCCGGCACCGTCGACGCGGCGACACGGCTGCTGCTCGGCAAGCTGCTCGTCCAGGACGTCCAGCACCTCGACGCCATCCGCGACGCTGAGCGGCACGTCGAGCGCGTTCGCCGGCCAGCGCGGCCCGCTCGAGCTCGAGCAGGCCGGCGAATGGCTCGACCGGTACCTCCGCGTCCACCTCCTAAGACCAAGTGAACCCATGCGACGACTCATCGTGCTCCCACTCGCGGCGGCAGCGCTGCTCGCTCCCGCCGCGGCGCAGGCCGCGCCGACCGTCTACGCCGCGGCCTCGCTGCGCGCCGCGTTCCCGGAGATCGACAGCGCGCCGACCTACAACTTCGCCGGCTCGAACGTGCTGCAGCGGCAGATCGAGAGCGGCGCGCCTGCGGACGTGTTCGCCGTCGGCCAGCCCGAAGGAGGCGCAGGCGCTGTTCGCGGCGGGCCGCTGCACGCGCCCGGTGACGTTCGCGACCAACAAGGTCGTCGTGCTCGTCCCGGCGAGCAACCCGGCGCGGCATCAGCTCGATCTACGACCTCAACCGCGGGTGCGCAGCAAGCGGCTGGCGGTCGGCGACCGCGGGCGTGCCGATCGGCGACTACACGCGGCGGCTGCTGCAGCGGATGCGGCTCACCTCGATCCTCACCCGCAACACGGTCTCGTTCGAGACGCAACGTCGCCAACATCACGGCGAAGGTCGCGCTCGGCATCAGCCGACGCCGGCTTCACGTACAAGACCGACGCCACCGTCGCCGGCAACCGCGTGAAGAAGATCAAGATCCCCAAGTGGGCGCAGCCGCCGGTGCGCTACCAGATGTGCGCCGTGCAGCGGCCGGGCGCCGACACCGCGGGCGCGCAGGCGTTCATCCGCAAGGTGACCGTCGCGCGCGGGCCGCAAGACGCTGCGCAAGTGGGACTTCGGCGTGCCGCCGCGGAGCTGACACTCTGCTGCGCGCCGCCTTCACCGCACTGCTGGCGCTGTGCCTGGGCGTCGTCCTCGCGTTCCTCGCGGTGCCGATCGTCGCGCTGTTCGCGGAGGTGCCGCTGCGCGACGTCCCGGGCCTGCTGCGCGAGCCGGCGGTCCGCGACGCGATCGCGACGACCGCGCGCACGAACGCGGTCGCGAACGTGCTGATCCTCGGCTTCGGCACGCCGGCCGCGTACCTGCTCGCGACGCGGCGGTTCCGCGGCCGCGCGCTCGTCGTCACGCGTGCTCGAGCTGCCGCTCGTGCTGCCGCCCGCCGTGGCCGGGATCGCGCTGCTCGCCGCGTTCGGCGCCGGCGGGCTGTTCGGCGCCCGAGCTCGCGAGCGCCGGGCATCGTCCTGCCCGTTCACGCGAGTGGGCCGTCGTGCTCGCCGTCACGTTCGTGGCCTCGCCGTTCTACCTGCGCCAGGCGATCGCCGCGTTCGAGAGCGTCGACCCGACGCTCACCGACGCCGCGCGCACGCTCGGCGCCTCGCCGCTGCGCACGTTCGCGCGGATCGCGCTGCCGCTCGCCGCCGGCGGGCTGGCCGCCGGCTGGGTGCTCGCGTTCGCGCGCGGGTCGGCGAGTTCGGCGCCACGATCCTGTTCGCCGGCAACGTCCGCGGCGAGACCCAGACGCTCACGCTCGCCGTCTACGAGCAGCTCGAGGCCGACTTCGACGTCGCGCTCGCGATCGGCATCCTGCTCGTCGTGCTCAGCGCCGGCGTGCTGCTCTCCTACAAGCTCCTCTCGCATTGGCGCAGCTCGAACTCGACATCAACGTCCCGCTTCGCGCCTTCAGCGTCGACGTCGCGCTGACCGTCGGCGGCGAGACGCTCGCGCTCGTCGGGCCCTCCGGGGCGGGCAAGACGACCGTGCTGCGCTGCGTCGCCGGCCTGCACCGTCCGGCGCGCGGCCGCATCGCGCTCGGCGACGACGTCTGGTTCGACAGCGCACGGCGGATCGACCGGCCGCCCGACCGGCGCTCCGTCGGGCTCGTGTTCCAGGAGTACGCGCTGTTCCCGCACATGACGCGTGCGCGGCGAACGTCGGCTTCGGCGGCCGCGACGCGCGTCGACGACCTGCTCGGACGCCTCGGCATCGCGCATCTCGCCGCGCGAGAAGCCCGGGCCGGCTGTCGGGCGGCGAACGCCAGCGTGTCGCCGTCGCCCGCGCGCTCGCCCGCGACCCGTCGGTGCTGCTGCTCGACGAGCCGCTCTCCGCGCTCGACGCGCACACGCGCGCCGAGCGTGCGCGAGCAGCTCGCCGACCTGCTCGCCGAGCTCGCCATCCCGGCGCTGCTCGTCACGCACGACTTCACCGACGCCGCGGCGCTCGCCGACACGCGTCGGGGTCGTGCTCGACGGCCGCCTGCACCAGCTCGGGACGCCCGGCCGAACTGCTCGCCCGCCCCGCCGACGCGCTTCGTCGCCAGCCTCACCGGCGGCAACCTGCTCACCGGCGACCGCGACAGCCGCTCGCCGGCGGCGGCGCCGTCCGTCTGACTCGATGACGGAGCGACCATCCGCTCAGCGCCGAGGCCGGCAGCGGCCGGGTCGGCGTGGCGATCCATCCCTGGGACATCGCGCTCGCGCTCGAGTCGCCGCCGGCGCACGACGACCGGAACGCGCTGCCCGGCGCCGTCGGCGCCACCACCCTGCACGGTGGCCGCATCCGCGTGCGCATAGGTCCGCTGATCGCCGAGATCGGCGGGTCCGCCCCTGCAGCGCCCGAGCGGGGCGCCGCCGGGTTCGCGGTCTTCGAGGCGGCCGCCGTCCGCATCGTGCCGCTTCGCCTACCCTCGGAACCTTCCGATCACGAGGAGTCGTCATGAAGCTCAGCGCCCGCAACCAGATCCCGGCGACCGTCACCGCGATCACCGAAGGACCCGCGACCGCGAACGTCGAGCTCAAGGTCGGCGATCTCCGGCTCGTCGCCTCGATCACCGTCGAGGCCGCACGAGAGCTCGGGCTCCAAGCGGGCAGCGAGGTCACCGCCATCGTCAAGGCGTCCGACGTGATTCTCGCGACCGGCGACTGAACCGGCTGCTAGGCCGGCGGCGGACCTGAGAGCACCGTCGGCGCCGGGTCGGCTCTGGGTTTCGGGCGGGCGGAGGCGCCGATCCGCTGCGCGACGAACTGCGCGTCGTCCTTGACCCAGCCGAGCAGCGCCGAGCCGCGGGTGTGCTGCCACGGCAGTCCGAGGAAGTACAGGCCGGAGACGTCCGTCACGCCGCGCTCGTGCTTGAGCTGCCCGCGTTCGTCGAAGACGGGGAGCTCGACGAAGGAGTGGTCGAGCCGGAAGCCGGTCGCCCACACGACGGCGTCGACGGTGACCTCAGAGCCGTCGGCGAACGTGACGGTCGTGCCGTGCGCGGCGGTGGCGCGCGGCCGCATCCGGATGCCCTGTCTGCGTGCGCTCCGTGGGCTGGAGCCGATGAGGGTCTCCCTGTCCTTGAGGCGCTGACCGAGGCGTGAGGTCACGGTCTTGCTCATCAGGCCGGTGGCTGCGAGGTAGCGGAACAAGTCCCGCCCGAAGATGCGCTGGGGAAGCGGCGTCTGGCGCGCGCCGACGGCCAGATGGAGCTCGCGCGACTGAGCGAGCTCCGCGGCGATCTGGAAGCCGGTGTTCCCGCCGCCCACCACCAGCACCGTTCCGGCCGGCAGGTCGCCGGCGACCGGTAGTCGCTGCTGTGCAGCTGCACGACCTCGCTGGTGAGGTCGGCGGCTATCGCGGGGGTGAACGGGACCTGGAACGGCCCGGTGGCGACCACGACCTGGTCGGCTTGGTACGTCCGGTCGGCGAGCTCGACGAGGAAGCCGCCGTCGCGTGCGCGCACGGAGCGGCACGCGGCTGTTGAGCTCGACCGGCAGCTCGAAGCGCTGCGCGTAGTCGGTGAGGTAGGCGACGACGTCCTCGCGGCCCGGGTAGCCGTCGGGGTCACCGGGAAACGTGAGCCCGGGCAGGCTGTCGTAGCGGACGGGCGTGAACAGCTTGAGCGAGTCCCACCGGGTTCGCCAGGCGGCAGCGGGCTCGCCGGCCGCTTCCAGGATGGCGAACCGGCGGCCCTGCTGGGCCAGGAAGTAGCCGATGGCCAGGCCCGCCTGCCCACCGCCGATGACGACGACCTCACGGTGCAGGCTGTCGGTCCCGGGAGCCTCGGCGCTCATGAGGTCACCTCGAAGCTGAGCATCATCCCGCTCTCGTGGTGCTCGGCGATGTGGCAGTGCGCCATCCAGCGCCCGGCGTTGGTCACGTCGAGCACGATGTCGACGGTCTCGCCGGTGCGCACCAGGACGGTGTCGCTCCAGACGAGGTTCGGCTCGACGGCGCCGTCGCGGGCGAGGACGAGGAAGCGTCCCGCTCCGTGGATGTGGAACGGGTGGTGCATCGGGTGGTCGGAGTCCATCTCGTTGACCAGCCGGATCTTCACCCGGTCGCCGACGCGGAACCGCCACTCGATGTCGTGGTTCTCGGCGTCGTTCGGAGCGGTCGACGAGCTTCCAGCGCATGTTCGCCGGCGTCGTGAGCTTGTTGACCTCGACCATGTCGTCTTCCCACTCGATGCCGCCCGCCGCCTCGTGGCTGTGGCCGAGCCCGGCCGTGGCTCGCCGCCGGCGCCGACCGGACTCAGCCGCGCCGGGCAGCAGCTTCATGCCGCACTGCGGGCAGCGGTCCGCTGTCTCGCTCGTGACCTCGGGGTGCATCGGGCAGACGTAGCCGGTCGGCGCCGCCTCGGCGATGAGCTTCATGCCGCAGCTCGGGCAGCGGCCGGGCTCGTCGCTCGACGACCTCCGCGTGCATCGGGCAGGCGTAGATGACGACCTCGTCGGCGCCCACCTCGGGCTCGCCCATGTCCATCTCCGCCACGAACGCCAGCGTCTTGTCCGGCGCCGCGTCGACGCAGCGGCCCGAGCCGCTCGCGCTCGGCGCGTCAGCTCGGGGTCGGTGCGCAGGACCGTCGAACGCCTCGGTCAGCGACGGCGTCGGCTCGGTCCTCCGTCACGGTGATGTCCGCGAGCGTGTAGGTCCGGTCGGGCGTGCGGTGCTCCAGCGTCAGCTTGCCGGGCGTCTGCGAACAGCACGTCCACGACGACCCGCTCCGACGGCGCGAGCATGACGTCGTCGACGAACTCCTCCCGCTCGACATCGGCCGCTGTCGCCGCCGACGAGCTTCATCCGCGCGCTCGGCAGCGCGACCTTGAACACGCGCGTGTTCGCGGTGTTCGTCAGGTACAGGCGCACGACCTCGCCGGCTCGGGCGGTCAGCGCGAGTTCCGGCTCCCCTGCGACCAGCAGGACGTTGCCGAAGCGCCCCATCGCGGAGTAGGTCGTTTCGTGCGGGCTGAACGCCGCCACCTGACCGTCCTCGATGAGGACGTCGTCGAGCGTCAGCGCCAGCTCCCGGTGGACCGGCGGCCAGTAATCGGGGTCGGAAGGGACGACGACGACGCTGCCGTACAGCCCCATCTCCTGGTCGTAGTCCTCGCGGATGTGCGGGTGGTACCAGTACAGGCCCGGGTCCGGGAACGCGACGCGCGCCGTGTAGCGCCCGCCGACCGGAATGGGCTCCTGGGTGTCGTGGGTGCCGTCGAAGCGGTTCTCCAACCGCAGCCCGTGCCAGTGGACGGTCGCCTCCATGTCGCCGTGGTTGTCGATGTCGACGACGAGCTCGGAGCCCTGAGGCACCCGCAGAGTCGGGCCGGGGATGGAGCCGTTGTAGGCGAGCATCCTCACCGTCGCGTCGCCGATGCGCTTGGACACCGGGGCGATGCGCAGCTCAGTGCGGGAACCGTCAGAGAGCTCGACCACCGTCGGGAGCGGAGGCCGCCGGCAGGCCGGAGGTTTCCCGCGGGAACTCGTTTGTCGGAAGGGTCATCCCGTCTCCTTTTGCTGGTTTCGGGGCGCGGCGAAGCGCACGTTCGGCAAGAGCACGGCCCTGGAGGACGCCCGCGAAAGGCCGGTCCTGCCGGGCGAGTGATTTCGGGGCGCGCAGGCGCCCATGGACCGACCCTACGTCCAGCAGAAGCGTGGATGCAAGGTCCGTTCGGTTACGGCGCCGGGTGGGGCAGTGCATGATGCGCTTCGCACGGTGACGCTCACTCGACGGCGAGGCAGACGACGGTGGCGTCATCGGTCAGCCCGTCTCCGCAGGCGTCGAGCGTCGCGCGGTGGACCTTGCGCACCGTGTCGGCGGCGGACCCGTCCTCGGAGAGCAGCGCGGCCTCGGCGACCCCGTCGTAGCCGAGTCCGGCCCTTCCCGCTTCTTCGGTGATCACGCCGTCCGAGCAGAGGATCATGCGGTCGCCCGGCCCCAGCGTGGTCACGACCGCGGAGGGTCGCGGGCTCGCGCGCCCGCCGAGCCCGCGCCTGATCGGCATCTCCAGGCGCTCGACCTGGCGTCCGGCTCGGATGAGCGACGGGCGTCACGTGCCCGCAGTTCACGACCTCGAGCCTGAACGTGGCCGGATCCCAGCGGGCGACGATCGCGGTCATCTCGGCCGACGGTCCGGGCATCTCACGCAGCGTGCGGTGCATCAGCATGAGCGTCTCGTGCGTGCTGCCGCCGCTGCGTCGACTCGCGCGCAACGCACCCAGCGCGACCGCGCTGCTGGCGGCGGCGCGCGTGCTGGGGCCGAGCCCGTCGGCGAGCGTGATCCAGATCCCGTCGAAGTTCTCGACGAGGTCGAACCAGTCGCCCGCGACCTCGTAGCTGGGTAGGACGTTGCCCGCCACCTCGCCGCCGCTGATCCTGGAGATCCGGGGCGGGAGCAGGCTCTGCTGGATCTCGGCCGCCGGATGCGGCTGCTTGCGGCGCTGCCCGCGTGCGAACGTGTCGGTGTAGCGGTCGGCCAGCGTGATCGCGGCCGCGGCCTGGCGTGCGATCTCGGCGAGCGGACGACGCGGCCGGCCCAGCGTCAGCAACACGCCCGTCGCGCGCCCGCGCAGCCACAGCGGGACGACCTCGATCCCGGGGCGATCCGCGAGTCCGGCGCGCAGCTCATCGAGCCCCGCGGCGTCGAGCTCCGGCCCGATCGCGAGAGGCACCGCGATGGACGCGGGCAGCCGCTCGGGCCCGGCGACGCGCAGGAGGTGCGAACCGTCGATGTCGACGACATACAGGGCGAGCGGAACCTCGGCGATCCGCTGCGCCTCCGCCACGAGCTGGTCGGGCAGCACGGGCGGAGCCACGACGTCGAAGACGTGGATCCCCTCGAGCGACACCGGCCGCTCGCGTCCGAGCCGTCCCGCCGGCAGTGGTTGCTCCGCGTACTCGATCGACGTGGCGGACGGCTCCGTTCCGATCGCCTCGAGCAAGGCGTCTCGATCGGGAAAATGGCGATAGAGCGTGGATCGCGAAACACCGGCGGCCGCCGCTAGATCCGCGGCCGACGTCGTCGGCGACCGGTCGAGCAGGCGCCGCCCCGCCTCGACGATCTTGCTCCTCGTGCGTTGCGTGCTGCCTCGCGCGCCGGTCATCGCGCAGAGTCGACGCGATCACCCGGCGATTTGCAAGCGCGGGTGCGGGATCTTGTCGCGGTCTTCAACAGCATGCCCGCGGCGGCGGCGACCAGGGCGAACCCGCCGGCCGCGCTCTTCTTCGAGCGCGGCGGGGGTTCGCCTGTGGCCATCAGCGGGTCGTGTACGCAGGCCGGTCGGACGGCGAGGAGCCGGCGTCCTGCGCGCTTTCCTTGACCTGCTGTGCGTGCTCCTGGCCGCTCTCCTTCGCGGTCTGTGCCGCGTCCTGCGCGACCTGTTTGCCGTGCTCGAGCGCCTCCTGCCCGGTCTCCTTGACCTTCTCGATCACCGAGTCAGACGCCTCACCGAGCTTCTCGTCCTCGACCCGCGTGGACGGGATCAGCATCCCCGCCACGAACCCGACCGCGACCGCGCCGATCGCCAACCCGAGCGGATTCTCCTGCGCCACGCTCGAGGCGCGCCGGGCCTGCTGCTTCACGTCGACACCGTCCGGCGTGCCGCCGGCGACCTTGTCCTTCACGCCCACGATCTTCTCCTTCGCCCGCGTCTTGACGTCGGCCTTATAGCCGAGCGCGTCCACGGTCTCTGACATCTCCGCGCGCGTCTGCTCTATCTCGGCGCGGATCCGGTCGGGTTCTTGGCCCACTGGATGTCCTCCTTCACAGTTTCGACAGTCTGCGGCGCCGGCGGAGTAGCGCGCCGCAGCGCGTTCCGCCCGGCACCGGCCAGCACTGCGGCGACAACCGCCCACAGCACCATCACGATCAACGCGGCGACCCACACCGGCATCGCCTCATCCAACAACCCGATCAGGCCCGCGCTCAGCGCCCCGAGCGCCAGCAGGCCCGCGACCGCGGCACCCGCCAACATCCCGGCACCCTTGCCCGCGACCTTGCCCTTCGCCTCCAACTCAGACCGGGCGAGCTCGATCTCCTGACGCACCAGAGTGGACGTCTGCTGAGAGAGATCCTTGACCAGCTCCCCGATCGGACGGTCACGCGGATCAGCGCCGCCGTTCATGGCGTCCGCCATGTCAGCGGGTCGCGTCGAACGCGGTCGGAGTGGCCGGGATGCCGGGCGCCGGAGCGACGTCCGGGTCATACGACGCGTACGTGCGCTCGGGTAGCTGTCCGCTCGTGCGCTGCTCGTAGCGGCGGCTCGACGACGCCTTCAGGAACCGCGACGCGACGAGCCCGACGGCGATCCCGCCGGCGATCACCGCCCACGGCTGACGCCGCCCGACGTCCTCCACGTCGCCGAGGATGCGATCGGCGTCGCTCTCCTTGAGGTAGCTGCCCAGCCGCTCCGCCCGGTCGGCGGCCTGCTCGGCCAGCCTCGCGGGCTGATCCTTGCCCTGCTCGCGCAGGGTCTCGCCCACGCCGCGGACGTCCGACGCGAAGCCGCCGACCTTCTCGCCCGCCTGCGTCGAACGCTGATCGACCTGCGAACGCAGCTGGGCGCCGGCCTTCTCCTTGGCCTGGCCGGCGGCGTCATGGACCTTCTCCTTCGGCCCGTTCTCGACCTGCATCGTCTGGTTCATCACGTGCTCCTCTCTCTCGCGGCTCACAGGCCGGGGATGCTGCCGCCGAACCTGCCCAGCAGCTCCTGCGGATCGATGCCGAACTTCGCCAGCAGGCCCGAATCGCTCTCCGGGTCGATCTGATCCGGCAGCTCCTGGCGAGCCTGCTCGGCCTGGTCGGACTTCCCCTGCTGCTGAAGCAACTCGAGGACCTTCTCCTTCGGGATCTCCATTGGGAACCTCACGTTTGTGGATGGATGGTCGGCGGCGGACCGTCATGCGGTCCGCGCGCGCTTGCCGGCCTTCGGCTCTGAGCGCTCGTCGAGCTGCAGCTCGCGCTCGGCGCCGGGCGCGCCGGCCGCGAGCTGGCGCGAGCGCTCGCGCTCGGCGTTGAGCTCCGCCCCGAGCAGGATCGCGACGTTGGTGAGCCAGACCCAGACGAGGAAGATCACGACGCCGCCCAGCGCGCCGTAGGTCTTGTCGTAGGAGCCGAAGTTCGCGACGTAGAAGGCGAAGCCGGCGGACGCGATCAGCCACACGACGACCGCCAGCGCGGCGCCGGGCAGAATCGATCTGACGCCGTGCAGCTTGGCGTTGGGCGACGCGTAGTAGAGCAGCGCGATCATGACCACCACGACGGCCAGCAGGACGGGCCACTTCGCGATGTCCCACGCCGTGACCGCCGCCGAGCCGAGCCCGACCGCGGACCCGACTGCATCGGCCAGCGGACCGGTGACCACGACCGCGATCAGCACGACCGCGAGCAGCAGCACGAGCAGGAGCGTCACCAGCATCTGCAGCGGGCGCAGCTTGACGATCGAGCGGCCTTCTTCGACCTCGTAGATCACGTTCGACGCGCGCATGAACGCGCCGACGTAGCCCGACGCGGTCCACAGCGCTGCCGCGATGCCGACGACCAGCATGATCCCCGCGGTCCCGCTGCTCTGGGTCAGCGTCTGGATCGGGCCCTTGAACGTCTCGACCGCGGAGGCCGGCCCGACCGAGCTCACGACGTCGGTGAGCGCCTTCGTGATCCGCGCGGGATCGAACACCAGCCCGACGATCGAGATGAGGGCGATCAGGGCGGGGAAGATCGACAGCACGCCGTAGTACGTCAGGGCCGCGGCGCGATCGGTGAGCTCGTCCTCCTTGAACTCGGTGAAGGTCCGCTTGAGCGTCTGCCCGAGCGAGCCCTTGCGCGCGTGGGCGGGTCCCGCGGGAAGGCGCCCGGAGCGCTTCTCCCCGCTGTCTCGTTCGAACCGTGAGCTCATGCGCGATCCGCCCGCCTGTCGCCGACCGAGCCGATCTTGTCGCCGTCGCGGTGGTAGAGGTCCTCGCCGCGCGTCTGGAGGACGCGGTCCTTCTCGATGGTGCCCATGGATTCGTACTCCTCGGAATCGCGTTCGTCGGGGCCTACCCGGACTGCGATCAGCAACCGGCGCCCTCGACAGATCGGAGACCGCCCGTGGGACACATTTCGGGCGAAACGCCCCGTACGTGGGACAGCGACCGGCCCGCGCCGATGACCACGTCCACCCGACCCGGCGACGCGGCGAGCATCCCGGCGCTCGCCGCATCGCACTGCCAACAGACCGGCTCACCGGCGCGAATCCCAGCGGAAAGGAGCGAGAGCGAGAGGCCGTTCCCGGGACGCCTGGTCCGGACGAACTGCGGAAGCCAGGGCGGCGTCACGCTCAACGCCTGCTCGTCGTCCGCAGCGAGCATCCGCACCTGCCGACGGGGACCGCGGCGGCGCGTACCCGCGCAGTACGTATTGGATTGAGACACGCTGGGTAGCCTGCGCCGGAAGGGGATGCTTTCCCGGTGCTGGCGACCTTTTCGAAGGCGGTGGAGCGGGATCTGACTCTGAGATTCTGAGGAAGCAGGCGACTCAGGCCGGTGGGTTTCGGCTGGTCGCTGTCGATGCCAAGGAGGCGTTGCTGATGTCGTTGTCGGAGCGAACTAGGACGGGTGTGCGGGAGATGCCGTCAAACGCTGCGTGGCTTCTGTCCCGCGTCCTCAAGCCTGCGGACACAGTCGGAACCGCAGCTGAGGACGCGACCGCGGGCGTCCGCGACCGGGGAAGGAAAGTGAGAGCGGCTGTCGCCGACGCCACGCCGGTGGGCGGGGACTCGATCGAGATCCGGATGAAGCGGGCACAGGACGCCGCGGAGCGTGCTCGGGAGGCCGAAGAAAGCGCGGTGGAGGCCGCGCAGGAGTCCAGGGATCGCGCCGAGCACGCTCGCGAGGTCAGCGAGCGCGGCCGCGTTCGCCTGAAGGAGGTCGACCGTGAGACGGCTCGGCGCGTCAAGCAGCGCGTCGCCGAGGCGCAGAAGGCTGCGGACGAGTCGGTGAAGCAGGAGCGAGAAGCCGCCGAGGCGGATGCCTACGACGAGCAGCAGGAGGTCCAGGAGGAAGTCGACGAGGCCGTCGAGGAAGCCCAGGGCGAGGCCGAGGCCGCCCAGGAACGGGCCGAGGAGCTCGTCGAGGATGCACTGGATAAGCGAGCGGAGGCCAAGCGACTGGCCGATGAGGCGGCCGAGGCCGCGCGCGCCGCCGCCGAGGAAGCGAACCGCCAGGCGCGACAGCTCGCCGACGAGGCCGAACAGCAGGCGAGCGACGCGGAATCACGCGTCGAGGAGACCGAGCAGCTGCGCGAGCACGCCAAGACAGATGCCAAACAAACCGCGCGCGAGCTCCGGAACGTGGCGAACGGCGGGCTGGACTCCTACAGCAAGGCCGAGCTCGTCGAGCTGGCCGCCGGCATCGGCATCGAAGGACGGACGAGCATGACCAAGAGCGAACTCCTCGACGCAATTGCCAAGGCGTCTCGGACGCGATGAACGAAAGCGAAGGCGACCACGATGAGATTCCTCAACCGAAAGAGCAAGCTCGAGCGGCTGGTCGAGACGGTGGGCGACTCGCTCGATCCCGCGAACGTGCTCAAGGGGGCCCTGTCCGACGGCCTCGGCTCCGGCAAGCCGCTAAAGGACGGTCTGCCCACGGGTAAGAGCCTGAAGGCAGTGATGCCCCGCGGAAGGGCCCTGAAGGCGGGACTGGTCGCCGGCGGCCTCGCCGGACTCACGGCGGGCAGCGCCGGCATCTCGTCCCTCCGGCGCCGCAGGGAGGGGGCGGCGGGCCATCCGTGAAGCTCACCAAGCTGGCACTTTTCGCCGCAGGATACGTTCTCGGCGCAAAGGCGGGCCGTGAACGTTATGCACAGATCGTCCACGGGGCCGCGCAGGCGTCTGAGAGGCTCGAGGCGTTCAGCTCGCGGCACCCCCCGAGCGGCCGGGCCCGCGGCTCCGCTCGTCCTGACCGCGGTTCCTGACCGCAACCGACGCGCATCTGACGGAATCCTCATCGAGGCGTCGATCCTGGCGCGCCTGCTGGGCATCCGGCTGCTGAAACTCGACGCGACGGTCGTCCTCGTGCCGGCCCAGACAGCGCCGCAGTCGGCAGCGCATCGGCCTGGGGGGCGCGCGTCCGCGCGACCCCCTGGCCGCCTTCCGGCCGGGCCCGGCGCGGCGAGCCGCGGCCTGGCCGGGGCCGTCCGGAACATCAATGAGGGCAGCGCGGTTCTCGCAGCGACCCGACGCAACTGTCCGTGACCGGCGCCCGCGAAGCCCGGTCCCTGGTCACTCAGCCCGGGCGAAGCCGATCAGTCGTCGACGAGCCGAATCGAAACAGCAAGCCACGAAGCGGCCGCGCAGGCTAGCGGCTCAGGCCGCTCGCTCAACGCTTGGAGAATCTTCGCGCCGACGGACCTCGTTGAAGGGCAGGCTCCACGACGAAGTCGGGACCGACGAACGGGCCTGGAGCGATCTGGGCCAGCCTCACTGCGCGGGTCGACCGGCCGGTCAGCGGCTGCCCGACGGAAGCAGTCTGGGGCGAGCTCGACCGCACCGATCGCGCACCCGACGGTCCGACGGCGGGCGCCCAGACCGGTAGCCTCGGCGTGTGTCGTCAGACGCGGGCGAGCATCCACAGTCGGACGAGCCTCCCCTGGTTGAGCCAGAGCACGGGGCAACAGAGCGCGAGGTCCGCCGGCGCGAGCGCGAGTCGCGGCGCCACCAGCCGCCCCAGGGCATGGTGCCGGGTCGAGAGCGGCGCCGCACCGGGGTGGAGCGCGGCGCGATGCGGGTGATCGCCACCGGCGGCGTGATCGGCATCGCCGTGATCCTGGGCGCGGTGCTCGTGGGGCAAGACGTCGCCGGCTGGATCGTCGGGCTCGTCGTCGGTCTGACGTCCGTGATCCTGGCCGCGCTGCTCTGGTCCTCGCGCCAGCTCTAGCCGAGACCGGCGTCTGAAGCGGTGTCGGTCAAGCCCGGTACGCCGCGCCGACGTCGGACAGCGGCTGCGCTCGCAGGTCTCGGGTCTTGAGCGTGATGATCAGGCGGGCCGGGACGATCGTCGAGCGGGCGCTGAAGTCGTTCTCCGACGACCAGTTGCCCCAGCGCCGCAGCGGGCAGGTCGTCGGCGAGGGTCATGGTGGTGGGGACGCGACGGCCGCTCTGCTGCGCTCGAGCTCGCAGAGCGCGAGCCGGCGCGCGGCGCCGCCGACGTACTCGTCGGGCAGCTCGCGCCCGCGCGTCACGCGATGGCAGGGGATGAGGATCGCGAGCGGGTTGGCGCCCAGGACCAGGCCGCGCTCGCGCGCGCCGGCGGGCGTGTCGAGGGCGTCGTAGGAGGCGAGCTGCGCGCGCGGGACGGCCATCGCGGCGCGGAGCGTCTGCGCGCCCGGCAGCCGATCCCAATCGATCGCGCACTCCCCGGGCACGTGGCCGGCGAAATAGTCGTCGACCGCCGTCTTGGCGGCGGCCAGGTGTCCGCGTGCGACCCGGCTGCCGCGGCGGCCGTCGATCGCGTCGTGGAGCGCCTGCACGTCGGCGTGGCCGTCGAAGACGACGCGCATCACCCCGTCGGCCGTCGCGCCGAGCGTCACCCGGCCGACGGGCGTCTCGGCGGTGGTGGCGATGAGTCCGTCTGGCAGGTCGGCCGATGGACGGCCACGCGCCCGCTTCGCGCCCGCGCGCAGGCCCTTGTCGTAGTCGACGCACTCGGCGCAGACGCCGTCCGCGGTTATCGTGATCTGCTCGACGATGAAGCCCTCGGCCGCCAGCGCCGGCTCCGCAAGCTCGACGTCGAACAGCCGCAGGCACAAGCGGCAGCGGAAATGCTGATGGGGCTCGGTGTTCGTCTCGTAGCGCACCGGCTCGGGACTGCCGCGCGCCGCCAGGAGCCCGAGCTCGGTCAGCTCGGCCAGCGCGGCGTAGACGGTGCCGCGGCCGAGCTCCGGGACGACCGCCGCCGCGCGCGCGTGAATCTCGTCGGCCGACAGGTGCTCGTCGGCGCCGTGGGAGAAGGCGCCGAGGATCGCTCTTCGCTGAGGGGTGACGCGCAGCCCGCGCGCGCGCAGGAGCTCACCGGCATCGGGTCCGAAAGCCACCCCCCCATGTTTGCGCATCATCACGCCTTGGCTAGACCCGTGCATCAAGACATTGTCTTACCTAGGAGAGATTGCATGATTCTGCGCATCGACCGGCTCCAGACCGAGATGCCCCCGCCGTCGGATCCCGACCCCGCCGGCGCCGCCGTCGTCCAGGAGCTGCTGGGCGGCAAGTTCGGCGAGATGTCGACCTTCATGAACTACACGTTCCAATCGTTCAACTTCCGCAACCGCCAGGGTGCGCGGCCGTTCTACGACCTCGTCGCGAACATCGCCGCCGAAGAATTCGGGCACATCGAGCTCGTCTCGACCGCGATCAACACGATGCTCACCGGCGCGGGCGAGAAGGGCTCGCTGCCCAAGCCGGCCGACCTCCTCAACCCCCAGCACTTCGCCGCCGGTGGCGCGGGCACGCTCGTCCAGGACTCCAACGGCAAGCCCTGGAACGGCGACTACGTCACCTCGACCGGCGACCTGGTCGAAGACCTCGTCCACAACTTCTTCCTCGAGACGGGCGCACGCAACGGCAAGCTCAAGGTCTACGAGATGGTCGACCACCCGGCCGCCCGCGCGCTGACGGGCTACCTGCTCGTCCGCGGCGGCGTGCACCAGGTCGCCTACGCCCGCGCGGTCGAGAACCTCACCGGAGCGGACCTCTCCAAGCTCTTCCCGTCGCCGCGCATCCCGACCGAGAAGATCCCCGAGTGCCGGCCGCACATCGAGCGCGGCGAGCACACCAAGCTCTACCGCTTCTCGCCCAGCGACTACCACGAGCTGGCCGCGGTGTGGAACGGCACCCACCCCGAGACCGGCGACGACCTCGTCGTCGTGGACGACCCGCCGGAGGGCTTCGCGCCGTTCGACCTGCCCTCGCAGGAGGGCGTCTTCGCCCCGGACTACGCGCCGGAGGAGATCGCCGAGATCGCCCGCAAGCTGCGCACAGCCGCCGGCCTGTCCGACGAGCCGACGGGCGTCGTGGCCAACGACACCAACGGCGTCGTGGGCAAGATCAAGGAAGCCGTCTCCTAGTGGCGACCCTGACCAAGCTCGAGAGCAAGCTGGCCGAGGTCCTCGGCCTGGCGATGGCCGCCCAGGATGCCGCGCGCGAGGTGCGCGGCATGCTGGGCTCCGAGCACGAGGCGCTCGACAAGAAGCTCGCGCAGGCATGCGACGACGCGCGCGAGACCCAGAAGCGCTGCACGGAGCTCGCGTCGTCGTTCAAGGGCAAGAAGACGGCGATCCTCGATGAGGCACGCGAGGTCAAGCAGGAGGCGACCGAGATGCGCGAGGCCTACCTCGCCGACGAGGAGGACCCGCTCGACGGCTTCGAGTTCCTCACCATGGCCGAGGCCGGCGAGGTCGGGCACTGGTCGATCGTGGCCAAACTCAACGAGAAGGCTGGCAACGCCGAGCTGCGCACGCTCACCGACTGGGCGCTGCCGATCCAGCAGCGCCACCTCCAGGAGGTCCTCGACGGGTCGCTGAAGCTGGCCGCCGGCGAGGACCCCGACGAGGAGGCCTAGCCGAACTGCGGCAGGATCTCCTTCGCCCAGGTGGTGAAGAACGCGTCCTGGACGGGGCCGATCTGCTGCACGAACAGCTCGTCGACGCCGGCGTCCGCGTAGTCCCGCAGCGTCGCCGCGTGGGCGTCGAGATCCGGGCCCATCGGCGGGGAGAGCAGGTCGGGCGTGACGAGCTCGCACGCCTGCTCGAAGTGCGACGGCGTCGGCAGGATCTGGGCGAGCTCGCCCGGCAACGCCTCGTTGGGCCACAGCCGGTGGACGGTGCGGCGCGCCTCGTCCGCGTCGGCCATGAAGCAGACCTTGGTGCCGGCGTGGACCGGGCCGCGGCCGCCCTCCGATCGGTACAGCTCGATCGAGTCCTCGTCGGGCGAGGTGGTGGCGAGGCCGTCGCCGATCTCCGCCGCGAGGCGGACCGCCTTCGGCCCGAACCCGGAGACGATGACCGGCGGGGGCGCGTCGGGCAGGTCGTAGATGCGCGCGTTCTCGACCGCATAGTGGTCTCCGTAGTGGCTGCGCTGGCCACCCTCCCACAGCGTCCGCATGACCTCGACGGCCTCGCGGAGCATCTCGAGGCGCACGTCGGCCTCGGGCCAGTGGTCGCCGAGGATGTGCTCGTTGAGCGCCTCGCCGCTGCCGACCCCGAGGTTGAATCGCCCTTCGAGCATGACGGCGCTGGTGGCCGCGGCCTGGGCGATGATCGCCGGGTGGATCCGCACCGTCGGGCAGGTCACGCCCGTCGTGACGGGGAGGTCGGTGGCCTCGGCGATCGCGCCGATGACCGACCAGACGAACGCGCTGTGGCCCTGCGCGTCGTTCCAGGGGTGGTAGTGGTCGGAGATCCACAGCGCGTGGAACCCCGCCTGCTCGGCTCGCTTGGCCTGCTCGACCAGGTCGCGCGGCCCGAATTCCTCACATGAGAGAAAGCATCCGATCTTCATCGCGCCGTGCTACCCGCCGCCGCGAGGCACGCATGCATCGTCGGCGTTCAACGGCGACCCCTCTGGGGGCGATCCACAGCGGCGTAGGGGAAGCAGGGATCACCTGGGACACGGGGAGTTTGGGATCGCCCGCCAGCACGCGCTGCTCCCAGATCGCCTGGTTGAGGTCGCGGCTGCGTGGAGGCGAAGGGCAGGGCTGGACGCGCGCGCGACCTCCGCGCGCTCGGCCACGCCACGCACGATTCCTTGGGACGTCGTCGGCGTCCTGCGGGCGCACGAGCCCGACGCGGTCCGACTCGTTGGCGAGGCCGGGCGCGTGGTTGGCCACCCGATCGCCGACGCTCACGAAGACCCGCTGGGGTGGCTAACGCCGTCTGACGCCCGGCATCTTCTCCGCAAGTTCGCCGACGGGCGCCAGGTCGCTGCTCATGCGCCCGAGCTTTTCGTCAAGGCCACCGATGAGAGAGCCGATTTCCTTGACGAGCGGCTCGATCTCGTCGATCGACTCGCGGACCTGACGCATGTCGTCGTCGAGGGGCTCGATGCCGGCGCGCACGTCTCCGAGTTGCTGGATCGGCTCGATCTCTTCGCGGAGCTGGTCGAGCTTCTCGTCGAGCGGCTCGACCGCGGCACGAACCGCCTCGAGGTGCGAGCGCACGGCCGACATCTCCTGGATCGGCCGCAGCTCGTCGCGCAGCAGGTCGAGCTTCGGCGCGACAGGTTCGACAACCGTGTGCACCGCCTCGAGATGCGTGCGGACGCCTGACAACTGCTTGAGTGGGTCCAGTTCCTCGCGCAGCCGCTCGACCTGCGCGGCGAGCCCGTCGAGCCGGCTGAGCAGCGCGCGCTCGATGCCGTCGACCCGGCGGGCGGCGCGGCCGATCGCGTTGAGGTCATCGAGCGCCCGTTTGATCAGCGCGGGAGGAAACAGAAGCGGATTCAAGGCCTTGGAGAGCCCCGCATGACTAGGCAAGCCGCCGACGGAGCTGGTCGGCGAGTGCTGCCGCGGTGCTAACGCCGGAGCCGATCCACAGGCTGCGACCGTTCGGGGACGAGGACCGGCGCAGGGCGCGACGCGTGGACGGGCGGCTGTGGTTGGTCTGGGCGAGAATCGCGTTCACCGCGACGAGCGCCACACCCGAGGCAATGTTGAGATTGCCGAGGACCGCGAGGCTGCGTTGAATGCCGGCGGCCTTCGCCGGCGTGTCGGTCGCGGGCTTGGTCCCGGTCTCGACCGGGACGGCGCCGTCGGGGGCCTGGCCGGCCAGCCGCGCGCCCTGTATGCCGTTGAGCACGCCCGTCAGCACCGCTGACGCCATGAGACCGTCCTTGGCGGTCGAGAGCGCGCGTTCGCGGCCCGTCAGGTTGCCGTTGCTTGCCTCGGTGGCGCGGGCCGCCGCCCAACCGAGCGCTGCCGTGCCGAGCCCGAGCGCATTGATCGGGTTGTACCCGTTCCACGCAGCGTTGCTAACGCTGCCGCGCTCCGGACGGCTCGAGATCTTCACGTGCGACGGATTGTGCGCGAACTTGCCGAACATCGCGCCGCCGAGCCAGGCAGCAAGACCGACGTCATGGGCAGCGCGAGTGGCGTTCGCCACCGTGTCATTGATTCTCATTGGGTTCCTTCCGGGAGGTTGTACGGGCCGAGCTACTCGAAGCGTGGCGGTCAGCGCTGCCGATCGTTGGTCGCGCAAGCGGCTGTGCTGACCCGGTCGATTCCTGCTTCCCGGTCCGCCCAGTATTCAGCAAGGCCGCGTCAAGATTCGGTCCGGACGTGGGCAGACTGAGTCTGGCCTGTAGGCGCCGTCAGGTCACCTGGATGGGCAGCCGCACGCATGGCCCGCGAGGCGCTCACGCTGCGCCTCCACCGGGTCGATCAGCTCGGTCTGCTGTGCCGCTCCGGTGGCGAGTCGTGGATTGAGAGGGCTGGCGTGGCGGAAGCCGCGACGGGACATCTCGCCGACCTGTGCATCGTGGCGGGCGTAGAGCGCCGCGAGCCGGCCGCGCCAGCGCAGCGTCTCGGGGTGGCGCGCGTAGCCACGCTTGCCCGTTGTCAGGATCGCCCAGATCGCGTGGAGCTCGCGGTGCTCGCCCAGCAGGTGCCGGTCGCACAGGAGAGCGGGCTCGAGATCCCAGATGCGCACGGGTGGAGGGTGGCGCTGGAGGGCGGCGTGGGGTGGCCGCCCTCCAGCGGAGGCGCTCGATCGCCGGCTAGCGGGCCGGCGGGAGCAGCACCTGGTCGATGACGTGGATCGTTCCGTTGCTCGCCGAGATATCGGTCTTGACGATCTTCGTCCGGCGGTTCAGGAAGACGGTGTCGTCACGGACGCGGATGCGTACCTTAGGCCCGGCGAGCGTTCGCACCGCCCGTAGCCGCACGACCTGCTCGGCCTTCACGTCGCCGGCGACGACGTGGTAGAGGAGCACCCGCCGCAGCATGGCGCGGTTGCGACCCAGCCTTCTCAGCGTCGCCTCGGACAGCTTCCTGAACGCGGCGTTGGTCGGGGCGAAGAGGGTCAGCTTGGACTCCCCGGAGAGGTCGTCGGCAAGGCCTGCGCGCTTCGTCAGCGACACCAGCGTCGTGAACCGCGGGTCGGCGGCTGCCGTCTCGACGATGTTCTGCTCGACGACCGGCGCCCGACTTGGCATGGCCACGCTCGTGCTCGGCAGCGCGAGCGCCGGGGCGGCGAGGCCGGTCGCGAGGAGGGTAGATGTCAGTGGCTTTCGCATGTCTTCTGTCTCCTTCCTGCCTAGGCGGCGGCCACTCGCGGGTCGCGGCTGGAACGGCGCCGGACGCTAGCGAGGGTGGTGAGCTGGTAGGCCGCGGCGAGGCCGACGAGTCCGTACACGACCCGGCTGGCGGCGTTCGTCTCGCCGAACTCGAGGCCGACGAGCGTCGCGACGAGGTCGAACTCTGCGATCGCGACCAGGCCCCAGTTCAACCCGCCGACGATGACTAGCGCCGCGGTGAGAATGTCGAGCTTCTTCACGGTACTCCTCTCCGTAGAGTGTTTGTAGAGAGAGCGTACAGGGTGCGCGGCTGTGCTGTCAAGGAATTGTCTAGTGTCTGTATAGTGCCTCGGCGTGGAACCGGCCGGCCATGTGCGCATCGGCGAGCTCAGTCGACGCTCGGGTGTGAGCCCGGAGCTGCTGCGCGCCTGGGAGCACCGCTACGGCCTGCTGCGCCCTATGCGCTCCGATGGCGGCTTCCGCCTCTACTCTCCACAGGACGAGCGGCGCGTCGCCGTCATGCGGTCGCATCTCGAGCGCGGGCTGTCCGCCGCGGAGGCGGCGCGTCTCACGCTCGATGAGGACAGCGTGGCCACTCCGCGCACCGAGACGCCGGCGTTGGAGCGCAGCACCGGCGAGCTGCGCGCCGCGCTCGATGCGTTCGATGAGAGCGCGGCCCAGTCAGCGCTCGACCGGCTGCTGTCCGGCTTCTCGGTCGAGATCGTGTTGCGCGAGGTCGTCCTCACCTACCTGCGGGAGCTGGGCGATCGCTGGGAACGCGGCGAGGCGTCCGTCGCGCAGGAGCACTTCGCCAGCCAGATCCTGCGCGGGCGCCTGCTCGGGCTTGCGCGAAACTGGGATCGGGGCGCCGGGCCACGCGCCCTGCTCGCATGCATGCCCGGTGAGCAGCACGACCTCGGCCTGATCGCGTTCGGCCTCGGCTTGCGCGACCGCGGCTGGCGGATCACGTTCCTCGGCCCCGATACGCCGCTCGAGACGCTGACCGACGCCGTCACGGCGCTGCAGCCCGAAGTCGTCGTGCTGGCGGCGACCGCGCCGGCCCGCTTCGAGACCGGCCGCGACGCGCTGCGGCGCCTCGCGCTCGCCCTACCGCTCTACGCCGCGGGAGCCGGAGCGACGCGCGGCTTCGCCACGGACACGGGGGCCCGCCTGCTCGACGTCGACCCGCTCGCCGCCGCGGAGCACGTCGCGACGGCCCGGCGAGCCTGACCGAGCACGCCCTTCGGCACTCCCGGCGCTCCGGCATACCCACGCGGCGCAGTGGACGGATGCAGTGGTGCGCGCCGAGGTCGTTCTGCGGCGCCGCTCCGGAGCGGCCCACGACACCTCGCGTCGACGGCGTGCCTGGTGCTTCGCGACCGCGAAACAGCTGTGCAACGCTGCGGACGTTGCGGATGCCTGTATCGTCGCGACGGTGCTTCGGATCGCTGGGGCGCCCGATGGTGCCGGCCGACAACTGGTATGAGCACGATCACGCGGGAGCAGCTCGCGTTGGTCGTCGGCGCCATCCCCGTCGGTTAGCGCCGCAGCGAGGTCAGCGGGGTCGCCAGTGCGGCACAGCCAACGGTTCGCGTCGCTGAGTCGCCGGCGCTTGGGGGGCACGTTCAGTGGGCGGCGACTGCGGGCAGCGGTGGTGCCTCTTGCGCATCGTGTGCGATGGCCAGGTTGAAGCCGCCGGAGGCCTCGATGTTCTGGCCGGTGACCCAGGCGAAGTCGTCGGACAGTAGGGCGGCGATGACCTTGCCGATGTCGTCGCCCTCGCCGAGGCGCCCGAGCGCGGTGCGCGCGACGAGCGGCGGGATGACCTCGGGGAAGCGCTCGAACGCGTCGTGGGCGATGCGGGTGCGGGTCGGCCCGGGGGCGACGCTGTTGACGCGGATGCGGCGCACGCTGAGTTCCTTGGCCAGGTACTGGCTGAGTACGGCGAGGCCGCCCTTCATGCTGGCGTAGGCGGAGTAGCCGGGTTCGAGGCTGGTGGCAAGTGCAGAGTTGCTGGTGGTGTTGACGATCGCCCCGCCATCGGCGAGCAGCGGAAGCAGCTTCTGGGTCAGGAAGTACGGGCCTTTGAGAATCACGCGGTGCAACCGGTCGAAGAGCGCCTCTGGGGTGTCCTCGAACATCGCCATCTGGCCGAAGCCGGCGTTGTTGATGAGGTAGTCGAACGAGTCGCGCTGCCAGCGGTCCTGGAGTTCGTTTGCGACGGTCTGGGCGAAGTGCTCGAAGGTGCCACTGCTGCCGATGTCGAGCGGAAGGGCGACCGCGGACCGCCCGCTGTTCGCGATCGTGGCGACCGTCTCGTGAGCGCCGTCGGGGTTGCTGTTGTACGTGGCGATCACGCCTGCGCCGCGCTCGGCGATGCGGATGGCCGCGGCCTGGCCGATGCCCGAGCTCGCTCCGGTGACGACTGCGATCTTCATGCCTGCTCCCTGGAGTCGATTGACTGCGTTCAGCGAACCAGCCAGGCCTAGGGCGGCGGTAGAACAGAAGCCGCACGTGATTGCACGATCCTGCTTTTCTTGCAGAACCGCTCGTTGAAGTCGTCCTAGGCGAGCGCTACGCCATGTACGTTTCTACCCATGCGCGCTCAGCGAGAGCCGGCCCCGCCGAGGGAAAGCGCGGAACAACTCTCGGCACTGCGCGCGCTGATCGCGCGTCACGCTGAGCGGGGAGAAGGCACGGGGATCGAAGGCGTTCTCGTGTCGGCCGTGCCTGCGCCGACGGAGCCAATGGCCTCCACCACGGGCACGGTGTTGGCCGTGATCGCGCAAGGGGCAAAGCGGCTGGCGATCGGCGACCGGACGTATGAGTACCGGGCCGGGCAGTACTTGGTGGCCTCGGTCGATCTGCCTATTACGGGCCACTTCTCCGAAGCGTCACCGGCCGAGCCCGCCCTGGGATTCGGTCTGGTTCTGCGTCCGGCGGTGATCGCGTCACTGCTGCTGGAGGCCGAGGGCCCGTCGTTGCCGGCAGCCGCTCAACGGGTTCGCAGCCCGGCCCCGCCACCTGGGCTCGGGGTCGCGGACGCATCACCAGAGCTGCTGGATGCCGTGATCCGCATGCTGCGCCTGCTCGACACCCCGGGCGACCGCGCGGTGCTGGCGCCGATGATCGAGCGCGAGATCCTCTGGCGGCTGATCTCCGGCCCTCTCGGAGAGACCGTGCGCCAGATCGGCCTGGCCGACAGCAGCTTGACCTACGTCAGCGGCGCGGTTCGCCGGATCAGCGAGAACTACAACCAGCCCTTCCGAGTCGAGGAGCTCGCCCGATCGTGTGGCATGAGCACCTCGGCGTTTCACCGCAACTTCGTCGCGGTCACCGGACTGAGCCCGATCCAGTTCCAGAAGCAGATCCGGCTACAGCAGTCGCGCCTGATGCTGATCGCGGGAGGCGACGACGTCGCGTCGATCGGTTACCGGACGGGGTACGAGAGCGCGTCGCAGTTCAGCCGCGAATACCGCCGCCAGTTCGGCCTTCCTCCGGGCCAGGACGCACAACGGCTGCGCGGGAACCGCACGCCGGCCTGAAGTCGGGCCGGCAGCCGGCAGCGGCGACGCCTCAGTACGCAGCGCCGCAGGAGCGGGCTGTTGCTTCTCGCGCAGAGCGATAGCGAGCGGACGGCCTCGACGCACCCGCAAGTCGTCCTGAGGCGGCACTGCCGCCGTTCGCCGCGCGAACTTGTTCCATCGATGTACCGGGGTTGAGCCGGTCGCGGATTGCGCGCCACGACCGAATGTCGCGCTTTCCAGGGGGTCCTGAGAGGTGAGCGACGGGACTCGAACCCGCGGCCGCCGGGACCACAACCCGGAGCTCTACCAACTGAGCTACGCCCACCAAGCTGCCTGCCGGGCCAATCTAGCACCGCGCGGGCGCGCCCAGAGCGGTGCCGGCGACTGGATCCGCGGCGCCGATCGCGCTACAACGGAATCGATGCTCGTCATGCTGGTCGATACCCGAGACCCGTACCGCGACCGCGGCGAGCCGGCACGCGAGCCGTGGATCCTGACGGTCCTCGACTGGGTGTTCCCGTGGCCCGCGCTGATCGTCTGGTTGTGCGTCGCCAGCCGCTATGCGGACGGCTGGGCCGGCGTCGGGCTCATCTACACCGCCGTCGCGCTGGCCGCGTGGCGCGGCCTGAGGGCGCTGCCGGCCGACGGGCTCGACCAGAACCGCCAGTAGCGGGCCGCGCTTCACCGGACGCGACTTGAGGGATTGCGCGCGGGTTAGGACACGCGTCCGTAAAGCCGCCCCGGTGACGCGCCGATAAGTGGCGCATGACACTACGCGCGCTCCTGGCAGGCGTCGTGGTCCTGCTGGCAGCCGCGCCCGCCGCCGAGGCGGCCGACGCGACGCTCACCGGCACGACCCTGACGTTCGTCGCCGCCGACAACGAGACGAACAACGTCACCGTGACGGTCGGCGGCGGCGCCTACACGATCCACGACGGCGGCGCGGCGATCACGCCCGCGGGCGCGTGCGCGAGCAGCGGACCGAACGACGTGACCTGCACCGGCTCGGTCACGGTGCTCAGCATCGACGTGCGCGACCTCGACGACCACATCACGCTCGGTGCCGGGACGGTCGGCGCGACGCTGACCGGCGGCGCCGGCGACGACGAGCTGCTCGGCGGAAGCGGCGCCGACACGATCTTCGGCGGCGCCGACGCCGACCGCCTGGACGGCGGCGCCGGGATCGACACGCTCAACGGCGACGCCGGCGACGACACGCTGATCGGCGGACTGAACGCCGACGCCCTCAACGGCGGCACGGGAACGGACACTGCCGACTACTCGGCACGCCTGGAATCGCTGACGATCTCGGTCGACGGCACGGCGAACGACGGCGCGCCGGGCGAGGCCGACAACGTCAAGGTCGACATGGAGAACGTGATCGGCGGCTTCGGCAACGACATCCTGCTCGGCGGGGCGCCCATCAACGTGCTGACGGGCGGCCCGGGGCGCGACTCGCTCGACGGCGAGGCCGCGAACGACACCCTCGACGGCGGCGCCGGGTCGGACACCCTGGCCGGCGGCGCCGGCACCGACGTGGTCAGCTACGCCGGCCGCAGCCTGCCGCTCACCGTGACGCTGGACGGCCAGCCCGGCGACGGCGAGGCGCTCGAGGACGACGAGGTCCGCACCGACGTCGAGAGCGTCACCGGCGGCAGCGGCAACGACACGCTCACCGGAGGCCCGCTGGCCGACACGCTGTCGGGCGGCGCGGGCGCCGACACGCTGGCGGGCGGCGGCGGCGCCGACGTCCTCAACGGGGACGACGGCGACGACATCCTCGAGGGCGGCGCCGGCGGCGACACGCACGCCGGCGGCGCCGGGTTCGACACCGCGGACTACAGCGCCCGCACCGCGGCCGTCACCGCGGACCTCGACGGCGCCGCCGACGACGGCGAGACCGCCGAGGTCGACAACGTCCGGCCCGACGTCGAGCGGCTGCTGGGCGGCGCCGGCAACGACACGCTGACCGGCAACAACGCGACCAACGTGCTGTCGGGCGCCGCGGGCGACGACGTGCTGGACCCGGGTCGCGGCGCGTCCGACCTCATGCTCGGCGGCGACGGCATCGACACCGTGAGCTACGCCACGCGCACGCTGCCGGTCACGGCGGATGCCGACGGCGTCGCCGACGACGGCGAGGCCGGCGACGCGCACACGATCGGCACCGACGTGGAGAACCTCACCGGCGGCTCGGGCAACGACCGCCTCGCCGGCACCGCCGGCGCGAACACGCTCAGCGGCGGCTCCGGCAACGACGTCCTCGACGGCGGCGCCGGCCCCGACCTCCTGCTCGGCGGCGCCGGAACGGACACCGCCGACTACGCGAGCCGCAGCGCGCACGTGGTGGCCGATCCCGACGGCGCGGCAGACGACGGCGAGGTCGGCGAGGGCGACACGATCGAGACCGACGTGGAGAGCCTCGCCGGCGGCAGCGGCGACGACCAGCTGACGGGCGCGCTCGGGACCAACATCCTGAGCGGCGGAGCCGGCGCGGACGTGCTGGACGGCGCGCAGGGCGACGACGACCTCGACGGCGGCGACGGCAGCGACGACCTCACGGGCGGCTCGGGCGCCGACCTCCTGCGCGGCGGCCCCGGCGCCGACCGCCTCGCCGCGCGCGACGGCGGCTCGGACCGCGTGCGGTGCGAAGCCGGCGCCGACGTGGCGATCCTCGACGCGATCGACGACGTCAACGGCGACTGCGAGACCTCCGACGTGCCGGCGACCGCCGGCCCGGCCGGCCCGCAGGGACCCACCGGCCCGGCCGGCCCCGCCGGACCGGGCGGCTCCGCCGGCACGGCGGGCCAGAACGGCGCCCCGGGCCAGAACGGCGCCGCGGGCCAGAACGGCGCGCAGGGACCGGCCGGCCCCCAGGGCGCGGCCGGCCGCGACGCGGTGGTCTCGTGCAAGCCCGTCAAGGGCAAGGGCCGCGCCGCCAAGGTGTCGGTCGTCTGCAGCGTGCGGGCGGCGACGAGCGCCACCGGCCGCGTGCGCGCCCTGCTCGTCCGCGGCGACCACGTCGTCGCCCGCGATCACGGGCGGCTCGGCTCGCGGTCGATCACCCTTCGCCCGCACCGCGCGCACGGCCGGTACACGGTCCGCATCTCGGTCACCGTGGACGGCCGGCGGACCACGCTGCGGCAGCGCGTCCAGGTTCGCTGACCCGCCGGCGGCGCACGATCGCTGACATCGCCCCGGCGGAGGGATCCGCAGGCGTAGGCTTGGGGCCGTGGACCGGCACAGCTGGCTGAACGCGCATGGCGTCGTCGCCATCGGCGCGTCGGCCGGGGGCATCGACGCCCTCCAACGCCTCATGCGCGACCTCCCCGCGGACCTGCCCGCGGCGGTCTGCGTGGTCCTCCACATCCCGGCCTCGTCGCACAGCCTGCTCGCCCAGGTCATCGCGCGCCAGACCCGCCTGCCGGTCAGCCAGGCGATCGCCGGCGAGCGATTGCGCGCCGGGCACGTCTACGTCGCGCCGCCGGACTGGCACCTGCTGGTCCGGTCCGGTCACGTGCGGCTCGACCGCGGTCCGAAGGAGAACGGCGTCCGCCCGGCGATCGACCCGCTGTTCCGCTCCGTCGCGGACGCGTACGGCGACCGCAGCGTCGCCGTCGTGCTCTCCGGCGCGCTGAGCGACGGGGCGGCCGGCGCCGCGGCCGTCGCCGCGGCCGGCGGGACGGTGCTCGTCCAGGCGCCCGGCGACGCGATCGTCCCGAGCATGCCGGAGGCGACGCTGTCCGCCGTTCCGGGCGCCGAGGCGTTCCCCGTCGCCGAGCTCACCGCCGAGCTGGAACGCCGCGCCGCCGCGTTCCCCCGCCCGCAGCCCGCGGCGAGCTCGAGGCCGGCTCGCGAGACCGGCTGGAGCGCCGAGTCCGCGGGCCCGCCGTCGGGCCTGACGTGTCCCGAGTGCCACGGGCCGCTGTGGGAGCGGCGCCACGGCTCGCTGGTCCGGTACCGCTGCCGGGTCGGGCACGCGTTCTCCGAGGAGGTGCTGCTCGACGGCAAGGGCGCCGCGGTCGAGGCCGCGCTGTGGATGGCGCTCGAGGCGCTGGAGGAGCGCGCGGAGCTGCTCGAGAAGGTCGCCGCGCGGTTCGCGGCCGAGGGTCGCGCGGACACGGCGGCGGCGCTGCGCGAGCGCGCCGGCGGGGCAGGCGAGCGCGCCGAGCGCATCCGCGCGGTGCTCGTCGTCGACGAGGCTCCCACACACGCCGTCGAGGACGTGCCCGCATGAGCAGCGCCGCATCCACCCCTGACGCGGCCTTCGACGCGCTGCTCCAGTTCCTCAAGCGGACCCGCGGCTTCGACTTCACGGGCTACAAGCGCGCAAGCCTCGAGCGACGCTTCCAGCGCCGGATGGAGACCGTCGGCTGCACGGGCTTCGGCGACTACCTCGACTACCTCGAGGTCCATCCGGAGGAGTACGAGGAGCTGTTCGACGCGCTGCTCATCAACGTGACGGACTTCTTCCGCGATCCGCCGGCCTGGCAGCAGATCCGCGAGGAGGCGCTGCCGCTGATCCTCGACGGCAAGCCGACCGACGAGCCGCTCCGGGTCTGGAGCGCAGGCTGTGCCTCGGGGCAGGAGGCATACACGATCGCGATGGTCCTGTGCGAGGCGCTCGGCGAGGACACCTATCGCCGCCGCGCGAAGATCTACGCCACCGACGTCGACGAGGACGCGCTCAACGGCGCGCGCCAGGGGTCCTACTCCGCGCGCGAGGTCGAGAACGTCCCGCCCGAGCTGCGCAAGCGCTACTTCGAGCGCTCCGGCGATCGCTTCGGCTTCCGGACCGATCTGCGGCGCACGCTGATCTTCGGCCGCAACAACCTCGTGCAGGACGCGCCGATCTCCCGCCTGGACCTGCTGGTCTGCCGCAACACGCTGATGTACCTCAACGCGGAGACGCAGGGCCACGTCCTCCGCCATTTCCACTTCGCCCTCCGCGACACCGGCGTGCTCATGCTCGGCAAGTCGGAGATGATGGTCTCCCACCGCGACCTCTTCGTGGCGCTCGACCTCAAGCGAAGGGTGTTCCGCAGGCTGCCGCGCTCGCCGTCGCTGCAGGCGCGGGTCGCGAGCATGGTGAACGGCGAGCGAGGTGAGCACTCGATGACCGACGACGGACAGGCGCTCGACGCCGCCCTGGAGCTGTCCGCCCAAGCGCAGCTGATCATCTCGCGCACCGGCGAGCTGACGTACGCCAACGTCGCCGCCCGGGCGCTGCTCGGCATCCCGGTCGAGCAGGTCGGGCGGCCGCTCGCCGGGCTCCGCATCGCACACGAGCCGGTCGAGCTGCCCGGACCGGTCGAGCAGGCGCTGGTCGACCGCCGGCCGATCCCGCTCGGCGAGATCGACTTCAAGCCCACCAAAGGGGACGAGCGCCGGCTGTCCGTGACGGTCTCTCCGCTGCTCTCGCCGGCGAACGTCGCGCTGGGAGCGGCGGTGGCCTACGAGGACGTCAGCCGCTACCGGGTGCTGCAGCGCGAGCTCGAGGACAACCGCAAGGACCTCGAGGCGGCGTACGAGGAGCTGCAGTCGACGATCGACGAGCTCGAGACGACCAACGAGGAGCTCCAGTCCGCCAACGAGGAGCTCCAGACGACCAACGAGGAGCTCCAGTCGACCAACGAGGAGCTCGAGACGATGAACGAGGAGCTCCACTCCACCAACGAGGAGCTCGAGACGATCAACGACGAGTTGCGCGAGCGCACCGGCGAGCTCAACGACGTCAACGACTTCCTCGAGGGGATCCTCACGTCCCTGGGCGTCGCCGTCGCGGTGGTGGACCGCTCCCAGCGCGTCCAGGTGTGGAACCGCGGCGCGGAGGATCTGTGGGGCCTGCGCCAGGACGAGGTGACCGAGCAGCACTTCCTCGCGCTCGACATCGGCCTCGGCCCCGAGCGGCTGGCGCCGGCGCTGCGGGCGGTGATCAGCGGCGCCAGCCCGAAGGAGACGGCGCAGTTCGAGGCGGTGAACCGGCGCGGCCGCGGCGTGGTGCTGGACACGACCGTGATGCCTTTGCTCTCGCACGGCGCCGACGGGCCCGAGGTGCGCGGCGCGATCGTGCTGATGGAGGATCACCCCGCCGCGCGCGACGGCAAGGACGGCGACGGCAATCCGTGAGGTCAGCGGGGCGGGGAGGGCGGCTTGCGCCGCTCCCGCTGCGTCTCCAGGCGTCCGATGAGCTCCGCCGCCTCGCCGCGCAGCAGGTTGAACTCGGCGCGGAAGCGCACGTTGTCCTCGCGCACCGCGTTCAGCGCGTCGTGCAGCTCGGCGATGTTCCGGGTCGGCGTCAAGGCCGTTCGCGGTGTCCGGCGGGAGCTCCTGCGCCGGCGGCGACGGCTCGAACCGGCGCCGGCGCCGGCGCACGATCCGAGCGGCCTCCTCCGTCGGCACGCCGACGGGCGCGCCGGTGAGCAGCCAGGTGCCGTCCGGCCGCCGGACGAGCTCGCCCCGCGTGGCGAGCTGGCTCAGGGCGGTCGACACGGTCGGGCGGCGCGCCCCCACGAGCTGCGCGACCACCCGGTGCGGGATGGGAGCCGACACCGCGACGCCGCCGGGCGTCACCCGTCCCCAGCGCTCCGCGAGATGCCAGAAGAGCGTGAGCAGGCGCCGGTCGACGCCGTTGAGCTGGGAGATCGCCTGCATGACCGAGAGCCGCTGCGCGCGCTCGGCGAGGCGATCGATCAGCATCGCGTTGATCTCGGGATGCTGCGCGAGCGCGACGGCGAACCGCCGGTCGAGCACCGCGAGCCGCGCCGGCGTGAGCATCGACCACCGCACGCCGAACGGGACGAGCCGCTCCGGCCCTTCCGCCTGCCACGGGCGGAGCACGTCGCCGGGACCGAGTAATTCAGCTGACACGTTGTCGGCCAGCGCCAGCTCCCGCGTGATGAGCCCATCGAGGACGAACAGGCCGACGTGCTCGGGCCCGGCGTCCCGCAGCCGTTCCCCGTCCCAGGGCCCGGCCGCCACGATGTGCTGGCGCACCACGAGGCGCAGGCGCGCGTCGGCCAGCCGCTCCCCGTCCAGCAGGCGGCCGAGATCGGGATCGGCGTCGAGCAGCGCGATCGAGCGCGAATCAGTCACGTGGCTGACAACCATAGGCCGTCCGGGCTCGCGTTGGAACCGTGCGGTCGCGGACCGGACGCGCGGGTACCTTCAGGTCATGGCACGACAAGACGCATCCGACCTCCATGGCGCCGAGCACGTCCACGCGTACCAGGCGACCGACGGCGAGCACGGCCACGACTGGCGCAACGGGACCAGCACGCTCCTCCTGACCACCACCGGCCACCGGTCCGGCGAGCCGCGCATCGCACCGCTCATCTACGGCCGCTCCGGCGACGACTACCTCGTCGTGGCGTCCAAGGGCGGCGCCGACGACCCGCCGTCCTGGTACGTGAACCTCCAGGAGCGCCCGGACGTCGACGTCCAGGTGTTCGGCGACCGCTTTCCGGCCCGCGCGCGCACGGCGACGCCCGAGGAGCGGCCGGAGATGTGGCGCGAGATGACCTCGCACTGGCCGGACTACGACCGCTACCAGGAGCGGACGAGCCGCGAGATCCCGGTGGTCGTGCTCGAGCGGCGCTGACGGACCGCGCTCAGACCGGCTCGAGCCGGCGCAGCGTCCACGTCTCGCGGACGGCCATCCCGCCGGCCAGCACGAGCGTGGCGCACGCGCTCCCCACGCCGAGCACCAGCGAGGAGCCGAACTGCTCGCCGAGGGGCCCGGCGAGCAGGTAGCCGAGCGGCAGCAGCGCCAGCGATCCCATCCAGTCATACGCCGAGACGCGGGAGAGCGTGTGCGGCGGCACCCGCTCGGCCAGCGCGGTCTCCCACCAGATGCCGAACAGCGCCAGCCCGACGCCGGCGGCCGCGAACAGCGGGACGAGCAGCGGGAGCGGCGCGCCGACCGCGAACGCGACGGTGACCGCCGGCCAGGGCAGGCACCAGAGGAAGCCGGCGCGCATCGGGTGCAGCGGGCGCCAGCGGAAGCCGAGCAGCGCGCCGAGCATCGTGCCCGCGCCCATCGCCGCCGCCAGCAGGCCGAACACGCCGGTGCTCCCGTACTCGTCCTCGGCGATCGTCGGCCCGAGCGTCGTCCACGGCCCGAACGAGAGCAGCAGCGCGACGGCGAACGCCGCCACGGTCACCCAGATCCACGCGCGCGAGCGGACCTCCGCGTACCCCTCGCGCACCTCGGCCAGCAGCGACCGGCGCTCGGGCGGCGCGCCCCGCTCGCGCGGGCGCACGCGCGTGAGGAAGAAGGCCGAGACCAGGAAGGTGGCCGCGTCGAGCGCGAACGCCCAGCCCGCGCCCAGGCCGAGCACGAGCACGGTGGCGAGCGCCGGTCCCGCGAACTCGGCCACCGTCTCGACGGTGCTGCCCGCCGCCTTGGCGTCCTGGATCATCTCCTCCGGCACCGTCTGCGGGACGAGCCCCGTGTAGGCGGGACGGAAGAACGCCTCCGCCGCCCCGAACAGCGCCTCGATCACGACGATGTGCCAGATCTCGACCGCGCCGCTGAAGATGAGCGCCGCCAGGACCGCGTGCAGCGCGAAGCGGACCAGGTCGGTCGCGATCATCACCCGGTGGCGCGGCAGCCGGTCGGCCCACACGCCGCCGATCAGCAGGAACGAGACGAGCGGCAGGGTCGCCGCGGCCAGCACGATCCCGACGTCGGTGGGCGAGCCGATGTCCGTCACGTAGAGCGCGAGCGCGACGAACACGATCCCGTCGCCCACCGTGCTGAACGCCTGACCGATGAAGAGATTCCGGAAGTCGCTCAGGCGGAGGACGCGCATGGCGTCCACAGGGTCGCACGCAATCGGCGCCGCCTGCCGCCCGCCACGGCAGCCGGGATTCGAACCTCAGGAGTCGACGCAGAAGTGGCCCTGGCGGCGGTTGAAGCACACCAGGCCGACGAGCGTGCGGTCGTCGGTCACGACCGGCAGGCGGTCGGTCTGCTTGAGCTCGAGCAGCTCGACCACGCGATCGACCGGGTCCGCGGGGTCCACGAGCGTGCCGTCGTCCGTGGCGAGCGCCTCGAGCGTGACGTCGCCGGCGAGCTCGTCGCCGATCATCTCGCGCGTCACGGCGCCCAGGAACGCGTCGCCGCGCGCGACCAGCAGCAGCCGCACGCGCGGGTTCTCGAAGCTCTCGCGCGCCTCGGTCACGGTCGTCTCCGGCGCGACCGTGCGCGGGCCGCGGAGCATCACGTCCTCGACGCGCGGACCGGCCGCGTCGAGCGGGATGTTGCGCGTCGGCATGGACGGCAGTCTAGACCCGGCGCGCCCTACGGCTCGCTGTAGACCGCGACGCCGTCGGCCGCCGAGGAGCGCCAGCGCGGCGAGGGCGGCGAGCAGCGAACGGCAAGGCATCGACATGCCGACACTGACTATCACCGCCCTCGCCCGGATGCTCAGTGGCGGCCCCGCCCGTCGACGTCGATGTCGGCCCAGACCAGCCGGTGGTCGGACGTCGGGAAGCCGTTCACCGGCGCCCAGATCGGGTCGAACACGCCGGTCAGCCGGAACAGCGGGTCCGACTGCACGGGCCAGAAGACCGCGCTGTCCTCGATCTCCATGTCCCTCCGCGGCAGCACGTAGTCCGCGTGCAGGTTGCCCGGCGCGCCGTCGGCGAAGTCCGCGGTGTCGAACCGCGGATCGCTGCGGTGCGTCGCGTTCGCCCCGCCCTGGAGCGCCGCGGCCTCCACGGCGCCCGCGCTCTCCGGCACGTTCCCCGAGTTCACGAGCGGATGGTCGATCAGCTGCTGCACCGCGCCCGGGATGCTGTCGCCGTCCAGCGGGTCGGAGTTCTGGTCGCCGGCGATCACGAAGCGCTCGCCGGGCCGCAGACCGCCGCGCTTGCCGTGGTCGTCGTAGATGTAGCGGCCGCGGAACGGCCACGAGATGTAGTCCGCCCAGAAGCGGATCTCGTCGAAGTTGCGCCGGCCGTTGCGATCCTCGGGCCCGTCGAACACCGGCGGTGTCGGGTGGGCGACGAGGAAGTGGACCGTGTCGTGCCCGACGCGGATCGGCACGTCCCAGTGGCTCTTGGAGGAGAGCCGCAGGATGTCGACCTCGTCGGGCGAGTAGAACGGCGTCGGGATCAGGTTGCCGGGCATGTCCTTCCAGCGGAAGTTCTGGAACGTCCGCACGCGGCGCGTGTCGATCGGGTGCTTGGAGAAGACGACCATGCCGAACTGCCCCGGGAACGCGCCGAAGCCGAACGCGTCGTTGCCGGCGTTCCGGCCTTCGCCGATCAAGCCGTCGTTGTCGAGGTCCTTGCCCGTCTGCACACCGGTGTTGGACGGCGCGATGAACGCGTACGGGTAGGTGATCGGCGCCGCGCCGTTCTGCGAGACCTCGAGGAAGTTGTCGCGGAACAGGTCGGCGGCCGCCGGGTCGAAGTCGAACTCGTTGATCAGCAGCACGTCGGGCCGGGCGCGCTGGATCACCTCGGCGACGTTGCGCGCCTGGCGGCGGAACACGTCGTCCACCTCCGGATGCGAGAGATGGTTGACCAGATCGCCGGCCGCCGGCCGGTTGAGCGACGCGTTGAACGTCGCGAATCGCACCTCGTCGGACTTCCGGTGCGCCTGCGCGGCCGCCGGTGCGAACAGCAGCACCGCGACCAGGAACATGAGAACTCGCCGCATCGCCCTCTCCCCCTTCGTCGTCGATCGGCAAGTGGTACCACCCGGCGGGCGCGCCGGGGCGCCCGTTCACCGGACCGACACGGGCTCACGTACAGTCCCCGCATGCCCGGCGCGGCCGCCGACTTCCAGCGCGACGGCGCCTGCGTCATCCGCGGGCTGCTCACGGGCGCGGAGCTCGAGCGGCTCGCGCAGGGCGTCGAGGAGAACCTCGCGCAGCCGAGCGACCGCGCGGTCGCGGGCGGCGGCGAGACGGGCTCCGGGCGGTTCTTCGAGGATTTCCGCAACTGGACGCGGATCCCCGCGTACGAGGAGGTGATCCGCGGGTCGCGGATCGGCGAGACGGCGGCGCGGCTGACCGGCAGCCGCTCGGTGCGCCTGCACCACGACCACCTGCTGGTCAAGGACCCCGGTACGACGATCCGCACGCCGTGGCACCAGGACCAGCCGTTCTACGACATCGACGGGTCAGACACCGTGTCGCTGTGGATACCGCTCGACCCGGTCCCGCGCGAGAGCACGCTGGAGTTCGTCGCCCGCTCGCACGCCGCGGGCACCTGGTACATGCCCCGCGGCTTCTTCGACGACCGGCCGATGGTGTTCGACGAGGGCACGTTCGAGGACGTGCCCGACGTGGAGCGCGACCGCGACGCCCAGGAGATCCTGGGGTGGGCGCTCGAGCCGGGCGACGCCGTCGCGTTCAACATGCTGACCCTGCACGCCGCCGGCGGGTCGCGCCACCGCCGGCGCGCGTTCTCGGTCCGGATCACCGGCGACGACGTGCGCCTCGCGGCCCGACCGCATCCGACCAGCCCGTCATTCCCGGAGCTCGACGGCGAGCTCGCGCCCGGCGACCCGCTCGACCATCCGCTCTTCCCGGTGCTGTGGACGACCTGATCGAGCGCTTCTATTCCGCGTTCGACCGCGGGGACGGCGACGCGATGGCGGCCTGCTACGCGCCCGATGCCCGCTTCTCCGACCCGGTCTTCGGCGAGCTGCGCGGCGAGGAGCCCGGCGCGATGTGGCGGATGCTCACGTCGCAGGCGCGCGACCTGAGCATCGAGCTCGCCGAGCACGCGACCGACCCGTCCGGCACGAGCGGGAGCGCGCACTGGATCGCCCGCTACACGTTCACGCAGACCGGGCGGCCGGTGACCAACGACATCCGCGCGCGGTTCCGCTTCGACGACGGGCTGATCGCCGAGCACGACGACGAGTTCTCCTTCCACGCGTGGGCGCGGCAGGCGCTCGGCACGCCGGGGCTGCTGCTCGGCTGGACGCCCGTCCTGCGCGCGTCCGTGCGGCGCCGTGCGCGCGCCAACCTCGAGCGTTTCATGGCCGGCGGCGCTTGAGCGCTGCAAGATTCCCTGCAGCGGGAAGGATTCCGGCGCCCGCTCACTAGGGTCCCGTGCTGCTCGGGGGGCGCAGGTCGCTGCTCGCGCATCTTCGATGGTCACCTTTCCCCGCCGCGTACTCCTCATCGTGCTCGCCGCGCTGCTCGGCGCGGGCGCGCTGCTGGCCGGGACGAGCGGGCCGGCGTCCGGGCAGGCGAGCCTGCAGAGCGAGCAGGCCGCCGCCGACCGCCTGCGCGACGCGGTCGCGGCCGAGAGCGCGCGCATCGCCTCGACGCGCGACGGGCTCGCGGACGCCGAGCGCCGGCTCGCGGCGCTCGACGCGCGCGTGCGCGAACGGCAGGCCGAGCTGCAGAAGACGCAGACCGAGCTCATCCACTCGCGCATCCGGCTCACCACGCTGCAGCGCCGCGAGGCGGCGGCGAAGCGCGAGCTGGCGGCGAACCTCGTCGCGACCTACAAGGCGGGGCGGCCGCAGCTCGTCACGATCGTCTTCGACTCGACCGGGTTCGCCGACCTGTTCGACCGGCTCGAGTTCCTCAAGCGGCAGTCGGAGAGCAACGCGGACATCCTCGACCGCACGCGCGCCGCGCGCGCGGACGTCGTGGTCGAGACGCGGAGCCTCGAGCGCCTGCGCACGCGCTACAGCGAGCTGGCGAGCGCGGCCGTCGCGGACCGCGACGAGGCCGACGTCGTCCGCAACGCGCTGCTGGAGCGCGAGTCGGCGCAGCTCGCGCGGCTCGACGGCGCGGCGAGCCGGCTCGCCACCGTGCGCACGCGGATCCGGCAGATCGAGCGCCGCCAGGCGGCCGCCGCGCGCCAGGCGGCGAGCGCCGCGACCGCCACCGAGCAGGCGCCGGTGCCGGTGCCGACGGGCGGCGGCGGGGACGCTGTCGGCCGCGTGGTCGCCGCCGCCAACCAGATCGCCAGCACGCCGTACGTCTGGGGCGGCGGGCACGGCGGCGCCAGCGGCGGCTACGACTGCTCTGGCTCGATCAGCTACGCGCTCGCGGCGGGCGGCCTGCTCTCGAGCCCGCTCGACTCGACCGGCTTCATGAGCTGGGGCGAAGCGGGACCGGGCCGGCGGATCACCGTCTACGCCAACTCCGGCCACGCGTTCATGATCGTCGACGGCCGCCGCTTCGACACGAGCGCGCTCTCCGGCGGCGGCACCCGCTGGACGTCGGAGTCGCGCAGCACCGCGGGGTTCGTCGCCCGCCACCCGCCCGGGCTCTGACCGAACCTAAAGAGGGACAGTCCCCCTTTAGGCTCGGGGTCGGCTCAGTGGTAGCGGGGATCCCCCAGGCCGACGGGGACGAAGAACTCGATCAGGGCGCCGCCGCAGTCGATGTCCTTGCGACGCGTCACGCACGGGCCGGTCTTGACGGCGCCGCAGTTCGGGAGCAGTCCGATGAAGCCCTCGGCTGACCCGTTACCGTCGTAGTCGTACGGGGCGGCCGGTCCGTTCTTGGCCGGGAACGGGTCCGGCCCCGGCGTCGCGAAGCACACCTGGAGCGCGGACGCCTTCTTGAGCTTGCGCATCTGCGCGGCGGTGTACTCGATCACGATCGTCTTCTGACGCTGCGCCGTGACCTCGAACTCGTACCAGGTGCCGGCCACGGGCGGCGTGTAGCCGGCGCAGGTCGGGTCGGCCCCGACGTTGCGGGAGAGCAGCAGGAGGCCGGCGTCGGTGCCCTGTCCGCCCGTGATCGTCGTGGCGCCGAGGGTGGCGGTGCACGTCGCGGCGCACGGCTCGGCCACGTCGACGATCCTGAACTCCGGTGATTGGGAGCGGGGATCGCCGGCTGCGAAGCCCGGCGCCGTGGTCGAGGCGCGCAGCGTGTAGATCCCCGCCTCGGTGATGCTGAGGTTCGAGAAGCGTGCGACGCCGGCCTGCGCCGTGACCGGCCCGGACTGGACGAGCTGCCCGGGGTAGGTCGTGGCACCCAGCGCCAGCGCGATCTGGCCGGTGAACCAGTTGAGCCGCTGCGCGAGCGCGGGCGCCCGGCCGTCGACCGCTTCGACGGAGACCAGGTTCGGGCTGGCCGGCTGGAACTCGTCGCCGCGGATCTGCTGGTTCTTCTCGGCTCCCGCGGGCTTGCTTCCTGAGACGAAGCGGAGCGCGCAGGCTCCGGTGACGGTGTTCTTCAGCGCGGCCGCCGCCGGCGGCGTGAGGTCGTTGCCCGTGCCGTTGTAGTCGTTCGACTGCTTGGCGTTGATGGTCCAGGCGAAGGTCGCCGGCCCGGTGACGCACGGCAGCCTGAGGTCGAGCGTCAGCGTCACGGTCTTGCCGGGCGCGACGTTCAGCTCGCGCAACTGCAGCGTGCCGTCGGGAAGCGGCGCGAGCAGCATCCCGCGATCGACGGTCGGAGTCGAGGCGACGGTGAAGCCCTGCGGCGGCGTCACGTTCGCCGAGCCGAGCTTCTGCGTCTTCGTGTCGTTGCGCAGCGTGACCGTGAAGTGCTCGATCGTCATGCCCGCCGGCATGCCGCCGGGGATCGACACCCCCGCCGGGACCGGGTTCGCCGAGAACGAGACGGAGAACGGCTTCGACGCGGTGGCCGCTGCCGGGCTCGCGGACAGGGCGAAAGCAGCGAGGAGCGTGGCGGCGATCGCGGCCATCCGGCCGGGGTGCACGCGAAATACGAACGGCACTGGTCACATCCTTGTTTCAGCCCGGCCATTGATAAAAAGGGGGAAGCGCACCCTTTCAAGAATGGTCAGCGGGGTCAACCGGGCGGAGGGCTTGCAAGCCGCGCGATGTCGAGCTGCGCGAGCAGCGCGTCGAGCTCGATGCGCTCGCCCCGCGACGGCGTGCCGTCCCGGCGGCCGAGCTGCTCCAGAGCGTCGAGGCCGAGGACCAGCTCGAAGGGCAGCTCGCACGTGCGGGCGCTGGCCACCGCGGCCTCCAGCTCCTCGCGCGCGGCAGCGACGTCGTCGAGCCGGTCCAGCGCCACACCCGCGACGTGATGCAGCAAGGGCTCCAGCCGAGCGTCGTCGGGCAGCCGGCCCCGGAGGTCCCTGGCACGCTCCAGCGCCTCCTGGGGACGTCCGGCCCACAGCGCCGCCTCCGCGAGCAGCGCCTCGACGAACGCGGCGTCGACCTCGACGTGCAGCACGCGGAAGCGGGCGAGCGCGTCCTCCAGCAGTTCCACGCCCTCGTCCGTGCGGCCGGCGCGCACGTACAGGCGCCCGAGCAGCGTCGAGACGAACGCCACCCCGTGGTCATCCTCCGTGCCGCGCCAGACCTGGAGCGCCCGGCGTAGCAGCGGCTCGGCTTCGTCGAGCCGCCCCTGGTCGGACAGGACCTCCCCCACGTTGCAGTCCGCGAACGCCCCGTAGTTGACGTCGCCCGCGCGTGCACTCGCCTCCGCGCCGCGGCGGTAGAGGTCCACCGCGTCGTCCCAGCGGCCCGCGCGATACGCGAAGCCGCCCATGTTGTTGAGCACCGCAGACTCGCGGTCCGCCGCGCCGTGGCGCCGGAAGATCTCGAGCGCCCGGATCGAATAGCCCGCCTGTCCTGCCCGCCCCGACTCGACGAGCGCCCAGTCGAGCACCTGGAAGGCGTGCCCGACGGCGAGCTCCTCCCCCGCCGCCTCCCCGTCGGCGATCGCGCGGTGCGCCAGGCGGATCGCCTCCACGGAGCGGCCCTGGCGCTGGCGCGCCGCGGCCAGCGTGGCGATGACGTGGCTCCGCGACGCGGCCGCCGCGACCCCGTCCCGGTCGTCGAGCGCTCGGAGCGCGCGACCCGACCACCGGACGGTCTGGCGGACGTTGCCGACGCGCTCGGCGATGCGGGCGTGCTGCCACAGCAGCCGCGCGGTGCGCACCCCGTCGTCCGCGACCAGGCGCCGCGCCGTCGTGAGCGCCGTCACGGCCTGCTCCAGCTCTCCGGTGCGCACCCGCGCCTCGGCCAGCGACTCCCACACGGCCGAGAGCGCGTCGGGCGGGATCTCGAGGCGGCGGCCGGCATCCAGCGCCCGGCGGTACAACGACGCGGCGTCCGCGTACGCGGCCCGCTCGAGCGCGCGGTCGGCAGCCATGCGGGAATAGCGCCAGGCCTTCGCATGCTCGCCGGCGAGCACGAAGTGGACCGAGAGGCGCGCGGCCTGCTCGTCCGCGTTGTCCGCGAGCTCCTCCTCGAGGGCGGCGCCGGCGGCGGCGTGCAGCCGGCGGCGCTCGCGGAACGGCAGCCCCTCATAGGCGGCGTCGCGCACGACCTGCCGGCGGAACCGCAGGGATCCCGCGCCGTCGGCGGTGAAGTACGGCGCGAGCCGGTGCCACGTGTCCTCGTCGGGCGGGGGCAGGTCGTCGCCGAGCTGGACGAGGTGGCGCGGGTGGAAGCTGAGGCCGAGTACCGACGCGCGCCGCACGACCGCGCGATCCGCCGGCTCGAGGCGGTCGATGCGCCCGATCGCGGCCGCCTCGATGCTCTCGGGCAGCTCGGGCGAGCCGGAGGCGGCGGCGCGGAGGAGGTCGCGCAGGAACTGCGGGCTGCCACCGGACCGCCGGGCGGCGAGGGCGACGACATGCGGCGGGAGCGGCGACGCCTCGGTGACCATCTCGGCGAGCGCCAGCGCCTGCTCGGGGGCGAGCGGCTCCAGCTCGAGCCGGACCAGATGCGGCGCCGGTGTCGCGTAGAAGCCGCTCGTGCGATCGCGCCGCGTCACCACGACGAGCCAGGGCAGCAGCGGCAGGTCGCGCGCCAGGGCGAGGATCAGCTGCGTCGAGGCCTCGTCCATGAGGTGGGCGTCCTCGATCTCGATCAGCGCCCAGCCCGGGAGCTGCCGGCGCAGGAAGCGCAGGACCACCTCGTGCAGCCGCGCGCTCCGGAAGTCGGGCGCGAGCTGCTCGACCTCGCGCGTGGAGGGCGCTTCGGCCCCGGCGGCCACGGCGAGCAGCGGGAGCCAGGGCTCCAGCGACGGGTCGTCCTCCTCCACCGTCGCACGCAACCGCGCCTCGACCACGTCGTCGGCGTCGTCCAGTCCGAGCCCGAGCAGCTTGCGCAGCAGCTCGCTCCAGGTGCTGTACGGCGTGGCGGCCGTGTACGGCTCGCACGTCGCATGCAGGACCCGTACGCCCTCGGACCGGTCGCGCACCTCCTCCATCAGCCGGGTCTTGCCCATGCCGGGCTCGCTCACCAGCTCGATCAGCCGCCCGCGCCCGCGGCTGGCGTCGTCCAGCGCCTGCTCCAGCTGGGTGAGCTCGGGATCGCGCCCGACGAGCGGGAACCGCACCGGAACCGTCTCGGCGCGGCCCCGGCGACCGAGCACGGCGCCGATCGAGAGCGCCTGGACGGGGTGCGCCTTGCCCTTGACCATGAACGGCTGCAGCGGCGTCGCCTCGAACCGCGTGGGCGAGCGCTGCACGACGCCGGCGGCGGCGAAGATCGTGCGCGGCGGCGCCTTCGCCATCAGGCGCGCGGCGAGGTTGACCACGTCGCCCATCACCGTGTAGGTGCGGCGGTACCAGGGGCCGATGTCGCCCGCGAAGAGCGGGCCGCGGTTGACCCCGATGCGTACGGGCATCGTCGTGTCCTCCCCGACGACGCGGCGCACCGCCAGCAGCATGCGCTCCTCCTCGTCGCCGATCGCCCGCGGCGCGCCCGCGGTGAGGATCAGCTTGCCGCCGTCGCCGTCGACGTCGGAGCCGAGGAAGCAGATCTGCTGCTCGTCCGCGGCCGCCTGCGACCACGGCGACCAGCTCGTCGAGCGCGGCGGCCGCGCCGCCGGCGCCGCGTTCGGAGATCAGGGCGTCGATGCCCTCGAAGCGCAGGAAGGCGACCGTCACGACGCGATGCTCGGGCGACTGGGGTCCGGCCAGGACGTGCGCGCGCAGCTCGGTCGGGAGCGCGGCGGCGACCACCGCCGGATCCGGTGCCCAGTCGTGGTACTCCGGAGGCTGGTCGTGGAGCGCGGGCGCCGAGCGCAGCAGCCGCCCGGGGCCTCGCGCGGCGCCGAGGCAGCGGGCCGGGAGGGAAGCGGCCGTGGCGGCGCTCACGACGATCTCACCCGTCCCGGCGAGCTTCTCCATGCGCACGACCTCGCTCGCCGACGGCCCGGTCACCAGCAGCTCGCGGTGCGAGCTCCCGACGACGAACAGGTGGTAGGCGGCGCTGTGCACCCCGACGGACATGCGCAGCCGGATGCGGCCGCCCCCCGCGTCGATCGAGCCGACCTCGCGGAGCCGCCGGCGCATGTCGATCGGCGCTCCGGCAGGCCCGCGCGACGTGCGCCTCGCCCTCGAACAGCAGCAGGAGCGCGTCGCCGCCGAACTTGAGCAGCGCGCCGCCGTGGGCGTAGGCGACGGTGAGGAGCGGCTCGAAGCAGCCGCCGATCGCGTCGGCGAGCTGCTCGGCCCCCTCCCGGCCGCCCCGGCGCGCGAGCTGCTCGGACAGCTTGGTGAAGCCGGAGACGTCGATGAACACGCAGGTCCCGTCGACGACGCGGACCGTGCGGTCCGGCGTGTCCGCGAGGTGGCGGAGCAGCACGCGCGGCAGGTACGCCGCTCCGCTCCCCTGGCTCAGGCTGTCTTGACCAGGTGAACCGAGCACGTCGCCCCGTGTGTGTCGAACGAACGGCTCAAGAAGGGCAGTATCGTGACCGGCGGCAGGGTCGCGCAAGTCGTGGCGACGGCCATTTGCGCCGCCACCCGCGAGCGGCTACCGTCGGCCGTGCACCCACGACCAGGGGGAGACCATGCAGCAGGGCCGGTTGAAGGCAGTGCCGTTCTTCAGCGGCATGTCGAAGAACGAGCTGGCGGCCGTCGCCCAGCAGACCGACGAGGTGGACGTTCCGGCGGGCAAGGTGCTCGCGCGCGAAGGTGACTTCGGCGAGGAGTTCTTCCTCATCGACGCCGGGACCGCCGCGGTGACCCGGGGCGGCGAGACGATCGCCGAGCTCGGCCCGGGCGACTTCTTCGGCGAGATGGCGCTGCTCGAGGAGGAGCGCCGCAACGCGACCGTCACCGCCTCGACGCCGATGTCGCTCATCGTGATGACGCGGGCCAGCTTCCGCGCGCTCGACCGCGCCGACCCCGGGGTGCACGCGACCGTCGCGAAGGCGATCGCCGAGCGGCACGCGACGCTTCCGTAGCGCCCGGGGCGGCCGGGCCGCGATTCGTTACGGTGACCTGGCGATGGACCCCGGCGAGCGAACCCAGCGCCTGGCGGCAGAGTCGGTCGCGAGCGACGATCCCACCGGGTGGTTCGAGCGCCTGTACGTCGCGGCCGAGGACGGCGAGGCCGTCGTGCCGTGGGACCGCGACGAGCCGAACCGGCTGCTCGTGGAGTGGACCCGGTCGAACGCCGTCGACGGCGCGGGCCGGCGGGCACTGGTCGTCGGTGCCGGTCTCGGCGCCGACGCCGAGCACATCGCGGGGCTCGGGTTCGAGACGGTCGCGTTCGACATCGCCGCCACCGCCGTCCGGATCGCGCGCGAGCGCTTCCCGGAGTCGCGCGTGGAGTACCGCACTGCCGACCTGCTCGACCCGCCGGCCGAGTGGCGAGGAGCGTTCGACCTCGTGGTGGAGAGCATCACCGTCCAGGCGCTGCCGCCGGACCTCCACCCCGCCGCGACCGCGCGGGTGACCGAGATGGTCGCGCCCGGCGGGACGCTGCTCGTCATCTCGGGCGGCCGGGACGAGCGCGACGGTCCCGTCGAGGGTCCGCCCTGGCCGCTCACCCGGGCCGAGATCGAGGCGTTCGCCCGCGACGGGCTGCAGCCGGTCCGGCTCGAACAGCTCGGCACGGGGGCGGAGCTCCGCTGGCGCGCGGAGCTCCGCCGTCCGTGACTACCTGACGCGGTAGCCGAGCGCCGGATCCCAGTGGAGCGGGTCGGCGGTCGGCAGCGGCGCGTCCGCGCTGGAGATGCGCGTCCCCTTCCCGGTCGACGGCGGGCAGATCGCGACGAAGCGCGCGTAGCCCCCGAGACCGCCCTTGAACTTCGGGTAGCCCATCGAGACGAGGCAGCCGGTGGCCGGGACGCCGTCGAGGTTGTCGACGCCCTCCGCCTGCGCGTAGCCGTGATGCATGAGCCAGTCCTCGCCCTCGAGCGTCGGCGTCGAGTCCGTGTCGAGCGGCTCGTGGCCGTGGAACAGGATCCGGCGCTTGAGGTGGAGGAACTCCAGCGCGGCGAGCCCGACGCCGGGGAAGACCGGGTCGGCGGCCAGCTCCTTCGCCTTCACCGGGTCCTCGGTCCAGCGCTTGGACCAGTCCGAGCGGACCATCACGACCGACCCCTCCGGGATCCGGCCGTGCCGCTTCTCCCAGGCGCGGATGTCCGCGACCTGCAGCGCGTACTTCGGGTCGCGCTTGACCTGCGGGACGATCGAGATCACCACGAGCGGCCGCACCGCGTACGTCGCGGGGAGCTCGTCGATCCCCGGGTACTCCGGCGCCCAGTGGGCGGGCGGATCGAGCTGCGTGCCGAACTGGTCGGTGGCGAGCAGGTACGCCGTCGCCTCGAATCCGTTCTCCGCGTACGTGTACGGCGTGCCCGTGGCCGGGTCGACCGCGGGGGAGAACGTCGCGGGCCCGAAGCCCTTCCACACCGGGATGCCCGGCGTGATGGCGTGCGTCAGGTCGATGTAGCGGGCCTTGCTCAGGGTCTGGTCGTAGACCTTCCAGAGCCCCTTGCCGCCCGTCTTGGCGTCGGCGGCGCCCGGTACGGCCGCCACCGCGATCGCGACGGCCGCGACGGCGGCCAGTCTCCAGCTGCGCATGGAACCTCGCTTCGGTTGAGGAACGGGGTGCGACATTCTTCACCTATTGCGGCCGTCAGTCGCGCTCGACCATCCGGAGCCGGTTGCCGTCGGGGTCGCGGAGGGTGAACATCGGCGGCACGCCCTCGCCCATGCGGATGAGCTCCGCGTCCGCCTCCACCCCGCTGGCGCGCAGCTCGGCGTGGTCCGCCGCGGCGTCCCGGGTCGCGAGGCTGACCTCGATCCCGTCCGGCGCCATCTGGGCGGACACGAGGGCGATCGTCGTCTCGGCGCCGGGCGGCGCCACCTCGACCCAGCGGGCGCCCGGACCGAACTCGCCGTCCATGCGCTTCTCGAACCCGAGCGTGCCGACGTAGAACTCGATCGCCCGGTCCTGGTCGGCGACGGGGACGATGACCGTCCCCACCCGTGTGATCGCGCTCATCGCTCCAGCGCCTCCTTCATCGCGGCGACGCGGTCCCTCCAGTACGCCTTCATGCGCTCGGCCTCCGCCGCGTCGGCGAGCCGCACGTGCTGGACGGTCGCGGTGCTCTTGCGCTCGCCCTTGGCCGTGAAGAACACGTTGACCCGCGTCTCGCCGTCCGCCCAGTCGAAGCGGACGGACTTCGGCTTGAGCGCGGTGCGCTCGCGCAGCTGGCCGTCGGGCAGCCAGCGCTCGCGCCGGGAGACGTCGGCGAACGCCTCGTAGAGCCGGTCGACCGGCACCGCGACCGTCTTGGACGCCGTGATCCGGTAGCCGTCGGCGTGCTCGCCCACCTCGCGCAGGCCGCGGGCGCGCTCGTAGCTGCCGGCGACCGCCTGGGCGTTCCACGCCAGCGGCACGACGCCCTGCTGCTCGGCGACCCAGCGCGCGATCTCGCGGTGCGACCGCTCGGCGGCGCCCCACTCGTCGAGCAGGTCGAACCACTCCTCCCAGCCGCGGCCGGTCCGGCGCCGGATCGTCTCGTCCGACGTCGCCAGCGTCCGGGCCGCGGCCGGCTGCGGCTCCTCCACCGCGGTCAGCAGCACCGCACGCGCCGCCGTGTAGCTCTCGCCCGTCTTCTCCATCCGGGTGCGGACGAGGCGCTTGAACGATCTCTGCCTGGTCACTCTGGTGCTCCTCTCATGGCGGCGGCACCGGGACTCACGCTCCTGGCGCCCCGCCGGAAAGGGCAACATCTCGACCGGCGTCCCGGGGACTCGAGCCCCCTTTGCCCTCGCTGGAGCCGGCGGCGTGAGCGCCGGAATCGAGGGTTGGGCGCGGGACGGCGCCGCAGCGGAAGGTAGCGAAGAGCGCGCACGCCGGCAAGCGCTTCCGGCGGCCGTCCCATTCGTCCAAGACGGGCCGGCGGCGCGGCGGTAGCGTCAGCGCTCTCATGATCGATCACGTGAACATGGGCGTCGCCGACGTCGCGGCCAGCCGGGCGTTCTACGAGCGCGCCCTCGCGCCGCTGGGCTACGCCGTGCTGATGGACCGTCCGTACGGCGTGGGCTTCGGCAAGGACGGCAAGCCCGACTTCTGGGTCTCCGACCGCCCGACGTCGGCGCCGCTGCACGTGGCGTTCGCCAGCCCCGACCGCGCGACGGTCGACGCGTTCCACCGGGAGGCGATCGCCGCCGGCGGGCGCGACAACGGGCCGCCGGGCGTGCGCTCCCTCTACCACCCGTCCTACTACGGGGCGTTCGTGCTCGACCCCGACGGCAACAACGTCGAGGCGGTCAGCCACCGCCCGGAGTGACGCGCAGGGCAAGCCGCATCGCAGACCGCTGCGGGAGTGCGAGACGCGTGGTCAGTCTCGGAGGCGCGGCTTCGTACCGACTCCTCCCGGCGGCGGCTCTGCGATGCGAGTTGCTCCGGGAGCCATGTTCGCCCATGGAGCGGCGTCCCAAACGGCGGGTGGCATGACAGTCGGCAGCGGCGGGCCCCTGTGCCGCCGTGCGGGCAGCCCGACGCCGGCGTCCGGCCCGCTATCCGGCGCGGCTCTGTCCCGCTACGCGGGCGAGGCTGATCTCGGTCACCACCGACGCCGCGAGGTCGCTGAGCAGCTGGACCTGATGCGACGTCCAGTGGCGCGGCCGGCTGTCGATGACGCACAGGGTTCCGAGTGCGTGATCGCCGGGGTCGATGAGCGGAATGCCGGCATAGGCGATCACGCCCATGTCGCGGATGGCCAGGTTGTCGCGCAGAAGCGGGTGCTCGCGCGCGTCGTCGACCAGCAGCGGTTCGCGCCTGGCCACGGCATGCTGGCAGAAGGAATGCGTGAGTGGTGATTGACGTTCGGAGCCCCACGGCTCGGGGAGGCCGAGGCAGCTCTTGAAGAACTGGCGATCGGCGTCCACGAGCGACACGAGCGCCACGGGAGCGTCGAGGACGTGCGCCGCGAGCCGGGCGAGGCGATCGAACGACGGCGTGACGTCCGAGTCGAGCAGCCCGGTGGCGCGCAGGGCGTCGAGCCGGGCCGGGTCGTTGACCGCCGCGGCAGCCTCGAGCAGCGCCCGCCGACGCTCAGCCTGACCTTCCGGAGCCTCAGGACGGCCCGGCTCGGTGACTCGGTCGAGGGCCGCCTCGAAGTCGGCGTCGCCACGCTGGCCCATCCCGTACGCGACGCGCATGATCGTGGCGTCGCGGATGAACTGGGCGGAGCTGACGCCCTCGCGCACCGCCTCGCGCTCGAGCAGCCTCCAGAGCGCTTCGCCGAACCGCACCGTGGTCGCTCGCATCGGCATGTCGGCGAGTCTACCTCGCATCCGATAGCGCTTCCGATGTCGCCCTGGTCATATCAGGCACGCTTCGGCGCCCGGCGCGTTCGGATCCGCTGTCCGCTTGGGTAGGCGAGCGCATCAACGGTGTCATTGAGGAGAGCAGAGCCATGGGCAACACGCGAACGATCGGGAGCGCCACGCGCGTCGAACCACGCGACGGGCACGCACGGCTGCGCGAGAGCCAGCGCCGCCAGCGCGAGGAGTTCGGCGGCCTCCACTGGGGCAGCGCGTTGTTCGGCTGGCTGGTCGCCGTCGGCATCGCCACGCTCCTGACGGCGCTGCTCAGCGCGGCCGGCGCCGCCGTCGGGCTTACGGACGCGAGCGCCGCGGACGCGGACACCCTCGGGATCGTCGGGGGTGTCCTGCTGCTCATGATCCTGCTCCTCGCCTATTACGCCGGCGGATATGTCGCCGGGCGCATGGCGCGCTTCGCGGGTCCCCGGCAGGGCCTTGGCGTCTGGATCATCGGGCTGGTCGTGACCGTCATCCTGGCGGCCGCGGGAGCGCTGCTGGGCGCCGAGTACAACGTCCTCGGCCAGCTCAACCTGCCCCGCATCCCGGTCGACGAGGGCTCACTGACCACCGCCGGCCTGATCGCGCTCGCGGCGATCGTGCTCGGCACGCTGGTCGCCGCGGTCGCGGGCGGCAAGGCCGGCACCCACTTCCACCGCAAGGTGGACCGGGCCGGGCTCGACTAGACCCCAGAAGCTCGACAAGCAACGCGTTCGGCCAGACAAGGACGTCAAAGCCGACGAGCGGGGGTCTCCGAGACCTCCCGCGAGGAGCAGCTCGACACGGAAGACGACGCTGCCCGGCCCCAGACCCGGACAGGACCCCGAGGGCGGCCTCTGCGCCGCCCTCGGGTGCCGCCGGTCAGGAGAGCGCGGCCACGAGCTTGTGGTGGCGCAGCTCGGCCGGCGGGCTGCCGTGGAGGACCCAGTCGCCGTTCTCCCGCCGGCTGACCGTCCCGGCGCGCGTGAGGCCGCCCATCGCGGTGGTGACCGACTGGCGCCGCGCTCCGACGAGATCGGCCAGGCGCTGGTGGCCGAGCGGCAGCGGGACGACGATCCCGTCGCTGTGGACGCGGCCCCAGCGCTCGGCCAGGTGCCAGAGCGTCAGCACGAGGCGGTCGTCGACGCGCTGGTGATGGGCGATCGCGAGCGCGACGGCCAGGTGGTGCGCTCGCCTGGTGCCGCGGTTGAAGAGCTCCAGCCCGAGCTCCGGCCACGGGGCGATGCGCACGACGAGGTCGTGGTCGAGAACGGCCAGCCGGCTCGGCTCGAGCACCGTCCACCCCACCTCCGCCCGGACGTGGGAGCCCGCGTCGTCCCACTGCCACGGGCGCATGACGTCCCCGTGCCCGACGAGCTCGACGCAGCGGCGGCCGAGCACGTCCACCGTGCGGCTGAGCAGCCCGTCCACGATCAGGTACCCGCGGTGGTGGACCGCCGGCTCCAGCGCGGCGGTCGCGTCCCACTCGCCGGGCGACAGGCGCTGGACGCGCGCGAGCGCCTTGTGCCGTGCCCGCGCGAGCTCGCCCTCGCCGAGCAGGTCGCCGAGATCCGGATCCGCGTCGACGATGCTGATGACGTCCACGCGGGCTCTCTACCCGACGCGCATGTCCGAGCGCGGACGTCGGCGCGCCGACGCGGCCAACCGACGCGGCGCCGGCCGGTCCTACGGTGCACCCGTCGATGGGCGGGCGAAGGGCCGACGCGAAAGGAGCAGACTTGCTGTGGCTCATCTCCGGGAGCACGCAATGACGGACCGGCCGCCACAGGCGTTCGGGGTCGAGGAGTCCGAGCTGGGCGGAGCGCCCGGCGTCGCCGTGCGCGGCGAGGTCGACGTGAGCGCCGTGCCGGCCCTCGTCGAGGCGCTGGACGCCGCGATCCGCGACAGCGCGGGCGCGTTCGTCATCGACCTCTGCGACGTCGAGTTCCTCGACTCCAGCGGGCTCAGCGCGCTCGTGCGGGCGCGCGCGCTGCTCGGCCGCGAGGAGCGCGCGCTCGCCGTCGTCTGCCCGCCCGGTCCGGTGCGGCGCCTGTTCGAGGTGGCCGCCGTCGCCGACCTGTTCCACCTCTACGGCTCGCGCGAGGAGGCGGCCGCCGCGCTGGTGCCGCCCGAGTGAGGCGGCGTGCGGCGGTCCTGCGCGACCGGGGCCGCTTCCTCCGCCGCGACCCCGAAGCGCAGCACACGACCGCCGAACGCGACGGCGCAGACCGCGAACCACGCCGATCCGAGCGCCACGCCGGCGATCACGTCGCTCAGCCAGTGCACCGACAGCAGCACGCGGCTGCCGGCGACCGTCACGGCGAGCGCGGCCGCGACGCCGGCGATCACCGCGCGCGTTCGGCGCGGGCGTCCACGGCTGAGCAGCAGCGCCGCGGCCGCGAAGAAGGCGGCGGACCAGGACGAGTGTCCGCTGGGGAACGAGGGCCCGAGCGTCTCGGCGACCGGGTTCAGCGCCGGACGCACGCGGTCGACGAGGTGCTTGACCGACGTCGTGAGGATGCCGTTGCCGGCGACGACGACGAGCAGGAACGGCACGACCCAGCGGCTCCTGGTCCGCGCCGTCTCGACGATCGCCAGGACGGCGGCCAGCACGACGACGACCGTCGGGCGAGCCCAGGTGGGTGACGGCGTCGAGGCCGCCGGTCGAGAACGAGGACGCGTGGCGGTCCGCCCAACTCGCCACGGACTGCGTCCAGCCGGACGAGCTCCGTGTCGCGCCGGACGAGGTACGCGAGCACCCCGAGCAGCACGCCGCCGCCCACGATCAGCGACGAGCGCCGCGCGTGAGGGCCAGACCGGTCGCCACCTCCGTCCGCCAGCGCCCGACCGCGGGCGGCGGCGACGGGCGCCGGCGCGGCGCGACCGGCGCAGGCTGAGCGTCGCGCACCGCGCAGCCGAGCCGCGGTCGCGACGATGACTAGGACGAGCAGCGGCATGGGTATGGCCCAGGCGGGAAGTCGGTCAATCCGGGGTCGTTGTACCCAGCCGATCGGGGAGGAAGCAGATGCAAGCGCCGGCGCGCTCGACGTCGAACGGTCACCGCGCACAGCCCGACGACCGCTGGGCGGTCCCGGTGCTGGACGCCCGCCGCGGCGGGCCCGCCGAGCGCCTGGCCGGCCGGCTGCGCGGACGCCACCCGGCGGCGGTGTTCTTCGCGGCGCTGCTCGCAGGCTTCGCCGTCCTCGCGCTGGTCGCGGTCGCGCTCGGGCTGCTCGTGACCGACGTGCTGCTCGACACCGGCGGCGTCGCGCGGCACCGACGAGAGCGCCGTCCGGTCGATCGTCGCCGAGCGCACGCCGTTCCTCACGGACGCCTCCGCGGTCGGCTCGACGCTCGGCGGCGCCCCGCTGCTGCCGATCCTCGTCGGGAGCCGTCGCGCTCGTCGTGCGCGGTCCTGCGCAAGTGGCTGATCGCCGCGTTCGCGGTCTTCGCGCTCGCGGTCGAGTCGGCGACCTACCGCGTCACGTCGCTCGCGGTGCCGCGCGAGCGGCCCGACGTCAAGCGGCTCGAGGACCTGCCCGCCGACGCCAGCTTCCCGTCCGGCCACACGGCGGCGTCGATCGCGGTCTACGTCGGGCCTCGTGCTGCTGATCACGTCGCGGTTCCGCGACCGGCGGGTGCGCGTCGCTCGCCTGGGCGGTCGCGGTCCTGGTCCCGGTCTTCGTCGCCCTCTCCCGGATGTACCGCGGCATGCACCACCCGCTCGACGTCGCCGGCGGGCTCGTCATCGGCATCGGCGCGCTGCTCGTGCTGCTGTTCGCCTGCCGCGCGGCCGGCGTCGCGCACGCGGCGCGCAGCCCGCAGCAGGTCGCAGGTCGTCCACGTCGCGCCGCGCGCAGCCGGTCGCATGAAGGTCGCCGTCGTCGCCCACGCCGAGAAGCACGCTCGGAGGCGGGCTGCCCGAGCTGCGCCGCGTGCTCGAGGCCGCGGGCGTCGACGAGCCGCTCTGGTACGAGGTGCCGAAGGCGAAGCAGGCGCCCGAGCAGGTCCGGCGGGCGCTCGACGAGGGCGCCGAGCTCGTGTTCGCCTGGGGCGGCGACGGGACGGTGCGGCGCTGCATCGACGTGCTCGCCGGCACGGACGGCGCGCCTCGCGGTCCTCCCGGCCGGCACGGCGAACCTGTTCGCGACCAACCTCGGGATCCCCGAGGACATCGAGCGCGCCGTCGCCGTCGGGCTCGAGCGGCGACCGCCGGCAGCCTCGACGTCGGCCGCTTCGGCAAGGAGCGCTTCGCCGTGATGGCCGGCGCCGGGTTCGACGCGGCGATGATCCGCGACGCCGACGACCTCAAGGAGCGGGTCGGCCGCGCGGCGTATCTGTGGAGCGGATCGCGCAACCTGCGCGCCGCGGGCTTCGGCGCCGAGATCGAGGTCGACGGCACCGACTGGTACGAGGGCCGCGCGACGTGCGTCCTGCTCGGCAACCTCGGCGACATCTTCGGCGGCGTCGACGTGTTCCCCGACGCACGCCCGGACGACGGCATGCTCGAGCTCGGCATCGTGACCGCCGAGGGGCTGGTCCAGTGGGCTCGCACGCTCGCGCGCACCGCGGTCGGCGATCCGAACCGGTCCCCGTTCGTCCGGACCACGAAGGCGAAGACGGTGAAGGTCCAGCTCGATCGCAAGGTCCGCTACGAGCTCGACGGCGGCGACCGCAGCAAGGTCAAGTCGTTCGAGGTCAAGGTCGAGGCCGGCGCGCTGAGCGTCTGCGTCCCGCGGCGCGATCAGGAGGAGAGCTAGATGGCCCAGAACCTCAGCGCCGGCGGATGCCGGTCCGGCAGGCGCAGGCGAAGGGCGACGACGTCGCGCGCAGCCGCGCAGTTCGAGTGGCTGGCCCGCGCCGGCCTCGTCGCGCGCGGGGCGATCTACGCGATCATCGGCGTCCTCGCGATCAAGCTCGCCCTCGGGGACGGCGGCAAGACGACGAACCAGCAGGGCGCCCTCGAGACGATCGCGAAGCAGCCGTTCGGCAAGGCGCTCCTGATCCTCATGGCCGATCGGCCTGGCCGGCTACGCGATCTGGCGGCTCGTGCGCGCCGCGATCGGCCATGGGCCGGAGGCGAGCGACGACGCCAAGGAGCGCGTCGACGGGCTGGCGAGCGGCATCGGCTACGCGCTGCTCTGCGTCACCGCGGTCTCGATCCTGATCGGCTCCGGCGGCGGCGGGTCGGCCGGCCCGGGCAAGGCGACCGGCGGCGTGCTCGGCTGGCCGGCCGGGCAGATCCTCGTCGGCGATCGCCGGCCTGATCATCATCGGCGTCGGGCTCGAGCAGGGCTACAAGGGGATCACGCAGGAAGTTCCTCGAGAACTCCAAGACCGAGCAGATGAGCGAGCGCGTCCAGCGGCCGTTCACGGCGCTGGGCGTCGTTCGGCCACCTGGCGCGCATGGTCGTGTTCGTCCTGATCGGCTACTTCCTCGTCCGGGCCGCGATCGACTTCGACCCGGACAAGGCGGTGGGCCTCGACGGCGCGCTGACCGCGGCTCGCCCACGCGTCCTACGGTCCGCTGCTCCTCGGCATCGTCGCGGCGGGGCTGATCGGGTTCGCCGCGTACTCGATCGTCGACTCCCGCTACCGCAAGGTGTGAGCGAATCGGCGCGACCGCGGCCGGGTAGGCCGTGCTGAACAGACGACCTCAGGGGAGGGATGCGGAGATGGTCCGGATGCCGGCGGCTGTGACGGCCCCATGACCACCGCGGCCGCATTAGCCGCGGGGGCGATCGTCCTGCTGGCGATCGGCTGCGGTGTGGCGCTGATGCGCTGGCGCGCCGCTCGCGAGCGCGAGCGCCGGCTCGGGGCTGTCGCCGACGCCCTGCGGAAGGAGCGGTCCGATGAGCGCGAGCAGTTCGAGCGCCACGTACGACGGCTCGAGCAAGCCCTCACGCAGGAGCGCGTCCTGCTGCGTCGGCTGCGCGACTCGTGGCAGGCGGAGCGCGAGTGGAGCCGCGAGTTGCGCCGGCAGCTCCAGGACCTGCACGGCCGGTCCTCCGGGCGCGACGACGTGCTCGAGCTCGTGCTCAAGGCCTCCATCCAACTGGTGAACGCTCAGAAGGGGCTGCTGCTCGCCAAGGAGGACGACGACCAAGACGGCGACCTCAACCTCGTCAGCGCCGTCGGTTTCTCGCACGACCCGGAGCACAGCAGCGTCGTCCAGCGCTTCGCGCACGAGGTGCTCGCCCGCGACCGGATCGTGCGCGAGGACGATCCCGTCCAGCCCGAGGACGATGGGTCAGTGGCCGACGAGGAAATCGACGGGCTCGTGGCGGTCCCGCTCTACCTGCGCGACCGTTTCCATGGCGTCATCGTGTGCGCCAACCGGGCGGGCGGCTTCGCCGAGCTGGACGACGATGTCCTGCTCGCGCTCGGCAATCACGCCGGCGCCGCGCTCAGCCAGGGCCAGCTGGGTCGCGACCTCCGCGAGGCGCACCGCGCCACCGTCCGCGTGCTCGCCGAAGCCGCGTCGGCGCGGGATCCCCTCCTGCACCGCGAGTCAGTGGCGCTCTCGGTGCTGGCCAGCCGGCTCGCCGGCGATCTGGGGCTCGACGAGGACGACCGCGATGCGCTGGTCATCGCAACGTTGTTGCGCACCGTCGGGTACCTCCCACTCTCGGAGCGGCTCTTTCTCAGTCGCGATCCGCTCGCGCCGGACGAGCGTGCCCTGATCTCGCTGCATCCGCGCCTGGGCTTCGAGATCATGCGGCAAGCCCCTTCTCTCCGCGAATCCGCGGTCGCCGTCCTGTTCCATCACGAGCGCTATGACGGGCACGGATATCCGGCGCGACTCGCGGGCGAGGACATACCGCTCGCCGCCCGCGTGCTCGGCGTCCTCGAGGCGTACGGCGCGATGACGCACGACCGCCCCCACCGTGCCGCGCGCAGCTCAGGGGAGGCCTGCGCGGAGCTCATCGCGCACGCGGGCACCCAGTTCGACCCGGAGATCGTCCAACTCCTGGTAGAGCGGATGCGATCTGCCCCCGAGCACCCCAGCGACGAGCTGATCGACGTGATCCTCGAGAACCTGCCGCTCGACCGCCGCGACATCGACGACCGCACCCTGGATCGGCTCCACGCCTCGACGGTGGATGGCCTGACGCTGCTCGGCGACCAGCGGGCGCTGCAGCGAGCGATCCGCCAGGCGGCAAGTGAGGGATCAGTCGCACGACGCTTCGGCGTAGTGCTCCTGCAGCTCCAGGATCTTCCACGCATCAACGATGAGCTTGGCTATCCCGCCGGTGATCGCCTGATCCAGGTCGCGGCCCGGCGGGCCCTCACCGCTGCGACGCGGCTTGGCGCGACGGCGTACAGGGCGAGCGGCCGGCGGCTGGCGATCCACGTCCCGCTGCGCGAGGACGACGACTTCGGTGACGTGCTCGAGGACATCCGCAGCGAGTTCATCGCCGGCCCGGTCATGGAGATCGTCGCGTCGGCGTGGAAGCCTGGAGACCGCGGCGAGGACGTCCTCGCCCGGGCACGACAGGCGCTCAAGGGCGCGCCGGCTTGATCAGGCGTCGGCGTCCTGACGCAGGACGGTTCAGCGGGCCGGGCATACGCCGCGTGCATTACGGTCCGACGCTCCTCGGCATCGTCGCGACTGTCTGATCGGGTTCGCCGGGTACTCCGTCGTGGACGCCCGCTACCGCAAGGTGAGACCCCCCAGATCCAGGAGGATTTCGAGATGCCAGAACAGACCAAGCGCGACGCCAAGCTCGTCCAGTACCTCAACGACGCGTACGCCACCGAGCGCCGACTGGAGGTCGCGCTCGAGACGCACATCGACGTCACGACCCGAGCCGACTACCTCAAGCGGCTCAAGGCGCACCAGAAGGAGACCACGTCGCACGCGACCGAGGTCGAGCGCCGCATCAAGCAGCTCGGCGGGCAGGCCGAGCTCGTGCGCGGGCCGGACGCGCTCGGCCGCGGCGCCGAGGCCGCGCAGAGCGCGGTGCAGCGCGCGACCGCCGCGGTCAAGAAGCCGCTCGGGGCCGTCCTGGGCACCGGCGAGCAGGAGCGGATGCTCAAGAACGCCCGGACCGAGTTCGAGGACGAGGCACGGGAGATCGCCACCTACCGGGCCATCGACGCGATCGCCACGGCGGTCGGCGACACGGACACCGCGAAGCTGGCGCGAAAGATCCTGCGCGAGGAGCAGCGGATGGCGGACTTCCTGGGCGACCTCATCCCGCAGCTGGCGGTCGACACCGCCCACGACGAGATCCCGGTCGCCGAGATCGAGGGACCGGCCAAGCGGCGCACGGCCGGCGAGGGCGCGGCCGCCGCGCGCCCGACGACCCGCTCGCGGTCGAAGTCCGCCGCCAAGCCCGCGGCAGCGAAGAAGCGGCCGGCGAGCCGCAAGCGCGCCGGCAGCTAGGTCAGTCCGCCGTCGTCGAGCGGCGGCGGGGCAGTCGGCGAGACGTCAGGCCGGTGAGGAGCACCTCGATCGGAGACTGACGCCGCGACTGCTCCGCCTGCGCTCGGACCGCCCGCACATCGGACTGCATCTCCGCCACCCAGCGGCCGGCGCGGACCGCGTGCCTGGCGCCCGACCTCAGCTCCGAGCCGCGCGGCATCGGCAGGCCGAGCATGCGCGGCCGCCGGTGCGCGCGCAGCTTCGAGCCGAGCACCGTGCCGGCCGCCAGGCCGGCGACCGCGACGCCGCCGGCGAGCGCGGGGCCCTTCGCCCGCTGCGCGGCATCGCCCAGCGCCTTCGTCGCCGAGCGATTCGACTGCGTGCTCGATCCGGTCCTGCGCTTCGTGGTTGTCGTCGTCGCCGCCATCTGAGCCTCAGGAGAGCGCGTCGCCGACCTTCTTCGCCTGCTTGCGCGCCTGCGCCATCTCGTCGGTGAGCCGGCCGAGCTGCTTGCCGGCCTTGTGGACCTCCTTGGCGACGGGCTTGAAGTCGAAGCCCCTGCGCGAGATCGGGACGCCGAGGACCTTCTTGCGCGGCGTGAGCACGCGCGAGCCGAGCACCAGCCCGCCGAGCAGCCCGGCAGCGGCCGCGCCGCCGGCCACGAGCGGCGACTTCGCCTTGCTCGCGACCGATCCGACGGTGTCGGCGACGTTGTGGGCCACGCCGTTGCTGGTGTTCGAGGACGTGGTGCGCGAGGCGGCGCTGCTCGACGACCGGGCGTTCTTCGAGGCGGTTGACCTCGCGCGGCTGTTCGAGCGCTTCGAGCTCGGGCGCTTCGATGCGGACGACCTGCTGCTGGCAGGCTTGGACCTGCTGCTCGCCCGCTTGGGGCGTGCGGTCGAGGAGCGCTTCGTGGATTCGGCCATGGATCCTCCCTTTCGCAGGTTGTGCAGGTCTTTACCCGGTGGGCAGATCGGGCACGCATGGCAGGCGCGATGTCCTACGTACCATCGAAGTTCCGCTTCCCCGAGACCAGGAGCCCGCATGACCGCCGGAGCAGTCACCCCCGACGGGCGCGCACGCGTCCTCGCAGACGGCAACGAGATCCCGATCCTCGGCCTCGGCGTCTGGCAGGTGCCGAACGGGACGGAGACCGAGAACGCGGTCCGCTGGGCGCTCGAGCTCGGCTACCGCCACATCGACACCGCGCAGGCCTACGGCAACGAGGAGAGCGTCGGCCGCGCGCTGCGCGACAGCGGCGTGCCGCGCGACGACGTCTTCATCACCACCAAGTTCTTTCCCGGCCGGAAGGACCCGGAGGCCGAGGCGCAGCGCAGCCTCGAGCGGCTCGGCGTCGAGCAGGTCGACCTCTACATCATCCACTATCCGCAGGGCGGGCCGACCTGGGCGTGGCCGGGGATGGAGGGCGCGCGCGAGCGCGGCTACGCACGCTCGATCGGCGTGTCGAACTTCAACGTGTCCGAGCTCGACGAGCTGCTCGCCGTGGCCGAGACCCGTCCGGTGGTGAACCAGGTGCAGTTCAGCGCGATCAAGTACCGGCGGAAGCTGCTCGAGGCGTGCGAGGAGCGCGACATCGCGCTCGAGGCCTACAGCCCGCTCGGCACGGGCCGCTATCTCTCCGACCCGCGCGTGCGGGAGATCGCAGACCGCGTCGGGCGCACGCCGTCGCAGGTGCTCCTGCGCTGGTGCGTGCAGCGGGACCTCATCGTCATCCCGAAGTCGACGCATCGCGAGCGGATCGAGGAGAACGCCGCGATCTTCGACTTCACGCTCTCCGACGAGGACATGGCCGCGCTCGACGCGCTCGACGAGACGGGCGGCACCGACGACGCGCACGAGAGCAAGTGGTGGTAGACGCGTCTCAGGGCGCCGGCGAACTGGGTGCGGCGGCTGCCGGTGGTTGCGTCATCGACTCCAGCTGATTCGCCAGCGCCGTGTCGGGGACGCGGATCATCCCCCGCGTCGGGCGATCGAGGTCGGCGGTGACCAGCAGCAGGAACGCCACGAGGCCCGCGGCGAGCACGACCGCGACCACGCCCCGTCCGACGAGCACGACATAGGCGGCGAGGAGCCCGACGGCGAGCGCCGCGCCGAGCACTTCCAGCACCAGGACGGCGGTCGGGACGCGGTTGCTGAGGGCGGCGACGCGCACGGTCTCGTCATCGATCATCTCGTTCAGCGTCTCGACGTAGAGGCGCGGCGCGCTGGCCGTCGGCGACATGTCGAGCGCCTCTCCCGCGAGGCTCCACAGCCCGCCCGCTCTCGGCGCAGCCTTGGCCCGCCTCGTCGCTACCCGGGACGTGGTCGGAGAGGCGGATCGCGCTGCGCGAGTAGTCGACCAGCAGATCGAGCGACCGGCTGCGCATCGGCTCCGCCAGCGTCTGCGCGCGCAGGTACGTGGTGCCGATCGCGTTGGCCTCGCTGACGACGTTGGCGCGGCGATCCTCGTAGCGAGAGACCGCCAGCGACAGCCCAAACGCGAGCAGCAACCCGACGACGCCGAACAGCGCTCCCTGCAGGATCCCGAACGGCTCCTTGAAGCTCTCGGACAGGTGCCGGACGCGGTGCCCCAGGAGTCCCGAGCCGCGCGCCCCGAAAGCAGGAGGCCGAGCTCCCAGCTGGTGAGCTGAAAGAAGACGATGCCCGACCCTACTGGGCGGGCGGTGCAGCTATCCGGCCTGCCCAGCCACCGCGATCGACTTCACGAGCTCCTCCGGGATGCGCCTCCTCGACGGGCATGACGGTCACGAACGTGCGCTCGCCGCCTGCGGTGAGGATGGTCTCGACCACGGTGGAGGAGGCGTCGTCGGCGACGACGGCCTCGATCCGCGCCTTCGGCCGCAGGTGCCGCTCGAGCTTCGCCCCGCGGTAGCTGCCGGTCACCGTCGCCTCGGGCGTCGAGCCGTTCGCGTTCAGCACCGAGATGGACACGAAGCCCAGCTCCAGCAGGTCCTCACGGATCTCGTCGAACCGCTCCGGATCGACGTACGCCACGACCATCTTCATGTCTGCTTCCCTTCAGAAATGGCTCGGACGGCGCAAGCCTAGGTGCCGTGTGGCGGCCGGTTGATGGACCGGCGTCGAGGATTCCCTGCCGGCGAACCGACATCCGGGCGAGGTCGGCGTGATCTCGCGATGTCCCGATCCGGTCGCGCTCAGCGCATCGCGGCGAACCCGCGCGAGGAATCTCTGGACACGTGGCCCAAGGACGCGGCAGCTGAAAGCGCGAGAATCCGCCCGCCCGGCGTGCGACTGGAGGAGGACGGAATGGTGATTGCGGACCTCGTGAGTGGCAAGGTCACCGAGCCGCTCAGCGTCCGTGCGCTGGTGGGCGAGCGGGGCGCGGAGCCGGGCGATGTGCTCGCCCTCGCCGAGCGCCACGGCGCGCGCATGGTCGATCTCAAGTTCACCGACCTGCCGGGGACCTGGCAGCACATGGGGATGGCGCTCGCGAGCCTTGACGAGGAGGCGCTCGCCGATGGCATCGGCTTCGACGGCTCGTCGATCCGCGGCTTCCAGGAGATCTACGAGTCCGACATGCTGCTGCTGCCCGATCTGTCCACGGCTGTCCTGGACCCGTTCTACGAGGCGCCGACGCTCTCGCTGGTGTGCACGGTGCTCGACCCGATCACGCGCGAGCCGTACACGCGCGACCCGCGCTACGTGGCGATCAAGGCGGAGGAGCACCTGCGCTCCAGCGGCGTCGCGGACGTCGTCCTACTTCGGGCCCGAGGCGGAGTTCTACGTCTTCGACCACGTCGCCTTCGACCAGCAGGCCAACACCGCGTTCTACGAGGTCGACTCCGAGGAGGGTCACTGGACCTCGGGGCAGGGGTTCCAGCGACGCGGCGAGGGGCTCGCCGCGCTCGGCTACACGAACCGCTCGCAGGAGGGCTACTTCCCGGCCCCGCCGAACGACACCCTCAGCGATCTGCGCGCCACGATGGTGATCGTGCTCGAGGCGCTCGGCATCCGGACCGAGAGCCACCACCACGAGGTCGGCGGGCCCGGCCAGGGTGAGATCGACCTGCGCTTCCTCCCGCTGCTGGAGATGGCGGACGCGCTGCAGCTGCACAAGTACGTCGTCAAGAACACGGCCAAGCAGGCGGGCAAGGCGGCGACGTTCCTGCCCAAGCCGATCTTCGAGGAGAACGGCTCGGGCATGCACGTCCACCAGTCGCTGTGGAAGGACGGCGAGACGCTGATGCACTCGGCGGACGGCTACGGGCTGCTGTCCCCGCTGGCCCTCCACTACGCGGCCGGCCTGCTCGAGCACGCGCCGGCGCTGCTGGCGTTCTGCGCGCCCGCGACCAACTCCTACCGCCGGCTGGTCCCGGGCTACGAGGCCCCCGTGCTGCTCAAGCACTCGCAGCGCAACCGGTCGGCCGCCGTGCGGATTCCGATGTACTCGGCGTCGCCGAAGGCCAAGCGACTGGAGTTCCGCCCGCCCGACCCGCTCGCCAACCCCTACCTCGCGTTCCCGGCGATGCTGATGGCGGGGCTGGACGGGATCGAGCGGGAGCTGAACCCCGGCGAGCCGATCGACCTCAACCTCTACGAGCTGCCGCCCGAGCAGCTCGCGGACATCCCCACCGTCCCGACGTCGCTCGACGAGGCGCTCGACGCGCTCGAGGCCGACCACGCGTTCCTCACCCGCGGCGGGGTCTTCACCGACGACCTGATCGCCACGTACATCGAGTTCCGGCGCGAGCAGTCCGACCGCGTGAAGATCCGTCCGCACCCGTACGAGTTCCCGATGTACTTCGACGGGTGACGGTCCACCGCCCAAGAGGACGAGGCGCGTTCAGTCTGGAGGCTCAGGAGCGGCGCGCCACGGCTTCCTTAACATTGCCGCTACGCGCTTTATCTCGTCGCTCGAAAGCGTCACGGGACGGTTCTCGAGCACGCGAGCGAGTTCGGCGCCCTGCACCCACGCGACGCCCTTGCTCGCGATCGACCGTTGCTCGAACGATCCCCATAACACGACGACAGGTTGCACCGGCGGTCCGTTCACGTCGTCGACCCGAAGCCGCGTCTCGAGGACGCGGCCGAGTGCCAGCATTCGTGGCGTGAGGTCGCGGTTCCCGTACCCGTCGGCCGGATCTTCCCGCCACCGGACCAAAAGGACGCCGCTCCGTACCGCGAGCATGCCGTGGAGGTTCTTGCTGTCGAGCAGGAACACGCCCGCCGGCCCGACGAGGGCTTCCTGGCTCCATTCCAGTACTTCGGTGTCGCAGACGGGACCGACCTCTCGGCGCTGCCTTGGCAGCGCGGCGGCTATCAGCTTGGCGAGCTCGATCGCGTGATCACCGGCAACGATGCGTGTGTCGGCAAGTTGCTCGAGGCGATCCAGCACGTGATCGCCGAGCCGGGCCAGATGCGGGCGCTCGGCTTCTGCGTCTCAGTAGAGCACGCGAACTACATGGCCAGAAAGTTCAGCGCGGCAGGCTTGGCATCGGTTGCGCTCTCCGGTCAGACGCCCGAGACGGAGCGTGCGGCCGCGCTTCGCCAGCTCGAAGTCGGGGAACTACGCGCCGTGTTCTCGGTTGACGTACTTGGGGAAGGGATCGACGTGCCCAGCGTCGACGCTGTATTGCTCCTGCGCCCGACGGACAGCGCCACGGTCTTCACGCAACAGATGGGACGCGGCCTTCGCCGGGCTGACGGCAAGCCCTATCTCACGGTGATCGACCTGATCGGGCAACAGCATCGTCAGTTTCGCTTCGACCGACGGCTCGTCGCACTCGTCGATCGACGCATGAGCCGGGGTCTTCGGGCGTTCGGATCGCGAGCGCCGGTAGTTCTGTATTGCCGATCCGCACGGCGAATTGTTGCCGGCCTTCGTGCCGCGCTCGCCGGCGATCACCGACAGGGTGTCGCCGCGTTCGATTCCCGCCCTCAGCGTGGCGGCGTCGTCAGCGTGGATAACGAGCCTCACGACCGCTCGCGTTCATCGGCTTCGGCGGCGGCGTACTCCAACGCCCACAACACGGCGTCCATGGCGCGATACAGCGAGAGCCCGACGTCGGCGTCGCGCAACGTGTCGGCGTTCACCGGCTCACCCGCCGCGCGCAGCTTCGCCGCCGCCGCGCCGGCGCTTTCCACGAGCCATTCCGGTGGCGGCGGTCCGTGGCTCATCGCGACCGGTCGCCTTCGAGCGTGTCGCTCGCCGCGTGGAGCGATTGCGCGAGCGCGCGGCACTGCTCTGCGATCACTGCACGTAGCGGACTGGATGCCGCCGTGTCCGCGATGATCGCCGCCATCTCCATACGCTTGCGCCGGACATCCATTCGCGCGCTCGCGCCCGACGAATCCGCGCGGGCGGATGCCTCCATCACTCGCGCCGTCGCGCGTACCCATGCGTCGAGCGCGTCGTGGTGAACATGGTGCGTCCCTTGGGTCCTCGTCCGACTACTCGGACTACCTTCAGGTAGTGCGAGGCGGCCGTTTCATCGCGGTCGGGGCTCGGCGTACAGGAAGTCGTCCATGACGACCAGGTCGTACTTCTTGCGCTCCAGGTTCTTGATCGACAGCGGCGCGTTGCCGGTCGTGATGCGGACCTCCCAGATGTCGGCCTTGGTCTTCACGCCCACGAACGACAGGCCACGGCCGGCCTGGGTGGCCTTCGGCGCGTACGCGACGTAGATCACCTTGCCGTAGCGGTCCAGCAGTTCGAGCTTCGTGGTGTTGGCCCGGTCGACGTCGGTGAAGACCGCGCCGAAGCCCTTGACGGTGGCCGGCCTGTTCGTGCCGGGCACGAAGAACCGGACGCCCATCACGTTGGTGGCGATCGGCGTGAACAGCTTCTCCGGGCTGAACGTCGCGAAGATGTCGTCGTACTGCCCGTTGATGTTCGCGAACCGGACGCCCGTGTTGGTCGGGTTGTCGGCGTCGGCGCTCACCTGGAACTTGTTGTTCTTCGACACGAACACCGCACCGCGCGGGACGGTGGTGTTGAAGAAGTCCGGCGGCAACAGGTTCGGGGCCGACTGCGCGTCCGGCGTCCCGTCCCAGTTGATTTCCCGACGGCCGGCGGCGGCCGGCGGGTTGCTGGCGTTGTTGGGCTCCCCGAGCAGACCGCGGAACGCGGTCACGGTGGGCGTGAGCCCGGCGGCGCCGCCGGCCGCGCCCTCGATCTTGGTGAACGCGAACGCCGACGGGGCGGCGGACGCGGGCGAGCCGAGCGGCAGCACGATCGCCGAGACGGCGGCCGCCAGCACGGACACAGCGACCGCGGGACGCCGCATCTTCCGGTACCAGGACATGGCAAAGCCTTTCTGTTCAACGGTTTCAAGAGAAATGGAGCGACGCGATCGCTCCATGTCCCTTTCGTGGTGTGCCGGTCGACGGGTATGACCCGGTGACGGCGGAACGGGTTGGCCACTTGCACGGCGTCCGGGACGCGGTCACGTATTGCTCAGGACCACGCGCAACCGCTCGCATTCCCGGGCAAGGACGATCAGGGCGCGGGGCGCGTGCCGAACGGCGGTTGGGTGCCGGGCGGTCGCCGAGCTCGTGTGTCGCTGATCGTCTCGTCGTGCTTCGGCGGCGTAGCGGCAGTCACGCCACGCGCTCGCGCATGCGCCACTGCACCTCGATCACATGTGTCCAACCTGCGCGGCGGGTCCGGGGTCATGCCCCTCGACAACCAACCCACCCCAGGAAGGGACGCACCATGTTCACCACCAACCTCAAGCGCTCGGCCGCCGCTCTCGCGGTCACCGCCGGATTGCTCGTCGCCGCCGCCGGACCGGCCAGCGCCGCCATCTACATGAAGGTCGACGGCATCAGCAGCAGCGTGGTCGCCGTGCCCGCAGAGAACACTGTCCCGGTGAGCAAGAGTCTTAACACGCTCGGGGGCGACGACTCGGTGAAGGCCAAGCGCGCCAAGGCCAAGCACGGCAAGGGCAAGGTCGCTCACGGAAACCAGCGGACCGGCGCGATCCTCAACGCGGACATGCAGACCTTCAACCAGCCCGAAACGATGTCCAGCAATTAGAACGTGGCGCGCGGAATGCCGATCTCTCCCAGCAGGCCGACTAGTCGGACGCGGACTGGGCAACGGCACGCCGACCTATGACATTCCGACCAACCGCGCCTCCTAGCAGCGCGTCGGGGGCCGGACAGGCTACGCCGCCCGCGCGCTGGCGCGGGCGGCGGGCCGGGACGCGATGGCCTACCCACGCGGCCAGCCCGGCACGTGGTAGCCGGTCACGGAGTAGGCCGGCGCGGCGGAGGTTCGCCCCGTTTGGGTGCCCCCCGGGTGCCCCGGCCGATTTTCGCTCTACCTCGGAAACGCAAAAACCCCGCCTAAGCAGGGTTTTCGTAAAGCACCCCCGGCAGGATTCGAACCTGCGACCTGCGGATTAGAAGTCCGCTGCTCTATCCAGCTGAGCTACGGGGGCTCGGCCCGAACAACACTAATGGGCGGGCCAGAGTGATCCGGGAGGAGCGGTCGTGCGCCATAGTTGCCCGGAGGCGCCACGGATCAGCGCGGAGGTGCTGCGACGATGGCCAAGCCGGGCGAAGTGCTGGACGCTCCGAGCCTCGGGGTGCAGATCGAGTTCCGGACGACGACGGAGGAGAGCGGCGGCTCGCTGCTCGAGTTCGACGTGATCGGGCGGCCGAAGGGCTTCATCACCACGGCGCACGTCCACCCGGACCAGACCGAGCGCCACGAGGTGATCGAGGGCCGCATGCGGATGAAGAGCGGCGGAATCGAATCGACGCTCGGCCCCGGCGAGGCGATCGAGACGCCCGCCGGCCAACCGCACAGCCACGTCCCCGCCGGCGACGGACCGGGCCGCGTGCGGGTGCAACTCAGACCCGCCAAGGACACTGAGGCGTGGCTGGAGCGGCTCGCCGCGATCGACCGCGACGGGCAGTTCGTCGGCGGCTGGCCGCGGCCCGTCGCCGGCGCGCGCCTCATCCGCGACTTCGACGGCGAGGCGCACTCCACGTCGTCTCCCCCACGCGTCCAGCGAGCGCTGGCGAACGCCATCCTCAAGGCCCACGCGCTGTTCGACCGCGAGTACCTGTTCGTGGACGAATGGGACGTCGCCGCGCCGCGCGAAGCCGTCTTCGCCGCGCTCTCCGACGCGCGCACGTACCCGCAGTGGTGGCGCCCCGTCTACCTGGAGGTCGACTCCGACGGCCCCGGCGTCGTCGGCCACAGCTCGACCCAGCACTTCAAGGGCCGCCTCCCCTACCGCCTCACGACGCGCTCGACCACGATCCGCCACGAGCCGCCGACCCTCCACGAGGTCGACGTCACCGGCGACCTCCGCGGCCGCGGCACCTGGACGCTGACGCCGCACGGCAACGGCAACGGCACCCACGTCCGCTTCGACTGGCGCGTGTTCGCCGACCGCCCGCTGCTGCGCGTCCTCACCCCCATCCTCCGCCCCGCCTTCCGCGCCAACCACGCCTGGGCGATCGCCCGCGCGCGGGAGGGGCTCGAGCCGTACGCTCAGAGCAGCCGGTAGAGCCGGCCCGGGCGGCCCGGGCCGTCGGAGTGGAGCTCGCCGGTGTCCACCAGCAACGCCGTCGCCAGCACGTCGCGGCGGAAGTTCGCGGCGTCGACCGCCTCGCCGCGCAGCGCCTCGTAGAGCCGCTGCGCCTGCCCCAGCGTGAACGCGCCCGGCAGCAGCGCGCCCGCCACGCGCAGGAACCACGTCTTCTCCGTCAGCCGCGCGCGCAGCCGCCAGAGCCCGTCGTCGACGATCGTCTCGTGGTCGAGCGCGAGCTCGGGCAGGTCGTCGACGGCGTGCCAGGACGCCTCGCGCTCGGCCGGACCCTCCTCCGGCAGCTCCTCGGGCCGCACCAGCGCGAGGTACGCGATCGAGGGGAGCCAGCCGCGGGGGTCGCGCCGCGGGTCGGCGTACGTGCGCAGCTGCTCGAGGTGCACCGACCCGACGCCGGTCTTCTCGCGCAGCTTGCGCTCGGCGGTCTGCGCGGGCGACTCCTCGGTCCCGACGAACCCGCCCGGGAGCGCGAACAGGCCGCGCTGCGGCTCCTCCAGCCGCCGCGCCAAGAGCACGCTCAACCGGTCGTCGACGAGCGAGAACACCACGGGGTCGGCGGTCAGGCCGATCGGCGCGTCGTAGCCGGCGCTGTTGCGGGCGGAGATGCGCTCCACCCCGCCCATGATGCCGTCAGGCCGCGAGCCGCGCGCCCTCGATGATCCGCGTGCGCAGCGTCTCGGGATCGAGCTGCGCGGGCGCGGTGGTGGCGAGGAAGTCGCACATCACGTCGACGAACCGCACCGTGTCGTCCATGTGCGGGAAGTGCCCGGAGTTGGCGAAGACCTCCAGCCGGCTGCCCGGCATCGCGGCGTGGGCGGTATGCCCGTGGGCGGCCGGGATGATCGGGTCGCGCTCGCCCCACACAAGCAGCGTGGGGAGGTTGGCCGTCAGATACAGCCGGTCGTGCCCGTTCACGCGCTGACCGCCGGGGTCGATGACGGCCCGCAGCGTGTGCAGGAACGCGGCGCGCGCCTCGGCGTCGTTGAGCGACAGGAAGCCGCGCACGACCTCCCCGAGGTCCTGCCTGAGCCGCAGACCGAGCCGGGCGCCCGCCCAGCCGACGCCGCCGACCGCCTGCGCGAGCCAGCCCGGCACGAGGAACGGCAGCACGAGCTCCGCGCCGGGTAGCGCGGCGGCGCGCAGCAGCAGGTTGACCTCCCGCCCGAGACCGCCCGAGGAGACGAGGACAAGGCGCTCCGTGCGCTCGGGGAACTGGTAGGCGAACTGCATCGCCACCCCGCCGCCGAGCGAGTGCCCCACGATGGTGACCCGGTCGTGGCCGAGCGCGGCGAGCAGGTCGCGCACGCCGCTGGCGTACGCGCCGAGCGAGTAGTCGCCGCGCGGCTTGGCCGACGCGCCGTGGCCGAGCAGGTCGGGCGCGACCACGGTGTGCTCGCGCGCGAGGCTGGACATCGCGGGCGCCCAGGTGTCGGCGCTCGACGTGATGCCGTGGATGAGCACGACCGGGGGCCCGGACCCGCCACTCAGGTAGCGCACCCGGTGGCCGTGCAGCGTCAGCTCGTGTTCACCGATCTTCGGCATGGTGCGTGAAACTACCCCGCGACCCGGCGTCAGCTACGCGTCTGTGACCGTCGTCACGCTGTCGCGCATGGACGACGACGTGCTCCACCTCGACGGGCGGGGGCTGGACGAACTGCCCGCCGGCGTGCGCGAAATGCCGCGGCTACGCCATCTCGACGTGCGGAACAACCGGCTCACGAGCCTGCCGGAGTGGCTCGGCGAGCTGCCCGCGCTCGAGTCGCTCTCGATCGGCGAGAACCCGCTGCGCGGCATCCCGACCGCGGTCACCAAGCTCACGCGCCTGCGCCGGCTCTATGTCCACGAGCTCGAGCTGGAGCGCGTACCCGACGCGCTCGGGGACCTGAACGAGCTGCGCGTCCTCGATCTCGGCCACAACCGGCTCACCAGCCTTCCGCCCAGCTTCGCCCGCCTCACGCGCCTGGAGGTCCTCTACCTGGCCGACAACCGCTTCCCGGCGCTGCCCGAGCCGGTCCGCTCGCTGCGGCTGCTGCGGTACCTGGGCGCGACCGACAACGCCCTGACCGAGCTGCCCGACCTGGATCGGGGAGCTCGACCGCCTCGTCGAGCTCCGCCTGTACCGCAACGCGCTCACCACGCTGCCGGAGACGATCGGCGGCCTGGTGGAGCTGCGCGAGCTGCACCTGCGCCAGAACCGGATCGCGGCGCTGCCGGAGACGATCGGCGACCTGCGCGAGCTGCGCCACCTGGACCTGCGCGCCAACGCGCTCGAACAGCTGCCGGCGTCGATCGGGCGCCTGGAGCGGCTCCGCGTCCTCGACCTGCGTGCGAACCGCCTGCACGACCTCCCCGACGCCATCGGCGACCTCCCCGCGCTCGAGAAGCTCGACCTGCGCTGGAACCGCTTCCTCGACCCGCCGCCGGTGACGGAGCGCCTCAAAGAGCGCGGCTGCGTGGTGCTCGCGTAGTCTGCGCGAGGTGAGCGAGCGCGCGATCCGCTCCTGGCTGATGGACATGGACGGCGTCCTCGTGCACGAGGAGGCCGCGATCCCGGGCGCGCCCGAGTTCATCGCCCGGCTGCGCGAGCGGGAGCTGCCCTTCCTCGTCCTCACCAACAACTCGATCTACACGCCCCGCGACCTCGCGGCACGGCTGCGCACGAGCGGGCTCGACGTGCCGGAGGAGGCGATCTGGACCTCGGCGCTCGCGACCGCGGGCTTCCTCGAGGACCAGCGGCCGGGCGGCTCGGCGTTCGTGATCGGGGAGGCCGGGCTCACGACGGCGCTGCACTCCGCCGGCTACACGATGACCGAGCGAAGCCCCGACTACGTCGTGCTGGGCGAGACCCGCACCTACTCGATCGAGAGCCTCACGCGGGCGATCCGGCTGATCGCCGCCGGCGCGCGCTTCATCGCCACCAACCCCGACCCGACCGGCGCGGCGCCGGAGGGCCCGACGCCCGCGACCGGCTCGGTCGCCGCGCTGATCAGCCGCGCGACCGGCGTGCAGCCGTACTTCGTCGGCAAGCCGAACCCGCTGATGATGCGCTCGGCGCTCAACGCGATCGAGGCGCACTCCGAGGAGACCGCGATGATCGGCGACCGCATGGACACCGACGTCATCTCGGGGCTCGAGGCCGGGGTGGAGACGATCCTCGTGCTCACCGGCGTCACGACGCGGGAGGAGGCCGAGCGCTTCCCGTTCCGCGCCTCGCGCATCCTCGACTCCGTCGGGGACCTGGTCGCCGAGCTGTAGTGCCCTAGCGCGCGTCCCCATCACGCCGGCGCTCGCGACGACGACCAGCCCGACGCCCAGCAGCTGCGACGCGCTCAGCGTCTGGCCGAGCCACAGCGCGCCGGCGAACAGCGCGACCGCGGGATCGAGGCTGAGCAGGACGCTGAACGTCTTCACCGAAACCGCCCGCAGCGCCACGTACTCGAGGACGTACGGGACCGCGATGCTCAGCACCGCGACGGCGGCGATCAGCGCGAGATCGTGCGGGCTCTGGGTCGCGAGGGCGGCCGGGACGGCGAGCGGGAGCGTGATGCACGCGGCGATGCCGACGGCGAATGCGAGCCCGTCGATCCCGGAGCTCTCGGTCGCCAGGCGATGGGTCATCAGCAGGGAGAGCGCGGTGAGCGCGGCAGCGACGAGCGCGAGCGCGACCCCGGCGGTGGCACCGCCGCTCGGGCCTCCCGTCAGCGAGATCACGCCGCCGGCGGCCGCCGCGATCCACACCGCATCGAGCCGCCGGTGCATGCCCGAGCAGCGCCAGCGTGAGCGGCCCGAGGAACTGCAGGGTCACCACGGTCCCCAGCGGGATACGGGCGATGGCCGCGTAGAGCACGAGGTTCAGCGCCGCGAGCGTGGCGCCGAGCGTGGCCGCGCTCACCCAGAACCGCCGCGTGCGGCCCCGCAGCGCGGGCCGCGAGAAGATCAACAGCGCCGGCGCCGCGAAGGCGAACCGCAGCGCCCCGGTCCCCGCGGACCCGTAGACGGCGAACACGGTCGTCGCCAGCGCCGCCGACGTCTGGAGCGAAGCGCTGCTGGCGACGATCAGCAGCGGGCCGCCGAAGCGATGCGCGACGCCGGGAACGCGCGGGAGCCGGACGCGCCGAGACGACCCGCTGACCTCCCACCGGGCGCGAGCGACAGCCTCCATGGCGGCCAGGCTAACCAGCCGACCACATCGCGTGGCGGCGCCTGGACCTAGAATGGCCGTGTTCGGGGCGTAGCGAAGCCTGGTTATCGCGCAGCGTTTGGGGCGCTGAGACCGCCGGTTCGAATCCGGCCGCCCCGACTATTGGCGCCTATCGCTCGATGGCGCTTGCCGGGATGGGGATGGTCGCCGCGACCAGCGTCCCGCCGTCGGCGGGGCTCTCGATCCGGAGGCGCCCGCCGAGCGCGGCGAGCCGGTCCCCGAGACCTTGAAGGCCGCTTCCGTCCGGGCGGGCGCCGCCGACGCCGTCGTCGCGCACCTCGACCCGCAGCGTCCCGTCCTCGACCCGCGCGGCGACCGCGGCGCTCGCGGCGCCGGCGTGCTTGGCGACGTTGGTGAGCGCCTCGGCGACGACGAAGTACGCGGTCGCCTCGATCGGGGCGGGCAGGCGGTCGGCCGGGATCGCGACCTCCACCGGCACCGGCATCCGCGAGGCCAGCGCCCCGACGCCCGCGCGCAGGCCGCCGCGCGTGAGGACCGAAGGCAGGATCCCGTGCGCGAGCTCGCGCAGTTCGGCCGTCGCCTGCTCCGCGTTGCCGAGCGCCTCCTGCACCAGCTGCGGCCCGTCCTCTGCTCCCTTCGCCAGCGCCTGCTGCGCCAGCTTGAGCGTGATCACCGTGTGGACCAGGCGCTGCTGGGCGCCGTCGTGCAGATCGCGGACGATCCGGCGGCGCGCATCGTCTGAGGCGGCGACGATCCTCCTGCGCGACGCGGCGATCTCTGCCGAGCTTTCCGCGTTCGCGATCGCCGTCGCGACGAGCTCCGTGAACGAAGCGAGGCGCGCCTCGGTGTCCGGCGGCAAGCGGCCCTTCGGTCGAGGTGGCCGTCATGACGCCCCAGAGATGGCCTTCGACGACGATCGGGCTTCCAACCGCCGACTTGATGCCCGCCTCCCGCGCGGCGACGCCGATCGGGTCGGTGGCAGCCGAGAAGTCGTCGATCCGAGCGGACCGACCCGTCTGGAGCACCATCCACGCGACGTTCGTGCCCTCGGTCGGCCACCGCCTGCCGGTGGGAAAGGCAACCTCGGTGGTGCTCCACGAGGCCATCGTGGTAACGGTGTCGTCCGGTTCGAAGCGACCCATCGTGGCGCTTCCGACGGGTAACAGGCGGCCGACCTCCTCGGCGACGGCCTCGAAGAGATCCTGAGGCGATGCCCCTTGTGCCACCAGCGTCGCGACGCGTCGCAGCGCCGCCTGCTCGTCGGCGAGCTCGGCAAGCGCCTCGCGCGACTCGGCGTTGGCGATCGCGGTCGCAACCAGCTCTGTGAACGCGGCGATACGGGTCTCGGCGTTCTCGGCCCACGGCTCGACGCCGCGAGTCGCGGCCATCAACGCGCCCCAGAGCTTCCCCTCGACGAGGATCGGCGCCCCGACGGCCGAGCGCACACGCAAGCTCCGTGCGAGATCCGCTGCCTCACCCTCCCCGCCTCGGCGTAGCTGTCTATTCGCGCCGGCGCGCCGATCTCGAAGATGCGGGCGGCGAGGCTGTCGCCATCCAGTGGAAACCGTGTCCCGATCGGCAGCATGGGGCCGTGCGCCGCTCCAGCTGGCGATCGTCGTCGCTGTGCCGTCGCCGAGGAAGACGTGCAATACCGCAAGGTCGGCATCGAGGAGCAGCCCGACCGCCTGAGTGACGGCCGTGAAGACCTCGCTGGGGGACGGCTGCTGCGCGACGAGTACCGCCACCCGGCGCAGCGCCGCCTGCTCCTCGGCCAACGCGCCGCGAACGGTCACATCCCTCGCGATGCCGTAGAGGACGCCCAACTGCGGCAACGTGCGCGTGTTCCACTCGAACCGGCGAACCGAGCCGTCGGCGCAGACGAGGCGGCACTCGAATCCGATGGTGTCCTCGCCGGTGGCCAGATGGATGAACGCGTCGCGAGCGCGCTCCACGTCATCCGGATGCACGAACTCCAGGAACGGCCGCGACATGAGCTCCTCGCCCGAGTAGCCCAGCACGCGCTCGAACGACGGGTTCAACCGCTTGAAGTAGCCGTCGAAGCCGGCGATGCAGAGCAGGTCGGGCGAGAGATCGAAGAACTGGCCCAACTCGTAATCCGGCGCGGGCACCGGCATACCGCGAGTATGACTATTCCTTTGCGCAGTACGCCTTCGGCGGCTGTTGCCTGCCGGACCCAACCCGCATAGGGTGGGCCGCCTGGACGCAGTGCCCAATTCGGAAGGGCGAGCATGGAAGCCAGGAGCGCAAGCATGGAAGCCATCAGGCGTCGTCCGCTGACCGCGGCGATCGCTCTCGCGCTGGCCGTGGTCGCGTTCGGCCTGCTTGCCACCTCGAGCCGTGCGGCCGGCCGATCAGGACCCGAGGCGACCACCAGCATCGCCGGCGGCTACTTCCCCGATCCGAACGCATGGCCTTGGGTGACCGCGCTCGTGGACCCCACCCGTCCCGGTACCAATGGGGATCTCGGTCACAACGTCTGCACGGCCGTGCTGATAGCCCCGCAGCGCGTTCTCACCGCAGCCCATTGCGTCGTCGGCGACGACCACGCGACCCCGAGGCCCGCGAACCGCTTCCAGGTGCTCGTCGGACGCCGCGACCTGACGATCACCACGCAGGGTGAGCGCCGGAACGTCACCGGGGTCGTCGTGCACCCGAAGGCCTACCTGCCGCAGACCGGCGTTCACACCTACCACGCCTTCTACGACATCGCGGTGCTGTTCCTCGACACCCCGATCACCACGATCCCTCCCGCGATCATCGGCGCCACGGACGACTGGAACACCTGGGCGACGGCGATGGGGTTCGGGCATTTCAACTACGACCACACGAACCAGCAGTTCGATCAGTACCTGCGCGCGGCCGACTACGACCTGCTCAGCGACGCCCAGTGCGCGGCCTTCTTCGACGACGCCGACACCCGGCACTTCTACGGCACCATCCACGTGTGCGCGAACAACGCGCCCAACGCCGCGACCGTCGACTGCATCACGCACGGCGACAGCGGTGGGCCGCTGATGATCCGCAAGGCGGACCTGACCTGGCGGCTCATCGGGATCACGAGCTTCTATCCGCAACGCGCTGACCGCTGTGTCGCCGGCGGCCCGTTCGGGTTCGCATGGGTGTCGGGCCCGGAGATGCGCGACTGGCCGCTCACCGTCCCGCCGCCCGTGACCGATCCGGGCGGCTCCGGAAGCGGCGGCGGGGGCGCAGGCGGCCGGCGGCGGCGCTGCGGTTGATCTGAGCTTGGCGCGGTCCGAGCTGACCGCCTACATCCGCTCGCTGATCCGCGCGAACACCAACGGCAAGATCCGAGGCCTGACGCACCGCTGCACGCGCACCACCTATCGCAGCTTCAACTGCCGCCTGCGCTGGCACATCCGGCGCCACCGGTACACCGGGCACGCGTCGATCTGGGCGTTCGCGAAGGACAACCAGGCGTACTGGACGTATGTGTTCAAAGGCCAGCGCCGGACGTCGGGATCGGGCCGCATCAAGCAGCTCAAGTGGTAGCCGCGAGCCGAACGTGCGTCCAGAAGCGCTCGCGCAGCGTTATGGGCAGTAGCCCCCATGCCGACGAAGCGCGTGTATGGCTCACGCCAAGGCTCCTCGTCTGCTCGCATCGCTCTGCGCGGCAGTCCTGTGCGGCCTGCTGGCGCTGCCGGCCGGCGCGACCGCCGCGAGCGGCTCCCCCAAGGCGAAGCGCTCCCAGCAGTGCGCGAACACCGAGCTCGTGCCGGACGCGGGCAACGTCGCCGCCGTCCGGGCCGCCGTGCTGTGCCTCCACAACCGCGAGCGCGGCGCGCGCGGGCTGGCGCCGCTGAGGGAGCAGGCCAAGCTCCGCCAGGCGGCCGAGGGCCACTCGGCGGACATGGTCGAGCAGGGCTTCTTCTCGCACGACTCGCCCGGCGGCGCGGACATGGCCGACCGCATCCTGCGCACCGGCTACGCCCGCGACCAGGGCTGGTCGCTCGGCGAGAACATCGCCTGGGGCACGGGCGGGCTCGCCACGGCCGCGGAGATCCACCGCGCGTGGATGCGCTCCCCCGGCCACAAGGCCAACATCCTGCGGCGCCAGTTCCGCGAGATCGGGATCGGGATCGCGATCGGCGCGCCGGTCGACGCCGGCGGGCTCGACGGCGCCACCTACACGGCGGACTTCGGGGTCCGCCGCTAAGGACACAAGCTCCCTCGGGACGGGCTGGGAGGAACGTCGGATCACGGTGGCGGCGGGGGAGGCTCTAGCATCCGCCGCCGCCGTGGCCGACATCACCCCCCTGCACGCGCTCCACTACGACCTCGACCGAACGGGCGGGCTCGCCCCGGTCGTCGCGCCCCCGTACGACGTCATCGATCCCGCCGAGCGCGCCGAGCTCGTCGAGCGCTCGCCCTACAACGTCGTCGAGATCGACCTCCCGCAGGACCCGCTGGACCGCGACCCGTACGCCCACGCGGCGGCGACCCTGAGCGCGTGGCGCGAGGACGGGATCGTGGTCGCCGACCCCGAGCCGGCGGTGTGGGCGCTCGAGCAGGACTACACCGGGCCGGACGGCCGGCGCCGCACGCGCCACGGCCTGTTCGCGCGCGTCCGCGTCGAGGAGTACGGCCCCGGGCGGATCCGCCCCCACGAGCGCACGCACCCCGGCCCGAAGGAGGACCGGCTGCGGCTCACGCGCGCCACGCAGGCGAACCTCTCGCCGATCTTCTCGCTCTACGACGGCGACGCGTGGGCGCCGCTCGAGCCGCATGTGCAAGGCCCGCCGTACGGCGAGGTGACCGACGACGACGGCACGACGCACCGGCTGTGGCGCGTCGGCGACCCGGGCGCGATCGCCGCGGTGCAGGAGGCGCTCGCCCCCGCCGAGCTGCTGATCGCGGACGGGCATCACCGCTACGAGACCGCGCGCGTCTACGCGGACGAGGTCGGCGGCGAGGGCGGCCACCGGTACGTCCTCATGTGCCTGGTCTCGCTGCAGGACCCGGGGCTGACGATCTTCCCCACCCACCGGCTGCTGACCGGGCTCGACGACACGCGGCGTGTCGCGCTGCGGGAGGCGATCGGGCGCGACTGGGAGGTCGAGGAGGTGAGCGAGGACGAGCTCGCGCCGGCGCCGGCAGATGACGGGCGCGTGCGCATCGGCTACCTCGACGCCTTCCACAAGCGCCCGCTGCGGCTCACGCTCAAGGACCCCGCGATCGCCGACGCGGCGCTGCCCGGCAAGCCGGCCGCCTACCGGCGGCTGGACACCGCGGTCACCGAGGCGCTCCTGCTGCAGGGCGCGCTGGGGATGAGCGAGGACGACATCTCGCACCTGCACGGGCTCGACTACGCGCGCTCCACCGCCGAGGCGCTCGAGCGGATCCGCTCCGGCGACGTCCAGGCCGGGCTCTTCATGGGTCCCGCGCCGGTCGAGCTGGTGCGCGAGGTCGCGGCCGCGGGCGAGGTCATGCCGCCGAAGTCCACGTACTTCTTCCCCAAGGTGCTGACCGGGCTGCTGTTCAACCCGCTGGGAGAGTGTGCGTAGCATGGCCCCGATGCGCGCGTCCGCGAGCCAGCTCGAGAACCTCCGCCACGACGTCAAGGTGCGCTCGCACACGATCACCGCGGACGAGCCCCGCGAGGACGGCGGCGACGACGCCGGCCCGAGCCCGCAGGAGCTGCTCGCCGCCTCGCTGGCCTCCTGCACGGCGATCACGATGGAGATGTACGCCAAGCGCAAGGGCTGGAACGTCGCCGGGCTCCGCGTCGACTGCGAGTACACGCCGGCCGAGCGCGGGCACCCGACGCAGTTCCGGCTCGTCATGAAGATGCCCGCGCACCTGGCCGACGAGCAGATCGACCGGCTCGCGGTGATCGCCGCGCGCTGCCCCGTCCACCGGACGCTCGAGGGCGAGGTCGCCTTCGACGAGCGGGTCGAGCTGGTCTGACCGACCGGGCCGAGGTCGCGGCCGCGCTGCGCGGCGCACTCCTCGACCCGGCCGAGGCCGTCCGGCTCACCGTGCCGGGCGGGAAGCAGGCGGCGGTGCTCGTGCCGCTCTTCCTCGCCGCCGACGGCGCCCTCCACGCGGTGTTCACCGAGCGGCGCGCCGACCTGCGCCGCCACGCCGGCGAGATCTCGTTCCCGGGCGGCGCGCGCGACGACACCGACGCCGACCTCCCCGGCACCGCGCTGCGGGAGAGCCACGAGGAGATCGGGCTGCCGCCGGACGCGGTGGAGCTGGTCGGCGCGCTGCAGCCGACGCCGACGTTCGTCACCAACTACGCGATCTATCCGTTCGTCGGGCTGATCGAGCCGGGGTTCGCGTGGGTGCTGCAGGAGCGCGAGGTCGCGCAGGTGCTCGAGCTGCCGCTCGAGGCCGTCCGGTCCGGCCACGGCCGCCGGCGGCTGGTGCGGCGCGGGATGCCGTTCCGCACGGACACGTACGAGGCGGACGGCCACCTGATCTGGGGTGCGACCGCCCGCATCGTCGCGGACCTGCTGGACCGGATCCAGTGCACTGGGTCTGGTTCCTGAGCAGGTTGTTCCGGGTGGGGCGTGGGCCGCGGTCGGTGGCGGCGGGCGCCGGCGCTCGTGAACGGCGGGCAGTGAGGGAGGCCCCCCGCGTGGCCCGCGGGGATCGCGAGCTGGGCGGTGTGGAGCAATGTCGTACCTCCCCACGCGGGCCGCCGCCAGCACGACGTTTTGCGGCCCCATTACGACGTCAACGTCAGAACCCGCCGCCACACGCCCGGGCGTCTGACGTTCGCCGCGCTATGCGCCGTCAACGTCGGCCAACCCGCCCGGCGCACGACCCGATCGACGTTACCGCGCGCCCGCCCGCGCCCTGCCGGCCCGGCCGAATCCGCCCCCTCGATGCCGCAGTTGACGTTGCGCGCGCGCAGCGCAAGACCGCCGAGGGAACAACCTGCTCGGGGACTTACAACTAGGCGCCCTTCTCCACCGGCACGCCGACGAGGTTGCCCCACTCCGTCCACGAGCCGTCGTAGTTCTTGACGCGGTCCTTGCCGAGCAGCTCGTGCAGCACGAACCACGTGTGCGCGGAGCGCTCGCCGATCCGGCAGTAGGCGATGACGTCCGCCCCGTTCGTCACGCCCTTGGAGCGGTAGAGCTCCGCGAGGTCGCCGGCGGACTTGAACGTGCCGTCCTCCTGCACCGCCTGGGCCCACGGCACGGACTTCGCGCCGGGGATGTGGCCGCCGCGCTGTGCGCCCTCCTGCTCGTAGCCGGGCATCGCGATCAGCTCGCCCGAGAACTCCTGCGGGGAGCGCACGTCGACGAGCTTCGTATCGGAGTCGAGCGCGGCCAGCACCTCGTCGCGGGTCGCCCGGATGGCGGGATCGCCCGGCTGCGCGGTGAACGTCGCCGGCTCGTAGGAGGGGACGTCGGGGGTGGTCGGGCGGCCCTCGGCGATCCACTTCTCGCGCGGCCCGTTGACCAGCTTCACGTCGTCGTGGCCGTAGTACTTGAGGTACCAGTACGTGTAGGCGGCGAACCAGTTGTTGCGGTCGCCGTAGAGGACGATCGTGTGATCGTCGGAGATGCCGTGCGAGCCGAACAGCTCGCCGAACGCGGGCGCATCCAGGAAGTTCCGCCGGACCTGGTCCTGCAGGTCGGTCTTCCAGTCGAAGCCGATCGCCCCGGGGATGTGCGACTCGGCGTAGAGGGCGGGGTTCTCGTCGACCTCGACGATCCGGATCGACGGGTCGTCGAGATGGTCCTGGACCCACTGGGTTTCGACCAGGACGTCCTTGGCGTAGTCGGTCACGATCTTGTTCTCCTAATTCCCTAGCGGGTTTGAAGTATTTAGATCGAGTCTACACCGAGCAACCGGGCGACGGCGCCTCCGGCGGCGGTGCGCCAGGCGTCGTGGTCGGCGGGATCGGCCTCGAGCAGGACCAGCGGGATGCGCCAGGTCTCGTGCGCCGATTCGGCGACGGCCCGGCCGCGCGCGAGGACGTCGGGCGGCAGGGGACCGGCGGCCTCGTGGACGACGCCGCGGACGGGCGTGTCGACGAGCTTCTCCCACAGCATTCGCAGCCGCCCGTCGTGCAGGGCGGCGACCTGCTCGGGCTCGCCGGTCGCCGTGCCCATCAGCCAGCACAGGACGGTGACGCCGGTCAGCGCCTCCATCAGCGTGCCGACGCGGTCGGGGTCGCCCACGTAGGGCTCGGCGCCGGCGGCGGCGATGGCCCCGGCCTTCGCCGGGTCGCGCGTGGTGCCGCGGACGGCGTGGCCGGCGGCGCGCAGGTCGCGCGCGAGCGCCTGGCCGCGGCATCCGCAGCCGACGATCAGGACGCGAGCCATTAGGCGCCTGTACTCGCGCGCGCGCCGTTCGAGCTCGCGCTGATCCGCGTCCACGGCGCCGGCGATGTCGTCCTCCGTCCGCTCCGCCTCTCCCCGGCGGCGCCGCAGCGCGTTGGAGGCCTCGAGCATCTCGGCGATGTCGTCGGCCTCGTTCTGGCTCTCCAGCTCGGGCGAGCGGGTCGGGCGCCAGTCGAGCACGTCGGCGCCCGACCGGGGCGAGTAGACGCCGAGCAGCAGGATCCCGCCGAGGAACGCCACGAAGACGGCGATCATCACCCAGCTGAAGATGGCGATGGCCACCCGCATAAGGTACGCGCCCGTGCTCGGGATCGCCGGAGCGGGGACGATGGGCGCGGGCATCGCGGAGGCCGCCCGCGACGCGGGCGTGCCCGTGCTCCTGCACGACCCGGATCCGGCGACACGGGGACGGGTGGAGGGCGTCGAGTGGGCGCCGGCGCTCGCCGACCTCGCGCCGTGCGACGTCGTCATCGAGGCGGCGCCGGAGTCGCTCGAGGTCAAGCGGGGGCTGTTCACCGCGCTCGCCGAGGTCGTCGCGCCCGACGCGGTGCTCGCGACGAACACGTCCTCGCTGCTCGTGAGCGCCATCGCCGCCGGGGTGCCGGGCCCCGAGCGCGTCGTCGGGCTGCACTTCTTCAACCCGGTGCGCAAGATGCGGCTGGTCGAGCTGGTGGCCGGCGCGGACAGCTCGCCGGACGCGCTCGCCCGCGCGCGGGCGCTCGCCGAGGCGATGGGCAAGCACGTGATCGACGCCGCAGACGGGCCGGGCTTCCTCGTCAACCGCTGCAACCGGCCGTTCTCGCTCGAGGCGCTGCGGATCGTGCAGGAGCGGCTCGCCACCCCCGATCAGGTCGACCGGATCTGCCGCCTGGCCGCGGGGTTCCGCATGGGCCCGTTCGAGCTGATGGACCTCGTGGGGATCGACGTCGGGTACGCGATCGCGCGGTCGTTCTACGAGCAGACGTACGAGCCGCGCTGGCGCCCGTCGCCGCTGGCGGCGCGGATGGCGGCGAGCGGCCGCCACGGCCGCAAGACCGGCCGCGGCTGGTACGAGTACCCGCCGGGCCGGCCGCCCGACCCCGAGCCCCTGGAGCCCGGCGGCGGCGACGGGCTCGTCGTGGTCGCCGGGGATTCGCTGCTGGCCGAGCACCTGCTGTCGGCGGCGGAGGCCGCCGGATGGGAGGCGGCGACGCCGCTCGACGCCGAGGGCGAGCTCCCGTTCCTGATCGTGGACTGCGGCGCGACCGAGGAGGATCCGCCGCTGCAGGGCGGACCGCAGCTGCTGCTGTGCGACGGCGCCCCGCTCTCGGCACAGGACCCGGGCGGCACCGCCGCGGGCTTCCACCTGTCGCTGCCCGCGACCGCCGGCGCTCTGGTCGAGCTGACCCGGACGCCGACGACGGCGCCGGCGGCCGCGGCGGCGGCCGAGCGCTTCTTCGCCACGCTCGGCCGGCGCGCCGAATGGGTCGGCGACGCGCCCGGGCTCGTCAGCGGGCGGCTGCTGGCGGCGCTGGTCAACGAGGCCTGCTTCGCGCTCGGCGAGGGCGTGGGGAGCGCCGCGGACATCGACGCCGGCATGGAGCTGGGGCTCAACCACCCGCGCGGCCCGCTGGCGTGGGGCGACCAGATCGGGCCGGCCGCGGTGCTGGACACGCTGCTCGCGCTGTGGGAGGAGTACCGCGAGGAGCGCTACCGGCCGGCTCCCGCGCTGCTCGCCGCGGTCCGGGGAGAGCAGGACCTGCGCGGCTGAGGCCGGATCGCGCCGGGAAGCCTCTACCCTCACCACCGTGAAGGCTCGGATCCTCCCGGCGGCGGTGGCTGCCCTCGCCGCGCGTGGCCGCGGCCTCCACGCCGGCCTCCGGCGCCGGCCTGCGCAACGCCCCCGAGGCGCCGCGCGTCACGCTCCCGGGCGACGTGACGGCGTCCGCCGTCCGGGCCGATCCCGGCACCTGGATCGTCGGCGTGCGCGGCTCCGGAGCCGCGGCGATCGCCCGCGCGCACGGCGCCCACCGGATCGCCGGCGGCGCCTGGCTCGTCTCACGCGAGCGCGCGAGCGCGCTCGCCGCCGCGCTGCGCGGCCGCGGGCTGCTCGACTACGCCGAGCCCAACCGGTTCAGCCGCCGGGCGCAGGCGCCCGACCCGCTCTCGCCGCAGGCGGCGTGGCGCGACGCGGTCGTGCTCGGCGCGGTCGCTCCGCCGGTGGCCCCCGACAGCCCGCTGATCGGCGTGGTCGACACCCAGCTCGACGTCTCCCACCCGGAGCTCGCCGGCTCGAACATCGGCACGCTCGGCGGTGCCCCGCTCGCGGACTTCCACGGCACCGCGACCGCGACGGTCGCCGCCGCGCCGGCCAACGGCGTCGGCATGCTCGGCATCTGGCCGGGCGCCCGGACGCTCAACATCCCGCTCCCCAACGGGGAGAACATCTCCTGCGCCGACTCTGTGCGCGGCATCGCGTCGGCGATCAGGGCCGGCGCCGCGGCGATCAACATGAGCTACGGCTCGCCGACCAAGTGCATCGCCGAGCAGCAGCAGATCGAGCGCGCGGTGAAGGCCGGCGCGATCCCGGTGGCGGCGGCCGGCAACGAGTTCGACACGGGCAACCCGCTCGAGTTCCCGGCGAGCCTCCCCCACGTGCTGACCGTCGGCGCGATCGGTCCCGACGACAAGCCGGCGTTCTTCTCCAGCGAGAGCGCCGCGATCGACCTCGCCGCGCCGGGCATCGGCATCCTCACCGCGGTGCCGGTCGCGTTCGACCCCGACAAGAACGGCGACGGCTACGCGGCCGTCTCCGGCACCTCGTTCGCAGCACCCATGGTCTCCGCCGCGGTCGCCTGGGTGCGCGCGGCCCGCCCGGACCTGACGCCGTTCCAGGCGGCCCAGGTGGTCCGGCTCGGCGCCCGCGACGTCGGCAGGCGCGGGTACGAGAACGCCACCGGCTTCGGTGTCCTCAACCTGCCGGGCGCGCTCGGCCGCCGGCCGCCCCCCGACGACCCGATGGAGCCGAACGACGACCTCCGCTACGTCGACGGGCGGGCCTTCCAGCAGCCCGCGCCGCCGCTCTTCACCCGCCGGCACGTCAGGCTCGACGCGACCGCCGACGTGGCGGAGGACCCGGTCGACGTCTATCGCGTCAAGGTCCGCGCGGGCCGCACGGCGCGGATCTCGCTCGCGCCGCGCGCGGGCGACCCGGACTTGTTCGTGTTCGGGAGCAAGGCGCGGAGCGTGCGCAAGAGCCGCTCGGTCGCGCGCTCGACCCGCTCGGGCCGCCACACGGACTCGGTCACCGTGCGCAACGGCGGCCGCAAGACGACGACGTTCTACGCCGCCGTCGGGTTCAGCACCCGCAAGGACCTCAAGCTGCTCAACGCGAGCTACACGCTGCGCGTCGGCTGAGCGCGGGTGGCCGGCTCGTGGTGGAACCACTGATCCTCGGCCAGATCACCGGTGCCCTCGAGGGCCGGCGGCGTGGGGACGTGCGGGTTGTCCCGCAGGTACCACTCGGCGTCGAGCGCCGCCTGACACCCTGAGCCGGCGGCCGTGACCGCCTGCCGGTACGTGTGGTCGACGAGGTCGCCCGCGGCGAACACGCCGGGGATGCCGGTGCGGGTCGAGCGGTCCTCGACGATCACGTAGCCGTTCTCGTCGGTCTCGACCATCCCGCGCACGAGCTCGGACTGCGGGACGTGGCCGACCGCGACGAACGCGCCCGCCATCGGGAGCTCGCGCTTCTCGCCGGTCTCGACGTTCTGCAGCCGGGCCGAGCCGAGCGTGCCGGCCTCGCCGGGCAGGAACTCCTCGACGACGTACGGGGTCAGCAGCTCGATGTTCTCGATGCTCTTGGCACGGTCGAGCATGATCTGGGAAGCGCGGAACTCGTCGCGCCGATGGACCACGTCGACCTTCGACGCGAACTTGGAGAGGAAGATCGCCTCCTCCATCGCCGAGTCGCCGCCGCCGACGATGATCGTCTCCTTGCCCTTGTAGAACGCGGCGTCGCAGGTCGCGCAGTAGGACACGCCGCGACCGTTGGCCAGCTCGTCCTCGCCGGGCACGCCGAGCTTGCGGTGCTCGGCGCCCATCGCGAGGATGACCGTGCGGGCCTTGAACTCCTCGTCGTGCACCCACACCGTGTGCAGGCCGCCCTCCTCGGGCGCCGGCTCGAAGCGCGTCGCGTTGTCGGTGAGGTAGCGCGCGCCGAAGCGCTCGGCCTGGTCGCGCATGGCCTGCATGATCGCCGGGCCCATGATGCCCTCGGGGAAGCCGGGGTAGTTCTCGACCTCGGTCGTCTGCTGGAGCAGGCCGCCCCACAGGAAGCCCTCGATCACCAGCGGCGAGAGATCCGCGCGCGCGGTGTAGAGCGCCGCCGTGTAGCCGGCTGGGCCGCTCCCGATGATGATGACCTGCTCAGTGTCTGCCATGCGTTCTCCGTACCCGATTCCCTTACTTCACTTTGTATAGTGTAGCCGTCACGCGGCAGCGGAGGCCGCCGGCTCGTGCTTCCAGGTGTCGACCGTGCGCCGCAGGCCGATGTACGCGATCACGCCCGGCACCAGCGGCAGCCAGAACGTGAATGCCCGGTAGACCAGCACCGCGACCAGCGCAAGGTCGAAGTTGACGCCGAACGCCACGTAGGCGCCGACCATACCGCTCTCCACTCCGCCCACGCCGCCCGGCAGCGGGAGCAGGTTTCCGAGCATGCCGATGAAGAAGGCCTGCACGAGCACGGCGAGCGCCGGCGCGTCGCCGAACGCGTGGAACGCGGCCCACAGCACCGCGATCTGGAACGCCCAGTACAGGATCGCGCCGAGCAGCGCGGGATCGCGCGAGCGCAGGTGCTCGAGCGCGTCGCGGATCCCGGCGGACGTCGTCGCCGGCGCGATCGCGAGCTGGTGCGTGAGCCGGGCGAGCCGGCCCTCGCGGTGGTCCATCCAGCGCAGCCGCCGCTCCAGGTCGGTCGGGATGAACGCGATCGCGAGCGCGAACCCGAGCAGCACGACGCCCACGACGGCCGGGACGAACGTGAGCGAGAACGGATCTCGGCCCGCTGAACAGCCCCCAGTGCAGGCCGAAGCCGCACACGATCACGGCGAACACGTACGGGAAGTAGGTCAGGGCGAGGAACGAGATCGTCTTGTCGGCGACGGTCCGCTTGCGCATCCCGGAGCGCCGCAGCGCCCACGCGGTGAGCACGAGCCCGCCGGCGCCGCCGGCCGCGAACAGGCGCGAGGCCGCGAGCCCCGCCATCGTGATCTGGTAGCTCACGCGCCATCCCAGCCGGCGCGCGCCCGCCCGCACGAACACGCCGCGGAACATCGCCACGTAGCCGCCGAACATCCCGACCGTGAACAGCAGCGCGGCGATCGTCCAGACCGGGCGGCCGGTCTCGATCCGCGCCCAGGTGTCCTCCAGCCCGGCGAGCTGCGGGGCGAGGAAGTACAGCGCGGCGAGCGAGGCGAACAGGAACCCGGCGAGCACGATCAGGTTGCGCCGGGTGACGACGAGCGCCGGGCGCTCCTCGTGGTCGTCGTCGTCCTCCGGCGGCTCCGGGTTGACCTGGGGCTCGCGGCCCACCCGCCCAGCCCCGTCGGTCATGCGCGCGCCCGGGCCTCCAGTGCCTGCACGCACGCCGAGACGCGCGACAGCAACGGCCGCGTCGCGGGAGTGGCCGCGCCGGATGCCCTCGGTGAGCGCGAGGCCGGCGGCGAGATCGACGACGTAGTGCTCGCCGAGGTACACGAGAGCGACACCGAGCGTGGCGGTGTATGCCCACCCGACCGCGCCGGCGACGGGGCCCGTCTCTGCCAGCTGGTGGGCGGCCATGACTGAAGTGGCGAAGTGCAGGGACGGCATGGCGGCCAGGGGATTGCCTCCCAGGAAACCGTACAGAGGGCCCCAGCCGGACCCCCAGAACTCCTCCCCGTACTCGACCATCATGCGGCGCAGCTCGGGCGTCATGCCGTCGTCCATCAGGCCCTCCTTGGCGGCGTACCAGGGCGGGGCGGTCGGGACGGCCCAGTAGCCGATGAGTCCGAGGTCGAACGTCGCGTAGATCTGCGCGGCGCCGCGCGCGAAGCGCTCCGGGTGGCGCAGCAGCAGGTACGCGACGGTGCCGTGCGGGAACGCGAACCAGAGCCAGTGCGACCAGACGAGCGCCTTCTCCCAGCCGCGGAAGCGGCCGGGCGTGCCGTGGGCGCGCTGCAGCCGCAGCGTCGGCGTCGTGCCGAGGCCGATCGAAGCGGTCGGCGTGCACGGGGTAGGCGACCATGACCCGGCGCTCGAGCGCCTCCGGATCGTCGTTCGGCATCTTGTACGTCGCCAGGTAGGCCCACATCTGGAGCACGCAGACGCCGACATCGCGCGCGCGTGTGCGCGGGACCAGGACGCACAGCGCGAACGGCGCGGCGCTCGCCGTGGCGGTCACCACGGGCGGCGGGAGCTTGAGGCGGCGGCGGACCAGCGGCGCCGCCACGCCGGCGGCGATCACCGTGACCGCGGCCGCACGCAAGGCGGTCGAGAGGCGCACGGCGCTGGGCAGTCTAACTGCCGGGCGACGGCGCTAACGGCGGGCGCGACGCTCACGTCGCCGCGCCGTCGACCGTGGCGCCACCCGCCTCGGCCACGAGCGCCGCGACGACCGGCGAGGCGGGGTCGACCTCGGGGTGCCACTGGACGCCGAGCACCCAGCGGGAGGCGGGCGCCTCGATCGCCTCGACGAGGTCGTCGAGGACGCTCCAGCCGCTCGCCACGAGCCCCTCCCCCAGCCGGTCGACCGCCTGGTGGTGATGGGACTTCGTGGCATGGACGAGCTCGCCGCACGCGCGCGCCGCGAGCGACCCCGGGGCGAGCCGCACGTCGTGGTCGGCGTCGTCGAACGAGCCGAGGTGCCGGCGGTGGTCGCCGTGGCCGAGGTCGTCGGGCAGGTGCTGGATCAGCGTGCCGCCGAGCGCCACGTTGAGCAGCTGCATGCCGCGGCAGATCCCGAGCAGCGGCAGGTCGCGCTCGACCGCGCGGCGGGCGAGCGGGATCTCGGCGGCGTCGCGCTCGGGCCGCGTGCCGGTCGTGCAGCGGTGGCGCTCCGCCCCGTAGGAGTCCGGATCGACGTCGGCGCCGCCGGCGAGCACGAGCGCGTCGAGCGGATCCAGCGCGGCGTCGGGGTCGGCGCCGGTCGCCGCGTCGGGCGGGATCATGAACGCCAGGCCGCCCGCCGCCTGGATGGCGTCCACGTACGCGCGCGAGAGCAGGAACGCCTCCCGCTCCCACACGGTCCAGCGCGCGTACTCGAGCGCGGTGCAGATGCCGATGACCGGCCTGCGCATAGCGGGCTCCCTACCCCGCCCGCGCGCATAGGATGCCGCCATGGCCGCGACCCTGCCCGACCTCGAGACCGTCACCCTCCGCCGCGGCGCCTCCAACGGCGCCGAGCTGCGCATCGAGCTCAACCGCCCCGACCGCATGAACGCGTGGGACAAGCAGCTCGGCCTCGACCTGCTCGCGGCCGTCGAGCTGGCCGCCGAGGACGACACCGTCCGGCGGTGACGATCACCGGCGCCGGCCGCGCGTTCTCCTCGGGCGCCGACCTGCGCGCCGGCTTCGACCCGCGCCCGGGCGACGGGCGGCCCGACGTCGGCACGGCGCTGCGCGAGCGCTACCACCCGATCATCACCGGCGTGCGGCGCATGCCGAAGCCGGTGGTGGCCGCGGTCAACGGCCCGGCCGTCGGGATCGGCTGCTCGCTGGCGCTCGCCTGCGACCTCGTGCTCGCCACCGAGTCCGCGTACCTGCTGCTCGCGTTCGTCAACATCGGTCTGGTGCCGGACGGCGGGTCGTCCATCTTCGTTCCCGCGCGCGCGGGCGCGGGACGCGCCTCCACGATGGCGCTGCTGGGCGAGCGGGTGCCCGCCGCGCAGGCGAGCGCGTGGGGTCTGGTCGACGTCCTCGTGTCCGACGACTCGTTCGCCGACGAGGTCGACGCGCTCGCCGAGCGCCTCGCCACGGGGCCGACCCGGGCGTACGCCGCGGCCAAGGCGCCAGCTCAACGCGCGCGTGTACTCCGGGCTCGACGAGCAGCTCGAGCTGGAGGCGTCGCTGCAGGACGAGATGGCGGGCTCCGCGGACTTCGGCGAGGGCGTGCTGGCGTTCCTGGAGAAGCGCCCTCCCCGCTTTGCCGGCGAGTGAGCAATCTGGCCCGACCTATCAATACACTGCGCTGCCCGATGGCCCGTCCCCGCCCGTTGACCGTGCTGCGCCGCGCGCCGGCGCCCGCCCTGCTGGCGCTGCTCGTGGTGGCCGGGACGGCGGCCGCCGGGCCCGATCCTGCCGGAGTCCGGCGGCGGTTCGCAGCCGGCGGAGGACATCCGGACGCTCTACGCGATCGTGCTCGCGATCGCCATCGTCGTGTTCCTCGGCGTCGAGGGCGTCCTCTTCTACTGCCTGTTCAAGTACCGCGCGAAGCGCGGCCGCGTCGCCGCCCAGATCCACGGCAACACGCGGCTGGAGATCGGCTGGACGGTCGGGGCCGCCGTGATCCTCGTGTTCCTCACGGTCGCGACGTTCGTGATGCTGCCGGGGATCAAGAACCCCGCCGAGTCCGACATCGACCTGAACGGCAACCCCGTCGCGTCCAGCGCCGCGTTCGCGTCGACCGACCAGGAGGCGCCGCCCAAGGGCGCTGCCTTGAACATCAAGGTCGACGGCATGCAGTACGCATGGCAGTTCACGTACCCGTCGATCGACGGCAAGAAGGTCTACGCGTTCACCGACATGTACGTGCCGGTCGGGATGACGGTCACGCTCGACATCGGCTCCAACGACGTCCAGCACTCGTGGTGGATCCCGGAGCTGGGCGGCAAGATGGACGCGCTCCCGGGCTACACGAACAAGACCTGGTTCAAGGTCACGAAGCCCGGCCGCTTCCGGGGCCAGTGCGCGGAGCTGTGCGGCCGCAACCACGCGAACATGTACGCCAGCGTCGTCGCGCTGCCCTACGACGAGTGGAAGGCCTGGTACGACAGAGAAGGCCACCGATCTCAAGGCCGCCGAGCAGGCCGCCGCCGAGGGCCGCAAGCGGTTCCAGGAACAGGAGTAACAGAACCCGATGGCTTCACTGGACGTCGCGACGCGCACCAAGGCGCCCCGCCCGCAGATCATCACCTCCGCGGTGCGGCCCGAGGACCGGGGCTGGACGTCGTGGTTCACCACGACCGACCACAAGAAGATCGGGATCCTCTACCTCTGGACCGTCGCCGCGTTCTTCGTGCTCGGCGGCGTCGAGGCCCTGCTGATCCGGCTGCAGCTCGGTGCGCCGGAGAACACGCTGCTGACGCCGGAGCGCTACAACCAGCTCTTCACCATGCACGGCACGACGATGATCTTCCTCGTCGTGGTGCCGGTGTGGGCCGGCCTGGCGAACTACCTGCTGCCGCTGATGATCGGCGCGCGCGACGTCGCCTTCCCGCGCCTGAACGCCTGGTCGTACTGGATGTTCCTGTTCGGCGGCCTCGCGCTGTACGCCTCGTTCCTGTGGACGCCGCCGGAGGCCGGCTGGTTCTCCTACGTGCCGCTCTCGACGAAGGAGTACTCGCCGAGCGGCGGCCAGGACGCGTGGATCTTCATGGCGCACCTCACCGGCCTCTCCTCGATGCTCGGCGCGGTCAACTTCATCGCCACGATCCACAACATGCGCGCGCCCGGCATGGGCTGGGGCCGCCTGCCGCTGTTCGTGTGGACGATCCTGATCTACTCGTACCTGATCGTCCTGGCGCTCTCGTCGCTCACCGCCACGGTCACGATGCTGCTGACCGACCGGAACTTCGGGACCCACTTCTTCGACGCGAACGAACAGGGCTCGCCGCTGCTGTGGCAGCACCTGTTCTGGTTCTTCGGCCATCCGGAGGTCTACATCTTCGTGCTGCCGGCGTTCGGGGTGTTCTCCGAGGTGCTGCCGGTGTTCGCGCGCAAGCCGATCTTCGGCTACAAGGCGATCGCGGCCGCGACGGCGGGCATCGCGTTCCTCGGCATGCTCGTGTGGGCGCACCACATGTTCTCGACGCCGAGCGCCACGGTCGTGCTCGCGTTCTTCATGCTCTCGAGCTTCGTGATCGCGGTGCCGACGGGGGTGAAGATCTTCAACTGGCTCGCGACGCTGTGGCGGGGGACGATCGAGTTCCGGGTCGCGCTGCTGTTCGCGGTCGGCGGGATCGGCACGTTCGTGCTCGGCGGCATCACCGGCATCTTCCTGGCGGTGTTCCCGGTCGACTGGCAGCTGACCGACACGTACTTCGTCGTCGCGCACATGCACTACGTCGCGTTCGGCGGCAGCGCGTTCGCGATGTTCTCGGCGCTCTACTTCTGGTTCCCGAAGCTCACGGGCCGGATGCTCTCCGAGGGCATGGGCAAGGTGTCGTTCTGGCTCGTGCTGATCGGCTTCCAGACGACGTTCCTCGTGCAGCACTCCGCCGGCCTGAGCGGCATGCCGCGGCGCATCTTCGAGTACCAGTCGGACTCCGGCTGGCAGGTCTACAACCAGATCTCGACGGTCGGCGCGTTCATCATCGCGCTGGGCGTGCTGTTCACGGTCATCAACGTCGTGCGCTCGCTCAAGCACGGCGCGATCGCCGGGCCGGACCCGTGGAAGGCGAACACGATGGAGTGGTTCGTCCCCTCGCCGCCCCCTGAGCACAACTTCGACACCGTGCCGCGCGTGCGCTCGGTCGAGCCGATGAAGGACTACCGGCGCCAGATCGAGGAGCAGACGGGCGCCAAGCAGCGCTTCGAGGCCGGCCGCCCGATGGCGCAAGTGTGAGGTGACCGTGGAAGCGTCCCGCGTCCACTCCTCCGCTCCGGCCGCGCTGGCGGACGGCGGCGTCCGCCAGGTCGTCAGCGACTACGTCACGCTGACCAAGCCGAAGGTGCAGTCGCTGCTGCTGCTGACCACGGTGACGACGATGTTCGTGGCCGGCGACCCGTCGCTCGCGCTCGTGTTCTGGACCGTGCTGGGCGGCTCGCTGGCCTCCGGGGGCGCCGGCGCGGTGAACCACTGGTACGACCGCGACATCGACGCCCAGATGGCCCGCACGGCCACGCGCCCGGTGCCGGCGGGGCGGATCTCGCCGCGCGCGGCGCTGGCGTTCGGGATCGCGCTCGCGGTGCTGTCCTTCGTGGAGCTCTCGCTCACGGTCAACGTGCTCGCCGCCGTGCTGGCGTTGAGCGGGTTCCTCGGCTACGTGTTCGTCTACACGATGTGGCTCAAGCGCTCGACGCCGCAGAACATCGTGATCGGCGGCGCCGCCGGCGCCGTGCCGCCGCTCGTCGCCTGGGCGGCCGTGACCGGCCACCTCGAGCTCACCGCGCTGTACCTGTTCGCGATCGTCTTCTACTGGACGCCGCCGCACTTCTGGGCGCTCTCGCTGCTGATGAAGGACGAGTACGCGCGCGTGGGCGTGCCGATGATGCCGGTGGTCCGCGGCGAGTCCGAGACGCGCCAGCTGATCGTCCTCTACACCGTCCTGCTCGTCGCGCTCACGCTGATGCCGGTCGTGTTCGGCTACTTCGGCCTGATCTACGGCGCGGCGGCCGTCGCTCTCGGCAGCGTCTTCATCTCGCTCTCGCTGCGCCTGTGGCGGGAGGCGGAGCGCTCCAGCGCGCTGCGCACGTACCTGTTCTCGCTCGCCTATCTCGCGCTGCTGTTCTGCGCGATGGTGCTCGACGCCCGGTTGTAGACTGCCCACCGCTCCATGGACCGCCGACTCGCCCGCAAGAACATCCGGACCGCGTTCGTCGTCTGCGCGATCATGCTCTTCATGTTCGCGATGACGTGGGTCGCGGCGCTGATCTACACCCAGTGATGGCCGAGCCCGACGAGATCGTGGAGGCCCCGCCGGTCGGCGAGCAGATCCACCTGCCGAACCCGAGCATCCTGCCGCTGCTCAACGCGATCGGGCTGGCGATCGCGATCATCGGCGTCCCGATGTCGCTGGTCCTGGTCATCCCCGGGGCGGTGCTCTTCGTGGTGACGGCCGCGATCTGGATCCGGGACGCGCGGCGGGAGCTGGACGAGCTCCCGCTGGATCACAGCGCCGGGCACTGAGCTCGGGCTCGCGTCGCTTCCGCGGCGCCTCGTTACGACGCGCGCGCCAACCCGGCGACTGCGGGATCTCGCAGCTCGCTCCGTCGTCGGTCCAGCAGCGCACGATGTCGCGCACCGACAGGATGCCGGCGGTCTCGCCCGCGTGGACGACGACGAGGTGGCGGAAGCCGCCGCGGACCATCGCGACCGCGGCCTGCTCGAGCGACCACTCCGGGCTCGCGAAGACGAGATCGGCGGTCAGGTGATCCGCGACCTTCTCGGTGTCGGGGTCCTCGCCGCGCCCCAGGGAGAGCAGGATGTCCCGCTCGGTGAGGATGCCGGGGCCCATCGCGTCGGGATCGAGCACGACGGCGGCGCCGACGCCGCGGTCCGCCATCTGGGTCGCGGCCTGGCGGAGCGTATGCCCGGGCCCCACAGTGAGGACCATTGTGCTCATGCCCTCCCGCACGTGCATGCGTTCATCACCTTCCGAGCTCGATTGCAAGCGACGATCAGCACAAGCCTATCGAGGCCGGCGGGCGGACGTGCAGGCGAGCGGCAACGTGCCAGGTGCGGCGCCGTCGAGGAGCTAACTGAGCCACAACGGCCGCCCCGCACGTATTCCTTTGAGTGCCCACCCAGCGTCCCGTCACGATCGAGCTCCGCTCCAGTCTGTTCGCGGACGCCGTTGAGATCGTCGAGCGCGAGTACGCGCGAGACGTGGCGCTCGACGACATCGCCCGCCGGGTGGCCTCGTCGCGCCGCCAGCTCCAGCGCGCGTACGCGGAGATCGGCGGGACGACCTTCCGCGACCACCTGACCGGCGTGCGGATGGAGCGGGCGGCCGAGCTGCTCGCCCGCGGCAGCGTCACCGTCCGCGAGGTCGCGCACCGCGTCGGCTACCGCCAGCCGGCCCAGTTCGCCAAGGCGTTCCGGCGCCACCACGGCGTCGCGCCGTCGGACTTCCGCGCCGGCCGGGCGACAGGCGGCGCGGCCCAGCAGCTCGCGGCCTAGCAAGCTCGCTGACCGCCCGGCGCCGAGAGGGCGCCCATCGGTTCCCTCTGTCCCGGCACTTCTGTAAGTTGCCGCGTCCATGGGTCGGGAGCGCTGATGGTCAGCGAAGAGAACACGAGCACGTCGGAGCACCGCCACCCCGTGAGGGAGCTGCTGGCGATCGGGCTGGTCGCGTCGGCGATCGGCATCGCGCTGGGGCTGCTCATCGACTGGTTCCCCACGCAGGCGACCGAGGAGGGCAAGAAGATCGACACCCTCTGGGACGTCCTGATCATCTGCTCGGTGCCGGTGTTCGTGCTCGTGATGGTCGTCGTCCTGTACTGCGTCTGGCAGTACCGGATGAAGCCCGGCGAGGAGCTCAAGGACGGGCCGCCGATCCACGGCAACACGCGGCTGGAGATCGTCTGGACCGCGATCCCGGCGATCATCCTCGTCGCGCTCTGCTCGTACGCCTACGTCACGCTGACCGACGTCGAGGAGGCGGACGCCAACGCGCTCAACGTCCGCGTCGTCGGCCAGCAGTTCACGTGGACCTTCTACTACAAGGACCCGTCGGGTAAGACGTTCTCCACGCCGCAGCTCTACGTGCCCACCGGCCGCCAGGTCAAGTTCACGGTCCAGTCCGACGACGTGATCCACGACTTCTGGGTCCCGGCCTTCCGGTTGAAGATCGACGCGGTGCCGGGCATCAACACCTCGCTGCGCGCCACGCCCGACAAGATCGGCCAGTACCCGGTCGTGTGCGCCGAGCTCTGCGGCCTGGGCCACGCCGCCATGCGCCAGACCGCCCACGTGGTCACGCCGGCGGACTTCCAGGCGTTCCTCCAGCGCCGCGGTCGCCCGGCCGGGCAGGCGCCGGCCGGGGGCGGCGGTGCCGCGCCCGACGGCAAGACGGTGTTCACCGACAATGGTTGCGGCGCGTGCCACCAGCTCGCCGACGCCGGCACCACCGGCGGGGTGGGCCCGGACCTCGACAAGGTGCTCGCCGACAAGAAAGCGGCGTTCATCAAGCAGAGCATCGAGGACCCGAACGCCGTGATCGCCCCCGGGTACTCCGCGGGGATCATGCCGCCGAACTTCGGGCAGACCCTGCAGCCCGCTGAGCTGGACGCGCTGGTGAAGTACCTTGACGAGGTAACGGGGAAATGAGGGAGCTCCGATGACCGCCAACCTCCGGGCGCCGGGCTGGTACCGGGCCGGGGCCTTCATCGTCCTCGGCGTGCTGTTCGCGGCCGCCGTGGTGACCGCCGTCCGCGTGGCGTACGGCTTCTCCACCCCGTTCGACGGCTCCGACGGCTGGGACTCGCACTGGCAGAACGCGGTGCTCGTCGTCTCGCTGCTCGCCACGCCGCTGTTCTTCTTCGTCGGGCTGGGCGCGTTCGACTACTGGTTCTACTGGGCGGCCGGCCGCCCGACGCGGCCGGAGGACCACTCCAGCCACGGCGCCCACAGCTGGCGCGACTACTTCCGGGTCAACACCGACCACAAGGTGATCGGGATCCAGTACGTCGTCACGTCGTTCTTCTTCATGCTCGTCGGCGGCCTGCTGGCGATGCTGGTGCGGGCCGAGCTCGCTGCGCCGGGCGCGCAGTTCGTGGACTCGAACACCTACAACGGCCTGTTCAGCGTCCACGCGGCGCTGATGATCTTCCTGTTCATCATCCCGGTCTTCGCCGGGCTGGCGAACTACGTGCTGCCGCTGATGATCGGCGCGCCGGACATGGCGTTCCCGCGCCTGAACGCGCTGTCGTTCTGGATGCTGCCGGTCGCCGGCGTGATGATGACGGCGTCGTTCTTCGCGCCGGGCGGGTCGTTCGCAACCGGCTGGACCGCGTACGCGCCGCTCTCCACCGACGTCCCGATAGGCCAGCTGTTCTTCACGATCGGGGTGCAGTTCGCGGGCGCGTCCTCGATCGCCACCGCGCTGAACTTCCTCGTGACGATCATCACGATGCGCGCGCCGGGCATGAGCTTCTGGCGCATGCCGCTGCTGGTGTGGGCGAACTTCTCGACCTCGCTGCTGGTCGTGATCGCCACGCCGTTCGTCGCGGCGTCGCAGTTCTTCGTCCTGCTCGACTACGCCCTCGGCTTCAACTTCTTCGTGCCGCAGAAGGCGGGCGACGTGCTGATGTACCAGCACGTCTTCTGGTTCTACTCGCACCCGGCGGTCTACATCATGATGTTGCCGGGCTTCGGGATCATCTCCGAGATCCTCGCCGTCAAGGCGCGAAAGCCGATCTTCGGCTACCGGATGATGGCGTTCTCGCTGCTCGCGATCGTGCTGCTCGGCTTCACGGTGTGGGCGCACCACATGTTCGTGTCCGGCATGCAGAGCTGGATACGCATACCGATGATGGTCACGACCGCGATCATCGCCGTGCCGACGGGCATCAAGATCTTCTCCTGGCTGGCGACGCTGTGGCGCGGCGTGCTGCACCTGGACACGCCGATGCTGTTCGCGCTCGGGTTCCTGACGATGTTCACGCTCGGCGGGATATCCGGCGTGATGCTCGCGATGCTGCCCTTGTCGATCACCGTGAGCGACACCTACTTCATCGTCGCCCACATCCACTACGTGCTCTACGGCGGCTCGCTGTTCACGATCTTCGCCGGCGTCTACTACTGGTTCCCGAAGATGACGGGCCGGATGTTCGACGACCGGCTCGGGCGACTGCACTTCTGGCTGACGTTCGTCTTCTTCAACCTGACGTTCGGGCCCATGCACGTGATCGGGATCCAGGGCATGCCGCGGCGCGTCGCCGACTACCCGGAGCAGTTCGCGACCTGGAACCTGCTCATCTCGCTCTCGTCGTTCGTGCTCGGGCTGTCGACGCTGATCTTCGTCTACAACATGGTCCGGTCGTGGCGCACGGGCGCGCGGGCCGAGGCGAACCCGTGGCGGGGGCTCACGCTGGAGTGGCAGGTCTCCTCGCCGCCGCCGATCTTCAACTTCGACCGGGTGCCGACCGTCGTCGGCGGGCCGTACGAGTACGGCGTGCCCGGGGCCGTCCACGGGATCTTCCAGCCCGCGGGCGACGAGGCCAAGACACCGCCGCCGGTCGTGGCGGCCGGGGACACGAGTCGGGAGTAGCGAGACACGATGGCTGAGATCCTCGTCCTGGCGAATGAGACGATCGGCGGCGGCAAGCTGCTCGACGCCATTCGCGCCCGCAACGCCAAGGGCGACGCGCGCTTCCACGTCGTCGTCCCCCAGACGCGTCCGCGGCACGGGAACGTGATCTACGACGAGGCCGTCCGCGACTCCGCGCAGGTGCGCGTCGACCTCGCGCTCGCGTTCATGCGCGAGGAGGGGATCGAGGGGAGCGGCGAGGTCGGCGACGGCGACCCGCTGAACGCCGCGAAGGACGCGATCGCCGAGGAGGGGATCACCGAGATCATCCTCTCCACGCTGCCGGCGTCGACGTCGGGCTGGATGAAGCGCGACCTGATCGAGGCGCTGGAGAACGACACCGGGCTCCCGGTCACGCACGTCGTGGTCGACCTCGCGCAGGAGGGCCTGCCGTTCGACGTGACGCTCGTCGTCGCCAACCAGACGGTGGCGGGCACCGAGCTCGTCGACCGCCTGAAGGCGCTCGCCGAGGAGGGCCCCCGGCGGTTCATCATCGTCGTCCCGCAGGACGACGGCGAGGGCCGCGCGGTCCGCGCCGCGCGCGAGCGCCTGCAGGCGCTGCTGGCGTCGCTCCAGGAGTCGGGGATCGTGGCGGCGGGGATGATCGGCGACCCCGATCCCTACACGGCGACCATGAACGCCGTGCAGTACTTCCACATCCACGAGATCGTGATCTCGACGCTGCCCGAGGGCAGCTCGAAGTGGATGGCCGACAAGCTCGTCGAGCGCGTCCACCAGGCCACCAACAGGCCGGTCGAGCACGTCGAGTCCTCGGCCTCGGCGGTGGAGGCTTGATGGAAGCCGCCTCCGTCGCGCACGAGCACCACGGCCCGCCGCCCGCGAACCGCTCCTCGCGGGTCGACCCGTCCCTGCTCGGGATGCTGCTCTTCATCATCTCCGAGGTGATGGTCTTCGGGGCCTTCTTCACGGCCTACTTCTTCATCCGGGTCGTGCAGGGAGCGGAGTGGCCGGCCGAGGGCGAGCACCTGCCGAAGCTGATCGCGGGCGTCAACACCGCGATCCTGATCTCGTCGTCGTTCACCCTGCACTGGGCCGAGCACTCCCACAAGATGGGCAACCGGCGCGGGCTCCAGGCGGGGATCTTCACCACGTTCCTGCTCGGCTGCACGTTCCTCTTCATCCAGATCAACGAGTACGTCCACCTCGGCTTCTCGCCGCAGGACAACGCGCAGGGGACGGTCTTCTACAGCCTCACCGGCCTGCACGGCGCGCACGTGTTCGTCGGCCTGACGCTGCTGCTGTTCGTGAACATCCGGGCGTTCCGAGGCCACTTCACGGCGACCGAGCACCGCGGGATCGAAGTGCCGGGGATCTACTGGCACTTCGTCGACGTGATGTGGATCGTCGTCTACCTGACCGTCTACATCATCTAGCGCCGTGGAGAACCCCCTGCGCACGGAGGCCGGGGCGTTCCGGCTCCTGCTGTACGTCATCGCGGTGGCCGCCGTGATCGCCGCGGTCGTGCTGATCGCACGCGCGCTCTAGCCGGGCGCGCCACACTGAGGGTCGATGGCGATCCTGGTCTGGCTCATCGTCGCCGAGGCGCTCTACGTGCGCGCGCTGCGCGTGCTCGGCCGCCGGGGCGTGGCGGTCCCCCGCGTGCAGGTCGTGCTGTGGCACCTGGGGCTCGGGCTGCAGGCCGTCGCGCTGCTCTCGCCGATCGGCTCGCTCGCCGACGAGCTGCTGACCGCGCACATGGCCGAGCACATCCTGCTGGCCGACCTCGGCGCGCCGCTGCTGCTGGCCGGGCTGCGCAACCCGGTGCTGGCCTTCTTCCTCCCCCGCGACGTCCTGGTGCCGCTCGCGCGGCGGCGCCGGCTGCGGAGCGCGTTCCGCACGCTGCGCAAGCCGCTGGTCGCGCTCCCGGTCTACACGGTCGTGCTGTACGGCTGGCACCTCTCCTTCGCCTTCGAGGGGGCGGTGCGGAACGATCTCGTGCACCTCGCCCAGCACGCGAGCTTCATCTTCGCCGGGGTGCTCGTGTGGTGGTCGGCGATCGAGCCCAAGCGCCGGCAGATGCACGGCGACCTGTGGAAGATCGGCCACATCGTCGGCGCGCGGATGATCGGCATGTTCCTCGGCATGGCGTTCGTGCTGATCCGCACGCCGGTCTACGCCGGCGTGTACGGGACCGGCGAGCGCCACGGCGTCAGCGCGATGGCCGACCAGCAGACCGCCGGCGCGATGATGGTCGCCGTCGACATCCTGATCATGGTGTTCGCGCTCGCGTTCTTCTTCTGGCAGGCCGCGCGCCAGTTCGACCGCGACGAGGCCGCCGAGCAGGCGCGGGCGGGCGCGAAGGAGCGCGCCGGCGCCGCTACTTGACGGTCAGCTTGCCCACCATGCCGGCGGCGCGATGGGCGTCGACGGTGCAGTAGAACGTGTACTCGCCGGCCTTCAAGTCGGCTTGGATCGTCGACGTGCCGCCGTTCTGGACGACCTCGCCCTTGTCGTTGACGCCGTTGCCCTCGATCGCGATGTCGTGCGGGGTCGAGGAGTCGTTCTTCGAGTCGATCGTGAGGGCGCCGGCCGGCGCCTCGGCGTTCTTGAACGTGTAGAGGGTCTGGCCGCTCGGGTCGGCGGGGATGGCGAGCGTGCCGCCCTCGGCCTTGGCGAGCGGCTTCTGCTCCGCGGCGCCCGCGGCGGCGAGGCGGCCCGTGTCCTTGCCGGGGTTGGCAGCCGCCGACGCGACGTACGCGGCGACATCCTCGGCATCCTCCCCGGTCACGACCTTGGCCGGCATCGGCGCCACTTCCTTGCCCGTCGCCGGATCGACCGACGGGTTCTGGTTGGGCTGGAGGATCTGGCGGTGCACGATGCCCTCGAAGGTCGAGCGGCCGAGCCCGTCGTGCTCGGACCGCTGCCACGCCTCGTCGAGGTTCGGCCCCACCATGCCCTTGGCGTCGGCGCGCGCGAGCGTATGGCACGCCCCGCACTTGCCGACGAACAGCGTCTTGCCGTTGACCAGGTTGTCGCCGTCGTCGTTGAGCTGACAGCCCGTGAGCGAGACCAGCGCCACCCCCGCCAGGAGCGCGGTCCGTACCCATCCTCCAATCATGGCGCGGGATCCTACTTGCTGGAGTGGCGGGGCGGGTCAGGGCCGCGGGAGGCCGTCGAGGCGCCCTTCGGCGGCCGCGATGACCGTCCGCGCGACGCCGTCCCAGGAGTACCGCTCGCGCGCGACGCCGACGATCGCGGCGCGCGTGCGGGCGCGCAGCTCGGCGGGCGCCTCGAGCCAGGAGGCGAGCCCTTCGGCGAGCTGGGTGACGGCGTGGGGTCCGACCTCGAACGTCAGCCACGGCCGCACCTCGGGCGGCGCGGCCGCGGCGAGCGCACGGGCGACCTCGGCCATGCCCGAATGGCCGGCGACCACCGGCAGCGCCCCGCACGCCGCGGCCTCGGCGGCCACCATGCCGAACGCCTCGGGGAAGGTGCTCGGCATCGCCATCGCGTCGGCGACCGGCAGGACGTCGGTGAGCTCCTCGTGCTCGAGCCGCCCGGCCCAGTGCACGCGGGCGGCCATGCCGGCGGCGGCGGCGCGGTACGCGGCGGCCTCCGGCCCCAGCGCGTCCAGGAACGCGGCGAGCTCGGGCAGCTCGCGGCCGTCCTCCCCGCGCAGCGCCCGGGCCGCGTCGAGGTCGCCGCGCGAGAGCGCCGCGGCGAGCCCTTCCAGCTCCTCCCGGAACGAGCCGAACCCGACGACGAGCAGCCGTGCGTCCGGAACCCGGCCGAGGACGAGCGGCCAGGCGGCGAGCAGCAGCTCGACGCCCTTGGAGGCGATCAGCTTGCCCACGTAGGCCACGATCCGGTCGGCGCCGGGATCGAGCGCCCGCAGAGCGGCGGCCGCCTCGGCGGGGGAGCGGTCGAACGAGGACCCGCTGGGGGCCGCGGCCGGCGCGGCCGCCGCCTCCTCGAGCTCGTCTATGAGGCGCGCGAGGCCGGCCGCCGCCTGCTCCGCTTCACGCGGCACGAAGCGGGTCACGTCGACGCCCGGCGGCCCGAGGCGCGTCTTGTCCTCGAGGCCGGGCTCGTCAAGCGCGGCCCAGAGGCTCTCCCCCGTGTGGCGCGAGCCGACGAGCACGCCGCGCGCGGGCGCCAGGCCCTCCCGCGCGGCGGGCAGGAAGCGGGGATGCGGCTTGACCGTGTACTCCAGCGCGCTCCCGTGGATCTTGACCGCGTAGGGCACTCCGGTGCCCGCGAGCGCGCGCGCGAGGATCAGCGGGCCCATCACGAGATGGTTGGCCAGCGCGACGTCGGGCCGCGCGCGCTCCGCCACCTGGCGGACGGCGGCGACGTTGCGGTCCACGTAGTCGGCGACCTCGACCTCGCTCAGGTCGGGGAACGGGCGCGCCTCGACGCCGTCGTAGCGGTCGGGCACGTAGACGGGCAGCAGCCCGCCGATGTCGGGCCGGTAGGCGGTCGCGCGCGGCGGATCGCGCCGGACCGTGAGCTCCAGCGCGCCGCCGTCCCAGTCGCCGGCGGCGTCGATCCAGGGCAGCTCGAGCGGCGTGCGGTCCTGGCAGAGCAGGTGGACCTCGTGCCCGCCGCGGACGAACGCCTCGCCGAGGGCGGCGTTGTAGACGTTCGAGCCGGTGCCGCGCAGGAGGTAGCCGTGGAAGATCAGCACGCGCACGGCGGCGAGCGTATACGCCGGCGAACGTCAACTGCGGCATCGAGGGCGGCGGGTTCGGCCGGCGCCGCCTGCACCGCTCGATGCCGCCGGAGCCGTTGCTAGGCTGCACGCCGATGAGTCAGCGCCAGCTGTATCGCTTGCGCACACCGTCCACCGGCCGCGAGGTGCTGCTGCCCGCGGAAGAGGGCGAGGTGTACCGCGACCGCGAGACCGGGGAGCCGATGGAGATCGTCGGCAAGGTCTTGCCGGCCGCCCCGTCGGAGTCATCGCTCCCGTGGGCGGTGGAGAACCTGCGCTTCTGCAACTGGTGCGACCAGCACGCGCAGAAGGACCTCAACGACTGCCCGCACTGCGGCCGCCGCATGGCCGCGCTGCCCCGCTGAACTACACGCTTCCATGCGCCGCTCTACGCGCACTTCCCTGATGGCGATCCTCGTCGCCGTCCTCGCCTTCGCCGCCGGCTGCGGCGGCAGCGAGGTCGCCGCCGACGAGGTGCCCGGCCCGCCGCCCCCCTTGACCGTCCCCAGCGACAGCGAGCTCGGCAGCGGCGGCTCGAGCTCGTCCGGTGACGCGTCGAACGAGGACAACGGCGACTCGAACTCGGACTCGAACTCGAGCGCCGACGGCAACTCGGCCGACTCGGGCGCCACCGGCACCGCCACCGCCACCCCGACCCCCGACGCGAGCGGCGGCGCCGCGGCGCCCGAGGCCACCGCGGCGCCGGACACGGCAACGAACGACACGCCGCCCGCCGCGGGCTCGCCGCCGGACCAGTTCGAGAACTTCTGCGAGCAGAACGCCGGCGCCTGCTGAGCGCCGAATATCGCTCGTAGCGGCCGAATCGTCCAGTTTCCTGCATCAAGGACGGCCGCCGCAGGGCCGATAGGGAATCGTGGACCCTTCGGCCGAAGGCTGTCATCCCACTGACTACTGCATCCACGTTCCGAGCGCACGCTGCGCATGCTCCCCTGCGTCGCCTCTCCGAGGCGGCCCTGTCGGCATGCACCGACGCGGAGCTGCTCGCCGCGTTCGCCGAGGAGGCGCGGGGCGCGCTGGCGGTCGACGCCGTGGAGGTCGCCGGCGCCGGCGACCCCGATGTGCCCGCGGTGGCCCACGTCACCGCCACCGCCGCCCCGCTGGCGCTCGAGGCGCCGCGGATCGGTCCGGAGCTCGGCCCGGCTCTCGCCGCCCGTCTGGACTGCGCCGCCGTGCTGCTCGTCCCGCTCGCGTGGGCGGGCGACGTCCGCCACGTCGCGATCCTCGGCACGCCGCAAGCCGGTGGCCTGGTCGCCCGACGAGATCCTGATCGCCGAGACGTTCGCCAACCAGGCGGCGCTCGGGCTCGCGCGGCTGGAGTCCGAGAACCGCCGCGTGGTCCAGGCGGAGCGCGACGCGGCGCTCGCGCGCGCGGCGCACGCGCTGAACGTGTCCCTCGAGCTCCAGGCGGTGCTCGACGCGCTCGCGCGCGAGGCCGGCCGGGCCGTCGGCGGCGCGGTCTGCGGCGTCTACCTGCTCGACGACGACGGCTCCGGGCTCGCCACCGCCGGGCACAACGTGCCGCACGAGTGGTTCGGCTACCGGCTCGAGCCCGGCGAGGGGATCGGCGGCCAGGTGCTGGCCACCGGCCGCGCCGTCACGACCTCGGACTACGAGGACGACATGACGCTGCCCGGCCACGTCGTCCTGCCCGGCGTCCGCTCCGGCGTCGGCGTGCCGATGCGCTGGAACGGCGAGCTGCGGGGCGCGCTCTCGATCGGCTTCGTCGACCAACGCGAGGTCGCCCCCGAGGATCTGCACGTGCTCGAGGCGATCGCCGACCTCGCGGTCGTCGCGTGCAACAACGCCGAGGCCTACGACGACATCCGCACCGCCGCCAGCACCGACGCGCTCACGGGACTGCTGAACCACGGTGCGATGCAGGTCCGCGTCCGCGAGGAGATCTCGCGCGCGGCGCGCGAGGAGCAGCCGCTGTGCTGCGTCCTGATCGACCTCGACGACTTCAAGCGCGTCAACGACGAGCTGGGCCACCCCGCGGGCGACGCGCTCCTGCGCCGCGTCGCCGACGCCCTGCGCGCCGAGGTGCGCCCGTACGACCAGGTCGCCCGGTACGGCGGGGACGAGTTCGTGCTCGTGCTGCCCGGGACGGAGGAGCAGGCCGCCCGCGCGGTCGCCGAGCGCGTGCGTGTGCGCGTCCACGCAGGCGCTCCGCGCGGCTACGACGGCCAGCTCGGGAACTGCTCGATCGGCGTCTCGGCCTGGCAGCCGGCGATGAGCGCCGACGAGCTCCTCGCCGCCGCCGACCGCGCCCTGCTGCTCGCCAAGCGCACCGGCAAGGGCCGGGTGGCCGTCGCCAACCCGGATGCCGAGGAGGAGCTCGCCCGGCTCCAGCACGCGGATGCCTCACCCGCAGCCGTGCAGGCGCTCGCCGCCGCGATCGACGCGCGCGACGACTACTCCCACGGGCGCTCCGAGCAGGTCGTCCGGCTCTCGACGAGCGTGGCGATGCTGCTCGGCCTCACCGCCGAGACCGTCGAGCGGATCGGGCACGGGGCGCTGCTGCACGACGTCGGCAAGCTGGCGATCCCGTTCGAGATCCTGCGCAAGGACGGCTCCCTCGACGACGCCGAGTGGGACGTCATGGCCCAGCACCCGGTGATCGGCGAGGGCATCCTGCGGCGTCTCCCCCAGCTGGCGCCGCTCGCGCCGATCGTCCGCCACGAGCACGAGCACTGGGACGGCAGCGGCTACCCCGACGGGCTGGCGGGCGCGCAGATCCCGATCGGCTCGCGCATCATCCTCGCCTGCGACGCGTACGTCGCGATGACCACCCGCCGCCCCTACCGCCGGGCGCTGCACAAGGCCGACGCGGTCTCCGAGCTGCGCGTGCGCTCCGGCACGCAGTTCGACCCCGAGGTCGTCGAGGCGCTCCTCGACGTCCTCGGCGTCCGCGCCGCCTAGGCCTTCGGCTTCTTCGGCGGCACGGGCGGCTTGGGCGTGGTGATCAGCGTCGCGCTGTAGCTGAGCCGGGCCGTGCGGTACACGCACTTGTACCGGGTGAGGTCGTTCACGTCGGTCTGCGCGCTCTGCGTCTGGGTGTCGTCGCAGGCGTCGATGTCGCGGCTCGCCTTCCAGACGTAGTCCTGACCCAGGCCCAGCGCGAGCGCGGGCGCCCAGGTCGGCACGGTCAGCGCCACGATCGAGCCCTTGACCACGGGCACCGAGGTGGTGAGCGGGAACTGCACCGTCTGGCCGAACCACGGCGTGAGCGGCTGCAGCGGCGTCTGCCCGAGGACCCGGCCGTACTTGCGATCGCCGGCCTTGAGCACCGTGATGCCGGCCTGCGCGGCCCCGCCGAGGTTCTCCTCGAAGAACTTCTGCTGCTTCTTTCCGGGCTTGCCGAGCGTGATCGTCCAGGCGACGATGCGGCCGTCGGCCGGCGCGACGAACATGTTGCGCGCTGCGGCGATCCGGCTCTGGAACGCGGTCGTGCGCGAGATCACCTCGCACGGGCTGGCCGGGCAGCTCGGGGTCGGCTTGGCCGCGACCTCGCCGATCTCGACGATCTTCGCCGAGGCGGCCGCGGGGGCGAGAAGGACGAGCGCCACCGCCAGCGCCGAGAAGAGAAGCCTCTGCATGCCCGCATTGAACACGAGCGGGCGGTCAAGGTTGCTGTCGCCGGGCGAGAGCCCGGCGGGGTCGGACCTGTTGCGTTGCCCGCGAAGCGCAACGCAACGGGCCTGACCCCATTCAGACCTTCTGGACGTTGACGGCCTTCGGCCCTTTCTCGCCGTTCTCCTCTTCGTACGTCACCTTCGATCCCTCTGGCAGCGAGCGGTAGCCCTCGCCGATGATGCCCGAGAAGTGGACGAACAGGTCCCGGCCGCCCTCATCGGGCGTGATGAAGCCGAATCCCTTGTCGTCCGAGAACCACTTGACCGTCCCTGATGCCATGCCTTGCCCTTCCCCACTTCTGGTGGTGCTCCACCGAGCCCCGGAATGACGACCGGCCGTGACCGACCGGTCCCGACTTTGTCAAACCTATTCAGAAGGAGTGCTGCAAAGCAAGGGGACAAAAGACCAGGTTTCAGCCAGTGAGAGCAGCGGCCGCGTCCGCGATCTCGTCGCGATCGCCGGGCTCGGGGACCCAGGGCAGCCGCAGGGGATCGCCGACGTATCGGGGGATCACGTGCACGTGGAAGTGGAACACGGTCTGCCAGGCGTCGCGCCCGCACGAGTTGAGCAGGTTCACGCCGTCGGCCCCGAGCTTGTCCTTCGCCCGCTGGGCGAGCTCCCGCGCCGCCAGCAGGCACGCCGCGAGGTCCTCGTCGCCGATCTCCAGCAGATCGGCGGCGTGCTCGCGCGGGATCACCAGCAGGTGTCCGCGCGTGGCCGGGTTGATATCCATGAAAGCGATCGTCCGCTCGTCCTCGCGCACGCGCGTCGCGGGGATCTCGCCGGACGCGATCTTGCAGAACAGGCAGTCGGGATCGTGCATGGCCGCACCGTACTAGCGGGCCCTCCATTAGGGTCCGCCGTCGATGCCGCCGGACCCGAGCCGACTCCGCCTCGTCGTCGAGCGCCTCCAGGCGATCGACCGCCCGCCGGCCTCGGCGGGCGAGCGGGAGGCCGCGGAGTGGCTGCGCGACGAGCTCGCCGGCCACGGGCTGCGGGCGCGGATCGAGGAGGAGCCGGCGACCGGCTCGTTCGCCGTCCCGGTCGCGCTGCTGTGCGCCGCCGGGGCGGTCGCGGGGCTCAGCCGGCGCGCGCGCCCTCTCGCGGGCGTCGCCGGGCTGGCGGCCGCGGCCGGGATCGCCGACGACGCCTCAGGCGGCCCGCACCTGTTCCGCCGGCTGCTCCCGCGCCGCACCACCTGCAACGTCGTGGCGGAGGCCGGGGACCCGGACGCGACCGAGACCGTGGTGTTCGTCGCCCACCACGACGCCGCGAACGGCGGCCTCGTGTTCCATCCCGGACCGACGCGCTGGATCGCCGACACGTTCCCCGCGTGGTACGCCCGGCAGCAGACCTCGCCGCCGCTGATGCAGCTCGTCGTCGCCGGGCCGGCGCTGGCCGGGCTCGGCGCGCTGCTCGGGCGCCGCCGCGTCCGGCGGCTCGGCGGCTGGATGGCGCTCATGTCGCTGCTGGCGGTCGGCGACGTCGCGGCCCGCTCGGTGGTGCCGGGCGCGAACGACAACCTCGCCGCGGTGGCGGTGCTGGTCGAGCTGGCGCGCCAGCTGGCCGGCGAGCCGCCCGACGGGGTGCGCGTGCTGCTGGTCTCCACCGGCAGCGAGGAGTCGTTCATGGAGGGCATGCGCGGCTTCGTCGCGCGCCATGCCGCGGCGCTCCCGCGCGAGCGGACGCGGTTCGTCGTGCTGGAGTGCGTCGGCGGCCCCGAGCCGATCGTGCTCGAGGGCGAGGGCATGCTGCGCATGCACGACTACACGCCGGCGGTCCGCGACTGGCTCGCCGCGTGCGGTGAGCGCGCCGGCCACGGGCTGCGGCGCGGGCTGCGCTCTGGGTTCGCCACCGACGCGCTGATCGCGCTCAAGGCGGGCTACCCGACCGGCGTGCTGGCCGCGATCGACGAGTACAAGATGGCCCCCAACTACCACTCGCAGCGCGACGTCGCGGCCAACGTGGACTTCGGAACGGTCGCGGCGTGCGCGGAGATCTGCCTGGAGGCCGTCCGCTCGCTCAGCCGGCGCCGGCCAGCTCCCGCGCCCGCGCGATAGCCTCCTCGCGCGTCGCGATCGCCCCCGCGAAGCGGTCCTCCTCCAGCTGGGCGAGCAGCTCGCCCAGCCGCGGGCCCGGGGGGAGCCCCAGCTCGCGCGCCAGCTCGTCCCCGCGCACGAGCGGCGGCGGCCGGCCCTCCGCGCGGCGCTCCAGCGCCGGTCCGAGCAGCTCGCGCGCGAGCTCGAGGTGCGCCGCGATCGCCGGCTCGGCGTTGCGCCCGCGCGTGGCGAGCCGGTCGGCGACCGTGAACACGGTCACCTCGGGCGAGTACGGGTCGGTCGCCTCCAGGTAGCGCCACACGCCCCGGCGGTCCAGCGGGCGCTCGTGGACCAGGAACCCGAGCCGGAGGTGGTGCAGGCAGAGCGCCGCGACGTGGTCGACGAGCTTCTCCGACGCCCGCAGCCTGCGCATCACCGTGCGGGCGATGTCGGCGCCCGCACGGTCATGCCCGGGGAACCCGAGGCGGCCGTCGGGCAGCTCGGTCTGGGTCGACGGCTTGGCCGCGTCGTGCAGCAGGGCGGCGAAGCGCATCGCCTCCCCGCGCGTCAGCTCGTCGGCAAGCGGCTCGCGCAGCAGCGCCGCGACGGCGTCGGCGTGCTCGCCGAAGCCCGCCGCGGCCGGGTCGTGCTCGATCGCCACGACCTGGTCGAGCACCTCGAGCGTGTGGTCGTGGACGTCGAGGTGGTGGAAGACGTTCTGCTCCACGCCGCGCAGCGGGAGCAGCTCGGGCAGCACCTGCGCGGTGATGCCGTGGGCGTCCATCAGTTGCAGGCCGATGCGGACGGCGGGCGAGGAGATCACCTGCTTGAGCTCGCCGAACACGCGCTCGGCGGCGATCTGCTGGAGACCCGGCGCGGCGCGCCCGATCGCCGCCGCCGTCTCCCCCTCGATCGCGAGGTCGAGGTCGATCGCGATCCGCACCGCGCGCAGCGCGCGCAGCGGGTCGTCCTCGAGCGCGTCCGGTCCGACCATCCGCAACCGGCGTGCCTCGAGGTCGGCGCGGCCGCCGTGCGGGTCGAGCAGCTCGCCGCCCGCCACCGGCTCGGCCATCGCGTTCACGGTGAAGTCGCGCGCGGCGAGGTCGGCGAGGATGTCGCCGCCGCGCAGGATCACGAGGTCCACGTGCCAGGCGTGGCCCGGGCCGACCACGCGCCAGGTGCCGAACGCGCCCGACAGCCGGAACGCGGCGCCGCCGGTCGCACGCGCGAGCGCGCGCGCGACGTCCTTCGGATCGCCCGGCAGGGCGAGGTCGACGTCGGTCGTGGCGCGGCCGAGCAGGCGGTCGCGGACCGCGCCGCCGACGATCCACGCCTCGCGCCCGCCGAGCGCCTCCCGCACCGCCTCCATGGGGACGAGCGAGCTCATGGGCCGGCGTACTCGCGCGGGACGCGCACGCTGATCCCGCACGTGATCTCGTAGTTGATCGTCCCGAGGCGCCGCGCCCACTCCTCCGCGAGGACCTGCTCGCCGCCCTGCCGGCCGATCAGCACGACCGGCGCACCGCGCGCGGGCGGGTCGGGGCCGAGGTCGACCGTGAGGTTGTCCATCGAGATCGTGCCGGCGATCGGCACGCGGCGCCCCGCCACCAGCACGTCGCAGTTGTTGGTGAGCGCGCGCCGGACGCCGTCCCCGTAGCCGATCGGGACGGTGCCGATCCAGGTCGGGGCGTCCGCCACGAAGCGCCGGCCGTAGCCGGTGCTCTCCCCCGGCGCGATCGGCTTGACCTCGGCGAGGTAGGAGCGCAGCTCCAGCGCCGGAGCGAGCCCGTGGGCCGCCGGGTCGACCCCGAACGGGTCCATCCCGTAGACCGCGATCCCGCAGCGCACCATGCCGAGCCGCGACTCGGGGATGGCGAGCGTCGCGGCGGAGTTCGCGGCATGCAGCAGCAGGTCGCCGTGGCGGGCGCGCATGGCGTCGGCCCACGGGAGGAAGTGCGCGAGCTGCTCGCGCGCGAACGCCGCGTCGTCGTCGGCCGTGGCGAAGTGCGTCATCAGCCCGGCGAGGCGCAGCCGCGGCGCGGCGGCGACCGCGGCGGCGGCGCGCGTCGCCTCGTCGGCGTCGCGCGTGCCCAGGCGGCCCATGCCGGTGTCGAGCTTGACGTGCACGCCGGCGCCGTCGGCGTCCGGGTGCGCGGCCAGCGCGGCGGCGTGCTCCTCCCGCCACACGACGACGTCGCCGCGCGCCCGGAGCGCGACGGTCAGCTCGTCCTCCGAGAGCGCGCCCATGACCAGCACCGGCCCCTCGATGCCCTCGGCGCGCAACCCGGCGGCCTCCTCCGCGGTCGCGACGGCCAGCCACCGCGCCCCGCCGGCCTGGGCCGCGCGCGCGGCCTGCGCCGCGCCGTGCCCGTACCCGCCGGCCTTCACGACGGCGCACAGCGCCGCCGGCGCCGCGACCCGGGCCAGCTCGGCGCAGTTGCGCTCGATCGCCGCCAGGTCGATCCGGGCGAGCGCCCGCATGACCACTACTCGCGCGTCAGCGCGTCGGTGGCCTTGCGCAAGCGCTCCTCGAAGTGGCTGAGCGGCTCCAGGAAGGCGGGCGTGTCGATGTCCATGATGTCGGCGACCGTGAGCGGCATGAGGCGCCGCAATCCTACGCGGAGAGCGCCGCGGGCAACGCGGCGATCACGTCGGAGGCGATCACCGCGTCCGGGCCGTGCGGGGCGGCGGCGAGCTGGCCCGCGCGCACGTGCGCATACACGGCGGCGCACGCCGCGTGGGCGTGCGGGAGGCCCTTCGCGAGCATCGCCCCGGTCACGCCGGAGAGGACGTCCCCGGTGCCGGCGGTGGCGAGCGCCGGCGCGCCGCCGCGGGAGATCGCCACCCGGCCGGACGGCGCCGTCACGAGCGTGTCGTCCCCCTTGAGCACCACGATGGCCTTGGAGGCGGCGGCCGCGGCGCGCGCGTGGGCGAGCCGCGCGCGCTCGATCTCGGACGAGTCGACCTCGAGCAGGCGGCCGAGCTCGCCGGCGTGCGGGGTCAGCACCGTCGGCCAGCGGCGGTGGCGCAGCGTGTCGAGCCGGCCCGCGAGCGCGTTCAGTCCGTCGGCGTCGATCACCAGCGGGACGTCGATGCGCTCGACGAGCTCGCGCACGAGCGCCTGCGCGCCCGGCGACCGGCCGAGCCCCGGCCCCAGCACGACGGCGTCGGCGCGCCCGACCGCCTTGACCGCGACGCCCAGCGCCTCGGGCGAGAGTGCGCCGTCGTCCTCGGGCAGCCCCACGAGCAGCGCCTCCAGCAGGTGCGCGGTGAACGCCGGCTCCAAGCTCGCCGGGGCCCCGACCGTGACGTAGCCCGCACCGGCCCGCATCGCGCCGAGCGCGGACATCCGGGGCGCGCCGGTCAGACCGCGCGAGCCGCCGATCACGACGACGTTGCCCGAGCTGAACTTCGTCGACGCCGCCCCGCGGCGCGGCATGTCGTCGAGCACGCCCGGGGAGATCAGCCCCGCGTCGGGGTCGCCCGGCGCATCCTTGGGGATGCCGATGTCCACGACCGTCACCACGCCCGCGTGGGACTTGCCCGGCGCGATCCACAGCCCCGGCTTGGCGGCGTGGAACGTCGCGGTGGCCACCGCGCGCACGGCCGCGCCCGCGACCTCGCCCGTGCTGGCGTCCACGCCGCTGGGGATGTCGGCGGCGATCACCTGGCCCCTGGCAGCGTTGAGCGCCTCGATCGCGCCGGCGACGGGCTCCTTCGGCGCGCCGGTCGCGCCCGTGCCGAGCAGCGCGTCGACCAGCCCGTGCGCCCCGGCGAGCCGCTCCGGGTCGAAGCGGGCGAGCGGCGCACCGGGCAGGCGGTCCAGCTGGGCGCGGGCGTCCTCGCTCAACTCGCCGGGCTCCCACAGGCAGCTGACGTCGACGTCGCGGCCGGCCTCGCGCAGGAGCCGCGCGGCGACGAGCCCGTCCCCGCCGTTGTTGCCCTTCCCGCACACGACGGCGATCCGCCCCGCGGGCACGTGCTCGGCGATCACCGCGGCGAGCCCCTCGCCGGCGCGCTCCATCAGCTCGAGCGAGGGGATGCCCTTCGTCTCGATCGCCCAGCGGTCGGTCGCGCGCATCAGGGCGGCGTCGGGCAGCGGCTCGAGCCAGCGCGGCGGGCTCACCGGAGCATCGCGACGGCGCCCGCCATGCCCTTCGAGTGGGTGATCGAGATCTCCACCCGGACGCCGAGCTCGTCCGCGCGCGTGCGCGCGCTGCCGGAGAGCCGCACCGCGGGGGACCGTCGCCGCCGCCGACCACCTCGACGTCGTGCCAGTCGCCGTCGCGCAGCGCGAGCGCCTTCGCGACCGCCTCCTTCGCGCAGAACCGAGCGGCGAGGTGCCGGGCCGGCTCCCCCCGCTCGGCGGCGAACGCGAGCTCCGCGGGGGTGAAGAGGCGCTCGGCGAGCCGCGGCCGGCGCTCAAGTGCCTGCGCCAAGCGGTCGATCTCCATAAGGTCCAGGCCGACGCCGGTCACCGAGGCGCCAGGCTACCCGACGACTGCCCGAATGTGACGAAGGGGTGTCCGTTCGTCCATTACGGGTTGACCGGCTAATGGTGGATCGAGTAGATGTAAGGGTCGGTTGGAATTCCGACCGCCCTGAGTCTCCCCCGCGTCGAACGGATACGACGCCTCAGGTACAAAAGACAAGGACGACCAACGGCATGGACCAAGCTGAGCGCAGAGCGTACGACGACGGCCCCCCCAGCCGACGTCGCCGACCAGATTTCCACCAAGTCCCCTCCAGGCAGCTGCTCGAGGGGGAGGTCGTGCGGTTGTCCGGGCGAGTGGAGCAGCTCGAGCGCGAGCTCGAGGAATCGCGTACGCAGGCGGCCAAGCTCGAGCGGTTCGCGGCGATGGCCGCGCACGAGGTGCTCAAGCCGCTCGTCATGACCGAGGCGTTCGCGACGATGATCGCCGAGCGCGGCGGCCACGGGCTCGACCTCGACACGCGCCGTGACGTCGACACGCTGATCCGCATCTCCTCGCGCATGCGCGTGCTCGTCGAGGCCATGCTGATGGACGCGCGCCCCGACCAGGAGCCGCTGCAGCGCCAGGCCGTCGACGTGACGAAGGTCCTCAACGATTGCGTCGACATGCTGGGCGCGGAGATCCGGGCCCGCGAGGTCACGGTCGACGTCGACCCGATGCCGGTCGTGCCGGGCGACGCCGCGCTCCTCACCGGCGTGTTCGGCAACCTGCTCTCGAACGCGCTGCAGTACGGGCCGCGCGAGGGCGGCGAGATCCAGATCTCGGCCGAGCGCTCGGAAGCCGGCTGGACGTTCTCCGTCGAGAGCCCCGGCCCGCCGATCCCCGAGCGCGACCGCCAGCGGATCTTCGAGCCGTGGCAGCGCGGCTGGGGCGAGCGCCGCGCCCGCGGCGTCGGCCTGGGCCTCGCGATCGTGCGCCAGGTCGTCGAGCGCCACGGCGGGCAGGTGGGCGTCACCTCGCCGCCGAACGCGAAGGCGAACCGCTTCTTCTTCACGCTGCCGGCCTGACGCGTCGCGTCAGGCGGGCGGCTGGCTGCGCATCTGCTGCGCGATCGCGACGGCTTCCTCGCGCGAGCGCGCGTCGAGCTTGCGCAGGATGTTCTTGACGTGCGACCGCACGGTCTCGGTCGAGAGGACCAGCTGCTCGGCGATCTGATCGGTCGTCTTCGTCTCGGCGAGGAGGTCGACGACCTCCCACTCGCGCGGCGTCAGCGGCGACTTGACCGGGCGCAGGCCGCCGGGGCCCTCGGGCGCCCGCCGCAGCTGCTCCACGAGCCGCATGCTGAGCTTGCGCGAGATCGCCGCCTCGCCGCTCAGGGCGCCCTGGAGCGCCTGGGGCAGGATGTCGACGTCGACGTCCTTGGCCAGGAAGCCGGACGCCCCGGCGCGCAGGCCGAGCAACCCGATCTCGTCGTCGTCGGCCGTCGTGAGGATCACGACGATCTGGCCGGGATTCTCCTTGATGATCCGGCGCGTCGCGGCGATGCCGTCGAGCTCGGGCATCACCACGTCCATCAGCACGACGTCGGGCCGGTAGTGCCGGGTCAGGTCGACCGCCTGGCGGCCGTTGTGCGCCTCGGCGATCACGATCACGCCGGCGCGCTGCAGGGCCTCCTTGATCATCTTGCGGGCGAACGGGTCGTCGTCCGCGATGATCGCCCGCACCGCCGAGTCGCCCGGCTTGGTCCCGTCCTCGTCCTCGTCTGGCTGCGGAGTCGGCTCCACGTCGATCACGCTAGCCGATCGGGAGGCGAATGGGGGACGCGGGGGAGCGCAGTGCTGACCGCGGGGGATCTTTCTCACCCCCTACGAACGTCCAGGTATCCCCTGCGTTACTCACCCGCAGGCGCCCCGGTGCACGGCAGAGAGATCCCCCCGTCCGCGGCAGAGGATTCCCCAGTCAGAAGGCGACGCTCCGGCAAAGCTGTTCAACGTGATCAGCCGGACGGAACCGAGCGATGCAACGAGGCGCCTGACCGACCTGCGGCGCGCGCAGCCCGCAGACGCCACGTTGAAGAACCTGCTCGGTGTTCTGAGCGCCAAGCTCGAGCTCTGCGCCAGCCTCCCCGTGTTCGAGTGGGAGGCCGGCTCGGAGGGATTCGAGGAGTGCGCTGCGACGTTCCGCCGGCTGGCCGAGGCGGAGCGGCGGTCGTGCACGGACGTGATCGACCGCCTCCGCGAGCACCTCGAGCAGCGCGCGCAAGGAGGCACCACATGACCCGCGTCGTCGTCGTAGCCGACAGCGGTCCCGTCCTGGCGAACCTGACCGCGGCCGTCGGCACTGTGCCGGGGGCCTACATCGTCCGCCACGGCAGCAGCGCCGGCCCGCTGGACCGGCTCGTCGCGCCGCTCGCCCCCGACCTCGTCGTGATCGGCGACCTGCTGGTCCCCGAGCGCGCCCTGGCGCGCATCGCGGAGGTCCGCCGCGCGGCCCCGGACGCGCAGGTCGTCATCTGCAGCCACGCGCCGGACGCCGACTGGCTCGCCGACGCGCTGCGCGCCCACGCCGCCGCCGTCCTGCCGGGCAACCTCGAGCCGCACACGCTCGGCCAGGTGCTGCGCGAGGTCATGGCGGCGCAGGACGCGATCGTGCACGAGCTGCCGCAGCGCAAGGCCGACATGCAAGTGGCCGCGGCATGACCCTGCGCCTGATGATCGTGGCCGACGATCCGCTCTCGGCCTCCGCGCTCCGCCGCGCCCTGCGCGCCACGGCAGCGTTCGACGTCATCGACGGCTACGCCGAGGGACGCGGTCCCTGCGGCGCCGTCGCGACCGCGCACCGCCCCGAGGTGGTCGTGGTCGACGAGATGGGATCGCGTGCGCATTCGCTCGCCCGGATCGGCGAGATCCGCGCGGCGCTGCCCGACGCGAAGATCGTCCTGCTGCCGGCCCGGATGGAGCCCGCGTGGCTCACCGAGGCGGCAGGCGCCGGCGCCGACGCCGCGATCGCCAAGACGTTCCGGCTGGAGGGACTCGGAGCGCTCGTGCGAGAGGTCGCGGCGGGGAACGTGTTCCACGCGTTCGACGCGCCGCCCGCGCCGCTTCGGCCGGCAGCAGGATCAACGCTCACCCGGCTCCCCTCCCTCACCGACCGCGAGCTCGAGGTCCTGCGCCTCGTGGCCGCCGGAGCGCCGAACAGCCGCATCGCAGCACAGCTTTGGATCACGGAGCAGACGGTGAAGTTCCACCTCTCGAAGGTGTACCGGAAGCTCGGGGTGTCCAACCGGACGGAAGCGAGCCACCACGCCTACGTCCACGGGCTCCTCGAGGCAACGCCTGGAACCGGCGTCGCCGCCTAGGGCCCTGCACGGATGCATCACCGCACGAACACGGAAGGCAAGACCAGCATGATCAATGCGTTTCGCGCACGCGCCGACGAGATCGAGACCACTCGAGCCTCGGGGCGCTTCCGCAGCCACACGACACTCGACGACGGACCCGAGAGCGAGAAGCGGCTCGTCGCCCGCGCGGTCGCCCGGGCCAAGACCGGAGACCAGGAGGCGTTGCGCTTCCTCTACGTCCGCTACGCCGACAACGTCTACGGCTACGTGCGCAGCATCGTCCGCGACGAGTACGAGGCTGAGGACGTCACGCAGCACGTGTTCGCCAAGCTGATGGTCGTCCTGCCGAAGTACGAGCAGCGGCAGGTGCCGTTCGCCGCCTGGATCATCCGCGTCGCGCGCAACGTCGCCGTCGACCACATGCGCCAGCGCCGCGCGATCCCCTGCGAGGAGGTGCGCGAGCTCCGGCCGCAGGCCGAGAGCGACGACGACGCCCAGCAGAACTCGCTCGCGCTGCGCGAAGCGCTCGCGACGCTGCCGGACGAGCAGCGCGAGGTCGTCGTGCTGCGCCACCTCGTCGGGCTGAGCCCGGGCGAGATCGCCGGGCGGCTCGGGAAGACCGAGCCCGCCATCCACGGCCTGCACCACCGCGGGCGCGGCGCGCTGCGCAGCGACCTGGCCCGGCGCGAGTGCGCGCCTGCGGTCCGGATGAAGGCCGCGGCCTGATGGCGGGCACCGTTGCGCCCACGGGCACCGTCGGGCAGATCCCGATCACGCGCCTGGACCCCGCGGATCCCGCGCTGCTCGAGGAGCTGCTCGAGGTCGTGACGGGCGTCGCGTCTCGCGGCGCCTTCACCATGGGTCATGAGCTCGAGGCGTTCGAGTCGGAGTTCGCCTCCTACTGCGAGACCGGTCACGCGATCGGCGTGTCGTCGGGCACCGAGGCGATCGTCCTGGCGCTCCGAGCGCTCGGCATCGGCCGTGGCGACGAGGTCGTCGTCCCGGCGAACTCGTTCATCGCGACGGCGGAGGCGGTCAGCCTCGTCGGGGCGACCCCGCGGCTCGTCGACGTCGATCCCGAGACCCACCTGCTCACCGCGGATGCGGTCGAAGCCGCGATCGGCGCGCGCACGCGGTGCGTGATCCCGGTCCACCTGATGGGCTCGACGGTCGACATGGACCCGCTCCTGGAGGTCGCGCGCTCGGCGGGCCTGTACGTGATCGAGGACTGCGCGCAGGCACACGGCGCCCGCTACCACGGCCAGCGCGTCGGCACCTTCGGCGACCTGGGCTGCTTCTCGTTCTACCCGACGAAGAACCTCGGCGGCTGGGGCGACGGCGGCGCGATCGTGACCGCCGACGCAGGGCTCGCGGAGCGGGTGCACCTGCTGCGCTCGCACGGCGAGGGGCCGCGGTATCACCACAGCATCGTCGGCACGACCGCGCGCCTCGACGCGCTGCAGGCCGCCCTGCTGCGGGTCAAGCTGCGCCGGCTCGACGGCTGGAACGACGACCGCCGCCGCCTCGGCGCCGCGCTGCGCGCGGGCCTGGCCGGAACCGCCGTCGAGCTTCCGGCGCCGGCGTCGCGCGGCTGCGACCACGTCTACCACCTGTTCGTCGTGCGGACCCCGCAGCGCGAGGCGCTGCGCGAGGCGCTCGCCGGGGACGGCGTCGCCACCGCCGTGCACTACCCGATCCCGATCCACCGGACCGGCGCGTACGAGGAGCTCGGGCTCGGAGAGGGCAGCCTGCCCGTCGCCGAGCGGCTCGCGGAGCAGATCTGCACGCTGCCGCTGTTCCCCACCATGTCCGACGCCGAGCTCGATCGCGTCGTCGCCGCCGTCGAGCGCTACTCGGAGGACAGCTGATCATGAGCGAGTCCACAGCCTTCCCGCTGCGCGTCGCCGTCGTCGGCTACGGATACTGGGGCCCGAACCTCGTCCGCAACGTGATCGAACGTCCCGACCTCGAGCTCGCGGCGTTGTGCGAGCGCGACCCCGAGCGCGCCGCGGCGTTCTCCGCCCGCACGCCGGGCGTCCAGGTCCACCAGGAGCTCGACGTGCTGCTGGCCGATCCGGAGGTCGACGCCGTGCTCGTCGCGACGCCGCCCCGTACCCACCACGCGGTCGTGCGGGCGGCGCTCGAGGCCGGAAAGCACGTGCTCGTCGAGAAGCCGCTCGCGACGACGTCGGCGGACGCCCGCGACCTCATCGACGTCGCCGAGGAGCAGGGCCTGGTCCTGATGCCCGGGCACACGTTCGTCTACAGCCCGCCGGTCAACAAGGTCCGCGAGCTGATCCAGAGCGACGTGGTGGGCGAGGTCTACTTCGTCACGTCATCGCGGATGAACCTCGGCAAGTACCAGTCCGACGGCGTCATCCTCGACCTCGCGCCGCACGACCTGTCGATCCTGCTCTACTGGCTCGGCGACCGCGTGTCCGAGGTGTCGGCCACCGGCCGGAGCGTGTTCCAGCCCGACGTGCCCGAGACCGCGTTCATCACGCTGACGTTCGAGGGCGGCGCCAAGGCGAACGTGCAGCTCTCCTGGCTCGCGCCCCGCAAGGTCCGCGACATGATCGTGGTCGGCAGCCGGCGCATGATCCAGTACGACGACCTCGCGGCCGACGAGGCCGTGCGGGTGTACGACCGCGGGCTGGACCTGGAGTTCCCGCAGACGTTCGGCGAGCACCAGCTCACGTACCGCAGCGGCGACATCGTCATGCCGCGCCTGGATGCCGCAGAGCCGCTGAGCCTCGAGCTCGAGGACTTCGCGCGCGCGATCCGCGAGGGAACCACGCCGCGATCCAATGCCGAGCTCGGGCTCGAGATCGTGCTCGCGATGGAGGCCGCGCAGCGTTCGCTCGACCGCAACGGCGAGCCCGTGGCGATCGTGCGGCCGCCGGTGCGCGCCGGCGCGTAACGACGTCGGATTCCCCGCGATCGAACTGGGCGTCTCCGCCCGTTGTTAGGCAGTGGAGATCGCCAAGGCACTGATCCTCGCGGGGCGCACGTCACACGATCGGCCATGGCCGAGCGTGAAGTCCGGTCCGAAGCACCTCGTACCCGTCGCGAATCGGCCGATCCTCTTCCACAACCTCGAGTCGCTCCGGCGGGCCGGGCTGCTCGAGGCGACGATCGCGCTCGAGCACGAGGGAATGGGCGCCGTCACGGCAGCCGTGGGCGACGGGTCGGACTGGGGCCTCAGCGTGCGATACGTCCGCTGGCGGCCGCGCACCGGCATGGCGGGGGCGCTCACGGCCGCTCGCACGTTCATCGGCGACGAGCCGGTGCTGGTCGAGCCCGCCGACGCGCTCCACCGGGAGCACATCCATCCGCACATCGCCGCGTTCGCGAAGGAAGGGCTGGACGCGATGGCGCTGCGGCTGGCCGGCGCGCCCAAGGGCGAGGCGGTCGACGGCGGGTACCTCTTCAGCCGGCGGGCGATCTCGATGCTGCTCGACGCTCCGCGGCCGCTCAGCGACCCCATGGCCGGCGTGCGACGGCAGGGCGGTCACGTGCGGGTGCAGACGATCGACGGCTGCCTTGCCTGCCACGGCGGCCAGGACAGGCTGCTCGAGGGCAACCGCCGCATGCTCGAAGAGCTGCGCGGCGACGTCGACCGGGCCGCCTTCCCGACCTGCGAGTTCCAGGGTCCGGTGCTCGTCCATCCCACCGCCCGGCTCGACCACACCCTGATCCGCGGGCCCGCGATCATCGGCCCGCGCTCCACGCTGTCGCACGCCTACGTCGGTCCGTACACCTCGATCGGCGCGAACGTGCGGATCGAGGGCTCGGAGATCGAGCATTCGATCATCCTCGACGACGCCGAGATCCTGCACGTCGGGACCCGCCTGGACACCAGCGTCATCGGCAGGGGAGCGCGGGTCCACCGGAGGTTCGGCGTCGCCGTCGGCATGCGCTTGTCGGTCGGGGACGGCGCCGAGGTCACGCTGTCATAGCGCGGCGCCGGTGTCGTCCCAGACGTTGTTGGAGAACACGTCGGCGGCCCCGCAGCCCGTGGTCGCGCCCCAGTAGCCGCTCTTGGCGTAGTAGGTCCGCGCGAAGCGGTTACCGGTCACGGTCTGGTTGGGGACGTCGGGGCCGGCGTTGCAATACAGCGTGTAGCCGCCACCCGCCATCAGGTTGTCCGCGATCGTGACATCGCGGATCGGCTTGGTGTTCGTGCTCATCAGGATCGCCGAGGTCTGCGAGCACGGAACCCGGATCGTGTTATGGCGCAGCCGCAGGTTCGCGCCACCGTCGGACTGGAAGCCGTCGAAATGCTCCGGGCCGTTACAGAACGCCGTGCCGTCGGGCCACCCATCGCTGTTGGTGTCCGGGCCGCTGACGCAGAGGGAGTCCTCGACCAGCACATCGTGTTCCATGTGCGCGCAGTCCGAACCGTTATGGAAGAACACCCGCCGCGCGGTGTACCCGTCAAACGCGATCCCCTTGATCCCCAGACGCCCGTTCAGATCGATCTCTGTGTCCTCAACCAACAGCCCGGACGGGTCCCCGACCCACCCGAACGCCTGGATCGCGTAGTTCTGATCGGTCGCGACCAGCTTGACGTTACGGATCGTGACATTCGGCGCCGTGACAACGATCCGCCCCGTCACCAGCTTGTTCTCATACACCTGACCCGGCGTCGAGAGCGTCACCGTCCCACTGACCGCCGTCAACGCCACCCCCGGCCTGACCCCAGTGCTCTCCACATCAGGAAACCCACACACCGACGGATCGGCCATGCAGTTCGCACCGGGCGACGGCGCGAGCACGCTGACGGTCCAGGTCCGGACCGCCGGCGACGCGTCCGTGTTCCCAGCCGCGTCGGTGGCCCGCACGTCGAATGTGTGCGACCGGTTCTCCAGGCCCGAGTACGCCTTCGGCGATGTGCACGACCCCCAGGCGCCAGCGTCGATCCGGCACGCGAACGTAGAGGCAGACTCCGAAGCGGTGAACGCGAAGCTGGCAGAGCCGCTCGAGACCGTGCCGCTCGGACCCGACGAGATCGTCGTGTTCGGCGCGGTCGTGTCTGGTGCCGGGGTCGGCTGGGGCGTCGGGCGTCGGCTCCGGCGTCGCCTCGGGCGCCCCCTGCGGCGCCGGCGCGGGCGCCGGCGCCGGCTGCGGCGCCGGCTGGGACGTGGGTCCCGGCTTCCCCGGCTTCGACTGGCGCCGCTTCGGGTCGGTGCCGGCCGCGAGCTCGACGCTGTCGCTCGCGCCGTCGCCGTCGGTGTCCGCGCGCCGTGGGCTCGTGAGTGACCGGCGCACCTCGTACCCGTCGCTCAGCCCGTCGCCGTCGGTGTCGGCCCGCCGGGGGCTGGTGCGGGACTGGCGCACCTCGTAGCCGTCGCGCAGTCCGTCGCCATCCGTGTCCGACCGCCGCGGATCGGTCCGCGACACCTTCACCTCGAGCCGGTTGCTGAGCCCGTCCCGATCACGGTCGGGGCCGCGCGCGTCCACCGCCGCCGGCAGCGCCAGCACGAACGACGCCGAGATGGCCATCACGACAAGCGACCGCGCAGAGGCGCGGGGCGCGAAAGGCACGTTCAACTCATACCCCCGGCGGATCGACGGTCCAGGTGTCATCGCCATGACAATCGGCCGGGGCAGGGCCACCACGCGCATCGAGCGGCGAAATCTGGACGGTTGTCCAACTCGTGAACGGCCGCGTCCCCGGAGAAGAAACGCCCCGCGGCACGCGTTTGTCGGGTGCATCGGGCTGCCCGGCGCACGTCCCCAACGAGCGAGATCCGACGAACCTTGACCAGATCAGGCCCCACCACCCTGCCCCCCGCGGTGCTGCATGTCGTGGGCGCGCGGCCCAACTTCGTGAAGATGGCGCCGCTGATCGCCGCGCTGGACCGGCGCGGCGACACGCGGCAGCTCGTGGTCCACACGGGCCAGCACTACGACCGCCGGATGTCGGAGGAGATCCTCGACGATCTCGGGTTCCCGGCTGCCGATCACTCGCTCGGCGTCGGCTCCGGCACCCACGGCGAGCAGACCGCCAAGGTGCTGATGGCGTTCGAGCGCATCCTGCTCGACGAGCGCCCGGGACTCGTGGTCGTGGCCGGTGACGTGAACTCCACGGTCGCCTGCGCGCTCGCGGCGGCGAAGCTCGGCATCCCCGTCGCCCACCTCGAGGCGGGGCTCCGCTCGGGCGACTGGACCATGCCCGAGGAGATCAACCGGGTGCTCACCGACCGGCTCTCCGACCTGCTGCTGACGCACAGCCCCGAGGCGGAAGAGCACCTCGCGCACGAGGGCATCGACCCTGCGCGCGTCCGCTACGTCGGCAACACGATGATCGACTCGCTGCGGCGGTTCGAGCACACCGCCCGCGACCGCGCGGTGTGGCGCCGGCACGGCGTCGACGAGCGCGGCTACGTGCTCGTGACGCTCCACCGCCCGTCGAACGTCGACGAGCCGGCGCAGCTCACCCGGATCGTCGACGCGCTCGCCGCGCTCGGGACCCACGCGCCGATCGTGTTCCCGGTCCACCCGCGGACCCGCGCCCGGCTGGCGGACGGCGCCGCGCTCGAGCGGCTCGAGGCCGCCGGCGTCCGCTGCACGGAGCCGGTCGGCTACCTCGACTTCCTGTCGCTCCAGGCCGGCGCCGGCGCGATCGTCACCGACTCGGGCGGCGTCCAGGAGGAGGCGTCGGCGCTCGGCGTCGCGTGCTACACGCTGCGCGCCAACACCGAGCGGCCGGTGACGATCAGCCATGGGACGAACGTGCTGCTGGGCGACGACCCGTCGCGCTTGCGCGAGGTGCGCCTCTCCGGCCGGCCGCCGACGCCCTGCGTCATCCCGCTGTGGGACGGGCACGCCGCGGAGCGCGCTGCCGACGCGCTCGTCGACGCGTTCCCCGCCGTCGCGCCTCGCCACGACCGCGGCGGTCGCATGAGCCCGCGCGCCGACATCCTGGGCTGCGCCATCGACCGGCTCGACATGCAGGACACGCTGTCCGCCGTCGAGGACGCGATCGCCGCGCGCCGCTACACGCAGCACATGGCGATCAACGCGGCGAAGCTCGTCACGATGGAGGAGGACGATCGGCTGCGTGAGATCGTCGCCGGCTGCGAGCTGGTCAACGCCGACGGGCAGAGCGTCGTCTGGGCCTCGCGCCTGCTGCGCGACCCGCTCCCCGAGCGCGTCGCGGGCATCGACCTCATGCACGCGCTGGTCGCCCTCGCCGAGCGCCGCGGCTACCGCGTCTACTTCCTCGGCGCCAAGGCCGAGGTGCTCGAGCGCGCGCTCGAGCGTGCTGCGCGAGCGCCACCCGCGGCTGGAGATCGCGGGCGCCCGCGACGGCTACTTCGGCGAGGACGAGGAGGCGGACGTCTGCGCCGAGATCCAGGCCAGCCGCCCGGACATCCTCTTCGTCGCGATGAGCAGCCCGCGCAAGGAGTACTTCCTGGGCGCGCACGGGGCCAGCCTCGGCGCGCCGTTCGTGATGGGCGTCGGCGGGTCGATCGACGTGGTCGCCGGCGTCACGCGCCGCGCCCCGCTCGCCTGGCAGCGACTCGGTCTCGAGTGGCTCTTCCGCCTGCTCCAGGAGCCGCGCCGGATGTTCCGCCGCTACGCGGTGACGAACGCCCGCTTCGCCTTCCTCGTCGGTCGCGCGCTCGTGACCGGCAACCGCCACGACATGACACGGGAACTCTCATGACCGCCACCGACATGAGCGACAGCTCCGTCCGCCTCGCCACGACCGACCTGATCGACTTCGCGCTGCGCTCGCTGCCGGCCATGCAGCTCCCCGACGGCTGCTTCTGCTTCGAGCGGCGCGCCGGCGTCGCCGAGCCGCTGGGACGCTCCCCGCGCTACACCCTGATGGCCGAGCTCGGCCTCCTGCGCGCCCGCGCCGCCGGCTACGAGCTGCCGTTCGACGTCGACGAGCTGCCGGCGGTCGACCGGCGCGAGCTCGACGCGGGCACGCTGACCCCCGGCGACATCGGGCTCCTGCTCTGGATCGACGCGCGCCGCGGCGCCGGCCAGGGCGCCGACCTGGCGAGCCGGCTCGACGCGCGCGCTGCAGGCGAACGGCGGCCTGCCCGCGCGCCTCGGCATGGAGCTCGGCTGGATCGTCAGCGGCCTCGCGCACCACGCGGCGGCGGGCGGCAGCGACACCGGCGAGCGGCTGCTCTCCGCGTCGCTCGACCAGCTGCTGGAGCGCAACCGGGCGGCGAGCGGCCTGTTCCGCCACTTCGGCGCCGACGGACGGCGTCGCCGCTTCCCGAACTTCGCCACGCAGATCTACTCGGTGCTCGCCCTCGCGACCGTCGGGCGGCTCGGCCTGGACGACCGCGCGCTCGGCGCGGCGCGCACGACCGCGGACCTGCTGATCGGCCATCAGCTCGAGGACGGCGGCTTCCCCTGGCTCTACGACGCCGAGCGCGGCACGGTCGTCGAGCGCTACGAGATCTACTCGGTGCACCAGGACGCGATGGCCCCGATGGCGCTGATCGAGCTGTGGGAGGCGACCGGCGACGCGCGCTACCTCGAGGCGGTCGCGCACGGGCTGCGCTGGATCCACGGGCGCAACGAGCTCGGCGCCGACATGGTCGACCGCGCGAACGGGCTCGTGCTGCGCTCGATCCGCCGCAAGCGCGGTCCCGACCGGCTCTGGCTCGGCGCGAAGACCGCCGCGTCGCTCGCCGGCCTGCCGACCCCGGGCTCGACCGCCCGGCTGACCGAGCTCAACCCGACCGACCGCCCGTACCACTTCGGCTGGGTGCTGGAGGCGTGGTGCGGCCGCGAGGACGTGCTGAGCGCCCGGGGGGCCGCGTGAGCGACGCACCGGCAACGGTCGACGTCGTCATCGTCGCGTACAACAGCCGCGACACGCTGCGCGACTGCGTCGAGCCGCTGGCGCGGGTCCCGTGGGTGCGGGTGACCGTGGTCGACAACGACTCGCCGGACGACTCGGCGGCCGCGGTCGCCGACCTCCCGGTGCACGTGATCCGCGCGCCGCGCAACGGCGGCTTCGCGTACGGCTGCAACCTCGGGATCGCCGCCGGCGATGCCGAGCTCGTGCTCCTGCTCAACCCCGACGCGCGTCTCGATCCCGGCGCGCTCGCCGCGCTCGTCGATGCGCTCCGCGCCGACGCGCGCGCCGGCGGCGCCGGTCCGCGCACGCTGGACGCCGGTGGCCGGCTCGCATGGAGCCAGCGGCGCTTCCCGCGCCTGCGCTCGACCTATTCCCAGGCGCTGTTCCTGCAGCGCATCGCGCCGCGAGCCGGCTGGAGCGACGAGCTGATCCGCGATCCCGCCGCGTACGAGACGCCCGGCACCCCCGACTGGCTGTCGGGTGCCTGCCTGCTGCTCCGGCGCTCGGCGCTGGCCGAGGTGGGCGGCCTCGACGAGGGCTTCTTCCTCTACTCCGAGGAGACCGACCTGTTCCGTCGCCTGCGCCGGGCAGGCTGGAGCGCGCGCTACGTACCCGAGGCCACCGCGCGGCACGAGGGCGGCTGCTCCGCGCCCCGCCACACGACCGCTCGGATCGCGGCGCAGAGCCGTGTCCGCTACGCACGCAAGCACCACGGGGCCGCCGTGGCCCACCTCGAAGCCGCCGGTGTCGCGCTCGGCGCGCTCACGCACGCGGCGGTATGGCTCCACCGTCCCTCGCTGGCGCGCGGCCACGCCGATGCCGGGCGTGCCGCGCTCGGTGCCATGCGATCGGTCAGGACGGGATGAGCATGCTGACGTACGCCATCGTCACCCCGGCGCGCAACGAGCGCGACAACCTCGCCCGCCTCGCCGAGTCGATCATCGGCCAGGACCATCGCCCCGAGCGGTGGGTGATCGTCGACGACGGCTCCGACGACGGCATGGACGCCGTCGCGGAGCGGCTGGCGCGACGCCATGACTGGATCGTCGTCGTCGGCACGGGCGAGAACGCCGCCGAGCTCGCGGAGGGCCGCCGGCGCGGGCGCGACCTGCTGGCGTTCCGCCGCGGTCTGCACGCGCTGCCGGGCCCTGTCGACGTGTTCGTCAAGGTCGACGCCGACACCTCGTTCGAGCCCGACTACTTCGAGCGGCTGCTCGCAGCGCTTCGCCGAGCAGCCGCAACCTGGGCATCGCCGGCGGCTGCTGCTACGAGCTCGAAGACGGACGCTGGGAGCGGATCAAGGTCGCGGGCTCGCATCCCCGCGGCGCGTCGCGCGCCTACCGCTGGGCGCTGCTCGACGTTGTCGAGGCCCTCGAGCCGGAGCTGGGCTGGGACGGCGTCGACGAGGTGATGGCCGAGCTGCGCGGCTACCGGACCGCCGGCTTCCAGGACTTCGGCTTCCGCCACCACCGCAAGGTGGGCGAGCGCGAGGGCCGGCTGCGGGCGGGGATGGCGCTCGGGCGCCAGGCCTGGTACATGGGCTACCGGCCGAGCTACCTGATGCTGCGCGCGGTCTACCGCGCGCGCGAGAACGCGGCGTCGCTCGCGATGGTCTGGGGCTACGCCGCGGCCGCCGTGTCCGGCGCGCCGCAATGCCCGCATCCGACGGTGACCGCCCGCGTACGCGACAGCCAGCGGCTGCGCGTCGTGATGCGCCGGGGCCGCTGGACCTGAACACCGGAAGTTCGGCGCCGCCTCCGGCGTTGGATTGCCACGATGAGCACCACCACCACGACCAACTCCGAGCGCACGAGCGCCTCGCGAATCCCGCGGCCCGGCGACGTCATGCGCCGCCTGGCGGACCAGAGCACGAAGGGCTCGTTCTCGAACTCCCGGCGCACGCGCCGCTTCGAGGCGTTCGCGCGCATCGTCGACGAGCTGCACGGCCGGCTCGGCCGCCCGGTGCGGATCCTCGACATCGGCGGCACCAACTCGTTCTGGGAGCAGCGCGGCTGGGCGGGGCGCGACGGCGTGGAGATCGTGCTGGTGAACCTCGAGGCTGAGGACCGCAAGCACGCGAACATCGAGCCGCTGGCGGGCGACGCGACGGACCTCGGCGAGTTCCCCGACCGCTCGTTCGACCTCGTCTTCAGCAACTCCGTGATCGAGCACCTCGAGACCTACGACCGGCAGGCGGCGATGGCCGGGCAGGTGCGACGCCTCGCTCCGCTCTACTGGATCCAGACGCCGAACTTCTGGTTCCCGGTCGAGCCGCACTTCCTGACGCCGGCGTGGCACTGGCTGCCCGTCGCGGCGCGCACGGCGCTGCTCCGGCGCCGGCGTTGGGGCTGGCGCGGGCCGTGCCCCGACCCGGCCCACGCCGAGGCGGCGGTCCGGGAGATCAGGCTGATGCGTGGACGGGAGCTCGCGCGCCTGTTCCCCGAGGCGACGCTCGAGCCCGAGAAGATCGGGCCGCTCGTCAAGTCGTTCGTCGCCGTCCGCGGCTGACGTCACCGCGCCCGCCTCAGCGGGCTGCTAGGGTGCGCTCGCGCTGGCAGACGGGACGTTGCTGCCGGCGTGTGAAGCAGGGGAAGATCACGCGCTTGGAGCGCACCGCACTGGGAGGTGCGGTAGAGCAGGCACGTTGACGGCATGGGGTCTCGACTCCATACACGTCGGCGGCCCGCGGCCGATCCATGGAGGACCGGAGCCGCGAGCGCGCCTGTCATCGACCACGGATGGCGTCGAGTGGCGAGCTTGGCATCCACGCCCGGCAGGTCTGGGTGTGCCTTGCCCTGCGCCTGACGACTACAACCCGCAGGAGGATCGATGCACCCATCCCCCCGCGCGACGGCGCATGCCGCCGTCCCGATCACCCCACGCCGCGCGCCGCGACGCGCCGCGGTCATCCTGCTCACCGCAGGTGCGCTCGCCGCGACCACGCTGCCGGTTGCCGACGCGCGGGCTGCCACACCCGGCCTCGTGGCCGCGTACGCGTTCCAGGAGGGCAGTGGCGGGACGAGCGCTGACCAGTCCGGCAACGGCCGGACAGCGAGGCTGCGCAACACGACGTGGGCAAGCGCCGGCCGATACGGCCGCGCCCTCTCGTTCAACGGATCGACGTCGATCGCACAGGTCGCCGACGCCGACGCACTCGACTTGTCGTCGGCGATGACCGTCGAGGCGTGGGTCCGCCCGGACAGCACGAGTGGCGCCCGTACGGTCGTTGCCAAGAGCCGGGCCGGGGGCGGCTTCCCCTACGGGCTCGAGATCGACGGCGGGCGTCCGGCCGGATTCGCTTATACCGGCTCTTCGTCGAAGCGCGCGGCGGGCGCGAAGTCCGCGAGAACCGGCAGCTGGCAGTTCGTCGCCACCACGTTCGACGGCAAGGCCGTGCGTACGTACCTGAACGGGACCCGCGTCGCGGAGACGGCCGCGAGCGGCGCGATCCGCACGTCGGCGGATGCGCTCGAGATCGGCGCGAACTCGGTCTGGGGCGAGTACTTCAAGGGCTCGATCGACAACGTCCGCATCTACGGGCGTGCGCTGTCTGCCCAGGAGCTCGCCGCCGACAGCACCACAGACGTGGCCGGCGACGGGGCGGCGCAGCCGGCGCCCGCCCCCAGCCCCACGCCGTCGCCGACGCCAAGCCCCACGCCGACACCGACACCGACACCGACACCGACGCCGACACCGACACCGACACCGAGCCCGGCCCCCGCGCCGCCCCCTTCTGGTGCGAGGAACTGCATGGCCGATCCGTCGGTGTGTGGGTTTCCTGATGTGGAGAGCACTGGGGTCAGGCCGGGGGTGGCGTTGACGGCGGTGAGTGGGACGGTGACGCTCTCGACGCCGGGTCAGGTGTATGAGAACAAGCTGGTGACGGGGCGGATCGTTGTCACGGCGCCGAATGTCACGATCCGTAACGTCAAGCTGGTCGCGACCGATCAGAACTACGCGATCCAGGCGTTCGGGTGGGTCGGGGACCCGTCCGGGCTGTTGGTTGAGGACACAGAGATCGATCTGAACGGGCGTCTGGGGATCAAGGGGATCGCGTTTGACGGGTACACCGCGCGGCGGGTGTTCTTCCATAACGGTTCGGACTGCGCGCACATGGAACACGATGTGCTGGTCGAGGACTCCCTCTGCGTCAGCGGCCCGGACACCAACAGCGATGGGTGGCCCGACGGCACGGCGTTCTGTAACGGCCCGGAGCATTTCGACGGCTTTCAGTCCGACGGTGGCGCGAACCTGCGGCTGCGCCATAACACGATCCGGGTTCCGTGCTCGCAGACCTCGGCGATCCTGATGAGCACGAACACCAAGCCGATCCGCGATGTCACGATCGCGGATAACCTGATGGCGGGTGGCGGCTACACGCTGTATTGCAACGCCGGTCCCGACGTTCCCAACCAGACCGTGACCGGTAACCGCTTCGCGCGGACCTACTACGCCAAGAGCGGCTACTGGGGCGCGACCACGGGCTGCGGGGCCGCCGACGTGTTCTCCAACAACGTCTGGGACGACACCGGCGCCGCGATGTGAGGCGTGCGCGCGGTCCGCGTTCCTAAAGGACGCGGACCGCGCGGTCCCGCCGCTAGGGCGCCTGGTAGGGTGGCCCGCTCGATCGTCGGGCGACAGGACGTCTCCGGCGGTGCGTACCCGCGCTGGAGGCGCAGCGCCCTTCGTCCAGATCACCCTCGGGAGGCTCCATGTCCGGTCCTGTCGGCGCGTCGGTGGCTGTCCTCACGTCGTTCGGTCGAGCTCGCCGGGTCGCCGTCCCGGCCTGCACGGCGATCGCTCTCGCGTGCTCGGTCGGCGTCGCCGACGGGCGCGAGGCCCCGCTCGACCCCGTCGCCTCCTACGCATTCGACGAAGGAAGCGGCTCCACGAGCGCGGACGCGTCGGGGAACGGCCACACCGCGACGCTGGAGAACGTCCGGTGGACGCGCGCCGGCCGGTACGGCGGCGCCGTCGTGTTGAAGGGGAAGAAATCGATCGTCCGGATCGCCGACTCCGCGCCGCTGGACCTCTCTCGCGCGATGACGGTGGAGGCCTGGGTTCGGCCCAGCACTCGGGCCGGGATCCGCACGATCATCGCGAAGCGCCGCAAGCACGGACGCGGCTTCCCGTACGGCCTCCAGCTGCGCGGCGGTCGCCTCGCCAGCTTCGCGCGCATCGGTCGGCGGTCGGTCCGCGCGGGCAGCCGCAAGGCCGCTCGCGCCAACCGTTGGCACTTCGTCGCCGCAACGTTCGACGGCAAGACCATCCGGACGCACCTCGACGGCAAGCAGGTCGCCCAGCGCCGCGCGCGCGGCGCGATCGCGCCGTCCGACGGCGCGCTGCAGATCGGCGCCGGCTTCCGCGGCGCGATCGACAACGTCCGGGTATATGCCCGGGCGCTCTCCCCGAAGCAGCTGCGCGCCGACCGCCGCGCGGACGTCGCCGACGACGCCTCCCGTCCCGATCGGGGCTCCGGCCGCGACCCGGCGCCCAAGCCCGGCAAGACGCCAGTTCCCACCCCGAGCCCGGCGCCCTCGAACGGCCGGAACTGCATGGCGGATGCCTCCGCATGCGGGTACGCGGACGTGGAGAGCACCGGCGTTCCGCCGGGGACCCCGCTCACGGCGGCCAGTGGCGTGGTGACGCTCTCGACGCCGGGGCAGGTGTACGAGAACAAGCTGCTCACCGGGATGATCTCCGTGACGGCCCCGAACGTGACGATCCGCAACGTCAAGCTGGTCACAACCGACGCGTCGTATGGGATCAGCACGTTCGGCTGGCGCAACAACACGGCCGGACTGGTGGTCGAGAACGTCGAGATCGACTTGAACGGCCGCCTCGCCACGAAGGGCATCGCGTTCGACAACTACACCGCGCGCCGGGTGTTCTTCCACAACGGCTCCGACTGCGCGCACTTCGGTAACAACGTCGTGATCGAGGACTCCCTGTGCGTGACCGGCCCGGACGCCAACAGTGACGGCTGGCCCGACAGCACCGGCTTCTGCAGTGGGCCCGAGCACTTCGACGGCTTCCAATCGGATGGCGGCGCGAACATCCGGCTGCGCCACAACACGATCCGGGTCCCCTGCTCGCAGACGAGCGCGATCCTCATGAGCACCAACACGTCAGCGATCCGCGACGTCACGATCGCCGACAACCTGATGGCGGGCGGCGGCTACACGCTGTATTGCAACGCCGGCCCCGACGTCCCCAACGAGACCGTCACCGGCAACCGCTTCGCCCGCACCTGGTACGCCAAGAGCGGCCGCTGGGGCCCCACTACGGGCTGCGATGCCGCCGACGTGTACGCGGGCAACATCTGGGACGACACGGGCGCCACGGCCCGTTGACGCCCGGCTACAAGGTGCCGGTGTGCTTGATCGTGCGAGCGCACCGGCATCCGCCGGACCACGCGCGGATGCGCAGGCTGTAGCGCCGCTTCCCGCCCTCGACGAGACGCACGGTCACCTTGCCCCTGTAGCGGCGGACGGCGCCGTCCGCGGACTTGCGGCGCCACGCGACCTTGCACGCGACGGCGACCGCGGACCGTCGGTCGCACCGGAGGGTCAGCCCACGGGCCCGGCGCGCGAAGCGGTGCCCGAGCTCGCGCCGCAGCGCGGCACGCGAGAGCTGCTTGGCCTGCCGCCGCGAGAGCCGGCCGGTGGCGGCCGCCGGCGGAGCCGCGCCGGGGCTTCCGTTGTCGCCGGCGGGCCGGACGTTGCCGTCCCAGATGTTCCCCGACGATGTCACGACCCTGTCGCACCACGTGGTCGGGCCCCACCGGCCGCCTCTGGCGAAGAACTCCCTGGAGATCACGTTGTTCGTGTACGTCGTGTTGGACGCGACACCGCCCTCGTCGGTACCGCAGTACACGGTGTAACCCCCGCCGGACATCAGGTTGTTGTCGATCACGACGTTGCCGATCGGCGCGGTGTTCGTCGACATCAGGATCGCCGACGTCTGGCCGCTCGGGTTGCGGATCGTGTTGTGCCGGAACACCTGGTTGGCACCCCCATCCGATTGGAACCCGTCCGCGTGCGCGCTGCTGCCCGGCCGGAGCGGGGGAAGGTCGCAGAACGAGTCGGTGATCGTCACGTTGTCCCCGACGTGCGCGCAGTCGAGCCCGTTGTGGAACCACACCCGCGTCGCCGAGTAGTTGTCGAACGCGATCCCCTTCGTGTCCTCGTTGCCGGCGAGGTCGATCTCGACGTTCTCGATACGCAGGCCCGACGTGTTGTTCTGCCAGCCGAAGGAGCGGATCCCGTATCCCGGGTCGGTCGCGACGAGCTTGACGTTGCGGATCGTCACGTTCGGAGCCGTGACCGTGATCGAGCCGGTCACGAGCTTGTTCTCGAGCACCGCGCCCGGGGCCGACAGCGTCACCGTGCCGTTGACGGGTGTCAGCGCGGTGCCGGGTGCCACTCCCGTGTTCGTCGCGTCAGGAAATCCGCATGCGCTTGGCTTGGGCATGCACGTGAGGCCCTGTGCGTGCGCCGAGGTCGCCGAGATGGCGACCGTCGTACCCACGAGCAGCATGAACGCCGACAACCGTCTACCAGCCCTGGTCCGGTTTCGCATCGGCGACACCCTACTGACGCGAGTCGTCGCGAGGCCCGTCCCAGCCGTTCCCGCTCCCCTTCACCGCCCCGTCGCACCCGGTCGTGTCGCCCCAGTAGCCGCCCTTGGGAAAGAACTCCCTGGAGATCACGTTGTTCGTGTACGTCGTGTTGGTCGCGACACCGCCTTCGTCGGTTCCGCAGTACACGGTGTAACCCCCGCCGGACATCAGGTTGTCTTCGATCACGACCTTGTCGATCGGCGCGGTGTTCGTCGACAACAGGATCGCCGACGTCTGGCCATTCGGGTTGCGGATCGTGTTGTGCCGGAACACCTGGTTGGCGCCGCCATCCGATTGGAACCCGTCCGCGTGCGCCGTGCTGCCCGACGGGAGCCGGGGAAGGTCGCAGAACGAGTCGGTGATGACCACGTTCCTGCCCGCGTGGGCGCAGTCGAGCCCGTTGTGGAACCACACCCGCGTCGCCGAGTAGTTGTCGAACGCGATGCCCTTCGCTTCCTCCTGGCCCTGCATGTCGATCTCGACGTCGCGGATGACGGTGCCGGTCGGTTGCTTGTCCTCGCCGAACGTGCTGATCGGGTAGTACGCGTCGCTGACCACGCGCACCTTCTCGATCGTCACGTCGCGGGCGAGCACGCGGATCTGCCCGTGTACCTCGCGGCCGGAGTAGACCATGCCGCGCGACCTGAGCTCCACGGTCCCGTCGACGCGCTCCAGCCGGGTGCCGCGAGGCACGCCTGTGTTCGTTGCGTCCGGATACCCGCAGGCACTGGGCTTGGGCATGCAGGTCACCGGTCGCCGTGCGGACGCCGCCGGCTGGTCGCCGGACGCAGACCCGTCCGGCGAACCCCCTCCACAAGCGCAGAGGGTGAGCGTCGCGAGCATCGCGACGGTCGATAGTGGCCGCGCGGCACTGCACGGGTGGCGCATCGGCAAGCTCAGGACCAGCCGAAGCCGCTCGAGGGCGCCGGCGCTCCCGGCCGGCCGCGGCGAACGCGCGCGATGGCGGCGGCGAGCGCGATGCCCGCGCACCAGAGGCCGAACACGACTGCCCCGGCGAGCGCCGGCTTCAGCCGTCCCGGACCGTCGACGACTTCCCACGCCTGCGGCGGACCGGCGGAGTTCACCACGAACTCCTGGGTCTTCCCGGGGACGAGCTTGACCGCGGCCGCGGCCTTGAGCGCGTTGGCGGCGGCACCGGCGAGCTGCGCGGCCCGCTGCCGGTCGGGGGCGCGCGAATCGATCTCGATGATCGGGGGGAGGTCGACGGACTGGATCGCCAGGCCGTACGGCTCGGGGGCGACGGCGGCTGCGTCAAGGGCAGCGAGAGGAAGGGGGAACGACGCCGCCGGCTGAGACAGATAGGGCGCCGTGACGACGAGGCTGTCGATCGGGATCCCCATCTCACCTGCGATCTGCTGTCGCGACGTGCTCGTGGACATGAGGTCCGCAAGCAGGTGTGAGCGCCAGTCGAAGAGCGTGTCCATGCCGGGCGGGTTCACGTCGACGGTGAGTGACTGCGGCGTGTCGAGGATCACACGCATGGAGGCGACTCCGATCCGGGACGTGGCGCCCTTCGCCACCCACAACCCGGCCGCGATGGCGACTACGGCGCCGACGACGACGGCGATGCGGAAGCGCCAGAGCACCTTGAGGAAGGCCACCAGCTCCACTGGCTCACGTCGCAGTCTGCTCGTCCAGCGCGGCGAGTCGCCAGCCCGTACGGACGCGGCGAGCCCAGATCACGGCCGCGCACGACACGCCGAACGCGATGATGAACACCAGGCCGGCGACGCGTCGGCTGATGCCCTCGTTGATCACGGCGCCGTGCGCCTCGCCGAGCTGGGTGAGCCGGATCTGGTCCTGCCCCGGCGTCTGGGCCGATCGTGCGAGCGCCGCGAGATACGACTCCATGCCCCCGACCGCGGCGTTCGCCAGCGCGCCTGCGCTGCTGGCGGTCGGGGTCTGGGCGTACACCTGGAGGAAGGGAACGGTCGGGTTCGCGCGGATCTCCAGGCGGTACTCGCCGTTGAGCTTCAGGATGTCGCTCGTGTGCTTCTCGTTGCCTGCCTCCGCGAGCACGCGCGGCTGCTTCCCCGTGAGCGGGGGCACCACCTGAAGGTCCTCGAACGGCACGTGCGCGCGGCGCGCGATGTCGGCGCGAACCACGGGGCTGGCCATCACGTTTCCAAGGAGCAAGGCCCGGTTGGTCAGCCCGTCGAGCCTGAAGGTCTCCTCCCGGAGGTCGACCAACGTCGGCTCCGGCATGTCCACCACGACCTGCGTCGTCGCCGACGCCATCTTCAGCGACCGAGGCGACAGTCCGGGCGGATTGAGGCTGACATGCGCCACGCTCCACACCGACATCACGAGGGCGAACACGGCGCACGCGACCATCCAGCCGCGGACCTGCCAAAGCTCCCGGAGGCGCGCGCCGACCTTCATCGCACAGCTGCCCGGTCGCGCTCCTTGGTGGCCGCGCGGACCGGCTTCTTGCGGGTTCGGGGCTCTTCGATCGCAAGCTCGCTGGGAACGTCACCGGGGGCCGCCTCGTCCCCGCCGAAGCCCTCCTCGAAGGCCGCCGCGTCGAAGTCGTGCTCGAAGGCCGCCGCCGTGCGCCACGTGCGGATCAAGGAGGACGCGGCGAGGATCAGCCCGCAGCCGGCGACGAGGACGAAGAGCGCCACGGCAACCGCGATCATCCGGCCCGGACCGCGCATGGCCGGGTGGCCCTGCGCGGTTCCCAGCGCGCGCACCCGAAGCCGGCGCTCCTCCGGGATCGTCTCGTCGACCGCCTTCGAGTCGATGTACTCGCCGAGGGACGCGACCGCCGCGTTCACGAGCTCGATCGCCTGCCGGACGTCTGGCGCCTGCGCCGTCACCCGGATGATCGGAAGCTCGGACATGTCGGAGGTCTGCGCGAGGCTGGTCGTCAAGGCGTAGGCGTGCGCGTCGGGCAGCTTTGGAGCTACGGCAGCGTCCGCTGCGGTGCTCGCGATGAGCTTGTTGCGAGGCAGTCCTGCGCGCTGCTCGATGACGCTCTTGATCCCGCCGTCCAACATGAGGTTCGAGAGCACGTTGGCCCGCAACGCGAGCGTGTCCGATCCCTCCGGGTCGACGGCCACGACCTGGGACTTGGGCGTGTCGACGAGGATGCTGGCCGAGGCCATCCCGACGCTGTACGCGCGGCGCTCAGGCGGGAACGAGGGGTGGTACGCCACCATCCATCCGGCGGCGATCGCCAGCACCGCGACGATGCAGACGGCGATGCGCTGGCGCCAGAGCGAGCGGAGGATCGTGACGGTTTCCATGTGGGGGTTTCGGCAGGTGGAGGGGGGAAAGGCGGACGATGCTCGCCCGTGGATCAACGGCGTGCGCCGGGAGTTCCTTGCGCGGGCTCAGCGAGGTCGGTCATGGCAGCAGAGCAACGGTGCCCGAGCCGGTGCTCTTCCGCTCGCCGCCGGCGGATCGACGACGTGCCGTGCGGCGGCCGGGAGGCGGTGCACGGTCCTCGTCACGCCTCTAGGGGCTGCGCCTCGGCCAGCCCGTCCGCAGCGGCGACCCCGACCGGCTCACCGACCTGCGGCCCCACGTCGGCACGGGACCGTGGACGGCGCCTCGTGCGCGGCGCCGGCGGAGGTGGCGTCGCGACCGGGCTCGCGTCGAGCCCGGCTCCGAGCGCTGCCTCGTCCTGGTGCCTGGTGACGACGGTGGCGACCAACCCGCCCATGAACAGGAACAGGAACACCGCGTGCGGGAAGGACAGCACGTCGAAGAGGGTCGAGACGACCGCGAAGGAGACCGCGGCCGCCGCGCCGATCAGCGCAAGCGGCGCCCACCGGCGATCGCGGGAGGCGATCGTGGCGCGCGCGGCCGACACCACCGAGCCGATCATGAACAGGTAGGCGGCCACGCCGAGCACGCCCATCTCCATCAACCGGTGGAGGATCTCGGAGTCCAGGAGCCGGTACGTCCCATGGCTGTAGCTGCCCCAGCCTCGCCCGAAGAGCATGTGGCTCCAGAGGTCGGGGCGGACGCCGTCGTAGTCGGCCGCTCGATCGCTCACCGTGGCGATGCCGAGCCGGTCGGGTTCGAACTGCCCGGCGGTCATCGCCACCGCGCCCGGCGCCAGCACTGGGATGACCACGACCAGGGCGAGCGCGAGCGGCGCGAGCTTGAGCAGCTCCCGGCGCCGGAAGTACGCGATCGTGCCGACGACGGAGAGCGGAGCGAGCAGCGCGCTCTTGCGGAACGTCGCGAACGCCGCGGCGAAGAGCAGGCAGGCGGCGAGGCCGTACAGGATCCGTTCCCGCTGGTCCTTGGACTGCGTGATGCGCACGAGCGGGATCGGCAGCGCCATCGCGAGCATGGCCACCGTCTCGAGCGGCACCGCGCCCGGGCCTTGGACGAAGCGCCGGCCGGCCTCGTCGATGGCCAGCGACTGGACCCTCGGGACCTCGAAGATGCCCGGCAGCAGCTTGTCCGACCACTCGTAGAAGAGGTTCTGCTTGAACCGGTACTCCCACAGGACCCCGATGGCGCAGAACACGGCGAGCCCGAGCGACAAGGTGAGGAACGAGCGGACCTCCTCGGCCCGGACGGCGGTGGACGCGATCAAGAAGACCGAGACGTACGAGATGAGGACCGGGAGCCGCTTCAGCGCGAGGTCGAGCTCAAGGGTCTGGTTGAGCGAGCTGGCGTTCAGGATCACGCTCAGGAACGCGACCGCCACGAAGACGCCGACGGCGATGTGGATCCGCGTGACCCGAAGCCGCGGCGCGGCGCGGCCGCCGGCAGCGATCGCCAGCAGCCACATGGCGACCACCACGGGAAGGACGATCCGGTCGAGCGAGATGTCGATCGGCGCCTCCACCTTCAGGAGGATCGCGTTGAATGGAACGAGCCAGACCATGCCGAGGAAGAACGCGAGCATCCAGGGCGTCAGCCGCCAGGTGTGCGGCCACGCGTCGTCCTCGTCGGCCGCGCGGACCGCTCTCTCCGCGGGCGCTCTGGGTCCGCGGGTCAGGTACCGCAGCGCCGCGGCCGCCAGCGCGAGCACGATGATGAACGTGATCACGGCGATCCCGAGTCCCATGCGGGCGTTCACGACGGAGGCCCGTGTCGTCCCGAGCTGGCGCAGCGCGAGCCCGCGGTCCGAGGGCACTCCCGCGTCATCGGCGAGCGTCCGGAGGTGGGCTTGCAGCTCCGCGATCCCGGCATCCGCCAGACGCTTCGCCGCGGCGACCGTCGGCGCGTGGGTGTACACGTCGAGGACCGGCGTGAACGGCCTGGACTGGACCTCGAGGCGATACGGCCGGTCGGCGATCAGGATCGCGTTCGCCCGTTCCTCGCTCGCCGGTTCCAGGAACGCCGAAGGCACATTGGCCGTGATGCGCGCGTCAACCCCGAGCTGCTGCGCGGGCACTCCGGCGCGGCGCGCGATCCGGTCGGCCATCATGGAGCTGGTCATGACGCGACCGAGCAGCTCGGCCCGCTGGATGAGCGCGGAGACGGGGACGTCCGCTCGGTGGACGACCGACGGCGCCGCGGTGTCCACGAAGACGTGCGTCGACGCCGCGGCGACCGGCTTGACCGCGCCGTGTGCCAGCATCGCCGCCACGAGCGCGATCGCGGTGCTGATCGCGACGATGGTGAGGGGCCGCAGCTTGACTCTGGGTGGACGTGTCGCCGGTTGCATCTGAACGAGGAGGCGCATGCGCCTCCGTCCAGCAACGGCCGTCCAAGGCCCAGACTTCCTCGCGCGGACCAGACGGAAGCCGCCGGCGACGTGCGGCGTTGCTCGTGGGATGAGCGCTGAGTCGATGCGAGACCTGCTGTTGGTCGGCGCCGGCGGCTTCGGCCGCGAGGTCGCGGAGGCGGTCCGCGCCGCGAACGCCCATCGCCCGGCGTGGCGCCTGCTCGGCTTCCTCGACGACGACCCGCGCAGCCACGGCCGGCCCGTGGGAGGCATTCCGGTGCTGGGACCCGCCGAGGCGGTGCACGACCATGCGTCCGCCCTCGTCGTCCTCTGCACCGGGCACCCCGGCAACTACGCCAGCCGCCGCGTGATCGCGGAGCGGCTCGAGCTCGACGACGACCGGTACGCGACGGTCGTGCACCCCGGCGCGACCGTGGGCTCGACCTGCAGGGTCGGAGCAGGCTCGGTCCTGCTCGCCCACGTCGACCTGACCGCAGACGCCGAGATCGGCCGCCACGTCGCGGTCATGCCGCAGGTCGTGGTGACGCACGACAGCCGGATCGGCGACTTCGCGACGCTCGCATCGGGTGTCCGCCTGGGTGGCGGGTGCCGAGTCGGGACGGGTGCATACGTCGGCAGCGGGGCCTGCGTGCGGGAGAATCTCACCATCGGCCCGCGCGCGATGATCGGGATGGGGTCGGTCGTGACACGCGACGTGCCGGCTGACCGCCTCTGGTTCGGAGCGCCGGCGACGGACATGGCACCCGCTCCGGGCGCCCACCGCTGATCGGCTCACGATCCCGCCGCCGCCGTCACCGCCGTGAGCGGCGGTCAGCTGCGCCCCGGTGCCCACCGCGTCGAGCGGTCGGCCCAGGCGAGCAGGGCCGCCGTCTGGGACGCGAACACCGATCCGGGCACCAGCTCGGCCAGCAGCGGCGCCGCGAGCACCAGATAGGCGAACCCCCCAGCCAGACCGCCGGTGACGAGCTGGACGAGCGGGTCGTGGAAGAGCGCCGCGACGGCGAAGGCGACCACGGCAGCGACCGCAGCGGCAGCAGCCGGCGGGGCCACGGCGCGGACCAGCACACCGAGCCGCACGCCGGTCGACCGCCTGATCGCAACCAGGTACACAGGAAGCGTGACCCCGCAGATGACGACGATGTGGGCGACTCCGACGCCGACGAGGCCTCCGAGGTCGATGCCGACGGCGAGGGCCGGCAAAAGGCAGACGATGGCGGCCAGCTGCACGCCGAGGAGGATGCCCGTGCGGCCCATGGCGATGATGACGTTCGCGAACAGCAGGCACATGACGGAGACGACGCCGTACAGCGTCAGGACGGAGAGGACCGGCGCGGCATCCCCCCACTTGCCGCCGTAGAGCGAGACCACGAGGGGCGTGGCGAGGCCGAGCGTCAACGCCGCGATCGGGCAGGCGATCAGCGCGACGGTGCGTGCCCCGCGGCCGAGCGCCTCGGCCAGGAGCGCCGGGTCGCGCCGGACGTCCGAGAAGGCCGGCAGCACGACGCTGTTGAGCATCGAGCCCATCACCCCGGTCGGCCAGGCGGCGATGTTGAAGGCCAGCAGGTACAGCCCGACATCGCGCAGTGGAAGCTGCCGCCCGACGAAGACGTAGTCGACGTTCAGGAGCACCTGGCTGACGAGGTTCGCCGCGGCGAGCGGGAGCCCGAACCGGACGAGCCCCGGAAACTCTCGCCGCCGGAATGCGGGCCAGTACCGCTTGGAAACGCTCGCCAGGACGAGGACGCCGGTCACCAGCACGCCGGCCACCCGTGACCACGCGAAGGCCGTCGCGCCGTCCCCGTTCCGCGCCAGGAGCAGCAAGACGGCCGTCGACGGAATGAAGCTGACGGCGGTGGCGATGAACAGCCGGTTCTGGCGGAAGTCCCGCTGCAATTGCGCCGCCGGCACGGCGAACGGGCCGATCAGCGCGACGGTGATCGCCATCACACGCAACGGCCCCGCCGCCTCGGCCGACCCGACCGCCGCGGCGAACGGCTCGGCGAAGATCGCCATGACCGCGGCGAGCATCGCGCTCGTGACCATGGCCAAGGTCGTGACGGTGCCCGCGATCCGGTCCAGGTCGAGGTCCTTGCGGGCGACCGCCGAGCCGACGCCGAGCTCCGCGAACGTGGCGACGACGGCGTGAACGGTCAGCGCGAGCGCGAAGATGCCGAGCTCGGCCGGAGCCACGAGGCGGGCGACCACCGCCATGACGGCGATGTTCATGAAGCGCATCAGCATGGTGCTGCCGCCCGCCCACAACGCTCCCCGGCGAACCCGCCGGCCGAGCGGGGCGAGCGTCTCCGGCCCGCGATCGAGCTGTGGCTCCTCGGTCACTGTGGACTAACGCGGGGGCGCCTCGAAACTCGCGCGTCGCGTCCTGTGCGCCGCCCGGCGCACGAGTGGAAGTTCGGCGAGCGGCGCCCCGTTGCTCGGGCGTGATCTCAGGAGCCCGCATTCTCGTGACCGGCGGCGCCGGCACCATCGGTTCGCACATCGTCGACCAGCTGGTCGCCGGCGACGCAGCAGAGGTGGTCGTGCTGGACGACTTCGTCCGCGGCCGCCGTGAAAACCTCGCCTCGGCGGCGGCCGCCGGCACGGTTCGGATCGTCGAAGGCGACATCCGTGACCGGGCGCTGGTCCGAGAGCTGGTGGGGGCTGCCGACCTCGTGTTCCACCAGGCCGCCATCCGCATCACGCAATGCGCGCAGGAGCCGCGGCTCGCGCTCGAGGTGCTGGTGGACGGCACGTTCAACGTCGTCGAGGCCGCGGCCGAGGCCGGAGTGCGCAAGCTCGTGGCGGCGTCGTCGGCGTCGGTCTACGGAATGGCCGAGGAGTTCCCCACCACCGAGCGCCACCATCCGTACGCCAACGACACGTTCTACGGGGCGGCGAAGGTCTTCAACGAGGGCATGTTGCGAGCCTTCCACGCCACGCACGGCCTGGACTACGTCGCGCTGCGCTACTTCAACGTGTACGGCCCGCGCATGGACGTGCACGGCCTCTACACGGAGGTCCTCGTGCGCTGGATGGAGCGCATCGCCGAGGGCGAGCCGCCGCTGATCTTCGGCGACGGGCGCCAGACGATGGACTTCGCGTACGTCGAGGACATCGCCCGGGCGAACGTGCTCGCGATGGAGTCGTCGCAGACCGACAGCGTCTACAACGTCGCGAGCGGGGTCGAGACCTCGCTGCGGGGGCTCGCCGACGCGATGCTCCTCGCGATGGGGCGCGGGGACCTCGAGGTGGAGCACGGCGCCGAGCGCGCGGTCAACGGCGTCCGCCGCCGACTGGCCGACACGCGAGCGGCGAAGGCGGACCTGGGCTTCGAGGCGAGCGTGGACCTCGACGAAGGGCTCGGACGGCTCGTCAAGTGGTGGCAGGCGGAGCGCGGCCTGGCCGCCGGGGTGGCGCAGTGAGCGTCCTTCCCGTCATGAAGCCGTGGCTCGGCGAAGACGAGGGTGCGGCAGCGGCCGAGGCCATCGCGTCGGGCTGGGTGGCGCAAGGCCCGCGCGTCGCGGCGTTCGAGGCCGCTTTCGCCGAGCGCGTCGGCGCGGCCCACGGCGTGGCGGTGTCGTCCTGCACGACCGCCCTGCACCTGTGCCTGCACCTCGCCGGCGTCGGGCCCGGCGACGAGGTCGTCGTTCCGTCGCTGTCGTTCATCGCGACGGCGAACGCCGTCCGCCACGCCGGCGCCGAGCCCGTCTTCGCCGACGTCGACCTCACGACGGGGAACATCACCACCGCGACCGTCGAATCGGTCCTCGGGCCGCGCACGCGCGCCGTCGTGCTGGTACATCAGGGCGGCGTCCCGGCGGACGTCGACGCGTTCCGCCGGCTCTGCACGGACCGTGGGCTCGAGCTCATCGAGGACGCGGCGTGCGCCGCGGGCTCCACCTACCGCGGCGCGCCCGTCGGGACAGGGGCGCGCTTCGCCGCGTGGTCGTTCCACCCGCGCAAGCTGCTCACCACCGGCGAGGGGGGCATGCTGACCACCGACGACGAGGCGATCGCGGCCCGCGCCCGCCGCCTGCGCGAGCACGGCATGAGCGTGAGCGCCGCCGAGCGCCATGCGAGCGGACGACCGGTGGCGGAGCAGTACCTGGAGGTGGGCTTCAACTACCGCATGACCGACATCCAGGCGGCGGTCGGCCTCGTGCAGCTCGCCAAGCTCGACCTGATGGTCTCGCGCCGCCGCCTGCTGGCCGCGCGCTATCAGCGGCTCCTGCGGCACGTGCCGGGGCTGCGGACGGTGTGCGACCCCGGCCATGGCACGTCGAACTTCCAGTCGTTCTGGGTCGAGCTGACGGCGGCGTACCCGTTCAGCCGCGACGAGCTCCTGCAGCGGCTGTCCGACCACGACGTGTCGGCGCGCCCGGGGATCATGGCCGCGCACCGCCAGCCGGCCTACGCGGGCCACCCCCATGTCCCCCTGCCGATCACCGATCGGCTCACCGATCGCACGCTGATCCTTCCGCTCTTCCACACCATGACCGAGCGCGAGCAGGACACCGTCATCGCCGTGCTCGGCGAGGCGGCGGGACGACGAGCGGCGTAATGGCCCCCGCCTTCAGCCCGCTCCCCGGGGACTGGACCGGTCTCGTCGTCGTCTGCGCGGCGACGTCGTGGGACGGGATCACCGGCTCTGAGAAGCACATGGCTCGGCAGCTGGCCGCCCATGCGCCGGTTCTCTACGTCGACCCGCCGCTGTCGAGCCTCCGAGCCCGGCACCATTCCGGGCTCGCCCGCTCGCTGCGGCAGCCGCCGTTGCGGATGATCAGCCCTGGCCTGGCGCGGGTCTCGCCGATCGTCAACCCGGGCCTGACACGCGCCGGCCTGCGCGACGTCGCCCGTGTCCTCCACCGGCGCGCGATCCGGCAGGCGGTGGACGCGCTGGGGACCCGGCCCCGGGCCGTCATCGCGGCGACCACGGACGACGTCCTCGACGCCGTCCCGGCAGACGTCCGCGTGCTCTACGCGACGGATGACTTCGCGGCCGGATCGGCGCTCATGGGCGTGTCCCGCAGCTGGCTCGAGCGGTGCGAGGCCCGGCAGATGCGCAAAGCCGACCTCGTCGTGGCCATCTCCGACGTGCTCGCGGAACGGTGGACCCGCGCGGGGGTCGAGACCCACACGATCCCGAACGGCGTGGACGCGGAGATGTACGGCCGCTGCGACGACGCCCCGGTCCCATCCGACGTCGAGCTTGCGGGACCGCTGGCGGGGTTCATCGGCCATCTGTCCCACCGCATCGACGTGACGTTGCTGGAATCGGTCGCCGACGCGGGGGTCCCGCTGCTGCTCGTCGGACCCAGGCAGCGGACGCTGGACAGCCCGCAGCTCGAGCGCCTGCTGAGCCGGCCGGACGTCCAGTGGGTCGGCGCCAAGGCGTTCGAGCAACTGCCGTCCTACATGGGCTGCATGGACGTCGGCTTGACGCCCTACGGCGACAGCGACTTCAACCGGGCGAGCTTCCCGCTGAAGACGCTCGAGTACCTCGCGGGCGGACGCCCCGTCGTCACCACCGATCTGCCCGCCAACGCGATGCTCGATCCCGACCTCATCACCGTCGAGAACGACCCTGCGTCGTTCGCGGCCGCAGCACGGCGGCTCGCTCACACCCCGACCTCACCGTCCGACGCCGCCCGTCGGCGGGCGTTCGCCGCAGAGCACACGTGGGCTGCGCGCGCCCGGATGATGGCCGAGCTCATCGGGCTTGCGCCGGTGCAACCGCCATCCGTCGCGGATGCTCTCGGGAGCCGCAGGTGAAGGTGCTCATCTACGCCCACCGCCTCGAGATCGGTGGGACGCAGCAGAACGCGATCGAGCTCGCCGCGGCCCTGCGCGACCGGCACGGCTTCGAGCCCGTCCTCTACGCCGAGCCCGGGCCGGCGGCACAGCTCGCCCACGATCGCGGCCTGCGCCTGATCCCCGCTCCCGCCGCCGGCGTGCACCCGTCCCCGGCGCGGGCCCGCGGCCTGCGCGCCGCCGTCCGCCAGGAGCGTCCGGACCTCGTGCACGTGTGGGACTGGCCGCAGTGCCTTGACGCCTTCTACGGGGTGCATGTGCCGTGGCGGACCCCGCTGCTGTGCACAGTGATGTCCATGGTCGTGCCCCGCCTGATCCCGCTCGGCCTGCACACGACGTTCGGCACCCCCGAGCTCGTCGAGCGGGCGCGCGCAGCCGGCCGGCCGCGGGTCGACCTCCTGCTTCCTCCGGTCGACGTCCGCGCCGACGCGCCGCATGGCGCCCTGCCGGCAGACGCTGCCGGGGCGTTCCGCTCGGCCTGCGGCGTTCGCGACGACGACGTGTTGCTCGTCATCGTCGGGCGGCTGGTCTCCTGGATGAAGTTGGAGAGCCTCCGGCGCGCCATCGAGGCGGTCCGCGTCCTCGGCCGCGACCTGCCGCTACGGCTCGCGATCGTGGGCGACGGCACCGCCCGGGACGAGGTTGCGGCGTGCGCCTCGCGGGTGAACGCCGAGCTCGGCCGGGAGGCGGTCGTGCTCGCCGGCGCGCTCGTCGATCCGCGGCCGGCATACGCCGCCGCCGACATCGTGCTGGGCATGGGCGGGTCCTCGCTCCGCGGCCTGGCGTTCGGCAAGCCCCTCGTCGTGCTCGGCGAGCGCGGCTTCTCCGAGCCGTTCACCCCGGCCACCGCGCCCTGGTTCCTCGAGCACGGGATGTACGGCCTCGGCCGCGGCCCCGATTCCTCCGCCGACCCGCTCGTCGAGCAGATGGGGCGGCTCGTGACGGAGCCGGATGGCTGGGAGGCCGCCGGAGCGTTCGGCCGGGGATTCGTCCTCGAGCACTTCGCGCTCGACGTGGTCGCCGACCGGCTCGCCGACTGCTGCCACCGCGTCGCGGACCGGCGGACGCCGCGCGGAGCCGTCGCGGTCGATGCGGTACGCACGGGCGCGTTGAACGCGCTCCGGCTCGCGCGGTCGGCACCGCCGCCGACGGCGTGGAAGCTCACGCCGCGCTCGGTCTGAGCGGCGCGGCGCCGGAGTACACGTTTTCTTGCGCGCCGTGCGAGTCCTGGCAGTCCGGGCCCGTTAGTGCCGTGCATGCATCCCATCCATGCCCTCGGCACGCCCACCCGCCGGCTCCTCCTCGCGACCCTCGCGCTGATGGCCGCGCTCGCGGTCGCCGGCCTGGTCCCAGCCGCATCGCAGGCGGCTCCATGCACACCGCCGGTCGTCAACAAGGTCGCGTGCGAGAACACGCAGCCGGGGGCGGATCCGAGCACCTGGGAGGTCAGCGGGGCGGGCGACGAGACGATTCAGGGATTCGCGACCTCGATGAGCGTCAACCCCGGCGACACGATCGGCTTCAAGATCAAGTCGGCGACCTCGAACATCAGCGTCGACATCCTGCGGCTCGGCTACTACGGCGGCAGCGGCGCGCGCATGATGCAGGCGAACCTCTCGCCCACCGGGCCGACGACCCAGCCGGAGTGCCAGACGTTCTCCGACACCGGGCTGGTCGACTGCGGCAACTGGTCCGTGACGCGGTCGTGGACCGTTCCGAGCACTGCCGTGTCCGGCGTCTACATCGCGCACCTCGTGCGCAACGACACGGGCGGCGACAGCCAGATCATCTTCGTGGTCCGCGACGACTCGAGCCATTCGGACATGGTGGTCCAGACCTCCGACACCACCTGGCAGGCGTACAACACCTACGGCGGCAACAGCCTCTACTACTGCACCGTCGCCTGTCCGCCGGGGAACCCGGAGGCCTACAAGGGCGCCTACAAGGTCTCGTACAACCGTCCCGTGCTGACGGAGAACGCGTCGTCGCTCTTCAACGGCGCGGAGTACCCGATGATCCGCTTCCTCGAAGCCAACGGCTACGACCTGAGCTACGTCAGCGGCGTCGACGTCCATCGCCGCGGCGCGCTGCTCCAGAACCACAAGATGTTCATGTCCAGCGGACATGACGAGTACTGGTCGGCAACGCAGCGCTCGAGCATGGAGGCCGCTCGCGCCGCCGGCGTGAACCTGGCGTTCTTCAGCGGCAACGAGGGCTTCTGGAAGACCCGGTGGGAGCCGAGCGCGGCAGGGACCGCCACGGCGGACCGGACGCTCGTGTCCTACAAGGACACGCACTTCGACGCGGCCACGGACCCGGTGGAATGGACGGGCACCTGGCGCGACCCGCGCTTCACGACGCCGAGCCAGAACACGCCGGAGAACGCGCTGACCGGGCAGTCGTTCATCGTCAACTCGGGGACGTCTCGCATCACCGTCCCATACGCGTATCGCCAGCTGCGGATGTGGCGCAACACGGCTGCGACATCGCTGGCGCCCAACACGAGCCTCGCCCTCGCCCCGGACACCCTCGGCTACGAGTGGGACCAGGATGCCGACAACGGCTATCGGCCCGCCGGCTCGGTCCGCCTGTCGTCCACGACCGTGTCCGGCCTCGAGCTGTTCACGGACTACGGCAGCTCCACGCGGCTGGGCGGCACGATGACGCACAACCTCACGATGTACCGAGCGCCCAGCGGCGCGCTCGTGTTCGGCGCCGGCACCGTGCAGTGGGGCTTCGGGCTCGACAGCTGGAACCCGGGCGACAACGCGGCGGACCGCAACATGCAGCAGGCCACCGTGAATCTCTTCGCCGACATGGGGCTCCAGCCCGCCACCCGCCTGGCCACTCTCGTCGCGGCCGCGAAGACGACCGACACCGCGGCCCCGACGTCGACGATCGGCTCGGCGCCCGCGTCCGTCGCGGACGGCGCGCAGGTCACGCTCTCGGGCACCGCGTCGGACACCGGCGGCGTCGTCGCCGGCGTGGAGGTGTCGACCGACAACGGCTCGACCTGGCATCCGGCGACCGGCACCACGAGCTGGACATACAGCTGGACCGCGCACGGCACGCCGTCGACGACGATCAAGGTCCGCGCGACGGACGACAGCGGCAACACCGGGACCCCGGGCGCCGGGAGGACCGTCACGGTCAGCTGTCCGTGCTCGCTCTGGGGCGCCGCGGCGACGCCGGACACGCCGGATGCCGGCGATGCGTCGCCCGCCGAGCTGGGCGTCAAGTTCCAGGCCGACTCCTATGGGACGGTCAGCGGCATCCGCTTCTACAAGGCCATGGCCAACACCGGCACCCACACGGGCAGCCTGTGGACCGCCGCCGGTCAACGGCTCGCCCAGGCGACGTTTGCGAATGAGACCGCGAGCGGCTGGCAGACGGTCACGTTCGCGACTCCGGTCGCCGTGCAGCCGGGCACGACGTACATCGCCTCCTACTTCGCCCCCAACGGCCACTACGCGGCCACCGCCGACTACTTCTGGCGCACTCCCGCGCCCGGCCCCAACGGCGGGGCGATCGCCGACGCGCCGCCGCTCCACGCCGTCCGCAACACGCCGGCGAGCCCCAACGGCCTGTACAGCTACGCCTCGTCGAGTACGTTCCCGAACGCCTCGTTCAAGGCCACCAACTACTGGATCGACGTGAGCTTCACGCCGACGGCGCTGCCCGGCCAGGTCACCGGGGTCAGCGCGACCGAGGGCGGGCGCACGTCGGCGAACGTCAGCTGGTCCACCCCGTCGACCGGCGGCACGCCGACGTCGTACCGGGTGACGCCGTACGTCGGCACGACCGCGCAGACCGCGACGACCGTCAGCGCCTCCAACACGACCGCGACGATCACCGGCCTGACCACCGGGACGGCCTACACGTTCAGGGTCCAGGCGATCAACCCGAACGGCGCCGGCCCGGAGTCGGCGCCCTCGAACGCCGTCACCCCGAGCGCCCCGGTCGCGCCATCCGCGCCGTCCGGCGTATCCGCCCAGCCGGCGAGCTCCTCAGCGCGCGTGACGTGGACCCCGGCAGCCTCCGACGGCGACAGCCCGATCGTCGGGCAGACGATCACGCCCTACGTCGGGAGCACGGCGCAGACGCCCCTCACCGTCGGCGCGAACGCTTCCAGCGCGACCGTCACGGCCCTCACCAACGGCACCGCCTACACGTTCCGCGTGAGCGCGCAGAACGCCGTCGGCTCGGGCCCGCAGTCCGGCGCCTCGAACGCGGTCGCGCCGCAGTCGACCATCTTCGACTTCACCACGCCGTCCGGCACCAGCTACGTCGACGGCATCCCGGTCGAGCTGGGCGTCAAGTTCACCGCGACGTACTCGGGCCAGATCACCGGCGTGCGCTTCTACAAGCCGAACGGCGACACCGGCAACCACATCGGCAGCCTGTGGTCGGCGACGGGAACCCGGCTCGCGCAGGCGAACTTCACGAACGAGAGCGCGTCCGGCTGGCAGTCGATCACGTTCTCGAGCCCGGTCAGCGTCACCGCCGGCACCCGGTACGTCGCCTCGTTCTACTCGTCGGACGGCGCCTACGCGGCCACCACGTCGGGGCTGGCCTCCGAGGTCACCAACGGGCCGCTCCAGACCGTGGCCAGCGCGACCAGCGCCAACGGCGTCTACGCCTATGGCGCGACCAGCACGTTCCCGAGCCTGTCCCACAACAGCACCAACTACTGGGTGGACGTCCTGTACGCGCTGCCTGCGCCCGGCCAGGTGACCGGCGTGACAGCCGCCGAGGGCGGCACCGCCTCCGCGAACCTGACGTGGACGCCGCCGTCGGGCGGTGGCCCGATCTCGTCGTACCGGATCACTCCCTACGTCGGCTCCACCGCACAGGCGCCGACGACCGTCTCGGCTCCGGCGACGAGCGCCAAGGTCACCGGCCTCACGACCGGGACGACGTACACCTTCACCGTGGCTGCCGTGAACGCCAACGGCCCCGGTCCGGCGTCCGCACAGTCCAACGCGGTCACGCCGGCGGCGCCGACCGTCCCGATGCGGCCGGCGAACGTCTTCGCACAGCCGGCGACCGCCGCAGCGAAGGTGACCTGGGACCTCCCGAACAGCGACGGCGACAGCCCGATCACCGGCCAGACCGTCACGCCATACGTGGGGAACACCGCGCAGACGCCGGTACAGGTCGGGCCGAACGCGACGAGCGCCACCGTGTCGGACCTGACGAACGGGACGGCCTACACCTTCAAGGTGACGGCGACGAACGCCGTGGGGACGAGCCCGGCATCCGCCGAGTCCAACCCCGCGACCCCGCAGGCGACCATCTTCGACTTCGCCACGCCGGCCGTGGCGGACTCCGGCGACACGTCGCCGGTCGAGCTCGGGGTCAAGTTCCGCTCGAGCTTCCCCGGCTCGGTGACCGGCATCCGGTTCTACAAGGGCCCGGGCAACACCGGCACCCACATCGGGACGCTCTGGAGCGCCGGCGGCGCCAAGCTCGCCGACGCGACATTCGCGGGCGAGTCGGGCTCCGGCTGGCAGACCGTGCTCTTCGCGAGCCCGGTCGCGATCAGCGCGGACACGACGTACGTCGCGTCGTACTTCGCGCCGAGCGGCCACTACTCGCTGACCGGCAGCGGCCTCTCGTCCGCCGTCGCGAACGGCCCGCTCAGCGCGCTGTCGAACGGGACCAGCGCGAACGGGGTCTACGCCTACGGCTCCTCGAGCAGCTTCCCCCAGGGTTCGTTCGGGGCGAGCAACTACTTCGTCGACGTGCTGTTCGCCCCCGCTGGTGCGCCCGGCGCGCCGACCGGGGTGACGGCGACCGCCGGGCAGTCGTCGGCAGCCGTGTCGTGGACCGCGCCCGCGAGCGGCGGCCCGGTGGCGTCCTACACGATCACGCCCTTCATCGGCTCGACGGCGCAGACGCCGAAGACGATCACGGGCTCCCCGCCCGCGACGAGCACCACGGTGGGCGGCCTGACCCCCGGCCAGGCGTACACGTTCACCGTCAAGGCAGCGAACGTCTCGGGCTCCGGGCCGGCGTCGGCTCCGTCCGCCCCGGTCACGCCGACGTCGTCCTCGGTGCCGGGCGTGCCGACCGCCGTGACGGCGCAGGCCGACGCGCAGGCGGCGATCGTCCGCTGGACCGCGCCCGCCGACGACGGCGGCGCCCCGATCACCGGCTACACGATCACCCCCTCGGTCGACGGCAGCCCGCAGACGCCCGTGCAGGCCGGCGCCTCGGCGAGCGAGCTCCGGGTCACGGGGCTCACGGCGGGCACGGCCTACACGTTCACGGTGAAGGCCGTGAACGGAGCCGGCTCGAGCGCCACGTCGAGCGCCACGGACCCCGTCACGCCCGGCTTGTCGCTGTTCAACGGCGCGACGCCGGCCACGGTCGACTCCGGCGACGGCGGCGCGGTGAACCTCGGCGTCCGGTTCGGCTCCGACGTCGCCGGGAGCATCACCGGCCTGCGCTTCTACAAGGCGAGCCCGAACGCCGGCCCGCACGTCGGCACGCTCTACGACGCAGCGGGGGCCACGCTGCGCCAAGGGACGTTCGCGAACGAGACCGGGTCCGGCTGGCAGGCGCTGACCTTCGCCACGCCGGTCGCGATCACCGCGGGCACCACGTACGTCGCGAGCTATCACGCCCCCAACGGCCACTACTCCGTGACAGGCGGCGCGTTCGCGTCCGGTCCGTTCGACAACGCGCCGCTGCACGCGCTGCAGAACGGGGCGAGCGGCAACGGCGTCTACGTCTACGGCGCGGCGCCGGCGTTCCCGACGAACAGCTGGAACAGCACCAACTACTGGGTCGACGTCCTGTTCGTCCCCGCGGCGACGTGATCGCGAAACGCATCACGCTCTCCCTCGCCGTCGCGGCCTGCGCCCTCGCGCTCAGCGCGTGCGGCGACGACGCCGAGAAGGCCGCGCCGGGTACCGAGGCGAACCCGCTCGCGGCGACGCAGCCGGGCGAGCTCAGCACCCCGCCGGCGACGGGGAGCGGGGCCGAGACCGACGACCAGGGCGCCAAGGCGCCGGCCGGCGAGCCGGCGACCGCTGCGACGAAGGAGCAGGCGCCGGGCTACAAGGCGCTCCTCGACAACCAGGCGTCAAAGCCGAGGCACCGCTTCACGCCGTGCAACCTGGTGACCGGGCGCGAGGCGCGGGACATCGTCGGCGAGCCGATGGAGGTCCCGGTCGAGGCGCCCCAGGGCCCGACCTGCATCTACCGCCCCCGCGCGGGCAAGGACCTGATCGCGCTCGCGATCCAGGACACGAGCTTCACGAAGATCAAGCGGCGGATGGACGATCTGCGCCGGATCGACGTGTCCGACCGCACCGCCTACTGCGGCACGTACGGACAGCCGGTGCTCTACGTGCCGCTCGGCGGCGGCCGGCTGCTCAGCGTCAACGCCGACTGCGACATCGCGCGCGGCTTCGCCGTCAAGGCGTTGTCGCACCTCTAGGACGGCTCCCGGCCGGACGGACGCTCGCGGTGTATCAGGTCTCCAACCCCACGGCAGTTCTGCGCGGCCACCGCCGGCTGCTGGCGCGAGGCCGCACCGGGACGCGCGTCAACCGCACCGTCGTCCTCCTCGGGCTGACGAGCCTCTTGACCGACATCTCCTCGGAGATGGTCGTCACGGTCCTTCCGCTCTACCTCGTCTACGTCGGCAACTTCTCGCCGCTCGCGTTCGGCATCATCGACGGCCTCTACAACGGCGCGACGGCGATCGTCCGGCTGGCCAGCGGCTTCGTCGGCGATCGCTGGCATCGGCACAAGGAGGTCGCGGCGACCGGCTACGGGCTGTCCGCGGTGTGCAAGCTGCTGCTGGTCGCCGTCGGGACCGCCGTCTCGTCGATCGGCGCCGTGGTGCTGCTCGACCGCGCCGGCAAGGGGATCCGCACCGCGCCGCGCGACGCGATGATCTCGCTGTCGACGCCCAAGGAGCAGCTCGGGACGGCGTTCGGCGTGCATCGCGCGATGGACACGGTCGGCGCGATGCTCGGTCCGCTCGTCGCGTTCGCGATGCTCGCGATCGCCCCGCTGGCGTTCCACTCGATCTTCCTCGTGTCGTTCTGCCTCGCGGTCCTGGGCCTCGGGGTCCTCCTGCTCCTCGTCGACGGCAGGCAGAAGGCGCCCGGCGCCGCGGCGCCGGAGCGGACGCCGTCGCTGCGCGGAGCCTTCGCGCTCGTGCGCATCCCGCGCTACCGTGCCCTCCTGATCGCCGGCGGCGCGCTCAGCCTCGCCACTGCGAGCGACGCGTTCGTGTTCCTGGCCCTCCAAGACAAGCTCGACCTCGGGACGTCCCTGTTCCCGCTGCTGTTCGTCGGCAGCGCCGGCACGTACATGGCGCTCGCCGTGCCGTTCGGCCGGCTCGCTGACCGCGTCGGCCGCGGCCGCGTCCTGCTGGCCGGCTACGGCCTGCTGCTCGGCGTCTACCTCGTGCTCCTGGCCCCGACGGCCGGCTGGCTGACGCTCGCCGTCGTCCTCGGCCTGCTCGGGAGCTACTACGCCGCGACCGACGGCGTGTTGATGGCGCTCGGCAGCGCGGTCGTGCCGGAAGAGGTCAGGGGCAGCGGCCTGGCGCTCCTGGGCACGATGACGAGCCTCGCCCGGCTGATCGCGTCCGTCGCGTTCGGCGCAGTGTGGATGGTGTGGGGGATCGACGCCGCGTTCGCGTGCTTCGGCGTCGCCCTCGTCGCCGCCGCCGCACTCGCCGCCGTCGCGTTCGTGCGGTCGCCGGAGCCCGCGTGAGCAGCCGCAACCGGGTCATCGCGTTCGCCGTCCTCGCGCTCGCCTGCGTGGCGGGCGTCGCCGTCGCCGTCGTCGCGGGCATCGCGCAGAGCGACGGGTCGGGCGAGACGTCCACCGCAGCCCGCCGGGCGCTGTCCGACGCCGGAGCCGCCGGGCGGACCGTCGTCGTGTTCCGCGCGCTCAAGGCCGGGCGGCCGGAGGGCGAGGGGCAGATGGCCGTCAGCGCCGCCGCCCAGCCCGCTCCGCGCACGCTCGAGTCGATGCGCTGCGATCGCAGCTACTTCGCGGCGGGCCATGGGATCTGCCTCGCTCGTGGCGGCGGCTTCGCCGAGGGCTACGAGGCCCGCGTGTTCGATCCGGAGTTCCGGGTCGGCGCGAGGATCGCCGTCGACGGCGTACCGAGCCGCGCCCGGGTCTCCTCCGACGGCCGGTACGGCACCGTGACGATGTTCGTCACGGGGCACTCCTACGCCGACGCCGGCGCGTTCTCGACGCAGACGACGCTGCTCGACCTGCGCGCCGGGAAGGCCATCGCCGACCTGGAGGAGTTCGCCGTCATGCGCGGCCAGCATCGCGTCACCGCGGTCGACGCGAACTTCTGGGGCGTCACGTTCGCCCCCGGCGACAGCGACACGTTCTACGCCACGCTCGCCACGGCGGGCAAGACGTACCTCATCAAGGGGTCCGTCAGCGGCCGGACCGCCCGCGTCCTCCACGCCAACGTCGAGTGCCCGTCGATCTCGCCCGACGGCACCCGGATCGCGTACAAGAGCCGCACCCGATCGGACTCGGACCCCTGGCGCCTGACGGTGCTCGACCTCGCGACGATGCGCGAGACGCCGCTCGCCGAGACCCGGTCGGTGGACGACCAGGCCGAGTGGCTCGACGACGGCCGGGTGCTCTACGGCATCGACGGCGCGGTCTGGGTCGTCAGCGCGGACGGGACGGGGAAGCCGAGCCGGTACATGGCCGAGGCGGACTCCCCGGCCGTCGTGCGCCAGTAGGCGCGGAGCGTCAGCTCCGCGCCGGCTGCTTGGCGGCGGCGCGCTTCGCCGCGCGCGCCCCGGTGACGCCGCGGAAGTCGACCACGGCCGGCCCGGCGCCCACGACGCGATCGATGTCGAGGTCCGGGTGCACCGTGACGATGACGGCGACGTCGGCGTCCGCGAGCACGTCGTCGAGCGGGCGCGACGCGAGCCCGAAGCGCGACAGCTCCGGGGCGTAGGAGTCGTGGTAGCTGAGGATCGCGCCGTCGTCGGCCAGCAGGCTCATGATCTTGAGTGCCGGCGACTCCCGCAGGTCGCCCACGCCCGCCTTGTAGGACACACCGAGGATGGCAACGCGCGAGCCGCGGACCGGCTTCGCCTGGTCGTTGAGCGCCTTGGCGACCTTCTCCGCGCAGTAGTACGGCATCGCCGCATTGACCTCACCTGCCAGCTCGATGAACTCGGTCTGCATGTCGTACTCGCGCGCCTTCCACGCGAGGTAGAACGGGTCGACGGGCAGGCAGTGCCCGCCCATGCCCGGGCCGGGGCTGAACGACATGAAGCCGTAGGGCTTCGTCTTGGCGGCCCGCACGACCTCCCAGACGTCGATGTCCATGCGGTCGCAGAGCATCGCGAGCTCGTTGACCAGCGCGATGTTGACCGTCCGGAAGATGTTCTCGAGCAGCTTGGTCATCTCCGCGATCTCGGGCGTCGAGACCGGGACGACGTCGTCGCAGACTGCGGAGTAGAGATCGACCGCGCGCCGGAGGCAGGCAGGCGTGAGCCCGCCGACGACCTTCGGGGTGGTCCGGAGGGTGAAGTCCGTGCGGCCGGGGTCGATCCGCTCAGGCGAGAACGCCAGGTTGAACGAGCGGCCCGCCCGCAGGCCCGACTCCTCGAGGAGCGGCGCGAGCCGGTCGCGGGTGGTCCCCGGGTACGTGGTCGACTCGAGCACGACGAGCTGGCCCTGCTGGAGGACACCCGCCAGCGCCGTGCCGGCGGAGATCAGCGGCTGCAGGTCCGGCTCGCGGTTCTCGGTCAGCGGCGTGGGAACCGCGATGATGACGGCGTCGACCTGTGCCAGGTCCGCGTAGCGGTTCGTCGCGTGGATGCGATCGCCCACGGCGGCGAGCCGGTCGGACGGAATGTCCTCGATGTAGCTGCGGCCGGCCCGGAGGGCCTTGACCTTGGAGCCGTCGACGTCGAGCCCGACGACTCGGTGGCCGGCTTCGGCGAACTCCACGGCCAGCGGGAGCCCGACGTATCCGAGCCCGACGACCCCGACACTGACGCCGGTCTCCTTGCGATCCATGTCCGCCATGACCTCCTGCCGATCGGTGATGTCCTACCGATCAACGGAGCGGGAGGCCCTCCGCTCACGCGGGGACCCGATCAGCCGGTGATGAGCCGGAGAGCGGGCGCGCCGCCGGTGCGTGCGGTGGCCGGGAGGTCCGGCCCGCGCAGCTCGCGGTCGCTACGCGCCGCGCTGACGCAGAGTCCGAGGACGATGGCGACGACGGTCCCCCAGACGGCCAGCAGGGCGATCAGTGCGATCAGGAGCATGTGATGTCCGTGCCTCTCATCCAGGGATCCTTATACCCGGATCGGACGAACCGTCACGGCCCTTGAGCGAAAGGCCCGGATCTCGTATGCGCGCTGAGCGCGCGGGGCGGCGTCAGACGTTGCCGCGGCGCAGCACGTGGCGCACCGTGCGGAGGAGCAGCTTCACGTCGAGCCAGAGCGACCAGCTGGCGACGTAGAGGTAATCGATCCCGACCATCTCCTGCATCGGCACGCGAGCGCCGAGCACCTGCCACGGGCCGGTCATGCCCGGCGTGAGATGGAGCCGGCTGCGATCGAGCCCGAGCACCTGGGCGTCCTCGTCGGTGACGAGCGGCCGCGGGCCGACGAGGCTCATCTCGCCGCGCAGCACGTTGAACAGCTGCGGGAGCTCGTCGAGCGAGGTGCGGCGCAGGAACGCGCCGACTCGCGTGACGCGGGGGTCGGCGGTGATCTTGAACATGCCGTCCCCGACCTCGTTGAGCCCCCTGAGCTGGTCCTTCTGCGCATCGGCCTCGACGACCATCGAGCGGAACTTGTAGATCCGGAACTGGCGGCCGTCGCGGCCCACGCGCACCTGGCGGAAGAAGACCGGCCCCCTGGTGTCCAGGCGCACGGCGATCGCGAGCGCGCCGATCAGGGGGGCCACGGCGAGCAGGCCGATCGACGTGGCGATGCAGTCGAAGGCCCGCTTGAGGAGATGCGACGAGCGCGACAGCCCGAACGGGCGCACGCCCATCATCGGCATCCCGTCGAGGTCCTCGAACTCGACGGCCGAGCCGACGACCTCGAGCATCCGCGGCAGCACGCTCACCTGGACGCCCGCGGACTTGGCGATCCGGATCAGCTCGACGATCCCGGCCGCGTCACTGGTCGTGGGAGCGATGACGATGCGGTGCAGCTTGAGATCGCCGACGATGCGGCGGAGGCTGTCGCGATCCAGCGGGTGGGAGTCGTCCTCGCCCTCGAGCGGGAACGTGGCGACGACCACGGCCCGTGCGCGAGACGAGGCGAGCTTCTCCCGGATCCGGTCGGCACGCTGGCGCTCGCCGATGATCAGGCAGCGCTCCATGGGCGTCGCGCGCCCGCCCACCGAGCGCGCGATCATGCGGGCGCCGGCGATGGCGACGAAGCTGGCGGCCCACAGCGCGAGGATCTGGTCACCGCCGAGATTCCCGTCCACGGCGACGGACTGCAGGATGGTCACGCTGAGCACGTAGAGCCCGGTCAGCTGGAGCAGCAGCGGCGCCTCGTCGAGGGTCGAGCGCACGAGCCGGACCGCATCCCGGTCGTAGAGGCCGGCGATCTTGAAGACGAGGATCACCAGGGGGATGCCCGCGAGCATGAGCAGCGCCGGCTGATCGCCGGTGTGGGGCAGCGTCAGCACCAGCCACAGGGCGAGCGCCGCGCCGATCACGTCGCCCGCCGCCAGCAGGCGCCGCTGGAACGCCTCCCGGCGCTGCGGCGTCAGCGCGTGCCGCTCGTCGCCCTCGACGACGCGCAGGCGCCGTGCCGCCCTGGCGACGGCTGCATCCCCCGGCGCGGCCGAGCCGAGGCTCAGCGCCGGTTCCACCGCATCGTGCACGTGGATCGTCAGCCTCTCGGCGACCTGTGGAGTCATTCCGCCCAATCAACGGGGCGTCGCGACGGGCCCTTCCTCGCCGGAGCGACCGTGGGCCGAATGCTGTACTAAAGGCGAGTCATTCGACCGTCACGGTCTTCGCCAGGTTGCGCGGCTGGTCGACGTTGAGGCCGCGAAGGCGGGCGATCCGGTAAGCCAGGAGCTGTAGCGGGATGACCGCGAGGAGCGGCTGCAGCATCCAGTCGGTCTGCGGCACCCGCAGGACCTCCTCGGCGTGCGCCGCGATCAGGTCGTCGCCCTCGCTCGCGACCGCGATCACGTGCGCGCCGCGGGCGCGGACCTCCTGCATGTTCGAGATCACCTTCTCGAGCACCGGCGAGTCGGTGGCCACGCACACGACCGGGGTGCGGTCGTCGAGCAGCGCGATCGGGCCGTGCTTCATCTCGCCGGCCGCGTAGGCGTCGGTCGCGATGTAGGAGATCTCCTTGAGCTTGAGCGCGCCCTCCAGCGCGACCGGGAGCCCCACGTGCCGGCCCAGGTACAGGAAGAACTCCGATCGGTAGTGGGCCTGCGCGGTCCGCTCGACCGCCTCGTCCACGGACAGCAGCAGCTCCTCGATGCAGTGCGGGATCCGCTTCAGCGCGGTCACCAGCTCGGCGAGCCGCTCCGGCGTGAGCGTGCCGCGCAGCTCGGCCATCCGCAGTCCGAGCAGGTACATCGCGGCCACCTGGGCGACGAACGTCTTGGTGGCGGCGACGCCGATCTCGAGCCCGGAGCGCGTGAAGAGCACGCCGTCGGCGTCGCGGGTCGCCTGGGAGCCCATCCCGTTCGTCAGCGCGAGGACGGTTGCGCCCCGGTCGCGCGCGAGCCGCATCGCGGCGAGCGTGTCGGCGGTCTCGCCCGACTGCGAGATCCCCACCACGAGGTCGCCCGGGCCGATCACGGGGTTGCGGTAGCGGTACTCGCTCGCGATGTCCATCTCGACGCCCAGCCGCGCCCACTCCTCGATCGCGTAGCGGCCGATGAGGCCTGCGTGGTACGAGGTTCCGCAGGCGACCACCACGACACGCCGGCACGTGCGCAGGAACTCGTCGTCGATCGCGCCCAGGTCGCCGAGGTCGACGCCGTCGCCGCGCGCCGTGCGATCGGCGATCGTCTCGGCGACCGCCTCCGCCTGCTCGTGGATCTCCTTGAGCATGAACGTCTCGTAGCCGCCCTTCTCGGCGACCTCGGCGCTCCAGTCGACCTCCTCGATCGCGCGCTCCACGGGCGTCCCGTCGGCCTTGGTGAAGCGGACCTCGTCGGCGGTGACGGTGACGATCTCGTCGTTCTCGATCAGCTGGACCCGGCGCGTGTGGGCGAGGAAGGCCGGGATCGCCGAGCCGAGGAACTGCTCCCCATCGCCGCGGCCGACGACCAGCGGGCACTCCTTGCGCGCCGCGACGATCACGCCGGGCTCGTCGGCGGCGACCGCGACGAACGCGTAGTGGCCGCGCAGCCGCGCGTAGGCGCGCCGGACGGCCTCCTCGAGGCCGTCGCCGTCGAGGTACCGGGAGATCAGGTGCGCGATGACCTCCGCGTCGGTCTCCGAGGTGAACACGGCGTCCGCGTCGACGAGCTCCTGCTTGAGCTCCATGTAGTTCTCGACGATCCCGTTGACGACGACGTGCACGCGGTCGGCGGTGTCGAAGTGCGGGTGAGCGTTCTCCTCGGACACGCGGCCGTGCGTGGCCCAGCGGGTGTGGCCGATGCCGGTCGTGGCCGGTGGCGCGAGCACGGCCACCCCGCCCTCGCCCTCGCCCTCGCGTTCCTCGATGGCGTTTCGCAGCCGCGACAGGTTCCCGACCGCGCGCACCGACTCGAGCCCGTGGTCAGCCTGCGTGCTGATCCCGGCAGAGTCGTAACCCCGATATTCGAGTTTCTCGAGCCCGGCCAGGAGAATCTCCTGGACCGGACGGTTGCCGACATAGCCGACGATCCCGCACATGGCGGCCTCCTTCATGGACCTCGGGCCGCGCCGAAGTGCGGCCGCCTCTGCCGTAGCGATACTAGCTGCGAACGAACGGTCCGGCGAGGCGTCAGCTTGCGCCGGCCGCTTCGACGGCCGCCACGAGGCGGTCGCACACGGCGCCCGCCTCGTCGGCCGTCGGGGCCTCGACCATGACGCGGACGAGCGGCTCGGTGCCGCTCGCACGGACCAGGACCCGCCCGCGCCCGCTGAGCGCCGCGTGCTCGCGCGCGACCTCGTCCGCGGTCGTCGCGACCGCCGCGTCGAGCGCCGCGCGGTCCGCCAGGCGCACGTTGACCAGCCGCTGCGGCAGCTTCTCCATGGCGTGGCGGTCGGCGAGGTCGCCGCCCTCCAGCGACTCGAGCGTCAGCAGGGCGGCGGCGATCCCGTCACCCGACGGGACGAAGCCCATGTCGATGATGTGGCCCGACTGCTCGCCGCCGAGCGCCCAGCCGCGCTCGCGCAGCGCCTCGAGCACGTAGCGGTCGCCGACGGGCGTCGTCGCGACCTGGACGTCCGCGGCGGACATCGCGGTGTGGAAGCCGTAGTTGGTCATCACGGTGACCGCGACCCCGTCGCCGGCGAGCCGGCCGGCCTTGCGGAGGTGCAGCGCGGCGAGCGCGATCAGCTCGTCGCCGTCCACGACCGTCCCCTCGCGGTCGACCGCCAGCACGCGGTCGCCGTCCCCGTCGAACGCGAAGCCCGCGTCGTGCCCGCCGGCGCGCACGTGCGCCGCGAGCGCCTCGACGTGGGTGGAGCCGCAGCCCGCGTTGATGTTGCGGCCGTCGGGCTCGTCGTGGAGCACGTCGACGTCGGCGCCGAGGCGGCGGAAGATCTCCGGGGCCGCTCGGTACGTCGCGCCGTTGGCGCAGTCCAGCGCGATCCGGCGGCCGCTCAGGTCCAGCTCGGCGAACCGCTCGTGCAGCGCGCGCAGGTAGTCCTCGAGCGCCCCGTGCAGCGTGCGCACGCGCCCGATCGCCGCGGCGCCGTTGGGCGACTCGAGGCCGCGCTCGATCTCCAGCTCGGTGGCGTCCGAGAGCTTGAAGCCGTCGGCGCCGAAGAACTTGATGCCGTTGTCGCGGTAGGGGTTGTGCGAGGCGCTGATCACCACCCCGAGGTCGAACGCGTAGCGCCCGATCAGCAGCGGGGCGCCGGGGGTCGGGAGCACGCCGCCGAGCAGCGCCTCGCCGCCAGCGGCCGCCACGCCGGCGGCGACGGCGGCCTCCAGCATCTCGCCCGACTCGCGCGTGTCGCGGATCACGAGCACGCGCGGCGCCTCGGCCTCCACGCGCTTCGTGGCGGCGCGGGCGAGCGCCAGCGACAGTTCCGCGGTCAGGAACTCCCCGGCGACTCCCCGGACACCGTCGGTGCCGAAGAGCTGGCGCGCCAAGCTACCGCTTCGAGAACTGCGGCCGCTTGCGGGCCTTCTTCAGGCCGGCCTTCTTGCGCTCCTTCACGCGCGCGTCGCGCGTGAGGAAGCCGCGGCGCTTGAGCTCGGAGCGGAGGTTCGGGTCGGCGTCGACGAGCGCCTTCGAGATGGCGTGGCGCAGCGCGCCGGCCTGGGCCGACACCCCGCCGCCGTGCATCGCGGCGACGACGTCGATCTTCTCCTCCAGCCCGACCGTCTCGAGCGCGGTGCGGATCGTGCGCTGCAGCGCCGGGCGGGGGAAGAACACGTCCAGCGTGCGGCCGTTGATCTCGTAGGCGCCGGTGCCCGGCTTGAGGATCACCCGCGCGACGGCGGTCTTGCGCTTGCCGGTCGCGGTGTAGCGGGCGCCGGCCGCGAGGTCGATCGCCGCGTCGGCGATCGGCTGGGTCAGCTCTTCCTCGGCCGACTCGGAGTCGCCGTCGCCGTAGATGTCCTCGTCGTCCTCGCGCAGCGCCTCTTCGCCCTCGCGCACGATGTCGACCTCGAGGTCCATGCCGGGGATCTCCGGCTTGACGCGCGGGGTCTCCTCGACGAACTCCTCGTCCTCCTCGGACGGGGTCGCAGCGGCGGCGGCGGGCGCCTCGGCGGGCGCTTCGGTCGCGGGAGCCTCAGCCTCAGCCGGAGCCTCAGCCACGGGCTCCTCGGCCGGCGCCTCCACGGCAGCCTCCTCGGGCGCCTCGGCGGCGGGCTCCTCGGCCGGCGTCTCCGGGACGGCCTCTTCGGGCGTCTCCTGGCCGGCGGCCTCGTCGCGCTCTTCGTCGGTCATCGCGTGGTGATCTCCAGCTTCTGGGGCTTCTGCGCCTCGTGCGGGTGCTCCGGCCCGGCGTAGACCTTGAGCTTGGTCAGCTGCTTGCGGGCGAGGCGGTTCTTCGGGAGCATGCCGCGCACGGCGAGCCGGATGACCTCCTCCGGCCGGCGCTCGAGCATGTCGTTGAGCGTCCGCTTCTTGAGCCCGCCCGGGTAGCCCGAGTGGCGGTAGTACATCTTCTCGTGGAGCTTCGCGCCCGTCACGGAGATCTTCTCCGCGTTGACGACGACGACGAAGTCGCCCGTGTCGACGTGCGGCGTGTAGGTCGGCTTGCGCTTGCCGCGCAGCGCGTCGGCGATCTGGGTGGCCAGCCGGCCGAGGGTCTGACCCTCGGCGTCGACGAGCAGCCAGTTGCGCTCGCGGTCAAGTGGGGTGGCGACGTACGTCTTCATGGTCAGGGCATACAAGTGGCCACGCAGGGTGCGCGGCAGCGGCGCAGCATGATAGCGGGAGGGCCGCCGCTGCCCGGTGTCAGTTTCCGACGGGACCGTGTTTATACTCCCGCCGGTTCATAACGCCAGCCGAGTCCGTCCTGGGGAGGACGGAGCGGGGGATCCGAGGGACGCATCGCGTCCGGGGGCGAATCCAGGCACTGCCGCCTGGTAGCGCGAGTTGCGCGAGCCCGTCAGCTAACCCCGTAGGCCGACGAGAGGAGTGCATGCCGCGATACGCGGTCGTCCGGCCGTGCCGGATAACTGAAGACGTGGGGAGATGGGCGGCGCTCGGCGTGGCGCTGGTCGGCCTGGCCGCCGCCGCACCCGCCGCGGCGCAGTCGCCGAGCGGCGGCACGCCGCCCGTGTCGCGCGCCCCTGCCGCCGGCGCACCGGCACGGCCGCTGGGGCCGGCTCCGACGGCGAACCTCTACGGACGGCCTGCTCCGCTGATCAAGCGCTTCTCCTGCCGGACCTCGTGCGGGTCCGCGACGAGCGCCCGGCCCGGGTCGCTGGTGCGCGTGACCGGGCGCAACCTCAAGAACGTCGACGAGGTCATCTTCCTCGGCGCCGACGCGGACGGCGCCGACGACGCCTCCGTCGCCCCCAGCAGCGCGCGCAAGACCGCGCTCGTCGCCCGCGTCCCGCGAACCGCGGTGAGCGGCAGGATCGCGGTGGCGCTCCGCGACGGCACGCGCTCCCCCGCGACCGCCCGGCCGCTGGCCGTCGGGTCGGCGCCCGCCGTCCTCCCGGCCGGCGTGATCGACGCGGAGGCCCAGGGCCACAAGGTCTTCTTCGGCGCGCAGCGGCCGGCGGAGCTGTCCTACGTGGTCGGCGGCGCGCAGCCCGCGAACGTGCTGATCGAGCTGATCCGCGGCGCCGACGGCAGCGCGATCGCCCAGTGGTCGCCCGGCGAGGTCCAGCCCGGCGTGCCCCAGACCGTCCGCTGGGACGGCACGGCGGCCGGCCAGGTCCAGCGCGACGGCGTCTACCAGTTCCGCGTCACCGCGACCGACGCGAGCGGTGCGCGCGCGGTGTCGAGCCAGGGGCCGGCGACGCCGGTCGACGGAGAGGCGCCCGGCGCGTTCACGTTCCTCGGCTATCGCTTCCCGGTCCTCGGCGCGCACGGGTTCGGCGAGCTCGCGGCGAGCTTCGGCGGCGGCCGCGGCCACCAGGGCCAGGACGTCTTCGCCGCCTGCGGGACGCCGATCGTCGCCGCCCGCGGCGGCACCGTGCAGTTCAAGCAGTACCACGCGCGCGCGGGCTACTACCTCGTCGTCGACGGCGCCCGCACCGGCCTCGACTTCGTCTACATGCACCTGCGCGAGGCCGCGCTGGTCAACAAGGGCGACAAGGTCAAGACCGGCCAGCTCATCGGCTTCGTCGGCGACACCGGGCGCGCCGACGGCTGCCACCTGCACTTCGAGGAGTGGACTGCTCCGGGCTGGTACGCCGGCGGCAACGTGTTCGACCCGCTGCCCGACCTGCGGGCGTGGGACGCGCAGTCCTGACCCGGACGCCGAGCCTCATCGCGCGCGCGAGACCTGGATGTAGCCCGGCCGGCAGCTCGGTCGCAGCGCGGCGCTGACGCGTACGCGCCCGGGCCGGCCGACCCGGATCACGAGGCGGACGCGCCCCGCCGCCCCGGTGCGGGCCGCCGTGATCGGCCGCGCCCGCCCGCGCCGCTCGGCCACCACGCGGACCGCTCGCACGGGCTTGCCGCGGAGCGTCACCCGCACGCGCACGGCGGTGCGGCGGCGGACCGCGATGCGCGTGCGCGAGAGCTGCAGCGCGCACGCTCGGGCCGGCGCTCCCGGCGCGGCCGACGGCGGCGTGCCGGCCGCCGGGCCCGCAGGCAGGACGGCCGCCGGGGCCGCCGCGGGCAGCGGCGTGACGTCGGAGAGCGGCGGCAGCCTTCCCGGCTCCAGGGCGCGCGGCGCCGCGTCTGCGACCGCCTGCGGGCTGAGCGGCACCGACCAGAGCCGCACCAGGTCGAGATCCCCGCGGAACGACAGGTCGCAGTCGCCCACGTAGCGGCCGAAGGCGGCGCTCGACGTGGTCATCGAGTAGTCGATCCGCAGCGGCAACTCGAGCGGCTCGCCGACGGGGCGGCCGTCGACGAACAGCCGCAGCACCCGGCCGTCGAACGTTCCGGCGACGTGATGCCACGCGCCGTCCCACACGTCAGAAGGGCGGGCGATCGGCGAGACGACGTAGCGCGAGCCGTCGAACACGTAGATCGCCATCCCGCCCGCGGATCCGGTGTACAGGCCGTAGGACCCCGCGACGCAGCCGTGGCTGCCGCGCGACACCACGTAGCGGAAGCGGCCGGGACTCGACCCGGCGCGCACGACCGCCTCGACCGTGAGCGTCTCCACGGCGAGCTCCGGTGCATCGGGAAGGCGGACGACCGAGTCGCCCGCGAACCGGAGCGCGCCACCCGAGGCGCCGCCGACGCGCGCAGGGTCGGCCGGATCGGGGTCGGCGGTCGCGCCGAGCCGCCCGTCGAGGCCGTACGGGCCGGCGTCGAGCGCCGACTGCCCGCCGAGCTCGTCGAAGCTCCACTGTCCGACGAGCCCGGTGTCGGACCCGGCCGACGCGGTGGCGGCCATGGTGCCGGCCGCGACCAGCGCCCCCAGCGCCGCCAGGACGTGCCTCCCCCTGCTCTGACCCAGCCTCATGCGCAACCACCCATCTGGACCCCTGCCACCGGCAGACCGATGTCAGACCAACGACCTCAGCGGGCGGCGGCTTCCACGGGCGATCAGCGATGTTCGCGCTCGCGCCGCCGGCGGCGGGCCGCGTCGTTGTGCTCCTCCACCCGCTGGAGCACCAGGAACACCAGCACGGCGCCGAGGACGCCGCCCACGAGCCCGGGCGCGACGTCCCCGCGCGCGATCGCGCTGATCGCGAAGGCCGCGCCGAAGAACGCGGCGACGAGCGCCATGTGCAGTCGCTTCACGGCGGGCAGGATGTCAGACGCCCCGCCGGCCGACGGAGCGCATCGCGCCAGGTCAGCGTGCCGACACTGATGATCGCGCTTCCGGCGAGCACGGCCAAGAGGATCGGGAGGCGGCGCATCGGCCTGCGTTTCCGGCCCCCGCCTTAGCCGCGCCTGACTCGACGGTGCACCGGAAATGACGGATTCGCACCCACCTCTACGGATGGGGAGTTGCTGGTATCCGGGGGACGGAAGAGACTCGGCCCGTCTGGTTCCTGCGCAGGGGGTAAGCCTTGCAGCACCACCGTCCCACCCGGGCCCCCGACCGGGACACCAGCACAACAGTCACCCGTGCGCGCGCGCTGCGCACCGCCGCGCTCGCCGCGGGAGGCGCGCTGGCCACCGTCACGGCGATCGGCGCCGCGGACCGCCTGTCGGCCGCGCCGTCGCCGGAGCAGGACGTGAAGGTCCTGAACCTGCTCCTGCTCGTGGAGCGCGTCGAGGTCGCGTTCTACGAGGCCGCGATCGAGCGCGCCGGCCTGTCGGGCGAGCTCGACGAGTTCGCGCGGGCAGTCGTCGCGCACGAGCGCGAGCACCTCGCGTACCTCGAGAACGCGCTCGGCGACAAGGCCGACCCGGAGCCGGAGTACGACCTCGCGGCGGTCACGGCCGACGGCGACGCGTTCGCGAAGGCCGCCGCGAAGCTGGAGGACATCGCCGTGGGCGCCTACAACGGCCAGGCGACCAACGTCACGCCCGGCGCCTTCCTCGCCGCCGCGCGCATCGTGTCGGTCGAGGCGCGGCACGCCGCCTGGATCCGCAGCATCCGCAACGGCGATCCGGCGCCGGACGCCGTCGACGTGCCGTACGACGAGGCCAAGGTCCGAAGCGAGCTCAAGACCGTGGGGTTGGCGTCATGAGCCTCGACCGGATCGACGTCGCCGGCATCGACGTCGACGACGCGCTCGCGGAGGCGCACGACGGCCTCACGCGCGCCGGCTTCATCGTCGCGGCCGGAGCCGCCGTGGCCGGCGTCGCCGCGGCGCGGGCAGACGTCGCCCACGCCGCCGGCATCCCCGCGTCCGACCAGGACGTCCTCAACTACGCCCTGGTGCTGGAGTACCTCCAGGCCGCGTTCTACACCGAGGCGGAGCGCGCGAAGGCGCTCACCGGCCGGACGGCGAAGGCCGCGAAGGTCGTCGGCGCCGTCGAGCGCGCCCACGTGAAGGCGTTCCGCGACCTCCTCGGCGCCAAGGCGGTCGGCAAGCCGCACTTCGACTTCCAGGGCGTGACCGAGAACAACGACGCGTTCCTCAAGACCGCGGTGGCGTTCGAGGACCTCGCGGTGGCCGCGTACAAGGGCCAGGCGCGCCGGGTACGCTCACGCGCAGTGCTCACCTCGGCGCTCGGGATCCACACCGTCGAGGCGCGGCACGCGGCATGGATGCGATACCTCAACGGCAACACGCCCGCAGCAACGGCCTTCGATCTCCCGAAGAACCGGCACGAGATCAACGCGATCGTCGCGTCGACCAAGTTCATCACGGGGCAGCCACGGAGCTCGAGCGCGCGCGAACCACGCTACACGGGGTGAATCGGAGGGGCGTGATCGCCCTCGGGATCGCGGCCGGGACGGCCGCGGGCGCCGCCGTCACCGTCGCGAGCGGCGACGCGGACCCGGCGGCGGCTCCGCCGCCCCGGCGCGCGCTGGCCGCGCCGGCCGCGCCCGCGCTCGCGATCCCGCCGGCGCGGCCGCTCAGCGACGGCCCGGGGCTGACCCGCTGGGCGCACGTCCGCCGCGCCGTCGCCGCCCGCGCACGCCCCGGCCGCCGCGCGCGCGTCGTGGCGCGCGTCGACCCGGCTGACCCCCGAGGGCACGGTCACGGCGCTGCCGGTGACCGGGCGCCGGACCGGTCCCGGCGGCCGGCTCTGGATGCGCGTGACGCTGCCGGTGCTCCCCAACGGCACGCGGGGCTGGGTCCCGAGGCGGGCGCTCGGCGCGTACGAGGTCAGCCGGCACCGGCTGATCGTCGACCTCGCCCGCAAGCGCCTGACGCTGCTGCGCCGCGGTCGCGTCGTGCTGCGCGCTCCGGTCGGGATCGGCCAGGATCGCTGGCCCACGCCGCGCGGGACGTTCCTCGTGCGCAACCGGCTCGAGGGATACACCCAGCCGGCGTACGGCCCGGTGGCGTTCGGGACGAGCGCGCGGTCCCCGACGCTCACCGATTGGCCCGCCGGCGGCTTCATCGGGATCCACGGAACGGATCGGCCCGACCTGGTCCCGGGCGAGGTGTCCCACGGTTGCGTCCGCTTGCGCAACCCTGACATGCTCCGCCTTGCCCGGCGGATGCCGGTCGGCACGCCGGTGGAGATCCGATGAACCGTCTTTTCGTGCCCATCCTCGTCTGCGCCGCACTGGCGTCGATCGCCGCGCCCACCTTGTCGGCGGCGCAGGACGTCCAGAACCCGCCGAAGGAGCTGTGGGACGAGTTCCCGCTCGAGGCGACCGCGACCCCCACGCCGAACGCGAACGCAAAGGCGGACGCGAACGCGACGCCGCAGGCGACCCCTCGGCCGCGGGTCGTGCAGGTGTCCGAGTCGGACGGGATGTCCGCGCCGGCGCTCGTCGCGCTCCTGCTCGCCGCCGCGGGCGTGGGCGCCCTCGCGGCCCGCACCGCCGCCCGCCGCATGCGCGTCGGTGCCGGCCCGGTCGCCGCGCCGCCGGCCGCCCAGGAGCCGGACGTGCGCGAGGCCCGCCGGGAGGAGCGGGAGGCCGGGCGGTTCGCACGCGCGGCCGCGCCGCCCGCGGAGGCGCCGCGGACCGAGCCGCCCCGGACGCCGCCTCAGCCCGCGCCGCCCAGCGCCGAGCCGGAGCCTGCGGCGGCGCAGCCGGAGCCGAAGCCGACGCCAAAGCCACGGGCGAAGGCGAAGCCAAGGGCGAAGGCGAAGCCAAGGGCGAAGGCGAAGCCGCGCACCACGCGCACGGCCTCCCAGGCGCAGCCGAGCGCGACCGCGTCAGAGCCCGGCGGACAGCCGCCCACGCGGCGCCTGACGAAGTCGACCCCGACGGCCGGTCAGGCGACGAGCAGCTCGAACGGGGCGGGCGCGGACCAGGCGCCGCCGCCGGCGAGCACGAACGGCGTCGCCCCGGAGGCGGCCGCGAGCGCGAACGGCGCCGAGGCGCCACGGCCGGACGCCGAGCGCAAGAAGCGCGCCGCCAAGCCGAAGCCGGCCTCGAGCAAGGGCGCCCGCAAGTCGACGCCTCCGAAGGCGCGCCCCACCGCCGAGGACGCCGATCCGGCTGCTCCGACCCCTGAGCGCGAGGTTGCAGGCGCGACCCCGGCTCCGGAGCCCGAGGCGCCGGCGGCGCCGACCCCCGAGCTCGCGCCGACCCCGGAGCCCGCGCCGACCCCGGAGCCCGCGCCGACCCCGCTGGCCGCCCCGCCCCCGGAGCCTGAGCCGACGCCCGAGCCAGCGCCCACCCCCGAGCGCGCGCCGGCACCCGAGCGCGCGCCGACGCCGGAGCCCACGCCGATGCCCGTGGCGCCGCCGCCCCGGCTCGTGCCCACCGCCGATGCGGCGTTCGAGACGTGCCGGATCCGGCTCCACAACCGCTCGATCAAGGCCCACTTCTACGCGGTCCCCTTCGAGGGCGGCCCGGTGCTCGCGCGCTCGCCCTACTTCAAGATCCGCTCCGTTGAGGGCGACCGCGGGCTCAGCGCGCCCGAGGCGCTGCGCGCGCTCGTCGACGAGCTCACCGCCGCGGGCTGGCGTCAGACGGGCGCCGGGCGGGCGCCGTGGGACCTGCGGTTCGAGCACGTCGACGCGGTCCAGGAGCCGGCCGGGCCGCGGCGCACGCGCTGAGCTATTCCCACTCGATCGTGCCGGGTGGCTTGGACGTGATGTCCAGCACGACCCGGTTGACCTCGCGGATCTCGCCGATCATGCGCGAGGCGATCTGCTCGAGCAGGTCGTATGGAAGCCGCGCCCAGTCGGCGGTCATGGCGTCGTCGGACGTCACCGCCCGGATCGCGACCACGTAGCCGTAGGTCCGCTCGTCCCCCTGCACGCCGACGGTCCGGACGTCCGGCAGCACGCAGAACGACTGCCACAGCTCGCGGTACAGGCCCGCCTTGCGGATCTCGTCCTGCAGGATGAAGTCCGCGTTGCGCAGCGTGTCCAGGCGTTCCTTCGTCGCCTCGCCGCCGACGACGCGGATCGCCAGCCCCGGGCCGGGGAACGGCTGGCGCCAGACCAGGCGCTCGGGCAGCCCGAGCTCCGCGCCGACCGCGCGGACCTCGTCCTTGAACAGCGCCCGCAGCGGCTCGACCAGCTCGAACCGCAGGTCCTCCGGCAGGCCGCCGACGTTGTGGTGCGACTTGATCGTCGCGGCGCCGGTCCCGCCGCCGGACTCGATCACGTCCGAGTAGAGCGTGCCCTGCACGAGGTAGGAGGCGTCGCCCAGCTTGGCGGCCTCCTCCTCGAACACGCGGATGAACTCGGCGCCGATCGCCTTGCGCTTGGCCTCCGGATCGCTCAGGCCCGCCAAGCGGGCGAGGAAGCGGTCCTCGGCGTCGACGGCGACGAGCGGCACCTTGAAGTGGTCGCGGAAGGCGGAGATGACCTGCTCGCCCTCGTTCTTGCGCATCAGCCCGTGGTCGACGAACACGCACGTGAGCTGGTCGCCGATCGCCCGGTGCACGAGCAGCGCCGCGACGGAGGAGTCCACGCCGCCCGACAGGCCGCAGATGACCCTCCCGTCCCCCACCTGCGCGCGGATCGCCGCGATCTGCTCCTCGATGATCGACGCGGCGCTCCACGTGCGCTCGCACCCGCAGATGTCCTCGAGGAACGTCGTGAGGATCTGCTGGCCGTACGGCGTGTGCACCACCTCGGGGTGGAACTGGATGCCGTAGAGGCCGCGCTCCAGGCTCTCGACCGCCGCCACCGGCGACTCCGTCGACGCGGCCAGCGCCGTGAAGCCCGGCGGCGCCTCGAACACCGTGTCGCGGTGCGACATCCAGCACGACTGCTCCGCCGGCGTGCCGGCCAGCAGCCTTCCCGGCTCCGACACCGTCAGCTGGGAGCGGCCGAACTCGCCGACCTCGGCCCCCTCGACCTGCCCGCCGGCGGTGAGCACCAGCGCCTGCATGCCGTAGCAGATGCCCAGCACCGGGATGCCGAGCTCGAGCAGCGCCGGATCGAGCTTGGGCGCGCCGGGGGCGTACACCGACGCCGGGCCGCCCGACAGGATCAGCCCCTTGGGGCGGCGCTTGCGCACCTCGTCGACGCCGACGTGGTGCGGGAGCAGCTCCGAGAACACGCCCAGCTCGCGCACCCGCCGCGCGATCAGCTGCGAGTACTGCCCGCCGTAGTCCAGCACGACGACCTCGTCCGCGGCGAGCTCGCGCTCGAGCGCGAGCTCCTCGACCGGCTGGTCGGCGATCGTCGTGCCGCGGACCTGCACGCGCTTACTCGGTCGCCGCCAGGGCCATCGCCCCGCCGCGGGCGCCCATGCCGACGGCCTGGTCGCGCTGGAGCTGCTTGCCCTCGCTCTGCAGCGCGGGAGCGACCATCAGCTCCGCCCGGTTGAACTCCGCGATGTCGCGGTACCCGCAGGTGGCCATCGAGGTGCGGAGCGCGCCCATCAGGTTGAACGTGCCGTCGTTCTCCCGCGCCGGGCCCGTGATGATCTCCTGCAGCGAGCCGTTCTGGGTCGTGCGCACCCGCGCGCCGCGCGGGAGCGTCGGGTGGAACGTCGCCATGCCCCAGTGGAAGCCGTGCCCGGGCGCCTCGTAGCCGCGCGCGAGCGGGGAGCCGATCATCACCGCGTCAGCGCCGCAGGCGATCGCCTTCGCGACGTCGCCGCCGTTGCGCATGCCGCCGTCGGCGATCACCTTGCAGTACTCGCCGGTCTCCAGCATGTGCTGGGAGCGGGCGGCCGCCACGTCGGCGATCGCGGTCGCCTGCGGGACGCCGATGCCGAGCACGCCGCGCGTGGTGCACGCCGCGCCAGGGCCGACGCCCACGAGCACCGCCGCCGCGCCCGTGCGCATGAGGTGCAGGCCGGTGTGGTAGCTGGCACAGCCGCCCAGCACGACCGGGATCGGCAGCTCGCCCACGAACTCCTTGAGGTTGAGGACGTGCCCCTGGGTGGAGACGTGCTCGGCCGAGATGACGGTGCCCTGGATGACGAGGATGTCGAGCCCTGCGTCGAGCACGAGCTCGTAGTAGCGCTCGACCTTCTGCGGCGTCAGCGAGGCGGCGGCCACGACGCCGTGCGCCTTGATCTCCTGGATCCGCTGGACGATCAGCTCCTCCTTGACGGGCTCCTGGTAGATCTCCTGCATCTCCCGGGTCGCCTCGTCGCGGTCCAGCCCCGCGATGCGCTCGAGGATCGCGTCGGCGTCCTCATAGCGCGTCCAGATCCCTTCGAGGTTCAGGACCGCCAGCCCGCCGAGCTTGCCGATCACCCCCGCGGTCTCGGGCGAGACCACGCCGTCCATCGCCGAGGCCAGCAGCGGCAGCTCGAACCGGTAGGGCCCGAGCGTCCACGAGATGTCCACGTCATCAGGGTCGCGCGTGCGCCGCGAGGGCACGATGGCGACGTCGTCGAATCCATAGGCGCGGCGCGCCTTCTTGCCTCGGCCGATCTCAACTTCCATGACGGGATCCTAGGTGTCGTGGCGGACGTGTGGAGGAGCCGACCACGCTACCAGCGACGTTATGTGACTTCGGCCGACACCGCGGGGTGGTCGACCTCGATCTCCGAGGTCAACCGGTCCACCTGCGCGGGGTCGATGAGGCCGGCCCCGAGCTGCTGCGTCGACTGCGCGCCGCAGGCGACGCCGTGGACGAGGCAGTCCCTCGTGGCGAGCCCGTTGTAGCGGGCGGCGACGAAGCCGGCGAGGAACGCGTCGCCCGAGCCGACGGTGGCGCGCGGCTCGATCGCGCCGGGCCGGACCCGGACGCGGTAGAGCACCGGCTGCGCGCCCGGCTCGGTCGAGTGCATCTGCGCAAAGCAGCCGTCGGGCGCGGTCATGATCGCGTCCCGCGCACCCAGCTCGGCCATCTCCTGCACCGCGATGCAGTGGTCCTCCTCGTCGTTGAACTCGTGGCCGACGAGCTCCTCGGCCTCGAGCACGTTCGGGGAGATGACGTCGGGCTCGGCGCGGACCGCGCGCCGCAGCGGGTCGCCGTCCGTGTCGACGATCGTCACCACGCCGAGCCGCTTGAGCTCGCGGATCAGCCCGGCGTAGAGGTCGACCTCGACGTTGCGCGGGAGCGAGCCCGCGAACACGCACATCGAGGCGCCCTTCGCGAGGTAGAGCAGCTTGTCGACGAACAGCTCGATCTCCTGCGCCGACACCGACGGTCCGCGCTCGTTGATCTCGGTCTGCTCGCCGGTCGTGGGATCGATCACCGCGGTGTTGGTGCGCGACTCCTCGCGGATCCGTACGAAGTCCGACAGCACCGCGAAGTCCGTCAGCTGCTCGACGAGCCGGGTGCCGGTGGCGCCGCCCGCGAGCCCGGTGGCGATCACCGGCGCGCCCAGCGTCTTCAGCACGCGCGCGACGTTGACGCCCTTCCCGCCCGGCATCGTCGTCTGCTCGACGGTCCGGTGACGGCGGCCGAGGCGGAAGTTCGGCACTGCGAGCGTCTTGTCGATCGCCGTGTTGAGCGTGACGGTCAGGATCATGCGGCCTCCGGCTCTGAGCGGGGCGGGCGGCGCCGCGGCGGTCCGCGGCGCATGCGGCGCCCCACCAGCACCGTACCGCCCAGGACGCCGACGGCGAGGAGGAGCGAGAACGGCCGGGTGAACCAGTCCTTGGTGCGTTGCGGCAGATCCGCCCCCGGGACGAACGATTGCGCGACGATCGGGACCGCCGCGATCCGCTTGCCGTCGGCGAACACCTCGCGATAGCCGAACTTCTGCCCGCGCGCGACCGGCCCCGTGACGGTGTCGGGCACGTTGACGTCGTTGTAGGTGATCTTGGCGTCCGCCCGCACGACGCGGCTGACCGAGCCGCCGGTGACGAGGTTGACGGTGGCGCCGCGCCGGAACTTGATCTCCGGGTTGTCGATCACCGTGCCCAGGGTGACCGGGTGGATCCGCTCGTATCTCCCCTCCCCCCACTGCAGCAGCGCGAGCGAGTCCTGGTCGCGCGCCGCGAGCGACGGAGCGCCGAGGACGACGGACACGAGCGTGACCTGGCGCCGCGTGCGGGTGCCGACGAGCACGTAGCCGGCCGTGTTCGTGTGGCCGGTCTTGAGTCCGTTGACGTGCGGGTCGCGGTTGAGCAGCGTGTTCCGGTTGTTGATCGTGCGCGGCCGGTACCCGGTGCTGAGCGTCGCCGACGTGCGGTCGGCGACCTTGCGGATGAAGCTGTGCTTGCGCAGCACGATCGCCAGCCGCGCCAGGTCGTGCGCCGAGGAGTAGTTGTCGGGCGCGTCCAGCCCGATCGGGTTCTGGAAGTGGGTGTTCTCCAGTCCCAGCTCGCGGGCGCGGCGGTTCATCAGCCGCACGAACGCGGCGCGCGAGCCGCTCACGTGCTCGGCCAGGGTCACCGCCGCGTCGTTGGCCGACTCGAGCATCAGGCCGCGCAGCAGGTCGGCGACCGACAGCCGCTCGCCGGGGCGCAGGCTCAGCTTGGACTCGATCGGCGACGCGACGTAGCTCGACGCCGTCGCCTTGTCGGAGAGCCGCGCGCGCTCCATGGTCAGCAGCGCGGTCATGAGCTTGGTCGTCGACGCGATCGGTCGGCGCTTGTCCGCGGTGCGCTCGTACAGCACCTCGCCGGTGCTCGCCTCGAGCACGATCGCCGACGGCGCGCTGATCTGCGGGGGGCGGTCGGCGGCCGCGCGCGCCGGCGCGGCCCCCCCGAGGGCGGCGGCGAGCGCGAGCGCCGCGAGGGCGGCAAGTTGTGCGGCGGCGCGTCGGGCCATCACCGCAGCTTGATCTCCGTTCCGGGCGTCAGCGCCTGCGGGTCGAGATCGGGGTTGAGCTCCAGGATCCGAGCCAAGGGGACGTTGACTTTCTCAGCGATGCCGGACGGCGTGTCGCCGCTCTTGACCGTGTATCTGCGCCGCGGCTTGCGCTTCTTGCCCCCCTCCCCGTCCGGGGACGTGGTCGATTGCGCCGGCTGGCCGGTGTCCCGCGCGCCAGGCGTGCCCCCGTCGTCCTTGGTGGTGCTCGAGACGACGATGAGCAGGGCCAGCGCGAAGGCCACCAGCGCAAGCGGCGCGAGAAAGCGCGCGGGGCTGCGTCCGGCCATCGGCTCCGATGATACCCGGGGGTTGGGCGGAATCGGCGGCGTCAGGCCAGCGCCCACGCGGCTTCGCGCAGGCGTTCCGCCTCGGCCCGCGCGGCGTCCGGCGGGGCGGCGCCGGCGGTCTCGTGCGCGTTCGCGATCGAGCGCGACGCGCTGACCAGGCCCGCGGCGCGGCCCGGCGAGAACGCCGGCGCGACGTCGGCGACGGCCCCGCCCTGCGCACCGATGCCCGGCAGCAGGAACGGGGTGTGCGGCATGAGCTCGCGCATGCGGGCCAGGTGCTCCGGCGCGGTCGCGCCCGTCACGGCGCCGACCTCGGTCAGCCCCGACTCGGGGCCGGGCGTGCCGGCATCCGCGACGAGCGCGGCGAACCGCTCCCACAGCGGACCGCCCGCCGCGAGCTCGGCGTCGAAGAAGTCGGCGGCGCCGGGGTTGGACGTGCGCACGAGGACGAACAGGCCGGCGCCGGCGCGGCCGGCGGCCTCGACGAACGGGGCCAGCGCGTCGCGGCCGAGCAGCGGGTTCAGCGTCACGGCGTCGGCGCCGAGCCCGGGGCTCGCGCCGAACGGCGTGTCGATCCCGCCGAACACGGCCTGCGCGTACGCGCGGGCGCTGGCGGCGATGTCGCCGCGCTTGGCGTCGGCGATGACGAGGAGGCCCTGCGCCCGGGCGTGCGCGATCGTCGCCTCCAGCGCGAGCCAGCCGGGGAATCCGAGCCGCTCGAAGCACGCGAGCTGCGGCTTGGCCGCGACGCAGGCGGGCCCCGCCGCGTCGATCAACGCCAGGCAGTGGCCGAGCACCGCGGCGGCGGCCTCGAGGCGCGCGCCGCGGCCGCCCTGTCCCTGGTCGAGGGCGGCGGAGCGCTCGACGTCGGCGAGCGCCATGGCCAGCCGTGCGCGGGACTCGGTGAGCGCCTCGACCGCGTCCGGCCACAGATTGGCCGGGTCGGGGTCGATCCCCAGGACGACCTGGGACTCGCGCTCGGCGACCGCCCTGGCCAGGCGGTCCCCGAACGGGGTGGCGGGCGACGCCTCGCCGGCGGCCGACAAAGCGTCGCCCGTCGCCCGTGCTACTTGACGGCCTTCTTCAGGCCAGAGCCCGCCGTGAAGCGCGGGACCTTGCTCGCCGCGATCTGCATCGTCTCGCCCGTGCGCGGGTTGCGACCCTCGCGGGCGCCGCGGGAGGCGACGTGGAACTTGCCGAAGCCGGTGAACGAGACATCTTCACCGGAGGACAGCGCGTCCTCGATCGACTTGATCACGGCATCGACGGCCGCACCTGCGTCCTTCTTGGACAGTCCGCTCTCTTCTGCGACCTTGTCGACGAAATCCGACTTCGTCATGCAACATCCTCCTTCGTCCCTGGTAGGGGTCGTGGTGGGGCGAAGCTAACAACCGCCCCGGACGCCGTTTTGGCTCTAGCGCGTGGATTGTCGCGTAAACCCCGCAATTTGCGCGTTTTTCGGCCACTTAGCGTAGGGCCCGTTACCCGCCAGATTGGCGCTGGACCGCGGATATCAGGCGGTTCGCGGCGCCCATGAGGGCCGGTTCGGCGTCGTCGGAGACGGGGTCCGAGGGCACCGGCGGGGGGGTCGGGGAGCGGCCTTCGAGCGCCGCGAGGGCGGCGCGGAGGTCCTGGCGCACGACGCCGGGGATGGCGAAGCGGCCGCAGATCGCGACCGCGGCGTGGTCGCTCGTGCGGACCGCGCAGACGACGCCGTCGGCGGTCGCGGCCTCGAGCTCCCCGGCGTCCCCGCCTGCGTCGAGGAGGGCGCGCGCGAGGTCGGCGAGCGGCGGCGGTCCGGCGAGCAGGTCGCCCGCGGCGTCGAGGACCACCCCCGCGCGGACGTCGGCAGAGAGCTCGTGCACGTACTCGAGCGCCAGCGAGGGCGTCAGGGCAGGCGGCATCGGCGTGCCGCAGAATAGGGATCCGTGCCGCTGAACCGCATCGCGTGGCTGACGACGGTCGGGATCTGCCTGATCATCTCGCTGATCCTGCTGATCTCCGGATATCTGGGGTATGCCGGGGTCCTGCTCGCGATCGCGATCTCGGCGGCGATCAACCTGCGCTGAGCGCGGGTGCGCCGGCGTCGGTGAACGTCAACTGCGGCATCGAGGAGGAGCGCGGAGCGGTTCCGCGGCTGCCGTCAACGTCGATCGCCGCCTCGACGATCCCCGCCCTCCGACGTTGACCGCACATATCACCGCCAACGTCCGGCGCCGGCTCGCGCGCGGAGGGCGACGGACGTTGCCGTCACCTCGGGACTCCCCTCGATGCCGCAGTTGCCGATCCCGCCCGCGCGCGACGAGTCCGGCGGCTCAACGCTGCGGCGCCGGCTCCGGCTCGGGCTCGGTGTGCACGATCACGTCCGCCAGGTCCGGGCAGCGCTCGCGGATCGCCTCCTCGATCCGCCCGGCGTGGTGATGCGCCGAAGGGAGCGGCTGCTCGCCGGGGAGCACGATCGTCACGAGCGCGACCCGCCCGCGCTCCGCGTCGCGGAACTGCACGGACGCCGGCAGCGAGCCCGTGATCCCGCGCACCGTGTCCTCCACCGCCGCGCGCTCCATCGCGGTGTCGTCGGGGGCCGGCGCCGAGGCCCAGTCGGTGCGCGAGAGCGGCTCGATGTGCGTGTGGACGCTCTGGATCTCCGGCACGGCCTCGTGGACCACGGCTTCCAGGCGCTCGATCGCGTCGTGCGCCTCGGCGAGGCTGAGCTCGCGCGGGAGCTTGACGTGCAGCGACAGCTCGTAGGCGCTCCCCACCCGCATCACGCGCACGTTGTGGACCTCGCGCACCTCGGGCACGGCGGCCGCCGCCGCGGTCGCCCGCTCGCGCAGGCCGCCCTCGGGCACGACCGGCTCGACGTGGACGACCACGTCCGCGTTGCCGAGCGCCTGGCGGACCAGCTCCTCGATCTCGTCGGCGGTGGCGTGCGCCTGGACGACGCCCTTGTCGGGCGCGACGCCCACGACGAGGTCGGCGAAGTGGCGGCCCGCCGCGTGCCGCACGCGGATGCGGCGCAGCTCGACCGGCTCGCGCAGGCTGCCGAGCGCCGCCCGGATCGCGCCCTCGGCGTCGATCGACGTGCGGTCCATCAGGACCTCCACCGACTGCCACATGAGCCGCAGCGCGAGGCCGATCACGAGCACGGCGACGAGGAGACCCGCGAGGGCGTCGCCGGCCGGCTCGCCGGTCGCGACCAGGATCGTGCCGGCGAGCACGGCGAGCGAGCCCGCGAGGTCGGAGGCGAAGTGGACGGCGTTGGCGGCGAGCGCGGGCGAGCCGTAGCGGCGCGCGCTGCGGCCGCTCGCGATCATGCGGGCGAGGTCCGTGGCGATCACGACGGCGAGGACGACGAACGCCCACCAGACCGCCTCGACGCTCTGGCTGCCGCCGCCGATGAGCCGGTGCAGCGACTCGAAGCCGATCGCGAGCGCGACGAGCAGCAGGAACGCGCTCTCGCCGAGCGCCGCGAGGTGCTCGGCCTTGCCGTGACCGTAGTTGTGGTCACGGTCGGGCGGCCGGAGCGCGACCCGCACCGCGAACAGCGTGAGCAGCGCGGCGACGAGGTCGGTGGCCGAGTGCGCCGCCTCGGCGAGGAACGCGATCGAGCCGGTGATCAGGCCAGTGCCGAGCTTGAGCGCGACGAGGAACAGCGCCGCGGCGACGCTGAACAGCGCCGAGCGGCGGCGCGCCTGGGCGGCGACGAGGTCCTCCTCGGCGGGCCCGGCTCCCGGCGCCGCGGCACCGTCGACGTCAGTCGCCGCCATGCCGGGCCTCCTCCGACCGCAGCCACGCGAGCAACTCGCGCGCGGCGCGGCCGCGGTGGGAGATCGCGTCCTTCTCGGCGTCGGTGAGCTCCGCCATCGTGCGGCCGTCGGCGCGGTCCGCGGGCACGAACGCCGGGTCGTAGCCGAAGCCGCCGGATCCCCGAGCGTCCTGCGCGAGCGTGCCCTCGCAGACGCCCGTGAACGTCCGCTCCTCCCCACCCGGCTCCGCGTACGCCATCACGCACACATAGCGCAGGCCCGAGCCCGCGGGCGCCTCGGCGCGGAGCTTCGCGAGGTTGTCGGCGTCGCTCGCGTCCGGGCCGGCGTACCGCGCGGACCGGATGCCCGGCGCGCCGCCGAGCGCGGCAGCCTCGATGCCGGAGTCGTCCGCGATCGCCGCGCGACCCAGCGCCGCCGCGGCGGCGCGCGCCTTCCCGAGCGCGTTCGCCGCGAACGTGTCGCCGTCCTCCGGCGGCAGCACCACGTGCTCGGGCAGCGCCTCGACGACGACTCCGTCCATCAGGCGGCCCACCTCGCGCACCTTGTGGTCGTTGCGGGTGGCGAGCACCAGCCGCACGCTGCCTCCTAGCCGACGACGGCGGCCTGCGCCCCGCGCAGGCCCTCGATCCCGTGCTGGGCGAGCGCGAGCAGCTCGTCGAGGTGCGCCCGCGAGAGCGGCGTCCGCTCGGCGGTCGCCTGCACCTCCAGCAGCCCGCCGTCGCCGGTCATCACCACGTTGGCGTCGACCTCGGCGCTCGAGTCCTCGACGTAATCGAGGTCCAGCAACGGCGTTCCTTCCACGATGCCGCAGGACACCGCGGCGAGCGTGCCGGTGAGCGGCACTGTCGCGAGCTTGCCCTCGTCCACCAGCCGGCGGAGCGCGAGCTCCAGCGCGACGTAGCCGCCGGTGATCGAGGCGCAGCGCGTCCCGCCGTCCGCCGTCAGCACGTCGCAGTCGACGTAGATCGTGCGCTCGCCGAGCGCGCGGAAGTCGACGACGCCGCGCAGCGAGCGGCCGATCAGCCGCTGGATCTCCACGGTGCGCCCGTCGGGCCGGCCCTTGGTCACGTCGCGCGTCTTCCGCTCACCGGTCGACGCCGGCAGCATCCCGTACTCCGCGGTCACCCACCCGGAGCCCTTGCCGGCCATCCAGCGCGGCACCGACTCCTGGATCGACGCCGTGCAGATCACGCGCGTCTCGCCGCACGCGATCAGCGCGGATCCGGTCGCGGTCGACACGAAGCCGGGCTGGATCGTCACCGGCCGCAGGTCGCTCGGGCCGCGGCCGCCGCTGCGCTCGCGCGTCGCGGTCATGCCGCCACCGCCCCGCCGACGGGACTCCCCAGCCGCACCCGCTCGACGTCGCCGAGCGGCAGCTGCAGGAAGCGCGTCCCCTCGGCGCGGAACGGCGCCGGCTCGCCCGTGCACAGGAACCCGTAGGAGCCCTCGTCCTGGTCGGGGCTGTCCAACCCGCGCGTCCCCAGGACGTGCTCCACCTGACGCGCCAGCGGCGCGCCGGACGTGACGATCGTCGCCTCCGGGCCGAGCATGCGCTGGATGATCGGGCGCACCAGCGGATAGTGCGTGCAGCCGAGGATCACGGTGTCCACGCCCGCCTCGCGCAGCGGCGCGCAGTGCCCGCGCACCTCCTCGACGAGGCGCTGGTCGATCGTCGCCGACTCGATCCGCATCGCCAGGTCGCCGCACGGGACCGAGACGACCTCGACGAACGGATCGATCGCGGCGATCGCCGCCGCGTACGCGCCCGTGGCCACGGTGGCCGGCGTGCCCAGCACGCCGACCTTCCCGCGCCGGGTCGCGGCGACGGCCTGCACGGCGGCCGGCTGGACGACGCCGAGCACCTCCACCCCGAGCGTGGTCTGCATCAGCCGTTCGCGCAGCGCCGGAAGCGCCGCCGCGGTGGCCGAGTTGCAGGCCACGACGAGCAGCTTGATCCGGCGCGCGAGCAGCTCCTCGGCCACCTCGAGCGCGAACGCCCGCAGCTCCTCGGGCGCTCGCGACGCCGTAGGGCAGGCGCGCGGAGTCCGCGAGGTACACGTAGTCCTCGTGCGGGAGCCGGACCAGCAGCTCGTGCAGCACGGTGAGCCCGCCCACGCCGGAGTCGAAGACCCCGACCGGCCGGCGGCGCACCTCGTCTGGGGCGACGGTCATCGCCGCTGAGTCTGGCACGCGAGCCGGGAGGCGCACCCGCACCCCGCGGCCGGTCGCCGCCCGGCGCGGCACGCCGCGCCACACCCGCTCGGATCCGCGCACGCCGCTACTTCCCCTCGCCGACCGAGTCGATCGCGCCCTTGAGCTTCTTGATCACGGCCTCGGCGATCGTGGAGTCCTTCAACCCGCCGCTCGCCTTGACCACCCCGGCCAGGATCACCGCCACGAGGAGGATCAGCCCGACGTACTCGACGGTCCCCTGCCCGCGGACGTCGCGCGCCGCGTTCACGAGCGCCGCGTGCGCCCTTCCCTGCCATGCGTGGAGCCGGTGCACCGCTGACCTCCCGGTCGTCGCCGCCTCCGCCACGTCGGTGGGCGGAGCCTGCGTCGATGCTGCGGCCCGCACCTGAACGGCTCCAGGCGTGTTCGGGTCAATAGTGCGCCGGCTTCGTCACGAAAGTACGCTCGGATCGGTGCGCGCGCTCGTCGTGACGAACATGTGGCCGTCCGGCGCCGCGCCACAGCGCGGCATCTTCGTGCGCGACCAGGTCGAGGCGCTGCGCCGGCAGGACGGCGTCGAGGTCGACGTGTTCGCGTTCCCGTCCGGGCCGCGCGCGCTGGTCCGGGCGATCGCGACGATCCGGCGCGAGACGCGCGGCGCGGCGTACGACGTCCTGCACGCACACTTCGGGCTCGCCGCGCTGCCGGCGCTGGTCGCGCGCGGGGGTCCGGTCGTCGTGACGCTTCACGGGAACGACCTGTTCGTGCGCCGCTCCCGGCTCGTCACGCGCGCGGCGCTGCCGCGGACCGCGCTCCCCGCCGCCGTCTCGCGCGCGTTCAGCCGCAACCTGCCGGGCGCGGGCACGTCGCGGCGCGTGGCGGTGCTGCCCGTCGGCATCTCGCTCGAGCGCTTCCGGCCGATCCCGCGCGCCGAAGCGCGTGCGCGGCTCGGACTCGACCCCGACGGCCCGTACCTGCTGTTCCCCCATGACCCCGCGCGGCCGCTGAAACGATTCGACCGCGCGCGCGAGGCGGCGGGCGACGTGCCGCTGCTCACGCTCGGATCGGTCCCCCCCGACGAGGTGCCGTACTGGATCAACGCCGCCAACGCCGTGCTCGTGCCGTCGCAGGACGAGGGGTTCGGGCTCTCGGTGATCGAGGCGCTCGCCTGCGGCGTCCCGGCCTTCGGCACGCCGGTCGGCATCCATCCCGTCGCGCTGCACGGCGTGGAGGGAGCGTTCTGCGCGGAGTGGGACGCCGGGCGGTGGCGCGCAGCGCTCGCGCCGGTCGTCGAGGCGGCCGACCCGCGGGTGGACGGACGCGCCCGCGCCGAGCTGTTCTCGGCCGACCGCATGGCCGCTCGGGTCGTCGAGGCGTGGCGCGCGGTGATCGCCGAGGACGGCGGCGCGAGGCGGGGCCGAAACGGCCCTGCCTATACTCGGCGCTTCGAGCGCATCGGCGACCGCGCTCCCGACCGACCATGAGCGGACCCCTGCGACGCAACCAGCGCTCGCGCCCCGCCGACGCCGGCGAGCCCCATCAGGAGGGCCTGGCAGCCGAGTCGGAGGGCGCGGCCCCCACGGCCGACACGCCGCCCGCGGCGCCCGAGAGCGGTGCCGATCCGGTGACGGAGCGGCTCGGGCGCGAGCCCGAGGCGGCGCCGCGCGAGGAGGCCGCCGCGGACGAGTCCGCCGGCGCCGCGACGCCCGACGCGACCGGCGCGGACGAGTCCGCCGGCGCCGCGACGCCCGACGCGACGACCGCCGCCGAGGAGGGCGCGCCCGCCGCCACGCCGCCCGAGCGCTCGCGCCGGCGACTGTTCGGCAGGCGCCGCAAGCATGCGCGCGCCGACGGCCCGATCGCGCCCGCGCCGGCCGCGCCGGCGCCGGTCCTCCTCGCCGACCCGGCCGTCCCCGCCGGCATGGACCCCGCCGAGGCGGCGCTGCGCCCGCCCGCCGGCCGCCGCGGCCGCCTGCGCCGCCGCCTCCGCTATCTCCGCCGCGCCCGCGAGCTGATGCTGCGCGATCTCGGCGGCCTGCTCTACGAGGTGCACCGCACCGGCGGCGGAAACGTCGAGGCGCACGCGACCGTCGTCGGCGCCAAGGTGCAGCGGATCGCCGGACTCGACGCCGAGGCGCACGCGCTCGAGACCGCGCTGACCGCGCCGCGCGGGGAGACCGTCGTGTTCGAGCCCGGCGTCGGCGGCACGTGCGCCACGTGCGGGGAGCTGTACGGCAGCGACGCGCGCTTCTGCTCGCACTGCGGCGCGGCCGTCGGAACGGGCGCGCCGGCGCCGCCCCCGGCTCCCGCAGCGACCGGCCCGGACGCCGGAGAGCAGGCACGGCGGGGGTTCTGGCGCCGGGCCGCTCGCGCGCCGGAGCCCGCGCCCGCGAAGACCGACGAGACCGAGGTCCTGCCCCCGGCGTCCGGTGACGAGACACCCGGCGAGGCCCAGGACGCCGCCGCCGCCCCGCCATCCGAGGACGAGCCGCGCAACCCGGGCGGGCACAGCAACGGCCGTCCCCAGGGCGACTCGGGCTCGGGCCTGTCGTCCGGCGACCCGCTCCTGAGCCGGGAGTCGCGGCCGTGAGCGCCGTCCAGACGCCGCCGCCCGACCAGCCGACCGGCCGGCAGTGCCCGCGCTGCGGCGCCCCGATGACCGACGAGCAGGAATGGTGCCTCGCGTGCGGGGCCGCCGTCGGGACCCGCGTCGTCGCCGCCCCCGGCTGGCGCACGCCGCTCATCGTCGGCGGCCTGATCGCGGTCCTCGCCGCGATCGCGGTCGCCGTGGCCATCATCACGCTCGCCGACGACACCGACCAGGTCGCGCAGAACCCGCCGGCCGCCAGCCCGACGCCGGCCGCCGTGACGCCCGCCCCGAGCGCGGACCCGGGCGTCGCGACGACGCCGGACCCCAGCCTCCCCGAGGCGAGCGGCCAGACGACGCCGGAGCCCGCGACCACGCCGGAGCCCACGACCACGCCCGAGCCGAGCACCGGGGGCGGCAACGCCGGGACCGCCTCCGCCGAATGGCCGGCGGGCGAGTCCGGCTGGACCGTCGTGCTCGTCGTCCGACCCGTCGGAGTCCGAGGCCCAGGACGCCGCCGACCGGTTCGCGGGCGAGGGGATCTCGGGCGTCGGCGTCCTGCGGTCCGACGACTTCTCCTCGTTGAAGCCCGGGTTCTGGGTCGTGTTCTCCGGCCAGTACGACAGCCAGTCCGAGGCGAGCGATGCCCTCGACGGCATCGACGCCAAGGACGCCTACATCCGCCGCATCGAACCGAACTGAGCGGGCCACCAGGCGCGCCAGCCGGTCGCGCGCCTCCTCCGCGAGCGGGTGCACGGCGAGCTCGGGCGCCGCGGGCACGTCTGACGCGCCCAGCACCGGCACGACCGCGGCCATCGACGCCGCGAGCGCGTCGACCGCGTACCCGCCCTCGAGCACCAGCCCGATCGGCGCGCCGGCCACGGCGCTCGCCTGCCGCACCGACGCGGTCATCCCCGCGAAGCCCGCCTCGGTCAGCTCGCACGTGGCCAGCGGATCGGCCCGGTGCGCGTCGAAGCCCGCCGAGATCAGCACCAGCTCGGGCGCCCAGCCGCGGATCAGCGGCGCCACGACGTGCTCGACGAGCGAGCCGTGGACGGAATCGCCCGACCCGCCGGGGACCGGCATGTTCACGGTGAACCCCTTCCCCGCGCCCGTGCCGGCGTCCGACGCCGGGCCGGTCCCCGGATACAGCGGCCACTCGTGGATCGAGCAGAACAGGACCGCCGGATCGGCGTGGAAGATGTCGTTGGTGCCGTTGCCGTGGTGCACGTCCCAGTCGAGGATCAGCACCCGCTCCACCCCGTGCGCGGCCCGCGCGTGCGCCGCCGCGACCGCGATGTTGTTGAAGAAGCAGAAGCCCATCGCGCGCGCCGGCTCGGCGTGATGCCCGGGCGGGCGCAGCGCAGAGACGCCGCACGGCTCGCCGTCCGCCAGCAGCGCGTCGACCATTGCGACCGCCCCGCCGGCGGATCGCAGCGCGGCCTCGTAGGTCCCGGCGACCGCGCTCGTGTCCATGTCGATCGCGCCGCCGCCGCGGGCGGACAGCTCGGCGATCGCGTCCACGTGGGAGAGCGGATGCACGCGGGAGAGCTGGTCGCGGGTCGCGCGCGGCGCCTCGACGCGCTCCCAGCCGAACCAGTCGTGGCGCTCCATCTCGGCCTCCAGCGCCACGATCCGCGCCGGCCGCTCCGGGTGGCCGGGGATGTCGTGCGCAAGGCCGGCGTCGTGACGGAACCAGGGCGGCACCCCGGTACCGTACCCGCCGTGCAGGAGCCCCCGAGCGATCTCGTCGTCGTCGGCGCCGGGGCCGCGGGCCTCTTCGCGTCGCTCACGGCCGCGCAGGCCGGCGCACGGGTCACGCTCGTCTCCGCCCGCCCGCTGGCGGAGACCGCCTCCTACTGGGCCCAGGGCGGCCTGGCCGCGGCGCTGGCGGTGGACGACTCCCCCGCGCTGCACCTGCAGGACACGATCGCCGCCGGACGGGGCCTCGTGCGCCGCTCGGCCGCCGAGGTGCTGTGCGAGGAGGCGCCCGCGCGGTTCGCCGACCTGGAGGCGCTGGGGGTCCGGTTCGACGCCGACCGCCACGGCAACCTCGCGCTCGGGCTGGAGGGCGGCCACGGCATCCGCCGCGTCGTGCACGCGGGCGGGAGCGCGACCGGCCGGCGGATCCTGCGCCAGCTCTCCGCCGGCGTCGTCGAGGAGGAGCGGATCGACGTGCTGGAGGGCCGGCGGGTGCTGGCGCTGCTCGCGGGCGACGACGGGCGCGTGCGCGCCGTGGCCTGCGACGACGGGCGCACGATCGCGGCGCGCGCGGTGATCCTCGCCTCGGGCGGGGCGGCGGCGCTGTGGTCGCGCACGACCAACCCGCCCGGCTCCTACGGGTCCGGCCTGCTGCTCGCGCGGGCGGCCGGCGCGGAGCTCGCCGACCTCGAGTTCGTGCAGTTCCATCCCACCGCCGTCGTCGGGATCCCGGGCCGCGAGGGGTTCCTGGTGTCCGAGGCCGTGCGGGGGGAGGGCGCCACGCTGCACGACGTCCGCGGCGAGCGGTTCGTCGACGAGCTGCAGCCGCGCGACGCGGTCGCGCGCTCGATCCACCGGCTGCTGATGGAGACCGGCGAGCGCGCCGTCTTCCTCGACATGACCGCGATCGATCCCGCGCGCTTCCCGAACGTGGTCGAGGCGCTGCGGGAGGCCGGCCACGATCCCGCCACGCAGCGGATCCCCGTCTCCCCCGCGAGCCACTACGTCATGGGCGGGATCACGAGCGACCTGGACGGCCGCAGCACGGTCGCCGGCCTCTACGCGGTCGGCGAGTGCGCGTGCACGGGACTCCACGGTGCGAACCGGCTCGCGTCCAACTCGCTCTCCGAGTGCTTCGTGTTCGGGCGGCGGGCGGCGCTCGCGGGGCTCGACGAGCCCGTTCCGGCGGGCGCGCCACCGTCGGCGCCCGCGGGTGATCTCGCGCCCGCTCCGTCGCGCGAGACGCGGCAGGCCATGTGGCGCGACGCCGGGCTCGAGCGGTCCGCGGAGGGACTGCGGCGGCTGCTCGACGACCCGCATCCGCTCGCGCGGCTGGTCGCGGCGTCGGCGCTCGGGCGGGAGGAGAGCCGCGGCGCGCACGCGCGCTCGGACTTCCCCGCCACCGACCCCGATCTCGACGGCCGGCACAGCGTCGTGGAGGCGGGCGGGGCGACGTCGACGCACGTCAAATGGACGTGAGCGTTCGGCGCTTAACGTCAACTCAACATGCCCCACGTTTCGGACTACACGGGGCCGCGCAAACCTCCCGCGCGGGGGTCGAATGAACTCCGATGTTCAGGACGGAGCGCCGGCCTTCATGGAGCCGACACCAGGGGGAGAACGCCCATGTACCAGATCAGCCGGTCCATCTACAGGGAGCTGGAGGGTCAGATCATCGAGGACCGTCCATGTGGACCGAGCAACCACGAGCGCGTGCTGCGCGCGTGTGAAGCCGCCGTCCACCGCCTCGCCACGGACCGCCACTACTTCGCCCGTCCGTCGCGCACGCTGTTCAACGACATCCGGGCGTACTTCCCGATGTCGGCGCAGCTGCACGTCTACCGCGTCGTCGACCGGTACCTGAGCGTCACGAGCGACTACCTCGCCGCGCGCCCGACCGCGGTGATGGAGCTGACCGGGCAGAAGCTCGAGTGCCGCGCCACGACGCGCAAGGGGACGCCGTGCCAGCGGATGCCGCTGCCGCACAACGGCTACTGCCCGTCGCACCAGCACCTGGCGGAGACGGAGGAGGTCCTGGCCGCGGCGTAGCCCCCGCGGCTGGGGTCAGGCCCGTTGCGTTGCGCGCCGCGAGCGATGAGGTCTGCCGCCGGCGCCAGGAGCGCAACGCAACGGGCCTGACCCCGGCCGTATCTTGCTCCGATGCTCCTCGGGGTAGACGTCGGCGGCACGTTCACGGACGCGGTCGTCGCCGTCGACGGGCGGCTGGTGACCGCGAAGGCGCCGACCACGCCGCACGACCAGTCCGAGGGCGTCCTCGCCGCGGTGCGCGCGGCGCTCGCGCGGGCGGGCGGGGCGGCGGACGAGGTGCGCGCGTTCGCGCACGGCACCACGGTCGCGACCAACGCGCTGCTCGAGGGGCGCGGGGCGCGGACGGTGCTGGTCGCCACCGAGGGCTTCGAGGACGTCGTCGAGCTGGGCCGCCAGGCCCGCGCCGACCTCTACCGCCTGTGCGCCGCGCACCCGGCCCCGCTCGTCCCGCCCGACCGGCGGATCGGGGCGCCGGAGCGGATGACGCCCGCGGGGCCGCTGCGCGCGCTCGAGGACCCGGACGCGCTCGCCGGGCGCGTCGCCGCGCTCGAGCCCGAGGCGGTCGCCGTGTGCCTGCTCCACGCGTACCGCCATCCCGCGCACGAGCAGGCGCTCGGCGACGCGCTGCGCGCGCGCCTGCCGGACGTGCACGTCTCGCTCTCCCACGAGGTCGTCGGTACGTTCCGCGAGTACGAGCGCGCGGCGACCACCGAGCTCGACGCCGCGCTCTCCCCCCTGCTCGCCGCGTACCTGGCGTCGCTCGCCGGCCGCGCGCGGGACGCGGGACTCCCGGCCCCCGACGTGATGCAGTCCTCCGGCGGGCTCGCGACCCTCGACCAGGCCCGCGCGCACGCGGCGCTCACCGTGCTGTCGGGTCCCGCGGGCGGCGCCGCCGGCGCGGCCTGGGCGGCGCTCGCGTCCGGCGAGCGCGGCGCCCTGTGCTTCGACATGGGCGGCACGTCGTGCGACGTGTGCGTGATCGAGGACGGCGCCGCGCGGGAGACCGGCAGCCGCCCGGTCGGCGGGCGTCCGGTGGCGCTGCCGATGCTCGACCTGCACACGGTCGGCGCGGGCGGCGGCTCGATCGCCTGGCGGGACGCCGGCGGCGCGCTGCGCGTGGGCCCGCACTCGGCCGGAGCCCGCCCCGGGCCGGCTGCCTACGGCCACGGCGGGAGCGAGCCGACGGTGACCGACGCCAACGTCGTGCTCGGGCTGCTGGGGACCGACGCGCCGCTGGCGGGCGCGATCGCGCTCGACGCCGGCGCCGCGCGCGCCGCCGTGGAGCGGCTGGCCGCCGAGCTCGAGCTGGGCGTGCTGGAGTGCGCGGAGGGCATCCGGCGCGTCGCGAACGCCGAGATGATCCGGGCGCTGCGGGTGATGACCGTCGAGCGCGGCGTCGACCCGCGCGAGCTGGCGCTGCTCGCGTTCGGCGGCGCCGGCCCGCTCCACGCGGCCGCGATCGCCGACGAGCTGGGGATGACGCGGATCCTCTGCCCGCGCGCCTCCGGCGTGCTCGCCGCGCTCGGCCTCGTCGTCTCGGACCGGCGCCGCGACGCGCAGCGCAGCGTGCTGCTGTCCGGCGACGAGCTGACCGCCGAGGCGCTGCGCGACGAGATCGGGGCGCTCGCCCAGCGCGCCGGCGGCGGCCGGCTGCGCGTCACGGCGGAGCTGCGCTACCGCGGGCAGGCGTTCGAGCTGGCCGTCGACTGCGGCGAGGCGCCCGAGCCCGACGCGCTGCGCGAGGCGTTCGCCGGCGCGCACGAGCGCGCCTACGGATACCGCGACCCCGAGGGGGAGGTCGAGCTCGTCACGCTGCGGGTCACCGCGACCGAGCCCGGCCCGGAGATCGACGCCGCGGCCGCCGGGGCGGCGGGGCGCGGCGCCGCGCGGTCCGCCCGGCGCGCCTGGTTCGACGGCGCCGAGCACGACGCCGGGGTGCTCACCGGCGAGCCCGAGCCCGGCACCGAGATCGCCGGCCCCGCGATCTGCGAGCTGCCCGAGGCGACGCTCGCGGTCCCGCCCGGCTGGACCGGCCGCGTGGAGGCGTCCGGGACGATCCGGCTGGAGCGATGAGGCAACGCAACGGGCCAGACCCCACGCGGTGACCGTCGACGCCGTCACCCTGCGCGTCGTGTCCGGGGCGCTGCGCGCCGCGTGCGAGGAGATGGGCGCCGTGCTCATCCGCGCCGCCCACTCGGCCAACATCAAGGAGCGCCGGGACGCCTCCTGCGCGCTGTTCGACCCCGCCGGCAGCATGGTCATGCAGGCCGAGCACATCCCGGTCCACCTCGGGGCGATGCCAGCCGCGGTCGAGGCCGTCGTCGGCGAGCACCACGCGCCGGACGTCGCCTGGGTGCTCAACGACCCCTACCGCGGCGGGACCCACCTGCCCGACATCACCGTGATCACGCCGGCGTTCGCCGACGACGGCACGCACCTCGGCTTCGCCGTCAACCGCGCGCACCACGCCGACGTCGGGGGTCCGACGCCCGGCAGCATGCCCGCCGACTCGACCACGCTGGCCGACGAGGGCGTCGTGATCTCCCCGCGGCCGCTCGACGCCCGCGCGATCGACGAGCTGGTCGCGCAGATGCGCCAGCCGGCCCAGCGCCGCGCCGACCTGCGGGCGCAGCTCGCCGCCAACCGCAGCGGGGTCGAGCGCTTGCGGGAGCTGCACGCTCGCGGCGACCTGCAGGCGGCGATGGCGGAGACGATCGACTACGCGGAGCGCCGGATGCGCGCCTGCATCGCGGCGCTGCCCGACGGCACCCGCCGCGCGACCGACGTGCTCGAGGCGCGCGAGGGCGACCTCGAGCTCCGCGTCGCCGCGACCGTGGCGGGCGACGAGCTCACGCTCGACTTCACCGGCTCCGCCGCCCAGCACGGCGGCAACCTCAACTGCCCGCTCTCGGTCACCCGCTCGGCGTGCTGGTTCGCGATCCGCGTCCTGACCGACCCCGACATCCCGCCGACCGCCGGCGCCTACCGTCCCGTCCGCGTGATCGCGCCGGAGGGCAGCCTCCTCAACGCGCGCCCGCCCGCGGCGGTCGTGGCCGGGAACGTCGAGACCTCCTCGCGCGTCGCGGACCTCGTGCTCGCCGCGTTCGGCCGCGCGCTCGGCCAGGGCACGATGAACAACCTCACGCTCGGCTCGGACGCGTTCACCTACTACGAGACGCTCGGCGGCGGCCAGGGCGCCTGCGCGGACGCGGACGGTCCGAGCGGCGTGCACGTCGCGATGTCGAACACGCTCAACACGCCGGTCGAGGCCCTGGAGCTGGAGTTCCCCGTGCGCGTCACGCGCTACGCGCTGCGGCGGGGCTCGGGCGGCGCGGGCCGCCACCGCGGCGGCGACGGCGTCATCCGTGAGCTCGAGGCCTTGGCGGACATGACGTTCTCGCTGCTGTCCGAGCGCCGGCGCCACGCGCCGCCCGGCGCGGAGGGCGGCGAGCCGGGCGCCCCGGGCCGCAACCTGCTCGACGGCGAGGAGCTCCCGCCGAAGGCGAGCGGTAGCCTGCGGCCCGGTCAACGACTGCGGATAGAGACGCCTGGAGGTGGCGGATTTGGCTGAGCCCGTGGGGTTCGTCGGACTGGGGATCATGGGCTCGCGGATGGCCGCGTCGCTCGCGCGCGCCGGACATCCGGTCACGGCGTACAACCGCACCCGGGAGAAGGCCGAGGCGTGGGTCGCCGAGCACGGCGGCCAGGTCGCGGACACCCCGCGCGACGCGGCCGCCGGCGCGGCGGCCGTGATCACGATGGTGGTCGACGGCGCGCAGGTGGAGGAGGTCCTCCTGGGCGAGGACGGAGCGGTCCACGGTGCCGCGCCCGGCACGCTGTTCATCGACTGCTCGACCATCGCGCCCGCCGACGTGCGCCGCATCGGCGCCGCGCTCGCCGAGCGCGGGATGCGCTTCGTGGACGCGCCCGTCTCGGGCTCCTCGCCGAAGGCGGAGGACGGCACGCTGACGATCATGGCCGGCGGCTCGGAGGAGGACTTCAACCGCGCCAGGCCGTTCTTCGAGGCGATGGGCGAGACGATCCTGCACGTCGGGCCGCTCGCCCACGGCCAGACCGTCAAGGTCATCTCGAACGCCGTCGGGGCCACCAACGCCGCGACGCTCGCGCAGGCGCTCGTGGTCGGCAAGGCCACCGGCGTGGACCTCGAGGCGCTCGTCGCCGTGCTCGGCGCGAGCTCGGCAGCATCGACGATGGTCACGCTCAAGGCCAAGCCGATGCTCGCGCACGACTACACGCCGCTGTTCCGGCTCGAGCACATGCTCAAGGACGTCGGCATCTGCCTCGACGAGAGCGCGGCCGCGGGAGCCCCGTTCCCGTCGGCGGCGCTCGCGCGCGAGCTCTACAACGCGGCGATGGGCCGCGGGCTCGCCGACGAGGACTTCGCGTCGGTGCTCGAGGCCGTCGAGGGACTCGCCGGAGTCCGGCTCTGACGCGGCGTCATGAGGCCGGGCTTGTATGTCAGCGAAAGGCCCTGATTTGCAGGCTGATTATGGGATCCCGGAACTTTGTGCATAGTATGTGACGATCCATCCGGTGGATGCCCGCCCGCCACGGCGGAGCGGCATCACGCGTAGGTTTGCGAGCCGGGGATCGCAGGTACGTAGGTCCCTCTCTCACCACCACTTCCCCCTATGCCGATCGCTTTCAAGGAATGGGCAGTCACCGTGCGCGCGCTTGCCGAGGGCGAGCAGCTCGTCACCCTCCGCAAGGGGGGCATCCGTGAGCCCAACAAACACTTCTCGCTCGACCACGAGCGGTTCTTCCTCTATCCCACGTTCGACCATCAGCGGCGGGACCTGGTGCGCGAGTCTCACCAGCCCGAGCTGCGCCGGGCGCTGGAGGAAGGCGTCTGGGCGGACGGCGAGCCGCCGGCCCACGCGCTGTCGATCGACGGCGGGATCGCCCAGCCCGACCGCGTGCGGATCCGCGCATGGGCCGAGGTGGCCGGCGCCTGGACGGTGACCGACCGCCGCGCGGTCGACGCCCTCTCCCCCTTCTACGTCTGGACGCCGGACTACGCGGAGAAGCGGCTGTCGTGGAAGCGCCGCCACCCGCTGCACGTGCTGCTGCTCCGCACGTACCGCATCCCGCGCCCGGTCACCGTGAAGGTGCGCGACGACCACGGCGGTTGCCGCTCGTGGCTCGAGATCACCCGCGACCTGCCGTTCGAGGGCACGCCCGTGCTCTCCGACGAGGAGTTCGAGCGCGCGTCGGAGGAGATCACGGGCATCGTCGAGTCCGGCGGCGTTCCCGCTTACGCCTGAGCACCTCCGGCGCGCGGCCGACCCGCACCGCTGGGCTCATGAGATCGGCCCGGTGCTCGCCGTCCGGCTGACCGGATCGAGCTGCGCGACCACCCGCCCGGCAGCCTCCCGGCTGCGCTCCGGAGTTACATAGTGCCCTGGCTGGAGACCGCCTCAGACACATTCATCGCCCGCCACGACGAGCGCGACGCGCCCGACGTCGACCGGGTCCTCGCCCAGCTCGAGCACACGCGCGACCGGCTCGACCGGCGCTTCCCCGAGCGGCTCGGGGAGCTCGCCGTGGTCGTCCACGGCTCGGCCGCGCAGCTCGACGCCGCCGAGCCGTGGCTGCCGCTGCAGCGGCGGCTCACCGCCCCCGCGGGACGGCGCTACCTCGTCGGATGGGCGGGCGAGCGGGAGCTGCACGTGCTTGCGCCGCGGCTCCTGGCGCAGCGCGCGTCGAACGTGGAGGGCTCGCTCGAGCTGCTCATGCTCGCGCCGTCGGCGCTCCTCGCGCGGCGCTACGTCGCCGCCAACCACCGCGGGATGCCGCCGCCGTTCGGCCCGCGCAGCTTCGCGCGCTGGCTGCGCTGGGCCTGGCTGCTGGAGGGCGCGGCGCAGTACTTCTCCGGCCAGGTCGATCACGTCCGGCCGGCCGTGACGCGGCGACTGCGCGAAGCGGGTCCGCCGTCGTTCCCGCCGGGGCGGCGCGACGCGGCCCTGCTCGGCGGCACCGTGTTCGACCTGCTCGCACGCGAGGAGGGCGACCGCGCCTGCGTCGCGCTTGCGTGCGGGCCGCATCGCGACGGGCCGCGCGGCGCGCTCACCCGGGCGTTCGCCGGGCGGGCGGTGCGCCACACCGAGGCTGCCTGGCGCTCGCACCTGGCGCGGCTGGCCGAGGGCGGGCCGCGCACCCGCCGGGTCGCGCGCGGATGAGCGCGTCGGTCTTCGCTCCCGCCTACCGGGCGATGAGCGTCGGCGTGCTCATGAGCGTGACCGTGGTCGCGTTCCAGTCGCTCGGGGTCGGGACGGTGATGCCCGCCGTCGCGCGCGACCTCGGCGGGCTGGAGCGCTACGGGTGGGCCTTCAGCGCGTTCATGCTCGCCGGACTCATCGGGTCGGTCGCGGCCGGCCAGGACGCCGATCGCGCCGGACCCGTGCGGGCGTACCTCGCGGCGGTGGTCTCGTTCGCGGCCGGCAGCGTGCTCGCGGCCACCGCGTCGTCGTGGGACATGCTGCTCGCCGGCCGCGCGCTGGAGGGGCTCGGCGCCGGCGCGCTGGTCGTCGTCACGTACGCATCGGCGAGCCGCGCGTACCCGCCGGCCATGTACGGCCGGATGCTGGCGCTGATGTCGTCTGCCTGGGTGCTGCCGTCGCTCGCCGGTCCCGCGGTCGCCGGGCTCGTCGCCGACCACACGACCTGGCGCTGGGTGTTCGTCTTCCTGCTCCCGTTCCTGCCGGTCGCCGTCGCGCTGACGCTGCCGGGGCTGCACTCGCTCGCACGGCCCGAGCGGGTGGCGGCGGGTCGCCGGCTGCCGCAAGCGCTCGCGCTCGCGGCCGGGGTCGGCCTGTTCCTCGCCGCGCTCGAGACCGAGCCGCTCCCGCTGCTGCTCGTCCTCGCCGCCGCCGGTCTGGCGCTGGCGCTCCCGGCCCTTCGCTCGCTGCTGCCCGACGGGACGCTGCGCGCCGCGCGCGGCCTGCCGTCGGGGATCGCGGTGCGCGGCCTGCTGGCGGTGGGCTTCCTCGGTTGCGACGCGTTCATGCCGCTCGCGCTCACCGAGCTGCGCGGCTTCAGCGTGTCACAGGCCGGGCTGGTCATCAGCGCCGCGTCGCTGAGCTGGAGCCTGGGCTCGTTCCTACAGGCGCACCTGGACCGGCGCGACGACGGCGCCGGGCGGCCGCGCCGCCTGCTCGCCGGGCTCGCGGTCCTGCTCGCGGGGATCGCGGTGACGGCGGCGGGCGTGCTGGCCGACGGCGTCCCCGTGGCGTTCGCGATCGCCGGCTGGGCGGTCGCGGGCCTCGGGATCGGGATCGGCTATCCATCGATCGGCGCGATCGTGCTGTCAGCCGCGCCGGGCGGCGAGGAGGGCGGCGTCTCCGCCGCGCTGCAGCTCGCCGAGACGATCGGCGTCGCCGTGTTCACCGGCGTCGGCGGCGCGCTGATCGCGCTGGGCCTCGACCGGGGCTGGGATGCCGTCACCGCGCTGCTGCTCGTGTTCGCGGCGGGCGCGGTCGCCGCGCTGGTCGGCCTGGTGGCGGGCCGGCGGGTGGTCGTGCCGGGATCGGCGTCGGTGTACGGCGGGCATTGAAGGGAGGGTTCGGCCGGGACCGTGGACGCGGGGCGCTTTGACCACCGCATAGGTGGTCAAGGCGCCCCAGGTGCGAAGCGGGGCGAGTTCGGGGGCCTCCAGCGCCCCGTAGTCGCCCCACGTCCGGCGCTCCGGCCGAACCCGCCCCCTCAATGCCCGCCGTTCGCGAACGCCGGCGCCACCCACACGACGCGCGCCTCACACGACCGGCACGTCACGGCGGCGGAATCCGAGCAACCCGACGCCGATCAGCGCGGCCGCGATCGCTGTGAGCGCGAGCAGCGGCGCGACGGTCAGGTCGGCGGCGGGCAGCAGCGGGATGTGGCTGTACGGCGACAGGTCCCTCACCCACTCCGGAAGCGAGAGCAGCGGGCCGAGGTAGAGCAGCAGGAAGCAGGCGCCGAGGACGCCCCAGGCGGCCGGCGCGGCGCGCGGCACGACCCCGAACAGCGCCACCGCGACCCCGACGAGCACCCACACCGCCGGCGCCAGCGCGACCGCCGAGCCGAGCAGGACGAGCACGCGGCCGGCGTCGTCGGTCGAGATCGCGTCCGCGATCCCGGCTCCGAGCCCGCACGCCGCGAGGATGAGGACGGTCCCCACCACCGCGAGCGCGAGGTGGCCCGCCGCCCACCGCGGCCGCGCGAGCGCGGTGGCCAGCAGCGGCTCGAGGCGGCCGCCGGTCTCCTCGCTCCGCATCCGCAGCACGGCCTGGATCGCGAAGCCGGTGCCGATCAGGGCCATCGAGGACAGCGACACGGCGAGGTAGTTGTCCACCAGGCTGCCGCTCGCCTGCATGTAGATCTTGTCGACCTCCTGGCTGTCGCCGAGGATGCTCTCGACGTCCTTGCCGGTCAGCCCGATCGAGACGCCGCCGAGGAACAGGCCGGCGGCCCAGCCGGCCAGCGCGACGCGCGAGAGCCGCAGGGCGAGGCCGAACGGATGCGCGAGGAGGCCGCTCGCCCGCGCCGGACCGGGCCGCGGCGCGACGAGCCCCGCGCCGTCGTCGCGCCGGCCGAGCAGCGCGAAGCCCGCGGCGGTGAACGCGCCGGCGCCGCCGAGGAGCAGGAGCAGGGGCCACCAGCGCTCGTCCGCGTACGGCCGCATCGACTGCGCCCACCCGATGGGCGAGAGCCAGGAGAGCGTGCCGTCGCCCACGTCGCCGGCCGCGCGCAGCATGTAGGACGCCCCGAGCGCGGCGCCCACGAGCCCGTACGCCCCGCCGGTGCTCTGGTTGACCTGCATCGCGACCACCGCGACGCCCGCGAAGAGGAGGCCGGCGCCGCCGAGCGAGGCGCCGAGCGCGATCGAGCCCGCGGCCGGCTGGTCGAGCCCGATCATCGTCAGCGCGACGAGCGCCGCGAGCAGGACGTTCACCACCGTGACGACGACCATCGCGGCGGCGGTCGGGGCGTAGCGCCCGACGACGCTCGCGCGGATCAGCTCGCTGCGCCCGCTCTGCTCCTCGCCGCGTGTGTGGCGGCCGACGATGAACATGCTCATGAGCGCCGCGGTCACCGCGCCGAACGCGCCCCACTGCCAGGCGGTGTCGCCGCCGACGTTCGTGACGGCGTAGGCCGGGCCGACGATCGCGATCAGGCCCGGGTTGCCGGCCACCGTCGCCGCGTACTGGTCGCGCTCGGCCTGCGTGGAGTAGAGGGACTCGCTCTGGGCCGCGGTCGACGCGATCAGCGCGACCAGGATCAGCAGGTAGACGGGCACCCGGACCCGCTCGCGGCGCGCGGCGAAGCGGATCAGGGCGCCGGTGCCGGCGAGGTCGCTCATGCCGCTTCGCGGTCCGGCTCGATCTCGTCGCCGTAGTGCCGCAGGAACAGCTCCTCGAGCGTCGGCGGCTGGCTCGTGAGGCTGCGGATGCCGGTGCCGGCGAGGTGACGGACCGCCTCGTCGAGATGGGAGGTGTCGACGTCGAAGCTCGCACGGTGGTCGGTCACCTGGAGGTCGTGGATGCCGGGCAGGCGCGCGAGGTCGCCCGGCGGCTGGACGGTCTCGACCCGGATCGACGTCCGCGTGAGGTGGCGCAGCTCGCTCAGGCTGCCGGTCTCGACGGTCCGCCCGGCACGGATGATCGTCACGCGGTCGCAGAGCGCCTCGACCTCGGCGAGGATGTGGCTGGAGAGCAGCACCGTCCTCCCGGCGTGGCGCTCCTCCTCGATGCACTCGCGGAACACCTCCTCCATCAGCGGGTCGAGCCCCGAGGTCGGCTCGTCGAGCACGAGCAGCTCGACGTCCGACGCCAGCGCCGCGACGAGCGCGACCTTCTGGCGGTTCCCCTTGGAGTACGTGCGGCTCTTCTTCGCCGGGTCGAGGTCGAAGCGCTCGAGCAGCTGGGCGCGACGGGCGTCGTCGAGCCCGCCGCGCAGCCGGCCGAGGAGGTCGATCGCCTCGCCGCCCGTGAGGTTCGGCCAGAGGCTGACGTCGCCCGGCACGTAGGCGAGGCGGCGGTGCAGGGCGACCGCGTCCGCCCACGGGTCGCCGCCGAGGAGGCGGACCTCGCCGCCGCTCGCGCGCAGGAGGCCGAGCAGGACCCTGATCGTGGTGGACTTGCCCGCGCCGTTGGGTCCGAGGAAGCCGTGCACCTCGCCCGCGGCGACGCTCAGGTCCAGGCCGTCGAGGGCGCGGACGCTGCCGAACGTCTTCACCAGGCCCGCGGCCGAGATTGCATTGTCCATGCTTCACATCGTACACTTCGTTCAGAGATTCATGAACACACTGAACGAGACCCACGACAGCGGAGCCCGCCACTTCGTCGAGCGCTTCGCCCTGCTGCTCGACGAGGCGGGGATGCCGCGCACCCCCGCGCGCGTGTTCGCCTGCGTACTGGCGGAGGACCGCGGCCGGCTCACCGCCGGCGAGCTCGTGGAGCGCCTGCACGTCAGCCCCGCCGCCATCTCCGGCGCCGTGCGCTATCTCACGCAGGCCGGGATGCTCGTGCGGGCCCGCGAGCCGGGCGAGCGGCGCGACCACTACGCGGTCCACGACGACGTGTGGACCGACATGTACACGACGCGCATGGCGCTGCTCCGGCGCTGGGAGCAGGCGATCGCCGAGGGGATCGACCTGATCGGCGCCGACCGGCCCGCCGGCCGCCGGCTCGCGGAGACGCGCGAGTTCCTCGCGTTCCTCCAGGGCGAGGTGCCGGACATGCTCCGGCGCTGGGAGGAGCACAAGGCCGCGCGCCTCTGAGCCGGCGGCGCGCCCGCCGATCAGCCGAACGACCCGATCTCGTGCAGCTTCGTGACCACGGGCTGCTCGTCGCAGCGCTCGGCGATGCCCGCCTGGAACTCCCGGAACGCGGCGAGCTCGGGCAGCGGGCTCCGTCCGTCCTGCGCCTCCATCCGGGCCAGGTGCACGAACGTGAGGCCGTCGTCGAGCCTGAACGTCGCGTAGCGGAACCCGGCGGGCCGCCGCTCGTGCAGCTCCCGGTAGACGGCGCGGACCAGCGCCTCGTTGCGCTCCGCCTCCCCCGGCCGGACCTTGTAGCGGACCATCACTCCGGACATCGTCAGCTCCTCCCTTCCGATCCGAGCACGGGCGTCGCGGCGGACGGGACGCCCGCGGAGAGCGCCCGCCGCCCCGGCAGGACGGCCCCGGCGAGCGCGGCGAGCAGCGACAGGCCGGCCGAGACGCCCATCGCGGCCACGAAGCCGTCGCTGAACTCCTGCGCCGACGCGTAGCCGCCGGCCCCGGCGAACACCGCGACGCTGAGCGCGATCCCGAAGACGCCGCCGAGCTCGCGCATCGTGCTGTTGGTGCCGGTCGCCTTGCCGATCGCCTCCGGCGGAACCGATCCGACGACCGAGTTCTGCGCCGCCGGGAACGACATGGAGATGCCGACGCCGGCCACGATCAGCGGCGCGACCAGCTCGCCGTAGGCCATGCCGGCGTCCGCGACGAGCGCGATCCACCCCATCCCCACCGCCTGCAGCAGCGGCCCGGCGACCATGAACGGCCGCTCGCCGAAGCGATCGACGAGCGTGCCGGCGACCGGCGCCACGAAGAACAGCGTGGCGGTCCAGGGCAGGAGCCCGAGGCCGGCCTCGAGCGGCCCGAAGCCGAGCCCGGTCTGGAGGAACTGCGCGATGAAGAAGACCCCGCAGAACAGCGACCCCACGGCGAAGAAGATCGCCGTGTTCCCGGCCGAGAACGCACGGGAGCGGAAGAAGGCCATCGGCAGCATCGGCGCCCGGGCGCGCAGCTGCCACGAGACGAACGCGGCGACCAGCAGCGCTCCGGCGCCCAGCGCGGCGAGGACCTCGAAGCTGTCCCAGCCCGCGAGGTTGCCGCGCACGAGCCCCCACACGAGGCCGAAGACGCCGCCCGTCACGAGCGCGAGCCCGCGGAAGTCGATGGCGGACTCCGGGCCGAAGCTCTCCGTGACGCGCGTGAGGACGAACGGCACGAGCGCCAGGCCGATCGGGACGTTCAGCCAGAAGATCCACTGCCAGGCCATGCCCTCGACGATCGCCCCGCCGATGAGCGGGCCGCTGGCGACCGCGAGGCCGGTCACGGCGAAGAAGATCCCGAGCGCCCGGCCGCGGCGGTCGGGCGGGAACGCCGTGCTCACGAGCGCCAGCGCGAGCGTGGTCACCATCGCGGCGCCGACGCCCTGGACGGCCCGGGCGGCGATCAGCCATCCGACCGTGGGGGCGAGCGCGCAGGCGGCAGAGGCCAGCGCGAACAGCCCGACGCCGGCGGCGAACATGCTGCGGCGGCCGTAGCGGTCGCCGAGCGCCGCGGCCGTCATCAGCAGCACGGCGAAGCTCAGGTTGTAGGCGTTGACGGTCCATTCGAGCTGGTCGATCGAGGCGCCGAGGTCGATCCGGATCGTGGTCAGGGCGGTGGTCACGACGAGCGTGTCGAGCGCCGCCATGAACGACGCCACCGACGCGAGCGCGAGCACCCAGCCTCGCCTCCTGCTCGCTTCGTCTCGTTGGGTGGGCATGGAGCTCCTCTCGGGAACGGCGTGGGGTTCGTGAGTGGAGATCCGCCGGACCCGGCGGATCCATCGGCGGCTACGACGGAAGCTCGCGCGGCAGGCCGAAGCGCGCGAACGCCGCCGACGGCTCGTGGAACGCCATGACGCCGGCGATCCTCCCCGCGCCGTCGAGGGTGAGCAGCTCGATCGCGTGGGCGACGTGCCGCGCGCGGCCCCGGTCCCAGAGGTAGACGCCGAGCGCCGGCTGGCCGTTGGCCCGCACGGGCACGTGGCGCCAGCCTTCCGCGCGGGCCAGCGGGTGGGCGGCGAGGAACCTCCCGATCGCCGCGGGCCCGCGGTACCAGCTCGGTCTGGGCGGCATGGCGAACGTCGCGTCGTCGGTGAGCAGCGCGACGATCCCCGCGACGTCGCCCGCCTCCCACGCCGTCACGTAGCGCTCGACGACCTCGCGCAGCCGCTCGTCGCCGATCGCGCGCAGCGTCGCCTGCTGGCTGCGCGCCGGCAGCCGCTCCTCCACCGCCGCGTGGGCGCGCTGCAGGGTGCTGTAGATCGACGCGGGGGACGCGTCGAGCGCCGCTGCGATCTCAGCCGGGGCGAAGCCCAGCACGTCGCGCAGGAGCAGCACCGCGCGCTGGCGGGCCGGCAGGTGCTGGAGCGCGGCGATGAACGCGAGCTCGACGCTCTCGCGCTGCTCGTAGCGCGCCTCGGGGGACGCGAGCCCGTCCGCGAGCGTCTCGTCCGGGTAGGGCTCGAGCCACACCGGCTCGACGACCGGGCCGTCCGGAGCGTCGTGCGGGTCGCCCGGCGGGCCGTAGTCGACGGGGAGCACGCGCTTCGGGCGGCGCTCGATCGCCTTCAGGCAGGCGTTCGTGGCGATCGAGTACAGCCACGAGCGCAGCGAGCTCCTCCCCTCGAAGCCCGGCAGCCCGCGCCAGGCGCGCAACAGCGCGTCCTGGAGGGCGTCCTCGGCGTCGGCGGCGGAGCCGAGCATCCGGTAGCAGTGCGCCAGCAGCGCGGACCGGTGCGGCTCGATCAGGCGCTCGAAGGCGCCCTCGTCATGGCGGCGAGCGGCCTCCAGGTCAGCGTCGTGTGTGGTGGTGTCGGGCGGTGATCGCATGGGCGTCCACTCCATTGGACCCGCGCGGTCCCGCGAATCCATCGGTCCGGCGATGGATTCGTGCCGCGGCCCGGATCTGTACCAGCATGACCCCGGCGTCGCCGAGCCCCGTCGTCCACCTCGAGCTGCACACCGCGAACCTCGCGCGCGCGTGCGGCTTCTACACGGGCCAGTGCGGATGGCGGGTGGAGCGGATCGGCGCCGGATCCGGCTCCTACCAAGCGCTCGACTGGGGCGGCGGGCTCACCGGCGGCGTCGTCGAGTGCGGGACGGAGCGGGCGGCCTGGCTGCCGTACGTCGAGGTCGGGTGCATCCGCGAGGCGACGGAGCGCGCGCGCCGGTCCGGGGCGACCGTGCTGATGGCCCCGCGCGAGGGCCCGGCCGGCTGGCGCAGCGTCGTCTCGGTGCCCGAGGGGGCGGAGCTCGCCTTCTGGCAGTCCAAGACGCCTCGGCTCAGCCGCTGAGGATCGCGGCGATGACGGCGGTCGCGACCAGCGCGAGCACGAGCGCGGCGAGCAGGAGCGCGAGCCCGCGGACCCAGGCGCGCGGGGGGCGCCGCGGACGCGGCGCGGTCCGCCCCTCGGTACCGAGCACGGCGCGGGCCACGTCCTCGCCCCCGCGCGGCACGAGGATGTCGCGCGGCCCCATCGCGAGGAAGTCCGGCACGTCGAAGCCGCCGGAGCGGCGCACCAGCGACGGGACGCCGGCCTCGAGCAGCAGGCTCTGGACCAGCTCGGCCTCGGGCTGGTTCTGCGCCGTCGCGACGCGGACGGGCTCGCCCTCCGCGTAGGGCGGGTGCACCTTGCGGGCGCGCACCCGCGCCTCGTCCTCCCGCCGCGCCGGCCGCCCGGCGGCGCCTGGGGCGTGCACGAACGGCGAGCCGCAGCGCGGGCAGAACCGCTCGCTCAGTTCGCCGCCGGTGCCGCACGCGGGGCACTCGAGCGGCGCGGGCACGTCAGCCCTCCTCGACCTCGAGCGGCGCGCCCGACACGCGGCCGTCGACGATGCGCCACGCGCGCACGTCGTCGTCCGCTCCCGCCACGCCGAGGATCACGTACAGCGCGTCGGGATAGAACGCGAGGTTGATGTCGGTCTGCGACGGCTCCGGCGCCGAGCGCGTGTGCGAGTGGTAGATCGCGCCGACGTCGAGCCCGGCGTCGTCGAGCGCCTCGAACACCCGCAGCTGGTCCTTCGGGTCCATCTCGTAGCGCAGCGGGCTGGCCGCGGCGTTGCGGACCGGGAAGATCGAGACCGCCTGCCCGTCGCGCGTCCCGACGATGCCACAGCACTCGTTCGGCGCCTCGTCGCGGGCCTGCGCGATCATCTGGTCCACCATGGAGCGAGCGATCCGCATCGGGAGGCGGACGCTAGCAGGGGGCGCTGCGCGCGCCCGGGGGTCAGCTGGGGGTGCGCTCGGAGGCCTTGAGCGACGTGATCTCGTCCTCGTCGTCGTCCTTGGAGTGGCCGCTGATGGCGTCCTTGAACTCCCGCATCCCGTTGCCGATCGACTTGCCGACCTCGGGCAGTCGCTTCGGGCCCAGGATGACCAGGGCGATGACGAGCACGATCACGAGCTCGAGCGGACCGACGTTGAATGGCATGACTCTTGCGCGTCCCTTCGAGTGGGTTCCACTTGAGGGTATCGGCTCAGCGGCCGCTTTCGAAAGCCTTCGTCACAGGTCCGTTCCCGAGGGCGGCGCGGAGGACGACGAGATGCTGCGCCCCGCCGGCCATCACCGTCGCCACCGAGCGCAGCGCATCGAGTGCGTGCAGGCGCCGGCCGAGCAGCTGGTGCCCCGCGATCGCGGCGCCCTCGAGCTCGGCCAGCCGCGTCAGCGCCTCGTCGCGCGACGCCCGGCGCAGCCCGGGGACGAGCGCCTGGAGGTCGGCCTCGGTGGCGTGCTCGCGCACCGGCACGGTGAGCGCGAACAGCATCGTCTCGAACACGTCGGCGTGCTCGCGCTCGTGGGCAGCGAACCGGAGCGCCTGGGCGCGGTCCTCGCCGGTCAGCGGCCCCTCGGCCGCGGCGGCGTACGCGAGCGCGGCGACCTCCTCCACGAACAGTCCGGCCGTGAACAGGCCCGCGTCGGTGCGGGCGGCGCCGAACCGCTCCGCCACCTGCGCCGCGATACCGCTCACCGCGCCGTCCCCTGCGTGAAGCCCGCGAACGGGTCGGCCACCGGCTGCTCGCCCGCCGCGAGCCGGAGCGCGGCGAGGTGCTCCGCCTCCGACGCGGCGATCTGCATCACGGCGACGCGCAGGTCCGGGTCCGCGAGCCGCGGCAGCGCCTGGACGTAGGCGAACACCGCCGCCTGCTTGCGCGCGAGCGCCGTGTGCAGATCGGCGGCCGAGGCGGGCGCCGGAGGGACGGCGACGCCCGCGAGCGCTGCCAGGCGGCGTGCGTGCATGACGTCCTGGCGCGCGATCAGGTCCGATCCCGCGACGCCGATCACCGCGGCGCCGGCCGCCAGCTCGCGGCGCAGGAGCCCGTCGAGCACCTCGCTGTCGGCCGGCGGCGACTTGCCGGCCTCCTCCGCTCCGCAGCCGCCGAGCAGCGCCGCGCCGAAGAGGGCCCCGACCGCGCCGAGGAAGCCCCGGCGACTGTAACTACCGGCGCGCAGGCGGGAGGTTGCCCTGATGCTGCGGTTGTACTCCGAGACCGTCAACCGGACGCCGAGCACCGGCGCCGTTACCACCACACGGTGGAGTCCACGTTCTCGATCTCGTCCAGCGGGCGGGTGTAGATGCCCGACGAGAGGTACTTCCAGCCGTCGTCGCAGACGATGAACACGACGTTGCCCTCGTCGAGCTCGTTCGCGATCCGCACCGCGATCGAGGCGATCGCGCCGGAGGAGACGCCGGCGAAGATGCCCTCCTCGTCGAGCAGCCTGCGCGTCCAGACGATCGCGTCGTGGTTGGTGACGAAGATCTTCCGGTCCAGCAGCGAGAGGTCGATGATCGGCGGGATGAAGCCGTCGTCGAGCGAGCGCAGGCCCTGGACGGGCTCGCCCTGCATCGGCTCGGCGGCGACGATCTTCACGGCGTCCCCGAACTCCTCCCGCAGCCGGCGGCCGTTCCCCATCAGCGTCCCGCCGGTGCCCAGGCCCGCGACGAACGCGGTGACCTCGTCGAGCTCCTCGATGATCTCCGGCGCCGTGCCGTGGTAGTGGGCGTTCGGGTTGGCCGGGTTCCCGTACTGGTACGGCATGTAGTACGAGGCGTCGCTCGCGGCCAGCTCGAGCGCCATCGCGACCGCGCCGTTGGAGCCCTGGCCGCCGGGCGAGTAGATGATCTCCGCGCCGTACATCTGGAGCAGCTGCGTGCGCTCAGGCGTGACGTTGTCCGGCATGACCACCTTGAGCCGGTAGCCCTTGCGGGCGCAGATCATCGCGAGCGAGATGCCGGTGTTGCCCGACGTCGGCTCGAGGATCGTCTGCCCCGGCAGGATCGCGCCCTTCTCCTCCGCGTCCTCGATCAGCGCGCGGGCGACGCGGTCCTTGACCGAGCCGGTCGGGTTGTGCGACTCCAGCTTGGCCCAGATCCGCACGCCGGGCTTGGGCGACAAGCGCTTGAGCTCGACCAAGGGCGTATTGCCGATCGCCTGGACGATGTCACCGTAGCGACCACCGCAGGGCCGGTTTGCGAGCCGTTCGGCCATTGCTTCAGGAAAGATAGCGAGGGCCCTCTTTGTTTCCCAATCCGGTCGGGTTACGCTCGCCTCAACGGCTCCACCTAGGAGGGCGGAGATGAGCTGGTCAGGGAAGGCAAGATGGTTCCTCGTCGCGGCGGCGCTGGCTGGGATCGCGGGAGCCACGCGCGTGCCGGCGGGCGCCCAGACGCCGGCGCCGGGGCCCCTGACCGGCGTGGCGATCACGGGCGAGGCGGTGGTGGGGCAGACGCTGACCGCCGTGCCGACACCGGCCGATGCCGCGGTGACCGAGTACCGGTGGCGGCGCTGTCCGACGGCGACGACGTGTATGCGGATCGTGCCGCACACGATCGTCCCGACGTACACCGTGACCGCTGCCGACATCGGCAGCGCCATCGAGGTGCGCGCCATCTCCGCGACCGCGAACGCCAGGTCCCCGCAGACCGCGGTCGTGCCGGACCCGAACCCACCGCCCACGCCGACGCCGACTCCCACGCCGACTCCGCACGCCGACGCCGACGCCCGACCCGGACCCGGAATCCGAGCCGGGGCCGTCCGACCCGCCGCAGTCGTTCGAGCAGTTCGGGCGCCAGGCGACGCCGCCGGCGAACGCGGTGCCGCCCGAGACGCTGACACCCATGTCGCTTCGGCTCATGCGCCCGTTCCCGTTGGTCCGCGTCAAGGGATTCCTCGTCGGGAAGGGCGCGCGCATCACCCTGCTGCGCGTCAAGGCGCCGTCCACCGCGACGGTCGACGTGCGCTGCGACGGCCCCGGCTGCCGCGTGCGGCGCAAGTTGTTCGGCACCAGCCGGGTCTCGGCGCTCGAGCGCTACCTCTCGGCCGGGACCCGCATCACGATCCGCGTTTTCAGGACCGACGCCATCGGCAAGTACGTCCGCCTCGTGATCCGTGACGGGTCGGCGCCGAAGCGGCGTGACGCATGCCTGGCGGCGGACAACACCAAGCCCGCGGAGTGCCCGTCGGCATGAGGTCGCCGGCCGCCTGGCTGCGGTTCCTGCCGGTGCTGGCGTTCGTCGCGATGCTGGCGGCCACCGCGTGGGGCGGCTCGGGCGGCGCGCCCACGCCCCCCGCCGCGAAGGCCGCGCCGGCGGTGATGCCGGAGCCCGAGCCCGCGCCGCCCCCGCCGCGGGTGGCGCTCGCGGCCGTGCCGGATCTCCCGGCCCCGCTCGCCCCGCTCCCGCCGCGCGCCCGCACGCAGCAGCCCGCGGCGCCGACGCGGCTCGTCCGGGCTCCGGCGCCGAAGCCGCCGGCCCCCTCGCCCTCCCCCTCCCCGTCCCCGACTGCGCGGGCCTTCGTGCCTCCGCCGGCGACCGCGCCGACGCCCGACGCGGCCCCGTCGCCGCCATCGCCCCGGCCGGAACCGCAGCCGCCCACCTTCGACGATGCCGGCTCAGGCCCGGAGTTCGATGACGACGGCGTGACCCCATGAGCCTTGCGGCGGCCTGGCGCTCCGATGCCGTCCGCCTCCTGGCGCTGATCGCCGCGACGGTCCTCGCCGCTGCCGCCGGCGTGGCGCTCGGCGGCGTGCTGACGAGCGACGAGCCACGAGCCGCGCGCCGCCGCCCCGGAGCCGCGGATCGGCCTGGCCAGCGGCGTGGCGCGCCTCCCGCTCCCCGCCGGCTGGAAGCCGCTCGACCGCCGCTCCTCGCTGCCGGGGCTGGAGGAGGCGACAGCGGTGCGCGGCGCGCACTCCGAGGTCGCGCTCGACATCCGGGCGCCGGAGGACCCGTCGCTGCTGCCGGCAAGCGTCGAGGCCGCCGTCCCGGGCGGGCTGCCGGCCCCGGAGCCGCTGCACCTCGCCGCCCGCACCGCGTGGCGCTACGACCTGCCCGCGCGGCGCCTGGGCGACCGCGTCGTCGCGCTGGCGCTGCCCACCACCGGCGGCGTGGTGACCATCGCGTGCGCATCCGGCAGCGCAGCGATCGCCCGCGCCGGACGGGAGTGCGAGCAAGCCGCGGAGGCGCATGCAGCTCGACGGCGCGTCGGCCCTGACCCCGGCGCCGGAGACCGCCGCGGCGATCGTCCTGCCCGCGACCGCGGCACGGCTCAACCGTCACCGCCGCGTCGATCGCCGCGACGCTGGCCGCCACCGTCTCACCGCAACGCCGGAGCGCGGCCGCTCGCCGCCTGGCGAGCGCCTACGCCGCCGCCGCCGCGCGCCTGCGCCCGCTCGCCGCCGGCGATGCCGTGCGGCTCACGGCCGCGCTCGACGCGCTCGCGCGCCTGCATCGCCGGCTCGCGGTCGCCAGCGCGCACCGCCAGGCCCTCGCCGCCCGCCGCGCCGGCGCGGGGATCGCGCGCCAGGAGCGGCGCGTCGCGGCGCTGCTCGCGGCGGTGTCCGGCCCGCCGGCGGCCCGCTGAGCGCTCAGCTCACCGCGCGCAGCGCGGGATACAGCGCCCGGAACCGCTCACGGCCCTCCGCGTAGGCCTCGACCCAGGCCGGATCGGGATCCACCTCGCCGCGGACCTCGACCGTCGCGGCGACCGCGGCCGCGACGTCCGGCCACACGCCCCCCGCCACGCCCCCGAGCAGCGCGGCGCCGTACGCGGCGCCCTCCTCCACCACCGGTCGCTCCAGGGGAATGTCGAGCACGGACGCGATGATGCGCAGCCACAGCTCCGAGCGGGCGCCACCGCCGGAGACGCGGCCACGCTCGGGCGCGACGCCGAGCTCGCGCAGCAGGTCGAACGAGTCGCGCAGCCCGTACGCGACGCCCTCGAGCACCGCGCGGGTGAGCGCGCCGCGGTCGTGGCGCAGGGAGAGGCCGGTGAACGAGCCGCGGGCGTCGGGGTCGGCGTGCGGCGTGCGCTCGCCCGCGAGGTACGGCAGGAACGTCAGCCCCTCGACGCCGGGCTCCCAGCGCGCGGCCTCCGCGACCAGGTCGCCGAACGGGACGCCGGGGGCGGCGACGTCGCGCAGCCACTGCAGCGAGCCGGCGGCCGAGAGCATGACGCCCATCGCGTGCCAGCCGCCGGGCACCGCATGGCAGAACGCGTGGACGCGGGCGCGCTCGTCGGCGGCGAAGGCGGGCAGCGCCGCGAAGACGACGCCGCTGGTGCCGAGCGCGATCGAGAGCGGCCCCGGGCGATCGACGCCGACCCCGAGCGCGCCGGCTGCCTGGTCGCCCGCGCCGGCGGCGACCGGGACGCCGCCGGGCGTCTCGCCGGAGACCTCCGGCGACTCGAGCAGCCGCGGCAGCCAGGCGGGATCGAGCTCCAACGTCTCGAGGACCTCGTCGCTCCAGCGCCGCCGGGAGACGTCGAGCAGCAGCGTCCCGGAGGCGTCGGCGACGTCGATCGCGTGCTCGCCGCAGAGCTTCAGCCGGACGTAGTCCTTGGGCAGCATGATCCGCGCGATGCGCCCGTAGTTGTCGGGCTCGTGGCGGCGCAGCCACAGCAGCTTCGGCGCCGTGAACCCGGTGAGCGCGCGGTTGCCGGTGAGGGCGATCAGGTTGTCGAGCCCGACCTTCTCCTCGATCTCCGCGCACTCGGCCGCGGTCCGGCCGTCGTTCCAGAGGATCGCCGGGCGGATGACGCGGTCGGCGGAGTCGAGCGCGACGAGCCCGTGCATCTGACCGCTCAGGCCGATGGCGGACGGCTCGTCGACGCCGAGCTGGGCGAGCGCCTGCTCGGTCGCGCTCCACCAGTCGCCGGGATCCTGCTCGGCCCAGCCGGGCCGCGGCACCGACAGCGGATAGGGGACCTCGCAGCGGGCGAGGATCTCGCCGTCCTCGCCGACGGCGAGCGCCTTCACCGCGGTCGTCCCGACGTCGAGGCCGATCAGCGCGCGCATCGTGAAAGATTATTCCGCTTTCCGGCCCAATTCGATATACGGTCCCCGCATGACCATCGCAGACGACGCCCTGACGCCGCGGCCCGAGCACCGCTTCACGTTCGGGCTCTGGACCGTCGGCAACCCCGGCCGCGACCCCTTCGGCGGTCCCACCCGCGAACCGCTCGACCCCGTCGACTCCGTCCGCAAGCTGGCCGAGCTGGGCGCGTGGGGCATCTCCCTGCACGACGAGGACCTCGTCCCCTACGGCTCGTCCGCCGCCGAGCGCGACCGGATCGTCGCGCGCTTCAAGGCCGCGCTGGAGGAGACCGGGCTGGGCGTCGGGATGGCCACGACCAACCTGTTCACGCATCCCGCCTTCAAGGACGGCGCGTTCACCTCGAACGACCGCGGCGTGCGCCGCGCGGCGATCGGGAAGGCGATGCGATCGATCGACCTCGGCGCCGAGCTGGGCGCGGAGGTGTACGTGTTCTGGGGCGGGCGCGAGGGCACCGAGGCCGGCGTCGCGAAGGATCCGCGCGACGCGCTCGACCGCTACCGCGAGGCGATCGACGTCCTCGCGGACTACTCGGTCGGTCAAGGCTACGACCTGCGCTTCGCGATGGAGCCGAAGCCCAACGAGCCGCGCGGCGACGCGTTCCTCCCCACGGTCGGGCACGCGCTGCACTTCATCTCGACGCTCCAGCGGCCGGAGATGGTCGGCGTCAACCCGGAGGTGGCGCACGAGACGATGGCGGGGCTGTCCTTCCACCACGCGGTGGGGCAGGCGCTGTGGGCCGGGAAGCTGTTCCACGTCGACCTCAACGCGCAGGACGTCGGCCGCTACGACCAGGACTTCCGCTTCGGCGCCGAGGACCTCAAGGAGGCGTTCCTGCTGGTGCGGCTGCTCGAGAACGCCGGCTACGCCGGGCCGCGGCACTTCGACGCGCACGCGTACCGCAACGAGGACGCCGAGGGCGTGTGGGACTTCGCGCGCGGGTGCATGCGCACCTACCTCGCGCTCGCGGAGAGGGCGCGCCACTTCGACTCGCTCCCGGAGGTGCGCGACGCGCTCGCCGCCGCGTCGACTCCCGAGCTGGCCGAGGCGTCGACGACCGGGCGTCGGCGAGGCCGGCGCGCTCAAGGCGGAGGCGGACCGGCTCGACGAGCTCGCCCGCCGGGGCTACGCCAACGAGGCGCTCGACCAGCTGCTGGTGGAGGTACTGCTCGGCGCGCGCTGACAGCGGGCGCCCTCGCACCGCCGCGCCTGATAGACAGGCCGCATGGAGCTGCGTCCCCCCACGCGCGAGGAGGATGAGGCCTTCAGCGTGGCGGCGCTGACGGCGTTCCATCGGGAGCTCACGGACGACGAGCGCGAGCGCTACGCCCGCATCGACGAGCCGGAGCGCCTGCTGGCGTGGTTCGACGAGGGGCGGGTCGTGGCCACGACGGCGGCGTTCACGCGCACGCTGACCGTGCCGGGCGCGACCGTGGGATGCGCCGCGGTCACCGCGGTGGCGGTGGTCCCGACCCACCGGCGCCGCGGGCTGCTCACCGCGATGATGCGCCGCCAGCTGGAGGAGGTGCGCGAGCGCGGCGAGCCGGTCGCGGCCCTCTGGGCATCGGAGGGCGCCATCTACGGACGCTTCGGGTACGGCATCAGCACGTCGCAGGCCGAGCTCACCGCGCGGCGCCCTGCCGCGCGGATCGCGGCGCCGCCGGCGCCCGGCGGACCGCTGCGCGCCGGTCCGGCGGGCGAGCACGTCGATTCGATGCGCGCGATCCACGAGCGGGTGCGGCCGGGCCGCCCGGGCCTGCTCGATCGCCCGGGCCCGTGGTGGCAGGACCGGCTCCACGATGCCGAGTCCGACCGCCGCGACGCGCAGGCGCTGCGGGCCGTGGTGACGGACGACGGCTACGCGCTCTACGCCACCCGCCCGGGCCACGACGACGACGGGCCGGCGGGCGAGGTCGTCGTACGCGAGCTGGTCGCGGCCACGCCCGCGGCGCGCGCGACGCTGTGGGCGTTCCTGCTCGACCAGGATCTGACGCGCACCGTCACCTGGGAGATGGCGCCGGTCGACGAGCCGCTGTGGCTGATGCTCACCGAGCCGCGCGCGGTGCGCCGCAGGATCGTCGACGGATTGTGGGTGCGCCTCGTCGACCTCCCCGCGGCGCTGACCGCGCGCGACTACGCGACGAGCCTCGACGTGGTGCTGGACGTCGCCGACGCGTTCTGCCCCTGGAACGAGGGCCGCTACCGATTGACGGGGCATGCGTGCGAGCGCACCGACGCCGAGCCGGACCTCGCGCTCGATGCGGCCGCGCTCGGCGCGGCGTACCTGGGCGGCACGACGCTGCGCGAGCTGGCCGAGGCCGACCGCGTGCGCGAGCTCTCGCCGGGCGCGCTGGACCGGGCGTCGGCCGCGTTCCGCGGCGCCGTCGCGCCGTGGTGCCCCGAGATGTTCTAGCGCTGCGGAAGGAAGGCGACGAGGCCGGGGTCGGCGAACACGCGGCGCAGCGCGAGCGCGGACGCGCCCCGCACCGCGGCTTCGGCGCCGAGCTCGGAGGTCACGACGCGCGGCGCGTCCCACTCGGCCGCGAGCACGCGCGCGTCCAGCTCCTCGCGCAGGCCAGGCAACAGCCAGGGCGCCAGCGTCGCGAAGTAGCCGCCGACGACCACGCCCCGGGGGTTGAGCAGGTTCGCAGCCGACGCGACGCCGACGCCGAGCCAGCGGCCCGCGCCGGCGAGCACGTCCAGCACCCGCTCCTCGCCGGCCTCGGCGCGCTGGGCGAGCTCCCCGACGCGCGCGCCGGGATCGAGCCCCGCGTCGCGCAGGAGCGCCCCGAGCGCGACCCGGGTCTCCAGGCAGCCCTGGTTGCCGCAGGCGCAGAGCCGGCCGTCCGGCTCGATGGTCGTGTGTCCCAGCTCCCCGCCGAAGCCGTGCGCGCCGCGGAACAGCTCGCCGCCGACGATGATGCCGGCGCCGATGCCGAGCTCGCCGGAGATGTAGATGAAGTCGCTGAACTCCCGTCCGGCGCCCTCCCACAGCTCGGCCAGCGCGCCGAGGTTCGCCTCGTTCTCGGCCTGGATCGGGAACGGCGGGCGCCCGAGCCGGTCGCCTACGAGCTCTGGCACCGAGACGCCGGTCCAGCCGAGGTTGGGCGCGACGAGCAGGCGCCCGTCGCTGTCGACGAGGCCCGGCACCGCGACCACGGCGCCGGCGGTGAGGAGGTCCTGGTCGCGCACCACCGTGAGCGCTTCGCCCGCCAGCCTGGCCAGGTCGTCGAGCACCTCGTCGACCGGCCGGCCTCGGTTGTCGACGCTGACGAGCGCGCGGTGGCGCTCGTCGCCCGTGAGGTCGGCGGCGCGGACGGCGAGGAAGTCGACGCCGAGCTCGAGCCCGAGGCCGACGACGCGGCGACCGGTCAGCTCGACGGGCAGCGCCGGCCGGCCGACCGTGCCGCGCAGCTCCACCTCGGTCTCGCGCACCAGGCCGAAGTCGATCAGCTCGCCGACCAGGCTCGACACCGTCGTCTTGTTCAGTCCGGTCTCCTGAGCGATCGCCGCGCGCGAGCGCGGGCCGTGGTCGGCGACGTGCCGGAGCACCACTCCGAGGTTGTGTCGCCGCACGGAGCGCTGGTTGGCGGGGGCGCGGCGAGGGTCGGGTGCTGGCACGGAGCGACCCTAACGCCGGCAGTGGCGGCACGTGACGCATGTCCGCGTGCGAACTGCGCTCACCGCGGGCCGCCGAGCAGCCGTTCGAGCGCGCGCTCACCCGCGGACACCGCGTCGGCCGCCGTGACCAGCTCCAACGTCTCGGCCTGGGCGATCCACTCCGCGCGCGGCAGGTCCGCGGCGGCGAGCCGGTCGACGTCGGCGGAGACCGCGAGCCGCCTGGATGGCTCGCCGTCGGGCTCGCCCTCGCTGTCGAGCGTCACGAGGAACCACCCGGTCTGCTCGCGCTCGGCGTAGTCGTGCGTCCAGAGCACGAGCGCGACCGGCTCGCCCTCCTGAAGGAACAGCTCGCCGGGACGGTCGGGGTCGTGCGTACGTTCGAAGCGCGGCATCGCAACCCCGTCGTATACCACGGCGGCGTCGGTTTCACCTGGCCACCTACGTGGAATCAAGGGAGAGCAGGGGTGCCCTGGGGTGGGCCACGTCTTTGCGAGCATCGCCGCTCGGATCCGCCCGACCTCCCCGCTTCGTCACCTTTCCATGAACGCACTCCGCACCCACCTGCGGCGGCGGCTGCGGCGCGTGCGCCCGCGGCATGCCGCTCCGCTCATAGCCGTGCTGCTGCTCGCGCTGACCGCCTGGCCGGCCACGGGACGGGACGAGCCGCGCGCGTGGCCGGACGGCCACCTGACGTACTTCGACGCGTCGGGATCCACCGAGACGATCGACGCCGCCGCGCGGCGCTGGAACGAATCCGGCGCCCGCGTGCATCTCGAGCGCGCGCGCTCGCGCGCGAGCGCCGACGTGGTGTTCATGTCCGACCGCAAGGGCCTGCGAGAGCGCTGCGGAGCCCGCTGCCTCGGGCTGTCGTCGAGCATCGGACGACCCCGCGGCCGCCGCGTCACGGTCCGGCTCGAGCCGGAGATCACCGGCCGGCCGACCGCCCTCAACGTGTGGGTCGCGATGCACGAGCTCGGCCACGTCCTCGGCCTGCGCCACCGCGAGGGGACGTGCTCGCTGATGAACGCGCAGGCGTACGACGACGCCTGCACGTTCACCGGATCGTCCGGGCCGGGCCCGCTGCCGTGCGGGCCCGCCTCGGGCGACGTGGCGGCCGCCGCGCGCCTCTACGGGCGCGACACGGCGGCTCGCCCCTGCCGTTGACCCGCTACCGCACCGGGTAGGCCGCGACCGGCACGACGACGGTGCCCGCGATCTTGTCCTGCCACGTCTGCTTCTCGGGATCCCACAGCATCCAGAAGTAGCCGAGGAAGAAGACGATCGCCGAGAGGAACCTGGCGATGTAGCGCACCAGGCCGCGGCCGTAGCCGATCGGCCCGCCGCCCTTGAAGTCGATCACCCGGATCCCGAGCGCCCGCTTGCCGAGCGTCTGGCCGGTGGGTCCGCCCTCGAAGTAGGTGAAGTAGGACATGCCCACGATGAGCGACAGCAGGTTGGCCGTCGCGTAGTCGAGCGCCGCGACGAAGATGGTGTTCGGGATCGCGAGGACGAGGCCGTCGACGAACGCCGCGGCGAACCGCCGCCAGAACCCCGAGCGCGGCCCCGACGGCTTGCCGGTGGGCGCGGGCGTCGCGGCCTGCCACTCGGTGCCCGGCGGCGGCTGCGACGGGTATGGGGTCTGGCTACCGAGATCCGACACCTGCGACCTCCTGTATGGATACGGGAGCGCGGTGGACCGCGCCTCGTTCGCGGAGTATTCAGGATCGGGCGGACTTCGCGGCGGCGATCCCCTCGAGCAGCGCCTCGGGCGTCATCCCGGGCGGCGGCCCGGCGACCTTCGGCCCGAGCCGAGCGGCCAGGTCGCGCGCGAGCCCGCGGCGCGCGTCGGGAGTGAACGCCGGGCGCCGGACGAGGAACGTGCGGACCGTGGCCAGCTCCTCCTGCGTGATCGCGGAGACGTCCCACTCCGCGAACCGCCCGCCGGAGATCGCGGGCAGCTCGCCGGCGGAGGTGTCCCCCCGGCGCCGCCGGGGAGCGCGCGGCTCGCGCACGACGAGCGTGCCGGCCGCGAGGTCGCCGAGCCGCTGGTTGCGCGGCGTCGCGAGGATCGAGACGATCGCCGGCGCGTACAGCAGCGGCGGGCCCTCCAGCAGGAGGATCAGGTTGCGGATGGCGCTCGCGCGGACCCCGATCGGCCCGCCGCCGTCCATCACCACGCGCAGCCCGTTGAGCCGCTTGCCCGGCGTCTGGCCGCCTGCGCGCACCTCGAACGCCACGTGGTAGACGACCGAGATCAGCATCAGGCCGCCGACCGCGACAGAGACGATCACGAGCCCGGCGGTCCCGCCGGCGAGCGCCGCGACGGCGATCATCACGCCGACGATCAGCAGGATCAGCGCCGCGTCGACGATCTCGGCCATGAACCGCGACGCGAGCCCGGCGAGCACCAGCTCCAGCTCCACGCCCTCCGGCGTGGCGATGCGCGTCAGCTCCTCATACTGCACGGGCGTGAACTTAGAAGGTTTCGAGGCGCAGCGGGGTGGTGATTGGGCGCGGCTCGACGCGCTCCTGCGGCGCGCCGGCGGCGGCCGGCGCGGACGGCGGCGGCTCGGCGCCGACGGCGTCCTCGAGCTCGGCTCGCTGTACCGCGGCGCGGCGGCGGACCTCGCCTACGCGCGCCGGCGCTTCCCCGGCGACCCGGTGGTGACGCGGCTCGAGGCGCTGGTCACCCAAGGGCGTGCCGCGGTGTACGGCCGGGTCGGGCGGCAGGGCAGCATCCGCGAGTTCTTCGCGCGCGGCTACTGGCGGCGGCTCGCCGAGCGGCCCGGGATCGTCGCGCTCGCCTGGGCGCTGCTGCTCGTCCCCGCCGCGGCCGGCGCGCTCTGGGGCCTCGCCGACCCGGGTGCCGCGGTCGGTCTCGTCCCGACCGAGTTCGCGGGCGCCGCCGATCCGCCGTCCGCGGGGCGCGACTTCGGCACGGGCGAAGGGTCGGTGTTCGCGACCCAGGTGCTGGTCAACAACATCCAGGTGACGCTGATCGCGTTCGTCGGCGGGCTCGCGTTCGGGCTCGGGACCGTCGCCGCGCTCGCGTTCAACGGCCTGCTGCTGGGGGTGATCGGCGGGCTCGCGTTCGGCGCCGGCAACGGCGAGGCGTTCATCCGCCTCATCTCCTCGCACGGCCCGCTGGAGCTGTCGTGCATCGTGGTCGGCGGCGTCGCCGGGCTCCGGCTCGGGCATTCGCTCATCGTTCCCGGCCCCCGGACCCGGTTGCGCTCGCTGCAGCTGGAGGCGCCGCGGGCGGTCGAGCTCGCGGTGGGGACGGCGCCGTGGCTGGTGCTCTGCGGATTCGCCGAGGGGCTGCTGACGGGCCCCGAGCTCCCGGTCGCCGTGCAGGTGACGATCGGGCTCGGGTTGGCGGCGGTGTTCTGGGGGCTGGTCGTCTGGCGCGGACGCGGGTGACGCCCCCGGCGCTCGTGAACGGCGGGCATTGAGGGGGCGGGTTCGGCCGGTTCCGCGGAACGATTTGCACGTTGACCCCAATAGTTGCCGTCAACGTGCAAATCGCTCGTGAAACAGGCGCTTCCGCGGAAGCGCGACCGCAATCCGAGCCCTCCCTCAATGCGGCAGTTGACGTTCTCCGGCGCCGTCACAGCCGCGCGCGCGACTTCGCACGCAGGTACGCCGCGACGCACGCGCGCGCGAGCGATCCCGGCGCCGCATCGACCACCCCCGCGCCCGCGGCGCGCACGCGCGCGGCGGCGGCCTCGCGCGCGTCCTCCACCTCGGCCGCCGCGACGACCCGCGCGACGTCGTCCGCGCTGACCGGCGCCGCGCCGGCCATCGCGCGGAGCCCAGGGTCGGCGGGGCTCGCGACGACGACCGCGTGGCGGCGCGCCAGCACCGGCACGGCGTCGGCGAGCGAGCGCACCGCGACCGGCTCGAACAGGTCCGTGAGGATCAGGACGAACGCGCGCTTGGAGCCCTCCACGCGCCGGAACGCGGCCTCGTAGTCGGAGTCGACCAGCCGCGGCTCGAGATCGTGCAGCGCCCGCACGACGACGCTCCCGCCGGCGCGGCGCGGCCGCAGCGCGACGCGGACCTCGCGGTCGAAGGCGACCGCGCCGCAGCGATCCCCCACCTCGTCCGCGACGAGCGCGACCGCCGCGAGGGCGTCGAGCGTCGCGTCCAGGACCGTGCCGCGCGGGCGCTCGGCCTCGTCGGCCGAGACCGGCAGCGCGGCCGCGGCGAGCCGGCCCGCGTCGACGAGGAGCACGACGTCGCGGTCCTGCTCGACGCGGTACTGGTTGCTCATGGGCCGCCCGAGCCGTGCCGTCGCGCGCCAGTTGACCTGGCGGACGTCGTCGTCCGGGAGGTAGTCGCGGACGAGCTCGAAGTCGGTGCCGAGCCCGAGCGGGCCGCGGGCCGAGATGCCCTGCTCGCGGAACTGGCCGCGGCGGACCGAGAGCGCGAGCCGGCGCGCGGCCGCCAGGTCCGGGTAGACGGCGACCTCCGCGGCCCCGCCCGGCTGGTGGTTCCAGCTCGCCAGGCGCAGCGGCCCGACGCTCCGCGTCCCGACCGCGGGCAGCTCGTGGCGGCCGCGGCGGAGCGCGACGAGCGTCGCCTCGAGCGCTCCGTCCCCCTCGCGCGGCGTCAGCTCGAGGTCGGGTGGCGCCGCCTGCCGGACCCGCACGGAGGCGCCGGCGCGAGCGCGGACCGCGACGGTGAGCGGCGCCGGCACGCCGCGCGAGAGCGTGCGCGGCACGTCGCGCACGACGCCGGGGCCGCGCCGGACCGCCCGCGCGTCCACCACCACTCCCGCGACGAGCGCGGCGGCGGCGAGCGCGGCGAGCTCGCCGACGAGCGCCGTGCAGACCGCGATCGCCGCCAGCAGCGCTGCGGTGAGCGGCGTCGGGCTCATCGCGGCACGGGCACCGCGTCGAGCGCGCCCCGGACCGCGCTCTCCGGCGTGTAGCGCTCCAGCTCGGCCTCGGGCGTGAGCACGAGCCGGTGGCGCAGCACCGGCAGCGCCATGCGGCCGACGTCGTCGGGCGTCACGAAGTCGCGTCCCGCGAGGCGGGCCGCCGCCTTCGCCGCGCCGAGCAGGTGCACCGCCGCGCGCGGGCTCCCGCCGAGCGCGACGCTCGGCAGCTCCCGCGTCCGGCGCACGACGGCGGCGACGTAGTCGAGCACCTCGGGCGCGACCTGCGTCGCGTCCACGGCGGCGCGCGCGGCGCGCAGCTCCTCGGCGCCGGCCACCGGCCGGACGTCGTCGAGGCCGGCGGGCGCCAGGCCGCGGCGGGCGAGCCGCAGCATCGCGCGCTCGGCCTCCTCGGACGGGTAGCCGACGTCGACCCGCACGAGGAAGCGGTCGCGCTGGGCCTCGGGGAGCGGGTACGTGCCCTCGTACTCGACGGGGTTCTGGGTGGCGACGACGAGGAACGGATCGGGCAGCGGATGCGGCTCGCCGTCGACCGTGACCTGCGCCTCCTGCATCGCCTCCAGCAGCGCCGCCTGCGTCTTGGGCGGGGTGCGGTTGATCTCGTCGGCGAGCACCAGGTTCGCGAACACGGGCCCGGGCCGGAAGCGCAGCTCGCCGCCCCGCAGCGCCACGGTGCCGGTGACGTCGGACGGGAGCATGTCGGGCGTGAACTGGATGCGGCGGAAGTCGAGTCCGAGCGCCCGTGCCGTCGCGTTGGCGAGCAGCGTCTTCGCGACCCCGGGTGGTCCCTCCAGCAGCACGTGGCCGCCGAGCGCGAGCGCGCCGAGCATCACCTCGAGCGACTCGCCCTGGCCGACGACCACCTTCTCGACCTCGCTCGCCACCCGCCGGTGGAGCTCCTGCATCCCGCCTCCCTCCTCGCTCATCGCCGCCGCCCTTCCAGCCTCGCCAGCGCGCGCCCTGCCGCCAGCTCGTCGCCCGCGCCGAGCACGGCCGCCGTCTCGGGCTCGTCCAGCCCGAAGCGCGCGGCGGCCTCGCGGACGGCGGCATCGCTCGCGCCGGCAGGGAGCCCGGCACGGACCTCCAGGCGCCGCCGCGCCCCACGCGCCGCGGCGTCGCCCACGCCGCGGCGGTCGCCGCTCGCCGCCAGCGCGGACGCGACCGCGCGGACGTAGTCGCCCCGCGGCGGCGCCAGCGCGCGCCTCTCCTCCTCGGGCGGCCCGAGCCGCCGCGCCATGCTCCACACCAGCGCGAGCGCCGCCAGCGCGAGCCCGGCGAGGACCCAGAGCGCCCGCACCGGCAGGGCCGCGAGGCCGGTGTCCTCGCCGAAGCCGTGGACGGTCTCGAGGAACGCGACCGGGCGCCGGCCGCCTCCCGCCACGGCGAGCCCGAACGCGGCGTCGTCGGCCCGCGCCAGCTCGCGGTTGGAGAGCGGGGAGGCGTCGGCGAGGAGCACCACGCGCCCGGCCCCGGCCTCGGCGACGGCGGCGACCGGGCCGTCCGCGGTCGCGAGGATCGGCAGCGTGCCGCGGAGCTCGCCCCAGCGGCCGCCCTGGGCGAACGCCACCGAGCCGACGCCGGCGGTCTCGGGCGCCGGCACGACGACGGTGGCGCGCCCGGGCGCGGACGGCGCCCACTGCGGCGGCGCGTCGACCACCCCGCCGAGCCAGCGTCCCAGCGCGCCGGCCGCCACGAGCCGCCCGCCGTCGCGGACGAACCGCCCGATCGCGCTCGCCTCGTCCGGCGCGATCTGCCCGGGGTCGAGGACGACCAGGGTCGAGGCCGGGTCGAGCGGGTGCTCGGCGAGCGGCGCCCGCACGCGCCGGACCGGATGCCCGGCGCGATGGAGCAGCTCGGCGTACGCCGCCGCGCCCTCCGGAGCGGTGGCGTACGAGGAGCCCTCCGGCCCGCTCGGCGTCGGCGCGAGGCGGTCGATCACGACGCTCACGACGACGAACAGCACGAGGAGCCCGACGAGCAGCAGGACGGGGTGGCGCGTGAGCCGGCCGGGCGACCGCCGCATCACGCGGCCCTCCGCTCGGCGAGCACCGCCGACCAGGCCTCCCGCGCCGCCGCGACGTCGCCGGCCGCGGCCGGGCGGCGGCCGTAGACGACCTCGTCGAAGCGCGCCGCCGCGCGGTCGAACTCGGGCGAGTGCAGCTCGCGGGCGACGGCCGCCGTCGAGAGCGACGGCCGCAACTCGATCACGCCGCGCCGGTCCAGGCGGGCCAGGCCCGCCCGGAATCCCAGCCGCAGCGCCAGCTCGTGGTCGCCGCGGTCCGCCGCCTCGCGGGCGCGCAGGTCGAGCGCTTCCGGGTCCTCTTCGACCGCCCCGGGCGCGGCCGCCGCGCGGCGCGCCTCCGCGCCGGTCACGCGCCGGCGCAGCGTGCGCCCCGCCAGCAGCGCGGCGACGCCCCCGGCGAGCAGGAGCAGGAGCGCCCAGACGACCGGCCGCCCGCCGGGCACCAGGTCGTCGAGCGCCGGGATGACGTCGAGCACCGGCGCGATCCACCCGGCCAGCCGCTCCAGCGCGTGGCGGAACGGCCCGGGCACCTCCGGCGGCGAGAAGCGGCGGCCGGCGACGATGTCGCGGGCCTCCTCGCGCGCCGCGATCGCGTCGCCTCCGGGACCCGCGGCGTCCTGGGCGAGCGCGCCGAGCCGCGCGCGGAGCTCTTCGCCCTCCGCTCCGTCGAGCGCGGCGGCGAGATCCGCCGGCCGGCCGTCGACGCTGTCGACGCCGCGCAGCCGGTCGAGCGCCGCGGGATCGCCGGCCGCCTGCGCGGCGAGCGCGCGCAGCTCGGCGCCGCTGACCGCCTCGGCGCGCGCCGTCCCGGCCGGGACGAGCAGCAACGCCGCGAGGACCGCGACGAGCCGGGCCGCTCGCGCCCACGGCCTCACTCCCCGGACGACCTCGACGGGTCGGGCCGGTCGCCGCCCGGCGACTCCTCCTCGCCGCGCGCCGGCTCGCCGGCCCGGGGCGGCAGCCAGCCCGACGGCGACGGCTCGTCCGGCGCCGGGCGCCACGACGGCCGCTCGGGCGGCGGCTCGGGCACCTGCCACTCAGCGGCCGGCGCCGGCGCCGGGCGCCAGCCCGGCGGCGGCGGCCAGTACGGCGCCTGCGCGCGCTCCTCCGGCGTGTACTCGTCGGCGGCCAGCGGCGCCGGGAGCGGCGCGTCGGGGTCGCGCTCGACGCCCGTGCCCTCGGCGATCAGCTGGAGGTCGAGCCCCTCCTTGCGCACCCGCAGGTCGAAGTAGAGCAGCGTCACCACGGCCGCGGAGTACGGCGTCGTGAGCACGGAGCCGACCGTCCCGCCCACCACCGCGCCGAGCGCGGCGACGAGCGTGTTGTCCTCCGCGACCAGGTTCGGGATGACCATGATCACCCCCGACACGATCGCGCCGATGATGCCGATCAGCAGGTAGCCGACCAGCAGGGTGCCCGCGGTCGGCCACCAGCGCCCGCGCACCAGCCGGAACGAGCGGCGCAGCGCAGCCACCGGCCCGATGCGCTCGAGCAGCAGCGCCGGCACCGCGACGGAGAACATGACGAACAGCCAGATCCCCGGGAGGATCAGCGCGAGCGTGGCGAGCGCGACCAGGAGCCCGCCGACGAGCGCGACGCCGAGCAGGCCGCCGAGCCGCCGCACCGCGAACCGCAGGGAGCGCCGCCACTCCGGCTCCACGCCCAGGTACGCATCGGCGACGGCCTTGAAGCAGACCGCCGTCGCCAGCAGGATCGAGATCACCGAGAGCAGCGCGATGACGCCCTGGCCGACGAGGAACTCCGCCTCCTCCCCCTGGGAGACGCCGGTCTCCGTCGAGGTGAGGTCGAACTGCTCGGGCGCGATCGACGCGGTCACCAGGGCGGACAGGACCTGCACGGGCAGGATCAGCCCGACCACGCTCAGCACGAGCGTGCGCCAGTGGCGCATGAACAGCTTGATGCCGGCGTCGAGGATCTCCCCGGTGCCGAGCGGCCGCAGCTCTCCGTTCATCCGGCGCGGACGCTACTCGTCCCAGCTTGCGGACGCGTCCGTCAGGGGACCGCCTCCGCGCCGAACTCCGCGGACCGGTACAGCGCCGCGATCGCGCGCGCCTGCCCGACGGCGTCGTCGCGGCCGAAGGGATGCGGGCGCTCGCCGCGGGCCGCCGCCGCGAAGTCCTCGAGCTCGCACGCGTAGGGATCCTTGCGCGGGATCTCGATCACCTCCGTGCCGTCCGGCCGCCGCACCTCGATGCGCGGCTCGCGCGAGTGCCACGGGTCGGGCAGGAAGAGCGACCCGGCGTCGCCGATCACCTCCAGCTCCGCACGGTCCACCATGTCGAGCCCGCAGTCGAACGAGCCGAGGACGTCGCCCGGGAACCCGAGCGTCGCCGCGAAGCGCACGTCGACCCCGTCCCCGCCCATGACCTGGCGCGCCGACACCCGCTCGGGCTCGCCGAGCAGCAGCCGCATCGCGCTCACGCAGTAGCAGCCGACGTCCATCAGGCCGCCGCCGTCGAGCGCCTTCTGCAGGCGCACGTCGCCGGTCCGGTCCAGGCCGAAGAAGGAGAACGCCGCCCGGACCAGCCGCACGTTGCCGACCACGCGGTCGCGCACCAGCTCGCGCAGCCGCCGCGCCTGCTCATGGTGGCGCCACATGAACCCCTCCGCCAGGACGCGGCCGGCGCGGTCGGCGGCGTCGAACGCGGCCTGCGCCTCCTCCGGCCGGCGCGTGAGCGGCTTCTCGCACAACACGTGCTTGCCGGCCTGCAGGGCGCTGATCGACCACGGCACGTGCATCGAGTTGGGCAGCGGCACGTACACCGCGTCCACGTCGGGATCGGCGAGCAGCGCCTCGTAGCTGCCGTGCGCCCGCGCGATGCCGTGCTCGGCCGCGAACGCCCCGGCCCGCTCGGCGTCGCGGCTGGCGACCGCGACGGCCTCGACCCCCTCGGCGGCGCGGACGCCGCCGAGGAGCTTGAGGTTGATGTCCGCCGTCGAGAGCAGCCCGAGGCGCAGCGTCATGCTCGTCCGGCTTGGGCGCGCCCGCGGCGCGAGATCGAGTCGACGCTGACCGCGAGCAGGAGCACGCCGCCGGTCACCACGAACTTGGTGCCGGACGACAGCCCGAGCAGCCCGAGCCCGTTGTCGATCGAGATCATCACCAGCGCGCCGAGCAGCGCGGCCTTCATCGTGCCACGCCCGCCGAACAGCGACGTGCCGCCGATGACGGCGGCCGCGATCGGGTACAGCAGCGCCTGGCCGCCGCCCGTGTTCGTGTCGACCGACCGCAGGCGCGACGCGAGGATGATGCCGCCGAGCACCGCCAGCATCGAGCAGATCATGAAGCACGCGATCTTGACCCGGTCGACGTTGATGCCGGCGCGGCGCGACGCCTCCTGGTTGCCGCCGACCGCGTAGATGTGGCGGCCGAACCGGGTCCGGTTGAGGACGTAGGTCCAGAAGATGAACAGCCCGCCGACGACGAGGGCGACGTACGGGAGCCCGCGATCCGCGTTCGCGAGCGCCACGACGACCGCGAGCACCGCGGCGAGCCCGGCGATGCGCAGCACCACGATGACGATCGGGTCGTTGGCGAGCCCCGCCTTCTCACGCGAGCGCACCCGGAGGAACTGCACCGCCGCGTACGCCGCGACGCACGCGACCACCAGGATCCACGCGAGCCCCGGCGACATGAAGTCGTTGGCGAGCCCGATCACGAAGTCGTTCTGCAGGATCACGGTGCCGCGGCTGCCGATCAGCAGCAACACGACGCCGTTCCACGCGAGCAGCCCTGCCAGCGTCACGACGAACGACGGCACGCCGACCTTCGTGATGATCAGGCCGTGCAGCAGGCCGATGGCGAGGCCGGCGAGCAGGCACAGCACCATCGCCGGCGCCGTCGCCAGCTCGTTGCCGTCGGGCGCGACGAGCAGCGCGATCAACACGCCGCCGACGCCCGAGACGAAGCCGATCGAGAGGTCGATCTCGCCGAGCAGCAGGACGAACGTCACCCCCATCGCGATGACCGCGTAGGGAGCGGTCTGCACGATCAGGTTGACGAAGTTCGACGCGGTCAGGAACCGGTCGTTCTGGATCTGGAAGACGATCGCGATGATGATCAGGCCGACGAAGATCGGCAGCGAGCCGAGCTCGCCCGACTTGACGTCGACCCACCAGCGGCGTGCGTAGGCGGCGACGGTGTCGCGCGCCGGTCCCTCGCTCGGGACGGGCGGCTCGTGGACGACGGTCATGCCACCGCCTCCTGGCCGGGAACCTTCGACAGCTTGCCGGCGGTGATCGCCTCCACCACCTGTTGCTGGTTGGTCTCGGTGCGCTTGTACTCGGCCACGTTCTGGCCGAGCCGCAGGACGGTGATCGAGTCCGCCACCTCGAACACGTCGCTCAGGTTGTGCGAGATCAGGATCACCCCGAGCCCCTGCTCGCCGAGCCGCTTGACGAGGTCGAGCACCTGGCGCGTCTGGGCGACGCCGAGCGCGGCGGTCGGCTCGTCGAGGATGACGACCTTGGAGTTCCACATCACGGCCTTGGCGACTGCGACGGACTGCCGCTGGCCGCCGGACAGGCTGGCGACGAGCTGGCGCACCGTGCTGATCGTCGTGACGGAGAGGCCGCGCAGCGTCTCGCGCGCCTTGGCCTCCATCGTGGTCTCGTCCAGGCGGCGCAAGCCGTCGACCAGCTCGCGGCCCAGGTACATGTTCTGGACGACGTCCAGGTTGTCGGCGCAGCGCGAGGTCCTGGTAGACGACCTCGATGCCGAGGCGCGCGGAATCCTTCGGCCCGTGGATGCTCACGGGCTGACCCTCGAAGCGGATCTCGCCGCCGGTTATCGGGTGGATGCCCGCGATGCACTTGATCAGCGTCGACTTGCCCGCGCCGTTGTCCCCGACGAGGGCCATGACCTCGCCGGATGAGACGTGGAAGTCGACCTCGAACAGCGCCTGGACCGCACCGAAGCTCTTCGAGACTCCCTGCAGTTCCAGGACCGGTGTGTCGTCGGTCACGTTTTGACAGCTCCTCTCGGCCGAGAGCGGACCGGGGCGCCCCGGGCGGGGCGCCCCCGGTCCATTCTCTACTGCAGGCCGATCTCCTTGCAGGCAGCGGCCACCTTGCCGGCGCAGATCTCCTCCACCTTGGGGAAGTCCGGCTCGCTGGTGTAGTCCGAGATGTTGTCCTTCGTGACGGACACCGGGTCCAGCAGGACCGACGGGACGTCCTTCTTCTCGTTGTTCACCGGGGTCGTCGAGGCGGTGGGCTTCTCGCCCTTCGCCAGCGCGATCGCGAGGTCCGCGGCCGCGTCGGCCTCCTTCTTGATCGCCTTGTAGACCGTCATGCACTGGTCGCCGGTGACGATGTTCTGGACGCCCTGCAGCGTCGCGTCCTGACCGGTCACGGGGACCTGCGGGAGCTTGCGCTGCTTGAGCGCCGAGATCGCCGCGTTCGCGAGGCCGTCGTTGGCGGCCACCACGCCGTCGATCTTGTTGTTGTTCTTCTGCAGAATCTGCTCGAAGATCGTCAGCGCCTTCTGGTTGTCCCAGTCGGGCACGGACTGGTCGTCGACTTCCTTCCACTCACCCGAGTCGAACTTCGGGTTGATGACCGAGTCGTAGCCCTTCTTGAACAGCGTCGCGTTGTTGTCCGTGGGCGAGCCGTTGAGGACGGCGACCTCGGCGCCCTTCTTGTCGCCCATGCAGTCGACGATGCCCTGGCCCTGGAGCTGGCCGACCTTCTCGTTGTTGAACGAGACGTAGTAGTCGGTCGTGTCGGAGCCGAGCGTCAGGCGGTCGTAGTCGATGACCTTGACGCCCTGCGAGGCGGCGTTCGCCGAGATCGCGGCGCCCGAGCCGGAGTCCAGGTTGACGAGCAGGAGGACCTTGGCGCCATTGGTGATCGCCTGCTCCGCCTGCTGCTGCTGCGTGGCCTTGTCGCCCTCGGCGTTCTGGATCTCGGCCTCGACGCCGGCGGCGTCGAACGCGGCCTTCAGCGACGGCCGGTCGACCGTCTCCCAGCGCACCGAGGACTTGGAGTCCGGCAGCAGGACGGCGACCTTGCCGGCGTCGCCTCCGCCCGAATCCGAGCTGGCGCTCCCACCACTGTCGCTGCTGCTGCTGTCGTCGTCGTCTCCACATGCGGCGACGGCGAAGCTCATCGCGAGCACTGCCGCGACGAGCCAAACGGCTCCCTTCTTCATAAAACTCCCCCTCCGGGAATCGGTTGGTTGATGGATGCGGGAAGATCGAGCGCCGCGTCGGCCTCGCCGACGGCGAGCGCGAGCGCGCCCAGCACCTGCGCGCGCTCGCCGAGCACGCCGGCGACGACGCGCGCGCCGTCGGCGGAGGCGGGCAGCGCCGCGAGGCGCACGGAGCTGCGCACGCCGTCGAGCAGCAGGTCCCCGGCGGCGGCCAGGTCGCCGCCGACGACGAGCCGCTGCGGGTTGAGCACGTTGAACACGAAGGCGGCCGCGCTGCCGACGACGCGGCCGGCGTCGGCGATCACGCGGCGGCAGCCGAGGTCGCCGTCGTGCGCGAGCGCGAGCATCTCGCCGACGGTGAGGTCGCCGTGGCTGCGGCGCAGCATGTCGAGCAGCGCACCGGTGCTCGCGGCGGTCTCGAGGCAGCCGCGGTTGCCGCAGCGGCAGACGGCGCCCTCCGGATCGACGAGGACATGGCCGAGCTCGCCGGCCATCCCGGCCCAGCCGCGGTAGAGGCGGCCGCCGAGGATGAGCCCGGCGCCGATGCCGGACGACACCTTGAGGTAGACGAGGTCGCTCGCGCCGCGCCCGGCCCCGTGCGTGAACTCCGCGAGCGCGCCGAGGTTGGCGTCGTTGTCGACGATCACGGGCACGTCGAGGCGCGAGCGCATCTCCTCGGCGGCCGCGACGCCGACCCAGCCCGGCAGTATCGCCGAGGAGCCGATCACCCCGTCGGCCTGGTCGATCGGGCCGGGCAGCCCGAGCCCAGCGCCGATCACGCGCGAGCGCTCGACGCCGGCCTCGGCCAGCGCCTCGTCGATCAGGTCGAGCGCCACGTCGAGACCTTCGTGGGCGGCGTGGTCGGTGTCCAGCGGCTCGGCGCGCTCGGCGAGGATCGTGGACGAGAGGTCGCTGACGGCGACGCGCACGTGGCGGTGGCCGAAGTCGATGCCGAGCGCCGCGCCGGCGGAGGCGTCGAACGACAGCAGGATCGGCGGCCGCCCGCCCTGCTCGCCGTGCGCGGCGGCGGTCTCCTCGCGCTCCATGACCAGCCCGTCGGACTGCAGCTCGGACACGAGGCTGGAGACGGTGGAGCGCGAGAGGCCCGTGCGGCGCGCGATCTCGGCACGGCTGATCATGCCGTGCTGGCGCAGCGCATTGATGACGCGCCGTCGATTGAGCCGGCGCAACGACGCCAGCGAGCCCTCGGACCGCTCCCTCACGGTCGGCATCCTGACCGGATCCCGCGCGCTTTGTCAAGGTCTCGAACGAACCTTCACCCAAACGCAACGCGCAACGAACAGAGCGCGCACAAACCTCGGGCGAGACCGGCGCCGGTGCTAGATCGGCGCGACCATGCCCGGCAGGGCTCTCGTCGCCGAGCCGCCTGCCATCGCCGGCAGGATGACGAGCACGTCCCGCTCCCCCACCGTGGTCTCGAGACCGTCGAGCACGCGGACGTCCTCGTCGTTGAGGTAGACGTTCACGTAGCGGTTGAGGGAGCCGTCCGCGCCGAAGAGCTGCGACTCGGTGTCGGGGTGCTGCTCGGCGAGCGAGCGCAGGACGGCGCCGACGTCGCCGCCGTCCGCCGTCACCTCCTTCTCGCCGCCGACGGAGGCCCGCAGGACGGGTGGGATCTTGATCAGTGCCATAGGGGCCGAGCAGGCTAGCCAGCCGCGGCGCAGAACGCCTCGTAGTCCGGGAAGACGCCCATCTCCTCGTCGGCGATGTCCTCCGGGTCGCGCGAGCAGATCGGGCACTCCGGGTCGCGCCGGACCTTGAGCTCGGTGAAGGTCGCGCCCAGCGCCTCGTAGAGCAGGAGCCGGCCGATCAGCGGCTCGCCGATGCCGGTCACGAGCTTGACGACCTCGGTCGCCTGCAGCATGCCCATCGTCCCGGGCAGCACGCCGAGGACGCCGTTGGCGCCGCAGGACGGGGCGAGCTCGGCCGGCGGCGGCACGGGGTACAGGCAGCGGTAGCAGGGCCCGTCGTGCGGAGCGAAGACCGAGAGCTGGCCGTCGAAGCCGAGGATCGACGCCGAGACGACCGGGATGCCGAGCCGCACGGTGGCGTCGTTGAGCAGGTAGCGCGTCGGGAAGTTGTCGACGCCGTCGACGATCACGTCGTAGCCCTCGATGATCTCCATGATGTTCGAGGAGTCCAGCCGCACGGGGTACTTGACGACGTTGACGTCGGGGTTGAGCGCGTTGATCGTCGCCTCGGCGGAGTCGACCTTCGGCGTGCCGATGGTCTTCGTCGAGTGGATCACCTGGCGCTGCAGGTTGGAGAGGTCGACCTCGTCGTCGTCGACGATCCCGAGCGTCCCCACGCCGGCGGCGGCGAGGTAGAGCGCGGTCGGCGCCCCGAGCCCGCCGGCGCCGAGCAGGAGCACCTTCGCGTCGAGCAGCTTGGCCTGCCCCTCGGCGCCGACCTCGGGGAGCAGGATGTGGCGGCCGTAGCGCTCCTTCTGCTCGGCCGTGAGCACCTTCGGGACCTCGACCTTGTAGCCGCGGTCCTTCCAGAGCGTGATGCCGCCGGTCATCGAGCGCACGTTGGTGAACCCGAGCAGCTCGGTCAGCGTGTGGGCGGCGAGCGCCGAGCGCTGGCCCGAGGCGCAGTAGAGCACCACCGGGGCGTCGCGGTCGGAGACCGCGCCCTCGATGCGCGACTCGAGATAACCGCGCGGCACGTGCACCGCGCCGGGGATGTGCCCGCGGTCCCACTCCTCCGACTCGCGCACGTCGACGAGGGTCACGCCGTTGCCGAGGTGCTCGGAGACCTCGGCCGGGTCGACCTCCTGCACCTGCTGCTTGATCTGCCGGATTACCTCGGCTCCGGACGGGCTCATGGCGATTCCTCTTGAAGTCGGTCGGGATTCAATACTTCACGAAGTATAGCCCCGCATGGGGTGTCTCCTGCATAAGCCTTTCACCACATTCTGCCGATGAGGAGCACACCGTTCCGATGCGCCGCAGCACCCTCCTCACGCAGGTCCTCGCCGTCAACGCCCTCCTGGTCGGCGTCACGGCCCTGATCGCCGCGGTCGTCGCGCGCGATCGGCTCCCCGATGCCACCAGCGGGGACGGCCTCCTGGTGCTCGGCCTCACGGTCACGAGCGCGATCCTGCTCAACTCGCTGCTGCTGCGGGCGCGCCTCGAGCCGATGAGCCGGCTCGTCAAGGCGATGACCGACGTCGACCTCTCCCGCCCCGGCATGCGCGCCAAGGCACCGCGCCGCGCGGCGAAGGAATTGCACGAGCTGACCGACGCGTTCAACCGCATGCTCACGCGCCTCGAGGACGAGCGCCGCGAGTCCGGCCGCGCCGTGCTGCGCGCGCAGGAGCAGGAGCGCAGCCGCATCGCGCAGGACCTGCACGACGAGGTCAACCAGGCGCTGACCGCCATCCTGCTGCGCCTCTCGGCCACGATCGGGGACGCGCCGTGGGGCCTGCGCTCGGAGCTGCAGGAGACGCAGGAGCTGGTGAGCCAGGCGATGGAGGAGCTGCTCGCGCTCGCCCGCCAGCTGCGCCCGACCGCGCTCGACGACCACGGCCTGATCGCGGCGCTCGCCTCGCAGGTCTCCGACTTCGGGCAGCGCACCGGCGTGCAGACGCGCTTCCACCACCACGGGGACATCCCGTCGCTGTCGGACGAGGAGCAGCTCGTGATCTTCCGCGTGACCCAGGAGAGCCTGTCCAACATCGCCAAGCACGCCCACGCGCGCGGCGTGGACGTCGAGCTGTCGTTCGTCGGGCGCACGCTGCTGCGCGTGCGCGACGACGGCGGCGGGTTCGCCGAGTCCGCCGGCAGGAAGGTCAACGGCCGCGCCCGCGGCCGTCCGGGGGGCCTGGGCCTGAGCGGCATGCGCGAGCGCGCGCTGCTCGTGGGCGGGAGCCTCGACGTCTACACGGAGCCGGGCGCCGGAACCACCATCGAGCTGACCATGGGAGTGACATGAGAATCCTGATCGCCGACGACCACGGCATCGTGCGCGGCGGCCTGAAGCTGCTGATAGAGCGCCAGCCGGACATGGAGGTGGTGGCCGAGGCCGAGGACGGCGTCGACGCCTTCGAGCAGGCGCTGCAGACCAAGCCCGACCTGTGCGTCATGGACGTCTCCATGCCGCGCATGACCGGGCTGCAGGCCGCGCGCCAGATCCGCGCGCACCTGCCGGGCACGCAGGTGCTCGCGCTGTCGATGCACGACGACGAGCGCTACGTGTTCGACGCGCTGAAGGCCGGCGCCTCCGGCTACGTGCTCAAGCGCGAGGTCGACCAGGCGCTGCTGAGCGCGATCCGCGCGGTCCACCGCGGCGACGCGTTCCTCACCAACGCGGTCGAGCGGTCGCTCATCCGCGACTGGATGTCCGCCGACGCCGAGGGACCCGACGAGCCGCTCTCACCGCGCGAGCAGGAGGTCCTCAAGCTGATCGCCGAGGCGCACACGAACAAGCAGATCGCCGAGATCCTGCACCTGGCCGAGAAGACGGTCGAGTCCCATCGCGCCAACCTGCTGCGCAAGCTCGGAATGCGCGATCGGGTGGAGCTCGTGCGCTACGCGATCCGCAGAGGGCTCACCGAGGCCTGAGTACGCTGGCGGGCGTGCCCGCGCGGCTCGCTTACGCCCTGATCACGCTGACGCTCTGCACCGTCGCCGCCGTGGCCGGCGTGGTCATCGCCTCGCGCGGGGACGGCGGCGCCGGCGGCGTCGCGGTCGGCACGACCGGCTGGGCCGGGTTCATCCGCCCGCCGGGCGCGACCGCGCCGGACTTCGCGCTGCGCGACCAGGACGGGCGGCGCGTCACGATGGCCGGCTACCGCGGGCGGCCCGTCGTGGTGACGTTCGTGTACTCGACGTGCGAGGACACGTGTCCCGCGCTCGTCGACCAGGTGCGCGGCGCGCTGGACGACACCGGCCTGGACGTCCCGCTGCTGGCCGTGTCGGTCGACCCCGCCAACGACACGCGCGAGCGCGCCCGCCGCTTCCTCAACGAGCGGCGCATGACCGGCCGCGCCCGCTTCCTGCTCGGCTCGCGACCCGAGCTCGCGCCGGTGTGGAAGGGCTACGGCGTGCAGCCGCAGACCGACGACCTGGACCACTCGGCCAGCGTCGTGCTCGTCGACGCGAAGGGCCGCCAGCGCGTCGGCTTCCCGTACGACCAGCTCACGCCCGAGGCGCTCGCGCACGACCTCCGCCGGCTGGTTGAGTAGCCCCTGCGGGCATCCAGCCCGCAGGTCTGACCGCGTCTGACGGCGTCCGGCCGTCAGTGACCGCTTCGCTCGTGACCGCTTCGCTCTAGCCGGCCGTGGCGGCGAGCGCGTCCTGCGCCGCGTCCTCGCGGTCCTGCGCGGCGCGGTAGAGCGCGTAGTCGTCGGCCGCGCCGCTCCCCAGCCAGCCGCGGTACGCGTGCTCGGCCTCCTCGTGCGCGTCGCTCCACGCGTCGTAGACCGCGTTGAAGGCCGGGCCGAGCGCGGCGGCGCGCCGCAGGACGAGCTCCCGGGTGTCGGCGACCTGGTCGAGGAGTGCTCTCAGCTCGGTGGTGCTCATCACTGGCTCCTACTACGCGCGAGGCGGGGATTCGGTTGCCCGTCGCGTGAGCGAAGCATTCACGCGGCGTGTGCAACTGAACAGCCCGCGACGTTACGAGTTCGTTACGCCGTCGTCGCGGCGGCGCTCGCGGCGCTCGCGCACGCGGCCGGCGACGAGCACGCACGACGAGCACGACGAGCGGCAGCGAGGTAGGCGACCTGCGCGAGCCAGTGCCCTGCGTGGGCGAACGGCGGGGCCGTCATCCGTTCGCGGCGGACAGGAGCCAGAGGCCGAGGCAGGTGAAGCACACCATGAGCACCAGCATGACGACCTGCGAGCGGGTCGCGTCACGATGGCTGCCGTAGACGACCAGCGCGCGGTCGTGGGCGAGCACGAGCGCGGAGACGTGACCGAGCACCAGCGCGGCCACCTGCACGTACCAGATCTGGGTCGCGGAGACGATGCCGTAGTCGATCGTCGCCCCGGCGCCGCCGAACAGGTCGGACCCGTCGCCGAGCGGGTCGGAGGCGAGCCGCCATATGTCCTGCCCGTTGTAGGCGATCAGCGAGAAGTAGTGCGCGACGACGTACGCCGCGAGGATCGGGACGAGCGAGTGCACGAACTGCCGGCCGGGCCGGACGCCGTCGATCCGCGGCATGCCCGCCACGGCAGCCATCCAGATCAGCCCGACGATCGCGATGCTGGCGAACATCCCCACGACGAAGCCCAGCTCCAACGACCGCTCGGTGCCGAAGCCGAGGTCGCCGAAGAAGCGCTGCAGGTCCGGCAGCACGTCGTTGAACAGCGGTCCCTGGCTGGCGCCGTCGAACGCCGTCACGCCGATCCCGCCGAGCAGCACGGCAGCAGTGCCCCGCCGGGCGTCGATCCGCCCCGCGCCGACGACCGGCGGGCGGGCGTAGAGCACCCCGTCGCGGCGGGTGAACGGCGCCAGCGCGCCGAACAGGCCGAAGTAGACGCCGAACGCGTCCGCGTTGCGCGTCCAGGCCTCCACGCCGTAGAGGCTCATCCCCACGAGCATCACGACGACGTAGGCGAGCATGAGGACGGCGAGCGGCGCGGGCTCCCGCGCCGTCGCCCAGCACAGCTCGCAGATGCCGAAGCCGACGATGCCGGCCGCCGCGGGCCAGCGGCCCAGGCGCTCGGGGTAGGCGAGCGGCTCGGGCACGTCGTCGCCGCCGCTTCGCCGCGCGAGCCAGCCGGCGGCGCGCCCGATCGCCCGCCACGGGCTGATCAGCCGCCACACGTCGCCGAGCAGGAGCGACGCGCACGGCACGCCGACCCAGAACACGACGTAGACCATGGTCGGCGCGAGGTTGTCGCGCTGGTTCTCGGTCCCGGCGAGCCCGGCGTAGGCGGTGGCGAGCAGGACGAGGACGCCGAGCGCGCCGAGCACCACGTCGGCCGCGACGGGGAGGCGGAAGAGCCGCCATTCGGGCCAGCGCTGGAGCTTCGGCGACGACCAGAGCGCGGCCAGCGCGGCGAACGACACGACGAGCACGCCGGCCGCCGCCGCCGCGAACACCGCCTCGGGAATCGGCAGGTCGGCCCGGCCGACGATCCCGTGGGCGAAGACGAGCACGGCGGGTGAGTCTAGAAACGACGACGGCCCCGCGGATGCGGGGCCGTCGGGAACTGCGTCTAGCGCGTGGGCGCTACTTCTTGCACTTGATCTTGACCTCGCGGCTCTCGGGAGCCGGGACCGTCTTGAGGTCGGCGCGCGGGGAGAAGACCAGCCGGCTGCCGACCTTCCAGCCGCCCTTGGGGCAGCTCGTGCTCGACACGGCGTACTTCTTCTTGACCTTGCCCGAGAACGTCTGATCGAGGCCGATCAGCGTGGCGTCGAGGCCCGCGACCGGCTGGCGCAGCTCGAGCGGGATGGTGATCGCCATCTTGCGGCCCTTGTTCGTGAGCTCACCGCGGATGACGCTCTGGACGCCGCCGCCCTGCTGCGAGAGGTAGAACAGGAACGTGTTCGAGTCCTCGATGAACGGATAGACGTCGAGGTTCAGCGGCGCGTTCTGAGCGCCGACCAGCGCGTTGGCCACGCCCTTCGGCCCGGCCTTCGAGCCGGACGGGCAGGCGGTGATGCCCGAGGCGGCGAGGTCGTCGGCGTTGCACTTCTTGAGGCCCTTGCCCGAGAACTGCAGGCCCTTGGGGAGAAGCACCTCGATCGTTCCAACGGTCGTGCCCGGCATGTTGACCTTGGTCTGGAACCGGAGCTTGACGTTGGTCGGCTTCTTGGTCGTGCCGGCGTTCGTCGGCGACGCCCCGACGGTCAGCGTGGCCTCGGAATCGTTGGGGTCCGCGATCGCCGCGCCGGCGGCGACGGCGAGCATGGCGGTCGCGGCAAGGGCGACCGTGAGCAACTTGCGCAAGAGAGGTTCTCCTCCTAGACAGCATGGACAGGGGGCGACCTAGACGGTCCGCCCGCATCTGCGAATTACAACAACGTACGCCGCAGAAGTTGCGGCGTTACAGCAAAGTTCACCGCTGCTAGCTTCGAGTCGCATGCGCGCGCCGGAGCACGCCATCCCCGCCCCGCCGTTCCCCGGGCAGCTCACGTGGGTCAACTCGGCGCCGCTGCGGATGGACAAGCAGCGCGGCCGGCCGGTGCTCGTCGAGTTCTGGGACTTCTGCCGCGTGAACTCGCTGCGCACCCTCCCCTACCTGGCGGCGTGGCACGAGCGCTACGCGGACGCGGGGCTGCGCGTGATCGGGATCCACACCGGCGGCTTCCTCCCCGCCCGCGTGACCGAGAACGCCGTCGCCGCGGTCGGGCGGCTCGGCATCCCGTATCCGGTCGTGATCGACGAGCGGCTGGAGCTGTGGGACTTCTACGGCAACGAGGGCTGGCCGGCGCGCTACCTGTGGGACCAGCGCGGCGCGCTCCACTCGCTCCACTACGGCGAGGGCGCGTACGCCGAGACCGAGCGCGAGATCCAGGCGCTGCTCGGCGTCGAGCGCGAGCCGGTCGCGCCGCTCCGGCCCGAGGACGAGGAGGGCATCCTGCTCCCGGCCCAGACCGAGGACCAGCCCGGCGCGTACTCCGGTCCCTACGAGGCCGGCGGCGTGTGGGCGGTGCTCGAGGGGCCGGGCGAGATCGTCGCGAACGGGCGGACGATCGCCGTCGGCGAGCCCGGCTGCCACCCGCTCGTCGAGCATCCGCATCACACGGCGGGCGTGCTCGATCTCGACGTCGGCGCGGGCGTGACCTGCCACGCCACGTGCTTCACCCCTGGGATCGCACCCGGAGGACCTCGTCCGCGGGCACGCGCAGGTCCAGGTGGCCGCGGTCGCCCAGCAGGCGGATGAGCCGCGGCGGCCCGCCGTCGTCCACGACGACCGCGGTGCCTGGCCAGTAGGGCGACGCGTTCGGCTCCTCCGTGAGGAAGTGCGGCTGGTAGACCCACGAGCCGGTGTTGTGGAGCCGCGTGCCGGCGGGCGTGGTCCACTCCCCCGGATCGTCCGCCGGCCATGGCCCGGAGCGGTGGGTGTGGCCGAAGATCACGTGCGGCGCGGCGATGCCGAGCCGGCGCAGCACCTCGCGGATGCCGCGCAGTCCGCCGCGGCGCAGTGCCGCGGCGGAGAGGTCGCGGTCGACGGGGCCGAGCCCGAGCGCGTTGATCGCGCCCACCGCGGCGACGTAGGCGGTGCCGAGCGCGGCCGCCCGGACGGGATGGCGCGCGCGCCCGCGCCCGGCCATCGCCACCCAGGCGCGCGCCGACGCCCCGGCGCCGGCGCTCACCGCGGCGTGGTCGGAGCGCTGCGTGAGCTGGTGCATGAACGCGTAGAGCGGCGCGAGCGCCGCCTCGTAGTCGTCCGGCCGCGCGCCGTCCTCCGGCAGCCGGACCACCCAGCGCGCCATCGCGCCGGCGGCGAGGCGCTCGAACGTCGGGACGGTCGAGTGCAGGTCGACGTAGTGGCCGTGCAGCGCGTAGACGTCGTCGCGCAGCCAGACGCCCGGGTAGGCGATCCGCAGCCGTGCCGGCGCCGCCAGCTCCGCCAGGCGCACGGCGAGCGGGCCGGCCTGCTCGGGCTCGACCGGCTCGGACAGCCCGAGGAAGCCCGACGCCTCGGACTGCAGCCGCGCGTCGATCCAGCCGGCGACGAGCCCGTGGTCGTGGTTCCCGGCGAGCACGAGCAGCTCGCCGTCCGGACCCAGCGCGCGACCGGCGTCGGCGAAGAACGCGCCGGCGAGCTCGGCCGCGTCCCGGTGCGGCGCCTCGCGCAGCTCGAGGCCGTCGCCGAGGATCACGAGCCGGTCCGCGCCGGCGAGCGCGTCGATCAGCGGCGCCCGCAGCTCGGCGCGCCGAGCGAGGTCCTTGCCGCTGGCCGCACCGATGTGCAGGTCGGAGATGACGAGTGTCCGCACCCCACTAGTGTGCCGGGCCGATGGCGCCCCTCGACGGCATCCTCGTCGCCGACTTCTCGCGCGTGCTCGCCGGCCCGCTCGCAGCGATGCTGCTCGGCGATCTGGGCGCCGACGTCGTCAAGGTCGAGCGGCCCGACGGCGGCGACGACACGCGCCACTGGGGTCCGCCCTGGCGGGGCTCGGACGCGACGTACTACCTCGGGCTGAACCGCAACAAGCGATCGCTGGCGCTCGACCTCTCCGACCCCGGCGACGTCGAGCTCGCGCGCCGCCTGGCGGAGCGGGCGGACGTGCTGATCGAGTCCTTCCGCCCCGGGCTGATGGCGCGCTGGCGCCTCGACGGCGACACGCTGCGCGCCGCGAACCCGGGGCTCGTCACCTGCTCGATCACCGCGTTCGGCACCGGCGAGGAGGCGCGCGGGCTGCCCGGCTACGACTTCCTCGCCCAGGCGATGGGCGGGCTGATGAGCGTGACGGGGGAGGAGGACGGCCGGCCGCTGAAGGTCGGCGCGGCGGTGGTCGACCTCGTGTGCGGGCTGCTGGCGGTGATCGGCATCCAGGCAGCGCTGGCCGAGCGGGAGCGCACCGGCCGCGGCCGCCACGTCGAGGTGTCGCTGATGGACGCGGCGCTGATGTCGCTCCTCAACCAGGGCTCCGCGTGGGTGCTCGGCGGGGCCGTCCCGCACCGGCGCGGCAACCGGCACCCGAGCATCACGCCGTACGAGACCTTCGAGGCGGCCGACCGACCGATCGCGGTCGCCGTCGGCAACGATCGCCTGTTCGCGCGGCTGTGCGCGGCGCTCGGCCTGCCCGAGCTGCCGGAGGACGAGCGCTTCGCGACCAACAGCGCGCGGGTCGCGCACGCCGACGAGCTCGCGCAGCGGCTGGAGGCGGTGCTGCGCACGCGGCCGGCGGCCGAGTGGGTGGCCGAGCTCCGGGCCGCGTCGGTGCCGGCCGGGCCGATCAACGACGTGGCGGAGGCGTTCGCGCTGGCCGAGTCGCTCGGGATGGAGCCGGTCGCGGAGGCCGGCGGCTACCCGCTCCCGACGCCCCCGCTCCGCCTCGACGGCGAGCGCCCGCCGATCCGCCGGCCGCCGCCGCGGCTGGACGAGCACGGCGCCGAGCTGCGCGAGTGGCTCAGCCGCGACTAGCTCTCCGCATCCGCCGATCCGCCATCTGCCGTGGAGATATCCGCCATCTGCCGTGGCTCAATCCGCCATTTGCCGCTACGCCGTAGAAGAGGCCTTGAACAACACGCGGATCGTGTTCGTGATGGGAGCCCGCCAGGTCGGCAAGAGCACGCTCACGCGCGAGATCGCCGACGGACGCGGGATCACGTCCACCTTCACCCTCGACGACCGGACGACCCGCGAAGCGGCGATCGCAGACCCTGCCGGATTCGTCGCCCGTCTGAGCCACCCAGTGCTGATCGATGAGGTCCAGCGTGCGCCGGACCTTCTCCTCGCGATCAAGCAGGACGTCGATGATCATCCCGCCGAGGCGGGGCGATATCTGTTGACCGGCTCGGCCAACGTGGTGACATCCCGCAAGGTGAAGGACGCCCTCACGGGCCGGATGGAGATCGTGCGGTTGTGGCCGTTGTCGCAGTCGGAGATCGAGGGCGGGAACACGAACTTCGTCGATGCCCTCTTTCGCGCCCGTCCGCCGCAGGTGACCGGCGCGCCGGTCGGCCGGCAGTCGTTCGTGCCGATCGTCGCCGCCGGTGGCTACCCCGAAGCGCGTCTACGCGATGGTCGCCGGCGCGATCGCTGGTTCGCGAGTTACCTCGAGACCACGCTGGACCGCGATCTGCGGGACATCAGCGACGCCCGCAAGCTCGACGCGATGCCCAGGTTGCTGCGCTACCTCGCCGCCCAAGCGGCCAACCTGCTGTCGTATCGCGGGGTCGCGGACAAGCTCGATCTCAACCACGAGACCGTGAGGGAGTACGTCGGGCTCTTGCAGACGGTCTTCCTCGTCCGCACGCTCCCCGCATGGCGGCCCGGGATCGGTGCTCGCGAGGTCGAGAAGCCCAAGTGCTATCTGGTCGATTCCGGGTTGCTCGCCCATCTCCTCGGCGCCGACGAGTCGCGCATTGCCGACGATGACCAGGTCACCGGGAAGCTCTTGGAGAACTTCGTCGTCTGCGAGGTGCTCAAGCACGTCGACTGGGCCGACACCGACGTGACGCCGTACCACTATCGCCAGCGGGAGGACGAGGTCGACCTGGTGCTGGAAAGCCGGACAGGCGAGGTCGCCGTCGCGGAGATCAAGGCGGCAGCGACGTTGCGCGCCGGCGACTGGCGTCCGCTCGAGAAGCTCCGGGAAGCGCGAGGATCGCGGTTCAAGGCCGGGGTGGTGCTGTACACCGGCGAGCAGACGGTCCCGCTCGGCGACCGCTTGTGGGCGGTGCCGATCAGCGGCCTCTGGACTTGAGTCAGCCGCGAGCGGCGGCGGCCTGCCGGATGACCTTCGGCAGCATGAAGCGCACGTCCTCGCGCAGGACCTCGAAGTCGGAGACGTCCTCGGTGCCGCGGGCGCGGAAGAAGCCGACCAGGCGCGAGACGAGCTCCTCCGGCGCGCTGGCGCCCGACGAGATGCCGACGACGCGGGCGCCCTCGAGCCACTCCTCGCGCACCTCGGTCTCGTTGTCGATCAGATGCGACGCGGCGCCGCAATCGCGGGCGACGTCGACGAGCCGGTTCGAGTTCGAGGAGTTCCTGGAGCCGATCACCAGCACGAGGTCGCACTGCTCGGCCATCTGCTTGACGGCGAGCTGGCGGTTGGTCGTGGCGTAGCAGATGTCGTCGGTGCGCGGACCGGTGATCGCCGGGAACCGCTCGCGCAGCCGCGCGATGATCGCGGTCGTCTCGTCCACCGAGAGCGTCGTCTGGGTGAGGTAGGCGATGCGCGTCGGGTCGGCGACCTCGAGCGTGTCGACGTCGGCCGCGGTCTGGACCAGCACGATCGACCCGGGCACCTCGCCCATCGTCCCCTCGACCTCCTCGTGGCCGGCGTGGCCGACGAGCACGATCGTGTAGCCCTCGCCGGCGAACTTCACGGCCTCGCGGTGCACCTTGGTGACGAGCGGGCACGTCGCATCGATCGTCCGCAGGCCGCGCTCGGCGGCGTCGGCGTGCACCGCCGGCGAGACGCCGTGGGCGGAGAACACGGTCACCGCGCCCTCGGGGATCTCGTCGCTCAGCTCGTCGACGAAGATCGCGCCGCGCGCGGCGAGGTCCTCCACGACGTGCTTGTTGTGGACGATCTCCTTGCGCACGTAGACCGGCGGGCCGTGCAGCTCGAGCGCCTGCTCGACGGTCTGCACGGCGCGGTCGACGCCGGCGCAGTAGCCGCGCGGGGCGGCGAGCAGCAGCTTCTCGGGAGCGGCGGTCACGGTCTGCTGAGTGTACGAACGAGCTCCAGCACCGTCTCCCCCGTCTGGTCGAGCGAGTGCTCGCTGACGGCCGAGAGGTCGTCGCACAGCTTGTGCCAGCACTCGTACGGCCACTGGATCAGGTCGATCGCCGGGACGCCCTGGACGAGGAAGGGCGTGTGGTCGTCGGTGATCGCGCTCCCGGTGCCGGGCGGGAAGGCGGCCGCCGCGCCGACGGTCTTCGCGGCGCGGCGGAGCTTGCTCCACAGCCGCGGGTCCGAGCCCGCCTCCCGCTGGATCTGCATGCCCTTGGCGGCGACGAAGTCGAGCAGGATGAGCGAGCGGACCTCGCCCCGGTGGGCCTTGGCGTACGCCTTCGAGCCGCGCACGCCGGTGGCGAGGAACGGCCTCGAGTCGTCGGTCGCCTCCTCCCCGTCGAACAGCACGAACCGGAGCGCGGGCGCGCCCTTCGGGCGATCCATCCGGCGCAGCACGCGGGCGAGCTCCATGACCGCGGCGGTGCCGCCCGCGCCGTCGTTCGCGCCGAGGAAGCCCGGGATGTCCTTCGAGTCGTAGTGCGCGGCGATCACGATCGGCGGCTTCGCGCCGGGCAGGCGGCCGACGACGTTGCGCAGCCCGGGGTGGTCGGGGACGTTCTCGAAGCGCCCGCGGGGCAGCTCGCGGCGGAGCCGCTCGGCCAGCTTGCGCAGCTCGGGCGAGCCCGCCGTGCGCGGGCCGATCTCGACCTGGCGCTTCAGCTCCGCGAACGCGCGCGCGGAGTCGAACCGGTCCACCTGCCGCGCGGCCGCCGTGGCCGCGCCCGGTCGCGCGTTCTCCGCGTCCTCTCCGCCGGCCAGCGCGACGACCGCGACGACGGCCGCGATCACCAGCGCCGCGCCCAGCCCGACGATGACGGCGAGCTTCCGTTCCACCGCCTCGTAGGGTGACAGGAGATGACTGTGCTCGCGGTGGCCGCCGCCGGCGCGGTGATGGCCGGCGCGGCGCTGCAGTCGGCGATCGGCTTCGGGTTCGCGCTCGTCGCCGCGCCGCTGCTCTACGCCGCCGCCCCGTCGCCGGAGCAGGCAGTCGGCCTCATGACCCTGCTCGGCCTCGAGGTGAGCCTGCTGACGCTGCTCGCGGAGCGGCGCCGGCCCGAGCCCGCATGGGCGGACGTCGTCGCGGTGGTCGCGTGGTCGCTGCCGGGCGCGCTCGCGGGCGTCGCCGTGCTGCGCGCGCTCGACGCCGTCGCGCTGCAGCTGCTCGTCACCGCCGGCGTGCTGATCGCGCTCGCGGTGAACCTGCGCGCCGAGCGGCGGGCGCCCGCCGGGCCCGCGCGCTCATCCGCCCCGCGGGCGCGGTGGGCCCGGCCGCTGGCCGGCGTCTCCTCCGGCGCCCTGAACACGTCGACCAGCACCGGCGGCCCGCCGGTGGTGCTGTTGCTGATGGCGCGGGGGTTGCGCCCCCATGTGGTGCGCGACACGCTCACCACGTCGTTCGTCGGGTTCGCGGTCATCTCGGCCACCGCCCTCGTGCTCACCGGCACCCGCGACGCCGCCCCCGACGCGACCTGGGTCGCCGCCCTCGTACCCCTCACCGCCGCGGGTCAGCTCGCCGGGCGCCCGGTGTTCTCCCGCCTCGCGGCCGCCCGCTCGTACGAGCGCGTGCTCACCGTGGTTCTCGTGGTGACCGTCGCGACGGGGCTGATCAGCGTCGTGCTGTAGCCGGAGCGCCGCGTGCGCTATAGGCTCACCCACCAGGTCCGGGAACGAGGAGGCACGAAGATGGCGCAGGAGCACGGAGATCGGCTGACCGCCATCGATGCCTCCTTCATCGCGCAGGAAGGACCGACGTCGCACATGCACGTCGGCGCCGTGATGATCTTCGACGGCCCCGCGCCGGACTACGAGGACCTCGCCGACCACGTCCGGTCGCGGCTGCACCTCGTGCCGCGCTTCCGCCAGAAGCTCGCGTTCCCGCCGATCGAGACCGGCCGGCCGCTGTGGGTCGACGACGCCAACTTCAACCTCGAGTACCACGTGCGCGACACCGCGCTGCCGGCGCCCGGCTCGGAGGCGCAGCTGCGCGCCCTCGCCGCCCGCGTGCACTCGCAGGCGCTCGATCGCTCCAAGCCGCTGTGGGAGATGTGGCTCGTGCAGGGGCTCGAGGGCGATCGCTTCGCGCTGATCACCAAGACGCACCACGCGCTCGTCGACGGCGTCGCGGGCGTCGACCTCGCGACCGTCCTGTTCGACCTCACCCGGGTGCCCGCCGCGGTCGAGCACCCGGAGACGCCGTGGACTCCGCGGCCGACGCCGAACGCGCTGGAGATGGCCGCGCGCGGGGTCCGCGGCCTGATCGCGCTGCCGTTCGGGGCGGCGTCGCGCGCGGTCGACGCCGCCACGCATCCCGGTGACGCCCTGCACGGGACGCGCGAGGCGCTGGAGGGGCTCGGCGAGGTCGTGTGGGCCGGGCTGAACCCGGCGCCCGACACGCCGCTCAACGTCGAGATCGGACCGCACCGGCGGTTGGTCTGGGTGCGCCATGAGCTGGCCGACTTCAAGCGGGTCAAGGACGCGCTCGGCGGCACGGTCAACGACGTCGTGCTCGCCACCGTCGCCGGCGCGCTGCAGAAGTGGCTGCGCTCGCGTGGGGTGCGCACCGAAGGGCTCGAGCTGCGGGCGCTGGTGCCGGTCTCGATCCGCGCCCGCGACGAGCACCGCCAGCTCGGCAACCGGATCGCCGCGATGCGCGGGCCGCTGCCGGTCTACGTCGAGGATCCCGTCGCGCGCCTGCAGGTCGTGCGCCACGCGATGGACGGGCTGAAGGACTCCAAGCAGGCGCTCGGCGCCGAGGTGCTCGCCGGCATGCAGGCCCTCGCGCCGCCGACGATCTTCGCGCAGGCGTCGCGGCTGAACTTCTCCACTCGCCTGTTCAACCTGCTCGTCACCAACGTGCCCGGCCCGCAGGTCCCGCTCTACGTGCTCGGCCGCGAGCTGCAGGACCTGTTCCCGGTCGCGTTCCTGCCCAAGAACCACGCGCTCGCGGTCGCGATCATGTCCTACGACGGCGGGATGGACTTCGGGCTGCTCGGCGACTACGACGCGATGCCCGACCTGGACAGGCTGGGCGAGATGCTCTCGGAGAGCCTCGAGGAGCTGCTGGAGGCCGCGGCGAGCGCGAACGGCACGCCGACGACGAACGGGAAGACGAAAGTCAGTACCCGAGCGCGAACTTCGCGTCCTCGGACATCTTCTCGGGCGACCACGGAGGCGTGAACACCATGTGCGGGTTCACCTGCTCGACGCCGGGGAGCTCGCCGACGAACTCCACCATCTGCTCGGAGACCTGCGGTCCGATCGGGCATGCGGGCGTGGTCAGGGTGAACGTCACGTCCACCTTGCCGCCGTCGATCTCCACCCCGTAGATCAGCCCCAGCTCGACGAAGTCGAGGCCCAGCTCGGGGTCGATAACGTTGGACAAAGCGTCAAAAACGTCGTCGTGGTCGACCATCCGCTTGAGTCTAGCCGCCGATGTGTCTAGGTTGCTCGCCTATCGTCTCGTTCGACGAACAGCTCGGGGTCCTGCGCGTCACGGGGGATGAGGACCGGTCGACCAGCGGCCGTCGCCGTCGTCCCATCTCGGCAGCGCTGAGGGCGACACGCGACGTCATCGTCGACTTGTCCGACCTGCACTTCGCGGACCCGTCGCTGATGATCGACCTCGCGTGCCTGGCCCAGCGGCTGCGCGCGCACGGGATGACGCTGTCGTTGCGCCATCCCCAGCCGCACATCCGCCGGCTGATCGAGCTGGTCGGGCTCCACCGCCTGCCGTCGGTGCTGGTGATCGTGCCGCAGGCCGCGCCCGTGCCGGCGTAACCTGGCGGAGCAGCGCACCGTCAGGTGCGTGGACCTCCGCGCGCGCGGTTAGGCGCGCTTGACGTGCGGGGCGTAGCCTCAAGTGGCGATGCCCTTCCTGCTGGTCGCGCTCTTCATCCTCGTCCCCATCGCCGAGCTGGCGGTGATCATCCAGGTCGGCCAGGCGATCGGCGTCTGGTGGACGATCCTGCTGCTGATCGTCGACTCGATCCTCGGCGCGATGCTCATGCGCTCGCAGGGACGCGCGGCGTGGCGCCGCTTCAACGAGGCGGTCGGCGCCGCGCGCGTGCCGGCGCGCGAGGTCGCCGACGGCGTGCTGGTGATCTTCGGCGGCGCGCTCCTGCTCACCCCGGGGTTCCTGACCGACATCGTCGGCCTGCTGTTCCTGCTGCCGCCGACGCGCGCGGCGATCCGCCGGATCTTCCTGCGACAGGCGATGAAGCGCATCTCGATCTCGATGGTGGGCGTGCAGGTGCCCAACGCAGCGCGCCGCTCCGACGACGTGGAAGGCACGGCCGTCGACGTCGACGCCGAAGCCGACCGGCGACCCGGCTCGCGGCCGGGGCTCGAAGCGTGAGCGCCGTCACCGCCGCCGGCGAGGCGGCCCGCGACGCCGCCACCGACAGCGTCACGTTCGCGTTCGGCGACGCCGGCACGGAGCTGTACGGGCTGGCGCGCCTCGGCCTGTCGCGCGGGGAGGACGGGGCGCGCCAGGGCAGCGCGCTCGTGCTGCTGTTCTCCGGGCGCGAGCCGGTCGCCGCGCTCGCCCGCGGCGCGCTCCCCCTCCCCGAGGACGCCGGCTGGGACGCCCTGGAGCTCGCGGGGCTGCGCGCGACGGTGGACACGCCGCTGGACCGCTGGACGCTGCGCTTCGACGCCGCTGACGGGCAGGGCTTCGCGCTGGAGTTCACGGCGCTCGGCGACGCCGCGGCGACGCCCGAGCTCGGCGGCATGGCGGGCTACGAGCAGCCCTGCCGCGTACGCGGGACCGTGCGCGCCGGCGGCTCCGAGCACGCGATCGACGCGCTGGGCCAGCGTGGACATGCCTGGGGCGACCCGGACTGGGAGCGCATCGAGCTCGCGCGTACGGTGACCGCATGGACGGGCACCGCGTCCGCGGCGCTCACCGCGGTGCGCCCGGCGGGCGCCGCGCACCACGACGGGGAGACGACGTGGGCGGCTCTGTGGGAGCCGGAGGGACGCGTCGAGATCGAGGAGGGCCGCCTCTCCACCACGTACGACGCCGACGGCCACACGCGCCGGGCGGGGCTCGAGCTCTGGCCCGCCGGCGACACCGGCGAGGAATGGGCGCGACGCGCGGCGGGCGAGGTGCTCTGCGGCTCGTCCGTCGACCTCGGCGCGCTGCGGCTCGACTGCGCGTTCTTCCGCTGGCACCTCGAGGGGCGCGCCGGCGTCGGCCGCTACGACATCCTGCGCCGGGCCGCGTGATCCGCGCCGTCGTCTCGGACTTCGGCGGGGTCCTCACCGCGCCGCTGATGCACGGCTTCGCTCGCGTACAGGAGGACACCGGCGTCCCCCCGGAGGCGTTCGGGGCCGCGCTCGTACGCGCCACGGCGACCGACGGGCGCAACCCGCTGTTCGAGCTCGAGGTCGGCGCGATCACCGAGGCCGAGTTCCTGGCGACGATCGAGCGCGAGCTGACGACGATCCTGGAGCGGCCGGTCGCGCTGCACGGGTTCGGCGAGCGCTACATGGCGGCGCTCGATCCGAACGAGGCGCTGTTCGCCCACTACCGCACGCTGCACGAGCGCGGCGTGCGCTTCGCGATGCTGACCAACAACGTGCGCGAGTGGGAGCCGCTGTGGCGCACGAAGCTGCCGGTCGACGACATCTTCGAGACCGTGGTGGACTCGGGCTTCGTCGGCCTGCGCAAGCCCGACCGCGCGATCTTCGCGATCGTGCTGGAGCGGCTCGGCCTGCCCGCCGGCGAGTGCGTGTTCGTCGACGACCTCGCGGTCAACATCGAGGCGGCGCGAGAGCTCGGCTTCGCGGTCGTCCACTTCCGCGAGACCGGGCAGGCGATCGCGGAGCTCGACGCGCTGCTGCCCGCGTGATGGAGATCCGGAACGAGCGCGACGAGGACGGCGACGCGATCCGCGCCGTGCACGCCGCGGCGTTCGCGCCCTCGGAGATCGAGGCGGCGCTGGTCGACGACCTGCGCGCCGCGGGCGACCTCGTGCCGGAGCTCTGCTTCGTCGCCGTCGACGACGGCGCGCTGATCGGTCACGTCGCGATCAGCCGGGCGACCGTCGACGGCGTCCCCGCCCTCGGCCTCGGGCCGATCGGCGTGCTGCCGGAACGCCAGCGCAGCGGCGTCGGCGACGGGCTCATGCGCGCCGCGCTCGCCGCCGCGGCGGCCACGGACTGGCCGCTCATCGCGCTCCTCGGCCACGCCGAGTACTACCCGCGCTTCGGCTTCGAGCCCGCGGCGCGGCTCGGTGTGCTGCCGCCGTTCCCGGTCGAGTCGCAGTACTGGATGGCGTTCCGGCTCCCGGCGTATCACGCCGGGGTGCGCGGCACGTTCCGCTACGCGGACGCGTTCCCAGCGCACGCCTGACGCGTCACGACGCCAGCGGGCGCCGCAGGTGCGGCAGCCACCAGCGCCGCCACGGGCGGCGCCGGCGCCTCAGTTGTCTGAGCCGAGCCGATCCCAGCAGTAGAGCTCGAGGCATTCGGCCACCAGCTCCTCGCAGCGGTCGCGGGAGAGCCAGGGCAGCACCGCCTCCAGCGCCTGCTCCTCCGCCACGCCCGCGTTGAACGCGTCCTCCCCGCGGAGTCCTGCGGCGATCTTCAGCGCCTCGCGCCGGTTCTCACCCAGGGTCGGGAACGCGTTGACGAGGAAGTCCTTGTTGGCGATCGGCGTGCCGACCTCCATCGAGGCATGCCAGGCCGCGAGCATGGACAGGTCGTGCTCGTCCAGGTCGTCCACGGCCTTGGCGTAGTGGGACGCGAGCTCCTCGTCGGGAATCTCGTCGACCCACGCCCGGACCAACTCGCCCAGCAGTTGCCGGCGGGCCTCCCGGCCGACCGACTCGGCGATGACGCGGATGGCGTCCTGCGGCTCGATGAAGCACAGGGGCATGGCGCGCAAGGTACGGGTACGGTCGGACGACTCCTTTGCGGGCGGGATGCGCGTCGTAGCGCGGGACGGTCGCAGCTCGGGACGGTCGCAGCTCGGGACGGTCGCAGCTCGGGACGGTCGCAGCTCAGGCGGCCGGCCCAAGGGACAGGTCGTCACGCTGGAGGCGCCGCGGAACGGTTGCGAGGGCGACCAGTCCCTTCACTGACGGGCAGGACCGGCGCGAATGGAAGGATCGGCGTACCACGCCCATCCGCCGTCAACGCCGGTCTTGCCCGTAAGGGAAGGGACTGGTCGATCCAATTGCGGTGCCCGGCACGCTCGAACGAACAGCCCTGTCCCTTGCGCCCGCCCGGGCCCGACCGCCTGGGCTCGGGCCGACGCCCGGCTCCGGATGTGCGGGAGCGGGACCACGGCATCGCCGTGGCCCCGTTCCCGGATCCGTGACGCGGCGGGTCACGGAGCCCACCCCTCCGGTGGTCAAGTCGCCGGCGACACCGCCGGTTTCACGACCGGCCGGACGAGGCGTATCTGCGCGACGCTAGTGTGCGCGCGCGGACCGCGGACTGCCCGAAAGTATGGTCTTGGCCGTGCGCCCCGGTCGTCTGGACACACGTCGGATGCTGGGCGAGCCGATCGGTCCCGAGCACCGCGACGGGCTGATCGGGATCCTCGGCGACCCGCGCGTCGGCGCGACGCTGGGCGGCGTCGCGACGCCGTCCGGCGTCGATCGCCAGATCGCCTCCGCGAGGGAGCACTGGGAGCAGCACGGGTTCGGCTGGTACGCGTTCCGCGACCGCGAGACCGGTGCGGTGGTCGCGCGGGGCGGGCCCCACCGGAGGCACGTCGCCGGTCGCGACGAGGTCGAGATCGGCTGGACGGTGGCGCCCGAGCGCTGGGGTGAGGGCCTCGCGACCGAGCTCGGCGCCGCGTCCCTCGACGTCGCGTTCGGCCAACTCGGACTGGCCGACGTCGTCTCGTTCACGCTCCCGCGGCAACGTCGCGTCACGCCGGGTGATGGAGAAGCTCGGCTTCGCGTTCGAGCGCGACACGGTCTACGCCGGGCTCCCGCACGTGCTCTACCGGCGGTTCAGCGCCTCCAGCGCGCGATCGACGTCGCGATCCGTCGTGTAGAGGTGGAACGAGAGCCGCAGCGCTCCGCCGCGGCCCGCCGCCATCACGCCCGCAGCCTGCAGCCGCTCGGCGGCGTCCGGGCCCAGGCCCGCGACCGACACGATCGCCGAATCGCCCGGCTCCAGCCCGAGGCCCTCGCGCAGGCGCGCGGCCATGCGGACGTCGTGCGCCCGGATGGTCTCGATCCCCACGTCCTCGAGCAGCGCCAGGGCGGCCGCCGCGCCGACCCAGTTGATCCACGCCGGCGAGAGGTCGAAGCGGCGCGCGTCGGCGGCGAGCCGCAGCGGGCCGCCGTAGTAGGACGCGGCCACCTCCTCGCCCGCGTACCAGCCCGCCGAATGCGGCACGAGGTCGTCGCGGCGCTCGGGCCGGATGGTGAAGAACGCCGTGCCGCGCGGGCTCAACAGCCACTTGTAGGCCGCGCAGGCCGTGTAGTCGAAGCGCGAGCAGTCCAGCGGCAGCCAGCCCATCCCCTGCGTGACGTCGACGAACGTGCGCACGTCGTGCTGCGCGGCGGCGGACGCGATCGCGTCGAGGTCGGCGATGCGCCCGTCGGCGCTCTGCACCGCGCTCACCGCGACGAGGTCGTGGCCGCCGCCGAGCGCCTCGGCAAGCCGGTCGAGCGGCACCAGCTCCACGGCCACGCCGCGGCGCTCCTGGGCGAGGAACGGGAACAGGACGCTCGTGAAGTCCCCCTCGGCGCACAGCACGCGCGCGCCTGGCGGGAGCGCGGCGGCGACGAGGCCCGCGAACGCCGACACGGCGGAGCCGACCGCCACGTCCCCCGGCTCCACGCCCGCGAGCCGGGCGAACGCGGCACGGGCGGCGCCGACCGAGCGGTCCCAGCCGTCGAAGCCGGTGCGCCCGTGGCGCCACTCGTCGGTCGCGGCGGCGAGGGCATCGAACGCCGTGCGCGGCGGGAGCCCGTAGGTCGCGGTGTTCAGGTACGCGCCCTCGGGCGAGAAGAGCCGCTGCGCGGCGGCGAGCCGGGCATCGGTGCTGGGGTCGGCGACGGCCATCCGCACACGGTGCCGCACGCGGCCCGCGGGGACAAATGCCGATCGCCTGGAGCACCTCAAGACGATCTCTCATGGATCGGCGCCGGAACCCCGCGGCGTGAGGCGAGCGCGGCCCTGGCCGCCACGCCCGAGGCGGCCGCGCTCGGCATCACCGCCGCGTGACGCCGTGGAGGAACAGCTCGGTCGCGAAGCGCGTGGCGCCGTCGACGTCGGGCGGCTCGCGCTCGGCCATGCGCGCGCCCAGCTCGACCCCGACCGCGACCATCGCGTGGGCGCAGTACTCGACGTCGATCGCCCGCAGCTCGTCGCCGGAGACGAGCGCGGCGAGGTCCTCCGCCAGCTCGGCGGCGCCCAGCGGCAGCTCGTCCTCCAGCCCGGTCGCCCCCAGCACGCCGAGGTTGCGGCGCAGGAACGCGAACGTCGCCGGGTCCTCGACGATCGCGTCGAAGTAGGCGCGGTAGCCGGACTCGACGAAGGCCGGGAAGCTCAGGGCGCTCGTCCTGGCGGCGCGCACGCGGCGCCGGACCGCCGCCCCGGTCTCCCGCACGACCGCGCGGAACACCGCCTCCTTGTCGGGGAAGTAGTTGTAGAACGTGCCCGACGCGAGGTCGGTCCGGCGCACGATGTCGCGCACCCCGACGGCCTCGTAGCCGAGCTCGCCGAACGCGTCGCGCGCCGCCTCGACGAGCGCGGCGCGGTTGGCCGCCTTGGTGCGCTCGCGGCGCCCGGTCGCGACCCCGCTCATGCCGGCGCTCCGCGCTGCGCGCCCCGCCGGCGCTCGCGCTTCATGGCCAGCACGTAGTCCTCGTAGTCGACCTGCATCGTGTGCCGCTTGGAGCGCACGTAGCGCTTGAACATGGCGGCGCGCTCGGCCTCCATGTCGGTGTGCATCGCGCGCGCCGGCGGGAGCACGTAGCGCCCGGCGAGGTGGTCGCAGATCCACTCCGACTGCAGCTCGGCGAGCGGCATCACGGCGCCGATCGGCTGCAAGAGGCCGACGAAGTAGATCCCCGGGAGCTCGGGGTGGAAGACCCGCCGGAAGAGCGGCAGGTCGTTGTCCGGCGCCGAGACCAGCTCCGGGTCGAGGAACGGGAACGTGACCTTGTAGCCCGTGCAGTACACGACGACGTCCGCCTCGGCCTCGCTGCCGTCCGCGAACCGCACCGTGCCCTCGGTCAGCGCGGCGATGTTGGGCTTCGGCACGACCTCGCCGTGCGCGATGCGCGACAGGATGTCGTCGGACACCGTCGGATGGGCGGAGCCGAACGGGTGGTCGGGCTTGGGCAGTCCGTAGCGCTCCATGTCGCCGACCGTGACCCGCAACAGCGCGCCCTGCGCGCGCTTGCGCACACTGATCGGCACGTGGGCGGAGACCGGGAAGCTGTCCATCGGCCGGCCGAGGACGTACTTCGGGATCACCCACGCGCCGCGCCGGGCGGCGAGGTACGTGCGGCGGGCGACGAACGAGGACTCCACCGCGATGTCCATCGCCGAGTTGCCCATCCCGAGCACCACCACCGAGCGGTCGCGGAGCAGCTCTGGGTCCTCCCCCGTGTACTGGTGCGAGTGCAGCTGCACGCCCGCGAACTGCTCGCTGCCCGGGAACGCGGGCTCGGGCCAGCGGGCGTCCCAGTGGTGGCCGTTGGCGACGACGAGCGCGTCGTAGCTGCGCGTGCTTCCGTCGTCCGTGGTCACGTCCCAGCCGCCGCCGGCGCGCGGCTCGGCGCGGGTGACGAGCGTGTGGAACGTGATCCGGTCGCGCACCCCGAAGTGATCGACGTAGGCGTCGAAGTACGCGGCGATGTGCGTGTGATGCGGGAAGTCGGGATAGGTCGCGGGCATCGGGAAGTCCGAGAACTCCATCCGGGCGCGCGACGTGTTGATGTGCAGCGAGCGATACGCCGACGACATCCCGTTGCGGTTGTTGAACACCCAGTTGCCGCCGACGCGATCGCTCGCCTCGAAGCAGTCGAACGGGAAACCGCGCTCGTGCAGCGCCTTGACCGCCGCGATCCCGCACGCGCCGGCGCCGATCACGCAGACGCTGGGCAGCTCGCTCATCCGCGCGACCATACCGAAGTTGACGGGTGCGTCACCTTTGCCGGCTGCCAGGATGGGACGGCGATGGATCCGGACACGACCGAGGTCAAGGCGGCGGGCGGCATCGTGTGGCGCCGACCGGCCGCCGGCACGCTCGAGATCGCGGTCGTGCACCGGCCGCGCTACGACGACTGGTCGCTCCCGAAGGGCAAGCTGGACCCCGGCGAGAGCTGGGAGGAGGCGGCGCTGCGGGAGGTGGACGAGGAGATCGAGCTGCGCTGCCGGCTCGGCCCGGAGCTCCCGCCGGTGCACTACCGCGACAACAAGGGGCGCGAGAAGGTCGTCCGCTACTGGCTCATGGAGCCGGAGGGCCCGGCCGCGCCATTCACGCCGAACGACGAGGTGGACGAGATGCGCTGGGTGGACATCGCGGCAGCGGCCGCGCTGTTGAGCTATCCGCACGACGCGGAGCTCGTGCGGATCGCGGCCGAGCGCCTGGCGGCCGCGGAGGCCCGCTCGTGAACCGCGACCGCTTCCCCGGAGTCGCCGGCGGCTGGGCGCGGCTCGACGGGCCGGCCGGGACGCAGATGGTCGACACGGCGATCGAGGCGATGGACGCGTGGATGCGGTCCGGCCGCGGCGCCAACCACGGCGGGGTGTTCGCCGCCGCGCACGCGACCGACGAGTGCGTCGAGGACGCGCGCGCCGCGGTCGCCCGGCTGCTCGGGGCCGAGCCGCGCGGCGTCGCGTTCGGGCCGTCGATGACCGCGATGACGATGCGGCTCTCCGCAGCGGTCGGCCGCACGCTCTCGCCGGGCGACGAGGTCGTCGTCACGCGCCTGGACCACGACGCGAACGTGCGCCCGTGGGTGATCGCCGCCGAGCGCGCCGGAGCGACCGTGCGGTGGGCCGAGCCGGAGCGCGACACGCTCGCGCTCCCCGCCTCGGCCGTGGAGGCGGTGCTCTCCGAGCGCACGCGCTGGGTCGCGGTGACCGCCGCGTCCAACGCGACCGGGACCGTGCCGGAGCTGGCGGGGATCGTCGCCGCCGCGCACGCCGCCGGCGCGCGGATCTCGATCGACGCCGTCGCGGCGGCCCCCCACCGCACCCTGGACCTGCAAGCGCTCGGCGCCGACACGCTCGCGTGCTCCGCGTACAAGTGGTACGGACCGCACATCGGGATCCTCTGCGCGGCGCCCGCGCTGCTGGAGGAGCTGGTGCCCGACAAGCTCAACCCGTCGCCCGACGAGGCGCCCGACCGGTTCGAGCTCGGCACGCTGCCGTTCGAGTCGCTGGCCGGGGTCACGGCGGCGGCGGAGTACATGCTCGACGTCGGGTACGACGCGATCCGGGAGCACGAGGAGCGCCTCTTCGCGATCGCGCTGGAAGGGCTGAGAGAGATCGGCGGCGTGACGCTCTACGGCGCCCCGCCCGACCGGGTGCCGACGCTCATGTTCAACGTCGACGGGAAGACGTCGACGGAGGTCGCGACGGCGCTTGCCGCGCGGCAGGTGGCGGTGTGGGACGGCAACTACTACGCGTGGGAGCTGGAGCGGTTCCTCGGGCTGGCGCCCGACGGCGCGGTGCGGGCCGGGTTCGTGCACTACAACGACGAGTCCGACGCGGAGCGGCTGGTCGACGCGGTGCGGGAAGTGGCGTCCGGGCGACGCGCGTGCGTCGGTGGCGGCGGCGCACTCGTCTGGGGAGGCGCCGGCGTAGCCGGACGGCTTGCATCGAGGGAGAGCCCGGGAGGGGGACGCGCTTCCGCGGAAGCGCCCCGCGCCCGAGCGATTTGCACGTTGACCACCTATGCGGTGGTCAACGTGCAAATCATCCACCGAAACCGCCTCGCGAGCCGCAGCGGACACCCGATCCCGCTCCCCTCACTGCAAGCCGTACACCAACGTCGAGCGCTACGCGGCAACCAGCGCCTCGGGAGAGCGAGCCCGCGCCCCCGGCCACTGCATCACGACCACCGCGCTCAGCACCAACGCGCCCCCCACGAGCTGCACCGCCCCGAGCGACTCCCCGAACACCACCGCCGCCAGCCCCACCGTGACCACCGGCTCGAGCGTCGACAGGATCGACGCCGCCGACGGCCCGACCCGCGCCAGCCCCGCGAAGAAGCAGAGGATCGCGCCGACGGTGCTCACCGCCGCGATCGCGCCGATCGCCGCCCAGCCGTCGGCGCCGAAGCCGAGCTCGGGCCCGCCGCGCACGGCCGAGGCCACCGCGAACGTGAACGTCGCGCCGAGGCAGACCAGCGCCGCCAGCGCCACCGGCGGCACGCCCGCGCCGACCCGGTCGCCCGTGAGGATGTACGCGGTGTAGGCGACCGCCGCCCCGAAGCCCATCGCCGTGCCCAGCGCGTCGAGGCTCCCCGAAGCCGCGCCGGCGAGGACGAGCGCGGTGCCGGCGAGCGCGATCACGAGCGCCGCCACGCGCCGGCGCGTCGCGCGCTCGCGGCCCAGCGCGACCGCGGCGATCAGCACCAGCGCCGGGTACACGTACAGGATCAGCGCCAGCAGCGAGGCGTCCATCCGCTCGAGCGCGCCGAAGAAGAGGCCGGACTGCGTCGCGTAGCCGATCGCGCCCATCCCGAGCCCCGCCAGCACCGCTCGGCGCTCGAGCCCGCGCAGCGCGCCGGTCGCCCCCGCGACCGCGAGCAGCAGCGCCGCCGCGAGCGCGAAGCGCACGAGCAGCAGGTCGCCGACCTCGACGCCCGCGTCGTAGGCCAGCTTGCCGAAGATCGCCATCGCGCCGAAGCCGGCGGCGGAGAGCAGGCAGAGCAGCGGTCCCACGCCGGTGATGCTGGCAACCAGGACTGTTCACGTCCATCTCCCATTCGTGCACAGAACCGTGTAGCTTCGGTGAACGATGCTGGACCTCCGCCGCCTCCGGCTCCTGCGCGAGCTCGACGCCCGCGGCACCGTCCACGGCGCGGCCCGGGCGCTCGACTACACGCCGAGCGCGGTCTCCCAGCAGCTCGCGGTGCTCGAGCGGGAGGCCGGCGCGAAGCTGCTCGAGCGCAGCGGGCGCAACGTCCGGCTCACCGATGCGGGCCGCGTGCTGGTCCGCCACGCCGCCACGCTGCTCGACGGGATGGAGGCGGCCGAGGCGGAGGTCGCCGAGGTCGCCGCCGGGCGCCCCGCGGGCGTCGTGCGCGTGTCGGCGTTCCAGTCCGCGTTCCTGCGCATCGTCGCGCCGGCCATCGCGGCGCTCGCCGAGAGCCATCCCGACGTGCGCGTCGAGGCGACGGAGGTGGAGGTCGAGGAGGGCGTTCCGGCGCTGCGCCTGCAGCAGCTCGACGCAGTGATCGGCGACGAGTACACGGGCCAGCCGCGACCGGTCCACGCCGACCTGCGCCGCGAGCCGCTCGTGCGCGAGCAGGTGCGGCTCGTCATGCCGGCGACCCACCCGCTCGCGCGGCGGCGCCGCGTGCCGATGGCCCGGCTCGCCGGCGCCGAGTGGGCGGCGTGCCAGCCGGGCACCGGCCACCGGGAGATGCAGATCCGCGCCTGCCGGCAGCTCGGCGGCTTCGAGCCGGACCTGCGGTACGCGTCCGACGACTTCCTGATCCTGCTCGAGCTCGTGCGCACCACCGGCGCCTGCGCGCTGCTGCCCGATCTGGTGATCGGCTACGGCACGCCGGGCGTGGCCGTGCGCCCGCTCGCCGAAGGGGAGATCGCGCGCGAGGTGTTCCTGCTCACGCGGGCGACCAGGACGCCCGCGGTCGAGGTGGTGGCGGCGGCGCTCAAGGCCGCCGCGCCCTAGGACTGCCGGCTCGTCCCGGTCTGCGGCGCGCCGACCACGTCGGCGACGCTGTCCTGCTCGGCGTCGGCGCGCATCGCGTGCTCGGCCTTCGTCATGTCGGCGAGCGCGCGCTTGTAGTCGTGCGGCATGACCTTGACGAAGCGCGGGAGCCACGCGTCCCAGTCCTCCAGCACCCGCGCGGCGACCGGCGAGAGCGTGCGCAGGTGGTGCTCCTCTACCAGCTCGTGCAGCTCGATCGCGTCGGCCTCGCCGATCTCGTCGAAGCCGACCAGCTCCATGTTGCAGCGCGCCGGGAACGAGCCGTCGACGTCCAGCACGTATGCGATCCCGCCGCTCATGCCCGCCGCGAAGTTGCGCCCCGTCCCGCCGAGGACCACGATCCGCCCGCCGGTCATGTACTCGCACCCGTGGTCGCCGACGCCCTCGACGACCGCGCTCGCGCCCGAGTTGCGCACCGCGAACCGCTCCCCCGCGAGCCCGCGGAAGAACGCGCGCCCCGACGTCGCCCCGTACAGGACGGTGTTGCCGACGATCACGTTCTCCTCCGCAGCGAAGCTCGCCTCGTCGGGCGGCCGCACGGACAGCACGCCGCCGCTCAGCCCCTTGCCGCAGTAGTCGTTCGCGTCGCCGACCAGCGAGAGCTCGACGCCCGGCGCCAGCCACGCGCCGAACGACTGCCCCGCCGAGCCGCGCAGGCCGAAGCGGATCGTCTCCGGCGGCAGGCCCGCGGCGCCGTGCACCTTCGCGACCCAGTGCGAGAGCAGCCCGCCGACCGTGCGGTTGACGTTGCGCACCGCGAACTCGCCGGTCACCACCCTGCGGTGGTCGATCGCGTCGCGCGCGGCCTCGATCAGGTCCCAGTCGAGCGCGCCCGGCAGCGGCGAGAGCTGTGGCCGCACACGCCGGCGGGGCGCGTCCGGCGGCGCGTCGGGCGCGGCGAGCAGGAGCGAGAGGTCGATCCCCCGCGCCTTCCAGTGGTCCACGGCCGGCGCGGCCTCGAGCAGCTCGGTGTGCCCGATGAGGTCCTCGAAGCGGCGCACGCCGAGCCTGGCCATCAGCTCGCGCGCCTCCTCCGCGACGAAGAAGAGGTAGTTGACGACGTGCTCCGGCGTGCCCTCGAAGCGCCGCCGCAGCTCGGGGTCCTGCGTCGCGATCCCGACCGGGCAGGTGTTGAGGTGGCAGGCGCGCATCATGATGCAGCCGGCCGCGATCAGCGGCGCGGTGGAGAAGCCGACCTCGTCGGCACCGAGGAGCGCGGCGACCACCGCGTCGCGGCCCGTCTTCATCTGCCCGTCGGCCTGCACCCACACGCGCGAGCGCAGGTCGTTCAGCACCAGCGTCTGCTGCGTCTCGGCCAGGCCGATCTCCCACGGGATGCCCGCGGACTGCAGCGAGGAGAGCGGCGAGGCGCCGGTGCCGCCCTCGTGGCCGGAGATCAGGATGTGGTCGGCGTTGGCCTTCGCGACGCCCGCCGCCACCGTGCCGACGCCGACCTCGGCCGCGAGCTTCACCGAGATGCGCGCGCCCGGGTTGGAGCAGCGCAGGTCGTAGATCAGCTGCTTGAGGTCCTCGATCGAGTAGATGTCGTGGTGCGGCGGCGGGGAGATGAGCGCGACGCCGGGCGTCGACGCGCGGATCTTGCCGATGTAGCCGTCGACCTTGTGGCCGGGCAGCTGGCCGCCCTCGCCGGGCTTCGCGCCCTGGGCCATCTTGATCTGGATCTCGTCCGCGTTCGTGAGGTAGTGGATCGTGACGCCGAAGCGGCCCGACGCGACCTGCTTGATCGCCGACCGGCGCGAGTCGCCGTTCGGGTCCGGCGTGTAGCGCGCCGGGTCCTCCCCGCCCTCGCCGGTGTTGGAGCGCCCGCCGAGCCGGTTCATCGCGATCGCGAGCGTCTCGTGCGCCTCGCGCGAGAGCGAGCCGAGCGACATCGCGCCGGTGGAGAAGCGCTTCACGATCTCCGCCGCAGGCTCGACGTCGTCCAACCTGATGCCGTCCTCGGGGAACTTGAAGCCGAGCAGCCCGCGCAGCGACGCGCGCCGCGACGACGACTCGTTCATCTCCGCCGCCCACTCGTCATACGCCTCGCGCCCGCCGTGGCGGACGGCGTGCTGGAGCCCGGCGATCGCGCCCGGGTTCCACTGGTGATGCTCGCCGTCCTTGCGCCATGCGTAGACGCCGCCGACCGGGAGCAGGTCCTCGGACTCCGGATATGCGCGCAGGTGACGGCTGAGCGTCTCGCGCGCGAGCACGTCCATGCCGATGCCGGCGATGCGCGACGCGGTGCCGGTGAAGTGCTTCTCGATCAGCTCCGGGCCGAGCCCGACGGCCTCGAAGATCTGCGCGCCGTTGTAGGACTGGATCGTCGAGATGCCCATCTTCGAGAGCGTCTTGAGCAGTCCCTTGCCGATCGCCTTGACGACGTTGCGCTGCGCCTGCTCGAGCTCGGCGGGGTCGGCGACCTCGGCGAGCGACTCCATCATCAGGTACGGGTTGATGGCCGACGCGCCGTAGCCGATCAGCGTCGCGAAGTGGTGCACCTCGCGCGGCTCGCCGGACTCGAGCACCAGGCCGGCCTGCAGGCGCGTGCCCTCGCGGACGAGGTGGTGGTGCACCGAGGCGACCGCGAGCAGCGACGGGATCGCGGCGCGGCCGGGCCCGACCCCGCGGTCGGACAGCACGAGGATGTTCGCGCCGTACGCGATCGCCTCGGCCGCCTGCTCGCAGATGCGCCGGACCGCCCATGTCATGCCCTCGGGCCCGTCCGCGACCGGCCAGGTGATCGGGATCGTGTGCGAGCGGAAGACGGAGGAGTCCACCCCGCGCAGCGCCTCCAGCTCGCTGTTGCGCAGGATCGGGTGCGGGATCACGAGCTGGTGTGCGTGGTCCGGGCCCTCGGTCAGCAGGTTCGCCTCGGACCCGACGCCCGTCCGGATCGACATCACGACCGACTCGCGGATCGGGTCGATCGGCGGGTTGGTGACCTGCGCGAACAGCTGCTTGAAGTAGGAGAACAGCGGCGGCGCCTGGTCGGACAGCACCGCCAGGGCGAGGTCGTTGCCCATCGACCCGATCGGCTCCTCGCCCTTCGCCGCCATCGGCGCGAGCAGGATCCGCAGGTCCTCCTGCGTGTAGCCGAACGCGAGCTGGCGGGTGCGGAGCGGCTCGCGCGGCACGCGGCCCTGGCGCTCGGGCAGGTCGGCCAGCCGGACGACGCCCCTCTCGTACCACTCGCCGTACGGGCGCTGGGTCGCGACGCCCTCCTTGACCTCCTCGTCGGCGACGATGCGGCCCTCCGCGAGGTCGACGAGGAACAGCTTGCCCGGCTGCAGCCGCCCCTTGCGCAACACGTTCTCCGCGGGCTCGTCGAGCACGCCGGACTCCGACGCGAGCACCACCCAGCCGTCCTTGGTCTCCATCCAGCGGCCGGGGCGCAGGCCGTTGCGGTCCAGCGTCGCGCCGATCACGCGGCCGTCGGTGAAGCTGATCGCCGCCGGGCCGTCCCACGGCTCCATCACGCACGAGTGGAACGCGTAGAACGCGCGCAGGTGGTCGGGCAGGTCGTCGCGCTCCTCCCACGCCTCCGGCACCATCATCATCACCGCGTGCGGGAGGCTGCGGCCGGCCAGCACGAGCAGCTCGAGCACGTTGTCGAACGTCGCCGAGTCCGAGCCGCCGGGCCGCACGACCGGCAGGACCTTCTCCAGGTCGGCGCCGAACAGGTCGCAGGCGAGCTGCGACTCGCGCGCGCGCATCCAGTTCACGTTGCCCCGCAGCGTGTTGATCTCGCCGTTGTGCGCGATGTAGCGGTACGGGTGGGCCAGCTCCCAGCTCGGGAACGTGTTGGTCGAGAAGCGCGAGTGGACCAGCGCGAGCGCGGTCCTGGTGCGCGGGTCCTGCAGGTCGGGGTAGTAGCCCAGCAGCTGCGACGCCGTGAGCATGCCCTTGTAGACGATCGTGCGGCTGGAGAACGAGGGGATCACGAGGTCCGGCCCGGCGGCCAGCTCGGCGACCCGGCGGATCACGTAGAGCTTGCGCTCGAACGCGTCCTGGTCGCCCGCCAGCTCGGGCGACGCGGCGACGACGAGCTGCTTGATGTAGGGCGCGAACCAGTTGGCGGTGATGCCGACGTAGTCCTTCTCGACCGGGATGTCGCGCCAGGTGACGACGCGCTGGCCCTCGGCCTCGACCGTCTCCGCGAGCAGACGCTCGAGCTCGAGCCGGCGCTCCTCCTCCTGCGGGAGGAAGCAGACCGCGACGCCGTACTGCCCGGCGGGCGGGAGGCCCGCGCCGATCAGCCCGCGCAGCAGCTCGTCAGGCAGCTGCAGCAGCATCCCGGCGCCGTCGCCGGTGTTGGGATCGGCGCCCGCGGCGCCGCGGTGCTCCAGGTTCTCGAGGGCGGTGATCGCCCGCTGGACCGTCTCGTGCGTCGGGTCGCCGCTCAGCCGCGCCACGAACGCGACGCCGCAAGCGTCGTGCTCGTATCCGGGGTCGTACAGGCCGACCGGCTCGGTCGGCCGTTGGCGTGGCGGCAAAGGAGTGCTCCCGAGGGGCGCGACGTGGGCACTTGAGGTCGGAAAGGTAGCAGTGGATCCAGGTCCTGTCCCTGGTCTGGCCGCAGGTATCGTGCGCGCCGATGCATCCCGCGCGCGAGGTCACCGTGCTCGCCGCCGGCGGCACGATCGCCATGGCCGGCGACGACGGCGCCGTGCCGCAGCTCGACGCGGCGGCGCTGGTTGCCGCCGTGCCCGCCCTGGCCGCTCTGCCCGGGCTGCAGGCGCGGACGATCGGGACGTGGCCCGGCGTGCTGGTGAGCGCGGCGGACGCCCTCGACATCGCCCGCGCCGCCGTCGCGGAGGCCGCAGCCGGGCGCGGCGTGGTCGTGACCCACGGCACCGACACGCTGGAGGAGACCGCGGTGCTGTGCGACCTCCTGCACGGCGGCGACGCGCCGATCGTCGTGACCGGCGCCATCCGGCCCGCGTCGGCGACCGGCGCCGACGGACCGGCGAACCTCCTCGACGCCGTCCGCGCGGCCGGCGACGCCGCCACGGAAGGGCTCGGCGCGATCGTCGCGTTCGCCGGTGAGCTGCACGCCGCGCGCGAGGTCCGCAAGGCCGACTCCGTCTCGCCGCGCGCGTTCGCCTCCCCGCGCACGGGGGCGCTCGGGCGCGTGAGCGAGGCGCGCGTGGAGGTCTGGTCCGCGCCGGTGCGGCGGCCGCCCCTGCCGGTCGCGCAGCTCGACGCCCGCGTCGAGGTGGTCCCGGCCGGGCTCGGCAGCGACGGCGGGCTGGTCGAAGCGGCGCTCGCGGCGGGGGTCGACGGGCTCGTCGCCGTCCTGCTCGGCGCCGGCCACGCGCCGCCCGCCTTCCTCGCGGCCTGCTCGGCCGCCGCCGCGCAGGTCCCGGTCGTCGCGTGCGTGCGCCCGGAATCCGGCCGGATCCTGCGCGGCACCTACGGCTTCGAGGGCGGCGAGCGCGACGTGCGCGCCGCGGGGCTCATCCTCGCTCCCGCGCTGTCTCCGGCGGCCGCGCGCATCACGCTGATGGCCTGCCTGGGCGCCGGCTACAGCCGCGTCGCCACGGCGGCTGCGTTCGCTCCCAGCGATCCCTGAGGGCGTCCCGGTGTCGCGCGGTCCCACGACCGGCTGAGCCGCTCCCCGCTGCGCACGGCGGCGGGGAGCGGCTCGCGGGCGCATCCGCTACGGGCGCAGGACGCCGACTGCGTCGACGATGCCGTCGCCGTAGAAGCCGTTGCGGTCCGCGTCACCGGCGCATGTGGCCGTGAACGGTTCCGGCAGGTCGGGGTAGTCGAGCACCGGCGGCGTCGGGCACGGCGTGTCCGTCGCGCCGTCGAGCAGGTGCCGCTCGGTCTCGGCCGGGTCGAGCGTCAGCCCGCCGTGGGCGCGATCGCGCGTGCCGAAGTGCGCCACCGCGAGCGCGGCCACGCCCACCGCGTGCGGCGAGGCCATCGACGTGCCCTGGATCCACTGGTAGTACGCCCCGTGGTCCTTGACGACGAGCGACGTGGTCACGTTGCCGTTCGCGTCGATGTTGGGGATGCCATCCGCGTCGCTGTCCTCGATCCGGCCGACGGCCTCCGGGTACGGCGCCAGGATGCGCGTCTCGGCCAGGCCGTACCGCGGCGTGCCGAAGAAGTCGCGGCGATCGCCGCCCGGCGCCGAGACGTCGGCCTGCTCGAGGCCGTAGTCCGAGTAGTAGGCCTTGCGCCCGCTCGGGCCGACCGAGGTGACGCCGATCACGCCGTCCGCCTCCGTGGGCATCGACAGGCATGTGTTGTTGTCGATCGTCCGCGTCCGCTCGGTACCGGGCGGGAAGTCGGGGCTGGTCGTGTCGGTCGTCGGGTTGCCGAGGTCGGTGTTGCCGTTGCCCTCGGCCGCGATCGTCGTCACGCCATGGTCGCGCGCGTAGTCGATGGCGCGCTGCGTGGCGGTGATGATCGTGCGCTGCTCGAGCTGCTCCTCCGGCGAGTCCGCCGGGTTGTTGGCGCAGTTGTAGAGCCACGGGTCGATGAAGTACGACATGTTGACCACGTCGATCCCGTTGTCGCCCGCGTACGTCAGCGCGTCGACGGTCGGCTGCAGGAAGAAGAACCCCGAGTCCTGGCCGGCCCGCAGGTTGACGAGCGACACGCGCGGCGCGACGCCGCCGATCCCCTGGCCGTTGAGCGGCGAGCCGATCGTGCCCGCCACGTGCGAGCCGTGGCCGTTCTCGTCGACGTCCGCGGGGTCCTCGCACGAGCCGTCCGGATCCTCCGCGCAGGGGCCGTCGATGCTCGGGATGTCGGAGGTGAAGTTGCGGCTCAGGCGGCGGTCGAAGTTCGGCCGAAGGTCCGGGTGCCGGCCGTCGATGCCGGTGTCCATGATGCCGACCTCCACGCCCTTGCCCTGCTCGAGGGAGTAGGACCCGGCGGGTGTCGCGTCGATCATCCGCATGTCCCACTGCAGCCCCGACAGCGGCTCGACGCCGCGGGGCGCTCGCGGCTTCGCGCCCCCGGCCCGCGCGGTGCCGAGCGCCTCGACGTCGTCGCGCTTGGGCCGGTCGGCCGGCGGCGCGTGGCCGATCGCCTCGTTGCCGGCCGCGCCGAGGAGCGCGGCCTGGTCGTCCACGCGTTCCTTGAAGTCGCCCTTACCGGATCGGACGGTGGCGACTCCGATGGCGGCGTTCTCGGAGACGATCTTCCCGCCGGCGGCCTCGACCGCCTGGCGGGCGGCGCCGAGGTCGGCGCCCTTCTGATAGACGACGACGTACTCGCGGTCGTCGTCGGTGCGGGCGCTCGCGGCCCCGGCCGCGCCCAGCGCGGCGAGTACGAGCACGGCACCAAGCAAAGATCTGCGCATGCTTCGAAGCGCTCCTCTTGGAGAAGAACAAGGGACGCCCGCCGAGGTCTCCCGCAGACCTGCGGCGAGTCTCTGCCTCCACTAACCGCAGTGCCTCGACGCAAAACCCTGCTCGGCGCGCCGGCGCGCCGCCGCTCCTCGGGGGCGGCGGCGCGGTCAGCGTTCACACCAGCGTCACCGGCCGTTACCCGGACCGTCACAAAATCCCTGCAAACGTCGCCGAATCTACGGTGTGCGATGAGGGACATGACGAACACGGCGAGCCGGGTCGACCTGCACTGCCACTCGACCGCCTCCGCGGTCGCCAAGCTGGGCGTCCAGTCGGCCCTCGGGCTGCCGGAGTGCGCGACGCCGCCGGAAGAGGTCTACGCGCTCGCCAAGCGGCGCGGGATGGACTTCGTCACGATCACCGACCACGACACGATCGACGGCGCGCTGGCGATCGCCGACCGCCCCGACGTGTTCGTGTCCGAGGAGCTGACGGTCGCGTTCCGCGGGGAGCCGCAGCAGGTGCACGTGCTCTGCCTGGGGATCACGCCGGACGACCACGAGTGGCTCCAGGCGCATCGGGACGACGTCGAGGTCGTCGCGGCCTACCTGCACGAGCGCGAGATCACCTGCGCGCTCGCGCACCCGTTCTACGCGGTCGCCGCTCCGCTCACGCCGCGCCACCGGCGGCGGCTCGCCGAGCTGTTCGGCATCTGGGAGGTGCGCAACGGCGCACGCGACGCCGAGCTCAACCTGCCCGCCGCGATCTACATCGAGACGCACGGGGGCACCGGGGTGGGCGGGACCGACGACCACGCCGGGATCGACATCGGCCGGACGTTCTCCGAGACGCCGTTCGCGGCGACCCCCTCCGAGTTCCTCGCCCACGTCCGCGCCGGGCGCGTGCAGGCGCGCGGGGACCAGGGCAGCGCGGCGCGCTGGGCGCACAACGCCATGGCGCTCGCCGTGCGCGCACTCGGCCGCGGGGCGGCGGACGGCGCCGCGCCGGACCCGGCCGCGGTGCTGCGGATGGTCGAGCGCGTGATGAGCGACTCCGACGCCCGCGGCGGGGGCGCGTGCACCGACCTCGGCCCGGACGACGCCCGCGCGCTGCTGCGCGCGTGGCTCGCGGCGGTCGAGCTCGACTCTGTCCCGGCCGGAGGCCTCGCCACCGCTTCGCTCGCGGACGGCGACCTCATCGCCTACCTCCAGGCCGACGGCTTCTCCCACGCCGACCTCTACCGGCGGGCCCGGCGCTCGCACGAGCGCAAGCTCGAGGCCGCGGTCGGCCGGATGATGGGCGCGGCGGCGGCGCTGGCCGCCGACCCGGCGCCGCTCGACGCGCTCGCGGACGGCGGCGAGAGCGAGCTCGCCGGCGCCGCGCTCGCGATGTTCGAGGCCTGCATCCCCGCGATCCCGTACGCCCCAGCGGCCGCGTTCCTCGGGCGCGAGAAGCGCCGGCTCGCCGCGCGCGGGCCGGAGCCGGTGCGGGTCGCGCTGCTGGCCGACGGCGTCGGCTCGATGCACGGCGTCACGCACACGCTCGACGAGATCCGCGAGCGCGGCGTGCCGGGCTTCGAGGTCGAGGTGATCGGGACCGACCCGCACGTCGACCGCCGGCTGCCCGCGGTCGCCGAGGTCGAGATCCCGTTCTACCCCGGCCTGCGGGTCGGCGTCCCGGGCGTCCCCGCGATCGTCGACGCGCTCGCGGAGGGCCGCTACGAGCTGCTGCATGTCTGCGTGCCGGGGCCGGCGGGCGTCGCCGGCGCGCTCACCGGGCGGATGCTCGGGCTGCCCCTCGCCGGCTCCTACCACACCGAGCTGACCGCGTACGCCCAGCTGCGCTCGGGCGACCCGCGCATCGTGCTCGGGATGCAGCTCGCCCTCGGCGCCTTCTACGGCCAGTGCGGCGTCGTGCTCTCCCCCTCGGCCGCGGCCGACGCCACGCTCGGCGAGCTCGGGGTCGAGCCTGACCGGATCGGCCGCTGGGACCGCGGCGTCGACGTCGCGCGCTTCTCCCCGGCCAAGCGGGATCCCGGCCGCTTCCCGGCCGACCGGGTCACCGTGCTCTACGCCGGGCGGCTCACGCGCGAGAAGGGCGTCGACCTGCTCGCCGACGCGTTCCTCTCCGCGCGGGCCCGCGAGCCGCGCCTGCACCTCGTGATCGCCGGCGGCGGCCCCGAGGAGGACCGGCTGCGCGCCCGGCTCGGCCGTGCGGCGACGTTCCTCGGCTGGCTCGACGGCGAGGAGCTGGCGGCGACGTACGCATCGGCCGACCTGTTCCTGTTCTGCTCGCAGACGGACACGTTCGGCCAGGTGGTGCTCGAGGCGCAGGCGTCGGGCCTGCCGGTCGTGGCGGTCGCCGCGGGCGGTCCGGCCGAGCTGGTCGCCGACGGTCGCAGCGGCCTGCTCTGCGCGGCGCGCCCCGAGGCGCTGGCGGGCGCGGTCGCCGGTCTGGCGGGCTCGCGGGCGATGCGCGAGCGGCTCGCCCGCGGCGGCCTGGCCTCCGTGCGCGACCGCACGTGGGAGGCCTCGCTCGGACGGCTCGCCGCGGGCTGGCATCGCGCGCTGGCCGGCGCGGGCGCGGCGACCGATCGGCGCGCCGCATGAGCCACGGCCACGGCGACCGCCGGATCGCCGTGGCCATCCACGACGTCGAGCCGGCCACGTTCGAGCGCTGCGCCCTGATCCGCGACTGGCTCGCCGACCACGGCATCGACCGCGCGACGCTGCTCGTCATCCCAGCGCCGGACCTGCACCCGTTCTTCCAGCGCCGCCCCGACCTCGCGGCGTGGCTGCTCGACTGCCGCGACCACGGCGACGCGGTCGCCCAGCACGGCTTCCAGCACCGGCGCGCGGGCGCCGGCGGGCGCCGCCGGCGCGACGAGGCGGAGTTCGCCGGGCTCGACCCCGACGCGACGCGCGCGAGCATCCTCGCCGGCCGGCGCGTGCTCTCGCTCGCGGGCGTCGAGCCGCGCGGGTTCGTCGCACCCGCCTACGCCTACACACCGGCGCTCCGCCGGGAGCTGGCGACCGACTTCGACTGGTGGGCCACGGTCCTGCGCCTCGTCGGCCGCGACCGCGCGGCGCTGGCCCCCGCGCTCTCGCTGCGCCGCTCCTCGCTCGCCGTCCGGGCCGGCGCGCTGGCCTCCGGGCGCCTGCTCCGGCTCGACCTCCACCCTGCCGACTTCGACCGCCCGCGCCACGTGCTCGCGCTCGAGGCGGTCCTCCGCCGCACCGGCGACCGAACCGCGGTCACCTACGACGACCTCTGCTGAGGGCCGAAACGGCTGGGGTCAGGCCCGTTGCGTTGCGTATCGGCGTTCGACTTGCCGCCGTCGGCGTCGAGGCAACGCAACGGGCCTGACCCCAGTTCCGGGTTCGCGCGCGCCAGAATCGGACGCTGAACGGCCATTTGCAGGACCTCTGGGCCGGGTGAATTAGACCGGTCGCACAATGAACAAATTAGTTCTTGTCCTGTCCGTCCACGCTCGCTAATGTCGCCCATCGATGGGCACCGTCTATGACGCCAAGCGCCCCGGACGACTCCTCCCGGGCCCCGCTTCCGCCAGGGTCACGCCGTCGCTGCCGCGCACCAACTCGGTGACCGCCAGCCAGGCACGAGCGGCCCGCCGGCGCGAGGCGCGGCGCGACGAGCAGGCGGTCGCCGCCTGGTTGCGCGAGCTCGCCGGGCGCACTCGCTGACACCGGCAGTTAACGCCGACTCCGCGCGGGTAGCCGACCCTGAGAGGGTGAGCTTGCCATGCTCTCTGGTGACCCTCTCTGACAACCGGCTCCCCCTCGTAGGAGGCTCCCATGCCTGACACTCCCCTGACGCAGCTCCGCGCACTCGGCCAGAGCCCGTGGATCGACTTCCTCTCGCGGCGATTCGTCGAGGACGGAGACCTCGCCGGGTTCGCCGAGCAGGGCATCGTCGGCGTCACCTCGAACCCGACCATCTTCCAGGCCGCGATCGCGCAGGGCGACGCCTACGACCAGCAGCTGCGCGAGGTCCTCAAGACCGAGACCGAGCCCAAGGAGATCTTCCTCGCGCTCGCCGTGCGCGACATCCAGGCGGCCTGTGACGTCCTCCGCCCCGCCTGGGACGAGGCGGGCGAGAACGCACGCGACGGCTGGGTCTCACTCGAGGTCGACCCGACGCTCGCGCACGACACCGCGGCGACGATCGAGGAGGCCAAGCGCCTCCACGCGCTGGTCGACCGGCCCAACGTCTTCATCAAGATCCCGGCCACGCGGGAGGGCCTTCCCGCGATCGAGGAGACGGTCGCCGCCGGCGTCCCGGTCAACGTCACGCTGATCTTCTCCCTCCAGCGCCACCGCGAGGTCGCCGACGCCTACATCCGCGGCGTCCAGCGCTACGCGGACGCGGGCGGCGACCTCGCCGGCATGGCCTCGGTCGCGTCGTTCTTCGTCTCCCGCGTCGACACCGAGGCGGACAAGCGGCTCGACGCCGTCGGCGGCCACGACGAGCTGAAGGGCAAGCTCGCGATCGCCAACGCCAAGCTCGCGTACCAGTCCTACAAGGAGATCTTCGGCGGCGGGCAGTGGCAGGCGCTGCAGGCCAAGGGCGCCACGCCGCAGCGCTGCCTGTGGGCGTCCACCTCCACGAAGAACCCCGAGTACCGCGACGTGCTCTACGTCGAGGAGCTGATCGGCCCCGAGACCGTGAACACGATGCCGCGCGAGACGATCGAGGCCTTCCTCGACCACGGCCGGGTGCGCCCGTCGCTCGAGGAGGACGTCGAGGGCGCCCGCCGGACGCTCGACGCGTTCAAGGCCGCCGGAATCGACTACGACGACGTGGTGGACACGCTGGAGCGCGAGGGCGTGGAGAAGTTCGCCAAGTCCTTCGAGCTGCTGTTCGCCGACGTCGAGGCCAAGCGCGACGCCCTGGTGGCGGCGGCATGAGCGCGGAACGCAGGCGCGAGCTGGGGCAGCAGCTGCGCGTGGACTCGGTCCGCTCGAGCGCGGCGGCGGGCTCCGGACACCCGACCTCGTCGATGTCGGCCGCCGACCTGATGGCGGTGCTGCTCGACGGCGGCTACCTGCGGATGGACACGCAGGACCTGGACGACCCCGCCAACGACCACCTCATCTTCTCCAAGGGCCATGCGTCGCCGCTGTACTACTCGGTGCTCAAGGCGGCGGGGATCATCGACGACGCCGAGCTGCTCACGTTCCGCAAGCTCGGCAGCCGGCTGGAGGGACACCCGACGCCGCGCATCCCGCCGACCGACGTCGCGACCGGGTCGCTCGGCCAGGGCCTGCCGATCTCCGTCGGCGTTGCGCTCGCGGGCAAGCGGCTCGACCGCCTGCCGTACCGCGTCTGGTGCCTGTGCGGGGACTCCGAGATGGCCGAGGGCTCGATGTGGGAGGCGTTCGAGCACGCCTCGTTCAACCAGCTCGACAACCTGACCGCGATCATCGACGTCAACCGCCTCGGCCAGACCCGCGAGACGATGGTCGGGTGGGACCTCGACCGCTACGTCCGGCGCGCGGAGGCGTTCGGCTGGCACGCGATCGCGATCGACGGCCACGACGTCGAGGCGATCGGCGCCGCGTACGACGAGGCGGTGCGGACGACCGGCAAGCCGACCGTGATCGTCGCCAAGACGAAGAAGGGCAAGGGCGTCCGCGCTGTCGAGGACCAGCCCGGCAAGCACGGCAAGCCGCTCGACGACCCCGAGGCCGCGATCCAGGAGCTCGGAGGCGAGCGCGACATCAAGGTGCAGCTCGCCAAGCCGGCGGGCGGGCGGCCGTATTCGTTCCCGGCCCCCGGGGCGGAGCTGCCCTCGTGGGAGACGGGCGAGCAGGTCGCGACGCGGCAGGCCTACGGCGAGGCGCTCACCGCGCTCGGCTCGATGCGCGGCGACGTCGTCGCGCTCGACGGCGAGGTGTCGAACTCGACGCACTCTGAGCTGTTCCGCGCGGCGCACGAGGAGCGCTACTTCGAGATGTTCATCGCCGAGCAGCAGCTCGTCGCGGCGGCGGTCGGGATGCAGGTGCGGGGCTGGGTGCCGTTCGCCTCGACGTTCGCGGCGTTCTTCACGCGGGCGTACGACTTCGTCCGCATGGCGGCGATCTCGCGCGCCAACATCCGCCTCTCGGGCTCCCACGCCGGCGTGTCGATCGGCGAGGACGGGCCGTCGCAGATGGCGCTCGAGGACCTCGCGGCGTTCCGCGCGATCCACGGCTCGACCGTGCTGCATCCGTCGGACGCCAACCAGACCGCCCGGCTCGTCGCGGCGATGGCGGACCGCGAGGGGGTCTCGTTCCTGCGCACGCTGCGCGGCAAGACCGAGGTCCGCACGCCACCGGGCGACGAGGTGCCGATCGGCGGCTCGCGCGTCGTGCGCGGCGGCGACGACGTCGCGATCGTGGCCTGCGGCATCACGGTCGACCAGGCCGTCGAGGCGGCCGAGCGGCTCGCCGGCGACGGGGTCGAGGCGCGCGTGATCGACGCCTACTCGATCAAGCCGATCGACGCCGACACGTTGCGGGCCGCGGCGCGCGAGTGCGGCGCGATCGTCACCGTCGAGGACCACTGGCCCGAGGGTGGGCTGGGCGACGCCGTGCTCGAGGCGCTGGCCGAGACCGACGACCGCCCGCCGTTGCACAAGCTGGCCGTGCGGGAGATGCCGACGTCGGGCACGCCGGACGAGCTGCTGCACCTGGCCGGGATCGACGCCGAGGGCATCGCGGACGCGGCCCGGTCGCTGGCACGGGAGAAGGTGGGCTAGCGGCTACGGGGGCGACCCGAGGAGACTCAGGTCGCCCAGCCGCCGAACTCGGGCGCCGTCGTCGGACCGCCCTGGAACGGGATGCCGTCGAAGGGCTCCACGTCGTCCGCGAAGTCCTCCGCGTCGTCGACCGGCGCATAGCCGAGCGACGGCGGCAGGTCCCACCAGCCGCGCGTGTTCGCCGAGACGCCGTACACGCACACGAAGCCCTCGACCGGCCCCGTGAGCGCCGCGCGGACGAGCCGCCCGGCGTCGTCGTGGCTGAGCCACGTCGAGAGGTCGCGCGCCGTGCGCGGTCGTTCGAGGAACGTGCCGATCCGCAGCGCCACGACCTCGAGCCCGAACTTGTCGGCGTACAGCCGCCCGAGCGACTCGGAGAACGCCTTGGTCGCGGCGTAGAGCCCGTCGGGCCGCGGCGTCGCTTCGCCGTCGAGCCGCTCCCCCACGCGGTAGAAGCCGGTGGCGCGCCCGGAGCTGGCCGCGACCACGCGACGCACCCCGGCGCGCCGCGCGGCGTCGTAGACGTGGAACGCGCCGTGCAGGTTCGGGCCGGCGAGCACGTCGAACGCCGCCTCGTCGGAGACGGCGCCGAGGTGGAGGATCGCGTCGCAGCCGGCCGCCAGGTCCGGCCACGGCGCCGGGTCCTCGAGCTGCGCGCGGACGAACCGCTCCCCCGGCGCCGGATCCGCGACGTCCACCCCGTCGGTGAGGACCACCTCGACCGCGAGCTCGCGCAGCACCGGTCGCACGGCGGTCGCGATCGCACCCGCCGCGCCCGTCAGCAGCACGCGCTTCACCCAGGCAGCTCCTGCTCGAGCTGCAGCACGGGCGAGAAGGCGTCGCCGTGCTCCTCCACCCGCGCGAGCACCTCGTCGGACGTGAACGACAGCTCCTCCGGATCGCGAGTCCGCAGCACCGCGTCGACCTCGTCCCAGGTCACGGGCGTCGAGACCGTCGGGCGATCGCGCGCCCGCAGCGAGTAGACGCTCACGGTCGTCTTGTGCTCGTCGTTCTGGCTCCAGTCGATGAACACCTTGCCGGGCCGCCGGTCCTTGCGCATCTCGGACACGATCAGCTCGGGATGGCGGCGCTCGAGCACCTGCGCGACGCCCTGCGAGAACGGCTTCGTCTGCTTGTACGTGATCGGCGTGTTGAGCGGCACGTAGAGCTGCATGCCCTTGGAGCCCGAGGTCTTCGGGAACGCGAGCAGGCCGAAGTGGTCGAACGCGTCGCGCAGCCGGCAGGCCACCTCCGCGCACTCCACGATCGTGGCCGGCGGCCCCGGGTCGAGGTCGAACGCGAGCACGGTCGGCTGCTCCGGCGCGTCCGCGCGCGCCAGCGGGGTGTGCATCTCCAGGTCGGCGAGGTTCGCGAGCCAGACGACGGTGGACAGGTCGTCCGCGACGCAGTAGTCGATCTCGCGGGCGTTGTGGCGGGAGTAGACCCCGGCGGTGCGCACCCAGTCGGGCCGGTGCCCGGGGCACTGCTTCTCGTAGAAGTACTCGCCCTCGACGCCGTTCGGGTAGCGCTTGAGCGTCAGGTGGCGGTCCTGCAGGTGCGGCAGGAGCACGGGCGCGATGCGCGTGTAGTACTCGATCACCTGCCCCTTGGTGAACCCGGTCTTGGGATAGAAGACCTTGTCGAGATTGGAGAGCGACAGCGTCCGCCCCTCCACCTCGACCTCCATGCGCTTCGCGGCGGCCACATCGCAGACCGTACCCGGCATCCGCGTCAGAGCTCTTCCTCGAGCGCCCCGACCGCGTGGCCGCGGCCGTCGGTCAGGGGATCCATGGTTCTCGCGCCATACCCGCGGGTAGCCGGGAGGCATGCCCCTGACGCTCGAGATCCCCACGCCGTCCGATCCCGTGGGGCCGGTGGTGCCCGACGCCCCGGTCGTGCCGGCCGACCCGGTGCCGGGTCCCGTCGCGCCGGACACGCCCGGCGGTCCGGACGCCCCGGAGCCGAACGACCCTCGCCGGTCCTGACGGCCTGACGTGCCGGACGTCGCCGAGACGAGCGGCCGAACGTCGCCGCAGGCGGGCCGCGAGGAACGAGCCGGCTCGCCGGAGGCGAAGCCGCCGTCGCTCGTCTGGCAGCGAAACCGAACTCCACTTGATTCTCGCCGCCGGCACCGGCTTCGACTTCCTCGACCCCTTCGATCTCGCCGTCCTGTTCGTCGGGATCGCCGTCTTCGCGGCGGTCGGCGCGCTCTCGCACCAGCACGAGCGCGCCTTCTCGGCTTCGCTGATCTACCTCGGCCTCGGCGCCGGCGCCGCGGTCGCGATCGCCGCGCTCGACGTCGACTGGATCGACCCGATCGCGGACGCCGAGCTGATCGAGCACCTCGCGGAGGCCGCGCTGGTGATGGCGCTGTTCTCCGCCGGCCTGAAGCTCGACCGCCCGCTGACGCTGCGCAACTGGAGCACCGTGACGCGCCTGCTGCTGCTCGCGATGCCGCTCACGATCGGCGCGGCCGCCCTGCTCGGCGACGCGCTGCTCGGCCTGTCCGGCGCCGCCGCGCTGCTGCTCGGCGCCGCGCTCGCCCCCACCGACCCGGTCCTCGCGGGCGACATCGGCGTCGGGCCGCCCGGCGACGAGGACGAGCACGAGCCGAACTTCGCGCTCACCGCCGAGGCGGGGCTCAACGACGGCCTGGCGGCGCCGTTCGTGCTCGCGGGCCTGTTCGCCGCCCAGGAGGGCGGCAGCGACTGGGCGCTGGAGTGGCTCGCCGCCGACGTGCTCTACGCGATCGCCGGCGGCGTCGCGATCGGAGCCGGCGCAGGCACGCTCGCCGCCTGGAGCGTCAAGCGCCTGCGCAGCCGCGACATGCTCGCCCCGGAGTTCGACGGGTTCCACGCCATCGCCACCGCCCTCGTCATCTACGGCATCGCCGAGCTCGCCGGCACGTACGGGTTCCTCGCCGTGTTCGCCGGCGGCCTGGCCTTCCGCCGCTACGAGCACGACCACGAGATCAACGCCACCGTGCACGAGGGCGCCGAGCGGGTGGAGAAGCTGCTCGAGCTCGCCGTCATCCTCCTGCTCGGGTCGATGCTCACCACCGCCGGCCTCTCGGTCCCGGGCTGGGAGGGATGGCTGCTCGCCGTGCTCCTGCTCGCGGTCGTCCGCCCGGCCGCCTGCCTGCTCAGCCTGGTCGGCTCCCACATGGAGCACCCCGGGGAGAAGGCCTTCGTCGCGTGGTTCGGCGTCCGGGGCGTCGGCACGCTCTACTACGTGGCGGTGGTGGTGGCCGCGGGCGCGCTGGGCCCCGCCGAGCAGGAGCTGCTGGTGTGGACGTGCGTGGCTGCCGTGCTCGTCTCGATCGTCGTCCACGGCATCACGGCCGGGCCGTCGCTGCGCCGGCTGCTGGTCAGGCAGCGAGCCGCTCCACCGCAGCCGACGGCTCACGCTCGCAGATGAGGTCCAGCACCGCCCGCTCCAGCTCCGGCTGGTGGATCGGCAGCTCTCCCGGCTCCACCTTGGCGGCGACGCGCTCGAGCGCCGGGCGGATCGTCAGGCCGCCGTCGAACGCGTCGATCACGCGCGGGTCGATGTAGGACGCGCGGCAGACCGCCGGCGTGTTCCCGAGATACGCGGCGACCTCCTCGATCGCGCGGTTCACCGCGCGCTTGCGCGCCGTGCGCGTGCCGATGGCTTCGCCGGAGACCGCCAGGGCGACGGCGGCGAGCGCGGTCGCGTTCCAGGTGCGGAAGTCCTTGGCGGAGAAGTCGCCGCCCGTCGCCTCCTTCAGGTAGGCGTTGATGTCCTCCGAGCGCATGTCGCGCCAGCGCCCGCGCTCCTTGTAGGCGAGCAGCTCCGCGCCCCCGCCCCGGCGCCGCCTGAGCCCGGCGACGATCGGCTGCAGCTCCTCGTCCACGATGCCCTGCCGGCGGCGCTGGCCGCTCTTGGCCGGGTAGTCGAACACCATCACGCCGTCCTCGATCCGCACGTGCTCCTTGCGCAGCGTCGCGAGCCCGTAGGACTCGTTCTCGGCCGCGTACTCCTCCGAGCCGATCCGGAAGAAGCCGATCTCGAGCAGGCGGACGGCCGCGGCGAGCACGCAGCGGCGGTCGAGCACCGTGCAGTCGCCGAGGTCGCGCTCGACCCGGCGGCGCAGCGACGGGAGCGCCTTGGCGAACCGCACCATGTCGTCGAACTTCTCGCCGTCGCGCCGCGTACGCCAGGCATCGTGGTAGCGGTACTGCTTGCGCCCGGCCGCGTCGGTGCCCGTGGCCTGCAGGTGTCCGTTGGGATACGGGCACACCCACACGTCCTCCCAGGCGGGCGGGATCGCGAGCTCCGCGATCCGCTCCAGCACCTCCGGATCGTCGATCCGCCGGCCCTCGCTGTCGGCGTAGCTGAAGCCCCGCCCACGGCGCCGCCGGCGGATCCCGGGGCCGGAGCAGTCGGCGCGGCGGAGGCGAGGGGACATGGGTGGCGTTCTTCCCGACGCGGGGGGCTTTAGGCTTCCTGCGTCGTGGGACATCTCACCTTGCACACATCGCTTGCCGGCCGGACCGCCATCATCGCCCTCGTGGGCGAGCTCGACATCGCCGGTGCGGCCGACCTGGAGCGCGAGCTGGCCGGCGTGGAGGCCGGCGCGGTGGTCATCGACCTGCGCGGCCTGGGGTTCATGGACTCCAGCGGCCTGCGCGCCCTCGCGGTGGCCGCCCAGCGGGCGCAGGGTGCCGGCCGCCGGTTTGCGCTCGTGCCGGGTGCCGCCCAAGTCATGCGAGTGTTCGACGTCACGCGCATGCGGGAACGGCTGGAGTTCGTCGGCGATCCAGGCGAGGTGATCGTCGGGCCATGAGGTACGAGGTCGCCCTGGCGCGCGATCCCGATTCTCCCGCCGAGGCGCGGCGCGCGCTCGGCGAGGTGTCCGACCACCTGTCCCCCCGCCGGCTGGAGGACGCCCAGCTGCTGGTCTCCGAGCTGGTCACGAACGCCATCCGCCACGCCGGGCTGCACGACGACGACCTGATCCAGCTGATCGTGGTCGCCGGCGACCGGGCCTTGCGGATCGAGGTCTGCGATCCAGGGCGCGGGTTCGAGGTCACCGAGCCCGACCCGGACCCCGCCCGGCCGTCGGGCTGGGGCCTGTACCTCGTGCGCGAGCTGTCGGACCGGTGGGGCGTGGAGAGCAGCGTGCAGACGCGGGTCTGGTTCGAGCTGGACCGCGAAGCGGCCTAGCCCAAAGCCCCCCGCCCTACTTCTTCGCGGCGGCCTTCTTGCGCGGAGCGGCCTGCTTCTTGGACTCGGACTTCCCGCCGCTGCCGGCGCCGTCGCTCTTGACCGCCGCCAGGCTCGCCTCCAGGGCCGCCATCAGGTCCGGGACCTTCTTCGGCTCAGGCGCCTCGGGCTGGACGGCGATCTCCTCGCCGGCCGCCTTGCGCTCGATCAGCTCGAGGACCTTCTCCCGGTACTCGTCGCGGTACTTCTCGGGCTCGAAGTCCGAGGAGAGCGAGTCGATGAGCTGCTGGGCCATCGTGAGCTCGCGCTCGGAGGCCTTGAGGTCCTTCGCCTCGGGGAGCTCGTCGAGCTCCTCCGGGGGGACCACCTCGTCCGCGAACAGCATGGTCTCCATGGTGAGGACGTTGCCGGGCGCCGGCCGGATCGCCACCAGGTGCTCCTTGGAGCGCAGGACCACGCGGGCCACGGCGACCTTGCCCGACTGCTCCATGGCGTTCAGCAGCAACCCGTAGGCCTTGGTCGCGCCCTTGTCAGGGACCAGGTAGTACGGGTGGTCGTAGTAGACCGGGTCGATGTCGGCGAGGTCCACGAAGTCCTCGATGTCGATCGTCCGGCTCTTCTCCGGGTCGAGCGTCTCGAGCTCGTCCGGGGTGATGACGACGTAGCGATCCTTCGTCAGCTCGTAGCCCTTGACGATGTCCTCGTACTGGACCTCTTCGCCGTTGGCGGAGTCGACGCGCTTCTGCGCGACCCGGTGTCCCGTCTTGGCGTTGAGCTGGTGGAACCGCACGGTCTTCCGGCTCACCGCGGAGTACAGCTTGACCGGCACGTTGACGAGACCGAACGAGATCGCACCGCTCCACATGGACCTTGGCATAGGTCCATTGTGGTAGCACGATCAGGTTTTCGGCAACGTGCGCACGACGGCTTGCGCGGCGATCAGGCCACCCCGACCGCCGCGGAGATGGCCTTCACCTCGTCGCCGGACAGCGTGAGATCCGCCGCCCGGGCCGAATCGGCGATCGTCTCCGGCCGCGTGGAGCCGGGGATCGGGATCACCGCGGGGCTCAGCGCGAGCAGCCAGGCCAGCACGACCTGGTGCGGCGAGACGCCGTGCGCGCCGGCGGCCCGCGCGACCGGGGAGACCGCGGCCGTCCCGTCCGCCCTGCCGATGCCGCCGAGCGGCGACCACGGCAGGAACGCGAGCCCGCGCTCGGTGGCGTAGCGGACCTCGCCCTTCTCGATCGGCGACGTGTAGTCCAGCGCGAGCTGGTTCTGCACGCTGACGAGGTCGACGATGGCGCGCGCCTCGTCCAGCTGCTCGATGTTCGCGTTCGACACCCCGACCCACCGCACCTTGCCCTCGTCCTGGAGCTCCTTGAACGCCCCGATCGACTCGGCGTACGGGACGTCGGGGTCGGGGCGGTGGAACTGGTAGAGGTCGATCACGTCGGTCTCGAGCGCGCGGAGCGACGCCTCGCACGCCGCGCGGATGTGCTCCGGCCGGCCGTCCAGCTCCCAGGCCCGGCCGCGGCGCGTGTGCCCGCCCTTGGTCGCGACGAGGACGCCGTCGCGGCGGCCGCGCAGCGCCTTGGCGATCAGGCGCTCGTTGTGGCCGACGTCGGACTCGCCGCGGCTGTAGGCGTCGGCGGTGTCGATGAGGTCGACGCCGGCGTCGAGCGCGGCGTGGATGGTGCGGATCGCGCGATCCTCGTCGGGGCGGCCCTCGAGCGAGAGCGGCATCCCGCCGAGGCCGATCGGGAAGACGTCGGCGTCGCCGAGCGTGCGGGTCGGTGTCATGGGCGAAGCCTTACCCGAACCGGACGTCTTCCGGCGCCACGTCGTCGCGCAGCCCCTTGTAGGAGGGCTGGCGCAGCGTCCCGGCCTGCGTGCGCTCGGTGAACTCGACGCGGGCGACGAGTCGCGGCTCGACGAAGCGGGTCTGCTTCGGCGGCTGGCGGCCCGCGAACGGGCTCTCGTCGGTCGCGAGCGAATCCAGCAGCCCGCCCAGCCGCACCAGCTCGGCCTCGTTGAACCCGGTGCCGACGCGCCCCGCGTAGCGGAGCACCCCCTCGTCGTCGGGGATCCCGATCACCAGCGCGCCCAGCCGGCCGGAGCGGTTCCCCTCCCCCGCCAGCCAGCCGCCGATCACCACGTCGCTCGTGCCGATGTTCTTCACCTTCACCCAGCCCGACGTGCGCCGCCCCGGCAGGTACGGGGAGTCCAGCCGCTTGGCGACCACGCCCTCGAGCTGCTGCGCGCGCGTCGCCTCGAGCAGCGCCGCGCCATCGCCGACGTGGTGCGCCGGCGCCTGCCACGTCGGCCCCTGCAGCTCGAGCTCGGCCAGCTTCGCCCGGCGCTCCTCGTAGGGCAGGTCCATCAGCGAGCGCCCGTCGAGGTAGAGGAGGTCGAACACGATGTAGTGCACGGGATCCTCGCGCGCGAGCCGCCGCACCGCGTGCTCGGAGGTCAGGTGCATGCGGCTCTGCAGCTTCTGGAAGCTCGGCCGCGTCCCTTCGAACGCGACGACCTCCCCGTCGAGCACCACCTCGCGCCCGGCGAGCGCCTCGGCGATCGGGCGCAGCTCGGGGTAGCGCGGCGTTACGTCACGGCCGCTGCGCGCCTGCAGCCGCAGCCGCCCGCCCTGCACGAACGCGATCGCGCGCACGCCGTCCCACTTGATCTCGTACGCCCAGTTCTCGTCGTCGCGCGGGAGCGGCCCGGTGCGGGCCAGCATCGGCGCGAGCTGCTCGGGCATGGGCTCGCGGTCCGGATCCTGCGGCGGGTCCATCCGGTGGATCATCCAGTCGTCGCCCTTGGTCCGGAACAGCACGTAGCGGCCGCGCACGCGCTCGCCGTGGAACGTGACCATCACCTCGTCGTCGCGGAACTTGTGCGTCTCGTAGGTGCCGCGGTCCCAGATCTTCATCGTGCCCGCGCCGTACTGGCCGGCGGGGATCTCGCCGTGGAACTCCAGGTACTCGAGCGGGTGGTCCTCCGTGCGCACCGCGAGATGGTTGCGATCCGGGCTGGGCGGGATGCCGCGCGGGACCGCCCACGAGGCCAGCGTGCCCTCGTGCTCCAGTCGCAGATCCCAGTGGAGCCGGCGCGCGTGGTGCTCCTGGATCACGAAGCGGGGCTCGTCCTCGGGGGCCGCCGCGGCGGGTTCGTCGCCGGACGGCTCGGGCGTCGCCCCCGGGTCGCGCTTGTCCCGGTAGCGCTCCAGCCGATCGGCCATCGACGAGTCATACCCGATTCCCCGCCGGAAGCGCGCCTGAACGGTTAGCGGCGCCGCGCGGACGGGTATCGTTTCGCCCCACATGGACGCCAATCCGATCGTGCTCGACGACGCTGCCGGGGACGTGGTCGTCGTCGTCGTTGAGGGCGAGCACGACATCTACACCGCACCCACCCTGCGCGATCGTCTCGACGAGGCGATCGCTCGCGGCGGCGGCGTCGTGGTCGATCTCACCGCGGCCACGTTCGTCGACTCGTCCGTGCTGGGCGCGCTGCTCGACGCGCGCCGCCGCACACTGGACGCGAGCCAGGGGTTCGTCGTCTGCGTCGGGGAAGCGGTCGAGCCGGGGGTGCAGCGGATCCTCGACATCACCGGCCTCGTGCCGGTCCTGCCCGTCGTGAACGGCCGGGCGGCGGCGATCGACGCTGCGCGCGCCAACGTGAGCGGCGCGAGCTCATGAACGCGACCACCCCCGACGTCCGCCTCACGATGCCGGCGCGCCCGGAGGGCGTCGCAGTCGTGCGGCAGGCGCTCGCGGGGATGGCGGACGCGCTCGCGTTCGACGCCACGGTGCTGGCGGACATGAAGATGGCGGTCTCCGAGGCGTGCACCAACGTCGTCGTCCACGCCTACGAGGACTCCGACGGCGTGCTCGAGGTCGACATGCAGGCCGACCACCACGGGCTCACGATCCGGGTCCGCGACTACGGGTCGGGCATCCAGCCGCACGCGCACCGGGCCCGCGAGGCGCCCGCCCTCGGCCTCGGGCTCCCGCTGATCGCCGCGCTCACGGACTCCTTCGAGCTCCACGGCAGCTCGGGGCAGGGCACCGAGGTGCGGATGACGTTCCACTACGCGCGGGACGGCGACCCCGCCGAGGACAACCCGGTCCCGGGGTCGGTCGGCGACGACGGGCGCTGGGATCCGGACGCGTCGCGCGAGACGACGCAGTAGCAGGGCGTTCTGTGTCGCCGGCCCGGCCCGCGGCCCTTGCGGCAGCCGGCAACACCCCCTACCCTTCCTTCCGAAGGCCTCTGCAGCTCTCCAGCCTCCTCATCTCCACCGAGCCTGCGGCTCGCCCGGCCGGCCGCTAAGCGCCGCCGGCCTCCGAGCCCGCACCGCGCGCCCACGCGAGCGCGCGTCCCGAACCCCTTCGCCGATGGAGACCCACGTTGTCATCGCTTCCCTCGGGCGGCCTCGCCGCCCTCGGCTGGACCCAGCACCTCGACGCCGCGTTCGCGGCGCTGGGGCGCCCTGACCTCATCCCCGCCCGTGTCGCCGCCGCGCACCGGGGGCGGCTCGACCTCGCCACCGGCGAGGGGCCGCTGGCCGGCGCGCCGTCCGGGCGCCTGGCGTACACCGCCGCCACCGCCGCCGGCCTCCCCGCCGTCGGCGACTGGGTCGCGGTCGACCCGGAGTCCGGCGTCGTGCACGCGCTGCTGCCGCGGCACGGCGGGATCGCGCGGGCGGCCGGGGACGGCCGCGCCGAGCCCCAGATCCTCGCCGCCAACGTCGACGTGGCGCTGGTGGTGGGATCCCTCAACCGCGACTTCAACCTGCGGCGGCTCGAGCGCTTCCTCACGCTCGCGGCCGACGCGGAGGCAGAGGCGGTCGTCCTGCTGTCGAAGGCTGACCTCAGCGACGACCCTGCGGGCGCGGCGCTCGACGTGCGCGCGGCGCTCGGCGGCACCGTTCCGGTGCTCGCGGTGAGCGTCGTCGACGGCACCGGCCTCGACGCGCTCGGCGCGTGGCTGGCGCCCGGCCGCACCGCCGTCCTGCTCGGCTCGTCCGGCGTCGGCAAGACGACCCTGCTCAACCACCTGACCGGCGAGGAGCGGCTGACGCTGCCGGTCCGCCCGGGCGACGACCGCGGGCGGCATGCCACCACGCATCGCGAGCTCGTCACGCTCGCGGGCGGGGCGCTGATCATCGACACGCCCGGCCTGCGTCTGCCGCGCCTGTGGGAGCAGGCGTCGGGGCTGCGCAGCGTGTTCGCCGACGTCGACACGCTCGCCGCCGCCTGCCGCTTCGGCGACTGCACGCACCAGGGCGAGCCCGGCTGCGCGGTCTCGGACGCGATCGCCGACGGCCGGCTCGACCCGGACCGGCTCGCCGGGCTGGAGAAGCTCGCGCGCGAGGAGGCATGGCTCGCGTCGCGGCGCGACGCGCGCGTCCGATCCGAGCGCAAGCGGGCGACGAAGCGGGTGCACCGCGAGCAACGGCGCCAGTACCGCGAGCGCGGGCACTGACGGGCGTCAGCGCGCCGGATGCCGGGCGTACCACTCGACGAAGCGCGTGCACCGCCCGTCGGCGTCGAACGCCAGCTCGAACAGGTTCGAGAACACCTTGCCGTCGTCCAGGTACCGGGTCCGCCCGGTCGCGATCGCGCGGTCGCCCTCGATCAGCGACGGCGCGTACTCGGCCTCCCACGAACCGGCGGCGTCCGGCTCGTCGAGCCATGCGGCGACGATCGCGTCGCGACCCCGCTCGGGATCGTCGTACGGGTGGTACGCGTACGTGGCTTCCTCCGCGAACAGGTCCCGGATGGCCGCCTCGTCGTAGCTCCGCCACGCCGCGACGTACCGGTCCAGCCACGCCTGCACGTGCTCGCGCGTCAGCACCGATTCAGGCGGCTTCGCGCAGCGCCGCCAGCTCCCGCATCCGGCCCAGCCGGCCCAGGGCCCGCGACTCGATCTGCCGCACGCGCTCGGGCGTGATCCCCAGCTGCCGGCCGATCTCGCGCAGCGGCGTCGGCTCCGCGCCGGCGATGCCGTAGCGCATCTCGACCACCTTGCGCTCGCGCTCCGGCAGCTCGTGCAGCGCGGAGCGGAGCGCCTCGGTGCGCAGCGAGACGTGCACCTCGTCCTCGGGGCTCGGCCCGTCCGACGGCAGCAGGTCCCCGAACGCGGCGTCGTCCCCCTCGCCCAGCGGGCGGTCGAGCGACGTGACCGCCCGAGCGGCGTCGCGCAGCGCGTGCAGGTCGGCGACCGACAGGTCGGCCGCCGCGGCCAGCTCGTCGTCCGTCGGCGCGCGGTCGAGCTTCAGCGCGAGGGCGTTCTCCGCGCGCGCGAGCTTGCGCTGGTTGCGCACGAGGTTGATCGGCAGCTTGATCGTGCGCGCCTTGGCGTCCATCCCGCGCTCCACCGCCTGGCGGATCCACCAGGTGGCGTAGGTCGAGAAGCGGTAGCCCTTGCGCCAGTCGAACTTCTCGACGGCGCGGATGAGCCCGAGGATGCCCTCTTGGATCAGGTCGAGCAGCGTCAGCTCGGAGCCCTGGTACTTCTTCGCGATCGAGACGACCAGCCGCAGGTTCGCGTTGATCATGCGGTCCTTGGCGTCGAGGTCGCCGCGCTCGATCCGCTTGGCGAGGTCGATCTCCTCCGACGGCGTGAGCAGCCGGTGGCGCCCGATCTCGTTCAGGAAGAGCTGCAGCGCGTCGGTCGTCGCGGTGGCGAGCTGGGCGTCGTCGAGCGGAGACTGCTCGTTCTCCCGGCCGCAGTCGTCTCGCAGCTCGATGTGATGGGCGTCGAGCTGCTCGTAGAGCTGGCCCAGCTCCGCATCGTCGAGATCGAGCGCCTGCACCAGCTCGTCGACCTCCGACAGGGTCACGCACCCCTGCTGGTCGCCCCGATCGATCAGCGCGGCGATGGGGCCCCCATTCGCGTCGCTGCTGCTCAAGGCCATACGAAATCGTTCCTCACCGGATCGGGAGGGCTGTAAACGCGTGTCGTAATGACGGAGTTTGCCTCGAAGCGGCTCGTGGGAAACCCGATCCTGACCAAACTGGGGGGGAATTGAAATGCTGGAACGGTTCAAGCGTACCGGCGACTCCGATGTCGCCGCGCGAGACAGTGGCACGGTCGCGACCGCCGAACGGCCCGACGGCGCGCCGGATGACGCAGCGGACACGGCGGTGACCGACCACACCGCCGACCCCACCGCCGTGCAGACCGAGCGCCCGGTCGCCCACACGGACCACGGCGCGGCCACCGCCGCCGCGCTGGAGACCGCCCGCGCACGCCAGCGGGACGAGTTCGGCGGCGTCAACTGGGGCGCCAGCTTCTTCGGCTGGCTCGTCGCCGTCGGCGTCGCGGCCCTGCTGACCGCGATCCTCGTCGCGGCCGGCGCCGCGGTCGGGCTGACGGAGTCCGACGTCACCAACGCCGCCGACGAGATCAACCTGAGCGGCGGCATCGCCCTGATCGTCGTGCTCATGCTCGCCTACTACGCCGGCGGATACGTCGCGGGGCGGATGTCGCGCTTCGACGGCGGCCGCCAGGGCCTCGCCACCTGGGCGATCGGCCTGATCGTCACCGTCGCGATCGCGCTCGTCGCGGTGATCTTCGGCGACGAGTACAACGTGCTGGAGCAGCTGAACCTCCCGTCGATCCCGGTCGGCGACCAGACGCTGGCCACGGGCGGCGTCATCGCGCTCGCCGCGATCGTCATCGGCACCGTGCTCGCCGCGATGGCCGGCGGCAAGGTCGGCGAGCGCTACCACCGGCGCATCGACCGCGCCGGATTCGTCGATTGACGCGGAACCTGGGGCCGGGCGCATCACATCGCGCCCGGCCGGGTACTGCCGAGTGATAGCCGAGGCGTCGCACCGCGGCGCCGAAGCACCCGCATTCGGGCGGGGACTGGCGAGGACCGCGAATCGGCCCCGCTCAGGACCCACCGACGTTCCTGAGCACGACACCCCCGTTTGGGGGAGGATGACCTTGCCCGATACGGCGCACGCTCCCCACGACCTTCGTCTGGACCCATGAGGACAGAACAGATCTCAGTGCTCAAGGCCGACCCCGACCTCGGGGGGCTGCTGGCCGACCAGCGCCGCTCCGAGGCGGAACGCCGCCTGCTCGTCAGCACCCACCGGCTCGGCGTCGGCCCGTGGGACGTCTCCCGTCTCTCCGGCGCGAGCGCCGACCACATCGGCCTGCTCGTGCTCGAGGGCGTGATCGCGCGCGAGCTGATCGTCGCCGACCACGTGAGCGCCGAGCTGCTCGGCCCCGGCGACCTGATCCGGCCCTGGCAGGCCGCGTCGAAGAGCGAGCTGCTGCCGGTCGACGCGGAGTGGAGCGTCCTCTCCCCTTCGACGCTGGCGGTCCTGGACCGCCGCTTCGCCGCCGAGGTGTCCCAGTACCCCGAGGTCACGGCCGCGCTGTTCGACCGGCTCTCGGAGCGGTCCCTGCGGCTGGCGACGACGCAGGCGATCTCGCAGCTCACGCGCGTGGACCGGCGCTTGAAGGCGCTGTTCTGGCACCTGGCGGAGCGCTGGGGACGCGTCGGCGGCGACGGCGTCGTCATCCCGCTCGCCCTGACGCACCGCATCCTCGGCCAGCTGGTCGGCGCGCGCCGGCCGACCGTGTCGACGGCGCTCAGCGAGCTCGCCGAGCGCGACGAGCTCGTGCGCCGCGCCGACGGCTCCTGGCTCCTGCGCGGCGATCCGCCGGACGCCTCGACGCTCGAGCGCAACTCCGCGCGCCACGCGCGCGTCGGCGACCTGCTCCGGCCGGCGCGGCGGTTCGCCCGCGGCACCGGCTCACCCGTCCGCGCGGGCTGATGGGACTTCCGTAACGCAGGCCTTGCAGGAGAAATAGACTCTCTTCATCGAAGCGCTGGAACCCTCCGGCGGCGACTGGTATGAGCCGTTCCTCGAGCTCCTGCCATCGCCGCTCCTGCTGATCGATCCCGGCAGCGGCCGGGTCGTGTACGCGAACCCCGCGGCGCACCGGATGGCGGGCGGCACCTTCCCGGTCCACCGCCGCACGCCGGAGCTCGAGCGCGTCGTCGCCGGCGAGCGGTTCACCAACGTGCAGGTCCAGTGGGAGAGCGACGCGGGCACGCGCTCGCTCATGGTGTCCGGCGACACGATCGTCCCGCCGGGTGGCCGCCCGATCGGCGTGCTCACCTTCGAGGACGTGACCGACCTCGAGGTCGCGCGGCAGCGGGCCGACGCGCTGGCGGAGATCGGCGCGATGCTCGCCCGCTCGCTCGACCTCGACGAGACCGTGCAGACGATCGCCCGGCTCGCCGTCCCCCGGCTCGCCGACTGGTGCTTCGTCGAGCTGTTGCGCGACGACGGCAGCATCGACCGCGCGGCGATCCAGGCGACCGACCCCGAGGTGCTCGAGCAGGCGCGCGAGTACGACCGCCGCTACCCGCTCGACCCGGACTCCCCCGTGGGCTCGCCGCGCGTCATCCGCACGGGCGAGCCGGACCTGCAGCGGGAGATCCCCGACGAGTTCCTCGTCGCCGCCGCCCAGGACGCCGAGCACCTTGAGATCCTCCGCTCGCTCGGGTTCCGGTCGTCGATGATCGTCCCGCTGCGCACGGGCGGGCGGGTGATCGGCGACCTCGCGCTGGTCAGCGCGGATTCCGGCCGGCGCTACGACGAGGGCGACCTGGGCGCGGCCCAGGAGCTCGCCGACCGCTGCGCGCTCTACCTCGAGAACGCGCGCCTCTACCAGGAGCTCGAGCGGGCGCGCGACGAGCTCGAGGCGATCCTCGCCGGCGTCGCCGACGCGATCACGGTGCAGGATCCGAGCGGCAAGCTGGTCTACGCGAACGACGCGGCCGTGAAGCTGCTGGGCGGCGGCGCCGGCTATCGCGACCGCGAGGAGCTGCTGGCCGCGCCGGCGGGCGAGCTGGCCGCGCGGCACGAGATCCTCGGCGAGGACGGCGAGCCGTTCCCGCACGAACGGCTGCCGGGCCGGCTGGCCCTGTCCGGCGAGGTCCCCGAGCCCGTGATCCTCCTCTCGCGCGAGCACGGCACCGGCGTGACGCGGTGGACGCGCGTGAAGGCCCAGCCGGTGCGCGGGGCCGACGGGAGCGTCGTGCGGGCGATCAACGTGGTCGAGGACATCACCGACCTCAAGCAGGCCGAGGAGACGCAGCGGCTGCTCGCCGAGGCGGGACGCGTGCTCGCGGGGTCGCTCGACTACGAGGAGACGCTGCGCCGCGTGGCGTGGCTCGCCGTCCCGGACCTCGCCGACTGGTGCATGGTCGACCTCGTCGCCGAGAACGGGCTGGAGCGGGTCGCGGTGGCGCACGCCGACCCGGCGCGCGCCGAGCTCGCCGCCGCGATGGAGGGGATCGTGATCGACGCCGCCGGGACGGTCGGCCCGGCCCGCGTCGCCCGGACCGGGCGTGCCGAGCTGCATCCGACCGTCGACGCCGAGCACCTGCGCGGGGCCGCGGCCAACCCCGTCCACCACCGGCTCGTCACGCAGATCGGCGTCCGCTCCGCGGCGAGCGTGCCGATGACGGTGCGGGGCCAGCGCATCGGCGTGATGACGCTCTCCACCGCGGAGTCGGGCCGGACGCTCGGGCCCGAGCAGCTCACGGTGCTCGAGGAGCTGGGCCGGCGCGCGGCGGTCGCGGTCGACAGCGCGCGGCTCTACCGGCAGCGCTCGGCGATCGCGCGCACGCTCCAGAGCTCGCTGCTCCCGCCGCTGCTGCCGGACATCGCCGGCATCGAGAGCGCCGCCCTGTACCGCGCGGCCGGCGAGGGGACGGACGTCGGCGGCGACTTCTACGACCTCTTCTCGGTCGGCGACGACGAGTGGATCGCGGTGATCGGCGACGTCTGCGGCAAGGGCGCCGAGGCAGCGGCCGTCACCGCGCTCGCGCGCTACACGATCCGCACCGCGGCGGTGCGGCTGCGCTCGCCGGCGGGGATCCTGCGCTGGCTCAACGACGCGATGGTGCGGCAGGACCTCGACGGCCGCTTCTGCACGATCGCCTGCGTGCACCTCGACACGTCACGGCCGCGGATCCGGGTCACGGTCGCCTGCGGCGGCCATCCGCCCGCGCTGCTGCGGCGAGAGTCGGGCGACGTGGAGGAGGTCGGGCCGCCCGGGACGCTGCTCGGGCTGGTGCCCGATCCGCACCTCGAGGACGAGCGGACCGAGCTCGCGCCGGGCGACGCGCTCGTGCTCTTCACGGACGGCATCACCGAGGCGCGCGCGCCCGAGCGGGTGATCGAGCCGGAGGCGCTGCGCGACGCGCTGCGCGCGATCCCGGCGGGATCGGCGCAGCGGATCGTCGAGCAGCTCGCGGCGCTCGCGGTCGGCAAGGAGGGCACGCCGCCGCGGGACGACATCGCGGTGCTGGCGCTCCGGGCGCGAATGTAACTCAGCCGCTGTGTTCCGCCACCGTGCGCAGGCGTTCCAGCGCGCGGCGGATGAGGCGGGAGACGTGCATCTGCGAGACGCCGACGCGGTCGGCGATCTCCGCTTGGGTCAGGTCCTCGACGAACCGAAGGTGCAGGACCACGCGGTCGCGGGCGGGGAGCGCGGCGAGCGTCGGCGCGATCGTCGCGCCGTACTCGACGAGCTCGTAGCCGCCGTCCTCGACGCCGATCGACTCGGCGTAGGTCTCGCCGTCGCCCTCGTCGCCGAAGCGGTAGGACTCCAGCGACACGGCGTCGTACGCGCCGGCCGCCTCCATCGCCTCCAGCACCTGCTCGACGCTCAGCGTGAGGACCTCGGCGACCTCGCCCGCCGACGGCGAGCGGCCCATCCGGCGCGACAGGTCCTTCACCGCGTTGTCGACCTGCATCACGCGCTCCTGCATCCCGCGCGGGACGTGCACTGCCCAGCCGTTGTCGCGGAAGTAGCGCTTGAGCTCCCCGAGCATCGTCGGCACGGCGTAGGAGGAGAACGCGGTCTCCCGCGCGGGGTCGAAGCGGTCGATCGCCTTGATCAGCCCCAGCGTCGCCACCTGCACGAGGTCGTCGAGCGGCTCGTCGGAGCGGCGGTAGCGCCGCGCCATCCGGCGCGCGAGCGGGAGCAGCCGCTCGACCAGCGCTTCCCGCGCGGTCTGGTCGCCGTGACGGTGGTACTCGATCAGGAGGCGCCGGTCCTCCTGGGCGCGCGAGACGCCCGGCTCCGTCGCTGGCGCCGGCTCTTCAGGCGCCGGCTGCTGCTGAACAGGTTCCAAGCCTCTCCTGAGATGCCGAGGGCGTGCGGTGACCGCTGACATCTTTAGCACCGTCGAGGTGGAAGCCACTGGACGTGGCTGCCCGTCCGCTTCCTGACTCAAACGGGAGACACCGGCGCCGCGCCCAGCTCGGCGCGCAGATCGTCCAGCCGCTCGTAGACGCGCGTGGCGCCCGCGGCGCGCAGCTCCTGCTCGGAGAAGCCGCCCGTCAGCACGCCGATCGTGGGCACCCCGGCCCGCTTCGCCGCCTCGCAGTCCCACGTGGAATCGCCCACCATCACCGCCGGCCCGCCGCCCGCGCGCTCGAGCGCCGCGACGACGAGGTCCGGCTCCGGCTTGGTCCGCTCGACGTCCGCCGACGTCGTCCACCCGTCGACGAGCTCGCGCGCGTCGAGCAGGTCGAGGTAGTGGTCGACCTCGTGTGGCTTGGCGGAGGACGCGAGCACGACGGCATGGCCGCGGTCCTTGAGGTCGGCGAGCAGGTCGCGCGCGCCCGCCAGCGGGCAGACCTCGCCGATCAGCTCCATGTAGAGCTCGCCCTCGCGCTCGCGCACCGCGTCGCCGTGCTCGCGCTCGAACCCGGCGCCCGCCAGCGCTTCCACGAGCTGGTCGCCGCCCATGCCGATGTGGCGGTGGATGCGGTAGAGGGGGAGCGTGACGTCGCGGGAGCGGAACGCCCGGAACCACGCGATCGCATGGTGGTAGTTCGTGTCGACGAGCGTCCCGTCGACGTCCAGGATGGCGGCGGGCCGGGAGCGCCCGCCGCCATCGCCGGGTTCGGTCACGCGGTCGAACGGGCCCGCGGGCGCTGGCCCTCGTGCTCGCCCTCGGCGAACTCCTCGAGGAGCTTCGCGCAGAAGGCCGGCAGGTCGCCGGGGTTGCGGGAGCTGACGAGGCCCTCGTCGACGTGGACCTCCTCGTCGACCCAGGTCGCCCCCGCGTTGCGCAGGTCCGTGCGCAACGACGGCCACGACGTGAGCGTCCGGCCGTTGACGACGCCGGCCTCGATCAGCGTCCACGGCCCGTGGCAGATCACCGCCACCGGCTTGGCCTGGTCGAAGAACGCGCGGACGAACCCGACCGCGTCGGGGTCGGTGCGCAGCGCGTCCGGGTTCGCGACGCCGCCCGGCAGCACGAGCGCGTCGTAGCGGCCGGCGTCGGCCTCGGCCGCCGTGCGGTCGACCGGGAAGGTGTCGGCCTTGTCGAGGTGGTTGAACGCCTGCACGGCGCCCGGCTCGAGCGAGATCAGCTCGGGCTTCGCTCCGGCGTCCTGGACCGCCTTCCACGGCTCGGTCAGCTCCACCTGCTCCACGCCCTCGGTCGCGAGGAACGCGATCGTCTTGCCGTCGAGCTTGTCAGCCATCTCGGGTCCTTTCCGTCGGGTGCTCCTCCAGGGTGATCTTCACCCTGCGGCAACGCCCCAAACCTCCGCCCGGTCGCCGACCGCGACCGCTGAACCCGCGTGTTGCGGTCACATTGAGATCAGCTTGCGCTGATGTGTTTGACCCGCCCATATGCAGGGGATTACGATGGCGTCGCGTCACATCACGTTCCGGATGCCCTCCACAACACCCGGAAGACGCAACACCCTCCTCCTCATGGCCGAGGCGCCCCCGGGCGCCTCGGCTCGTTTCGCGGCCATCGCGGTGGGTAGGCGATCGGATGCGATGACTCCTCACCCGCTGCCACCGATCCCGGGTCCCGATCCGGCGCCGCCGACGCCGGTGCCGGATCCGCGCCCGCTGCCGCCCGACCCCAACCCGCTGCCGATCTGACGCGTGAAGCCCGTCGCGCAGACCCCGACCGAGGCAGCCGACTACGCCGCGCTGTCCGTCCTCTACGGCACGCTGCTCGCCGGCCTCGCCAGGTCGGCGCGCCGGGGCGAGCCGATCGCGACCGCCGAGCTGCTCCCGCTCTCGGCGGCGACGTTCGCGCTGTCGAAGCTGATCGTGCACGAGAAGGTCGAGACGTGGCTGCGGCAGCCGTTCGTGGACGAGCGCGCGGACGGCAAGCGCCCACGCGGGCGGCGCATGCGCTATGCGGTCGGCGAGCTGCTCAACTGCACCCGCTGCGTCGGCGCGTGGAGCGCGCTCGGGCTCGTGGCGCTGCGCGTCCACTCCCCGGCCGCCGGGCGCACCGTCACCACCGTGCTCGCCGCCTCCGCGGGCAACGACGTGCTGCAGACGGCGTTCTCGCTGCTGTGCGCGAAGGCGAACGCGGAGCGCGAGCGGGAGGAGCGGCTCGAAGCGGCTAGGCGGCAGCCCGCCGCAGCGCCTCGTCAACCGTCGGCACGACGCTGAGCAGCCCGGTCGTCTGCGTCAGCTCGAGCAGCCGCGCGACCGGCGCCCGGAGCGCGGCGAGCAGCAGCGGGACGCCGTTCTCGCGCTGAGCCGACTCGGCGCGCAACAGCTCGCGCAGCACCGAGGAGTCGACGAACGTGACCTCCGCCATGTCGAGCACGATCGCGCGCGCCCCGGCGGCCAGCGCCGCGGCGAGCCGCTCCCGGACGGCCGGCGCGGCGGCGAGGTCGAACTCGCCGTCGAGCATGAGCACGACGACTCCCTCGGGCGTCGTGCGCGCGTCGATGGCGTACACGCTCGGCGCCCGGATGGCGCGGGTGTCCACGCTCGACTGTTCGCTTCCTGGGTCGGCCATTTCGCGTCGCGGTGATTGTATGGGCACGCGCGCCCGGCGGAACCCCCCCGCTTTGTGTCAGCATGCGCACCCGCCCCGGCGTCCGGAAGCTTGCACGGGGGCGCGTTAGCCCCTGCTATCGCATGGGTACTGCAACAACCAGCCATGGCCGGCCAGACCTCCCTGCACCTGTTCGACTCGGACATCCGCCTCACGCTCCCGGCGCGACCGGAGAACGTCGCGGTGGTGCGCCACGTCCTCGGCGGGCTCGCCGAGGCGCTGCGGCTCCCCGAGGGCGTGGTCGACGACATGCGCCTCGCGGTCACGGAGGCCTGCACGAACGTGGTGCGGCACGCCTACGTCGACGAGGGGACGATCGACGTGGTCGTGCGTCCTCGCGGCGAGACGCTCGAGGTCGTCGTGTCCGACAGCGGCCGCGGCATCGGCCCGAGCCCCGACGCCGACGGCCCCGGTCTCGGGCTCCCGCTCATCGCGGCGCTCACCGACAGCCTGGAGATCCAGCGCACGCTCGGAGCCGGCAGCCGGCTCATCATGCGGTTCCTGCGCGGCGGGACGCCGCGCACCGTGGGTATCGCGTGACCGGCGTCGAGACCCCGACGCACGTCTCGATCGCCGCAGGACCGCTCGTCGGACCGGTGTTGCGGCGCGTCGTCGGCATGTTCGCCGCCCGCGCCGACCTCCCGCTCGACCGGCTCGACGACGCCGTGCTCGTCGCCGACCTCGTCGCGGCCCGCGCTCCGGCGTACGTGGCCGACGAGACGGTCGACGTGACGCTCGCCTCCAGCACCCGGTCGCTCGACCTCAGGGTCGGCCCGCTGCGGTCCGGCGGCGGCCGTGCGCTCGTCGTCGACGCCGCGGTCCCCGGCGTCGGCAACGTCATCGAGCAGCTCGCCGACGGACTCGAGATCGAGACCGAGGGCGAGCGCGAGTACCTGCGCGTCCGGCTCGCGTACGCCGGCGCCGACTAATCTGCCTGAGATGGCAATCGAGTTCGCGATCGAGGATCGCCCGGTCGACGGCAACGTGCACGTCGTCGCCGTGAGCGGCGAGGTCGATCTCTTCACCGCCCCGGAGTTCAAGCAGCGTGTGATGGCGCCGATCGCCGCGGGCATCGACCGCGTGATCGTCGACCTCACCGAGACGACGTTCATCGACTCCTCCAGCCTGGGCGCCCTGATCGGGGCGCACCGCCGGCTCCAGCAACGGGGCGGCACCCTCGTGATCGCCTGCGACAACGAGGCGATCCTCAAGACCTTCCGCATCACCGGTCTCGACGGCGTCTTCACGATCGTGAATTCCGTTCAAGCGGGACTCGGCGGAGACGTCGAAGCCGCGTAGCCTTCGCCGGGTGGACGGCGGCACAGGCTTCCCAACCGCGGACGCGCAGGACGACTTCTCGCGCGCCCGCCGCGCGCAGATCCTGGCGGAGCTCGGCCGGCGGCTGCGCCGGGAGCCCGACGACGTCGGCCTGATCATGCCGTTCGACGAGGTCGTCGACGCGCTCGGCATCGTCGGCGAGGTCCAGCTCGGGCTGCAGACGATCCCGCTCGACTCGGTGGTCGGCACCGTGGACCGGACGCGCGACTTCGACCGCGGCTTCCGCCCGACGACGCCGCGCGTGCGCGGCCGCTGGCAGCGGATCGCCGCCGCGCAGCGGCGCGGGGAGTCGTTCCCGCCGATCTCGGTCTACCGGATCGGCGACCTGCACTTCGTCCGCGACGGCCACCACCGCGTCTCGGTCGCGAAGTCGCTCGGACGGGCGGAGATCGACGCGTACGTCACCGAGGTCCGCACGCGGATCGGCGCGAGCGGGGAGCTCAGCATGGCCGACCTCCCGCTCAAGGACCACGAGCGCCTGTTCCACGAACGCGTCCCGCTCGACTCCGACCAGCACGCCCGCGTGCGCCCGTCGGACCCGTGGGACTACGGCCGGCTGGCCGAGGGCGTGGAGGCGTGGGGCTTCCGCGTGATGCAGGAGCGGCGCGAGTACATGGACCGCGAGGAGGTCGCGCGGCTGTGGTTCGAGGAGGACTTCATCCCGATCGTCGAGACGCTGCGCGCGGGCGGGTTCATCCGCACGTCCGAGCGCGACGCGGACGCGTACATGCGCGTCGTCACCGCGCGCTACGAGCTGTTGCGCACGCACGAGTGGAGCGGCGAGGTGCTCGACCGCCTCCAGGGCGTCGAGCGTCGCCGCCGCGCCCGCCGCAGGCACGTCCCCCGGCCGCGGCGCAAGCTCCGCTAGTCCCTCGCGCCGGGGTGGCCGTCCCCCGGCCAGGGCGCGAGCACGAGCAGCAGGCGGGCGTCGCTCTTCGCGCGCACCTCATGGCGCTCCTGGGGATCCCAGATCGCCATGAACCCCGGGCCGCCGCTCACGATGCCGTCCGGGCCCTCGACCTCGATCTCGCCGTCGACCACGACGAGATGCGCACGCTCGTGCACCTCGTGGTCCTGCAGGAGCTCGCCGGCAGGCAGGGTGATGGCGATGGACCGCGACTCGCCGCGCGACGAGTGCAGGATCTTCGGCTGATGCGGTTGCACGTCCAGCGTGCGCAGGTCCCAGTGCTCCATGGCAGGGAACCTACCCCGATCCGGGCCGCTCCGCCTCCTCGCGCAGCCGCGCGATCGATTGCCGGATCAGGCGCGAGACGTGCATCTGGGAGACGCCGACGCGCGCGCCGATCTCCGACTGCGTGAGATCCTCCGCGAACCGCAGCCGGAGCACCTCGCGCTCGCGGTCGGACAGCACCTGCATCAGGCGGTCGACGGTGGCCGATGCCTCGGCGAGGCGGAAGCCGGGATCGTCGGCGCCGACGGCGTCGGCGTAGGAGTCCCCCTCGTCCTCGTCGTCGCTGCGCGGGCGATCCAGCGAGACCGCGCGGTAGGCGGCGGACGCCTCGCGCGCCTCGAGGACCTGCTCGAGCGTCGCGCTCGTGCGCTCGGCGATCTCCGCCGGCGTCGGGGAGCGGCCGAGCTCGCGCGACATCTCCTCCGCGACGCGCTCGACCTTGACCGCGAGCTCCTGCAGGTCGCGCGGCACCCGCACCGCCCAGCCCTTGTCGCGGAAGTGGCGCTTGAGCTCGCCGAGGATCGTCGGCACCGCGAAGGACGAGAACGCCGTCTCGCGCGCCGGATCGAACCGGTCGATGGCCTTCAGCAGGCCGAGCGACGCGACCTGGACGAGGTCGTCGAGCTGCTCGCTGCCACGCTGGTAGCGCCGGGCGAGCTGGCGGGCGAGCGGCAGGAACCGCTCCACCAGCTGCTCGCGGGCGGCAGGATCGCCGTGCTCGCGGTAGCGGACGAGCAACCGCCGATCCTCCTGAGCACGGACTGCCCGGGCCTCGGAGGAGGGATATGCTGGTGCGCCGCCCCGCGGGCGGCTTTCTTCGGATCGATTGTCGATGCTCTCCACGCCCACCATCACGCAGCTGCTTCGGAATGTGCGCGCCGGGGCGCAAGGGCGCAATGCTCGATCTGGCGGGTCGCTGGGCCAGACTTGCCGACAGTCTAACGCGAGGACCCGATGACCACGAACGGCACCCGGCACCTGCGCGTCCTGATCGCCGACGAGGACAAGGACGCCCTGCACCACCTCGCCGGCGTCCTCGAGGAGATCGGGCACGAGGTCGCGCCGTATGCCGTGGCGGTCTCCGAGGCGATCGAGCTGATCGCCACCGAGGACCCCGACCTGGCGATCGTCGTCGTGCACCAGGACGACGACCACGCGCTCGCCCTGATCGCCGAGACCGTCGAGTACGCGTCGGGCCCGGTCATCGCGCAGACAGGGAGCGGCGACGTGGAGTTCGTCGCCCGCGCGGCGGAGCGCGGCATCTCCGCGTGGATCGAGTCGTCCACGCCGGAGATCGTCCAGGGCGCGATCGAGGTCGCGCTGCGGCGCTACGAGGAGATGGCGCGGCTCCAGGTCAAGGTCGACCAGCTCGAGTCGGCGCTGGAGCGCCGGGCGGTGATCGAGCGGGCGAAGGGCATCCTGATGGAGCGCCACGGCCTGGACGAGCGCGGCGCGTTCGAGCTGTTGCGCGACCACGCCCGCGCACAGAACCGCCGGGTCGTCGACGTCGCCAAGACCGTCGACGAGGGCCACGCGCTCCTGCCCAAGCGCGCCTGATCCGTCCACCGGCGTTGACGCGCCGGCGTTAGCTCTCCGGCTGCTCCGGGAAGGCTCGCGGCAGCAGTTCCCTTGATGAACGACGGAGGAGCGTGCAGCACCCATGATCGGCATCCTGATCGCAGTCCTGTTGGCGGCGCTCGTGTACTTCCTGTGCGTCGCACTGGGCCTTCCGGCCATCGTCGCGATCATCGCGGCCGTGCTGGTCCTGCTCGCCGGCATCCCGACGGGCGGCTACGGCATCGGGAGCCGCTTCGGCGGCGGGTCGAGGCTCTGACCGGATCCGGCAACGGAGGTCCGCTCCGCGCGGTCGTCGAGGACGGCCGCCCGGGCAAGACCATCGTTCCCCGGGACTTCAAGGCCGCGTTCGCCCGGTTCCAGTCCGACGAGATGTCGGACAGCGCGGCGGCCCTGACGTACTACTCGCTGATGTCGCTGTTCCCGGCGCTGCTGGTCGCCGTGGCGGTGCTCGGCGTGTTCGGCCAGGCGTCGCTGATCACCGACACCGCCGACTACCTCAAGACCGCGGGAGCGCCGGACGACACCGTCAACGCGGTGACGTCCGCGCTCCAGTCGGCGCAGGAGCAGAGGGGAGCCGCCCGCACGGCCCTGGTGCTCGGCCTCGCGCTCTCCCTCTACAGCGCGTCGGGCGGGTTCGGAGCGGCGGGCCGCGCGCTCAACCGGGTCTGGCGCGTCGAGGAGGGGCGCGGCCTCGTGCGCCGCAAGGCGGGGGCCCTGCTGTGGACGCTCGTCGTGCTCGTGCTCGTGCTGATCACGTTCGTGCTGGTCTTCCTCGGCGGCGGGCTCGCCTCCGACGTGCTGGGTTGGCTCGGGCTGGGCGAGACGGCCGCGGACGTGTGGCGGATCGTGCGCTGGCCGGCGGCGATCTGGTCGGCGACGCTCGTCTACGCCGTCGTCTACTACGCCGCGCCGAACGTCGAGATCCGCCGCTTCCGGTGGATCACGCCGGGCGCCGTGGTCGGCGTGGCCGTCTGGCTCGTGGCGTCCGCGCTGTTCTTCGTCTACGTCTCGAACTTCTCGTCGTACTCCGCCACCTACGGCGCGTTCGCCGGCGCCGTGATCCTGCTGGTGTGGCTGTGGCTGACCAACGTCGCGCTGCTGTTCGGCGCGGAGCTGAACGCGGCGATCGACGTGCGCCGCTCGCCCGACCTGCCCGAGCGCTACGACGGCCCGCCGCTCCCGGCCAAGGTGCCGGCCGACTCGTAGGCCGCCTCGGCCGGCCGCAGCGTCTGCTCCTCCGGCCATGAGCACAGCGCCGCCCGGCCGGGACACTCGCCGCACAGCTCGCGGTGGGGCTGCTCGGCGACCGGCCAGCGTTCCGCGAGCACGCCGTCGGCGAGGTCGAGCAGCGCGCCGGCGAGCGCGGGCGCGTCGGCCTGGGTGAACGTGGCGGACACCGGCTCGCCCGGGCGCTCGAGCAGCGCGTAGGCGACCTCGACGCGCTCCGCGCCGTCGTCGAGCGCGGCGAGCGCGTAGACCATGCGCTGGGTCGCGTAGGCGCGGCCGATCAGCGCCTCGGGCTCCTCGTCCTCGTCGAGCCGGTCGGTCTTGTAGTCGACGACGAGGACCGTGCCGTCCGGCTCGCGCGCCAGGACGTCGATGAAGCCGGTGAGGAGCGGGCCGCCCCCGCCGCGCTCCAGCGCGAACGCGAAGCCCGCCTCGCGGCGGATGCCGCGTGCGGCCGCGAGCCGGGCGCACAGCGGCGAGGCGGCGAACGCCGCGACCTGCGCCCGGATGTCCTCGACGTGGGCGGGCTCGAGCCCGATGCCGTGCGCCGCGCCCAGCGCGACCACGTCCTCTGCGGCCGGCGGCTCCGGGCGGGCGAAGTCGAGCCGCTCGAGGAGCAGGTGCACGAGCGACCCGCGGATGCGGCCCTCCAGCGGCGCGGGCTCGTCCGCCGGCGCGCCGACGTCCTCGTCCTCCTCGGCGCGCGCCGCGTCCGGCGGCGCCACCCGCGGCAGGCCCAGCACGCGCGTCAGGTAGTAGCGGTACCCGCAGCGCGCGTAGTCCTGCAGCGAGGAGTAGGAGAGCCGGCGCTGTGCGGGCTGCGGGCGGCCCCATGCCGGGATCACCTTCGGCTCCGCGGGCAGCGCGGTGCCGGGCGCGGCGGTCCGGTCGCGCGGGGCGGGCGCGGCGGCCTCGGCCGGGAGGTTCTCGGCGGTGACGAGCCGGAACGCGACGGCGCCGTCCCCGCAGCGCACGACCGCGTCGGAGGGCAGCGGCCCGGAGCCGATCAGCGCCGGCGCGAGCCAGTCCAGCGGCGGCGAGCCGGGCCGCGAGGCCGGCCACTTCGCGCTGTCGATGCCGCCGGAGACGATCAGCCGCTCCTCGGCCCGCGTCGCGGCGACGTAGAGCAGCCGCCGCTCCTCGGCCGCCTCGGCCGCGGTGAGCGCCTCCGCGATCCGGTCGTAGCCGAGCGCCGGCACCAGGTCGCCGCCCTCGAGGGTCGCGAGCCTGAGGCCAGCGGTCCCGTCGTCGCCGATCAGCAGCCGGCCGCGCCCGGTGGCGCCCGTCCGCCCGAGGTCCGCGACGCAGACCACCGGGAACTCCAGCCCCTTCGCGCGGTGGATCGTCATGAGCCGCACGGCGTCGAGCCCCTCGGACTCGAGCGCGGCCTCGCCCTCGCGCGCCTCGGCGAGGTCCTGGCCGACGGCGTAGGCGAGGAAGCCGCGCAGGTCGCGCCCCTCGGCCCGCTCGTACTCCCGGGCGAGGCGCATGAGCTTGCGCAGGTTCGCGAGCCGCCGGTCGCCGCCGGCGCGCCCGAGGATCGCGAGGTCGTACCCGGTCGCCGCGATCGCGCGCTCGAGCAGGACCTCCACCGGCAGGCGCTCCGCTCGCAGCCGCTCGCCGGCGACGAAGCGGGCGAAGGCGACGAGCCGCCGCGGCCGCCTCCTCGGGTAGCTCGCGGAGCCAGGTGGATCCCGGGGCGGCGGCGGCCGCGCGCCGCAGCGCGGCCCAGGCCCCGTCCCCCTCGCTCCGCCCCGCCTCGGCCAGGAGGATCAGGGCGTCGGCGTCCGCGCCGCAGAACGGCGAGGAGAGGACGGCGTAGAGCGACGCCTCGTCGTGCGGGTTCGCCAGCAGCGCGAGGTACGCGATGCCGTCGCGGACCTGCTCCTGCGCCCAGTAGCCGCGCCCGCCGACGACGTACGTGCTCAGGCCCTGCTCCTCCAGCGCCTGCTCGTAGAGCCGCAGCGAGCTCGTCGCGCGGACGAGCAGGACGACGTCGCGCTGCGGGCGGCCGGCGTCGACCTCGGCGCGCAGCCGTGCCGCGACCGCGCGCGCCTCGGCGCGCCGCCACGGCTGCGTCGCGAGCGCGTGGAGGCCCAGCTCGGGCTCGCGCTCCTCCCACCCCGCGGTCTCGCAGGCGAGCAGCTCGACGCGCGGCTCCTCCGGCGGATCGGGCGCGAACAGGCGCAGCTCCTCGGGCGCACGGCCGGCGACGAGCGGCGTGAACCCGTCGCCCAGCACCGGCGCGAAGGCCGAGTTCACGACGTCGAGGATCTCCGGTCTCGACCTGAAGTTGACGGTCAGGCTTCGCACCCGATCGGCGTCGAGCGCGGCCCGGCGGGCGCGGAAGATGCCGACGTCCGCGTGCCGGAAGCCGTAGATCGACTGCGACTCGTCGCCGACCGCGAACAGGTTCCCGCGCTCGAGCGCCTCGAGCACGTCGAGCTGCAGCCGGTTCGTGTCCTGGAACTCGTCGACCATGACGAGTGCGAAGCGCTCGGCCCATCCGGCGCGCAGGGCGGGATCGCCCGCGAGCAGGTCGCGCACGCGCAGCTCCAGGTCGTCGAAGTCGACGCCCGCCCGGTCGGTCTTGGCCTGCGCGTATGCGGTGCCGAACGCGTCGAGCAGCGCGTCGAGCAGGATCAGCACCGGGCGGGCGTGATGGTCGGCGCACGCGGCCCGGTACGTGGCCCACGCGTCGCGGTAGGCGACGCAGTCCCCGTGTTCGAGCGCCTTCGCCCCCATGGGGAGCTTGGCCGCGTCGAGCGCGCCGGGGAGCGGCGGCTCGCCGGCGGCGATGAGCCGCTCGCACGCCTCCAGCGCCTCGAGCCCCGCGGTGACCCGAGCGCCCCTGCCTCGGCCGGGGGCCTCGTCACCGCTTCGCTCGCTCGGCGTGGCGCGCAGCGCCGCGGCAGCCGCCGCCGCGGCCGCGGCGAGCGGCGCGGGGTCGGGAGCCGGCGCGGCGGGCGGGATCGGCAGGCGTGGATGCGTGGCGCCGCGGCTGCGCAGCGCGGCGTGCGCGAGCGTCAGCATCGGCTCGAGCTCGCGGCCGTACGCGGCCGCGAGGTCGAGGGCGGGCGCGCCGTGCGCCGCGGTCCACGTCTCCAGGGCCGTCTCGAACGCGCCGGTCGCGAGCCGGCGGGCGGTCGCCTCGTCGAGCACCGTGAACCGCGGGTCCAGGCCCGCGGCGAGCGGCTGGCTCCGCAGCACGCGGGCGCAGAACCCGTGGATCGTGCCGATCCACGCCGCATCGACCTCCCGCGCGTGCTCGGCCTCGCCCAGCTCGACGAACCGCCGCCGGATCCGCTCGCGCAGCTCCGACGCCGCCTTCTCGGTGAACGTCAGCGTCAGGATCGCGCCGACGGCCGCGCCGTCGTGCAGGACTGCCTCGGCGAAGCGCTCGACCATCACGGCGGTCTTGCCGGAGCCGGCGCCGGCCGCGAGGAGCGAGGACGGTCCGCGATCGGCGATCGCCGCGCGCTGCTCGGGCGTGCTCCTCACAGCGGCGGCACCTCCGCGCGCGGCTCGCCGGCACGGCAGATGGCGGGATAGCGGCAGCCGCGGCTCGAGCACCGCTCCGGACAGGGCGCGATGCGGCCGGCGTGCAGCTCCGCCGCGGTCCGCTCGGCCAGCTGCCGCGCGTCCTCCAGCACGGCGGCGAACCCGTCGTCGTCGACGAGGTCGGTCCGCGTGTAGCGCCCCGGGACGTCGTCGCGGACGAGCCCGCGCGCGCCGAGCCGCCGGCCGACGAGCGGCTGGTAGAGGCCGGCGACCGGCTCGAGCCCCAGCAGGTCGCGCACGGCCAGCAGGTAGAGCGCGACCTGGAGCTGCAGCTCGTCGGTCCACTTGACGCCGCCGACCACGACCCGGCCCTTGTAGTCGCGCACGACCGCCGCGCCGCCGGGGCCGACATCGACGCGGTCGACGCGGCCGGTGACCATCGCGCCCTCCCCCAGCACGAGCGGGCCGTGGGCGTCGTCCGCGCCGCCGAAGGACCACTCCAGCTCGGTCGGCTCGAAGCCCGCGCCGCACTCGGCCTCGGTGCGGAGATAGCGCTCCAGGTCGGCCTCCAGCCCGCGCAGCAGCACGCGCTCGCGCGGAGACGCGCCGGCGCTGCCCACCCCGCCGGCGCGCTCGCGCAGCGCGTCCGCGAGCGCGCCGAGCGCCGCGTCGAGCCGCTCGGGCACGATCCGCGCCGATCCGGTCCGCTCGCGCAGCAGCTCCAGCGTGCGCTCGAGCACCGCGTGGGCGAGCGAGCCGCGCTGCATCGGCTCGGGGTCGGGATCGGTGCGGGCCGGGCGCAGGAGCTGCTCGATCAGCCAGCGCACGCCGCAGGCGGCGAAGGCCTCCAGGCCGCGCGCGGGCTCTGTCTCGCGGCTGCCGAGCAGGCCGAGCACGGCGCCCGTCGCCGGGGCTCCGAGCGGCGCCGGCTCCGGCTCGGCCGCGGCTGCCGCGTAGGCGCGGCGGAGCTCGTGTGGCGTCGGGGCGTCGCGCGGCCGCCAGGTCACGTCGGCCAGCAGCCGCGTGCCGCGCTCGTCCCAGAGGTCGTCCGTGAACAGCGCGCGGACGTCGTCGAGGAACGCCGACGGCGCGAACGGATCGCCCTCCTCGTCGGACGAGCGCCACGAGAGGAACAGCACGTCCTCGGGACGCGACACCGCCGCGTAGAACAGCGACCGCTCACGGTCGAGCACGTCCTCGTGCAGCGGCAGCCGCAGCCCGGCGGCCGAGGCGATCCCGCGCCGGTCCGCGTCGGAGAGGAACGGCTCGGGCACCGGCCGCCGCGGGAACTCGCCGTCCTGGAGCCCGCAGACGAACACGGCCCGGAACCGCCGCGCCCGGATCGCGAGCGGATCGGCGAGCAGCACGCCCGGCGGCGGGCTCGCGGGGCCGGCCGGGACCGCGCCGTTCGTGCCGGCGGCGGCGAAGACGGTCTCGGGCGGGGTGCCGAGCGCGGCGCCGGCCACGGCCGACGGCTCACGGACCTCGACGGCCGCCAGCGCCTCGACGAGATCCTGCGGGCTGCCGAGCAGCGTCGCGTCCGCCGCCGCCAGCGCGCGCAGCTCCGCCGACGCCGCGCGCAGGTCGGCCGCCACCCGGGCGTCGGCGAGGTCCTCGGCGGCGAGCACCTCGGCGCGGCGGCGGTGCGGGGCGGTCCAGATCGCCTCGGCTTCCGCCTCGAGCGCGCCGAGCAGCGCCTCCGGCCCGTCCTCGGCCGCGGCCGCGAGCGCGTCGAGCGCGGTCAGCGGCGGCTGCCCGAGCCGCGACTCCCAGATCGCCCGCGCCGCCCGGGCCGTGCGCACGCCGCCGCGCCGGACCCGCGCGTCGAGCGCGTCAGCGGGAGACGGATCGGCGAGCCTGCCGGGCGTGCGCAGCCAGGCGAGCAGGTCGGCGGCGCTCCCGCCCGGGAGCGCCGCGCGCGCGCCCGCGAGCACCCCGGCGCCGAGCCGCGTCCGGGCGAGCGGCACGCGGCGGTCGTGGCTCACCGGGATCCCGTAGCCGGCGAGGACCTGCGCGAAGAGCGCCGTCGTCGCGGCATCGCCGCGCAGCAGCACCGCGATGTCCTGCGCCTCGATCCCCTGGCGCATCAGCTCGAGCACCGCGGCCCCGACCAGCTCCGCCTCGGCCCGCTCGCCGCCGGCCTCGAGCAGCCGCACCGCGCCGTTCGGCGGCCGGCGGTCCGGCGCCGGCTCGAACAGCGCGCGCTCGAGGTGGTGCAGCGCGGGCCGCGCCGACGGCGCGTAGTGCTCGGAGCGCTCGGGCAGGTGCACGACCTCCGCCGCGAGCGGCCGCAGCTCCTCGACCGTGGCTGCGCGGCCGGCGAACGCGACGCGGCCCGGCTCGTACGGCAGCGCGACGCACACGTCCGCCCCGGCGTGCCGGCTGAGCGTCTCGACCGCGTCGCGCTCGGTCGGCGTGAGGTCGTCGAAGCCGTAGAGGAACACCGGCCGGCCGCCCCATGCGGCCGGATCCGCGCGCAGGGCGTCGAGCGCCGCCCACGCGTGGCCCTCGCCGTCGGGCCGGCCGAGCCGCTCCAGCCGCCGCCGGTACGCGGAGTACAGCGCGGCGAGCTCGTCGGCGTACGCCGCGCGGCCGCCGCCGTTCGCGGACGCCCAGGCGCGCAGCGCGGACGTGAAGCGCGCCGGCGGGACGAGCGAGCGCTGGAGCTCGGCGAACAGCGCGGCCGCCGCGCCGGGGAAGCCGGGCGTCGCGGCCGACCGCGCCAGGACCCGGAGCGGCACGTCCGCGATCGCCGCCCGCACGACGCGGTCGCGCGCGACCCGGCCGAGCGGGCGCGCGTCGAGGCCGGTCCGGCTCGCGATCTCCCTGACCAGCCGCGCGAACGTGAGCACCTCGGCCCCGAACACGATCCCCGAGCCGGCCAGCTCGCGCTGGTAGTGCTCGACGTCCGCGGCGGTCGGCACGACGAGCAGCGGGTCGCGGGGCAGCGCGGCGCGGAGGCGCTCGAGCACGGCGCCCGCCTTCGCGGCGTTCGCAGGACCGGTGATCAGCGTGAGCGGCATCGAACCCGACAGGGTCGCGGGCGGGGCGGACGCCTAGAGCCGCAGCATCGAGACAGCGCCGGCCGTGCGTTGCGAGTTGATCGCGCATTGCGAGGTCAACTCGCAACACGTGAGCGCCGGACGGCCCGCGGATATTCGCAATTTGGACGAATTTTCTACTCCGGGCCCTAAAGCTCAAGGCGCCGGCGGCCGTTACCCGGAGGAAGGAGCCCAGTCCACGGAGGACCCGCGATGGCCCAGCTGTATCTCCCTCTCGAGCACACGGAAGCCGACCTCGTCCTGGCCGGTCAGATCGCGGAGTCGATCGACAGCGCCGAGCTGTACGTGACGTGGACTCCGGAGCACGGGCAGTCCGTCCCGGAGATCTCCGCCGAGCTCGTCCAGACCAGCCCGAGCTGGCCCTCGCTCCTCTTCCAGGCGATCCGCGAGGTGTGGGCGGCGCTGCGCAACCGCGAGCCGGCGCCTGCCGCCGCCGCGACCATCCACCCGTCGGGCCAGCCCGGCGCCGCGGCCTAGCGCCTCAGCACCCCAGCCGCTGCAGCGCCGCCTCGACGCGCTCGCGCACCTCGCCGCCCGCGCGCTCGCCCACGGCCCGCAGGGCGGGGCAGGCCTCCCGCTCGCCGCGCTCGGCGAGCCCGGTCACGGCCGAGAGCACGACCTGCTCGCGCGGGTCCGACAGCGCGGCCTCGAGCGCCGCGCGGGCCGCTTCGTCCGGGTGCTCCGAGAGCGCATCGGCCGCGACGACGGTCGTGGGCGCCGGCGCGTGCCGCAGGACGCGCTCGAGCACCGGGACGCTCTCGGGGCGCCCGAAGCGGGGGAGCGCCAGCAGCGCGAGCAGCGGCGGGTTCTCGGCGGACGCGAGCGCGAGCAGCCGGGGGTGCGCCTCGTCGGCGTGCTCGAGCAGCTCGTCCAGCGCCTCCCCCCGCGCGAGCGCGGCGCCGGCGTCGCCGGAGGGCCGGAGGAGCACGGCCAGCGCGTCGTCGATCGCGTCGTCGTCGCTCACTTGCTGATCCGCTTCGCGTAGTCGGCGCCGAACACTTCCTCGACCGCGGTCTTGAAGGCGTTCATCGAGTTGCCGTAGATCGTCGGGTCGTGGCGGAACCGCTCGTACAGACCGCGCAGGAGGCCCTCGAGCACCGTGGCGTCCCAGTTGCGCTGCATCGCGTTCAGGTGCGCCTTGACGCCGCCCCCGCCGGTCGGCGCGTAGTTGATGGCGCCCATCGTCGTCGTGGAGGTCGGCAGCGTGACCGTCGTCTTCTGGTCGGCGGCGCTGACGGGCGTGAAGTAGTGGAACTCCTTCACGAGCGAGTAGATCTCCGAGGGCCAGTAGGCGTAGGTCTGGGTGCCCGTGCGGTCCTTGACCGTCTTCTTGGGGATTGCCGCGATCGACTTCTGGTAGAGCGCGCGGGAGTAGTTCTCGTCGGCGCCCCGGTCGTAGCCCGGGTGGCCGTAGAGCTCGTGCACGACCGTCGAGAGCGCGTACTTCGGATCCATCTCGACCGCGACGACGAACTCGAAGCCGACCTGGATCTTCTTGCCGGCTATCGAGCCGACGGTGGCGATCGCGCCGAGCGACGCCTCGTCGACCCCGGCGAAGTTCAGCTCGAAGCTGCTCTCGGCCACGCCGAGCTCCGGGTTGTTGGCCGCGCAGTGGGCGGCCATCTTGGTGATCGCCTTCTTGCCGCGCTCGGTCCAGGACTTCTTCTCGGCCTTGGACAGGCCCGCCCAGCGGGTCTTCGCGTTCGAGACGCCGCCCCAGCCCGCCGGCGCCGGCTTCTTCGCCTTCGCCTTGGCCAGGAGGAACGTCTCCTGCAGCGCGGCCATCTCGCTGTCGGTCTTGCCGGTGTGCTTGCGGGTCGCCGTCTCCTCGACCCAGCGCAGGATCCCGATGACGGTGTCCGCGATGTCGCTGTCGATCGCCTGCGAGCGCGCGCCGGTGGCCGTGAGGCCGAGCTTGTTGAGCGACACCGCCAGGTCCCCGCTCCCATAGCGAGCCGTGAGCTCGGCATCGCGCGCGGCCGGCCCGAGCTTCTCGAACTCCTTGATCGCCGCCTTCGCGCCGGCGGGGTCCTTGCTCGCGCCGGGCTTCTCGAAGATCCGCGCCAGCCGCCGCTCCCCGCGCATGCGGACGGCGCGCGCGAGCACCTGCGCGCCGCGCGCCTCGATCCCGGGCGGCGTGGCGGGGAGCGCGCGCAGGAGCTCCGCGGCGGTGTGCTCCCGGGCAGGCGTCACGGCGTCCGGGAGGACCTCCTGTGACTCGGACCGCTCTACGGCGGGCTCAGCGGGAGCCTCGGCATGCTCGCGCACTCTGCGCCGACACTACCAGCGTCAGGCGGCTTCGGCCGGCGCCTCGGTCGCGGGCGTCTCGGCGGCGGCGCCGTCCTCCTGCTCGGGCGGCTTGGCGCCCTCGCGCGCCCACGGCTCGTCGAACTCGACGCGCCACTTGCCGTCCTCGTTCTGCTGGAGCGCGAGCCGCGAGCGGAACGACTTGCCCGAGCGGCCCTTGAAGCCCGTCACCGCCCGCGCGGTGCGCCCGGTGGCGATCAGCTCCCTCGCCACCGCCATCGGCAGCGTCTTGCCGGCCTTGCTCTTCCAGATCACGAACCCGCAGCCCGGATCCTCGCGCGACCAGCAGGAGAAGCCCTTGCGGTTCTCGACGATGTCCTGGCCGCAGACCGGGCAGGGACCGAGGTTGGCCCGCGGGATGCGGACCTCCTTGAGCTTGGCGTCGAGCTCGACGACGGTGCCGCGGGCGAACTCGGCGATGTCGCTCATGAACCGCTCGCGCGTCTCCTCGCCGTGCTCGATCCGGCCGAGCCGGTGCTCCCAGTCGCCGGTCATCCCCGGCGACGTCAGCGCGTGTCCGTCGAGCAGTCGGATGACGTTCAGGCCCTTCTCGGTGGCGACGAGGGAGCGCCCGTCGCGCTCGATGTAGCCGACGTCGATCAGCCGCTCGATGATCGCCGCCCGCGTGGCGGGCGTGCCGATCCCCGAGTCCTTCATCGCCTCGCGCAGCTCGTCGTCGTCGACGAGCTTGCCGGCCGTCTCCATCGCCGCGAGCAGCGACGCGTCGGAGTAGCGCCGCGGCGGCTTGGTCTCCTTCTCCTCCGAGGCGACCTCGAGCGTCCGCGCCGCCTCGCCCTGGTCGAGCTTCGGCAGCGTCTGGTCGGTGCCCTCGTCTTCGTCGGCGCCCGACCGGTCCTCGAACCCCTCGCCGTACACGCCGCGCCAGCCCGGCACGACCAGCACCCGGCCGCGCGTGCGGAACACGTGCGACGCGACCGTCGTCTCCAGCCGCGTGTTCTCGAACACCGCGTCGGGATGGAAGACCGCGAGGAAGCGGCGGACGACCATGTCGTACACGCGCTTGTCGTCGTCGGACATCCGGTCGACGTCGTGCTGGGCCTTCGTGGGGATGATCGCGTGGTGGTCGGTGACCTTGGCGTCGTTGACCACGCGCCCGAGCGGGAGCGTGTCGAGACCGGTGATGTACGCGGCGGCCCGGGCGTACTCCCGCCGCTTGCCGACCAGCTCGGCCGTCGGCTTGATCTCCGCCGCCATGTCGCCGGTGAGGAAGCGGGAGTTCGTGCGCGGGTACGTGAGCGCCTTGTGCTCCTCGTAGAGCCGCTGGGCGGCCGAGAGCGTCCGGCGGGCGGAGAAGCCGAAGCGCGTGTTGGCCTCCCGCTGCAGCGACGTGAGGTCGTAGAGGAGCGGCGCGCGCTCCTTCTTGGTCGACTGCTCGAGCTTGGTGATCTCGCCCGTCTGGCCCTGTACGGCGGCGACGATCGCCTCGGCCTCCGCGGGCGTCTTGAGCCGTGGCTGGGCGCCCGCGTGGAAGCGGCCCGCGTAGCGCCGGCCGGGCTCGCCGCCGGTCGGCTCGAACGTGGCGTCGACGAGCCAGTACTTCTCTGGCTTGAACGCGCGGATCTCCTCCTCGCGCCGGGCGAGCAGCGCGAGCGTCGGCGTCTGGACGCGGCCGAGCGAGACGGCGCCGTCGAACGACGAGCGGAGCCGGATCGTGGCGGCCCGCGTGGCGTTCATGCCGACGATCCAATCGGCCTCCGAGCGCGACCGGGCGGCCTCCTCCAGCCGCGCGAAGTCCTCTCGCGGCCGCAGGTCGCCCAGCGCCTGCCGGATCGCGGCCGTGGTCATCGAGGAGAGCCAGAGGCGCTGCACGGGCTTGTCCGCGTTCGCCTTCTCGTAGGTCCACGCGAAGATCAGCTCGCCCTCGCGGCCGGCGTCGCACGCGTTCACGACGCGGTCGACGTCGTCGCGCTTGAGCAGCTTCGTGATCACGCTCATCTGCTTCTTGGAGCGCTCGTCGCGGACCACCAGCTTGAAGTGATCCGGCACGATCGGGAGGTCCGCCATCCGCCACTTCTTGAACTTCGGGTCGTACTCGTCGGGCTCGGCGAGCTGCACGAGGTGGCCGACGGCCCACGTCATGATGTACTCGTCGGTCTCGAGGTAGCCCTCGTGCTTCTGGAACGCGCCGGGAAGGACGCGCGCGAGATCGCGCCCTACGGACGGCTTCTCTGCGATGACGAGCGTCTTACCCATGGCCGCCGCAGGGTAGCGAGTTCGGTTTCGCCTGCCACGTTCCTCAGCCCGCACACGGACCGGTGGAAACCGGACCCCCGGCATCGCCCAGTGCGCGGCGCACCACCTGGTTCGGCACCCCGTAGCCGCCTCGCGGCCCGCGCGTGGTCGCGGCGAACACCGTCGTGACGACGCGCCCGTCGCCGTCGACCATCGGGCCGCCCGAGTTCCCGGGGCGGACGAGCCCGCGCAGCGCGGTCATCGCCCGCTCCACCGGGCCTCGCCCGTAGGCGTCTGAGGACGTCACGCGCCGGGTCTCCCCCAGCCGGCCGGCGCGGACGTCGAACGGCCCGTTGAGCGGGAAGCCGAGGATCGCCGCCGACGTGCCGGACCGGGCATCCTGCGCGATCGGCAGCGGCGCGGCGTGGAGCCCGTCCACCCGCAGGATCGCGATGTCGTTGCGCGGGTCGAAGTGGACGGCCTGCGCCGGCAGCTCCGGCTCGCGCCCGCCGAGCAGGACGTGCGTGTCGTGCTCCCCCGCCACCACGTGGGCGTTCGTCACGACGAGCCCGTCGGCGCCCACCCAGCCCGAGCCTGCGACCCCGAGGCCGCACGCGCTGCCGAGCACCTTGACGACGCTCGCCGACGCCGCCTGCACCTCCGGGTCGCGCGCGATCCCCGGCTGCGGCGGAGCCACGCGCGCTTCGGGCCCGTCGATCTGGGGGAACGGGTCCAGCCGCCGCAGCGAGTTCAGCAGCGGCCCGGACGGCGGCAGCACGGTGTTGAGGCGCTGCAGGATCGCGGAGCGCTGCACCTCCATGCGGATCCGGTAGGTGCCGCTCTGCACGGCCACCGCGCCGAGGATCCACACCACGCCGAGGCCGACGGCGGCGATCAGGACCGCACCGAGGACCCCGTCGGCGGCGCCGAAGCCCGGTATCGCGCGCAGGGTGCGCCGCACCGGCGTGCCGAACGCCTCGAACAGGCCGGCGAGGAGGGCGCCGACCAGCAGCGCCCCGAGCAGTCCGAACGCGGGCGCCCACGGTGAGTGCGACCCCTCCGGCAGCACCAGCGGGCCGACCCGCGTCCCCAGCCATGCGCCCAGCGCGAGCCCGGCGAAGGCGAGCACGCCCGAGATGAAGCCCTGCGCCCAGCCGAAGAGCGCCAACAGGGGCACGAGGCCCACGATGATCCAGTCGACGCCCGTCACGGGGAACCGAGCGTACCGGCCGCCGGCCACCGGCTCCGCGTGTCAGACCGGCAACCCGGGGGTCAGCAGGCTGGCATACCGGCGGCGTTTCACGTCAAGATTGCCCCAACGCCCCCATGACCGCACCAACCCGCCCCCGGCGTCGCCCCCCCGCCGCTGTCGGTCCGCATGAGCGCCCTCGCCGGCGCCGGCGACCGGTCGCATGGGTCCGACTCGCCCCGCTCATGATCGCCGCGCTGCTCGCGTTCGTCGGCGGCGCCGCCGTGGGCCGAGGCGGGGACGACCCGCGCCGCACGGCCGCACAGGACTTCGTGGACGACTGGGCGCGATCGGACTACGCGGCCATGCACGCGCGGCTCACGCCGGAGGACCAGCGCCGGGTCCCGCTCCAGCGCTTCGCCGCGATCTACCGCGAGGCCGCCAAGGTCGTGACGCTCTCGGGCGTCACCGCCGGGCGCGCGGCCGAGCCCGCCGACGGCGTCGTCAGCGTGCCGGTCGCGCTGCGCACCCGCATCTTCGGCACGCTCTCGGGCCAGCTCGCGCTGCCGGTGGTCGAAGGGGACGGGGACGCCGGCGCCGGCATCGACTGGGCACGCAACCTCGTCCAGCCGGGGCTGCGGCCCGGCGAGAAGCTGACGCGGAGCACGACCATGCCGCCCCGCGCCGCGATCCAGGCACGCGACGGGACGCCGCTCGCCGAGGGGGAGGCGCGGCTCTCCGACCTCGGCGCGCTCGCGTCTGAGATCGCCGGCCGCGTCGGCCCGGCGCCGCCCGAGCGCGCGGCGGAGCTGGAGCGCCGCGGCGTCCCGCCGGGCGCGCCGGTGGGCCTGACCGGCCTGGAGCGGGAATTCGACGCAGATCTCGCCGGCACGCCGGGCGGCGAGCTGCGCGCCGGCGGCCGGGTGCTCGCCTCCGTCGAGCCGCGCCGCGGCACCGCGGTCCGCACCACGATCGACCCCGACGTCCAGCGCGCGGCGGTCGATGCGCTCGCCGGCCGCTTCGGCGGCATCGCGGTGATCCGCCCGCGCGACGGCGAGGTGCTCGCGCTCGCGGGGATCGCCTACTCGGCGCCGCAGCCCCCGGGATCGGTGTTCAAGATCATCACGCTCGCCGGCGCGCTCCAGGCCGGCGTGGCGAAGAAGTCGAGCAGCTACCCGGTGCAGACGGCCGCCGTCCTGGAGGGCGTCGAGCTGGAGAACGCCCACGGCGAGTCCTGCGGCGGCGCGCTCGCCACCGCGTTCGCGCACTCCTGCAACTCGGTCTTCGCCCCGATGGGGGCCGAGCTGGGTGCCGGGCGCCTGGTCGCCACGGCGGAGAAGTTCGGCTTCAACGCCGACCCCGGCCTGGCGGGAGCGATGCGGTCCACGATCCCCGCCGCGGCCGAGATCGGCGACGACCTCGCGGTGGGCTCCACCGCGATCGGCCAGGGCAAGGTGCTCGCCACGCCGCTGCTGTTCGCGGGCATCGCCGGCGCGATCGCCGAGCACGGCGTCGCGGTGCGGCCGACGCTGCGCAAGGGCGCCGAGCCGCGGCGGGCGCGCGCGGCGCCGGAGCAGGTCGCCCGCACGATCGGCCGCTACATGCGCCAGGTCGTCACGTCCGGCACCGGCGTCGGCGCGGCGATCCCCGGCGTCCGGGTGGCCGGCAAGACCGGCACCGCCGAGCTGCGCGACACGACCAACGACGACCCCGACCCGTCCGATCCGAACGCCCCGCCCCCGGACGACCGGACCGATACCAACGCCTGGTTCGCCGCCTACGCCCCCATGGCGCACCCGCGCGTGGCGGTCGCCGTGATGCTCGTCGGCCAGGGCGCCGGCGGCGAGACGGCCGCCCCGGCGGCCAAGCAGGTCATCGAGGCCGCGCTCGACCGGTAGACCGCCGGGCTCAGCTCCCGTAGTACTCGGCCTCGCCCACCACGGGCGCGACCGCCGCCTCCTCGCGGCGGGCGCGCCCGCAGCGCGCCGAGAAGCATCGACGCTTCGGTACCGTTCGTGCGCATCCGGACCCAGCAGACTCCGCAGGCCTTCGATCGCCAAGCCATCGAGGTGGTCGCGAGCGTCGACGGGGCGCTCGTCGACCCGGCGGGGCACCTGGTCTGCATCTTCGACCGCGACGGCCGGATCCGGCACTTCAACCGCGCCTGCGAGCGGGCCACGGGCTTCACCCGCGCGGAGGTCCTGGGCCGCGACGCACGTGACGTGCTGATCCCGCCCGAGGAGGCGGCGCAGCTGGAGTCGTGCCTCGCCCGCGTCGGCCGGACGGACGCGCCGTTCCCGCGCGAGGGCCACTGGCTGACCCGCGACGCGCAGCGGCGCCTGATCTCGTGGGTGAACGAGCCGTGGCTCGGGCCGGACGGCGAGGTCGCGGGCCTCGCGGCCGCCGGGGTGGACATCACCGAGCATGAGCGCAGGACGGCGAAGCTCCGGCTGCTGATGGAGGAGCAGGAGGCGCTGCGGCGCGTCGCGATGCTGGTGGCGAGCGGCGCCGAGCCGGTGCGGATCTTCCAAGCGGTCACCGAGGAGGCGTGCCGGCTGCTGCACATGCCATCGGCGGTGATGCAGCGTTTCGAGGACGACGGCACGGCGACGGTCGTCGGCCGCTACAGCCAGCATCGGCCCGGCGGGTTCGACATCGGGACCGGGGTCGCGCTCGAGGAAGGGCTGGCGAACACGCAGGTGGCCAGGACCGGCATGCCCGCGCGCGCCACATACGCCCAGGGCGAGGGCGGCGTGGCCGCCCGGATGCGGGCGCTCGGGTTCCACTCCAGCGTCGCGGTGCCGGTCAGCGTCCAGGGCCGGACCTGGGGAGCGCTGATCATGGCGCTTCAGGAGAGCGAGACGCTGCCGTCGGAGACGGAACGGCGGCTGAGCGCGTTCGCCGAGCTCGTCGGGCTCGCCCTCGCAAGCGCCGACGCGCGCGAGGCGCTGGAGGCGTCGCGCGCACGCATCGTCGAGGCCGGCGACGCCGCGCGCCGCCGGCTGGAGCGCAACCTCCACGATGGCGCGCAGCAGCGGCTCGTGTCGCTCGCGCTGACGCTGCGGCTCGCCCGGGCCAAGGGAAAGGACGATCCGGCGACCGCGTCCGCGCTGCTCGGCGCGGCCGGCGAGGAGCTGAGCGAGGCGCTGAAGGAGCTGCGCGAGCTCGCGCATGGGCTGCATCCGGCGCTGCTCTCCGAGCGCGGCATCGCGTCCGCGCTCGAGGCCCTCGCGGGCCGGGCGTCGTTCCCGGTGGAGCTCTCGGTCGGCGTCGACGAGCGGCTGCCCGAGCCGGTCGAGGCGGCCGCCTACTACCTCGCCTCCGAGGCGCTCGCGAACGCGGCGAAGCACGCCGACCCCTCCTCCGCGACGGTGTCCGTGCGGCGGGAGGCGGACGCGGTCCTGGTCGAGATCGCGGACGACGGCTCCGGCGGCGCCGACGTCGCGGGCGGCTCGGGCCTCCGCGGCCTGATCGACCGGATCGAGGCGCTCGGCGGCACGCTAGGGATCGAGAGTCCGCCGGGCAGCGGTACGCGGCTGCTGGCGCGCCTGCCGGCCGCCGAGCCGGCTACACGTCGATGTCGATGACGGCGTTCTCGCCGCCGCTGGGGCTGTGGATCTCCAGCTCGAGCGGGCGGTTGCCCAGCGATTCGGTCTTGATCTTGAAGAGGATCAGCGCGCCGCGGATCGTGTTGTCGGACGCGGGCGTGTCGAGCGGCGGCACCAGCTTGCCCGGCTGCAGCTCGGTCGGCTGGTAGGAGAACTCGCTGATCTGCGGATCGAGCTCGACCGGCGTGAACTCCGTGCCCTGCGTATCCGTGATCGTGAACTCGTCCGCGGTCGCGTGCGGGGCGTCGGTGTCGTTCTCCACGCGCATGAAGATCCCGTACCAGACCTCGTCCGGGGCGGTCTCCTCGCCCTCGGGCAGCCCGTTCAGGTAGGCCGCGTCGTCCGGGGCGGCCGGATTGAGGATGCGCGAGATCTGGATCTGGTACTTGAGGTCGTCGACCGTGACGTAGATGCCCTCGGTCTCGGCGAGCGTGACCTTCTCCTCCTTGTTGCCGCAGCCGGACGCGGCGACCGCGGCGAGCGCGACGACGAGGAGTCCGAGGCGGGCGAGGCGGGGCATGGGGCGCGTCAGTCTAGACCGGCGATGGTCGCCCGCGCGCCGCGATCGCGGTTCTCCTCGAGGATGCTGCGCAGCCGGCGCAGGCCCTTCGCGCTGTTGCGCCGGAACCAGCCGCGGCGACCGCTCACCGTCTCGATCAGGCGATCGGTGTGGAGCGGCGGCTCGGTCTCGTAGACGTACTCCAGCCGCGTGCCGTCGGAGTTGGGCTCGAGCGTCCACTGATGGAACGTCTTGATCCGGTTGTACTTGCCGCCGCGGCCGACGGCGACGATCCGGTACGGCGGCTCGACCTCCGCGAGGCTGAGGTCGTAGTAGCCGAAGCGGTCGAAGCGCCCGTGCTGGCGGTAGCGCGCGCCGGCGCCGCGGCCCGCGGACTCCACGCGCGTGAGTCGCCAGCTCTTGAGGAAGTGGTCGGTGAACTCCGGGTGGTTCGCGACGTCCGCCAGGTAGGCGAACACCTCCTCGCGGGGCCGGTCGATGTTGACGTGCAGCGTGACGGGGTCCACGGGCGGGGAAGCCTAGTGGACGAGCTGCGGATCAGGCGGCGGCGCGGCGCTGCACGCGCACGGCGCGCTCGTGCTCCGGCGCGTGCATCAGCTCGGACCGGACCGGGGCCTCCCGGCGCAGCGGGCGGCACAGCTCGCACACCAGCCGCTCGCCGCCGGCGGTCGCGTAGACGTGGACGACCTCGCCGGTCAGCGGCGTCCGGAGGCAGTGCACGCAGCGGTGCCGATGCGCCTCGGATTCGCCCACGCTGCGGCGCATCAGCGCCTGCTCCAGGGCCGGACGCGCGGGGGCGGGGGTGCGGCGGAGGCTGATTGTCGGCATGGTTTCTGGTGTTTCGGCACGGGGCAGCGAATGCCTTCCCGACGCCGAATCAGGGTTGGGCTCCATTGACCTTCTCCCTACAATCCCTGGCTGGAGGTAGGGTCGCCGGATCGGCACGTGCCACCCGTGCCAAAGGAGAGACGTACATGGACCCACGCACGCCAGGCGATTTCGAGGCGACCGGCACACTGCCCGTCGCCGGGGAGGGGACCGTTCCCCTCACATCGGCCACCGAGCCGGTCGCTCCGTCCCGCCCGGACTGGATCGACGAGGCACGCGCCAACCTGTCCGTGCCCGGGAAGTACCTCGCCTACGAGGACTCGGGGCGGCGGATCGTCGTGCCGGTCTCGCGAGAATGGACGCGGATCGGTCGCTCCCTCGCCGCCGACGTGCGCTTCGACGACGCCACGGTGTCGCGCCGTCATGCGCTGATCGTCGCGCAGGCGGACGGCGTACGCGTGCTCGACGACCGCTCGCTCAACGGCGTGTACGTGAACGGCCGGCGCGTGGAGTGGTCGCCGCTCAGAGACGGGGACGAGATCGTCGTCGGCCGCCACACGATCCACTTCATGGACAAGGCGGTGGCCGGCACGCCGCTGCCCGAGTCGCCGCCCGCCGCCGTCGCGGACTAGTCTCGCTAGTCTCCGGCCTTCCATGGCCGAGACCATCGCTGTCCTGTCGCTGAAGGGCGGCACGGGCAAGACCACCACGGTCCGCACGCTCGCGGACGTCTTCCGCCGGATCGGGCTCGACGTGCTCTGCGTCGACCTCGATCCGCAGGGCAACCTGTCGGACTACTTCGACGTGCCCGCCGACGCCACCCCGACGATCGCCGACGTGCTGTCCGGCGGGGCGAAGGCGAAGGCCGCCTCGCACGACGGGATCATCCCGGCGACGCCGATCCTCGCCGAGGTGGAGCGCGGGCTGAGCGGCAAGATGGGGCGCGAGCTGGTGCTGCGCAAGGCGCTGAAGGACGCGCGCAAGCAGCACGACATCATCCTGATCGACTGCCCGCCCGCGCTGGGCCTGCTCACGATCAACGGCCTCGTCGCCGCCGACCACGCGCTGATCTCCTCCGAGGCCCAGTACTTCGCGCTGCAGGGGGTCAACGGCGTGCTCGAGGCGCTCGGGCAGGCCAAGGAGTTCTACAACGACGACCTCGAGTTCCTGGGCGTCGTCCTCAACATCGCCGACATGCGCACCGTCCACTCGCGCGAGGCGTACGAGAACCTGCGCGAGCACTTCGGCGAGAAGGTATTCGACACGGTGATCCGCGCCTCGATCGCCTACGCGGAGTCGGCGGAGTCGGGCAGCTCGATCCTCGACACCCGGCCGGACCTGGGCCGGGACTACCTCGAGCTGGCGGGCGAGGTGCTGCAGCGCACCGGCCTGAACGGCTGGCGGCGCAAGCTCACGCCGCTGCTCGACGCGGCGTAGAGCCGCCAACCGGCGGATGATTCCGCTCTCCCCGGTCGATATCGAAGTTCTCGCTGCAAATCCTCAAGCGCCGATTTTGATCCTTGCCGGTAGATGAATCGTGGCGCGGATTGGAGGCATCGCGGACGATATTTCGCTCCTGAACGGCAGATAGTCGCGTGAATCGTCGCCGTAGTGTCGATCGCGCCGGTAGTATTTCGGATGCCCGGGCAGGACTGTTGGTCACGCCGGCCACCGGCGATACGTCGGCACGCTCCGCGCCGCGTGAGCTCCGGATCGCGACCGGAGCACGCTCGGAACCATCCGCGGTGCCAGGGTCCTGCCCGCGGTCGCCGACCAGACTCCGCGCTGCAGCCCGCGTCGGGACCGTGCGGTTCTCCAACCTGATCGAAGGCAACCAACTCGCCGCACGATCGAGCGCCTGAACGCCGCCACCCGAGGCGAACGTGCCTCGCGGACACGCGGGCGAAGATCGAACTGGTCAACTACGTCGAAGCGCTGAATCTCGCTTGATCGACGCCTCGACACCGCCACGTTGAACTTCACACCCGAGTCTGCTGCTTGCCCCGCTGCCACGAGCGTCACATGGTCACCCGCGGGCCCGATGGATCCGCCGGTGCTGGTGAGCTTCACTTCCACGGTCCTATGTCGCGCGTCGCCGTGCAGCTATCGTGGGATCGCGACAGCGGGACCCCGACTTCGCCACCACCACGAACCCCGCTTCGCGTACCGACGACGGGAACCAGACGCCGCGGCTTCTCGTCACGGATGCTCGTGGACGTATCGCAGCCGTCACGCACTCGTTCGACGTCGGGAGCTCGTCGCCCGGTGACGACCAGCTGCCGGACCCGGCTGACAACGGGCACCCCGGCAGTCTGGACGCCGGGGATCGACGCCGTTCGTCCTGGCCGCGTGGTGCACTACGGCATCACGGACGTTCATCCGTTCGCTGCACGGGAACGGGCGAGCTCGCTCGTGTATTCCAGACGACCGTGTTGATGCGCGCGGATGTGCTGCCCGGCCGGATGTTCTCGTTCGAGCGCTACTACGCGGAGGACCGCCCGTCGTACTACGCCGCTCTGCGTTCGGTGCGGGAGCAGACGTTCAACATGGAGCCCGTCGGTTCGAGCTACTTCGCTGCAAGGGCTCGCCGAAGACGGATACGAGCGCGTCGCCGCGCACGGTCGTCGACCTCAGCTCGTTGATGCCCGGTCGGGAGCGGCGCACCGCTGCGGCTCACGGTTGGGACTCAGAGCGTGCGCATCGACGGTGCTGCGACTCGAGGGACGCCGGCGTCGACGCGTGCATTCGACGCGGCCAGACGTACGACGCGACGCGGCCGACGTGATCCGCGCGTCGACGCTGCGGGAGACCGAGTCTGCGCGTCCCGTTCGTCAGCCACGGCCCGTGCTTGCGACTCGCGGGAACCCGCTGGTCACCCAGTACCCGCGACGTCGTTCGCCGTGCCGATGGGCGGCTCGCGGACTTCGGTTCCGATCCGGCGCGCCGGCACGAACATCGAGGAACGTGGACGGATCCGACGACTCGACGGCCCCATCGACAACCGCGATCCGTTCCTCGCCTGGCAGATCTGGTTCGTCCCGTCACCCGGACAGAGTTCCGGCACGCTGCCGACAGGCATGGGCGCGGAGGACTCTACGCCGCGCTCACGCGCAGAGGGGCGCCGCAGCGCGGTCGTACGCAGCGATGGCCGAATGCTCGGCGAGTCTAGTCAGAGCTATCAAGCGCCACGACGTCCCCGCCGCGTGGCTCGAACGCCACGTGGCGCACGTCGGCCCAGCCCTCGCACTCCGCCTGCAGCCTCGCCGCCACCGCCCCGGTCGCCTCGTAGGCGCACCAGACGAGCACGGTCGGGCCCGCGCCGGAGATCGTGGCGCCGAGGGCGCCCAGCTCCGGGGCGCGGCGGACGAGGTCCATCGAGCGCGGGTAGAGGTGCTCGCGCCGCGGCTGGTGCAGCCGGTCCGCGAGGCCGCGGGCGACGAGGTCCCAGTCGCCCCGGACGAGGCCGAGGACGAGCAGGCCCGCGTGCGCGACGTTGAACACGGCGTCGCCCATCGGCACTTCGGCCGGCAGCGCGGCGCGGGCAGACGCCGTGCGGACCGGGTCGTGCGGCACGACGACCACGGCCTCCAGGCCCGTCGGGACGTCGAAGCGCTCGGCGCGGCCGTCCGCGCAGAGCACGAAGCCGCCCAGCAGGGCGGCGGCGACGTTGTCGGGATGGCCCTCCATCCGCGCGGCAAGGGCGAGCAGGTCGGCGTCGAGCTCGTACATCGAGTCGGCGGCCAGCAGGCCGGCGACGATGGCCGCGGCGCTCGTGCCCAGCCCGCCCGAGAGCGGCACGTCCGAGCGGATCCGGAACTCCACGCCGTCGACCGGGTGGAGCAGCTCGAACGCGCGGACGGCCAGGTTGCGCCGGTCGCGCGCGATGTCGAGTTCGGTCACCACGCCGAAGCGGCCCGTCTCCTCCACCTCGAGCTCCACGTGCAGGCCCAGCGCGCACGCGAGCACGTCGAAGCCCGGCCCCAGGTTGGCCGACGAGGCCGGGACGCGGACGAGCCGGCGGCGCGCGGTCATCACCCGAGGACGGCGCGCTCGACGGCCGGCAGCTCTGGCTCGCAGGGCACCACGCTGCCCGCGTGCGCGAGCGCCGTCTGGGGATCCTTGAGCCCGTGGCCGGTCAGCACGCACGCGATCCGCTGCGCCTCCTCGGCGCCGTGCTTGAGCAGGCCGGCCACCCCCGCCGCGGACGCCGGCTCGCAGAACACGCCCTCGTGCGCGGCGAGGAACCGGTACGCGTCGAGGATCTCCGCGTCGGAGACCGCGCGGATCGCGCCGTGCGAGGCGGCCATCGCGCCCATCGCCTCCTCCCAGCGCGCGGGGTTGCCGATGCGGATCGCGCTCGCCACGGTCTCGGGCTGCGCGACCGGCGCGCCGTGGACCAGGGGCGCGGCGCCCTCGGCCTGCCATCCGAGCATGCGCGGGCGCACGCCGGCCTCCTCGAACCCCTTCCAGTACGCGGTGATGTTGCCGGCGTTCCCGACCGGGATGGAGAGCGCGTCGAGCTCGCCGCCGAGGTCGTCGACGAGCTCGAACGCGGCCGTCTTCTGCCCCTCGAGCCGGAACGCGTTGACGGAGTTCACGAGCGCGATCGGATGGCGCTCCGCCAGCTCGCGGACGAGCGCCAGCGCCTGGTCGAAGTTGCCGCGCAGGGCGATCACCCGCGCCCCGTGCATCAGCGCCTGGGCGAGCTTGCCGGTCGCGATCTTGCCCTCGGGCACGATCACGGCGCCGGTCAGCCCGCCGCGCGCAGCGTAGGCCGCAGCGCTCGCCGCCGTGTTGCCGGTCGAGGCGCAGATCACGGCCTCCGCCCCCTCGCGCACCGCCGCCGAGACCGCGCAGGTCATGCCGCGATCCTTGAACGAGCCCGTCGGGTTGGCGCCCTCGAGCTTCAGCCACACCTCTGCGCCCACACGCTCGGACACGCGCTCCGCGAGCACCAGCGGCGTCGAGCCCTCCAGCAGCGAGACGACCGGGTCCTCCGGCGCGAACGGCAGCCGGTCCCGGTAGCGCTCGATCAGGCCGAGGCGACTCAGACGAACTCCTCCTCGATGACCCGGATGGCGCGCGGCGCGGAGCGCATGAAGTCGAGCCGCCCGATCAGCTGCATCGCGCCGTAGAAGCGCGACTCCAGCAGCGGGTGCAGGACCATCACGAGCGACGCGTTGTCGCCCAGCCCGCGCTGCACGACCGACTTGATCGAGCCGCCCTGCATGCCGAGCAGCTCGGCCACCTGCGCGAGCACGCCCGGGCGGTCGGCGACCTCCATGTGCAGGTAGAACGCGCTCTCGATGTCGTTGACGATCTCCAGCCGCTGGGTCGTCTCCGGCGTCGTCGCGGGCGGGATCATCGCGCTGATCACGTCGCCGAGCACCGCGGATGCGGTCTGCGGGCCGCCCGCGCCCGGGCCCGACATCGTGATCTCGGTGATCGCGTCGGACTCGACGGTGACCGCGTTGAACGGGCCGTTGACCGACGCGAGCGGGTGGCCGCCGTAGAGGAACGCCGGATGCACCCGCACGCTCAGCCCGCCGTCGACCCGCTCGGCGGTGCCGATCAGCTTGAGCCCGAGGCCGAGCTGGTGGGCGTAGGCGATGTCGTCCGGCGTGATCTGCTCGATGCCCTCGTAGCGCACCTGGTCGAGGTGGACCGGGGTGTCGAACGCGAGCCGCGCGAGGATCGCCATCTTCGCCGCGGCGTCGCGGCCCGTCACGTCGTCGGTGGGATCCGCCTCGGCGTAGCCGAGCTCCTGCGCCTGCGCGAGCGCGGCCCCGTAGGAGAGCCCGCCGCGCGCCATCTCGGTGAGGATGTAGTTGGTCGTGCCGTTGACGATCCCGTGGATCCGCTCCACGTGCGCCGCCGCGAGCGACTCCTGCAGCACGCGGATCACCGGCACGACACCGGCCACGGCGGCCTCGAAGCGCAGCTGCACGCCGTGCTCGCGGGCGCACGCCCACAGCTCCTCGCCGTGCTGCGAGAGCAGCAGCTTGTTGGCGGAGACCACGTGCTTGCCGGCGCGCATCGCGCGCAGGACGTAGTCGCGCGCCGGCTCGACGCCGCCGATCAGCTCGACGATCAGGTCCGAGCCGGCGAGGATCTCGTCGAAGTCGCCGCGGGAGCGGGTGAGCACGCCGCTGAGCTGCGGCCGCAGCCCGGTGATCGGGGCGATCGCGCCGGCGCGCTCCTCCAACAGCGCCGCGAACGCGGATCCCACCGTGCCGTAGCCGAGCAGGCCGACGTCAAACGTCCCGGGCACCCAGGTCCTCGTAGGTCTCGCGCCGGATCACGGCGCGCGCCTCGCCGCCGGCGCAGAACACCACCGGCGGGCGGCGGATCCCGTTGTAGTTCGACGCCATCGCGTGACCGTAGGCGCCGGTGACCGGCGTGACGAGCACGTCGCCCGGCTGCGCGTCGGGCAGCCGCGTGCGGCGGATCAGCACGTCGCCGGACTCGCAGTGCTTGCCGACGACGGTGGCGGGCTCGCCCTCCTCGCCGAACCGGTCGGCGACGCACGCCTCGTAGGCGGCCTCGTAGAGCATCGGGCGCGGGTTGTCGGACATGCCGCCGTCGACGGCGACGATCCGCGCGCCGCCGGGCAGCAGCTTGACCGACTCGACCGTGTACAGCGTCACGCCGGCGTTGGCGACGAGCGCGCGGCCCGGCTCGATCACGAGCCGCTTGCCGGGTCCGAGCAGGTCGTGCGCGGCCTCGACCACGGCGGCGACCGCCTCGTCGACGGACGGCGGCCGGTCGTCGGCGGTGTACGCGACGGCGTAGCCGCCGCCGAGGCTGTAGACCGGCTGCTGCCCCAGCCCGGCGAGCACGCCGACCGCCGCGCGGTAGGGCGTCGGGTCGTTGAGCTGGGACCCGAGGTGGAAGTGGAAGCCCTGGACGTCCAGGTGCGCCGGCGGGTCGTGCGCGAGCGCGCGCGCGTCGCGCGGGTCGAGCCCGAACTTCGACTCCGCGTGGCCGGTGAGGATCGCGGCGTGCGTGTCGGCGTCGATGCCCGGGCGCACGCGGAGGAGCACCCGCTGGCGAGCGCCGTCCGGCAGCACGCGGGCGAGCTTGGCGACGTCGTCGGCGTTGTCGATCACGACGCAGCCGACGCCCGCGTCGACCGCGAGCGCCAGCTCCTCCTCGGACTTCGCGTTGCCGTGCAGGTAGATCTGGGCGGGGGCGAAGCCGGCCTTCAGCGCGAGGTGCAGCTCGCCGCCCGAGGCGACGTCGCAGCCGAGCCCTTCCTCCGCGAACACCCGCATCACCGCGGTGACCGGGCAGGCCTTGGAGGCGAACAGGACCTCGCCGGGACCGTCGTGATGGGTCTCCAGCGCACCGCGGAACTCGCGCGCGCGTGCGCGAAGGTCGTCCTCCGCCATCACATACGCGGGCGTGCCGAACTCGCGCGCCAGCTCCAGCGCGTCGCAGCCGCCGATCGAGAGGCGGCCGTCGTGCACTGCGGAGGCGTCGGGGTAGACGGCGCGGGTCGTGGCGGCCATGATCGGTGCGGAAGCATGACGCATTCCGACTTCGCCCTCGCCCACGCGCGCGACCTGCCCGACGGAGCGCCCTGGGGCGGGCTCGTGATCCTGCACGGCGCCGGCTCGCGCAAGGAGAACCACGCCGACATGGGGCGGGCGGCGGCCGCGGCGGGACTCGCGACGGTCCGCTACGACATGCGCGGCCACGGCGAGACCGGCGGGCAGCTGGACGGCCGCGCGCTCCAGGACGTCGGCGCGGCCGCGGCGCTCCTCCCGGACGGGCTGCCGCTCGCCTTGCGCGGCTCGAGCATGGGCGGGTACCTCGCGCTCGTCGCCGCGGCCGCGGCCGGCGCCGCCGCCGTGGTCGCGATCTGCCCGGCGCCGAGCGCGCTCCTGGCGCAGGGGCTGCGGAACGGCCGGCTGGAGGTCGCGGCCGACGTCGCGGTGCTGGAGGCGCTGCTCGCCGCGCACCCGCTCGCCGAAGCCGTCGCCGAGCTCGACATCCCGGTGCTGATCCAGCACGCCGAGGGCGACGAGCAGGTCCCGATCGCCGGCTCGCGCGAGCTCGCCGGGGCGTTCCGCCATCCCGCGTCGCGGCTCGACGTCCTCCCCGGGGGCGACCACCACTCCGTCCAGCACGATCCGGCCGCGCAGGCCGGCGCGGTCGGCTGGCTGCGGGACGTGATGCCGGTGAACGGCGGGAACTGACAGCGACCCGGAGGTGCTCGCCCGCTACGAGCGCGCGGTGGCGGCCTGCACGCCGGCGCTGCGCTGGCGCAGGAGCAGGAGCCACGCGCCGCCGCCGACCATCATCGCCAGCGCGATCAGCTGCGCCAGGGTGAGACCCGCCGCGATCCGGTCGTTGCGGCGCAGGAACTCGACGAGGAAGCGCTCGGCGCCGGCCAGCAGCAGGTAGAGCGCGAACAGGCCGCCCGGCGGGTACTTGTTGCGCCGGGTCCACAGGAACCAGGCGACGAGGCCCATCGTGATGGTCTCGTAGACCGGCGTCGGGTGGACCTCCTCGGTCGTCGGCACGGTGCCGTGCGGGTACGCCATCGCCCACGGCCCGTCCCACGCCTTCCCGTAGTCGCCGTCGCCCGCGAGCTGGCAGCCGATGCGCCCGATCGCGTACGCCGCCGCGAGCGGCACGGCGGCGACGTCGAGCGTCTTCAGATCCAGGACCCCGCGCCACTTCGCCCACCCGAGCACGCACAGCGCACCGCCCAACAGGCCGCCGTAGAACACCAGCCCCGAGCCCGAGAAGATCGATCCCAGCAGGTCGTCCTTCGCCTCGTCCCAGTTCTCGATCACCGACCAGAGCCGGGCGCCGACGATGCCGCCGACCAGCGCCGCGAAGACCATCTCGTACGCCCAGTCGGGCGGGCGCCCGATCTCCTTCAGGCGCTTGGCCGCGAACACGCCCGCGACGACGAACCCGAGGCCCATCATGAGCCCGAAGCTCTGCAGGGTCAGCGGGCCGAGATGGATCTCCGGCTGCATGGACTACAGGGTACGACCGGTTCGTCAGAGGTAGCCCAACGGATCGGTTGGCGATCCGTTGACCCGGACCTCGAAGTGCAGGTGGTCGCCGAAGCAGTGCCCCGTGCAGCCGACGTAGCCGATCACCTGGCCCTTGCTCACGCTCGCGCCCATCGAGGTCCCGTAGCGCGACTGGTGCGCGTAGCACGTCGAGAGCGACCCGCCGTGGGAGATGCACGTGTAGTTGCCGTAGCCGCCGGTCCAGCCGAGCAGCACGACGCGGCCGGAGTCCGCCGCCCGGATCGGCGTGCCGGCGGGGACGGCGATGTCCACGCCCGCGTGGAGCCGGCCCCAGCGCATGCCGAACGGCGACACCACCGGCCCGTTGACCGGCCAGATCATGGTCCCCGAGCCCTGCCGGATCGGCCCGGCCGGCGCGCCGCTGCCGCCCTGCGCGGCCTGCAGCTTGGCGAGCACGGCGGCCTGCTCCTTCTCGAGCGCGCGCAGGTCGCCCTCGAGGTCGTGCCGCTGGTCGCGGGTGCTGACCAGTGCCTGGAACTTCTGGTCCTTGACGCCCTGGAACTCCTCCCGGCGCGAGACCAGCTGCTCCTTGACGTCGACGACCTCCTGGTGGCGGCGCGCGACCACCGCGGTGACCTCGCGCTGGCGATCCTCCAGCCGGTTGAGCCGCTGCTCGGTCGCCACCGCCTCGGCCTTGGCCGTGCGGACGCGGTCGATGATGCGGACGTCCTGCTCGGAGACCCGCCGCATGAACTCCGTCCGCTCGAGCAGGTCGGCGAACCCGTCGGCCTCGAGGATCACGGTCACGACGTCGGGCTTGTCGGCCTTGTAGAGCGCGACGAGCCGGTCGCTCAGCGCGGCGCGCGCCTCGGCGAGCCGGGCGCGCAGCTTGACGAGGCGGATGCGCTCCTCGCGCAGCAGGTCCTGCAGGCGGGCCAGCTCGGCGCGCTTGCTGGTCAGGTCGGCCTCGATCCGCACCTGCCGCGTCTGGAGCGTGGTGATGTCGCCCTGGAGCGTGTTGATGCGCTTCGTGTAGCTCGAGATCGTCGTGGTGAGGACGCGCTCGTGGTCCTTCTTGCGCTCGATCTCGCGGCGCTTCTCGTCGATCTTGCTCGAGAGCGGGGCGCCGTCGGACAGCACGGGCACGAACAGCCAGAGCGTGAACGGCAGCGCGACGATGAGCGCGATCAGGCGCAGGCGGGACATCCGGCCGGGCATCCTAGGCGCCCCCGACCCCCCGCACGACAAAATCGCCCCCGGTTATGGAGCATGCAATGAACCGTGCAGGTTGCAGGGGTTTTCTCATACGCGCGGCCTACGGGGTTAGCTGACGGGCTCGCGCTGCGCGCTACCGGGCCAGGCGGCCCGGATTCGCCCCGAGGACTGCTCGTGGGTCCCCCGCTCCCACCTGTGCGACAGGAGGGATTCGGCGAGCGGGACCCTATCTAAAAGGTCCCTCAATTGGCAGGTCCTACTGCCAGAATGGGGGCACACATGCCACGACCCACCTCATTCGGCAAGGACACCGGGCTCCAGATCCGGATGACCTTCACGCTGTTCCTGCTCGGGCTCGTCTACGTGATCCTCATCGTGGCGCTGCTCGCCTCGGGCGCGAACGGGGTGTTGATCGCGATCATCGCCGGCGGTCTCGCCGCGTTCCAGCTGTTCGGCTCGGACAAGCTCGCGCTGCGCGCCATGGGCGCCCGCGAGGTCACCCCGGCCGAGGCGCCGGAGCTGCACGCGATGGTCGAGCGCCTCTGCATCCAGGCCGACCTGCCGAAGCCGAAGGTGGCGGTGGCGGACACCCGCATGCCGAACGCGTTCGCGATCGGCCGCTCGCCCAAGTCGGCGACCGTGTGCGCGACCACGGGCATCATGGAGCTGCTCTCCCCCGCCGAGCTCGAGGGAGTCATGGCGCACGAGCTGACCCACGTCGCCAACCGCGACGTGCTGGTGATGACGCTCGCCGGCTTCTTCGCGACCATCGCCGCCTACGTGGTCCAGTTCGGGTTCCTGTTCGGGGGCGGGCACGGCGACGACGACGACAACCCGAGCGCGATGGTGCTGTTCCTGGTCTCGATCGCCGTGTACGTCATCTCGTTCCTGCTCATGCAGGCGCTCTCGCGCTACCGCGAGTTCGCCGCCGACCGCGGTGCCGCGCTGATCACCGGGCGCCCGAGCGCGCTCGCGTCGGCGCTGCACCGGATCTCCAGCGGCATGGACCGGATCCCGCAGCGCGACCTGCGCGCCAGCTCGGAGCTGAGCGCGTTCTACTTCTTCCCGCCCGGCGCGAAGTCCGCGATCGGCGGCCTGTTCTCCACGCACCCGCCGATGGAGAAGCGCATCGAGGCGCTCGAGCGCCTGGAGCGGCAGCTGCAGGGTACGGCGGCCTGATGGGCCTGTTCGACATCCTGACCGGCAAGCGCAAGGTGAAGCAGCCGGCCGAGAGCCGGCTGTTCGCCATGTCGACCGCCGCGGTCACGCTGGAGATGACGCTGGGGCTCAAGAGCAGCGGCAAGGCGGCGATCGTCTTCCAGCCGCTCGCCACCGCCGACTTCGAGTCGATCGTGACCGACATGGAGGAGGTCCTGCGCGGCACCGGCGAGGACACCGGGACGGCGGTGGAGAAGACCGACGACTCGTTCGGCTACCGCTGGATGATCCTCTCCGACGAGGACTTCGAGGATCTCGTCGTCGGCGTCAACGTCGTGTCGCAGGCGCTGCAGGACGGCGGCTACGGCGAGCGCATCCTGTGCGCCGTGTTCGCGTTCCGCGACGAGCGCGACCAGCAGGTGTACTGGATCTACAACTACAAGCGCGGCTCGTACTACCCGTTCGTCCCCGCCGGGGGCGACCAGCGCCGCGACACCGAGCGCGAGCTGCGGTTGAAGGCGCAGATCGGGCACGAGCTCCCGGTGGAGCCGGAGCTCGAGCGCTGGTTCCCCCTCTGGGGCATCCCGATCTGAGCCAGAGGGGCGGCTCAGTCCGGGATCAGCCCGTCGCCGCTGAACTCGAGGTGGGCCTCTGAGAACGAGAGGTCCGGCGGCGGGAGGATCACGTCGGACTCCTCGAGCTCGTCGTCGCCCAGCCGGTGGCCGTCGGTGCGCACGAGGTTGATCATCTCCTCGAAGACCTCGTGGAAGCGGTCCTCGTCGTCGGTCTCGACGGCCGCGACGGCCTGGTTGTCGAGATCGTTGAGCCGCTCGGCGTCCGCATCGGGGAGGCGGTACTGGTCCTCCGTCGAGATGCGGACGATCACTGCTGGCCGCCCGGGCTCTGCTGCTGGTCGGCGGGCGTGCCCTCGCCGAGCGCCGGCGACGGCGCCGAGCCCTGGCCCAGCTCGGCCTTGAGCTTCGCGAGGTCGTCGTCGACCTGGCTGCCCGAGGTGAGCTCGGCGAGCTGGCGGTCGATGTCGTCCTGGCCCTCGGTGAGCGTGAGGTTGTCGTCGAACGCGCCGGCGGCCTCCAGCTCGTCCATCGCGCTCGCCCGCGCGCGCATGCCCTCGGTCTTGTCGACGGCCCGCTGCATCGCGAGCCCGACGTCGGCCATCTCCTCGCCCACGCCCGTCGCGGCCTCGGAGATCTTCACCTGCGCCTCGGCGGCCGAGTACTGCGCCTTGATGACCTCCTTCTTGGTGCGGAACTGCTCGAGCTTGGAGCGCAGCTTCTGCTCCTTGTCGATCAGTCCCTGCTGCTGCTGCTCGAGCTCCGCGACCTGCTGGTCGAGCGTCTGCAGCTCGGTCTGCGCGAACTGCTTGCGCTCCAGCGCGGTGCGTGCGAGGTCCTCCTTGCCCGCCGCGAGCGCCTGCCGCGCCTGCGTGTCGAGCTTGACGACCTGCTGCTCGAGCTTCTGCTGCTGGAGCTGCAGCCGCTTCTTCGCGGTCACGACGTCGGCGATGCCCTTCTTGACGTTCTGGAGCAGCTCCATCTGCTTGGCATAGGAGTACTCGAGCGTCTCGGACGGATCCTCCGCCTTGTCGAGCATCTTGTTGATCTTCGCCTTGATGACGGTGGACATGCGTCCGCCCAATCCGGGCACGACTACCTCCGCGTTGCGCTGGGGTCTTACTCACCCCAAGCGTATCTGCCCGGCTAAGGCGCGGCTCAGAACGAAACGGGGTGGCGCTTCACGAAGCCGCGCGCGGAGCGCGGCATCGGGCGCCAGCGCGGACCGCTCTCGAGCGCCGACGCGACGACGCCCTTGGTGCGCGACATGCCGGCGACGCTCGTGTCGAGCCGCAGGCCGGCGATCACGGCGTAGGCGTGGCCCGGGTTCGTGAACACCGTGATCCACGCGCCCTTGCCCTTCATGCCCCACTTCATGAACCGGCCGGAATCGAGCGGCGTCTTCAGGAGGCCGGCGGCGTGGAGCGCGAAGGAGACGGTGCCCGAGCAGTCGGCGCCCTTGGCGATGTCGAACTTGAGGTTGTGCCCGCCGCCGTAGCGGTAGGGCAGCGCCTGCATCGAGTTGGCGGCCCAGATCGCCTGCTTGACCTGGTCAGGCGCGTTCGCCGGGGCGGCCGCGGTGCCGTCCTCGAGCAGGACGGCGACGTCACCGGGAACCTCGGGGCCGGTCCACAGGCCCGGCTCGAGCATCGGCGGCGGCGGGGGCTCCTCTTCGTACGCGGTGCCGCCCGTGGGCGTCGTGTCGGCCATGGCCCCGGCCGGGACGATGACGCACAGCATCGCAATGAAGAATGGGGCAAACGCCCGCAAGAACGGCGACATAGACCTCTTTCGTCGGCCTGCGGGGTTAGCTGACGGGCTGGCGCTGAAAGAGCCTGCGCCCCGCGACGCTCAGGTCGCGGTTCGCCCCAACAAATTGGTTCCCCCGTCCCCCGGAATCCCTCCGGGGGTTCGGCTTGGCCGGGCACTGTACCCGGTCCGGCGGCGAACGCAACCTCCAAGCAACGTCCACTTTGCCCACATTTCGGCATCTGACTGTTAGCTCCTCCCGGAATTGGGGGGACTTCGAGGCGAATTCGGCGCGTGCCGCGCCCGATGGGCGAGCCTCGAGACGGCGGCCGCTAGCGTTCCTGCCGTGCGCTCCGCCCCCCGCCCGGCGATCCTGCTCGCCCTGATCGCGCTGCTCCTCGCCGGCTGCGGTGGGGGCGGCGGCGACGATTCCGCCGGCGGCGACGATTCCGGCGGCGACACGCAGGCGCCCGTCCTGGGCCAGGGCGGCGACGAGGAGCAGGCCGCGACCGACCTCGGCTTCCCCGCGTTCGCCACGCGCAACACGACCCGCGTGGGCGGCGCGGACCCGATCGCCGACGCGGCCGGGGTGGCGCAGGCCGTCTATCCCTCGCGCGACAAGGACACGCGGCCGAGCGCGGTGACGCTCGTCGACACGAGCGACTGGCGCGTCGCGGTCTCGGCGGCGCAGCTCATGGCCCCGCCCCTGCGCGCGCCGATCCTCTTCTCCGAGGGCGGCAAGCTGCCGGGCGCGAGCGAGCAGGCGCTCGGGCGGCTGATCCCCACCGGAGCCGAGCAGGCGGGCGGCGCCCAGGTCGTCAGGATCGGCGAGGCCGCCGCCGCCGAGGGCTACAAGACCACCACGGTCGAGGGAGCCGACTACGCCGCGCTCGCCCAGGCGATCGACCGGCTCCAGACCGCGGCGGCCGGCAAGCCGTCGCCGGCGGTCGTGGTCGCCTCGGCCGAGCAGCCGGGCTTCTCCATGCCGGCCGCCGGCTGGGCGGCGAAGTCCGGCGACCCCGTGCTGTGGGTGACCCGCGACGCGATCCCGCCCGCCACGCGCGCGGCGATCACGACGCACAAGCGTCCCAAGATCTACGTGCTCGGACCGGCGGCCGCGGTCTCCGACAAGGTCGTGAAGCAGCTCGGCGAGCTCGGCGACGCCCGCCGGATCAGCGGCGCCGACCCGGTCGCGAACGCGATCGCCTTCGCGCGCTTCTCCGACGGGTCGTTCGGGTGGAACGTCGTCGACCCGGGCCACGGGCTCGTCTTCGCGACGACGCAGCGCCCGCTCGACGCGGCGGCCGCCGCGCCGCTGTCGGGATCGGGCACGTACGGGCCGCTCTTGCTCGTCACCGCCGCCAACGCGCTGCCCGCTCCGCTGCAGGACTTCCTGCTCGACATCCAGCCCGGCTACGACAAGGACCCCGTGCGCGGCGTCTACAACCACGGCTGGCTGATCGGGGACGAGGCCGCGATCTCGGTCGACGTCCAGGCGCGGATCGACTCGCTGCTGGAGATCCAGGCCGTGAAGCCCGGCGGCGGCTCGTAGACTCCCGCCCATGGCCGAAGCCGAGCAGCCCGAGCGCCTGCGCCCCGAGCACCGCGTCACCATCGACGACGTGCGCCAGCTGATGGGCGCCTCCACCCCGCACTTCGCCCTGCAGATCCGCAACCGGATCCGCAAGCTGATCGCGCCGCTGCCGCCCGACGACCCGGCCCGCGTCGAGGGCGAGCGCGAGATCGCGCGGCTGGACCGGCTCGCGTTCGCCGGCGAGTTCCGCGGCGAGCCGGGCCAGGACGGCCAGCCTCCCCTGCCGAGCCTCGAGGACGAGCCGACCGCGTACGTCGAGGGTCCGACGCGCGGATAGCGGGTGCTCGACGCCCCGGCGTCGCGGCTACCCGCGCGGACGGCGCCCGGCGAGCGAGTCGCGGTGCGGCAGCCGCTGCCGCCTCGGCCGCGTCTGCCGCGGCGGCAACCGTGACGCGTGCGGCGGCCCGGCGTGCTGCGCGCCGGCCAGCAGCTGGGCGATGAGCACCGCGAGCACGACTTGACGCGCCAGCTCGGCATGCGGCCCGCGCCCGGCCTGGGCGCGCACTGCCCAAGCGAGGAATGTGCCGAGATCGCGCTGCATCCGCATCAAGAATTCCACACCGTGCGGATCCGGCTGCCCCTCGGTGTACGGTCAGCGACCCGATGCCCGACGACCTAGGACAGCACCGCGCGCGCCCCGACGGGATCCCCGGCTCCGAGCTGAGCGGGCCGTGGCCCGTGGGCCACTACGCCGCCCGGCTGCGCGACCGGCTGCGCGGCTTCTCGCGGGTGCAGGTGTTCGGCGAGGTGTTCAACCTGCGCGCCGGCCGCGCGCGCGTGTGGTTCGAGCTGCGCGACGAGCGGGGCGCGCTCCCGTGCTCGATGTGGCGCAAGGACTTCGATGCGCTGGCGGCGCCGCTCGCCGACGGCCAGCGCGTGGTCGCCGCGGGCGGCTGCGACTACTACCCCGGCTCGCGCGCGGCCTCCCCGTCGTTCTCGTTCGCCGTCACGGAAGTGCGGGTGGCCGGCGAGGGCGACCTGCTCGCTCAGCTGGACCGGCTGCGCCGCGCGCTGCACGCCGAAGGGCTGTTCGAGCCGCAGAAGCGGCTGGAGCGCCCGGCGCTGCCGCGCTGCATCGGCGTGGTCACCGGCGAGGGCGGGAAGGCGCGCGACGACGTCCTGGCCGGCCTGCGGAGGCGGGGCTGGGAAGGCCGGGTCGTCTGGGCGTTCGCCCCCGTGCAGGACCGGCAGGCCGCGCCGGCGGTGACGCGCGCGCTCCAGGACCTCGCCGCCTGCGAGGAGGTCGAGGTGATCGTCGTCGCCCGCGGCGGCGGGTCGCTGGCCGACCTGTTCGCGTTCTGCGACGAGACCCTGTGCCGGACCGTGGCGCTGCTGCGCGTGCCGGTGATCGCGTCGGTCGGGCATCACGCGGACCGCACGTTGATCGACGACGTCGCGGCCGTCTCGTGCTCGACGCCGACGCACGCCGCCGAGGCCGCAGTGCCGGTGGACTGCGGCGCCGCCCGCGCGCGACTGCACGGGCTCGCGAGCCGGCTGGAGCGTCAGGGCCGCCGCGCGATCGTCGAGCGCGCGCGGACGCTGGCGCGCCTCTCGCGCGCGCCCGCGGACCACGTGGCGCGTCACCGCACACGCCTGCACCAGCAGCTGCGCGAGCTGCGGGCCAGCGCGCGCCGCGGCCTGCTCGCGGAGGAGCGGCACCTGTCGACCCGCACGCTGGTGCTCGAGCGCAAGGCGGCGGCCACCGGGCTGGACCTGCAGCGGGGTGCCACGCGCGCGCACGCGAGCGCCGCGGCCCTGACCCGCAGCCAGGAGGCCGCCCGAGCCCGCCGGGCGCAGACGCTGGAGCGGCTGCGCCTCGCGCTCGACGCCCACGACCCGCAACGCACGCTCGAGCGGGGCTACGCGCTCGTCGAGGACGCGGCGGGAGCGCCGGTCACGACCGCCGATGCGGCCCGGCGGCAGGAGCGGCTGACGCTGCGGATGGCCGACGGGACGCTCCCGGTGCGACCCGAGGGCGAGCGGTGACGCCGGATCCGTCGGGCGGGCCGCCTAGCCTGTCTGCTCCGCCCATGACCGAGATCACCCTGACCTACGAGACGGCCTGCGCGCGCATCGAGGAGATCATCCGGCGCCTCGACTCCGGTGAGGCCGGGCTGCGCGAGACGCTCGAGCTGTGCCAGGAGGGCCGCCGGCTGGTGGAGTTCTGCGCCGGCGAGCTCGAGGCGGTCGGCCGCGGCCTGGAGGAGCTCAAGCTCGACGAGCTCGTCGCTCGGCTCGAGACGAGCCGAGCTCCCGCCGCCTGAGCCGCGTCAGCCGTTCTCGTCGGTCCGGACGAGCCCGGAGCGCAGCGCGAGCAGCGCGATCTCCGCGCGCCGGTCAGCGACCGGCATGTCCTGGAGCCCGAACGAGCGCCCGAGGTGATCGAGCTCGGTCGTCACGACCTCCTCGGGGATCCCGGTCGCGGCGGCGATCGCGGCGTCGGCGGCCGGCTTGACGCCCTCGGCGTCGCCCATCAACGGCCGGCACAGCGCGCGCAGGATCCGCTGCTGCTGGTCGGAGAACTTGGGCGCGACCCCCAGCTCGCCCGGCGCCAGCGTCACGCCGAGCCCGCTCAGGCCCGGATCGCAGAACGCGATCGAGGTCTGCCCGATGCGGAGCAGGTCGCCGTCGGTCAGCCGCCGGCGACCATGGATCCGCAGCCCGTTCACGAACGTGCCGTTCTGCGAGAACCCGTCGTCGCACAGCGTCCACTCGCCGGCCTTGAACTCGAGCTCCGCGTGCAGGCGCGAGACCTCCGGGTCCCACGGCAGCGCCACGTCGGCCTCCAGCCGCCGGCCGACGGTGACCGAGCCGGCGCCCGCGTCGAGCCCGACGATGCGCTGTGCGCCCTGGTCGTCGCGCAGCAGCAGGAACGGCTCGCCGCGCTTCTCGGCCTCGCGTCGCGCCTCGAGGTCGTCGGACGACGCCAGATCCAGAGCGAGCGGAGTGTCCATCAACGGCTGAAGATGTTGAGCAGCGAGATGAAGATGTTGATGACCGAGACGAAGATCCCCGTCGCGAGCCAGATCGCGTCGGCCTCGGTGCCGTGCTTGCGGAGCACGTTGAAGTCGACGACGATCAGCGCCGCGGACAGCAGGTAGATGCCCGCGCTCAGCACCGGGCTCACGGACCCGGCGGCCAGCGAGATCACGATCGTGCCGACGCACGCGGCGAACACGATCAGCGACAGCGGCCGCATCCACGGCGCGAGGTCCTTGGCCATGAAGAACCCGAGCGCGCCCGCGCCGGCCACGGTCGCCGCGGTCCCGGCGAACGCCTGCGTCAGCGCGCTGGAGTCCACCGTCGCGAAGTAGGAGATGACAGGCCCGAGCCCGAGCCCGATCACGAGCGCCGTCGCGAACAGCCAGCCCATCGCGAAGGTGCCGACCCGGAAGCGCTCACCGGCGAACGACGACACCAGCAGCATCCCGAAGCCGGCGAACGACAGCAGCCGCGCGGTGCCGATCGCGAGGTCGCGCCCGATCCAGGTCCCGAGCGCCGCGAAGCCGAGGGCGATCGCGACGAGGAACATGACCTGCCCCAGCAGCTTGGTGGTCGAGATCGCCGCGGGGCGGGCGGCGTCGCGGTAGGTCGTGCCTGAGAGCTCGCTCATATGCGCGCAAGTCTAGGGCGAGATCGGCGCGCGCGCGAGGCGCGGCGGACGGGTTTCGACCCGTCAGCCGCGCCGGTGGCGCGTCGTGCGTCGGTGATCTCAGACGCGCTGGATGATGGTCCCGGTGCCGAGGCCGCCGCCGCAGCACATCGTCACGAGCCCCGTCTCCTTGTCGGAGCGCTCCAGCTCGTGCAGCAGCGTCGTGAGCAGGCGCGCGCCGGTCGAGCCCAGCGGATGGCCGAGGGCCATCGCGCCGCCGTTCACGTTCACGCGGTCCATGTCGGGCTGCAGCTCGCGCTGCCAGGCCAGCACGACCGGCGCGAACGCCTCGTTGATCTCGATCAGGTCGATGTCGTCGATCGTCATCGCGTTGCGCTCGAGCAGCTTGCGCGTGGCGGGGATCGGACCGGTGAGCATGATCACCGGGTCCACGCCGACCGTGGTCTGGTCGACGATCCGGGCGCGCGGCGTCAGGCCGAGCTCCCGCGCCTTGTCGGCGGACATCAGCAGCACCGCGGCGGCGCCGTCGGAGATCTGCGACGCGTTGCCCGCCGTGACCTTCCCGTCCGGCTTGAACGCGGGCTTGAGCCCGGCGAGCGCCTCGAGGTTGGAGTCGGGGCGGATGCCCTGGTCGGCGACGTAGGTGTCGCCGTTGACGCGGAAGGGGATCGTCTCGCGCTCGAACCGGCCCTCCTCGGTCGCGCGCGCGGCGAGCTGGTGCGAGCGGACCGCCAGCTCGTCCATCTCGGAGCGCGGGATCTCCCACTTGTCGGCGATCATCTCGGCCGAGATGCCCTGCGGCACGAGGTTGTAGCGCTCGAGCATCGCGGGCGGCCACGGGGAGCCGACCTCGTCGACCCACTTGAAGCCGACGCCCATCGGGATGTGGCCCATGTGCTCCACCCCGCCGCCGATCACGACGTCGTGCACGCCGGCCGCGATCAGGGCCGCGCCGAAGTTGACCGCCTGCTGGGCGGAGCCGCACTGGCGATCGACCGTGGTCGCCGGCGTCTCGACCGGCAGCCCGGCCTGCAGCCACGCGTTCCGGGTCACGTTGAACATCTGCTCGCCGTACTGCTGGACGCAGCCGCCGATCACGTCCTCCACGACGCCGGGCTCGATCCCGGCGCGCTCGATCACCTCGGTGAAGCAGGTCCCGAGCAGCTCGTTCGGGTGCGTGTCCTTGTAGTAGCCCTTCTCGGGGTGCCCGCGCCCGATCGGCGTCCGGGCCGCCTCGACGATGACCACTTCACGACCGGTTTCCATTTCTCGGTGAACCTCCGCTGAGTCCCGTTGGGCTGCGTAGTCTACGGCGTTGACTGACCAGTCAACCAGGAGATCGACACAGTGTCAGAACGGATCGGGATTGCCGGAGGCGGCGCGATCGCCTCCGGTCTCGCATGCGTCGCGGCGGAGCACGGTCAGGTCGTGCTCTGGGCGCGCCGTCCGGACGCCGCCACCGCCAAGGTGGAGAAGCTGATCGAGAAGCGCGGCGGCGTGGGCGCGGGCAACGTAGCGGTCTCCTCCGACCTCGACACGCTCCGCGACGCGACGTTCATCGTCGAGGCGATCGCCGAGGAGCAGGACGCCAAGGCGTCGCTGCTGCGCGACCTCGGCGGGGCCGCGAGCAACGGCACGATCCTGGCGACGACGACGTCGGCGCTCTCGATCACCGCGTTGGCGGTCGCGACGGGGCGCCCGGACCGCTTCGTCGGCCTGCACGTCTTCAACCCGGTCCCGAAGATGGACCTCGTCGAGCTGGTGTTCCCGCCCGACGCGCGCGCCGACACGCGCGAGCGCGCCCACGCGCTGTGCGCCGCCCTCGGCAAGACCGCCGTCGAGGTGCCCGACACGCCCGGCTTCGTCGTCAACCGGCTGCTGTTCCCGTTCCTGTTCGACGCGGTCGCGCTGCTGGAGGAGAGCGGGCTCGCGCCGCAGGCGGTCGACGACTGCATGCGCATGGGCGCCGGCCACCCGATGGGGCCGCTCGCGCTGCTCGACTACGTGGGCCTCGACGTGTCCGCCGCGATCGGGCGCTCGATCGGCGCCGAGGTGCCGTCCCGCGTCGAGGAGATGATCGCCGCCGGGGCGCTCGGCAAGAAGGCCGGCCGCGGCTTCTACGAATATTGAGCGCGGCCGGAAATGTTTAGGGGAGATTGAGGTGGCGTTGGGAGCATCATCAACGCGACGAACGTACCCCTCATCGCAACCCCTCCTCCAGAAACACTAAGGCCGCCGGACTCGCTCCCCTGAGTCCGGCGGCCTTATGTGTTTCTCTCGGTCGATCCTCCCCAGGATCTCCCTCTCTCCTCCTCAACCGCCGAAGCGGTCTCGTCGGTTGGCGGGCAAGGTAGCGCGTCTTTCCCCTTTGTGCAATCTGCCACTGAGGTAGCTTTTTGCTACCGCATTTCGGCCGGAAGCCGGACCAACCGTCGAGGAGACGGCGTCAGGATGCCGGGGAGGCGCTCCGCTCCCGGATCCGCACCGCCTCGATCCTGTTCTCCCGCACGGACTCGACGCGGATCGAGTAGCCGTTGTGGTGGATCGTGTCGCCGCGCTTGGGCAACCGCCCAAGCTCGCCGAAGACGAAGCCGCCGACCGAGTTGTAGGCGTCGGAGTCGACCGGGAGCTCGAGCCCGTAGTCGGCGAGGTCGGAGATCGCGACGTGGCCGCGGACGAACCAGTCGCCGTTGGCGAGCCGCCGCACGGCGCCGCCCAGCGGATCCGTCTCGTCGTCGATCTCGCCGACGACCTCCTCGATGATGTCCTCGACGGTCACGATGCCGGCCGTCCGGCCGTACTCGTCGATCACGACCGCCAGCGACGTGCGCTGGCGCTGCAGGTCCGCGAGCAGGTCGTCGAGCGGCTTGGTCTCGGGCACCATCGGCGCCTCCCGCACGAGCCCCTCGATCGTCGCGCCCGGCCCCTCGGTGAGCAGCAGCTGCGCGAGCGCGTTCGCGTGCACGATCCCCTTCACGCGGTCGTGGTTGTCGTCCTCGGTGACCACGAGCCGCGTGTGGCCCGAGGAGACGCAGCGGCGCAGCGCGGTCTCGACGTTCTCGGAGAGGTCGACGGTGACGATCGCCGGCGCGGGCGTCATGACCTGCCGCGACTCCTGCTCGTGCAGGTGGAAGACGCCGGTCAGCATCCCGGCCTCGCCGGGGTCGAGCTTGCCGCCGGTCAGCGACTGCTGGATCAGGACCTTGAGCTCCTCGGGCGTCTCCCCCTCCACCAGGTTCCCGCTCGTCCGCACGCCGAGCAGGCGCAGGATCGCGTTCGACGTCTCGTTGAGCAGGACGATGAACGGGTGGAAGACGCGCGGTGAACACGTCCAGCGGCCGGGCGACGAAGCGCGCGACCCGCTCGGACTTCTGGATCGAGTAGATCTTCGGGACCTGCTCGCCGATCGTGATGTGCAGCATGGTCGAGATCAGGTAGGCCAGCGCGAGCGAGATCGCGAGCGACAGGTTGTGCGAGACGCTCGTCCCGATGATGTCCTCGAAGATCGAGGCGATCGCCGGCTCGCCCAGGAAGCCGATGCCCAGCGAGGTCAGCGTGATCCCCAGCTGGCACGACGACAGGTAGCGGGAGAGGTCGTCGGAGATCTTCACCGCGAGGGCCGCGCCGCGCATGCCCTCCACCGCCTCCTTCTGGAGATGCGCGCGGCGGGCGCGCACGAACGCGAACTCCGCCGCCACGAAGAAGCCGTTGAGGAACACCAGCGCGAGGACGGCGAGGAGGAGGAGCGCCGTGGTCATGCGCGTGAGCGGGAGCGCCGGGGCGGCGCGCCGCTACTTCGGGATGCGTCGTCGTCGTTCATCAGGGCGACGCCGCGAGCGTAGCAAGCGATGGGGCGACCACTGCCAGGGACTTACCCGCTCGTGAGCTCGTCGATCCCGCGCCAGGGCGTGATCGGCGTCGGTGAGCCGCCCTCGGAGTGCGTCACGCCATCGCCCCGGCGACCTCCGGCCATACTTGTCGGGTGCGCATCGTGTCCCTGGTCCCATCGGCCACCGAGATGCTGTTCGCGCTCGGCGTCGGCGACGAGGTCACGGCCGTGACGCACGAGTGCGACCACCCGCCGGACGTGCTCGACCTGCCCAAGGTCACGCGCGACGTGATCGGCCCCGGGCTGCCGCCGGACGAGATCGACCGCGCGGTTCGCGCGCTGACCGAGGAGGGTCGCGCCATCTACGAGCTCGACGAGCATGCGCTGCGCTCGCTCGCGCCCGACCTGATCGTCACGCAGGCGCTATGCGCGGTCTGCGCCGTCTCCTACGACGACGTCAAGGCGATCGCCGACCGGATGGACCCGGCGCCGGAGGTCATCTCGCTCGATCCGCAGACGCTCGGCGAAATGCTCGGCGACGTCCGGACGCTCGCCCGGGCGACGGACGCGAAGGACGCCGGCGTCGACCTGGTGCAGGACGCGGCCGCCCGGATCGACCGCGTGCGGCTGGCCGTGCGCGACGCGCCGCCGGTCTCCGTGGCGGCGCTGGAGTGGCTCGACCCGGTCTTCGTCGCCGGCCACTGGACGCCGCAGCTGATCGAGTACGCCGGCGGGATCGACCTGTTCGGCCTGCCCGGGGAGCACTCCGAGACGCGCACCTGGGAGGAGGTCGCCGCCGCCCGGCCGGACGTCGTGGTCTGCATGCCGTGCGGCTACGACGCGGAGCGCGCGCTCGAGGAGGCGGAGTCCTACGCCGACGAGCTGGCCGAGCTGGGCGCGAAGCGGGTCGTCGCGGTCGACGCCGTCCGCCTACTTCTCCCGCCCCGGCCCGCGCCTGGTCGACGGGCTCGAGCTGATGGCGCACATCCTGCATCCCGACCGGGTGCCCGACGCGCCGGGCGAGGTGCGGGAGGTGTACCTGTAGGGCGCGGGTCGTTCGCGGCGGGCTCGGACGTTCGCGGACGTCAACTGCGGCATTGAAGGGGGAGGGTCCGGATCGCGGTCGCGTTCATGCGGGGCGCTTTGACCCCCCATACGGTGGTCAAAGCGCCCCACGTGCGACTCGGGGCGAGCCGCCGCGGCAAGCCGAACCCTTCCCCTCAATGCCGCAGTTGACGTACGCGAGCGCCCGAGCCGCCGCCCACGCCACGCGCCTCAAGCGCGGAACGACCGCCACGCCGCGTCCGCCAATGCCGGCCCGAGCGCGCTCGGCTTGCCCCGCAGCCGCCCCGCCATCCAGTCGCGCGCGACGAGCTGCGCCGGGCCGGTCCAGACCGCCGCCGCGGCCGGCCCGAGGTCCCGGATGGTGCCCGCCTCCACGTGCCGGGCGAGCCACGTGCCGATCTCGCCGATCGCCGCCCGGTTCTGGCGCTGTAGCTCGCCCGCACGCGGCGTGCGCTCGAGCGTCTGGCGGTGCTCGAACAGCGTCCGCGTCTCGTGCGGATGCGCCTCCACCCACGCGAGGTGATGGACGACCGCGCCGCGGATCCCGCCCTCCGCGTCGTCGGCCTGCTCGCGCAGCAGCGCGAGCAGCTCCTCCTGATAGGCCGCGAGCGCGCTCGTGTAGAGCGCCGCGAGGATCCCGTCCTTGGACCCGAAGTGGTGGTAGATCGAGCCGTTCGACGCGCCCGAGCGCGCCGCGATCAGCTCGATCGTCGTCGCGGCGTAGCCGTGCTCCTCGAAGCACGCACGCGCCGCATCCAGGATCGCCTCGCGCCGTCCGGCCACGGCGATCACAGTAGCGCGCCGACTGGAGCGATGCTCTAGAGTGTCGCTCCAATGCTCGTCGACGCCTGGATGCAGCACCCCACGGCCCAGTTCCTCGGCCACGACATGCTCGCCCCGCTCCGGCGCTGGACCGGGATGGAGGCGCCCTCCGACGACATCCCGCTCGACGCGACGATCGCCGCGATGGACGCCGGCGGGATCGACTTCGGGCTGATCAGCGCGTGGCACGCGCCCGAGGGGGCGCTGATCAGCAACGACGAGGTCGCCGGCTTCGTCGCGCAGCATCCGGACCGGCTCGGCGGCCTGGCCGCCGTCGACCTGCGCGATCCCATGCGTGCCGTGCGCGAGCTGCGGCGCTGCGTGACCGAGCTCGGCTTCAAGGGCCTGCGCGTCGTCCCGTGGCTGTGGGGCTGGCCGCCGAACGACCGCCGCTACTACCCGCTCTACGCCGAGTGCGTCGAGCTGGGCGTCCCGTTCTGCACCCAGGTCGGCCACACCGGTCCGCTCCGCACGTCCGAGACCGGCCGCCCGATCCCCTACCTCGACGACGTCGCGCTCGACTTCCCGGACCTCGTGATCGTGGCCGGCCACATCGGATACCCGTGGACCGAGGAGATGGTCGCGCTCGCGCGCAAGTACCCCAACGTCCACATCGACACGTCCGCCTACACCGCGCGCCGCTACCCGCCGGAGCTCGTGCGCTACCTGCAGCGGGACGGACGCAAGAAGGTCATGTTCGGCACGAACTGGCCGATGATCGCGCCCGAGAAGGCGCTCGAGGGGATCGACGACCTCGGGCTCGACCCGGACGCGTGCGCCCGCTTCCTCGGCGCCAACGCCCGGGCGGTGTTCGCCCTCTAGCCCTCGCGCGCCTCGCGCCAGCGCCTGCGCGCGCGCTCGATCGACCGCTCCGCCTCCTCGCGCGAGTACCAGCCGTCGACCTTGACGACCTTCCACTCGGGCGTCTTGTAGATCGAGAAGAAGTGCGAGATCTCGTCGCGCAGCGTCATCGAGAGGTCCTCGAGGCGCTCGATGTGCGACCAGTTCGGATCGGTGTACGGGACGCAGAGGATCTTGTTGTCCTCTGCCTTCTGGTCGCGCATGCGGAACAGCGCGACCGGCTTGACCTCGATCAGGCAGCCGGGGAACGTCGGCTCCGAGACCGCGATCATCGCGTCCAGCGGGTCGCCGTCGGCGGCCAGCGTGTCGCGGAAGAAGCCGTAGTCGGTCGGATAGCCGAGCGAGGAGAACAGCAGCCGGTCGAGCTTGATCGCGCCGAGCTCCTCGTCCCACTCGTACTTGTTCGAGGACCCCTTCGGGATCTCGACGACGGCGACGAGGTTCTCGGGCATGGCGCGAACGTTAGCCCGCGCTGGGCAGCCCGCGGCCCGAGACCGCGACGCCGGCGAACGCGGCGACCAGCCCGACGAGCACGCATGCCGCGATCGAGAGCGTCGACACCGCGCCCGCGGCCGGCGACGCGCTCCATCGCGAACGCGCACAGCACGCCGCCGACGAGCCCGCCCAGGTGCCCGCCGACCGAGACGTTCGGGATCACGAACCCGAGCACGAGGTTGATCAGGATGAGCGGCCCGAGCCCGGACTGCATCGGGTCGATCCCGCGCGCGCGCTGGAGCACGAACGCGGCGCCCAGCAACCCGAACACCGCCCCCGACGCGCCCACCGTCACGGCGTTGGGATCGAGCAGCAGCGCGCCGAACGAGCCGGCCAGCACCGAGGCGAAGTACAGCGCCACGAAGCGGGCGTGGCCGAGCGACGGCTCCAGCATCGTCCCGATCCAGTACAGGATGTACATGTTGAAGCCGATGTGCAGGATCCCCGAGTGCAGGAACGCGCCGGTGACCAGCCGCCAGTAGTCGTGCCCGAGGTCGATCGCCGGCCCGTACAGCGCGAAGTCGTTGAACACCTGCGACCCGCCGCTCCCGCCGCCGGTCAGGACGCCTCCGCCGCCGCCGGAGCCGAGGAACAGCAGCACGTTGATCCCGATCAGCACGTAGGTGGCGATCGGGTCCACGTGCAGCGAGCGCATGCTCTGGACGCGCTGGCGCTGGCCGGCGCAGTCGGGGCAGCGCATGCCGACCGGCGTCGTCGTCATGCAGTCCGGGCAGATCGGCTTGCCGCAGTTCGAGCACGAGACCCCGGTCTCGCGGGAGGGATGGCGGTAGCAGGTGGCCATTCGAGGCGCCGAACCTAGCAGCCGTGGTTCTCGGTCAGATCAAGCGGTCGCGGCGGTGATGACCGGCGGCCTGCTCGGCACGTCGGAGCCGCCCTGCGGCTCGTCGGTCACGAGCACCGCTTCCACCCCGTCGAGCGAGCCGGGCACCGCGACCTCGGCCGAGCCGTCGCGGCGCGTCGACCACAGCACCGAGGTCGGCTCGGGGTCGCGCCCCGGGCGCTTGAGCCAGACCTGGTAGATCCGGCCATTGGGCGGCGCAGGCATGTCGCGGGCGACGAGCGTGGAGGCGTCGTCGTGGATCTGCAGCCGCACGTTCGCGTCGGGCGCCCGGGTGTCGGCCACGACCGTGCGGGTCTCCTCGCCGCCGCGCGCCAGCAGCGCGCCGGCGACCCCGCCGGCGACCAGCAGCACCGCGGCGCACGCGAGCGCGACGCCCGGCCGCAGCAGCCAGCCGCCGAGGAAGCCGCGGCGCCCGCGACCGCGCGGGGGTGCGGGAGCGCGGGCGGGACCGTCGGCGTGCTCGCCGGCCGCGGCCAGCAGCTCGGCCTCGGACTCGACCACGGCCATGATCCGGCCCTTCAGGCCGGGCGGCGGGGCCACCGGGGGGACCGAGACCGGCAGCGCGTCGACCGCGATCGCCAGCTCCTCCGCGTCGCGCCGGCACACCGGGCACGCCTGGAGGTGGGCGGCGAAGCCCTCGTGCTCCTCGGGCGGCAGCGCGCCGAGCAGGTAGGAGCCGACCGCGTCGGCCCAGCGCTCGTGATCGGGGGCCGGCCGGCTCATCCGAGGCTCACCTGCCCGCCGCCGAGCGCATGGCGCATCTTCTCCAGCCCGAGCCGCATCCGGCCCTTCACAGTTCCGACGGGGGTGTCGAGCATCGTCGCGATCTCCGTGTGGGTGAAGCCGCCGAAGTACGCCAGCTCGATCACCTGGCTCTGCTCGGAGGGCAGGTGGTCGAGCGCGGCGCGCACCGTGTGCGCCTCCTCGTGCCGGGCGGCCTCGACGTCGGTGCGCTGGCCGGCCTCGAGCCGCTCCTCGATCCCCTCGTCGCTCGCCCGGCGCCGCTCGTGCACGAACGTGCGGCGGAGCGCGTCGATCGCGCGGTGGTGGACGATGCCGAGCACCCACGTGCGCACCGAGCCGCGCGTGCGCTCGTACCGCGCCCCGGAGCGCCAGATGTTCAGGAACGCGTCCTGGACGACGTCCTCGGCCACCCCGCGCGAGCCGGCCATCCGGTAGGCGAGCGAGAAGGCCGCCTGGCTGTGGCGCTCGTAGATCACCTCGAACGCCGGCGCGTTGCCACGCCGCACGAGCTGCATGAGGTCCTCGTCGGCGAGTGAGCGCAGGTCGTCGGACATCGGTGTCGGGGGTTCCTACGCGGCTCCCCGCACCGCGGATCAGAAGACGTCGTCTGCGACGCGCTTCGCCTCACGCGCGAGATCCCGCACGGTGCGCCCGAGCAGGTCGGCCGCGGAGTGCGATTCCTTGCGCCGCTTGTGGCGGCGCCGCTGCGTGCGGACGAGCACGAGCCCGACCGCGGCGCCCGAGCCGATCGCGGCGGCCGCCACGGGCCGGGCGAGGCGGGTCCAATTTCTCGGGTCGCGCATGCTGGAGAGCTCCCACGCCTCGAGCTCCTCGGCGGCCATCCCGACCAGCGATCCGAGCGTGACCTCCAGGCGCGCCTCGAGCTCCTTGGGCGGCTCCACCGGGGAGAGCGCCCGCTTGAGCAGCGACTCGAAATCGGCGAACTGCTCGCTCATGGCTCAGTCGGCCCCTCGTCCTGCTTGACGATCTCCTCGAGCTGCCGGATGGCGCGGTGCAGCAGCACCTTCGTGGCGCCGTCCGTCCGCCCGAGCGCCCGCGCGATCTCGCGGTTGTCCATGCCGAGCGCGAAGCGCATGATCAGCGCCTCGCGACGGTCGTCCGGCAGCTTCTCCACGCCCGCGAGGATGCGCTTGAGGTCGTCGCGATCCTCCACCAGCGCCTCGGTCGTGTGCGGCGCCGAGATCACCCCCGCGTCGTCGATCGGCGTCTGCGGCCGGCGCGAGCGGTCGCGGTAGTAGTTCGCCGCGAGGTTGTGCGCGATGCGGATGAGCCACGGGCGCAGCGGCCGGCCGTTCGACTCGCGCTGAGCGCGCTCGAAATGGCGGTACGCCTGCAGGAACGTCTGCTCGGTGAGGTCCTCGGCGTCGTGGTGGTTCCCCACCCGGTAGTACGAGTACGAGTACACGTCGCGCAGATGCTCCCGGTAGAGCTGGGAGAAGGCCTCGTCGAGCTTGGCCTTGTCCGTCGGATCTGCAGCGGTCATGCATCACGGAGGCTAACCCCTTCAGGCGACTTTGACCTTTTCGCGCCTCACCGCGTTCGGACCCGGCGCGGTGAGCGACGCGGTCCAGCGCTCGGGCGCGACGTTGCCCTCGATCAGGTTGGCGAGCCCGCGCAGCGCCGGCGCGTCGACGCCGGCCGCCTTCACGCGGTCGGCGAGCAGCGGGACGCAGTGCACCGCCTCGGCGGTCTGGCCGAGTGCGGGCTCGATCGCGTCGCGGGCGATGCCCTGTGCCAGCAGCTCGCCGGCGCGGCGATTGCTCGACTCGCCGGCGAGCAGGCCGGCGACGAGGTCGCCGGCGCCGGCCAGGCCGGCGAACGTCCCCGGCTGGGAGCCGGCGGCACGCGCGTAGGACTCCACCTCGGCGAAGACCTTGCCGGCCGCGCTGCCGGCGGCGTTCGAGCCCGCGTGGCCCGCAGCGGCGGCGGCGAGCGCCGCGGCGTCGTTGGCGCAGCCGGCGAGCTCGACGCCGATGACGTCCGGCGTCGACGCGGCGTCGAAGCCGGCGGCGGTGAGCGCGTCGGTGACCTGGCGGCGGAACGCCGCGTCGGTCGCCGCGAACACGAGCGACGCCCCGCCGTCGAGCGCCGCGACGGCGTGCGCCGGGCCGCCGAGGACGCCGACCGCCCAGCTCTCGGTGCGCTCTGACACGTACGCGGCGGGCAGCGTGGCGAGCGGGGGGACGAGGCCCTTGGAGAGCACGAGCACGCCCGCCCGGCGCGGCATGTGCGGCGCGTGCTCGGCGACGGCGGCGGGCAGCGCGCCGGACGGCACGGCGAAGCACACGAGGTCGTGGCGCGACAGCTCGAGCTCTGCGGCCCGCCGCACGGTGATGCCGCGGGGGAGCTCCACGCCGGGCAGGTAGCGGTCGTTGTGCCGCGTGGCCGCGACCGCCTCCGCCTGCTCGCGCGTGCGGCAGCCGAGGTCGACCTCCAGCCCGGCGCGCTCCAGCATGACCGCGACGGCGGTGCCCCACGAGCCGGCGCCGATGACGGCGGCGCGGCGCAGCGGCGGCAGGCCGCCGAGCCACTCCCACTGCAGCATCACGTTGGGCCAGATGCGGTCGGTCACCGCGGCGGCGAGCTGGGGCGAGGCCTGCTCCACCGTGGGGAACGTGAGCGGGCTGCCGACGCGGATGCGCACCTTGTGCGGGCGGATGCGCCAGCCCTTGCGGACCGCCTCGGTCCCGATCACCGCGACCGGGACGACCGGCGCGCCGGTCTCGAGGGCCAGGCGTCCGACGCCGCGCTTGGGGCGGCCGAGCGCGCCGGGGCGGATGCGCGTGCCCTCCGCGAACATGAGCACCGCGTCGCCGCGCTCGAGGATCGCCTTGGCGGTCGCGAGCATGTCCTGGTCGCCCGTGCCGCGATTGACCGGGAAGGCGCCGAGCGAGCTGAGCAGCCAGGCGACGACCCGGTTGCGGAAGATCTCCTGCTTGGCGACGTAGTACATCGGCCGCCGCGTGATCGTGCCGATCACGAAGGGGTCCAGGAACGAGCGGTGGTTGGCGCAGAAAATGACCCCGCCGGAGTCCGGCACGTGCTCGCGGCCGATCCGGGAGAGGCGGAAGTACAGGTGGAAGAACGGCTGGAGAATTCCCCGCACCAGCCAGTAGACGAGCGGGTTCACGCCCCTGTGGCGCGTGCGAGCGTGCAGGGCGTCGTGTGCGCGCGCGGGAGTCGTGGTGCTCATCACGACCTTGGGTACCCGCCCGGGACGGGCTCGTTACAGTCCGGAACATGTCGATGGCCACCAGAACCCTGCGCGGCGCCCTGGCGGGCGCGGCCGCCGCCGCGGTGTGGGCGGCGCAGCAGCCGCTCGACCGCCGCGTGTTCGGCGTCGCGTACGACGACACCGAGCTGCTGGGGCGGTGGGTGGTCCCGTCCGGCGGGAGCTGGCAGCCGGCCGGCGTCGCGCTGCACCTCGTCAACGGCGCGGTGTTCGGCGCGGCGTACGCGAACGTGGCGCCGTCGCTGCCCGTGCCGCCCGGTCTGCGCGGGCCGCTGGCCGGCCTCGCCGAGCACCTCGCGACCTGGCCGGGCACGGCCATGCTCGAGCGCGTCCACCCGGCGCGCTCGGATCTGCCGCAGCTGTGGGGCTCCGGCCGCGCGTTCGCGCAGGCGACGTGGCGGCACGTGCTGTTCGGCTTCGTGCTCGGAGAGCTCGAGCGGCGGCTGAACCCGCCCGACGAGATCGTCGGGCCGGTCGACGACGCCGTCGTCTCCACGAACGGCCACGGCTCCGTCGAGCACGTCGTCGCGCCGCTCTGAGCCGGCGCGTCCTCATCACCGGCGCGTCCGGCTTCGCGGGCGGGCATCTCGTCTCCGCCTGCCTGGCGGACGGCGACGACGTCGTGTCCCTCTCCCGCGCGGGGGGCGGGCCGGGCGGCGCGGCGGTCGACCTGCTCGAGGCCGGCGCCGCGCGCGCGGCCGTCGCGGCAGCGCGGCCCGACGTCGTCTTCCACCTCGCCGCGCTCGCGCACGTCGGGCGGTCGTGGGACGACCCGGGAGCGACGCTCGCCGAGAACCAGGCGATGACGCTCAACGTGCTCGAGGCGGTGCGGAGCGAGGCGCCGGACGCCGTCGTCGTCGCGGTGTCGTCGGGCGAGGTCTACGGACCGCCGTCGTCGCTGCCGGTGGAGGAGAGCGCGCCGCTGCGGCCGCAGAACCCGTACGCCGTCTCCAAGGCGGCCGGCGACCTCCTCGCCGGCTTCTACGCGGACGCCCACGGGCTGCGGGTCGTGCGCCCGCGCCCGTTCAACCACTCCGGGCCCGGCCAGCCCCCGATCTACGCCCTCGCCTCGTTCGCGCGTCAGGTGGCGGCCGGGCTCGAGGCGGGCGACGACCCGATCCGCGTCGTGACCGGCAACCCCGACGCGCGGCGCGACTACACCGACGTGCGCGACGTCGTGCGTGCCTACCGGCTGCTCGCGGCCGCGGGCGAGAGCGTCGTCGTCAACGTCTGCTCGGGCCGCGCCGCCTCCGCGCGCGAGCTGATCGCCGCGCTCGGCCGCGCGGCGGGCGTCGAGATCGAGCACGTGGTCGACCAGCGCCTCGTGCGCGCGCACGAGGTCATGGAGGTGCGCGGGAGCGCCGCGCGCCTGCGCGAGCTGACCGGCTGGGAGCCGGAGATCCCGCTCGAGACCACGCTGAGCGACACGGTCGCCTGGTGGCGCGAGGAGATCCGCGCGTGGCGTGCCGAGGAGCGTCTCGCCTGGCAGGCGAAACCGATCTCTAAGGGAAGCCGGCGTCGTCCGGCCGCAGGTCGAGCGCGCCGCCGTCCGCGCACGCGCCGCTGCGGTACTGCGTCCGGCATCTCCTGGTAGACCCCGTTGAACTGCGCGAGCGCCATCGCGCGGCCCTGATCGGCGGTCGCGCCGAGCTGCTGGGCGGTCCACGCCATCGTCTGCAGCGAGCGGCACTCGGTCTCGGCCTCGTCGATCACGCCGTGCAGGTGCCAGGACTCGTGGGAGAGCACGTCGACGGCCATGACCGTCTCGCGGCCGTGTCGCCCGCAGGCGATCCCCGTCCGGCCGGTGCACGCGAGCTCCTTCGAGCGGCGCCCTTCCGCGAGCGCGTCCAGCTCCCCGCATGACTGCTTGCGGATCTTCGTCTCGTCCTCCGGCGTGCCGTCGGCGGCGAAGCGCACGCTCCCCTCGACGATGTCCCACCCGATCAAGCGGGCGACCGGCCCGGGGCAATGGACCTCCACCGGCCGGCCGGCGATCTGCGACGCGATCGCGCCGAGCCGCTGCTCGTTCCCGTGCCGGTCGCGCCAGTCGGCGATCCACCACGCGACCGCGGCCGCCAGCACCCCGGCGGCGGTCAGCTTCACCCACAGCGGCGTCGTCGGATGCTTCCGCGTCATCGCAGAGCAGGTATCGGCGCGCGCGATCCGGCCCTAGACTCGTGAACGAGAGGCCGGAGTAGCTCAGTTGGTAGAGCAACGCACTTGTAATGCGTAGGTCAGGGGTTCGATTCCCCTCTCCGGCTCTCACCGTTCGATCCGATCGCAGCCACTCGAACCGTCGAGTCGAGGGTTAGATCACCACCCGACGCAGCCGATCCGCCGCGGCCCGGTCGAGGATCGTCGCCGACGCGAACGGCTCCGCATCGGACGCCGCGGCAAGGGTCCCGCGGAAGGCCTCCCACTCGCGCAGGAGGTGCTCGAACAGGCCGTCGGAGATGCGCGGCGCGCCCTGCGACGCACGGCCGGCGCGGCAGGCCTCCGCGCCGGCGTCGAGCAGGACGAGATGCGCCGGGACGCCGGCCGCGTCCGCTGCCTTCGCCAGCCCCAGCCGGTGCCCGTGCCGGAGCGCGGTCGTCACCGCCACCGCCCCGGAGCCGGAGGCGAGCGCGGCACCGAGGTCCGCGCGCCAGACCGCCAGCGCCTCCTGCCAGTCCAGGCCCCGCGCGTCCCGCGTGTCGTCCGGATCGAGGACCGGCACCCGCGCGCGGTCGACCACCCGCGCCGCGAGCGTCGACTTCCCCGCGCCGGGCGGCCCGCCGATGACGACGAGCGATCCCGGCGCGAACCGCAGCACGGCCGGACCGGCGCCTCCGCGCAACCAGGCCACGCCCGCCGGCGCGAGCCCGCGGCGGCGCGTCCGGTCGCCCCGCGGCCCCGCCATGCGGCGCAGCAGCTCGCCCGTCGGCACCTCCTCCGCGCCGAGCGCGACGGCGGCCGCCCGGCCGTGCGGCGGAAGGTCGTAGTGGTCGCGCTGGAACCACGCGCGCCGCAGGCCCAGCCGCGCCGCGAACGCATGCAGCTCCTCGAACTCCCCGTCCGTGGCCATGTGGCACCACGACGTGAACGGGAGCGCCGCGTCCGGGTACTCGCGCAGCTCGTCGACGAGGATCGCCATCGCCGGGCAGTCTGGCGCGCCGCCCGGTCCGAGCGCCTCAGGCCGCCTCGGCCACTCCCACCGTGCGCGCGAGCAGGTCGATGACGGCGCCGAGCTGGTGCGCGAGCAGCTGGGCGCGCTCGATCTCGCCGCTGCTCCACGGCACCGCGAGCCGGCGGTAGAGCTCGAGCAGGCCGACGTCCCGGCCGCCGAACACGAGCGGCACCATCAGCACCGCCCCCATCCCCGACTGCTCCAGCAGCGCGACCTCGGACGGGTCGGACGCCGGGTCGCCCGCCACCACCTGGCCGGCGGTGCGCGTGCGCAGCACGTACTCGGTCGCGGGGTAGTCCCTCAGGTAGTAGCGCTCGCCGGGCCGCGACCAGCCGTGGCGGCTGATGTCCTCCACGCACCCCTCGCCCGGCACGACGCGCGAGACCGCGGCGTCGTCGCCGCCGAGCACCGCCGGGATCATCGTCGCGGCCACGCGGATGTCCTCCACGCAGCTCACCGCCGCGAGCCGGGCGATGAGGTCCCCCAGCGTCGGCACGCTGTCGTCCTGCGGCTCGCGCACGACGCGCATGCCGATCCGCACCTCGGCCGACGCGGCTGCCGCCGCCTGCGGCGCCAGCGCGGCCCACGGCGCGTCCGGGCGTGCCAGCGCCCAGCCCTGGGCGTAGGTGACGTCCATGCTCGCCAGCACGGCGAGGTCCTCGAGCGTCTCGACGCCCTCGGCGCAGACGGCCGCGCGGGTGGTCGACGCGAAGGAGATCAGCGCCTCCAGCAGCGCGAAGCGGTGCGGGTCCTCGTGCACGCCGTCGACCAGCGACCGGTCGAGCTTCAGGATGTCGGGCGCGATCCGGATGATCTGCTGCAGGCCGGCGTAGCCGTTGCCGGCGTCGTCGAGCGCGATCCGCGCACCGCGCGCCCGCAGCCGGTCCAGCTCCCGGTCGAGCGCGAGATCGGTGGAGAAGAGCTCGTGCTCGGTGAGCTCGATCACGATGCCCTCGAGGTTCTCGGGCAGCGTCGTGCGCACCTCCTGGGTCAGCAGCGCCCCCGGGCTGACGTTCAGCGCCAGGAACGTCCGCTCGGGCCGGTCGTGCGCGCGCAGGGCAGCACGCAGCGCGGCCGCCTCCAGCGCGGGACCGAGCCCGGCGCGATGCGCCTGGTTGAACCACTGGTCGGGCGGCCGGAACGGCCCTTCGGGCATCCGCGCGAGCGCCTCGTAGCCCGCCACGCGGCCGGTCGCCAGCTCGAGCACGGGCTGGAACACCGGGACGATCGCGTCCTCCTTGGCCAGCAGCGCCTCGACCTCCTCCCGCTGCCCGTCGCCGGAGAGCTGACCGGCGAGCCGCGCGTCGTAGCGGCGGATCTGGTCGCGGCCGGAGCGCTTGGCCCAGTACAGCGCGCCGTCGGCCAGCTCGAGCAGGCGCCCGGCGTCGCGCTCGTCGTACGGGTACGACGCGACGCCGGCCGAGCACGACAGCGCGCTCCCGCCGACGGTGACCTCGGCGATCGCGGCCCGCGCCCGCTCGGCGGCGTCGGCGGCGCGGTCGCCCGCGACACCGGGGAGGATGAGCGCGAACTCCTCGCCGCCGAGGCGCGCCACGACGTCGTCCTCGCGCACCGCCGAGCGCAGCTTCTCCGCCGCCGCGATCAGCACCTTGTCGCCCTCGGCGTGCCCGTAGGCGTCGTTGACGGTCTTGAAGTGGTCGAGGTCGACGACCACGACGCTGAGCGTCCGCTCGAGCGCCGCGGCGCGCTCGACCTCCAACCCCAGTCGCTCGTGGCAGGCGCGGTGGTTGAGCAGCCCGGTGAGGCCGTCGGTGCGGGCCTGTTCGCGGAGCGTGTCGCGCTGGCGCGCGGAGTCGAACGCGAGCGCCGCCATCGTGGCGAAGCGCTCGACCTGCGCGACCTCGGCCGCGGTGAACATCTTGTCCACCCCGATCCGGTACACGTTGAGCGCGGCGACGACGCGGTCGCCGACCACCAGCGGCACGGAGACGAGCGACTCCGGCTCCATCTCGGTGCCCTCGACCACGGCGACGATGGGGTCCTGGTCGGCCCGCTCGACGTTGCGCGTGCGGCGGTTCGTGACCACCCATCCGGTCACGCCCTCGTCCAGCGGGAAGGAGTCGGCCATCACCTCCTCGGCGTACTCGCTGAGCGCGAACACCGGCACGAGCATCTCCGCGGCCCGGTCGACCTCGTAGACCGACAGCTCGTCGTAGTCGAGCAGCTCCCCGAGGTGATGCGCGATCCGCCCGAGCGTGTCGGAGAGGGAGTCCGCGGCGAGGATGCCGGCGGCGGCGTCGACCAGCGCCTCCAGCGCCGAGGCATCGGCGTGACGCGATCCGGTCGGAACGGCCATCTTCCGTCGTATCGTCCGCGGGACCCCCGATCTTGAACTTCCCGGGGCTCGTATCCTGGCCCTGCATGAGCCGTCTGCCGATCCTCCTCGCCTGTCTCCTGCTCGCCGCGTTCGCCGCCTCCTGCGGCGACGACGAGAACGAGGCGGCCGCTCCGAACGACACCCCCACCGCCACCGCGACGCCCGAAGCCGCCGGCGAGGTGGACACCGCAGGCATCAGCAAGGACCTGACGGAGAAGCCCGCCGTCGCGAAGCCGTCGGGGACGCCGCCGGCCGAGCTGCAGAAGACCGACATCGTCAAGGGCGACGGCAAGGCGGCGAAGGCCGGCGACACCGTCGCGGTCCAGTACGTCGGCAACTCGTGGTCGACCGGCACCCAGTTCGACGCCTCCTGGGACCGCGGCACCGACCCGTTCAAGTTCCCGCTCGGCGCCGGCCAGGTGATCCCCGGATGGGACGAGGGCGTGGCCGGGATGAAGGAGGGCGGACGCCGCCTGCTCGTCATCCCGCCGGACCTCGCCTACGGCGAGCAGAGCCCGAGCCCGGACATCGCGCCGAACGAGACGCTGATCTTCGTGGTCGACCTGAAGAAGGTCAGCTAGCGGTCAGCCGCTCCGCCTGCCCGGGCGCCCCGGAGGCGGTGACGGCGCCGAGCAGCGCGCCGAGCAGGAGCCTGTGCAGCTCCGGCCGTTCGATGTCGCGGTGCTCCAGCCAGTCCATCAGCGCGCCGTCCATGAACCAGAGCCACCCATGCACGGCGGTGCGCAGGGCCGCCGGCGGCGGGCCGTCCGGTGAGAGGCCGGCGAGGATCTGCTCCGCGGTCCCGGAGCGGACCTGGTCGACGAGCTCCCGCACCTCCGCATGGGTGGTCGCGCCCTCCAGCAGCTTGCCGTAGCCCTCGGCGTTCTCCTCGACCCAGCCGAGGAACGCGTCGAGCCCGCGGGTGAGCCGCTCGGCCGGCGGCAGTGCGGGATCGACCGCGAGCCGCGCGGCCAGCTCCTCGGCCTGCTGTTCCAGCGTCGCGACGAAGTACGCCTGCTTGCTGGGGAAGTAGTGGTAGAGGAGCGCCTTCGAGATCCCCGCCTCGCGGGCGATCGCCGCCATCGAGAGCTCGGCGTAGGTGTGGCGGGTGAAGAGCCGCACGCCGAGCTCGAGCAGGCGGCGGCGGCGCTCGTCGACGTCCAGTCGCTGGTACGCGGGCTCGCGCGCGGCCATCGTACGGAGCCTAGTGGCGGGCGGGCCCGAGCCCGGGCTCGACCGCTACTCGACGTGCACAGCCAACGTGCGCGCAGGCGAGCTCTGCTGCGGGCGGTCGCTGCAGCCGCCGCTGAGCACCCGCACCGTGACCGTGTAGTCGCCTCCCGCGGCGTACGAGTGCGAGAACTCGAAGCGCGCCTTGCGTCCGCGGCGCCTGCGGTCGGCCCGCTGCGAGCGCGCGGTCTGCTCGCACGCGCTGAGCCCCTGCGCCGGCTCGTCCTGGCCCCAGGTGATGTCGGCGCCGCGGACGACGTCGTCGCGGTCGCGCCCCACGAGCACCACGCGCACCACGCGGCCGGTCTCGCCGGCCGCCTTCGCGGAGACGATCCGCGGCCGTTCGTTCTCCGACGCGGACAGCGCCACCGCCGGCGCGATCCCGCTCACCAGTACCAGCATCGTTCCGCTCGCCATCCGTGCGCCGCGCATCCGCACCGGAGTATGGAGCGTCGGGAGGCGGAACACACGTCCGGAAGTACAGCCCGACTACCCTGGGCGCATGGACGAGTCCGGCAAGTGGACGAAGGCGGACGAGGAGGAGTGGAAGCGGACGCATCCGCGCGCGCCGACGACGGCCGACGAAGAGCTGTTCGAGGCCGACACGCCGGCGATCGTCTCGCAGCTCGACGACGTCGCGCGCGTGCACCGGATCCACGAGGAGCTGCAATCCGGCTTCGACCGCCTCTCCCACATCGGCCGGGCCGTCTCCATCTTCGGCTCGGCGCGGACGCAGCGCTCGGACCCGATGTACGAGAAGGCGCGCGACACCGCCGCCGCGCTCGGCCACGCCGGCTTCTCGATCATCACCGGCGGCGGCCCCGGCATCATGGAGGCCGCCAACCGCGGCGCACACGAGGCCGGCGCGACGTCGATCGGCCTGGACATCGAGCTGCCGCACGAGCAGTTCGAGAACCACTACGTCGACATCAGCCTCAACTTCCACTACTTCTTCGCGCGCAAGGTGATGTTCGTGCGCTACGCGAGCGCGTTCGTCGTCTTCCCCGGCGGGTTCGGCACGCTCGACGAGCTGTTCGAGGCGGCCACGCTCCGCCAGACCTCCAAGATCCGCCACTTCCCGATCGTCCTGTTCGGGACCGAGTACTGGAAAGGGCTCGTCGCGTGGCTGCGCGAGCAGGTCGCGGGCAAGGGCAACATCTCGCATGAGGACGTCGACATGCTGCTCGTGACCGACAGCGTGGACGAGGTGCTGCGGATCGTCGAGGCCGCCGAGCACCGGCGCCCGCGCGCGGCGGCCTGACGTCTCCGGACCCTGCGATCCTGGAGGGTGATGGCGACGGGTGTCACATCCAAGCGCTTGGTGGGCCGCTCGCTCGAGCTGGCGCAGCTCCAGGCCGCGCTTGCCGACGCGGCGGCCGGGCAGCCGTCGCTCGCGTTCGTGGTCGGCGAGTCCGGCGTCGGGAAGAGCCGGCTCGTGGACGAGCTGATGTCGCGCGCGGTCGCCGACGGCGCACGCGTGCTCAGCGGTGACTGCGTCGAGCTCGGCGAGGGCGAGCTGGCGTACGCGCCGCTCGTCACGGCCCTGCGCCCGTTCGCGCGCGAAGGCGACCCGGTGCTCGACGCGCTGCCGGCCGACATCCTCGCCGAGCTCGGCACGCTGCTCCCGGGCCTCGGCGAGCCGCGCGAGCGGGCACGCGCCGCCGGCGACCAGGCGCGCGTGTTCGAGGCGCTGCTCGCCGTGCTCGACGGGCTGTCGCGCACCGCTCCCGTGCTGCTCGTGATCGAGGACCTGCACTGGGCGGACGCCTCCACCCGCGCGTTCCTGCGCTTCCTCGCCTCCACGCTCGGGGACGAGCCGCTGCTGCTCGTCGCCACGTACCGGCCGGACGAGCTCCACCGGCGCCACCCGCTGCGCCCGCTGCTGGCGGAGCTCGAGCGCGTGCGCGCGCTGCGGATCGACCTCTCCGCCCTGACCCGCGACGAGCTCGCCGAGCAGCTCGCCGACATCCTGGGCGCGCCGGCCGAGCCGGCGCTCGTCGACCGGCTCTACGCGCGCAGCGAGGGGAACCCGCTGTTCACCGAGGAGCTGCTCGCCGCCGGGATGGACGGCCGCGGCGCCCTTCCGCCCAGCCTCGCGGCCGCGCTGGCGCTGCGGATCGAGCGGCTGGGCGACGACGCGCAGGAGGTCGTGCGCGTGCTGTCGGCCGGCGGACAGGTCGACGACGCGGTGCTGGCCCAGGTCTCCGGCCTCGACCAGCGCGCACTGCGCGAGGCGCTGCGGGAGACCCTCGCCAGCCAGATCGTCGTCCTCGACGGCGAGCGCTACACGCTGCGCCATGCGCTCCTGCGCGAGGCCGTGCACGACGACCTGCTCCCCGGCGAGCGCGCCGAGCTGCATCGCGCGCTGGCGCAGGCCCTGGAGGAGGAGGCCGCCGCGACCGGCCGGCGCAGCGCCCAGCGGGCGGCCGCGATCGCCCACCACTACTTCGCGGCCGGCGATCAGCCGGCGGCGCTGGTCGCCGCCGCGCGCGCGGGCAGCGCCGCGATGGAGGTGCAGGCCCACCGGGAGGGCGCCGCGCTGTTCGAGCGCGCGCTGGAGCTGTGGGACCGCGTGCCCGACGCGCCAACGTTGTCCGGCACCGACGAGGTCGAGCTGCTCGAGCACGCGGCGGTGTGCCACTACTACGCCGACGACCTCGCGCGCTCGGTGACGCTGGCGCAGCGCGCGCTGACGCTGATCGACGAGTCGGTCGAGCCGCGCCGCGCCGCCTGGCTGTACGGCACGCTGAACCGCTCGCTCTGGTCGATGCTGCGCTCCGACGAAGCGGTCGCGGCGCTCGAGCGCGGGCTGGCGCTGCTCGCCGACGACGGGCCGAGCCCCGAGCGCGGCGGGCTCCTCGCCCGCCAGGCGCGCATGCTCATGCTGCAGTCCCGCTACCACAAGGCGGTGAGCGTCGCCCGGCGGGCGCTCGCCGAGCAGAGCGCGCTCGCCGACCAGGGCGCCGCCCACCTCGACGAGACCGGCGCGCTCAACGCGCTCGGCGTGTCGCTCGCCGCCACCGGCGAGATCGAGGAGGGCGTCGCGACGCTGCAACGCGCGCTCGACGTCGCCACCGACGCGGGCCACCTGCAGGAGGTGGCTGCCGCCGCCACCAACCTGAGCGAGGCGCTGCACCGGGTGGGCCGCACGCGCGAGGCGCTCGACGTCGCGCGGACCGCGCACGCGAAGCTCGGCCTGCTGCCGACACGCCAGTTCTGGGTCACGCTGTCGATCGCGCAATATTCGTTCGACTCCGGCGACTGGGAGGCTGCCGAGGAGGCGCTCGCCGGCATCGAGCGCCGGCGCTTCTCCAGCGGCGACTCCGAGCTCAACGCCCACCTGCGCCACGCCGAGCTCGCGCTGGGCCGCGACGAGCGCGATGCCGCGCGGGAGCAGCTCGCGCGCGCCGGCGAGCTCGCGGTGGACTCGCGCGAGCCGCAGTACCTCGGCGTGCTCGGCGCGCTGGAGGCGGAGCTGGCCACGCGCGAGGGCGACGTCGCGGCCGCCCGCGCCGCCGTCGAGCTCGCGCTCGACCGGATCGAGTTCTGCTCCGACGACGCGCTGCGGATGGCGATGGCCTCGGCCGCCGGACTCACCGCCGAGGCGACCGCCGCCCAGCATGCCCGCGACCTCGGCGACGAGGCCGCCGTCGCGGCGGCGCTCGATCAGTCCGAGCTCCTGATCGCGCGCGTCCGGGCGTGCGCGGAGGACGGCGGCACGCTCGAGGCGGCCTATCTCGCCCACGCCGAGGCCGACCACTGCCGCGCGCTCGGCACGGACCAGGTCGAGGGCTGGGTCGCCGCCGCGACGGCGTGGGACGAGCTGGGGCGCCCCTACCTCGCGGCGATCGCGCGCTGGCGCCAGGCCGAGGCGCTCGTCGGCGCCGGCGACCGCGACGAGGCGGCCGGCCCGGCGTCGGAGGCGATCACCGAGGCCGAGCGGCTCGGGGCCGCCTGGCTGGCGGGCGAGCTGGAGAGCCTGGCGGCGCGCGCGCGGCTCCGGCTCGGCGATGACGCCGATGCCGCGGCGCCCGTCGAGGCCGACGGCGAGGACGACCCCTTCGGGCTCACGAAGCGCGAGCGGCAGGTGCTGGCGCTCGTGGCCGCGGGCGCGACGAACCGCGAGATCGGCCGGCAGCTCTACATGGCCGAGAAGACCGCGAGCGTCCACGTCTCGCGGATCCTGGCCAAGCTCGACGTCCGCTCCCGCACCGAGGCGGCGGGCGTCGCGCACCGGCTCGGGCTCGACGCCGTGGTCTGAGCAGCGGCGGGGAGCGCCGGTGCGGGGTCGGCGAGAGAGTACCTTTGATTGGAAACGATGCCCCGTGATCCCTGGCTGGCCATCGATGCGGCTGCGCCGCGAACTCTCCATGCACGCGAACTACGGCGGAAATGGGAGCAGTTCGTCACCGGGGGCCCTGCGAGCGGCGTGCGCGCGCCGGTCGCCGACTCGTGGCGACGATCGCTCGTCGCGGGAGTCGATCCGGAGGGGAGCCGGTTCGCGCCGGCGGCCGCCGATCGCGACGAGGCGTCCGTCCGCTGGGAGATGCATCCGCTGGGGCAGGCGGCGCCCCTCATCCGCGCCTGCCTGGCAGGCATCGCCGACGAGTCAGACCACCTGATAGTCGTGAGCGACGCGGCGGGGGTGCTGCTCCAGGTCGAGGGCAACGCCAGCGTCCGCTCGCGGGCAGCCGACTCGATGAACTTCACCGAGGGCGCCTTGTGGAGCGAGGCCGGCGCTGGGACCAACGCGGTCGGGACGGCCCTGGCGGCGGATCACGCGGTGCAGATCTTCGCCACCGAGCACTTCGTCGAAACGGTCCAGGCCTGGACCTGCGCGGCGGCACCCGTGCACGACCCCGAGACCGGCGAGCTGCTCGGCATCATCGACCTGACCGGCCTGGAGAGGGACGTGCACCCGCACAGCCTGGCGGTCGCCATGACGACCGCCCGAGCCGTCGAAGGCCATCTCCGCTACCTCCTGCAGGAGCGCGACGACCGGCTGCGCGCACGCTATGAAGCGCGCATCACAGGCGGCACGGAGCGCCGGGCGCTCGTCGCTCCGACCGGACGGCTCGTCGCCGACGACGCCAGGGGCTGGTTGCGCGGCACGCAGCTCGAGCTGCCGCCCGGCGGAGGCGAGCTGGTCCTCCCCTCCGGGGCGCGCGCGATCGCGGAGCCGGTCGGGCGCGACGAGGCCTTCGTCGTGCGTGAGCTGGGCGGCACGCACGCGCCGCGTCGCCCCCGCGACGAGCTGCGCATGCTCGCCGACCAACAGGCCGCGCTGCGGCGCCTCGCGACGGCCGTCGCACTCGAGGTGCCGCCGGCCGAGATCTTCACGGCCGTCGCGCGCGAGATCAGCCCGCTCCTGGGCGCCGACGATGCCGCCGTGGTCCGCTTCGAGCCCGACCGGAGCGCCACGGTCGTCGCGGGAGTGGGGCCATGGACGAACCTGCTCGGAGACGAGATGCGCGTGGAGCTCGACGACTCGCTGGCCATCACGGCGGTGTTTCGCACCGGCCGGTCCGCTCGCGTGGACGGCCGCGACCACGGCACGGCGCCGGGACCGATCGCCGAGTATCTCCGCCGGGCGGGAAATCGCTCGGCGGTCGCGAGCCCGATCATCGTCGCGGGCCGGCTCTGGGGGGCGATCGTCGCCTCGACGAAGCGCGATCCCCTGCCCGCGGACACCGAGGAGCGGATGGCGAACTTCTCCGAGCTCGTCGGCGTCGTGATCGCGAACGCCCAGAGCCGGGCGGAGCTCACGGCGTCGCGCGCCCGCGTGGTGGCCGCCGGCGACGAGGCCCGCCGCCGCATCCAGCGCGACCTGCACGACGGCGCGCAACAGCGCCTGGTGAGCACGGTCCTGGCGCTGAAGCTGGCACGGCAGGAGCTCGGCGACGCGACCGGGCCCGCGGTCGAACTGCTCGACGACGCGCTGGCGCACGCCGAGGGCGCGAGCGGCGAGCTGCGCGAGCTCGCACACGGGATCCTGCCGTCCGCGCTCAGCCGCGGCGGGCTGCGCACCGGGATCGACGCTCTGGTCGCGCGCGTCCGCCTGCCCGTCTCGGTCGAGGTCACCGACGAGCGGCTGCCGTCGGCACTGGAGGCGACCGCCTACTTCATCGTCGCCGAGGCGCTCACCAACACCGTCAGGCATGCGGATGCCGACCGCGCGCAGGTCGCCGCCGCCGTCGACGACGGCGTGCTGTGGCTCGAGGTCCGCGACGACGGCGTGGGCGGCGCGCGAAGCGACGGGAGCTCGGGGCTGCTCGGGCTCCGCGACCGCGCCGCCGCCCTGAACGGCGAGCTGCGCGTCGACAGCCCTCCGGGCGAGGGGACGGTGGTGGCCGCCAGGCTGCCCATCCCGGCGTGACGCCGGACCACGCCGATCCCGATTGATACGCCGCCACTGTCGCGCCAGCGCCGGTTCTTGTTGAGCGGGCCGCCGGGTGCCGGTGCAGTGGGCCGATGGACAAGGTACGACTGGGAATGACGAATCTGCACGTGTCCCCGATCTGCTTCGGGACGTGGCAGCTGGGAGGCGACTGGGGCGGATTCGACGAGCGCGACGCCATCGCGGCGATCCGGCACGCGCTCGAGCTCGGCGTGAACATCTTCGACACCGCGCAGGCGTATGGCTTCGGCGCCTCGGAGCGGCTGCTCGGTCGCGCGCTCGCCCCCGAGCTGCGCTCGCGCCGCGACGAGGTCGTCATCGCCACCAAGGGCGGGCTGCGGCCGAACGGAGACGACGGGATCGTGCGCGACGCGTCGCCCGCCTGGCTCCGGGAGGGTGTGGAGCAGAGCCTGCAGGCGCTCGGGGTCGACCACGTCGACCTCTATCAGCTGCACTGGCCCGATCCCGCGGTGCCAGTCGCGGAGACCGCCGGAGCGCTCCAGGAGCTGGTCGACGAGGGCAAGATCCGCCACGTCGGCGTGTCGAACTTCGGCCCGAAGCAGATGGCGCAGTTCGCGCGGACGCGGCCGGTCGAGACGCTGCAGCCGCCCTACCACCTGTTCCGCCGCGACATCGAGGCGGAGGTGCTGCCGTACTGCGCCGAGCACGACATCGGCGTGCTCGTCTACGGCCCGCTCGCGCATGGCCTGCTGACCGGCGCCATCGACGAGCAGACGACGTTCGACGCGGGCGACTGGCGCGCGAAGAGCCCGCTGTTCCAGGGTGACGCCTTGCGTCACAACGTCGCGGCGGTGCGGAGGCTCGAGCAGCTCGCGAACGAGCTCGGCACGACCGTGAGCGCGCTCGCGATCGCCTGGACGCTCGCGCATCCCGCCGTCGACGTCGCGATCGTCGGCGCGCGCCGGGCCGCCCACATCGATGGCAGCGTGGGCGCCGCGCGGCTCCGGCTCGGCGAGGCGGAACTGGCGGAGATCGACGCGATCATGGACGGCGCGGTCACGGTCGGCGGGCCCACCCCGGAGTCGGTCTGAGGTCGCCATGTCGCACCTTCCGATCCTCACGACGATCCTGCGGCCCAACGAGCGCCTCGCCCGTTCCGCGCGGCCAGACGCCCCGACGCGGTCCGGCAGCCCGCGGTGAGCCAGCTCGTCCAGGTCGGCGTCTCCCACACGTCCGCGCCGTTGCGATGGCGCGAGCGCCTGGCCATCGCCAGCGACGCCGTCGGCCCCGTGGCCGCGCGGCTCGCCCGCTCGGCGGCGGCTCGTGAGGCGCTCGTGCTGAGCACGTGCCTGCGGGTGGAGGCGTACGCCGTCGGTCCCGACGCCGGGCGCCTCGAGCTCGAGCTGCTGGGGCGCCTCGCGCGCCGTGCCGGCTGTCCCTTCGAGGAGCTCGCGACGGTGGTGGAGGTCCGGCACGGCACGGACGCCGCGCGGCATCTGCTGCGGACGGCCGCCGGGCTCGAATCCCCGGTGCTCGGCGAGCCGGAGATCCTCGGCCAGCTGCGGCGCGCGCATCGCAGCGCCGCGGCGGCGGCCGCCACGGGCCCGGCGGTCGAGCAGCTCGTTGCGCACGCACTGCGCGCGGGCCGGCGCGTGCGGGCGGAGACGGGGCTGGCGACCGGCGCATCGTCGCTCACCTCGACGGTCGTCGTCCTCGCCCGCGGCCTGGTCGGCAACCCCGCCGGGCGGCGCGCCCTCGTCATCGGGCGCACTCGCACCGCCCGCGCGGCCGCCGAGCGCCTGCTCGGAGACGGATGGGCCGTGACCACAGGCTCGGACACTCTCCAGCCGGATCCGGCGCTGTGCGCCTTCGACGTCGTCGTCGCATGCACCGGCGGCGGGGCGGACATCGGTCGCGACGCGCTGCGTGCCGCGACGCACGAGCGCACCGGCACGCCGCTGCTCGTCGTCGACCTGTCGGTCCCGCGCGACATCCACCCGGCCGCGCGCGATCTCCCGGGCGTCCTGCTGTACGACGTGGACGACGTCGCCGGCGCCGGTCAGCATGCCCTCGCCGCCCGCCGGGCGCACGTGCCCGCCGCCGAGGCGATCGTCGAGGAGCAGCTGCAGACCTTCGAGCGCTGGCGTGCCACGCGCGCGCTGGTGCCGACCATCAAGGCGCTGCGCGAGCATCAGCGGCGCGCCGTCGTCGAGGTGCTGGGCGAGCTGCCCGACGATCTCGTCGAGCGGCTCGTGACTCGCCTGCTGCACGGGCCGACCGCCCGGCTGCGTGCGGCCGCGGTCTCCGGTCTCGGCGAGCAGTGGGCCGAGACGGCTCGCGAGCTGTTCGATCTCGGCGACGACCCGGCGCTCGGGGCAGCTCGGCCACGGCATCGGCGCGGGGAGCCCAGGAGCGTGTGATCGCGCACGCCGATCGGCGGTGCCGGCGAACGGATTGCCGGCCACCGCCGGCGCCCGCATCCTCCGGACGTATGACTGCCATCCGCCCCACTGTCGCCGGAGTCGCGATCCCTGACAGCGCGCTCGCTCGCGACGCGACCGAGTTCGTGCGGGACGCGTCCACGCAGCTGCTGTTCGACCACTCGCGGCGGGTGTTCCTGTGGGCTTCGCTGCAGGCCGACAAGCTCGGCCTGGACCACGACGCCGAGCTGCTCTACGTCGGGGCCATGTTCCACGACGTCGGCCTGGTCGAGGGCCACCGCTCCGAGCACGAGCGCTTCGAGATCGACGGCGCCAACGCCGCCCGCGCGTTCCTGGAGCGCCACGGCCTGCCCGAGGAGCGCGTCATGACCGTCTGGGAGTCGATCGCCCTGCACACCACGCCGGAGGTCCCGCGGTACAAGCAGCCCGAGGTGTGGCTGGTGACCCTGGGCGTGGAGTACGACGTCCTCGGCCTGCACTTCGACGACCTCACGGCGGAGCAGCGCGAAGCGGTCCTGGCGGCCCATCCGCGCACGGGCTTCAAGACGGGGATCGTCGAGGCCTTCTCGGCCGGCATGCGCGACAAGCCCGAGACCACGTTCGGGACGATGAACACCGACATCCTCGAGGCGACCGTCCCCGGGTACGTGCGCCCCAACTTCTGCGACTACATCCGCGATTCGCGCCTCGCGTGAGGCCGCGCGCGGGGCGGCTGGCGTGGATCTGGGTGGTCGCGGCCGCGTTCGCTGCCACGAGCTCCGCGTTGTCGGCATGCGGGACGCATCACGGAACCCGCGCGGCTCCGCCGTCGCGACAGGGGTTCCCGGTCGCGGCGACGTTCCGGGTCGACACCGGAAGGCCGCTGCGCGAGCCCCGCGAGCTGCGTTCCCACGACGGCGTCCTCCGAGCCACGCTTCCGGTCGACGAGTCCGAGGTCGGCGTCGCGGGCGCTCGGGTGCGCGGCAAGGTCTATGACCGGAGCTTCCCGGGCCCGACGCTACGGGTCCGGCCGGGGGACACGCTCGAGCTGCAGCTCGTCAACCACCTGGGCGAGCCGACGAACCTGCACGAGCACGGATTCCATGTCTCGCCGATCGGCTTCTCCGACAACGTGCTGCGCACGATGCCCGGTCACAGCACGAACAGCGTGCGTGTCCGGATCCCGCGCACCATGTCACCGGGCACGTACTGGTATCACAGCCACCTGCACGGGCTCGTGGAGGAGCAGGTCTTCTCCGGCATGTCGGGCGCGATCATCGTCGACGGCCTCGTCCGCCGGCTGCCGCGCGCGTTGAGGACGGTGCCCGACCATCTGATCGCGCTCAAGGACCTGCAGGTGCGCCACGGCGCGATCGTCCATCGCAACATCGACTCGAACGCACCGACGACGCGCACCGTCAACGGGCAGGTGGACCCGGTGCTGCGCGTCCAGACCAACCGCACGCAGCTGCTGCGCCTCGCGAACCTCAGCGCCGACATCTGGTACCGCCTCGCGCTCGACGACGCCCGCTTCGGCGTCATCGCCGAGGACGCCAACCCGGTCGGCCGGGTGTGGACCGCCCGGGAGCTCGTGCTGCCGCCGGGCAAGCGCTACGACGTCCTGGTCCGCTGGACCCGCCCGGGGAGCTATCGGCTGCTGACCCTGCCGATGAGCACCGGGCCCTCGGGTGACACGTATCCGGGACGCCGCCTCGCCACCATCCGCGTCGGCGGATCGCCCGCGAGCGATGCGTCCTGGCCGCGCTCGCTCGGGGCCCTGCCACGTCTCGACCACGCGCACGTGGACCGCGTGCGCCATGTGACGTTCAGCGAGGAGGCGGCGCAGAACCGGTATCTCATCGACGGTCGTCAGTTCGATGCCACACAGGTCGACCAGGTCGTCCGGCTGGGCGCCACCGAGGAATGGGTGATCCGCAACACGAGCCGCGAGCAGCATCCGTTCCACCTGCATGTCGACGACTTCCAGGTCATCGCGGTCAACGGCCGGCCGTACCACGCACGGAGCCTCCAGGACACCGTTCCGCTCCCACCCGGCGGAACCGTGCGGATCCGCATGCAATTCCGCGACTACCTCGGCGCGTTCGTGTACCACTGCCACATCCTGGCCCACGAGGACGCCGGGATGATGGCCATCGTCGAGGTCACACGCACCGGGCGCGGTCCGACGGCGCGCACGTTGCGTCTGCTGCGCAGCATGCGGCACGCGATGCGCCCCGGTCATCACTCCGCCCACGAGCGGATGGGGTAGGTCGCGAGCGCTCGAGGAGCGGCCCGGTGAGCTACTCGAGGCCCTCGAACATCCAGCTGCCTCCGGCGCGCCCCAGCGTGAGGCGCTCGTCGCTGCCGTCGGCCTCCACGCGGAAGACCGCCTTGTCCTCGTCGGTGCCCGGGCGATCCACGATCTGGATCAGCGTGAGCTCGTCCGGCTCGGCGCCGCGCTTGGCGACATAGGCCTCGCGCGCGGCGGCCTCCAGCCCTTCGCGAGCCCAGCCGCGGTCCTCGGCGTGCGCGGCGGCGAGATCGCGGTTGACCTGCTCGAGGTGGGCGCGGAAGCGGGGCTGCGTGGCTTCGAGCTGGCGCCGGCGGGCATAGATGCCCCCGAGCGCGAGGAGGATGACGAGCGCCACGAAGACGCCGATCAGGATGGCGAGCCAGGTCGGCATTGGAGCAGGATTACAGCAGCACGTCGCGCGAGCGCAGGTGCGCACCCACCTTGCGCTTGACGCGCTGGAGCGCGTTGTCGACCGTCTTGCAGTCGCACCCGAGCTGCTCGCCGATGCCCGTGTAGGAGTGGCCGTCGAGGTACAGGCCGAGCACGTGCGACTCGAGATCGGACAGCACGGTCGAGAGGCAGGCCACGAGCGAGCGCAGCTCCTCGGAGGAGATGACCTGGTTGACCGGGTCGTGCACGGTCGAGCCCGGCAGCATCTCGTCGAGGGTCGGCTCGTTGTCGGTCGCGCCCGCCGGCGTGGAGGAGAACGACACATAGCCGTTGAGCGGCGTGTGCTTGTTGCGGGTGGCCGTCTTCACCGCGGTGATGATCTGCCGGGTGATGCAGAGCTCCGCGAAGTTGCGGAACGACGACTCGCGATCGGTGCGGAAGTCGCGGATCGCCTTGTAGAGCCCGACGAGCCCTTCCTGGATCAGGTCGTCCGAATCGCCGCCGACGAGGAAGTACGACGAGGCCTTGAGCCGCACGAACGAGTAGTAGCGGCGCACCAGGCGCTCGTAGGCGTCTGGGCTGCCCTGCTTCGCCAGCGCGAGCAGATATCCGTCTTCAACCTGTACTTGAGATTGAGACTTGGACGAGATCTTGGCCACGAACGGTCCTCTCTCGGGCCGCCGGCCCGCGAAATGTCGTGGCGCACACCTCCCCCGGCGCCGTATTGATGAGCTTGATGGTTCATCGCTAACCCTCAAGCTCAACCTGATGCGGCGCAGTGTGGCACGCTTATGTGGACGCGTCAAGCCGCTGCTGCAAAATCTCGTACAACAGGACCGCGGCGGTGGCGCTCACGTTGAGCGAGCCGATGCGCCCCTGCAGCGGCAGCGCGACCAGGTCGTCGCAGGCGGCCGCCACCCGCGGCCGCAGCCCGCGGCCCTCGGCGCCGAGGACGAGCACCACCCCGCCGCGCCAGTCGACGGACCGGTAGCCGGTGCGCGCGCCCGCGGCCGCGCCGTAGGTCCAGCAGCCGGCCGCCTTCGCGTCGGCGAGGAAGTCCGCGAGGTTGCGCACCCGGGCGATCGCGAGGTACTCCACCGCCCCGGCGGAGGCCTTGCAGACGGCGGGAGTGACCTCGGCGGAGCGGCGCTCGGGCAGGATGATCCCGGTGGCGCCGGTGCACTCCGCGGTGCGGCAGATCGCGCCGAGGTTCTGCGGGTCGGTCACCTCGTCGAGGGCGACGAGCACGGGGTCGGGCGCGCGCAGCAGCGCGGCGGCGTCCGCGTAGCGGTACTCCTCGACGTCGGCGCAGACGCCCTGGTGGGCGTCGGATCCGCAGCGCTGGGCGATCTCGCCGGCGGTCGCGATCTGCGCGCCCTCGAACTCACGGGCCGCGCCCTTCGTGGCCCACACGGCCCGGACCTGCCGCGGCCCCCGTATGGCCTCGCGCACTGCATTGCGCCCGTAGACGATCACGCGCGGCCGATCAGGGGCCGATCGGGACGAGCTCGGCGCCCTCCGGGCCGTCGCGCACCTCCCACCCGCGCGCGCGCAGCTCGTCGCGCAGCCGGTCGGCCTCGGCGAAGTCCCGCGCCGCACGGGCGGCGTGGCGCTGCTCGGCCATCTCCACGACCTCGGCCGGCGCCGCCTCGTCGCGATCCAGCAGGTTCTCGAGCCCCAGCATGGCCAGCATCTCGCGCGCGTGCTCGTCCCCGACCGGCTCGGCCGCGCTGTTCGCCTCGCGGATCCACTCGGCCAGCGCGGCGAGTGCGCGCGGCGTGTTGTAGTCGTCCGCCAGGGCGTCGAAGAACGCGTCGCGGTGGGGCGCCAGCGCCTCGGGCGACGGACCGGGCACGAGCCGCCGGCCCGCATTGCGGATGCCCGCCACCCGCCGCGCCGCGTCGTCGAGCTTCTCGGGCGAGAACGCCAGCGGCTGGCGGTAGTGGCCCTCGGCGAAGTACATGAGGAGCGCGTCGCGGCCGACCTCGTCGATCACCTCCGCCAGCCCGCGGATGTTGCCGACGGACTTCGACATCTTCCCCTCGAGCTCGAGCATCCCGTTGTGCATCCAGATCCGCGCGAGCTCGTGCCCGCGCGCGGCGAGCGTCTGCGCGGCCTCGTTCTCGTGGTGCGGGAAGATCAGGTCGTTGCCGCCGCCGTGGATCTCGAACGGCGAGCCCAGCGTCGCCTCCGCCATGGCCGAGCACTCGATGTGCCAGCCGGGCCGGCCCTCGCCCCACGGCGCGTCCCACCAGGTGTCCTCCATCGGCTTGCGCGCCTTCCAGAGCGCGAAGTCGAGCGGATCCTCCTTGCGGCCGGCGCCCTCCAGGCCCTCGCCCTGGTCCATCTGGTCGATGTCGCGGTGGGAGATCTCGCCGTACTCGGGCAGCGAGCGCACCCGGAAGTACACGTCGCCGTCCACCACGTACGCGTATCCGCGGTCGATCAGCTCGCCGATCAGCTCGACGATCTCGTCGACCATCAGCGTCGCCCGCGGCTCGTAGTCGGGCCGGCCGATCTCCAGCCGGTCGGTGTCGGCGATGTAGTGGTCGGTCATCTCCGCCGCGAGCTCGGCCGACGGGCGTCCGGCGGGGCGGGCCGCGTCGTAGATCTTGTCGTTGATGTCGGTGATGTTGGCGACGAGGGTCGGCTCGTAGCCCTCGTGCTCGAGGAACCGCTTGAGCAGCGAGAAGACGACGTAGGGGCGCGCGTTGCCGACGTGGATCCGCCCGTACACCGTGGGACCGCAGGCGTAGATGCCGACCTTGCGCCCCTCGCGGGGCCGCAGCTCGGTCAGCTCGCCGGTGCGTGTGTCGTGGAGCCGGACGGTGCGCATCGCGCGGGCACCTTACCCCTCCACCGCCGTCGTCTCGTGCGCGAAGCTCGACGTGGTGATGCGCGCATCGGGAGCGTCACTCCACGCCGTAGTGCTTGTACAGCGCCACTTCCTCGTCCTTCGTGAGCTCGCCCTTCAGCTCGATCTGCGGCGCGTCCTTCACGGTCGCCTTCTCCAGCGGCACGCGCAGCTGGCCCTCCACCTCGGTCGCGCCGGCGAGCGGCACGAAGTTGCGCTTGACCCCGAACAGCCCCGTATGCACGAGCACCCACTCGGGCTCGCCGGACTCGGCGTCGAGGTAGACCTCTTCGATGAGGCCGATCTTCTCGCCGTCGCGATCGGTCAGCTGCTCGCCGCGGAACTGGAGCATGCGCTCCTTCTCGATGGCTGCCATGTCGCAGGCGTACCCCTCGGAGCGCCGTTTCAGCCGCGGTCGAGCGTGGCGACCGCCATCGCCGCCGCGCCCTCGCCGCGGCCGACGAAGCCCATGCCCTCGCCGGTCGTCGCCTTGACGTTGACCGCGTCCTCCGGCAGGCCGAGCGCCGTGGCGAGCGAGGCGCGGATCGCGTCGCGGTGGGGAGCGAGCTTCGGGCGCTCGAGCACCACGGTGGCGTCGACGTTGCCGATCTCCCACCCGCGCTCGTCCAGGTACACGACCACGGTACGCAGGAGCTCGAGCGAGTCGGCGTCCTCGAAGCGCGGGTCGGTGTCGGGGAAGTGCTGGCCGATGTCGCCCAGCGCGGCCGCTCCCAGCAGCGCGTCGATCACCGCGTGGGTGAGCACGTCGGCGTCGGAATGGCCGGCGAGCCCCTCCTCGTGCGGGATGTCGACGCCACCCAGGATCAGCGGGCGGCCGGGGGCGAACGCGTGCGTGTCGATCCCGAGCCCGGTCCGGACCATCAGCCGACCGGCTCCATCCGCCGCTCCCGGCCCTCGAACACGCAGATCTCCGTGACGCCGGCGTCCGCCAGGGCGGCGAGCGCGTCGTCGTAGCGGAAGCCGATCTGCTCGGGCGCGTGGGCATCGGAGGAGAGCGCGAACGGGAGCCCGGCGTCGACCGCCATCTCCAGCAGCGCCGGCGCCGGGTACAGCTCGCCGGCCGGCTTGCGGAGCCCGGCCGTCGAGACCTCCATCGCCACGCCGGCCTCCAGCATCGCCTCCACCGCGGGCTCGTAGTAGTGGCGCGGGTCGCGTTCGGGCATCGGCCGCGCCGAGCCCCAGACCTTCACGAGGTCGGGGTGGGCCATGATGTCGTAGAGACCCGAGCGCGCCGCCTCGGCGAGCGTGGCGAAGTAGCGCTCCCAGATCTTGTCCGGACGGTCGCCGCGACCCCAGACGTGCTCCCAGTCGGGACCCTCGAGGTCGACCGCGGCGTCGCGCACGAAGTGCACTGAGCCGACGACGTAGTCCCAGTCGCGCGCATCGAGGAAGCGCGCGATCCGGTCCTCGCGGCCGGCCAGGTAGTCGGCTTCGATCCCCAGCCGCAGGTCGGTCTCCTCGCGCACGAACTCGCAGTAGGCGTCGACGTCGTCGCGCGCCCACCTGCGGTACCAAGGGTGCTCCCACACGTCGAGCGCCTGGGTGAAGCGGTGGATGTGCTCCGCGACGCCCAGCTCGGCGATGCCGCGCTCCTCCGCGGCCTCGCGGTAGCGCTCCGCGTTCCCTGCGGTGAAGTACCGCTCGGGCGGCGCGTCGTCCTCGTCGGGACGCAGGTGGACGTGGTAGTCGGTCAGCACAGCAGGCTCTCGGCGATCGCCAGGTCGTGCGGCGTGGTCACCTTGAAGTTGGCGGGCGGGGACTCTACGACGTGCACGCTCCCGCCCGCGCGCTCGACCAGCCAGGCGTCGTCGGTCGCCTGGGCCAGCACCTCGTCGGGCACGTCGAGCGCGCGGCGCAGGACGCCGGCGCGGAACGCCTGCGGGGTCTGGATCGCCCACAGCCGCGTGCGGTCGTGCGTGCGGACGACGAGGCCGTCAGGGCCCGGCCTCCTTGATCGTGTCGGTCACGCGCGCCGCGGCGATCGCCGCGTCCGCATGCTCGAGCGCGGCCAGCGTGGCGGCGAACAGCTCGGGCGCCGCCAGCGGCCGCGCGGCGTCGTGCACGGCGACGGCATCGACGTCGCCGGCGGCGGCCAGCGCGTTGCGCACCGACGCGGAGCGCGTGGCCCCGCCCTCGACCAGGACGAAGCCGAGCGGGAAGGCTCCGGCGGCGCCGGCGAGCGCCTCCTCGGCCGCGGCGCCGTGGCCCGGCGGGACGGCGACGATGGCGCGCGGCACGCCCGCGGCCGCGATCGCGTCGAGCGACCAGGCGACCATCGGGCGGCCGGCGAGGGCGACGAACGCCTTCGGCCGGCCGGCGCCGAGGCGTTCGCCGCTGCCCGCCGCGACGATGATCGCGGCGGATCGCAAGAACGTCTGCTCCGGCGCACGAGCCGTGGGCCCCATGGACCGCGGCTCGCGCGTCGAAGCCGGGGAGTCGGCGCCTAGGCGGAGGCCGCCAGGTTCTCGCGCGTCAGGACCTGGTCGAGGTATGCCTCGGCCTCGTCCTCGCTCTTCTCGAGCGCGTACATCAGCTCGGAGGCGAGGATCTTCTTGGCGCGGGTGTACATCTGCTTCTCGCCCGTGGAGAGGCCCTTGTCCTGCTCACGGATGGCGAGGTTGCGAACGACCTCGGCAAGCTCGTAGATGTCGCCGGTCTTGATCTTGTCGCGGTTGTGCTTGAAGCGGCGGTTCCAGTTCTTCGGCATGTCCGAGATGTCGTCGGACAGCACGCCCAGGACCTTCTGCACCGTCTCGGCGTCGATGATGCGGCGGAGGCCGGCCTTGCCGGCGTTCTCACACGGCACCATCACCGTCATGTCGTTGTGGAGGATCTTGATCGTGAGGTACTGGCGGACCTCCCCCAGGATCTCCTTGTCCTCCTTCTTCAGGACCTGCCCAGCGCCATGATGCGGATACACCACATGGTCGCCGATCTCGAAGTCGATGCATTCGACCTCGCGCTCGAGCTCCAGGTCCTCGATCTGATCGATGGTCTCGGGGATGGTGTCCTCCTTCATCGGGGTTGGTCCGGGTGCCGGACCACCGTGCGGTTCATGTCTGCAGGTAACGGTCCACGAGGTTGATCTCCTGCAACCGGCGAAGGCCCTCGCGGATGTCCTTCGCACGGATCTCCCCCACGCCGTCGACCGACTCCAGCTCGGGGTCGGTCGCGGCGAGGATCTCGTCCAGCCCGCGGAACTCGCGGACGATGTTCTGCACCACCAGCTTCGGGAGCCGCGGGATGCGGCCCAGGATGCGGTAGCCGCGGGGCGAGACGGGATAGTCGAGTGTGTTGACCTTGCGGTCGTAGCCCAGGATCTCGGCCAGGCGGCCGAAGTCGAGCAGGTCCTGGTGGGGCAGCCGGGCGATGCCGTCGAGCGCGTTGGCGAAGGCGTCGTCCTCCGGCTCGGCCAGGTAGTCGTGCAGCAGCGCGGCCTTGTCGGCGGCCACGCCGACCATGGTCTCCTCGAGCTGCATCTCGATGAGCCGGCCCTCCGTGCCGAGCTCGACGATGTAGCGCTCGATCTCGACCGCCATGCGCGTCACGAGCTCGGCGCGCTGGAGGACGGTGAGGACGTCGTGGAGCGTGACGCCGCCCTCGAACTCGAGGGCGGTCAGGCGGGTGGAGACCTGGTCGAGCCGGCTGCGGTACTTGTCGAGCGTCGCCAGCGCCTGGTTGGCCTTGGCGAGCACCGCGGGGATCTCCTCGAGGATGTACTTCGCGCCGTCGACGTAGAGCGAGACGACGTCGCGCCGCTGGCTGACGGCGATGACGAGCGCGTCGGTCTGCTTGGAGACGCGCTCGGCCGTGCGGTGGCGGGTGCCGGTCTCCGTGGTGAGGATCGTCGGATCGGGCATCAGCTGGACGTTGCACCAGGCGATCTTGGTGGCGTTCGCGTTGAGCGAGATGGCGCCGTCCATCTTCGCCAGCTGGTAGAGCAGCGCGGGCGAGTAGTCGATGTCGAGCTTGATCCCGCCCGAGAACAGGAACGCGAGCTCGTCCGGGTCGCCGATGACGATCAGTCCGCCGGTGCGGGCATGGACGATGTTGTCGATGCCCTCGCGCACCGCCGAGCCTGGTGCCACCATCTCGAGTGCCTTGACGAGCCTGGGCTCCTGACGCGCTTCGAGCTCAGCGAGCTCTTCCCCTGATCGCGGCGTCATCAGAAGATAATTCTAGCAGCCCATTTACTCCTGATTTACCCCGGATTTTGGCTCTGTAGAGCCGAATGCGGGGGGTTGTCAAAGCCGTTTGAACGTGCTAGGCGGCCCGTGCGGCGGACCGTGGCGCCAGCGCGGCGCGCAACGCCTCGCGCAACGTCGCGGATTCGGTCGCCCCGCGGCCGGCGCCGGTCGGCGCGATCGTCGGCGTGAGGCCGAATTTGCCCGCTTCGGCCAGCCGCCGCTCGGGGTGGGCGACCGTGCGCAGCTCACCGGTCAGGCCGATCTCGCCGAAGCAGGCGATCGGCGCCTCGCCGGCGCCCGCCACGACGCCGCGCGCGGCGCTCGCCACGGCGAGCGCGACCGCCAGGTCGGCGCCCGGCTCGTCCACGCGCACGCCGCCCGCGACGTTGACGAACACGTCCGCGGTTCCGACCCCGACGCCGGCGTGGCGCCCGAGCACCGCGAGCACGAGCGCGAGGCGGTTGCGGTCGATCCCGTTCGCCACCCGGCGCGGCGGCACCAGCTCCGAGGGCGACACGAGCGCCTGGACCTCCACCAGGAGCGGGCGGGAGCCCTCCATCGCGGCGAGCACGACGCTGCCGGGCGCGCGCGTCGCCTCGCCGACGAAGCGGGCGCTGGCGTCCTGGACCTCGACGAGCCCGCCTTGGCGCATCTCGAACACGCCGGCCTCGCTCGTCGAGCCGAAGCGGTTCTTGAGCGCTCGCAGCGTCCGGTAGGTGCGCTCGCGCTCGCCCTCGAACTGGAGCACGCAGTCGACGAGGTGCTCGAGCACGCGCGGGCCGGCGAGCGCGCCCTCCTTCGTGACGTGCCCGACCAGCAGGACCGCGATGTCGCGCGCCTTCGCGAGCCGCGTGATGCGGTCGGCGACCTCCCGCACCTGGCCGACGGAGCCGGCCGCGCCCGTCAGGTCGGCGGCGTGCAGCGTCTGGACCGAGTCGATCACGCAGACCTCCGGACGCTCGGCGTCGAGCGTCGCCACCACGGTGTCGAGGTCCGTCTCGGCGAGCACCGGGACCTCGAGCGCGGCGCCCGGCAACCGCTCGGCACGGAGCTTGATCTGGGCGGCCGACTCCTCCCCGGACACGTACAGCGTGCGCCGCCCGGCGCCGGCGAGGTTCCCGAGCGCCATCGAGGTGAGCGTCGACTTGCCGATCCCCGGCGAGCCTCCGAGCAGGACGAGCGAGCCGGGCACGAGCCCCCCGCCCAGCACGCGGTCGAGCTCGCCGATGCCGGTGTGCAGCCGGGCGATCCTGACCGCCTGGACATCGGCGAGGCGGACCGGCTGGACCGCGCCGCCCGGCGCGCGTGAGGCACCACCGCGCCCGCGGGCGGGGGCGGTCACGCGCTTCTCCTCGGTCAGCGTGTTCCACTCGCCGCAGCCGGCGCAGCGGCCGTGCCACTTGGGCTCCTCGTGGCCGCAGGTGGAGCAGGTGAAGACGGTGGTCGGGCGTGCCATGGGTCGTGTGACGGTAGGTGTCGGGGCGGACGGCTTCGCCCCCCGCGGGCTCGTGGGCGATCAGGTCACGCCGGCGAACTTCAACTGCGGCATCGAGGGGGAGCGCGGAGTGCCGCGGCGCTCCCGTGGGCCGCGGCAACGTCGCGACACCGCGCCCGGTCGGTCGCCGCGTCGCGACGTTGGCCCGATAGGCTGCCGTCAACGTCGCGCAACGCGGCGGCGTCGCGGACCCGGCGGACGTTTGCCGTCACGTTCGAACCCACCTCCCTCAATGCCGCAGTTGACGTTCGCCACGCGTCGCCTGAACGGACAGAAAGGACAACCGCTCAAGGCGCCGCCGCGCGCACCCCCGAGCCGGACACCAGCGCCCTCGCCCGCTGCGCCAGCGCCGGCATCCCGAGCGCGTCCGCCGTCACGATCGCCTCCGCGAGCCGCTCGCACGCCTCCTCCACCCGGCCGCGGGCGAGCTCCATCTCCGCCCACGCGACCTGCGTCCGCGCGACGAACGGCCGGGCGCCCATCGCCTCGTGCATCGCGAGCGCGTCGGCGAAGTGGCCCTCGGCGCGCGCCCAGTCGCCCTGCGTGGCGGCGAGGATGCCGAGCGGGCGGGAGGCAGAGCCGTTGCACGTCGCCGCGCGTCCCACGATCACGTTGCGCTCGGCATACGGCAGCAGCGGCTCGTAGAGCTCAGCCGCCCGGGCGGCGTCGCCCAGGCGCCCGCAGACCTCCGCCAGCAGCGTCATCGCGATCAGCCACTGCGCGTCGCGCGGCAGCGCGTCGAACCCGGCCCGCGCCAGCGCCTCGAACTCGTCCCGCGCCGCCTCCTCCCGGTCGAGCTCCACGTACATCAGCGCGCGCGTGCAGCGCCAGGCGGGAACCGCGGGATACATGGCGATGAAGCCGTCGACGGAGCTCTCGACCTCCTCCAGCCGCCCCTGCTCGCGGCGGATGTTGAACATCGACTGCGCGAACACGTGGATCGCGTTCTCTGCCTGCCCGCGCTGCCCGATCGCGAGCGTCTCCTTGGCGAGCCGCTCGGCCTCGTGGAACCGCCCGTCGATCTGGGCCCTGGCGCAGCGGAACAGCGAGGTCCACCACTCGTACAGCGGCCGGTGGAGCGCGGCGGCCAGCCGCGAGGCGGCGGCGATCTGGATGTCGGCGCCGGCGACGTCGCCCAGCTCGAGCAGGTCGACCACCGTCCAGCCGGCGCCCTCGAGCTCCAGCTCCGGATCCCCGACGGCCTCCGCGATCTGGCGCAGCTCCGCGGCGACCGCCAGCCGCTCGGGCACGGTCTCGGGCCGCCACAGCGCGTAGTGGCGGGCATCGAGGCACGTGGCGAGGGTGAGCGGGTCGCCGAGCCGACGGGCGAGCGCGACCGCCTCCTCGGAGAGGGCGAGCCGCCGCTGCGGATCACCCGCGTAGTAGAGCTCGAGCGCCAGCCGGGCGAGCAGCCGGGCGCGGAGCGGGGAGTCCTCGCCGCCGAGCGCGCCGAGCGCCTCCTGCAGCAGCGCCGCGACGTCCTCCTCCACCCGCCCGAGCTGCGACCAGCGCCCCGCGTAGCCCAGCGCCGCCCGCCCGAGCAGCCCGTGATCGCCGAGCGCGCGCGCCGTCGCGGCGGCGGCGGAGAACGTCGGGCGCGTCTCGGCCGAGCCGGCGCGCTCCTGCGAGGAGCCGAGCGCGAGCAGGAGCTCGCAGCGCAGCCGGTCGTCGGCGGCGCCGGCCAGCTCGCGGGCGCGCAGCGCCGCCTCGTAATGGCCGGCGGCCTCCTCCCACGCCAGCAACCGGTCCGCGCGCCGGCCCGCGGCGAGCGCGAAGTCGACCGCGCGCTCGGGCCGGTCGACCGGCGCCGCGAGCGCGAAGTGGTGCGCGAGCTGGCCGAGGTGAGGATCGAGCTCCGCGCCGCGGCAGGCGATCAGCGCCTCGCCGACGCGGCTGTGCAGGCGGGCGCGCCGCAGCGCCGAGAGGCCGTCGTACAGCGTCGCCCGCATGAGCGCGTGGCCGAACGCGTACCGGCCGACGCGCTCGGGATCCTCCCGCAGCACGCGCGCCGCGACGGCCTCCTCGAGCGCGGCGATGAGGTCGTCGCCGCGTAGCGGGCCGATCTCCTCCAGCACCTCGAAGTCGAACTCGCGCCCGATCACCGCGGCGGTGGCGAGCATCTCGCGCGCCGGCTCGCCGAGCCGCGCGAGCCGGCGGCCGATGACCTCGCGCACGCCCTCCGGCACGCCGGCCTCGTCGAGGGCGACCGCGCCGCCGAGACCGCCGTCGGCGTCCGCGAGGTGGTGGACGACCTCCTCGATGAAGAACGGATTGCCCTCCGTCTCGCCGTGCAGCTGGTCGACGAACGCCGGCGTCGCGGAGCGTGCGCCGAGCGCGGTCACGAGCGCGCCGGTCTCCCCCGCGTCCAGACCGCCGACGTCGATCCGCCGCAGCACGCCCTCGCGGCGCAGCCCGGCGAGGAGCGCGGCGAGCGCATCGCTGCCCTCGTCCGCGCGCATGGTCGCCAGGAACATCGTCCGCTCGGGTGCCGGCGCGCGCGCGAGGTGGCCGATCAGCTGCAGCGTCGGGAGATCCACGCAGTGGAGGTCGTCGAGCACCACCAGCAGCGGCGCGTCGCCCGCGATCTCCGCCAGCACGGCGGCGAGCGCGTCGAAGAACCGGAGCCGCTGGGCGCCCTGCTCGGAGCCGCGCAGCGACCCGCCGTCGCCGGACGCGGGCACGCCGAACTCCGGCAGCACGATCCCGAGCTCGGCGGCGCGCGGCCCCAGCCGGTCCGCCAGCGGCGCGAGCGATGCGCCGGCCGCCCAGCCGCGCAGCATCTGCACGACCGGCTGGTACGGCGCCGGCGCCTCCTCGTCGAAGCGCCCGTACAGCACGACCGCGCCGTCTGCGTGCGCGTGAGCCGCCAGCTCGGCGCCGAGCCGGGTCTTCCCGATGCCGGCCTCGCCGGCGAGCACCACGAGCCCGCGGCGGCCGTGCGCGGCCTCACCCCAGACGTCGGAGAGCTGCGCGACCTCGCCCGCACGGCCGACGAACGCGTGGCGGCCGCGTGCGGCGTCCAGCCGCGCGGGCCAGCGGCGGGCGCGGATGGCCGGGACCGGCGCGGGCGGCGCGACCCGGCGCCCCGCCGCGGCATGGCCGTGGAGCAGGCGCTCGTGCACCGCCATCGTCTCGGGCCCCGGCGCCGTGCCGAGCTCCTCGCGCAGGAGCCGGCGCAGGTCCTCGAACGCGCGCATCGCCTCGGCCGGGTTGCCCGCCGCCTCGTGCGCCTCCATCAGCAGCCGGTGCGCGGACTCGCGGAACGGCGCCAGCGCCACGGCCGCGCGGGCCGCTTCGGCCGCCTCCGCCGGATCGCCGGAGCGCAGCGAGGCGTCCGCCAGCACCTCCAACGCCCGTACCCGCACGTTGTCGAGCCGCCAGCGCTGCTCGTGCAGCCACGGGCCGTCGCAGTCGGGGAGGAACGCGCCGAGGCAGTCCGAGAGCGCGGCGCGCGCCGCATCGGCCGCGCCGCTCCAGTCGCCGTCGTGCAGCGCGAGCTCGGCTCGCCTGGCCGCCCCGGCGGCGTGCTCCACGTCGATCCACAGCGCCCCGTCCAGCGAGAGCCGGAGCTCCGACCGCCCTGCGAGCGCCCCCTCGCCGAGCGCTCGGCGCAGCTTCGACAGCAGCGCGCTGAGCGCCGCGTCGGCACTGGCCGGCCGCTCCTCCGGCCAGAGGACGTCGATCAGCTCACCGCGCGGGCAGGCGCGGTCGCGGTTGACCGCGAGGTAGGCGAGCAGGAGCCGCCCCTGCCGCCCCGGGAGGTGCGCGGTCATGTCCCGGCCGTCCACGTGCGCAGACAACGGACCGCACAGCCGCAGGACCCAGCCTGACCCCGAACCCTCCATGGACAAGATGACGGTACAGGTCTGTCCAAGCTGACGCCAAGGTCTTGCCAACGTCGGGGATGAAGGATGTGGCAGCGGCACTCAGACGGACCTTCCAGACCTCGGAGCGCCGCCGCGACATGGACGTCGCAGCCACAGCGCAGGATCGTCCCCCTGACCCCCGGACCCTGCGCCGCCAAGTGGATATGAGGGGCCTGCCCGGCGGCAGGCCCCTCAGCTTTTCTCGAGCGCCTGCGCGACGTCGGCGATCAGATCGCCGGCGTCCTCGCAGCCCGCGGAGAACCGTATGAAGCCATCTGCGACGTCGTCCGTGCCCCAGCGCGCGCGCCGTTCGGCGGTCGCGTGCACGCCCCCGAAGCTCGTCGCCTCGGCGACCAGCTCCAGCCGGGCGAGGAACGCGCTGGGCCCGCTCGGCGCCGTCGAGGGTGAACCCGACGAGCGGGCCGGCCAGCCGCATCTGCTTCGCGGCGAGCGCGTGCTGCGGGTGATCCTCGAGCCCGGGATGGACCACGCCGCGGACGTCGGGCCGCCCGCGCAGGAAGCGCGCGAGCGCGAGGGAGTTCGCACTCTGACGTTCGAGTCGGAGCGCGAGCGTCGCGAGCGAGCGGTGCAGCAGCCAGGCCTCGAACGGGCCCGCGATCGCGCCGCCCTGCCAGCGAAACGCGCGCAGCGCCGTCGCCCAGTCCGGATCGCGCACGCTGATCGCGCCGAGGACGAGGTCCGAGTGGCCGGAGAGCGCCTTGGTCGCGCTGTACATCGCCGCGTCCGCGCCGAGGTCGAGCGGGCGCTGCCCGAGCGGCGTGGCGAGCGTGTTGTCGACGGCCAGCCGGGCGTCGGCCGCATGCGCCGCCGCGGCCACGGCGGCGATGTCGCACACGTCCAGCGCGGGATTGGAGGGCGTCTCGATCCAGACCAGCGTCGCGCCCGGGCAGGCAGCGACGATCGCGTCGGTGTCGGTCGGTACGTACCGCACCTCGACCCCCCGTGGCGCGAGCCGGTCGTCGGCCACGCCGCGCACGCCGGGGTAGCCGTCACGCGCCGCGACCAGCACGTCGCCCGGGCCGAGGGCCGGCTCCAGCAGCGCGCAGACCGCGGCCATGCCGGAGGAGAACAGCACGCTCTCGGCGTCCTCGAGCGCGCCGAGCGCGGCCTCGACCGCCGACCAGGTCGGGTTCCCCTCGCGCCCGTAGCCGAACGGCGCGGCGTCGGCCGCTCCCCGCAGGTGGTACGGGGCCGCGAACACGGGGCCGGGCAAGAGCGGCGTGCCCTGCTCGGCGGGCGGCAGGCCCGCGTGGACGGCGCGCGTGGAGGGCCCCATCGGCGTGTGGAGGAGCTCCGCGTCACTCACTTGCGCCGAAGGCTAGCCTGCCGGGGCGGTGCGCCGCATCGGCCTGATCGCGCTGCTGGTCCTGCCGCTCGCCGTGCCGGCCGGAGCGCGCGGCTCGGCGCCGCCGCCGCACTGGAAGCCGGATGTCGCCGCCGCTCGCGCGTACGCGGCAGGACGTGCCGGCGACGTCAGCTTCGCCGTGCGGACCGGGCGGCGGGCGTGGAGCTGGCGCGGGACGACCACGTACCGCTCCGCGAGCGTCGTGAAGGCGATGCTGCTCGTCGCCTACCTCCGGCGCGCGGACGTGCGCCGCCGGCCGCTGCAGGCGCGAGAGCGGGCGCTGCTGGACCCGATGGTGCGCCGCTCCGACAACGACGCCGCGAACGCGATCAACGCCCGGGTCGGATCGGGCGCGCTGGGCAGGCTGGCCCGGCGCGCCGGGATGCGGCGCTTCATCCCGCATCCGGTGTGGGGCGGCTCGACGATCACGGCGGACGACCAGGCGCGGCTGTTCCTGCGCATCGACCGGCTGGTCCCGCCGCGCCATCGCCCGTACGCGATGCGCCTGCTGCGGGGCGTGATCCCCGAGCAGCGATGGGGGATCGCCGCCGCCGTGCCGGCCGGGTGGACGATCGCCTTCAAGGGCGGCTGGGGCCGCGGCGTCACCCGCCAGGTCGACCATCAGGCGGCGCTGCTGACGAACGCGGGGCTGCGCGTCTCGATCGCGGTCCTGACCGGCGACAACCCGAACGACGGCTACGGGACCGGCACGATCCGCGGCGTGGCCGAGCGGCTGCTGCGCGGGCTCGACGGCCGCCTCGTGGGGACGGTCGTGCGCATGCGTGCGCTGCTTCAGCGCAAGCGGTAGAAGCGGAAGACGCGGTGCTCGATGTCGAGCACCTCGACAGCGCCGAAGCCCGCCGCCTCCGCGTAGCCGGCGAACGTGTCCGGGCGCATCACCGTGCCGGTGGCGGCGGAGGGCTGCTCGCTCATGCCGGCGGGCAGGCAGACCAGGACGCTCGCGCCGTACAGGTAGCGCTCGTCCGGATCGCCGATCGTGAGCGCCTCGTTCGTCCGCTCGTCCATGACCAGCACCGCGCCGTCCGGCGCCGCCAGCGCGCGCATCGCGCCGAGCGCCTCGACCGGCCGCGCCATGTCGTGGATCGCCTCGAACACGCAGACCAGGTCGTAGCCGGCGGCGACGGGCTCGCCGGCGACGTCGTGCAGGTGGAAGCGCACGCGGTCCGCGAGCCCTTCCGCCACGGCGTTCCCCCGCGCGAGCGCGATCGAGGCCTCGTCGCCGTCGAAGCCGTCGACGCGCACCTCGGGGTACGCGCGCGCGATCGCGATGCTCGACCAGCCGCCGCCGCACGCGAGGTCGGCGACCCGCGCGCCCGGCCGCTGCAGCCGCTCGTGGACGTCGGGCATCGACGGCAGCCACTCGGATCCCAGGTGGTTCAGGAACTGGACGCGGTTCAGCGCGGCCTGCGACTCGCGCCCGTCGGCGCCGTACGCGGCCCAGGACACCCCGCCGCCGCTGCGGAACGCCTCCATCAGCTCCGGCAGCGGCCCGGCGAGCGAGACCGCCATGCGCGCCAGCGGGGCGGAGAACGCCTCGGCGTCAGGGTCGGCCAGCGCCTCGGCGTGGCCGGGCGGAAGCGTGAAGCGACCGTCGTGCAGCTCGACGATCCCGCTGACGGCCTGCTGCTCGAGCCACTCGCGCGCGTAGCGCGGATGGATGCCCGCGGCGGCGGCCAGCTCGCCCGGCGTCACGGGGCCGCTGCCGGCCAGCGCGCGGTACAGCCCGAGCCGCTCGCCGAGGTAGACGCAGTACAGCTCCATCGCGGAGCGGGAGTCGTCGAGGAGGCGGTCGGCGAGCGCGTCGCGCTGCCGCTCGCCCGCCTCGCCGAGTCGCGTGGTGGTCGGCATGCCGACAGGCTAGGCGGTGCGCGGAGCGGTGCTGCGCCGCGTCACCCGAGCAGCGCTCCGGCGAGGAGGAGGGCGATGATGACCCCGTAGGCCATCACGAAGGGCGGGATGCCGGTCGTCTCTTGCATACGTCTCCATGACGACGGCCGGCGCGTGGTATTCCCTCCCTATGGCGAGCACCTACCGCATCCTCCTGTTCGACATCGACGGCACGCTGGTCAGCACGGGCGGCGCGGGAGCCGTCGCGTGGCGGCGCGCGTTCGACGACCTCCACGGGATCCCGGCCGACATCGGGAAGTTCACCGACGCCGGGATGACCGACCCCGACGTCGGCGCCAAGACGTTCGAGGCGGTGCTCCACCGCAAGCCGACGCCGCACGAGCTCGCGCTGCTGGTCCAGCGCCGGCTCGAGTACCTGCCCGAGGCGATCGCGGAGAGCGAGGGCTACAAGGTGCTGCCGGGCGTGCCGGAGCGGTTGCGCCAGCTGAGCCGCGCAGGCCACCTGCTCGGGATCATCACCGGCAACGGCGACGGCGCGGCGTTCATCAAGCTGTCCCGCGGCGATCTGATGCGGTGGTTCACGTTCGGCGCGTACGCGAGCGCGGGCGTCGACCGGGCCGGCATCGTGCGCCGCGCGGTGGAGCGCGGCGAGGCGATGCTGGGGGCGGACGTGCCGAACGCCGACATCTACGTCATCGGGGACACGCCGCTCGACATCGAGGCCGCGCACGCCGTCGGCTGCACCGCGGTCGCGGTCGCGACGGGTCACTTCGATGCGGCCGCGCTCCGCGAGGCGGGCGCGGACCACGTGCTGGAGACGCTCGAGGAAGAACTCCCCGTGTAGGTGTGACGTCGCCCGAAGGCACCGCCCACGCGGCGGCCGAGATGATCGGCCGCCCCGACAGGCGGTGCCTGGCAGGCGAAACTCCCTACTCGGGGTCGGGCTCCTGGACGGGCGGCTGGTCCAGCGCGCCGCCGTCGTCGACGCCCTTCTCCTCGTCGCCGCCCTCGCGGGCGCCGACCGTGGCCGGCACCGGCTTCTCCGGCTTGACGATCGAGAGGAGCATCTCGCGCTCGTCGCCCTCCGGCGCCGGCTCGACCATCACGGTCGCGCCCGCCACCAGCTCGGACTTGAGCACGAAGTCCGCGAGCGGATCCTCGATGTAGCGCTGGATCGCGCGACGGAGCGGGCGGGCGCCCATCGACGGGTCCCAGCCCTTCTCGACGAGGAAGTCCTCGGCGCCCTCCGTCAGCTCCAGCTGCAGGTCGCGCTCCGCGAGCGAGCCGCGGATGCGGCGCAGGAGGAGCTCGACGATCTGCTTGATCTCCTCCTTCTGCAGCTTGTGGAACACGATGACGTCGTCGATCCGGTTGAGGAACTCGGGCCGGAAGACCTTCTTCAGCTCGCCCATGACCCGGTTCTTCATGTCGTCGTACGTCATGCCGTGGTCCGCGTCGCCGACCGAGAAGCCGAGCGGCGTGTTGCGCGCGATCTCCGACGCCCCGATGTTGGAGGTCATGATCACGATGGCGTGCCGGAAGTCGACCGTGCGGCCCTGCGAGTCCGTCAGCCGCCCGTCCTCCAGGATCTGCAGGAGGATGTTGAAGACGTCCGGGTGCGCCTTCTCGATCTCGTCGAGGAGGAGCACGGAGTACGGCTTGCGCCGCACGGCCTCGGTGAGCTGGCCGCCCTCGTCGTACCCGACGTAGCCGGGGGGCGAGCCGACGAGCCGGGACACGGCGTGCTTCTCCATGTACTCCGACATGTCGATGCGCACCATCGCCTCCTCGTCGCCGAAGAGGAACTCGGCCAGCGTCCGCGCCAGCTCCGTCTTGCCCACGCCCGACGGGCCGAGGAAGACGAACGAGCCGGTCGGTCGCTTCGGGTCCTTCAAGCCGGCCCGCGAGCGGCGGATCGCCTTGGAGATGACCTCGATCGCCTGGTGCTGCCCGATCACGCGCTTGTGCAGCTCGTCCTCCATGCGCATGAGCTTCTGCGTCTCGGCCTCGGTGAGCTTGAAGACCGGGATCCCCGTCCACATCGAGACGATGTCCGCGATCTCCTCCTCGCCGATCGAGGGCCGCTCGCCGCTCTCGCCGGACTCCCAGGCGTCCTCGAGCTCGCGCTTCTTGTTGGTGAGGCGCCGCTCGGCGTCGCGCAGCTGCGCCGCCTTCTCGAACTCCTGGTTCTCGATCGCGGCCTCCTTCTCGCGCCGCGTCGTCTCGATCTCCTCCTCGAGCTCCCGGTACACGGGCGGGGAGGACATCGACTTGATGCGCATGCGCGAGGCGGCCTCGTCGATCAGGTCGATCGCCTTGTCCGGGAGGAACCGGTCGGAGATGTACCGGTCGGCCAGCTCCGCCGCGGCCTCGAGGGCCTCGTCGGTGATGTTGACCTTGTGGTGCGCCTCGTACCGGTCGCGCAGGCCCTTGAGGATCTGCACGCACTCCTCGAGCGACGGCTGGTCCACGGTGATCTTCTGGAAGCGCCGCTCCAGGGCGGAGTCGCGCTCCAGGTACTTGCGGTACTCGTCGAGCGTGGTCGCGCCGACGGTCTGCAGCTCACCGCGCGCCAGCGCGGGCTTGAGGATCGACGCCGCGTCGATCGCGCCCTCGGCGGCACCCGCGCCGACGAGGTTGTGGAGCTCGTCGATGAACAGGATGATGTCGCCGCGCTGGGTGATCTCCTTCATCACCTTCTTGAGGCGCTCCTCGAACTCGCCGCGGTACTTGGAGCCCGCGACCAGCGCCGCCAGGTCGAGCGTGTAGATCTGCTTGTTCTTCAGCAGCTCCGGCACGTCGCCGTTCGTGATGCGCTGGGCGAGGCCCTCGACGACGGCGGTCTTGCCGACGCCCGGCTCGCCCACCAGCACCGGGTTGTTCTTGGTGCGGCGCGAGAGGATCTGCATGATCCGCTCGATCTCGGTCTCCCGCCCCACGACGGGGTCGAGCTTGCCCTCGGCGGCCAGCTTGGTCAGGTTGCGCCCGAACTGGTCGAGCAGCTTCGAGGACTTCTTGCCCTCGCCCTGGCCGGCGGCCCCGCCCGTCGCGGCGGCACCCGTGCCCTGGCCGGCGCCCTGGCGGCGTCCGCCCGGTCCGGACAGCATGCGGATGACCTCGTTGCGGATCTTCTCCGAGTCGGCGTCGAAGTCCAGGAGGATGCGCGCGGCCACGCCCTCGTTCTCGCGCACCAGGCCGAGCAGGATGTGCTCGGTCCCGATGTAGTTGTGCCCCAGCGAGAGCGCCTCGCGCAGGGCCAGCTCGAGCACCTTCTTGGCGCGCGGCGTGAACGGGATCTGACCGGAGGTGACCTCTTCACCGGAGCCGACGATGCGCACGACCTGGGCGCGCACACGCTCAACGGTGATGTCGAGGCTCTCGAGGACACGGGCCGCAAGGCCCTCCTCCTCGCGCAGCAGGCCGAGCAGGATGTGCTCGGTCCCGATGTAGTTGTGCTTCAGCGTCCGCGCCTCCTCCTGGGCGAGGACGACCACCTGACGGGCTCGCTCTGTAAATCGCTCGAACATGGTGGCGCTGTGCTTCCTTCCTGCTAAGTGTCTGCCCTAGCGCTCGGTCTAGTCGGTGTTCTCTGGACGGGTAGGAGGGCTGATTTCCGGTGCGAGCCGGAAGACGAAAATACCCCGCCTCGCATCCCCGTATTCGGCACGGAAGCCGGGTCGGATGAGCGAAGTCGGGGTCGGCTGACGGCCATGGGGCAGTCTACCAAGGGGTTCGGCTCCCCGAGCGAGGCGCCACGAGCCGATTTCGCTATCAGCGCATAGCCGGGAACAGCACGACCTCGCGGATCGTCTGCTGGCCCGTCATCAGCATCACGAGGCGGTCGATCCCGATGCCGATCCCGCCGGTCGGCGGCATGCCGTGCTCCAGCGCCTCGAGGAAGGCCTCGTCGAAGGGCTGCGCCTCCGCGTCGCCCTCCGCCGCGTAGCGGCGCTGCTGCTCGAAGCGGGCGCGCTGGTCGTCGGGGTCGTTGAGCTCGGTGAAGGCGTTGGCGATCTCCATCCCGCCCGCGAACGCCTCGAACCGCTCGGTGAGCGTGGGGTCGTCGCGATGGCGCTTGGCGAACGGCGACAGCTCGACGGGGTAGTCCATGAGGATCGTCGGCTGCATCAGCTCGGGCTCCACGTACTTCGACAGCAGGTGGTCGACGAGCAGCGCCCAGGTCTCCGCGGCATCGGGCACCTCGTGGCCCTGCGCGCGCACCGCGGCGGAGAGCGACTCCAGGTCGCGGTTGGCGAGGATGTCGACCTGCGTGCGGTCCCGGATCGCGCCCGCCAGCGTCTCGCGCCGCCACGGCGGGGAGAAGTCGATCTCGCCCTCGTAGCCGGCCGCCTCGGCCGCGTACGCGACGAGCGCCTCGCAGCGCCGGGCGACGTCGCCGTAGTCGGCATACGCCTCGTACCACTCGAGCATCGTGAACTCGGGGTTGTGCTTGAAGGAGACGCCCTCGTTGCGGAAATCCTTGCCCAGCTCGTAGACGCGCTCGAGGCCGCCGACGATGAGCCGCTTGAGGTACAGCTCGGTGGCGATGCGCAGGTAGAAGTCGCGGTCGAGCTGGTTGTGGTGCGTGACGAACGGGCGCGCCGCCGCGCCGCCGTAGATCGGCTGCAGCACGGGCGTCTCGACCTCCACGAAGCCGGCGTCGTCGAGGAAGCGCCGGATCGCGGCGATGACCTTCGCGCGCGTCATGAAGACCGCCCGCGTCTCCTCGTTCGAGAGCAGGTCGACCTCGCGGTGCCGGTGGCGGGTCTCGACGTCGGCGAGGCCGTGGTGCTTGTCCGGCGGCGGGCGGAGCGACTTGGCGAGCAGCGTGAAGTCGTCGACCTTCAGCGAGAGCTCGCCGCGGCGCGTGCGGAAGACGGTGCCGTCGGCGCCGATCAGGTCGCCGAGGTCGAGGTGCAGCAGGCGCGCGAGCGCCTCCTCGCCGAGAACGTCGGCGCGGGCGTGCAGCTGCATCCGGCCCGAGCGGTCGACGAGGTCGAGGAACGCCGCCTTGCCCTGTCCGCGGCGCGCGGCCAGGCGCCCGGCGATCCGGGCGCGGTCCCCGGTCTCCTCGCCGGCGGGCAGGTCCTCGTGCGGCGCCTTGACCTCCGCGATCGGCTGCACGCCCGGGAAGGCGTGCGGGAACGGGTCGATGCCGGCGGCGCGGAGCTCCTCGAGCTTGCGCCGCCGATCGATCAGCACCTGTGAGAGCTCAGGGCTCTCGTCGCTCATTCTGCCTCGGCCTGCGGCCTCGTCACCGCTCTGCTGAGGAGCCACGAAGGCCGCACAGGGCGCACCGCTCGCTACGCGACGCTGATCTTGCCGATGGTGAGCTTGCGCTCGCCCTTGGGGGCGGGGACGGAGACCGTGTCGCCCTTCTTGCGGCCGATCAGCGCCTTGCCGACGGGCGACTCGTTCGAGAGCCGCTTGTTCGCCGGGTCGGCCTCGGTGGAGCCCACGATGGCGTACTCGAAGCTCTTGCCCTTGTCGTCCTTGCCGGCGACGAGCGAGCCGACGCGCACGACGTTGTTGTCGAGCTCGGACGCGTTGATGACCTGGGCGGAGCGGAGCTTGTCCTCGAGCTGCGCGATGCGCTGCTCGAGCATCGCCTGCTCGTTCTTGGCGTCGTCGTACTCGGAGTTCTCCGAGATGTCGCCGAACTCCCGGGCCTCCTTGATGCGCTCCGCCACCTCGCGGCGGCGGGTGGTGGCGAGGTGCTCGATCTCCTGCTTGAGCTTCTCGAGTCCTTCGGGGGTGAGGATGACGTCCTTCTGCATGCGTCGTCCTTGGGAAGTCGGGTCCTGGAATACGCACGGCCCGCTCCTGGCGGGCCGAACGGCGGCGCATGGTAGCAGGGGTCCTATGCAGCCAGAAGTGGCTGCAATCCGTCGATGACCGCGCGCTGCTCGGCGATCGAGTCGGCCTGCTGGAGCGCGGCCTGGAGCGCCTTGCCGTCGCCGAGGCGCTCGACGTACCAGGGATGGAACTTGCGCAGGTAGCGCGCGGCGCGCTCCGGCCCGAGGTGCTCCACCGCCCGCTCGAGCACCCAGCGCCACTCGGCGAGGATCTCCTCGCGCGTGGGCTCGCTGTCGCGCGTGCCCAGGACCTGCGCGAACAGCCAGGGGTTGCCGAGCGCGCCGCGCGCGAGCATGACGGCGGCGCAGCCGGTGGACTCGAACACGGCCCGGATGTGCTCCGCGCCGTGCATCCCGCCCGAGACCACGATCGGGACCGGCAGCTCGGAGACCAGCCGGGCGGCCAGCTCGTAGTCGGGCGTGCCCTTGTGGCGCACCGCCGCTGAGCGCGGGTGGAACGTCAGACCGGCGACGCCTGCGTCCTCCACGAGCCGGCGGGCGAGCTCGAAGCCCTCGACGCCGCCCGGCCTGATGGCGGCGCGCAGCTTGACGGTGACGGGGAGGCCCGAGCCCTCCTGTGCGGCGAGCGCCACCGCGACCGCCGTGTCCGGATCGTCGATCAGGGCGGCCCCGGCGCCCGTCTTCATCACCTTCGGGACGGGGCAGCCCATGTTGAGGTCGATCAGGTCGGCGCCCCGCGCGGCGGCGACGGCCGCGGCCGACCGCATGATCGCGGGGTCCTGGCCGAACAGCTGGATCGCGACCGGCCCGCCGGCGCGCTCGTCCGGGTGGACGACGAGCAGCTCGTCGAGCGTCTTGCGGTTGCCGTAGTGGATCGCGTGGCTCGACACCATCTCGGACACCGCGAGCCCGGCGCCGTAGCGCTTGGCCTGCAGGCGCACGAACCAGTTGCCGATGCCGGCGAGCGGCGCGAGCACGACCCGGTTCGGGATCGTGATCCCGCCCAGCTCCCATGGGTCGTGCAGCGAACGCATGACGGAAGCGTAGATGGCAGGCCCTCCCAGCGCGTTCGTCAGAGGTTCCGCTCATGGATCAGCCGGAGCCCGGTGAGCGTGAGCATCTCGTCGACGTCGTCGATCAGCTCGCAGTACGGGACGATCGCGTGGGCCAGCCCGCCGGTGGCGATCGCCTCGGTCTCCTCGCCCAGCTCCTCCCGCAGCCGGCCGACCATGCCGTCGACCTGCGACGCGAAGCCGTAGATCACGCCGGAGCGGATCGCCTCCACGGTCGACTTGCCGATCAGCGCGCGCGGCGGCGTGAGGTCGATCCTCGGGATCGCGGCGGCGCGGCTGGTGAGCGCCTCCATCGAGATCTCCACGCCCGGGGCGATGATGCCGCCGATGTACTCGCCCTCCGCGCCGACGCAGTCGTACGTGATCGCGGTCCCGAAGTCGACGATCACGCACGGCGCCGCGGACGCGCTCGTAGGCGGCGACGGCGTTGACGAGCCGGTCGGCGCCGACCTCGCGGGGGTTGTCCATCCGGATCGGCATGCCGGTGCGGACGCCCGGGCCGACGACCGGCATCTCGTGGCCGAGGTAGCGCTCGGCCATCGCGGTCCACTCCGGCCGGAGCTGCGGCACGGTGCTCGAGAGGATCGACGCGTCGAGATCGGCGAACGTGAGGTCGCGCAGCGCGAGGAGGTTGCGCAGGGCGGCGCCGAGCTCGTCGGCGGTCGAGTCGCGGACGGTCGCGAAGCGCCAGTCGTGGACCAGCTCCTCCCCGCGGAAGGTGCCCAGGTGGGTCTGCGTGTTGCCGACGTCGACGACGAGGAGCACGGGGCGGGATTATGCTCGGCCCGCCATGCCCGCCGTCCTGTACGCGATCCCGGCCTCCCACCCGTGCGCCGCCGTCGAGCGCGCGCTGCAGCTCAAGAAGCTGCCCTACCGCCGTGTCGACCTCATCCCGGTCGCCCACAGGCTGGTCCGGCGGGCGGGGTTCGGCACGACGTCGGTGCCGCGCGTGGCGTTCGACGACGGCAAGCGGATCGCGGGCTCGCGCGCGATCATGCGGGAGCTCGAGGAGCGCGCGCCCGACCCGCCGCTGCTGCCGGCCGATCGCGACGCCCGCGCGGGGGTGGCGCGCGCCGAGGAGTGGGGCGACCAGGTGCTGCAGCCGCTGGCGCGGCGGCTCGTGTGGGCGACGGTCGCGCGGGCGACCGACGCGGTCATGAGCTACACCGACGGCGCGCGGCTGCCGATCCCGGCGCCGGCCGCGAGGCTCTCCGCGCCGTTCGTGGCCCACATGGCGAGGCGGCTCAACGGCGCGACCGATCCGGCCGTCCGGGCCGATCTCATCGCGCTCCCCTCGCACCTCTCCAGGGTCGACCGGTGGCTGGAGGACGGCACGCTGGGCGGCGGCGCCGTCAACGCCGCCGATCTCCAGATCGGCGCGAGCCTGCGGCTCATGCTCACGATGGGGGATGTGGCGCCGGAGGTGGAGTCACGGCCGGCGGGCGCGCTCGCGCGGGGCGTGTTCCCGGCGTATCCGGGCCACGTACCCGCAGGTGCGCTGCCCCCGGCGTGGCTGGCGGGGTTGGCGAACGGCGGGCGCTGAAGGGGAGCACGGAAAGCCGCCGCGCGCCCGTGGGAGGCCGAACCCTCCCCCCTCAATCGCCCGCAGTTGACGTGCGCGAGCGCAGGTGTCACCGGCCGCGCCGATGCGACCGTACCCGCAGCGGCGCCGCGGAGGTCCGCGTGAGCCCCTGGCCGTCCCGCACCGCCACATAGAGCCGCATCCGCATCCGGCCGCGCTGCCGCACCGCGCGCCGGGCCGGCCGGGAGAGCCGGATCCGGACGTGGCGCGTCGCACCCGCCGGAACCGCCACCCGCGCCATCCCGACGCGGACCCGATCGCCGCGGCGCTGGAGCGCGGCCACCAGCGTCACGACCCCGGTGCAGCCGCCGACGGTGCGGTTGACGCAGGCCAGCCGGATCGGCGCGCGGCCCTTGCGGTCGACGGTCGCCCTCCCGGTGAGCACGCGCATGCCGGTGAACGGCCGGGCCCGCCGGCGCACCGGGGGCACGCCGGGAGCGGCCACGGTCACCGCGACGTTGTCGAAGTACGCGTCGGAGTACGTGCCGGTCGCCAGGCTCGCCCGCAGCGTCACCTCGATCGCGCGGGCCAGCGGGGGAACCGCCACCGCGCGGGAGCGGGGCAGCAGCGTGGTGGCGTTCGCGCGCTCCGCCGCTGCGGGCGTGTCGAGCTCGGCCGCGGTGAGCGGCTCGCCCGCCGGGTCGAGGAACTCGACCCGCATCGCGCCGCTGTCGGCGTCGCTCCGGTACCCGCCGAACAGCCCGGAGAGCGACGCGCTCGCCGCGCCGACGTCGATCTCCGGCGCGATCCGGGTCAGATCCAGGGTCTGTCTCGCGCTGCCCGCGACGCCCGTGCCGCCGGACGGCCGGGCGCCGCCCGCGAAGAACGTGCCGCCCGCGCCGAGCGCCAGCCCCGCCGCGGTCGAGGGGAACGGGAACGAGCCGTAGCGCTCGCGGCCGAAGCTGCCGCTGAGCGCCCACCCGCCGCCCTGCTCGGCGCCGGGATCGCGGAGGAGGTTCCCCGGCGGGAGCGGCACCGCGGGCGGCGCGAGCTCGAACGCGCCGGGATCGCGCGTCGCGGCGCCGTCGCCGTTCCCGTCGGCGATCCGCGCGAGCCCGGCGCGATCCTCGGGCCAGTCGCTGTCCGCGAGCGCGTCGCCCGACCCGGCGTCGACGAGCGGCGAGCCGGCCGCCGGCCGCGCCGTACCGGGCGCGAAGCCGGGGTCGACGTCGCGATCCCCCGGGCCCGCCGGGTGGCCCGCCACCGAGCGGTAGTCGGAGTGCTCGGTCACCACGGCGCCCGGGCCGGCGAACCCGGTTCCGGGCGGACCCCAGAGGATGCTGTCGCGCACGCGCGCAACTGACGTCGCGCACAGCGTCGTCACCACGGCGTCGGGGCGGCCGACGAGCGTGACGTGCCGCGCCTGGAGCGTCGTGCCGCAGCGGACGCGCAGGCCCGGGCCGCCGGTCAGGTCGAGCAGGACGGTCTCGAGCCGCGGCGTGCCCTCGGCGGCGTCGACACCGCCGGCGCCCCGCACGGTGGCGGCCCGCAGCACGGCGCCGCGGTGGAGCTCGGCGACTCCCTCCACCTCGACGTTGGACGCGGTGCCGGTGAGCTCGAGCCCGTTCACCGTCGCGCCGCTCAGCTCCGAACCGTCCGCCGAGAGCGTCAGCCCGCCCCGCAGCTCCGTGACGCCGTCGCCAGAGCCGACGACGGCGATCGCCCGATCGCTGGAGAGCGCGGCGGTCGCCGTGACGGCGCCGAGCTCGATCCGGTCGCCGTCCGCCTGCGCGTCGGCGAAGGCCTGCGCGGCGGTCGCGCGCTGCTCGCATCCCGCCCGCTCGACGCCGACGCAGTACGTCGTCGCCGCCGCGGGCGCGACCGCGACGAGGAGCGCTGCAGTCACGCCAAGGGGCATGAGCCGGGCTGCGCGCCGGCGGTCAAGCCCCGGCAGCCCCGACCCGCTCACCCTCCGAAGGCTATGCCCGCGCCCCGCCGCCGTCCACCGCGAGCGGCGGACCGGCACGGCGCACGTCGCCCTCGGGCCCGAGCGCCGCGAGCGCGTCGGCGGCAGGCCCGGCTCCCGGCACGGTGAGCTCCGGCGCGAGCTCGAGCAGCGGCGCGAGCACGAAGCGCCGGCTCGTCACCTGCTCGTGCGGCAGCGTGAGGCGCTCCGACCGGTACGTCTCGTCGCCGAGCAGCAGCACGTCCACGTCGATCGGGCGCGGCCCGTGCCGGATCCCGCCGGACCGGCGGCCGAGATCGCGCTCCACCGCCTTGCAGGCGTCCAGCAGCGCCTCCGGAGCGAGCGCCGTCCGGACGCGGATGCACGCGTTGAGGAAGTCCGGCTGGTCGAGCACCTCGCCGACCGGCTCGGTGTCGTAGACCGACGACGCGGCGAGCACGTCCACGCCGTGGGACGCGAGCGCGTCGACGGCCGCCTGCAGGTTCGCCCTCCGGTCCCCGACGTTGGAGCCCAGGCCGAGGTAGCCCTCGCGGCTCACGCGCCCTCCGCGCGGTGCCGCGGCAGCATGTCGATGCGCCGGGTCAAGCCGGCAGCTCCCGCACGAGCGCCAGCTGGCGCGACTGCGCGATCAACTGGCCGGATGGCGTCCACAGCTCCCCGTCCTCCTCCCACGCGCCGCTCACGGACAGCCGGCTGGCGAAGCGGACGAGCACGTGGTCGTCCGGCGTCATGCCCGGCGGCGGGAGCGGACGCCGGACGTGGATCGTGAGGTCGAGCGTGGGCGCGGCGACGAAGCGGCCCAGGGCGACGAACGCCGCGGGCGGCCAGGCGTCGGTCATCGCCGCCACGAGCGGCGCATCGAGCAGCCGCGGCTCGCGCGTGCGGATCCAGCCGCCCGAGCCCGGCACGTCCCCGTCGCGCCCGACCGCCCAGCGCATGTCGTAGTTGCGCATGAACGCCGGGAAGGTCGCCTGGTCGGACGGGATCGGCTCGGTCTCGGGCAGCGGCGTCGCCTCCGGCATCGACGTCGCATCCCACGCGGCGCCCTCCGCCGGCAGCTCGCCCAGCGTCGCGATCGCCAGCGTCATCGGCGCCCCGTCCTGCTCGAGCCGGATCGAGACCGCCGAGTACGTCCGCCCCTCGCGCTCCACCGTCGCCGCGACGTCGATCGGCCCGACCGCCGGGGCCGCGACGAAGTGCAGCGACAGCGAGCGCAACGGCCGGCCGGCGGCTGCTTCGGCGGCGCGCGTGGCGACCGCCGCGAGGTAGCCGCCGTTCGGGCCGCGGGCGACGAACCAGTGCTCGGGCGCCCACGCGCGCCAGCGCCCCGCGCCCACCTCCTCCAGCGCGGTGTCCGCGTCGAACGCGTGGGACTTCGGGTTTCGCCCTCCGATCCTCGCAAGCTCGGATCTCCCGGCGACGTCACGCCCTCCGATCCTCGCCGGCTCGGATCTCCCGGCGACGTCACGCCGTCCGAGCCTCGCAAGCTCGGATCTCCCGGCGACGTCGCTCATGCGGGGGCGCTCTCCGTGAAGCCGATCCGCGCGTGCAGGCGCGCCAGCGGCCGCGGCGCCCACCAGTTCCACTCGCCGAGCAGCTTCATCAGCGACGGCACGAGCAGCGCGCGGACGATCGTCGCGTCGATCAGCACCGCGAGCGCGGTCCCCAGGCCGAGCTGCTTGATGAAGATCATCTCCGAGGTGACGAACGCGCCGATCGCGATGCAGAACAGGATCGCCGCCGCGGTGACGATCCGCCCCGTGCGCTGGAGCCCGACCGCGACCGCCTCGTCGTTCGGGAGCCCGCCGTCGCGCGCCTCCTTGATCCGCGTGAGCAGGAAGACGCCGTAGTCGGTGGACAACCCGAACGCGACCGCGAACAGCAGGATCGGCTGCGACGACTCCAAGGCGCCCTGGCTCGTGTACCCGAGCAGGCCCTCCAGACGCCCGTCCTGGAAGATCAGCGTGAGGATGCCGAACGCCGCGCTCAGCGTGAGCACGTTCATGATCAGGGCCTTGACGGGGAGCACGACCGAGCCGGTCATCAGGAACAGGATGACGAGCGTCGTCGCCGCGAGGATCACCAGTGCCACCGGGATGCGCTCGGCCAGCGCCGACTGCTGGTCGAGGAACTCCGCCGTCGAGCCCCCGACCTGCACGGGGAACGGCGCGTCGACGGCCCGCACCGCCTGGACCGCGTCCTTCGCCGACTGGTCCAGCCGCGCGCCCGGCGCGACCACGCCGATCCGCCACAGCCCGCCGGCCGCGACCGGCTCCTGCACCGCCAGCACGCCCGGGATCTCCCCGAGCCGGCCGGCGTACGCCCGCACCTCGGCACCCGCAGACGCGGGCGCCTTGGCCGCCACGAGGACCGGCGACGTTCGGTTCGGCGGGAACTCCGTGCGCAGCGCCTGGTCGACGACCCGGGCCGAGTGCGACGACCCGAGCACGCTCGCGTCCACGCCCGTGAACCTGACCTGCGTGAACGGCAGCCCGAGCACGATCAGCAGCGTGGCGGTCGTCGCCGCGATCGCGCCCGGATGGCGCATGACGCGATGCGAGTGCCGGTACCAGAACCCGCTCTCCGCGCCCGCTGCGTCGCGGTGCATCGCCGCCCGCCAGCGCTTCGACGAGACCGCGTTGACCCGTGGGCCGAGCGCCGCGAGGAGCGCGGGCAGCACGGTCAGCGAGACCGTCGCCGCGACCAGCGTGACGAGGATGCCGCCGATGCCCATCGAGTACAGGAACCGCTGCGGGAACACGAGCAGCGCCGCGAGCGCTGCCGCGACCGTCGCCGAGCTGAACAGCACCGTCCGCCCCGCCGTGAGCAGCGTGGCCGCGAGCGCATCGGCGGTCCCCTTCCCGTCCTCGAGCTCCTCCCGGAAGCGCGACACGACGAACAGCGAGTAGTCGATCGCGAGGCCGAGCCCGAGGCCGATGATGAGGTTGAGCGCGAACACCGACATCGGCTCGACCGCGTTCACGCCGCGCATCAGCAGGAACGTGGTCAGCACGGTCGTCATGCCGACGACGAGCGGGAGCAGCGCCGCGACGAGCCCCCGGAACACGACCAGCGAGACGAGGAACAGCAGCGGGAACGCGAGCAGCTCGGCGCGCGCGAGGTCCTCCTGCACCTGCGTGCCCGCCTGCTCGTTGATCACCTCGGGGCCGCCGAGCGCCACGCCCGGCACACCGTCCAGGCGATCGACCACGGGGTCGGAGTCCGCGCCGTCGCGCAGTGTGACGGCGACGTAGCTCGACCGGCGGTCCTCGGACACCAGCTCCTGCGGTCCACCGCGCTGGTACGCGTCCACGCGCGCCACCTCCGGGCCCGCCGCCGTGCGCGCGACCTCGCGCAGCTTGGCCTGGCCCGCGGCCGAGTCCGCCGGCGCCCCGAGCCGCACGAGCGCGACCACGTCGGGAGTGGCGGACGCCCCGGTCGCGCGGGCGATCGCCTCGCGCGCCTGCACCGCCTCCGCTGACGGCGGATCGAAGTCGTTGTCGGAGTCCAGGAGGCCCGCGACCGGCCCGCCGACCGCCCCGGCGAGGACGACGAAGAGCGCCGCGCCCACGAGGACGCGACGGCGGCGGCGGTACATGAGGCGGGCGAGCGAGGCGAGCATCGGTGCGCTCCTGAGGGGCGTGGTTGTGAGCGATTACTTTGCTTGCGGGCGAAAAAAGGGGGCTACTCGTCCCCTTGCATCAGCGCGCCCGGCTCGGTCCAGAGCCTCGCCCACTCCTCCTTGCCGGCGATCGCCGGCAGGTCGAGCGAGGCGGTGATGTTGAGCAGCATGCCGTTGGCGAAGAACCGCCAGACCTCGGAGGGCGTCGCGCCCGACAGCCGGCTCACCGACTTGACCAGGTTCCCGTAGCACTCGCGCACCCGGGCCTGGATCACGGGATCCGAGCAGGCGGCGTACGTCTGCATCTGGAACAGCCGCCCCGTCGTGTCGTCGAGCAGTCGGTAGTAGCCCTGACCCATCGCCCTCAGCGCCTCCTCCTTCGGAACGCCTCGGGCGGCGGACTCGAACGTGTCCGCGATGCGCTGGTGGTTGACGTCGAAGCAGGCGAGGAACAGCTCGCGCTTGGTCTTGAAGAGCCGGAAGAGGTACGGCTGCGAGATCCCCGCCTCGCGCGCGATCGCGTCCGTCGAGGTGCCCTTGTAGCCGTTCAGGGCGAACTGCTCGATCGCGATCGCGACGATCTCCTCGCGCCGCTCCTCGGCGGACTTGCGGGTTCGGGTGGTGGTCTTCACGGTGGCCATCGCGACGTAGGTTAGTAATCACTCACTCTAGAGTCAAGCGCAACGTCCGCGCGTACACCGTGTTCTGATGCCGGTAGTGGACACGAGACGGCAGTTCCTCGCGCGCTCGGGCGCCGTCGCGGCAGTTGCCGTGCTCGCCCCGCAGGACGCGCTCGCCGCGAAGCGCAAGCAGCGCCGGCCGCAGGACATGCTCCGCGGCGGCCGCTTCTCCCAGGGCGTGCTGTCCGGCGATCCGGCGCCGGGCGCGATCACGCTGCTGACCGTCGTGGACGAGGCCGGCGGCGCCGGGCGCGTGCGGCTCGAGGTGGCGCGCGACCCCGACTTCCGGCGGGTCATCGCCCGCCGCGACATCCTCACCTCGCCCGCGGCCGGCCACTCCGTCAAGGCGCGGGTGACCGGCCTCAAGCCGCATCGGCGGTACTACTACCGCTTCGAGACGCGCGACCGCCACAGCCCGGTCGGGCGCTTCCAGACGGCGCTGCCGCCCGACTCGCGGGCGACCGTGCGCTTCGGCTTCTTCTCCTGCGCGGACTTCACGAACGGCTACTACAACGCCTACGCCCTGCTGGCCCGCGACGACCTCGACTTCGTCGTCTCGCTCGGCGACTACATCTACGCCGAGAGCTCCTCCGTGGTCGGCGACGGACGCGCCGTCCGGGACGACTCGATCGGCCAGCCCAACCCGTACTACCGCACGACCGTGCACGAGGCAGCCACGCTGCCGGAGTACCGCGCGAAGTACGCCCTCTACCGCACCGACGAGTCGCTCCGGCGGCTGCACGCGACCGTCCCGATCGTCGCGACCTGGGACGACCACGAGGTCCAGAACAACTACGCGAACGACGCCGAGGACGGCGGCCTGCCGCTGCGCGCCCGCTTCTCCCGCGCGCGCCGGGACGCCGCCTACCAGGCGTTCTTCGAGTCGATGCCCGTCTTCCCGCGCGGGCGGTCGCGGATCTACCGGACGGAGCAGTACGGGCGCACGGTCGACCTGACGATGCTCGACCAGCGCCAGTACCGGGCCAACCAGCCGTGCGGCGACGCGCTCGCGTTCCCGTGCGCCAGCTGGGACCGCCCGCGCTCGATGCTCGGCCGCCGCCAGCTGGGGTTCGTGAAGCAGCGCCTGGCGTCGTCCAAGGCCGCGTGGAAGGTGATCGGCGGCCAGTCGCTGATCATGCCCAGCCGGGTGCACGACGGGCAGTACCAGCGGTTCGACTCCTGGCAGGGCTATCCGCGCGAGCGGGAGGAGCTGCTCCAGCACCTCGCGCAGGGCGGGATCAAGGACGTGGTCTTCCTCGCGGGCGACGTGCACACGTTCATCGCCGGCGACGTGTGCACCGGCATGGGAGCGGGACCGTCGGTCGCGGTGGAGTTCGCCTCCGGATCGGTGACGTCGGCGACCGTGGGCGAGACGAACTTCCGCATGCCGGGCGGCCAGCTCATCCCCGGCGACAACCTGCACCCGCACACGCCGCCTGAGGTCCTGGCCCACTACCGCGCGCTCAACCCGTGGTACGAGGCGCTCGACCTCGACCACCACGGCTACGGCGTGGTGACCGCATCCCAGACGACCTTCGACGTCACGCTCAAGCGGCTCTGGACCGTCAAGGAGCACAACTTCGGGACCCTCCCGGCCACCGGCTTCCGCTGGCAGGTCAAGCGCGGGCAGACGTCGATCAAGGGCACCGCGGTATGAGTGCCCCGCGGGCTCAGCGCTCCTCGCGCCAGACCTCCACGGAGACCTCCTCGACCGGCAGCGGGATCGGCGGCTCCGGCTTGGACGCCTTCACGGTCACGCTGTCGGCGCCGAACTGCGACGCGAGCCGGTCGGCGATCACCGCGCAGAGCCGCTCGAGCGTCTTGTACGAGCGCTGCTGGGCGATCAGCGCGATGACCTGGCAGACCTCGCCGTAGTCGACGGTGTCCTCGACGCGGTCGGTGACGAGCGCGTCCGGCTCGCCGACGTCGAAGCGCACGTCGAGGACGAGCCGCTGGCCGATCTCCCGCTCGGCCGCGGTGACGCCGTGATGCGTGTAGAGCGACAGCCCGACGATCTCGATCGAGACCCCGACCTCGGGGCCCTCTGACTCGTCGTCGTCGTTCAAGTCGTCGTCGTCGTAGTCCTCGGCGTCGTCGGGGGCCATTCGCGCGCCAACGTAGCAGCCGCCACCGCGAGCGCGTCGCGCGCCGGGGCGACGTCGTGCACCCGGAACACCTCCGCCCCGCGCTCGTAGCCCATGACCACGGTGGCCAGGGTCGCGGGCACGCGCTCGGCGGTCTCCCGGCCCGTGATCTGGCCGAGGAACGACTTGCGGGACGTGCCGAGCACGATCGGCCGGCCGAGCTCGGTCAGCTCGCGCAGGCGGCGGAGCAGCTCGAGGTTGTGGTCGATGGTCTTGGCGAAGCCGATGCCGGGGTCGATCTCGATCCGCTCGGGCGCGATGCCGGCGGCCACGGCGAACCCGATGCGCTCGGCGAGGAACGCCTTGACGTCGGACACCACGTCGTCGTAGCGGGCCTCCGCCTGCATCGTGCGGGGCGTGCCGAGCATGTGCATGAGGCAGACGTCGACGCCGCGCTCGGCGACCAGCGCGGCCATGTCGGGGTCGCCGCGCAGGGCGGTCACGTCGTTGACGTAGTCGGCGCCGGCGTCCAGCGCGGCGGCGGCGACGCCTGCCTTCGACGTGTCGATCGAGATCCGGATGTCGCGGTTCTCCGCCCGGATCCCCTCGATCACGGGGATCACGCGGTCGAGCTCCTCGTGCTCGGGCACCGGGTCGGCGCCCGGGCGGGTGGACTCGCCGCCGATGTCGAGCAGGTCGGCGCCCTCGAACGCCAGGCGCAGGCCGTGCCCGACGGCGGCGTCGCGGTCCAGGAACGCGCCGCCGTCGGAGAACGAGTCCGGGGTGACGTTGACCACGCCCATGATGCGGTACACGCTCGGACCGTACCGCGGCGGCACCTGGGAGACTCCCGCGCCGTGACGAGGGGTGGCTGGATCGCGGTCGTCGGTGCAGCAGCGTTGCTGTACGCGATCGCGGCCGAGGCGCGGCTCGGCTACGACACGGCGTACCAGCTCGTGTGGGGACGGGAGCTGCTCGACGGCCACCTTCCGCGGTACGACGTGCGGCTGGCGCCGACCCCGCATCCGCTGCAGGTGCTCGCGGCGGCGCCGCTCTCGCTGCTCGGGCAGGCCGCAGACGAGGCGATGCGGGCGCTGTCGCTGCTCTCGCTCGCGCTGCTCGCCGCTGCGCTCTTCCGGGTCGGCACGCTCCTGTTCTGCGCGCCGGTCGGCGCGCTCGCCGCCGCGGTGCTGATCACGCGGCCGCACCTGATCGAGATGGCCTACCTCGGGGACGCGGACGTCGCCGCGGTCGCGCTCGCCGCCTGGGCCGCGGTGCTCGCGCTCACGCGTCGCCCCACCGCCGCGCTCGCGCTGCTCGCCCTCGCCGGCCTCCTGCGCCCGGAGCCATGGCTCCTCTCGATCGCCTACGCGGCCTGGCTCGCCCGCGAACCTAAAGCGGGACTGTCCCTCTTCAGGTTGGCGCTCGTCGCCGCCGGGCCCGTGCTGTGGGGGCTGTCCGACCTCGCCGTCACCGGCGACGCGCTGTGGTCGCTGCACCACACCCGCACGGGGACGGAGCTGCTCGACCGCGACACGGGGGCTGCCGACGCCGTCCGGCAGCTCCCGCGGCACCTCAACTTCCTGGTCGGCACGCCGGCGCTGGTGGTCGGGCTGCTCGGCCTCGTCGCCGGCCTCGTCGCCGCGCGGCGGCGGATGTGGGGCCTCGTGGCCGTGCTGGTGCTGCTCGGCGGGGCGTTCCTCGTGCTCGCGCTCGCCGGCCTCTCGCTCCAGCCCCGCTACCTCGCGGGCGTCGCGGCGGCGATCGTGGTCTGCGCCGGCATCGGCGGGCTCGGCTGGCTCGTGCTGGGCGCCGATGACGCGTGGCGCGCCCGCTGGCGGGCCGCCGGCGTCGCCGGCCTGGTCCTGCTCGTCGCCGGCCTGCCGTTCGACGCGGCGGAGTACGTGGACGTCCGCGGCCGCGTCGTGGACGACGGCCGCCTGCTCGAGCAGCTCGCGCGCGGCGACGCGCGCGCGGCGATCCGCGGCTGCCGGCCCGTCGCGGTGCCCACGGTCCGGCCGATCCCGTACCTCGCGCTGTGGACGGGGCTGGAGCCCGACGCGTTCGTCGAGGCGGGCGCGAACCCGGCGGCCGCCGGCACGCTGATCACGCCGACGGAGACGAGCGAGTCATGGGCGGGCGGCGGGGGCGAGGACCAGCCGCCGCGCGTGCTGCCGCCGGTTCCGGCGGGATACGCCGAGGTCGCCGGGAACAGCGCCTGGCGCGTCTACGCCACGTGTTGAAGCTCGCGGCGTCAGGCGACGCCGGCGAACGTCACCTGCGGCATCGACAGGGCTACGCGAGCTCGGGCTTCTCGGGCAGCTCGAGGCCGCGCGCCTCGGCGGCGCCGCCCGCGAGGCCGGGCCGCGGGAGGCCGAGCTTGCCGGCGGCGCGGTCGGCCGGGCCGGGCAGCTCCGGGCGCTCGGGCGTGCCGGTCGGCGTCTCGTCGGGGCCGAAGACCTCGTCCGCCGACTTGCCGGCGAGCAGGGCCTCGAACTCCTGGCTCTCGATCGTCTCGCGCTTGAGCAGCAGCTCGGAGATCGTGGTGAGCGACTCGCGGTGCTCGACCAGCATGTCCTTGGCGACCTGGTGGGCGGCCTCGACGATGCGGCGGATCTCGTCGTCGATCTCGCGCGCGATCTCGTCGGAGTAGTCGGGCTCGGAGGAGAACTCACGGCCGAGGAACGGCATGCCGTGGTCGTGGCCGAACACGCGCGGCCCGAGCTTCTCGCTCATGCCGAAGCGCATCACCATCTGCTTCGCGGTCGCGGTGACCTTCTCGAGGTCGTTCGACGCGCCGGTCGTGATCTCGCCGAAGACGATCTCCTCCGCGGCGCGACCACCGAGCGTCATCGCCATGGTGTCGGTCAGCTCCGCGCGCGTGGTGAGGAACTTGTCCTCCTGCGGCATCGAGATCGTGTACCCGAGCGCCTGGCCGCGGGAGATGATCGAGATCTTGTGGACCGGGTCGGAGTGCTCGAGGAAGTGCCCGACGATCGCGTGGCCCATCTCGTGGTACGCCGTGATCAGGCGCTCCTTCTCCCCCATCACCCGGGTCTTCTTCTCCGGGCCGGCGACGACGCGCATGATGCCCTCTTCCAGCTCCGTCTGGGTGATCTCCTTCTTGCCCGTGCGGGCGGCGAGGAGGGCGGCCTCGTTGACGAGGTTGGAGAGGTCGGCGCCGGTGAAGCCGGGCGTCTGGCCGGCGAGCGTGTCGACCTCGATGTCCTTGGCCAGCGGCTTGCCGCGGGTGTGGACCTCGAGGATCTTCGCGCGGCCCTTGCGGTCGGGCCGGTCGACGGTGATCTGGCGGTCGAAGCGGCCGGGGCGCAGGAGGGCGGGATCGAGGATGTCGGGCCGGTTCGTGGCCGCGATCATGATGATGTTGTCCTTGGCCTCGAAGCCGTCCATCTCCACGAGGAGCTGGTTGAGCGTCTGCTCGCGCTCGTCGTGGCCGCCGCCCATGCCGGCGCCGCGATGGCGGCCGACGGCGTCGATCTCGTCCATGAAGATGATGCAGGGGGAGTTCTGCTTGGCCTGCTCGAACAGGTCGCGCACGCGGGACGCGCCGACGCCGACGAACATCTCGACGAAGTCCGAGCCGGAGATCGAGAAGAACGGCACGCCGGCCTCACCGGCCACGGCGCGCGCGAGCAGCGTCTTGCCGGTGCCCGGAGGCCCGTAGAGCAGCACGCCCTTCGGGATGCGGGCGCCGAGCGCCTGGAACTTCTTCGGGTTCTCCAGGAACTCCTTGATCTCGTGGAGCTCCTCGACCGCCTCGTCCACGCCGGCCACGTCGCGGAACGTGATCTTCGGGGAGTCGACCGACATGCGCTTGGCGCGCGACTTGCCGAACGACATCACCTTCGATCCGCCGCCCTGGACCTGGTTCATCAGGAACAGCCAGAACCCGATGAAGATCAGGATCGGCAAGACCCACGTGAGCATGCTGAGCAGCACGCTGGTCCGCGCGGGCTTGACGTTGAAGTCCTGGAGCTTGTCCTCGGCCTGCGCGGCGCGCAGCTGGTTGACCAGCACCTCGCCGTACGCGGGCGGGTAGCCGACCGAGTACTGGTTCTTGTCGGGCCGGTCGAGCCGGACCTCCATCGAGTTGTCCTTCGTGCGCAGCGTGACGTTCTTGATGTCGCCGCGGTCCAGCTGCTGCAGGAACGTCGCGAACGAGGCCTTCGGGGCCTGGTCCTGGTTCGAGATCAGCTTGGAGGCGAAGAACGCCAGCACGATCACGATGAGGATCGGGAAGGCTGCGCTCTTGAAGAAGCGGCTCATGTGGTGTCCAAAGGTATCAGTGGCTCGTCCCCGCGCTTGCAGGGCTTACGGCGGCTGTCGACGGATGCGGAGCTCTGCTTGAGGGCGGCCAGTCTGGTCGTGGCGCCTATGTGACAGATAACGCCGCGACGTACGGCAGGTTGCGGTAGCGCTCGGCGTGGTCGAGCCCGTAGCCGATCGCGAACTTGTCGGGGATCTCGAAGCCGATGTAGCGCGTCGGCAGGTCGACGGTGCGCCGCTCGGGCTTGGTGAGCAGCGCGCAGACCTCCAGGGAGGCGGGCCCGCGGGCCTCCAGCGTGCGCAGCAGGTACTGCAGCGTCAGGCCGGAGTCCACGATGTCCTCCACGATCAGGACGTCGCGACCCTCGATCGGCGTGTCGAGGTCCTTGAGGATCCGCACCACGCCGGAGGACTCCGTCGCCGAGCCGTAGGAGGCGACGGCCATGAAGTCGACCTCGCACGGGCACTCGATCTCGCGCATCAGGTCGGCCAGGAAGAAGACGGCGCCCTTGAGGACCCCGATGAGCAGCAGGTCCTTGTCGGCATAGTCGCGCGAGATCTCCTGCCCGAGCTGGCGCACGCGGTGCTGCAGGTCGTCGGCCTGGACGAGGATCTCGCCGATGCTGGGGTCGCGCAGAATCGTTCCCACCCGCGGGCATCCTACGAGGGTGCGCGGCGAGGGTGCGGCGCCGCCGGCCCGCGGCTCGCCCCGAAGCGCAGCGCGCCGCCGCGGATCTCGGCGCGCAGGCCGCCGCCGACGTCGAGCGCGCCTCCCTCGCCCAGCGCAAGCACCTCCGCGGCGCGGTGGCCGATCGCGGGGGCGGGCGGCCCGGGGCCGGCGGCGCGGTCGGCCAGGCGCTGGAGCACGAGGCGGCGCAGCGCCGGCGGGAGCGCGCGGAGCGCCAGGAGCGCCGGCGGGTCGCCGGCGGCGGCGAGCGCCTCGTCGACGGCGGCGTCGAGCACCGCGGCCTCGTCGCGCAGCAGCTCGAGCGTGCGCAGGACGTTCGCCTCCGCGGCGGGATGGATGGCGCGCAGCGCCGGCAGCAGGTCGTGGCGGATGCCGCCGCGTGCGAACCGGGCGTTGGACGCGTCCTCGCGCCAGGCCAGCCCGCGCGCCTCGCAATACGCCGCCGTGTCGGCGCGGCTGACGCCGAGCAGCGGCCGGATCAGCCGGCCCTCGCGCGGCGCCATGCCGAGCAGCGCGCGGCGGCCGGGCGAGGCCGCGAGCCGGTACAGCACGGTCTCCACCTGGTCGGAGGCGGTGTGTCCCGCGGCGATGTCGCGGTCCGGCGCGAGCCGGACGCGCCTCGCGGTAGCGCTCGTCGCGGGCCCAGGCCTGCAGGTTGCCGGTGGGCCGCCCGGCGCGGTGGACGTCCAGCGCGACGCCGAGCCGCTCGCAGAGCGCGGCGCAGTGGGCCTCGTCGCCGTCGGCCTCCTCCCGCAGGCCGTAGTTGCAGTGCAGCGCGCGCACGGCGGACGCGCCGGCGATCCGCACCGCCACGTCGAGCAGGCACACCGAGTCCTGCCCGCCCGAGAGCAGCACGAGCACCGGCCGGCCGGGCGCGAGCAGCCCGCCGGCGCGGACGCGTTCGAGGAGGTCGGTCACGAGGCGTCGCCCTGCCCGGCGACGAACAGCTCGGTCGGCTCCGTGAAGCCCTTCAGCGTGACCTCGCCGATCTGGTCGAACCGCAGATGCGGCCCAGCCGCGTCCATCACCGGCCGCGTGACGAGCACCTCGCCGCCGGCCGACCGCGCGGCGACCCGCGCGGCCAGGTTCACCGCGCGGCCGTAGTAGTCGCCGTCGCGGTACAGCGCCGCGCCGGCGTGCATCCCGATCCGCGGTCGCGGCCGCGCGTTCGCGGCGAGCCGCTGGTACCCGACCGCCCAGTCGACCAGCGCGGCCGTGTCGGTGCCGACGATCATCACCTCGTCGCCGATCGTCTTGATCACGCGGGCGTCGTCGGGGAGGGTGGCGGCGACGCCGGCCACGAAGCGCTCGACCACGTCGACGGCCTGCTCCTCCCCCGCCTCCTCGGTCAGCCGCGTGTAACCCGCGAGGTCGGCGAAGGCGATCGCCACCCGCATGCGGCCGAGGTCGAAGTCGGCCTCGGTCTCCATGTGGCCGACCACGTCCTGCTCGATGAAGTGGCGCAGCAGCCGCCGGTGCAGCCCGTCCATCATCGGCGCGGCGATCGGGAGCAGGTCGGCGGCCAGCGTCTCCATCTCCTCGGCCATCTGGAGCCCGGGGACGCCGTCGCGCATCAGCGGCTCGTGGACATAGAGATGGAAGAGCTTGGCCTCGGCGTCCGCGATCTGGGCGAGGGCCTGCCCGTAGACGCGGATCAGCTGCAGGAAGGCGACGAGCGGGAAGCCCGTCTGCAGCACCGTGGCGGCGTACTCGAGCAGCTCGAGGTCCGCGTCGCTGAAGTCCTGCGTGCTGCGTGCCGGGAAGCCGAGCGAGCCCCACATGCGCTGGATCAGCGCGGGCTCGAGCCCCGTGCGCTCGGCCGCCTCGCTCAGCGAGTGCGCTCCGTCGGCGCTCGGGAAGAGCTGCTCCAGGTAGCCGTACGCGAGCCGCCCGCTCTCGGCCGCGGCGCGGATCTCGCGCATCGAGTGGCCGCGCTCGCGCAACCGGGCGATGATGCGCGCCTGCGCGATCGCGGCGTCGGTCCACCTGCCGTCCGGCAGCGGGACGAGGTCGGAGCGGACCCAGCGCCGCAGGGTGGCGGGCGGGACGTCGATCCGGCGGGCGACGTCCGCGGCGGTGACCTCGGCCATGAGAGCTCGGACCCTAGTTCAGGACCCCGGAAATGAAAGCGGCGGGACTTCTCGAGAAGGCCCCGCCGCTTGCGGGCAATGCGGCCCGCTGCCTCGGCCGGCGGCGTTCGTGATGTTCGCGACGCCTTGCGGAGGACTACCGCCCTCCACTTCCCGGCCTATTGCCGTGGTTGGTGTGGGCAAGGTCTACCTGCGCGAGCGGCCCGTGTCAACGCCAACGCGTCAGGTTCACGCCACGAGGTGCGGGTATTCCTCCTCGAGCATCGCGCGGTAGCGGGCGAAGACGGGCTTCGTGATCGGCATCAGCGCGAGCGCGGCCTTCACGTCGCCGCCGGACTTGATCCGCCGGCGCGCGATCGCCATCGCGACGTTCTCCTTGCCCTGGAAGTACTTGTTGGCGGTCTCCGACGACATGGCCATCTTCACGCGCGGCTCCCAGTCCACGTCGTCGGTCCATTCCCAGTGCAGGTTGCCGTCCTCCCCCGCGCGGGCGGCGCGGATGTTGACGACCATGTCGACGTCCTCGAACTCGTAGCGCATCGGCACGTCGGCGTCGCGCAGCTTCACGCCCATGTCGGGGTCGTCGTCCATCATCCCGAAGACCCGGTCCATCACCGCCTTGAACTCCTTGGGGGAGTCGAACGAGGCGGCCACGGCCGGCTACGAGCCGGCGCTCGAGCTCGGGCCGCTCGAGGCGGGCTTCTTCGCGGCCGCCGGGCTGCTCGACGTCGAGGCGCGCTTCGCCGTCGTCGTGGGACGCGTGGAGGAGGACGAGGACCGGCCGGAGGCGGCGCGCTTGGAGGCCGCGGACCGGCTGGACGACGACGCCCGCTTCGTGGACGCGCGCTTCGTGGACGCGCGCTTCGTGGACGCGCGCTTGGTCGACGCACGCTTCGTGCTCGCCGACGTCGTCCGCGAGGACGCGGGCGTCGACGTGGAGCGCTTGGCGGTGGACGAGCGCTTCGACGCCGTGCGGCGGGCCGCCGGCTTGCGGGCGCTCGACCGGCTCGCGGCCGGACGGCTCGCCGCGGACGACGACGCGCCCGAGCCCTCGAGCGCGGACACCCGCTTGCCGAGGCCCTCGAGGTCGCTGCGCAGGCCCTTGAGCTCGTGGACCACGCGGTCCTCCAGCACCTCGCGGATGCGGTTGGCCGCGGCGGCGAGATCGCCGGCGAGCTCCTTCGCGGGGCCGCGGAGCGACTGCGCGCTCTCCGCGGTGGCCGCGAACGTCCGCTCGACGGCGGAGCGCACGGCCTCGACGGCCTCGACGGCGGCGGGCGATGCCTTCTTGCCGGCCTTGCTCTTCTTGGAGGAGTCCTTTTTCGCCATAGCCGCGCGATCCTAGCTTGAATGGGCCGCGGCCGTGTCGCACCCTCCCGTGATCCTCAAGCCGCACGAGCCCGTGGCGGAGCGCGTGCTGCTCCCCGGCGACCCCGGACGGGCGCTCCGGCTGGCCCAGCAGCTGCTCGACGGGCCGCGCATGCTGAACCACCATCGCGGGCTCTGGGGCTACAGCGGGCAGGCGGCCGACGGCGCGCCGCTGACGATCCAGAGCACCGGCCTCGGCGGCCCGAGCGCGGCGGCGGTCGTCGCCGAGCTGATCGGTCTCGGTGCCCGGCGGCTGGTCCGCGTGGGGACCGCCGCGGGGCTCGGGGCGACGGCGCTCGGGACCCTGGTCGTGGCCGAGGCGGCGATCGCCGGGGACGGGACGAGCCGGGCGCTCGGCGCCGGCGAGCGGGTGACGGCCGAGGCGGGCCTCACGCGCGGGTTGACGACGCCCGCGACCGTGCGCGGGCTCGTCGCGTCTGCCGACATCCACGTTCCGGTGCTCGCGGCCGGGTGGGCCGAGGCGGGGGCGCTCGCGTGCGACCTCGCGACGGCGGCCGTCCTCGCCGCGGCCGCGGGTCGCGGCGCGGCGGCCGGCGCGGTGCTGGCGGTCACGCGGGTGGGTGGCGAGCGGGTGGGCGAGGGCGCGCTCGCGGCGCTGGAGTCGGAGCTCGGGGCGATCGGGGCCTCGGCGCTCGCGTACGGCGGGCGTTGAGGGAGGCCGGGTTGAACCGCGCTTCAACCGGCACACCGTCAATGCCCGCCGTACAGAAGCGCCGGGGCAGCGGCAACGAGGCGCGCGCCAAGCGCTACGACGACGTCTTGGCCTCCGCGCTCCGCTTCTTGGCGGCCGCCTTGCGCGCCGGAGCCGGGCGGTCGACCTCCAGCCGCTCCTGCTCCCGCGGCACCGGCGCCGGCGACGCGTTGAGCGCGCGCGCGAGATGCGCCACCTCGGCCGCCAGCTTGGACACCTGCGCCTCGATCGCCGCGAGGCGGTCGTCAGGCGGCACGGCCGTCTTGGCGACCTCCTCGAACCGGCGGTCCAGGCGGTCGACGCCGTCCTCGATCCCCTCCAGCCGCTGCGAGACCGACCGCAGCCGCCGGGTCAGGCGCTCGAGGTCCGCGGCGGACGGCAGGTTGAGCGCGCTCATCGCGGTCTCCTGTGCGGAGACCGCGCGCTCCCGCGCGTCGAACGCACGGCTGATCGCACCGGTGACCAGCGGGTTCTCCAGGAGGTCCTGGGCGAGCTTGCCGAGCGCGTCCTCTCCCTGCCGGGTGATGCGGTCGCGCAGGTTCTCGCCCGTCGCGTCGTCGTCTGCCATCGCTGCCTCCTGTGTCACGCTTGGTTCGAGAGCGGCCGTGAGCGGGAACGTAGCGCAGTCGAAGGGATCCACTCCGGATCCCGTAGGCTGACCCTCTAGTCGAGGGTCAGGTGTGGCCGCATCTGAGGTATCCCTGAGAGATTTTCTCGAATGGGCGCAAGACATGCCGTGTTTAACCGTTCCTGAATTGCAGCGGGGATAGTGCACCCGATACGGTGCCGCGACACCTTCGGGGAGAAGGAAACCGGCGCACGGGGCCAAGCAGCACGCCGATACTGCGGGAGAGGGGACCGCATCACCCAATGAGACGACGGAAGCTGTTCATCACGCTCGCCGCCGCCGCGACGTTCGGCTTCCTGGTCGTGCCCGCTTCCGCTGAGCTGCACCGCGTGACCGTCACGCTCGTCACCGGCGAGACGATGACGCTCACCGTCGACGTGCCGCCCGGCGCCACGGTCGACTCGGTCCAGATCCCCGGCCTTCCCGCCCCCGTGCAGTCGATCGTCGACCTCGGCCCCGTCGCGACGGCGACGCCCAGCCCGACCTCGACCGCCACGCCCGACCAGACCGCCACGCCCGACCAGACCGCGACACCGACCCCGACCGAGCCGCCGTCCGGCAACAGCCAGGGCAACGACGGCTCCCTCGCGCCCGCGCGCGGGGACAAGGGCGAGAGCGGGGACAAGGGCACCAAGCCCAAGGGCGACAAGCAGCACCCCTCGCAGAGCGACCCGGGCACGCTCGACCCGAACGCCGAGTCGCTCACCGGCAAGCTGGAGAAGCAGGCCAAGGACACCGAGAAGCAGGTCGAGAAGCTCAGCCCGACCCAGAACACCGACGGGTCGCCGACGCTCGACAACCCGACCGTCTCGCTGGCGACGCCCGGCCCCGCCCGCATCGGCGTCCCGAACTTCTTCATCGAGAAGTTCCGCATCCCGCCCTTCCTCCTCCCGATCTACCAGGCCGCCGGCATCGAGTACGGCGTGCGCTGGGAGGTGCTGGCCGCGATCAACGAGATCGAGACCGACTACGGCCGGAACCTCAACGTCTCCTCGGCGGGCGCGCTCGGCTGGATGCAGTTCATGCCGGCGACCTGGGAGCTGTACGGCGTCGACGGCAACCAGGACGGCCTCAAGGATCCGTACAACCCGGTCGACGCGATCTTCGCCGCCGCGCGCTACCTCAAGGCGGCCGGAGCGGAGACCGACCTGCGCACCGCGATCTTCGCGTACAACCACGCCGACTGGTACGTCGACTCGGTCATCCTGCGCGCCCGCTACATCGGCGGCCTGCCCGCCGACCTCGTCGGCTCGCTCTCCGGGCTCACCCAGGGTCGCTTCCCGGTCCAGGCCAAGGCGTCATACGCCAAGAACGTCCGCCGGACCGCCGCCAAGGACGGCTCCAACCCCGGCTTCGTCGTCGAGTCGAGCGACCGCCGCAACGGCATCAAGGTCTTCTCCAAGGCCGGCGCTCCGGTGGTTGCGGTCAACGACGGCCGCATCGTCAGGACCGGCCACAGCCGCCGGCTCGGCAACTTCGTGACGCTGCAGGACGTCTACGGGAACACGTACACGTACGGGCACCTCAAGTCGGTCGTGAAGACCTACCCGACGCCCAAGCCGCGCGCCGTCGACGACAAGGCCGTGCGGCGCGAGCTCAAGCTGCCGCCGCGCGACGCGGCCCCCAAGCGGCCGGCGTCCGCCACGACGAAGGCCGACCTGCAGGCGCGCAAGCAGGCGAAGGCGAACGGCAAGAACAGCAAGGCCAAGGCCCGCAAGCCGGCGAAGCAGCGGCGCGCTGCCAGCGGCGAAACCGCGCCCGCCAAGGAGCGCCTGTTCGCCAACCCGAGCCGCCCGAACGCCGCGGCCGCCGGCGGCGACCAGCAGAAGTACGCGCTGTCCGAGGACTTCGGCGCCTACCTGAACCGCGTGTTCGGACTCGACCGCTCCGACGTGGACCTCAAGCCGCTCAAGCGCGGCGCGCGCGTCACCGCCGGCACCGTGCTCGGCCGCATCGGCAAGATCTCCAAGCGCACCGCGCCGCACCTGCTCTTCGAGATCCGGCCGGCCGGCCGCGGCGCCCCGCGGATCGACCCGAAGCCGATCCTCGACGGCTGGAAGCTGCTCGAGTCCACCGCGATCTACAGGGCCGCGAACCGCAACCCGTTCCACGGCAAGGACGCGCAGACGCCGTCGATCGGCCAGATCCTGCTGATGAGCAAGGAGGCGCTGTCGGCCCGCGTCCTCGCCAACCCGAGCGTGCAGATGTACGACTGCGGCCGGCAGGACATCCGCAGCGGCCAGATCGACCGCCGGGTGCTCGCGACGCTCGAGTTCCTCGTGTCCTCCGGGCTGAAGCCGACGGTCACGTCGCTGCGCTGCGGCCACTCGTATCTCACGGCCTCCGGCAACGTGTCGGAGCACACCACCGGCACGGCCGTCGACATCGCGGCGATCAACGGCGTCCCGATCCTCGGGCACCAGGGTCAGGGCTCCATCGCGGAGCTGGCGATCCAGCGGCTCCTGACGCTGCAGGGGACGATGAAGCCGCACCAGATCATCTCGCTGATGGAGTTCCAGGGCACCGACAACACGTTCGCGATGGCCGACCACGCCGACCACATCCACGTCGGCTTCCGCCCGCTCTACGGCGCGAACGCGAAGACCGCCAAGCAGGTCGACGCGATCCTCAAGCCGGAGCAATGGATCAAGCTGATCGACCGCCTGGACCAGATCGACAACCCGTCCGTCGCGCGCAAGCCGTCCAAGTACGCGGTCGAGGCGGGCAAGCGCGCCAGCCCGGCCCACAAGGGCGAGTAGCGACGGCCTCCTACTTCGGCTTCGTCCAATGGGAGCTGCCCGGGCGGCTGGGACCGGATCCCGGCCGCTACGTCGTGCGGCGCTACGCGGGTGACCAGGCGCAGCAGGTCGTGGTGATCGGCGGCCTCGCCGCGCCGCGGCGCTCGCGCTTCGGCAACCGCCGCCCGCGGCCGGCCGAGCCCGGCCCGGCGCCGGTCGAGGTGACCCGGGCGACCGTGATCGCGGCCGGCTCGCTCGACGGCGAGGCGGGGGCCGAAGCGTGGTTGAAGGAGGCGAGCGGAGCCGCCGCGGAGGCGACCGTCGCAGACGCGCTGGCGGTGCTCAACCGCGCGCTCCACGCGCGGCGGATCGCCGCGGCCGACCCGTACGCCCGGGAGGTCGTGCCCGGACAGGCGATCGTCACGCGCGTGGGGTACGGGACGGGCGACGAGGTCGCCGAGGGCGTGTGGACGGCGGCGCGCGAGCTCCCGGCGGAGCCGCCGCGGGCCGCCGGCGAGGCGGCCCTGCGGCCGCGCGAGCGCTTCGCCGCGATCCTGGCGGCGCGCGACGTCACGCTCGCGTGCGAGCTGCTCGCGCTCCGCGCGCGCGCCGACCTCGACCGGGGCCGCGATCGCGAGGCCGCGCTCCAGCTCGAGGCCGCCCTCGCCGCCGCGGTGAGCGAGCTGGAGGGATGGCGCGAGCTGCACGGGATGCCGGCGCGGCTCGACGAGCTGCTGGCGCTGGCGCCCGGGGTGGCGGAGGCGGCGGGCGCTTCTCGGGCGGGCGCGCTCGACGAGGCGGGCCGGGATGACGTCGCCGCGGCGTTGGCGCGCCTCGAGGCGGCGCTCCGGGCGCGGACGGCGAGCGCTCAGTTCTGACCAGCGGGGCAAGCGAAGCGCCCTCGAGGCACGCCCTCGATGCCGCAGTTCAGAGCAGGGCGAGCACGCCCTCGAGCTCCGCGACCACGTCGCCGTCGAGCTTCACCGCCGCCTCGGAGTCATACGGCGTCGGGCCCTTCGTGACGAGCGCGACCGCCCCGCCGGCGGCGAGCGTGATCTGCGGCAGCTGGGCGATCGGGAAGACCTCGAGCGAGGAGCCGACGCAGAGCAGCACGTCGGCCTCGGCCGCGAGCGCCGACGCCCGCGCCAGCGCCGCCTCGGGCAGCAGCTCGCCGAACAGCACCACGTCCGGCTTGAGCGCGGCGCCGCAGTCGCAGCGCGGCACGCGGTCGTCCGATGCCGCCAGGCGCTCCCGCACGACCTCGAGCTCGTGGCGCGCCCCGCAGCCCGGGCAGCTCGACGTCCCGATCGTGCCGTGCACCTCGATCAGCTCCCGCGTCCCCGCCGCGCGGTGCAGTCCGTCGATGTTCTGCGTCACGACCGCCTCGACGACGCCGCGCCGCTCCAGCTCGACGAGCGCCCGGTGGGCGCCGTTGGGCTCCTTGCCGCGCAGCATCGCGAACCGGTCGCCGTAGAAGTGCCAGAAGCGCTCGGGATCGCGCCGGAACACCTCGATGTGCGCGACCTCCATCGGGTCGACATCGGCCCACAGCCCCGTGCCGGGCGACCGGAAGTCCGGGATCCCCGACGGCACCGAGATCCCCGCGCCGGTGAGCGCGAGGACCCGGTCGGCCGAGCGCAGGAGCTCGGCCAGCCGGGCGACGGCAGAGGTCGCGGGGACGCTCAAGCGCCCTTGAACCTCGGCGTGCGCTTGCCGAGGAACGCGCCGATCCCCTCGCGCGCGTCCTCGCTCGCGAAGACGGCGGCGAAGCCCTCCTTCTCGGCCGCGATCCCCTCGTCGAGGTCGCCGGCATCCGAGACCCGCTTGATCTGCTCCAGCGCGAGCGGCGCCTGCCGCGAGAACTTGCGCGCCCACGCGAGGGCGGTGTCGAACAGCTCGTGGTCGGCCACGACGCGGTTGACGAGCCCGAACTCGTAGGCCTCCTCGGCCCCGATCGGATCGCCGGTGGTGTTCATCTCCAGCGCCTTCGCCGGACCGACGAGCCGCGGCAGCCGCTGCGTGCCGCCGAAGCCGGGGATGATCCCGAGGTTGATCTCGGGCTGGCCGAACGACGCCGAGAACGCGGCGATGCGCACGTCGCACGCCATCGCCAGCTCGCAGCCGCCGCCGAGCGCGATGCCGTTGACGGCGGCGATCGTCATCGTGCGCGACCGCTCGAACGAGCGCAGCAGCGCGTGGCCGCGGTCGAGCAGCGCCTTGCCGCCGGCCTCGTCCATCCCGGTGAACGCCTTGATGTCGGCGCCGGCGCAGAACAGCGTCGGGTTCGGCGAGGCCACGATGACCGCCCTCGCCTTGCCCTCGACCTCGTTCCAGGCGGTCTCGAGCGCCTCGATCACCTGCGGCGAGAGCGAGTTCGCCGGCGGGTTGTCGAGCCAGAGCACGGCGACGTCGTCGCCGCGGCGGTCGAGCTTGACGACCGCGGTCTCGTAGCCCGGCTCCGGCTGCGGGTACGGGTAGAAGCCCTGACCGCTCTTCGCCCCCAGGCGGCCCTGGGCGACCATCCGGCGCAGCACGAGCGGCGGCGCGAAGTGCTCGCCCCACTCGTCCTCGGCGCGCTCCAGCGCGGCGAGCACGTCGTCGAGCCCGCGGAAGTCGGCGCGCGCGAACGGGCCGGGGATCATCCCGGTGCCCATCATCAGGCCGAGGTCGATCTCGCGCACCCCGGCGATGCCCTCCTCGAGCACGAGGCAGGCCTCGACGATCGCCTTGAGCGTGAAGCGCTCGGCGATCCGCTCGTCGAGCTGGGGCTGTTCAGCGGTGCTCATAGAACCCCTTCCCGGTCTTGGCGCCGAGCTCCCCGCGCTCGAGGCGCTCCTCCATCCCGCGATGGACGTAGAAGCGGTCGCCGTAGGCCTCGCGCATGTCGCGGGCCACCTTGACGACCGTGTCCAGGCCCGACATGTCGGCGACGCGGAACGGGCCCATCGGCATCTGGGCCTTGCTCCTTGATGAACTCGTCGATCTCCTCGACCGGCACGCCGGTCTCGTCCTGGTAGCGCCAGATCTCCGAGGCGGTCGAGACGAGGATGCGGTTGACGACGAAGCCCGGGCACTCCGCGGCGCGGATCGGCATCTTCCTGATCTGCTGCGCGAAGCTGGTCGCGGCCTGCACGGTCTCGGGGGACGTCTCGTCGCCCTCGATCACCTCGATCAGGCGCATGAACGACGCGGGCCAGAAGAAGTGGAAGCCCACGACCTTGTCCGGCCGCTGCGTGGCGTCGGCGATCTCGGTGATGGAGAGGCCCGAGGTGTTGGAGGCGAGCACGGCGTGGCCGGGCGTCACCGCGTCGAGATCGGCGAACACCGCGTGCTTGATCGCCATCTTCTCGGGTACCGCCTCGATCACGAAGTCGACGTCGCCGAAGCCGTCATACGCGGTCGCGCCGGTGATGTTGCCGAGGACGCGCTGGACCTGGGCGTCCGCCTCCTCCTGCGAGATCTTCCCCTTGGAGACGAGCTTGGCGGCCTGGTTGGCGGTCACCTCGCGGGCCTTCTCGAGCCCGGTGTCGACGAACCGCTGGTCGACGTCCTTGAGGATGACGGGGATGTCTGCCGCTGCGATGACCTGCGCGATCTCGCCGCCCATGACGCCGGCGCCGACGACCGCGGCCTTGAACACGAACATGGCGATGACCCTAGCGGCTGGTCACGGCCTCCAGCTCCGTATCCGCCCGCCGCTCGCGGGCGAAGCGGGCGAGCGTCCGGCGCAGCGACGCGACGATCTCGCGGCGCACGAAGAACAGGTCGGCGAACCAGGTGAGCGGGGTGCGCTCCTTGATCTCGTACTCGAGCGAGAGCGTGACCTTCGCGTTGTCCGGACCGGGGGTGAACGTGACGCGCTGGGTGCCGCGCAGGCGGCTGTCCTCGACCGCGAGGGTCTGCCCGCCGCGGGCCTCGTACGCGGTCACGGTCTCCAGCACCCGGCCGCGGCCGCCCGCCGCGCTGTCCCAGACGAGCCGGCCCTCCGCCGGCCACGTCGCCGGCAGGTCGACGACGTGCCCGAAGCCGTCGATCCACGCCGGCCACCGCACGGGGTCGTACCAGAGCGCCTCGGCCTCGGAGGCGAGCCCGGGGACCTCGACCGACGCCTCGGCCCTGCCCATCAGCCGAGGACCTCGCCGCGGATCGCGTTGATCGAGAGCGCGATGCGGTCGAGCCGCGGCCCGAGCTCGGCGGCGAGCCGCGCGTGTTCCGCCCGCCCCGCCTCGGTGATCCGGTAATAGCGCTTGGACCGCCGCTCGGGGTGCTCCCACTCGCCGGCGGCCAGGCCCTGCGCCTCGAGCGAGCGCAGCAGCGGGTACATCGTGTTGGGGTTGACCGCCAGCGCGCCCCCGGTGAGCTCGCCGATGCGCTCCATCAGCTGGTTGCCGTAGCACGCCTCGATCGAGATGTAGTGCAGCACCAGCAGCGGGAGCAGGCCGGCCCGGCGGAGGTCGCCGATGAGCGGGTCGCCCGAGATGGGCGGTTCGGCGACGGGGGGCCGCGACGACATGGCAGGGATCATGCCAGCGCGTTCACGAACCCCGGCGCGAACGCGCTATCTAACCGTCGAGTCGACCGTCAGTGTTGGGAGCCGGACCGCCGTCAGGCGGCCGACGGCTCCGAGCTGGTGGTGCGCCGGCGGCGGGTCGCCCGCGGCTGCGCGGCACGGCCGGCGGGCGCGTCCGGGTCGGGCTCGGTGAGCTTGATCGCCTCGAACAGCAGCAGCACCATCGCGGCGTCCGACGCGCCGGCGGCGTGCGGGTCCTTCGCCAGGCGCTTCGCGGCCGCCTCTTCGATCCGGTCGAGCTCGCCGAGCAGCTTCTCGCACGCCCTGGCGGCCTGCTCCCACCCCTTGGCGTCGAGCCGGAGGTTGGTACGGCTCAGGTGCGCCTCGCCGCGGTCGAAGCCGCCGGCGGCGGCCGACGCCCGGGCGTAGTCGTCGACGGTCTGCAGCGCGGCCCCGACGGCGGCCTGCTTGACGATCGGCGCGGCCGCGGCCCACGCCTCGTCGTCCACGCGCGGGCGGATCGTGGCCTTGTAGTGGTGCGCGATCGCGCCACGGACCTGGGTGGTCTTGACGAGCTCGATCAGGCCGAAGTCGTGCAGCGTGCGCACGTGGTAGCTGACCGTGCCGAGCGTCGCGTCGAGCCACTCTGCGAGCTCGCGCGGTGAGGCGGTCCGCTCCTGGAGCAGCGCGAGGATCCGGACTCGGAGCGGGTGGCTGAGTGCCTTGACGTAGCGCGGATCGCTGATGTTGGTGACGGGCTTCACGGGCGTTCGATCGGGAACTGTAGCCGCAACTACGTTCGGGTTCCCTAAAGGGCGCCCAATATTCTGGCGCGACGCGCTTGGTCAGATCCCCTGACCACTGTGCCGAACCAGTGGATCAATCCCAGTGCTCGGGGCGCAGGAGGCGCGCCAGGGGCGGCGCCGGACGGCCGAGCGCGATGTCCGTCGCGGCGCGCGCCGCCGCCGAGCCGAGCACGTTGCCGTGGCCCGAGTGCGCGCCGACGGCGATCACGCCGGGACGGACCTCGGCGAACACCGGCAGCCGGTCCTCGGTGTAGGCGATCACGCCGGCCCAGCGGTGCGTCACCGGCGCGTCCACCCCGACCCGCTCACGCAGCCGGCGCTCGAGCCACTCCTGCACCGGGGCGCCGGGCTCGGCCTCCAGGCCCCACTCGCCGTCGCCGTGGACGCCGCGGCCGCCGCCGAAGGCGACGGCGCCGTCCGGGAGCTGCTGCCAGTACTCGTAGCCCCAGTTGTCGTACACCGGGCACGGGATGCGTCCGGGCTCGATCGGCGCGGTGGCCAGCATCTGCAGCCGGGAGGAGCGCGCCTGGCCGTCGAGCTCGGGCAGCAGCCGCTCGAGCCAGCCGTCGACGCACACGACGACCGCCGAGCAGCGCACCTCCCCCGCCGGCGTGGTGACGCGGTCGCCGGCGAGCGCGATCGCCGGCGTGTCGCAGTGCAGGCGCGCGCCGCGGGCCAGCGCGCGGTCGGCGAGCACGCGGCAGCGCTCGAGCGGCTGGATCGCGCCGTCCCCGGGGATGAAGACGCCCGCGCCCGTCGGCCCGTCGGCGGCGCGCGCCGGGAGCCCGTGGCGCTCCAGCGCGGCGAGCTGCTCCGCGCAGTCGGCCGCCTCCTCGTCGGAGGCCGGGATCCGGAGCGAGCCGACCCGGCGGACGATCGGTCCCAGCTCCGCGGCGAGCCGGTCCAGCTCCGCCAGCGACTCCTCGTAGATCCCGACCGCCCGCTCCTCGCCCCACGCCGCCACGGCCGCGTGGTGGAAGAGCGCCCCGCCCGCGAGGAGGAAGCCGCCGTTGCGCCCGGCGGCCCCGCCCGCGATCGGGCCGGCGTCGATCCCGACGACGCTCGCGCCGGCCTCCAGCGCCGCGCCCACGGCGGCGAGCCCGGAGCCGCCGAGCCCGACCACGCACAGGTCCGCGCTCACGTCGCCCTGGAGCGCCGGCGGGTTCTCCCACGCGGCCGGGTCGCCCCAGACGGGCGTGGCGGATGCCTCGGTCACCGGCGGCATCCTAGGCTGCCGTCATGCCGACCGAGCCGCCGCCCTGCGAGTGGGCGTTCCCGCCCGCGGAGAGGGCAGGCGACGAGGGGCTGCTCGCGCTCGGCGCGGACCTCGCTCCCGGGACGCTGCTCATGGCGTATCGCTCTGGCATCTTCCCGATGCCGATCGGCGGCGTCGCGGAGACCGCATGGTTCAGCCCGGACCCGCGCGGCATCGTCCCGCTGGCGGAGTTCGCGCCGAGCCGCTCGCTCCGCCGCGCCGCCCGGCGCTTCACGGTGAGCGCCGACCGGGCGTTCTCCGACGTCGTCGCGGGCTGCGCCGATCCGCGCCGCCCCGGCGGCTGGATCACCCCCGCGATGCGCGCCGCCTACGAGGACCTCCACGCGCTCGGGTGGGCGCACTCGATCGAGGTCTGGGGCGACGACGGCACGCTCGCCGGCGGCCTCTACGGCGTCGAGGTCGGCGGCCTGTTCGCCGCCGAGTCGAAGTTCCACCGGCGCACCGACGCGTCGAAGGTGGCGCTCGTCGCGCTCGTGGAGCGCCTGCGGGCGGCGGGCGGGGAGCGGCTGCTCGACGTGCAGTGGACGACGCCGCACCTGCGCTCGCTCGGCGCGCGCGACATCAGGCGCGCCGAGTACCTGGAGCGGCTGCCGGCGGCGCTGGGCGCGCCACCGGCGTTCGCCTGACTAAGCAGCGGCCGGGGCGGGCTCCTCGAGGCGACGCGGGAGCAGCGTCTCGCGCGCGATCACGAGGCGCTGGATCTGCGAGGTGCCCTCGTAGAGCTGCATGATCTTCGCGTCGCGCATGAGCTTCTCGACCGGGTAGTCCTTGATGAACCCGTAGCCGCCGTAGACCTGGACGGCGTCGGTCGTGACCTCCATCGCGGCATCGGCGGCGAAGCGCTTCGCGTGCGAGGACTCCACCGTGTTGCGCCGGCCCTGGTCGAGCAGCACGGCCGAGTTCCAGGTCGCCAGGCGCGACAGGTGCACCTTGGTCGCCATGTCGGCGATCATGAACTGGATCGCCTGGTGCATCGCGATCGGGACGCCGAACTGGACCCGCTCCTTCGAGTAGTTCGTCGCGAACTCGAACGCGGCGCGGGCGATGCCGGTCGCCATCGCCGCGACGCCGGGGCGCGTGCGGTCCAGCGTCATCATCGCGAGCTTGAAGCCCTTGTTCTCCTCGCCGATGAGGTGGTAGGCCGGGATCTCGGTCTCGTTGAACGTGATGGTCGCGGTGTTGGACGCCCGCTGGCCCATCTTGTCCTCCTTCTTGTCCACCGAGACGGTGTCGTCGCGGGGGACCAGGAAGCACGAGATGCCGCGGTGGCCGGCCTCCTTGTCGGTCTTGGCGTAGACCGTGTACCAGTCGGCGTAGCCGCCGTTGGTGATGAAGCACTTCGAGCCGTTGATGACGTACTTGTCGCCCTTGCGGACCGCCGTGGTGCGCATGCCGGACACGTCGGAGCCGGCGTCGGGCTCGGTGAGGCAGAACGACGCGAGCTTGAAGTCCTCGGTGAGCATCCCGAGGTACTCCTTCTTGAGCTCCTCCGAGCCGCCGAGGGCGAGCGGGGCCGACGCCAGGCCGTTGGCGCCGATCGACGTCGCGATGCCGGAGCAACCCCAGGACAACTCCTCCTCGATCAGCGTTCCATCGAGATAGGAGGCGCCAGGACCGCCGTACTCCTCCGGGACGTGGGTGTTCATCAGGCCGACCTCCCACGCCTTGCGCAGGACGCCGTCGGGCCAGGTCCCCTCCTTGTCGTACTCCCACGCGACGGGGCGGATCTCCTTGACGGCGAAGTCGTGCGCCATCTCGCGCAGCGCCTTCTGCTCGTCGGTGAGGGTGAAGTCGACCACGGTTCTGTGCTCCTAGATTGACTGGTCAGTCAACGACTGCTGACCGAAGAGTACCCGACGGGGTGTCAGTACACGATGGGAGTCGACGGATGGGGGATGATCCGCGTATGGACGGGGCGTTCCTCGTCGTGGTGATCGGCGTCTCGCTGCTGGGATTCGTGGTCGCCGCGATCGCGCTGGCCACCAGCGGCGGGGCCTACGACGACATCGGACGCGGCGGCCTGTCCGTGGAGGAGCCGCACGCCCCGGCCTCCGACGCCGAGATCGTCGAGGAGGTGCGCGAGCTGATCCAGGCCCGCAACGCCCGCCGCGTCGCGCGCGGCGAGCCGCCGCTCGACGTCGATGCGGAGGTCTCAAAGCGGCTGCGCGACCTATAGATTCTTCGACATGGCCCGTCTTCGCCGCTTCGACCTGGAAGAGCTCTCAGCCCGTCCGGGGACCTACTTCAACCCGGAGACCGAGATCATCATCGTGGTCGACGACTCGGCGCATCCCGGCGCCGAGCTCGCCGACGACATCGACGACGGCGACTGGATCCTGGTCGGCGACGAGGTCCCGCTGGACGACGCCCAGCGCGACGAGCTGCTCGAGCGGCTCGAGGTCACCGCGGTCCGCGCCGGCCAGCAGGACGTCGAGGACGACGAGGTGGTCGAGGAGGAGGACGAGCTCGAGCCGGACCCGGATCCCGACGAGGAGTACTAGGAGCGCGCCGAGGAGTCGGCCTTCGCCCGCTCCTCCGCGTCGCCCTCGTCCGCCTCCGGCTTGTCCGGTCCGCGCTCGGCCTGCTTGGCCTCTGCCTCAGGATCGCGGGCGTCGGCGATCAGCGACGCCGTGATGCCGACCACGAAGCACGCCGCCACCAGCAGCAGCGAGGCGACGGGGCCCACCTTGTAGAGGTCCTCGATCAGCAGCTTGACCGCGACGACGGCGAGCACGACCGCGATCGTCTCGTCGAGGTAGCGGAAGCGCCGGATCAGCCCCTCGACCAGCACGAACAGCGCGCGCATGCCGAGCAGCGCGAACACGTTGCCCATCCAGATCAGCACCGAGTCGCGGGTGATCGCGAACGCCGCCGGGATCGAGTCGACCGCGAACGCGATGTCGGCCGCCACGATCGCCGCGAGGCACAGGAACAGCGGCGTCACGTAGCGGACGTCGCCGCGCCTCACGAACCAGTGCGACCCGTGGTACTCGCCGGTCACCGGGAAGAACCGGCGCACCGCCCGCACGACGAAGTTCTTGTCCGGGTCGACGTTCTCCGCGACGCCTTTCAGGATCCGCCACGCCAGCACCAGCAGCAGCACGCCGAGCACGTAGATCACGAAGTGGAACTGCTCGATCAGCGCGACGCCGCCGAGGATCGCCAGGCCGCGCAGCACGAGCGCCGCCACGATCCCCCAGAACAGCAGCCGCGCGCGATGCTCCTCCGGCACGCCGAAGTACGCGAACAGCAGGATGAAGACGAACAGGTTGTCGAGCGACAGCGAGCGCTCGATGAAGTAGACGGTCGTGTACGTGACCGCGTCGTCGGCGTTCGAGAGCACGAGCACGACGACCGCGGCGAGCAGCGAGATCACCAGCCAGCCGACGCTCCACCACAGCCCTTCGCGGAAGCTCGGCTCCCGCCCGCGCGCGAAGAAGTGGAGGTCCACCCAGAGGAAAACCACCGTCAGGCCGGCCAGCACGAGCCACGGGACCGGGCCGGAGAAGAACGCGAGAGGCGGCGCCATCGACTACACGAAGTAGAACGTCAACCCCAAGACGGCGTAAACCGCCAGGAGCTGGAGGCCCTCGAACCACGTCGACTCGCCCTCCGCGACCACCTGTTGGGCGATGAACACCGCGAGCACGACGGCGCCGAGCTCGAAGCCGTTGAAGACCAGCGCGAGCGGGAAGTCGCCGACGAACAGGGAGAGCAGCACGAGGACCGGGGCGGCGAACAGCGCGATCTGGGCGCTGGAGCCGATCGCGATGTTCACGGCGAGGTCCATCTTGTCGCGCGCCGCGAAGTAGATCGCCACCCAGTGCTCGGCCGCGTTGCCGACGATCGCGACGACGATGATGCCGACGAAGAACGGCGAGAGGCCGATCGACTCCGACGCCTCGGTGATCGAGCCGACGAGGATCTCCGACATCACGCCGACCGCGACGCCGGCGCCCGCCAGCATCAGCACGCTCCTGCGGACCGTCCACGGCTCGCCGATGTGGTCCTCGGGCCCGTGTGCGGGGTTGAACAGGTCCTTGTGGGTCTTCAGCGAGAAGACCAGCCCGGCCACATAGGTCCCCAGCAGGATGACCGCGACGCCGACGGAGAGCTTCTCGACGTCGGAGTCGTAGTTGACCGCCTCGTCGCTGGGGCGCGGCAGGCCCGTGCCCTGCACCAGCTCGAACAGCGCCGGCATGATCATCGCCACGACCGCGAGCAGCAGCATGAGCGCCGTGACGTTCGCCGCGGTGCGGTCGAAGTACTGCCGCTCGCGCTTGCGGCCGCCGATGAACATCGCGGCGCCCATCACGAGCAGGATGTTCCCCAGGATCGAGCCGATCAGCGACGCCTTCACGACCTCCTGGAGGCCCTCGTTGAGCGCGAAGAACGCGATGATCAGCTCGGGCGCGTTGCCGAACGTGACGTTCAGGAACCCGCCGATGCCCGGGCCCGAGCGCGCCGCCAGCTCCTCGGTGGCGCGTCCCATGAGCGCCGCCGTCGGGATCACGCCGAGCGCCGACGTGACGAAGATGATGCTCGCGTCCCCGTGCGCGAGCTCCAGCGCGATCGCGATCGGGATGAACGGGACCAGCAGGTAAGGCCAGCCGGTGCCGCTGAAGAGGAAGCGGCGCAGGTTGAAGCCGCTCTCGGGCGCCGGGGCGGTCATGAGGGCGGGACCTTAGCGAGGCGGGCGCCGGGGGCGCCCGCCCATGTACTACAGCGTGTCGTTCAGCCCGAGATGAGCTCTGAGCACTTGCGGGCCTTCTCGACGTCGTTGCCCGCGTCCTCGATGCACTTCGAGAACTTCTCGAGATCGTCGGACGACGTGCCGCCGCCGGACGAGCCGGAACCCGAGCCCGAGCCCGCCGCGCCGCCGGCGCCGAGGCCCAGCCCGCCGAGCTGGGCCAGCAGCTGGTCGAACGGCTTGGCGTCCGCCGGCTCGGCGATGTCCTGGTCCTCGTTGAGGTCGGCGATCGAGACGTCGAACGCGACGGTTCCGCTGGTCTTGCTCGCGGCGTCCTCGATGCCGAGGTTGACGACCATCCGGCGCAGGATCTGGTCGTCCTTGCCGGTGTAGATCTCCACGCGCGGGTCCTTGACGGCGTCGAGCACCTGCTTGCGCTGCTCGTCGGTGAGCTTCTGCGGCACCTGGCCGGCCGCCTGGCCGAGCGAAGCGGCCTTGCCGAGCGCGGTGTTGACGTCGTCGAGCAGCTTGGCGACGTCGACGCCGCCGGTGATCTTGATCGTGTCCGTGTCGCCGACCTTGGCCTCACCCGCGTTCTTCGGGTCGGTCAGCCACTTGCGCGGGTCCATGCCGAGCGTCGCGAAGCTCTGCGCGTCGCCCTTCGAGCCGTTCTTCTGGGCCTCCTCGAAGCCGGCCTTGAACTGGTCGAAGACCTGGTCGGACAGCACGTAGTCGGTGCCCTGGAAGGCGACGTAGCCCTTCTCGCCGGTCGACGTCGCGCCCGCGCGGATGCTCTGCCCGGCGCCGTCGACCGCGGCGTCGAGCTTGAACTTCGGCAGCTTGCCGTCGCCCTGCGTCTGGAAGGGGCCCTTCAGGGTGATGCCGACCGGGCCCTGGAGCTGCGAGTTGCCGCCCTCGGCCGCGATCTGGAGCTTGAGGTCCAGGTTCCCCGACTCGACCTTCTTCGCGCCGGTGAACGTCTGCGTCAGCAGCTCGTTGACGTCCGTGCTGGACGAGGCCGCCTGGTCGCCGGAGCTGTCGTCACCTCCGCACGCGGCGAAGATCAGCGCGACTGCCGCGAGCAACGAGAGCAGCAGAGCAGGGCGAAAGCGGGTCATCGGCAAGAAGCTCCTGTAATGGCGAAACTGGACGGCCGCAGGCTGTGTTGCAGCAGGTGGCAAGCCGGCACGGCGAGCCTAGCATCGGACCATGGCCTGGAGACGAACACTTCATTGTTTGTGCATTGCGCTCGCGTGCATGTTCGCGCTCGCCGCGAGCACCCCTGCCGCCGATGCCGCGAAGAAGAAGACGATCGCCCGCGAGCTGAGCCGGCTCTACGCCGCCGGGGCGATCGACCAGGCCACGTACGGCGCGGACCGGGCCATCTACCTCGACGTCAAGCGCCGCGTCAAGAGCCTGACGGGCGCGCGCAGGGCGCAGCTCGCGGGCGCGCTCGCGACCGTGGAGGGGATCGCCGCACGTGGCCAGCTGCGCGCCTCGCGCCTCTTCCCGCTCTTCCTGACGCTGCAGCGCAACGCCGAGTGGTGGTCCGCCCAACCGCTGCTCGCCAACGGGCAGCGGATCACCTTCCCCGGCTCCGAGCTCGTGTGGCAGTACGTGCCGGGGCAGGGGATCCAGCTCCATCCGCTCGCCAACTTCGGCAAGCTCAACGCGTACGCCAAGGGCTCCAAGCGCAACAACGCGCGCAACACCGTGCTGCTCGACGAGCTGATGTCGATCGCCGTGCCGCGCGGCGGCGGGCTCGCGTGGGAGTACTACTTCACGTTCGACGGCGGCAGCCCGCCGTGGGTCAGCGGCCTTGCGCAGGGCACCGGACTGCAGGCCATCGCCCGCTCGGCCGCCAAGCTCGGCCGGATGCCCGAGCTGCTGCCGAAGATCCAGGCGGGGCTCACGATGTTCGAGCAGGCGCCGCCGACCGGCGTCCGCGTGCAGACCGGCGGGAACGTGCAGTACGCGCAGTACTCGTTCTGGCCGAGCCTGCGCATCATCAACGGGTTCGTCCAGTCGCTCGTCGGGCTCTACGACGTCGCGCAGATCACGGGCGACCCGCGCGCGGCGCAGCTGTTCGCCGACGGCGACCGGACGGCGCGCAAGGAGGTGCCGACGTTCGACACCGGCGCCTGGTCCTATTACTCGCGCGGGGCGATCACGCGCGAGTCCGACCTCAGCTACCACACGCTGCTGCGCGACTTCCTCACCGGCCTGTGCGACCGGACGTCCGCGGCCGTCTACTGCGACGCCGAGTTGCACTTCACGACGTACCTGACGGTGCCGCCGGAGCTGGCCCTGTCCACCAGGCGCGTGCGCGGGGGGACGGCGACGACGCTGAAGTTCTCGCTCTCGAAGATCTCGCGCACGTCGATCAGCGTCACCGCGCCGGACGGGAAGCGCGTGCTGGCGGTGTCGGCGGGGACCGTCGGGCGCGGCACGCGCACGGTGGCCTGGACGCCGCCGCGCAAGCCGGGCCTCTACACGGTGCGGATCGACGCCACCGACCTCGCCGGCAACGCCGGCAGCGTCGAGGGCGAGGTCGAGGTGCTCAAGCCCAAGCGGCGCAAGAAGTAGGCTGCGGGGCGCTCGATGGCCCCGCGCACGATCCTCTATACGGGCAAGGGCGGCGTCGGCAAGACCTCGGTCGCCGCCGCCACCGCCCGCCGCTGTGCCGCCGCCGGGCTGCGCACGGTGGTGCTGTCCACCGATCCGGCCCACTCGCTCGCCGACGTGCTCGAGACGCCGGTCGGGAGCGAGCCCTCCGAGCTGGCGCCGAACCTCTGGGCGCAGCAGGTCTCGGCGCAGGAGGAGCTCGAGCGCCACTGGTCGGCGGTCCAGGACTGGCTCGGGCAGGTGCTGGTCGAGCGCGGCGTGGAGCGGATCGCCGCGGAGGAGCTGACCGTGCCGCCCGGCGGCGACGAGCTGTTCAGCCTGCTCCGGCTCAAGCGCCACGTCGAGGAGGGCGAGTGGGACGTGATCGTCGTCGACTGCGCCCCGACCGGCGAGACGCTGCGGTTGCTGTCGTTCCCGGAGGCGGCGCGCTGGTGGCTCGGCAAGCTGATGGGGCGCGAGACGCAGCTGCTCGCCGCGGCGCGGCCGCTCGCGCGCGCGTTCCTCGATCTCCGGCTGCCCGACGACGAGGTGATGGGCGAGGTCCAGGGCCTGGTGGCGAACCTCGTCGCGATGCACGACATCCTGCGCGACCGGTCCGCCGTCTCCGTGCGGCTGGTGATGACGCCCGACCGGATGGTCGTCGCCGAGGCGATGCGGACGTTCACGTACCTGAGCCTCTACGGGTACCTGACCGACGCCGTGATCGTGAACCGCGTCTTCCCCGACGAGCTGGCGGGAACGTACTTCGGCGCCTGGCGCGACGTGCAGCGGCGCGAGCTCGAGCGCGTGCGCGAGGGCTTCGCCCCCGTGCCGGTGCTGCCCGCGCCCTACTTCGAGGCCGAGGTGATCGGCGGGGCGATGCTCGATCGGCTCGGCGACGCGCTGTTCTCCGCGGACGACGCGGCCGCGCTGTTGCACGAGGGGCTCGCCCAGGAGTTCGGGCTGGACGACGGCGCCGGGCACGTGCGGCTCGCCGTGCCGTTCGCCGGCAAGGGCGACGTGTCGCTCAAGAAGGTCGGCGACGAGCTGGTCGTGCGCGTCGACGGGCGCAAGCGGACGGTGGTGCTGCCGCCCGCGCTCGCCGCGCTCAAGCCCGCCGGGGCGGCGCTCGACGACGGAACGCTGGTGGTGCGGTTTGCCTGAGCCGTCCGAGCAGGACGCCCTGCGGGCGGTGCGCGAGCACCTCGACGAGGCCCACGCCGCGGCGGACCGGCTCGTCCGCGAGGCGCAGCGCCAGGCGCGAGGAGGCCGACGGGCCCGCGCGCGAGTCGGTCCCGCCCCGCGGCTGGGAGACGCGGCGCGGCGGCGAGCCGGCGCCCGCGCTCGACCTGCAGGCGCTGATGGCGCTGCTGGACGCCGTCCGCGACGCCGTGCCCACCGAGCTCTCGCGGCAGCTCGCCGAGGCGCTGCGCCAGCTGCTGCTCGCGCTGCGCGCGCTGGTCGACTGGTACATCGAGCGGCTCGGCGAGCCGGCGCCGGGACGGGCCGACCTCGAGGTCGAGGACATCCCGCTGGACTGACCTCCGCTCGACGTAGACTGAAGAGGTCCGTGGCCGAGACGCGCACCAAGACGGCGACGATCCCCGCGTTCCGCGCGCTGCCGCCGGAGATGCAGCAGGCCGCGGGGGCCGCGGCGGCGCTTGCGCTCACGCTGTTCTTGCCCTGGTACGAGAAGTCGTTCTTCGACACGACCGGGGACCGGCCGCGCCCCGAGTCCGCGAGCCTCTCCGCGTTCGGGGTGTTCTCGTTCGTGGAGGCCTCGATCCTGCTCGTGGCCGCCGGCGTGCTCTACCTGGTGTGGGCGCGCTCGCAGCGCAAGGCGTTCCACCTGCCGGGCGGCGACGGCGGGGTGATCATGGCCGCCGGCGGCTGGGCGCTGCTGCTGCTCGTCTGGCGCCTGTTCGACAAGCCGGACGTCTCGGATCCCGGCGCGACGGTCGGCATCCAGTGGGGGATCTTCGCGGCGCTGCTCGCCGCGGGCGCGCTGACCGCGGCGGGAGCGCGGGTGCGCGCGGCGCACCGGCCCGAGCCGCCGAACCCGATGGCGGACGACGCGGGGTGGGAGCGCCCCAAGCGGACCGGGCCGCGCGCCGCGGACCGGCGGCCGCGCGAGTCGACGGCGGTGACCGACGCGCTGCGCGACCGCCCCGGCTGGGAGGGCGAGCCGCCGGAGGCGCCCGGGCGCGCACCGCGGGCAGAGGCGCCGGCCGAGCCGGCGGACGACCCCGACCGCCTGTTCTAGCCCGGTCGGCGCACGTCGCGTCACGCACGTACAGCGCGAGCGGCAGCAGCAGCGTGGCGATGAAGATGAGGCCGATCCCGGTCGCGACGAGCGGGCGCGAGCGGTAGACGTGGCCGGTCACGCCGACCACGAACCCGAGCGCCATCAGGACGATGAACGGCACCGGGGACGGCGAGAACGCGGCGAACACCGGCCAGCAGCCTATCCTTGCCTCCTCCCCATGACTCCCAGCACCGTGCAAGACGTCGAAGCCGGTCTGCGCGCGGTCGGCTACCTCCCCGGCGAGTCGACCTCGCTCGTCTCGTTCCTCGCCGCCCGCCTCGGCAAGCCGGTCCTCGTCGAGGGCCCCGCCGGCGTCGGGAAGACCGAGCTGGCCAAGGCCCTGGCGTCCTATCTGGGGCGCACGCTCGTGCGCCTGCAGTGCTACGAGGGACTCGACGAGGCCAAGGCGCTGTACGAGTGGAACTACCGCAAGCAGCTCCTGCGCATCCAGGCCGAGGCCGCGGGGACCGGCTGGGACGCGGTCCAGGACGACATCTTCGGCGAGGAGTTCCTCCTCCCCCGGCCGCTGATGAACGCGATCGCGGCCGAGGAGCCGGTCGTGCTGCTGATCGACGAGATCGACAAGACCGACCAGGAGTTCGAGGCGATGCTGCTCGAGCTGCTGTCGGACTTCCAGATCACGATCCCGGAGCTCGGGCGGATCGAGGCGCGGACGCATCCGGTCGTGCTGCTCACGTCGAACAACTCGCGCGAGCTGACCGAGGCGCTCAAGCGCCGCTGCCTGTACCTCTGGCTCGACTACCCGACGCCGGAGCGGGAGCTGGAGATCGTGCGCATGCACACGCCCGAGCTGCCGGAGGCCGTCGCCGCCAAGCTCGTCGAGGTGATCGCGCAGGTCCGCGAGCTCGACCTCAAGAAGCCGCCGTCGATCGCCGAGTCGATCGACTGGGCGCGCGCGCTGCTGCTGCTGGGCGCCGACGACATCACCGAGGACGTGTTCCGGCAGACGATGTCGATCATCGTCAAGCACCGCACCGACCTCGACGTGGTGGCCGAGCGGGTCGGCGTGCGGCTCGGGCTGGCGCCGCGCCCGGCGTGACCCTGCCGGCGCGGATCGTCGACTTCGCGGAGGCCCTCAGGGTCGAGGGCGTCGCGCTCGGGACGTCCGAGCTGCTCGACGCGTTCGCCGCGCTCGAGGAGGTCCCGTGGACCGACCGCGGGCCGTTCCGCGAGGCGCTCGCCGCGACGCTCGCGAAGTCGCCCGAGGACCGGCGCGTGTTCGACCTCGTCTTCGATCGCTTCTTCTTCCGCGCGGTGGAGGAGCAGGCGGTCGCCCGCGAGGTGCGCGAGCAGGGCGATTCCGATGGCATGACGCGGCGGCGAGCAGATCGACCTCGACAACCTCCGCGAGCAGGCGATCCAGGCGATCCGCGACGGCGACGAGAGCGCGATGCGCGACCTCGCCCGGCTCGCGATCGCGGCCTTCGGGCGGCGCGGCGAGGGCTCCGGCGTGCTCGGCGTCGACGTGCAGCGGATCCGCCGCGCGCTCGACCTGCGCGCCGACGGGCACCCGCGCGAGGACGAGGGCGAGCCGCTCACCCGCGACCAGATCCGCCGGTTCGAGCAGCAGCTGCGGCGCGAGCTCGAGCGCGCGCAGATCGAGCGCACCCAGGCGCTGCCGCCGGCGCGGCCGCTCAACGAGCTCGACCGCGCGCTCCCCTCCGGCCCGCTGCAGGACCTGGCGGCCGTGCATCGCGTGGTCATGCAGCTCAAGCGGCGGCTCGCCACCCAGGGCCACGAGGCCCGCGGCCGGCGCCGCCACGCGCACGTCGACGTGCGCCGGACGATGCGCGCGTCGCTGCAGACCGGCGGCGTCCCGGTGGTGCTCAAGTTCCGCCCGCAGCGCCCGCGCCGGCCTGAGCTCTACGTGCTCTGCGACGTCTCGACCAGCGTCACCTCGGCGTCGGTGTTCTTCCTGTCCGTGCTGCACGCGCTGCACGACTCGTTCCGCAAGATGCGCTCGTTCGTGTTCGTGGAGCGGATCTCGGAGGTCACCGACGTCTTCGCCCGCGAGCGCAACTTCAAGGCGGTCTCGGAGGCGATCGGCCGCGACGCCGGCGTCGCCGACGTCTCCGGCTACACCGACTACGGGCGGGTGTGGCGCGAGTTCCTCTCGCTGGTCGAGGACGATCTGCATCCGCGTGCGACGGTGATCGTGCTCGGCGACGCGCGGACGAACGGCCGCGACCCGCGCGCCGACGTCTTCGCCCGCATCGCGGCACGCGCCGGGCGCACGTTCTGGCTCAACCCCGAGCCGCAGCTCTACTGGAACTACGGCGACTCGGTCGTCCGCGCGTACGCGCCGTTCTGCGAGCTCTACGAGTGCTGGACGACGCGCCAGCTCGAGGACTTCGTCAAGGCGCTCACGCGGCCGCAGCACGCCTGACCCGCGCTTGTGCCGGCGCGCCCGCCGCGCGATCATCGGCCCATGCCGGAGCTCCGCACGGCCCCGCGGGTCGACCTCTCATGCGCCTGCACGCTGCATCGCCGCACCGGCGCGCCGATCGAGGGCCGCACGCTCGACGTCGGCGTGGGTGGGATGCGGGTGAGCACGACGCGTCCGCTCGCCCAGGACGAGCTGCTGCGCTTCGACCTGCCGCTGGCCGACGGCGCGGTCGACGGCGAGGCGCGCGTGCTGCGCGAGCAGGGCTACCGGGTCTATGCGCTGCGCTTCGAGTCGCTGCGCGAGCCCGCCCGCGCGCGGCTGGCCGGCGTCGCCACCTGAGCGTGACCACGAAAGCCGGCTCAGTCAGTAGCCTGTCCGTCAGAGCAATCAGGGGGGCTGGGGAGATCGCCCGGCTGAGATAGGTCCGCCGCTGGACCTGACCCTTCGAACCTGTGGGGTAATGCCCGCGGAGGGAGCGATGCAGAGCGAGGCCGGTGTCGAGCTCGACGCCGTCGACAAGGCATACGGCGCGGTGCAGGCGCTGCGCGGGGTGTCGTTGAGCGTGGCGCCCGGGGAGATCGTGGCGCTCGTCGGGCCGAGCGGCTGCGGGAAGTCGACGCTGCTCGAGCTCGTGTGCGGCCTGGGCGAGCCGGACGCCGGGACCGTGCGCGCGGGCGCCGCGGCGCTGATGCCGCAGCGCGACGCGCTGCTGCCGTGGCTGAGCGCGCTCGACAACGCCGGGCTGGCGCTGCGGGTCGCCGGGGTGTCGAAGGGCCGCGCGCGGGAGCTCGCCCACGAGCACTTCGCCGCGTTCGGGCTCGAGGGCTTCGAGCGCGCGCGGCCGGCGGCGCTGTCGGGCGGGATGCGCCAGCGCGTCGCGTTCCTGCGCACGCTGCTCGCCGGCCGGCCCGTGCTCTGCCTCGACGAGCCGTTCGGCGCGCTCGACGCGCTCACGCGCCTGCAGATGCAGCGCTGGCTCTCGGATGCGCTGGCGCGCGAGCCGCGCACCGTGCTGCTGGTGACGCACGACGTCGAGGAGGCGGTCCTGCTCGCCGACCGCGTCGTGCTGCTCTCCCCGCGCCCCGGCCGTGTCGTCGAGACCCTGGACGTCGAGGTGCCGCGTCCCCGCGCGCGGGACGACCGCGCGGTGGTGGAGCTGCGCGAGCGCGCGCTGCGGGTGCTGGGCGCGGACGAGGGGACGGCGGCGTTGAAGGAGGTGGGCACGTGACCGCGGCGCTCGTCCTCGTCGCGCTCCTGGCCGGGTGGGAGGCGCTGGTCCGCGTCGGCAACGTCGACCCGCTGCTGCTGCCTGCCCCCACGCAGGTGCTCGAGGCGCTGTGGGAGGACCGGTCGCTGCTCGCTCCCGACCTGTGGACGACGACGTACGAGGTCGTGCTCGGCCTCGCCGCCGCGACCGTCGCCGGCGCGGCGCTCGGCGTCGCGATGCACCTCTCCCCCGCCCTGCGCCGCGCGCTGCGACCGCTCGTGATCGGCTCGCAGGCGGTGCCCGTACCGGTGATCGCGCCGCTCGTGATCCTCGTCCTCGGGTTCGGACTCGCGCCCAAGGTGCTGCTCGTCGCGCTCGTCTGCTTCTTCCCGATCACCATCAACCTCTACGACGGCCTGCGCGGCGCCGATCCCGACGCCCGCCGCCTGCTGCGCTCGCTGCAGGCGACCCGCTGGCAGTCGCTGCGGCTCGTCGAGGCCCCCGCCGCCCTGCCGTCCGCGTTCACGGGTCTGAAGATCGCCGCCGCCGTCGCGGTGATCGGCGCCGTGTTCGCCGAGTGGGCGGGCGCCGAGAGCGGGCTCGGCCGCATCCTGATCACGGCGAACGGCCAGCTCGAGACCGCCCGCGCGTTCGCCGCCACGCTCCTGCTCTTCCTGCTGGCCATCGCCCTCTACGGCGCCTGCGCGCTGCTGGAGCGGCGGGTGGTCGACTGGACCCCACGCACCGAAACCGGAGGACCATGACCCGACGACTGCTCCCCCTCGCCCTCCTGCTCTGCGCCGGCCTGCTCGCCGCCTGCGGCGAGAAGGGGGAACCCGGCGCCGGCGCGGCCGGAGGCAAGGCCGAGCCCCTGCGGGTCATGCTCGACTACTTCCCCAACGCCGACCACGCGGGGATCTACGCCGCGCAGGAGTCGGGCGCGTACGCCAAGGCCGGCCTGGACGTGAAGCTCACGCCGCCGCCGGACCCGTCGTCGCCGCTCAAGCTGCTGCTCGCCGGCAAGACCGACCTCGCGATCTCCTACGAGCCGGAGCTGATGCTCGCGCGCGACAAGGGCGCGCAGCTCGTCTCCGTCGGCGCGCTGGTCCAGAAGCCGCTGACGTCGCTGATGGCGATCGGGAAGGCCAAGGTCCGCACGCCGCAGGACCTGCGCGGCAAGCGCGTCGGGACGTCGGGGATCCCGTACCAGTCGGCGTACCTCAAGACGATCCTCGAGACGGCCGGCGTCGATCCCGGCTCGGTGAAGGAGACCAACGTCGGGTTCAACCTCGTGCCGGCGATGCTGTCGGGCAAGGTCGACGCGACGCTCGGCGCCTTCTGGAACTACGAGGGCGTGGACCTGGCGCGCCGCGGCAAGGCGCCGGTGATCCAGCGGATGGAGAAGCTCGGCGTGCCGACCTACTCCGAGCTGGTGTTCGTGGCCCGGCGGCGCGACCTGGACCAGGACTTCGGAGCGAAGGTGCGCCGCTTCCTGCAGGCGACCGCGCGGGGCCACGCCGCGCTGAAGCAGGATCCGCAGGTCGGCGTCGACGGGCTGCTCGCGGCCGACCCCGGCCTCGATCGGGGATTGCAGGAGGCGGCGATCAAGGCGACGCTGCCGGTCTTCTTCCCCGCGGACTCCGAGCAGCCGTTCGGCTTCCAGGACCCCGCGGAGTGGCAGGACTACGCCGACTGGATGCTCGACCAGAAGCTGATCACGCGGCCGCAGACCGCCGAGCAGGCGATGACCAACGAGTTCCTGGCCGGCGAGGGGCTCGATCCGCGGGGCGCGCTGGAACAGGACTGACCGGCAGGAGGTCGCGGGCGTGGGCGATGCGCAGGTACTCGCCCGCGAGCCCCTTCCACTCGCCGTAGGGCGCGAAGAACTCGTGCACCTCGGGGATCTCGGCGCGCGCGCGAGGGTTGCCGGTGGTCACGCGCCCCACGAGCTTGAGGTAGCCGACGTCGCCCGCCGGGATGCGGTCGAAGCGGCCCTGGCCGTAGGTCGCGAGCATCTCGAGGGTCCACGGCCCGATCCCCGCGATCGCCCGGAGGCGGCGCCACCCGGGCATCGGGTCCGGGGCGAGCAGGTCGATGCGTCCCGACGCGACCTCGGCCGCCGCGCGGCGCAGCGTGAGCGCGCGGGCGGGCGCGAGGTCCATCGCCGCGAGCTGCGCCGGCGCGGTGCCGGCGACGACGGCGGGCGACGGGGCGTCGCGCAGCCCGGTCGCGGGGCACCGGGTGCCGAGCTTGGCGATCAGCCGGCGCTGGATGGCGATCGCGCGATCGAACTCGATCAGCTGCTCGGTGATGGCGGCCGCGAGCGTCTCCCACGGCAGCGGTGCGCGGCGGATGCGCAGGTGCGGCACGGCGCGCACGGCCTTGCCGATCACGGGGTCGTCGCGGAACGCGTCGTAGAACGGGCGCAGGTCGTCGTCGACGCCGGTGGCGAACCGCAGCCGCCGGATCCCCCACATCGCGTCGGGCTCGGAGTCGGCGCGCGCGCCGAAGATCACCCGGTCGGGCGCGGGCTGGATCACCGCGACGTGGACCGGGGCGCCCTGCTTGTGCAGCAATCGCTGGAGGGACGCGCCCTTGCGGCGGGTCAGGCCGTCGGCTGAGCCGCCGGACAGGCGGAACGGCCAGGGCGGGGTGACCTCGACGCGGAGCTCGTGCTTCACGTCGTGGTTGATATCGGGTGGGACGGCGGGATGCGGCGTTCGTTGCCGCGTTCTCCGTCGATCGCCGGTGGGGGCGCCGCCGGTTACGGCGGGCATCGAGGGGAGGGTTCGAGGTGGTAGCGGCGGGTTCCGGTGGGTGATTTGCACGTTGACCACCTATATGGGGGTCAACGTGCAAATCGCAGGTCATTCGCACGTTGCCGGCAACTATTGCCGTCAACGTGCAAGTCGCCCGCGGAAGCGCGCACCCATCCGCGCTCCCCCTCGATGCCCGCCGTACACAAACGCCCGCCCACCGCGGGCGCCGGCGCGCTCAGTCGCGCCGCACCAAGTGCACGTCGACCAGGAAGGAGTTCGAGCCCACGATCTCCCCGATCGCGCCCTTGCCCTTCTTGCGCCGCCGTCGCGACACACGTCCCCGGCGCCGGGCGACGACCGCGACCGTCGCGGCGCCGGCGACGAAGCCGGTCGCCGCCAGCGCGGCGGCCTGGACGGCGGGGACCTGCGACGGGCGCAGCGGCGCCGGCACCGGCGGCGGGGGCGCGGCTGGCACGGGGAGGCCGTCGAGGATCTCGACGTCCTCTCCCTCGTCCTGGTTGTCCGGTTCGCTGCTCACTCAGCCGTCAGCATGACGGGAGGGCTGGACGGGTTCAACGGGCCCGCTTCTCCGGAGGCGTCCCGAACACGTGGTCCCAGTAGGGCGCGCTGACCCCGAACCCGCGCTCGTCGTCCTGGAAGTGATGGCGCATGTGCAGCTCGCGGAGCCGGCGCCCGACGCGGGTGCGCGGCTTGTGATGGTGCACGTGGTAATGGATCATGTCGTAGGCGAGGTAGCCCGCCAGGAAGCCGGCGAGGAACGGCGTGAACCAGTGCCCGCCGAGCACGAGCCAGAACAGCCCGGCGAATGCGAGCGCGAGCGGAACCGACGCCGACGGCGGCATCACCAGCCGCATCGGGTCGTTGGGATGGTCGTGGTGGACGCCGTGGATCATCCAGTGCAGCCGCGCGCCGATGCCCTGCTCCGGCTCGAAGTGGAAGACGACGCGGTGCAGCCAGTACTCGGTGAGCGTCCAGACCGCGTACCCGCCGAGCGCGAGGCCGACGGAGTTCCAGAACCCGGCACGACCGACGCCGACCGCGAAGAGCACGACGATCGCCGGGAGGAAGATCAGGACGGGGACAGCCGGGTGGACGCGCGTGAAGCGATCCAGCCACGGCGTCTTGAACATCGGTGGGGAGGCCTTCAACTGATCGGTACGCCGCATGAGGGAACCCTAAAGCATGGGACGACCAGGCAGAAGGGGGGTTACCCTACCCTCCCAGCTCGCGTTCGAAGAGCCGGAAGCGGCGGACGACCTCTCCGCCCATCGCCTCCATCGCCTTGTTCATGTCCTTGTTGGTCTCGAGGATCCAGCCCATCTCGCCGTAGGTCTGCGGCGTGCGCGTCGCCGCCTCGAAGTGGCGCTCGTAGAACTTCGCGGCCACGCCGGTGTGCTGCCAGTCGGGCTTGACGCCGAGCGCGAACACGCGCACGCGGTCGATCTTGCGCCGGTACCAGAGGAACTTCGCCCACCCGAGCGGAAGCAGGCGGCCGCGCATGTGGATCAGCGCCTGGTTGTAGTCGGGCAGCGTCAGCGCGGCGCCGACCGTCTCGCCGTCCTTCTCGGCGATGTAGGCCCAGTTCTCGTCGAGGAACGGCTTGATCTGCTTGGCGTAGTGCCGGACCTCGTCGTCGGTCAGCGGCACGAAGCCCCAGTTCTTCTCCCACGCGGAGTTGTAGACCTCCATGAAGCGGGAGATCTCCTCCTGGATGTCCTTCTTGCGGTACGGCCGCACGATCACGCCGTAGCGCTCCTCGACCTGGTCGGCGAGCTTCCAGATCACCGGATTGACCCGGTCGCGCCCGGAGATGTGCAGCTCCCACATCAGGAGGTCCATCGCCTTGGCCATGCCGGCGCCCTCGATCAGCTCCGGGTAGTAGCGATGGGTCCACGGCGAGAGGATCAGCGGGGTGCGCTCGTGCCCCTCGAGCAGGATCCCGCACTCGTCGTTGGTGGTGAAGTCGGCCGGGCCGACCATGCGGTCGCAGCCCTGGCCCCGCAGCCACTGCTCGGCGCGGTCGAGCAGCGCGGCCGCCGCCTCGGGGTCCTGCTCGCACTCGAAGAAGCCGAACCAGCCCCACTTGTTGTCCTGGAAGCGCTGGAAGTTGTCGTCGACCTGCGCGGTGATCCGGCCCACCGGCCGCCCGTCGCGCAGCGCGAGGAAGTACTCCGCGCGGCCGTGCTCGAAGAACGGGTTCTTGCGCCGGTCCAGGAACTGCTTGCGCTCGAAGATCAGCGGCGCGACCCAGTTCGGCTCGTCGCGGTAGAGCCGGAACGGGCAGGCGGATGAAGCGACGGAGGTCGCCCGTAGAATGGACCGGCCGGATCTCGAGCGACCCCATGGAGGCGGGCAGGCTACATGCCGACGGCCATCGACGTGTTCAGCAAGGTGCGCGGTCACGAGCGCGCCGAGCAGCTGCGGGCCGCCCGCGAGGCGGACCTGCTCCCGTACTTCCGCACGCTCCAGTCGCCCGCCGCGCCGGTGGTCGAGATGGAGGGCGCCGAGCGGATCATGCTCGGCTCCAACAACTACCTCGGGCTGACCGCCGACCCGCGCGTCATGCAGGGCGCGCGCGACGCGCTCGAGCGCTACGGCACCGGCCTGACCGGCTCGCGGCTGCTCAACGGCACGCTCGACCTGCACCTCGAGCTGGAGCGCGAGATCGCGGAGTGGATGGGGACCGAGGAGGCGATCGTCTTCACGACGGGCCACCAGGCCAACGTCGGCACGCTCGGCACGATCCTCGCTCCCGGCGACACCGTCATCGCCGACTCCGGCGACCACGCCTCGATCCTCGACGGCTGCCTGCTCTCGCGCGCCAAGCTGCGCCCGTTCCGCCACAACCGGCTCGACAAGCTCGAGAAGATGCTCGAGCGCGCCGACGAGGACGGCGGCGGCGTGCTCGTCGTGGTCGACGGCGTGTTCTCGATGGAGGGCGACGTCGCCCCGCTGCCGCAGATCGCCGACCTCTGCCGCGCCCACGGCGCGCGCCTGATGGTCGACGAGGCGCACGCGGCGGGCGTGCTCGGCGCGCGCGGGGCCGGCACGGCCGAGCTGTTCGGCGTCGAGGACCGCGTCGACCTGCGGATGGGGACGTTCTCCAAGTCGCTCGCCTCGTGCGGCGGCTTCATCGCGGGCTCGCACGAGGTGATCGACTTCCTGCGCATCACGTCGCGGGCGTTCCTGTTCACCGCCGCCGCGGTGCCGGCCGCCGTCGGCGCGGCGCTCGCCGCGCTGCGGGTCATCCGCTCCGACGACGGCCCGCCGCTCTTCGCCCGGGTGCTCGAGAACGCCGCGTACCTCAACCGCGGGCTGCGCGAGCTCGGCTTCCACGTCGTCGAGCCGCAGCCGCTGCCCGACGGCTCCACCGTGGTCACGCCGATCGTCCCGGTCGTCGTCGGCGACGACTGGAAGGCCGTGCTGCTCTGGCGCGCGCTCTACGACGCCGGCGTGTTCGTCAACGTCGCGCTGCACCCCGCCGTCCCGCCGGCCGGCGCGCTGCTGCGCACGAGCGTGATGGCGACGCACGACCGCGCGACGCTCGACCTCGCGCTCGAGCGCTTCGCGTCCGTCAAGGCCGCCTTCGAGGCCGAGCACGGCCCGCTGCCGAGCTGGAGCGCACATTTTCCGCTCTGTGGCGGGCGATTTGCAGCGCTGACTTGTCCAATCCTGCACAAGCTCGGCGTCCGCACGAATCACCCGCTTTTTGCGAATGATCCGATCGGCTCAGCGTTGATCTGTCCGCCAGTGGTGACTAGCCTGCGCATCCGGTCGAGCGCTTCGGCGCTTCGGGGAACGAGGGAAGAGCAGCACCGCCGGGGCATCCGCCAGGAGGAGGCGGGTGGCGGTGATGGTCAGCTCCCGCGTGTCCACGACCGGCGACACACACAAATCACGACGATGCCCGCCATGATGGCGGGCAGCGGGGAGGTTCAATGGACGCAACAGCGACGGCCCCTGCGCCGCAACACATGCGCGCGCTTGCCCAGGCGAACCGTGTGCGCCTGGCTCGGGCCGAGCTCAAGCGACAGGTCGCCGAAGGCGAGACGACCGTCGGCGACATCGTGCTCGAGTGCCCGTGGGAGGCCGAGAGCATGGCGATCGCCGACCTGCTGCTGAGCCAGCACCGCTGGGGCCGCACGCGCTGCCGCCGGTTCCTCGCCTCGATTCCGATGTCGGAGACGAAGACCGTCGGCTCGATGACCGACCGCCAGCGCCGCGCGCTGGCGGCACGCCTGCGACGGCGACCTCGCCGAGCGGCGGCCGCTCGGACTCGTTCGCGCTGGCGGGCGTCGGCTGGGCCGCGCGGTAGCGGCAGCGCACAGCCGGGAGCGCCGGCGGTCCGCCCGTCTCATGCGGACGGACCGCCGGCGGTGAAGCCGGGCCCGCTGGTCGCGATCTCGACGATGTGCCCGTCGGGATCGCGGATGTAGATCGACCGGAAGGCGCCGCGGTCGAACACGTCGGTGCACTCGACGCCCTGGCCGCGCAGGTAGTCGCGCCACGCCTCCTGCTCCTCGGCGCTGTCGACCATGAACGCGAAGTGGTGCGTCGAGCCGATGCCGACCACGCCGGTCGGCAGCTCGGGGTACTGCATGAACGACACGAGCATCCCCGCGCGCCCGTCCTGCGCGCCGAACCAGACGTGGCGCGACTCGCGGGTCGTCGTCGGACGGGCCGTCGTGGACGACGGCCAGCCCCATCAGGTCGCGGTAGAAGGCGATCGTGCGCTCGGGGTCGCGGCAGATCGCGGTCACGTGATGCAGCCCGCGCAGCTGCATGCGCTTCTCGTCGGTGGCCATCTGTGCCCGAGAGCCTAGCTGCGGCGGCGGAAGGCGCGCCGCGAGCGCGACGTAGGCGCCGGCGAACACCGGCGCCGCCGGCGAGCGGGATCGCGAGCCAGCGGCGCGCGGGCGAAGAACAGCACGCCGGCGACGCAGCACCGCGGGCAGCGCGGACGAGCAGGAGCGCGTGCGACGCGTAGCCGCCGAAGTGCTCGCGCAGCGCCGTGTCGAGCCCGCCGAGCGACGCGAGCGCCATGCCGCAGACGAGCATCACGCGGCCGCCGTCGTCGTCGATGCGGATCAGGCCCCAGACCAGCAGGACGAGCCCGATCAGCACGCACAGCTCGACGAGCGGGAACGGGTGCCAGGGCGCGCGCGGGCGCTCGTCGCGGCGCGGCGCGGCGCGCGGCGCGCGGGCGCGCCGGCGGGAGCGGGCGCCGCCGCCGATGTCGCCGCCGCGCTTGCGGCTGCGCCGGCCCATCAGGCTGTCACCCGGGTAACGGGCAACCGGAGGAGATCTTCACGTGCCACCACCCCATCAGCATGCCGATCAGGCCGAGGCGGGGGCGCACCTGCCAGACCGTGCAGCCCGGCTCGCCGAGCTCCGCGCTCGTCACGGTCTCCCAGCGGTGGCGCTCGGGCGCGCGGCGCATCTCCTCGAGCAGCGTCCGGCCGCGGGGCGCGCGGAGCGCCGCGACGCGGTCGGCGAGCTCGTCGCGGATGCGCTCGAGCTGCCCGAGCGAGAGCAGGCGCGGGCCGGCCTGGGCGGACGCCGAGCGGCCCTGGCGCGCGGGCTCGCGGCGCGGGAAGACGTCGGCCAGCGTGCGGGCCAGCTCGCGCTCGAGCCGGCCGATCTGGTCGCGCAGGTCGCGGCGGGCGGCGCGCTCGTCGAGTACGACGGGCGCGGCGGGGACAGCAGGGGTGATGACGGGCATCGACGACCTCCTTCCTGGCGGCAATGTACCGCACGGCCGGGGTCAGGCCCGTTGCGTTGCGCGTGGGCGATTTCGGCAGCTCGGCGACGTTGCTTGCGCAACGCAACGGGCCGACCCCATACTGTCCGTGTGCCGCGCAACGACCCCACGGACACCGGCGGGCTGTTCATCGGCCGCCGTCCGGGCACGGCGCCGGTCCACTATCGCGAGCCGCCGGAGCGCGGGCAGCGCCGGGCGGCGCCGCGTCGACGCGCTCCTGGCCGCCGCGGTGCTGCTGCTCGAGGCGCTCGTGGTCCTCAGCGCCTGGGGCGCGCAGCCGGTCGGCTGGCTGTGGATCGGCTCGCAGATCGACTACGCGACCGGGCAGCGTGTTCCTCGGCATCATCGTCGCGTTCCTCGGGCTGATCGGGTCGCTGATCCTCACGCTCATGATCGCGACGCGGCTCGACCACCTGTGGCGCCTGCTGCGGCGCGCCGCCGGCCACGACCAGCGCGAGGGCGTCCTCGGCCGCATCTTCATGGTCACCGCGATCGTCGCCGCCGTCGGCTTCACCGTCGTGGTTCCTGCTGCTCGAGGGCCCGGGCTCCTCGATCGCCCCGCGTTGATGGCCAGGCTTCCGCGACTACTACCGGCAGTTCGAGGAGATGGGCCCGGAGGAGATCTCGCAGGAGCTGCTCGCGCTGCGCGACGAGCGCCGCCGGCAGGCGCTGAGCCGGATCGACCCGCTCGACCTGTCCGGCACGGGCTGGCACGAGCCGCCGCACCCGGACGCCGTCAACGCCGCGACGTTCGCGCTGCGGCGCGCGCTCAACGCGTACCCGGACCGCTCGGCGGGCGCGCTCCGGGAGGCGCTCGCGGCCCGCCACGGCGTGGCGGTCGAGCAGGTGGCGGTCGGCCACGGGGCCGGCGAGCTGCTGCGCGCGGCCTGCGGCGCGCTGCTGGCGGACGGCGGCGAGGCGCTCGTCGGGTGGCCGGGCTGGCAGCCGCTGCCGGGCCTCGTCGAGGCCGCCGGCGGGCGCGCCGTGCCGGTGCCGCCCGCGCCGGCCGAGATCCTCGCCCGCGCCGGCGAGGCGACGCGCGCGGTGCTCGTCACCAGCCCGTCGGACCCGACGGGCGCGACGCTCTCGCGCGGCGCCGTGCGCGACCTCTGCACGCGCGTCCCGGACCGCGTCACCGTGGTCGTGGACGAGGCGCTCGGCGAGTTCGCCGCCCCCGGCGAGGACGCCGCGCCGCTCGTCGCCGAGCTGCCCAACCTGCTGGTCGCTGCGCTCGTTCTCCAAGGCGCACGCGATGGCCGGCCTGCGCGCCGGAGCCGCGCTCGGGCCGCCCGACCTGGTCGGGCGGCTCGCGCCGAGCGGCGGGCTCGAGCGCCCCCGCGCAGGCGGCGGCCGCGCTGGGCCGCATCGGACGCGGGCGCCGAGGTGGCGGCGCGCCGCCGCGCCGCCGCGGCGCGCGGCGCACGAGCGGCTCGCCGCCGCGCTGGCCGGCTCGCCGCTGTCGGCCGCGCCGGGCGCCGTCCCGTTCGCGTGGCTGTCGTCGAGCGACGAGGACGGCCCCGCGATCGCGGCCCGCCTCGCCGCCGCGCAGGTCTTCGTCGCGCCCGGGCGGCTGTGGGGCGACGACCGCCACGTCCGCGCCGCGCTGCGCGGCCGCGCGGACGTCGACCGCCTCGCGGACGCGCTGCTCGGGCGCTGAGCCGGCGCCTCAGGCGGCGAGGTCGTCGGCGCGGCCGGCGACCGCGGCCAGCAGCACGCCGATCGACGCGTCCACCGGCCGGAGCGCCGCGGCGCTCGCCGCCACGCGCCGCGCGGCGCGCCGGTAGCGCTGGTCTGCGAGCACCTCCCGCACGATGTCGCCGAGCCCCGCGAGCGCGCGCGGTCCGTCGAGCGGAAGCCGCCGCACGCTGCCGGGCTCCGGCAGCGCGATCCCCGCCCCCAGCTCCGCCACTCGGCGCGCGTTGTGCGGCTGGTCCGCGAACAGCGGCGCGACCACGAGCGGCACGCCGGCCGTCAGGGCGCCGAGCATCGTGCCGTAGCCGCCGTGGACGACCATGACGGCGGCGCGGGCGGCGACGTCGGCCTGCGGCACCCAGCGCTCGACCCGGACGTTCGCCGGCGTCGGACCGAGCTCCAGCGGCTCGCGGGAGTTCCCGATCGTCACGAGCACGCGGGCGGGCAGATCCGCGAGCGCGTCCAGCGCGGCGCGGTAGAGCCCGGGGAAGACGAAGTCCAGCGCCCCGGCGACCGACCCGAAGCTCAGGTAGATGAGCGGATCGTCATTGCCCGGCCACCAGTCCGGCAGCGGCGCCGGCGCGTCCGCGATGTCGCGGAAGCGGTGGACCCGGTCCGGCGCCGGCGCCTGCGGGTCGTCGAGCGCCGGCGGGTTGAGCGTGAGGAACGGGGAGCGGCGGATCGCGTCCGCCGGCAGATCGGGCGCGGCGGCGGTGGCCAGCTCGTTCAGCCACTCCTCCGTCGACGCGAGCCCGGGCCCGATGCGGACGTGCGGGAGGCCGTGGCGCTCGGCCGCGATCGCGCCCGCGTACTCGTAGCTCTCGCGCACGACCACGTCGGGCCGCCAGTCCGCGACCGTGTCGAGGACGCCGGGGAGCGCGGCGTGCAGCTTGAGGCCCGCGAAGATCTGCCCCACCACGAACGCGTTCGCGGCGTCCGGCGCGGCGTCCACGATCGCGGCCCACAGCGGCCCGACGGCCTCCTCCGCCGGCTCCCCGACCGGGCGCACGGTCAGGCCGGCCCGCTCGGCGATCGCCGTCCGCGGGTGCGGCGCCGTGACGAGGACGTCGTGCCCCGCCCGCTGCCAGGCGCGGGCGAACGGCACGAGCGGAAGGACATGTCCGGCCTCGCCGGTGGTCGTCAGCAGGATGCGAAGTCGTTGCATGGGCGATGGGACGGCGGCGGATGCCGTCCCATTCCCGACGCCTACCTGCCCCGCTTGACCTTGAACGCGCCGCGCATGAACGGGTGGACGCGGCAGAAGTACGTGTAGGTGCCGGCCTTGAGGCCCTTCGGCGTCGTCCACCTGTCGCGGTTCGCCGCCGGCGTGAAGCCCTCGGGGCCGAAGCCGAGCTCGCCGGAGTCGAAGTCCACCTTGCCGTCCGCGAGCGGGTACGCGATCCCCGTCGTCCGGTTGCAGGGCGCCCGGCACGCGGTGATCGTGTGGTAGATCGTGGCCTTGGCGTCGCGGTTCACGAACGTGAGCCCGCGGCCGCGCCGGACCCGGGCCGGGCGGCCGCGCCGTCCGGTCGAGCTGAGGTCGCCCTGCCCGTAGACGAAGTCGCGGATCGCGACCGTGCCGCCGCCGCTCGGGATCGGCCGGGCCAGAAGGCCGCGCGGGTCGGGGAGGCCGGCGAACCGGCCGCCGCCGTGGGAGTCGTTCTCCGGCAGGTGCCCGTGCGTGACCGCGCCCTCGACGTCGACGTTCGTGACGAACGGGTCGGGGCCCGTGCCGCCGGGATCGAACATCGTCGGCATGATCGCCATCGACTCGTACCAGGAGGCCCGCTTGGTGTCGTAGGTGCCCGAGACGCTCAGCACGTCGCCCTTGCGCAGCCCGACGCGCCAGGTCGGCGGCGTGGCGGTCATCGACACGTCCCAGGAGACCGCGCCGGCGGGCTCGTAGTACACGGCCTTGGAGCGGAACAGGCGGATCGAGCGCCCGTCGCGGGTGAGGGTGAGGTCGGTCCACAGGCCGCCCGGATGCAGATGGCCGGCGGTGCCGACGATCGCGCCGTCCTCGGGCACGGTCCACGTGTTCCTGCGCGGCGCGGCGGGCGCCTCGTCGGGATACGTGAACTGCCGGTCCTTGCCGCCCGTGCCGCGCTTGGCGTCGAACACCGGGTACGCGCCCCCGACGGTGTCGAGCCACACGGTGTCGACCTCGTTCATCCCCGCGGCGGCGGGCGATCCGTCCGGCACGAAGTCCAGGTCGTAGGTGATGTAGACCTTCTCCGGCGTCGGCGTGAGGTTGTGGATCATGTGGTTCATGTGCCACGTGTCGGTGGTGCGGTAGCGCCAGCCGTAGCCGGGCGGCGCCTTGAACGTGGTCTTCTCCTCGCCGGCCGCGAACAGCGGCTGGTAGTTCTTCAGCCAGACGCCGTGGTGGAGGTGGATCACGTCGACGCGCGGGACCGTGCCGTCCTTGCGCACCAGGTTCGGGCGGAAGCCGGTGATCCAGCCGTCGACCGGCGGCTTGAGGGTGTTCGCCTCGAGCTCGATCGTGTTCTGGCCCGGCGAGATCGTGATCGGGCCGTACTTGTAGTGGAGCGTCTGGACGCCGTCCTGGGCGGATGCCGGCGCCGCGACGGCGAGCAGGGCGAGGACGATGCCGAGCGCGACAGAACGAGGCGCATTCCTACCGCCAGCTCGAACCCGGAGAGGGCGGAGCCGGTGGCGAGCCCCCCGGGCGAGACAGGTAACGGTCATGACGGAGCGTCAATCCTAGGCATCGCGGAGGCGGCCGTCCACACGGCCTCCTCGACGTACATGTCCTCGACCCCCGGCGCCTGGACCGCGAAGAGGAGCAGCGCGCGCGTGTCGCGGCCGGGCGCGCGGTCCGGGAGCGGGGGCTGGAACAGCACGGCGACGGGGCCGTCCGGGTCGGCGAGCGTGAGCCGGCCGTCGGCGCCCGTCGCCAGCTCGAGCGGCCCGACGCGGGCGGCGTCGACCGCCCACAGCGGCACGCCGGTCTCGAGCGTCGCCAGCGCGAGCGCGTCCTCGGGCACGCCCTGGACCGGGTATCCGCCGTGCATGAGGCGATCGAGCACGAGCGCCTCGAGCGGCGTGCGGGTCACGTCGGGGTCGAGGCCGAGATGGCGGAACAGCACGCGGTACGCCCACGGCACGGGCATGGAGCGCATCGCGACGGCCTGCGGTCCGCGCAGGCGGTCGGCCAGCCCGCGCAGCCGGTCGCGCAGCTCCGGCGGCGTCCGCCCCGGCCGGCAGGCGACGCGCGCGGTCCAGACGCGCAGGCCGGGGTGCTCGGCGGCGACGACCGGGTCGACGGTGGCCGCGACGAGCAGGGGATCGTCGTCGCCGGTCATGGCGGCGGCCGCCCGGCGGCCAGCGCTCGCGCGGCCTGCGCGAGCTGCGTCTCGTCGAGGAACCCGACCTCGGTGCCCGCCACGCGCCCGTCGCGGCCCGCGAACGTGAACAGCGGGCAGACGAGGCCGAGGCCGTAGCAGGTTCGCGACGGCGCCGTCGTTGTCGTAGCCGACCGGCACGCGCCAGCCGCGCTGCCGCACCAGCCGCCGCAGGCGGTCGCGGTCCTCGCGCACCGCCACCGCGGCGAACTCCACGCGCGGCACGCGCGCGGCGACCCGGTCGAGCACGTCGACCTGGCGCGCGCAGTCGCCCGACTGCGTGACGACGAACGCGAGCACGACCGGACCGCGCTCCTGCAGCTCGCAGACGTTGAGGATCTCCGGACCGCGGACGGAGCACGCCGGGTGCTTGCCCTCCGGCCCGCTGTCGGGTTTGGTGGCGATGTCCGCGTCCGCCTCGCTCGCGCTCGTCGCGAGCGGCATCGCGAACGGGGGCAGCTTCGTCCCGCGCTCCAGCCCCGTCGGGCTCACGCCCTCGGTGCGGAGCGAGTTCACCGTGATGTAGGCGAGCACGACGACGCCGACCACGCCGACGAGCCAGCCGCCCTTCACGCCGGGACGGCCCGGTCGGCGACCTCCGCCGGCCGCGCCCTCCGGGCGCGCGCCGCCCGCCGGCGCTCCGCCAGCACGAGGACCGCCGGCAGCACGGCCAGCACGCCCAGCAGCGAGACGGAGAGGTCGACGACGGTCACGATCCCCAGCTCCTGCAGCATCCGGACGTCGGAGAACGCGAGCACGGCGAAGCCGGCGATCGCCGTCGCGCCGGAGGCGAGCACCGCCGCGCCCGTCGAGCCGTACGTGCGCCGGAGCGCCGCCGGCGGCGGGTGCCCCGCGGCGCGCTCCTCGCGGTAGCGGCCGTCGAGCAGCACCGCGAACTCCGTCGAGATCGCGATGCACCAGGGCGCCGAGCGTCGCCGACATCGGGTTGAGCGGGATGCGCAGGGCGAACAGCACCGCCGCCGACCAGCCGGTCGCGAGCGCGATCGGCACGAGCGGCACCCATGCCCGCTCGGCGCGGCGGTAGACCGCGAGCAGGACGAGCCCGACCGCCAGCAGGCCGGCGAGGATCCCGGCGAGCCGCCGCCACGGCGACGAGAGCGCGGCGTTCGCCTCCGCGGCGAGCACCGGCAGGCCCGCGACGCGCGCGGTCACGCCGTCCGGCGGGCGCCCGAGCTCGTCGCGCATCCGCTCGATCACGGCGTGCTGCTCGTCGAGCGGCATGAGCCGGATGCCGAACGCCAGGTTCGCGGTGCGCCGGTCGGCGGTGATGACCGCCTGGGAGAAGTACGGCGGCACCGCGTCGAGCACGGCGTCGATCTTCCCCCGGTCCGAGGCGGCGTCGCGTCCCTGGAACAGGTCCGGCAGCGAGAGGGCCGGGCACAGCGCCGCCTCGCCGCAGCCGTTGTCCGGGCTGTAGCGGGCCTGCCTCAGCACCTTCTGCTGGTAGTCGCGCATCCACGCGACGACCGCGGGGTCGGCCACGTCGCGCCCTTCCACGACGACGTCCACCTCCCCCGCCACGCCGGTCGTGCGCTGCAGGGTGTCGAGGTCGCGCACCGCCGGGAGGTCCTGCGGGACGAGCGCCTGCAGGTCCGAGCGGACCTCGGTCTGCGTGTCGACCGCCCAGCCGATCGCCGCGACGGCGAGCCCGATCCCGACCACGCGCCCCGGATGGGCGACGGCCGCGCGGAGCACGCCGGCGCCGATCCTCCCCGCCGGGCCGCCGAGCCGCGCGAACGGCCGCCCGGCGGCGGAGAGCAGCTCCCCCGCGCCGCGCGCCGCGCGCCCCAGCGCGCCGCCCCCGCCGCGGCGGGGGCCGAGCGTCACGAGCGCGGCCGTCCCGCCGGTCAGCGCGCACGCGAAGGCGACGCCGACCCCGACCACCAGCAGCACCCCGAAGCCGCGCACCATCGGCACCGGCGAGAGCAGCAGCACGAGGAACCCCGCCGCCGTGGCGAGCGCCGCGGTCGCGATCGTCGGGACACCGGTGCGCGCGGCGCGCCGGGCGCCCTCCGCGGACGGCGGGTCGGGGATCCGCGCCTGGTACTGGATCGCGTAATCGACCGCCAGCCCGAGCAGCACCGGCAGGACCGCGATCGACGCCATCGTCAGCGGCGCGCCGACGAGCGCCATCAGCCCGAACGTGATCGCGACCGCGCCGAGCGCGACGGCCAGCGGCACGAGCCGCAGCCGCCGGCGGAACACGAGCGCGAGCACCCCCGCCATCACCACGACGGCGACGAGCAGCAGCCGCGTCACCGAGCCGGCCAGCGCGTCGGAGAGGTCCTGCGCGAGGACCGGCACGCCGGTGACCGTGTAGCCGTCGGCGTTGCGCAGCGCGAAGTCCGGCATCCGCACCGCCGCGCGCACCAGGTCGGTCGCGCGCTCGCGCTCCGCGTCGGACAGGTCGGGCTTCAAGCGCACCTGGATCGCCGCGGAGTCCGGCGACGGGAACAGGTACGCGAAGCGGGCCTTCGGCGTCGTCGCGCCGCGGCTCGGGTCGAACACGAGCGTGGAGACGAAGTCCGGGTCGTCGAGCCGCGGCGTCTTGTCGACGCCGAGCCCGTACTTCAGGTTGAGCTGGAGCAGGTCGCGCACGAACTGCGCGTACACGAGCTGCTCGGCCGAGTGCGCGAGCCGATCCTGCTCCGCCTTGGGCTTGCCCTGGCGCCTGGCGATCGCGCGCGCCGCCGCCGCGGCCTTGTCGGCCTCCGCGCCCTTGGCGTCGAGCCGGCGCTTGAGCTGGTCCTGGATCTCGCCCACGGCCGAGTTGATGAACGTGCCGGGGCCGTAGACGACCTGCACCGGCTTCGTCCGCGCGAGCTCCGCGCACGGCCCGCGCGGGCCGCCGGCCGCGTCCTCGCCGGGCGGCTTGTTGCCCGACAGGCAGCCCTCCAGCCCGAGCAGCCGTCCCAGGTTCTCGGTGAGCACCAGCTGCTGCAGCGGCCCGCGGACGAGCACGAGGATCGCGTGGTCGCCGAACCGCTCCCGGTAGCGCTCGGTCGCCTGGTAGGTGTCCGAGGACCGCCCGGCGAGCGTGCTCGTCGCCGCGCTCGGGTGCAGCCCGAGCGCCAGCACCGCGCTCCCCGCGCACAGCAGCGCGAGCACGGCGAGCACCCTGCGCGGACGGCGCGTCGCTGCGCGCACCACCCGTTCGAAGCCGTCTGACGGCGTCATCTCAATCCGATTTCACGTGGGGGTACTGCGTCTGCTCGCCCGACTCGTTGAACTTCGGCTGCTGCCGGCACGGCGGCGCCACGCCCGGGACGCCCTGGCCGGACGGGAAGGCGAACCGTGCGATGTCGGCCATCAGCGCGTCAGGGTAGGAGAACAGCCCGTTCACGACACCCGCGTCCGGGACCGGCACGGGGACCGGCACCGGCAGCGACAGGTCGGGCAGCGTCGGCGGGATGACCTGCGTCGGGACGTTGGAGAGCGTCGGCACGGGGCCGCCGGTGCACTGGCGCGTCTCGTACGAGGGCAGCCCGGTGCGCAGCTGGGTGAAGGTGCCCGGCAGCGTGTACGGGTTCGGCCGGTTGGTCGGCAGCCGCTTCGGATACGCGGCGAGGTTCTCCGGGTTGAGCGGGTTCTGCGTGCGCAGGTAGTGCAGGGGCCCCTTGTTCGAGACCGTCGTCGCCTGCGTCGCCGCGACCGTGTTCGCGAAGAACGCGGTCAGCTCGCGCTTGTAGAGCCCGAGGAAGTCGAGCACGGGGTTGAGCTGGCGCAGCGCCGGGTCGATCTGGGCGAGCAGCGGGCGGAGGTCCTCGAGCACCCGCTCGGCCGCCGGAATGCCCTTGACGGAAGCGTCGAAGAGCGGGCCGAGGTTCCGGAACAGCGCCTCGAGGTCCGGCGCGAGCGCCGCCAGGTCGATCAGCGTCGGCGACAGCTCGCGCGCGGCCGGGCGCAGCTGCGTGACCAGAGGATCGGTGTCGACCGCGAACTGCGCCAGCCGCCTCACCGTCGCGCGCGACTCGCGCTCGAACGTCGGCAGCGCCACGAACGTCTCCTGCAGCTCGCGATCCCGCTGCGCGGTCGTCGCGAACACGCGGTTGGAGTTCTCGATCAGGTCGCGCAGCTGGCCGTCGCGCTCGGTCAGCGCCTCGAAGACCACGCCGGTGTCGGAGATCAGCCGCCGCACGGCCGGCTCCTGGCGGTTGAGGATGTCGACCAGCTCGGAGGCGTCGTCGGCGAACGGGCCGAGGTTGCCGAGCGCGTCGTTGACGTCGCGACCATGGCCGCCGATCGCCTCGGCCTGCGTCTGCGTCCATTCCTGGAACGCGGCGCGCGTCTTCGGGTCGAACGTCCGCAGGATCTCGTCGAGCTCGACCGTCTTGGACACGTTCCCGAGGCGCATCTGGCCGCCCTCCGGGATCGTCCCGGCGCCGTTGGTGCCGGGCGTGAGCTCGACGTAGGTCTCCCCCAGCAGCGTCTTCTGGCGCAGCATCGCCTTGGCGTCGGACGGCAGCGGGCTGTACTTGGCGTCCAGCTCGATCGTCACCAGCGAGCGGCCGGTCTTCGCGTCGGGCTCGATCGCCTTGACCTTGCCGACCGGGACGCCGGAGATCCGCACGTCCGCCTCGGTCGAGAGCTGGGACGCCTCGGCGAACGACGCGCTCACCCGGTAGCCCTTCGGCTTGAGCGGCACCGGCCCGCCGAACGCGAGCCACAGGAACAGGACAAGGGCGAAGCAGGAGAGCGCGAAGCCCACCATGAGCGCGATCCGGCCGAAGCTGGGAGCGGCCTTCTGCATCAGTGGTTCGCCCCGTGGGTCGTGGCGTTCTTGGGCGGTCGCTGGCGGCGGCTGGCAAGGACGCAGGCCCGCAGGAATGCCCCAGGCATTTCAAGGGTCGAGGACGCCGCCAGGCGACGATCAGCGGCCGATCCAAGGACGTCAGGGCTCACGGGGCGGACCACTCCCCCGCTCCCGGCGTCTGTGCGGTCTGCGGGCACACCTCGAGCCGGTCGGGCGCCTCGAGCAGCTGCACGAGCGTGCCGAGCTGCGGGTTGCCGAGCACCACGTTCTCGAGCAGCTGCAGGCTCTGGCAGCCGATCACGACGACGCCGCGCCGGATCGGCCCGTGCGCGTCCTGGTTGGAGAAGATCGCCGGCCCGAGGTGGTTCACCCACGAGGCCCAGAACAGGAAGCCCTCGTCGTTCGCGCCGGGCGGGTTGTACGCGAGCATGTTGACGAGGCGGTTGACGATCTTGAACGTCGTGAGGAGGTCGGGCTGGAGCGCGGACAGGTCGTGCAACGCCGGCTTCAGCTCCTTGACCGCCGGGATCGAGGCGCGCACGAACGGCCGGATCTCGTTCTTGATGACCGGCGTGGTCTCGCGCAGGAACGGGCGCGTCTGGACCAGCGCCGGGCCGAGCGCACGTGCGCCGGGCCGCAGCGCCTGGAGCGTCGGGCCGAGCTCGTCGGCGAGCGTCGTCGTCTTGCCCAGCGCGCTCTGGGTCGCGGCCAGGGTGGACGGGAGCTCCTCCAGCGAGGCCCGCAGGTTCGCGTCCTGGTCCGCGAGCGCGGAGAACACGGCATTGGAGCTGTCGACGAACTCGGCGAGCTGGTCGTCCTTGCCGCCCAGCTCGTCGACGACCAGCGAGAAGTTGTGGATGACGCGCCTGATGTTCCTGCGCCGCTTCGCGAGCTGACCGGCGATCGCGCGGGTGTCGCGCGCGGTCGGCTCGAACCGGCGGATCGTGTTGGCCAGCGCACGGCCGTTGCCGCCCAGGGCCTGCCCGCCGTCGGACAGCAGCAGCTGCAGGTAGGTGCGCGTGTCGCCGTCCAGCGACGCGAGGATCTCGTCGAGGTTGACGTCCGGCAGCGTCTGCCCGACCGGGATCCGCTGGCCGTCCTCGAGCTCCCCCGCCTCGGGGGTGCCCGGCGTGAGCTCGGCGACCATGTCCTTCAGGCCCGTCTTGGGCCGCAGCAGCACGGTCGCGTCCTTGTAGACGGGGACCGAGTCCTCCTTCAGCTTCAGCGTGACGATCGCCTTGCCGCCCTCGAGCCGCACGCGCGAGATCTCCCCCACCTCGACGCCCGCGACGTTGACCGTCTGGCCCTGCCCCGGCGTGACCGCCTGGGCGCTGGACAGCTCGGCGTCGACCTCGGTGAAGTCCTGGCCGAGGACCGGCACCCAGCCCGGCAGCGCGAGCCGCTGGTTGGCGAGGATCACCGACGCGACGCCGAGCGCCACGATCACGAGGCCCAGGATCGCCAGGACGTCGACGAGGTGCTTGCGGATCGCCCTCACCGCACGCCCTCCTGGGTGCCGAACGGCCGGAGCCGGCTGCGCAGCTGCGACAGCTCCGCCTGCTGCGTGGTCCGCAACGCGGTGGTCTGCGCGGCCTTGCCCACGATCGGGGGCGTCTTCGCGGCCGCCGGGCCGTTGAGGTCGGGCAGCTTCTGCTTGTAGCAGGGCTTGTCGTCGACGTACGGCGGCAGCTTGCCCGGATACGCGGGCCGGTTGCCGAGCGGCGGCGTGGGAAGGTCGCCGAACTGCGGCGCGGCCCCGGCGGTGCCCGGGCCGAGCGACACCGACTGCGAGCCGCCGCCCGTCTGGAAGCGCACGTAGCCGCCGTTGCCGTCGAAGTTCTGCCCTTCGCCGGCCAGGCCCGCCATCGCGTAGAAGAAGTCCTTGTAGTTCTCGCGCCCGGTCTGGAACTCGTCCCGGATCACGACGTCGCCCGTCGGGAGCAGCACGTCGCGCGCGCACTTGGACACGAGGTCGGTCTGAGGGAGCAGCTCGATCGCCTGGTCGGTCACCTGCGCGAGGTCGCGCGTCGCGGGCGCGAGCTCGCTCGCCAGCCCCTGCAGCTCGGCCGGGCTCATCAACGCGCTGGCCTGCTCGATCCACGGGAACGCCGCGTCGATCGTCGCCGCGGTCTGTTCCACGCCGGGCAGGATCTCGCGCGCGAACGCCCGCGTCGGCGGGAACGCCGCGTTGAGCGAGGCGAACGCGGCGTTGGCGGCCTCCAGCGTCGGCGCGAGCTCGCGGATCGAGGTCTGCAGGTTCGTGTCCTCGGAGGCGAGCGCGGCCATCGTCACGTTGAAGTTCGTGACCAGCTCCTTGAGCTGGACCTCGTTGCGCACGAGGCCGGCCGCGGTCCTGCCGGCCCCCTCGATGAGGCGCCCGAGGTCCTGCTCGGGCTCGGTGCCGAGGAGCGCCTCGTTGACCTGCGACTGGGCCCGCGCGGCCGGCCCGGCGTCGTCGTAGGCGTCGTTCCAGGACTGCGCCGCGGTCTCGCCGCGCGCGGAAGGGTCGGCGTCGCGGTTGTCAGCCCGGCTCGGCTTGGAGCTCAGCGCGGTCCCGAGCCCTTCGAGCACGTCGCGCAGGTCCTGCCGCGTGTCGGACTGCAGCGCGGTGAGCACCTGGTCGAGCTGGACCGGCGTCGAGGTCTGCGTCACCGCGATCGTGTCGCCGTCGTCGAGCTCGGGCGCGCCCGGCGTGCCGGGCGTCAGGTCGACGAAGAAGTTGCCCTCCAGGAAGATGCGCGGGCGGATCTTCAGCGTCGCGTCCTTGCGCAGCGGCCGCCCGTTGTCGTCGATCGCCAGCGTCACGACGGCGTCGTTGCCGCCCTCCTGGCCCTCGATCTTCTTCACCTTGCCGACCTCGACGCCGGCGATGCGCACCGGCGAGTTGGGCCGCAGGCCGTTCGCGGAGTGGACGACCGCCTTGACCTCGTACCCGCGCGTGAACGGGATGTCCTTCGTGAAGCCGAGGAACACGAGGATCCCGATCACGACGAGCGCGATGAGACCGACGGCGAAGGGGCTGCGCGGCTGGCGGCGGCGGAACCGGGCCATCAGGGCTTGCCCTCCGTGACGGCCTGCTGGGTCCCGGGCACGTTCGACGTGACCGTCTTGCCCTTGAGGAACGTCTCGTTGCCGGCCTCGCACTCCTTGGGCTGGCCCGGCGCGGCCGTGTTCGGGTACGGGTTCGCGTGCAGGTGGTTCTCGAGCGTCGGACCGTCCGCCGGCCCCGACGACGGGCTGCCCTCGTTGTTCGGCCCCTGCGGCGTGGCGACGATGATGAAGCGCTGCCAGGTCCCGTTCGCGTCGCCCTCGGAGAGCAGCGAGCTGATGTTGCGGAACCAGAGCGCGATGTAGTTGCAGGTCGTCTGGGCCGGCGCGAGGAACTGCAGCGTCGGGTTCAGCGAGCGCGCGGTGGCGGTCAGGCGGCGGATGCCGGCGGGCACGAGCGGGTCCTCGGCGAACGTCTGGAGCTCGGTCAACAGCGACGCCAGGCGCTTGTTGAACGCCGGCGAGCGCTTCAGCACCGGCGTGCCGAGCTCCAGCGCGTCGGCCAGGTCGGGCGCCGCGGTGCGCAGCGCGCGCGCGCCCGGCTGCAGCTCGCGGAACAGGCCTTCTGTGTTGGCCAGGAACGGGCGCTGGACGGGGAAGCTCTCGATCGCGGCGTCGAGCGTCTCCGGCCCTTCGGCGATCGACTCCTGGATGAACGGCCGCGCGACCGCCCGCAGCGCGCGGAACGTGATGTCGAGGTTGACGAACAGCTCGGCCTGCGCCTCGGCCGCGGGCGCGACGATGCTCGCTGCGTTGGCCAGCTCGCCGACGAAGCGCGGGAGGTTGGTCTCCTTGCTGGACAGGTTCCGCGCGACCGGGATGATGTCGCGCAGCAGCGGCCGGAGGGCGCCGATCGCCTGGTTGATGCTCGGGCCGCGGCCGGCGAACGCGTCGCCGAAGCCGTCGAGGTTCGTCGCGGCCGCGTCGCGCGTGTCCTCGTCGAACATGTTCAGGAACTCGTCGAACTCGACGGGCGTGGGCGTCGCCTGGGCGAGCGGGATCGTGTCGCCGTCCTCGAACCCGTCCTTCGACGTGCCGCGGGTCAGCTCGACGTACTTCAGGCCGAGCGCGGAGCGCGGCCGGATGAGCACGGTCGAGTCCTTCGGCAGCGGCGAGACGGAGCGCTCGAGCTTGAGCCCGAGCACGGCGATGCTCGTGCCGTCGTCCTGGCGCTGGACCTCGATCTTGTCGACCGAGCCGATCCGCGTCCCGCCGATCCGCACCTCGTTGCCGCGCACCAGGTTGGCGGCGCTGGGAGTCTGCGCCTTGAGCGAGTACGTCGGGACGAACGGCAGTCCCTGGTTGGCGTTGTACGCCAGGAACACGGCCACGAGGACGACCAGCACGGTCGCCGCGCCGATCAGGACCGGGTTGCCGGCGATGCCGCCGCGCCCGCCCATCAGCCGCCGTCCCCGAACAGGTAGTCGAGCAGCGGGTCGACCGCGCTGTCGCCGCCGGACGGCGCGGGCGTGGCCGCCGGCGCCGGCGCGGACGGCTGCGGCGTCGCCGCGGGGCCCGTCGGCGCCGGCTGGGCGCCGGGCGCCGTGGGCGACGGGGACGTGGCCGGGGTCCCGCCGCGCGGGCGCGGCCGCCCCGCCCTGGGGCCAGGCCCGTTGCGTTGCGTGTGCTTCCGCGCCTGCTTGCGGGCCCGCTTGCTCGGCCTGTCGCGCCGGTTCGCATCCGCCGGCTTCTGCGGGTCCAGGCCCTGCAGCACCCGCGCCGTCCACGCCAGCACCGAGTCCCGGGGCATCGAGTCCGCGCCCGCGACCGACGCGCTCGCGCTGGCCTTGCGGAAGTTCGCCGAGCAGCCGGTCGTCGGGTCGACCGCGTAGGTGGTGCACTGGTTGACGATCAGCCCGGCGCGCAGGTAGTGGCCGAACGAGTCGAAGCCGTTGACGGCCGTCGCCTGGAAGAAGAGGTAGTCCATCAGGCGCTCGATGCCGTCGTTGCGCTGGAAGGAGGAGAGCACCTGGGCGAGCGACTTGCCGACAGGGCGTGCCGTACTGGCGAGCGTGCGCAGGTCCTTGATCACCGGCAGCGATGCCTCGATCGCCGGCGTGCCGATCTTCGACGCCTCGCCGAGCGAGTCGAGCGCGGGGATGCCCGCCTGCGAGAACGGGCCCAGCTCGAGCAGGAAGCGGTTGATGTCGGGCGCGACGTCGCCGAGGTCGGAGATCACCGGGGTCATCGCGTCCGAGAGCGCGCCGAGCCGCACCATCGTCGGCCGCAGCTCGCGCAGGAACCGCGGCAGCCGCTCGATGCTCGCCTCCAGGTCCTCGCGCTCTTCCGCGGTGGCGGCGGCGACCGCGGCCGAGTTCGCGATGGCGGAGGACACGTGCGCGCGCTCGCGCGCGAGCGGCGCCATGATCGTGTCCGAGTCGACCGCGAGCTGCTCGAGCTGGTCGTTCTGGCGCGCGAGCAGCCGCAGGACCTGGTCGACCTCCTTGAGCGCCGGGTTGGCGCGCCGGATGACGTCGTTGAGATCGTCGCCGCGGCCGGCGAGGCCGACGCCGAGCTCGTTGAGGATGATCGACAGCCGCGCGCGCTGCGGCTCGCGCATGATGTCGTTGATCAGGTCGAGGTCGACCGACTTCGACGTGTTCTCGACCGGGAGCAGGTACTGACCCTCGCCCGGCCCCTGCTCGATCTTCCGGAGCTTGCCGGGAGGCTCGGCGCCGACGGCATGCTCCCGCGTCGGCTGGCACTCGACGAACTTCTCGCCGATCAGCGACTGCGGGCGCACGATGCACTGCGCGTCCGCGCGGAAGTCCTGGTAGCCGGGATCGTCGATCTTGAGCACGACCGCGGCCTTGAAGTCGGGCGTGACCTCGACCTCGTCGATCGACCCGACCTTGACGCCGGCGACCTTGACGTCCTCGCCGGGGATGATGAAGCCGGCGTTGTCGAAGATCGCGCGCACGCGGTACGCGTCGTCCTCCTCGCGGGCGACGAGGAACAGCGCCGCGAGCGCGACGACGATCAGGACGGCGGCGACCGGGACGGCGGTTCTCATGGCCCGGGCGGCACCAGGTTCGGATCGCAGTCGAGGTTGCCGGACGTGTCGCGCCAGGGCGCCGAGCCGTCGGCGGGCGGCTGGGACGCGGCGCCCGGGCAGCGGCGCAGCTGGTCGGTCTCCAGGCCGTCGAAGCGCTGCGACGGCGGGATCGGCGTGAGCACGCCGCCGGCCGGGTTGTCATCGAAGGTGAACGCGTTGAAGATCGGCTGGATGCGGGCGTAGTGGCCGTTCGCGTCGTAGTTCGTCGCGCCCTGGCCGAAGTCGCGGATCCAGCCGGCGACGTCGGGCGCGTACGGGCGCAGGAACTCGAGCACCGGCTGGGCCTTCTCCAGCGCCTGGCGACCGTCGCGGAACGCCGGCGTGGCGACGCGCTGCAGCGCCGGCATCTTGCGCGTCGCGTCGGTCAGGTCGTTGTCGGGCCCGCTGCGATGCACCAGCTTGGAGAGGTCGCGGATCGTCGGACGGGAGGCGGCGACGAGCGGGCGCAGCTCGCGCAGGAACGGGGCGAGCTCCTTGGTCGCGGGCTTGGACGCGGCGACGAGCACGTCGAGGTCGTCGAGCGTCGCCCGCAGGTTCACGAACGTCGTGTTCGCGCGGCGCAGCGTCGTCGGCAGCAGGCCGAGGGCCTGCCCCAGCGCCACGTTCTCCGAGCCGATCGCCTGCGCGGTGGCGTTCGTGTTGCCGACCAGCGAGGCGAGGTCGTCGCGCTTCTCGGCGAGCGCGGTGACGAGCCGCGAGGAGTCGACGATGAAGCGCGTGAGGCTGCTCTCGTCCTCGGTCACCTCGCCGACGAGCCGGCGCGACGTCGACAGCAGCGGGTTGAAGTACTTCGCGGCCTCGCCGGCCTCGGCCCCCTTGCCGTGGTACTGGGCCGCGAAGCCCTGGACCACGTCCTGGAGGTCGCCGCGGGTCTTCTCGTCGAGCGTGTTGAAGATCTGGTCCAGGTCGACGACCGGGGTCGTCGCCGCGGTCGTCAGCGTCGCGCCGTCGGGCAGCTCCTTGGCGCCGTCGGGCGCGGGCGTGATCGCGATGTAGCGGTTCGCGATGCCCGACAGCGACGTCAGCCGGATCGTCGCCTTCGTCCCCTCGCGCAGCGGCGCGAACGGCTCCTCGACCTTCACCTTGACCGCGGCCTGGTTGTCGTCGGTCAGCTCGATCGAGCTGACCGAGCCCACGCGCCGTCCGCCGACCTGCACGTCGTTGTCGGGCACGAGCTGCCCGGCGTTCTCGAACAGCAGGGTGTATTCGGTCCCGCCCCCGCCCCGGAGCAGCAGCAGCCACGCCGCGAGCGCGACCACCAAGGCGAGTGCGAGGACCGCGGCGGCGCGGGCGAGCGTCACTCCATCCCCAGCGGGCCCTGTGACGCGCCCGCCAGGAACTGGCGGACGAACTGGTTGTCGGAGTCGAACAGCTCGTCGGCAGGACCCGACTCGACGATCCTTCCCTTCCACAGCACGGCGATGTACTCCGCGACGCGCTTGGCGGACATGATGTCGTGCGTGATCACGACGTAGGCGCCGCCGTTCTCGGCGTGCACCTCCTGGATGAGCTCGCACAGCAGCGCCGTGCGCACCGGGTCCAGGCCCGAGTCGGGCTCGTCGAAGAGCACGATGTCGGGGTCGAGCACCAGCGCGCGCGCGAATCCCGCGCGCTTGCGCATGCCGCCCGAGAGCTCGTTCGGCGCCTTGTCGCGCGAGCCTTCCAGACCCACCTCGCGCAGGCGGCGCATCACGATGTCCTCGATCTCGTCCTCACCCTTGTCGGTGTGCTGGCGGAGCGGGAACGCGACGTTGTCGTAGAGGTCCATCGAGCCGAACAGCGCGCCGTCCTGGAACAGCACGCCGAACTTCTTGCGCATCTCGAACAGCTGGTCGTCGGGCATGTTCGGGACCGATTCGCCGTGCACCAGGACGTCGCCTTCGTCCGGATAGAGCAGGCCGACCATGTGCTTGATGCAGACCGACTTGCCGGTGCCCGACGGGCCCAGGATCATCGAGATCTTGTCCTCGGGGATGCCGAGGTTGAGGCCGCGCAGGATCTTGTTGCGGCCGAACGCCTTGTGGACCTCGACGAACTCGACGGCGTCCTCCACGCCGGTCGGGCGCTGCTGGCCGGTGTGCCACTGGTACTCGTCGTCCTTGAGGTGCTCGGGCGGCGGCGCGCCGCCGGCATGCTCCGGCGGGGGCTCGCTCGTCACCCGCGCGTCGCCGTGGTCGCGCTCGGGCTCGGGACCACCCTCGCGGCGGATCAGTGGGGGGTTGCGGTCCTCGGCCACTGCGTTTCAGCCTCCGATGGGAGCTCGTGGATTGGCGCCCCAGAAGATCTGGGTGCCCAGCATGCCGATGAGGTGCACGAGCACGATGTTCAGCACCATCGACTTCGCGGTCGCGGTGCCCACGCCGACCGGTCCGCCGGAGGCGTTGTAGCCGTAGTAGCACCCGACCAGCACGATCACGGTGGCCATGGCCATCGCCTTGATCACGCTGTACAGCAGGTCCGGCGGGTTCTGGAACATCCAGAAGATCAGGAAGAACCCGCCCGACGACACCTCCCCTATCTGCTCGACCACCGCCAGGTAGGAGGCGAAGAAGCCGGCGCCGATCCCGGCGAGGTACATGAACGGCAGCACCATCCACGCGGCCAGGAGGCGCGTCGCGCACAGGAACGTCATCGACGAGATGCCCATGACCTCGAGCGCGTCGACCTCGTCGGAGATCCGCATCGAGCCGATCTCCGCCACGATGCCGGTCCCGACCTTCGCGGCCATCATGTAGCCGAACGCGTAGGGCACCAGCTCGCGCAGGTCGCACCAGGCCGCGAACACGCCGGCGTAGGCGGGCGAGCCGACGGCGCGGTTGAAGTACGCGCCCTCGATCCCGCACTGCAGGCCGATGATGAAGATCAGGCCCCAGATCACGAGCGTCGAGGAGAGGATCAGCAGCCCGGCCTGGCGCAGCGCCTCGCCGAAGAAGCGGAACACGCGCAGCCCGACGACCTCGCCGACGACGCGCGTGCAGAACTTCACGATGTCGCCGAACGACGCGACCCATTCGCGCGGGATGGCCAGCCAGCCGGTCACTTGATGTTGAGGATCTCGGGGTGGGTGGCCAGCAGGGTCTGCGTGAACACGTAGTTGAACGAGAACACGCCGAGGATCGCGATCACGACCGCCTGGTTGACGGCGCGGCCGACCCCCGCGGCCCCGCCCGTCGCGGTCATCCCCTTGTAACAGCAGACGATCGCGATGATCGCGCCGAACATCGTGCACTTCAGGACCGACCCCCAGAGGTCCACGACGGAGGCGTTGGTCAGGAACGTCGCGCGGAACGGCCCGAGCGGCTGGTCGTAGACGAGCGTGGTCACGATGCCGCCGAAGACGCCGAACAGGATCGCGTAGATGTCGAACAGGCCCGTCACGAGCATCAGGGCCAGGAACCGCGGCACGACGAGGTTCTTCACCGGGTCGACGCCGAGCACCTGGAGCGCGTCGAGCTCCTCGCGGATCTTGCGCGCGCCGAGGTCGGCGGTGATCGCGGTGCCGGCCACGCCGGCGAGCACGATGGCGGTCACGAACGGCGCGAACTCGCGGATCGACGCGAGCACGAAGAAGCCGCCGAGCCGGTCGAGCGCCCCGAACAGCACGAGGAAGTTCGCCGCCTGGAGGCCCGGCGCCGCGTAGCCGAACGCGACGGTCGAGACCACCAGCGGGAACCAGCAGAGCTTCAGCGCGAAGAGGAACTGGGACACGAACTCGCCGCCGTACGGATACGGCGGGCGGACGGCCGACACGATGGTCTTCCCCGTGAGGATCATCATGTCGCCCACTTCTTCAAGCAGGCCTTTCGCCGGTAGGAAGGCCCTATCGGCCACGCCTCGTACCACTTCGCTCCCCTCTGCGTTGCGCCGGTCCCCGGCACGCGTCCCTCGGTGCCGGACAGACTACGGACGGCGTATCACAGCCGCAAACGGGAACCGTCGCCGAAACTTGCGGTGGGGCGCCAGATACGGCGCCCTGCGACGTTGGGCGCTGGTATGGTCGCCGCCGGGATGAGGGACACGCGCGGACGCCTTGCGGTAGCCCTGCTCTGCGCCCTCGCGATGGCCGGCTGCGGCGGGGAGCGCCAGGACGCCGACGCGCCCTCCGGGCAGTTCGATCTCGACGTCACGGACGCCTCGTTCCCGGCGAAGCAGAAGATCGCGGAGGCCTCGACGCTCACGCTCCAGGTGGAGAACACCGGGGAGCGCGCGGTGCCCGATCTCGCGGTGACGGTCGAGACCGACCCGGGCACCGAGGGACAGGCGCCGGTCGCGTTCGGGCAGGCCACCGACGACCCGACGCTCGCCGCGAGCGCGCGGCCGGTGTGGGTGCTCGACGAGGGCCCGCACGGCGGCGAGTCGGCGTACACGAACACGTGGACGGTCGGCCCGGTCGGGGAGGGGCAGTCGAAGACCGTGGAGTGGAAGCTCACCGCGGCGAAGGCCGGCCGCTACACGCTCAACTGGCGGCTGGCCCCTTCGCTGGAGGGCGACGTGTCGCTCGGCGACGGGCGCACCACGGGGAAGTTCGACGTGACGATCTCGGACAAGCCCGTCCCCGCGCGGGTGGACGGCGACGGGGACGTCGTGCGCGAGGAGGCCGGGCGCTAGCCGTCTCCGCCGGCGTCGCCGGTGACGCCGGCCGCGCCTACCGGCGGCGGTTCTCCACCATCCACGCCACGCCGAACGCGACGAGCTCCCGCTGGCGCATCAAGCGCGCCTCCGCGGCGCCCACGCGCCCGATCACCACGGCCCCCGTCGCGTCGAACGCCTGCCCCAGCGCCGCGAAGTCGCTCTCGTCCGCGACCACGTCCTCCCACGTCACCCAGCGGCGGCCGTCCGGGGTCATGACCGCCGCGGAGCACTGCTCGCGCGGCGGGTCGGGCACGCGGTACTCGGCGAGGTGCAGCGACGTGTTGGAGCCATGCCCGGCTCCGAGCAGGAGCACGGCGCCGTCGAGGTCGTGGATCCGCGCCAGCGGCGACCCCTCGCCGAACCCGCTCTCGAGCGCGTGGTCCGCGGTCACCGTGTGCGCGTGCGGCCCGATCGCGGCGAACGAGACCTGCGGGTGATCGCTGCGGCGGGCGCCGGGCCAGGTGCGCGCGACCTCGACCGCGGCGCCGAGCCCGCGAACCGGCGTGACCGCGGGGTCGAACGCCGGCATCGACTCGCGGATGACCGGCCACCACGCCTCCGGCACCGGCGGCGCCTGCCAACGCGACGGGTCGGAGTTGCCGCCCGGTGTGCGTCGGGACGACGAGCGTGCCGTCCGGGCCGAGCGCGTCGAGCAGCGCCTCGACCAGCGCCTGCGCCCCGCCGCACACCCAGCCGAGGGCCGACAGCGAGGAGTGGACGAGCAGCACGCTGCCGGGCCGGACGCCGAGGCGGCCCAGGTCGGCAGCCAGCGAGGCACGGGTCACCGGCGCCGCGCTCGCCGCGATCGATCGCGCCTCGCCGCTCATCGGCGTCATGGTCGCATCCGTCCGCCCGCACGGTGGATCTGCGCGCCGTGCGGGTGCGCGCCGGCCGGGGCTGCGCGCCCTTCCCCCGCTGGCGCGGCTCAGGCGATCTCGAACCGCAGCGGCTTCGAGCGCGACTGCTTGAAGCCCTTCCGGCCGGGATAGCGCAGGAAGACGCGCCAGGACCCCGGCTTGACCCGCTGGGTCACGACGACCGGCCGGCTCGCGCGCCGGCGGGCGCGGTGCAGCGTCTTCCACTTGCCGCGCACCCGCTTCTGGAACACGACGACGGCCCGCCCGCCGAGCTTGGCGGAGACGTGCGCCCGGGGCGAGCTGACGCCGCCGGTCACCTTCACCGTCGACGGGTCCAGCTGCTGCAGGGAGAGCTTGGCGGAGGTGGCCAGCTTGCGGACCTTGTAGACCGTGACCGACTTCGAGAGCACGTTGCTGGCCTCGTCGATCGCCTTGAACGTCAGCGTGTGCTTGCCGCGCTTCCAGTAGCGCGACGGCCACCACGGCGAGATGCGCGCGTGCCCGTCGCCGAACGTGCGCTCGAACTTGCCGTCGGCGTACATCTTGATCCGGGCGATCCCCACGCCGCCCGGTGAGTCGACGCCCCGGGCGTCGATGTCGATCATGTCGACGAACCTGAGCCCGTCGAGCGGCTCCGCGATCTCGATCTGCGGCCCGCTCGCGTCGACGACGCCGCCGCACGGCGCCGGCGCGATGCCCGCGTCGAGCGCGCGGAACGCCGCGGCCGACGGCTTCGCCGACCGGTCCCCGCGATAGAGCCCGAAGCCGGCGGCGTGCGGGGAGCCGGCGATGTCCTGCATCCCGAACCACAGCGCGGTCTGCACGAACGGGTCCGCCGCCAGGCACCGGTACGCCTGGGTGAGGAACTGCGCCTGCTGCTCCTCGCTCACGCCCAGCGGCTTGGTGCCCTTCTTCGTCCCGACCGGGCAGGAGTTGGGCGCGGTGGTCTGCGTGTTCCAGCCCAGCTCGGTCATCCAGATCGGCTTGGCGCCGTCGCCGTGGCGGCTCATCACCGAGTGCACCTCGCGGTAGCCGGTGAACGTGTACCGGCCGACGCGGCCCAGCTCGTCGCGGTAGATGACGTCGGGGCTGTCGGTGAGGCAGGCGGTGTCGGTGTGCACGCCGACCGCGTCGAACGAGCCCTGCGCGCCGCTGGCGTAGAGCTGCTCGAGGAAGTCCATGTTGTTGCCGATCGTGCCGCCGGTGACCACGACGTCGTCGGGCTGCGCGGCCTTGATGGCGGCGTAGGAGGACTTGAGCATCGCCGCGTACGCGGCGGGCTGCGGGGCGCCGAGCCAGAACTCGGCGCCGTCCTCCTCGTTCCAGATCTCCCAGGCGTCGACGCCCGGCAGGCGCCGTGCGAGCTCGCCCATGAACGCCCCGAACCGAGCGGGATCGTCGGGCGGAGCGATCGACGGCTTGCCGCCCGTCGCCCAGGCCGGCGAGCGAGCGATCACGACGAGCACCTTCACGCCGCGCTGCTTCGCCGCCGTGACCTTCTCGCCCAGCCAGTTCACGTGGTCCTGGTTGATCGCGCCCGGCTGCGGCTCGCCGCTCTCCCACGTCCCCCAGAGCCGGACCCAGTCGGCGCCGAGGTCGGCCGCGGTCGGGCCGACGGGAAGCGTCTGGCTCATCGTCTCGTTGACGCCGGTCTCGACGGCGGAGGCGGGCGCGGTGGCGACGGCGAACGCGGCGCCGAGCGTGAGGAGGAGGGCGGCGAGGTGGGAGCGCATGGCTCCCTTGGTCATCGGCACCCGCGGCGGGCAGCTTCAGCGGCGGCGGATCTTCTCGACGCGCACGCGAGACGCTCGTCGCGTTCTGCGCGTGGTCGCGCACGCTGAACGTGAGCGTGTGCGGCCCCGGCTTCCAGTCCGCGCTCCCCCACCAGGGGTCGATCGAGCCGCCCGAGCCGCCCCAGGAGCGCACGTGCTGCCCGTCGGCGTCGAGGCTGATCCGCCCGATCCCGCTCCCGCCGCGGTTGTCGAACGCGCGGACGCGCACCCGCAGCTTGCCGGCGTAGCGGCTGCCGTCGACCGGCGAGAGCACGCGGATCGTCGGCGGCGTGCGGTCGACGTGGCCGCCGCAGCCGCCGCGCGGGCGGATGCCGCGGTCGAGCCTGCGGAACGCCTTCGCCGCCGGCTTGGCCTTCCCGCTGCGGCCATACAGCCCGAAGCCGCGTGCGTGGACGCGACTCGGGGATGTCCTGCAGCCCGAACCAGAGCGCGACGCCGACGAACGGGTCGGCCGCGAGGCAGCGGTACGCCGCGCGGAGGAAGCGCGCCTGGCGCCGCTTGGAGACGCCGATCGGCTTCGTGCCGGCCTTCTCGCCCGACGTTGCAGCGCCCCCGCTGCGTGTTCCAGCCCATCTCGGTCATCCAGATCGGCTTGGCGCCGTCGCCGTGGTCGGTCATGACCGCGTGCACCTCGCGGTAGGCCGAGAACGTGTAGCGGCCGACACGGCCGCGCTCGTCGCGGTAGTAGACGTCCGGGCCGTTGGTCAGGCACGCGGTGTCGGTGTGCACGCCGACCGCGTCGAAGCTAGCCCTGCGCGCCGTTGGCGTAGAGCGCGGCGAGGAAGTCCATGTTGTTGCCGACCATGCCGCCGGTGACGACCGACGTCGCCCGGCTGGACCGCCTTGATCGCCGGGTACGCGGAGCGCAGCAGCGCGGCGTACGCCGCCGGGTCGGCGCCGCCGGCCCAGAACTCGCCGCTGTCGGGCTCGTTCCACAGCTCCCACGCGTCGGCGCCCGGCACGCGCTGTGCGATCTCGCCCATGAACGCCCCGAACGTCGCCGGGTTCGACGGCGGCGCGATCCCGCCGCGGCCGCCCGACGCCCACGCCGGCGTGCGGTGGACGACGACGAGCACCTTGACGCCGCGGGCCTTCAGCGCCGCGATCCGCCCGTTCATCGCCGCGATCAGGGGCTCGTTGTACTGCCCGGGCGACGTCTCCATGTCCTGCCAGAGCGCCCAGAGGCGCACCCAGTCGGCGCCCAGCGCCGACGCGGTGTGCGGGATCGGCATCGTGTGGCCGACCGTCTCGTTCACGCCGGTCTCGACGGCGCGCGCCGGCGCGGCGCTACGCGAGCGCGGCGCAAGCGCCGCCGCCGGACGAGCCGGGGACGAACCGCATCGCGCTCCACGGTACCCGGCTCAGCGGGGCAGGCGCGGCGCGATGATCCGGTATGCCTTCAGACCCAGGCCGAGCCGCTCGCGATCCTCGGACTGCATCGGATCGAGGCCGGTCAGCTCCTTCACGCGGTCGAGTCGGTAGGCGACCGTGTGCCGGTGCGCGTAGATCGCCGCCGCGGTCGCGTTCATGTTGCAGTTCTGCTCCAGGTAGGCCTCGAGCGTGCCGACCAGGTCGGTCGCGTACTGGTCGTCGTACTTGACGATCGGCGCGACCGTGTCCTCGTAGAAGGAGCGCACCTCCTCGGGGTGAGAGGCGAGCACGCGGAACAGCAGCCGGTAGGTGCCGGTGCCGATGTCCTCGGCGATCGGCACGTCCGAGCGGCGCAGAACGTCGAGCACCAGCTCGGCCTCCTGGATCGCGCGGCCCAGCTCGGCCGGGTCGGCGTAGAAGCTGGAGAGCCCGACCGTGCCGTGGCGCTGGAGCCGCGCCGCGAGCCGGCGCGCGGCCGGCGAGCGTCGCCTCCGGCGCGTCGTCCCCGCCGGCCGCGGGCAGCAGCGCGTAGACGCGCGGCGCGTCGCCCGGCAGCTCCATGTGCTGCGCGAGCGCGCCCGGATGCTCGCCCGCGATCGTCGCGACGACGTGGCGCGGCCGGTCGGTCGACAGCTCCGCGCACAGCACGATCGCGCCGCGCGCGAGGTCGCAGCCGAGCCGCGCGGCGCGGCGCACCACCTCGTGCGGGTCGAGCTCGTCCGGCTTGGCGCGCAGCTCCTCCAGGAACGAGCCGCGCAGGTTCTGCTCGACCTCCTCCTTGGCCTCCTCGACCGCGACCTCGGTCAGCGAGGCGACAGCGGCCAGGTGGAGGAACTCGGTCGCCTCCGCGGACGCGGTCGCGCCCGGCTCGCCGAGCAGCATGACCGAGCCGATCACCTCGTCGCCCGACGCGATCGGGACCTCCGCGAGGATCCCCGGCGGGACCTGCGACGGGCGGTCCTTGGCGCGATCGCCGGCGTAGCGGCGCAGCGCCCCGAGGTCGCTCGGGCCGCCGGCCGACGCCACCGCCGCACCCAGGCGAGGGACGACGATCGCCACGTTCGCGCCCGCGGCGTCGGCGGCGAGCTGGGCGACGCGTCCGAGGCCGTCGCCCCCCAGCACGGCGTCGACCATCTCCAGGTGGACGGCCCGCAGCCGCTCGACGAGCGACACGTGGCGCACGGGCTCGGCCGCCGGCATCGGGACTACGCGACCCGCTCGGCGGCCTCGGCGGCCGCGCCCGGATGCGCCTGCAGCGTCTCCTCGCCGGACTCGCCGGTGCGGATCCGGTAGGCCTCGTCGACCGGCAGCACGAACACCTTGCCGTCGCCGATCGAGCCGGTGCGCGCGTGCTTGAGGATCGTGTCCACGACCGTCTGCACGTCGCCGGACGCCACCACGCACTCGATCTTGACCTTCGGGCGCAGGTAGTTGGTCAGCTCCGCCCCGCGGTAGCGCTCGGTGATGCCCTTCTGGCGCCCGGAGCCCTTGACCTCCATGATCGAGAGCGAGGGGAAGCCGAGCGTCAGCAGCTCCATGCGGATCGGCTCGAACGCCTCGTGCCGGATGAACGCTTCGACCTTCTTCATGACGTGGCCTCCTTGGGGGTGAGCGCCGGCTGCGGCGGCTCGCGCGGGCCGCGCGGGCCCGCCGAGTAGCCGATCAGCTCGGGCGCGGGGATGAACTGCTCCGGGTAGCCGTACATGCCGTGCTCGGAGATGTCCAGCCCGCCTCCTCCTCCTCGGCGGTCACGCGCAGCCCGTAGGTCTTCTTGATCGCGTAGAACGTGGCGAACGACAGGACGAACACGAACGAGAAGACGACGACGATGCCGAGCGCCTGGTAGCCGAGCTGCGCGAACGAGCCCGAGTAGATGAGGCCGCCATCGGGGTCCCCGAAGCCGTTGTACTGCGCCAGCCGCGGCGCGGTGAAGAAGCCGCACGACAGCGTGCCCCAGATGCCCGCGACGCCGTGCGCCGACAGGGCGCCAACCGGGTCGTCGATCCGCTTGTCGATGGCGTAGATCGCAGAGCGGGACGATGATGCCGGCGATGCCGCCGATGATCGGCGCGGTCCACAGCTCGACGTAGCCCGACGGCGCCGTGATCGCCACCAGCGCGCCGATCGCGCCGTTCCCGGCCATGCCGATGTCGATCGCCTTCGTCTTCCAGTAGGCCGTGGCGATCGCCGTGAGCACGCCGGCGGAGGCCGCCAGCTGGGTCACGAGCAGGATCTCGGGGAACCGCCCGTCCAGCGCGTTGAGCGTCGAGCCGGGGTTGAAGCCGAACCAGCCGAGCCACAGGATCAGGATCCCGAGGCCGAACAGCGGCATGCTGTGGCCCGGGATCGCCCGCGGCTTGCCGTCCGCGCCGTACTTGCCCCGCCGCGCGCCGAGCAGCAGCAGCACCGCCAGGCCGGCGGTGGCGCCGATCAGGTGGACCGCGGTGGAGCCCGCGAAGTCCTGCATGCCGATGTTGGCCTGCAGCCACCCGCCGCCGAACACCCAGTGCGACGCGATCGGGTAGATGAAGCCGGCGAAGACGACCGCGAAGATGATGTAGACGCCGAACTTGATCCGCTCGAGCGTCGTGCCCCACACGATCGCGAGCGAGACGGCGCAGAACACGAACTGGAAGAACCACTTCGACTCGATCGTGGCGTCCGAGAGGCCCATGACCGCGAACGTCTTCAGCGGATCGCCGTAGTCGCGCAGGAAGAAGCCGTCGTGGCCGATGAGGTCGCCGGTGCCGAACGCGAACGCGAACCCGATCGCCCAGAACATGATCGCGGCGATCGAGAAGTTCACGAGGATCTTCGCGACGACCGTCCCGACGTTCTTGCCGCGCGAGAAGCCGATCTCCAGGAACGCGAAACCGGCCTGCATGAACATGACGAAGCAGCCGGCGACGACCACCCAGAGCGAGTTGATCGCCACGGAGTCCGGCAGGACGCCGTTGTTGAACGCCTGCAGGCTGTCCGCCGACGCGGCCGCCGGCAGGCGAGCAGCGCCGCTGTGGCCGGCAGCGCGCACGCGCGCCAGCCTCGTGATTCTGGGCATCCGTCACTCCTCGGGTCGGTCGCAGCATCGAGCCATAGAGTCGCGCCCGAGCGGCCGGTGCGGTCTTTGTCCACGTGTCGAGAATCCCCGCGGCCCGTTTCTCCAGGCGGTCGGTCCACGCGCGGGGGCGAATCGCCGCGTCCGATCTTTGGCCACGTGGACATACGCCGCCCGGCGCGCGTCGCAACTAGGCTGGAGCGCGCTCGCCCTGAACTCGAGGAGGATGCTCGACGCAATGCCCCGCACCCGAATGACGAACGTCTCCGCCGCGCAGTGGAGCCCCAACGGGGCGGCCATGGGCCAGGCGGACCTGACGCAGGCCGGCGCCTACGGCTTCGGCGACAACGTCTTCTCCCCCGCGATCCAGCGCCAGCGCCTGCCGAAGGCTGCGTACAAGCGGCTCCAGGAGACGCTGGACCGCGGGCTCGCGCTCGATCCCGAGCTGGCCGACTCCGTCGCCTCCGCCATGAAGGAGTGGGCGATGGAGCGCGGCTGCACGCACTTCACGCACTGGTTCCAGCCGCTCACGGGCTCGACCGCCGAGAAGCACGACTCCTTCTACAACCCGACCGGCGACGGCAACGCGCTGGCCGAGTTCTCCGGCAAGGAGCTGATCCAGGGCGAGCCGGACGCGTCCTCGTTCCCGACCGGCGGCATCCGGGCGACGTTCGAGGCGCGCGGCTACACCGCCTGGGACCCGTCCTCGCCCGCGTTCATCCTCGAGAACCCGAACGGCGCGCTGCTCTGCATCCCGACCGCGTTCGCGTCGTGGACGGGCGAGGCGCTGGACCACAAGATCCCGCTGCTGCGCTCGATGGACGCGCTCTCGCGCTCGGCGCTGCGGGCGCTGAAGCTGCTCGGCAACCAGGACGCCTCGCGCGTGTTCACGACGATCGGGCCCGAGCAGGAGTACTTCCTGATCGACGAGAACTTCTACTTCGAGCGCCCCGACCTCGTCACGACCGGGCGCACGCTGTTCGGCGCCAAGCCGCCCAAGGGCCACGAGCTCGACGATCACTACTTCGGCTCGATCCCCGAGCGCGTGCTCGCGTGCATGCTCGAGGCCGAGAAGGAGATGGGCAAGCTCGGCATCCCGATCAAGACCCGCCACAACGAGGTGGCGCCGGGCCAGTACGAGTTCGCGCCGGTGTTCGAGAACTCCAACGTCGGCTCCGACCACCAGCAGCTGTGCATGCAGATCCTGCAGAACGTCGCGCGCCGGTACGGGCTCGTCTGCCTGCTGCACGAGAAGCCGTTCGCGGGCGTGAACGGGTCGGGCAAGCACAACAACTGGTCGTTCGGCACCGACACGGGCGTGAACCTGCTCGAGCCGGGCGACACGCCGCACGAGAACCTGCAGTTCCTGTTCTTCAGCACCGCCGTGCTCTCGGCGGTCGACAAGCACCAGGAGCTGCTGCGCGCGTCGATCGCCTCGCCCGGCCAGGACCATCGCCTGGGCGCCAACGAGGCGCCGCCGGCGATCATCTCGATCTTCCTCGGCGCCGAGCTGCAGAAGGTCTACAACGCGATCGAGAGCGGCTCGGGCGATGCCGCGACGCCGTCGAGCTACCTCAAGCTCGGGGCGAGCGTGCTGCCGCACCTGCCGATGCACGGCGGCGACCGCAACCGCACGTCGCCGTTCGCGTTCACCGGCAACAAGTTCGAGTTCCGCGCGCTCGGCTCGTCGATGTCGCCGGGGCTGCCCAACACCGTGCTGAACACGATCGCCGCGCAGGCCGTCGACGAGCTCTCCGACGCGCTGGAGGCCCAGCTCGAGGGCGGCGCCGAGGTGGCCGAGGCCGTGCTCGCGGTCGTGAAGGACGGCTACGCCGCGCACAAGCGGATCGTGTTCAACGGCGACAACTACACCGAGGAGTGGCACGCCGAGGCGGAGTCGCGCGGCCTGTCGAACCTGCCGCAGACCCCGGACGCGCTCCCGGCGCTGATCTCGGAGTCCGCGGTCGAGGTGATGGGCAACTACGACGTGCTCTCCGAGCGCGAGCTCCACTCGCGCTACGAGGTGTTCGTGGAGCAGTACGTCGCCAAGCTCAACATCGAGGCGGAGACGACGTACTCGATGGCGAAGACGATGCTCCTCCCCGCCGCGGCGCGCTACCTGGGCGAGCTGGGGGCGGCGGGCGAGTCGACCGGCCTGGCCTCGATCGCGGCCGAGGTGACGGGGCTGGTGGACGAGCTCGTGGAGCGGATCGGCGAGCTGGGCACGGCGAACGCGAGCCACCCCGAGCCCGAGGACGTGCTGGACCACGCGAAGTACGTCCAGCACACCGTCGTGCCGGCGATGGCCGCGGTCCGCGATGTCGCCGACCAGCTCGAGAGCGCGGTGCCGGACTACCTCTGGCCGCTGCCGAAGTACTCGGAGATCCTCTTCATCAAGTAGGACTGCGAACCCCCTCGATCTGCAGGCACTTCCTGGGTTCAGGGCGAGCCTGGGAAACCTGCGGGGAACGCCAGGCTTGGCGCGGGCCTCGGCGATCAGCTCGTCGAGGCCCGCGCCGTCGCTCGCGAACGGCGGGCAGTGAGGGAGGGCCCGCGTGTCCGGCGGGATCGCGAGCGGGGCGGTGTGGACAACGTCGTCGGTTCCCACGCGGGCCGCCGCGATCACGACGTTCTGTACGACGTCAACGTCAGAACCCGCCGCCACACGCCCAGCGTCTGACGTTCGCCGCGTCATGCGCCGTCAACGTCGGCCCACCGCCCGGCGCAGGAACCCCACCGACATTGCCGCGCCCCGCCCGCGTCGCGCCGACCCGGCCGAATCCGGCCCGCTCAATGCGGCAGTTGACGTTGCGTGCGCACAGCGCACGACCGCCGCCCGAGGGAACAACCTGCTCCGGACTTACAACTAGACGATGGGCGCCGCTGCACCCGTCGCCTCCAGTGCGTCCGCCGCCCCGACGTCGCGTTGCCCGCTGCGCTTCCGGCGGAAGAGGAGCAACACGGCCGCGCCGCCGACCAGGTAGGCGCCAAGGACGATCAGCGGCCCGGCCACGGCGTTGCCGTCGAAGTAGATCGTGTTGCGGACGGCCGACGTGCCGGCGCCGGGCGGCAGGTAAGGACCGATTGTGCGCCAGAACCCGGGCAGGAACGCGCCGGGGGCGGATCCGCCGGCCGCGGGGGCGCCGACGATCACGAAGACCACGACCACCACCAGCGTCCCTGCGGCGCCGAGCAGCGTCTGCAGCGCGGCCGTCGCCAAGGCGACGGCGAGCATCACGAACGAGAAGATGGCCCAGAGCTCCCAGAAGTGGCCCGGCGGGATGCCGCCGAGTATCGGTCCGGCGAGGACGACGGTCAGCAGCCCTCCGATCACGGCGGCGCCCGCCAACGCCAGGCCGCGTCCTCGTTGGGTGGTCGTTCCGCCCACCTGCATCGCGATCGTCGACGAGAGGTAGCCGCCCACGACCAGCGCCATGACGACGAGGAACGAAACCGATCCCACGGGGTCTTGCTTGGGCAGTCGGTGGACCTCCACCACGGTCAGCTTCTGGCCCGTCGCCGCGGCGACCTGGGTGAAGCCGGCCGTCAACGCCGACGCGGCCACGCGGCTCGCCGCCGGCGCGACGATCAGCCGGGCACCCTCCGCCCCCACCACGAGCCCACCGTAGACCTCGCGCTCGTCGATGGCCGTGCGCAGTGCCGCCTCGCTCGCATAGCTCGTGACGTCCAGCGGCAGCTGCTTCGTGAGCGCTGCGGTCGCGCTCGCCGGGCCGACGATCCCGAACGGCACGCTGCGTGGCTTGGGGTCGTGCAGCGCTCCGACGTAGGAGAGAACGAACAGCGCCTGGAAGAGCAGCACGACGGCGAGCGCCACGCCGAGCAGTGGCCGACCGCTCAGCCGGCGGGCGTTCGCTTCCCCCTCGGCCGGCGGGGTGTCCGGTCGATGCTCGGCGTCGCTCATGTCGCCCAATCCTCCCCGGGGACCCGCGTGGCGTCATCGTCTACTTCGGACGATTGTGCGGCGACGATGATGAGCGCCGCTCGCTCGATCCCAGCTCATGGTCGAGTTCCCGGCTGACAAGGCCGACTTCTCAGGTGAGATGGCGGCGGAGCTGACCGCGCTCGTCGACCGCGGCCTCGTGCGCGTGCTGGACCTGCTGATCATGCGCAAGGACGCCGATGGATCGGTGGAGGCCGTTGAGCTGAACGAGGCGGAGGAGAGCAGGGTGGGCCAGCTGCGCAACGGCCGCATCCCGACGCAGGCACTGCTGGCCGCAATCGAATCCGAGTAGAAGGAGACTGACATGCCACCGGGCCTACGTGCAGGTAGACGAGGCGTGATCGGAGGACCGGTCACGAGAACCGCCGCGGTCGTCGGTACCGCGGCCGTCGCGAAACACGGTCATGACCGGCGATCGGATCGCCGCGACGACCGCGGCGACCGGCGCGAGGACCGCCGCGACGACCGCGGGCCGGGCCGGTAGGCACCGGATACACGCCGCAGGGGTTGCACTGGACGTTCCCGTGCGGAGATACTCGGCCCATGGTCTCCACGGTCGCCGTCGGCGTCGACGGGTCGGGCACGGCTGCGGAGGCCGTGAAGATGGCGGTCGAGCTCGCGAAGCGGTTCGACGCCGAGCTCGTGCTGCTCAGCGTCTACCGCCACGGCGACGACGGGTCGGCGAGCGGGGCGGCGGACGCCGAGCTGCGCTGGCAGACGTCGCCCGCCGCGCGCCAGCACGAGGTCGTGGCCAGGACCGAGGAACGCCTGCGGCGCGACGGGGTCCGCTGCAGGGCCGTGGTCGGCGACGGGCACCCGGGCGAGGTGCTCGTGCGCCTCGCGGACGAATGCGGCGCCGACGTCCTGGTCGTCGGCAACAAGGGCATGCACCGCCGCGCGCTCGGGAGCATCCCGAACACCGTCACGCACACGGCGGGCTGCTCGGTGTTCGTGGTCAAGACCACCTAGTGTCAGCGCCTACGATGGGCGCCATGGCCAAACGTGACCGCAAGCCCCGTCAGCGACCGGAATTGCCGGACCGGCTGCAGCGGGCGATCGACCAGAAGCGGTCCGACGGCGTGCACCGCGCGCCGCGGCCGAGCCCGCGCAGCAGCCCGCAGCGCCAGGGCGCGAGCCGCGGCCCACGCGGCTGATCCGCCATGCTTGGCCGGTGACTTTCGGGCAGGCCAGCGGACCCGTCGTGGTCGCGGGAGCGACCGGGAACGTCGGCGGGGAGGTCGTGCGCGCGGTCGCCGCGAGGGGCGCGCCGGTGCGCGCGCTGGTCCGCTCCGCCGCGCGAGGGGCGGACCTGCCACCGGGAGCCGATGCCGTGGTGGCCGACCTCGACCAGCCCGACAGCCTGCGCCCCGCGCTGGAGGGGGCCGAGGCGGTGTTCCTGCTCCCGGGCTTCTCCGGCATGGCGAGCCTGATGGACCGGATCCGCGAGGCCGGCGTGACCCGGGTCGTGCTGCTGTCGGGCAGCTCGGCGGCCGAGGACGGCGACCGCGACGACGCCATCAGCCGTTACCAGCGCGAATCGGAGGCGGCCGTCCGCGCCGGCGGCGTGGCCTGGACCATGCTCCGGCCCAGCGGCTTCATGACCAACGCGCTGGACTGGATCGCGCAGCTGCGCGCGGGAGACCTCGTGCGCGCGCCGTTCCCGGGGGTCGCGATGGCGGTCATCGACCCGTACGACATCGCCGCGGTCGCCGCCGTCGCGCTGCTGGACGGCGGGTACGAGGGGCAGGCGCTCCGGCTGACCGGCCCGGAGGCGCTGCGGCCGGCCGACCGGGTCCGGATCCTCGGCGAGGCCCTCGGCCGCGACCTGCGCTTCGAGGGCCTGACCAACGACGAGGCGCATGCCGAGATGAGCGCGAGCATGCCGGCGCGCTACGTCGACGCGTTCTTCTCCTTCTACGTGGACGGCAAGCTCGACGAGTCCGTCGTGCTGCCGACGGTGGAGGAGGTCTGCGGCCGCCCGCCGCGGACGTTCCCGCAGTGGGCGGCCGCGCACGCGGACGCCTTCCGCTGACCGCTACTCGACGCGCAGCACCGCCTTGCCGGAGACCCGGCGGTCGCGCAGCGCGTCGAGCGCCGCGCCGAGCTCGGTCCACGGCGCCTCCAGGCCGATGTCGGCGGTGAGCCGGCCCGCCGCCACAAGGTCGAGGAGCACTCCGAGGTTCTCGCCCGCGCGCGACTCGTAGCGGGAGGAGGAGTACGTCTCGATGCGGGCGTCCGCGTGGCCGCCGGCGAACGCCGCGAAGTCGAACTGCGCCGGCTCCCTGGAGGAGTTGCCGAAGACCACGATGAGCCCGGCCGGGGCGACGCGGTCGATCGCCGCGGTCATGCTGCTTCCGCCCACCGACTCGAGGATGACGTCGAACAGGCCGCTCGCGTCGGCGACGCCGGCGACCACGTCCGCCGCGCCCCGCTCGCGCAGCCGCTCGGCCTCGGCGGCGCGCGCCACCGCGGTGACGCGGGCGCCGGACAGCTCGGCGAGCTGGACGGCGAACGTGCCGACGCCGCCGGACGCGCCGGTGACGAGCACGCGCTTGCCGAGCAGCGAGCCGCCGCGCCGGACGATGCCGAGCGCGGTCGTCCCGGCCATCGGCAGGGCTGCCGCCGCCACGAAGCCGACGGCGTCGGGCAGGAGCGCGATCCGGTGGGCCGGGACGGCGGCGTACTGCGCCCAGCCGTGCCAGTCGGCCAGCGCGGCGACGCGGGTGCCGGCGGCGGGCCCGCTGCCGTCCGCGGCCGCCCGCTCGACGACGCCCGCGATGTCCTGGCCGGGCACCCAGCCGTCGCCGCGATTCGCGAGCAGCGGGAGCTCGCCGCGGTTGAGCCCGAAGGCGCGTACCGCGACGAGCGCCTCGTCCGGCGCGGGCTCGGGAACGGGAACGGTGCGGATCTCCGCCCAGCCTGGCCCGTCCGGCGTCGAGGCGGCCGCCTGCATGGTGTCGGTGGCGAGGGTCGTCATGCCTGTCAGGAGACCACGCCCGCTCGGGCCGGCCAAGGGCCGGCGATACCTGATCGCTATCGCACGATGTGATGGAGCTCCAGCACCGCGCGGGCGGACACGTCGAACGTGGTCACGAATCTGGCACCGCCGGGCGCGGCGGCGATCGCGATCGCGCCCGAGCCGGTACACACGGCGATCCGCATCCCCGTGGCCGATACCCGATGACCTCCGAGCCGATGCCCAGCGCCGCCGACCTGCGGGCGGCCTTCGACGCGCCCGAGCCGCTCACCGTCGGGCTCGAGGAGGAGCTGATGCTCCTCGACGCCGAGACGCTCGACCTGCTCCCGCGCGCGGCCGAGGTGGTCGAGCGGGCGGCGGACCCGCGCGTCAAGCTCGAGATGCCCGCCGCTCAACTCGAGCTGAGCCTGCCGCCGGCGCGCAGCGTCCCGGAGGCGATCGCCGCGCTCGCCGCCGGCCGGCGCGATCTGGCGGCAACCGCCGAGCCGGTCGGCCGCCTCGCCGCCGCCGGGGTGCACCCGTTCGCCGCGGCGATCGGCGAGCTGGATCCCGGCGAGCGCTACGCGCTGACCGAGGACGAGTACGGCGACGTCGCCCGCCGCCAGCTCGTCTGCGCGCTCCAGGTCCATGTGGCGGTGGGGGGCGCGGACCGCTCGCTCGCCGTCTACAACGGCCTGCGCCCGTGGCTCCCGCTCGTGGCGGCGCTGGCGGCGAACGCGCCGTTCCACGACGGCCGGGACACGGGCATGGCATCGATCCGCCCGAAGATCGGCGAGCAGCTGCCGCGGCAGGGCATCCCGCCGGCGATCGCGTCGTGGGACGCGTTCGCCGACGCGCTGGCCTGGGGCGCGGCCTCCGGCGCGGTGCCGGATGCGCGGCGCTGGTGGTGGGAGCTGCGGCCGCATCCCGAGTACGGGACGCTCGAGCTGCGCGTGCCCGACGCGCAGGCCACCGTGGAGGACGCGGCCGCCGTGGCCGCGCTCGGTCACGCGCTGGTCGGCTGGCTCGCTGCCCGGCACGACGCCGGCGAGCCGCTCGAGACCGCGGACACGTGGCGGCTGGAGGAGAACCGCTGGTCGGCGGCGCGCCGGGGGATGGACGCCGAGCTGGCCGACCTCGTCACGGGCGAGCGCGTGCCGGCGCGCGAGCGGCTCGCGGCGCTGCTCGCCGAGCTCGCCCCCGTCGCCGAGCACCTCGGCTGCGGCGCCGAGCTCGCGTCCGCCGAGCGGCTGGCGGAGCGCAACGGCGCCGTCCGGCAGCGGTCGGCGGCAGCCGAGGGCGGCGGCGTGCATGCCGTGGCGGCCTGGCTCGCCGACGCGTACGTGCCCAGCGCCGACTACGTCGTGGCCGCTCAGGGAACGTAGTTCGGCGATGGCGATCGACGACAGCGCACCGCCGATTCCCGGGCTCCAGGCGACGATCGGCCTGCCCGGCCCGCGCGGCGCCACGAGCGAGGCGCTGCTGGCGGCCCTGCGCGAGCCGCCGCACCGGCTGCCGCCGATCGCGCTGCCCGCGGGACCGGACCCGCTCGCCGACGAGGACCTCCAGCTCGCGCTGTACTGCTGCTACGAGCTGCACTACCGCGGCCTGCCGGGCGTGGACGAGCGCTGGGAGTGGTCGCCGTCGCTGCTCGCGCTGCGTGGCGCGCTCGAGGAGCGCTTCGAGGCGGCGCTGCGGGACGCGGTGGGTCCGGTCGGCACGCTGCCGGCCGCGGACCGGATGGACGTCGCGTTGCGGGCGATCGAGGAGGCCGGCGAGGCGCCGTCGCTCTCCCGCCACATCGAGCGCGAGGCGACGCTCGACCACGTGCTCGAGTTCATGGCGCACCGCTCCGCCTACCAGCTCAAGGAGGCCGACCCGCATTCGTGGGCGATCGCGCGGCTCAGCGGCCCGCCGAAGGCCGCGCTCGTCGAGATCCAGGCGGACGAGTACGGCGGCGGGCGCCCAGAGCGGGTCCATGCCCAGCTGTTCGCCGACGCGATGACCGCGCTCGGGCTCGACGCGCGCTACGGCGCGTACGTCGACGTCCTGCCCGCGGCGACGCTCGCCACCGTGAACCTGATGTCGCTCTGCGGCCTGCACCGGCGCCTGCGCGGCGCGATCGTCGGCCACCTCGCGCTGTTCGAGATGACGTCGTCGATCCCCAACCGCCGCTACGCGACCGGGCTGCGCCGGCTGGGCCTCGACGACCCCGCCGCGACGGCGTTCTTCGACGAGCACGTCGAGGCCGATGCCGTGCACGAGGCCGTGGCGGCGGTCGACCTCGCGGGCGGGCTGGCGCGCCAGGAGCCGGAGCTGACCGCCGACATCCTGTGGGGCGCGCGGGCGCTCATGCTCGTGGAGGAGCGCTGGGCGCGGTCGCTGCTGGGCGCATGGGAGCGCGGCGAGTCGTCGCTCCGCGCGCCGGTCGCGACCTGATCCGCCGACGTGGCGTGTCCAAATCGTCCCGCGAGCGGCGACGTAGTGGTGAGGGCCGCGTAGGGTGCGGCGAAGAGCACGAACGTCGGAGGCGTGATGTCCCAGTACATGCTGCTGGTGTATGAGGAGGAGGTCGACGCCGGCCGTGCAGGCCGAGCGCGAGCGGGAGCTGCCGCTGTTCGTGGAGCTGCACCGCAGCCTGCGCGAGGCCGGGCTGCTGGTGGGCGTCCAGCGTCTGCGTTCGGTGGAGAGCGCGACGTCGGTCCGCGTGCGCGACGGGCGAGACGGAGATCACCGACGGCCCGTTCGCGGTGACCAAGGAGGTCCTGGCCGGCTACTACATCCTGGAGTGCGCCGACCTCGACGAGGCGCTCAAGCACGCCGCGCGGCTGCCGATGGCGCGCTGGGCGACGGTCGAGGTGCGCCCGGTCATGTCGGCCGAGCGAGTGGCTGGACGTGGCGCGCGAGGCCGGCGCCGACGTGCCCGACGAGGCGGTCGAAGACCTGGCGTGAGCGGCGGCGTTGAGCCGGCCGACCCGGTCTCGGCCGCGGTCGCGCGCGCGTTTCGCGACGAGCGGGCGATCGTGCTGGCCACCCTGATCCGGCAGGCCGGCGACTTCCAGCTGGCCGAGGACGCGGTGCAGGACGCGTTCGAGGCCGCGGTCACGGTGTGGCGGCGCGACGGTGTCCCGGCCAATCCGGGGGCGTGGATCACCACCGCCGCGCGGCGGCGGGCGATCGATCGCCTGCGCCGGAACCGGTCGGTGGCCGATCGCGCCGAGCGGCTGGCCGAGCTGACGCGCCTGGACGCCCAGCACGAGGAGCCATCCATGGACGACGAGAGCACGATCGTCGACGACCGGCTGCGGCTGATCTTCACCTGCTGCCACCCGGCGCTGGAGATGCCCGCGCGCGTGGCGCTCACGCTGCGCGCGCTCGGCGGCCTGACCACCGGCGAGATCGCCCGCGCCTTCCTGGTCGCCGAGCCGACCATGGGCAAGCGGATCGTGCGCGCGAAGCGCAAGATCGCCGACGCGCACATCCCCTACCGGGTGCCGGCCGACGAGGAGCTGCCCGACCGCCTGCGCGGCGTGCTGCGGGTGGTGTACCTGATCTTCAACGAGGGCTACGCGGCCGCCGAGGGCGATCGCCTCGTCCGCGAGGAGCTGTGCGACGAGGCGATCCGCCTCGGCGAGCTGCTGTGCCGGCTGATGCCCGACGACGCCGAGGTGTGGGGGCTGTCGGCGTTGATGCTGCTGCACGACGCGCGCCGCGCCGCGCGCGTGGATCCGAGCGGGCGGTACGTCGCGCTCGACGCCCAGGACCGGTCGCTCTGGGATCAGGACCGGATCCGCGAGGGGCTCGCGAAGCTGGAGCGCGCGGTGCGCCTGCGGCGTCCGGGCGAGTACCAGCTGCAGGCCGCGATCACGGCCCTGCAGATCCAGGCCCCGGACGCCGAAGCCACCGACTGGGCGCAGATCGCCGAGCTCTACGGCGCCCTCGGCCAGGCTCAACCCGTCGCCGGTGGTCGAGCTCAACCGCGCGGTCGCCGTCGGCCTGGCCGCCGGGCCCGCCGCGGGCCTGGAGCTGCTCGAGCCGCTGCTCGGCGATCCGGCGCTCGAGCGCTACCAGCCGCTGCACGCGGCGCACGCCGAGCTGCTCAGCCGCGCGGGCGACGCCGAGGGCGCCGCGCGCGCCTACGAGCGGGCGATCGCGCTCACCGCCAACGCCGTCGAGCGCGCGGAGCTCGAGCGGCGCCTGGGCGCGCTGCGCTGACGGATCTCCGAAGCCTGTCCAAATCGCCCTCCGTGCTGCGACGTCTTGTCGAGGCCGCCGATTCGGGCGGCGACGTCGACAAGGAGACACGTCATGTCCAACCCGCAGCACACGCATCCCCCGGCACAGCCCGACCCCCGCCGCTGGAAGGCGCTGGCGCTGCTGTGCACGGCCTTCTTCATGGTCATCCTCGATTCCGCGATCGTGGTCGTGGCGCTGCCCTCGATCGACGCGGACCTGGCGTTCTCGGCCGGGGATCTGCAGTGGGTCCTGAGCGCCTACCTGCTCAGCTTCGGCGGTCTGCTCCTGCTGGGCGGGCGCGCCGCCGACCTCCTGGGGCGCCGCCGGATGTTCATCGTCGGCACCGGCCTGTTCGCGCTGGCCTCGCTCGGCGCCGGACTGGCGGGCACGAGCGAGGCGCTGCTCACCGCGCGCGTCGTGCAGGGCGTGGCGGCCGCGATCATGACCCCGACCGCGCTGTCGATCGTGATGACGACCTTCCCGGAGGGCGCCGAGCGCAACAAGGCGCTCGGGATCTGGGGCTCGACCGGCGCCATCGGCGGGACCGCGGCGTGGCTGGTCGGCGGCCCGATCACCGACGGCCTCGGCTGGGAGTGGATCTTCTTCATCAACGTGCCCGTCGCCGCCGTGGTGGCCGCGCTCAGCCCGGTGCTCCTGCGCGAGAGCCGCGCGGCGGCTGCGCAGCGGCGCTTCGACGTCGCCGGCGCGGTGACGATCACGGCCGCGCTGGTGGCGCTGGTCTACGCGGTCGTCGAGGCGCCTGAGGCCGGTTGGGGCGACGGCCAGACGCTGGGCCTGCTGGCGCTGGCGGCCGTCCTGACCGCGGTCTTCGCCGGCATCGAGTCGCGCTCCGCCGCCCCGCTGGCGCCGCTGGGCGTGTTCCGGTCGCGGTCGCTGGTGGGCGGCAACCTCGTGCTCTTCGCGCTCGGGACGATGGGCTTCGGCGTGCCGTTCATCCTCACCCAGTACGCCCAGGAGGTCCTCGGCTGGTCGCCGATCCAGTTCGGGCTCGCCTCGGTCGTCATGCCGGTCACGGCGGTGATCGGGACCTTCACCGCGCAGGCGATCGCCACCAAGGGCGGCGTCAGGCGGGTCGCGGTCGTCGCCATGGCGCTCACCGGCCTGGGCAGCCTGCTGCTGACGCAGGTGTCGGTCGGCGGCAGCTACCTCGGCGACCTCTTCTTCGCCCTGCTGCATCCTCGGCCCGGGCATCGGCGCCGCCTACGTCGCCGGCTCGATCGCGTCGCTGACCGGCGTGGCCGAGACCGAGGCCGGGCTGGCCTCGGGCCTGAACAACGCCTCGTTCCAGATCGGCGGCGCGGTGGGCGTGGCGATCCTGTCCACGGTCGCCGTGTCCGGCGCGCACGGCGCCGACCCCCTGGCGGCGCTCACCGACGGCTACCGGTCCGCCTTCGCCGTGGCGATCGCCGTCGCGGCGCTCGGGGTGGTGGCGGCGGGCCTGCTGCTCGGCGGGAGCCGCGAGCCCGAGGCCGTCGCCGAGGCCGAGCCGGCCGTCGCCTGACCTGACCAACGAACGACCAAAGGAGAAGCACCGATGAACATGCCGCCGATCGTGTCCCCGCAGGAGTGGGAGGCCGCCCGCGAGCAGCTGCTCGTCGAGGAGAAGGCAGCTGACCCGCGCGCGCGACGCGCTGGCCGCCAAGCGCCGCCGGATGCCGCGGATGGCCGTCGAGAAGGACTACCGCTTCGAGGGCCCGGACGGCCCGGCGAGCCTGCTCGACCTCTTCGAGGGCCGCCGCCAGCTGATCGTCTACCGCTTCTTCTTCGAGCCCGGCGTGGCCGGCTGGCCCGAGAGCGGCTGCCGCGGCTGCTCGATGATGGCCGACCAGGTCGCCCACCTCGCCCACCTGAACGCCCGCGACACCACGCTCGCGTACGTCTCGCGCGCGCCGCAGCCGGACATCGAGCGCTGGAAGGCGCGGATGGGCTGGCAGATCCCCTGGTACACGCTCACCGACGACTTCGACGCCGACTTCGGCGTGGACGAGTGGCACGGCACCAACGCCTTCTTCCGCGACGGCGACCGGATCTTCCGCACCTACTTCATCAACGGCCGCGGCGACGAGGCGCTCGGCAGCACCTGGAGCTACCTCGACATGACCGCGCTCGGTCGCCAGGAGGACTGGGAGGACTCGCCCGAGGGCTACCCGCAGACCCGCGCCCTACGGATGGTGGAACCTCCACGACGAGTACGACAACGCGACCGTCTTCGAGGCGGCCCTCTCCGAGGCCGCCGCCTCGCAGCGCGGATCGAGGAGGTCGCGCTCGTGATGGCGCACGTGGGCGGCGTGCCGCTGGAGGAGCTCATGCCGACGCTGGCCGGCACCGGCACCGGCCTGCTCGCGTTGCGCGCCTGGCTGACGCTGCGGGTCCGACGCCGGCACAAGCCGCCGGCGTCGGCTCAGTAGCGCTGCTCGCCGCCGCTGGGCGCCTTGAAGCGCACGAGCTTGTGCGTGCCGTCGCAGAACGGCCGGATGCGCGACTTGCCGCAGCGGCAGAGCGCGACCGTCTCGCGACCGGCGTCGATCTCGCGCCCGTTCTGGTCCACCAGCCGGAACGGGCCCCGCACGAGCAGCGGGCCGTCGCGGTGGGGGGTGATGGTCACGTCGTCGCGGGGCATCGCAGCATGCGATACCCGCGAAGCGGCGTCCTCAGGCGGCGTGGCGCAGCGGCTCGATCCCGCGGGCGAGCAGCGCGCGCGGCGCGTCGCTCACCAGCGGCTCGAGCGCGGCGCGCGGCAATCCCGCCGCCGCCAGCACGTCGAGCGCCGGCGAGAGCTGCGGCGGGCGGGTGAACCCGTGCGCGTCGGACGCGATCAGGTCGGCGTTCCCGGAGCGGAGCAGCTCGATCCCCCAGCTCTTCGCGTCCGGGCCGTGGCGGCCGGTGAGCGAGGAGGCGTTGACCTGCAACATCGCGCCGGCCCTGCGCTCGTGCGAGACGGCGCCCTCGGCGAGCATGAGCCCGGCGCAGCGCTCGGGATGCCCGATCAGCGTGCCGAACCCGCGCGCCCGGAGCTCCGCGGTGGCGTCGAGGAAGCCGGGGGCGTCGCCGAACAGCGGCGCCTCGATCAGCACCCAGCGCCGGCCGGGCGGCCCCTGCGCGATCGCGTCGAGCCGGCGATCGTCGAGCGCGTCGACGTCGTCGTGCGCGAGCTCGGCTCCGGTTCGCACCTCGAGCGGGACGCCGGCGGCGTCGAGCGCGGCCTGCACCTCGCGCACGCGCGCGGGCACCTCGGCGAGGATGCCCGCGGCGAGGAGGTCGCGGACATGGGGCGTGACCGTCACCGTCGACGTCCCGTCGGCGACCGCGAGCCGCGCGAGCTCGATGGCGTCGTCGAGGTCGACGGGTCCGTCGTCGAGGTCCGGGAGGAGATGGAAGTGCAGTTCGGCGCGTCGCACGTCCCTCTTACCGTGACACACGCGCCTCCGGGGTCCTCGGGCGCAAACCTTGCCACAACCTTGTCAAGGTTCGCTATCTTCCTTCGGGATGCGCGATTACCTGGCTGCCACCCGTGAACGGATCGTCGTCTTCGACGGGAGCATGGGCGCGACGCTCGAGCAGTTCGACCTCTCGCTCGAACACGACTACAAGCTCCCCGGCCGCGCCCACGAGGCGCTGGTGCTCAACCGCCCCGACGTCATCCAGGACCTGCACGAGTCGATGGTCGAGGCCGGCGCGGAGGTGGTCGAGACCGACACGTTCCAGGCGTCGCGGATCAAGCTCGACGAGTGGGGCCTCGGCGAGCACACGTACGAGATCAACCGCAAGGCCGCCGAGATCGCCCGCGCCGCCATCGGCGAGGAGCGCTTCGTCGCCGGCTCGATCGGCCCGACCGGCCACCTGCCCGCGTCCGACGACCCGACGCTCGGCAAGATCACCTTCCGCGAGCTGGTGGCGGTGTTCGAGGAGCAGGCGCGCGGCCTGGTCGACGGCGGCGCCGACCTGCTGATCATCGAGACCGCGCAGGACATCCTCGAGGTCAAGGCCGCCGTGTTCGGCGCCCGCGAGGCGTTCAAGAGCACCGGCCGCGCCGTGCCGCTGCAGACGTCGGTCTCGCTCCTCCCCAACGGCGGCAAGATGCTGCTGGGGACCGACATCTCGGCCGTCCTCGCCACGCTGGAGGCGTTGAAGGTCGACGTGATCGGCCTCAATTGCTCGACCGGCCCCGAGGACATGCGCGACGCGATCCGCTTCCTGGGCGAGTTCTCCCCCGTGCCGGTCCAGTGCATCCCGAACGCCGGGATCCCGCACCAGGGTCCGAGCGGCGAGACGATCTTCCCCGAGAAGCCCGACACGCTGTCCGAGACGCTCGGCGAGTTCGTCGACCGCTACGGCGTCACGATCGTCGGCGGCTGCTGCGGCACCACCACCGAGCACATCGCCGCGATCGTCGAGCGCGTCGGCGGCCGGACGCCGGGCGAGCGCCCCGCGCCGCGCCCGCCGCACGTCGCGTCGATGATGACCGCGACGCCGCTCGCGCAGGACCCCGCGCCGACGCTGGTCGGCGAGCGGGTCAACTCGCAGGGCTCGCGCAAGGCCAAGGAGATGCTCCTGGCCGACGACTACGACGGGCTCGTGCAGGTCGCCGAGGACCAGGTCGAGGGCGGAGCGCACGTGCTCGACCTGTGCGTCGCGCTCACCGAGCGCCAGGACGAGGACGAGCAGATGCGGCTCGTGGCGAAGAAGGTCTCGCTCACCCAGCCCGCGCCGATCCAGGTCGACTCGACCGAGCCCGAGGTCATCGAGCTCGCGCTCGAGCAGATCCCCGGCCGCGCGATCGTCAACTCCATCAACCTCGAGGCCGGCCGCGACAAGCTCGACCGCGTCACCCCGATCGCGCTGGCGCACGGCGCCGCGCTGATCGCGCTGACGATCGACGAGGTCGGGATGGGCAAGACGCGCGAGCGCAAGCTCGAGATCGCCCAGCGCATCCACGGGCTGGTCTGCGACGAGCACGGGATGGACCCGCGGCTGCTGATCTTCGACGCGCTCACGTTCACGCTGACCACGGGCGACGAGGAGTGGCGCCCGTCGGCCGTCGAGACGATCGAGGGCATCCGCCTGATCAAGTCCGAGCTGCCCGGCGTGCTCACGTCGCTCGGTGTCTCGAACGTCTCGTTCGGCGTCGGCCTCCCCGCGCGGTCGGTGCTCAACTCCGTCTTCCTGCACCACTGCGTCGAGGCCGGCCTGGACCTCGCGATGGTCAACCCGAACCACATCACGCCCTACGCCGAGATCGGCGAGGAGGAGCGCGGGCTCGCGGACGATCTCGTCTTCAACCGGCGCGAGGACGCGCTCGAGCGCTTCATCGCCCACTTCGAGGAGAAGGCGTCGCACGCCGACGAGGCCGAGGCGGCGGACCCCACGGCGGGGATGGAGCCGGAGGAGGCGCTGCACTGGCACATCCTGCGGCGCAAGAAGGACGGCGTGGAGGCCCAGATCGACCTCGCGGTCGAGAAGCTCGGCGCGGTGCCGACGCTCAACGGCGTGCTGCTGCCGGCGATGAAGGAGGTCGGCGACAAGTTCGGCGCCGGCGAGCTGATCCTCCCGTTCGTGCTGCAGAGCGCCGAGGTCATGAAGCGCGCGGTGGCCCAGCTCGAGAAGTACCTCGACAAGCTCGAGGGCTACACGAAGGGCACCGTCGTGCTGGCGACGGTGTTCGGCGACGTGCACGACATCGGCAAGTCGCTCGTCAACACGATCCTCACCAACAACGGCTACACGGTCGTCGACCTCGGCAAGCAGGTCCCGATCGGCACGATCCTCGACGCCGCGAAGGAGCACGACGCGACCGCGATCGGCCTGAGCGCACTGCTCGTGTCGACCTCCAAGCAGATGCCGCTGTGCGTGTCGGAGCTGCACTCGCACGGGCTGGAGTTCCCGCTGCTCGTCGGCGGCGCCGCGATCAACCGCAAGTTCGGGCTGCGCGCCAACTACCCCGACGGCAAGGAGTCCGAAGCGATCTACGAGCCCGGCGTCTTCTACTGCAAGGACGCGTTCGAGGGGCTCGCTGTGATGGACCAGCTGGTCGACGGCGACGCCCGCGATCGCCTGGTGGAGAAGGTCCGCGACGAGGCCCGGCGGCTGCGCGAGGAGGGCGAGGTGGAGGTCGTGCACAACTTCGCCGACGACTCCGTCCGCTCCCCCGTCGCGACCGACAACCCCGTTCCGGAGCCGCCGTTCTGGGGCGTGCGGGAGATCGCGGTCGACCGCGAGGAGCTCTACTCGCACCTCGACACGCACGTGCTGTTCAAGCTGCACTGGGGCGGGCGCGGCGTGAAGGGCGAGGAGTGGCGCCGGCTGATCGCGGACGACTTCCGCCCGCGGCTGGAGCGCATGTGGCGGGAGGCCGGCTACCTGCACCCGCGCGCGCTGCTCGGCTACTTCCCCTGCTACTCCGAGGGCAACGAGATCGTCGTGCTCGACCCTGACGATCGCGAGACCGTCCTCCGGCGCCTGGTCGCCCCGCGCCAGCCGAACGGCGACCGCATCTGCCTGGCCGACTTCTACCGCCCGAAGGAGAGCGGCGAGCTCGACGTGATCGCGCTGCAGGCCGTGACCGTCGGCGACGAGGTGACCGAGCTGATGGCCCGCCTCGAGGCCGACGGCGAGTTCGCTGAGCAGCTCTTCACCCACGGCCTGGGCGTCCAGGTCGCCGAGGGCCTGGCGGAGTGGCTGCACTGGCGCGTCCGCCGCGACCTCGGGATCCCGGAGACCCAGGGACGCCGCTACTCGTGGGGCTACCCGGCGATCCCGGACCAGTCCGAGCACGAGAAGGTGGACGCGATCCTGGGGCTCGACAAGATCGGCATGCAGCTGACGGGCGGCTTCGCGCCGCAGCCGGAGCAGTCCACGCTCGCGGTCGTCGCGCACCACCCCGAGGCGATCTACTTCGGCACCACGAGTGGCCGGCTCCTCCCGGACGGCCACCGCGGCCGCGCGGACGACGTGATCAAGGGCACGCCGCGCGACCCGTCCCTGTTCGGCGAGATCGACGACGCCGATCTGGAGCTCGAGCCCGAGCCCGAGCTGGCGACCTAGGGGGCGAACCTCGCACGCGTTGCGCCTCGATCTCGGTATGCGAGATCAAGGCGCAACGGATCATGTCGTCGCCCGCCTCGCGGAACGTCAGGGCGGAATCGTGGAGCACGCGCAGCTCGTCGGACTCGGGCTGAGTCCGGCGGCCATACATCGGCGTGTGCGCGCCGGGCGGCTGCATCGGTGGTACCGCGGTGTGTATTCGGTCGGCCACCGACGGGTGGATGCCACGGCACGCTGGTGGGCAGCGGTTCTGGCCTACGCGCCGGACGGGGTGCTGAGCCACACGAGCGCCGGCGTCGCGTGGGAGCTCGTCCGCTCGAACGCGGCCACCATCCACGTCACCGTGGGCTTGGGCGGGCGCAGTCAGCGCGCCGGCATCCTCCTCCATCGCAGCCGGTCGCTGCCGCCGGACGAGCTGACCGAGCTCGACGGGTTGCCGATCACGACCCCGCCGCGCACATTGCTCGACCTTGCCGGAGTGGGATGGCGCGGTCGGAGGCTCGAGGCGGCGCTCGACCGCGCAGAGGAGAGCCGCCTCGTCGATTTCGCCGAGCTCCACCGTCTCCTCGCGCGCCACCAGGGACGCCCCGGAACCGGTTCCCTCAAAGCGCAGTTGTCCCGGTACGGCGGACCAGTTGACACGCGCAGCCACCTTGAACGCCTGGTGTACGAGCTCTGCGACGACCGCGGTCTGCCGTCACCGCTGGTGAACACCGTCGTCGAGGGGAGGGTGCGTGACTTCTATTGGCCGAATCGGAGGGTCGTCGTAGAGGCGGATTCGTATCGCTGGCATCGCTCCCCGTCGGCGTTGAACGACGACCGCGAGCGCGATGTCGAGCTGACGTTGGCGGGCTACCGCGTCCTGCGATTCACATACGAGCAGGTGACGCGCCGGCGCGCGTACGTCACCCGAGCCCTCAAGACAGCCCTGTTGCGACTTGATGCCGCATAGCGCGGTCAACTCGCAACGGACCGGCCGATCATCCTAGACTCGCGCTGCGTGAAGGTCCTCTGCATCGACGGCGGTGGCATCCGGGGGCTGATCCCGGCGGTCGTGCTCGCCGAGATCGAGCTGCGGACCGGGCGGCGGATCGCCGAGCTGGTCGACTTCGTGGCCGGCACGTCGACCGGCGGCATCCTCGCCTGCGCGCTGACGCGGCCGGGCCCGGACGGGCGGCCGCTGTTCTCCGCGGAGGAGCTCGCCGGCATCTACGTCGAAGAGGGACCGCGGATCTTCCACCGCAGCCTCATCAAGCGGATCCTCTCGGTCGAGGGCTGGGTGGACGAGCGCTACGACGACGAGGGGCTCGACGCTGCGCTGGAGCGCTACCTGGGGGGCGGCACCCTCTCCGAGGCGCTGACCGACGTGCTCGTCACCGCCTACGACATCCGGGGCCGGTTCGCGTTCTTCTTCCGCTCCGAGCGCGCGCGCCGCGCCCGCACGTACGACTTCCGGCTCGCGCAGGTCGCCCGCGCGACGTCCGCCGCCCCGAGCTACTTCGAGCCCGTCGAGGTGACCGACCTCGCCGGCTCGCGCACGTACCCGCTGATCGACGGCGGCGTCTATGCCGTCAACCCGTCGATGTGCGCGTACGCGGACGTCGTGGCGGCCGGGCGGGAGCCCGAGCTCGAGCTGATGCTCTCGCTCGGCACCGGCGAGCACACCCGCGCGTACACGTTCGAGGAGGCCAGGGACTGGGGGCAGCTCGGCTGGGCGCGGCCCGCGCTCGACATGGTCTTCGACGGCGTCGCCGACACGATCGAGTTCGAGGCCGCCACGGTCATGGGCGACCGCTACGTGCGCCTCCAGACGCCGCTGGACCTCGCGTCCGACGACCTCGACGACGCCAGTGCGTCCAACCTCGCCGCCCTGCGGACGCAAGCCGAGCGGCTGATCGCCGCGTCGGCCGCCGAGCTCGACCGTGTCTGCGCGATCCTTGCCCCCTGAGCGCGCGACCTCGGCCCCGGCGCTGCTCGAGCGCGACGCCGAGCTGGCCGCGCTCGACGAGCTGGTCGCCGGCGCCGCTGACGGCCGCGGGCGGCTGGTGCTGATCGAGGGGCCCGCGGGCATCGGCAAGTCCGGGCTCCTCGCCGGACTGCGCGTCCGCGCCGGCGACGAGCTGCGCGTGCTCACGGCGCGCGCGTCAGAGCTGGAGCGCGAGTTCGCGTTCGGCGTCGTGCGCCAGCTGCTCGAGGCCGACGTCGCGGAGCGGCGCGCCGTCGCGCTCGCCGGCGCGGCGGCGCCCGCGGCCGCCGTCTTCGAGGCCGAGCCGGGCGCCGACGGCGAGAGCGGCGCCTCGTTCGCGGCGCTGCACGGGCTCTACTGGCTCGCGCTCAACCTCGCCGCGGAGCGCCCGCTGCTGCTCGCGGTCGACGACCTGCACTGGTGCGACCGGCCCTCGCTGCGCTTCCTCGCCTACCTCGCCCGGCGGCTCGACGGCGCGCCGGTCCTGGTGGCCAGCACGCTGCGGTCCAACGAGCCGCCCACCGATCCGGCGTTGCTCGGCGAGATCGCCGGCGACCCGGCGACGCTCTCGCTGCGCCCCGGACCGCTGAGCGCCACAGCCGTCACCGACCTGGTGCGCGAGCGGCTGGGCGCGGGCGCCGACCCGGCGTTCTGCGGCGCGTGCCACGAGGCGACCGGCGGCAACCCTCTCCTGCTCCGCCAACTGCTGCGTGCGCTCGAGGCCGAAGGGGTGCGCCCGGACGCCGATCAGGCGGGGGTCGTGCGCGCGATCGGGCCACGCGCCGTCTCGGGCACCGTGCTGCTGCGGCTCGCGCGGCAGTCCTCGGACGCGCGGGCCGTGGCGCGCGCCGCCGCCGTGCTCGGCGAGAGCGCCGCGCTGCCCGCCGTCGCGGTGCTGGCGGGGTGCGACGAGCGCGCTGCCGCGGCCGCGACGGGGGAGCTGATCCGCGCCGAGATCCTCCGCCCCGACCCGCCGCTGGGCTTCGTCCACCCGCTCGTCCGCGACGCCGTCTACCACGACGTGCCGCCGGCGGAGCGCGACCTCGAGCACGAGCGCGCCGCGCACGTGCTCCGCGACACGGGCGCCGGGATCGAGCAGATCGCGGCGCAGCTGCTGGTCGCCCCGCGCCGCGGAGAGGCGTGGGTGGCGGAGCTGCTGCAGCGCGCCGGCCACGCCGCGATGCGCAAGGGCGCGGCCGACAGCGCCGTCGCCTACCTGCGCCGGGCGATCGAGGAACCCCCGCCGCCAGGCGAGCGGACCGCCGTGCTGCTCGCGCTCGGCACCGCCGAGGCGCTGACCAGCGGGCCGGCGGCCGCCGCGCATCTGCAGGAGGCGTACGACGCGCTCGACGACCCCCACGCGCGCGGAGAGCTGGCGGCGCTGCTCGGCCGCGCGCTGCTGTTCACCGGCCACGCCTCCGAGGCGGCGGCGGTCGCCGCCCGGGCCGCCGCGGCGCTCCCGCCTGCCGACGCGGACCTGGCCCGGGCCTTGGAGACGTTCGAGCTGGCGACCTACTTCTTCGGTGGTGGCGCCTGAGCTGCTCGCGCGCATGGCGGGCTACCGGCACGCGCCCACGCTGCCCGGCCCGGGCGCGAAGGCGCTCGCCGGCGTCGCGGCGTACGACTGGGCCAACCGCGGCGCCACGGCAGACGAGTGCGCCGCGCTCGCGCTGGCGGCGCTCGAGGGCGGCGAGCTGCTCTCGACGGAGGACGGGCTGACCGTGATCATCGCCACGGTCACGCTGGTGCTGGCCGACCGGCGCGAGGCGCTCGACGCGCTCGCGGCGCTGGAGGCCGACGCGCACCGCCGCGGCTCGCTGCTCGACATCGCCTCGGTGCACCTCTGGATCGGATACACGCAATGGCGGCAGGGACAGATCGGGGAAGCGGTCGAGCTGCTGCGGACCGCCATCGACGAGTTCGAGATCTACGGCCTCGGCCCGGCCGCGCGAGCGTACGGCGACGCCTTCCTCTGCCAGGCGCTGGTCGAGCGCGGCGACGTGCCGAGCGCCCGGCGCGCACTGGAGCGCAGCGCCGACATGGGCGACAGCTCTGACGCTGCGCGCCACTGGCTGCACGCCGAGCTCGCGCTCCTGGTGGCGGAGGGCCGGTCGAACGAGGCGCTGGCCGCCTCGGAGGCGTTCGCGGCGCGCTTCGCCGCCTACCGCGACTCGCCCGGCAGCCCGTGGCGCGCGCTGCGGGCCGAGGCGCTCGACCGGCTCGACGGCGGCGACGAGGCGATGGCGATCGCGCGCGAGGACCTGGCGCGGGCGCGGCGGTTCGGCGCGCCGGGAGACGTCGGCCGGGCGCTCTGCGTGCTCGGCAGGCTCGAGCGCGAGGCGGGCATCGCGCACCTCGAGGAGGCGGTCGCCGTGCTCGCGGACAGCACCGCCCGGCTGGAGCACGCCAAGGCGCTCGCCGCGCTCGGCGCCGCGCTGCGCCGCGCCCGGCGCCCCACCGAGGCGAGGGAGCCGCTGCGCGCGGCGCTCGACCTGGCGACCGCATGCGGCGCCCCGCCGCTCGCCGACGCCGCGCGCTCCGAGCTCTACGCGGCGGGGGCCCGGCCGCGGGTCGAGGCGCTCAGCGGCGTCGCGGCGCTGACGGCCTCGGAGCGGCGGGTCGCCGACCTCGCCGCGGGCGGGGAGACCAACCGCGACATCGCGCAGGCGCTCTACGTCACGCCCAAGACGGTCGAGGTCCATCTCTCCAACGTGTACCGCAAGCTGGGGATCCGCTCGCGCCGCGAGCTGCCGGTCGCCCTGACCACCTAGCCAAAGTTAGGGGGGCACGTTTAGGGGGTCCCTCGATGGCAGGGGGGTGCGCAGCGTGGATGCTCCGCTCCGTGGAATCCAAGAACATCACCCTCGCACTCGAGCTGCAGGTCGCCGACGACGCCCTCACCGGGCGCGTCACGGCATCCGACGGCACCGACACCGACTTCTCCGGCTGGCTCGGGCTGGTCGCCACCATCGAAGCCATGCTCGCCGAACCGGCGAACGGCGCGGAGGCCACGACGTGACCTCCGCGGCGGCCGGCCCGCGCGCCCTCGTCGGTCGCGAGCGGGAGCTCGCCGCCGCCGGCGCTGCGATCGCCGACGTGGCGAGCGGCGAGAGCCGGGTGCTCGCCATCCTCGGCGAGACGGGGATCGGCAAGAGCGCGCTGCTCGACGCGCTGCACGAGCGGGCGGCCGCCGCCGGCCTGCTCGTCCTCGACGGGCGCGCCGCCGAGCACGAGCGCGACGTGCCGTTCGGGCTCGTCGTCGACGCGCTCGACGACCACGTCGCCACGCTGCACCCGCGCCGCATCGAGTCGGTCGGCGCCGACCTCGCCGCCGTCCTCCCCTCGGCCGCCTCCGCCGGACCCGCCCCCGCCGCGCCGAGCGCCCGCGAGCGCTTCCGCTGCCACCGCGCGCTGCGCGCGCTGCTGGAGATGCTCGGCCGCGAGCGTCCGGTCGCGCTCCTGCTCGACGACCTGCACTGGGCCGACGACGCGTCGATCGAGCTCGTCCTGCACCTGCTGCGCCGCGCGCCGCGCGCGCCGCACCTGCTCGCGTTCGCCATGCGGCCGATGGAGCCGGCGCCGCGCCTGCTGCACGCCACCCGCGCGGCCCCCTGCAGCCAGGTGGTCTCGCTCGCACCGCTCGCGCACGACGCGTCGCTCGAGCTCGTCGGCCACGTCGGCGACGCCGCCCTGCGCGAGCGGCTGGCCCGCGAGGCCGCCGGCAACCCGCTGTTCCTGCAGGAGCTCGCCCGGGTGGCCCGCGACCCGGACGGCGCGCTCCCGCCGACGCTGCTCGCCGCGGTGCGGCTCGAGGTGGGCGCGATGCCGGAGCCCGCCCGCGCGCTGCTCGACGGCGCCGCCGTCGCCGGCGACCCGTTCGACCCCGAGCTCGCCGCGGCCGCGGCGGCGCTGGACCCCGCCGGCGCGCTCGTCCCGCTCGACCAGCTCGTCGCCGCCGACCTCGTGTGCGCGACCGGGGACGGCCGCGCGTTCCGCTTCCGTCACCCGCTCCTGCGCCGCGCCGTGTACGACGCCGTGCCGCCGGCCTGGCGGCTCGCGGCGCACGAGCGCGTCGCCGGCGCGCTGCAGGCGCGCGGCGCGAGCGCCTCGGTGCGGGCCTTCCACGTCGAGAAGTGGGCGCGGCCGGGCGACCCCGCCGCCGTCGCGGTCCTGCGCGAGGCGGCCGACCGCCGCCGCCGACACCGCCCCGGCGACCGCGGCCCGGTGGTACGCGGCCGGCGCGCGCCTGCTCCCCCACGCCGACCGCGAGCAGCGCGCCGCGCTGCTCGGCCCGATGGCGCTCGCGCTGGCGAACGCCGGGCGGCTGCACGAGAGCCGCACGGCGCTCATCGACGTGCTCGCCCTCGTCCCGTCCGAGCCCACGCCGGAGCGGCTCGCGCTCGTGGCGCAGTGCGCCGGCGTCGAGCACCTGCTCGGCCGCCACGGCGACGCGCACCGGCGGCTGCTCGGCGCGCTCGCCGACGCCCCGCCGGACGGCCGCGCCGCGCTCGCGCTCGAGATGGCCGCCGCCGGGTTCTACGCCGGCGACGCCGCCGCGATGCGCGACTGGGCCTCCCGCGCGGCCTGCGACGCCGACGGCCAGGACGCCCTGCGCGCCGGCGCCGAGGGTCTCGGCGCGCTCGGCGCCCAGCGGACCGGCGACGCCGGCGCCGCCGAGACGCTGCTGGCGCGCGCCATCGACCGCCTGGCCCGGATCGACGACCCGGAGATCGGCGCGGGCCTGAAGGGCGCCGTCCACGTCGCGACCGCGGCGCTGCTGGGCGAGCGCTTCGACGACGGCTACGCGACGCTCGACCGCGCGCTGTCGATCGCCCGCGCGACGCGCCAGGACGGCTTCCTCGGCCGGCTCGCGATCACCCGCGCGCAGTTCCAGCAGCAGCGGCTCAACCTGGGCGAAGCGCTCGCCGACGTCGAGGTCGCCGAGGAGGGCGCGCGGCTCCAGGGCGTCCGCAGCATGCTCCACCAGGCGCTGTGGACGAAGGCGCTCCTGCACCACGACCGCGGCGAGGGCTCGGAGGCGCAGCGCGCCGCCGACGAATCGGCCGAGCTGCTCGACGAGCTCGAGCCGAGCGCGCTGACCCGCACCGGGCGATGCGCCGTCGCCGCGATCCACGAGGAGCAGGACCCCGAGCGCTGCATCCGCGCGATGACCGCCGCGGCGGGTCCGATGCTCGAGGGCGTCGACGAGACGTGGCGCACCTGGCTCCTCCTGGTGCTCGTGCGCGCGGCGATCGCGACGGACCGGATGGACGAGGCGCGCGACTGGACCGAGGAGCTCGTCCGCCACGCCGAGGCGATGGCGCTCCCCGCGGGCGCCGTCCGCGGGGCGTGCGCCCAGGCGGAGATCCTCCTGGCGACCGGCGACCCGGCCGAGGCCGGCCGCGTCGCGATGGCGGCGGCCGAGCAGGCCGGGCGGATCGGCGCCCGCCGCGACGAGCTGGCCGCGCGCCTGCTCGCCGGCCGCGCGCTGGCCGCGGTGGGCGATCGCACGGACGCCGTCGCGGTCCTGCGCGCCGTGACGGTCGACGCCGCGCGCGGCGGCGCCTTCATGTGGCGCGACGCGGCCGCGCGCGAGCTCCGGCGCCTGGGCTCCCGCGTCTCGGTCGAGAACCGCCGCGCGGCCGGCGCCGAGGGACCGCGCTCGCTCACCGCGCGCGAGCTCGACGTCGCGCGGCTCGTCGCCGACGGCCGGCCGAACAAGCAGGTCGCGGCCGCGCTGTTCCTCAGCGAGAAGACCGTCGAGCACCACCTGTCCCGGGTCTACGCGAAGTTCGGCGTGCGCTCGCGGGCCGAGCTCACCGTGGCGTTCGCGCGGGAAGGGCTCGCGACGGCTGCTTGAGCCGTCCGCCGGCGCGTCAGGTGACGCCGGCGAAGGTCAACTGCGGGCATCGAGGGGGCGGGTTCGGTCGATTCCGCGGGTCATTTGCACGTTGACCCCCATATAGGTGGTCAACGTGCAACTCGCTCGCGCAAACGGCGCTTCCGCGGAAGCGCGCACCCAACCGCGCTCCCCCTCAATGCCGCTGTAAGCGCCACGCACCAGGCCGGCGCCACGCGGCAGACCAGCCCGGCTACCCCCGCGCCCGCGACGGCTCGGTCCGGCGTTGCGGCACCGCCGACAGCTCGACGGGAGCGGTGTGCAGCGCCCGCAGCCGGACCTCGCGCCACGACACGCCCTCCTTCACCAGCGCCGGCATCCCGAGCACGACGGCCGTCGCGACCTCGACGGCCTGCAGGATGATCCCGTAGCGCGAGCGCGTCGGCGTAGCCGATCCCGTAGGCGCGGTTGAGCACGAGCACGCACGCGGCCTGGAACACGCCGAGGTTCGACGGCGTGAGCGGGAGCACCGCGCTGACGTTGACCGCGAACAGGACCGCGGCCGCGGCGCCGAGGTCGGCGCCCTGCGTGTCGAGCCCGAGCGCGACCATGAGCACGTAGCAGCTGACGAGCTGGAGCGCCCAGGCGCCGAGCTGCATCGTCACCGCCGCGCTGCCCAGCCGCGGCCGGCGGAACACGATGAGGCCGCGGCGGACGCGGGTCGCGCCCGCGCGCGCCTGGCGCATCCAGCGGGCCACGCGCGCGGAGCGCTTGGGCAGGCCGGAGCGCACCAGCGCGGGGGCGACGAGCACGAGCACGAGCACGACGAACGGCGCGGCGGCGTACCAGAGCAGCGCCTGCTCGCGGCCGGCGAACAGCCCGACGGTGGAGAACATCACGATGCCGAGGATCACGAGCGCGACCACGTTGAGCAGCGTCTGCGAGACGAGCGTGCCGATCACCACCGGCAGCGCCTCGCGCGGGCGCCCGAGCCTGCGCGCCACGATCAGCGCGCGCGACGGCTCGCCGAGCCGCGCCGGCAGCGTCGCGGACATCAGCACGCCGACCGACGTCCCCTGCCACGCGTCGGCGAAGCGCGGGCGCGACGTCCGGCAGCGCGGCCGTGAGGATCGCGTGCCAGGAGACCGCGCGGAAGAGCATCGAGATGCACATCAGCGCCAGGCCGACGAGCACCCAGGACGGGCTCGAGGTCACGAGCGAGTGCCCGATCCGGTCGAGCCCGATGTGCTCGAGCGCGAGGATAGGAGCCGCCGGCCACGCCGAGCGCCGGCCACGCCCAGCGCGACGCGCCGCGCGATCCGGCCGGCGCGCGTGCCGCGAGCCGGCGGGGAGCCGGCTCCAGCGACGGCAGCCGCCGCGCCGGGCGGCGCGGGCCGAGGTCGGCCGGAGCGGAGTCCGTAGCGCACGGCGGCGCGCTGGACCAGGCCCTCGGGCTGCGGCACGGCGCGCGCGTCCTCGTAGACCTCGGCGACCTGCGCGGCGACCTTCGGCCACGCGTAGCGCTCGGCGCTCCCGGCCGCCGCGGCGCCCAGCGCGATCGTCCGCTCGGGGTCGAGCGCGAGGTCGCGCAGCGTCTCGGCGAGCGCGGTCGCGTCGCCGCGCGGGACCAGCAGCCCGTCGACGCCGTCGGTGACGACGTCGCGGTAGCCGGCGATGTCGGAGGCGACGACCGGCGTGCCGGCGGCGAAGCCCTCGGTCAGGACCATCCCGAACGACTCGCCGCCGAGCGACGGCGCCGCGAGCACGTCGGCGGCCTCCAGCGCGGCGTCGCTTCTCGGCGTCCGAGACGCGGCCGAGGATCGTGACGCCGTCGCGCTCGAGCAGCAGCGGCGCGACCTCGGTCTCCGACGCGCCGACGATCGTCAGCCGCGCGGGCACGTGCGCGCGCAGCGCCTCGAACGCGCGCAGCAGCACGGGCAGGCCCTTGCGCTCCACCGCCTGGCCGACGAACACGATCTCCAGCGGCTCGCCCGGCGCGCGCCGGCGCGGCGCGGGCACGCCGTCCTCGGGCAGCGCGACGCCGTTGGGCACGATCCGGTAGTAGCCGCCGTAGAAGCGCCGGCCGGTCCACGCCGCGGCCTCGGAGACCGCGATCCGGACGGCGAGCCGGTTGAGCTTGCGGCGGGCGCCGAGCAGGGCGGCGATCGCGTGCGGCGGCCTGCTCTCCGAGTAGCGTGGAACGTCCCGACGAGCGGCGCGTCGGTGGAGGTGAGCGTGTCCCAGCCGACCACCGGCGCGACGGGCTCGTGCACGTGGACGACGTCGAACTGGCCCGCGCGCAGCTCGCGCCGCAGCGTCGCGATCGCCGTCGGCGTGTGCGCGAGGTTGGAGACCGCGCCGTTGGACGGCCAGCCGATCGTGGGCCCGAGCGGGATCAGCCACTCCGGGGCCTCGCGGCGCTGCGGGCGCGTCGCCGCGGTGCAGCCAGCGCGGTGCGGCGGTCGTCGCGGTCGTACGGCGCGAGCACCCGCACGTCGTGTCCGGCCGCGAGCAACTCGCCCGCCAGCGCCTCGATGTGCCGGGTCACCCCGCCGGGGTAGGTCCACGAGTAAGGGGAGACGAGCGCGACCCGCATCAAGTGCATCCTAAGCGTGCGGACCCACGGTTCCGGTTCGGGCATCCGCACCCTTAGCGGGTGCTAACAGCCGCTTCCCTATTCTGGAGTCGTGCCCGAGCGCCATTTCGTCAAGTACACCTTCCTGAAGGTGGACCCTGCCTGGCGTCGGCTTCCGGACGACCAGCGCGGCCGAGGACAAGCGCGAGTTCCTGGCCGCCTGCGAGGACTTCGCGACCGAGCGCCTGCTGCGCGCGTTCTCGACCGTCGGCACGCGCGGCGACACCGACCTGATGCTGCTCACCCAGGCGACGAACCTGGAGCGGATCCACGAGTTCCACGTCGTGCTGGCCCAGAGCGGGCTGATGAAGTGGTGCAGCCAGCCGTACTCCTACCTCGCGATGACCAAGCCGTCGGAGTACTCCGACGAGTCGCGCCTGGAGGTCCGCCCGGCGCACGGCCGCTACCTGTTCGTCTACCCGTTCGTCAAGACGCGCGAGTGGTACGCGCATGCCCGCGGACGAGCGCTGGAAGATCATGCAGGAGCACATCAAGGTCGGGAAGGAGTACCCCGACATCGACCTCAACACGTCGTACTCGTTCGGCCTCGACGACCAGGAGTTCGTGGTCGCATTCGAGACCGACGAGCCGTCGCGCTTCCTCGACCTCGTCCAGCGCCTGCGCACGACCGAGGCGTCGGCGTACACCAAGCGCGACACCCCCACCTTCACCTGCGTCTCGACCTCGGTCGAGCGTGCGCTCAGCGCGCTCGACGGCACGCCGCTCTCCGAGGCGCTCCCCGCCGCATGAGCGACGAGACCGTCGACATCACCATCATCGGCGCCGGTCCCGTCGGGCTCGCGACCGCGTTCTGGGCGGGGATGCGCCAGGCGAGCTGCCGCATCATCGACTCGCTGCCGGAGATCGGCGGGCAGTGCACGACGCTGTACCCGGAGAAGTGGATCTTCGACGTGCCCGGACACCCGCGCATCCTCGCGAGCGAGCTGGTCGAGCAGCTGCGCGCGCCAGGCGATCGAGCAGTTCGACGTCCCGGTCCACCTCGAGTGCACCGCCCACGCGGCTCGAATACGACGGCGACGAGGTCGTCCTGCACACCGACGACGGCGAGCTGCGCTCGCGCACGGTGATCGTCGCCGGCGGCCACGGCGCGTTCGAGCCGCGCCGGCTGCCGACCTCCGACGTCGACATGGCGCCGTGGGAGGGCCGCGGCGCGCACTACCTGGTGGGCGACAAGACGGAGTTCGCCGGCAAGCGCGTCGTCGATCGTCGGCGGCGGCGACTCGGCGTTCGACTGGGTCGTGAACCTGCTCGACACCGCGTCGCGCGTGACCCTCGTCCACCGTCGCGAGGGCTTCCGCGCGCACGAGGCGACGGTGGCCGAGGTCATGGACCACGTCGACGCCGGCCGCGCCGACCTGCGCGTCCCGTACGTGATCCGGCAGGTCCACGGCGACGAGCGCGGTCGAGGCGGTCGAGCTGCACCACAAGGACGACGGCACGCGTCGAGCGCCTCGCCTGCGACGCCGTCCTGCTGCAGCTCGGCTTCGTCACGCGGCTCGGGCCGCTGAAGGACTGGGGCTTCGCGATCGAAAAGGGCTCGCTCGTCGTAGACCAGCTGATGAAGACCAACCTCGACCGCGTCTGGGCGTGCGGCGACATCACGACGTTCGACGGCAAGCTGAAGCTGATCGCGACCGGGTTCGCCGAGTCCGCGATCGCCGTCTCGCAGGCCGTCCACCACATCCGCCCCGACATGAAGATCCAGCCCGCCTACTCCACCAACACCGGCGTGCCCGGCGTGGTGGCGGGGCAGCGCTAGCCATGCGCACCGCCGCGCTCGCGGCGGCGCTCGCCGCGCTGGTTCTCGCTGCCGCCGGCTGCGGCGGCGGCGACTCGCGACGAGCCGGCGAAGGACCCGGTCGCGCAGGTCCCGAGCCGGCCTGCAGGACAAGGTGCGCGCGGCGCAGGACCCGCAGCCGTCCGAGTTCCCCAAGCCCGCCGGCAAGACGCTGCAGGCGCTGGCCGACGAGATCGGCGGCGGCCCGCAGATGGGCCTCGCCGGCTCGGTCTTCCTCGCCGGGCAGCAGAACCGCGTCGCGTTCGGCGTGATCGACGACCAGGCCGGCTTCGTCTACGGCAAGACCGCGCTGTACGTCGCGCGACGCCCGGGTCGCCGGCCAAGGGCCCGTTCGTCGCGCCCGCCGACGTGCTCGATGACCGAGGCGCCGTACCGCTCCCAGCAGGCGGCGACGGAGGCCGACCCGTTCGCCGCCGTCTACGCCGCGCAGGTGCCGTTCGCCAAGCCCGGCCAGTACTCGGTGATGGCGGTGACGCTCGTCGACGGCAAGCCGGTCGCCGCGCCCGGGCCAGCTCAAGGTGATCACCGCCGCGCGAGGACAAGGTCCCCGAGGTCGGCGAGCCGGCGCCGAAGGTCGACGACCGACACCGTCGCCGCCGCGGGCGGTGACGCCGAGGCGATCGACACGCGCCGCCCGACGAGCGACATGCACGCGAACTTCGCCGACGTGCGTCGGCAAGAAGCCGGTCGCGCTCCTGTTCGCGACGCCGCAGCTGTGCCAGTCGCGCGTCTGCGGCCCGGTCGTCGACGTCGGGCTGCAGCTGCGCGCGCGCTACGGCGACCAGGTGGAGTTCATCCACCAGGAGGTCTACACGGACAACGACGCCGAACAAGGGCCTGCGCAAGCCGCTGCAGGAGTTCAACCTGCCGACCGAGCCGTGGCTGTTCGTCGTCGGCAAGGACGGGAAGATCACCGCGCGGCTCGAGGGCTCGTTCGGCCTCGACGCGTTCGAGCAGGCGCTGAAGACCGCGCTGTGAGCCGCCGCACGCGGCTCGCCGTCCTGGCCGGGGTGGCGGCCGCCGTCGCGCTCGCGCCCGCAGGCCGCCGAGGCGCACGGGCTCGTCCAGCGCACCACGCTGCCGATCCCGGAGTGGCTGTTCGGCTGGGCGGCGGCGATCGTGCTCGTCGCGTCGTTCGCCGGCCTGGCGGTGCTGTGGCCGACGCCGCGGCTGCAGCAGCCGGGCTGGCGGCCGCTGCCCGGCGGGATCGGGCGCGTCCTCGGCAGCCGAGCGGTCGAGGCGCTGTGCGCGCGCGATCGGCGTCGCGCTGTTCGTCGTCGTGGTCCTCGCCGGCTACCTCGGGCCACGGCTCGGCGCTCGACAACCTCGCGCCGACGTTCATCCTGATCGACTTCTGGGTCGGGCTCGTGTTCGCCAGCGTGCTGTTCGGCGACGTGTTCCGCGCGTTCAGCCCGTGGCGCGCGATCCGGCTCCCAGGCGTTCCGGCCCTACCCCGAGCGCTGGGGCCGCTACCCGGCCGCGCTCGCGCTGCTCGGGTTCACGTGGATCGAGCTCGTGTCGGGCTGGGGCGAGACGCCGGCCGACCTGACCACCGCGGCGGTCGTCTACACCGTCTACACGCTCGCGATGCAGGCGGTCTTCGGCACGGAGACGTGGACGCGCCGCGGCGAGGCGTTCGCCGTCTACTTCAACCTGTTCTCGCGCATGTCGGTGTGGGAGACGCGCGACCGCGTCGTCGGCCTGCGCCCGCCGCTCGGCGGCCTGCCGCGGCTCGACACGCCGCCCGGGACCGTCCTGTTCGTCATCGTGATGATCGGCACCGTCACGTTCGACGGCTTCAGCCAGGGCCAGCTCTGGAAGGACGTCGCGGTCGACCTCGCCGACGCGCTCGACGGGATCGTGGGGCTCGACGCCGCGCCCAAGGTGGTCGCCACGCTCGGGCTGCTCGCGGGGGTCGCGGTGATCGGCGCCTTCTACCGGCTGGGCATCGACGGCGCGCGCTCGGTCGGCGGCGACATCGAGGCGCCGGAGCTGCGGCGCTCGTTCATCCACACGCTCGTGCCGATCGCGATGGTCTACGTCGCCGCCCACTACCTGACGTTCCTGCTGTTCGAGGGGCAGGCGACGTTCTACCTGGCGTCGGACCCGTTCGGCGAGGGCTGGGACCTGTTCGGCACCGCGGACCGCGCGATCAACTACACGTACCTGAGCCAGAACGCGACCTGGTACGTGCAGGTCGCGGTCGTGGTGGTCGGCCACGTCGCCGCGCTGACGCTCGCGCACGACCGCGCGCTCGCGCTCTACCGCGACCCGAAGCTCGCCGTCCGCTCGCAGTACTGGATGCTCGCGGTGATGGTCGGCTTCACGTCGCTCGCGCTCTGGCTGCTCGCGCAGGCGGCGGCGTGAAGCCGGGCGGTCCTAGACGGCGGAGACCTCTTCCTCCTCCGCGACGCGGAAGGAGGAGCCGCAGCCGCAGGCCGCGATGACGTTCGGGTTCTCGACCTTGAAGCCCGCGCCCTGCAGGCTCTCGACGTAGTCGACGATCGCGCCCTTGACGTAGGGCAGGCTGGGACCGTCGACGAGCAGGCGCAGGCCGTGGTCCTCGAAGATCTCGTCGCCCTCGCGCTGCGTGTCGAAGGCGAGGGCGTACTGGAAGCCGGAGCAGCCGCCGCCGCGCACGCCCACGCGCAGGCCGGAAGTGCCCATGTCGGCGCCCTGGGAGGCCAGGAACTCCTTGACCTTCTCGGCGCCCTTGTCAGTGAAGGTGATCACGTGTAGCTACTCCTGGGTCTCCGTCGGGAGGTCCAATGCTTCAGGAAGTGTAGCGAGTCGACGGACCTCGCTACGCTACGATGATCGTGCCGACGACGGACGACCTGAAGCAGCGCATCGAGACGTCCATCCCGGGCGCTCAGGCGGATGTCGTCGACCTCAACGGCGGCGGGCGATCACTTCCGCGCCACCGTCGTCGCCCCGGAGTTCGCGGGGTTGAGCCGGATCGAGCAGCATCGTCGTGTGTACGCCGTCTTCGGGCCCGACATCGGCGGTCCGATCCACGCGTTGTCCCTGGTCACCCGAGCCGAAGCGTAGGTCTTCTCCCATGAGCACCCCAGAGCAGCAGATCAGCGCGGCGATCCAGGAAGCGATCGCCGAGAACGAGGTCCTCCTCTTCATGAAGGGCACGCCCGAGGCGCCCGCGGTGCGGCTTCTCCGCTCGCACGGTCGCGGCGCTCGAGGCGGTCGGCGCGCCGTTCGCGGCGGTCGACATCCTGCCCGACCCCCGCATCCGCCAGGAGCTCTCGGCCCTGTCGAACTGGCCGACCATCCCGCAGCTGTTCGTGCGCGGCGAGCTGGTCGGCGGCGGCGACATCGTCACCGAGATGTACGAGACCGGCGAGCTCGCCGAGGTGATCGGCGTCGAGGCGCCGGCCGACGCGCCCGCCGGGGCGCCGCAGGGCGCGGAGCCCAGCGCCCCGCCGCTCACCGTCGAGAACAAGCTCTCCTAGTGTCCTAGCCGGGGAGCGGCAAGCTCCACCCGGATCCGCGTGCCGCCCTCCGGGGCGGCCGCGAGCTCGAAGCTGCCGCCCAGCTCGGTGGCGCGTTCGCGCATCGACGTGAGCCCCACGCCGGCGTGCCGTTCGGACGGCAGGCCGCAGCCGTCGTCGGCGATCTCGAGCCGGAGCGCGTCGCCGGCGATCGCGATCGCGACCACGGCATGGTGAGCCTGCGCGTGACGCGCCACGTTGGTGAGCGCCTCCTGGGCGATCCGGAACGCGGCCGCCTCGACGGCGGCGGGCAGCGGTGGGAGGGCATCCGGCGCGGCGATCTCGCAGGTGAGCCCGGTGCCGGCCAGCGTCAGCGTCGTCGCGTGCTGGCGCAGCGCTCCGGTCAGGCCGAGCTGGTCCAGCGCCGGCGGCCGCAGGCCGTACACGAGCCGGCGCACGTCGGCCACGGTGCCCTCGACGCTGTCCGCGGCGCGGTCCAGGAGCGCGTCGGCGGCCTCGGGGTCGCTGGCGAGCACGCGGCGCGCGGCGTCGATCGTCAGCACCGCGCCGGCGAGCGTCGGGCCGAGTCCGTCGTGCAGGTCGCCGCGGAGCCGGCGGCGCTCCTCCTCGCGGGCGGTGACGAGCCGCTCGCGCGAGCGCTGCACCTCCACCGAGAGGGCGACGGCGCTCGCGGCGGCGCTCGCGCGGCGCGCGAAGTCCTCGAGCAGCCGCCGGTCGGCGTCGCCGAGCGTCTCCCCGTGTGCGCGCGCGCCGATCAGCAGCGTCCCCACGTGCTCGCCCGCGTGCACCAGCGGCAGTCGCAACGCCACGCCGGCGGCGGGCGTGCCGTGGACCGCCGCCGGCGCGCCGCGCGCATCCGCCAGCTCGACCGCGACGTATGGCAGCCGCAGCGCCTCGGCGATCGTCTCGACCATCACCGGCAGCACCCGGGTCGGCGCCATCGACTCGCCCAGCCGGCGTCCCAGCGTGGAGATCGCCGCGTAGGGCTCGTCGCGCTGCCCGTGCAGCAGCCGGCTGACGCCGCGCTGGACGCGGTCGCGCAGCGGCTGGAACGCGACCGCGACCAGGCCGGTGGCGAGGAGCGCGATCCCGAACTGGACGTCCTGTCCGAGCAGCCGGCCGATGCCGAGGACGGCCGCGACGTACACCCCGCCCAGCACGACGGTCAGGGCGGAGAACACCAGCGCCCGGTTCACGAACACGTCGAGCCCGTAGAGCCGGTGGCGGAGGATCGCCACCGCCATCGTCGTCGCGAGGACGGCCAGCGACACGATCGCCACCGCTGCGCCGATGTCGAATGCGGTCGGGGCGGCGACGCTCCCGATCAGGCAGGCCACGAATCCGAGCACGACGAGGAGCGCGGCGCGGAACAGGAGCCGGAGCTGCTCGCGGGCCTCGCCGTCGGCGGAGCGCCGGCGCCGGTCGAGCGCCACGATGCCCGCGATCGTCGGCGGGAACACCAGCAGCCATCCGATCCCGAACGGCTCGCCGACCGCCCTGGCGGTGTCGTCGCCATAGAGCGGGTTGGCCTGGAACGTGAGCTCCTGGGCGGGCCCAGCGCTCCCTCGAGCGCGACGAGCGCGCAGGCGGCGATCCCGCACCACATCCACGGTCGCCAGCGTGACGAGAGCGGCTGCCCCGTCGGGAACAGCAGCAGCGCCACCGCCGGGATCAGCACGATCGGCGCCGACGCCCACCCGCGATCCAGCCGGCCCAGCGCCCGGCGGGCAGCGCGTCCCGATAGTGGGAGTACGTCGCGTACTCGGCGGCCGCGAACGCGAGCAGCAATCCGAGCGAGGACAGGCAGAGGATCCAGCCGATCGGATGGCGCGGCACGCGCGCCAGCATGAGCGCGCCGAGCAGGAGCACGGGCAGGGCGGCGGCGAGCCCGACGAGCTGCCGCCCGGCCGGCCGGTGCCCCGCGGACGGGATCCCCGCCCGCTCGCCGAGCACGAGCAGGACGAGCCCACCGAGCATGAGCGCCGCGCCGGCGGCGAGCACGGCGCCGGCGCACACGCGGGCGGGATCGCCGCGAGCTGTGCGCACACCCTGCTCGACCGCGACCGATGCGCTCATCGCCCGCCGATGCCCGCCTCGCGCGCCTTCACGATCGCCTGCGCACGGTCGACGACCTGGATCTTGGTGAAGATGCTCGAGACGTGGTTCCGGACCGTCTTGGTCGACAGGACGAGCTGGTCCGCGATCTGAGCGTTCGAGCGACCGCGCGCGACGAGGTCGAGGATCTCGCGCTCGCGGGCGGTCAGGTCGGGGAACGTCGCGGCGGACGTGGCGCGCGCGGCGGCGCTGAAGAACTCCATCATGCGCCGCGCGACGGCGGGGCCGAACACCGCTCCACCGTCCGCGACGGCGCGGACCGCGCGGAGCAGCTCTGTCTGGCGGGCGCCCTTGACGAGGTAGCCGCGCGCGCCGGCCTGGACGGCCGCGAACACCGATTCGTCGTCCTCGTGCATCGTCAGGACCAGCACGGCGATGTGGGGCGCGGAGGAGACGATCGCCCGCGTCGCCTCGATCCCGTTGCGGCCGGGCATGTTGAGGTCCATCAGGACGACGTCCGGCTGCAGCTCGAGCGCGCGCGCGATCGCCTCCTCCCCGCTGGTGGCCTCGCCGGAGAGCGTCACGCCGTCGACGGACGCGAGCAGCGCGGCAAGTCCCGCGCGGAACGCATCGGAGTCGTCTGCCACCAGGATGCGCAGTGGCTCCGAGCTCATGCGGACGACCGTACGCCTGCGCTCCTGCGGCGGCAAGGCGCCCCTCAGCCCGCCACGGTCCAGGAAACGGTGAAGAGGATCTCGACGGTGGCGAGCGCGATCGCCGCGACCGCCATCCGGCGTCCCGCGCGGTCGGCGCCCGGGTGAGCGCGCAGGCCGATCACGATCGCCGCGACGGCGAGCGGCATGCCGATCCAGAAGCCACCCGCGGGCAGGTCCCACGCGATCGTGGATCCGGGCACGCCGAGCAGGGCGAGCAACAGCGCGAGGCGCGCGTGCTGATGGGCATGGGCGGTGGGCACGGCGGTGACGGGACTGGCGGACATCGGGACCTCCGGGTCGTTGGGCTGGTGGGCACAGCCTCGGCCGGCGCCGTCCCGGCGCGCCAGGGGCTCCGGTCCCGACCCGGCCGGGAGATCGCGCCGGCGTGGGACTTCCCGGCGCAACCGGGACGCGCGCCCCTGGCGGCCTGGGACCGCCGCGCCGGAGCCTGGACGCGTCCATCCCGACGATCGTGAGGTCACGATGCTCCGCACCACCCGTCCCGCCGCCGTGCTCATCGCCCTGCTCGCGCTGCTGGCGGTCGTCGCCGGCCTGCGCTCGAACGCCTCGGCCCAGGCGCCGGCCGGACGCACGCTCACGCTCACCGAGCTCGACAAGGGCTCGACGTTCACGCACATCCGCAACACGAAGGGCGCGTCGCGGCGATCGAACCAGATGGGCGACGTGCTCGCGTTCACCAACCCGATCGCCGACGCCTCGGGGAAGCGGGTCGGGAAGCTCTCGATGGGCTGCACGACGACCACCGGCGCGCGCAACTTCATGCACTCCACGATCACGTGCGCGGGCGTGATGGCGCTCGACGACGGCGACCTGACGGTCCAGGCCAACGTCAGCCTCGATTCCGACACCGCGACCGGCGCCGTGACGGGCGGGACGGGCGCCTACGCGAACGCGCGCGGCGTCGTCGTGAGCACCCGCGGGAAGGACACGATCACGCTCGCGGGCTAGAGGTCGCGGCGCGCGAAGGCGGCGACCGCCGCGGCGCCGACCACGACCAGGTAGGCGAGCGAGAACAGCCACAGGCCGGCGCCGCCGGCCTGTGCGCCGCCGAACGGGCCGAGGTTGATCGCCAGCCGCGTGAACCCGACGGTGTCGACCGTCAGGTCGGCGAGGCCCGCCTGGTAGAGGGCCTCGAACGGCAGCGCCCAGGTCGCGATCTTGGAGACGTCGCCGAGCGTGTTCGAGCCGATCGCCTCGGCGATCTGGCCGAGCAGGCCGGCGGTCAGGCCGGCGCCGAAGAGCATGAAGACCGCGATCCCGTTGGCCGTGGAGGCGAGGGCGATCGAGCCCGCGAGCGAGAGGGCCGCGATGATCGCGACGCCCAGCGCGAGCGACAGCAGCGGGATCAGCGTGCGGTCCGGCCACCAGTCGCCGAGCGCGGCGGTGAGGGCGAACGAGGCCAGCGCGACCAGCATCACGTACGGCGCGCACACGGCGGTGGCGCCGATCCAGCGGCCGAGCAGCAGGGTCCGGCGCTTGAGCGGTCGCACGAGCATCGGCTGGAGGAGCCCGCGCTCGGCGTCCCCGCGCACCGCGCCGAGCGTGAGGAAGACGGCGAGGATCGTGCCGAGGAACAGGATCGCGAACATCGCGAGCCCGGCGAGCGTCGCGCCGACCACGATGTCGGCATCGACGCCGGCCTCCGCGGTCCCGAGGTCGTCGGCGGTCTTGAACGCCTGCCACGCGGCGAGGCCGTAGAGGGCGAGGAAGGCCAGCGTGAGGATGCCCACGATCACGAACACCCGCCGGCGCAGCGACTCGCGCAGCGAGAACCGCGCGACGATCAGGGCGCCGCGCAGCTCGCCGGGCGGTTCGACGCGGGCGGGGGCGGCGGCGATGCCCGGCGCGCTCACGCCGCCGCCTCCTCGCCGCGGGCCGACTCGTCGGACGGCTTCGCCGGCGCGCGGCCGACGGCCTCGAGGTAGGCGTCCTCGAGCGTCGACGTGAGGACGCGAACGCCGTAGACGTCCTCGCCGGACGCGACGAGCTCGCGCACGATCCGCGGCACGTCGTCGCGCCGGGCGTCGGGGAACGTCCGCCAGCCGGCGGCCGTCTCGACCTCCACGCCGCCGGGACGGCTGAGCTCGGCGGGCGTCCCGGCGCTCACGACCGCGCCGCCGTTGATGATCGCGACGCGGTCGCAGACCAGCTCGACCTCGGACAGCAGGTGCGAGTTGAGCAGGACGGTGACGCCGCGCTCGCGGAGGCGCTCCAGCAGCGCGCGGACGGTGTGCCGGCCGGAGGGGTCGAGCGCGCTGGTCGGCTCGTCGAGGAGCAGCAGCCGCGGCGCGCCGATCAGGGCCTGGGCGATCCCGAGCCGCTGCTGCATCCCCTTCGACATCGCGCCGACCCGGCGGTCGGGCACGTCGCCGAGCTCGACCAGCGCCAGCAGCTCGCGCCGCTCGTCCCGCCCGCCGCGCGAGCCGGTGAGCTCCTGGTGCAGCTCGAGCAGCTCGTCCGCGGTGCACCAGTCGGGGAAGCGGAACAGCTCGGCGAGGTAGCCGAGCGACGCCTGGGCGCGCGGGCGAGCCGGCCGGAGCGCCGCACACCTCGACGGCTCCGGCGCTCGGCCGGACGAGTCCGCAGGCGATCTTGACCAGCGTCGACTTCCCGGCCCCGTTCGGGCCGAGCAGGCCGAACAGCTCGCCCGCCGCCGATCTCGAGGTCGACGCCGCGGAGCGCGTGGACGGAGCCGTAGGCCTTGCGCAGACCGGTGACCGACAGGGCGGGGGCCATCCGCGCGTAGGATCGCAGGCGATGGCCACCACCCTCTCCCCGCCGCCGCTGCGCTGGGACGGCGAGCGGCTCCACGTGCTCGACCAGACCCGCCTGCCCGCGGAGGAGGTCGTGCTCGTGCTGGAGGGCGCGGAGGACACGGCGCAGGCGATCGAGCGGCTCTCGGTGCGCGGCGCGCCGCTGATCGGCGTGGCGGCGGCGTTCGGGCTGGCGATGGAGGTCGCGCGCGAGCCGTCGCTCGGCGCGCTGGAGCGCGGCGCCGAGCCGGCTCGCCACCTGCCGCCCGACCGCGCGCAACCTCGCCTGGGCGGTGGAGCGCGTGCGCGCCGCGGCGCTCGGCGCCGGGCCCGTGCGCATGGCGGGCGCCGCGCGCGCGGCGGCGGAGGAGATCCAGCGCGACGACGAGTCCGCCAGCGCCGCGCTGTCCGAGCACGGCGCGGCGCTCCTGGACGAGACGCTGCCGAGCGGCCCGCTCACCGTGCTGACGCACTGCAACTCGGGCTGCCTCGCCGCGTCGGGGCGCGGGACGGGGCTCGGCGTGATCGCGGCGCTCGCCGACCGGCGGGCGGTCCAGGTGCTGGCATGCGAGGCGCGACCGCTGCTGCAGGGCGCGCGCCTGACGGTCTGGGAGCTGCGCCGCCTGGGGATCGAGCACGCGCTGGTCGTCGACGCGGCCGCGGCCGGACTGATCCGCACCGGCCAGGTCGACGCGGTCGTCACGGGGTTCGACCGCGTGGCGGCGAACGGCGACGTCGCCAACAAGGTCGGGACCTACGGGCTGGCGCTGGCCGCATCCGCGGCCGGGATCCCGTTCGTCGCGGCCGGTCCGTCGTCCTCGCTCGACGCCTCGCTGCCCGGCGGCGACGGGATCGAGATCGAGGAGCGGGGCGCCGACGAGGTGCGCGCGCGCGCTGGGCACGCTGCTGACCGTGCCGGGGACGCCGGTGCGCAACCCCGCGTTCGACGTGACGCCCGCCGGCCTGGTCTGGGCGCTCGTGACCGAGCGCGGCGTCGCGCGGCCGGTCGATGCGGCCTCCGTGGCCGCGATCGCATGAGAGCGGCGCGAACGCTCAGCCTCGACTCGACGGTCATGGTCGACGTTCCCGACCCCGTCTGCGGCCCGGGTGAGGTCGTCTGCCGGATCCTGGCGTCGGCGACGTGCGGGTCCGACGTCCACGGCTGGTACGTGGCCCGCAAGCTGCCGGCGGTCCTCGGTCACGAGCCGGTCGGCGAGGTGGTCGAGGTCGGGGCGGGCGTGACGCGGGTCGCGGCGGGCGACGTCGTCGCCATCCACCACCACGCGGCGTGCGGCGCGTGCCGGGTCTGCGCCGCGGGCCACGAGACGCTCTGCCCGCAGTTCCGCGCGACGGGCCTCGACCCCGGCGGCTTCGCCGAGCAGGTGCGGGTGCAGGCCGAGCTGGTCGTCGAGCTGCTGCCGCTCGACGGCCTCGACCCGGTCGCCGCCACGTGCACCGAGCCGCTCGCCTGCGCGCTCCGGGCGCAGGACCGCGTGCGGCTCGGGCCGCGCGACACGCTGCTCGTGGTCGGCGCCGGCGCGAGCGGCCTGCTGCACGTCGCGGCGGCGCGTGCGCGGGGCGTGGAGCGCGTGCTCGTGTCCGAGCCGCGCGACGATCGCCGCGCCCGCGCGGTGGCGTGGGGCGCGGAGGAGCACGAGCCGGGATCGCCCGCGGACGTCGCGGTCGTCACGTCGCCCCACCCCGACGCGATCGCGGCGGCGGCCGGCGCCCTCGGGCCGGGCGGCCGGCTCTGCGCCTACGCCCCGCCGGAGCCGGGTGCGCCGATCGCGGTCGACGGGGCCGAGGTGTTCCTGCGCGAGCTGCTGGTGACCTCGTCGTGGTCGGCGGGCGCGGCGGACATGCGCGCGGCGCTCGCCCTGATCCGGGACGGCGCCGTCCGCACCGACGAGCTGATCACGCACCGCTTCTCGCTGGAGGAGACGGGAGCGGCGCTGGCCGCGCAGCGCGACGGGCGTGCGCTCAAGGCGGTCGTCCTGCCCGGGGGCGACCTACGCGGGAGCTGATCCGCCGCCGGGTTCGCTCCCCGGCGCAAACTCGCGCTCCACCTCGTCGACGAGCTCCCGGTGCAGGTCGACGACACGAGTCATGATGCTGCGCGTGCGCGCCGCCATCCTCCATGGTCCCGGCGACCTGCGGGTCGAGGACGTCCCCGAGCCCGTGGCGGAGGGGGACGAGGTGCTGGTGCGGGTGGAGGCGGCGACGACGTGCGGCACCGACGTGAAGATGTGGCGCCGGGGGCACCCGATCCTGCCGCCGTATCCCGCCCGGTTCGGCCACGAGACGGCCGGCGTGCGGGTGGACACCGGCGAGTCGGTGCTGGTCGGCGACTCGGTCGCCTGCGGCGCGTGCCGCCCGTGCCTCGCCGGCCGGCCCCAGATCTGCCGGGCGCCGCGCTGGGTCCTGGGCGGCTTCGCCGAGCTGATCGCCGCTCCGGTGGCGGCGCTGCACCCGATCCCGGACGGGCTCGACGCCGCGGGCGCGGCGATGGCCGAGCCGCTCGCGGCCGCGGTCCACGCGGTGGATCGCGCGCCGGCCCGGACCATCGCGCCCGACGCCGGCATCCTCGGCGGCGGGCCGATGGGGCAGATGCTCGCCGCGCTGCTGGTCGCGGAGGGCCGCACCGTCACGCTCGCCGACCGCCACCCGGAGCGCCGGGCCCAGGCGGAGGCGGCCGGCGCGATGAGCGCCGAGGCGCTGGCCGACCACGACGTCGTGTTCGAGGCCGTGGGGAGGCCGGATGCCTGGCGCGCCGCGGTGCACGCGTGCGCGCCGGGCGGCTGCGTCGTGTTCGTCGGCGGCTGTGCGGCCGGCTCCGACGCGCAGCTGCCGACGCGGCCGCTGCACTACGACGAGCTCGACCTCCGCGGCGCGTTCCACCACGCGCCCGCCGAGGTCGACCGCGCCCTGGCCCTCCTGGCGGCCGGCACGGTGGACTGGCGCACGCTCGCGGCAGGCCCGATCGCCCTCGACGAGCTGCCCGCCGCCCTGGCCACAGGCAACGCCGGCCCGGCGCGCAAGTGGGTAGTCCGAACCTAAAGGGGGTCTGACCCCGTTTAGGTAAAGAGGGTCAGACCCTCTTTAGGTTCGCGCCAGCGGAGGTGTTCCAGGATGCGGCGGGAGTCGCAGATCGCCTCGCGGCCGAGCACCGCGACGGGCACGATGCGCTGGCCCGTGAGCGCGTCGATCTCGTCGCGGTCTCCGCGCCGCCACGGCACGCGCCGCTCCTCGACCTCGTAGCCCGCCCGGCGCAGCGCCCGCGCCACCCGGCCGCACGCGCAGAGCCGATCGGTCGGCGTCCGGCAGCGGTAGAGGAGGACGGGGTCAGCGGGTGAGGCGCCCACCGATGCCCTCCGCGACCCGCGCCGCGACGGCCGCGAGCCGCCACGGCAGCGGCTGGCCGCGCGGCGCCAGGCGCACGCGGTCCCCGAGCCGCTCCTCCCACCAGCGCACCGTGTCCTCGACCGTGTCCTCGTGCGGCCGCGTGGTCCACCCCAGCTCGCGCCGCGCCTTCGTGCTCTTGCACGTCCACCAGTAGCCCGGCGGCGCGCACCTCCGCCGGGCTGACCGGCGGCGGGAAACGGACCGAGGGCGCCGGCCTCCGCGAGCGCCAGCGCCACGCCCACCGGCAGCTCGAGCGCCGGGCCCTCGATGCCCGAGAGGCGCTCGAGCTCCGCGAACAACCGCTCCCACGTGTAGTTGCGCGTGCCGAGGATGTAGCGCTCGCCCGGCACGCCGCGCTCGTCGGCGAGCAGGTGGCCGGCGGCGACGTCGCCGACGTCGACGACGTTGATCGCGCCCGGGCACGAAGGCCGGGATGCGGCGGAGCAGGAAGCGGCGGACGACGCCGGTCGAGGTCGGCCCGAGGTCGCCGCGGCCGAACACGTGCGCGGGGCAGACGATCACGACGGGGAGCCCGCGCGCGGCGACCCGCAGCGCCTCGGTCTCGGCCGCCGCCTTGGACTCCGCGTACGGAACGCCGAGCCCCGGCGGGAACGCGTTGCGCTCGTCGACCGCGCCGTGCGGCTTCGCCGGCCCGACCGCGCCGATCGAGGACGTGTGCACGACGCGCTCGACGCCCGCGCGCAGCGCCTCCTCCATCACGATCCGCGTCCCCTCGACGTTCACGCGCAGCAGCTCCGCGGGCGACGCGCGCAGGTGCGTCGTGCCCGCGACGTGGAACACGCGGTCGACGCCGCGCAGCGCGCGCCGCAGCGCGACGCGGTCGCCGAGCTGCGCGACCGACACGTCCACGTCGAGCCCGGCGATCGCCTCGCGGGAGGAGCTCGGCGCGCAGCGTGATGCGCACGTCGTCGCCGCGCTCGACGAGCGCGCGGGCCACATGGGAGCCCACGAAGCCCGTCGCACCGGTGACCAGCGTCGCTCCCATCCGCGGCGGATCATCGCACCGAAATGAGATCGCTCCGGTGCTCGGCGTCCGGCTGACGGGGTCGCGATGCGTGACGGCGTGCCGGGCAGCCTCCCGCCCGTTACCACTAGGGTGTCGCGCCGTGCCCGTCGCCATCGTCACCGACTCGACCCACTACATGCCGCGCGAGATCGTCGAGCGGCACGGGTTCCACACCGTCTCGCTGTACGTGCGCTGGGGCGATCCGCCGCGCGACGACCGCGAGGCGGACCTGCCGGACTTCGACGGCTTCTACGACGCACCTGCGCATCCGCGCGCGAGCTGCCGACCACGTCGCAGCCGTCCGTCGGCGACTTCCTCGCGGTCTACGAGCCGCTGATCGAGCAGGGCGCCGACATCCTCTCGATCCACCTGTCGGGCGGCATCTCGGGCACCGTGCGCGCGGCCGAGCAGGCGCGCGACCAGCTGCTCGAGCGCGGCGTCGGCGCCGGAGCGGATCGAGGTCGTCGACTCCGCGAGCGTCTGCGCCGGCCACGGCCTGATGGCGATCGCGGCCGCACAACGCGGCCCAGGACGGCGCGACGCTCGCGGAGGCCGCCGCCCGCGCCCGCCGCTCCGCGAGGGCTGAAGATCCTCTTCGCCGTCGACACGCTCGAGTTCCTGCGCCGCGGCGGGCGGATCGGCGGCGCGCAGGCGTGGATCGGCTCGACGCTGAAGATCAAGCCGATCCTCGCGATCGAGTCGCGAGATCGTCCCGATCGAGCGCGTGCGCACCTGGGGCCGCGCGTTCGAGCGCATGGTCGACCACCTCGTCGCGCTGCGCGAGGACGGCAACGACCGCTTCTTCATCCAGCACATCCAGGCGCGCCGACCAGGCGGAGAAGCTCGCCGCAGCGCGGCGACGGCGATCTACGGCCGCCCGCCGGAGTTCGTCTCGGAGATGGGGCCGGTGATCGGCGCCCACGCGGGACCCGGGCTGATCGGCGTGACCGCGCTGCGGCACGACGTGCTCGGCCCGATCTAGGCAGGAGCGGCGCACCGCCCAGCGAGAAGAGGGCGGCGATGGCGTCTGCCCCGACCCCGATGCTCCCGGACGGCGGACCGGTGCTGTCCACGCGCGCGGTCCTGCGCGTCGGTCGTGATCGTCACCACGGTCGTCCTGACGCTGTACCTGATCTACCTGCTGCGCAAGCCGCTGACGTGGATCTTCATCGCCGGCTTCCTCGCGATCGCGCTCTCGGGACCGGTCAACGTCCTCCAGCGCCGCATGCGGCGGGGCTTTGCGATCGCGATCGTCTACATCGCGCTGATCCTGATCCCGGTCGCTGCTCGGGCGCGCTGCTGATCCCGCCGATCGTCGAGCAGCTCAACAACCTGATCCAGCAACCTCCCCGAGTACGTCGCCGACCTGCAGGACGTTCGTCGCCAAGAACGACCGGCTGCGCCAGCTCGAGGAGGACTACAACATCACGGCCGAGCTGCAGAAGCAGGCGAGCACGCTGCCCGGCCGCGTCGGCGACGCCGCCGGGATCCTGTCGGACATCGGCCTCGGCCTCGTCAACTCGATCTTCGCCGGCGTGTCGATCCTCGTGCTGAGCCTGTTCATGATCGGCTCGGGCCGCAGCTGGCTCAACTGGCTCGCCGACGCGCCAGGGCCCGGAGCGCGAGCGAGTGGATGAAGCGCCTGTTCGACCGGATCGGCAACGCGGTCGGCAACTACGTCGCCGGCGCGCTGGGCCAGGCGCTCGTCGCGGGCGTCCTCGCCTACATCGTGCTGCTGATCCTCGGCGTGCCCTACGCCGGATCGCTCGCCGTGGTCATCTTCCTGCTCGACCTCGTCCCGCTCGTCGGCGCGACGCTCGGCGCGATCATCGTCGGGATCATCACGCTGTTCAACGACTTCCCGACCGACCACGATCATCTGGGTCGATCTGGTCGATCGTCTACCAGCAGGTCGAGAACAACGTGATCCAGCCGCGGATCCAGGCCAGGGCGGTCCAGGTCCACCCGTTCGTGGTGCTCACCTCGGTGCTGTTCGGCTCGACGCTGTTCGGCGTGCTCGGCGCGCTGCTCGCGATCCCGGTCGCCGCGGCGATCCAGATCTCGATCATCGAGTACAACCGCCTGCGCAACCCGCCGGAGATCGGCGCGGTCCCGGCGCCGCCGCCCGACGAGCCGCCCCCGCCGGCGGGCGAGCCGGCGCCCGCCACCTAGCGCCTCCCGGCCGCCGAGCTAGTACTCGTCGCGCTTGCCGCCCACCAGGCCGGTGAGCGCGGCGATGCCGCCGCCGAGCACGAAGCCGGCGACGGCGGCGCCGATCAGGACCTGCTTGCGGTGCTTGCGCAGCTGCTTGCGCCAGTCGGTCACCTCGGCGACCTCCGCGCGCAGCCGGTCGACGGCCATGCCGAGCTCGGCGCGGTTCGCCTCGATCGAGCGCCGGATCTCCTCCGGCGTGCGGGCGGCGGCCATCAGCGCTCGACCTCCGCCGAGGTGTGCACGCCGACCGCCTGCGATCCGGGCGGGGCGGTGAGCGTGCCCTTGATCAGCTGGGCCTCCTCGATCGCGAGCTGCGGCGTGGGCGGCGAGCCCTTCTTCACGAAGCGCAGCGCGAAGTACCCGGCGATGCACCCGAGCACCAGGATCAGCACGCCGGTGATGAGGAAGCCCGCGCCACAGCGCGGTGGCGACGTCGAGCAGGTCCCTGAAGCCCCACGACAGCGCGTGCAGCAGGTAGATCAGCGCGAACACGGCGAAGACGCCGGCGACGATGCCGAAGACCGCGCCCTTGATCAGCTTCATGACCTTGTCGGTCATCTCCGCCTTGGCCAGCTCGATCTCCTCGCGGACGAGCAGCTGGGCCTTCTCGGTGATGTCCTGGACGGCGCGAGCGAGATCGCTCGTCGGCTGGTCGGCCATTAGTCGGAGATCCTCTTGAGGATGCGGGCGAACAGGAACGCCCCGGCGAACGCGGCGGCGATGTAGAGCTCGGGCGCTCAGGCTCGGCCGTCGCGGCGTCCGAAGGCGGCGGCGGGGCGGGCGCCGGCGCCGGCGCGTGGGCGGCGTATGAGCGCGCCCGCTCGGCGTCCGCCGCGGCGGCGGCGGCGGCCACCTCGGCTTCGCGCCGCTTGCGCTCCTTCTTCGACTCCTCCTGCTGCGCCTGCGGCCACTGGCCTCCTCGGCCTCGGCCAGGGCCTCCTCGGCCTTGGCCTCCTCTTCCTCGGCGCGGCGCTCATCGGTGATCGCGAGCTCCTCGCGCATGCTCGGCGGCGCGCGTGTCGGCGCGCGGTGGTGTCCGGGTCCTGGCTCACTCGGGAGGATCTTCCCCGAATGCCCGGACCCAAATCTGATGGGCGAGCTTCGTCGTGGCGATCGACGCCAGCGCGCCGATCGCGGCCAGCAGGCCGGACCACATCAGCCGCTTGACCATGTCGTTGTCGGTCATAGGGGGCGGAGTCTAAGCAGGCATCCCGTCGGGATGCGCTTCGAGGCCGTCGCAGATCGTCTCGACGATGTAGCGCTTGGCGCGCTCGTAGTCGTCCTCGCCCTCCTCCAGCAGGCCGAAGATCCACCCCGTCAGCACCTGCTCGATCGCGCCGTAGAACGCCATCGCGGCGAACTGCGGGGTGACGGTGTCGCGGAACGTGCCGTCGGCCTGCGCGGCCGCGACGATGTCCGCGATCCGCTGGTAGGCCTTGCGGATCTCGGGCAGGTGCGTCTGCCCGAACGTGTTCGCCGCGCGCGTCACCTCGACGATGATCACCTTCATCAGGTCGCGGTCGTGGCGGTAGGAGTCGACGATGAACGACGCGATCGCGTAGAGCTTCTCCTGCGGGCCGATCGGCTGCGCGTCGATCTCGTCGATCGCCGCGAGCATCAGCTCCCAGCGCTCGAGGAAGAGCGTGTCGAGCACCTCGTCCTTGGACTGGAAGTAGTGGTAGACGAGCCCGTACGCGACGCCGGCCTCGTCGGCGATGTCCGAGACGCGACACGTGTGGAAGCCCTGGCGGGCGAAGACGCGCACGGCCGCGTCGAGGATCAGCCGGCGCTTGTCGACCGCCGCCGCCTTCACGCGCGGACCTCCGCCGGCCAGCGGTACGCGGCGGCCTGGCGGTTGGCGAGCGACGGCAGCTTCGTCCGGATCCCCCGCAGGCGGTCGAAGTCGAGGTCGGCGAGGATGAACGTCTCGAAGTCGGGCGCCTGCGCGAGCACGAGGCCCCACGGATTCGACGATCATCGAGCGCCCGCCGGTGCGGATCCCCGGCGCCGGCTCGCCGATCTGGTTGGCGGCGACCACGAAGCACTGGTCCTCGATCGCGCGCGCGCGCAGCAGGACCTCCCAGTGGTCGCGCGTGGTGGTCTCGGTGAACGCGGCCGGGACGGTCATGCACCGTGGCGCCGCGGACGGCGAGGATGCGGAACAGCTCCGGGAAGCGCAGGTCGTAGCAGATGGTCAGGCCGAGGCCCTCGCCGTCGGCGAGCTCCGACGTCGACGATCACGTCGCCCGGCGCCTCGTGCTCGGACTCGCGGTACGTGCGGCCGCCGACCTCGACGTCGAACATGTGGATCTTGCGGTAGACCGCGCGGTCCTCGCCGTCGGGGCCGACGTGCACGCTGGTGTTCGCGCCGCGGTCCGCGCCCTCGACGCGCTCGGCGATCGAGCCGGCGACGAGGTCGATCCCGAGCTCGCGCGCGGCGCCGCGCGCCCACGAGAGCGCGGGGCCGTCGAGCGGCTCCGCCCCCGCGGCGGTCTGCTCGGGCGTGCCGAGCACCGGCCACTTCTCCGGCAGCACGACGAGCTCGGCGCCCTCGCGCCGCGGCCGCGCGCGTGAGCCGGTCGGCCGCCTCGAGGTTGCGGTCGCGATCCGGGGTCGAGCTGAGCTGCACGGCTGCGGCGCGCATGGCGACTCCTCTCCTCGTCGCAGATTGACTCGTCAGTCAACCACTCGAGACGCGAGGATACCCGCATGCCGATGCGCAAGGACTGGACCTGGATCGGCGGCTTCGGCCCGGAGCTGATGCTGTGCGCCGCGAGCGCCCGCGTCGGGCCGGCGCGGACCGCGTGGTGGGCGGTGTGGGACGGCGAGCGCCTGCACGAGCGCAGCTACCGCCGGCGCGGGCCGGTCGGCGTGTCGCCGGAGCGGTCCACGTGCCCGGCGTGCTCGACCTGGCGGTCGAGCCGGGCGCGCCCTGGGCGGTGCGCACGGGCGCGATGTGGACGCGCAAGCGCCCGGCGCGCGTGCGCGGGACGGCGCTCGGCCGTCCCGGTCGACCTGCCCGGCCTGATCGACGAGTCCGCCGGCCGGCATCCGCGCCGCATGTCGTGGTGGTGGTCGGCGGGCGCGGGCGAGCTGGCCGACGGCCGCGCGGTCACGTGGAACCTCGTCGACGGGCTGCACGACGGCGCGACGGACTCCGAGCGGGCGGTCTGGATCGACGGCGTCCCGCGCGCACGTGCCGCCGCAGCCGTTCCACGGACTCGCCGGCGTCGGCGACCTCCGCTTCACGCCGCTCGCCACCCGCGCCCGCAGGAGAACCTGCTGCTGATCGCGTCCGACTACGAGCAGCCGTTCGGCGACGTTCGCCGGCGCGCTCCCGCTCGGCGGCGAGCTGCGCGCCGGCTGGGGCGTGATGGAGCGCCACCGCGTGCGCTGGTGACGACCGCTCAGGGGCGCTTGGGCGCCATCCGCTTCGCGAGCTCCTCGAGCCGGTCGCGGATGATCTTCGCGCTCGCGTTGCTGAACTTCTGCCCCTGGTGGGCGCCCGAGCTGCCGAGCACGAGCTGCGGGGTCATGATCCCCGCGCGGTCGTGATCCATCGCCGAGAGCGTGATGTTGTGGCCGACCGCGTGGCCGAGCTCGTGGAGGATGACGTCGGCGAGCACCGCCGACGCGGACGCCGGGCCGGCGCCTGACTTCTTCAGTTCCGCGATGGGCACCTTGCTGCTCACGAAGCCGATGCTCTGACTGGTGCGGCGCCGCTGGTTCGGCTCGTACCCCAGATCGACCCCGCCCTCCTTGCCGATGCTGTTCGTGAACTTCGTCTCGAACTGCTTCTGCTCGTCCTTGCTCATCGGGATGTAGTCCCGCATGGTCTCGATCGCGTGCTTCGGGTCCGTGCCGCTGGTCAGGAAGATCAGGAACGTGCTCCTGCCGAGCGAACGGGTGAACTCGTCGTTGCGCACCGGCTTGGCCTTGACGTACTGGACGTCGAACCCGGCCTTGACCGCGTTCTCGGGGCTGTCCTTGGTGATGCGCGCGAGCTCGTCGCGCACCAGCGGGAGCGCGTTGTTGACGATCGCGTCCGACAGGCCGTGGGCGCCCTCGTCGGCGATCAGCAGCCGGAACGTCGGCGCGGAGGCCTCGTCGCGCGCCAGGATGCGCCGCATCGCGCGGTTGCCGACCGCGCGCTGGAGGGAGAGCGCCTGCGCCGTGAGCGTCGGCCGCGTGCGCGCGGCGCCCGTCGCCGGATGCCGCCCGCGCCCGCCCGGCGCTCGCGCTCGTTCAGCCATGCGGCCCAGATCATCCCCCGGCGCCGGGAGCCGCGTCAATGCCGCGGCGGCGCGCTGGTGACCCGGCGCAGCTCCTCGAGCAGCATCTTGGAGTGCATCGCGCCGATCAGCTCGCGCAGCGGCTCGCGGCCGGCGCGCACGATCTGCGCGGCGCGCTCGGGCTCGACCTCCCCGAGCCGCTCGACCAGCAGCTCGACCTCCTTCTCGACCAGCGGGCGCAGCGCCTCGCGGTAGCGGAGCGTGTCGTAGACGGTGAACCCCAGCGCCTCGTCGTAGCCGCCCTCGCGGAAGCGCGCGATCGCGGCGATGACCGCCACGTCGTCGGGGTCGTAGCCGTCCTCGTCGGGAGTGAGGACGCCGAGCTCGGCGAGCCGGTCGAGCACGTTGTCCGGGAGGTCGACCTCGCGGCGCGGCGTGCGCGGCGGGCGCTCCGCGAGCGCGTCCTTGATCAGCCGCAGCGGCAGGAAGCGCTCCTCCTGCAGGCGCTTGATGAGGCGGATCCGGTCGACGTACTCGGGCGGGTACCAGGCCATGTTGCGCGACGTGCGGACGATGCCCGTCCTCGTCGCCGAGCAGGCCCTCGCGCAGGTAGTGCTTGATCGTGCCCGCCGAGACGCCGGACGCGTCGGCCAGCTCGCTCATCTTCAGGCCGGGCCGGTCGCTCATGCCAGGAAGCTCCCCTCGGGCACGCCGCCGGGTCCGGCGACCGCGCCGGCGGCCTTCAGCGCGGCGATCGCGTCGGCGTCGTAGCCGAGCGCGGCGAGCACCGCGTCGGTGTCGGCGCCGAGCGACGGGCCCGGCCGCGTGCCGTCGGCCGGGCGTGCGCGACAGCCGACCGGCGGCCCGAGCAGCCGGACCGGCGACGCGGCGCCGGGCTGGTCGACCTCGACGACCGCCTCGGGCGAGCGGGCCAGCGCCTCGTCGAGGTCGAGCACCGGCTCCAGGCAGCAGCCGTGCTCGTCGTCGAACGCCGCCCACTCGCGCGCGCGTGCGCGCGGCGAAGATCGGCCTCGAGCTCGCTCGCGACCGCCGGGTCCATCTGGCGCTCGGCGAGGTCCGGCGCGGCCGAGGCCGGCGCAGAGCGCCTGCCAGAACTTCGGCTCGAGCGCGCCGAGCGCGACCCAGCCGTCGGCGCACGCGTAGGGCCGGTAGCAGGGCAGCCCGCCGGCGAGCTCGAGCTCGCCGCGCCGCGGCACCGCGCCGTCGGCGAAGTGGCGCGCCGCGACCATCGCGAGCCAGCTCTGCGCGCCGCGCGTCATCGACACGTCGACGAGCTGGCCCTCGCCCGAGCGCTCGCGCTCGTGCAGCGCGGCGAGGATCCCGAACGCGGCCATCAGCGCGCCGCCGCCGAGGTCGGCGATCTGGCCGGCGGCCGGCACCGGCGGCGCCGCCGCGCTCGCCGCTCAGGCCGAGCAGGCCGCCGCGCGCGAGGTAGTTCATGTCGTGGCCCGGCGCGGTCGCGGTCCGGGCCGTCCTGCCCGTAGCCGGTGATCGCGCAGTAGACGAGGCCGGGGTTCTCCTCGCGCAGCCGCTCGTACCCGACGCCGAGCCGGTCCAGCACGCCGGGCCGGAACGACTCGAGCAGCACGTCGTGCTCGCGCGCGAGCCGCAGCAGCACCTCCTGGCCTTCCCTCACCTTCAAGTTGAGCCTGATGGATCGCTTGCCGCGGTTGAGCGCGAGGAACAGCGCGGAGGCCGCGCTCGGCTCGACGCCGTCGTAGGCCGGCGGCGCCCAGCGGATGTAGTCGCCGAGGCCCGTGTCCTCGACCTTGAGCACGTCGGCGCCGTAGTCGGCGAGCAGCAGCGAGCAGTACCCGCCCGGCAGCAGGCGCGAGAGGTCGAGCACGCGGATCCCGTCGAGCGGGCAGGCTCATGCCGAGCATCGCCCGCGCCTCGTCCACCGTGGCGACCCGCCGGCCGGTGTCCTCCGCCATCCGCCGCGGCGCGCGCGACCAGGTCGCCGTTCGAGCGCGCCATCTCGCCGTCGGGCAGGTAGAAGTTGTCCTCCAGCCCGACGCGCACCGAACCGCCGAGCGCGAGCGCGGCGGCGACCAGCGATCCACTGCTCGCGCGAGATCCCGATCACGCCCCAGTGGCTGCCCGGCGGGATGTTGTCGACCATCGCGGCGAGGTTGCGCGCCGTCGGCGGGACGCCGCCGAGCACGCCCATCACGCACGACACGTGCAGCGGCGGGTGCAGCACGCCCTTGTGCACGAGCGGCTCGAGCGAGCCGACGTGGCCGAGGTCGAAGCACTCGTGCTCGGGCTTGATGCCCGAGCTCGTTCATCGCCTCGAGCAGCGCGACGATCTCCTCGAACGGGTTGGCGAAGACCATCGAGAACACGAAGTCGCGCCGGCTGCGCGAGTACTTCGCGTAGTTCATCGAGCCCATGTTCAGCGCGGCGACGTCCGGCCCGAGCTCGCGCAGGTAGGCGATCCGCTTCTCGACCGGCACGCCGATCGCGCCGGTCGAGTAGTTGACGACGACGTCGACCTCGGCCGTGATCGCCTCGGTGATCGCCCGGAAGTCCTCGACCTCGTAGCTCGGCGTCCCGTCCGGCGTGCGCGCGTGGATGTGGATCATGCTCGCCCCCTCGTCGACCGCCCGCCGCGCCTCGGCCGCGTACTCTGCGGGCGTGTAGGGGATCGCCGGGCACTGGTCGCGGTTCGCGACCGCGCCGGAGATGGCGCACGTGAGCAGGACGGGATCGTCGACGGCCATGGGCTCCTTGGAGAGTGGGACGTGCCACTCCTCACTCTGCCGCACCCGCTCCGCCCCCGCAAGCCGCCTCGACCTCGACCGCGCCGGTATCCTCGCCGGCCGTGGCGGTGGAGGTACGTGACGTCGCGCCGGGCCTGTGGTTGTGGCGACAGCCGCATCCGGACTGGCAAGAGGGATCCGACTGGGAGCCGGAGGTGTCGTCGTTCGCGGTCGAGTCGCGCGGCGCGAGGGTGCTGCTCGACCCGCTCGCGCCGCCGCCGGGCGCCAGGGAGGCGTGGGAGCGGCTGGATGCCTTCGCACCGGACCTCGCGGTCGTCCTGAAGCCGGACCACGTCCGCGACATCGACCTGTTCGTGCGCTGGTACGGCGTCCGCCCGTTCGGTCCCTGGCTGTTCTGGGCGCACGACGTGCCGCGCACCGAGCTCGAGCCCGTCCGGCCCGGCGACGTCCTGCCCGGCGGGCTGCAGGCCCACCACGACGGGCGCGGCGGGATGGAGACGCCGCTCTACCTCCCCGAGCAGCGAGCGCTGGTGTTCGCGGACGGCATGACCGCCCCGGGCGGCGAGCTGCGCGTGTGGTCGACGCCCTGGCACGAGGAGCGCACCCTCCCGGCGCTGCGCGCGCTGCTCGCGCTGCCGTTCGAGCGCGTCCTCGTCTCGCATGGCGAGCCGGTGCACGACCGCGGCGCGTTCGAGGCCGCGCTCGAACGCGAGCCCTGGTCCGAGTAGCCCGACGCGTGCCCGATCCCGGCGGCGGGTAGTTCCTCCAGGGGAGGAGGACCACCACCGGAGGGAATCACCATGCTGGGCAACATCATCGCGGCGATCGTGATCGGCATCATCGCCGGATACCTCGGACGGCTGCTGCTGCCCGGGGCCGACCCGATGGGCTTCGTCGGCACGGTCACCGCGGGCATCGTCGGCGCGCTCGTCGGCTACTTCATCTTCACCGGGTTGCTGGGCATCGGCGACGACGACAAGTTCGATCTCGGCGGGATCGTCGGCTCGATCATCGGCACCATGATCGTGCTGCTCATCTGGCGCGCGATCGCCGGCCGCGGAGGCGGCACGACGACCGGGTCTGACCGGACCGCGTACTAGCGGGGCTCCCGGGGATTCGGGCGGCGGTCCGGGGGGTCCGCCGCCCGTCAGTCCCGCGCCGGCCTCGCCGGACCACGCGATCGGAGCGATGATTCCGGGCCGCGGCAGCGGTCTACAGGGGACATGAGCGGCGCTACGACCGAAGAGGACTTCCGCCGCCTGGTGGAGCCGTACCGCGCCGAGCTGCACGCGCACTGCTACCGCATGCTCGGCTCGGTGCACGACGCCGAGGACGCGCTGCAGGACGCGATGCTGCGCGCGTGGCGCGCCCTGCCGCGCTTCGAGGGCCGCAGCTCGGTCCGCTCCTGGCTGTACCGGATCGCGACCAACACGTCGCTGGACCTGATCGGCCGGCGGCCGAAGCGGGTGCTCCCGGTCGACTACGTCGCGGGGGCCGACCCGCACGACGAGGAGGCGTCGGCCGGCGAGCCGCTCGTCGAGTCGGCGTGGGTCGAGCCGTACCCCGACGACCGGCTCGGGGTCGAGGACGGCCTCGCCTCGCCCGCCGCCCGTTACGAGCAGCGCGAGAGCGTCGAGCTCGCGTTCACCGTGGCGCTCCAGCACCTGCCCGCGACCCAGCGCGCGGTCCTGATCCTGCGCGACGTGCTCGGCTTCTCCGCCCGTGAGTCCGCCGAGATGCTCGAGACCACGGTGCAGTCGGTCAACAGCGCGCTGCGGCGCGCGCGCGGCTCCGTCGAGGGGGCGGCTCCCCGACGCCAGCCAGCAGGCGACGCTGCGGGCGCTGGGCGACGAGGCGGTACGCGACGTCGTGGAGCGCTACATGGCCGCGCTGGACCGCGGGGACGTCGACGCGCTCGTCGGCATGCTCGCCGAGGACGCCACGTGGTCGATGCCGCCCTACCACGAGTGGTTCCGCGGCCACGAGGCGATCACCGGCTTCCTCGTCGAGGGCCCGCTGCGCGAACGCTGGCGCCACCTCCCGGCGCATGCGAACGGGCAGCCCGCAGTGGGCTGCTACCGCTGGGACGCCGAGCGCGGGAGCTACGTCGCGGCGGTCCTCGACGTGCTGACCCTCGACGGCGCAGGGATCGCCGAGGTGACGGCGTTCGTCACTCCCGAGATCTTCCCGCGGTTCGGGCTGCCGGAGGAGCTTGCGCCCGGTTCAGGGCGCCCCGTGGAGGCGTAGCGGCCCGGTCGTGTTTCACTGGGCGGATGGACGAGCTCGACCTGCTGGACTGGAAGCGCCGGGTCTTCGCGCTCTACGCCGCCGTGCGGGCCGAGCCGGACCCCGCCCGCGCGGCGGCCGGCTGGCGCGGCGGCCGCGACGAGCTGTTCGCCCGGCATCCCCAGAGCCCGCTCCCTGCGGCGCGACGCGACGAGTTCCGCGGGCTCGCCTACTTCCCGATCGATCCGGCCGCGCGGGTGACCGCCGAGGTGCGCCCGGCCGAGCGCCGGCGCTTCGAGTTCGAGGCGAGCGCCGGCGAGCCGATGGCGTTCGTGCGCTTCGCGGTCGCGCGCTTCGCGCCTCGGCGAGGCGGAGTGCGAGCTGGAGCTCTACTGGCTCGACGCGTACGGCGGCGGGTTGTTCGTGCCGTTCGCGGACGCCACCAGCGGCGCGGAGACCTACGGCGCGGGGCGGTACCTCCTCGACACCGTCAAGGGCGCCGACCTCGGCACCGAGGACGGCCGCCTCGTGCTCGACTTCAACCTCGCCTACAACCCCTCCTGCTCCTACGACCCGCGCTGGGCGTGCCCGCTGACCCCGCCCGCGAACCGCCTGAGCGTGACGGTGCGAGCGGGCGAGCAGCACGTCGAAGCGTGAGCGAGCGCTTCGGCGGCCGCGCGGATCAGCGGAACCAGCGCCGGCCGCGGCGGAGGCGGTCGGTGTGCGTGGCGCGGAGGAAGTGCCGGTGCAGGTGGGGAGAGGAGAACATGACCGGCACTCTCGCAAGCCGCCGGCGCCGCTCCCACACGGCTGCCCCGTGTCCGTGAGCGGGAGTTAGCACGCAGCGGGGTTCGGCCTCCCGTACGCGCGGTGGAGCGGCGCGATACTGCGGGGATGCGGAGCTCGGGTCCGCTGCTCGCCGTCGTGCTCCTCCTCTCCGCCTGCGGCGGCGGGGACAAGCCCGGCGAGCCGCTGCCCGCGGCGCGCGGGGAGCTCCGGCTCGAGAGTCCGGCGCTCGCCGGCGGCGGCACGATCCCGAAGCGCTTCACCTGCGACGGCGCCGGGGTGTCCCCGCCGCTCGCCTGGTCGGGCGTGCCGCGGGATGCGCGCGAGCTGACGCTCGTGGTGGAGGACCCGGACGCCGGCCGCTTCGTCCACTGGACGGTGCTGAAGATCCCGCCGTCAACGGCCCGCTTCGACGAGGGAAGGGCGCCGCGCGGCACGGTCGAGACCGACAACAGCTTCGGCGATCGCGGATGGGGCGCCCCGTGCCCGCCCGAGGGCGACGAGCCGCACCGCTACGCGTTCGCGCTGTACGCCACCGACGCCCCGCTCGGCCTCGACGAGCGATCCACGCCGGACGAGGTGCGCCGCCGGCTCGCCGAGCACGGCGTGGCCCGCGGCGTGCTCACCGCGCGGTACGGCCGCTGAGCGCCTCACGCACTCGAACGCCGCGATCCGGCTACACCGGCACGACCGCGTGGCGCTTCCACGGCCGCTCGACCCGCTTGCCCTCGGCCAGCTCGAGCGCGCGGATGATCGTCGGGCGCGTCTCGCGCGGGTCGATCACGTCGTCGACCATGTCGTTGCGCGCCGCCACGTACACGTCGATCAGCTTCCGGTAGGCCTCGATCAGCTCCGCCTTCTTGGCGGCCGGGTCGTCGGCCTCCTCGACCTGCTTGCGGAACACGATCTCGACCGCCCCCTCCGCGCCCATGACCGAGATCTCCGCCGTGGGCCAGGCGACGATGAGGTCCGGCTCGTACGCGCGCCCGCACATGACGTAGTAGCCGGCGCCGTAGGCCTTGCGCAGCACCACCGTGACCTTCGGCACCGTCGCGGCGGCGACCGCGTGGAGCATCTTCGCGCCGTGCCGGATGATGCCGGCCGCCTCGACCTTCGTCCCGACCATGAAGCCGGGCACGTCCTGCAGGAACACCAGCGGGATCCCGAACGCGTTGCAGAGGTTCACGAACCGCGCGGCCTTGTCGGCGGAGTCGTTGTCGAGGATCCCGCCGAGGTGCCTGGGCTGGTTGGCGACGATCCCGACCGGCCGGCCGCCCATGCGCGCCAGGCACGTGATGACCGTCCGCGCCCACGCGCCCTTGACGTCGAGCCACTCGCCGCGGTCGACGATCCGCCGGATCACGTCGTACATGTCGTACGGCTTGCGGTTGGTGTCCGGGAGCACGTCGAGCAGCTCGTCGTCCATCCGGTCGACGGGGTCGTCGGGCGGCAGCACCGGCGGCCGCTCCTCGCAGTGCGACGGGAAGTAGGACAGGTACCGCTTGACGACCGCGATGCACTCCTCGTCGTCGGCCACCTCGATGTCGCCGACGCCGGACTTGCGGCAGTGCACGCGCGAGCCGCCGAGCTCCTCCTGCGTCACGTCCTCCCCGATCGCCGCGCGCACGAGGTGCGGGCCGGCCAGCGCCATCGAGCCGCGGCCGCGGACCATCGGGACGAAGTCGGCGAGCCCCGGGATGTACGCGGTGCCGGCGGCGCACGGCCCCATCAGCGCGGCGACCTGCGGGATCGACCCCGCTCATCACCACCTCCTCGCGGAACAGGTGGCCGGAGCCGGCGAACAGCGAGCCGACCGCCTCCTGGATCCGCGCGCCGGCCGAGTCGAGCAGCCAGACGAACGGGATCCGGTGCGTGAGCGCGAGCTCGCGCAGGCGCGTGACCTTGAGCTCGCCGGTCATCCCCATCGCCCCGGCCATGACCGTGAAGTCGTACGCGCACACGGCGACCATCCGGCCGTCGACCCGGCCGTAGCCGGTGATCACGCCGTCGGCGGGCGCGTCGCGGCCCTCCATCGCCCGCTGGGAGAAGTGCGGCTGGGCGTGGATGCCCAGCTCGGTGAACGTGCCCTCGTCGATCAGCAGCGCGATCCGCTCGCGGGCGGTCAGCTTGCCGGCCTCGTGCTGGCGCGCGATCTTCTCCTCGCCGCCGCCCAGCCGCGCCGTGGCGCGGCGCTCGTGGAGGTCCTCGGCGAGCGAGCGCAGGCGGCTGGGAGGTGCGGGTTCGGCGCTCACGAGCAGGAAGTGGGACGTTCCACTTTCGACTCTACGGGATCAGGGGCTGGAGCATGTCCGCGAGCCGGCCGGCGGCCCCAGGCGACGCGGTCGAGGTGACCTCGACGCCGGCGATCTCGGCGGCGCCGGCGAGCTCGGCGAGCAGCGCGCGGAGCGCCGGGAGCGGCAGCCCGCCGGCGGCCGGGAAGCTGAACGGCATCTCCGACGGGTCGAGCACGTCGAGATCGACGTGGACGAAGACGCGCTCGCCGCGCACCGCGTCCGGCACGCGCGCGGGCGGGACGATCGCGACCCCGGCCGCGCCCAGCTCGTCCCGCTCGGCTGCTTCGAGGTCGCGCGCGTCGGACAGCACGACGCGGCGCGGGATCGATCCCCGGGCCGAAACCGCCGTCCCAGCGACCGCAGGCGGCCGCCAGGCACATGCCGCCGAGATAGCCGGACGCGGTCGTGTCGGGCGTGTTGAAGTCGCCGTGGGCGTCGAGCCAGACGACGCGTGCGCGTCCGGCTCGCGTCGCGCGAGCTCCGGCAGGGAGCTCATGCAGATCGTGCAGTCCGAGGCCAGCAGCACCGGCATGTCGCCCGCGTCGAGCGCGGCGCCGAGCGCCAGCCCGGCCGCCGCGATCGCGTCGCGCCCGTCGCGCAGGTCGGCCTCCCAGCGCGCCTCCCGCGGCGCGCCCGGCTCACCCACGAGCACCGGCGCGACCCCGAGCCGCGCCGCCAGCTCCTCCCCGAGCGCCTGGGCGCCGCGGACGCCGTCGGCCGAGCGGTCCGACGTGCGGCCGCGGAGCACCGTGACGCGCGCGCTCACCGACCGGTCCAGACCGGATCGCGCTTCTCGAAGAACGCCTTCACGCCCTCCTGGAGGTCCTCGGTGGAGAACGCGACCGTCAGCTGCGCGTGCAGGTACTCGAGCGCGTCGGCGAACGCCATGTCCTGCTGGCGGAACATCGCGTCCTTGCCGAGCCGCATCATCGCCGGCGACTTCCGCGCCAGCCGCCCGGCCCAGTCGGCGACCGCGGCGTCGAACTCGTCCGCCGCCACCACGCGGTTGACGAGCCCGATCCGCTCGGCCTCCTCCGCGGAGATCTGGTCGCCCAGCAGCAGCAGCTCGTTCGTCTTCTTGCGCCCGACGTTGCGGTAGATCAGCGCCATGATCATGAACGGGAACACGCCGACGTTGATCTCCGGCGTGCCGAACCGCGCGCCCTCGCGCGCGACGATCAGGTCGCAGGCGAGCGCCAGGCCGAGCGCGCCCGCGAGCACGTGCCCGTTGGCGGCGCACAGCGTCGGCTTGCCGAGCTCGCCGATCGCGCGGAACAGCCGCGGGAAGCGCGCGCCGACCTCGAAGTGCTTGTGGATCAGCGGCACGTCGGCGGCGAAGCCGGCGAGGTTGCCGCCGCGACGAGAAGACCTTCTCGTGCGTCGACGTGAGCACCACGCAGCGCACCTCCGGGTCCGCCCGGGCGGCCGCGAACGCGGCGAGCAGCTCGTCGAGCACCTGGTCGGAGAGCGCGTTGCGGGTCTCCGGCTGGTCCAGCGCGATCGTGGCGATCCCGCTGCCGGGCGCGACGTCGTAGCGGATCGTCTCGTAGGCCATCGGGCGGGAGCCTAACCCGTCCGCGGCGAGCGTCTGGCATGGGAACGCACGAGCTTGCAACAGTCGATACATTCCCGCGCAACGCGGGCGGCACGGAGGGGTACCGCCCCAATCTTCCCTTGGAGGGGCACATGAGACGACGTGTTGCGGGCGTGCTGCTTGCAGCAGTTGCCGGGCTCGGAGTCAGCGCGACCGCGCAGGCGGACTCGCGCGATCCGATCCGCGGCTACCGGGTCGCGGCGACGCCGCAGAACCTGGAGAAGCTGGCGCTGGCCGGCTTCGACGTCACCGAGGGCCGGCGCGGCGGCGGACCGTCGAGGTCTTCGGCACCGCGGCGCAGCTGCAGGAAGTTCGCCGCCGGAGAGAACGTCAAGGTCACGCGCGTGGCCAAGGGCGCGTCGGGCAAGCAGGCCCGGGCCCGGGCCGCGCAGTCGTCGCCGTACACGGGCAGCGACGCGGCATGGACGCGTCTGGACCCGCTACGACCGCGTGGCGGGCGACGGCAAGGAGCAGTACCTCGAGCAGTACGACCGCCTGGCGCAGAAGTCGATCGTCAAGCGCGAGGTGATCGGCAAGACCCACCTCGGGCGCGACATCGTCGCGCTGAAGGTCACGCAAGAACGCGAAGCACACGCGCGACAACTCGCGGCCCGCCGTGCTCTACAACGCGATGCAGCACGCGCGCGAGTGGCTCGCGGGCGAGACGTGCCGCCGCTCGCTCGACTACTTCGTCGACAACTACGGCACCGACGAGCAGGTCACGCGGCTCGTCGACACGCGCGAGCTGTGGTTCGTCTGCGTGAACAACCCGGACGGCTACGAGTACACGTTCCAGCCCGAGAACCGGCTGTGGCGCAAGAACATGGCCGACAACGACGGCGACGGGATCCGCGGCGAGTCCAACGACGGCGTCGACCCGAACCGCAACTTCCCCGAGAGCTGGGGCATGGACAACGAGGGTTCCTCGCCCGACTTGCCGTCCGAGACCTACCGCGGCCCAGGCCCGGCCTCCGAGCCCGAGACCAAGGCCATGCTGAAGCTGTTCAAGGCGGTCGACTTCAAGTTCGAGAAGAACGACCACACGGCGGCCGAGCTGCTGCTCTATCCGCAGGGCAACCAGATCTTCACCCGCACGCCCGACCACGCGATCTTCACCGCGCTGGCCGGCTCCGACGGTGAGCTGTCGGCGATCAAGGACGACGAGGAGCAGTTCGACCCGGACCTCGGCGCCGAGCTGTACATCACCAACGGCGACACGCTGGACACCGCCTACAACACGTACGGCATCCTCGCGTACACGCCCGAGGGCACGAACGCGCACAGCCCGAGCGTGACCGGGCTTCGAGTTCGAGGACGACGAGGCCGAGATCGAGAAGGAGTGGCAGCGCCACAAGGCGTTCACGATCGACCTCGCCGAGTCCGCCGAGGACCCGGCGAACCCGGACTCGCATCTCGGCAACACCGTCGAGGACTTCTACGTCGACGCGTTCCAGGAGTCCTACGGCGATCCGCAGCCGGTCCAGGTGACCGCGAAGCGGTCGCTCGGCACGATCGTCATGAAGTACAAGATCAACGACGGCCGGACGCACACCACGTCCACCGAGCGGTTCCGCGGCGGCGAGCGCTACGCGAAGGAGCGGGGCGAGTACTACCAGCGGCTGCGCGGCACGGTCCGCGGCACGAAGCCGGGCGACAAGGTGAAGGTCTGGTTCGAGAGCAAGCGCGACGCTCGTCGGACTCGTTCACGTACGACGCCGAGGTCGAGTCGCACAACCGGCGTGCTGATCCTCGGCGCCGAGAACCGCACCGGGGCCAACCCGTTCCCGCCGGTCGGCGGGCCGCCGCAGTACCAGTCGTACTACGCCGACGCGCTGGACGCGCTCGGCGTCGGCTACGACATCTACGACACCGACGACCAGGGCAGCCACTCCGCCCATCCGCTCGGCGTCCTCTCGCACTACGACGTCGTCGTCTGGTACACGGGCGACGACTTCCTCACGCGGATGCCGACCCAGCCGGGCGGCACGGGCTTCGCCCGCCTCGCGGTGGAGCAGATGGTCGACGTGCGCGACTACATGAACGAGGGCGGCAAGCTGTTCTTCACCGGGCAGAACGCCGGTCACCAGTACGCGCTGCCGACGGCGGTCGAGTTCCGGAACTTCGACTTCCCGGAGGGGGACGAGGCTCCGGCGCGCGGGCCGCTGGTGCGACGGCGATCCGTTCCAGACCGGCCGGACGAGGACGGCTGCATCCCGCCGAACAACGACTTCCTCCAGTACTGGCTGGGGGGCGCCGTGTACGTCCGGGCGGGACGTCGACCGACGCCGAGGGCAACCTGCTCGACGTGATCGGTGTCGCCCCGCCGTTCGAGCCGCTGCGCTTCGCGCTCAACGGCCCGGCCAGCGCGGAGAACCAGTACGCGTCGGCGACGCTCGGCATCACGAGCTCGATCCTCCCGCCGGACGAGTTCCCGGACTTCGCGTCCGAGGCGCTCGGCGTGTGGGACCGCCAGGGCGCGGCGGGCCCGTTCCAGCCGACGTCGGGGACGCAGTACGCGTTCTCCGGCGCCGACAGCGGGGCGATCAAGCGGCTGCGCCGCGAGGTCGACCTGACGGGCGCGACGAGCGCGACGCTGACGTTCAAGACGTCCTACCTGCTCGAGCAGGACTGGGACTTCCTGGCGGTCGAGGCGCGTCCGGTCGGCACCGACGACTGGACGACGCTGGCCGACGTCAACGGGCATACCTCGCAGGAGACGGGCCAGTCGTGCCTCTCGGGCTGGAGCGGCGGAGCCACGCCGCTGCACCCGTTCCTCGGCCACTACCAGACGCTCAACCCGGCCGACACGGTCGACGGCTGCGACCCGACCGGGACCACCGGTGAGTGGAACGCGAGCACCGGCCAGTCCGACGGCTGGGAGGACTGGGAGATCGACCTCACGCCGTACGCCGGCGCGCCGGTCGAGTTCTCGATCTCGGTCATGACCGACTGGGGCACGCTCGACCTGGGCGTGTTCGTGGACGACGCGGTGCTCAGCGTGGACGGCGCGACGGTGGACGCGACCGACTTCGAGAGCGGCCTCGGCCCGTGGATCGTGGGCCCGCCGCCGGAGGACACGCCGAACCCGGTGGACGGCTGGGCGATCTCGACGGCGCTGTTCGAGGAGGCCCCGCTCGTCGGCACGCGTGACAGCGTCTACGCCGCGTTCGGCTTCGAGGCCATCAACGGCGCGGAGAACCGGAAGGTCTTCATGGAGAAGGCCCTCCAGCACCTGTCCGGCCGCCGCAGGTAGGCGTTCGGACACATCGGAGTTCGTGATCGTCGGGCCGCCCTCCGGGCGGCCCGACACGCGTTTGCCGCGATCGCTACATTGCCGCGCAACTCGGGCGGCGCCACAGGGAACGCCGCCTCACGCTTATCCCTTGGAGGGGCAGATGAGAGGACGCTCTTGCGGCGTCGCGATCGCGGCGCTTGCCGCGCTTGCCATGGCCGCACCGGCTGCGTACGCGGCGGATCCGCTGAACGCCTACCGCGTGAAGCCGACGGCCGCGAACAAGCAGAAGCTCGCCGCGGCCGGCTATGACATGACCGAGGCCGACCGTGGCACGCACCTCGAGGTGATCGCGAGGCGCGGGGAGATCGCCTCGCTCGCGAAGGACGGCGTCTCGGCCCGCCTGATCACCCGTGAAAAGGCGCTCGCCGCCCCCGGGGACTACACGGGGTCCGACGCCGACTTCGACGTCTGGACGCGGTACGACGCGGTCGACGGCGACGGCAAGGAGCAGTACCTGGAGCAGTACGACCGGATCGGCCAGGAGCCGATCGCGAAGCTCGTCCCGCTCGCGCCCAAGACGCATCTCGACCGCACGATCTACGCGCTGAAGATCACCAAGGACGCGAAGACCACGCCCGACAACTCCCGGCCGGCGGTGCTCTTCAACGCACAGCAGCACGCGCGCGAGTGGCTGGCGGGCGAGACCTGCCGCCGCACGCTCGACTTCATCGTCGACAACTACGGCCGCACCGGCACCGCGGTCGACAAGAACGGCGACCCGGTCGAGGGCATCTCCGCGGACGAGATCACCCAGCTCGTGGACACGCGCGAGATCTGGTTCATGTGCATGTCGAACCCGGACGGCTACGAGTACACGTTCACCGAGGGCAACCGCCTGTGGCGCAAGAACATGGCCGACAACGACCATGACGGCGTCTACGGCGAGCCGGGCGACGGCGTCGACCCGAACCGCAACTACGCGACGAACTTCCGCCGCGACGAGGAGGGCGCGTCCGACGATCCCGCTTCGGAGACCTACCGCGGCACCGCGGGGGACTCCGAGCCCGAGACGAAGGCGATGAAGAGCCTCTGGGACATGGTCGACTTCACGTTCCTGAAGAACGACCACACCGCAGCCGAGCTGCTGCTGTATCCGCAGGGCTTCCAGCAGTACACGCCGACGCCGGACAACGGCATCTTCGAGGCGCTCGCCGGCGATGATGCGGACTCCGCGATCGCCGACAAGACCTTCACGCCGGCCGACGGCTGGGAGATCACCGGCAACCGGTTCGACCCCGACCTCTCGTCGGAGCTCTACATCACCAACGGCGACGAGCTCGACGACGCCTATCGCAGCCACGGGATCCTCGGCTTCACGCCCGAGGGCACCGAGTCGGACGTGCCGAACGCGTCGGGCTTCGAGTACGCGGACGACGAGGTCAAGATCGAGCAGGAGTTCCGGCGCCACCTGCCGTTCTCCATCGACCTGATCAAGTCGGCCGACGACCCGGGAGCACCCGAGTCGCACCTCGGCAACGCGGTCGAGGACTTCTACGTCCGGACGTTCGCCGACTCATACGGCGATCCGCAGCCGGTCGAGGCGAGCGTCAAGCGCTCGCTCGGCGACGTCCGGCTGCAGTACCGGATCAACGGCGGAAAGGTCCACCAGGCGCCGACGAAGGAGGCCCCCGGCGGCGAGCGGTTCAACAACGATCCGGGCGTCGTCTTCCACCGGGTCCGCGGCGAGGTGAAGGGGACGGATCCCGGCGACGTGGTCGAGGTCTGGTTCGATGCCCACGACGGCAGCAGCTCGTCGGAGCACTTCACCTACACGGCGCGCAAGGAATCCGGCGCCAAGCTGCTGATCCTGTCGGCGGAGAACTACGTCGGAGGAGCGCCCCCTCAGGACCCGGACGGGCCGCACTACCTCAGCTACTACACCGACGCGCTCGATTCGCTCGGCGTCAAGTACGACGTCTACAACGTCGACGGGATGGGCAACCGCTCGCCGGACTTCCTCGGCGTGCTGGGCCACTACGACGCGGTGGTCTGGTACACGGGCGACGACCTGCTCACCCGCCAGCCCGGACAGCCCGGCGGCACGAGCACCGCCCGCCTGGCGACCGAGGAGATGATCGACGTGCGTGCCTTCCTCAACGAGGGCGGCAAGCTGCTCTACACCGGCAAGGAGGCGGGGACGCAGTACGGCTATGCGGGCACGAACAACCAGCAGTTCCGGAACTTCGGGTTCCCGGAGCCGTGGGAGTCGCCGGACGGCAAGTGGTGCACGCCGGACGACACCGACGAGTTCAACGCCGACGACCCCGCCGCGGCCGACGGCTGCATCCAGCAGAACGACGATTTCCTCCAGTACTACCTGGGGGCGTACATCCGGGCCACGCCCGGCAACTCGTTCGACGACGCCAACGCGCGGCCGTTCGGGCTCGCCGGCGTCGCGGGCGGTGCGTTCGCCGGCCTGAACTGGCTGTTCGACGAAACGGGGGCCGGCAATCAGGACACGTCGTCCACGTTCGTCGTGACGAGCTCGATCCTGCCGGCCGGGCAGTTCCCGCTCTACGCGTCGTCGCGGAAGGCGGCCGACTGGCTCCGGTCGAGCGCCGCGCCGTTCAGCCCGTTCAGCGGCACGCAGTACATGGCCGCGGGTGCGGACAGCCGCGGCTACAAGCGGCTCACCCGCACCTTCGACCTGAGCGGGACGACCGCGCCGCAGCTGACGTTCAAGTTCTCCGCGGATCTCGAGGAGAACTGGGACTTCTTCGCGGTCGAGGCGAGAACGCCGGGCGGAGACGACTGGACGACGCTGCCGGACGCCGGCGGGTTGACGACGACCTCGACGGGCGACTCCTGCCCGGAGGGCCTCGCGACCGACACCGACGCGCCGCACCCGTTCCTGCAGCACTACTGGAACGCGGACTGCACGCCGGTCCCCGGCAAGTGGAACGCGTACACCGGCAGCACGGGCGGATGGAGGGACTTCACGGTCGATCTCTCTCCCTACGCGGGCCAGCAGGTCGAGCTGTCCCTCGCCGTGATCACCGACTGGGGCACGCTCGGTCTGGGCACCTGGGTCGACGACGCCAAGGTGACGGACGGCGCGACGACGATCGCGTCGACCGACTTCGAGGCCGACGCCGGCGGCTGGGCCGTGACGGACCCGCCGGAGGGCTCGGATCCGCTCTCGCGCAACTGGACCCGCCGCGGTCAGGAGTTCGAGGAGGGCGGTGTCGTCACGACCGACGACACGGTCTACGCGGGCTTCGGCTTCGAGGGCATCAACGCCGCGGCGCGGCCCGAGTTCATGAAGCGGGCGCTCAAGCACCTGGGCGTCATCAAGGACAACCCCGGCGGCGGCAACCCGGTCCCGGGGCAGCCCGGCGGGAACGCGCCGTCCAAGCACGCCTCGGCGAAGATCAAGTCCGGCAAGCGTCTCCGCGCGGGCCGCAGCGGCAAGGTCCGCCTGCGGGTCAGCTGCGCCGGTGACGCCGGCGCGTCGTGCAAGGGCACGGTGCGCCTGAAGAAGGGCAAGCGGCTCTACGGCTCCAAGGCGTTCAGGATCGCGGCCGGCAAGACGGCGACGGTGACCGTGAAGCTGAAGAAGTCGGCCCGCAAGGCGCTCAAGCAGTCCAAGCGCGGCAAGAAGGTCACGCTCAGCATCACCGGCAGCGACTCCTCCGGTGGCAGGATCGCCGTCCGGCAGTCGCTCAGGCTGCTGCGGGCGAAGCAGCACTAGGAGCACGTCACAGGCCGGGGTTGCCATCGAAAGTGGGAAGTCTTACTGTCCACTTTCATGGGAACCCCGGCCGCCGACGTCCTCAAGCCCGACTTCGCCGCCTCGCGGCGGCACTTCATCTTCACCGAGGAGCACGACCGCCTGCGCGAGTCGATCCACGCGTTCGTGACGAAGGAGCTGGCGCCGCACGCGGAGGAGTGGGAGGAGACGACGTTCCCCGACTCCGTGTTCCGCCGCATGGGCGAGCTGGGGCTGCTCGGGCTCTCCTACCCGGAGGAGTACGGCGGCCAGGGCGGCGACTACTACTGCAACCTCGTCCTCGCCGAGGAGATGGTCCACAGCGCCTGCGGCGGCCTGGCGATGGGCGTCGCGGTCCACACCGACATGGCGACGCCGCCGATCCACCTGTTCGGGACCGAGGAGCAGAAGCAGCGCTACCTCGTGCCGTCGATCGCGGGCACGCGGATCTCCTGCCTCGGGATCACCGAGCCGGATGCGGGGTCCGACGTCCTGGGCATCCGCACGCGCGCGGTGCGCGACGGCGACGGCTGGGTGATCGACGGCGCGAAGACGTACATCACCAACGGGCACCGCGCCGACTACATCGTGCTCGTCTGCAAGACCGATCCGGACGCGGGGCACGACGGGATCAGCCTGTTCGTCGTCGACATGGACCTGCCCGGCGTGGTGCGCGAGCAGCGGCTGCAGAAGCTCGGCATGCACGCCTCCGACACCGCGCTGCTCGCGTTCCAGGACGTCCGGGTGCCGGCGGACGCGCTGCTCGGGCAGGAGGGCAAGGGCTTCTACCACATCATGTGGGAGCTCCAGGGCGAGCGGCTGATCGGCGCCGCCGGCTGCGTCGCCGGCGCGCAGCGCGCGTTCGACAAGACGCTGGCGTACGCGACGGAGCGCCAGGCGTTCGGGCGCAGCATCGGCAAGTTCCAGGCGATCCGGCACAAGTTCGCCGACATGGCGACGAAGATCGAGGCCGGGCGGCAGCTCGTCTACACGACGGCCTGGCGCCACGCGAACGGCGAGTACCCCGTGCGCGAGATCTCGATGGCGAAGCTCTACACCGCGCGCATGGGGTGCGAGGTCCTCGACGAGTGCCTGCAGATCCACGGCGGCGCCGGATACATGCGCGAGTACGGGATCGAGCGGGCGTGGCGCGACATGCGCCTGAACCGGATCGGCGCCGGGACCGACGAGATCATGCTCGACGTCATCGGGCGGAGCTACGGGCTCTAGCCCTCCCCCGTTCACCGCCGAGCATGACGCGCTGCGCGCGCGGGCGCGCGCGTGGATCGAGGCTGAGCTGCGGCCTCACGCGGACGCGTGGGAGGCGGCCGGCGCGTTCCCCGACGACGTCTTCCGCCGCCTCGGGGCGGCCGGCTGGCTCGGCCTGAAGTACGATCGCGAGTGGGGCGGCGGCGGGCTCGGGCACGTCGCCGACGCGGTGTTCGCGGAGGAGCTGGCGCGCTGCGGGTCCGGCGGGCTGGCCGCCGGGATCGGCGCGCACACCGGGATCGCGACGCCGCCGATCTGGCGGTTCGGCACCGAGGCGCAGAAGCGGCGCTGGCTGGTGCCCGCGCTGCGCGGCGAGGCGATCGGCGCGCTCGCGATCACGGAGCCCGGCGCGGGCTCCGACGTCGCGGGGGTGCGCACGCGGGCCGTCCGGGTCGCCGGCCGATGGGTGGTGAACGGCGCCAAGACGTTCATCACCAACGGCGTGCGGGCGGCGTTCTACGTGACGGCGGTGAGGACCGGATCCGAGGGGGGCCACCGCGGGCTGTCGTTCCTCGTCATCGAGCGCGGGCCGGGCGTGAGCGCGCGGCCGTTGCGCAAGCTGGGCTGGCACGCGTCGGACACCGCCGAGGTCGCGTTCGCCGACGTCGCCGTGCCGGACGACCACCTGCTGGGCGCGGAGGGGCGCGGCTTCCAGCTGATCATGGCCAACTTCCAGTGGGAGCGGCTGCTGATGGCGCTCGGCGCGGTTGGCGCGATGCGGGTGGGCCTCGAGCGGGTCGTCGCCGATGGCCCGCGCGGACAGGCGATCCGCCACGCGGTGGCGTGGCACGCGGCGCGGAGCGAGGCCGCGGCGGCGCTCACCTACCACGCGCTGCGCCGGTTCCTCGACGGCGAGGACGCGGTGCGCGAGGTGTCGATGGCGAAGCTCCTCAGCCAGCGTGCCTGCCTGGAGCTCTACGAGGACGCGTGGCGCATCTGCGACGGCGACCCAGAGCTCGAGCGCGGGCTGCGCGACGCCCGGCTCGGGCCGATCGGCGGCGGGACCGACGAGATCATGCGCGAGATCCTCGGACGCTCGCTGGCGCTCTGACGACACGCTGTCAGTCAGAATCCCGCAGGCAAGGCTCAGAACCGGAGGAGGCAGGAATGGGTGTACTGGACGACAAGGTGGCGATCGTCACCGGCTCGGCGCGCGGCATAGGCCGCGCGACCGCCGAGCTGCTCTCCGAACAGGGCGCGAAGGTGGTCGTCAACGACCTCGACGAGGACGTCGCGGTGCAGACCGCGTCCGAGATCGCGGGCGAGACGGTCGTCTACGGGGGCGACCTCACGAAGCCGGGTGCGCCGGACGCGCTGGTGGCGACGGCGATCGACGCCTGGGGCAGGATCGACATCATCGTCAACAACGCCGGCTACACGATCGACGCGCCGCTCCACAAGCTGTCCGACGACGCGTTCCAGCGCATGCTCGACATCCACACGATCGTCCCGTTCCGCGTGATCCGCGCCGCGGCGCCGCACCTGCGCGAGCCGGCCAAGGTGGAGCGCGAGCGCGGCGAGGAGGTGTTCCGCAAGATCGTCAACGTCTCCTCGATCTCCGGCACGATGGGCAACGCGGGGCAGGCCAACTACTCGGCCGGCAAGTCCGCCGTGGTCGGCCTGACCAAGACGCTCGCGAAGGAGTGGGGCCAGTTCAAGATCAACGTCAACGCGGTCGCGTTCGGCTGGATCGAGACGCGCCTGACCGCCTCGAAGGTCGACGAGAACCAGATGGAGATCGACGGGCAGAAGGTGCAGCTCGGCATCCCCGACCAGATGCGCGGGATGGCGTCGATGCTGATCCCGCTCGGTCGCACCGGCACGCCGGAGGAGGCGGCGGGCGGCGTGTTCTTCCTCTGCTCGCCGTGGTCGAACTTCGTGCACGGCCAGGTGCTCAACATCACCGGCGGCCAGTTCACGGGTATGACGACCTGACATGAGACTCGTCAAGCCGTCCGCCGAGGAGCGCGACACGCCGCGCGGGGTGGTCGGGGGATCGGAGATCTCCCAGGCCACGACCGGCGCCACGAACCTGTTCATGGGCCGCTTCCGCGTGCCGCGCGGGCGCGCAGTCGCGGCCGCACTACCACGCGAACTGCGAGAGCGCGCTCTACATGCTCTCCGGGAGCATCGAGATCCAGTGGGGCGACCACCTCGAGGAGCGGGTGACGGTCGAGCCGGGCGACATGCTCTACGTCCCGCCGCGCCAGACGCACATCGTGCGTCAACCGGTCCGCAGACCGACGCGGCGGAGTACGTCGTCGCGCGCGACTCGCCGACGGAGGACTCCGTCGAGGTGCCGTGGGCTAGCGAAGCGTGAACGCGCAGCCGGCGTAGTAGGCGCCGGCCCGGGAGGCGAGGAACGCGACGAGCTCGGCGGTCGCCCGGGGGTCGGAGCCCTGGTGGATCGTCACGGGCCGGATCGCGTGGCGCGCCCATTCGACGCTCAGGGTGCGCGCGAGGTTCTCGAGGCCGGCCCGCGCGGCGGCGTGGTGCGCGTCCTTCGGGCTGCGGGGAGAGGAGGACGATGAGGCCTGGGCTCGGTGGCAGCTTGGTCGCCCGGATCGCGTCCCATGCTTCGTCCAGCGCGGCGCGGACGCCGTCGGCGCTGGTGGGCGGCTCGGCGCCGTGGACGAGAACGTCGGTGCCGCTGGTGCGCGCCGAGCTCCTGCAGCCGCTGCGCGATCTCGGGCGCTGCGCGACCGGTCACGGTGATCCCGACGCCGTGGAGCAGCATGGGCTTGAGAACGGCGGGCAGTGAGGGAGTGGGTTCGATTGCGCCGGTCATGCCGCGGAAGTGTGCCGGGTGTGTGACGTTTGCGGGTCCGGGCGGTCCGGGGGTGAGAATCGGGCCATGTCCCGGAGCGATTTGCACGTTGACCCCCATATAGGTGGTCAACGTGCAAATGACCCGCGCGGACGAGGTGATCGCGTCGAGTCGCGAACCGTCAGGGCGGGGTTGTCGGTCGTGAGCAGCTCCTGACGCTCGGGGTCGACGGCCAGGTCGATCGACCGCCGCGTCGAGAGCGGGCGGCTCCGCGTCGTCCACCGCGGGATCTACGCCGTCGGGCACGACGCGATCCCGGTGCGCGGCCGCCTCGTCGCGGCGCTCCTCGTCGCCGGCGACGGCGCCGCCCTGAGCCACCGGACCGCCGCCTACGTCCTGACCCTCCTCCCTTCGATGCCGCCGTTCGTCGAGGTCGCGACCACGCAGCAGGGCACCGCGGAACCGCCCGGGCCTGATCTTCCACCACGCGACGAGCCTGCAACCCGCCCGCCGCCACGACCTGCCCGTCACCAGCCCGATCCGCACCCTCCGCGACCTCGCCGCCACCCGCCCGCGCGACGAGGTCGAGCGCGCGGCCAGCGAGGCGCTGGTCCTGAAGCTCGTCACGAAGCACCAACTCGAAACCCAGGATGGCCCCGGCGCGGCCGTTCTGGCCGGGCTCGTCGGCGCCGGCATCGGCCCGACCCGCAGCCGGCTCGAGCGCGCGTTCCTCAAGGCGGTGGTGAAGCACGGGCTGCCCGAGCCGCTCGTCGGCCACCGCATCGGCCGCGTACACCGTCGACTTCTTCTGGCCCTCCCACGACCTCGTCGTCGAGACCGACGGCGAGCGCTACCACGGCCACGCGATCGCGGTGCGCCGGGACACCCGGCGCGACGCCTACCTGCAACTCCGCGGCTGCGTCATCCTGCGCGTGCCGGAGGAGGAGCTGCCCGGCGCGCCCGCGACCGTCGCGCGCTTGCTCAGCCGTCCAGCGTCGCGTACAGCGTCTTGATCCGCCCGAAGATCTCGTTCGCGACCGCCTGCTGCTGGTCGCGCGTCGGCGTCCGGCACCCGGGGCCAGCGGATCGCGTCGCCGTAGCGCACGCGCACCTTCGGGAACTGCAGCGCGCTTCCAGTTGCGCACGTGCGAGGAGCCGTGGATCGCGACCGGGACGACCGGCGCGCCCGACTCCAGCGCCAGCCTGCCCGATGCCGCGCTTGGGCTGCTCGGACAGCGTGCCGGTGCGCGAGCGGCCGCCCTCCAGGTACATCACGATCGCGCCGCCGCGCTCGAGGATCCCGTCCGCGGTCAGGAACGCGTCCTCGTCCTGGTAGCCGCGCCGCACCGGGAACACGCCGCCGTGCGTGTAGATCCACTGCATCGGCGGCGACGAACAGCTGCGACTTGGCCATGAACCGCACGCGCCGGCGGATGAACGCGCCCGGCGAAGAAGTGGTCCATGAACGAGAAGTGGTTCGGCGCCAGGATCACCGGGCCGGTGTGCGGCACCTTCTCGGCATCGATGCCGCGCGCGCGGAAGAACGTCCACGCGTACAGCGAGGTGACGCATGCGCACCACCTCGTAGACCCAGTCGGGCTCGCGCGTGCGCGAGCGCTCGTGGAAGCGGTCGAAGTACTCCTTCGGGCGCGGGTCCTTGTAGACCTGCGCCTTGATCGGCGCCAGGTCGGGCGGCGTCGTTGCCATGACCCGAAATCTACCCTCCGGCGCGCGCGGATATCGTCCGCGACCCAGTCCGACGAGCCGGAGGAGCAGCGCGCGTGGCGAACATCGAGGCCCACATCACGGGCACCGTGTGGAAGATCGAGGTCAAGGTCGGCGACGCGGTGGAGGAGGGCGACACCGTCGTGATCCTCGAGTCGATGAAGATGGAGATGCCCGTCGAGGCCGAGGACGAGGGCACCGTCTCCGAGATCCGCTGCGAGGAGGGCCAGGCGGTCTCCGAGGGCGACACGCTGGTCGTGCTCGAGTAGGTGGAGGCGCTCGCCGGCGGGAAGCTGCGGGTCGACGAGCCGGCGCCGCACGTCACGCGGCTCACGATCGACAACCCCGCCAAGCGCAACGCGCTCGACCACGACATCCTCGACGCGCTCGCCGGCGTGCTGCCGCGCGCTCGAGGCGCGCTGCCTGCTGCTGACCGCCGACGGGGAAGGTCTTCTCGGCGGGCTACGACATCGGCGCGCTGCCGCAGGACGACTTCGCGCGCGCAGCCGAGGCGATCGTCGCGCACCCGTTCACCGCCGCGATCGAGGCGCTCGACGCCTACCCCTACCCCGTGCTCGCAGCGCTGAACGGCCACGCGATCGGCGGCGGGCTCGAGCTGGCGCTCTCGTGCGACCTGCGCGTGTGCAGCGCCGACGCGCGCCTCGGCATGCCGCCCGCCCGCCTCGGCCTGATCTACTCGCACACCGGGCTGCGCAAGTTCCTCGACGCGATCGGCGCCCCGCGCACGCGCGAGCTGTTCTTCACCGCCCGCAACGTCGGCGCGGAGGAGGCGCTCAGCTGGGGACTGGTCGGCGAGGTGGTCCCCGCGGACGAGGTCGCCGCCCGCGGCGTCGAGCTGGCCGCCGAGATCGCCGCCAACGCGCCGCTCTCGCTGCGTCGGCAACAAGCGCGTGATCCGCGAGCTGCTCGCGGCGCGCGGGGCGCTCGACCCCGCCGTGGAGGAGGAGCTCGTCGCGCTGCGCGACGCCTGCTTCGGCTCGGAGGACTTCTTCGAGGGCGTGCGCGCGTTCGCCGAGAAGCGCGCCCCGCGCTGGCAGGGGCGTTAATCCGGCCGCGCTACAACGGAGGGAGTGCGCCGGCTCCTCGCGGTCCTGATCGCCCTGACGGCCGTCGCGCCCGCGAGCGCGGGCGCGATGCAGATCGAGCCGCCCACCGTCGAGACCCCGCCCGCGATCGACCCGCCGATCGCCTGGCGGCACTCGCATCGCGATCGGCAAGCCGTTCGCCGGGCGCCTCGTGGACGGCGTCCAGCTGCCCGGCCGAGGGCCGCGACTTCTGGACCTACGACTGGGGGCTGCGCGGCTCGCCCAACCGCCCGTGGCGGCGCTGGGGCACCGACCGCCTCGTCCGCACGCTGCTCGACGTGATCGGCGCCTACCGCGCGGCCAACCCCGTACGCGCCGCGCGTGGGCGATCGCCGACCTGTCACGCCCGCACGGCGGCCGGTTCGGGAAGAACTTCGGCGGCCTCGGCCACGCGTCGCACCAGAACGGGCTCGACGTCGACATCCTCTACCCGCGGGTCGACGGGCTGGAGCGGCGCGCGTGGACGCCGGAGCTGGTCGACGAGCAGCTCTCGCAGGACCTCGTCGACCGCTTCGTCGACGCCGGCGCGGTCTACGTGTTCACCGGCCCGCGGCTGCGACCTGCACGGGCCGCGCAGGATCGTCGTGACGCTCGCGCACCACGACGACCACATGCACGTGCGCATCCGCTAGCCGGCGTTGGTGCAGAGGCAGACGAGCCGGTCGCCCGGCCGCAGCTCGCCGACGCGCGGTTCGTCGAAGCGCAGCACCTCCTCCCCGCGCACGACCGCGAGGATCGGCGCGCTCGCGGGCACCGAGCCGAGCGGCAGGCCGACCTCCTCGGGCGTGACCTCGCGCTCGATCACGTCGAGCCCCTCGCCCACCGACAGCAGGTCCTCGAGCACCTGCACGACGCGCGGGCTCTTGACCGCGTGGCCGAGCAGGCGGCCGGCGGCGCCGGAGGAGACGACGACCGAGTCCGCGCCGCCCTGCTCGAGGAGGTGCGCGTTCTCGGTCTCGCGCACCGACGCGACGATCCGCGCCCGCGGGTTGAGCTCGCGCGCGGTGAGCGTGATCAGCACGGCGGTGTCGTCGCGATCCGGCGCGACGACCACCGCCGCGGCGTCGCGCACGCCGGCGGCCTCGAGCGCCGACGAGGCGCTCGCGTCGGCGACCACGCCCGGCGTGGCCCGCGCGGCGCGCCTCCTCCACCGCCTCGGCGCGGGCGTCGATCACGACGATCGCGTCCGGGCCGGTGCCGTGGGCGCAGCAGCGTCTCGATGGCGGCGCGACCCTTGACGCCGTAGCCGCAGACGATGGTGTGATCGTGCAAGGTCGTCCTCCAGCGCTTCTCGCGGTAGACGGTGCGCGTGCGCTCGGCGAGCACCTCCAGCGTCGTCGAGACCAGGATGACGAGGAACAGCACGCCGGCCGGCATCACGACGAGCACGTTGACCAGCCGGGCGCCGTCGGTGACCGGCGTGATGTCGCCGTAGCCGGTCGACGTCACGCTGACCGCGCCGAAGTAGAGCGCGTCCAGCACGCCCATCTCGCCTCCGGTGGCGTCCCGGAAGCCGTCGCGGTCCGAGGTACGTGATCACGGAGACGATCAGCACGAGCAGCGCCGCGAGGCCGAGCCGTCGCAGCAGCACCGAGAGCGGGCTGCGTCTCGGTGACGGGAAGCCGGACGTCCGCTTGGTCGGTCGCCACGGCGGGCATCATGGCGCGCCGGGGCTCCGTCCGGCGCGCGCCTTAGGGTGCCGCCATGCCGCCGCTGATCACCCGCGAGGAAGCGCTCCGGCTCGGAGAGCTCGAGGACCACGCCGAGATCGAGGCGCTCGTGGAGCGCGCCTGGCTGGCCCGGGTGGAGCGGTTCGACGACTCGACCGACCTGTGCTCGCTCGTCAACGCCAAGTCCGGCGGGTGCGCGGAGGACTGCGGCTTCTGCGCCCAGTCGCGCTTCGCCGAGGCCGAGACGCCGATGCACGCGATGATGTCCGCGGAGCAGATCCTCGAGCACGCGAAGGCGGCCGAGGCGGCGGGCGCGCACCGCTTCTGCATGGTCACGCAGGGCCAGGGGCTCTCCAAGCGCGACTTCGAGGCGATCCTCGAGGGCGCGCGGCTGGTCGCCGAGCAGACGAACCTCAAGCGCTGCGCGTCGATCGGGCACATGAGCGTCAAGCGCGCCAAGCAGCTCAAGGACGCCGGGATCCAGCGCGTGCACCACAACGTCGAGACCGCGCGCTCCTACTACCCCGAGGTGTCCTCGACGGTCCAGTACGAGGGACGGCTGCGCACGATCGAGGCGGTGCGCGAGGCGGGGCTGGAGACGTGCGTCGGCGGGATCCTCAACCTCGGCGAGACGCGCGAGCAGCGCGTCGAGATGGCGTTCGAGCTGGCCGCGATCGACCCGACGTCGGTGCCGATCAACCTGCTCAACCCGCGCCCCGGGACCAAGTTCGGCGACCGCGACCACATGGACCCGTGGGAGGCGGTCAAGTGGATCGCGATCTTCCGCCTGATCCTGCCCGACGCGCTGTTCCGGCTGTGCGGCGGGCGCACCGAGAACCTCGCCGACCTGCAGCGGCTCGCGGTCAAGGCCGGGATCAACGGCGTCATGCTCGGCAACTTCCTCACGACGCTGGGCAACCAGCCCGAGGAGGACCACGCGATGTTCGAGGAGCTGGGGCTCAACATCGCCGCCGCAGCCCGACAACGGCTCCAACCCGCGGCCCGACAACCGCGCCGGCTGGCTGGACGGCGCGACGCCCGATCCGATCGCCGAGCACATCGCGGCCGCCGCGCCGACGCTGCACGTCACCCTCTGGGACCCCTCCGTCGCAGCTGCGCTACCGCAAGAAGATCCTCCGTGCCACCCCGACCCGACGGCAGCCCCAATCGCGGGCTCCGCTCGGCCGCGTAGACAGGAGCCACATGCTGGATCTGCAGGACCGACTGGACGAGCTCAAGGAGCTCGGCCTCTATCGCCGCATGCGCATGGTGAGCGGTCCCCAGGGGCCGCGGGTCGTCCTCGACGGCAAGCCCGTCCTGCTGCTGTGCTCGAACAACTACCTCGGGCTGGCCGACCACCCGCGCGTGCGCGAGGCGGCGGCCGACGCCGCGATGCGCTGGGGCGTCGGGCGCGGGCGCGTCGCGGCTCGTGTCGGGCAACATGACGCTGCACCGGCGGCTGGAGGAGCGGATCGCGTCGTTCAAGGGGACGCAGAGCGCGCGTCCTGTTCGGCTCGGGCTACCTCGCGAACCTCGGCGTCGTGCCGGCGCTCGCCCGCAAGGGCGAGATCGTGTTCTCCGACGAGCTCAACCACGCCTCGATCATCGACGGCTGCCGGCTCGCGGGCGGCGGAGACGTTCGTCTACCGCCACGGCGACGTCGACCACCTCGCGTGGGGCCTGCGCAACGCCGACGGCCGCGGCGCGCTGATCGTCACCGACGGCGTGTTCTCGATGGACGGCGACGTCGCGCCGCTCGAGGAGATCGTCGCGCTCGCGCGGCGCCACGACGTGCGCGTGATGGTCGACGACGCGCACGGCACCGGCACGCCAGGGACCCGGCGGGCGCGGCGCGGTCGCCGAAGCCGGGCTCGACGGCGAGATCGACGTGGTCGTCGGCACGCTCGGCAAGGCGCTCGGCTCCTACGGCGCGTACGTCGGCGTGCGACGACGTGATGGCGCGCTACCTCGTCAACAGCGCGCGGCCGCTGATCTTCTCGACCGGCCTGCCGCCCGCGGCGGTCGCCGCGGCGATGGCGGCGCTCGAGCTGCTGCAGGAGCAGCCGCGGCGCGTCGAGCGGCTTGCCGACAACGCCGACGCGCTGCGCGACGAGCTGGCGCGCGAGGGCTTCGACGTGTCGGGCTCGGAGAGCCAGATCGTTCCGCTGATCGTCGGCGACGCCGGGCTGGCGATGCGGATCTGCGAGGCGGCGCTCGAGCAGGGCGTGTTCGCACAGGCGATCCGCCCGCCGACCGTCGCCGGAGGGCACGTCGCGCCTGCGGCTGGCGGTGATGGCGTCGCACACCAAGGCCGAGCTGCGCGACGCCGCCCGGATCCTCGCCCGCGCCGCGCTGCGCAGCGGCTTCCGCCCGTCCTCGGCGGTGCCGGTCGCCGCGGCCCAGGCGGGCGCGCAGTCCGCCGACTCGCCGCGCGTGTTCGACGGCGACGCGGACGAGCCGCTCGCGCAGGCGGCGTGAGCGGCAGCACGCTCGCCGCGTCCCCTGATGCGCGGCCTGTTCGTCACGGGCACGGACACGGGCGTCGGCAAGACGGTCGTGGCGGGCGCGATCGCCGCCGCGATGCGGGCGCGCGGCGTGCGGGTCGCCGTCTACAAGCCGGTCGTCACCGGGCTCGACGAGCCCGTCGAGCCGGGCTGGCCGCGCGACCACGAGCTGCTCGCCGCGGCCGCGGGCGTGTCGGCGGACGCCGTCGCGCCGCACCGCTTCGGGCCGCCGGTCTCGCCGCACCTCGCGGCCGAGCTGGCGGGCGTCGAGCTGGACCTCGACGCGATGATCCTGGCCGCGGGCGCGGCGGCGGCCGAGGCGGGCGCCGACGTCCTGATCGCCGAAGGGGTCGGCGGCCTGCTCGTCCCGCTCACGCGCGACCACACCGTGCGGGACCTCGCGGTCGCGCTCGGGCTTCCGCTCGTGATCGCCGCGCGCCCCGGTCTCGGCACGATCAGCCACACGCTGCTGACGATCGAGGCGGCGCGCGCCGCGGATCTCGGCGTCGCCGGCGTCGTGCATCACGCCGTGGCCGGACGACCCGTCGGTGATGACGCGCTCGAACCGCGCGACGATCGCGCGCCTGGGCGGCGTCGAGGTGGCCGGCCTCCGGCTCCTCCCGGACGGGTCGCCCGCGTCGCTGCGCGCCGGCGGCGCGGACCTGCCGCTCGCCGCCTGGCTGCCCTAGTCGTGGTTCCTGAGCGGCCCCGCGCCATGACGTCAACGTCGTACGCCCTCCCACCCGGCCTGGGGTTCCGACGTTCGCCGCGCAATTCGCCGTCAACGTCGGCCGGCGCGCCCGGCGCACGAGCCGATCGACGTTGCCGCGCCCGCCCGGACTTACAGCTCGTCGCGCCCGCGGAGCAGCGAGACGTGGAACGGTCGCAGCTCGCCGCGCATCAGCCCGCTCGTGATCGCCGGATCCTCGTCCAGGATGCGCTGTGCGGCCTCCTCGTCGGGCGCCTCGAAGACGGCGATGCCGGTGTTCACCGGGCCCAGTGTGGGGCCGACGAGGATCGTCGTGCCCTCCGCGTGCAAGCCGCTGGAGCCGCGCGAAGTGCGTGCCCATGATCCGCTCCTCCTCGTCGGTCATGGTCTCGGTGAAGCGCTCACGCGGTGCGTGGAGGAACATCACCCACTCGGCCAGCGGCTCACCCGCCGATGTACGGCCCGCCGACGTCGCGCCACAGCGCAGGGCGCGGATCGTCCGCCTGCGGCGGGCGCGGCTTCGCCTCCGTCAGCGTGCCGAGCGGCTGCTGGCCGGGTACGCCGACCTTCACCACGGCCCACTGGCCGGGCGCGAGCTCGCGCGGGAGCCATGAGTGCGTCGCTCGGTCCGGGATGCTCGCGCGCGAGCCGCCCGCACTCGCTGATGGCTTCGTCGCGCGTCATGGACAGAGCCTACGCCGTCCGGCGAAGCCCTTCGGCGACGAACGGCGTTCACGCGGCTGGGCAGCGCGCCCCGGCGTCATGGACTCCGCGCGGCGCCGCGGGCGCCGCCGTTCCCGCCGCTCCTCGGGCTCGGCACGTCGGCGAGGCGGCGGTGGAGCCGGTCGCGCAGCTCGTCCGGGTCGTACTCGCGCGTGCGCGCGGCGCTTGCGCGCCACGACCGCGCCCGTCGGCCGCGACGCCCGCGATCCCGGCGAGTCCGACGAGCTTCCAGGGCACGCGCATCGGCCGCGTAGGTTACGGCCGTGCACGAGCTACCGCGCTCCCGCTCGCCGAAGCGGTCGCGACGGCGGCGACCGGCGACATCTGGCTGTTCCGCGGCCGCTCGCTCGCCGACCGCGCGATCCAGACCGTCACCAACAGCCCGGTCAACCACGTCGGCATGGTCGTCGCGCTCGACGACCTCCCGCCGCTGCTGTGGCACGCCGAGCTCGGCCACTCGCTGCCCGGACGTCTGGAGCGGCAAGCGCCAGCGCGGCGTGCAGCTGCACGTGCTCGAGCACGGCGGTCGCGACCTGGCGCGAGCCGCTACGGGCAGCGCGCCTGGACGCGCCTGCTCGAGGGCACGCTCGAGCGGCGAGCACGAGGACCGGCTGATGCGACGTGATCGACCGCTTCGACGGCCGTCCGTTCCCGACGACGCGCCGGTCTCGCGCGGCAGTGGCTCACCGGGCCGCTACCGGCGCTCACTCCACGCTGGAGACGATCTACTGCGCCGAGCTGGTCGCGACCACCTACCAGCAGATGGGCCTGCTCCCGCGCCGCCGGCCCGCGAGCTGGTACGACCCGGGCCGCTTCTGGAGCGGCGACCGGATCGAGCTGGTCGCCGCCGTTCGCGCTCGCGCCCGAGGTCGCGGTCGCGCGGCTAGCTCGACCCGAGCGACGAGCCCGCGAAGAAGAAGAACCAGGCCTCGAACGCGAGCCCCGCGAGCACGACCGCGCCGACCAGCACCTTGTCGAGCGTCCGCAGGCCCCCGCCGCGCCGCATGCGCCGGGCCGCTGTTGAACGGCTTCATCCACGTCGTCTGGCGCCGCGCCGGCCGGCCGCCCGGCCAGCGCGTCGTGGGCGGCGCCCATCCGGTTGAGCGCCCACACGAGCGCGGAGCAGACGAGCGCCATCACGACGACGACCGCGAGACCGCGGTCATCGAGAGCGTGCCCGAGTCGCCCTGGACCCGCGACCCGACCCAGATCGCGAACAGCGGCGCGCCGGTGAAGAGGTTCACCGAGGCCAGCGCCATCAGCGCCACGAGCAGCAGCCGCTTGGCGTGCGTCGCCGCCATGCGCGGAGTCTTGCGCACCCCGCCGCGCGAGGAGCTGGCTCAGAGCGGCTTCGCGTACTCGCCGTACGTCTGGCGCACGCGCATCCCGACGTGCTCGTAGAGCCCGCGCGCGCCGGTCCGCGAGTCCGTCGCCGAGGCCGCAGCGGCGGCCGCCGCGGCGCCACGTCGCGCCGAACGCGTGCATCAGCAGCGCGCGCGCCGAGCCCGCGGCCGCGGTGCTCGCGCGCGACCGCGAGCTGGTCGACCCAGCCCTCGTCGTCGTCCTCGATCACCAGCACCGCGCCGACGACCTCGCCTCGCCGCGCCGCGAGCCCGAGCAGCGCCGGGCGCGAAGCCGGGGCGGCCGAGCGTCGATCGCCGCCCAGTCGTCGAACGGCTGCGCGTCGTGCTCGGGCCACTCCGAGAACGCCCGCTCGATCACCTCGTAGGCGGCACGCTCGTCGCGTCCGGCGCACGAAGTCGCGGATCGCGTAGCCGGTCGGCGAGCGCCGCGGCCGGCGGCTCGCGCTCGAGCGCGACCTCGAGCAGCCACGACGTCCCAGCGCCGCGTCGTAGCCGTCGCGCTCGAGCAGCGTGATCGCGGCCGTGTTCGTGCTCCGAGACCGCCTGCGCGGTGACGGCGCGCGCCGGCCGCGCGGGCCGCGTCCTGCGACCAGCGCATCAGCGCCGTGCCGATGCCGCGGCGCGGTACGCGGGCAGCACGTGCACGAACGTCGATCCGGGCGGCGAGCTGCATCGCCGACGCCGACGAGCGCGCCGGCGTCGCGGACGCCGACGGTGTCGCGGGCGACGTTCAGGCTGGGGCGGCCGAAGATCGCCACCAGGTCGGCCGCGACGATCTCTGCCGCCCGTCGTCGTGCTCCTCGCACGCGGCCCAGCACCGCCGTCACCGCGTCGGCGTCGGCCGGCCGACAGCGGCGCCGGCCGTGCAGCCCGGCCGGCAGCCCGCTCACTCGCCCTCGGCGTAGTCGATGATCGACTTGTCGACGAGCCACTCGACCGGCGCCTTGTCGTCCGTGTAGACGGTGCCGCCCGCGCAGCGGCGGCGCGAGCCGCGCGCGCGTCGGCGCGCGCGACGCGCGCAGCTCGGGCGGCATCCGCTCGGCGGCGGCCTCGAGCCGCGCGCGCGACGGCGCGCGCCGTGCTGCCCATCAGCAGCGTGTTCGTGTCGGTCACCGGGTCGCGCGTCACGTGCGGGAACGCGGCGCCCATCGTCGCGGTCAGGACCTGCTCGAGCTGGTCGGAGCCCTCCGGGTGACCGACGTTGATGATCACCGCGCCGCCGGGCGCGAGCCGGTCGCGCGCGAGCTCGAAGAACTCCTTCGTGGCGAGGTAGAACGGGATGTACGGCTGGCGGTAGGTGTCGAGGAAGATGAAGTCGTAGCGCTCGCCGGTCTTGCGCAGGAACGGCCGCGCGTCGTCCGTGTGCAGCCGCAGCTGCGGGCGGTCGGCTCAGCCCGAACCAGCGCCGCCCGATGTCGAACAGCTCGCCGTCGATCTCGACCGCGTCGATGACCGTGTCGGGGAAGTACTTCGCGTACGCGCGCGCGACCGTCCCGCCGGCGACGCCGAGCATCGCCACCTTGCGCGGCGGATCGTCGCGGAGCGTGAACGGCAGCGTCAGGTGGCCGTCCCAGTAGTTGCCGGTCAGCACCGTGTTCCGGCGCCAGACCGAGTGGATCGCCTGGCCCTCGTTGAGCTCGAGCTGGCGGCGGCCGTCCGGGTACTCGATGACCCGCGCGTACTGGTAGAGCGTCTCGGCCTCGTGCACGACCTTGCCCTCCTCGGCCGCCTTGACCACGCCGACCGGGACGAGCAGCAGCGCGGCGACGGCCGCGGGCGCGAGCAGCCAGCGCCGGCCGAGGCCCAGCGCGGCGACCACCGCCAGCACGATCGCGTAGACGAGGAACGTGCGCTGCGTGCCGACGAGCGGGATCAGCAGCAGCGACGCGCTGAACGTGCCCGACGCAGCGAGCCGACCGTGGAGATCGCGTACATGCGCCCCGCCGTCTCGCCCGGAGTCCTCGACGCGCTCGAGCTTGAGCCGGATCGCCCACGGCGACACCGCGCCGAGCATGAGCACGGGCACCGAGACCAGCGCGAGCACGCCGAACAGCGAGCCGGCGAAGCCGCCGACCGACACGTCGTCGAACGCGTCGACCGACAGCGACAGCAGCGGCTGGGCGACGATCGGCACGACCGCGAGCAGCACCGAGGAGGCGAGCACGAGCAGGCACAGGCCCTGCAGGTGCGGGTGGCGGTCGGCGAGCCGCCCGCCGAACCAGTAGCCGATCGACAGCGCGACGAGCACGACCGCGATCGTGTTCGCCCACACGATCGTCGAGTCGCCGAAGAACGGCGCGATCAGCCGCGCGACGGCGATCTCGGACCCGAGCGTGGCGATCCCGACGACGAAGACGAGCAGCTCGAGCGGCAGCCGGCGGCGATTCCCCATGCGGCGTCCAGTATGGCGAGCGCGTGTTTCCGACCGGTTGCGGTTCTAGCGTGCCGGCGCATGGACACCGACGCGCTCGCCCACCTCGATCGCACCCACCTCTGGCACCCCTTCACCCAGCAGCGCGGCTGGGAGCAGCGAGGCGCCGGTGATGATCGAGCGCGGCGAGGGCTCGCCTGCTCTACGACACCGACGGGAACGCGTACATCGACGGCGTGTCCTCGCTCTGGTGCACCGTCCACGGGCACCGCCACCCGGCGATCGACGCCGCCGTGCGGGCGCAGCTCGACCGCGTCGCGCACTCGACGATGCTCGGCCTCTCGCACCCCGGCGCCGCGAAGCTCGCGGCGCGGCTCGTGGAGATCGCGCCGCCCGGGCTCGAGCGCGTCTTCTACTCCGACAACGGCTCGACCGCCGCCGAGGTGGCGGTGAAGATGGCCTACCAGTACTGGCAGCTGCGCGGGCGAGACGCAGCGGACCGAGTTCGTCTGCCTGCGCGACGCGTACCACGGCGACACGATCGGATCGGTGTCGGTCGGCGGCATCGACCTGTTCCACGCGACGTTCCGCAAGCTGCTGTTCGACGCGCACCACGCCGAGCCCGGCGACGCCGCCGACATGCGGCGGCTGCTCGAGGCGCACGGCGAGCGGGTCGCGGCGGTCGTCGTCGAGCCGCTCGTCCAGGGCGCGGCCGGGCATGATCGTCCACCCCGAGGGCTACCTGCGCGCGGTGCGCGAGCTCTGCGACGAGCACGGCGTGCTGCTGATCTGCGACGAGGTCGCGGTCGGCTTCGGCCGGACGGGGACGATGTTCGCCTGCCAGCAGGAGGACGTCGCGCCCGACCTGATGTGCGTCGCGAAGGGGATCACCGGCGGCTACCTGCCGCTGGCCGCGACGCTCACGACCGAGGAGGTCTACGACGCGTTCCTCGGCGAGCACCAGGAGTACCGGACGTTCTTCCACGGCCACACGTACACGGGCAACCCGCTGGCCTGCGCGGCGGCGCTCGCGACGCTCGACGTCTTCGAGTCCGAGCGCACGCTCGAGCGGCTGGCGCCGAAGATCGCGCTGCTGGGCGAGCTGCTCGAGGAGCTGGTCGCGCCGCTGCCGACCGTCGCCGAGCATCCGCCGGCGCGGCTTCATGACGGGCATCGAGCTGACGTCGTTCCCGGCCGAGGCGCGCATGGGCCACCAGGTGACGCTCGCCGCGCGGCACCGCGGCGCGATCGTCCGCCCGCTCGGCGACGTGGTCGTCCTGATGCCGCCGCTGTCGATCTCCGAGGACGAGCTGCACGCGGCTCGTCGGCGATCACCGCCGCGGCGATCGCGGACGCGACCGGCGTCGCCTCCCGCCCGCTGGCGGCGTAGCTCAGTCCTCGTAGGGCACGAAGTCCGCCTTGCGCGCGCCGCAGACGGGGCAGTACCAGTCGTCGGGGATGTCCGTGAACGCCGTCCCGGGCGGGATGCCGCCGTCGGGGTCGCCCTCCGCCGGGTCGTAGATGAACCCGCAGGACTCGCAGATCCACTGCTGGACGGTCTCGGTGCTCATGGCGGACAGCCTAGTATCGGGCCCCGGATGGAGGCGCACCGCCCAGCGCCGGGGAGGAGCTCAATCCCGGCGCGCCGACCGAGCCGCGCCAGGCGGCGAGCGTGATCGTCCTGCGCGGCGGCGCGGAGGGGCTCGAGGTGCTGCTCGTGCGCCGGAACCCGGCCGCGCGGTTCATGGGCGGCGCGTGGGTGTTCCCGGGCGGCGCCGTGGACGCCCACGAGGGCTCAGGCGATGCCGCGCACCGCGCCGCGGCCGTCCGCGAGGTGGCCGAGGAGGCCGGGCTCGCGCTGCCCGACCCGGGCGCGCTGATCAAGTTCTCGCGCTGGATCACCCCGGCCCAGATCGCGATCCGCTTCGACACCCACTTCTTCCTCGCCCCCGCGCCACCCGGCCAGGAGCCGCGCGCCGACGGCGAGGAGATGGTCGACCTCGGCTGGCACACGCCGGCGGGAGCGCTCGAGGCCCACGCGGCGCGGCGCCCTGGAGCTCGTCTTCCCGACGATCAAGCACCTCGAGCAGCTCGCCGCGTTCCCGACCGCCGACGCGCTGCTGGCGTGGGCCACGGGCCGCGAGGTCGTCGCCGTCGAGCCGCGCGTGCGGATCGCCGGCGAGACCGCTCGCGTCGTGCTTCCAGGCGAGCCAGGGTACGGTGACGTCGCCGAAGGCGAGCCGTGAGGAACGAACGGGCTCGCCTGGCAGGCGAAACCCGATCGCGCTGGACCGCGATCGGGGTGCCGGTCGACTCGGTCGGCCGCGCGGGCGGGACGGAGCACGCGCCGGCCGCGCTGCGCGAGCAGGGGCTGCTCGACCGGATCGGCGCGCGCGACCGCGGCGACCTCGACGTGCGGATCCGCGACGACGTGCGCGACCCGGAGACCGGCATCGTCGGCGCCGCCGAGGTGCTCGGCGTCACCGTCGCCGTCCGCGCCGCGGTGCGGGAGGCGATCGCCGCCGGCGAGCGTCCGCTCGTGCTCGGCGGCTGCTGCTCGCTCGTACCGGGGGCGCTTGCCGGGCTGCGGGACGCAACCGGGCCCGCCGGGGTCGCGTACGTGGACGGCCACGTCGACGTGTACGACGGCCGCACGTCGCCGACGGGCGAGGCGGCCGACATGCCGCTCGCGGTCGCGTTCGGCTTCGGGCCCGAGCCGTGGGTCGCCGCCGCCGGCGGGCCGAGCGCCGACCCCGCGCGCGTCGTCGTGCTCGGGGCCCGCGACCCTGACGAGGCGCGCGACATCGCGCCGCTGCTCGCTGGGCAGCTCGCGTCGCTCGACGTCCAGGGCCCCGCCGCCCTGCGGGCCGCCGGGCTTGACGCGCGCGGCCGGGACGCGGCCGGCCGGCTCGGCCCGTTCTGGATCCACCTCGACGTCGACGTGCTCGACCAGGACGCCATGCCCGCCACCGACTACCTGCTGCCCGGCGGCCTGGGGTGGGACGAGCTGGCGGAGCTGCTCGCCCCGCTGTGCGCGGCGCCGGAGCTGGCCGGCTTCAGCCTCGGCTGCCTGAACCCCGAGAAGGACCCGGACGGCCGCGCCACCGCGCGCACCCGGGACCTGCTCGCCGACGTGCTCGGCGGCTAGGAGGCTCCGCGGTATCGCATAGCGGCGTGATGGTCAGGCCCTGCGCGAGGGAACACCCTGCTCGGGATCTGCATCTAGGCGAGCAGGTCGAGCGCCGCGCCGACGACGGACTCCGCGTCGATCTGGTGGTGCTCGTAGAGGTCGGCGATGTCGCCCGACTGGCCGAAGCGCTGCACCCCGAGGCACGCGATCCGCCCGCCGAGGAAGGCGAGCGTGTGCGGGTGGCCGTCGACCAGCGTCACGATCGGCACGTCGTGCGGGAACAGGCGGTCGAGCAACCGCGGGTCGCCGTCCCCCAGGCCGGCCCGCGCCTGGAAGGAGCGGAACAGCAGGTCGGCGCTCGTGACGCACACGACCTCGACCGCCATCCCGGCCTCGCCGGCCAGCGTCTCCGCCGCCGCGACCGCCTCCGGCACGAGCGCGCCCATGACCGCGACGACGACCTGCGGAACGGCAGGACGCTCGTTCGGCGACGCGACAAGCAGCCGGTACCCGCCGGCCACGGCGTCGGCGCGCGTCCCCGCGTGCAGCGACTGGTCGATCGGCCGCGTCGACAGGCGGAAGTACGCGGACTCGCCCCCGGGCCGGCCGAGCCGCGACAGCGCGTGCAGCAGGCACCACTCGAGGTCCTGGCCGAACGCCGGCTCGTACGCGACGCAGCCGGGCTGCTCGATCCCGATCGACGGCGTGATGACGGACTGGTGCGCGCCGCCCTCCGGTCCCAGCGTCACGCCGCTCGGCGTGCCGACGAGGATCGACTGGCCGCCCGCGTAGATGCCGAACGACCACGGCTCGAGCGCGCGCGACACGAACGGGTCGTAGATCGTGCCGACGGGCAGGAGCGGCTGGCCGTCGCGCGACCACGTGGCGCCCAGCTCGCCGAGCAGGCCGACGAGGTTCACCTCGGCGATGCCGAGCTCGATGTGCCGGCCGTGGTCGGACTCGCGCCAGCGCACGAGCGTGTCGGTGTCGTCGGCGAACCAGTCGATGCGGTCGCCCACCGACCAGATGCCGGCCTTGTTGATCCAGCCGCCGAGGTTGGTGGACGTGCCGACGTCCGGCGAGACGGTGACCACCCGCTCGGCGACGCCGGGCGCCTCGCGCGCCAGGTCGACGAAGAAGCGCCCGAACGCCTGCTGCGTCGACTCGCTGCCGCGGTGCTCGCGGCCGAGGTCGGCGGGCACGGCCGGCGGGTCGGCGGCGATCGCGGGCTCGGAGCGCTCCAGCCGCCGCGCCGTGGCGGAGCACAGCTCGGCGGCCGGGCTGCCCGGCGGGAACGGCGCCCACGGGTCGGCCGGGTCGGCGCCGACCTGCGCGGCGAGATCGGCGTACTGCGGCGTCGTTGAGCAGCGCGGAGTGGTTCGCGGGATGGCCCTCCGTCGGCAGGCGCCAGCCCTTGATCGTGTACGCGAACACGACGCTCGGGCGGTCGCGCACGGCGTCGGCCTGCCGGTACCCGTCGAGCAGCGTGCCGAGATCGTGGCCGCCGAGGTCGCGGAACGTCGCCAGCAGCGCCGCGTCGTCCAGCCCGCCGGTGTCGACCTCCAGGCGCTCGCGGAGCTCGCCGGCGGGGGCGCGCAGCAGCCGCTGGTACTCCTCGTTGGGCATCAGGTCGATGCGCTCGCGCAGCGCGGGCTGCGCCGCGAGCCGCGGCCCGTACTTGACCATCACGCTGTGCCAGCCGGCCGCCTCGAACATCGCCTGCAGCCGTCCCGCAGCGATGTCCGGCACGACGCGATCGAGCGACTGCCGGTTGAGGTCGACGACCCACAGCACCTCGCCGAGCTTGCTCACCATCGGGTCGGCGATGGCCTCCCAGCACGCGCCCTCGTCGAGCTCCGCGTCGCCGATCAGCGCGATCTGGCGGCCGCCGACCGGCACGTCGAAGTGCCCGGCGACGTAGCGGTGCGCGATCGCGCCCCAGACCGGCGCCGTCGCGCCGAGCCCGACCGAGCCGGTCGAGTAGTCGACGGGGTCCGGGTCCTTCGTCCGCGACGGGTAGGACTGCAGCCCGCCGAACTCGCGCAGCGTCTCCAGGTAGGAGCGGTCGAGCCGGCCGAGCAGGTGGTTGATCGCGTGGAGCACCGGCGACGCGTGCGGCTTCACGCTCACCCGGTCGGGCGCCTCGAGCACGCCGAACCACAGCGCGGTCATCAGCGACACCATCGACGCGCTCGACGCCTGATGCCCGCCGACCTTCACGCCGGAGCGGTTCGGCCGCACGCGGTTGGCGTGGTGGACGATCGACGCGGCGAGCCACAGGACCCGCCGCTGCACCTGGTCGAGGACCTCGAGCTCGTCTGGGCCGTGGAAGGAGCGCGTCATCCAGGACGGGTTGTACTACCCGCCCCTACCGCGTCCAGTCGGGGTACGCGCCGTCCTCGACGATGACCTTCGGCTTGCCGCCGCGCTGCCACGGCAGCTTCACGACGTCGTGCGCGGCGCCCGGGTCCCAGCCCCCGGTGTGGGCGAGGATCGTGCTTGCCGTCGCGCGAGAGGTCGAACCCGACGATGCCGCTCTCGAAGTCCGGCGAGAGCGCGCGCGTCTTGCCGTTCGACATCACGACCGTGAAGCCCGACCTGGACGTCCTGGCCGGTGAAGACCGCCAGCAGCCGCTTGGAGTCCGCCGAGATCTCGAGCGGCACCAGGCCGCTCACCAGCGGCGGGATCTTCAGCTTGGTGAGCTGGCGGAGCGTGTCCGGCGCCGCGGGGTCGAGCACCCAGAGGTTGTACGCGGGCGCGTCGTTGCGGCGCGACGCCGAAGCGGTCGAACACGATCTCCTTCGGCCCCCACACCGGGTTGAGCGCGTTCTTGAGCGTCGTCAGCCGCTTCTCCTGGCCGCCCAGCGCCGGCACGACGTAGAGGTCGGAGTCCGACGGAAGTCCTCCTTCACCGCCTGGCCGTAGACGATCTGCTTGCTGTCGGGCGAGAACGAGTACCCGCGCATCTGGCCCGCCGCGGCGACGTGCAGCGGCGTCGGTCGGGATGTCGTAGACGCGCACGCGCTTGCCGCCGGCGATCGCCCCGAGCTTCGTCGAGTCGGGCGAGAAGCGCAGCGAGTCGATCGACTTCGAGCGCATCACGAGCCGCTGCGAGCCGGCCTCGAGCTTCTGCAGCACGACGGTGTCCATGGCCGAGCCGCCGGCCGGTACGGTCACGAACGCGACCCACTGCCCGTTCGGCGAGATCGTCGGCGCCCGGCCGATGCCGAGCCGGCGCGGCTCCTTGCCGTTGTCCTTCGCGACGTACACCACCGGGCTGACGCTCCCGGCGTGCTTGACGTAGACGAGCTTGGCCTGCGCCGGCGCCGCCCACAGGGCCACGGCGAACAGGGCAGCGAGAATCGCGGTCGTGCGCATGCGCATCAGAACACGTTCGACGGCGAAAGGTTCCGCCCTCCTTTGTCCAGACCCGCCATCGGCCCGGTGCTAGCGTCCGCCCGGGACGCACCGTTGAGGACAGAGGAGACCATCGTGGCCGCGATCCAGACCGACATCGGAACCGCTGAAGAACTTCATCGACGGCGAGTGGGTGGAGCCCTCGGGCGGCACCGACACCGTCTTCAACCCGGCCACCGGCGAGGAGCTCGCGCAGGCGCCGGTCTCGACCGCCCGAGGACGTCGACCGCGCCGTCAGGCCGCGTCCCGACGCGTTCGAGGGCTGGTCGAACACCACGCCCGGCGAGCGCGCGCTCGCGCTGCATCCGCCTGGCCGACGCGCTGCGAGGAGCACGGCGACGAGATCGCCGCGCTCGAGATCGCCAACGCCGGCAAGCCGGCCGCCGCGTTCAAGGGCGACGAGCTGCCGGTGATGGCCGACAACCTGCGCTTCTTCGCGGGCTGCGCGCGCACCCTCGAGGGCAAGGCGGCCGGCGAGTACGTCGAGGGCTACACGTCGTTCATCCGGCGCGAGGCGATCGGCCCGGTCGCGCAGATCACGCCGTGGAACTACCCGCTGATGATGGCGATCTGGAAGATCGGCCCGGCGCTCGCCGCCGGCAACACGATCGTGCTGAAGCCGGCGGAGACGACCCCGATCACGACGCTGAAGCTGGGCGAGATCGCGGCGGAGTTCCTCCCCAAGGGCGTGCTGAACGTGATCGGCGGGCGGGGCGAGACCGGCCAGGCGCTCGTCCAGCACCCCGACATCCGCATGGTCTCGCTGACCGGCTCGGTCGAGACCGGCAAGTGGATCGCGCGCGCGGCCGCCGACACGCTCAAGCGCGTGCACCTCGAGCTGGGCGGCAAGGCGCCGGTCGTGGTCTTCGACGACGCCGACATGGAGGCCGTGGCCGAGACGATCGCCGGCACCGGCTTCTACAACGCGGGCCAGGACTGCACCGCCGCGACCCGCGTGCTGGCCTCGAGCAAGGTCTACGACGACGGTCCTGCAGGGCCTCGCCGACCAGGCCAAGGGCTACAAGATGGGCGACCTCTACGACGAGGAGACGAACCTCGGCCCGGTCAACTCCGAGCGCCAGCGCGAGCGCGTCGCCGGCTTCATCGAGCGCCGCCCGGAGCAACGCCGAGATCGTCGACCGGCGGCAAGCAGCCCGACCAGCCCGGCTACTGGTACGAGCCGACCGTCGTCGGCGGCCTGCGCCAGGACGACGAGATGATCCAGCGCGAGATCTTCGGGCCGGTCATCACCGTGCAGCCGTTCAGCGACGAGGCCGAGGCGATCAAGTGGGCCAACGGCACGAAGTACGGCCTGGCGTCGTCGGTCTGGACGCGCGACGTCGGCCGGGCGCTCCGCGTCTCGAAGGCGCTGCGCTTCGGCGCCGTGTGGATCAACGACCACATCCCGCTGGCGTCGGAGATGCCGCACGGCGGCTACGGCGAGTCCGGCTACGGCAAGGACCTGTCGATGTACGCCGTCGAGGAGTACACGAACATCAAGCACGTGATGGCGAGCCTTTCCTGAGCCGTCTCGCGGTCGCCGTCCTCGACGACTACCAGGACGTCGCGCGGTCGTTCGGGCCGTGGGACGAGCTGGACGCGGACGTCACCGTCTTCACCGATCACGTCGACGGCGTGGAGCCGCTCGCCGAGCGGCTCGCGCCGTTCGACGCCGTCGTCGCCATGCGCGAGCGCACGCCGTTCGGCGCCGGCCTGCTGGAGCGCCTGCCGCGGCTCCGGCTGCTCGTGACCACCGGGATGGGGAACGCGTCGATCGACATGGAGGCGGCGACCGCGCGCGGCGTGGTCGTCTGCGGCACGGCCGGCCTCCCGAGCCCGACGGCCGAGCTGACCTGGGCGCTGATCCTCGCGCTGCTGCGCCACGTCCCGGCGGAGGACGCCGGGATGCGCGGCGGCGGCTGGCAGGCGCACGGTCGGCACCGAGCTCGCCGGCCGCACGCTCGGGGTGATCGGCCTCGGCCGGCTCGGGCGGCGCGTCGCGGCCGTCGGCCAGGCGTTCGAGATGCCGGTGATCGCCTGGAGCCAGAACCTGGTGGCGAGCGAGGCGCGGCGCGCTCGGCGTCGAGCCCGTGAGCCGGGACGAGCTGCTGGCCCGCGCCGACGTCGTCACGATCCACCTGCGCCTGAGCGACCGCACGCGCGGGCTGATCGGCGCGGCGGAGCTGGCGCGGATGCGGCCGGCCGCGGTGCTGGTCAACACGTCGCGCGGGCCGATCGTGGACGAGTCGGCGCTGCTCGCCGCGCTGCACGACGGCACGATCGCGGGCGCGGGGCTCGACGTCTACGACATCGAGCCGCTCCCGCCCGGGCATCCGCTCCGCACGGCTCCCAACACCGTGCTCACCCCGCACCTCGGCTACGTCACCTCCGGCACGTACGCGCGCTACTACGCCGACGCGGTCGAGGACATCGCGGCGTTCGGGCGCGGCGCGCCGGTCCGCGTGCTGAACGGCTAGAGCCCCGGCGGCGCCGGTGCACGTCAACAGCGGCATCGAGGGGAGCCCGGGAGTGGATGCGCTTCCGCGGAAGCGCCGATCGCCCCGACGTGGGGCGCTTTGACCACCCATACGGTGGTCAAAGCGCCCCGCGTCCGCCGACCACACTCGAACCCTTCCCATCCGAGCTCCGGCCGGCGCCGGTCGCGCTTGATGTCCCCCCGGCGCTTCTTCGCCTCCACCCGGCGGCGCTTGCTCGCCTTGGTCGGGCGCGTCGCGGTGCGGGGCCGGCGGACCTCCAGCGCGTGCGCCAGGCGAGCGGCGAGCCGGTCGAGCGCCAGCTGGCGGTTGCGGGACTGCGAGCGCGTGTCCTGCGCCGCCGCGGTCACGCGCGGGCCGAGGCGGGCCGTGATGCGCGCCTTCTGGGCCTCCGTCAGCGCGCTCGACGCCGCCACGTCGAACACGGCCTCGACCCGCGAGGCGGTGACGTTGGCGTGCTGACCACCGGGGCCGGAGGAGCGGCTCGTGCGCAGCTCGACCTCCTCGAGCGGGATGGCCACGCCGGGCCGGACTGGCAGCTCACCTGGCATGAACCTGAACGAGATCACATCCACGAGTTGGCAAGCGCGCGACTTCCCGCCACCATCCCGGTTAGGGTGGGGGGTGGCTCAGGCCGCCCTTCCTACGAAAAAGGAGCCCTGAGAAGTTGGAAGCGTCAGCGCTGCACGCACCGTCCAGGCTCAGCCGGTTCCCGCTTGGCATGCCGCTGCTGCGACTGCGCTCCGACGAGCAGCTCGTGGCGCTGTTCCGCGCCGGCTCCGACGAGGCGTTCAGCGTGCTGCACGACCGCTACCGCCAGCGGCTGTTCGCATACGTGCGCCAGATGCTCTCCGGCCATTCGCGCCAGGACGCCGAGGACGTGCTGCAGGACGTGTTCGTGCGCGCGTTCGGCGCGCTGCGCGGCGACAGCCGGGCGATCAACGTCCGCGCGTGGCTCTACCGCGTCGCCCACAACCGCTGCATCGACCACCTGCGCCGGCCGCATCCGCCGGCGGCCGAGATCTTCGAGATGTCGCGCAAGCCCCTGCTCGACCCGGTCGACGAGGCGCAGCGGCGCGACGACCTCAAGCGGCTGGTGAGCGACGTCGGGCGCCTGCCCGAGCAACAGCGCTCGGCCCTGCTGATGCGCGAGATCGACGGCCTCAGCTACGCCGACCTGGCCGGCGCGCTCGACGTCACGGTGCCGGCGGTGAAGTCGCTGCTCGTGCGGGCGCGGGTCGGGCTGGTGGAGGCGCAGGAGTCGCGCGACGCCGACTGCGGCGAGATCCAGCGCGACCTGCTGGCCTCCTACGACCGCGGCGTGAAGGCGTCCGGCCGCGCGCGGCGCCACATGCGCGAGTGCTCCGGCTGCCGGGACTACCGCAGCGAGCTGCGCGGCGTCCGCCGCCGGTTCGCGGCGCTCACGCCCGCGGGCGCCGGGCCCATCGCGCTGATCGCGCAGCTGCTCGGCGGCGGCGGAGCCGCCGCGGCCGGTGGGAGCGGCGGCGCCGCCCTGCTCGGCGGCGCGACCACCGCGACCGCGTGCAAGGTCGCCGCCGTCGTCTGCGCCACCGCCATCACCGCCGGCGGCGCGGTCGAGGTGCGCAAGCTCACGACGCAGCCCGCGCCGCAGCGCGAGCGCTCCGCCGCGCCGGCCGGAGCGGCGCCCGCCGCCGCGGCGGCGTCCCGGCCCCGGCAGGCGGTCCACGACCGTGATCCCGTACCGCGCAGGCGCCGGCCCGGCCGTCCGGCCCGCGCACACCACCGCCGCGCCGCGGCGCGAGAAGGCCGGCGGCGGCGACACGGCCCGCCGGAACGCCCAGCCGCTCGTCGCCCCGCCCCCGGAGCCGGCTCCGTACGTCGGCCACGACGACGCGCCCGTGGCGGTCGGCGGCGCGCCGCAGGTCTCGTCCGGCGGGACCGTCGCACCGGACGAGGAGCCCGCCGGGATCGGCACCGCGACCGACCAGACCGCGGGGACCGCGCCGGGCGGCGCCACGGCGCCCGACTCGGAGGCCACCGCGCCCGACACGCCGGTCGCCGAGCCCTCGACGCCGGTGGCGCCGACGCCGCAGCCCGGCGGCACGACGCCGCCGCCCGAGCACTGATCGCCGGCGCGGCGCATCTGGGCTCACGGCCCACCGGCTAGTCTCCGCGCCCATCGACCGCTACCTCGAGACGCTCGACCACGAGGAGCTCCTCGTGCGCCGGGGCCGCCGCTCCGGCCTCTACACCATGATCGCGGTGCACTCGACCGCCCGCGGACCCTCGCTGGGCGGCTGCCGCATGTGGGACTACGGCGACTCGCGCGCCGCCGTGCGCGACGCCCTCCGGCTCTCGCGCGCGATGACCTTCAAGTCCGCGGTGGCGGGCCTGCCGCTCGGCGGAGGGAAGGGCGTGATCATGCTGCCGGCCGGCGCGCCCACGCTCGCGCCCGGGCGGCGGCGCGACGCCCTGCTCGACTTCGGCGACAGCATCGCGCAGCTCGGCGGGCGCTACGTGACGGCCGAGGACGTCGGGACGTCCGACGGCGACATGACCGTGATCGCCGAGCGCACCGAGCACGTCGCCGGCCTCGCGCTCGAGCGGGGCGGCTCCGGCGATCCGAGCCCGTGGACCGCGCTCGGCGTGGAGACCGCGATCCGCGTCGCCGCCGAGCGGGTCTGGGGCTCAGCGGACCTGGACGGCCGCAGCGTCGCCGTCGTCGGCCTCGGTCACGTCGGGGGCGAGCTGGCGCGCCTGCTCGCCGCCGGCGGCGCACGGCTCGTCGTCGCCGACGTCGCTACGGCCCGGCGCGGGCTCGCCGACGAGCTGGGCGCGGCGTGGGCGGAGCCGGCCGAGGCGCTGCGCGCCGACGTCGACATCGTCGCCCCGTGCGCGCTCGGCGGCGTGCTCGACCACGTCGCGATCCCCGATCTGCGCTGCAGGGCCATCGCCGGCGCCGCGAACAACCAGCTCGCGTCGGAGGACCTCGCCGAGGACCTGCGCGCTCCGCGGCATCCTGTGGGTGCCGGACTTCGTCGCCAACGCGGGCGGGATCATCAACATCGCCGTCGAGCTGGAGCCCGGCGGCTACGACCCCGAACGCGCCCGCGAGCGGGTGCTCGCGATCGGCGACACCGTGCGCACGGTGCTCGACATGGCCGAGCGCGAGGGCATCACCACGCTGGCCGCGGCCATCGAGCACGCCCGCGGACGGCTCGAGTAGTAGCTTCCGCCAGAACCGCCGACAGGGGCAACTGATTGGAGGGGCGGATGAGACGCTTGGGAGCAGCGGCAGTCGTCGCGGGAGCGCTGCTGGGCGCACCGGCGGGTGCGCAGGCAGCCGACCCGCCGCCGGGAGCGGCGATGTCGACCAACCTGCAATACGTCACGCGCGTGGCCGGGGCCAACGGCATCGTCGAGGGCAAGTTCGACCGCGTGAAGGGGAAGGACGTCCTGGTCGTCACCGGCCGCTTCGGGTTCAAGACGTACGACGTCAGCGACCCTGAGAACCCGCGGCTGATGGACGAGTACCTGCCCGCCGGAGCATCGCCGACGTCGGCTACTGGCAGGACGAGGACATGGAGCTCGACACGCGCCGCAAGCTCATCATCGGGGCGCTCGACCCGCGGCACAACGACCGCGACCCGCGGCGACCGGCTGTCCGGATCCGGACGGCGTCCGTGCGCGACCCGGACTGCAAGAGCGGCTTCTACGTCATCTCGTACGCGAACCCGGCGCGAGCTGCAGCAGGTCGGCGACTTCGTCTCGCTGCCCGCGGGCCACACGGCGAGCTGCATCCAGGACTGCCGGTACATCTGGACCGGCGGACCGGCGCGGCGCGATGACCAGGGCTGGCTCGGGCCGATCCTCCCCGGCACGCCCGCCAACGGCAACCGCCTGATCGGCGACGGCCGCCCGATCTGGGTGACCGACCTCACGAACCCGAGCAAGCCGGAGGTGTCCGACGAGCCGATCGACGTGTGGCGCAACGACCAGTACACGGACTACTCGCACGACGTCGACGAGGACGACGCAGGGCATCGCGTGGGTCAGCGGCCGCGGCGGCATCCGCGGCTACGCGACCGAGGGCCGGCATCGCGACCCGTACCAGAACCGCTGGCGCGAGGCGACGCCGTTCGACCCGATCCTCGTCGCCGGCGGCGGCGTCGGCGGCACGCGCGCAGCAGACGATGTTCATGCACAACTCCGGCCGGCCCACCGACGGCGCCGTCCGGGCGACGGGCGTCAAGAAGGGCAACGTGCTCGTCGGCACCGAGGAGGACTTCACGACGCCGTGCGGGTCGAGCGGCAAGATCGTGCTCTCCGACACCACCGACTCGCTCGGCGGGGAGCCGGCCTCGCAGTCGACGCTGGCCGACCCGTACCGGATGACGGCGCTCGACACGTTCCACCCGTTCATCGACACGCCGGAGACCGCGAACCCGACACCTCGGGTGCTCAGCGCACTACTTCGAGATCGAGGGTCCGATGCTCGGAGCGGCGTGGTACGGCCAGGGCCTGCGCCTCGTGGACATCAGCAACGCGCGGGACGTCCACCAGGTCGGCTACTACCGGGTCACCGGCACCGACACCGCGACGAACCCGTCGTCGAACTCGTGGGACATGGCGTTCAAGAGCGATCGCCTCGTGTACCTGTTCGACATGAGCCGCGGGATCGAGGTCCTGCGCATCAAGCGGGGCGCTGAGGCGGCGGGCCGGATGAAGGCCGTCACGGCGCCGAGCGTGAAGAGCGACCGCCTCGCGGCGAAGCCGGTGAGCTCGCTCGACCGCTCGGTGAGCAGCGCAAGCGCGGGCGCGAGCTACGTGTGCCCGCTGTTCCTCTGACGCACTGACGCGCGCAAGGGCCGGCTCTCACGGGAGCCGGCCCTCCGCGCGCAGCTTCTCCAGGTGCGCCTGGAGCGTCCAGCGCGCCGGGAGCCGGAGGCCCTCGGGGACGTCGTCCCAGGCCGCGGCGACGAGCTCGTCCTCGTCGCGCAGCCCGGCGTCGAGGGCGGCGACGATCCGGCGCTCGCGCTCCAGGCGATGGGCGACGTACTCGTCGAGCTTGGCGTCCGGGTCGGCGACCTCCGGGCCGTGGCCCGGGTGGATCCGCTCCAGCCCGAGCGCCCGCAGCCGCCGCAGGCCGTCGAGGTACTCCCCGAGACCGCCGCCGCCGGGCGCGATGAAGACGCTGCCCGCGCCGAGCACCGCGTCGCCGGTGAACGCGGCGCCGTCCGCCACGAACACGAGGTGGTCGGCGGCGTGGCCGGGCACGTGCAGCGCCGTGAACGGGCCGAACGCGTCGCCGTCGCGCAGCGGCGGCATCCGGCCCACCGGCGGGTCGCCCAGCCGCGCGGCCAGCGCGGGCAGGCCCTCCGCATGGTCCGGGTGGTCGTGCGTGAGCGCGATGCCGCCCGCCCCGCCGCGCTCGCGCACCGCCCGGGTGACCGCGTCGAGGTGCTCCTCCAGCGCCGGCCCGGGATCGACGACCCAGGCCGGGTCGCGCCCCACGATCCACGTGTTCGTCCCGTCGAGCGTGAACGGCGACGCGTTGGGCGCCCGGACGAGCAGCACCTCCATGGCGCTCAGCGCGGGACGATCCGGTAGACCGGGCCGTCGAGCGAGATCGCGTACACCCGGCCCTGCGCGTCCTCGCCGAACGACGACAGCGACGAGACCTTCAGCGACGTCCGCCGCACGCCGCGCGCGCGGCCCGTCGACAGCCGCGCGGACTCGATCCGGCCCTTGCAGAAGTCGCCGAACACGTACCGCCCGCGCAAGCCCGCCAGCGCGCGGTCGCGGACGATCACGCCGCCGGTGATCGAGCAGTTCCCGGCACTGTGCGAGCGCACGATCACCGGCGCGACGGCGCCGGGCGCCGACTCCCCGGGCGCGTAGCGGGAACGGCCCTCGAACGGCCGCCAGCCGAAGTTCGCCCCGCGTCCCTTGCCGCGGCGCACGAAGTCGATCTCCTCCCACGCGTTCTGGCCCACGTCGCCGATCGTCAGATCGCCGGTCCGGCGGTCGAAGGAGAAGCGCCACGGGTTGCGCAGCCCGTAGGAGTAGATCTCCCCGCGGGCGCCGGCGCGACCGACGAACGGGTTGTCGCCCGGCACCTGGTACGGCGCCCCGCCGCCCGCGCGCGGGTCGATCCGCAGGATCTTGCCGAGCAGCGAGCCGAGGTTCTGCGCGTTCCCGAGCCGGCCGTGCTGGTCGCCGCCCCCGCCGCCGTCGCCGGTGCCGACGTACATCTCCTCGTCCGGCCCGAACAGCAGCAGCCCGCCGTTGTGGTTGTCCTCGGAGTCGGCCATCCGGAGCACCAGCCGGGCGGAGCCGGGGTCCGCGTGGTCGGCGTCGCGCCGGTGGTACTCGACGATCCGCTGCTGGCCCGCCTCGTCGGTGAAGTAGACGTAGAACAGCCCGCTCTGCGCGTAGTCGGGCGGGAACGCGATCGACAGGAGGCCCTGCTCTCCGCCCGAGGTGACCTGCCCGCGGATGTCGAGGAACGGCGTGGCCAGCTTGCGCCCGCCGCGCACCACCATCACGCGGCCGGCCTGCTCGACCACGAACTGGCGGCCCGTATCGCCGGGCGGCGAGGTGAGGTAGAGCGGCGCGTCGAAGTCCGCGACCTTCTTCAAGCGCACGCCACGCGCCGCGGACGGGGTGGCCGTGGCCTCGGCCTCCGGCGTCACGGCGGGCGAACCGCCGTCAGCAGGCGCCTGGCGGCCGTCGGCGTCGTCCCCTCCCCCGCCGCACGCGACGACCGCGACAGCGAGGAGCGTCACCACCACAGCGCGCGTCATGCCGGCCATCGGCCTGAGGATGGCACAGCCGCGGCGCGCCCGGCCCGGGTCGGCGCGCGGGCGGTATCGTCGCCGCGGTGCGGACCGTCCACGCCACGCGCTACGTGACGCCGCTGCGCGAGGGCGGATCGATGCCGGGCCTGGTGGAGGCCGACGACGACGGGCTGTACGTCCTGAAGTTCCGCGGCGCGGGCCAGGGACCCAAGGCGCTGCTGGCCGAGATCGTGGCCGGCGAGCTCGCGCGGGCGCTCGGCCTCCCGGTGCCCGAGCTCGTGTTCGTCGAGCTCGACCCCCAGCTCGGCGCGGCCGAGCCCGATCCCGAGATCCAGGAGCTGATCGCTGCGAGCGGCGGGCGCAACGTCGGGCTGGACTTCCTGCCGGGCTCGCTGACGTACAACCCGGCCGCCGGCGATGCGCCGCCGCCGGAGCTCGCGGCCGACATCGTCTGGCTCGACGCGCTGATGACCAACGTCGACCGCTCCCCGCAGAACCCGAACATGCTCCTCTGGCACGGGCGGCTGTGGCTGATCGACCACGGCGCCGCGCTCTACCTCCAGCACGCCTGGGAGGATCCGCCCGCCGAGGCGCGGCGCGCGTTCCCGGCGATCCGCAACCACGTGCTGCTGCCCGGCGCCGGCGACATCGAGGCGGCCGACGCCCGCCTGGCGCCGAAGCTCGACGACGCGGTCGTGGAGGGCGTGCTCGCGCTGGTGCCCGGCGACTGGTTCGCCCCCCGGACGCGGGACGAGTACGCGGAGTACCTGCGGCGGCGCCTGGAGGCCCCGCGCGGGTTCGCCGCCGAGGCGGAGGAGGCGCGCCGTGCCGCCTAGCCCGTTCCAGTACGCGATCGTGCGCGTCGTGCCGCGGGTGGAGCGCGGCGAGTGCGTGAACGCCGGCGTCGTGCTCTTCTGCCGCCCGCGGCGGTTCCTGGACGCGCGCATGGCGCTCGACGAGGCGCGCCTGCGCGCGCTCGCGCCCGACGTCGACGTCGAGGCCGTCCGCGGGCACCTCGACGCGCTCTGCCGCATCGCCGGGGGCGACGAGTCGGCCGGCCCGATCGCCGCGCTCCCCGCCTCCGAGCGCTTCCACTGGCTCGTCGCCCCCTCGAGCACGATCATCCAGAGCTCGCCGGTCCACACGGGCCTGACCGACGACCCGGAGGGCGAGCTGGAGCGCCTGCTGGCGCAGCTGGTGCGATGAGCGCGGACCGAGTCACCTGGATCGGGCACGCCACCGTGCTGATCGAGCTCGGCGGCGTGCGGCTGCTCACGGACCCGCTGCTGCGCGGGCGGCTCGGCCACCTGCGGCGGCACGGCCCGATGCCGGCCGCCGGGACGACGGAGGACATCGACGCGGTCCTGATCTCGCATCTGCACCTCGACCACCTCGACCTGCCGTCGCTGCAGCGTCTGCCGCCGTCCACGCGGCTGCTCGTCCCGCGGGGCGCCGGCGACTTCCTGCGGCGCCGGGGCTTCCACGCGGCGGAGGAGATCGCCGCGGGGGAGCACGTCCGCGTCGGCGAGCTCACCGTGACGGCCGTGCCGGCGGTGCACGACGGCCGCCGGCGCCCGTACGGCGGCGGGCCCGCGGCCGACGCGATCGGGTTCGTCGCCGGCGACCGCGTCTACTTCGCCGGCGACACCGACCTGTTCGACGCGATGGCCGAGTTGCGCGGGCTCGACGTCGCGCTGATCCCGGTGTGGGGCTGGGGGCCGTCGCTCGGGGACGGGCACCTCGACCCGCCGGCCGCCGCGCGCGCCGCCGCGCTGGTTCGGCCGCGGGTGGCGGTCCCGATCCACTGGGGCACGTTCTATCCCCGCGTCCTGGCGCGGTACAAGCCGCACCGGCTCACGGACCCGCCGCACGAGTTCGCCGCCGCGGTCGCGCGGCTCGCGCCGGACGTCGCCGTACGGGTGCTCGCGCCCGGCGAGAGCGTCCCGTTGCCGGGGTAGGCTTTCGCCATGCGACGCCTCCTGCTGCTGCTCGTGGTCGGCCTGCTCGCGCTGGGCGCCGTCGCGTGCGGCGACGACGACGAGCAGAACGCGGGCTCGGGCACGCCGACGGCCGCGCCGGCCGCCGACGCGTGCGCCCCCGGCAAGCTGCCCCTCACGACCGCCGGAACGCTGACCGTGGGCACCGACAAGCCGGCCTACCCGCCGTACTTCGAGGACGACGATCCGGCGAACGGCAAGGGCTTCGAGAGCGCGGTCGCCTACGCCGTGGCCGACAAGCTGGGCCTGCCGGCGGACAAGGTGAAGTGGACGGTCGTGCCGTTCAACTCCTCCTACGCCCCCGGCCCGAAGACGTTCGACTTCGACATCAACCAGGTCTCGATCTCGCCCAAGCGGGCCGAGCGGGTCGACTTCTCGACGCCGTACTACACCGCCCCGCAGGCGGTGGTCGCGCTCAAGTCCTCGCCCGCCGCCTCGGCGACGTCGCTGAGCGAGCTGGCCGACGACAAGCTCGGCGTGCAGATCGGGACGACCAGCCTCGACGCGGTGACCGAGCTCATCAAGCCGACCGCGCAGCCCCAGGTCTACAACGACTCGAACGACACGGTCCGCGCGCTCAAGGACAAGCGGGTCGACGCGATCGTGGTCGACCTGCCGACCGCGTTCTACCTGACCGCGGCCGAGGTGCCCGAGGCCAAGATCACCGGTCAGTTCGACGCCCCGGGCGGCGACGACTGGGGCCTGGTGCTGGCGAAGGACTCCGAGCTGACGCCGTGCGTCGACCAGGCGATCGGGGAGCTCAAGAGCTCGGGCGAGCTCGAACAGATCACCGACAAGTGGATGGGCGGCCAGGCCGGCGCCCCCGTGCTGCGATAGGCGCGACGCTTCCCCAGCCCTCCGAGCGCAGGCTCGCCCGCGAGGCGGCGCGCCGCAGGCGCACCGCACGGCAGGTCGCGGTCTCCGCCGTCTCGACGGTGCTCGTGCTCGGACTGCTCGTCACCATCGTGGTGACCAGCGAGGGCTGGGCGAGCGTGCAGGAGACGTTCTTCAACTGGGACGACTTCGTCGACTCGTTCCCGGCCGTGCTCGACGGCTTCTGGCTCGACGTCAGGCTCTTCGTGGCCGTCGAGGCGGCCGTGCTCGTGCTCGGCCTGCTGGTCGCGCTGGCGCGCATCTCGCGGGCGCCGGCGCTGTTCCCGCTGCGGCTGCTCTCGGCCGTGTTCGTCGACGTCCTGCGCGGCGTGCCGACGATCCTCGTCGTCTACCTGATCGGGTTCGGGGTCCCCGCGCTCATGCTGTCCGGGACGCCGACCGATCCGGTCGTGCTGGGCGGGATCGCGCTCACGCTCGCCTACTCCGCCTACGTCGGCGAGGTCTACCGCGCCGGCATCGAGTCGGTCCACCCGAGCCAGCGCTCGGCGGCGCTCGCCGTCGGGCTGACCGAGAACCAGGCCACGCGGTTCGTCGTCCTCCCCCAGGCGGTCCGCCGCGTCGCCCCGCCGCTGCTCAACGACTTCATCTCGCTGCAGAAGGACGTCGCGCTCATCTCGATCCTCGGACCCCTGGAAGCCTTCCGCGTCGCGCAGATCGAGGCGTCGTCGAACTTCACCTACACGCCGCTCGTGGCGGCGGCGCTGCTCTACCTCTGCGTGACGGTGCCGCTGGCCCGGCTGCTGTCCCACTGGGAGCGACGGCGCCGGCGATGACGGCGGTCCTCGAGCTGCGCGGGGTGACGAAGGCGTACGGCGAGCGGCCCGTGCTGGGCGGCATCGACCTGTCCGTCGCCGAGCACGCCGCGGTCGCGCTCATCGGCGCGTCGGGGTCGGGCAAGTCGACGCTGCTGCGGTGCATCGACCTGCTCGAGGAGATCGACGACGGCGACGTCCTCCTCGACGGCGCGGTCATCACCGATCCGTCGGTGGACCCCGTCGGCGTGCGCCGGCGGCTGGCGATCGTCTTCCAGGCCTTCAACCTGTTCCCGCACCTGACCGCGCTGCAGAACGTGGTGCTCGCGCCGGTGCGGGCGCACGGCGCGCCCCGCGCGGAGGCGGAGGCGTACGGCCGCGAGCTGTTCGCGCGCTTCGGACTCGCCGGGCGCGAGGACGAGCATCCCGACCGCCTGTCCGGCGGCCAGCAGCAGCGCGTCGCGATCGCCCGCGCGCTCGCCACCCGGCCGCGGGCGCTGCTGCTCGACGAGGTGACGAGCGCGCTCGACCCCGAGCTGGTGGGAGAGGTGCTCACCGCCATCCGCGAGCTCAAGGCCGACGGCATGACGATGCTGATCGCGACGCACGAGATGTCGTTCGCCCGCGAGGTCGCCGACGAGGTCTGCTTCCTCCACGACGGGCTGATCGTCGAGCGCGGCGATCCGGAGCGGATCTTCACGGAGCCCGAGCATCCGGAGACGCAGCGCTTCCTGCGGCGGCTCCTGGAGGCCGGGAGATTGTGAGCGACGTCCGCGCACTGCTGACCGAGACCCGGACGTGGGCGGTCGTCGGCTGCTCGCCCGATCCCCGCCGCGACTCCCACCGGATCGCCGGAGTCCTGAAGCGCGCGGGTTTCCGCGTCATCCCGGTGAACCCGCACGTCGAGGGCGAGCTGCTGGGCGAGCGCTGCTACGCCCGACTCGGCGACATCCCCGCCGACGCCGGCGTCGAGGTGGTCGACATCTTCCGCCGCGCCGACCAGGCCGGCGCGCACGTCGACGAGGCGATCGCGATCGGCGCGACCGGCGTGTGGATGCAGCTCGGCGTGATCGACGACGCCGCGGCGCAGCGCGCTCGCGCCGCCGGGCTGCGCGTCGTCATGGATCGCTGCCCGGCGATCGAGCTGCCGCGCCTCGCCCCGTAGGTACGTCGGGTCGCTCGGCAACGGCGGCATCGTGTCGTTCGCCCGCGACGCGGCGAGCGGCCGGCTCTCGCCCGTCGCAGGGCGGCGCCGCCTGCATCGGCTTCCAGCTCGGGTGCGAGCGCTCGGCGCACCCGATGCCCGACGCGCTCGCGATCACGCACGACGGCCGCTTCCTCTACGCCCCCGGCGCGGGGAGCGAGGACGGGCTGCTCGCGTTCACGCGCGACGCGGGCACGGGCGCGCTCGCTCCGGCGGGCTGCCTGCACGGCTACCGCGACGCCTGCGCATTCCCCGGCGGCTCGGGCTCGGACGGCATCCGCGCGCTCGAGGTCTCGCCCGACGACCGCTTCCTGGTCAGCGCCACCGGGACGGGCGTCGGCGTCGTGAACCGCGACCCGGCGACCGGCGCGCTGAGCCAGACGCCCGGCAACTGCGTGATCGGCGAGGACCGCTACAACTCCTACGACGAGCCGAGCAAGGGCTGCCGCGTCGACGAGCGCCTGGGTCAGCCGGCCGAGATGGACCTGAGCCCCGACGGCGCCACGGTGTACGTCGCGGCGGAGGAGCGCGAGCGCGGCTGCCTCGCCTACGACAAGGGCTGCACCCCGCTGAAGGGCGTCTCCTCGCCCGAGGACGTGCGCGTCTCGCCCGACGGGCGCTCACGTGTACCTCGCCGCCGCCGAGGGGGTCAGCGTGCTGCTCCGGGCGGCCGACGGCGGGCTCAGCCAGGTGAAGGGCAGGGCGGCGTGCAACGTGATGCGCGACAAGCTCGATCCGCGCCGGATCGCCCGCCAGTGCCATCACGGCCGCTACGAGCTCGACGGGCTCACGGGCTTCGAGGTCGCGCCGGGCGGCCGCCATCTGTACGCCCTCGAGAGCGCCAGCTACGACGACCACGGGACCGGCGTCGTGCAGCTCATGAGCCACCGTTAGGATCTCCGGCGGTGCAGCCGACCCAGGAGCAGATCGAGGCGTACCGCCGCGACGGCTTCCTCGTCGTCGAGCGGTGGCTGGAGCCGGACGAGGTCGAGCGCGTGCGGGAGCGCTTCCACCGCTGCTTCGAGCACGAGTGGGAGACCGGGCTGGCGCCGGACGAGGTCAACTACGACCCCGCCACGACCCCGCCCGACCGCACGCGGCAGCTCTGCAACGTGTGGAAGGCGGACCGCACGGTGGCGCAGACGGTGCTGGCGGAGCGGATCGCGCGGTTCGGCGCCGCGCTGGGCGGGCTGCCGGGGCTGCGGCTGATCCAGGACAACATGATCTGGAAGCCGCCGTCCGGCAAGGCGCTGCTGTGCCACCAGGACGCCGCCTACCTGGAGTTCCTGGCGCCCAAGAACATGACGACGTGCTGGATGGCGCTCGACGACACGCGCGCCGACACCGGCACGATCTTCTACGTCCGCGGCTCCAACCACTGGCCGCGGGCCGGCCAGGGCGGCACGTTCCACGCGCCGGACGACTGGCTGGGGCACGTGCGCGGCTCCGCTCCCGACGGCGAGGAGCTCGAGCTGGTGCCGATCGAGGTCCCGGCCGGCGGCGCCGCCTTCCACGACGGCTGGACGTTCCACGGCAGCCCGCCGAACGAGCGTGCCGACGGCGAGCGCCGATCGGTCATCTCGCACCTCGTCTCGACCGACACGACGTGGGGCGACGGCGCGCCCCATCCGATCTACTCGCGCTACCGGCGCCCCGGCGAGATCGAGCTCGACGAGGCGTTCTTCCCCGTGCTCTGGCGCGAGGACGGACACCGCACCGCCTGGCTCGACCGCTGAACCTTCGGCCGCCGGCTCAGAAAGCGGCGGAATCCGCCGATACCGAGAGAAATGCGGCTCACGCCTCTCTCACGCGCCTGTGGCTCGACCCTGGCCCGCGATCTGCCGCCGACGGGCCCGAACCGGATCCCGCTCCTGCGCAAGGGCACGGTGATCTCACCGCGGTTCCAGCGCGCGCTGGGCGAGCACGGCATCCATGCGCTGTGGGTGGAGGACGGCCTGAGCGACGGGATCGAGCCGGTCGAGCTGCTGCCCGAGCCCGTGCGGATCGAGACGGCCGCCAAGGTCGCGACCGCGCTCGACGAGGCGCGCACGGCGATCGGCGACAGCCAGCACCTCGCCTACGACGTGCTGGCCGAGCTGCGCGACGTCGTCGACCTGATCGCCGCCAACATCACCGATTCGCCCGACGCCGCGCTGTTCCTCGGCGACCTCGCGGGCGCGGACCAGTACACGCACCGCCACTCGGTCAACGTCACCGCGCTCGGCCTGCTGCTGGGACGCGCGTACTGGCGCACGGAGGGCTGGATCGACTACCGCGGCCGGCGCCGCTGGGACCGGATCGAGGAGCGCCTGGCCAAGCTCGGCATGGGCCTGCTCCTGCACGACATCGGCAAGATGGTGGTGCCCGACGAGGTGCTCAACAAGCCGGGCAAGCTGGACGACGCGGAGTGGGCGCTGATGCAGACCCACCCCGAGGCCGGGGTCGCGCTGCTCGACAGCGCCACCGTGAGCCCGCTCGTGCGCAGCGTCGTGCGCGACCACCACGAGCGCTACGACGGCAGCGGCTACCCGCGCGGCATCGCCGGCGACACCATCGGCGAGTTCCCCCGCCTGGCCGCGGTCGCCGACGTCTACGACGCGATCACGAGCCAGCGCCCGTACCAGGGCGCCGAGCCGGCGCACGTGGGCGTGCGGGTGATCGCCGAGGGCGAGGGCCGCGCATTCGATCCCGCGGTCGTCGGCGTGTTCCGGCGCATCGTGATGCCCTACCCCGTCGGCACCGAGGTCTGGCTGCCGGACGGGCGCCTGGGCGTCGTCGCCGCCGCGAACCCGGACCGCCCGCACGAGCCGCTCGTGCGGGTCGACGGCTCAGAGGTGCTCGTCGATCTCGGTGACGCCGCCGCGGCCTGACGGCTCGCCGCCCAGCCAGGTCCGCATCCGCGCGTAGACCGCCGGATGGTTGAGCAGCGCGAGATGATGCGCGCCGCCGACGTGCAGCCCGTCCTCGGGCCGGAACGGGATGCTGCGCGTCCGGCCGCGCCCTGAGGCGCTGGCCGGGAGTACGAGCGCGTCGCCGACGAGGCGTCCGACCGGATGGCGCGCGTCCCGCGTGACGGTGGCGGTGACGAAGCAGTGCATCGCGCCGTCGAGCAGCGGCACCTCCTCGCAGGCCGCGGCGCGCAGCGCGTCGGGGTCGCGCCCCTCCCAGTCGCGGTCGACCAGCGAGCCCTGGCGCAGGTCGCGGATGCCGGCGCTGCGCCGGCGCAGGAAGCGCCCCAGCGGGCGCGTCTCGGGCACCGCGTGGAGCGCCTCGGCGGCATAGTGGACGCCCTGCGCGAGCGGCGCGCCCAGGTGCGGCGTGCCGAGCGAGACGACGTGGCGCACGCGCCCGGCCCATGCCTGGCCGTCCTGCGCGGCCTGGTGGCAGGCGCTGCGAGCGACGAGCCCGCCCATCGAGTGCCCCACCAGCGCGATCTCCTCGACCTCGACGGGCCACGCCGCCGCGACCGCCTCCAGCAGATCGGCGAGCGAGCGGCCGTTCTCGGAGATGTGGCGGCCGCTGTTGTAGCGGACGTCGACCGGCGTGCAGCCGAGCTCGCGTGCGAGCCGCTCGCCGTAGCTCTCGCGGCCGCCGAGCCGCCAGGCGCGCTCGGTCTCCATCAGCCCGTGCACGAAGACGACCAGGCGCGGCGAGGCGCGCGGGAAGGCGGCGGCCAGCGCGGCGCGCTCGGGCGCCACGGCGTCGCCGCCGGCGCGCACCGCCATCGGCTGGTGCAGCGCCGAGCCGTCGCGTTCGAGCGCATCGCCGCGCAGGCCGTTCAGCACCGCGAGGGCCAGCGCGCCGCGCGGATCCGACGACAGCGGCGGGGCGTCGCCGGGGTCGCGCAGGCGGAGCGCCTGGTCCGCGGCCTGACCGGCGAGGGTCGCGGCGCCCTGCAGCGACGCGTACACGCCGCGGGCGATCGCGTCGTGGGCGAGCCGGGCGGGGCGGGCGCGCGGCCCGAGCGCGCCGAACACGCGCCCGGCGATCGCTTCGTGCACGCCGCCGATGCCGGCCGCGCCCCCACCGAGCTCCGCCGCGGCGAGGCGGCTGAGCGCGCGCAGCTCCGCCTGGCGGTCCGCGGGTGGCTCCATGCCCACCACTACACCGGAGCACCCGGTCGTCACACCGGGACCGATCGAGCGCCCGGCGCAGTACTTCCAGCATGCGGCCCCCGCATCTAGCCTTCGTGCCAGATGGCCGACACGCTGGTGTTCATCCCGGCCTGGAACGAGGAGCGCTCGCTGCCCGGCGTCCTCGACGAGGCGCGGCAGGACCTGCCGGACGTCGACCTGCTCGTGATCGACGACGGCTCCACGGACGCGACCGCCGAGGTGGCCCGGGCGGGCGGCGCCGACGTGCTCTCGTTTCCCGCCAACCGCGGCCTGCGCGCCGGGATCGCCGAGGGCTACCGCCAGGCGCTCGAGCGCGGCTACGCGTTCTGCGGGCGCCTGGACGCCGACGGGCAGCATCCCGCCGGCGAGCTGCGCCGGATGCTCGCGATGGTGCGATCGGGCGAGTGCGACGTGGCCGTGGGCTCGCGATTCCTGCCCGATTCGCAGCGCGACGGCGAGCGCTACCGCCCCGCGCCGGAGCGCGTGGTCGGCACGGCGCTCCTCCGGCTCCTGATGCGGCTGCGGCTCGGGCAGCCGATCTCCGACGGCACCAGCGGCCTGTACGCCGTCAACCGCGACGCGCTCGCGCTGCTCGCCGATCCGTACGTGTGCGAGGCGCCCGAGGTGGAGGCGCTCGTGCGCATCACCGACGCGAAGCTGCGCCTGGTCGAGGTCCCGGTCCACATGCGCCAGCGCGAGCACGGCGAGTCGTCGTTCCGCGGCCGCCGCGCGGTCGAGCTCGTGGTCACGATCGGGCTCACGCTCTTCGCCGGCGAGCTGCTCCGCCGGCGCCACGCGCGCAAGGAGCGCAGCGCGCTCAACCGCGTGCTGCGCCGCGGCTGAGCCGCGCGATCGCCGCGGAGGCCGCCGCGAGCGCGACCGTGCCCGCGAGCTGTCGCCGCCGGCCGAGCTGGCGCGCCGGCGCGGCGGGCCAGAGCAGCGGCGTCGGGGCGGCGCGGTCGCCCGCGTCGTGCAGCAGGTGCGAGGCGAGCCCGGCGAACGCCGCCCAGCCGTGGACCGGCGAGGCCGCCGCCGCGACGAGCGCGCCCGCGCCGAGCGCGGCGGCGGCGCTGTGGGTCTGCGGGCGCACCGGCATCGACGTCCAGTCGCCGAGCCGGAGCGAGCGGGCGGCGACCGGGTGGTCCACGTCGATCAGCCACGCCGCGGCGACCGCGGTCGCGACCGGCGCGCGGCCGAACCGCGGCACGAGTGGCGTGACGACGAGCGCGGCGAGCAGCGCGTGCTGCAGCGGATCGGAGTAGATCTGCAGGCGGCTCGTCACGCCTGGGTGACCACTATTGCGGTCTGCTCTCCACCTGCGTGATCAAGCGGGCGCCGCGGCCGTGCGTCACGAAGCTGATCGCCCAGCGGATCACCACGAGCAACCGGTTCTGGAAGCCGACGAGGTAGAAGATGTGGACGAGCAGCCACGTGAGCCAGGCGAGCAGGCCGCTGAGCCGCAGCCCGTGGATGTCGGCCACCGCCTTGGCCCGGCCGATCGTCGCGAGGTTGCCCTTGTCCACGTAGTGGAACGGCGGCGTCGCCCGGCCGCCGAGGCGGTCCTCCACCAGGCGTGCGGCGTAGCGGCCCTGCTGCATCGCGACCGGCGCGACGCCCGGGAGCTCCACGCCCTGGCCGCGCGCGTCGGCGACGCGCACCATGTCGCCCAGCGCGACCACCTCGGGATGGCCGGGCAGCGTCAGGTCGGGGTTCACCGTGACGCGCCCGGTGCGGTCGAGCTCCGCCCCGGTCTGGGCGCCGAGCGTGGCCGCGAGCGAAGAGGCCTGCACGCCCGCGGCCCAGAGCACCGTCCGGGCGGGGACGCGCCGCGTGCCGTCCGCGCCCTCGATGCTCACGCCGTCCTCGTCCATCCCGACCACGACGTGGCCCAGCATCGGGGCGACGCCGAGCTGCTCGAGCGCGCGCTCCGCGCGGTGGGAGAGCGACGCCGGGAACGCGGTCAGGACCCGGTCCGCCTGCTCGATCAGCAGCACGCGTGCCTGGCGCGGATCGATCTCCCGGAAGTCGGTCGGCAGCGTGTCCTGCGCCAGCTCGGCGATCTGTCCGGCGAGCTCGACGCCGGTCGGCCCGGCGCCGACGATCGCGAACGTGAGCCAGGCGGCGCGACGGTCGGGATCGCGCTCGAGCTCCGCCGCCTCGAACGCCTCGAGGATCCGGCTCCGCACGTCCAGCGCGCTCTCGAGCGACTTCACCTCGGGCGCGATCGCTCGCCACTCGTCGTGGCCGAAGTAGGAGTACGCCGAGCCGCCGGCGACGATCAGCGTGTCGTAGGACAGCCGCTCGGGCTCGACGCCGTCGAACGGCGGCTGCACCAGCACCTCGCGGGCGCCGAGGTCGAACTCGGTCACGTCGGCGAGCATCACGCGGACGTTCTCCTGGCCGCGGAAGATCCAGCGCAGCGGCGCGGCGACCTCCCCCGGCGACAGCGCTCCGGTGGCGACCTGGTAGACGAGGGGCTGGAACAGGTGGAAGTTGCGCCGGTCGACGAGCGTGATGTCGACGTCGGCTCCCCGCAGCGCCTTGACGGCCTGGAGGCCGCCGAAGCCGCCGCCGATCACGACGACGCGCGACCGGCGCGGCGGTTGTGCGGTCTCCAGGGTCACTGCAGGCCGTGCCCCCGGAATCGCATCCAGGCGACCATCGGCAGGGTCGGCGTCGCGGCCATGCCGAAGAGCATGAGCCCGGGAGCGTCGTGGTGCAACTCGGACCAGCTGCGTACGATCGGTCACAACACGGCCGCGTCGTGCGATTCGTATGGCCAGATGGGAACGGTGCACTCCACGGACGAGGCGCTCCTGCTGTCAGGCGACCTGGAGGACTTCGGGCGCTTCTACGACCGGTACGTCAAGGCGCTGCTCGCGTTCTTCCAGCGGCGCGTGCGCGACCCGGAGGTCGCAGCGGACCTGACGGCCGAGACGTTCGCCGCCGCGATGGTCTCGCGCGGGCGCTATCAGGCACGGACGGCGACGGCAGCCGCGTGGCTGTTCGCGATCGCACACCACAAGCTGGCCGACCATCGCCGCCGCGGCGCGGCGGAGCACCGTATGCGCGCGCGGCTCGGCATGGAGGCCGTTCCCGTCAGCGCCGAGGACGCGGAGATGATCCGCTGGCTCGGGGACGAGGTCGCGACCCAGATGGTCGAGGACCTGCCCGCGGAGCAGCGTGACGCGATCCGCGCGCACGTGCTGGACGACCGGGACTACGCCGAGATCGCGAACAGCCAGCGGCTGAGCGAGGCGACCGTCCGCAAGCGGGTGAGTCGCGGGCTGCGGGTGCTCCGCGACCGTGCCGGAGGGACCAGATGAGCAGCGATTACATCCCGAGGCTCCGGCGCGAGCTCCTGCGCGCGGGAGCGAGCTACGAGGAGCGGCGGCGCCCGGCGCGCGTCGCCCGCGGGCTCCGCCCGCTCGCGGCCGCCGCGGTCGTCGCCCTGCTCGCGGTGGCGGTCGTGCTCGCGCTGTCCGGCGGCCTCCGCGACGAGACCTCCGCCGGGCCGGCGGGCGGCACGGTGCACCTCACCTACGGCGTCGAGCCGCCGGGCGCGGCGGAGCAGACCGCGGAGATCCTGCGGGAGCGGCTGGGCGCGGCGGGAATCGAGGGCGCCGGCGTGTCCGCCGCGTCGAGCGGGAGCCTGACGATCAGCGCCCCGGCCCGTGCGCGTGCGGACGTGATCGCGCTGACGGCCGAGGGCCGGCTGGCGATCTACGACTGGGAGCGCAGCGTGCTCGGCCCCGGGACGACCAGCCAGGCCGACGCCGAGGCGCGCGCCGCCGCCGCCCGCCCCGGAGGCCGCGTCGTCCGCGTCCTGACCGGTCAGCCCGACCGCTGGTTCGCGCTCGCAGGCGATCCCGCGCTGACCGGAGCGGACGTCGCGAGCGCCCGATCCGCCGTCGACGACGTCACGGGGGAGCCGATCGTCAAGCTCGAGCTCACCGCCCGAGGCCAGACCGCCTTCAGCACGCTCACGCGCGACCTCGCCCGCCGCGGCAGCGCACAGGCGGGCGACGGCGCCGGCGGCGCCGAGGCCGCCTTGCAGCACCTCGCGATCGTGCTCGACGGCCAGGTCCTCTCCATGCCCTACATCAACTTCCGCGAGGCGCCGGACGGCATCGACGGCTCCGCGGGCACGCAGATCTCGGGCGACCTCACGCCGCGGACGGCGCGGCAGATCGCCGCCATCGTGAGCACCGGCCCACTCCCCGCCACGCTCTCCGGCCAGGCGACGGACCAGCCTTAGACGCCGAACTCGTCGCGCAGCGCGGCGGAGACGGCGCCGCCAGGCCGCTCGCGCCGCTCGCCGTCGACGAAGACGTCGACCCGCTCGTTCCAGAACGCCACCAGGCCGGCGATCGCGGCGGCGTCCGGCAGCGGCTCCTCGTAGACCCAGGCGAGGTGCTCGCGCCGCCGTCCGCCGGCGTCGACCGACCAGCTCGACGCGTGGCCCTTGTAGGGGCAGTAGGTGCGCCGCGCGGTCGGGAGGAGCTCGACGCGCACGTCCTCGCGCGGCAGGTAGAAGCGCCCGGGAAGCTGGGTCTCGAACAGCACCCGGGCGCGCTCGGTCTCGGCCACGACCTCGCCGTCGACCTCGATCCGCACCGGTCGCGCGCTCTGGCGCACGTCGACGCGGTGGAACGGATCGCGCGGGTGGCCGGCGATGCGCTCGTCCTCCTCGTACCAGTCGAAGGCGGCGAAGTCGAGCACCACGTAGCCGGCGAGGTCCTCGTCCGCGAGGCGGAACCCGGCGCCCGTGCGGTCATCGATCGAGACCGGCTCGCCCGCCGCCGTGTGCACGCCGAACGGGATCCCCGGGTGGAGCACGCCGGCCGTCTGGCCGTTGGTCTCGGGCGCCGCCGCAAGTGCGGCGCGTACGTCCTCGGCCGGCACGGCGTAGGACGGGACGACGCGGCGCGGCTCCCACACGAGGATCGCCCGCGTGGTGTCGACGACCGTCTTCGCGCCGAGGTCGGCCCGGACGCGCTTCTCGACCGGCTCGTGCCGGAGCCCGTCGCGGGCCCGGGCCATCAGATCTCGCATCCTGGTGCTCATGGAGACCGGGACGCGCGGCCCGCGCGCGCTATTCCCTGTCGCTGGTCGCCACCCGGACCCGAGCGCGACACAAGAACGGCCCCCTGCGCGGGTCGTCGCAGGAGGCCTGTCACATCGGGGCGCCGAGATTTGAACTCGGGACCTCACCGACCCGAACGGTGCGCGCTACCAGGCTGCGCCACGCCCCGAACGGGGCCATCTTAGCCGTTCTGCTTGGGCTTGAGCAGGCCGCCGACGGTCTTCCCGACGTCGTCGAGCGCGCCGTTGACCGTGGTGCCGACGTCGGTGACCGCGTCGTTCGCCGTGTCGGCGACGTTCGGCACCAGATTCTGCGGATCGCCGAGGATCGTCTGCGTGTTGTCGAGCGCGTGATCGACCGTGTTGCCGACGTTGTTCCCGGCGTTCTGCACGGTGTTGCCGACGTTGTCCGCCGTCTCCTGGAGCTTCTGCTGCCCGCCGCCGGCCGCCGGCACGTCCGGCGTGGAGGGGAGCTGGGTCGCCGGGGCCTTCACCTTGGGGAGCCGGGGCGCGGAGTCCTGCCCGTCGGCGCCGCCGGGCCGGTGGTCGCCGCCGCCTCCGGCCGCCGGCGCGTTGCCGGGGTGCGAGGCCGTCTCGGGCGCGGCGGTGCGCGCGCCGTCGTTCTTCCCGCCTCCGCTCGCCTGGGAGCCCTTGCGCCGCACGGAGCCGGAGGCGCGCGCGCCGGCGCGATCCGCGGATCGGCGATCGCTCGCGGCGTCGCCGCCCGGCGTCGCGGGCGCGGCGGTGCCGGCGCCGTCGGCGGTGCGCTCGGCCGCCGGCCGCTGGCCCGGGCCGCGCGGCTCGGGCCCCTGATCGCGCAGCGTCGTGGTGACGCCCGCGCCGGCGCCCGCGACGAGCAGCGCGACCAAGCCGGCCATGGCCTTGCCCCAGCCCGACTGCAGCGGCTCGGCGAAGGAAGGCAGGTGCACGGCCCAGCTGGGGCCGCCGCCGCTCCCCCCGGTCGCGGCCGCGGCGTCGCCGCCGCCGCGCCGCACCCGCAGGAACGCGGGCAGCGGCAGCCAGGCGGCGAGCTTGCCGGCCACGCGGGTCCGGACCGGCACGGCGATCTCGAGCCCGGCGTGCGCGGCGAGCCGCCGGCACGGCTGGCAGTGCGAGACGTGGCGCGCGAGCCTGCGCTGGTCGCGCAGCCCGAGCCGGCTGCCGCCCGCTTCGGCGATGATCCCCTGGATGCGCAGGCAGCGGGCGCCAGAGGCCAGCTCGTCGTACTCCTCGCCCAGGCGCTTGCGCGCGCGGAACAGCGTGCTCTCGACGGCCGCGCGGCTCATGCCCATGCGGTCGCCGATGTCCTTGTAGCTCAGGCCCTCGAGCTCGCGCATGACGAGGATCTCGTGGTGGGTGTCGGAGAGCCCGCCGAACGCGCCGCACAGGTGGTCGAGGTCCTGCTGAGTGTCGACGGCGGCGTCCGGCCCCGGGCCGGTCGCGACGAGTCGTCCGTAGTCTGACGGCGAGAGCCGGTCGTCCGCGTCGAGCGAGACCTCCTCGGCCCGCCGGCCGCGCCGGTACGCGTCGATGCACGCGTTCTTCGCGATCTCGTAGATCCAGGGCTTGAACGCGATCGGCCGCTCCGTCTCGCGCATGCGCCGCAGCGCCGAGACGAACACCTCCTGGGTGATGTCCTCGGCGCGGCCGTAGTCCTTGACCATGCCGAACACGTAGCCGGCGATGCGGCGCTGGTAGCGGGCGTAGAGCGCTTCGAACGCACGATCGTCGCCGCGGCGCACCGCGCCGACCAGCTGGTGATCGCTCGGCCCCGTCGTCCCGTCGGGACGCTCGAGGAGGGCCGAGTCCGTGCCCATTGCCTCCACACTCACGACAGCACCGCCTTGACAGAGTCCCCCTACACGCCCCGTCCCGGACCACGCGGACAGCGAACAATGACGTTCATCTGACCCGATTGTCCCGAAACCAAACCCACGAGGCAACAAGATATGCCACACAGTTCCGCGCTCACCCAGTTTCTGGACGAGTTATTGACCCCGGACGCGTTCGAGGACCTCGGCCCGAACGGACTCCAGGTCCCCGGCGAGTGGGACGTCGAGCGCGTCGTGACCGGCGTGACCGCCCAGCGCGCGCTGTTCGAGCGGGCCGTCGCGGAGGAGGCGCAGCTCGTCCTGGTCCATCACGGCCTGTTCTGGAGCTTCCAGCCCGTCGGGCTCACCCCGCGGCTGGCGGAGCGGCTGCGCCCGCTGTTCAAGCACGACCTCGCCCTCGCCGCGTACCACCTGCCGCTGGACGCCCACCCCGAGGTCGGCAACAACGCGCTGCTCGCCGGCGCGCTCGGCGCGAGCGAGCACGTGGCGTTCGCCGGGATCGGGCGCGGCGCGACGTTCTCCGAGCCGGTGCCGGCCGCCGGAGCTGTTCGCGCGCGTCGCGGCGGCGACCGGCCGCGAGCCGCTCGTGTTCGACGCCGGCCCGCCCGAGGTGCGCCGCATCGCGATCGTCTCCGGGCGGCGCGGCCGGCCGGCTCGACCAGGCGATCGCCGAGGGCTACGACGCGTTCCTCACCGGCGAGCCGAAGGAGAACGTCATGGCCGACGCGCGCGAGGCGGGCATCCACTTCATCGCCGCGGGCCACTACGCCACCGAGACGTTCGGCGTCCGCCGGCTGGGCGAGCTGCTCGCCGAGCGCTTCGGGATCGAGCACGTCTGGGTGGATCTCCCGAATCCGGTGTGACCCGTGCGTGCGAGATGTTTAGCTCGGATTGAGCAGATGCCGTTGAGGTCGTCCGCCGGACTCGCTACCTTGCCTTCACGTGACAAACCTCACAGGAGGTCGCAGGCCGATGGCAATTCACCTCACGCCCACGGAGCTCGCTCGGGAGGCGAACCTTGAGCGGCGCGACGTCATCGAGAAATGCATGGAGTTGGGCGTGCCCATCTTCCAGGGCCGCATCGACAAGACCCTGTTCCTGGCGAACCTGTCGGAACAGGACGCGAGCCCGACCAGAGACCCACGCGCCGTAACGGCCTGACGTAGGGTCAGCAAGCGCGCACACAGCTCGCGCGCCGACATACAATCGGCATCCTCTGGGAGCAAGAGGAGGAGCCATGGAGAGCAGCACCGCGGTGCCGGTTCACGAACGGGCCACCGGGTCGGCGACGATCGCCGACCTGATCGGGCTCGCCGCCGAGCGTCATGCGACGCGATCCGGCGATCCGCCACAAGCGCGACGGCGCCTGGCAGGACGTCAGCTACGCGGAGCTCGGCGAGATCGTGTCCGAGCTCGGCCGCGGGCTGATCGACCTGGGGATCGAGCCGGGCGATCGCGTCGCGATCCTCTGCACCACGCGTCCCGAGTGGACCTACGCAGACTTCGGCATCACCACCGCCGGCGCGGTCGTCGTCCCGATCTACCCGACGAACTCGCCGGAGGAGTGCCAGTGGGTCGCCGGCAACTCGGAGTCGGTCGCGATCGTCTGCGAGGACGCGACCCAGGTCGCGAAGATCCGGCAGGTCCGCGGCGACCTGCCGGCGCTCGAGACGATCATCGTCATCGACCCGTCGGGCGACACCGGCGACGCGATCCCGCTCGACGACGCTGCGCGAGCGCGGGCGCGGCGCGCGACGTGGCCGAGCTGGAGGAGCGCATCGCGCGCGGTCACGCGCGACCAGCCGTACACGATCATCTACACGTCGGGGACCACCGGTCCGCCGAAGGGCTGCGTGCTCAGCCACGGCAACTACCGCGACGTGGTCTCGATGTGCGAGCGCGACGCGGTCGTGCAGGCCGGCGACGTCGCCTACCTCTTCCTCCCGCTCGCGCACTCGTTCGCGCTGCTGATCCAGCTCGCGATCCTCGACTCGGCGCCACGCTCGCGTACTTCGGCGGCGACCCGAAGCAGATCGTCGCCGGAGCTCTCCGAGGTCCGCCCGACCTACCTGCCGTCGGTCCCGCGGATCTTCGAGAAGCTGTACACGCTCGTCACCGCGCACGGCGACCTCGAGCAGATCAAGGCGGCGACCCAGGTCGGCCTCAAGGTCCGCGCGCTCGCAGGCGGCCGGCCAGGAGGTGCCGCCCGAGCTGCAGGCGCACTTCGACGCCGCCGAGGAGCAGCTGTTCAAGAACGTCCGCGCGGCGTTCGGCGGCCAACTGCGCCAGGCCACGTCGGGCGCCGCGCCGATCGCGAAGGAGATCCTCGAGTTCTTCTTCGCCTGCGGCGTGCCGGTGCTCGAGGGCTACGGCATGACCGAGACCGCCACCGCGTCGACCGTCTCGACGGTCGACAGCTACCGCTTCGGCTCCGTCGGCCGCGCGCTGCCGGGGATGGAGATCAGGATCGCCGAGGACGGCGAGGTGCTGCTCAAGGGCCCGAACATCTTCCAGGGCTACTACCGCAACGACGACGCGTCGTTCGGCTCGATCGTCGACGGCTGGCTGCACACGGGCGACCTCGGCCGCGTCGACGAGGACGGCTTCCTGTTCATCACGGGCCGCAAGAAGGACATCATCATCACGGCCGGCGGCAAGAACCTCACGCCGGCGAACCTCGAGAACGACCTCAAGCAGTCGCGCTGGATCTCCCAGGCCGTCATGCACGGCGACCGGCGCCCCTACCCGGTGGCGCTGATCACGCTCGACCCGGAGGAGATCGTCGCACTTCGCGCGCGAGCACGGGCTGTCAGAGGACATCGCGGCGCTGTCGCGCGAGCCGCAGGTGATCGAGCTGATCCAGGGCGAGCTCGACAGGGTCAACGAGCGCTACGCGCAGGTGGAGAAGATCAAGCGGTTCGCGCTCCTCGACCACGACCTGTCGCAGGAGACCGGCGAGCTGACGCCGACGCTGAAGGTCAAGCGCAACGTCGTCAACGAGAAGTACGCCGACCTGCTCGACTCGCTGTACGAGAGCTGAGGGACCGCACAAGGCGCTGCGGGCCTAATCCGCGGCCGACTGGCGCAGCAGCGCGCCGGTCGTCTGCTCGAGGATCCGGCGCCACGCGCGCGTCTTCTCCTTCTCGGCGCCGAAGTGGCGCACGACCTTGCGCACCCGCGTGGCCGAGATCTCGATCCCGTGGCGCTTGGCGACCTCGCGGATCTCCTCGTAGTCGGACGCCAGCTTGACGGTGACCGACTCGAAGCCGTGGCGCGCGATCTCGAGCCGCGACGCGTAGTTGAGGATGTTCGTCTGGAACATCAGCTCGTCGTCGGGCTCGGGCTCGATCAGCACGATGTCGACGCCCGGGTAGCGCTCCTGCCACTGGCTCGCCATCTCGTGCAGCCGCTGGTAGGCGAGCAGCTTGAACGTCTGGTAGGCGATCTTCGCGAAGCCCATGTCCGACACGCGGCGGACCTTCGTGCCGAGCAGCGTCGGGATCTCCTTGCGTGAAGTCGTTGACGTACGGCACGAGCGGGTTGACGACGACGATGAACTTCGCACCGGCCTCGACCGCGATGTCGAGGTTGGTCGTGGAGACGATGCCGCCGTCGATCAGCTCGCGCCCCTTGACCTCGACCGGCTTGTAGACCATCGGCAGCGCCGCCGACGCGCGCACCGCCAGCGAGATCGGGACGTCGTCCCAGCCCTCGGCGCCGAGCACGAGCCGCTCGCACGTGTCGAGGTCGGTCGCCGCGAGGTAGAGCTCGGGCTCGAGCAGCCGGAAGTCGTCGCTGCGGTCGGGGTCGGAGAGGACCGTGCGGACGTACTCCTCCAGCCCCGACGCCGGAGTACAGCCCCGAGGGCAGCGCGTCGGCGAGCGCGATCGCCAGGTCGACGGTGCTGAACGAGCCGAGGCTGCGGCCGAGCCCGCGCAGCGATCCCGAGCACGTGCAGCGGCAGCTTGACGCCCTTGGCCAGGAACTCGCGGTAGTTCGGGCGCAGCAGCATCTCGAGGTTGATGTCGCGGAACGGCGTCGGCGTCTGGCTGTTGACGACGCGCATCATCTGCTCGGGCGTCACGCCGTTCGCCGTGAGCGCCGCGACCAGCGCGCCGGCGCTCGTCCCGACGTAGATGTCGAACTGGTTGACGGAGCGGTTGACCGACAGCAGGTCGAGCGCGCGCAGCGCCCCGATCTCGTAGACCGCGCCGGTGAACCCGCCGCCGCCGAGCACCAGCGCGGTCTTGGACTGCGCGCGGCCGGCCCGCGCGGCTTGCGGCCCGCGGTCGCGCCCTTGGCGCGCTGGCGAGTGCCGCTCTCGAGCTTGACGACCTTGCCCATGCGCCGAAGCCTACGAGACGCCCCGGGCGGCTCCCTGGACGCCCGGCCAGCTACGCGGCCAGCCAGGCCTCGTGCGCGGCGCGGACCCGGCGCCCAGAGCGCGCGCCCGCCCGGCGGCGTCGACGTCGTCGAGCGGGAGGTCGAACACCTCGCGCAGCGCGCCGAACCACTCGTCGCCGGTCCGAGCGTCACGCGGCGTCCGCGCGCCGCTCGCCCACGCCGGCTCAGCACGCAGCCGGTGAGCACGTCGACGCCGCCCGCGTCGCGGCGCTGGACGCTGCAGGTGCGGACGAAGCCGGACTCCGGCGACGTGGAGAGGAACTCGTGGCGCAGCGCGGAAGTCGGCCTGCGTCGCGCGCGCGGCGCGGAAGTCCATGCCGGCGAACGCCGCCGGCCGGGTCGTGGTCCCAGCGCCAGCCGCCGGGCTCGACGTCCGAGCGCCGGAGCCCGTAGCGGAACGGCCCCTGGACGTAGCGTGCCCTCGCGCAACGGCAGCGGGCCGTGGAGGGCGTCGCCCAGCCCGACGTCGGCGAGCCAGTCGCCCGACGGGGAGTCCTCGCCGGCGGCAGGCCGTGGACGGTCAGCGCCAGGTGGTTGGCGCGCTCGGGGCCGACCGGCTCGGGATCGGAGTGGTTCTGGACCCCGCCGCGGTGCCAGACGACGTCGTAGCCGAGCGCCCCAGCAGCAGCGAGAACGCGCCGTTGAGGTGGAAGCAGTAGCCGCCGCGGTGGCGGCTCGAGGATCCGGTCGGCGGACTCGTGCGGGTCGACGGTCGTCGGCCGCCCGAGCTGGATCTCGAGCGCCTCGTAGGCGATCCGCTCGACGTGGGCGCGGTGGAGCGCCCGCAGCGCGTCCGCGCTCGGCGGGGCGGGCGGAGCGAGCTCCGGGAGCCGCAGGCGCGCGAGGTAGGCGGCGACGTCGAGACGCGGCATCGCGAAGCTTGCCAGGACCGGACACCCGACAGCGACTTTCGCCGCGCCGCCGGGTTCCCTACCCTCGATGCGCCATGCGTCTGCCGCGCTTCGCTCGTCCCGGACTCCGCCCTCGCCGCCGCGCTCGCCTGCCTGCTGCTCGCCCTGCTCGCTGCCCGCCGCCGCCTCGGCGGCCGGGCAGGACCGGGACCGCGCGGGCGCTGGACGCGCAGATGCGCTACGCGGGCGCCGGCTCCGAGCGCGTTCGTCGTCGACCTCGACTCCGGCGCGCGAGATCTACGCGCTGCGCGCCGACACGCCGCGGATGCCGGCCTCGGTCCAGAAGCTCTACACGTCCGCGACGACGCTGCGCCGGCTCGGCGCCGAGCGGGCGCCTGGCGACGAGCGTGCTGGCGCGAGACCGCGCCCGGACGCCGCCGGCGTCGTCGGCGGGCGACCTCTACCTGCGGGCGGCGGCGACCCGACGTTCGACCTGCTCGACTCCAACCACCTCGCGCAGCAGGTCGCCGACGCCGGGATCGCCGAGGTCACCGGCCGCGTGATCGGCGACGAGTCGGCGTTCGACACGCGCCGCGGCGTGCCGTCCTCGGGCTTCCGGCTGACGTCGGAGGTCGGGCCGCTGTCCGCCCTCACGTTCAACCGCGGCCGCACCGGGCGGCGCGCACCGTACTGGCAGAACCGGCCGGCCAACTTCGCCGCGACCGCGTTCACCAAGCAGCTGCGCGGCCTCGGCGTCGACGTCGTCGCGCAGGCGCGCGCCGGGCGGTACGCCCGGCGCCGCGGCGCTGGTCACCGCGTGGCGCTCCGCAGCCGGTCACCGAGCTGCTGCGGCAGATGAACCAGCCGTCGGACAACTTCATGGCCGAGACGCTCATCAAGGTGCTCGGCGCGCAGTTCGGCGGCGCGGGCAGCACCGCGGCCGGCGCGCGGGTGATCAGCGAGGAGCTCGGCGAGCTGGATATCGCGCCGCGGATCGTCGACGGCTCGGGCCTCTCGCGCAGCGACCGGACGTCGCCGCGCGACGTCGTCACGCTGCTCGGCGAGCTGCGGCGGCGACGCGGCCTTCACCGGCTCGCTCGCCGTCGCGGGGCGCAGCGGGACGATCGCGACGCGGATGCGCGGCACCGCGGCGCAGGACCGCTGCCGGGCCAAGACGGGCACGCTGCGCGACGTCTCCGCGCTGGCCGGCTACTGCACGACGGTCGCCGGCGCGCCAGGTCGCGTTCGCGTTCCTCATGAACTACGTCAGCCCGTGGAGCGCGCGGGTCCTGCAGGACCGCATGGCGATCGCGCTGGCGAAGTACCGCCCCTAAGCCGGACTGTCCCTCTTTAGTTCGAGCAGCGCGAGCAGGCCCGCCTCGTCGAGCACCGGCACGCCGAGCCGCTCGGCCTTCTCGAGCTTCGAGCCGGCCGCCTCGCCGGCGACCACGTAGTCGGTCTTCTTCGACACCGACGACGTGACGCGGCCGCCGGCGGCGAGGATCCGCTCGGTCGCCTGCTCGCGCGTGAGGTCGGGCAGCGTGCCGGTCAGCACGAGCGTCCGGCCGCGACAGCACGCCGTCGCCCGGCGGCGCGCCCTCCGCCTCCATCCGCACGTACTGCCGCAGGTCCGCGATCAGCGCGCGCATCTGCGGGTCGGCGAGCTGGTCGTGGATCAGCTCGGCCACGACCGGGCCGATGCCCGGCGTCTCGGCGATCTGCTCGGGCGTCGCGGCCAGCAGCGCGTCGATCGTGCGGAAGTGCTGGGCGAGGTTGCGCCCGGTGACGTAGCCGACGCCCTCGATCCCGATCGCGAACAGCACGACGCCGAACGGCCGCTCGCGCGAGGCCTCGATCGACGCGCAGCAGGTTCTCCGCCGACACCTCGCCGACGCCCTCGAGCTCGAGCAGCTGCTCCTTGGTGAGCCGGTAGTAGTCGGCCGCCGTGCGCGACCAGCCCGGCGTCCTGCAGCGTCTTGACCTGCTTCTCGCCGAGCCCGTCGACGTCCATCGCCGCCGACGTAGTGCTTGAGCAGCTGCCAGCGCCGGTCGGGGCAGTCGCGGTTCGGGCAGCGGGTGAAGACCTTGCCCTCGTCCTTGACCGTCGGCGTCTCGCAGGACGGGCAGCGCGCCGGCGGCCGCTCGGGCGGCGAGCGGTCGGGGCGCTCGACCGCGTGCGGCGCGGGCGAGACGACCTGCGGGATCACGTCGCCCGCGCGCAGCACGATCACGTCGTCGCCCGAGCGGATGTCCTTGCGCGCGAGGTCCTCCTCGTTGTGCAGCGTCGCCAGCTTGACGGTCACGCCGCCGACGTGGACCGGCTCGAGCACGGCGAACGGGTGCAGGTCGCCGAACTTGCCGACGTTCCACTGCACGCTGTGGAGGTGCGTCACCGCGGTCGTCGGCGGGAACTTCCAGGCCACCGCCCAGCGCGGGTCGCGCCCGACGACGCCCAGGCGCCGCTGCAGCTCGAGGTCGTCGACCTTCACGACGACGCCGTCGATCTCGAAGTCGAGCGCGCCGCGCCGCTCCTGCCAGCGCAGGCACTGGGCGACGACGTCGTCCTCGGTGCCGAGCCGCTTGACGTCGCCGTTGACCCGGAAGCCGTGCGCGCGCAGCCACTCGAGCGCCTCCCAGTGGCCGCCGAACCGCAGCCCCTCGGTCGCGCCGATGCCGTAGCACCACATCGAGAGCGGCCGCTCGGCGGCCAGCGCCGGATCGAGCTGGCGGATCGTCCCCGCCGCCGAGTTGCGCGGGTTCATGAACGTGGAGAGCCCCTGGCTCGCGCGGCGCTCGTTGAGCGCGGTGAAGTCCGAGAGCGCCATGTAGACCTCGCCGCGGACCTCGACGAGCGGCGGCGCGTCGTCGATCCGCAGCGGGATCGAGGGGATCGTGCGCAGGTTGTGCGTGACGTCCTCGCCGATCTCGCCGTTGCCGCGCGTGGCGCCGCGCTCGAGCACGCCGTCGCGGTAGATCAGCGAGATCGCGAGGCCGTCGATCTTCGGCTCGGCGACGTAGGCGAAGTCGGGGTCCTCGATCCCCTCGCGCGCGAGGTGCGAGCGCATGCGCGCGATCCAGGCGCGCAGCTCCTCGGCCGAGCGCACGTTGGCGAGCGAGAGCATCGGCTGCAGGTGGCGGACCTTCTCCAGCTTCGAGATCGGCGTGCCGCCGACCCGCTGCGTCGGCGAGTCGGGCGTGACGCAGCTCCGGGTGCTCGGCCTCCAGCCCGCGCAGCTCGTCGAGCAGCGCGTCGTAGGCGTCGTCGCCGATCTCCGGATCGTCGAGGACGTAGTAGCGGTGGCCGTGGTACTCGAGCTGCCGGCGCAGCTCGGCGACGCGCTCCTCGGGCTCATTCGAGTTCGGTCGTCGCCGGCTCCAGCATGCCGGGCGAGGTCGTACGCCTGCAGCGTCTCGATCCCCGGCTCGTCCGTCAGGTCGAAGTGGATCGGCGTGACCGCCACCCGGCCGTCCGCGACCGCGGCGAGGTCGGTGCCGTCCTGGCGCTCGTAGTCGGGCGCGTCGCCGTAGATCCGGTACTGGCGCCGGCCGGACTGCTCGTCCTGGAGCACCAGCTCGTCGCGGTAGATCCGCTTGCCGAGCCGCGCGACCTCGACGCCGGCGATCTCGCCGGCCGGGAAGTTGAGGTTGAGCAGCGTGCCGGCCGGGAGCGGGACGTCCTCGATCTCCTCGACCACCCGCGCGGTGAACGCGGCGGCGGCGTCGAACTCGAAGTGGCGGCCGAGCCGGAAGTCCATCTCGCGCGCGAGCGACTGCTGGGAGACGGCGATCGCCGGGCAGCCCGAGCACGATCCCCTCCAGCGCGGCCGCGACCGTGCCCGAGTACGTGATGTCGTCGCCGAGGTTGGAGCCGTGGTTGATGCCGGAGACGATCAGCTCGGCCTCGAAGTCCTCGACCAGCCCGAGCGCGGCGAAGCGCACGCAGTCCACCGGCGTGCCGTCGGTCGCGTAGCCGACGGTCCCGTCGCCGAAGTCGACCTCCTGCACCCACAGCGGGCCGGCGGGTCGTGATGCCGCGCCCGATCGCCGAGCGGTTGGAGTCCGGGGCGATCACCGCCAGCTCGATCCCCTCGATCCCGAGCAGCGCGCGGCGCAGCGCCTGCAGGCCCTCGGCCTCGATGCCGTCGTCGTTGGTGAGCAGGACCCGCACGCGCCCTCCCTCCTAGTAGTTGCCGGAGATCCGGTCCCAGGCGCGCTTGAGCTTGTCGCCGAGGTTGTCAGGCGTCACGTCGTCGGGGTCGGCCTCCATCACGCCGGGGTTCTCGCTCGGCTCGGGCAGCCGCCCGGCCTCGGCGGCGGTGAGCGTGAGGACCACGCCGCCGGTGTACAGGCGCTCGACCTGCGTCGCGTCGGCGAACCGGTGGCCGCCGGGGCCGCGCCGCGTGTCGATCACCAGCCCGTCGAAGACGTCGGCGTCCGGGTCGGCCAGCACGTGCGCGACCGAGCCGAGCTCCTCGCCGTCGGCGCTGAACACGGGCAGCCCCTCGTCGAGCTCGAGGTAGGACGTCGGATCGCCGAGGTCTCGCACGCCGGCGAGGATACCCGCCGGCGCGTCCGCCCCGTCCCGTCGCGCCGCAGCGTCGCCGATGAGTTTGCGCCGGCGCGGCGGTCTATGCCTCCGAACCCCGATCGTGAGAGCCAGGAGACCGCCGCGCCATGACCGTCCAGACCAGCACCGCCCGCCGCCTCGAGCCGCCGCCGACCGGCCCGCCGCTGGTCGTCCCGGCGAGCTCGCCCGCCGACGTCCGCCGCGCGATCCTGCACGCACGCGCCCTCGGGCTGCCGCTCGCCGTCCGCGCCACGGGGCACGGCACCCACGCCCCGCTGGACGGCACCGTGCTGCTCGACACCTCGCGCATGGCCGCCGTGCTCGTCGACGCCGACCGCGGCATCGCCCGCGTCGGGCCCGGCGCGGTCTGGGGCGAGGTCGCGGAGGCCGCGGCGCCGTTCGGGCTCGCGCCGCTGTCGGGCTCCCACCCGGACGTCGGGGTCACCGGCTACACGCTCGGCGGCGGCCTGAGCTGGCTCTCGCGCCGCTACGGCCTCGCCTCCGACAACCTGCTGCGGGCGCACGTGGTGACCGCCGCCGGCAGCCGGCTCGTGGCGAGCGACGACGAGAACGCGGACCTGTTCTGGGCGCTGCGCGGAGGCGGGGCGGCTTCGGCGTCGTGACCTCGCTGGAGCTCCGGCTCCATCGCGTGGCGCAGGTCTACGCCGGCACCGCGTACTTCGACGTCGAGCGCGCGGCTGCGACGCTCACCCGCTACCGCGACTGGATCGGCGGGGCGCCCGACGCGCTCAGCACCGCGGTCCTGCTGACCCGGCTCGAGGACGGCCGGCGCGTGCTGGCGATCCGCGCGATGTACGACGGCGACGCCGAGGCGGCGCGCCGCCTGCTGCGCCCACTGTTCGAGGTCGCGGGACAGCCGCTGGCCGACGAGATGCGCGCCGTGCGCTACGCGGACGCGGCCATGGGCGGCACGCCTCCGCGCCACGTGGAGCTGCTCGACGCGCTCCCCGACGCGGCGATCGAGGCGGTCGTCGCCGCCGAGCATGCCGCGACGATCGAGGTGCGCCACTGGGCCGGCGCGCTGGCGCATCCGGAGCCCGGCGCGGGGCCGGTCGGGGCCCGCGGCACGACGCTGAGCGTGATCGCCGACGCCCGCGTGCCCGCGCTGGAGCCGCACGGGACCGGCGGATCGTTCCTGAACTTCCTCGCCGACACGTCGCGCACGGAGACCGCGTTCACGCGCGCGGACCTGCGCCGGCTGCGGGCGATCAAGCGCGTCTACGACCCGGCGAACCTGCTGCGCGCGGGGCACACGATCGATCCGGCGTGAAACACGGGCTGGCGCGGACGGCTCAGTAGCGCACCGAGGCGAGGTAGAGCCCGTGCGGCGGCGCGGTCGGGCCCGCCTCCGCGCGCGGGCGGCCCTCCAGCAGCCGCTCGAAGTCGCGCACGCTGCGGCGCCCGCCGGCGACCTCGAGCATCGTCCCGACCAGCACGCGGTTCATGTGGCGCATGAACGTGTCGGCCTCGATCTCGAAGCGCGAGCAGCTCGCCCTCGCGTCGCCACGCGGCGGAGACGACGTCGCGGCGGAAGCGCTGGTGGTAGGTCTCGGTCGGCGTGAACGCGGTGAAGTCGTGCGTCCCGGCGAGCGCGGCGGCGCACGCCTCCAGCGCCGCGAAGTCGACCGCGTGCGGCCACCAGAGCGCGCGCGAGCGCTCGAACGGCGAGGGCGCGGAGCGCGCCAGCACGCGGTAGACGTAGGAGCGGGTGAGCGCGTCGTGCCGGGCGGAGAAGCCGTCCGGGACCTCCTCGGCCGCCACGACCGCGATCTCGTCGGGCAGCATCGCGTTGACCGAGCGCAGAGGCGGCGGCGGGCCGGGGTAGGAGACGACCTGGCCGAGCGCGTGCACGCCGCGGTCGGTCCGGCCGGCGACGGTGAGGTCGACCGGCCGGCGCAGCACCGTGGTCAGCGCACGATCCAGCTCAGCGGCGACCGTCCGCCGGCCGGGCTGCGCCGCCCAGCCCGCGAACGGGGTGCCGTCGTACTCGAGGGTGAGCTTGCTGATCAAGGCGCTCACCCGAGCTTGCGAGGGTGAGAGCCGCACTCGCTTACTCACCCGAGCTGAGCAAGCCGCCTTGCTCAGACCAGCTCGAGGTACACCAATTCCGTCGCGTCACCCGGGCGCGGACCGAGCTTCAGGATGCGCGTGTAGCCGCCCGGACGCTCCGAGTAGCGCGGCGCGATCTCCTCGAACAGCTTGTAGATCACGCCCTTGTCGGGGTGCTGCAGCGTCGACATCGCCTGCCGCCGCGCGTGCAGGTCGCCCTTCTTGGCGAGCGTGATCAGCTTCTCGAGCTCGGGCTTGACCGCCTTGGCCTTGGCCTGGGTGGTCTTGATCCGCTCGTGGTCGATCACCTCGACGCACAGGTTCGCGAGCAGCGCCTTGCGGTGCGCGGCGTCGCGCGAGAGCTTGTGTCGGGTCTTCTGGTGGCGCATGGGCGGTGGAGGAGCTTAGTCGGTCCGGAGGTTCAGGCCACGCTGCGACAGCGTCTCCACGACCTCGTCGATCGACTTCTTGCCGAAGTTCGGGATCGCCGCCAGCTCGCCCTCGGACTTGCCGATCAGGTCGCCGACCGTCTGGATGCCCGCGCGCTTGAGGCAGTTGTACGAACGCACGCCCAGCTCGAGCTCCTCGATCAGGATGTCGTCCATCGGCCCGCCGCCGGGACGGCCGCCGACGCCCGCGAGCGCGGCCTGGCCCCCGGCGCCGCCGCCGTTGTCCAGCGCGCCCATGCCGCCGGGCCCCGCGCGCAGCTCCTCGATCCGGTCCTCGTCGGTGAAGATCGCGAGCGAGGAGATCAGGATCTCCGCGGCCTCGCGCAGCGCGGCCTGCGGGTCGATCGACCCGTCGGTCTCGATGTCGAGCGTGAGCTTGTCGAAGTCGGTGCGCTGGCCGACGCGGGCCTGCTCCACCGAGTACGCGACGCGCTTGACGGGCGAGAAGATCGAGTCGATCGGGATCACGCCGATCGGCTGGTCGGGGGACTTGTTGTCCTCCGCCGGCCGGTAGCCGCGGCCGCGGCCGATCGTCAGGTACAGCTCGAGCTTGGTCTTCTTCTCGAGCGTCGCGATGTGCGCGTCCGGGTTGAGGATCTCGACGCCGGACGGCAGGTCGATGTCGCGCGCGGTGATCTCGCCGGGGCCGGTGACGACCAGCGGGGCCTCGACCTCGGTGGCGTCGGAGTGCATGCGGCACACGATGCCCTTGAGGTTCAGCACGATGTCGGTCACGTCCTCCGACACGCCCTTGATCGTCGAGAACTCGTGCGCGACGCCCTCGATCCGCACGGACGTCACCGCCGCGCCGGCGAGCGACGCGAGCAGCACGCGGCGAAGCGAGTTGCCGAACGTGTAGCCGAAGCCGCGATCCAGCGGCTCGACGGTGAAGGAGCCGCGATTCTCCTCAACCGACTCGGCGGTGATTCGGGGGATCTGGAAGTCGAGCATAGGGTCCTAACGTCGTGTCTCTAGTCGTGGGGGAGCTACCACCGCGCGCCGCTGATGGGGAGCCGGCGCGCGGGCTGAGCGCAAGATCTACTTGGAGTACAGCTCGACGATGAGCTGCTCCTGCACCGGCGCGGCGATCTCCGCGCGCTCGGGCTTGCGAAGCACCTTCGCCGTCAGGGCGTCATGATCCGCCTGCAGCCAGGCGGGCACCTGCGCGACCAGCTCGGTCGCGTCGCGGATCACCGTCTGCGCGCCCGTCCCCGCCTTGATGGCGATGACGTCGTTCTCGCGCACCTGGTAGCTGGGGATGTTCACGCGGCGGCCGTTGACGGTCCAATGGCCATGCAGGATCAGCTGGCGGGCCTGGCGCCGCGAGGCGGCGAAGCCGAGGCGCACGAGCACGTTGTCGAAGCGGCACTCGAGGATCCGCAGCAGGTTCTCGCCCGTGATGCCGGGCTGGCGCGACGCCTTGTCGTAGTAGTTGCGGAACTGCTTCTCGAGCACCCCGTAGTAGCGGCGGGCCTTCTGCTTCTCGCGCAGCTGGACCCGGTACTCGGACTGCTTCTGGCGTCCGCGGCCGTGCTCGCCGGGCGGATACGAGCGGCGCTCGACGCCGCACTTGTCGGTCAGGCAGCGCTCGCCCTTGAGGAACAGCTTCTGGCCCTCGCGGCGGCACTGCTTGCACTGTGGAGAGGTATCTCGTGCCATGAAATCTCGTCTAGACCCTGCGCCGCTTGCGGGGGCGGCAGCCGTTGTGTGCCTGGGGGGTGACGTCCCGCACGCCCGTCACTTCGAGCCCGGCGGCCTGCAGCGAGCGGATCGCGGTCTCCCGGCCCGAGCCCGGGCCCTTCACGAAGACCTCGACCTTCTGCATGCCCTGCTCGATGCCCTTGCGCGCGGCCGCGTCGGCGGTCACCTGCGCGGCGAAGGGGGTCGACTTGCGGGAGCCCTTGAAGCCGGCGCCGCCGGCGGACTCCCACGCGATCACGTTCCCCTCCCGGTCGGTGAGGGCGACGATCGTGTTGTTGAACGACGTCTTGATGTGCGCCTGCCCGATCGGGACGTTCTTCTTGACCTTGCGGCGGCCGCGCTGCGGGCGGCGGGGAGCGGGACTCACTTCTTCGTCGCCTTCTTCTTGCCGGCGATCGACATGCGCTTGGGACCCTTGCGCGTGCGCGCGTTCGTCTTGGTGTTCTGACCGCGCACGGGGAGACCGCGCCGGTGGCGGATGCCGCGGTAGCAGCCGATCTCCATCAGGCGCTTGATGGCCTGGGAGCGCTCGCGGCGGAGGTCGCCCTCAACGGTGAAGTCGCGATCGATGAGATCGCGGAGCTTCGAGACCTCGTCCTCGGTCAAGTCCCGGACGTAGGTGTCCGGGCTGATCCCGAGCTCGGCGAGGAGCTTGTTGGACGTGGGCCGGCCGACCCCGTAGATGTACGTGAGGCCGATCTCGACGCGCTTGTTGAGGGGGATGTTGACCCCCGAAATCCGAGCCAAAGTTCTTTACCCCTGACGCTGCTTGTGACGCGGGTTCTGGCAGATCACCAACACGCGGCCGTGCCGGCGGATGATCTTGCACTTCTCACACATCGGCTTGACCGACGGTCGTACCTTCATGGTCCCTTTCGGTGTTTGATCTCAGCGGGCTGGCTCTGGCTGCCCGTACGGCCGCCGCTACCATCCCGTGACGCACGCCGAGCCCTCGCGGCCCCGAAAACGCGACCAGCGAGTATAGCGCGGGGATGCCGTGCCCAGCCCCCGCCCCCGACACCCGCCAGATCGCGCCGTTCGACCGCGCGTACACAACTCCTCCTCCCGGTTCCGACCGCAGGGAGATATGCCCCCGGAACCTCCCCCGCCAGGCTTTCGGGGTCACTGTTCCTGAGGAGGATGCGATGAAGCGCAAGCTGCTGCCGGCCGTGGCCGGCGTGGTGCTGGGGGTCCTGGCGTTGCCCGCGTCGGCGCTGGCCGACTCGCTGGATGCCGCGAACAACGGGGTGCTCGGCGACTCGGTCCCGCTGAACACGCTCTGGGTCACCATCGCCGCGGTCCTGGTCCTGTTCATGCTGGCCGGCCTGCTGTCGCTCGAGGCGGGCATGTCGCGGATGAAGAACGTCGGCACGCTCGTGCCCAAGGCCCTCATCGGCATGGCCGTTGCCGCCATGGCCTACTACGCGGTCGGGTTCGCCTTCGCGTTCGGCAACGGCGAGATCATCGGCTCGGACGGCTTCTTCCTGCGCGATTACGGCGATCCGCAGAAGGCCTTCGGGATCATGGGGCTCTCCGACGCGCTGATCGAGTCCAAGTGGCTCTTCCAGTTCGCGTTCTGCGCGGTCTGCCTCGCGATCGTCTGGGGCTCGACGCTCGAGCGGATCAAGTTCCACGCGCACGCGATCTTCGCGCTCGTGTTCGCGGGCTTCATCTACCCGCTGGCATCGCACTGGGTGTTCGGCGGCGGCTGGCTGCAGTCCAACGTCGGCATGCAGGACTTCGCCGGCTCGACCGCGGTCCACCTCGTCGGCGCGACCGGCGCGCTCGCGGCCCTGCTCGTCCTCGGCGCCCGGCGCGGCAAGTACGGCGCCGACGGCAAGCCGCGGCCGATCCCGGGCCACAGCATGTACATCCTCGGGCTCGGCATGTTCATCCTGCTGATCGGCTGGTTCGGCTTCAACGCCGGGTCGACGCTGGGCGTGACCGACGGCCGCTTCGCCGAGGTGGCGATGATCACGATGCTCGGGGCCGCCGGCGGCATCCTCGGCGCGTACGCCGCGACGGTGGCGCTGCAGCGGACGGTCGACATCGGGATGGTCTGCAACGGCCTGATCGCCGGCCTCGTCGCGATCACGGCGCCGTCGGGCTACGTCGAGAACTGGGCGGCGCCGATCATCGGCATCGTCGGCGGCCTGATCGTGGTGCCGGCCATCCTGCTCATCGACCGCAAGGTCGACGACCCGGTCGGCGTGCTGTCGGCCCACGGCCTCGCGGGCATCTGGGGGACGCTCGCCTGCGGCCTGTTCACCGCGCCCCGGCTCGCGCAGTACAACGCGATCGGCGATCCCGACGGCGGCCTCGTCTACTCCGGCACGCTGACGCAGATGGGCCACCAGGCGCTCGGCGTCGTCGTCGTCTTCGCGCTCGTGCTCTCGCTCTGCCTGATCACCTGGTACGCGATCGCCAAGACGATCGGCCTGCGGGTCAGCGCGGAGGAGGAGGCCGCCGGCCTCGACATCTCCGAGCACGGCATGTACGGCTACCCGGAGCAGTTCATCCCCGACGCCGAGCTGTACGGACCGGCCGTGCCGGCCGGGGTCAAGCTCAACGGGCACGCGCCGGCACCGGCCGCGTCCGCTGAGGCTTCGCCGGCGTAGACCCCGGCCGGCCCGGGGTCAGGCCCGTTGCGTTGCCCAAGCGCCGTTGATGTGTGCCGCCGACGGCGCGGGTGCAACGCAACGGGCCTGACCCCAGCCGTCATCATGCGCCGCCATGTTCCGGTGGCTCGTGGCGGCGGTTCTCCTGGCAGCCGCAGTTCCGGCCCGCGCCGGCGCGGCCGACCCGCTGCGGCAGTACGCGCCGGTGGTCGTGCACGCCAGCGGCGAGCCGTCGCCGCTGACGTCGGTGAAGGCGTTCGCCGGCCGCGTGCCCGGTGTGGCGCCGGGGCCCGTCCGCCCGACGGTCTACGGCCGGCGGACCGGGCCGTGGCTGCAGTACTGGCTCTTCTTCGCCGAGAACCTCCAGGACCGCGGCATCCTGCGCACCGGGCGCCACGAGGGCGACTGGGAGATGGTCCAGTACAAGCTGCGCGACGGGCGGCCGGTGCGAGCGGTCTACGCGCAGCACGCCCGCGCCGAGTCCTGCGGCTATGGCCACGTGCGGCGCTCCGGCGGACGGCCTGTCGTCTTCCTCGCCCGCGGCTCGCACGCCGCGTACTTCGTCCCCGGCGTGCGCGACCGCATGTGGCCTGACCCGAACGACGAGGCCGACGGCCGCGGCCCCCGCGTGCGACCGCGGCTCGTGCGGGTGAGCGAGGACCGGCCGCCGTGGATGGCCTACGACGGGCGCTGGGGAGACAGCCGTGCGGGCTGGGTGCCGGGTGAGATGGACTCCCCGCGCGGGCCGGCCTTCCAGCCGGACCGGTGGGACGCCGCCGGGTGGGCGGCCGCCGCGCGCCCGTGCACGCGGGAGGACTGCGACGAGCGCGGGGAGTGCGATGGGCGCGAGACGGCGATCGCGGCGGTGCTCGCCGTGCTCGGGCTGCTCGTGGCGGGTGTGTACGCGGGGCGGCGGTTGCGGCGGGCCGAGGCGGCCGCTGCGTGAGGCGTGCAGGTGACGCCGGCGAACGTCAACTGCAGCTTTGAGGAGAGGGCCCGATCGCCTGGGCGCTCACGTGTTGCGCTTTGGTCTCGCAATGCGCGATCAAGGCGCAACACGTGAGCGCGATCCCGTTCGACCCGCTCTCCTCAATGCTGCAGTTGACCTGCGCCCGCGTCGCCTGAGGCGACGACTATGAGATCGCGCTCCGCCCGGGCGAGCGCCGCGAGGGAGTCCGACGACACCGGCCCGTGGACCCAGCCCACGCGCCCCGGCTCGAGCACGAGCAGCTCAGACCGCCCCGCCACCTCCGCCATGCGCTTCGCGTGCGCCACCCCGATCACGCGATCGCTGCGCAGATGCGTGAGCAGGAGCCGCGCGCGGATGTCGGCCGCGAACCGGATCGGGCTCGCCGCCGCGAGCTCGCCGCCCGGGAACGCCCTGCGGGCGTTGCGGTCGGCGTGCGCGGCCAGCGCGCTGAGGCTCGGATCGATCGCCCCCAGGTCGGTCGGCGCGCCCGCCGTCTCGACGCAGGCCACGTCGTGGCGCCGCGCGGCGACCATGAGCGCCAGCTGCCCGCCGGCCGACTCGCCGTAGAGGCAGATCGGCAGGTCGGGCCCGTAGCGGGCGCGGACGCGGTCGTAGGCGCGCAGCACGCTCGCCGGCGCGTCGCCGCCCGGCGGATAGTCCACGATCACGCCGCGCCAGCCGTGGCGGCGCCAGCGCTCGAGGTCGTCGCGGACGGTCATGCTCAGCTCCCGCCCGACCCCGTACCACGCGCCGCCGTGGATCCCGATGACGACGCCGCGCACCGGCCCGTCCGGCGTCAGCGTCGCGACGAACGGCCGCTCGCCGGACGCCAGCGGCGGGAGCGCGCAGAGGGCGAGGAGGATGAGCGCGATGGCGAGGCGCACCGACGCCAGCTTCGCCGGGTTCCCGCCCCGATGGAAGGGGCACGTTCGTCCAGGTGCGCGCTCAGGCGGCGACGCGGGCGCCGGCCTCGTGCCACGGCGTCAGGATCCGCGGGCCGGCGGCCGTGATCGCCACCGTGAACTCGAAGTGCGCGGCCAGCGAGCCGTCCTGCGAGTAGATCGCCCAGCCGTCGTCGCCCATGCGGACCATGTGCCGGCCGGCGGTGACCATCGGCTCGATCGCGAGGACCATCCCCTCCTCCAGCACGACGCCCTTGCCGGGCGGGCCGTAGTTGGGGATCTGCGGCTCCTCGTGCATCGAGCGGCCGATGCCGTGGCCGACCAGCGAGCGCACGACCGAGAAGCCGTTCGCCTCCACGTGCGCCTGCACGGCGTGCGAGACGTCGCCCAGCCGGTTCCCCACCTGGCACTGCTCGACGGCGCGGAACAGCGACTCCTCGGTCACCTGGAGCAGCTTCGAGGCCAGCGGCGACACCTCGCCCACCGGGAACGTGCGCGCGCCGTCGGCGACCCAGCCGTCCTTCACGACGCCGATGTCGACCGACAGGATGTCGCCCTTGCGCAGCTTGAACTTGCCCGGGATCCCGTGCACGACCATGTGGTTCGGCGACGCGCAGATCGAGCCCGGGAACCCGCGGTAGCCCTTGAACGCCGGCGTCGCGCCCTGCGAGCGGATGAACTTCTCGGCGGCGGCGTCGAGCTCGCCCGTCGTCACGCCGGCGCGGATCTTGCCCTCGAGCAGGCTCATCGTCCGCACGTGGATCTCGCCGGCCTTGGCCATGGCGTCGATCTCCGTGGGAGTCTTGCGGACGATCACAGTCGTTCTTCGAGGCGGAGCGTGGCGAGCGTCGCGCGGATGTGGTCGTGCACCTCCGTCGGCGACCGCGAGCCGTCGAAGCGGCGCAGGAGGCCACGCTGCTCGTAGTAGTCGATGAGCGGCTCGGTCTCGCGGTGGTACGTGTCGAGGCGCCGCTTGATCTTGTCCGGCTGGTCGTCCTCGCGCTGGAACAGCCGCGTGTTGTCGAGCTCGCACATGCCGTCGAGCTTGGGCGGGTTGAACTCCACGTGGTAGAGGTGCCCGTTCTTGCACTGGCGGCGCCCCGACAGCCGGCTGATCACCGTCTCGTCGTCGGCGTCGATGTAGAGCGCGGCGGTCAGGCGCCGGCCGGCCTCGTCGAGCGCCTCGTCGAGCGCGTCGGCCTGCGCGATCGTGCGCGGGTACCCGTCGAGCAGGAACCCGTCGCGGCCCTTGTCCTCGATCTCGTCGAGGATCATCCGGACGACGAGATCGTCGGGCACGAGCTTGCCGTCGTCCATGTAGGACTTGGCCTCCTTGCCGAGCTCCGTCTCGTCCTGCTTGTGCTTGCGCAGGAGGTCGCCGGTGCCGATGTAGGGCAGCCCGAAATCGTCTTTCAGACGCTCTGCCTGGGTGCCCTTGCCCGCGCCGGGCTTGCCCAGCAGGATCAGATTCAACTCGCTCAAGTTCAAGTAACGTCGTCCGTAGATCGCCGCTTGCGGCGCAGCGGAGGCCGAAACACTATTTCAGGAAGCCCTCGTAGTTGCGCATCATGAGCTGCGCCTCGAGCTGCTTCATGGTGTCCAGCGCGACGCCCACGACGATCAGGATCGACGTGCCGCCGAAGTAGAAGTTGGCCGACGTCTGGTTGATCAGGATCGTCGGCAGCGCGGCCACTGCGGCCAGGTAGAGGGCGCCCGGGAACGTCAGGCGCGCGAGGATGCGGTCGAGGAACTCGGCCGTGGGCCTCCCTGGTCGCACGCCGGGGATGAAGCCGCCGTACTTCTTCAGGTTGTCGGCCTGGTCGACCGGGTTGAACGTCACGGCCGTGTAGAAGTACGTGAACAGGATGATGAACACGGTCTCGCCGGCGATGTACGCCCAGCCGTTCGGCGAGAAGAAGTTCGCGAGCCCCTCCGCGCCCGGGATCAGCTGCCCGACGGTCGGCGGGAAGGCCATGATCGACGCGGCGAAGATGACCGGGATCACGCCCGCCATGTTCACGCGCAGCGGCAGGTAGGTCTGGCCGCCCGAGCTCATCCGCCGCCCGATCACGCGCTTGGCGTACTGGACCGGGATCCGGCGCTGCCCCTCCTGGATGAAGACGATCGCGGCGATGATGCCGAGCGCCAGGAACGGCATGATCACCTTGAACACCGCGTCCGGGTTGTTCCACCAGGCGCTGATGCCGTTCGGCAGGCCCGACACGATCGAGGCGAAGATCATCAGCGAGATGCCGTTGCCGATGCCGCGCTGGGTGATCAGCTCGCCCATCCACATCAGCAGCACGCAGCCCGCGGTGAGGCAGAGCACGACGAGGATGACCGAGCCGGGGTTGAAGCTCTCGAACACCGGGCTGCCCGCGCTCTGGCCCTGGGAGCGGAACAGGAAGACGTAGCCGACGGCCTGCGCGGCGGCGAGCCCGACGGTCAGGTAGCGCGTGTACTGCGTGATCCGCGCCTGGCCGACCTCGCCCTCCTTCTGCAGCTTCTCCAGCGACGGCGAGACGACCGTCAGCAGCTGCAGGATGATCGAGGCCGTGATGTACGGCATGATCCCGAGCGCGAACAGCGCGATCCGCGACAGCCCTCCGCCCGTGAACAGGTTCAGGAAGCCGAGGATGTCCGAGCCCGAGTAGCTCTCCTCCAGCTGCTTGAGCGCCTCGGTCGAGACGCCCGGCACCGGGATGAAGGAGCCGAGCCGGTAGAGCGCGAGGATCGCTGCCGTGAACAGCAGCTTCTTGCGGATGTCCGCGACCTTGAAGGAGTTCAGGATCGTCGCCAGCACGGCTCGGCCTCCCCTCCGAGGCTACTCGATGACCTGACAGGTGCCGCCGGCCGCCTCGATCGCGGCGCGCGCGGACTTGGAAAAGCCGTGCGCGTGGACGGTCAGCGGCTTGGTGAGCTCGCCGCGGCCGAGCACCTTGACCGGGATGTCGCGGCGGGTCGCCAGGCCGGCGGCCTTCAGCGCGGCCGGGTCGACCGAGGCGCCGGACTCGAACCGCGTCTCCAGGTCGGCCAGGTTGACCGGCTGGGTGTGCGTCCGGAACATCTCGAACGGCATCGACATCTTCTTGTTCGGCCCGCGCAGCTTGCGCATGCGCATGTGGATCGGGTTCTGGCCGCCCTCGAAGCGCGCGCGGTCCTTGGCGCCGGCCCGCGAGCCGTAGCCCTTGTGCCCGCGGCCGGACGTCTTGCCGTGGCCGGAGCCGTGGCCGCGCCCGACGCGCTTGCGGTCCTTGCGCGAGCCCGGAGCGGGCTGCAGGTTGTGCAGGCCGACGATCGGCTCGCCGTTCTCTTCCGGCTTCGGCGCCATCACTTCTCCTCGATCACGATCAGGTGGCGCACGGCGTGGAGCATCCCGCGCAGCTGCGGGGAGTCCGGCTTCTCGACCGTCTGGCCGATCTTGCGGAGCCCGAGCGAGCGCAGCGTGTCGCGCTGCTTCGCGTTCGAGCCGTTCGCAGAGCGCACCTGCTTGATGACGTACGTGCTCATGCGGGCGCCGTCTCCTCGGCCTCGGGAGCCTCGGGAGCCTCGGCCGGCGGCTCGGCGTCGAGCGTCTCGACGGCCTGCCCGTTCTCCTTGGAGAGGCCGAGCACGGCGTCGACGGAGAGCCCGCGCAGCGCGGCGATCTCCTCCGGCTTGCGCAGCTCCTGCAGGCCGGAGATCGTCGCCTTGACCAGGTTGATCGGGTTCTGCGACCCGAGCGACTTGGACAGGATGTCGTGGATCCCGGCCAGCTCGAGCACCGCGCGCACGCCGCCGCCGGCGATCACGCCGGTACCGGGGGACGCGGGCTTGAGGAACACGCGGCCCGACCCGAAGATGCCGGTCGTCTGGTGCGTGATCGTCGCGCCGTGGCGCGGGACCCGGAACAGGCGCTTCTTGGCGTTCTCCACGCCCTTCTGGATCGCGAGCGGGACCTCGTTGGCCTTGCCGTAGCCGTAGCCGACGGTGCCGTTCTCGTCGCCGACGACCACGAGGGCCGTGAACGAGAACCGGCGGCCGCCCTTGACGACCTTCGCGACGCGGTTGATCTCGACCACGCGCTCCTGGAGGTCCAGGCCGGCGGAGGAGACGGAACGATCAGGTGCAGACATGTCCGATACCGAGCTTAGAAGGTCAGGCCGCCCTCGCGGGCGCCCTCGGCCAGGGCCTTGACACGGCCGTGATAGCGGTAGCCGCCGCGGTCGAAGACCGCGGTGTCGATGCCGGCCGCCTTGGCGCGCTCGGCGATCAGCTCGCCGGCGCGGGTGGCCTGCTCCATCGGCTTGAGCCCGCGGAGGTCGGCCTCCGTCCAGTTGACGGCGGCCAGCGTGCGGCCGGCGTCGTCGTCGATGAGCTGGGCGAAGATCCCGCGGTTGGAGCGGAACACGGCGATGCGGGGACGCTCGGCCGTGCCCTGCACCTTGGCGCGGACGCGGTGGCGCCGCTTGAGGCGCCGCTGGGGTGACGTGACGGTGCTCATGCGCGCTTCCCGACCTTCCGGGCGACGTACTCGCCCTCGTAGCGGATGCCCTTGCCCTTGTAGGGCTCCGGCGGCCGCTGCTTGCGGATCACGGCGGCGATCTGGCCGACCTGCTGCTTGCTCGAGCCCTTCACGATCACGCGCGTCGGCTGGGGCACCTCGAACTCGATGCCCTCCGGCGCCTTGATCGGCACCGGGTGGGAGTAGCCGAGCGCGAGCTCGAGGTCGCGGCCCTTGAGCTGCGCGCGATAGCCGACGCCCTGGATCTCGAGCGTCTTGGTGAAGCCGGTGGTGACGCCCTCGACCATGTTGGCGATCAGGGTGCGCGTGAGGCCGTGCAGCGCGCGGTGCTCCGCGCGGTCGGTCGGCCGCGTGACGAGCAGCCGGCCGTCCTCCTGCTTGACCTCGATGACGCGCGCCTTGCGCTCCTCGAGGTTGCCGCGGGGACCGGCCACGCGCACGACCTCGGCCTCGATCGTCACGGAGACCGAGTCGGGCACGGGAATGGGCTTCCTTCCGATGCGCGACATGGCTACCAGACCTCGGCGACGACCTCGCCGCCGACGCCCGCCTTGCGGGCGTCGTGACCGGTCATCACGCCGTGGGACGTGGACAGGATCGCGGTGCCCATGCCGCCGAGCACCTTGGGGACGTGCTTGGCGTCGACATAGGTCCGCTGGCCCGGACGCGAGACGCGCCGGATCCCCGAGATGACCGACGTGCGGTTCTCGGTGTACTTCAGCCGGACGACGATCCGCTCGCCGGCCGCGCCGGGGCGGCCGTCGACGGTCTCGAAGGCCTCGATGTAGCCCTGCTCGCGCAGGATGCGGGCGAGCTCCTTCTTGAGCGTCGACGAGGGGATCTCGACCGTCTCGTGGGCGGCCATGATCCCGTTGCGGATGCGCGTCAGGAAGTCGGCGATGGGGTCGGTCATGCTCATGCCGATCCCCCTACCAGCTCGACTTGGTCATGCCGGGGATGTAGCCCTCGTGGGCCATCTCCCGCAGGCAGATCCGGCACAGGCCGAACTTGCGGTAGACGGCGCGCGGCCGGCCGCACCTGCGGCAGCGGGTGTACGCCCGGGTCTTGTACTTGGGCGGACGTGCCGCCCGGACGATCTTGGAGGTCTTGGCCATGGGTGAGTTCTCTCTCGGTTCCTCAGGCCGCGACGGCCTGGTCGTTCAAGGACTCGAAGCCGGCCGGGCGCCCGTCACGGGAGAAGGGCATGCCCAGTGCGTCGAGCAGCGCGAAGGCCTCGGCGTCGGTCTGCGCGGAGGTCGTGATCGTCACGTCCATCCCGCGCACCTGGTCGACGTTGTCGTAGTCGATCTCGGGGAAGATGATCTGCTCGCGGACGCCCATCGAGTAGTTGCCGCGCCCGTCGAACGAGCGCGGGCTCAGCCCGCGGAAGTCGCGGATCCGGGGGATCGCGATCGCGGTCAGGCGGTCCAGGAACTCGTAGGCGCGCTCTCCGCGCAGCGTCACGGACAGGCCGACCGGCATGCCCTCGCGCAGCTTGAAGTTGGCGACCGACTTGCGCGCGCGGCGCACGTTCGGCTGCTGCCCGGCGATCGCGGCGAGCTGCTCCTTCGCGGCCTCGAGCATCTTGGCGTCCTGCTTGGCCTCGCCCACGCCCATGTTGACCGTGATCTTGGTCAGCTTCGGCGCCTGCATCGGCGACGAGTAGCTGAACTTCTCGATCAGCCGGGGGCGGATCCGCTCGTTGTATGCGTCCTTCAGTCGTGCCATGTCAGTCGATCTCGGTGCCCGAGCGCTTGGTCACGCGCATGCGCGTGCCCTGCTCGGTGCGGCGCGTCCCTACGCGCGTCGGCTTGTGGTCCTTGGGGTCCAGCAGCGCCACGTTGGAGACGTGGACGGGCCCCTCGCGCTCGATCACGCCGACCGGCGCGTTCGGGCGCGCCGGGTTCGGGCGCTGGTGGCGCTTGACGATGTTGATGCCCTCCACGTAGACGCGCCCCTTCGAGCGGTCGACGCGCAGGATCTTGCCGGTCTTGCCCTTGTCCTTGCCCGAGATCACGATGACCTCGTCGTCGGTGCGCAGCTTCATCTCAGAGCACCTCCGGGGCGAGCGACACGATCTTCATGAACCCGCCGTCGCGCAGCTCGCGGGCGACGGGGCCGAAGATGCGCGTGCCGCGCGGGTTGTTCTGGGCGTCGATGATCACCGCGGCGTTCTCGTCGAAGGCGATGTACGTCCCGTCCTCGCGCCCGAACTCCTTCTTCGTGCGCACGACGACGGCCTTGACGACCTCGCCCTTCTTGACCGACCCCTGCGGGGTGGCCTGCTTGACCGTGGCGGTGATGACGTCCCCCACGCCCGCGTAGCGGCGGCGCGAGCCGCCCATCACGCGGATGCAGAGGATCTCGCGGGCGCCGGTGTTGTCGGCGACCTTCAAGCGCGTCTCGTTCTGGATCACTTGGCACGCTCCAGCACTTCCGTGAGGCGCCAGCGCTTCGAACGGCTCATCGGCCGGCACTCGACCACGCGGACGGTGTCGCCCTCGTTGGCGTTGTTCGCCTCGTCGTGCGCGTACAGCTTGAGCGTGGAGCGCAGGATCTTGTGGTACCGGCGGTGGCGCCGGACGACGTCGATCTTGACCGTGATGGTCTTGTCGCCCTTGGCGGAGGTCACGACGCCCTGGCGCACGCGGGGACGGCCGGGGCCATGCTCCGGCGCGTGGTCGGCCTCGACCACGGTCCGCTCGGTCTGCGTGGCGGCGCGGCGCTCCTTGAGCTTCGCGCGGTACGCGCGGCGCTGCTTCGCGGTCGCGGCACGGCGCGCCTGGCGCTCCTCGTCGCGCTGCTCCGGCGTCACCTGCCCGCGCTGGGCGGGACGGCGGGCCGCGCGGCGCGCCTCGAGGCGGTCGCGGCGGGTCTCGGCGGGAGCAGGGGCGGACGGCGCCGCGGACTCCTCCGCGGGCGTCTCCTCCGCGGCGGCCTCGGGGGCAGCCTCGGCCGGAGCCGTCTCAGCCGCGTCCTCGACCTCTTCAACCACGGTCTCTGGGGTCTTCTCGTCTTCAGCCATTGTCGCTCGTGCTCTTCACATTCGGATCGATCTCCCGCTGGCGCGCCACGGTGAGCGCGCGCGCGAGGTCTCGCTTTGCGGTCTTCAGTCCGGCCGTGTTCTCCAGCTCGCCGGTGGCGTGCTGCATGCGCAGGCCGAACAGGTCGCGCCGCGCGGTCGCGAGGTGCTCGCGCAGCGACTTCTCGTCGAGATCGTGCAGGTCCTGGGTCGTCATCAGGCGTGCTCCAGGTCCTCGCGCATGACGAACTTCGTCTTCACCGGCAGCTTGTGCCCGGCCAGGCGCATCGCCTCGCGGGCGAGCGGCTCCGGCACGCCGGCCAGCTCGAACATCACGCGGCCCGGCTTGACCACGGCGACCCAGCCTTCGGGCGAGCCCTTGCCGGAACCCATGCGGGTCTCGGCCGGCTTCTTGGTCACCGGCTTGTCAGGGTAGACGTTGATCCACACCTTGCCGCCACGCTTGATCTTGCGGGTCATGGCGATACGTGCAGCCTCGATCTGGCGGTTCGTCAGCCAGCCGGCCTCGAGCGTCTTGAGGCCGTACTCGCCGAACTCCACCTTCTGCTGGGCGCGCGACAGCCCGGGCTTGCGCCCGCGGTGCTGCCGGCGGAACTTGACGCGCTTGGGGGAGAGCATTACCGGCTGATCCCTCCGCTCAGGTCGGGACGCCCGCCGCCACGGCCACCCTGGCCGCCGCGACCGCCGCCGCCACGTCCGCCGCCGCCGCCGCCGCCGAAACCGCCGCGGCCGCCGCCACCGCCGCCTCCGCCGCCGCCGCCACGTCCTCCGCGCCCGCCGCCGCCACCGCCGCCGCCACCGCCGTCGCGGCGTCCGCGACGGCCGTCGCGGCCGTCACGGCCGCGCCCGCGGTCGTCGCGATCGTCGCGGCCGCCCGGGCCGGGATCGTCGAGCGAGGTCAGGTCGGCGCCGGTGTAGCCGGCGGGCATGATCTCGCCCTTGTTGATCCAGCACTTCACGCCGATGCGGCCGAACGTGGTGCGGGCCTCGTAGAAGCCGTAGTCGATGTCCGCGCGGAGCGTGTGCAGCGGCACCCGCCCGTCGTTGTACATCTCGGTCCGCGCCATCTCGGCGCCGCCCAGACGGCCGGACACCTGGATCTTGCAGCCCTTCGCGCCCGAGCGCATCGCGCTCGTGAGCGCGCGCTTCATCGCGCGCCGGAACGCCACGCGGTTGACGAGCTGCTCGGCGATCGACTGGGCGACCAGCTTCGCGTCGAGCTCGGGGCGCTTGATCTCGAGGATGTTGACCTTGATGGCCTTGCCGGTGAGGCGGTGCAGATCACGCCGCAGCGCGTCGACCTCCGAGCCGGACTTGCCGATCACGATGCCGGGCCGCGCGGTGTGGATGTTCACCTCGACCTCGGCGGCGTCCTTGCGGATCGTGATGTCCGAGAGGCCGGCGTGCGCCAGCTTGCCGGTGATGTGGTCGCGGATGCGCACGTCCTCGATCAGGAAGTCTGAGAAGTGGCGCTCGTTGAACCAGTTCGACTTCCAGTCGTGGATGTACCCCACGCGCATGGCTTCGGGATGTACCTTCTGCCCCATGCTCTAGAGCTCCTTCGGGGTGAGCGTGATCGTCAGGTGGGAGGTGCGCTTGCGGATGCGCGTGGCGCGGCCCATGGCACGCGGCCGGTAGCGCTTCAGCGTCGGCCCCTCGTCGGCGTACACGGCGGCGATCGTCAGATCCTCGCCGACCAGTTCGTGGTTGTGCTCGGCGTTGGCCACCGCGGACTCGAGCAGCTTCGCCCAGTCCTTGGCGGCGGCGCGCGGCGTGAAGGCGAGGATCGCCCTGGCCTGCGCGACGTCCTTGCCGCGGATGTGGTCGCACACCAGCCGCGCCTTGCGGGCGGACGTGCGGACGTACTTGGCCTGGGCGCGGACCTCGACGCCGACCGGGACCTCGCGGCGACGGTCGCGCCTGCGGGTGGTCGACGGCTTGGCGGGGGGCGCCTCCTCGGCGGCCTCGGGCTCCTCGGCGGCCTGCTTCGCGCGAGCGCGCTTCGGCGTCGGCTGCTCCTCCGCCTCGGCTTCGCCGGCCTGCTCCTCGACGGCCTCCTCGGCCACGGGCGCGGCGGCCTTCTTCGCGCGCGTGCGCTTGGGCTTCGGCTTCGGCTTGGCGGCGGCCTCCTCGACCGCCTCGTCGGCGGCCTCCTCGGCCTGGTCGGCGGCGACCTCGGCCTCGCGGGCCTTGCGGGAGCGCTTCGGCTTCGGCTTCGCGGCAGCCGCTTCCGCGGCCGCTTCGGCCTTCTCCGCGGCCTCGACGGCCTCGGCAGCGGCCGGCGACTCGTCGCCGGCGGCCTCGACGGCCTCCTCGGCAGCCGCAGCCGCGCGCGCGGCTTCCTCGTCCGCGCGCTCGAGCTGCTGGTCCTTGTTCTTCTCGTCGGTCATCGGACCTTGCCGGACTTCTCGTGGCCGCGGTAGGTCCGCGTGGGCGCGAACTCACCGAGCTTGTGGCCGACCATGGACTCGGACACGAACACCGGGACGTGCTTGCGCCCGTCGTGCACGGCGATCGTGTGCCCGACCATGTCGGGGAAGATGGTGGAGGTCCGCGACCAGGTCCTGATCATGGTCTTGGAGCCGGAGGAGTTCATCTGCTCGATGCGCTCCATCAGCCGGTCCTCGACCCACGGGCCCTTCTTGGAGGATCGTGACATCAGCGGCTGCCCTTCTTGCCACGGCGGCGGCCGCGGACGATGTAGCGGTCGGACTGCTTGCCCTTCCTGCGGGTGCGGTAGCCGATCGTCGGCACGCCCCAGGGCGTCTGCGGGTGGTTGCCCAGCGGGGTGGCGCCCTCGCCACCGCCGTGCGGGTGGTCCACCGGGTTCATGGCGGTGCCGCGCGTCTGCGGGCGCACGCCCATGTGGCGCTTGCGGCCGGCCTTGCCCACGGTGACGTTCTGGTGATCGGCGTTGCCGATCGTCCCGACCGTCGCGCGGCACTCGGCGCGGACCATGCGCATCTCGCCGGAGGGCAGGCGCAGGGTGGCGTAGTCGCCCTCCTTCGCCATCAGCTGCACGCCGGCGCCGGCCGAGCGGGCGAGCTGGCCGCCGCGGCCAGGCTGGAGCTCCACGTTGTGGATCACGGTGCCGACCGGCATGTTGGCCAGCGGCAGCGCGTTGCCGACGGTGATGTCGGCGTTCGGGCCGGACTCGACGATCATCCCGACCCGCAGGCGATGCGGGGCGAGGATGTAGCTCTTCGCGCCGTCCACGTAGTGCAGCAGCGCGATGTACGCCGAGCGGTTGGGGTCGTACTCGATCGCGGCCACGCGGGCGGGGATCCCGTCCTTGCGGCGCTTGAAGTCGATGATGCGGTACAGCCGCTTGGCGCCGCCGCCGCGATGGCGGGCGGTCTTGCGGCCGTTGGAGTTGCGGCCACCGCTCTTCTTGAGGCCCTCGACGAGCGTCTTCTCCGGCTCCGTCTTCGTGATCTCCGCGAAGTCGGGGTAGGTGACGAAGCGCCGCCCGGGCGACGTGGGCTTGGGCTTGCGGATCGGCATTACAGATCGGCCTCCAGGCCCTGGAAGATCGGGATCGAGTCGCCCTCGCGGACCTGCACGACGGCCTTCTTCCACTCGCGCGTGCGCCCGGACGTGTAGCCCCGGCGCTTCGGCTTGGAGGGCACCGCGGACGTGCGGACCTCGAGCACGGTCACGCCGAACAGCTCCTCGACGGCCTGCTTGATCTGCGTCTTGTGCGCGTCCTTGTGGACCCGGAACGTGTACTTGTCGGCCGTCGCGAGGACGTAGGACTTCTCCGAGACGACGGGCCGGATGATGACCTGGCTCGGCTCCATCACGCCACCTCCTCTGCGGCACGATCCTTCGCGGCGCGATTCGCGGCGCGCGCGGTCAGCGCATCGACGGCCGCCTGCGACGCGATCAGCGTGGCGGGGCGGATGATGTCGGCGACGCCGGCGTTCTCGGCGCTGAGCACGAGCACGCCCGGCAGGTTGCGGAACGACTTGGCGGCCACCGCCTCGTCCTCGGCCAGCACCACGAGCGTGGCGCCGCCGCGGGCGTCGGCGAGCAGGCCGGCGGCCTGCTTGGTCGACGGCGCGTCGAAGCCGGCGACGTCCACGCCGAACAGCGAGCCCCGCTCGGCGTGCAGCGAGAGCACGGCGCGCAGCGCGGCGCGTCGCGCCTTGCGGTTGACCTTGACGATGTAGTGGCGCGGGCTCGGGCCGAAGACCGTGCCGCCCCCGGCCCACAGCGGGGACCGCGAGGAGCCGGCGCGGGCGCGGCCGGTGCCCTTCTGGCGCCAGGGCTTCGCCCCGCCGCCGCGGACCATGCCGCGGGTCTTCGTCGCATGGGTGCCCCTGCGACGGGCGGCGAGCTCGGCCACGACGCACTCGTGCACGAGCGGGCCGTTGAACGGCGCTCCGAACACGTCGGCGTCGAGCGTCAGCTTGCCGGTGCCGCCCAGGATCGGCGCATCAGCCATCGGTGCGCACCTCCACGGTGGCGCCCTTGGACCCCGGGACGGAGCCGCGGACGAGCATCAGGTTCTGGTCGGGGATCAGCTCGACGACCTCGAGGCCGCGCTGGGTCACGCGCTTGGCGCCCATGTGGCCGGGCCCGCGGATGCCCTTGAACACGCGCGAGGGGGTCGCCGAGGCGCCGATCGAGCCCGGGGCGCGCACGTTGTGCGAGCCGTGGGACTTCGGACCGGCGGAGAAGTTGTGGCGCTTGATCGTGCCCTGGAAGCCCTTGCCCTTCGAGACGCCGGACACCTTGACGGTCTGGCCGACCTCGAACGCCTCGACCGTGACGGTCTCGCCGACGGTCAGCTCGCCGGCCTCGTCGCGGAACTCCACGAGCGTGCGCACGGGCGGGGCGTCGACCTTCTTGAGGTGGCCGAGCTCTGGCTTGGACAGCGCCTTCTCGCGCACGAGGCCGAAGCCGAGCTGGACGGCCTCGTAGCCGTCGGCGTCGTGCGTGCGGATCGCGGTCACGGGACACGGGCCCGCCTCGAGCACGGTCACGCGCTCGACGCGGCCGTCCTCGAGGAACCGCTGGGTCATTCCGATCTTCTTGGCAAGGATGGCGGGCATGTCGGTTCAGCCGAAGGCGAGGCGGATCTCGATGTCCACGCCGGCGGGCAGATGGTCGAGCCGCTGGAGCGAGTCGACGGTCTTGGGCGTGGGCTGGTGGATGTCGATGAGGCGCTTGTGGGTGCGGATCTCGAAGTGCTCCTGCGAGTCCTTGTCCTTGAACGGCGACTTGATCACCGCGTAGACGTTCTTCTCGGTCGGCAGGGGCACCGGGCCGGACACGGTCGCGCCCGTCCGCGTCGCGGTCTCCACGATCTCCTTGGCCGCCGTCTCGATGGCCGAGGAGTCGTAGGCCTTCAAGCGGATGCGAATCTTGTTCTGCTGGGCGGTTGCCACGTTCTGTCCGGTCTGTGGTGTCTCGTTAGAAGGTTGGGGTGTGAGTGGGTGCTTGCTTTGCGCAGTGAAGGCGGGCCCCGGGGCCCGGGGCCCGCCTCCAATAGGTCGTATCTGACTTCGGTCGGCTGCAGGCAGGACGCCCGCGCCGGGTGCTACTTGATGACTTCGGTGACCACTCCCGAGCCGACGGTGCGGCCGCCCTCGCGGATCGCGAAGCGGAGGCCGGCGTCCATGGCGATGGGCTGGATCAGCTCGATCTCCATCTGGACGTTGTCGCCCGGCATGACCATCTCCGTGCCCTCGGGCAGCTTGGCGACCCCGGTCACGTCGGTGGTCCGGAAGTAGAACTGCGGGCGGTAGCCGTTGAAGAACGGCGTGTGACGGCCGCCCTCCTCCTTCTTGAGGACGTAGACCTCCGCCTTGAACTCGGTGTGCGGCGTGATCGAGCCCGGCTTGCACAGCACCTGCCCGCGCTCGATCTCCTCGCGCTTGATCCCGCGCAGGAGGCAGCCGACGTTGTCGCCGGCGCGCCCCTCGTCGAGGATCTTGCGGAACATCTCGACGCCGGTCACGACCGTGCTGGAGGTCTCGGGGTGGATCCCCACGATCTCCACGGTGTCGCCGGTGTTGACGATGCCCTGCTCGATGCGGCCCGTGGCCACCGTGCCGCGACCCGTGATCGAGAAGACGTCCTCGACCGGCATCAGGAACGGCTTGTCGAGCTCGCGTACGGGCTCCGGGATGTAGGAGTCCAGCTGCTCGGCCAGCTCGATGATCTTGGCCGTGTGCTCCGGGTCGCCCTCGAGCGCCTTGAGCGCCGAGCCGATGACGAACGGGATGTCGTCGCCGGGGAACTCGTACTCGGACAGGAGGTCACGGACCTCCACCTCGACCAGCTCGAGGAGCTCGTCGTCGTCGACCATGTCGGCCTTGTTGAGGAACACGACGATGTAGGGCACGCCGACCTGGCGGGCGAGCAGGATGTGCTCACGCGTCTGGGGCATGGGGCCGTCGGCCGCCGACACCACCAGGATCGCGCCGTCCATCTGCGCCGCGCCCGTGATCATGTTCTTCACGTAGTCGGCGTGGCCGGGACAATCGACGTGGGCGTAGTGACGGTTGTTCGTCTCGTACTCCACGTGCGAGGTCGCGATCGTGATCCCGCGCGCCTTCTCCTCCGGCGCGTTGTCGATCTCGTCGAAGGACCGGGCCTGGCCGCCATACGTGTCGGAGAGCACCTTCGTGATGGCCGCCGTCAGCGTCGTCTTGCCATGGTCGATATGACCGATGGTGCCGACGTTGACATGCGGCTTGTCGCGCTCGAACTTCTCCTTCGCCACTTCGGGTTGCTCCTTTTCGGTAAGTCTCTGGTCGTTCTCGGTACGTGCGTCGGCGGCCCGCCCGAAAGGCGAACCCGTGCAGACTAGCGCGTTCTGGATCTAGGCGGGGATGGGCTCCCCGGTGCGTCCCTCGACCACCTTCTCGGCGATGTTGGGCGGCACTTCCTCGTAGCGATCGAACTGCATCGTGTACGTGGCGCGGCCCTGCGTCATGGATCGCAGGTCGCCCACGTAGCCGAACATCTCGCTCAGCGGAGCGTAGCCACGCACCACCTTCGCGTTGCCGCGCTCCTCCATGCCCTCGATCCGGCCGCGACGGCGGTTGAGGTCGCCGATCACGTCGCCCATGAACTCCTCGGGCACGGTGACCTCGACGGAGAAGATGGGCTCGAGCAGCACGGGCTTGGCGCGGCGGGCGGCCTCCTGCAGCGCGAGCGAGCCCGCGATCTTGAAGGCGATCTCCGAGGAGTCGGTGTCGTGGTACTTGCCGTCGGTCAGCGTGACGCGCACGTCGACCATCGGGTAGCCGGCGCGGATGCCGGACTCCAGCGCCTCCTCGACGCCCTTCTCCACGGCCGGGATGTACTCGGTCGGGATCGAGCCGCCCTTGATCTTGTTGACGAAGTCGAAGCCCTCGCCGGGCGCCGGCTCGAGGTCGATGTAGACGATGCCGTACTGGCCGGAGCCGCCGGTCTGCTTGACGAAGCGGCCCTCGACCTTCTGCGCGGTGCCGCGCACGGTCTCGCGGTAGGAGACCTGCGGGCGGCCGACGTTCGCGTCGACCTTGTACTCGCGCAGCATGCGGTCCACCAGCACCTCGAGGTGCAGCTCGCCCATGCCGGAGATCTCGGTCTGGCCGGTCTCCTCGTTCGTCGCGACCTGGAACGTCGGGTCCTCCTCGGCCAGGCGGCCGAGGGCGATCGACATCTTCTCCTGGTCGACCTTCGTCTTCGGCTCGATGGCGACCTTGATGACCGGCTCGGGGAACACCATCGACTCGAGCTTGATCGGCTTGTCGGGCGCGGCGAGCGTGTCGCCGGTCACGACCTGCTTGATGCCGACGGCCGCGGCGATGTCACCCGCGTAGACCTCCTGGACGTCCTCGCGATCGTTCGCGTGCATCATCAGGATGCGCCCGATCCGCTCGGTCTTGCCCGAGCCGACGTTGAGCACCCGCGAGCCCGCCTCGAGCTTGCCCGAGTAGACGCGGAAGTACGTGAGCTTGCCGACGAACGGGTCGGCCATGATCTTGAAGGCGAGCGCCGAGAACGGCTCGGAGTCGTCGGCGTGGCGGACCGCGGGGCGGTCGTCGTCGCCGCGCACGGGCTCCATGCCGTCGACCGGCGGCACGTCGAGCGGGCTCGGCAGGTAGTCGATGACGGCGTCGAGCAGCGGCTGCACGCCCTTGTTCTTGAACGACGAGCCGCACAGGACCGGCGTGAGCTTGATCTCCAGCGTCGCCTTGCGGATCGCGGCCTTCAGCCGGTCGGCCGGGATGTCGGCCTCCTCGAGGATCAGCTCCACGAGCTCGTCGTCGTAGTGCGAGACCTCGTCGAGCAGCGACTCGCGCGCCGCGGCGGCGGCGTCGGCGTACTCGGCCGGGATGTCGACGATCTCGATCTCCTTGCCGAGCTCGTCCTTGTAGATCCGTGCCTTCATGTCGATGAGGTCGATGATCCCGGCGAAGTCGCCCTCGGCGCCGATCGGCAGCTGGATCGGCACGGGGTGCGCGCCGAGCCGGTCGATCATCGTCCGGATGCCCATCTCGAAGTCCGCGCCGATGCGGTCCATCTTGTTGATGTAGGCGATGCGCGGCACGCCGTACTTGTCGGCCTGGCGCCACACGGTCTCGGACTGCGGCTCGACGCCCGCGACGGAGTCGAACAGCGCGATCGCGCCGTCGAGCACGCGCAGCGAGCGCTCAACCTCGACGGTGAAGTCGACGTGGCCCGGCGTGTCGATGATGTTGATCCGATAGCCCTTCCACTCGGCCGTGGTGGCGGCGGAGGTGATGGTGATGCCGCGCTCCTGCTCCTGCTCCATCCAGTCCATCGTCGCCGCGCCCTCGTGGACCTCGCCGATCTTGTGCGAGCGGCCGGTGTAGTAGAGGATCCGTTCGGTCGTCGTCGTCTTGCCCGCGTCGATGTGGGCCATGATCCCGATGTTCCGGGTCTTCTCGAGGGTGAACTTGCGCGGCATGGGGAAGAATCTCTCTCTGTCTGCTGACGTACGTGCCCTACTCGGGGCGAAAAAAACGGGCCCTGCAGGCCCGTGACATCACATGGAGGACGGCCCGAAGGACAGGGCTATGTCTCGAGGGTCTCCATGAGAGGGTCGGGCCCCGACGGAGCGTGCGCACAGACGTGCAGCGCCCCGCGGCGAAGCCTTATGTTAGCAGCGTCCGACTAGGGTTCGGGGGCGTGAGAGCTCCGTTTCGACTCGCCCTCCTCGCCCTCCCGCTGGCCGGTGCCGGGCTGCTGTTGGCGGCCGAATTCTCGACCCTGTACGACGTCCGCGTCGTGACGGCGGTGCCCCCGGGCGGATCGTTCTCGGCGGGCGGCCACCACGGGTATGCGCAGGCCGTCATCGCGGTCGCGATCGTGGTGATGTCACTCGGCGCGGTGCTCGGCGGATCGCGCCCGGCGGCGGTCGCGGTGCTGGTGCTCGCGGCGGGCGCGCTCGCGGTCGCGCTGCTCGTCGACCTGCCCGACGTGCACGAGACCGGGCTGATCGGGCGCACGTACGACGCGGCGGTCGCCGAGCCGCGCGCGGGGCTCTACCTCGAGATCGCCGGCGGCTGCGCGGCGCTGCTCGGCGCGGCGCTCATCCTGGTGGCTCAGCCGGCGCGGCCGACCCCGTCGCGAAGTCGTAGAACAGCACCCGCACGCTGATCCCTGGCAGCACCCCGCGCAGCCGCTGGGCGCCGCGGTGGAGCTCGGCGATCGCGGCCTGGTCGCTCGACCCGTGGGCGACGCAGTCCGAGTGCGCCATCAGCCAGACCTCGGTGACGCCGAGGTTCTGCTGCGCGAGCCGGAGCGAGCGCTCCACGTCGTCGGAGACCTGCGCGCCCGCGTTGCGCACCACCATCGCGTCCCCGCGCGCGAGGCCGAGGTCGCGCAGCGGGTCCACGCGCGAGTCCATGCACGTCAGGACGGCGAGCCGGCGCCCGGGCTCCCGGGGCAGGGATGCCGGGGTCGCCGGAGCCGGCGCGGGCGGCGCCGGCTCGGCCGGGTCGGGGTCGTTCGCGCGGCCGAAGGGCTCCCAGCTTCCGGTCATGCGAGCACGATCCCCGGATCTACGACGCGACGAACGTCACCCGGGCACGGGCCCGGGTGCAGCGGTAGACGGTCTTCGGCAGCCCGCTCGGGTCGAACGTGCCGCGGCAGCGCAGGCCGCCGCGCCGATACCGCCGGTCACCGTCGTCCGCGCCGCCGGCGACGTTCCGCGCGACCGCGCAGTCCACGTTGCGGGCGCGGATCTGGAACGCGCCGTGGTCTGAGGCAGGCGTGAACGCGACGCGCCCGCACGGCACCCCCGGGCGGACGATCTGCACCGCGCGGCGCGCGACCGGCATGAACCGGCAGTCCCTGCCGGCGGGGACGCACACGACGAAGCGGTATCCGCGCCCGGGCTCGACCGGCAGCGGAGCGCCGGGCGGAGGCGGGCTCGGCTGCGCCGACGGCACGCCCTGCGGGCACGCAAGGGTCGCCGGGGTGGTCCCGCTGAACACCGTCGCCCGGCCGGCGCGGGCCGTGCGGCTCGCGACCCGCGCGAGGCAGTTGAGGCCGTTCGCGTCCTCCCTGACGAGGAACACGGCCCAGCGGCGGCCCGGGTCAAGCCCCCTGGCGGTCACGGCGACGGCCTCGCGCGGCGCGACGGACCCGGGAGCCTCGAGCGTCGCGCCGGAGGCCGGCGCGGCGAGGGCGCCGGCGGTCAGGAGGACGAGCGCGCTACCAGCGGTAGTGCGCAAAGGCCTTGTTGGCCTGTGCCATGCGGAAGATGTCGTCCTTCCGCTTGAACGCGCCGCCCTGCTGGGACTGCGCGTCGAGGAGCTCGTTCGCGAGGCGCTGGGCCATCGACTTCTCGCGCCGGTTGCGCGCGAACTCGACGAGCCAGCGGACCGCAAGCGTGCGGGCGCGCGGCGCGGGGACCTCGACCGGGACCTGGTAGGTCGCGCCGCCCACGCGGCGGGAGCGGACCTCGAGCACCGGGGTGAGCGCCTTGATCGACGTCTCCAGCGACTCGACGGGCTCCTTGCCCGTGCGCTCGGCGAGGATCGCCAGCGCGTCGTACACGATGCGCTCGGCGGTGGACTTCTTCCCGTCGAGCATCACGCGGTTGATGACCTGCTGGACGAGCTTGGAGCGGTGCAGGGGATCCGGCTCGACGGGCCGGATGGTGGCGGCGGAACGGCGGGGCATTACTTGGCCTTCACGCCGTACTGCGAGCGGGCCTTCTTGCGGTCCGAGACGCCGGCGGCGTCCAGCGTGCCGCGCACGACCTTGTAGCGCACGCCCGGCAGGTCCTTCACACGGCCGCCGCGGACGAGCACGACCGAGTGCTCCTGCAGGTTGTGCCCCTCGCCCGGGATGTAGGCGGTGACCTCCATCGAGTTGGTCAGCCGGACACGGCAGACCTTGCGCAGGGCGGAGTTCGGCTTCTTCGGGGTGGTCGTGTACACGCGGGTGCACACGCCGCGGCGCTGCGGAGCGGCCACCTTCTTCTTGCGGCCCTTGCCTGACTTCAGGCCGGGGGTGGCGAGCTTCTTCTTCGGCGCGTTGCGCCCCTTGCGCACGAGCTGGGAGGTCGTCGGCATACGGCGCGGCATGGTAGCAGCGCTCGATGTGGTAGTCCGGGTCGCATGACAGCCACATTGGACGGCACGGCCGCGCTCGTCACCGGGGCCAGCAGCGGGATCGGGGAGGCGACGGCGCGGGCGCTCGCCGCCCAGGGAGCGGCGGTCGCGGTGGCGGCGCGCCGCCGCGACCGGCTCGACGCGCTGGTCGCCGCGATCGAGGGCGAGGGAGGCCGGGCGATCGCGATCGAGGCCGACGTCACCGACCAGCACCAGGCGATCGGCGCGGTGGAGCGCACGGTCGAGGAGCTCGGGCGCCTCGACGTGGTGATCAACAACGCCGGCGTGATGCTGCTCGGCCCGGCCGTCGGCGCGCCGACGGAGGAGTGGGATCGCATGGTCCAGCTGAACGTGAACGGCGTGCTCTACGTCGCCCACGCCGCGATCCCGCACCTGCTGCGCGCCGCCGAGGACGGCCCCAGGGGCGTGGCCGACCTCGTCAACGTCTCCTCGGTGGCCGGCCGCCGGGCGACGACGGGCTCCGGCGTCTACAACGCGACCAAGTTCGCGGTCAACGCGTTCAGCGAGTCGCTGCGCCAGGAGGTCACGGAGCGCCACGTCCGCGTCGCCGTGATCGAGCCCGGCGCGGTCGCCACCGAGCTGACGACCCATCTCCGCGACGAGGTGCGCGAGCAACTGGCGCCGAGCTTCGCGGGCCTCGACCGCCTGGAGGCCGAGGACGTCGCGGAAGCGATCTCCTACGTCGTGACCCGGCCGCGGCGGGTGGCGATCAACGAGTTGCTGATCCGGCCCACCGAGCAGGTGCGCTGAGGGCCGGGACTCATTTCACGCGGCGGCGCACCTGCCTCGTCTGCCTCGCTCCGCTCGTCACCGCTATCGCTCGGCTCGTCACCGGCTGGCGGCTGCGCCGCTAGCCTCGCCAAGCACGTCGAACAGCGGCGTATAGGGCAGGTTGGTCGCCTCGGCGACGGGCTCGTACGTGACCTTGCCGCCGGCCACGTTGACGCCGCGCGCAAGGCCCGGGTTCTCCCGCGCCGCGCCGGCCACACCGGCGTCGGCGACGTGCAGGACATAGGGCAGCGTCGCGTTCGTCAGCGCGTAGGTCGAGGTCACCGGGACGGCGCCCGGCATGTTGGCCACGCAGTAGTGGGTGATGCCGTCGACCTCGAACGTCGGGTCGGAGTGCGTCGTGGGCCGCGACGTCTCGAAGCATCCGCCCTGGTCGATCGAGACGTCGACCAGCACCGCGTTGCGCTTCATCAACGACAGCTGCTCGCGCCGGATCACGTACGGCGCCTTGGCGCCGTGCACGAGCACCGCGCCGATCACCAGATCCATGTCGGGCAGCCGCTGCTCGATCTCCAGCGTCGAGGCGTAGCACGTCGACGCGCGCCCGGCGAAGTACAGGTCGAGCTCGCGCAGGCGGTCGATGTTGCGGTCGTAGACGTAGACCTCGGCCTCCATGCCCATCGCGATGAACGCCGCGTTCATCCCGACCACGCCGCCGCCGATCACCATCACCTTCGCGGCCGCCACGCCGGGGACGCCGCCGAGCAGGATCCCGCGGCCGCCGAGCGGCTTCTCGAGCATGAACGCGCCGGCCTGGGTCGCGATCTTGCCGGCGACCTCGCTCATCGGCGCGAGCAGCGGCAGCCTCCCGCGCGCGTCCTCCACCGTCTCGTAGGCGACGCACGTGGCGCCCGAGTCCACGAGGCCCTGCGTGAGCCCGGGATCGGGCGCGAGATGCAGGTAGGTGAACAGGGTGTGGTGAGGCTGGAGCCGGGCGACCTCCTCGGTCTGCGGCTCCTTGACCTTGACGATCATGTCGGCCTCGCCGAAGACCGCGTCGGCGTCGGCCAGGATGATCGCGCCCTGGCCCTCGTAGTCGGCGTCGGCGATCGCGGAGCCCTCGCCCGCGCCCGACTGCACGACGACCTCGTGGCCGTGCTCGACCAGCTCGCGCACACCCGACGGGGTGAGCGCGACGCGGTACTCGTCCGCCTTTATCTCGGTGGGAACGCCGACCTTCACTCGCAGACCTCGCATCTCGTTTCCAGGTTCATGGCACCAGCTCCCTGCCGCGCAGGGCCAGCCAGAAGTCGATCCGGTCGCGCGCCGAGTCCAGCGAGCGGCCCGTCAGCTCCTCCACCCGGCGGATCCGGTAGCGGAGGGTGTGGCGATGGCAGTAGAGCTGGCGCGCGGCGCGCTCCCACTGGCCGTTGCACTCGATGAACGCCTCCAGCGAGCGCATCAGCTCGCCGCCGTACGCGCCCTCGCCGTCCTCGATCGGGGCGAGGATCGAGTCGCAGAACAGGCGCAGGGCGTCGTCGTCCTGCAGCGAGAGCAGGAGTTGGAACGACCCGAGGTCGCGGTAGGTGGCGAGCAGGTCGGGCGTCCCGTCGCCGTTCGCCTCGCCGGAGAGCGCCTGGGCCTCGAGCGCGCACCGCGCCTCGTGGAACGTGCGCCGCAGGTCCGCGGGGGCGACCGCGCGGCCCGCGCCGGCGGGCAGCTCCATGTCGGCGTCGCGCGCGACGCGCGCGCGCACGCGCTCGGCCAGCTCGAAGAGGTCCTCGTCGGTCTCCCCGTCCTGGAGCGGGAGCAGCGCGCAGGAGAACTTGCCGGTCCCCGCTGCCAGGCCGCCTGGCACCTCGTCGCGCAGCGCGGCGCTCAGGCTGTCCTCGACGACGGCCTTGACCGAGCGCGGCGGCGTGAGCACGAGGACGCCGATGCGGTGGCGCAGCCCGAACGGCTCCAGCCGGCGCGCCAGCTCGGTCCCGGCCAGCTCGCCGGACACCATGGCGGAGAGCACGTCACCGGCCAGCCGGCGCTCGGTGTCGTCGGCGACGCGCCGCCGCAGGAGCTCGAGCGCGACGACCGTCACGGCCTGGTGGAGCACGAGCCGGTCGAACTCGCCGAGGCCGCCGCGGTCCTTGACGGCGATCAGCCACGCCTCGGGCGCCGGGCCGTCGCCGTTGCCGCCCGCCGGCGTGCGGACCACCGGCAGCGCGAGCGCGCGCCCGTGCAGCTCGCCCGACGGTGCGTAGCCGCGCCGCCCGCCGGCCCGGGCGCGCTCGCGCAGCTCGGCGGCGGTCGCGTCCAGCACCTCGGGGCTGAGCGGGTCCGCGCCGTCGGACCGCGCGAGCGCGTCGCCGCGCGTGTCGTAGACCATCGCGGTGCCGCCGATAAGCGAGGCGAGCGCGGCCGTGACGCCCTCCAGCCCCTGCTCGGAGAGCACGATCCGCTCCAGCCGCTCGTGTGCTGAGAGCGCGCGCCGGAGCACCGCGTACTGCTCGTTGACCAAGTGCGAGAAGGCCTTCTCGGTGACCGCGATGAACGGGACGTCGTACGGGATGTCGAACAGCGGGAAGCCGAGCGCGGTCGCCGCCTCGCGCAGCGGCTCCGGCACGTCGGCGTGCGCGAAGCCCGTGCCGAGGCCCAGGCCGGCGAGGTCGTGGCCGGCGAGCCGCTCGACGTACGCCCGCTGCGTCGCGGCGTCGGCGAGGTTCATCCCCGTCGTGAGCAGCAGCTCGCCGCCCGACAGCCACGGCGTCGGGTCGTCGAGCTCGGAGATGTGCACCCAGCGGACGGGCCGGTCGAGGCCCGCCTCGCCGGCGACCAGCCGGATGTCGAGATCGCGGATCAGATCACGGAGCAGGAGCATGGCGGCCGCCCCCTCGATCGCGTCAGTGGAGGCCGAGCCTCCGCGAGGCCTCCTCGAGGACTGGCCGCAGCACGCTGCGGATCTCCTCGAACTGCTCGGGGCCCGCGATCAGCGGCGGCGCGAGCTGGATCACCGGGTCGCCGCGGTCGTCGCTGCGGCAGATCAACCCGTTCCTGAAGATCTCGGCGGAAAGGAACCCGCGCAGCAGCCACTCGCACTCGTCCGCGGTGAACGTCTCCTTCGTCGCGCGGTCGCGGACCAGCTCGATCGCCCAGAAGTACCCGAGCCCGCGCACGTCGCCGACGATCGGGATGTCGCGCAGCGAGTCCAGCATCGCGCCGAACGCCGCCTCGTTCGCCCGGACGTTCTCGAGCAGGTTCTCCTCCTCGAACACGTCGAGGTTGGCGAGCGCGACCGCCGACGACACCGGATGGCCGCCGAACGTGATGCCGTGCAGGAACGAGGTCGTGCCCGTGGCGAACGGCTCGAACACCTTGTCGGACGCGATCACCGCGCCCATCGGCGCGTACGAGGACGTCAGGCCCTTCGCGGTGGTGATGATGTCGGGCTCGTAGCCGAACTTCTCGGCGCCGAAGTACTCGCCGAGCCGGCCCCACGAGCAGATCACCTCGTCGGAGATGAACAGGATCCCGTACTCGTCGCAGATCTCCCGGACGCGCTGGAAGTAGCCGGGCGGCGGGCCGAAGCAGCCGCCCGAGTTCTGGACGGGCTCGAGGATCACGCACGAGACGGTCTCGGGCCCCTCGAACTCGATCCGCTCCCGGATCGCCTCGGCCGGGTCGCCGACCTCGGGGCGGTACGGGTTGGTGTTGGCGACGTGCGCGGAGCCGGGGAACAGCGGCTCGAACGGGCGCCGCGCGTCGGGGATGCCGGTCGCGGTGAGCGCGCCCATGGTCGTGCCGTGGTAGGCGAGCTTGCGGCTGATGACCTTGTAGCGGCCCGCGTTGCCCGTGAGCTTGTGGTACTGGCGGCAGAGCTTGAGCGCCGAGTCGACGGACTCCGAGCCGCCCGAGGTGAAGAACACGCGGTTGAGGTCGCCGGGCGCGAGGCCCGCGATCCGCGCGGCGAGCTCGATCGCCTTGGGGTGGGCGTAGCCCCAGTTGGTGAAGAAGCCGAGCTCCTTCGCCTGGTCGGCGCCGGCCTGCGCGACGTCCGCGCGGCCGTGCCCGATGTTCACGCAGTAGAGCGCCGAGAGGCCGTCGAGGTAGCGGCGGCCGTGCTGGTCGTAGACGTAGCAGCCCTCGCCGCGGACGATGATCGGGATCTCGTGGGCTTCATCGAAGGCACCCATGCGCGTGAAGTGCATCCAAAGGTGCTTGCGGGCCTGCTCCTGCAGGTCGCCCGTTGCGAGTTCCTCGACCGTCGCCATGCCGCTCCTCGTATATGCCCGCCGGCGGAGCCGGCTGAGTGTTCGTCCACTTTGTCGACGCCCGTACGCCGATCCGTACAAGCTACACGGGGTAGTGGAGAGCGGCAAGGCGCCCGGGTCGCCCCTCGGCGCCGGGTAGGTCAACTGCGGCGTCACGAGAGCCGGCCCGTTTGCCTCGGGCGGTCGTGCCGGGGCGCGTCGGACGTTGGCGTCGACCGCGTCGCATCGGCGCTCGCCACCCGGCAGGGAGGCGTGGTCGGCCGGGAGCAGCTCGCCGGAGCCGGCGTGAGCGCGCACGCGATCGACCACCGGCTCCGGACCGGCCGCTTCATCGCCGTGTTCCGCGGCGTCTACGCGGTCGGGCACGCCGCGCTCGGCGACACGGGACGGATGCACGCCGCGCTGCTCGCCGCCGGACCCGGCGCGACGCTCAGCCACCGGACCGCCGGCGCGCTCCTGCAGCTCATCCCCTCCATGCCGCCGTTCGTCGACGTCACGGTTGCCGGCAATCCCCGCCGCTCACGCCCGGGCCTCGTGATCCACGCGACGCGCCGCCCGGTCGGCCCGGCTGTCGCCGGCGGCCTGCCGATCACACCGCCGCTGCGGACCCTGCTCGACCTGGCGCCGGCCCTCCAGCCGCGGGAACGCGAGCGCGCCTGCGCGGAGGCGCTGGTCCGCGACCTCGTGACGCCCGGCGAACTGGAGGCGGCGCGGCTGGTCGACCCGGACAGGGCAGCCCCGACCCGCTCGCAACTGGAACGCAGGTTCCTCGGGCTCGTCCGGGCCGGCGGCCTGGCGCGCCCGCTCGTCAACTCGACGATCGGGCCCTACGAGGTCGACTTCGCCTGGCTCGCCGAACGCGTGCTGGTGGAGGTCGACGGATGGAAGGCGCACGGGCACCGATTCGCCTTCGAGAGCGACCGCGCTCGCGACGCCGACCTAGTGTCCTGAGTCGCAATTTCGACGGCAGTCGGCGGCGCCGGCCCGCGCCTGCCGGCCCCCGGCATCCGGTCACGTGCAACCAGCATGCTCGCGGATGCCGTGCACCGGCAGACACGACCCGGCATCCGCCGCGGTGCCGCCGAACTTACGACTCAGGACACTCGCCGCCCAGGGCTACGTCGTGCTCCGGTTCACCTGGCGGCAGGTGTTCGACGCGTCGGTTCTCGTCGTCACGCGCGTGGCGCAGGCCCTCGCGGTACGCGACGGCAACGTCCGGCGGGCGCGGTGAGGAGACGGGTTCCGGACGTTGACCGCGACAGTCGCCGGAAACGTCCGACGCCGCGCCGCGGCGAGCTGCCGGAGGACGTTGGCGCGTCAGCCGGCGTTCGCCGCGGCCGCGCGGACGGGCGGCGGCGTGACGAGCGCGGCGAGGACGACGAGCGCGAAGGCGAAGCCCTGGAGCACGATGCCGAGCGTGTCGGAGGGCATCGGATCGCCGAAGACGACGATGCCGCCGAGGATGCAGGAGACGTTCGCCGCGGTGGACGTCGCGGCGATGACCGGGACGGCGTCGCCGTCCTGCATGCCGCGCGCGGAGGCGTAGAAGGCGACGACCGAGGCGATCAGCGCGATCGCGAGCCACGGGGAGATGAGCACGTCCGCCACGCCGCCGAGCCCGGTGAGCGCCTTGATCGCGACGTCGGAGACCCCGAACAGCGTGCCGGCCGCGGCGCCGAGCATGACGCCGTGATGATGGTCGGGCGCGCCGAGGTGGGGGCCGGAGATGAGGAGGAAGCCGATCGCGAGCATCCCGGCCTCGAACGAGATCATGCCCGCGAGCGAGTACGCCGAGTGCGCGCCGGTGGCGGCCGGCAGCGTGACGATCAGCAGCAGCAGGCCGGTGGCGGTCATCGCCACGCCGGCCCACTGGCGCGGGCCCACGTTGAAGCCGAAGATCCGCTCGGCCAGCACGGCCAGCATCACGACGCCCGTCGAGAGCACGGCCTGGACCACCGACATCGGCGCCAGCGCCAGCGCGACCACGTGCAGCATCCAGGCGCCGCATGCGATCCCCATGCCGATCGCGAACCACTTCGAGAGGAAGAGCGACTTCCCGCTCGCCAGCGGATGCCGGATGTCGACCGACGGCGCCTCGTTGGCCCCCCGGTGCTTGTAGAGGAAGCCGAGCTGGGTCGCGATGGCGCAACCGAGTGCGAGCAGGATGCCGAGATTCAGCGTCACGTGAATAGAGAAAGCAAGTGGTCGGTTGCCGCGGTTCCGCGGCTGGACTTGACCGGCCTGTCGCGCCTGCGGCGCGAACCCCCTGTCCGGTCTCCCCTGTCATCGGCCCTCGCATTCCACTTCTTGAGGCCCGAGTGGACGGACAGCCTAACGACAGGAATGCCGGAAAGTTGCGTTCGCCGTCTGAGGTGTCCGATTCGCGTCACGGCGCCGGAGTCCTCTCGCCGGGGCCCGTGAGGCGGAGCACCGGGGCCTCCGGGCGCCTGCGCAGGCGGAGCGGCAGACCGGCGGTTCCGAGGCCGGCGGAGACGTACATGTGCCGGCCGTCCTCGACCACGTGGCCGGCGAGGTACCGGTCGCCGTACACCGTCGGCAGGACCGCGTGTCGCAGCACCGGCACGTTGACCTGTCCACCGTGGAGGTGCCCGGCGACGGTCAGCGCAGCGCGAGCTGGGACGTCCGGGAAGACGTCTGGGTCGTGCGTCGCAAGCAAGATCGCGGCATCCTGGGGAGGCTTTCTCAAGGCGGCCTCAAGATCCGGATGACGATGGCGCGTGTCCGCGACCCCCGCGACCCACAGTCCGGCGCGGACCTCGAGCGCGTCGTTCTCGAGCACCGGCACGCCGGCGTCGCGCAGCGCCCAGCCCATCGCGGGGCCGGCGGCGCGCCAGTCGTGGTTGCCGAGGACGGCGATCGCGCGCGGCATCCGCGCCATCTCGCGCGCGACGTCGCGCACCCGCGCGCGGCCGTCGCCGAGCCGCGTCGAGTCGAGGAAATCGCCCAGGAGCAGGTACAAGTCGGCGTCGAGCGCGAGCACGCGGTCGACGATCCGCGCCACGCGCGCGGGCGTCATGTGCCCCGCGCCGACGTGCAGGTCGCTCACCAGCGCGACCCGCAGCCCGTCCAGCCCGGCCGGCCAGGCCGGCAGCGCGAGCGGCACCTCAGGGGTGATGAGCGAGCGCGGCTCGTCCCACGCCGCGCGGTACCCCAATACGCCGGCGGCCGCCCCGAGGGCGGCCGCCGTCCACTTCACACCCGATCGGGTGATCGCTACTTCTTATCGTCGGAGGAGTCGAGATCCCCGCCGATGTCGTCGAACCCGCCGCCGGTCGTCCCGCCGCCGAACCCGGAGCCGATCTCCTCGAGCTCCGCGGTGTCGAACGCCGGGCCGAACCCGCCGAGGCCCTCGCCGTCGTCGAGCCCCAGCTCGGCCGCCAGCTCGTCGCCCTCGAGCAGCGACACGTCGTCGATGCCGCGGGGGAGCGGCTCGGCCGGCTCGATCTCGATCGTGCGGTAGCGCTTCAGGCCCGTGGCCGCCGGGATCAGCTTCCCGATGATCACGTTCTCCTTCAGCCCCGCCAGACGGTCGATCTTGCCCTCGAGCGCCGCATCCGTGAGCACCTTCGTGGTCTCCTGGAAGGAGGCCGCCGAGAGGAACGAGTCGGTCGCGAGCGACGCCTTCGTGATGCCGAGGATGATCTCCTCGAACGCCGCGGGCTCGCTGCCGGCCGCCTCGGTCTCCGCGTTCACGCGCCGCAGCTCGTGCCGGTCGACGAACTGACCCGGCAGGTAGGTCGTGTCGCCCTTCTGGTCGACACGGACCTTCTTGAGCATCTGGCGCACGATCACTTCGATGTGCTTGTCGTTGATGTCCACGCCCTGGGACTTGTAGACCTCCTGGACCTCCTTGACGAGGTACAGCTCGGTCTCCGTCCGGCCGCGGATCGCCAGCAGCTCGTGCGGGTACAGCGACCCCTCGTTGAGCTGGGTGCCCGGCTCGATCCGGTCGCCCTCGGACACGTGCAGGCGCGTCCGGCGCGGGAACGTGTGCCGGTGCTCCTCGCCCGCGTCGTCGGTGATGACGACGGTGCGCGACTTGTCGGTGTCCTCGATCGAGACGACGCCGCCGACCTCGGCGATCTTCGCCAGGCCCTTCGGCTTGCGCGCCTCGAACAGCTCCACGATGCGCGGCAGGCCGTGCGTGATGTCCGCGCCGGCGACGCCGCCGGTGTGGAACGTCCGCATGGTCAGCTGCGTGCCGGGCTCGCCGATCGACTGCGCGGCGATGATGCCGACCGCGTCGCCGATCATGGCGGTCACGCCCGAGGCCATCGAGCGCCCGTAGCACGCCTGGCACAGGCCCGACGGCGACTCGCACTTGAGCACCGAGCGCACCGGGATCCTGGCCTCCTTCTCGACGTCGAACGCCTCGATGAGGGCCGCGAGCTCCGCCCGCCCGATCTCCGCGCCCTTCGCGACGTGGACGGTCTTGCTCCGCCCCACGCTCACGTCGGCCGCGGCGTACCGCCCGACCAGCATCTCGTTGGGCTCGCCGTCCTTCTTGCGGAGCGGCAGCTCGAGGTACTCCTCGGTCCCGCAGTCCTCGATGCGGACGATCACGTCCTGCGCGACGTCGACCAGGCGCCGGGTCAGGTAGCCCGAGTCGGCCGTGCGCAGCGCGGTGTCGGCGAGGCCCTTGCGGGCGCCGTGGGTCGAGGTGAAGTACTCGATCACGTCGAGCCCCTCGATGAAGGAGGCCTTCACCGGGCGCTCGATGATCTCGCCCTTCGGGTTGGCCATGAGGCCGCGCATGCCCGCCAGCTGGCGGATCTGCTTGATCGAGCCACGGGCGCCGGAGCTGGCCATCATGTAGATGGAGTTCAGCTCGTCGGTCTCCTCGATGTTCGTGATCATCGCCTCGCCGACGACGTCGGTCGCCTCGTTCCACTGGTCGGTGACCGCCTGGTGGCGCTCCTCCTCGGTGATCAGGCCCTCGTCGTACTGCTCCTGGATCGCGCCGACGCGCTCCTCGAAGCCGGCGATGATCTCGTCCTTGGAGGGCGGGACGACGACGTCGTTCTTCGACACCGTGATGCCGGCCTGCGTCGCGTACTTGAACCCGAGGTCCTTGAACGCGTCGAGCACCTGCGAGATCGCCGGCGCGCCGAACTCCTGCACCAGCTGGTCCAGGAACGCGGTCACGTCGCGCTTCTTCAGCGTCGTGTTGATGAACGAGTACCGCGAGCGGTCGAACTCCTCGCCGATCGTCTCCTCCAGCGCGCGCTCGATCTTGTCGTTGAAGATGATGCGCCCGACGGTCGTGGCGATGTGCCCGCCCTCCAGCCACTCCGGCCGGTAGTGCGCGACGTCGTGCAGCTCGACGAGCTTGCCCTCGTAGGCGAGCTCGGCCTCCTGCGCCAGGCGGAACGCCTGGACGCGCGGCTCGTGCTTGGACGGGTCGATCTTCGCCAGCGCCTCGGCGTCCTCGCCGTAGGTGAGGTAGTACGTGCCGAGGATCATGTCCTGGGTCGGCGTGGCCAGCGGAGCGCCGTGCGCCGGGGACAGGATGTTGTTCGACGACAGCATCAGCACGCGCGCCTCGGCCTGGGCCTCGGCGGACAGCGGCAGGTGGACCGCCATCTGGTCGCCGTCGAAGTCGGCGTTGTACGCGTGGCAGACGAGCGGGTGGACCTGGATGGCCTTGCCCTCGACCAGCACCGGCTCGAACGCCTGGATGCCCAGGCGGTGGAGCGTCGGCGCGCGGTTGAGCAGGACCGGGTGCTCGTGGATGACCTCCTCGAGCACGTCCCAGACCTCGGGGATCATCGAGTCGACCATCTTCTTGGCCGCCTTGATGTTCTGGACCGCCTTGCGCTCGACGAGCCGGGCCATGATGAACGGCTTGAACAGCTCGAGCGCCATCAGCTTCGGCAGGCCGCACTGGTGCAGGCGCAGCGACGGGCCGGCCACGATGACCGAGCGGCCCGAGTAGTCCACGCGCTTGCCCAGCAGGTTCTGGCGGAAGCGGCCCTGCTTGCCCTTGAGCATGTCGCTCAGCGACTTCAGGGCGCGGTTGCCCGGGCCCGTGACGGGCCGGCCGCGGCGGCCGTTGTCGAACAGCGCGTCGACGGCCTCCTGCAGCATGCGCTTCTCGTTGTTGACGATGATCTCCGGCGCGCCGAGGTCGAGCAGCCGCTTGAGGCGGTTGTTCCGGTTGATGACGCGGCGGTAGAGGTCGTTGAGGTCGGAGGTCGCGAAGCGGCCGCCGTCCAGCTGCACCATCGGGCGCAGCTCCGGCGGGATCACCGGCACGGCCTCGAGGATCATCATGTCGGGCGAGTTGATGCGCTTGCCCTCGCGGTCGATCTTCAGGAAGGCGGAGACCACCTTCAGGCGCTTGACCGCGCGCTGCTGCTTCTGGCCCTTGGCCGTCTTGATCTGGTCCTCGAGGATGTCGCGCTCGGCGTCCAGGTCGACCTGCTCGAGCAGGTCGCGGACCGCCTCGGCGCCCATGCCGCCGCGGAAGTACTCGCCCCACCCGTACGGTGAGCCGAAGCGCTCCTTGAGCTCGCGGAACAGCGTCTCGTCGTTGACGACCTGCTTCGGCCCCATGGTCTGGAACAGCTCCCAGACCTGGCGCAGCCGCTCGGCCGCGTCCTCGATGTAGGCCTCGGTGTCCGCGATGTCGGACTCCATGACCTTCTTGGTGTCCTTGAGGAGCTTCTCGCGGTCCTCGTCGGACAGCTTCTTCGGGTTGATGTCGAGGTGCTCGGCCCACAGGTGGTCCTCGTCCGAGAAGCCCTGCTGGGCCCCCGTGTTGAGGTACTCCGTGCGGCGCTCGAGCGACTCGCGCAGCTCGAGCAGGCGCTCCTCCTTCTCCGCCGCGTAGGCGTCGAGCGCCTCGTCGACGTTGCCGCGCAGGGTGTCGAGGTCGGCCTCGCGGGCCTCGTCGTCCACCCACGTGACCATGGAGGCCGCGAAGTACAGGACCTTCTCGAGCTCCTTGGGAGCCATGTCGAGCAGGTAGCCGATGCGGCTCGGGACGCCCTTGAAGAACCAGATGTGGCTCACGGGGGCGGCGAGGTCGATGTGGCCCATGCGCTCACGGCGCACCTTGGACCGCGTGACCTCCACGCCGCAGCGCTCGCAGACGATGCCCTTGTAGCGGACGCGCTTGTACTTGCCGCAGTAGCACTCCCAGTCCTTGGTCGGACCGAAGATGCGCTCGCAGAACAGGCCGTCCTTCTCGGGCTTGAGCGTGCGGTAGTTGATCGTCTCCGGCTTCGTGACCTCACCGCTCGACCACGAGCGGATCTGCTTCGAGGACGCGAGACCGATCTCGATGGCGTCGAAGTTGTTGATATCGATCACAGGCGTTCCTTACTCCTCGTCGGGGGTGTCGCCGTCGGCGACGACCTCGACTGGGTCCTCGATGAATTCCGCGTCGGTCGTGTCCGCCGGGTCGCCGGTCATGCCGGCCTCGCCCGCGTCCACGATCTCCTCTTCCTGCTCGTCGGCGGCCTCGCCGGCGTCGCCCGCCGGCTCGTCGGCGCCCGCGCCGTCCCCGGCGCGCACGCCGGAGAGGTCGATGCCGAGCTCCTCGGCCGCGCGCAGCAGGTCGTCGTCCTCGTCGCCCATCTCGGCGCGCGTGCCCTCCTCGGAGACCACGTTGACGTCGAGCGCCAGCGACTGCATCTCCTTCAGGAGCACCTTGAAGGACTCGGGGATCGACGGCTCGGCGATGTTCTCGCCCTTGACGATCGCCTCGTAGGCCTTCACGCGCCCGACGGTGTCGTCGGACTTGATCGTGAGCATCTCCTGCAGCGTGTACGCCGCGCCGTAGGCCTCCAGCGCCCAGACCTCCATCTCGCCGAAGCGCTGGCCGCCGAACTGCGCCTTGCCGCCCAGCGGCTGCTGGGTGACGAGCGAGTAGGGGCCGGTGGAGCGGGCGTGGATCTTGTCGTCCACGAGGTGCAGCAGCTTCAGGATGTACATGTAGCCGACCGTGACCTGCTTCTCGAAGATCTCGCCGGTCCGGCCGTTGAACAGCGTCACCTTGCCCGAGGCCTGCTCGCCCGGGCGGCGCTTCTCGTCGATGTCCATCTTGATCGCGCCCGTGTGCTCCTTCTGCCACTGCACGAGCGCGTGGTCGACGTCCTCCAGCGAGGGCGCCGTCGAACACCGGGGTCGAGACGTAGACCTTGCCGCCGTTCTCCTTGGACTCCTTGTAGGCCTCCGAGCCGTCGTCGTACCAGCCCTCCGCGGCGGCCCACCCGAGGTGGGTCTCCAGGATCTGGCCGATGTTCATGCGGCTCGGCACGCCGAGCGGGTTGAGGATCACGTCGACGGGCGAGCCGTCCTCGAGGAACGGCATGTCCTCGACGGGCACGATCTTCGAGATCACGCCCTTGTTGCCGTGGCGGCCGGCGAGCTTGTCGCCCTCGGCGATCTTGCGCTTCTTGGCCACGAACACGCGGACGAGCTCGTTCACGCCCGGCGACAGGTCGTCGCCCGCGGCGCGCGAGAACGTCTTGACGTCGATCACGACGCCGCCCTCGCCGTGCGGCACCTTGAGCGAGGTGTCGCGGACCTCGCGCGCCTTCTCCTTGAAGATCGCGCGGATCAGCTTCTCCTCGGCCGTCAGCTCGGTCTCGCCCTTCGGCGTGACCTTGCCGACCAGCAGGTCGCCCGACAGCACCTCGGCGCCGATGCGCACGATGCCGCGGTCGTCGAGGTTGCGCAGCGACTCCTCCGAGCGGTTCGGGATGTCGCGCGTGATCTCCTCGTCGCCGAGCTTGGTCGTGCGGGCGTCGATCTCGTACTCCTCGATGTGGATCGAGGTGAGCTCGTCGTCCTTGACCAGGCGCTCGGAGAGGATGATCGCGTCCTCGAAGTTGTAGCCCTCCCAGGACATGAAGGCGACCTTCAGGTTCTTGCCCAGGGCCATCTCGCCCTTGTCGGTCGCCGAGCCGTCGGCCAGCACGTGGCCGGCCTTGACCTCCTGGCCCACCTTCACGCGCGGCTTCTGGTGGATCAGCGTGCCCTGGTTGGAGCGCATGAACTTCTGCAGCTCGTACTCGTCGCGGCCGTCCGACGTCGTCGACGACGATCCGGGTGGAGTCGACGAAGTCGATCGTGCCGTCGTGCTCGGCGACGATCACGTCGCCGGTGTCGATCGCCGCGCGGCGCTCCATGCCGGTGCCGATCAGCGGCGCGTCGGTCTTGAGCAGCGGCACCGCCTGGCGCTGCATGTTCGAGCCCATCAGGGCGCGCTTGGCGTCGTCGTGCTCGAGGAACGGGATCATCGCCGTCGCCACCGACCAGAGCTGCTGCGGCGAGACGTCGATCAGGTCGACGTCCTCGGGCGCGTAGTACTCGTAGTGGCCGGCCTGGGTGCGGCAGAGGATCTGGTCGTTGGTGAGCTTGCCGTTCTTGTCGACCGGCTCGTTCGCCTGGCCGATCCGGCGCTCCTGCTCCTCGGTCGCGTCGATGTGGACGATCTCGTCGGTGACCTTGCCGTTCTTGACGACGCGGTACGGCGTCGTGACGAAGCCGAACTCCGAGACCTGCGCGAAGCTCGAGAGCGAGCCGATCAGGCCGATGTTCGGGCCCTCCGGCGTCTCGATCGGGCACATGCGGCCGTAATGGGTCGGGTGCACGTCGCGCACCTCGATCGGCGCGCGCTCGCGCGTGAGGCCGCCGGCGCCCAGCGCCGACAGGCGGCGCCGGTGGGTCAGGCCCGAGAGCGAGTTCGTCTGGTCCATGAACTGCGAGAGCTGCGAGGACCCGAAGAACTCCTTCAGGGCCGCCACGACCGGGCGGATGTTGATGATCGTCTGCGGCGTGATCGTGTCCGCGTCCTCGGTGGTGAGGCGCTCGCGGACGACGCGCTCCATGCGGTAGAGGCCGATCCGGAAGGCCTCCTGGATCAGCTCGCCGACGGTGCGCAGGCGGCGGTTGCCGAAGTGCTCGTACTCGTCGAGGTGGTCGGCCACGGCCTCGCGCGGCATCGACATCGCCTCGGCGGCGTAGTCCTTGGTGTCGTCGGCCTCCTCGGACATGCCGAGGATCTTCGGGAGGTCGACCAGCTTGCGGACGAGCGTGACGATGTCGTCCTCGGTCAGCGTGCGCGTCTCGAGGTCGACGTCCAGGCCGAGCCGCTTGTTGAGCTTGTAGCGGCCGACGCGCGTGAGGTCGTAGCGCTTCGGGTCGAAGAAGAGCTGGTTGAGCAGGTTGCGCGCGTTGTCGACGCGACGGCGGCTCGCCCGGGCGCTGCTTGCGGAACAGCTCGATCAGCGCGCCCTCCTCCGAGCGCGTCTGCTCGGTGTCGGCCTCGATCGTGTTCTTGATGTAGAGCGAGCCCTCGAAGCGGCGCAGGATCTCGTCGTCCGACATGCCCATCGCGCGCAGCAGCACGGTGACCGGCAGCTTGCGCTTGCGGTCGATGCGGACGTAGACGCGGCCCTTCTTGTCGATCTCGAGCTCGAGCCACGAGCCGCGGGCCGGCATCAGGTTCGCGACGAAGAGCTGCTTCTCCGCGTCCTTCGGGTCCATCAGGTAGGCGCCCGGCGAGCGGACGAGCTGCGTCACGACGACGCGCTCGGTGCCGTTGATGATGAACGTGCCCCGGTCGGTCATCCACGGGAAGTCGCCCATGAACACCGACTGCTCCCGGATCTCACCCGTCTCGCGGTTGATGAAGCCGACCGTGACGGTCAGCGGGCGCGCGTACGTGAGGTCCTTCTCCCGGCACTCCTCCAGCGACGCGACGGGCGCGTCGAACTGGAACGGTCCGAACTGGACGGCCAGATTGCCGGTGTAGTCCTCGATCGGCGAGATGTCGTCGATCGTCTCGCGCAAGTCCGCCGTTCTCGGTGTCGACGAGCCAGGAGAACGACTTCTTCTGGATGTCGATGAGGTTCGGGACGTCGAGGACGTTGTCGAGCCGCGCGAACGAGCGGCGCGTACGGGGAGCATCAATGGAAGCCAAGACGGCGACTCCTCTTGGACTGGCGAGCGGGCAACGGGCGAGGCACTCCGGGCGGCCCGGTCCGCGGGGGACGACGGGGCCGCAAAAAGCGCGACCAGCCAAGATAGCACAGGGGTAAGCGGACCCCTGTGAGGGGCGGTCGGCGCTCACGGACCCCGTCCGGCCCGGTCTCCGTATGTGGCGGAGCGGGCGCTGCGGACGGCTGCGACTATCGGCCGACTTGCACCAGTGTATCGGCGGGGGCAAGGCCGGGGTTGAGCGCGAGCGCCGCCCAGCGGGGCCGGGCGGCGCTCGGACGCGAGGCCGGGGTCGCTAGAACTGCGCGACCCGGAACACCGAGTCGTTGACCCACAGGGTGCGGAGCAGCGCGGTGAGATCGGTCCCGGCGGTGAACCCGGCCGAGACGTAGATGCCCGAGATCACCTCGCCGGCGTGCGCGGCCTTCACGGTCGCCCAGGGCGAGTCGGGGCCGTTGCCGGCGTCGTCGTCGTAGCGGACCGTGCCGCCGGTCACGTTCCACTGGTGCAGCACGTCCTCGTCCGTGTCCTTCGCCGGCTGCGTGTTCGGCGAGAAGATGACGCTGTGCGCGTCGTCGTCGAGGAACACGCGCAGGTAGGGGACCGCGACGTCGGTGCCGTTCCCGGTCGAGTAGCTCGCCGTGTAGAGGAGCTTCTGGATGTCGCCGAGCGTCTTGCCGTTCATCCCGCTGTAGTACAGGGAGCCGCCGGCCGCGCCGCCGTCCGGGTACGGGCCGAACTCCACGCCGTCCGGGGTGATGCCGACGCTGGCGTTGGTCGCCGCGAACGCGCCCGCGAGCTCGTTCACGTAGGTGAACGGACCGTCCTGGCCCTTGTCGCCCTTCTCGCCCTTGTCGCCCTTGTCGCCCTTCGCGCCGGCGGTGCCTGTGTCGCCCTTCTCGCCCTTGTCGCCCTTGGCGCCGGCGGGGCCTCGGTCGCCGATCTTGTCCTGCAGCCCCGGGGCGAGCCGGGCGGCGTTGATCGAGCCGCGCTTGATGTCCTGGCCGGTGATCGACCCGTTCTTGATCTGCTTGCCCGTGATGAGCGTCGCCGCGGTCGCCGATGACGCGCCCAGGATGAGCGCGACGGCGAGGCAGGCGAGGATGGACTTTCGCAAGTCCCTCTCCTTACGTCGAGTGGTCTGACCCCGGCAGCATTGCAGTAAACGCCTGAGCAATCAAAATTGTTCACTTTCCAGGTCACGCCCGGGCTTCCCCGAGAACGACGAAGGGCGCCCGCTTCGGGCGCCCTTCGTTCAGCGGTGTCGCGCCGGTGCTACGGGCGAGTCTCGCGGACGCCGTCCTCCTCGAAGTCGAAGACGGTGCCGTTGATGCGCAGGCCGTCGACCGCGCCCGTGAAGGCGTTGTCGCGGCCCTTCGTGATCGCCACGCTGAACGTGATGACCGCGTTGGGGGCCTGCGCCTGGACCTCGTCCCAGGAGCAGAAGTGCTGTCCGGCACCCTGGCCGCAGCCGGTGGCCGCCGCCGTGGCTCCGTTCGTGAAGAACCAGCCGCTCTGGGCGGTCGGCACGGCCGCGTCGAGGTCATGCGTCAGCCACTGGTTGCGCTCGTTGGCCGCCGCGACCGGCGGTACGTAGACCAGCGACGAGTAGTCGGCCGCGACGACGTTGGGATCCACCTCGAACGACACGCCCGGTGAGACATACGGGCTGGCGGGGTCGAAGCCGTTGTAGACCGACAGGCCGAGCTGGTCGATCTCCGACAGCGGCCGGTTCGTGTAGTCGGTCTCGTTGCCGAAGGCGATCTTCTCGTTGCCGTCGGGGACGAGGAGGTTCAGGCTGCCGGTGCCGACGGGCGGCTTGCCGGGGCCGGAGCGCAGCATCACACCGGGCGCGCCGATCGTGTTGCGGTTGATGATGCCCCAGTTGCCCGACGAGTGCCGCGGGCCCGGATCGCCCTTGTCGCCCTTGTCGCCGTGATCGCCCTTGTCGCCGTGGTCGCCCTTGGCGCCCGGGACCGCCGGCTTGCCCTGGCTCCCGACCGGCGAGATGCGGTTGCGCAGCCCCTGCGAGAGCCGCGAGCTGTTGATCGAACCGCGCTTGATGTCCTGCGCGGTGATGGTGCCGTTCTTGATCTGCTTGCCCGTGATGAGCGTCGCCGCCGTGGCTGAGCTCGCGCCAACGATGAGCGCGACCGCCAGGCAGGCCAAGATGGACTTTCGCAAGTCCGTCCCCTCCCGAATTGGATTCCATCCCCGGCTGCCCCGCCAGGGTCTGACGCGCGGCATTGGAGCAGTTCCCTGAGCATTCAGGAATCGACCATCCGTCCAGAGGACCGGAATCTGTCCCTGAATGCGATGTTCCGCGGCTGCGGGCCGTCATCGCTAGGGTGGCGGCCGGAAAGGAGGGCACGGCTTTGTCCCCCCGATGCGCCCTCGGGTCGTTCGCAGTGCTCATCGCGGTCTCGCTGCACGCGCCGGCATCGGTCGCGGCGCCGGTCGGAGACTGCCAGCCCGGGATGGTGTGGCCCGCCGCCCTGCCGGACGCCGCGGCAGGCGTCGTGGAGCGGGTGAACGCGCACCGCGCAGGCCGGGGGCTGGCTCCCCTCGCCGTCTCCCCCACGCTGTCCGCCGCCGCGGAGTGGAAGGCGCGGCACATGGCGCAGTACGGCTACATGGCGCACGACGACCCGGCCCCGCCGTTCCAGCGCTCGCCCTTCGAGCGGATGGAGGCGTGCGGGTATCCGGCGCAGAGCTTCCGGGGCGAGAACGTCGCCGCCGGCTACGACACGCCCGCGAGCGTGATGCAGGGCTGGCTGGGATCTCCGGAGCATCGCGCGAACCTCGAGCGGGCGGAGTTCGCCGCCGTCGGGGTGGGCGTCGCGCGATCGGCCGCGGGAACGCATTACTGGGCGCAGGACTTCGGCTCGGTGGCCGACGCGGGGTCATGGCTCCCGCCGGCGTCAGGGCCCCCGCCCGCTCCTCCGTCGCCGGCTCCGCCCGGCGCGGCGCCCCAGCCGGGCGCGCCGCTCGGTCAGGCCGCGGCGGTGCGCGTCCGCGGCTGCCGGCGCCTCGCCCCGGTGCGCCGTGCCGTGCGCTGCCGGCTCGTCGTGTCGGCCGCCCCGGTCACCGTGCGGGCGCGCCTGCGCCAGCGCGGCGGCCTCGTCGCGACCGGAAGGGTGCGCGCCGAGCGCGCCGGGCCGCTCGGCATCCGCCTGCACGCCCGCCGCGCGCTGCGCCCCGGGCGAGCGATCCTCCGGCTGCGGGCCGGTGGGCTGCTCGTCCGCCGCCCAGTACGCGTGCGCTGAGCCAGGAGTCCGACGGGTTGTCCCTCGGCGGCGCGCGCACGCAACGTCAACTGCGGCATTGAGGGGCCGGGTTCGGCCGGGCCGGCGTGGCGGCCGCGAACAACGTGCTCGGGAACTACAGCTAGCCGCCGAAGTCGTAACGGGCCGTCTGGCCGTTGAAGCCCAGGCGGGCGTCGTCGAGCCAGCCCACGAAGCCGGGCCAGCCCTGGCCCGAGTTCTGGCCGATCACGAACTTGGCCGTGAGGACGCGGGCGTCCGGATACGTCGCCAGGTACTGGGGGAACGTGCACGGCTGCGCCTGGGAGCACGGGCCGCTCGCGATCTTCGACGACCAGATCCGCCCGCCGAGCACGTCGTGCTCCACCCAGCGGCCGAGCACGTCCGAGCCGTTCTGGTAGGGCTCGTAGACGAGCGTCTGGTACGTCCCGGTCCCGGTCGCGAACACCTCCATCTTGAACGCGATGTTGAGCGCCGCCATCGGCTGGTCCTGCACGAACGACTGGTAGCGGGCGAAGGTCAGCGTGGAGAGGAGCGGCGGCCTGGCCGCCAGCGGCAGGTAGATCACGACCGAGCGCCCGGCGTCGGGATCGGTCGCGGGGTCCCCGGCCTTCGACACCAGGCGCGCGGCGCGCGTGCCCAGCTCGGGGGGCGCGGGCGGCGCCGCGAACGTGATCGTGCCGTTGTCGACGGGGTTCTCGCCGCCGCGGCCGTCGACCGTCGAGTTGTCGCCGTAGGGCGCGAGCTTGACGCCGTGCGCGCCGTCCGCGTCGACGACGCGCGGTGCGTAGCCGTCGGCGCCGGGGTCGCCCTTGTCCCCCTTCGCGCCGGGATCGCCCTTGTCGCCCTTCGCGCCCGCCGCGCCGTTGGCGCCCGCGGCGCCGTCGGCGCCCTTGTCGCCCTTGTCGCCCTTCGCGCCGGCCGCCCCGTCGGCGCCCCTGTCGCCCTTCGCGCCCGCAGCCCCGCCGGCGCCCGCGGCGCCGTCGGCGCCCCTGTCGCCCTTCTCGCCCTTCGCACCCGCGGCGCCCGACGCGCCCTGGAGACCGACCCCGTCGCGGCCCGGTGCTCCCCGCTCGCCCTGCGGACCCTGCAATCCGGCATCGCCCTTCGGGCCGTACACGGTCGCGCCGTCCTTGCCGCTCGGGCCGGGCTTCGCCTTCTGCGCGAGCGCCGCCTGCACGTTCCTCGACAACCGGTCGGAGGAGACCGCGCCCTTCTGGATGTCGGCGGCACGGATCGTGCCGTTCTCGATGTCCTCGCTCGTGATGAGCGTGGCGGCGGTTGCGGTCGTGGTCCCGGTGATGAGCGCCACGGCAGCGCACGCGAGGATGGTCTTCCTCACGTCTCTCCTTCGTCCTCGAGTTCCCCCGCCTCCGCCGGAAGCCCGGCGGCGAACGGTCGTCTGTGCATGAACTCGCGGACGACTCCGGAACTTTCACCAAAACGACCGAGGGCGCCCGCTGGGCGCCCTCGTGCACTTCGATGCCTCGCGCTCGCCTTTCGGCGACGCTACTTGACCTCGACGGAGCCGCCGGCCTCCTCGAGCTCGGCCTTCAGCTTGTCGGCCTCCTCGCGCTCGACGCCCTCCTTGATGGCCTTGGGCGCCTCGTCGACGAGGGCCTTGGCCTCCTTCAGGCCGAGGCCGGTCGCCGCGCGGACGACCTTGATGACCTGGATCTTCTTGTCGCCGGCGGCGGTGAGGACGACGTCGAACGCCGACTGCTCCTCCTCGGCCTCGGCGGCCTCGGCGCCGCCACCGCCGGCACCGGCGGGCGCAGCCGCCGCGACGGCCGTCGCCGACACGCCGAACTCCTCCTCGAGCGCCTTGATGCGCTCGGAGAGCTCGAGCACCGAGATGCTCTTGAGCTCCTCGATCCACTCCTGGGTGCTGGTAGCCATGTTCCTTAGTCCTCCTGGGTCAAATTGGTTTCGCCTGCCGGGGGAGAGGCTTGTTCCTCGCCCTCGCCTCCTCGGCGACGGTACGTTCGGCGGGCGCGTCGCCGCCCACCATTCCCTGGTCGGCCATCTGCTGCAGCTGGCGGGCGAGGCCGCCGATGAGGCCGCCCATCGCGCTCGCCAGGCCGGTGATCGGCGAGGCGACCATGCCGACGAGGCGCCCGTAGAGCACCTCGCGGGTCGGCAGCTTGGCGATCGCGTCGATCTGCTCCGCGGACAGCACGTCGCCGTTCATCCAGCCGCCCTTGAAGGCGAGCAGGCCGGACGTGCGGCGGAAGTCCGACAGCGTCTTGGCGGCCGCCGCGGCGTCGCCCTGGACGAAGACGAGCGCGGTCGGGCCCTCGAGGTACGGCTTGAGGGCCTCGGCGCCGGCCTTGTCGGCAGCGCGCTCGGTCAGCGTGTTCTTGACGACGCGGAAGCGCGTGTCGGCTTCACGCAGCCTGGTGCGCAGCTCGGCGGCCTGGGGCACGGACGTGCCGCGGTAGTCCACGGCGTACACGGCCTCGGCCTCTTGGAGCTGGGCGGTCACCTCGTCGATGACCGCGGCTTTCTGGTCTCGGTTCAAACTGCTCCTCCTGTCCCGGTCTTACGAAGCTGCCGGAGGTCTTTGGAGAAGTGAAGGCCGGCCCTAGGCGGGAGCGGCCTCCACTTCGGCGCGAGTGCGCGCTGGATCCACCTTGATGCCCGGACCCTGGCTGGACGCCATGACGATCGTGCGCAGGTACTTGCCCTTCGCCGCGGACGGCTTCGCACGGTGCAGCTCGTCGATCACGGCCTGGTAGTTCGCGATCAGCTGCTCGTCCGGGAACGACGTCTTGCCGACGGTCATGTGGACGATCGCGGTGCGGTCGGTGCGGTACTCGACCTTGCCGGCCTTGGACTCCTCCACGGCCTTGCGCACGTCCATCGTGACGGTGCCGACCTTCGGGTTCGGCATCTTGCCCTGCGGGCCGAGGATGCGGCCCAGGCGGCCGACGACCGGCATCATGTCCGGTGTCGCGATCGCGACGTCGAAGTCGGTGAAGCCGTCGTTCTGGACGCGGTCGGCGAGGTCCTCGGCGCCCACGACGTCGGCGCCGGCCTCCTCGGCCTCCTTCGCCTTGTCGCCGCGGGCGAAGACGGCGATCTTGATGTCCTTGCCGAGCCCGTGCGGCAGCGCGATGGTGCCGCGCAGCTGCTCGTCGGCATGGCGGACGTTCAGGCCGGTGCGCACGTGGATCTCGACGGACTCGTCGAACTTCGCGCGCTTGAGCTCCTTGACGAGCTTGATCGCCTCGGACGGCGTGTACTCGCGCTCCCGGTCGACCTTCTCGCGGGCGTCCCGGTAGGTCTTGCCACGACGGCCGGCCATTACGCCACGACCTCCACGCCCATCGAGCGGGCGGTGCCGGCGATGATCTTCGCGGCCTGGTCGACGTCGTGCGCGTTGAGGTCGCCGAGCTTCTTCTCGGCGATCGCGCGGACCTGGTCGTTGGTGATCGTGCCGACCTTGGTGCGGTTCGGCTCGCCCGAGCCCTTCTCGATCCCGACCGCCTGGCGGATCAGGACCGCGGCCGGCGGCGTCTTGGTGACGAACGTGAACGAGCGGTCCTCGTACACGGTGATGACGACCGGGATGGTCGTGCCCATGTCGTTGGAGGTCTGGGCGTTGAACGCCTTGACGAACTCCATGATGTTGATGCCGTGCTGGCCCAGGGCGGGGCCGACGGGGGGCGCCGGGGAGGCCTGGCCTCCGGGCGCCTGAAGCTTGATTGTGGTGAGGACTTTCTTGGCCATTAGATCTTCTTCACCTGATCGTAGCCGACCTCCACCGGGGTCTCCCGGCCGAAGATCGACACCAGGACCTTGAGCTTGGCGGCGTCCTCGTTGATCTCGGAGATCTCGCCGGAGAAGTCGGACAGCGGGCCGGAGATGACCTTGACGGACTCGCCGATCGAGAACTGGGCGCGGCTCGGGGCGCGCACCGCGACCTCGCGATGGAGCAGCCGGTCGACCTCCGCCTGGGTGAGCGGGATCGGCTCGTTGGACGCGCCGACGAAGCCGGTCACGCCGGGCGTGCCCTTGACGACCTGCCAGGAGTCCTCGTTGAGATCCATGTTCACCAGCACGTAGCCGGGCATGGTGCGCTTCTCGACGGAGATCTTCTGGTTGTCCTTCATCTCCTGGACGGTCTCGGTCGGGACGACGACCTGGCGCACGGAACGGGTCTGGTTGAGCGACGAGACGCGATGCTCGAGGTTCTGCTTGACCTTCTTCTCGTGGCCTGAATAGGTGTTGATGACGTACCAGCGGAACATGTCTAGTGGGGAATCCTTGCCGTTACAAAATGGCTTCGATGAGCGGCTTCCAGAGCGCGTCGAGCAGGCCGAGGTAGCCACCCGCGATCACGACGAAGCCGAGGACGACCGCGGTCGCCTGGCCGACCTGACGGCGGTCCGGCCACTGGACGCGCCGCAGCTCGTCGATGCAGTGGCCGAGGAAGGTGATGAGCCGGCCGCGCTTGCGCCGCGGCCCGTGCGCCTCGCGCTCGAGCTCGTGCCGGGAGACGGCGTCGCCCTCGACGGCGTCCTCGGCGCGCTCGGGCCGGTCGTCGTCGACCAGCTCGTCCGCGAAGATCTCGGCGTGGAGGTCCTCCTCGCCTTCGGCCTCGGGGGGCAGCGCGCCGGCCTCGGCGAGGCGCGCCTCGTCGACGTCAGCCGAGGAATGCTCGAGCGGATCGGGAGCACCTGCACCCGACCGCCGCTCGGCACGACGCCGCTTGGCGCGCTGACGATCGCGGGCCACGAACTGCTCCGCCCTAACGCGTCTCGCGGTGCGCGGTGTGTCGCCGGCACCACTTGCAGTACTTGCGCAGCCCGATGCGATCGGGGTTGTTGCGCTTGGACTTGTTGGTCTGGTAGTTCCGGCGCTTGCACTCCTCGCACGCGAGGGTGACGGCGATCCGGACGTCTCCGCGGGCCATGCTTGCGGCGCTCCGTCAGAAAGAAGGTCGAAGAAAACGGCGCCGGGCAAAGGAAAACCCCGCACCCGGCGCGAGGTCGGCAAGGAAGGATAGCGTCTTCTGCCGTGTCGCTGCTGCCCGGGCTCCGCGCGTCCGCCGGGCTCATGCGGCGCCCAGGCTGCGATCGACCTCCTCCGCCACGCGGTGGCCGCTCTCGATCGCGCCGTCCATGAACGAGGGCCAGCGCAGCGCGGTGTGCGCGCCGGCGAAGTGGACGCCGTCCTCGGGCGCGCGCAGGGCGGACCAGGCGCCGTGGACCTGGCCCGGGCGCAGGACGGCCCAGGTGCCGCGGCTGTAGGGGTCTCCCGCCCAGTCGTGGGCGTGGACCGCGACGACGTCCGCCTCGGGCGCGAGCTCGCGGACGGCCGCGGCGACCGCGGTCGGGTCGGTGACGTCGAGGTCGGCCGACGAGGGCCCGAAGCAGACGAGCAGGACGCCGTCGGGCGTCGTCTCCATCGCGCCCGCGAAGTCGAGCCGGGTGCCGTAGCCCATCGCGTAGAGGTCCTCCGGAACCCCGCGCGCGATCACCCAGGCCTTCACGCCCTGGCCGGCGTGGTTGCTCCTGCCCGCCGCCTGCTTGTCCGCCGACAGCGGCGGCGTGAACGCGATCGACGGCAGCACGCCGATCGGGACCGTGACCACCGCGCGGCGCGCGGTGTGGCGCTCGCCGCCGCGCGCGGTCGTGACCGCGACACCGCCGTCGCGGCGCTCGATCGCCGTCACCGGCGCGCCCAGCACGACCTCGCCGCGCACGTCGGCGGCGATCCCCTCGTAGAGCGCCGCGGTGCCGTCCGGGAAGCGCCAGCCGAGCACCGCGGCCTCGAGGTGCGCCCAGACGCGGTGGTCGGCGGCCGAGATCCAGCGGAGGAAGTCGAGCATCGACGCGTCGCGCGGATGCGCCGACGAGCAGGCGGCGACCCAGAACAGCAGGAGGTCGCGCACGCGCGGCGCGAGGCCGAGGGCGGCGATCCACTCGCTCGCGGGCACGTCGAGGTCCTCGAGGCCCTGCGCGTCCGGCGGGCGGTCGGCGTCGTGGCGGCGGGCGGCGGCGAGCAGCGCGGCGACCGCGCGCTCCAGGTCGCCGAGGTCGGCGACGCCGACGGGCAGCGGGCGCTCGCAGCGCTCGTCGCCGAAGCGCCAGCGGACGGTGGCCGGGAGCGTGTCGTGCTCCCGCGCGACGCCGTAGCGGTCCGCCTCCGCCCAGACGAAGCGCTGCACGTCGGCGACCCACGCGGCGCCCATGTCGAGGTCCAGCCCGCGCAGCGCGCCCCGCTGCAGCCACACCCGCCCGCCGATCCGGTCGCGCGCCTCGAGCACCCGAACGGCGCGCCCGCGCGCCTCGAGCTCGCGCGCCGCGACGAGCCCCGAGAGGCCGGCGCCGATGACGATGACGTCGATGGGGTCAGGCCCGTTGCGTTGCACGAGGACACTCTCGCGGAGACCGCGGCGGCCGGCGCGCAACGCAACGGGCCTGACCCCAGCGTGCGCTAGCCTCAGCTCATGTCCCAGTCACCCGAGCGTCCCGACGACCTCGCCTGGCTGATGGCGAAGGTGAGCTACTCGCTCACCACGGAGCTGACCGCAGCGCTCCAGGGGCTCAACGTGTCGCCGCGGGCGAACTGCGTCCTCTCGCACGGCGATGCAGGGCGAGTACACGCAGAGCGCGCTCGCCGAGGCGCTCGGCATCGACAAGACGACGATGGTCGTCACGGTCGACGCCCTCGAGCGTGCCGGGCTGGTCGAGCGGCGGACGTCGAGCGCGGACCGCCGCGCGCGCGTCATCGCGGTCACCGGGGCGGGCGCGGCCAAGGTCGCCGAGGCCGAGCGGATCGTGGAGCAGATCCAGGAGGACGTCCTCTCCGGGCTCTCCCCCGACAGTCGCTCCGCGTTCATGGACGCGCTGCGCCGGCTCGCCGCCGAGCGCCTGTGCGAGCCGACGCCGTGCGAGAAGCCGGTGCGCCGTCGCGCGCCGCGCAGCGTCGCCGCCGTTTAGTTCCGTACAAGATCATCCTGAACGGAACTATCTGATACGGTCCGGGTCATGTCCGACGTGACCTCCCCAACGCCCGTGACCGAAGACCGCTCCCGCTGGATCGCACTCGTCGTGCTCTGCGCCGGTTTCCTCATGATCATCCTCGACGCCACGATCGTGAACGTGGCCCTCCCGTCGATCCAGGACGACCTCGGCTTCTCCCAGTCGAACCTCGCCTGGGTCGTGAACGCCTATCTGATCGCGTTCGGCGGCCTGCTGCTGCTCGCCGGACGGCTCGGCGACCTGATCGGCCGCCGGCGCATCTTCCTCATCGGCCTGGCGGTGTTCACCACCGCATCGCTGCTGTGCGGGCTCGCCTCGAGTCAGGCGGTGCTGATCGGCGCCCGCTTCCTGCAGGGCCTCGGCGGCGCGCTGACCTCCGCCGTCATCCTCGGCATGATCGTGACGATGTTCCCGGAGCCGCGCGAGCAGGCGAAGGCGATCGGGATCTACAGCTTCGTGGCCTCGGCCGGCGCGTCGATCGGCCTGCTGGCCGGCGGCGTGCTCACGCAGGGGATCAACTGGCACTGGATCTTCTTCGTCAACGTCCCGATCGGGATCGCGACCGCGGTGTTCGCCCTGCGGCTGCTCGCCCACGACGAGGGCATCGGGCTGCGCCAGGGCGCGGACGCGCTCGGCGCGGTGCTGGTGACCGCGGCGCTGATGCTCGGCGTCTACACGATCGTGGAGGCGGCCAACTACGGCTGGACCTCCCTCCACACGCTCGGGCTCGGCGCGGTGTCCCTGGCGCTCCTCGGCGGCTTCATCGCGCGCCAGGCGACCGGGAGCAACCCGCTGCTGCCGCTGCGCCTGTTCCGCTCGCGCAACGTGGCGGGCGCGAACCTGATCATGGTGCTGCTCGTCGCGGGCATGTTCGGGATGTTCTTCCTCGGCTCGCTCTACCTCGAAGCGCGTGCTCGGCTACGACGCGGTGGAGATCGGGCTCGCCTTCCTGCCGGTCTCGCTCGGCATCGGGGCGCTGTCGCTCGGGCTGTCCCCGCAGCTGAACATGCGGTTCGGCGCCCCGGAACGTGCTGATCGCGGCGCTGGTCCCGATCTCCGCCGGCCTCGCGCTGTTCTCGCGCGTGCCGGTGGACGCGAGCTACGTGGCCGACGTGCTGCCGTCGATGGTCCTGTTCGGCGTCGGCGCCGGCCTCGCGTTCCCGGCCATGGCGACGCTCGCGATGACCGGCGCCACGCCGAGCGACTCGGGGCTGCTCTCCGGGCTCGTCAACACGACCCAGCAGGTCGGCGGCGCCCTCGGGCTGGCGATCCTCGCCACCCTCGCGACGTCGCGCACGGAGACCGCCGTCGCCGACGGGGCGTCGCAGGCCGTCGCGCTGACCGACGGTTACCAGCTCGCGTTCACGATCGGCGCGGCGTTCGTGGTCTCGGCGCTCGTCCTCGCGGTCACCGTGCTGCGGTCCGAGCCCGCCGTCCAGGAGGCCGTGCCGGAGCCAGAGCTCGAGCCCGCGTACTCGGAGGCCGCCTAGGGCGCGGGCGCGGCGACGCGCTCGCGCGCCTCGTCGCGCGAGGTGCCGCGCTTGCCCCACTTCGCCACGTCGGCATAGTCCATGAGCGTGTCGAAGTAGGTGCGCAGGCGCGGCGCCTGCAGCCCGAGCAGCTCGCGCGTGCGCGTGTCGTCGAACACGACGTCCATGTCGAAGTAGGGCACGTACACGGCGCCGTGCTCGTCGGCCGCGGCGCCGGCGGACGCGCCCATCTCGACGTACGGCGGGCGCGGGCGGTCGAAGTGCGTGCAGGCCATCTCGGACAGCTCGTCCACGGTGGCCGCCGCGTCGCCGCTGACGAGGTTGAACGTCCCCGTGGCGTCGGACTCGATCAGCTTGGCGATGCCGTCGGCGACGTAGTCGACCGGCACGACGTCGACACGGCCGTCCGGCTTGGCCGGCACCTGCTCGAAGAGCCCGCGCGCGAACGCGCGCAGCGGCCAGTAGAGGACGTTGAAGGCGGGGGTCCAGCCGGTGTCGGACTCGCCCATCACGATGCTCGGGCGGGCGATCGCGACCTCGAGGTCGTCGATCCCGGAGAACATCCGCTCGGCCTCGGCCTTGGTCTGCTCGTACGTGTTGCGGAACTCGGTGCCGATCATGTCCTCGGTGAACGGGCCGGCGTGCGTGCCGGCGACGTATGCCGTCGAGACGTGCACGAAGCGGCGCGCGCCCACGGCGCGGGCGAGCCCGAGCATCGCGCGGGTGCCCTCGACGTTGACCTCGCGCGCCTCCTCGATCGGCATGTCGAACGAGATCGACGCGGCGCAGTGGCAGACGACGTCGACCGGCCGGCCCGGCGGGCGGATGCCCCCGGTCAGGTCCCCTGAGAGCGCGCGCACGCGCCCGCGATACGGCGACGCGTCGCGGTAGAGGGTCGAGAGGACGCCGTCGAGCCGCGCCTCGGCCGCTTCCTCGTCGCCCGCGCGCACCAGGCAGAGCACGTCGCGGTCGGTGCGCTCGAGCAGCCGCGCGAGCACCTCCATGCCCAGGAAGCCGGTCGCGCCGGTGAGGAGGACTTCGCGGCTCATGCCTCGACCTCTTCCAGCGGGCGCTCGGCGGTGCCCTCCATCCCCTCGAGCGGCGTGCCCATCGCGTGGAAGCCGCCGTCGACGTGGATGATCTCGGCCGTGATCGCGCGGGCGAGGTCCGAGAGCAGGAAGCACACCGTGCCGGCGACCGGGCCGGCGTCGTCGGTGTCCCACCCGAGCGGCGCCTGCTTCTCCCACGCGTCCGCGAGCTGCGAGAAGCCCGGGATGCCGCGGGCGGCGATCGTGCCGATCGGCCCGGCGCTGACGAGGTTCACGCGCACGCCCCGGGGGCCGAGGTCGCGCGCCAGGTAGCGCGAGGTCGCCTCCAGCGCCGCCTTGGCGACGCCCATCCAGTCGTAGACCGGCCAGGCGACCGACGCGTCGAAGTCCATGCCGACGACGCTGGCGCCCTCCTCGGGGAAGAGGTCGGCGAGCGCGACGGCCAGCGACTTGAACGAGAACGCGCTGGTCTGGAACGCGGTGATCGCGCTCTCCGCCGGCGTGGTCAGGAAGCGCCCGCCGAGCGCGTCCTCCGGCGCGAACGCGATCGCGTGCAGGACGCCGTCCACGCGGCCCCAGCGGTCGCGCAGGTCGGCCGCCACCGCGTCGAGGTCCTCTTGCTTGTTGACGTCGAGCTCGAGCACGTCGGGCGGCGTCGGGAGGTTCTTCGCGGCGCGGTCGGTCAAGCGCTTCGCACGGCCGAAGCCGGTCAGCACGACCTCCGCGCCCGCCTCCTGCGCCTGCCGGGCGACCTCCCACGCGATCGAGTCGCGGGTGATGACGCCCGTGATGAGCAGCTTCTTGCCGGCGAGCATCACAGCGGGATGTTCCTGACGCCGTGCGCCGGCTGCGTCACGCCCTCCAGCGTGCGCAGCGCCTCGCTGAGCCGGCGGCGCGTGTCGGCGGGCGGGACGATCTCGTCCACGTAGCCCTCGGCCGCCGCCACCGCGGAGGTGAGGTGCTCGTCGCGGTAGTCGTCGGCGAACGCGTCGCGCGCCGCCTCCGGGTCATCGGCGGCGGCGATCTCGCGGCGGTTGACGATCCCGACCGCCTGCTTGGCGCCCATCACGCCGAGCGTCGCCTGCGGCCACGCGAACACGTAGTCCGCGCCGAGGTCGCGGGAGTTCATCGCGATGAACGCGCCGCCGAACGCCTTGCGCAGCACGATCGTGATCTTCGGCACGCTGGCCTCGGCGAACGCGTGCACGAGCTTGGCGCCGTGACGGATCACGCCGCCCTTCTCCTGCTTGGTGCCGGGCATGAAGCCGGGGGTGTCGACGAACACGAGCAGCGGGATGCCGAACGAGTTGCAGGTGCGCACGAACTTCGCGGCCTTGGTGGCCGAGTCCGAGTCGAGCACGCCGCCCATGAACTTCGGCTGGTTGGCGACGATGCCGACCGGCTTGCCTTCGAGCCGCGCGAAGCCGCACACCATGTTGCGCGCCCAGCGCGGGCTCCACTCCAGCAGCCGGCCGCCGTCGACGGTGCCGCGCACCACGTCGCGGACGTCGTAGACCATGCGGTCGGACGCCGGCACCGGGTCGCCGGGGTCGTAGCCGGGCGGGTCCGACGAGCGCCACATCGGCGCCGCGCCGCCGGCGTAGGAGGGCAGGTGGTCGAGCAGGTCGCGCACGAGCAGCGCCGCGTCGGAGTCGGTGCGGGCGACGAAGTGCGCGACGCCGTTGCGGTCGTGGACCTTCGGACCGCCGAGGTCGAACGCGCCGATGTCCTCGCCCATGACCTCCTTCACCACCGCGGGTCCGGTGAGGAACATGTTGCCCCGCTCGGTCATGACGACGAAGTCGGTGAGCGCGGGCGAGTAGGAGCCGCCGCCGGCCGACGCGCCGCAGATGACGGAGATCTGCGGGACGCGCCCGGAGAGCGCGACGTGCTCCTTGAAGATGCGGGCGTAGCCCGCCAGTGCGGCCAAGCCCTCCTGCATGCGGGCGCCGCCCGACTCGATGAAGCCGATCACGGGCGCGCCCGCGCGGCCGGCGAGCCGCAGCACGCGCACGATCGAGTCCGCGTGCTGCTCGCCCAGCGAGCCGCCCAGGTAGGAGGGGTCCTGCGCGTAGCAGAACACCGGCCGGCCGTCGACGCGGCCCGGCCCCGGCGATGACGCCGTCGCCGGCGCGCGCCTTCTCCCCCATCCGGCGCGAGCGGACGTCCGAGCGCAGCAGCGTCAGCGACCCGTCGTCGCAGAGCGCCTCGAGGCGCTCGATCGGGGAGAGCTTGTCCTCTACCTGGGGAACGAACTCGATGGTCATGCGGCCTCCAGGCACAGCACCGCGTTGTGGCCGCCGAAGCCGAAGGCGTTCGACAGCCCGACCGCGGGCTTGCCGTCGATGTCCAGGGGGCGGGCCTTGCCCGGCACGTAGTCCAGGTCCAGGCCTTCCTCGGGCTGTTCGTGCCCGAGCGTCGGGGGCGCGATCCGGTCGCGCAGGGCGAGGATGGTCGCGACCGCTTCCACCGCGCCGGCCGCGCCGAGCAGGTGCCCGATCGCCGACTTGGTGGAGGACACCGGGATGTCCTTGGCCGCGTCGCCGAGCACGGCCTTGATGGCCTTCGTCTCGGCGCGGTCGTTGAGGGGAGTGGACGTGCCGTGCGCGTTGACGTACACGACGTCCCCGGGGCTCAGCCCGGCGTCGGCGAGCGCGACCCGCATCGCCTCCGCGGCGCCGGCGCCCTCCTTGTCGGGGGCGGTCAGGTGATAGGCGTCGGAGGTCGCGCCGTAGCCGCGCACGTAGGCGAGGATGTTCGCCCCGCGCTCGCGCGCCTTGTCGCCGTCCTCCAGGACCAGCACCGCGGCGCCCTCGCCCATGACGAAGCCGTCGCGCCGGACGTCGAACGGGCGGCTGATGCCGCTCTCGGAGAGCGCGTCGAGCGCGCTGAAGGCGGCGCGGGCGAGCGGCACGAGGCCGGCCTCGCTGCCGCCGGTCACGACGGCGTCGGCGGCGCCGGACTGGATCAGCTTGGTGGCCTCGCCGATCGCGTGCGACCCGGCCGCGCAGGCCGAGAGCGTCGCGAACGAGGGGCCGCGCAGCTTGTGGCGCATCGAGACCGCGCCCGCGCCCGCGTTGCCCATCATGAGCGGGATCGAGAGCGGCGACACCTTGCCGGGACCCTGCTCCAGCAGGACCTGGTGGTTGTGCGTGAGCGTGCCGATCCCCCCGATGCCGGTGCCGATGATCGACCCGATGCGTCCCGGGTCGTACGGCAGCTCGCCGTCCCATCCGGCCTCGGCGAGGGCCTCATCCGAGGAGACGAGGGCGAACTGCGTGAAGCGATCGGCCCGGCGCACCTCCTTGATGGAGAGGAACTCGGTCGGATCGAACTCGCTGCACGCGCCCTCGCCGTCCTCGATGCCCGAGGCGCCGGCGGTCCAGCGTTCGTGCAGCGTGCGGGCGCCGACACCCAGCGGGGTGACGGCGCCGATGCCGGTGACGACGACGTCGGGCTTCATCCTGCTCGGCTCACCACCAGGTCGACGGCGTCGCCGACGGTCTTGATCTTGCCGACGTCGTCGCCCTTGAGCTGGACGCCGAACTCGTCCTCGATGATCTGCGAGAGCTCGGCCAGGTCGAGCGAGTCGACGTCGAGGTCCTCGAACGTCGCGTCGCGGGTGATCTCGCTGGGGTCGGCGCCGAACTGCGGGAGGGCGTCGAAGACGACCTTCTCGACAGCTTCAGGGGTGACGGTGGTGGCCATGTGGAGGTTCTCCTTTGGTGGGTTCAGGCGGACATGCCGCCGTCGACGAACAGCGTCGTGCCGGTGACGTAGGCGGCGTCGTCGGAGGCGAGGAACCGCACGGCGGCGGCGACCTCCTCCGGCTGCCCCGCGCGGCGCGCGGGGATCGCCTTGACGACGTCGGCGAGCAGGTCCTTGGTCATGTCGGTCTCGATGAAGCCGGGGGCCACGGCGTTGACGGTGATCCCGCGGCGGGCGACCTCGTGCGACACGGTCTTGGTGAGGCCGATCAGGCCGGCCTTGGCGGCCGCGTAGTTGGCCTGGCCGGCGTTGGCGCGCGGTCCGACGACCGACGCGACGTTGACGATCCGGCCGTAGCGGGCCTTGAGCATCGGCCTGAGCGAGCGCTTGGTGAGGCGGAAGGCGGCGGACAGGTTCGTGTCGATCACGGTGTCCCAGTCCTCGTCCTCGATCTGGATCGCGAGGTTGTCGGCGCGCACGCCGGCGTTGTTGACGAGCGCGAGCACCGGGCCGCCGAGCGCCTCCTCGGCCTGCTGGAAGAGCTGGTCCGGCGCACCGTTCGCGATGTCGCCGGCGAGCACCGCGGCCACGCCGCCGGCGCCCTCGATGGCGGCGACGGTGGCCTTGGCGCCGACGTCGTCGTTGCGGTAGTTGACCGCGACGTGCCAGCCGTCGGCGGCGAGCGCCTTGGCGATCGCGCTGCCGATGCCCTTGGACGCGCCGGTGACGAGCGCGACGGCTCCTTCGGGACGGGTGGCCATGCGGCTAGCGCACCCCCCACTCGACGACGCCCGCGCCCCAGGTGAAGCCGGCGCCGACGGCCGAGAGCAGCAGGCGCTGCCCGGGACGCAGCCGGCCGTCCTCGCGCAGCAGGCTGAGCGTGAGCGGGATCGAGGCGGCCGACGTGTTGCCGGTCTCGCCCACGTAGTCGGCGACGCGCTCGGTCGGCAGGCCGAGCTTCTCGGCGACGGCCCTGAGGATGCGGCCGTTCGCCTGGTGGTAGACGAACAGGTCGATCTCGTCGAGCGTGACGCCGGCGCGGTCGCACGCCTGCTGCGTCGAGTCGGCGAGCACCTTGACGGCCATGTTGAACGTCGTGTGGCCGTCCATGATCAGGACGCGCTCGGTGTGCGTGGCGACGATCGTGTCGGCCATGCTGCCGTCCGAGGCGAGCAGGATCGGCCCGATCGCTCCCTCGCCCTCGGCGCTCAGGACGACCGCTCCGGCGCCGTCGCCGAACAGCGACGCGGTGCGCTTGTCGTCGAAGTTCGTCACGCGCGAGAGCGTCTCGGCCCCGATCACGAGCACGCGCTCGGAGCGGCCGGTCTCGATCTGGGCGGCGCCGACGGAGAGCGCCGAGAGCCAGCCGGTGCACGCGGCGCCGATGTCGTAGGCCGCCGCCTGCAGCCCGAGCGCGTTCGCGACGAGCGGGGCGGTGTTGGGCGTCAGCTCGTCGGGCGTCATCGTCGCGACGAGCACGAGGTCGATGTCGGCGGGCTTCAGGCCGGCGTCGGAGAGCGCGCGGCGCGCGGCGGCGAGCGCGAGATCGGCCGTGCGCTCGTCGGGCGCGGCGTAGCGGCGCTCGCGGATCCCGGTGCGGCGCACGATCCAGTCGGAGTCGACGCCGATGCGCTCGGCGATCGGCCCGTTCGGGACGACACGGTCGGGCAGCCGGTGGCCGAGGCCGACGACGCGCGCGGTGCGGACAGGGGCCAGCTTGCCGTTGCCCGTCTGCTGGTCGGTGGTGACGGTCTCAGGCATGGGCTTCCTGCTTCTCGGCGAGCGTCTCGACCTTGGTGCCGGCGACGATGCGCTTGGCCAGGCGGGCGAGCACCTTGCCGGGACCAACCTCGATGAAGCGGCTGCCGCCGGCGTCGTGCAGCGCCGTGAACGTCTCGCGCCAGCGGACGGGGCGGATGAGCGCGCGGGCCAGCTCGTCGCGGGGATCCGTGAACGGCTGCGCAGAGGCGCAGGAGAACACGGTGAACCGCGGCTCGTGCAGCTCGACCTCGTCGAGCGCCGCGCGGAACGGGGCGACGGCCGGGGCCATCGAGGGGGAGTGGAACGCGCCGGCGACCGGCAGGCGGATGGTGCGCTTGCCGAGCTCGCCGGCGACCTCCTCGGCGCGATCGAAGCGCTCGCGGTCGCCCGCCAGGACGATCTGGCCCGGCGCGTTGTCGTTGGCGACGGTGAGGCCGGCGGCGTCCGCCACCTTGGCCGCCTCGTCGTCGTCGGCGCCGACGAGCGCGATCATCGAGCCGCGGTCGTCGGCCTCGGCCATGAGGCGTCCGCGCAGCACGACGAGCTCGAGCGCGTCATCGACGGTCAGGACGCCGGCCGCGGCCAGAGCGGCCAGCTCGCCGAGCGAGTGGCCCGCGGCGGCGCCGGGCCGCACGTCGCCGGGCAGGGCCTGCCAGCCGGCGATCGACGCGCAGAAGATCGCGGGCTGCTGGAAGCGGGTGCTCTCCTCGACACGCGCGAAGGGGTCCTCGCCCACGAGCTCGACCGCGCGGTCGAGCAGCTGGGGTGCGCGCTGCGCGACCAGGTCGCGCATGTCTTCGGTTTGGCTGCCCTGCCCGGGGAAGAGCAGCACGGTGTCCGTGACCAAGTTCACACGGACACCCTTGTCGCTGGGCGGGTGGAATCCGGGAAGAACCCGTGATCTACCCCCCGGCCGGGGGGGTCGGCCGCGCGTGGTGGGGGGTGCCCTGTGCCCACGGGCCGCGTGGTGCCGACCGTTCGTCCGGCCCCGATTCGCTACGGTCGCGCCCGATGACGGTCGCAGCCGCGAGCCACCCCGTGACGCTCGTCCTCCGCGAGCGAGCTGACCGCGGCTCGGAGCCCGGCAAGCGCGACGACCCGCACCGCGTCGCGCTGGTGCTGGAGGGCGGCGGCATGCGCGGCGTCGTCTCCGCCGGCATGACCGCCGCGCTCGAGCGGCTCGGCATGGGGCCGGCGTTCGACCTCGTGGTGGGCTCGTCAGCGGGCGCGATCAACGGCGCGGGGCTGCTCGCCGGCGCTGCGCAGCGGGCGACCGCGGCCTACTGCGGGCCGCTCGCGTCGCGCTCGTTCGTCAACCCGCTGCGTGTGCTGCGCGGCAAGCCGGTGATCGACGTCAACGACGTGTTCGAGTTCGTCGCGGGCGCCGATGTCGGCGGCCACGAGCGGGTCACGGGCGCCGGAGCGGACCTCCACTGCATCGCCGTCGACATCGAGTCCGCGCGCGCGGTGGACCTGCACGGCATGCGCACCGAGCGCGAGCTCTGGGACGCGCTGCTGGCGTCGAGCCGGATGCCGTGGGCGGGCGGGCCGCCGGTGGAGATCGACGGGCGCCGCTACCTCGACGGCGGCATGGCGTCGCCGGTGCCGGTCGCCGAGGCGATCGACGCGGGCGCGACGCACGTCCTGGCGCTGCAGACCCGCCCGTACGGGATCCCGAGGAAGAGCGCGTCGCGGATCGGGGACCGGCTGATCGAGCGGCATCTGCGCGGGCTCAATCCCGCGCTGGTCGCGGTCTACCGCGACCGGATCGCGCGAGTACGAGCGGATCGTCGGCGACATCGCGCGGCGCTCGGCGCGACCCCGGCGCCGGACCGCCGCACGTCCTCGGGCTGCGGCCGCCCGCGGGCACGCCGTGCGTCGGTCAGCTCGAGCGGCGCCCCGCGGTCCTGGGGACCGCGGCGGCCGCCGCGGAGCGCCTGGTCGAAGCGGCGCTCCGCGCCCCCGCGGACGTCACTCGCTCGTAGGGCTCTCCTCGCTCCCCTCGCTGAACCGGCGCTCGACCGTCTTGTCGGGCGAGTCCGGCAGCGTCCTCCTGGCCCTCGCTGAAGCGCCCGTGGTGCTCGGTCCCGGGCGTGTCCTCGTGCGAGATACCGCGGGCGAAGTTCGGCTCGCGCTGTTCGTCGAGCTCCTCCTCGGGCGTCTCGGGCGCGTGCTCGTAGCCCTCTCGAAGCCCTCGTCGCCCGTCTGCTCGGGGCTGGCAGGATGCTTGTTCATGGCCTGCTCGGCCGCGGCCTCCTCGGCCGTGCGCGCCTTGTCGTCGTCGCGTTCCATGTCGGACCTCATCTCCTCGGTCGCTCGGTACGGTGAAGGCTACCCCTGCGGGCACGTTCAACTCAATCGCGACGCCCGATCAGACCTTCCGCGTTGGCCCAGTCGATCGTGCGCCGGAACGTCTCGGCCACGGGCGTGTACTCCAGGCCCAGCTCGCGGGTGGCGCGCGACCCGTCGTAGCGGTGCCCGTGCAGCAGCGTCCGGACCATCTCGCGGCAGACGGGCGGAGTCTTGCCGCGGGCGCGGAACGCGCCTTCGACGAGCGCCCCGGCGGCCCGCGCCACGACCGGAGGGAGGAGCTTCACGTCGTGCCGGACGCCGGACAGCTCGGACACGATCTCCAGCGCCTCGCGCGAGGAGATCGTCGAGCCGCTGATCACGTAGCGCTCGCCGTCCGCGCCGCGCTCGGCGCCCAGCACGTGCGCCTCGACGCAGTCGGCGATGTCGACGATGCTGATCTGCGTGTCGACGAACGCCCGGAGGCGGCCGTTGAGGTAGGCGATCATGATCCGCCCGGTGCCGCCCGCCCGGCCCGGTCCCTGGACCGAGGAGGGATTGACCGAGACGAGCTCCACGCCCGCGCGCCGCGCGGCCGCGAACGCCGCGACCTCGCCCTCGTGCTTCGAGCGCTCGTAGACCGAGAGGTAGGTCCCGCGGTGCGGCGTGTCCTCGCGGCCGACCGTGCCGTGCGCCTCGCCGAGCGACGCCGCCGACGAGGTGAGGACGACGCGCCCGACGTCCGCGCGCGCCGCGGCGCGGACCGCCGTCTCGGCGCCGCGCACGTTGACGTGGAACAGGGCGGCGGGATCGTCGGGACACATCGTGTTGATGCCGGCGACGTGGTAGAGCAGCTCGCAGCCGGCCATGCCGGCCGCCAGCGCGTCCTCGTCGAGCACGTCGCCGCGCACGACGCGCGCCCCGCGCGCGGCCAGCGCGCGCTCGCCCGCGTCCGAGCGCGCCAGCGCGACGACCTCGTCGCCGCGCTCGGCGAGCCGGGCGGCGAGCGCGCCGCCGATCAGGCCGCTGCCGCCGGTCAGGAAGACGCGCGTCACGTCCCGCCGTCGCCTCGGGTGAGCGCGGGCAGCGCGCGCACGCAGGTAGTCGGCTCCGGACCAGACCGTGATCGCCGCGGCGGCGAGCATCGCCCACTCGTCGACGTAGACGCCGCCGACCGGATCGCCGGGCCGGAGGATCGCCAGCGCGATCGCGAGGAACTGGACCGAGGTCTTGAGCTTGCCGAGCATCGACGGCGCCATCACCTCGCCCTCGGAGGCGATCACGCCGCGCAGGGCCATGAGCACCAGCTCGCGGCCGACGATCAGGGCCACGATCCACGGCGAGACGCGGTCGACGGCGAGCAGCGCGATCAGCACGCCGGAGACGAGCAGCTTGTCCGCGGTGGTGTCGAGGAAGGAGCCGAGCTTGCTCGTGACGTTCCAGCGGCGCGCCAGCCGGCCGTCGATGTAGTCCGTCGCCGCGGCGATGCAGAACAGGACGCCCGCGAGCGTCTCGGTGTCGTCGTCGCCGTCGGCGACGAGGATCAGCCCCATCACGACCGGGGTGAGCAGGATCCGCGTCGCGGTGCCGGCGGCGAGGAAGCGGGCGGAGCGCAGTCCGCCTCGGGTCACGTTCGGGATCGCCACGGGGCGCGCCGATGCTAGCGCGCGCCGTCGGGGGCAGAGCCGATCCGCGCGGCGTCCGGCGACGGCGGCAGCGCACGGCGCGCCGCGGCGGCCGCCGCGTCCGGATCCGCCTCGCGGAGCGCCGCCTTGACGGCCGGGATCCGGCTCGCGGCCATGCTCAGCTCGCGCACCCCGAGGCCCGCGAGCAGCACGGCCGCGTCCGGCTCGCCGGCGAGCTCGCCGCAGACGCCGACCCAGCGGTCCTGCTCCGCCGCGGCCGCGGTGACCGCCGCGATGAGCGCGAGCACCGGCGACAGCGACGCGGTCGAGCAGCGGCGCGAGGGCCGCGTTCCCGCGCTCGGCGGCCATCGTGTACTGCGCGAGGTCGTTGGTGCCGACCGAGAAGAAGTCGACGTCGGGCGCGAGCTCCGCCGCCTGGAGCGCGAGCGCCGGCACCTCGACCATCACGCCGACCTCGAGCTCCGCACGGCTCCCGAGCTCGGCGCGGACCTCGTCGAGGTGCGCGCGGGCGGCGAGCAGCTCCTCGAGCGTGGAGACCATCGGGAACATGACGCGCCAGCGGGTGCTCGGCGGCGACGCGCAGGATCGCGCGCAGCTGCGTGCGGAAGAGCGCCGGCTCGGCGAGCGAGAGCCGGATGCCGCGGCGGCCGAGGAACGGGTTGTCCTCCGGCGCCTGGCGCAGGAACGGGAGCGGCTTGTCGGCGCCGGCGTCGAGCGTGCGGACGATCACGCGCCGGCCGTCGAGCGCCTCCGCGATCTCGCGCAGCACCGCGACCTGCTCGTCCTCGCTCGGCGGCGTCTCGCGATCGAGGAACAGGAACTCGGTGCGCAGCAGCCCGACGCCCTCGGCGCCCTGGCCCGACGGCGAGCCGCGCCTCCGCCGCGCTGCCGACGTTCGCGAAGACCTCGATGCGGCGCCCGTCGCGCATCGCGCCCGGCTCCGCGGCGCGAGCCAGCATCGCCGCCCGCGCCGCGGCCTCGGCGTCGCGGCGCGCCTCCTGCTCGGCGACCGCGCCGGCGCCGGGATCGACGTCGACGGTGCCGGCCGCGCCGTCGAGCACGAGCGGCGTGCCCTCGGGGATCGCGAGCAGCGCCGCGCCGAGCGCCGACCACCGCCGGGATGCCGAGCGCGCGCGCCAGGATCGCGGCGTGGCCGGTCGGCCCGCCGCGCGCGGTCGCGATCCCCCATGCGACGTCCGGGTCCAGGGCGGCCGCCTCGCCCGGCGTCAGCTCGTCGGCGAGGACGATGCCGGGACCCTCGGGCGCGACGGTCGCCGGCGCGCCGGCGAGCCGCGCGAGCACCCGCCGGGCGACGTCCTCGACGTCGACGGCGCGCTCGCGCAGGTAGGGATCGTCGAGCGCCCGGAACGCCGCGGCCGCGTCGGCGGCCGCCGCCTGCCACGCGGGCCCGGCCGCGGCGCCCGCGTCGATGCTGCGCAGCGCGGGGTCGAGCAGCGCGGCGTCGTCGAGCAGCAGCGCATGGGCCGTGAAGATCTCGGCCTCGTCGGCGCCGCCGCGCTCCTGCACCAGCGCCCGTGCGGCGTCGAGGTCGGCGCGCGGCCTCGCGCGCGGCGTCGAGCCGCGCGCGCTCCTCGCCGGGCGCGCCGGCGGGGCGGTCGTCGACCGGGGGCGCGTGCGCCACCAGCCGCCGCGCCGGTCCGATCGCGATGCCGGACGACGCCGGCGCGCCCTGCAGGCGCGTGCCGGCCGCGGGCGGCGAGGCAGCCGAGGTCAGAGCCTGCAATCGAGGGCGGCTGCTCGATCGCCGGATCTGACCCGCGGCTCGTCGGGCGCATCGCCGAAGTTCTCGTCCGCGAGCGCGCGCAGCGCGGCGAGCGCCTCGCTCGCCTGTGGCCCGCTCGCGCGGACCACGATCTCGTCGCCCTGCCGCACGCCGAGCACGGCCAGGCCCGTCAGGCTGCGCGCGTCGGCCGGGCCGGTGTCGCGCGTGGCGTTGCGGACCTCCACCCGCGCGTCGAAGTCGCTCACCGCCTCGACGAACCGCGCCGCCGGACGGGCGTGCAGCCCGAGGCGGTTCTCGACCGGCAGCCGCGCTTCGAGGGCGTCGGCCGGCGTGTCGCCGGCGCCGGCCGGCGCCTCGTGCTGCGGCTCCTCCTCGCCGAGCTGCGACGTCTTCATCCGCAGCGCGCCGCGCGCCTCCGCGGCGACCTCGTCGAGCGACGCGCCGCCGCGCGCCCGCGCCGCCGCGGCCACCGCGCCCTCGACGAGCGGCGCCGCGGACAGCGCGACCGGGCCGCCGTCGGGCTCGATCATCTCGGTCGCCATCTCGGCGCTCATCAGCGCGCTGCCGAGGTCCATCAGCATCAGCACGCCGTCGGCGGAGCGGACGCGCTCGACCGCTGCGCGCACCCGCTCCGCGTCCGTCCCGACCGCGCCGTCGTCCAGGCCGCCGGCCGCCTCGATCGCCACGTCCGCTCCGCCCATCTCGCGCGCGAGCTCGACGACGCCCTCGGCCAGCGCGGCGCTGTGGGAGACGATGACGAGGCGGACCACGGTCAGCCGAGGCCGGACGCGCGGTGCAGCATCTCGACCGGGTGGACGGTCTCGACCCCGGTGGCGTGCTCGATCTGCCAGCGGCAGGTCTCCGAGTCGCACACCGCGCGATCGGAGGCGTTCTCGGCGATCTGGCGGAACAGCCCGGCGCCGACCTTCATCGCGATGTCGTACTTCTCGCGCTTGAGCCCGTACGTCCCCGCCACGCCGCAGCAGTTCGCGTCGCTCTCGATCACCGTCAAGCCGGGGATGAGCGCCATCAGGTCGAGCGCCGGCTTGCCGATGCCGTGACCCTGCTGCTGGCACGGCGCGTGATAGGTCACGGTCTCGGCCAGCGGCTGGAAGTCGGTCTTCAGCTCGCCGCGCTCGTGCATCGCGAGCAGGTACTCGCAGATGTCGAAGACGCGCTCGGACACGGCGCGCAGCTCCGGATCGTCGCCGAGCCCGAGGATCTCGAGCGCCTCGCGCTTGAGCATCAGCGTGCAGCTCGTCGACGTGCCGACGATGTCGATGCCCGCGCGCGCGAACGGCGCGAGCCGCTCGGCGAGCCGGTGCACGTAGGAGCGCGCGTCGTCGAACAGGCCGTTCGACTGCAAGCGGCAGCCCGCAGCAGTCCTGCTTGGGCACGTCGACCGCGATCCCGTTGTGCTCGAGCAGCGCGACCGTCATCTCGCCGAGGCGCGGCTCGTAGTAGTTCGTGCCGCAGCCGTGGAAGAACGCGACGCGGCGCTCGGCCGCGGGCGGGGTGTGCTGCCGCGCCCAGCGCTGGAACGTGCGGCCGGCGAACCTCGGCATCGGGGCCTGGTGGTCGATCCCGACGCGTCTTCTCGACCGCGAGCCGCAGCAGGCGGTTGCGCAGCGACCAGTTCGCGAGCGGCGCCACCGGCGTGCCGAGGCGGCCGGCGAGCGTCGGGCGGGCGAGGATCCGGTCGCGCAGCGGCACCCCGCGCGTCGCCTTCAGCTCCGCGCGCGCCTGCGTGTTGATCTCGGCGATGTGGACGCCCTGCGGGCACACCTGCGTGCAGATGCCGCAGCCCGAGCAGTAGTCCACCGAGCTGTCCGCCGACGGCTCGTCGCCGATCCGGAAGCGCTCGGCCTGCGGTCCGGCGTACTTCGGCCCGGGGAACAGCGGCGTGACGTTCGAGACCGGGCAGAACGTCTCGCAGATCGTGCACTTGACGCAGTGGTCGAGCGACTCCCGCATCAGCAGGTGCCCGAGCACGTCTCCCTCATGCACCGCCATGGCGATCAGCTCCTTGCGGCCGCGGCCGGCGCGCCGGCCGCGGGTGTCGAGGCGGCGAGCACCAGCTCGGCCGCGCGGTGGCCCGTCGCGAGGCTCAGCCCGTCGCCGGACTTCTCCCTCCACGGCTCGGCGCCGGCGAGCGTCGCGCCGGCCACCAGCACGTTCTCGAGCACCCGGCGGCCCTCGGCGTCGACCGGCCGCAGCTCGCCGTCCACCGCGACGCCGGCGCGACGCCATCGGCTGGGGGTCGAAGTACCCGGGACGGAAGCGCTCCTCGCCCGGGGCCGGCACGCCGCTCACGGGCAGCCCGAGCGCGGTCTCGCGCACGGTCCAGCGCGAGTCGAGCTCGAGCCCGCCGGACGCGAAGCCGCCGGTCGCGAGCACGACCCAGTCGGCGCCGCGCCGCTCCTCGCGCAGACCGACCCGGGTGCGCAGCGCGCGCACGCGGTCGCCGTCGCGCTCGGCGCCGACCACGACGTTGTTGAGCACGACGCTGCCGCCGGCCCGGCGCAGCGCCTCGCGCAGGATCGCGAACACCCGCATCCCCGGCACCGACGGCGGCAGCGTCGGGACCTCGAACACGGGCCGGCCGAGCCCGTGCTCGAGCGCGGTCCACACGCCGTGCGGATCGGCGATGCCCAGCACGGCGGGGAACGCGACGCGCTCCTCGGCGCCGAGCTTGCGGGCGAGGACCTGCGCGACGACCTGGCCGCGGAAGGCGGGATCGTCGAATCGCGCGCGCGTACGCCGAGCGAGTTGGCGTCGACGCGCCCCTCGGGCACCAGGTCGAGCTCGACGGCGCGCGCGGTCACGCCGCCGCCCGCGCGCGCGAGCGTGTCGGCGAGCAGCGCGGGATGGAAGTCCTTGAGCGCGCGGAAGCCGACGACGCAGACCGGCCCGCCGGCGCGCAGGTCGCCGCGCGCCATCGTCTCCGGCACGACCGCCGAGGGCCGCGGCACGCCGACGGCCGTCGGCAGCAGCAGGTTCTCGTCCATCGAGCCGGTGTAGGCGTACGGCGCGAGCGAGCCGTCCGCGACGCGCGTCCTTGAACCAGGCGATCGCCGCGGCGATCCCGTCCGCGCCGACGTGGGCGTACGGGTGGCCCGGGTCGCTCCGCGAGGAAGGCGGGCAGCGCGTCGGCCGGGCCGCTCCACCCGCTCGGGCGCGTAGCCGAGCACGTCGATCGTCCCGCCGCTGAGGTGGGTCGCGCCGACGCCCTTGGCGAGCACGAGCACGCGCGCGCCCGACTCGGCGAGCCGGACCGCCGCGGTCAGGCCGGCGAGCCCGGTGCCGACGACGATCACGTCGTGGTGGCTCATGCCGGCACCTCGCCGTCGGGCAGGTGCTCGACGTCGAGCAGCCCCTGGAAGATCCAGTCGTCCAGCCGCGCCTGGCGCAGCTGGTCGCCGTAGAGGATCGGCCAGACGCCCTTCCAGCGCTCCTGCAGGAACGAGCGCAGCGAAGCGGCGGCCTCGGCGCCGTCGAGCCGGTCGACGGCGTGCAGGATCCCGGTCGCGCGGTAGATGCAGAACCCGCCCTGGCACGGCCCCATCCCGAGCCGCAGGGTGCGGCGGATGTCGTCGAGGTTCGTCGTCCCGCGCCGCCGCATCGCCGCCTCGAGCCGCTCCCGCCCGATCAGCTCGCACTCGCAGATCAGCTGCTCGTCCTGGAGCGTCTCCTCGCGCCGGCGCAGCCGCGAGCCGAGCTCGTAGTGCGCGTCCTCGCCGGGCGGGCGCTCCTCGTGCGTGCGGGACGGGCGCGCGTCGCCGAGCTGCGCGCACATCGCGTCGACGAGGTCCTGCGCCATCAGCCGCAGCGTCGTGAGCTTGCCGCCCGACATCGTGAGCAGCCCGTCGACGCCGTCGCGCGCGCGATGGTCGACGACGGCGTGGGTGCGGCTGACGTCGCGCGTGTCCTCGACCGCGGCGGCCTTTGCGTCCTGGAACAGCGGCCGCACGCCCGCCCACACGCGCAGCGCGCGCGCCTCGCGGAAGCCGGGCACCAGCCGCTCGCCGTCGTCGAGCATCTGGTCGACCTCGGCCTGCGTGACCGGGATCTCGTCCGGGTCGGCGGAGCGGATGTCGGTCGTGCCGATCACGCTGACCGTCCGGATCGGCACGAGGATGTCGCCGTCGGCCGGCATCGTGCAGCGGTTGATCACCGTGTTCACGAGCCGGTGGTTCATCGCGATCATGATCCCCTTGCCGGGGACCACGCCGACGTCCTCGATCCCCGCCATGTGGAGGATCTGCGCCGCCCACGCGCCGGACGCGTTGAGCGTGAAGCCGGCCTCGATGTCGAGGTCCTCGCCGGTCAGCTCGTTGCGCACGCGCGCGCCGGTGACGGCGCCGTCCGTGCGGTGCAGGTCGATCACGCGGTGGTAGGTGAGGATGCGCGCGCCGTGCGCGGCCGCGCCGCGCGCGAACGACGAGACGGTCTTCCACGCGTCGATCGACGCGTCCGGCACCGTGAACGCGCGCCGGATGCCGGGGTTCAGCCGCGGCTCGCGCCGCAGCGCCTCGGCGACGTCGATCTCCTCGGCGGGCAGCTTCGCCGCGCGGCAGCCCTCCATGAACGCGTCGCCGTAGGCGGGGTCGTCGTCGGGCGTGGTGACGAACAGGCCCCCGGTGTCCTCGATGCAGTCCGGGATCACCTCGCGGAGGATCGCGTTCTCGCCGACGCACTCCTCGGCCGCGACGGGGTCCTTGACCACGTAGCGGCCGCCCGAGTGCAGCAGGCCGTGGAAGCGCCCGCTCGTCCCCTCCGCGAGGTCGCCGCGCTCGACGAGCACGACGTCGAAGCCGCGCAGCGCGGCGTCCCACGCGACGCCGGCGCCGGTGGCGCCGCCGCCGATCACGAGCACCTCGGCCTGAAGGGATGGCACTGCCGTCATCCTATGCCGCGCCGGGCCCCATCGGCGCGCGGATCAGGTTCGAGCGCTCGATGTGGTGACGGCCGTCGATCACCCGCACCGCGCCCGAGCGCGAGCGCATCGAGAGCGACTGCGTGAGCACGCGGCCCGGCCGGTAGCGCACGCCGCGCAGCAGCTCGCCGTTCGTCACGCCGGTCGCGGCGAAGAAGCAGTCGTCGCCCGACACGAGGTCGTCGATGCCGAGCACGCGGTCGAGGTCGTAGCCGGCCGCGACCGCCGCCTCGCGCTCGCCGTCGTCGCGCGGGTACAGGCGGCCGAACAGCGCGCCGTCGAGGCACTTCAGCGCGCACGCCGCGATCACGCCCTCGGGCGTGCCGCCGACGCCGACCATGATGTCGACCGAGGAGTCCTCGTCGGCCGCCATGATCGCGCCGGCCACGTCGCCGTCGAGCATGAACTTGATCCGCGCGCCGGTCTCCAGCACCGCGCCGACGAGGTCCTGGTGGCGCGGCCGGTCGAGGATCGCGACCGTGACGTCGGCCACCCGCTTGCCCCGGGCCTCCGCCACCCGGCGGATGTTGTCGCCGATCGGCGCCGCGAAGTCGACGACGTGGCCGACGTCGTGCGCCACGGCCAGCTTCTCCATGTAGACGCATCGGACCGGGGTCGAACATCGTGCCGCGCTCGGAGAGCGCGAGCACGGCCAGCGCGTCGGGCAGGCTCTTCGCGGTCAGCGTGGTGCCGTCGACCGGGTCGACCGCGACGTCGACCGCCGGCGGCGCGCCGCTGCCGACGTGCTCGCCGTTGTAGAGCATCGGCGCCTCGTCCTTCTCCCCCTCGCCGATCACGACGACGCCGTCCATCGCCACCGAGCGCAGCACCGGGCGCATGGCGTCGACGGCGGCCTGGTCGACCGCCTCCTTGTCGCCGCGGCCCATGAACCGCGCCGCGGCGATCGCGGCCGCCTCCGTCGCTCGAACCAGCTCGAGCGCGAGGTTCCGATCGGGATCAGCCGGCAGTTCGGCGTCCATCGTGACTCCCTTCCTCGCGGGGGGCGGCGCGGCGCGCCGCCCCCATCCCACGGTCAGCCCTCGTCGGCGTCGAACCAGTCGAACGTGCGCGTGACCGCCCGCTTCCAGTACTTGTAGTACTCGTCGCGCTTGGCCGGAGTCCATCGACGGCTCCCAGCGCTTGTCCTCGACCCAGTTCTCGCGCAGGTCCTCGACCTCCGCCCAGAAGCCGGTGGCGAGCCCGGCCGCGTACGCGGCGCCGAGCGACGTCGTCTCGGGCACCTTCGGCCGGATCACCGGCACGCCGAGCAGGTCGGCCTGGAACTGCATCAGCAGGTCGTTGCCGACCATGCCGCCGTCGACCTTGAGCGACTCGAGCGCGACGCCCGAGTCCTGGTTCATCGCCTCGACGACCTCGCGGCTCTGGTACGCCGTCGCCTCCAGCGTCGCGCGGGCGATGTGGCCTGCGTTGACGTAGCGGGTCAGGCCCGCCACCACGCCGCGGGCGTTGGACTTCCAGTACGGCGCGAACAGGCCCGAGAACGCCGGCACGATGTAGCAGCCGCCGTTGTCGTCCACCGTCTGGGCGAGCTCCTCGACCTCGGGCGCGGCCTTGATCATCTTCAGGTTGTCGCGCAGCCACTGCACGAGCGCCCCGGTGATCGCGATCGAGCCCTCGAGGCAGTAGATCGCGTCCTGGTCGCCGATCTTGTAGCCGACGGTGGTCAGCAGGCCGTTCTTGGACGGCGACGGCCTCCGTGCCGGTGTTGAGCAGCAGGAAGTTGCCCGTGCCGTACGTGTTCTTGGCCTCGCCGACCGCGAAGCACGTCTGCCCGAACGTCGCCGCCTGCTGGTCGCCGAGGTCGCCCGCGATCGCCACGCCCTGCAGCGCGCCGCCCGAGCGGACCTCGCCGTAGACCTCGCTGGACGCCTTGATCTCGGGCAGCATCGCCGCGCGGGACGCCCATGACGTCCATGACCTCCTCGTCCCAGTCCAGGGTCTTGAGGTCCATCAGCATCGTGCGGCTGGCGTTCGTGACGTCGGTGATGTGCAACCCGCCGTCCGTTCCGCCGGTGAGGTTCCACAGCACCCAGGTGTCCATGTTGCCGAACAGCAGGTCGCCCGAGTCGGCCTTGGCGGCGGCGCCGTCGACGTTGTCGAGCATCCAGCGGATCTTCGGCCCGGAGAAGTACGTCGCCAGCGGGAGGCCGACCTTCTCCTGGAAGCGCGCCTGGCCGCCGTCGCGCGAGTACTCGTCGACGAGCTTGTCGGTCCGCGTGTCCTGCCAGACGAGCGCGTTGTGGATCGGCTTGCCCGTCGTGCGGTCCCAGACCACCGTGGTCTCGCGCTGGTTGGTGATGCCGACGCCCGCGACGTCGCCGGCGCTCGCTCCGGCCGACTGCATCGCCTCGTCGACGACCTCCTGGGTGCGGGCCCAGATCTCCGTCACGTCGTGCTCGACCCACCCCGGCTTGGGATAGATCTGCTCGTGCTCCTTCTGCGCCACGCTGACCACCTGGCCGCCGTGGTCGAAGACCATGCACCGCGTGCTGGTGGTGCCCTGGTCGATCGCTGCCGCGTACTTCGCCATCAGGCTCTCTCCTCGCTCTCGAACTCCCAGGGCGGCACCTCGGGGGTGCCGCCCGCCAGTGCGATCGGACCGGCGATCAGCCGGGGAACCACCATTCGAACGCGCCCGCGGCCAGCGCGGCGCCGATGATCGGCCCTACGACCGGGATCCACGAGTAGCCCCAGTCGGAGCCCCCCTTGCCCGCGATCGGCAGGATCGCGTGCATGATCCGCGGCCCGAGGTCGCGCGCCGGGTTGATCGCGTAGCCCGTCGGACCGCCGAGCGAGAGCCCGATCCCGAGCACCAGCAAGCCGACGAGCAGTGCGCCCAGACCGGTCGCCGCCGTCGCCTCGTTGGCGAAGAACGACAGGATGCCGAACACGAGCACGAAGGTCCCGACGATCTCCGTGATCATGTTCGAGATCGGGTTGCGGATCGCCGGCGCCGTGCTGAAGCACGCGAGCTTCAGACCCGGGTCCTCCGTCTCCCGCCAGTGATCCAGGTACGACAGCCACACGAGCGTCGCGCCGATGAACGCGCCGACGAACTCGCCGGCGAGGTACTCGGGGACGTCGCTCCACGAGGTGTCGCCGGTGACCGCGAATCCGAGCGTCACCGCCGGATTCAGGTGCGCGCCGCTGAACTGCCCGACCGCGAACGCGGCGGTCATGACGCCGAGGCCCCAGCCCCACGTGATGACGATCCAGCCGCCGTTCTGGGCCTTGGAGTGGTTGAGCAGAACCCCCGCCACCACGCCGTTGCCCAGCAGGATCAGGAGCGCGGTCCCGATCGTCTCTGCTCCGAAGATGCTCAAGAGCCCTCTCCTCCTCCGTCGAGTTGCCTTGCAGCCGACGAACCGGACACTAACCCGGGGCGTCCGGCGATGTCAAACGCTGTTCAGGCGCCATAAGCGCGGACCGCGTTCGGCATTACCGAACGGTTTCGGATACTTTCGTCACGTGACCGCCCGCATCCAGTCGATCGAGCGCGCTGCCGCGATCCTCCGGCTGCTCTCGGGGCGCAACCGGCGCCTCGGCGTGGTGCAGCTGGCCGGCGAGCTCGAGCTGCCGAAGGCGACCGTGCACGGGATCCTGCGGACCTTGGCCGCGGTCGGCTTCGTCGAGCAGGACGAGGAGACCGGCAAGTACCAGCTGGGCGCGGCGCTGCTGCACATGGGCAGCTCGTACCTGGACGGCAACGAGCTGCGGGCACGCGCGCTCAACTGGTCGGACTCGCTGGCGGCGCGCAGCGGCGAGAGCGTCAGGATCGGCACGTTGCACGAGGGCAAGGTGCTCGTCGTGCACCACGTCTTCCGTCCCGACGACAGCCGCCAGGCGCTGGAGGTCGGCGCGCTGCAGCCTGCTCACGCCACCGCCATGGGCAAGGTGCTGCTCGCCGCCAACCGCTACGCCGCCGCGGAGGTCGCGGGCGACGGCCTGACGCGGTACACGCCGGCCACGATCACCGACCGGCAGGCGTTCTCCCGCGAGCTCGAGGGCGTGCTGGAGCGCGGCTGGGCCGGGGACGCGGAGGAGCTCATGATCGGCGAGGTGTCGCTGGCCGCGCCGATCGACGACCGCCGCGGCGTGACCGTCGGCGCGATCGGGATCTCCGGTCCGGTCGAGCGGTTGACGGAGGACGGGGGGCCGCGCAACGACCTGGTGTCGTTCGTGCGCGAGGCGGCGCGTGCGGTCTCGCGCGATCTGGGCGCGATCCCGTGGTGATCGCGCCGAACGTGGTAGGAAGGCGGCGTGAGCGAGCGCTACATCGCCTCGGTCGACCAGGGCACGGCCTCGTCGCGCTGCTTCGTCTTCGACGGCCGGGCGCGCGTCGTCTCGGTCAGCCAGGTCGAGCACCGGCACCTCTTCCCCGGGCCCGGGCTCGTCGAGCACGATGCCGAGGAGATCTGGCGTAACGTCCAGTACGTCGTCCAGGACGCGCTCGCGACCGTGCAGATCGGCGTCCGCGACCTCGTCGCGCTCGGGATCACCAACCAGCGCGAGACGACCGTGCTGTGGGACCGCGCGACCGGCGTCCCGGTCCACAACGCGCTCAACTGGCAGGACATGCGCACGGACCATCTGGTGCGTGAGCTCGGCGCCGAGGAGGGTCCCGACCGCTTCCGCGAGCGCTGCGGGCTGCCGCTGGCGACCTACTTCTCCGGGCCGAAGATCCGCTGGCTGCTCGACCACGTCGACGGCCTCCGGGCGCGCGCCGAAGCGGGCGACGTGCTGTTCGGGACGATGGACTCGTGGCTGATCTGGAAGCTCTGCGGCCGCCACCTCACCGACGTCACGAACGCCGGCCGGACGATGCTGATGAACCTCGAGACGCTCGACTGGGACGACGTGCTGCTCGACGCGATGGGGGTCCCCAGGGCGATGCTGCCCGAGATCCGGCCGTCGATGGAGGTCTACGGCGAGGCGGGCGGCGCGTTCGCGGGCCTGCCCGTGGCCGCCGCGCTCGGCGACCAGCACGCGGCCCTGTTCGGCCAGACCTGCTTCTCGCCCGGCGACGCGAAGTGCACGTACGGCACCGGCAGCTTCCTGCTCATGAACACCGGCGACCAGCCGGTGCGCTCGGCCAACGGCCTCCTGACGACCGTCGGCTACAAGATCGGCGACCAGCCGGCCACCTACGCGCTGGAAGGATCGATCGCGGTCACCGGGGCGCTCGTCCAGTGGTTCCGCGACCGGCTCGGGCTGATCGGCAGCGCCTCCGAGATCGAGACGCTCGCCCGCACCGTCGACAACAACGGCGGGTGCTACTTCGTCCCGGCCTTCTCGGGCCTGTTCGCACCCCACTGGCGCAGCGACGCGCGCGGGGTCATCGCAGGGCTCACGGGCTACATCTCCAAGGGCCACCTGGCCCGCGCCGTCCTCGAGGCGACCTCGTGGCAGACGCGCGAGGTCGTCGACGCGATGAACTCGGACGCGGGCGTGGCGATGACGTCGCTCAAGGTCGACGGCGGCATGACCGCGAACAACCTGCTCATGCAGTCGCTGGCCGACGTGCTCGACGTGCCGGTGGTGCGCCCGATCGTCGCCGAGACGCCCTCGCTCGGCGCCGCCTACGCGGCGGGCCTGGCGGTCGGCTTCTGGCCCGACGTCGAGACCTTGCAGGCGCACTGGCACAAGGCCGCCGAGTGGCTGCCCGCGATGGATCCGGCCGCGCGCGACAAGGGCTACCGCAAGTGGCGCAAGGCGGTCGCGCGCACCATCGACTGGGTCGACGAGGACGACGACTGAGGCTGGTTCAGCCGCCCCCGAACGTGGTGGCGGCGGTGTCGAGCAGCAGATACGAGGAGGTCGCCCCGGGGTCCTGGTGGCCGACGCTGCGCGGGCCGAGGTAGCTGGCCCGCCCCTTGCGCGCCTCGAGCGGGATCGTCGCCTTCATCCCCTCCCGCGCGGCGTCGGCCGAGCGCCGCAGCGCGTCGCCGAGGGCGGCCCCGTCGCCCTCGGCGGACCGCAGCGCCGCGAGCGCCGGGAGCAGCGCGTCGATCATCGTCTTGTCCTCGGGCTCCGCCTTGCCGCGCGCCTGGACGCCCTTCACGCCGGCCTCGAGCGCGTCCGCCCAGCCGGCGAGGTCGAGCTCGGTGCGCCCCGCGGACGCGGTGCCCATCTGCAGGAACAGCGTCCCGTAGAGCGGCCCCGCGGCACCGCCGACCTTCGACACGAGCGTCATGCCGACGGTCTTCAGCAGCGCGCCGATGTCGTCGCCGTCGGTCGCTTCGAGCTTCTCCACCGACGCGCGCATCCCGCGGTCCATGTTCGTGCCGTGGTCGCCGTCGCCGATCGCCGTGTCGAGCCTGACGAGCTCGGTCCGGTGCTCGGCGACGGTCGCCGCGAAGGCGCCGATCCAGGCGCGGACGTCCGAGGCGGTGATGCTCACGACCGCAGCCTCAGCAGACGCGCAGGGCCGGCGTGTCGACGGGCGCGTCCCAGAGGCGCGTCAGATCGTCGTCGAGCTTGAGCAGCGTGATCGAGCACCCGGCCATCTCCAGCGAGGTGATGTAGTTGCCGATCAGGCGCCGCTCGATCGTGATCCCGCGATCGCGCAGGAACCGGTTGAGCTCGCGGTAGACGATGTAGAGCTCGATCAGCGGCGTGCCGCCCATGCCGTTCACGAACGCGAGCACGCGGTCGCCCGACTCGTACGGGAGGTCCTCGACGATCGCCGTCGCGAGGCGGTCGACGATCTCGGACGCCGGGCCCAGCTTCTCGCGGTAGCGCCCCGGCTCGCCGTGGATGCCGATCCCGATCTCCATCTCGTCGTCGGCCAGCTCGAAGCTCGGCTCGCCCGAGCCCGGCGTGATGCACGGCGTCAGCGCCATGCCCATGCTGCGCCCCTGGCCGTTGACCTTGCGGCACAGCTCGGCGACCTCGGCGAGCGACTGGCGCTCCTCGGCGGCGGCGCCGCAGATCTTCTCGGCGATCACCGTGATGCCGACGCCGCGGCGCCCCGCGGTGTAGAGGCTGTCCTGCACCGCCACGTCGTCGTTCGTGACCACGGCCTCGACCTCGATGCCCTCGCCCTTGGCGAGGTCGGCGGCCATCTCGAAGTTGAGCACGTCGCCGGTGTAGTTCTTGACGATGTGCAGCACGCCGGCGCCGCCGTCGACGGCCTTCGTCGCCTCGAGCATCTGGTCGGGCGTCGGCGACGTGAACACCTCGCCGGGACATGCGGCGTCGAGCATCCCGCGGCCGACGAAGCCGCCGTGCATCGGCTCGTGCCCCGAGCCGCCGCCCGACACGATCCCGACCTTGCCCTGGACGGGCGCGTCCGCGCGCACGATGACCATCGGCTCGTAGATCACGCGCACGTGATCCGCGTGAGCGGCCTCGATTCCTTCGAGCGCCTCCCGGACGACGGCCTCGGGATCGTTGATGAGCTTCTTCATGCTGCCCTCCACTCGGTCGCCGGCTCTCCGAGGCCGGACCGTACCTGCGCCCGGGGCAGCGGGTCAATCAGACCGTCGGGGCGGAGCGCTCCTCGGAGGGCTCCGTGACCAGCGGCAGGACCGGATCGAACCGGCCGCCCTCGCGGGCGAGGGTCTCCTCGTGCGCGCGCAGCGCCTGGTGGATGAGCAGCACGTCGTGCGCCGGCTGCTGCGGCTCCTCCGGGAGGCCCTTGCGGTCCCAGAACGCGCGCACCTCGTCCATGACCTCGCGGCGCTCGGAGGCGTCGCGGGGCGAGATCGGCTGGCCGAAGCGCACCTCGACCTGGTGGCGGCGGGAGAACGGGCGCCCGGGCTTGCGCTTCGGCCAGTTCTGGCCGGGCGGCATCGCGTCGTGGGTGCCGCTGACGTAGATCGGCACGATGTCGATGCCGTGCTGCGCGGCGATCACCGCCGCGCCGGAGCGCACCTTGCCGATCTCGCCGTCCCGCGAGCGCGTCCCCTCGGGGAACATGAGCAGGTTCCAGCGCTGGGCGATCAGCCGGTCGACGTGGTCGGTCGCGCCGTTGCCGAGCCCGCCGCCCTTGCGGCCGAGCGGCACGGTGTTGAACAGCAGCGCGACGCCGTTGGCCTTCCAGCGCGTCTTGTAGAAGTAGTCGGCGGCGGCGGCGACCGCGGTCCGGTTGCGCCACTTGCGCGGGATCGCGCGCAGGATCGTCGGCGTGTCGAGATGGCTCGAGTGGTTGGCGACGAAGATCACGGGCGGCGTGAGCTCCTCGTCGAAGACCTCGGTGCCGCGCGCGCGGGCCCGGACGTAGAAGTCCATCATCGGCCCGAGTCCGCAGGAGAGCAGCGCGTGGCGCAGGGCCCGCGCGTAGCCGCAGCGGGCCCAGGAGACGTCCATCTTCGCGTACTGGCGCGCGAGCTCGCCGCCGCGCGTCCGCAGCTCGGTGCCCCTGGTGCGCAGCTCGTTCCCGAGCTCGGGAACCCGCTCCTTGAGCTCCGGCACGCGGTCCTTGAGCTCGGGCACGCGGGTCTTGATCTCGGTGGTGCGCGCCTGGCCCTGCTCGATGGCGCGATTGAGTCTGCCGTCCCCCATGCCCCATGTACTCCGCATCTCGGCAACGGTTTCGCGGGCTCGTTCCGTATGTTTCCTCGGACATGAAATGGTGGGGTTGGGGGACGAGGCACGTCGTTCACGCACGAGGACAAGCCGGCGACTGCGGCCGTTCGTCCTGCGCCACCTCGAGATCGACATCGACCGCGCCTCCTCGCGCGCCGGTCGCGTTCGACGACGCTGCGCGTCCCGCCGCCGTCGCCTGCCCGACGGCCTGCGCGGGCGCTGGAGGCCGCGGTCGGCGCCGAGCACGTCTCGACCGAGGCGATGGATCGCGTCGTCCACGCGCGCGGCAAGAGCCTGCGCGACCTCGTCCGCCAGCGCGCGCGGCGAGCTCGGCCGGCTGCCGGACGTGGTCGTGCGCCCGGGCGAGCGAGGCCGACGGTCGAGGCGGTCCTGGCGCGCGGCGCTCGCGGCCGACGCCGTCGTGATCCCGTTCGGCGGCGGCTCGAACATCTCCGGCAGCCTCGAGGCGCCCGCGGACGAGGCGCGCCCGGTCGTCTCCGTCGACATCGGCCGGCTGGACCGCGTGCTCGTCGATCGACGACGGTCTCGCGCGCTCGCGCGAGGTGCAGGCCGGCGCGTTCGGCCCGCGACCTCGAGGAGCAGCTCAACGCGCAGGGCTGGACGCTCGGGCACTTCCCCGACAGCTTCACCCACTCGACGCTCGGCGGCTGGATCGCGACCCGCTCGTCGGGCATGCAGTCCGACAAGTACGGCGACATCGCCGACCTCACGCGCGGGCTGCGCGTCGTCACGCCGGCCGGCGTGCTCGTCGATCCGCCCGGTGCCGACGACGTCGACCGGGCCGAGCGTGCGCGAGATGATGCTCGGCAGCGAGGGGCGGCTCGGCATCATCACCGAGGCGACGGTGCACGTGCACCGCGCTGCCGGCCGAGCGCATGATCCTCGGCTACCTCTTCCCGACCTGGTCCGCCGCGCTCGCCGCGATGCACGAGATCGCCGCCGGCGAGGCGTCGCCGTCGGTGACGCGCGTGTCCGACCCGCAGGAGACGCAGTTCTCGTTCGCGACCAAGAAGCGCCGACGCTCGCTCGACGGCGCTGAAGTCGCGCGCGCTGAAGGAGTTCCTGCGGCGCCGGCGCGGATTCGACCTCGAGGCGATGTGCCTCGGCGTTCATCGGCTACGAGGGCAGCGAGCGGCACGTCGCGAGCGCAGCGCAAGCTGGTCGGCGAGATCGTCTCCCGCCACGGCGGCGCTCTGCATCGGCAGCGGCCCGGGCGAGCTGTACGACCAGAAGAAGTTCGACACGCCCTACATCCGCGACTTCCTGCTCGACCGCGGCGCGCTCGCCGACGTGTCCGAGACCGCGGCGCCGTGGAGCGCTGCTGCCGGCGCTCTACGACGGACGTGATCGGCGCGGCGCGAGGCGCGTTCGCGGAGCTCGGCGTGCACGGGCTACATCATGTGCCACCTCTCGCACTCGTACCACTCGGGCGCGTGCCTGTACTTCACGTTCGCGTTCAAGCCGTCGGGGCGGCGACGAGCCGCTCGACGAGTACGACGCGGTCAAGTCGGCGATCCAGCAGGCGTTCGTGGACGCCGGCGCGACGCTGTCGCACCACCACGCCGTCGGCACCGAGCACGCGCGCTGGCTCGAGCAGGACATCTCGGCGCCCGGGCGTCGCGATGCTGCGCGCGCTGTTCGACGGCGTCGACCCGGGCCGCAACCTCAACCCGGGCAAGATCGCCTGGCCGGCTGACGCGCCGAGGCGTAGCGATCCGTGGATGGTGACCTCGACGGTCCCTCACGGCGCATCATCGCCGAGTCGGTCGAGGCGCCGGCGCCGCCGCCGGAGCCCGTCGCCGAGCCGGCCCGAGCGCCGAGCCGCGAGCGCAAGCCGGCGAGGCGGCATGAGCGCGCCGCCGCTCGTCCCGAGTCCGCTCTACGGGCTGCGGACGTGGTCGGTCGTGGGCGAGCCGGGCGAGGAGCGGCTCGCCGGGCCGCAGCAGGAGGCGCCGTGGCCGGCCGGCGGCGACTGGCTCGACGGCGACGTGCGCGAGCGGCCCGGGCACGCCGCGCCCGCTCCCGACTGCGCCTGCGGCGTCCACGCGCTGGCACCCGACGCCGCCGCACCGCGCGGCGCGTGCTCGCGCCGCGCCGCGAGATCCCCGGCGTGGTCGAGGCGCGCGGCGCGATCGAGGTGCACGAGGAGGGCTTCCGGGCCGAGCGGGCGCGGCCGTCCGCGCTCGTGCGTGGCGCCGGGGCGCAACGCGGCGCTCGTCGCCGGCTCGCCGCGGCGTACGACGCCGAGGCCGTCGAGGTCGCCGGGCCCGACGCGCTGCGTCGCCTGGTGCCGCGCGCGCGGCCTGGGGCTGGAGCCCGCCGGTCGTCGCCGAGCTGCTCGGGCCGGAGACGACGTAGCGCGAGCACGCGCGCGCAGGCGTGCGCGGCGTGACGCGCTGCGGCTTCGCGGCGGCGCTGGCCGTCGATCGCGGTCCTGCTCGCGCTCGGCCTCGCGTTCACCGCCGACCCGGGCGACCGGCGGCTGTTCGGGCGCACGGGCGAGGTCCACCGCATCCGCAGCGCTAGTTCCAGGGCAGCGCCGAGCGCGTCCTCCCAGTACGCCGGCCGGATCCTCGACCAGCGCCGCGAGCCGCTCGTCGAGCGCGTCGTCCCAGCCGACGTCGCGCGCGGCGCAGGTTGCTCTCGAGCTGCGCGACGGTCGACGCGCCGCTCAGCACGACGTCCGGCCCACGGCTGGGCGAGCGCCGCCGCGAGCGCGAGCGCGTCCTGCGCCGCTCCGCGCTCGCGCGCCGCCGCGGCGAGCTCGGCGTCGCCGCCGCGCGCGGTCAGCCGGCCGTTCGCGAGCGCCTCCTTGACGTACACCTCGCAGCCCGGCGGCGTGCGCGCGGGCGAGCGCCGTCCCCGGCGCTGCGCTCGTGCAGGTTCCAGGTCGCCTGCACGGCGTCGAAGCCGCCGACCGCGAGCGCGCGGTCGATCGTCGCGGCCTGCCCGGCGCCGGTGACGCTGAGCCCGACCCGCACGCCGCGCGCGCGCAGCGCGGCGAGCTCGGCGCGCACGTCGGGGTCGTCGAGCACGCCGCTCTCCAGCGTGGCCGAGTGGATCTGGTAGAGCCGCACGTGGTCGCCGAGCAGCGCCCGGTCTCCGGCCCACTGGCGCCGCAGCTGCGTCGCGCGCTGAGGTCCTTGACCTCGTGCTGCTCGGCGTCGACCCGCCAGCCGGCCGTGTACGCGTAGCCCCACTTCGAGCTGACGACGACGTCCTGCGGCCCAGGCCGCGGCGTGCGAGCCAGGACGCGAGGAACGCCTCGGCGCGGCCGTAGGAGCGCGCGGCGTCGAAGCGCCGCACGCCGCCCGCGTACGCCGCGTCGAGCACGTCGTGCGCCGCGCGCTCCATCCCCGCGACGCTCGCGGTCGGCGATGTCGCGCGCCGTGGCCGAGGTTGATGTAGCCGGGCCGTCCGAGCGCCGCGAGTCCGAGCCCGATCTCCGTCACGTGATCAGACCGAGGCGCTGCGCCTTCTGCACCGCCTCGGCCCGGTTGCGCACGGACAGCTTGCGGTAGAGCGACGACGTGTGCTCCTTCACCGTGTGCGGCGAGAGGAAGAGCTGCTCCGCGATCTCGCGGTTCGTGGCGCCCGAGCCGATCAGGTCGAGCACCTCGCGCTCGCGCTCGCTCAGCCCCGGGCCGGCCGGCGCCTCGTGGGGCCGGAAGACGGTCATGCCGAGCCCGACCATCCGGACCGCGCCGGCGATGTCGGCCGCGGGCCAGTCCTTGGAGATGAAGCCCGCCGCCCCCGCCGCGCGCGCCGCGTTCGGGCTGATCCGCCCCGCGCCGGAGATCAGCAGGACGTTGATGGTGGGCGACTCCGCCCGGAGGCGCTCGCAGATCTCCGCGCCCGACTCCTGGCCGACGAACAGGTCGACCAGCGCGACGTGCGGGTGATAGCGGGTGAGCAGCGCCATCGCCTCCTCGCCCGTGCGCGCGCTCAGGCACCGCTCCACCCACGGCTGCTCGCCGAGCATGAGCCGGAGCCCCCAGTGGACGACCTCGTGGTCGTCGACGACCAGCACGCGGAGCTTGCGCTCGCCCGAGCCGGACGCGATCCGGGCCGGGCTGACGTCGGGGGTGCTCATTCCGGCACCGCCAGCCGGACCCGCCAGGTCCCCGGCTCGCGCAGGCCGAACTCGACCAGCCCGCCCACCTGCAGCGCCTCGAGCGCCGCGAGCCGCAGGCCCATCCCCGAGATCGTCCGCGTCCGCTCCTGCACGCCGTCGTTGCAGACCTCCATCACCCACGCGCCCTCCTGTTGGTCCAGCGCCACCTCGACCCGCGTCGGCGCCGCGTGCTTGCGCGCGTTGCGCACCGCCTCGACCAGCACCGACTGCGCGAGCGACTCCAGGTCGGGCGGGATGCCGACCTCGTCGCTCCCCGGCGTGAGCACGATGCCCAGCTCCGGGTGCGCGTCGCGCAGCCGCGCCATCTCGTCGAGGAACGTCGTCTCGGTCGCCGGCGAGGAGCGGCCGAGCGGCCGCTGCAGCGCGCGGCGCAGGTCGCGCAGCCCCGCCTGCAGCTCCACCGTCACCCGCTCGCGCGCCTCGGCAGGGAGCGCGCCCTCGCTCGACACCACGAGCAGCACGCCGAACAGCCGCTGGATCACGCCCTCGTGCACCTCGCGCGCGAGGTCGATCCGCTCCTGCAGCTGGCGCGCCCGCGCCTGCTGGAACGTCGCGTGGCGCGCCGCCTCGGCGAGCGCGGCCGACTTGCCGAGCGTCCACAGCAGGTCGCGCTCCTCGCTCGACAGCGGGCGGCGCGGGCGGCGGTCCGCCAGGATCACGCCGCTCCAGCGGCCGCCGGCCGACAGCGGGCAGCACACGAGCGTCGAGCCGTCGAGCAGGTCGCGGAACCGCTCGGGCACCTCGCGCGCGACCGCCTCGGCGTCCATCTCGATCACGCGGTCCTCGACCAGGGCCTGGCGCGCGATCGGCGCGGACTCGACCGTGATGTGGGAGTTGGTGAAGCGGTCGAGGTCGAGCCCGTAGGCGCCGGCGGCGCGCACGCGGCGGCGCGCCTCGTCGTAGCGGAAGATGACCGCGCGGTCCATCGAGGTGAGCCGGCACACGGCCTCGCACAGCGACGAGTAGAAGGCGTCGGAGGAGCTGTCGTCCTCCGAGCGGGTGAGCAGCTCGACGAACGTCTCGAGGACGTCCACGCGCACGACGGGGGCATGCTCGTCGCTCACCGTCGTCTCGGGTCGGCCCATCCCCACGGTCACATCATCCCCTACCCTGCCGGCGGCCTCAGGTGACGCGCACGCGGAAGGTCGCGCTGACCTGCTCCCCGGGCTGCGCGAGCTCGAGGTCCTCGCCCGTCGAGAGGGCGGCCACCGGCGCCATCATCGGCTCCAGGCACGCGGTGTCGAGCGAGGTGGGCGCGAACACCTGGGCGTGGCGATAGCCGCCGGCCCACTCGACCGCGATCTCCCGCCCGCCGCCCGAGAGCGCGTAGCGCGCGTCCTCCGGCACCGCGCTGTGCGTGTCCAGCTCCCGGTCGCCGAGCGGGGCGGCCTCCGCGGGCGCGTCGACCCGCTCGCCGGTCGGCAGCTTGTGCTCGTCGAGCAGGACCGCGATCCGCGCCGGCTGCGAGAGCACCCACTCGGCGCGCGGCACGCCTGGCAGCGAGAGCCACGGATGCCAGCCGAACGCCAGCGGCACCACGTCCTCGCCGGTGGGGGCGACCGTCGTGGTGATGGTCAGCGCGTCGCCGGCGAGGCGCAGCTCCAGCTCCAGCTTGTGCGGGAACGGGAACACCGACAGCCGGTCGTCGCGGCGCCCGTAGTCGAGCCCGGCCGTGAGCCAGGCGGACGCGCTGTCCGCGCCCGCGTCGATCACGTCCCAGTCCTCGGCCGCGGCCAGCGCGCCGTGGATCGGGAGGCCGTGCTCGTCGGCGCGCACGATCGCGCGGCTGCGGTCGATCGTGACCGCGCGGCCGGCCACCGCGTAGCGCCAGTCGCGCAGCCGGTTCGCCCACGGGTGCAGCAGCGGGAGGCCGAAGGACCGGCCGGTGCCGCGCCACGCGTCGAGCCCGCCGCGCTGCACGAGCAGCTCCTCGCCGCGGTGCTGCAGCGAGCAGCCGACCATGCCCGCGGCGGGGACGAAGACGGCGCGCAGGTCGCCGTCGGCGAGCGCGACCGACTCGAGCTGGCCCTCCGGCATCCGGTCGAGGGTGGCCATCGCCGCAGCCTACGCCGGGAGGGCCGGCAGGTGGGGTCAGGCCCGTTGCGTTGCACGCTCGACTCGCCGGGCGTACACCACCGCGACGGCCGTGCAACGCAACGGGCCTGACCCCAGCCGTAGGTCTACGCTCAGCGGGTGCGCCACTGGTCGCTCCCGACGCGCCGGCTCCCGCTCTCGGTGGGCGTGCTCACCGCGCTGCGCGCTGGTCACCGTCGAGACGCTGATCCTGTTCCCGCTGAGCGACGTGGCCGCGCCGGTGTCGCTCGGCGTCGTGTACCTGCTCGGCGTGCTGCTCGTCTCGATCGTCTGGGGCGCGCCGCTCGGCATCGCGACCAGCCTCGTCAGCGCCGTCGCGTTCAACTTCTTCCACATCCCGCCGACGGGCCGCCTGACGATCGCCGAGGCGGAGAACTGGGTCGCGCTCGTCGTGTTCCTGGTCGTCGCGGCCGCGGCCTCGAGCCTCGCCGAGGCGGCACGGCACCGCGCGCAGGAGGCCGAGCAGCGCGGGCGCGAGGCCGACCTCGCCGCCGAGCTCGCCCGCGTCCTGCTCGGCGCGCCCGACCTCTCCGGCGCGCTCGCGCCGGCCGCGCAGCGGATCGCGCAGGCGTTCGGCCTCGCCTCGTGCCGGCTCGTGCTCGAGGCGGTCGGCGACGACGAGCGCTCGGCCGCGATCCCGCTCGCGACGGCGACCGCGCGGCTCGGCACGCTGCTCGTGCCCCGCGCCGCCCGGCAGGCGCGGGCGAGGCGCGTCCGCCCGCGCTCGAGGCGCTGCTCGCCGCCGCGCTCGAGCGCGAGCGGCTCACGCGCGAGGTGGTCGAGACGCGCGCGCTGCGCCGCTCGGACGAGATCAAGACCGCGGTGCTGCGCGCGGTCTCGCACGACCTGCGCTCGCCCGCTCACCGCGATCGTCACGTCCGCCGAGGCGCTCGCCTCGCCCGCGCTCGAGGACGAGGACCGGCGCGAGCTCGCCGCCGGCGTGACCAGCGAGAGCGCCCGGCTCGCGCGGCTGGTCGACAAGCTGATCGAGCTCTCGCGCCTGCAGGCCGGCGCCGCCGAGCCGCACCGCGACTGGTGCTCGGTGGAGGAGGTGCTGCGCGAGGCGGCGACGTCCGCGGGCCTCGCCTCGGACCGGTTGAAGCTGACCGTCGACCGCGACCTGCCGCTGATCCTCGCCGACGGCGGCCAGCTCGAGCGCGCGTTCGCGAACCTGCTGGAGAACGCCGAGCCGCTACTCCGACGGCCAGCCGATCTCCGTCCGCGCGCGCGTCAGCGGCGGACGGCTGCTCGTGCGCGTGGTCGACCGCGGGCCCGGCATCTCGCCCGCCGACCAGGAGCGGATCTTCGAGCCGTTCTTCCGCGGCGGCGACCGGCGCGCCGAGGGATCCGGGCTCGGGCTGGCGATCGTGAAGGGCTTCGTGGAGGCGAACGGCGGCCAGGTGCGCGTCGAGTCGCTGCCGGGCCAGGGGTCCAGCTTCGTCGTCGCGCTCCCGCTGGCCGAGGCGGTCCCGGCGTGACCGCCCCGGCCCGGCGCGTGCTCGTCTGCGACGACGAGCCGCAGATCCTGCGCGCGCTGCGCGTCGTGCTGCGCGACGCGGGCTTCGACGTCGTGCCGGCCGCGACCGCGCAGGAGGCGCTCGACCGCGCCGCGGTGCAGCCGCCCGACGCCGCGATCATCGACCTGGTCCTCCCGGACGGCGACGGCATCGAGGTCTGCCGCTCGCTGCGGGAGTGGAGCCGGATGCCGATCATCGTGCTCTCCGCCGTCGGCGACGAGGAGGAGAAGGTCCGCGCGCTGGAGGCCGGCGCCGACGACTACGTGGTCAAGCCGTTCGCGCCGCGCGAGCTGGTCGCCCGGCTCCAGGCCACGCTGCGCCGCGCCGGCGGGGATCCGGGCGAGCCGGCGATCGTGGCGGACGGCCTGGAGATCGACGTCGCCGCCCACACCGTCCGGCGCGACGGCGCCGAGGTGCACCTCACGCCGATCGAGTTCGACCTGCTGCGCACGCTCGCACGCCAGCGCGGCCGGCTGATGACGCACCGCTCGCTGCTCGTCGAGGTCTGGGGCCCGGCCTACGCGGACGACACGCAGGTGCTGCGCACGCACATCGCCAACCTCCGGCGCAAGATCGAGCCCGCCGGCGAGGCGCCGCGCTACATCCGGACCGACCCCGGCGTCGGCTACCGCTTCGTCGGCTGACCCACCGTCTTCACGCGATCTTGACGCCGCGCGGGGAGATCGCCACGGAAGCTTGACGCGGCCGGCCGTAGCGTCGGACGGCAGTGACCGTCGCAGGCTGGACGCAGCTCGTCCTCTTCGTCGCCATCCTGACGGCGATCACCCCGCCGCTGGGGGCCTACCTCGTCCGGGTGTTCGCCGGCGAGCGGGTGCTGCTCGCCCGCGTGCTCGGGCCGGTGGAGCACGGCTCGCTGCGCCTGTTCGCCGTCGACCGCGCGCCGCAGGACTGGAAGGCGTACGCCCGCAGCGCCCTGGTCTTCTCGGCCGTCTGCCTCGTCGCCGCCTACGCCGTGCTCCGCACCCAGGCGATCCACCCGTGGGACCACGGGATCCAGGCGTCGCTGCCGTGGGACGTCGCGTTCAACACGGCCGTCTCGTTCGTGTCGAACACGAGCTGGCAGTTCTACGCGGGCGAGACGTCGCTCACGACGTTCTCCCAGATGGCCTCGATCGCGCTGCACTCCTGGCTCTCGGCCGCCGTCGGGCTCGCGACCGGGCATCGCGGTCATCCGCGGCTTCGCCCGCCAGCAGCGGCGCCGGGCCTCGGCAACTTCTGGGTCGACCTCGTCCGCGGGCTGCTCTACGTCCTGCTCCCGCTCGGCACGCTCGGCGCGGTGCTGATGGTCGCGGGCGGCGTGGTGCAGAACCTCACGATCGGGCCGATCGCCACGCAGGCCGCGATCAAGACGCTCGGATCGGTCGGCGGCGGCTACTTCAACGTGAACTCGGCGATGCCGTACGAGAACGCCGGCTCGCTCTCGAACTTCGTGCAGATGCTGCTGATCGTCGCTGGTCCCCGCCGGGTTGACGGCCACCTTCGGCCGCGCGGTCGGCAGCCGCCGGCAGGGCTGGGCGCTGTACGCCGCGATGCTCGTCCTGCTGGTCGCGGGCTTCGCCGTCCTCTACGCCGGCGGAGAGCGGCCCGACGCCGGCGATGCAGGCGGCCGGGCTCACCGGCGCCAACCTGGAGGGCAAGGAGCAGCGCTTCGGCGACGCGGGCACCGCGCTCTACGCCACGGTCACCACGTCGGGCGCCTCCGGCGCGGTCAACGGCGCGATGGAGTCGCTCAGCGGGACCGGGGCGCTCGCCCCGCTCTCGCTGATGATGACCGGGGAGCTGGCGTTCGGCGGGATCGGCTCCGGGCTCTCGAGCATGCTGCTCGTCGTCCTGCTCACCGTCTTCCTCGCCGGGCTGCTCGTCGGGCGAACACCCGAGTACGTCGGGCGCAAGCTCGACGTGCGCACCGTCAAGCTCGTGATCATCGGGACGCTCGCCGCGCCGATGCTCGCGCTCGGCGCGGCCGGCCTCGCCACCGCGAGCGAGTTCGGGCGCGTGTCGATCTTCGACAGCGGCCCGCAGGGCTTCAGCGAGACGCTGTACGCCTACGTGTCGCAGACGATGAACAACGGCTCGGCGTTCGCGGGATACACCGGCTTCGTCCAGCCGCCCGACGCCGAGCAGTTCGGCATCTCGTTCGCGAACGTGATGGGTGGCCTGGCGATGCTCGCCGGCCGCTACGTCCCGATGCTCGCCGCGCTCGCGGTGGCCGGGGCGTTCGCCACGCGGCCGGTGATGGCGACCGGACGCGGCACGCTGCGCACCGACAACCCGACGTTCGTGAGCCTCGTGCTCGCGGTCGATCGTCGTGGTCGTGCTGCTCACGTTCGTGCCCGCGCTGCTCCTCGGCTCCGGGGTGCAGGGCCTCGGCGACCGGCTGTTCTGATCCGTCTTCACGAGTTCTTGATACCGATGGGCGGACATCGGCATGCGGCCTTGACGCGTTCGCGCCTACCGTCGGGGACATGACTTCGTCTCCCGTGTTCGCCTCCGTCCTGGACTCGCTCCAGGACGTCTCCTCCTTGGGGTTCGGCGTGCTCGCGTTCGCGGTGCTGTTCCTCTTCCTCGAGGGGCTGGACCGCGTATGAGCACGATCGAGCTCGTCGGGGCTGATCGTGTCGGTGCTGGTCTTCGCCTACCTCGTCGTGGCGCTCGTGCGCCCGGAGCGGTTCTAGGCCATGACCGTCGCCGGCTGGATCGAGATCCTCCTCTTCGTCGCGGTGCTGACCGCGATCACCCCCGTGCTCGGGCGGCTACCTCGCGCGCGTGTTCCGCGGGCGAGCTCGCCGCGCTCGGGCGTCGTCGAGCGCGCCGTTCTACCGCGTGCTCGGCGTCGACCCCGCGCGCGGACAGGACTGGAAGGGCTACGCCCGCTCCGTCCTGATCGTCAGCGCCGTCGTTCGGCGTCCTGCTGTACGTGATCCTGCGCACCCAGGGCATCCACCCGTGGAACCCGCAGGACCTCAGCTCGGGCACGTGGGACGTGTCGTTCAACACCACCGCGTCGTTCCTCTCCAACACGAACTGGCAGTTCTACGCGCGGCGAGACGACGATGTCGTACTTCTCGCAGATGGCCGGCCTCGCCGTCCAGAACTTCGTCTCGGCCGGCGTCGGCATCGCCGTCCTCGTCGCGTTCGTCCGCGCCCTCGCCTCGCGCTCGGGCAAGGAGATCGGCGTCTTCTACGTCGACCTCACGCGGACCATCCTCTACGTGCTGCTCCCGCTGTCGGTGATCGTCGGGCTCATCCTGGTGTCCCAGGGCGTGCTGCAGACGCTCTCCGGCCCGACCGACGCCACGGGCCTCACCGGCCTGGCGCAGACGTTCGGCTTCGGCCCGGTCGCCGGCCAGGAGGCGATCAAGATGCTCGGCACGAACGGCGGCGGCTTCTTCAACGTCAACTCGGCGATGCCGTACGAGAACCCGACGTGGTTCTCCAACTTCGTCGAGATGCTGGCGATCCTCGCGATCCCGGCCGGGCTGACCTCGATGTACGGCCGCATGGTCGACAACCGCCGCCAGGGCTGGATGGTCTTCGGCGCGATGATGACGCTGTTCGTCGTCGCGGTCGCCGTGATCTACATCAACGAGACGGGGCCGACCCCGGCGATGCAGGCCGCGGGCCTGACCGGCGACAACCTCGAGGGCAAGGAGATGCGCTTCGGCATCGGCTCGAGCTCGTTGTTCGCCGCCGTCACCACCGCAGCCTCCTGCGGCGCGGTCAACGCGGCGATGGAGTCGCTGAGCGGCCTCGGCGGCGCGGTCCCGATGGCGCAGATGATGACCGGCGAGGTCATCTGGGGCGGCGTCGGCTCCGGCCTGTACTCGATGCTGCTGTTCGTCATCCTCGGCGTCTTCATCTCCGGCCTGATGGTCGGGCGGACGCCGGAGTTCCTCGGCAAGAAGATCGAGGCGCGCGAGATCAAGCTGACGATCATCGGCACGATCGCCGTGCCGATGATGGTGCTGGTCGCGACCGCGGTCGCGATCGGCTCCAAGTGGGGCGCGCCCGTCGATGTTCAACGGCGGGCCACAGGGCTTCTCAGAGACGCTCTACGCGTACACCTCGCAGGGCAACAACAACGGCTCCGCCTTCGCCGGCTACACCGGCTACCTGCAGCCCAACGGCACGAACGACGGCGCCTTCGGCATCTCGTTCGCCGACGTGCTCGGCGGCGTGGCGATGCTCGGCGGCCGCTTCATCCCGATCCTGGCCGTGCTCGCCATCGCGGGCTCGCTCGCCGGCAAGCGGGTCACCCCGGTGGGCCTGGGCACGCTGCGCACGGACACGCCGACCTTCGGCGTCGTGCTGATCGCCGTGGTGCTGATCGTCGCCCTCCTCACCTTCGTCCCCGCCCTCCTCCTCGGACCCGTGGTCCAGGGCCTCTCCGACCAGCTCTACTAGGACATGCGAGAACTCAAGACAGCAGTGATCGCCGTCATCGCCTTCACGGTGGTGCTCGGCCTCGCGTTCCCCCTCCTCATGACCGGCGTCAGCCAGGTCGTGTTCCCCGACCGGGCCGACGGGTCGATGATCGAGCGCGACGGCAAGGTCGTCGGCTCCAAGCTCATCGGCCAGGACTTCTCCCGCGACACCGGGAGGAAGGACGCCGACGGCAACCCGGTGCTGGAACCCGATCTGCGGTACTTCCAGAGCCGGCCGTCGGCCACGGGCTACGCCCCGGCGGCCACGTTCTTCAACAACCAGGGCCCCAACCAGAAGGACCTCGCCGACCAGCTCAAGGGCTACGTCGACGCCTACCTGGCGCGGGAGAAGCCCTACACCCCGAACCTGACCGCGGCGGACATCCCGTCCGACGCGGCGACCACGTCGGCCTCGGGCGTGGACCCCCACATCTCCGAGGACAACGCGGACATCCAGGCCAACCGGGTCGCGCGGGAGCGCGGCCTCGACAAGGCCCGGGTGCTGCGAGCTGATCGACGACAACGCGAGCCGGCCCCTGTTCGGGCTGGCCGGCGACAAGTCGATCAACGTGCTGGAGCTCAACCTCGACCTCGACCGGGAGGCCTCTCGATGACGGACCGTCCACAGCGCTCGCTCTTCGAGCCGGCGATCCTGAGGCCGGCCGTCGTCGCGTCGTTCCGCAAGCTCGACCCGCGCGAGCTGCTCCGCAACCCGGTCATGTTCGTGGTCGAGGTCGGCGCGGCGTTCACGACGGTCCTGTGGATCGTCGGCGAGACCGGGCAGGCCGGCTGGTTCGCGTTCACGGTCGCCATCTGGCTGTGGCTGACGGTGCTCTTCGGCAACTTCGCCGAGGCGATCGCCGAGGGCCGCGGCAAGGCCCAGGCCGAGACGCTGCGCGCGATGCGCAAGGAGACCACCGCGCGGCTGCGCGACGGCACCACCAAGCCGGCGGCCGAGCTGACCCGCGGCGACGTCGTCGTCGTCGAGACCGGCGAGCTGATCCCCGGCGACGGCACCGTCACCGAGGGCATCGCCTCGGTCGACGAGTCGGCGATCACCGGCGAGTCCGCGCCGGTGATCCGCGAGTCGGGCGGCGACCGCAGCGCGGTCACCGGCGGCACGCGGGTGCTCTCGGACCGCATCGTGGTCGAGATCACGCAGGAGCCGGGCCAGTCGTTCCTGGACCGCATGATCGCGCTGGTCGAGGGCGCCGCGCGGCGCAAGACCCCGAACGAGATCGCGCTGTCGATCCTGCTCGCGGGCCTGACGATCGTGTTCCTGGTCGTCGTCGTCACGCTCCGGCCGTTCGGCGAGTACGCCGACACCAACATCACGATCACGGTGCTCATCGCGCTGTTGATCGCGCTCATCCCGACCACGATCGGCGCGCTGCTGAGCGCGATCGGCATCGCCGGCATGGACCGGCTGGTCCGCCGCAACGTGCTCGCGCTCTCCGGGCGCGCCGTCGAGGCGTCCGGCGACGTCGACGTGCTGCTGCTCGACAAGACGGGCACGATCACGCTCGGCAACCGCCAGGCGGCCGCGTTCGTCCCGATGCCGGGCGTCACGGAGTCCGAGCTCGCCGAGGCGGCGCAGTTCGCGTCGCTGGCCGACGAGACGCCCGAGGGCCGCTCGATCGTCGTCCTCGCCAAGCAGTACGGCATCCGGGAGCACGAGCTCGCCTCGCTGGACGCGCACTTCGTGCCGTTCACCGCGCAGACGCGCATGAGCGGCGTCGACCTCAACGGCAACCGCCTGCGCAAGGGCGCCGGCGACGCGGTGCTCCGCTGGGTCCAGGGCGAGGGCGGCCAGGCGCCGCCGGAGCTCGAGGCCGAGCTGGACCGGGTCGCCCGCATGGGCTCGACGCCGCTGGCGGTCGCGCGGGACTCGCAGGTGCTCGGCGTCATCGAGCTCAAGGACGTGGTCAAGGAGGGCATGAAGGAGCGCTTCGACCGCCTGCGCGCGATGGGCATCCGCACGGTGATGGTCACCGGCGACAACCGGCTCACGGCGGCGAAGATCGCCGACGAGTCGGGCGTCGACGACTTCCTCGCCGAGGCGACGCCGGAGGCCAAGCTCGCGCTGATCCGCGAGCAGCAGTCCGACGGCCGGCTCGTGGCGATGACCGGCGACGGCACCAACGACGCGCCGGCGCTCGCGCAGGCCGACGTCGGCGTCGCGATGAACACCGGCACCCAGGCGGCGCGCGAGGCGGGCAACATGGTCGACCTCGACTCCAACCCGACGAAGCTGATCGAGATCGTCGAGGTCGGCAAGCAGCTGCTGATCACGCGCGGCGCGCTCACCACGTTCTCCATCGCGAACGACGTCGCGAAGTACTTCGCGATCCTCCCCGCGGTGTTCGCGTTCACCTACGGCGTGAACGGCGGGCGCGGGCCGATCGACGACCTGAACATCATGTCCCTGGGCACGCCCCAGTCGGCCATCATCTCGGCGATCGTCTTCAACGCGCTGATCATCCCGATGCTGGTGCCGCTGGCGCTGCGCGGGGTGCGCTACCGCCCGGTCGGCGCCACGGCGCTGCTGCGCCGCAACCTGCTGATCTACGGCGTCGGCGGCCTGATCGCGCCGTTCGTCGGGATCAAGCTGATCGACCTGATCGTCCACAACCTCCTGGGGGCGTGACGATGAGCATCGCGGTCGGACACCCGCGCCGGCGGCGGCGCGGCGCCACGTGGAGCGAGCTCATGGCCCGCCGCCGGCGACGCATGCTCGCCACGGCCTTCCAGCGCGTGCTCGAGGACGCGCGCCGCCCGCCGCGCGGGCTGACGGCGCGCGTGCCGGTGCAGCGCGACCAGGTGCTCGAGGCCGCCGCCGACATCGAGCGGCTCGTCGGCGCGCTTGCGCGACGAGGACCGTCCCGTCGGCGAGGACGTCTTCGCCGACGCGCGACGGCTCCTCTCCGACGGCGACGGCCCGCTCTTCACGTGGGCGGAGCCGGGAACGCTGCGCCGCCGCGTCCGCGTGATATGTGAAGCGGTGGAATGAACGTTGCGCGCGGCCACCACAAGATCTTCCTCGGGATGGCCGCGGGCGTCGGCAAGACCTACCGCATGCTGCAGGAGGGGCACGCGGAGCTCGAAGCGGGGCGCGACGTCGTGATCGGCTACCTCGAGCCCCACGGGCGGGTCGACACGGAGCGGGTCGCCGAGGGACTGCCCCAGCTCGCGCGCCGGCGCGTCGACCTACAAGGACGTGACGCTCTCCGAGATGGACCTCCCCGGGCTGATCGAGCGCCACCCGGAGCTGGCGTTGATCGACGAGCTCGCCCACACGAATCCGCCCGGGACCGAGCACGTCAAGCGCTACGAGGACATCGACGACGTGCTGGACGAGGGCATCGACGTGTTCTCCACGGTCAACGTCCAGCACCTCGAGTCGCTCAACGACCAGGTCGCCGAGCTCACGGGCGTGCGCGTGCGGGAGACGTTCCCGGACTCCGTGCTGTCCGCCGCGGACGAGGTGGTCCTGGTCGACGTGACGCCGCCGGCGCTGATCGAGCGGCTGCGCGCCGGCAAGGTCTACAAGGCCGAGCGGGTGCCGGCCGCCCTCAACGGCTTCTTCCGCGTGGAGAACCTCGAGGCGCTGCGCGAGGTCGCGCTGCGCCAGGTGGCGGAGGGCGTCGAGGCCAAGCGGCTCGTGCGCGAGCCGCCCCCGGTGCGCGACGAGCACCAGATCCTCGGACTCGCGGTGCCCCAGGCGGTGGGCGAGCGGCTGCTCGCGCTCGTGACCCCGCAGGCGTCCTCGCAGCGCGTCGTGCGCCGCGCGTGGCGCTCCGCCCAGCGGCTGGGCGCCGAGATGGACGTGCTGACCGTCCTGCCGCCCGGTCGCGATCCCAGCCCGGAGGAGGCCGAGCAGCTCGACGCCCTGCGGCGGCTCGGGTCGCTCCTCGGCGCGCAGGTGCTCTTCGAGGAGGGCGACGACGTGCCCGACGTGGTCGCGCGCGTCGCGCGCGAGCGCGGCAGCACGTACGTGCTGATGGGATCGCCGGCGGCGCGCAACGGGCTCCGGCGCTTCGGCGAGCCGCTGACCGAGCGGCTGCTGCGCCGGCTCCCCGGCGTCGACCTGCGCATCGTCGCGGACCGCTCCAAGCGCGAGTGGAGGTCGCCATGAACGTCTGGGACTTCGTCATCCCCCTGCTGGCGCTCGCCGCCGGCGCCGCCGCGACCGCGCTCGTCATGCGCCGCCGGCGGGCGAGGGAGGAACCGCCCGCCGCGCGCGCGAAGATCCTCTTCCCGTTCGTCGGCACCGAGCTGTCCGAGCGCGCGCTGCAGGCGACGCATCCGCCTGGCGTGGGCCGAGGGAGCGGTGGTCGTGCCCGGCTACCTCGCGACGGTGCCGCAGGCGCTGCCGCTCGACGTGCCGGTCGGGCGCTCCTGCGACGAGGCGTTCTCCGTGTTCGAGGCGATCGAGCAGCGCGCCGCCCGGGTCGGCGTGCCGGTCGACGGCCGGATCGCCCGCGGGCGCAACGTGCGCCATGCGCTGCGCCAGCTCATCGCCGACGTGCCCGGCGCCACGCGGATCGTGGTCGCCGCGGCGAGCGGCGACCGCCACGACGGCTTCGGCGTCGACGACATCGCCTGGCTGCTGCGCAACGCGCCCGGCGAGGTGCTCGTCGTGCGGCCGGACCCCGAGGCGGGCGCAGGTCGCGATCGCGGAGCCGGAGACGGACCCGCTGCTGCGCGTGCGCCCGGCGGCGTGACGGCACCGCACGGCGTGAGAGGATGCCGCGTCGATGCGCCTCCTCCCGCGCGAGCAGGACCGCCTGCTCCTCTTCCTCGCCGCCGAGCTGGCGCGTAGGCGGCGCGGCCGCGGGCTGGCGCTCAACCAGGCCGAGGCCGTCGCGCTGATCGCCGACGAGGTGTGCGAGGCGGCCCGGGACGGGCGCGCCTACGCCGAGGCGGAGGCCGCCGGGTACCGGGTCCTCGGCCCGGGCGACGTGGCCGAGGGGGTCGCCCCGCTCGTCCGCCGGGTCGAGGTGGAGGCGCTGTTCGCCGACGGAAGCCGCCTGCTCGTCCTGCACGACCCGATCACCGCCGCGGGGCCGCCGCCGCAGGGCGAGGCGGCGATCGAGTGGCGCCAGCGGGACCACCCGCTGACCGTCGTCAACGAGGGCGACGTCCCGGTCGGCGTCACCTCGCACTTCCACTTCTTCGAGGTCAACCGCGTGCTGCGCTTCGACCGCGCGGCAGCGTGGGGCATGCGGCTCGCGCTCGCGCCGGGCGAGAAGGTGTTCTTCGACCCGGGGGTCCCCCGGAAGGTGTTCGTCCTCCCGTTCGGCGGCGCGCGGGTCGTCCGCGGGCACGCCGGCCTCGCCGACGGGTCCCTCGACGCCGACGGCGCGCTGGAGGCGGCGCTGGCGCTCGCGCGCGAACGGGGGTACCGCGGTGCCTGAGCCGGGCGCCGTCCGGCTCGCGGACTCCGACCTCTGGCTCCTGCCCGAGGGCGACGACTGCGGCGGTCCGGACCGGATCCTGCCGGGCTTCGGCAACACGATGCGCGACGGCCTCGGCGTGCGGGCCGAGCGCGGCGGCGTGGAGATCGCGATCACGGGCGGGCTCGTGGCCGACCCCGTGCTCGGCGTGCGGTACACGAGCCTCGGCGTCTCCGGCGGCCGCATCGTGGCCGTCGGCCGCGCCGGCAACCCCGACACGATGGACGGGATCGACGTCGTGCTCGACACCGCGACCGCCGTCGTCGACGCGACCGGCATGATCGTCACCCCGGGCGGCGTCGATCCGCACGTGCACTGGCTCTCGCCGCAGGTGATGGACAGCGCGCTGGCCGGCGGCCTCACCACGCTGGTGATCCAGGACTACGGCCCCGTCTGGAACCTCGGAGCCAATCCGGCCGAGGGGCTCGCCGCGACGTGGGCGGCGCTCGAGGCCCACCCGGTCAACGCCGCGCTGCTGGTGCGCGCGTCGTCCTCCCTGCCCGGCCCGGTGGAGGCCGCGCTGCGCGCGGGCGGCGCGGGGCTGAAGATCCACGAGGACGTGAGCGCGGGCCCGGAGCAGATCCGCTGCGCGCTCGACCTGGCCGACCGGCACGACGTCCAGCTCGCGATCCACACCGACGGGCTCAACGAGGCGCTCTCGGTGGAGGACACCTACGCGGCCTTCGGCGGCCGCACGATCCACGCGTTCCACATCGAGGGCTGCGGCGGCGGGCACGCGCCCGACCTGCTCGCGCTCGCCGGGCGCGAGCGGGTGCTCACCTCCTCCACGTCGCCGACGGTCCCGTTCGGCGCCGGCGCCGAGGCCGAGCACCTCGCGATGGTCGCTGCCGTGCACGTGCTCGCGCCGGGCCTGCGCGCCGGCGACTGGACGGCGCTGCGCCATCGCGTCCGGCCGCAGACGATGGCGGCCGAGGGCGTCCTGCACGACCTCGGCGTGATCGCGATGCTGTCGTCGGACTCCCAGGGGATGGGGCGCGTCGGCGAGGTCTACCGGCGCGCGCTGCAGAACGCCCACGCCATGAAGGCCGCGCGCGGCGGCGAGGACGGTCCCGGCGACAACGCCCGCGTGCTCCGGCACCTCGCCAAGGTCACGATCAACCCCGCGATCACCCACGGACTTGCCGGACACGTCGGCTCGCTGGAGGTCGGCAAGCTGGCCGATGCGGTGCTCTGGTGGCCGCAGTTCGCCGGCATCCGGCCCGAGCTCGTGCTCAAGAGCGGCATCTCCGCCTGGGGCGCGTCGGGGGACGGGAACGCGACGACCGCGCTGTCCGAGCCGGTGCGCGTGCAGCGCCAGGTGGGCGCCGACGGGGCCGCCGCGGCGCGCCTCTCGCTGGCGTTCCTGGCCGGCGCCGCGATGGACGCCGAGCTCCCGATCACGCGCCCGCGCGCTCGCGTGGAGGGCTGCCGGGAGCTGACCGCCGCGGACATGGTCCGCAACGCGCGCAGGGGCGACGTGCGCGTCGACCCGCGCACGTACGCGGTGACGCTCGACGGCGAGCCGGTGTCCGCCCCGCCCGTGGAGCGGGTCGCGTTCTCGGATCGCTTCCTGCTCGGCTGAGCCGCGGGCGTCAGGAGCCCGGCAGCGTGAAGTGGAAGCGGCTGCCGCCGCCGGGCGGCGCCTCGACCCAGATCCGCCCGCCGTGCCGCTCCACCACGGTCTTGCAGACGGTGAGGCCGATCCCGGTGCCGGGGAACTCGTCGGCGTTGTGCAGCCGCCTGCCGAACTCGAACACCTGCTCCGCGTGCTCGGGCTCGATCCCGATGCCGTTGTCGGCGACCGTGAACTCCCATCCGTCGCCGGCGGCGCGCGCGTCGATCGCGATCTCCGGCGGCGTCTCGCCGCGGAACTTCACCGCGTTGGCGATCAGGTTCTGGAACAGCTGCGCCAGCGCGGCCGGGTGTCCCGTCAGCAGCGGCAGCTCGCCGACCCGCACGGTCGCGCCCGCGGCGTCCAGGTCGGCGGCGAGCGAGGAGAGCACGCCGTCGACCACCGCGCGCGTGTCGACCGCGCTCATCGGCGCGGACTCGCCGCGCACCTGCGACCACTCCCGGATGCCGTCGAGCAGGGCGGTCATCCGGTGCACGCCGCCGACGATGTGCTCCACCAGCTCGCGCTCGTCGGCGCCGAGGTGCTCCCCAGCGCGGCGCTCGAGGATCCGCGCGCAGCCGGCGATCACGCGCATCGGCGACTGCAGGTCGTGCGAGACGACGCCGGCGAACCGATCGAGGTCGGCGTTCGAGCGCGCCATCTCGTCGGCGTGGACGGCGGCTGCGCGCTCGGCGCTGCGGCGCTCGGTGAGGTCCTCGACCCACGTGAGCCAGTACAGCTGCTCGCCGTGGTGGTCGCGCGCGGCCATCGTCTCGATCGCCGCCGGGAAGCTGCTGCCGTCCAGGCGCACGTGGTCGGACTCGTAGCTGAGGAAGCCGGCGTCGTCGATCTGGCCGGCCAGCTCGGCGAGCCGCGCGGCGGATCGCGGCGCGAGCAGGCGCGCGACCGGCAGCCCGACGAAGTCCTCCACGGCGCCGCCGTGCATCGCGGCGTACGCCGGGTTGACGGCGGAGAGCGTCTTGGTGTGCGGATCGGAGACCGCGATCCCGCGCCGGGTGACCTGGAAGAGCACCTCCCACTGCGCGCGCAGCTGCTCCGCGCCGAGCCGGTCGGCGGCGTCGCGGACCGTGACGCGATGCGCGCGGACGACGCCGTGCTCGTCGCGGACGGTGTCGTAGCGGACGTCGGCGCGCAGCAGCGTCCCGTTCCGCCGCACGAGACGGAGCCGCAGGCTGAGCGTCTCGGAGATCCTCAGCGCGGCGCGGAGCGCGTGCTCGACCTGCCGGCGGTCGGACGGGTGCACGAGCTCGATCGCCGGACGGCCGACGAGCTCCGCGGGCGCGTACCCGAGGACGGCCTCGACCGAGGGCGACGCCGCGAGCCAGTTCCCCTCCAGGTCATGCCGGAGATGGACGTCGGGCGTGAGGTGGGTGAGGAGCCGCAGCTCCTGGTTGAGCGTGGTGGCAGGCACAGTCGTCGGACCCGGGCTCGTTCTGCTTCGGCCGCTCCCGCCAATCCTTGAGTCCTGGCCTGCGGACCTGCGCGTCGAATCCATTCCCGCCGCCACTGCGCCGATGGAACACCGTTTGGGCGGTGCCGTCAACACATCGGCGCGGGAGTCACCACGTGTGACCGACGAACACCGGCTCCGGCTCCAATTCGACCCCGAATGCCTCGCGCACCCCCGCGGCGATCTCGCGCGCGAGCGCCACGAGCTGCGCGGTGGTGCCGGCGCCGCGGTTCGTGAGCGCGAGCGTGTGCTTCGCGGAGATCGCGACGGTCGCCGGGTCGCCGTGTCCGCGCGTGAACCCGGCGCGCTCGATCAGCCAGGCGGCAGAGGCCTTCATGCGCCCGTCGGGCTGCGGGAAGCGCGGCACGCGCACGTCGTCGCCCAGCCGCGCGCGTGCGCGTGCCTCCAGCGCGGCGAACGCGTCCGGATCCAGCACCGGGTTGGTGAAGAACGAGCCCGCCGACACCGAGTCCGGATCGGCGGGATCGATCACCATGCCCTTGCCGCGGCGCAGCGCGAGCACCGCGCCGCGGACGTCGGCCAGCGGCGCCGTCTCCCCCTCCGCGACGCCGAGCGCGCGCGCCAGCTCCGCGTAGCGGATCGGCTCCGAGTGCCGGCGGCGCGGCAGCGCGAACGTCACGGCGAGCACCACCCAGCGCCCCGGCGTGCGCTTGAACGTGCTGGAGCGGTACGTGAAGCCGCAGTCGGCGGCCGGGATCTCCGTCACGCGGCCGTCCGCGCGGTCGTACGCGCGCACGGAGACCACCGTGTCGGCGACCTCCTGCCCGTAGGCGCCCACGTTCTGGATCGGCGTCGCGCCGACCGAGCCCGGGATCCCCGCGAGGCACTCGATCCCGGCGCGGTCCGCTGCCACGCAGCGCGCGACGAACGGGTCCCACGGCTCGCCCGCCGCCACCTCCAGCCGGTCGCCGTCCTCGCGCACGCCGCGCGAGACGATCCGCAGCACGGTGCCGGGGAAGCCGGCGTCGGCCACCACCAGGTTGGAGCCGCCGGACATGACCAGCAGCGGCTCGCCGTCCGCGTCCGCCGCGCGCACCGCGGCGACGATCGCGTCCTCCTCGGCGGCGTCGACCAACCGCCCGGCGGGCCCGCCGAGGCGCAGCGTCGTGAGGTCCGCCAGGGCCGGGTGCACGGCCCTCAGCCTACGAAGCGGTCAGGCGGTGCTCGCGCTGACGTCGTCCTCGCGGAGGTCAGCAAATGGTCCTTGAGGATGACGCCGGCCAGAATAAAGCGCTCTAGGTTCTCGTTACGTCAAGGAACCCGCACTGGACGCGGGGCGTCACGACCGGGGAGGAACCCTGCATGAACCGTCGTCTCACGATGGCCGTCGCGGCCACGACCGCCTTGGGACTGGCCGCCGGAGGAGTGGCCACGGCAGGCGCCGCCGCGAAGAAGAACCAGATCGACATCGTCGGCGGTGTCTCGGTGAAGCCGGGCAAGTTCGTCAAGGACGATCAGCGGTTCGCGCCGAGCAACATCGACGGTGAAGTCGGGCGCCACGGTGACGCTCCGCAACAAGGCCGACACGGAGGACCCGCACACCATCTCGTTCGTCGAGAAGCGGTACCTGCCCAAGGAGTTCGAGACCGCCGTCGACCCCAAGCTCAGGGAAGCCCACCAGGTCGACCCGAACAACGAGGAAGCGCCGCCCGGCGCTGCTCGTGGTCGACAACGGCGTGGCGGTCGCGCCCGGTGGCACGCTCGCGGTGGACACGATGTTCACGCCCACGAGGGCCGGCGACTCGGCGTTCATCGCCCCGGGTCAGAAGTCGTTCAAGTTCAAGGTGACCGCGAAGAAGGGCTCCAAGCTCTTCTACTACTGCGCCGTGCACCCGTGGATGCAGGGCAAGATCACCGTCAAGTAGGACTCCGGTCCATGCGGTCCCTGCGAGGGCTGGCGGCCCTGGTGCTGCCGGCCCTCGCGGTCGTCATGGTCCCGTCCGCGGCCGGCGCCGCGACGCGCGACGTGTGGGTCGCCGCCGTTCCGCAGACGTGGAACGCCGTGCCGAACGCGCGCGACGCGATCCACGGCACCCGCCTGGACCCGGCGCAGACGACGTTCCCGACGGTGGTCTACAAGCGCTACACGAAGGGCTGGAAGCAGCCGCGCCGGCTCACCTACGAGCGGCGCGCCGGCGCGGGGAGCATCCCCGGGCCGCTGATCCGCGCACGCGTGGGCGACAAGCTGCGGATCCACTTCAAGAACCTCGACACGCTGCACGACCAGGCGCACTCGATGCACTTCCACGGCGTGGAGTACCGGCCGGCGTCGGACGGCGTCTGGCTCCCGCTGCACTCCGGGAAGGGCGGCCGCGTGCTCCCGGGCCAGTCGTTCACGTACGAGCTGACCGCCGGGCCGGGCTCTGCCGGGGTGTGGCCGTACCACGACCACTCGACGTCGATGGAGGCGTCGATCGCCGGCGGGATGTTCGGCGCGCTCTCGATCGCGGGGCGCGGCGAGCAGCGCGCCGATCGCGAGTACGTCGTCGCCTTCGCGCCGTGGCACGGGCTCCAGACGATCAACGGCCGCGCGTTCGTCGGCAACACGCCCGTGTTCGAGTCGCGCGTCGGCCAGAGCGTGCAATGGGACGTGATGGCGATGGGCGACGAGTTCCACACGTTCCACGTGCACGGCCACCGCTGGCGCACGGACGGCGGCACGCCGGAGGACACCCGCGGCCTCGGGCCCGCGGAGTCGTTCCGCGTGCGCTGGAAGGAGGACGCTCCCGGCACGTGGCTCTACCACTGCCACGTCGAGTCGCACATGGCGCAGGGCATGATCGGCCTCTACCGGGTGCGGCCGTGAGCCCGCGGCGCGCCGTCCCGCTCGCGATCGCCGCCGCCGCGCTGGCGCTGCCCGCCGCTGCGGCCGCCGGCGACGTCGAGGTCGAGATGCCCGGCAAGTACTTCGACCCGGCGCGCGTCACCTCGGTCGCCGGCGACAGCGTCACGTTCCGCAACCACGACCTCGTCACGCACGACGTGCGGATCGCCGCCGGCCTGTTCGACTCCGGCCCGATCCTGCGCTTCACGAACTGGATGCAGGTCGTCGAGCCGCCGGGCGAGTACCCGTTCATCTGCACGCTGCACCCGTTCATGAGCGGCAACCTGAGCGTGGTCGCCGCGACCCTGACCGCCAGCCCCGACGGCGTGCTGGCCGGCGAGTCGCTCGAGCTCTCGGGCCGCGCGCGGGCCGGCACGGGGCCGGTGGGCGTGGAGCGCTCGACGCCTGACGGCGCGTGGGTCGCGGCGGGGACCGCGACGCCCGCCGCGGACGGCAGCTTCTCGACGACCACGCCCGCGGTGGAGGGCGCGTCGTACCGGGTCATGACGCCGGCCGGGCCGAGCCGGCAGGTCACGCCGCGCGTGACGGCGCGGGTCGACCTCCACGTCGCGCTGCGGCGCGGCAAGCATCGCCTGACGATCCGTGCGCACGCGATGCCGGCGCCGGGGGGGATGGTCGCCACGCTCGAGCTCTACGCCCGCTGGCACTATCGCTGGCGCACGCACCGGACCGTCGCGCTCGACAAGGGCGGCGGCGCCGTGTTCCGGCTCCCGGCCTCCGTGCGCACCTACGCGCGGGTCTCGCTCCGCCGCCGCGCCCGCGGGCCGGCGCTCGTGAGCTCGAACGTGCTGCGCACCTCGGACGGCCGCACGGCGCCCGATCCGGACATGATCGCGCCGCCCGGGCCTGGGCACGGTGGCGGCGGTCACTCCGGGCACTAGCTAAGGTCCGCCCCATGGCGCACCAGCCGCGACTCATCGTCCAGGTGCCCCGCGACGGCGCGGTGGCGCGACAGCTGCGCGCGGACCCGCCGCGGAGCGTCGCGGGCGGGGACGTCGTGGTCGAGGCCGGCCCGACCGACGCCGAGGGCAACCTCGAGGCCGCCGCCGCCGGCGAGGTCGTGCTCTCCGTGCCCTCGCCCGAGGCGCTGGCCCGCGACGCGGCCGAGGTGCGCCGGGTGGTCGGGCAGGCGGGCACGGGGGTCGAGCCGCTCATCGTCGTGGTGGAGGCCGCCGAGGAGCTGCGCGACGACGAGCTGGACGCGGTCCTCGCGGCGGCGGACCGCGCGCCGCGCGCGGTCATCCTGCGCGTCGTCCGCGACGGCTGACCGCGTCAGCCGATCGGCCAGGTGTGCGCGGGCTCGTTCCCGTGCATGTGGTCGCGGTAGCTGACCGTCATGCGGCGCAGCGCCTCGGCCCGATCGAGGCCCCGGTCCTCGTAGAAGCGCCGGAACGTCCTGCTCTGCCACGTGGCGCCGTTCGCCTCCTCCACGCAGCGGCGCTCGACGATCCCCAGCAGCCGGTCGCGCGCGTGCGGGTCGACGTCGTAGCGCTCGAGCCCCTCGTGGGCGAGCGGGAGCAGCCGGCGCAGGACCAGCTCCGTCACCGGCACGTCGCCGATCCCGGGCCAGTACACGCGCGCGTCGATGCCGTCGCGCGCGCCGGCGTGCAGGTTGTCCTCGGCGGCGGAGAACGACATCTGCGACCAGATCGGCCGCTCGCTCTCCACCAGCGAGCGCACGAGCCCGTAGTAGAACGCGGCGTTCGCGAGCATGTCCACGACCGTGGGCCCCGACGGCAGCACGCGGTTCTCGACGCGCACGTGCGGGCGGCCGCGGACGACCTCGTAGACCGGGCGGTTCCAGCGGTACACGGTGCCGTTGTGGAGCTTGAGCTCGGGGAGCTTGGGCGTGTCGCCGCGGTCGAGCACCTCGACGGGGTCCTCGTCCTCGCACAGCGGGAGCAGCGCGGGGAAGTAGCGGACGTTCTCCTCGAACAGGTCGAAGATCGACGTGATCCAGCGCTCGCCGAACCACACCCGCGGGCGCACGCCCTGGGCCTTGAGCTCCTCCGGCCGCGTGTCGGTCGCCTGCTCGAACAGCGCGATCCGCGTCTCGCGCCACAGCTCCTTGCCGAAGAAGAACGGCGAGTTCGCGCCGACCGCGATCTGGACGCCGGCGATCGCCTGCGCGGCGTTCCAATGCTGGGCGAACCCCTCGGGGTGGACGAGCTGGTGCAGCTGCATGCTCGTGCACGCGGCCTCGGGCGCGATCGAGTCGGCGGAGACCGAGAGGCGCTCGACGCCGTCGATCACGATCTGCAGGTCCTCGCCGCGGGCCGCGAAGATCTGCTCGTTCAGGAGCGCGTAGCGCGGGTTCGCGCTGAGCGTCCGGGCGTGCAGGTGCTGCTCGCTCAGCGTGGGCAGGACCCCGATGATCATCATGTGCGCGCCGACAGTGCGCGCCTTGTCCTCGGCCTCGTTGAGGCTGCCTCGGATCTGCTCCTCGAGCGCGGTGAACACCTCGCCCTCGAGCAGCCGCGGCGGGATGTTGATCTCGATGTTGAACTGCCCGAGCTCCGTGACGAACGCGTCGTCGGCGATCTTCTCGAGCACCTCCGCGTTCGCCATCGCGGGGTCGCCGGCCTCTTCGGTGAGGTTCAGCTCGATCTCGAGCCCGATCGAGCGGTTGTCGGCATCGAAGCGGGACTCCCGCAGCATCCGCGCGAAGACGTCCAGGTTGCGCTTGACCTTGTCGCGATAGCGCTGCCGGTCCTCACGGCTGAAGACCGTGGCCGTGACGTCCTCGCCCATAGCTGATCGGGAGACTACCCGGATGCGCTGGGCCTGTACGGCGGGAGGGCGCGGCGCGTGGTAGGGAATCGCCCTGCCTGGCGTGGCGGTCGCGCGGCTCAACCTAAAGAGGGTCTGACCCTCTTTAGATAAAGGGGGTCAGACCCTCTTTAGGTAGCGTCTGGTCGGTGACCGCTCCGGAAGCCACCGTCCGCCGCCCCGCGCTGCTCGTGGTGGACGACGAGCCGCCGGTGCTGCGGGCCGTCCAGCGGGATCTGCGCGGCCGCTTCGGGGAGGAGTACCGGGTGCTCCGCGCCGGCTCCGGGGCCGAGGCCGAGGAGCTGATGCGCGAGCTGCGCCGGCGCGGCGAGGCGCTCGCGCTCGTGCTCGCCGACCAGCGCATGCCCGGCATGACCGGCGTCGAGCTGCTCGAGGCCGCGCGCGGCGTCTTCCCCAAGGCCAAGCGCGCGCTGCTGACCGCGTACGCCGATACCGACGCCGCGATCGCCGCGATCAACCAGGCGCAGATCGACTACTACCTGCAGAAGCCGTGGGACCCGCCCGAGGAGCGGCTGTACCCGACGGTCGAGGACCTCCTGGGCGACTGGCAGGCCGACGCCGCCGTGCTCTCCGACCCCGAGGCGCGGGTGGTCGGGCACCGCTTCTCCCCCGGCTCGCACGAGGCGCGCGACTTCCTCGCCCGCAACCGCGTGCCCTACGAGTGGCTCGAGCTGGAGCGCGACCCGGAGGCGCAGCGGCTCCTCGACATCGCCGGCATCGCGGCCGACCGGCTCCCGGCGGTCTTCCTGCGCGACGGCAGCGTGCTGGAGGCGCCCACGCCGCTGGAGCTCGCCGGCCGGCTCGGCCTCCCGACGCAGGCGGAGCTGGACTTCTACGACCTCGTCATCGTGGGCGGCGGTCCCGCCGGGCTCGCAGCCGCGGTCTACGGCGCCTCCGAAGGGCTCCGCACGGTGCTGGTGGAGCGGGAGGCGCCCGGCGGCCAGGCCGGGCAGAGCTCGCGGATCGAGAACTACCTCGGCTTCCCGAACGGGCTCTCCGGCGCCGACCTCGCCCGCCGCGCCCACGACCAGGCCCGCCGCTTCGGCGCCGAGCTGCTGACCGTGCAGGAGGTCACCGGTCTGGAGGCGCGCGGCCCGCAGCGCGTCGTCACGCTCGCCGGCGGCGAGGAGCTCGCCGGCCACAGCGTGCTGATCGCCACCGGCGTCGCGTACCGGCGCCTCGACGCGCCGGGCGTCGAGGCGCTCGAGGGCCGCGGCGTCTACTACGGCGCCTCGCTGGTCGAGGCGGAGGCGTGCAAGGGCCAGACGGTCGTCGTCGTCGGGGGCGCGAACTCCGCCGGCCAGGCCGCCGTCTACCTCTCCCGCCAGGCCGGCCGCGTCGTCGTGCTGGTGCGCGGCGAGTCGCTGGAGAAGTCGATGTCGCACTACCTGATCGCGCAGATCGCGGCGATCGAGAACATCGAGGTGCGAACCGGCACCCAGGTCGCCGGGGCGGTGGGCGACGGGCACCTCGAGGCGCTCCGGCTGGCCGGCACGGACGGCGAGGAGGAGCTGGCGGCGGCCTCGATGTTCGTGTTCATCGGCGCCGCCCCCTACACCGACTGGGTCGGCGACCGCGTGGGCCGCGACGCGCGCGGCTTCGTCCTGGCCGGGCCCGACGTCGCCGCCGCCGAGGGTCACCGCTGGCCGCTGGAGCGCGATCCGTTCCTGCTCGAGAGCACGCTGCCCGGCGTCTTCGTGGCCGGCGACGTGCGCCACCGCTCGATCAAGCGCGTCGCCAGCGCGGTGGGAGAGGGCTCCATGAGCGTGCAGTTCATCCACCAGTACCTGGCGGACGGATGACGATCAGCGCGGCCGACCTGCGGCCGATCGACCTGTTCGACGGCGTCGAGGACGCGGCCCTCGAGCGCTGGGCGGAGGCCGCGGAGGAGCGCTGGTACGAGCCGGGCGAGGTCGTCATGGCCACCGGCGAGAGCCGGGTCCCGTTCAAGCTGCTGGTCGAGGGCCGGCTCGACGGCTACGTGGTCGCCGACGGGCGCGAGGAGCACGACCACGTGCACGAGGCGCCCACCTGGCTCGCCGCCATCGCGGCGCTCAGCGTCGCGCAGGCGCGCGTGACGATCCGGGCGCGCGAGCGCAGCCGGGTCGGGCTGATCGACCCCGACACGTTCCGCACCCTGCTGTGCGCCACGCCGCTCGCCTTCGACCGCGTGCTCAGCGTGTTCGGACCGGTGCTGTCCCGCATCCAGGGCGCCGAGCTCCAGCGCGAGAAGCTCGCCGCGCTCGGCCGCATGTCGGCCGGCCTGGCGCACGAGCTCAACAACCCCGTCGCCGCCGCGAAGCGGACGGCGGCATCGCTCGGCGACGCGCTCGGGGCGCTGGGAGGCGTGATCGGCGAGTTCGTGGAATCCGGCATGGAGCGCACCGAGGCCGCCGGGCTCGTGACGCTGCAGCGGGACGCCATGGCGCGTGCACAGGCGGCCTCCTCGCGCGAGGCGCTCGAAGCCGCCGACGCCGAGGACGCGATGGGCGAGCTGCTCGAGGCGCGCGGCGTCCCCGACGCGTGGCGGCTCGCCGAGCCGCTCGCCGCCGCCGGGCTGGACGCCGAGTGGCTCGAGGATGTCGCCCGCCTGGCCGGCCCGGCGCTGCCGGCCGCCGTGCGCTGGGTCGCGGCGTCGATCACCGCCCACTCGCTCACCGAGGACCTGCGCGACTCGACCGACCGCATGTCCGACCTCGTCAAGGCGATCAAGGCCTACACGTACATGGACCAGGCCTCGCTCCAGGAGGTCGACGTGCACGAGGGGCTCGACGCGACGCTCACGATCCTCGGCTACAAGCTCAAGCACACCCGGATCGCGGTCGAGCGCGACTACGCCGACGACCTCCCGCGCGTGTGCGTGTACGGATCAGAGCTCAACCAGGTGTGGACGAACCTGCTCGACAACGCGATCGACGCGCTCGGCGAGACGGGCACGATCCGGATCGCGACCGCGCCGTGGGAGGAGAACGGCGTCGAGATCACGATCAGCGACGACGGGCCCGGCATCCCCGAGGAGGCCCAGCGCCAGGTGTTCGAGCCGTTCTTCACCACCAAGGCGATCGGGTCCGGCACCGGGCTGGGGCTCGACACGGCGCGCCGGATCGTGCGCGAGCGTCACGAGGGGGAGCTGCGGCTCAGCTCGCGCCCGGGCGCGACGACGTTCACCGTCCGGCTGCCGCGGGCGCCGCGCTAGCCGGCGCGCTCAGCGGGAACGGCAGGTCGTGCTCCTCCGCCAGCAGGTGCTGGTGGACGTACGCGCCCGCGGCTCCGCCCGCGCCCAGCGCGGCGGCGACCATCGACATCGTCCCGGCCACGTCCCCGGCGGCGAACACGCCGTCCAGCGACGTGCGCGCATACTCGTCGACCGCGACCGCACCGCTCGGCTCCAGGTCGACGCCCAGGTCCGCGATCAACGCGGAGCGCTGGCGCAGCGGCGCGGCGACGAGCAGGCCGTCGCGGGCGAGCTCCTCGCCGCCCGGGAAGACCACGGTGGCGCCCGCGCCGCGGACCGCGACGACGGGACGCTCGTCGACCGTGACGCCGGCGGCCGCCAGCTTCGCGCGCCCGGCGTCGTCGAACCCGCTGCCGAGCAGCACGACGTCGTCGCTCCAGCCGCGCAGCAGCAGCGCCTTCAGCATCCCGGTGTCGCCGTCGCCGAGCACGGCGAGCCGCCCGTCGCGGACCTCCCAGCCGTGGCAGAACGGGCAGTGGAACACGGCGCCGCCCCAGCGCTCGGCGATGCCGGGCAGCTCGGGCGCGACGTAGTCCATGCCGGTCGCGAGCAGCAGTCGCCGCGCGCCGACCTCGGCGCCGCCGGCCAGCCGCGCGCGGAACGAGCCGTCGTCGCGCTGCTCCAGCGCGATCGCCTCCCCGCGCTCCACCGTGACGCTCGGATAGCGCTCGAGCTGGGCGTGCGCCGCGTCGTAGAGCGCGGCCGGGGCCGTCTCCTCCTGCGCGAGCAGGCCGCCGATCGCGTGCGCCGGCAGGTTGCTCTGTCGCCCGGCGTCGAGCACGAGCACGTTCCGGCGGGCGCGGCCGAGGACGAGCGCTCCGTTCAGCCCGGCGGCTCCGCCGCCGACCACGAGGCAATCCAGTAGATGAGACACGTTCTCACCTTACACGGCGACCGAGGCGAGCGCCTGGACGGCCCGCTCATAGTGCTCGGGGCGGATGCGGATGTGCGAGTGCTGGCTCATCGAGCGGGCGGCGACGCCGATCGCCTCGACGGGCGGCGCGGCGTCGAGCACCGGCACGACCAGGAGCGGCTCGACCGCGATCGCCCAGGGCCAGCGCGGGTGCTCGCGCGGCTCAGGCTCCCCGACCGCCTCGACGACGGCGAACACCCGTCGCCAGACCGAGGCGTAGTAGACGAGCCGGTCGCCCGGCTCGATGCGCGGACGGCGCGGGAACCCGGTCCGGCGCAACAGCTCAGGGCGGTCCTCGAGCCACGTCTCCGCCAGCGGCCCGCGGGCGTGCCCGATCGCCTTGAGCCAGTGCCCGCGCATCAGGCGCGCGCGTACAGGACGAGCCCGTCGCGCTCCTCCGCGCGCACCGCGCCGCGCTCCTCGAGCAGGTCGAGGTGGCCGAGCACCTCCGACAGCACGAGGTAGGCCTGCGTGACGGGGACGTGCCGCCAGAGGTCCCGGCCGACGTCGGCGGCGCTGCGCGGTTGCGTCAGCGCGTCGAGGATCTTCGCCGCCCGGCGCTCGTGCAGCTCCAGCCGCTTCTCGATCAGCCCCGCCGCGCCGCCGAACTCGTCGCCGTGGCCGGGCAGGATCAGCTCGCCGCGGTCGGCGGCGGCCGTCGCCCGCAGGGAGCCCGCGTACGTCAGGAGCGTGCGCGGCCGCTCCGGGGAGGCGGCGAGGCCCACCGGGTCGGGCGCGCCGACCGGCACGTGCGCGATCGGGTTCGACGACACCCGCTCCAGCAGGTGGTCGCCCGCCAGGAGCACGCCGTCCGAGGCCAGCACCGTGTCGGTCGGGCTATGCCCGGGGCGCTCGCGCACCTGCCACGTGCGCCCGCCGGCGCGCAGCTCCTCTCCCTCCGCGATCACCCGCGCCACTGGGACGTCGGCGACGAAGCGACGGAACGCCCGGCTGATGCCGTGCAGCGTCGCGACCGTCTTCTCGGTGACGCCGTGGCGGCGCATCAGCGCGACCGAGTAGGCGTCGTCGGCGTCCATGCTCGCGCCGGAGTCGGCGAGGAACGCGGCGAGCGGCGCGATCCCCGCGACCTCGGCGCCCGAGCGGCGCCGCAGCTCGCCCGCCAGCCCGACGTGGTCGTCGTGCTGATGGGTGAGGACGATCAGCTCGAGGTCCTCGGCCGCGACGCCGAGCGCCGCCAGCCCTGCGTCCAGCCGCGCCTCGGTCTCCTCCATCAGCGGGCCGGCGTCGACGAGCGTGAGCGGCTCGCCGCGCAGCAGCCACGCGTTGACGTCGCCGATCTGGAACGGCGTGGGAAGCGGGATGCGATGGATGCCCTCCGGGAGCACCCCGCGCACCCTACGTTCTTCGCAGATTCTTACCCTGCGTCACGGTGGTTCTTACCTGGCTCGCAGAGGGTTGCGGCATGAGACGAACACGGATCGCCGCCCTGACCGCGGCCGGCGCGCTCGTCGCCGCCGGCACCGGCGTGGCGGTCGCCACCACCAGCTCGGACGATCCCAAGCAGCGCGAGCAGGCCGTGCTCACGGACGCCGCGAAGCGGTTGAACGTGGAGCCGTCGGAGCTGCGCGACGCGCTCGCGAAGGCCGAGGACGCGCAGCTCGACGCCGACGTGAAGGCCGGCCGGCTCACGCAGGAGCAGGCCGACGCGATCAAGCAGAAGCGCGCCGGCTCTGGCACCGTGCTGGGCGTCGGTCCGGGTGGGCCTCCCGGCGGCCTGTTCTTCCGCCATCGCGGCGGACCCGGCGAGGTGCACGGGCCCGGCGAGCTCACCGACGCGGCCGCCAAGGCGCTCGGCATCAGCCGCGAGGAGCTGTTCCAGCGGATGCGCGACGGCAAGTCGCTGTCGGAGATCGCCAAGGCCGAGGGCAAGTCGATCGACGACGTCAAGGCCGCGGTCAAGGCGGCCATGAAGACGCAGCTCGACGAGGCGGTCAAGGCCGGCAAGCTGACCCGGCAGCAGGCCGACGACATCGCCTCCAAGAGCGCCGATCACCTCGAGGACTTCGGGCGCTTCCGGCCGGAGCGCCTACACGGCCCGCCCGGCGAGTTCGCGGACGCCGCCGCCAAGGCGCTCGGCCTCAGCCGCGAGGAGCTGTTCCAGCGGCTCCGCGACGGCAGGTCGCTGTCGGAGATCGCCAAGGCCCAGGGCAAGTCCGTCGACGACGTGAAGGCCGCGGTCAGGGCAGCCATGAAGACCCAGCTCGACGAGGCGGTCAAGGCCGGCAAGCTCACGCGGCAGCAGGCCGACGCGATCATCTCCAAGAGCACCGATCACCTCGAGGACTTCGGGCGCTTCCCCAAGCTGGGGCCGCCACCCGAGCCGCCGCCGGGCGCGGTGTGGCGCTGACGGCTTGACGCGTCGGGTCTACTGGAGGTCGTGAGCCAGCTGCTCGCGTTCCTCGGCGTGGCGGTCCTCGTGATCGTCACGCCCGGACCCGACACCGCGGTGACGATCCGCGGCACGCTCCTCGGCGGCCGCCGCGCCGGCATGCTCACGGCGTTCGGGGTCGTGTCCGGGCAGGCGTGCTGGACGGTCGCCGCGAGCGCAGGGCTGACCGCGGTGCTGGTGGCGTCCGAGCCCGCGTTCCTGGTGGTGAAGTTCGCCGGCGCGGCGTACCTCGTCTATCTCGGTCTGCATGCCCTGCACGCCGCGTTCCGCGGCACGGCGCCGGCCGCCGCTCCGGCGGGCGCGACGCCGCCGCGGCTGGCGCGCGCCGGCGCCTACCGCCAGGGCCTCATCAGCGACCTCAGCAACCCGAAGATGGCGGCGTTCTTCACGAGCCTCCTCCCCCAGTTCGGCACGACCGGGGCGGGACCGTCGTTCTGGCTGATGCTCGGATTCGGGCTGCTGTTCTGCGTCCTGACCTGGCTGTGGCTGGCGCTCTACGCCGTCGCGCTGGAGCGGCTCGGCGACACGCTGCGGCGCCCGCGCGTCCGGCGCGCCGTCGAGGCGGTCACCGGCGCGGTGCTCGTCGCGCTCGGGCTCCGCCTGGCGGCCGAGCCGCGGCCGCGCTGACCGCGGCTGCACGGGTTCGTGCAACCCGTCGGGAGCGGCGCCTACGGTCGGCGGCCGATGCTGCGCGAGGTCAAGGAGGCGGCGTTCGGGCGCCGGCTGACGCCGATCGGCTGGCGCTATCACGCGACGTGGGACGAGGGGCTCGCCTGGGGCAGCCGCCGGTTCCGCGCACTGGGCGAGCGCCAGGCGCTGGAGCCCGTCGCGCTGCAGGACGCCGGCCGGCGGCGCTACTGGCTGTTCGAGGACCGGGTGTACTGGGAGGACGACGGGCTGGAGGCCGGCGACGTGCGCGCGCTCGTCCGCGAGCGCGAGCACCGGGCGCGCCGGCGGCTCGAGCGCGCGCACGCGCTCGCGGCGGCCGGTGCCGAGCGGCCCGCCGCGCGCCGCCGCCCGATCCCGCGTGACCTCCGCATCGCGGTCTGGCAGCGGGACGGCGGCGCCTGCGTGGAGTGCGGCTCGCGGTTCGACCTGCAGTACGACCACGTGATCCCGCTGGCGCTCGGCGGCGCGAGCACGCTCGAGAACCTCCAGGTCCTGTGCGCCCCCTGCAACCAGCGCAAGGGCGCGAGCCTCACCTGAACCTAAAGAGGGTCTGACCCTCTTTACCTAAAGGGGGTCAGACCCTCTTTAGGTTCGCGCGGACCGCCGGGACGATCTCGGCGGCGAAGCGCTCGACCTGCGGAAGGACGTCGCCGGCGGGCGAGAAGACGAAGCCGTCGAAGCGGAGCTCGTCCGCGAAGCCGGTCAGCGTCTCGATCCAGTGCTCCGGCGGCCCGTGCAGCAGGTCAACCGCCGCGCCGTCCGTGATCGTGCCGCCGATGTTCAGGATGCGCCGGATCGCGCCGGGGTCGCGGCCGGCGGCGCCCGCTGCGTCGTCGATCCGCCGCTGCATATCCACGAGCTGCGCCGGCGACGTGTTCCCGAGCGACGGGACCCAGCCGTCGGCGACGCGCCCCGTCAACCGCAGCATGCGCGGCTTGTACGCGCCGAGCCAGATCCCGACGGGATGCGCCGGCGGCGGCCCGGGGTGGAACCCGCGCACCGCGTAGTGCCGGCCCTCGAACGAGACCGAGCGCTCGCCGCTCCACGTCCGGCGGATGATCTCGATCGCCTCCTCCAGCGCGTCCACCGACTCGCCCGGGGAACGCGCGGGGCCGCCCATCGCGGCGATCGCGTCCCAGAACGCGCCCGCGCCGAGGCCGAGCTCGAACCGCCCGCCGCTCATCACGTCCAACGACGCGCCGGCCTTCGCGAGCATCGCCGGCGGCCGCAGCGGCAGGTTCGCGACGTCGGGGAAGATCCGCAGGCGCTCGGTCCGCGCGAGCAGGGCGGCGATGAGCGCGAACGTGTCCAGGAACCGCCGCTGGTACGGGTGGTCCTGGATGCCGATCAGGTCCAGCCCGCCGCGCTCGGCGGCCGCGACCTGGCGCAGCAGCTCGGGGTGGGACGCGGCTTCCGGGATGAGGAAGAGCCCGAACTCGGGCGAGGTGGAGGTCATGACGTGGCTAGCATCGCGCGTCGATGACCGACCCGCTCGCCGGCGAGACCCTCGCGCTCGCGCAAGACCTGATCCGCGTCGACACCTCCAACCCGCCGGGCAACGAGACCGCCGCGGCCGAGCTGCTCCGCGACTACCTCACCCGGCACGGCATCGAGTGCGAGCTGATCGCGCGCGTGCCCGGCCGCGCGAACCTCGTCGCGCGCATCCGCGGCAGCGGCGGCGGCCCGTCGCTCGCGCTCACCGGCCACACCGACGTCGTGCCGGCCGACGCGCGCGACTGGCAGCGCCCGCCGTTCGCGGCGGAGGTCGACGGCGACGGCTACCTCTGGGGGCGCGGCGCGGTCGACATGAAGAGCCACACCGCGACGAACGCCGTCGCGCTCGCGACCCTCGCCCGCGAGGGGTTCCGGCCGCGCGGCGACCTCGTCCTGATCGCGCAGGCCGACGAGGAGGACGGCAGCGCGGCGGTGGGCATGCAGTGGCTGGTCGAGCACCGGCCCGACCTGCGCGTCGACTACGCGCTCGACGAGGGCGGCGGCGAGCGCATCCCGCTCGCCGGCGGCGGCGTCGCCGTCCCGCTCGGCGTCGCGGAGAAGGCCTGCCTACCCGGTGCTCGTCACGGCGCTCGGCGAGGCCGGGCACGCGTCGCAGCCGTACCTCGGCGCGAACGCGGTTCCGCGTCTCGCCACGCTGATCGACCGGATCGCCCGCCACCGGCCCGAGCGGACGGTGCTGCCGGTCGTCGCGCACATGCTCGAGCAGCTCGGCGCCGACCCGGACGGCGACCTCGACGAGGCCATCGCGCACGTCGCGGCCCAGGACCCGACCCTCGCCGACGACCTCCCGAGCCTGTTCGCGATGACATTCGCGCCCACGCGCCTGGAGGGCTCGAACGCCCGCAACGTGATGCCGGCGCGCGCGACGGTCGACGTCGACTGCCGCCTGCTCCCCGGGCAGACGCGCGCGGACCTCGAGCGGGAGCTGCGGACCGCGCTGGGCGACGACCTGCCGTACGAGCTCGCATATCCCGAGCCGCTCAGCGGCGGCACGATCTCCGCGATCGACACGCCGCTGTACGCGGCGTGCGAGTCGTTCCTCTCCGCCCACGATCCCGGCGCCGCGCTCCTGCCGATGGTGAGCCCCGGCTTCGTCGACTCCTACTTCCTGCGCAGGGCGTGGGGCACGGTGTGCCACGGCTTCTGGCCGACCCGGCGGACCCCGCTCGACGTCATGCAGGCGGGGGTCCACAACCGGGACGAGCGCATCCACGTCGACGACCTGGCGTACGCGGCGCGCTTCCTCCTGCACGCCGCGCACACCGTCGCGGGATAGCCGGCCGCCCCGCTCCTACCGGCGGACCGCGATGTCGATCGGACGGCCCGCACCGGAGACCAGCGCGCCGGACGCCTCGGCCACGACGCGGTACTGACCGGAGCGGAAGAGCCGCACGCGCGCCCGGTAGGAGGAGCGCGTCGAGCTCTCGTGCTGCGCGCGCGTGTGCGCGATCGTGGTCCAGACGCCGTTGCGGAGCTTCTGGACGTCCACGCGCGAGCCGGACGCCGCCGGGCGGATGTCGCCGCGGAACCGCACCGAGATGCTGTGGCGGTGGCGCTTGACCTTCTTCGCGGAGGTCGTCACCTGCAGCGCCGCGCCGACCGTCACGATCGGGCTGGCGATCTCCGGCCGCTGCGGCATCAGGACGCGGAACTGCGTCGTGACCGGCACCGAGAGGACCGGGAACGAGAAGTTGCCGGCGGGGTCGGTGACCAGCGGGTTGCCGGTGTTGGCGAAGCCCTGCGTGTACGGGAACGGGTTGCTCTGCAGCACCACGTCGCGGTTCGCGTTGTTCGTGCCGGTCAGCGTCCCCGCGAGCGTGGTCGCGCCGCCCGGCGCGACGGTGGGCGGGTTCGCGGCGAGCGTCACGCCGAGGGGCTGGCGCTTGGTCCGGAACCTGCGATCGCCGCCGAAGGTCTGGCCGTCGGCGTTCTTCGCCACCAGCCGGTAGTGGTAGACGGTGTCGGGAGCGAGCCCGGCGACCGGGACGGCGACGTTGACGGGATTGGCGCCCGCGCCCACGGGCGTCTCGGCGGTGTTCACGCCGTAGAGCCGCGTGGTGCCGATCTGGAACAGGAACGTGCTCTGCTTCCTGTTCGCGTCCACCTTTCCGTTCAGCGTCGCCGTGCTCTGTGCGACGCTGGCCGCCGGACCCGTCGTCACCGCCGGCTTGGCGGCGCTCGCGGCAGCCGGCGCCAGCAGCGCCAGCGTGAGCGCGAACAACATGGCCCCTCGGAACATGAACCCTCCCGTCGACGATTTGCCCCTATCCACAAGCCGACAACACGGCGAGAGGCCCAACGTCGCGGCGTCGCGGGGGAGGACTTCCGCCGCCCACCCTGGAAGCCTGCGCTCAGCGCTTCGGCATCCTTGCCGATCCAGAGCCTGACGCAATGCCCCGGCATCGCCCCCGTCCCCGACGCCGCTCCGGCGGCAGCCTCCCGGTCTATCGCGGGCCGTTCCGGCGTGCGCAGGCCGAGCGGCTGCTGTGGCGCGCGGGCTTCGGCCCGCGGCGCGGCCAGGCCGAGCGGTTCGCGAAGCTCGGGCTCGAGGGCGCCGTGCACGCGCTCACCCACCCGCGCTCGCGGCGGCTGGACGGCCCGGCGCCGAAGGTCGATGGCCGGGGCCTCGCGCCCCTCGACGTGTGGGGCCACGACGTCCTGTGGTGGCTCGACCGGATGGTGCGCACCGAGGCGCCGCTGGTGGAGCGCATGACGCTCGTCTGGCACGACTGGTTCGCGACGAGCAAGGCGACGGTCGACGGGCGCTGGATGCTGCGCCAGAACGGCCTGCTGCGCCGGCACGCGCTCGGCAACTTCCGCACGCTCGTCCGGGACATCACCAAGGACCCCGCGATGCTGACCTGGCTCGACGGCGTCTCCAACAACCGCTGGGAGCCGAACGAGAACTACGCGCGCGAGCTCCAGGAGCTGTTCACGCTCGGCGCCGGTCGCGGCTACGGCGAGGGCGACGTGCGGGAGATGGCGCGCGCGCTGACCGGGTGGCGCGCCGAATGGCGCGACGGCGTCGGGATGACGAACTTCCGCTTCGACCCCGAGTTCCACGACCGCGGCCGCACCCGCATCTACAAGCACCGGGGCCGCCACGACTGGCGCGACGCCGCGGACCTCGCGGTGGGCCACCGGCTGCATGCGAGCTTCTTCGTCGCGAAGCTCTGGAGCTACTTCATCCCCACGCCGCCGCCGCCCGGCACGCGGCGCGCGCTCGAGCGCATCTACCGCCGGTCCGGCCACGACGTCCGGCCCGTGCTGACCGCGATCCTGCGCCACCCCGCGCTGCACGCCGGCCCGCGCATGGTCAAGCCGCCGATCGTCTACACGGCCGGGCTGCTGCGCGCGCTGGGCCGCGGGATCGACACCGACGCCTGGGCGTGGCTGACCGAGATGAGCGGACAGACGCTCTTCCAGCCGCCGAACGTCGCCGGCTGGGACGACACGCGCTGGATCGACACCGCCACGTGGCGCGGCCGCTGGATGGCCGCGAACTACGCGCTCGAGGGCCACACGCTCACCCCGGACCCGGACAAGACGAAGTACCCGTCGATGCGCCGGCAGAGCCCGGCCGAGGCCGTCGACGCCGCGCACCGGTTCTGGGGCCGGCCGACGCTCACGCGGGCCACGCGCGCCGAGCTGGTCGGCTTCGCGCAGCGGGCGCGGGCGGTCGCCAAGGAGCCGTGGCAGCAGGAGACCTACGCGATCCTGCGCCAGAACGCGCTGCGGATGCTCATCGCCACCTCCCCCGACCTGCACACGAGCTGATGGCCCACCACTGCCGCGACTACGCCCGCGCCGCCCAGCTGCGCGCCGCCGCCGGCGCCGGGCTGCCGATCGTCGAGCCCGGCATGCCGGCGCCCGCCGGCACGGGGCTCTCGCGCCGCGCGTTCCTGCTGCGCTCCGCCGGCCTCGCCCTGTCGGTCTACGGCGCCGGCCGGCTCGCTCCGCTGGCCGCGGAGGAGGCGCTCGCGCAGAGCGCGCCGGGCGCCCCGGTGATCGTGCAGGTGTTCCTGGCGGGCGGCATCGACTCGGTCTCGTTCCTCGCGCCGACGGAGGACGCGACGTACCGGCGGCTGCGGCCGAAGCTCGCGCTGCCGCCGGGCACCGGCACCGTGTTCGGCGAGGATCCCCGGCTCCGCTGGCACCCGTCCGCGACCGCGATCGCCGGGCTGCACGCCGAGGGCAAGGTGTCGGTCATGCCGGCCGTCGGCTACGAGCATCCCGACCAGTCGCACTTCGTCTCGCGCCACTTCTACGAGGTCGGCGCGCTGGACCCGCGGCTCGGCACCGGCTGGCTGGGCCGCTACCTCGACCGCGTCGGCGCGCCGGACAACCCGCTCCAGGGGCTGGCGCTCGACGCGTCGCTCGCGCCCGCGCTCGCCACCGCCCGCGTGCCGGTGGCCGCGGTCGACTCGCCCGCGAGCTACGACTTCTGGGCGCGCGACGTGTGGGGGGAGGTCGACGACCTGATGCTCGACGCCACCGCGCGGATCGGCGCCGTGCACGCCCGCGGCGAGCCCGCGCTCGCCCAGGTCGCGGGCGCCGCGATGCACACGGGCGCGCTCCGGTCCCAGCTCGCCCCGCTGCGCGGCACCGAGGACAAGCCGGCGTTCACGAGCCCGGTCGCGTACCCGGCGTCGGAGGAGTCCGACTTCCCGGAGCGCCTGGCGGCGCTCGCCGCGATGCTCGGCGCGGGCCTGCCGCTGCGCTGCGTGGCGATCACGGCGCCGGGCGACTACGACACCCACGCCAACCAGGTCGAGCTGCTCGGCGAGCCGCTCAAGCTCACCTGCGACGCGCTCACCGCCTTCCAGCGCGACCTCGAGGCCCGCGGGCTCGCCGACCGCGTGCTCGTGCACGTGTGGTCGGAGTTCGGCCGCCGGGCGGAGGAGAACTCGGAAGGCACCGACCACGGCGCGGCCGGGCTCGGGCTGCTGATCGGGACGCGGGCCGCCGGGCGGATGATCGGCGAGTTCCCGGGGCTCGACACGCTCGACGACCAGGGCAACCTGCGCGCGACGTCGGACTTCCGCGGCGTCTACGCCGGGCTGCTGGAGCAGTGGCTCGGCACCGAGGCGGCGGGCATCGTCCCCGACGCCGGCCGGGTCCCGCGGCCGCAGCTCGTCAAGTGAGGGCGCTGCTGGCGGCGCTGCTCGGGCTGGCGGTGCTCGCCCCCACCGGCGGCGCCGCGCCGGCGCGGATGCTGGTCACCGCGGACGAGTGGATGCTGCTCACGTCCCGGCGCTCCATGCCGGAGGGGCGGGTGCAGATCCAGCTCTACAACCGGGGGGAGGACGCGCACGACATCGCGGCGCGGCGGGTCGACCGGCTCGGCAGGCGCGTCGGGAGGACGTTCCGCATCCGCGAGACGCGGCCCGGCGAGCTGGCCGAAGCGACCTGGAGGCTCAGGTCGGGGAAGTACAGGCTCTGGTGCACCCTGCGCGGACACGAGTCCGCCGGGATGCGCGCCGGCCTGCGGGTCCGGTAGCGCATCAGCTCCACGCGGGGTGGTCGTAGCCGCCCTTCGGCCACACGCGCGGCAGCGTCTGCGTGCGGCCGCGCGAGGCGCGGCGCAGCTGGCGGCCGCGCTCGGCCAGGAGGGCGACGAGCTCGCCGGTGGGCCGGAACGGGTCCGCGACCGCGTGCCGGTCGTCGAGCGACATGGCGGCCCACAGCTCGCCGCCGACCTCGGCGACCAGCACCGGGCCGCGCGGGGAGCGGCGCGAGTCGAGCTGCGCGAGGCGGTCGATCGCATCGGTGTCGGCCGGGCCGGCGAAGCGGAGCGTCAGGGCGGGGGCGCCGGCCGGGAGCTCCTGCACCGGCCCGAAGAGGCGCTTGAGGATGGTGGGGGCGGTGGTCGTGCTCATGGAAGGCATTCTCGACCTGAGGAGGCCCTTCCACATCGGGCGAATGGCGCGGATCCGCCTTACCGAGACCTTAGTTCGGCCCCGCCCCGTCTTAGCGGGTGGACCGCAGGACCACAAGCCGCCGCGCCCGGGGGAAGGGCGCGGCGGGTGTTGGTCGCGATAAGGCCCGCCCGCGGACGCCGAGGAGGATATGGGGGGCGGTCCTGAAGGGCGGGCCTGGACAGGATGTTGGCCGCCGCGCGCGCGCCGGATGTGGCGAGCCGGTGAAGTTCGCCACGACCGGCGCGCGCTGCGCCGGCGCTACGGCCCGGTGGCCGGAGCGATGTTGTTGTTGATCCGGAAGAAGTTGTCCGGGTCGTAGATCGCCTTCACCTCGGCCAGCCGCCGCAGGTTGCGCCCGAAGGCGCTGTCCACGCCGGCGCTCGCCGCCTCGTCCGACAGGCCGGTGAAGTTGAGGTAGACGTCGCCGGTCCCGTGGCGGGAGATCTCCTCCCAGGCCGACCGCACCCACGCGACGCCCTCGGCGTCGGTGACCTCGTCGGTCCACATGCCGTCGATCGACGCCATGTAGGCCGGCCGGCGCGTCGCGAACGCGGTCGCCTCGGGGTCGACGGCGGCGATCGCGCCGCCCATGTGGAACATGTTGACCAGCGTCAGGGGCGCCGGCCGGTCGAGCGCCTTCGCCGCGACGACGTCGATCGCCTCGTCGCTGAGCTCGTCCAGGTACTGCGACTTCCAGTACGCCCGCAGCGTGTTGCGCGGGAACAGCGCGTCGAAGCCGCTCTGCACGCCGACGAACGGCGTCGGCCCGGACATGTCGAACAGCGGCGTGCCCAGGCTGCGCAGCGGCGCCGTCGCCGCCATGCCCTCCTCGATGTCGCCGGCGTAGACGCCGCCGACGATCACGACCGGGCGGTCGTGGATCGCCTCGGGCAGCGCCGGGTTCGCGGGGAACGTGATGGTCACGCACGTCGACGTGACCTCGTCGGGGGCGCCCTCGACGTAGTCGCGCCAGCCGCGCATGACCTGGGCGATCTCCTCGAGCGGGTAGAACGTCGCCGAGAACGCGACGTCGGGGCCGAGCTCGTACAGGCGGAACGTGAACGAGGTCACGACGCCGAAGTTGCCGCCGCCGCCGCGGATCGCCCAGAAGAGGTCGGGGTTGACGTCGTCGGACGCCGTGCGCACGATGCCGTCGGCGCAGACGACCTGCGCTTCGACGAGGCTGTCGCTGGCCAGGCCGTACTTGCGCCGCAGCCAGCCGTAGCCTCCGCCGAGCGTGAGCCCGGCCACGCCGGTGTCGGAGACGACCCCGGTCGGGGATACGAGCCCGAACGCCTGCGTCTCGCGGTCGAGGTCGCCCAGGACGGCGCCGCCCTGGACGCGGGCGAGCTTGCGGTCCGGGTCCACCTGGACGCCCGACATCGGCTCGAGGTCGATGAGCATGCCGCCCTCGGCGGCCGAGAGCCCGGCGATCGAGTGGCCGCCGCCGCGCACGGCGACCGCGAGGCCCTCGGCGCGAGCGAACTTCACCGCCGCGACCACGTCGGCCGTGCCCTCGCAGCGGACCGCGATCTCGGGGCGGGCGTCGTGCATCGCGTTGAAGACCTCGCGGACGCGCGCGTACTCCGGGTCGGTGGCGCGGATCACGCTCCCGCGCAGCTGCGCGCGCAACGTCTCGACCGCGTCGTCGGTCAGGGTTGACAGGGGTGCCGTCGTCGTCATGTAGCCCTCCGTGGGGTTCGCGTCACGCACTTCAGACTCCGGGGGACCCGCGTCTATTCCCCGAACCGATCGGGAGGTGCGCCACACTGGCCGCGTGCGGACCCTCACGCGGCGAGAGCTCAACCGCGCGCTGCTCGCACGCCAGCTGCTGCTGGAACGGGGCCGGATGCCGCTGCCGCGCGCGCTCGAGGCGGTCGGCGGGATCCAGGCGCAGTACGCGCCGTCGATGTACATCGGGCTGTGGAGCCGGCTGGAGGGCCTCGAGCGGCACGCGCTGACCGACGCGCTCGTCGCGCGGACGGTCGTGCAGGCGACGCTGATGCGCGTGACGATCCACCTGGTGTCGCGCGAGGACTTCTGGCCGTTCGCGCTCGCGACCCGCGACGCGCGCCGGGCGCTCTGGGTGCGGTCGCGGCCGGAGCCGATCAGCGCGGCCGCGATGGCCGGCGCGGCGCGCACCGTGCGCAAGCGGCTGCGCGGGGGGCACGCGCTCAAGCGCACGGAGCTGGAGGCGCTGGTCGGCAAGCCGCGCGCCCTGGGGTCGGGGCTGTGGGTGGATCTGGTGCGCGTGCCGCCGTCGGGGACGTGGGAGCGCCGCCGGGCCGACCTCTTCGCGCTCGCCGACGAGTGGATCGGACCGCCGGACATCGCCGCCGGCGCCGCGGCCGAGCACCTCGTCCGGCGCTACCTCGCCGGCTTCGGGCCGGCGTCGCGCAAGGACATCGCCGGCTTCACCGGCATCGCATTGGCGCCGCTGGACAAGGTCCTCGCGCGGCTCGAGCTGCGCCGCTTCGCGAGCGAGGCCGGCGACGAGCTGCTCGACGTCCCCGGCGGCCCGCTCCCGGATGCCGGGACGCCGGCGCCGCCGCGGTTCCTCCCGACCTGGGACGCGACCCTGCTCACGCACGCCCGCCGGACCGGCGTGCTGCCGGAGGAGCACCGCCCGCGGATCTTCAACACGAAGGCGCCGCAGTCGTTCCCGACGTTCCTCGTCGACGGCGCGGTCGCCGGCACCTGGCGCTACGCGAACGGCACGATCGAGCTCTCGCCGTTCGCGCCGCTGGACCCGGCGGACGAGGCGGCGCTGCGCGACGAAGCCGAGCGGCTCGCCGCGTTCCACGCCTGAGCGCCGGCGACGCGGCGCGGCGCGAGCAGCCGGATCCGCGTCCTCGTCGTGCGCCGGTTGCCCGCCGCGTCGCGCGCCTTGATCACGACCGTCGCTCGCATCGAGCCGCGCCGCACGAGCCGCGCCACCGCGCGGCGCGGCAGCGTGAGGTGGACCTTCGCGGTCTTGCCGCCGGCGACGACGAACCGCGATCTCGCCAGCGACTTGCGCGCGCCGCGCAGCCGCAGGTCGATCCTGCAGCGCCGCTCGGTCCGCGGGCACCGCACGCGGAGCACCACGACGCCCCGCTTGGAGACGCGCAGACTACGGCGCACGAGCCTGACCCGCGGCGCCGACCGGTCCCGCGACGACCGGGAGCTGGCCGGCGCGATCGCGGGCCCTCCGGACGCCTGGTACGACGCCGCGTACGCGCCCGGCGCGGCGTCGAACACCGCGTACTGCACGCCTTTCACGGTGCGCAAGGTGGTGCCCACGGCGGCTCCGTCGCGGGTCAGCCCCAGCAGCCCGCCGCTCGCCGCGCCGGCCGGGATCATCGCCTCGAGACCGCGAGCGCCGGGCGCGCGGGCGACCGTGAACTCGAGCCGCCCGCCCGCGAAGCGCACACCCTGGAACGACGAGCCGTTGCGGCCGTCGAGCCAGTCCAGCATCTGCTCGGCCGACACGACCGGGACGCTCCGCTGGACCGCCTCCGCGACGATCGCGTTCGCGCCGTCGTGGTTCGCGTAGTCCGTGTGCATGTTCATGGTGAACACGCCGTAGTAGCCCTCCGGCCCGAGCGCGCGGTCCAGCAGCGCGCGGATGTGCCCGGGCACGTAGGCCCAGTCGGTGGGAGTGCTCCCGAGCTCGTCCGTGAGCTGCGTCGTGGCCTGGTAGACGTCGATCATCGAGCCGTCGGCGTCGGCGAAGCGCATGGGGAAGCCCGACCCGGTGAACAGCCCGGGCCGGCCCTGCACCCAGCCGGCGGGCCAGTAGTAGTAGTTCGTGTCGAGCCGGACGCCGTGCGCCAGCTCGACCTTCGGCTGTCCCGCCCAGTCGCTCCAGACGATGCAGTGCGTCCGGTTGGTCCGGGGCGCGGGGAGGCTGGGCCAGGTGGCCTTGAACGCCGGCAGTTGGAGCTCCCAGTCCTGCTGGAGCGAGTCTGGCGTGAAGTCCCCGCAGCCGGTGGTGAGATGGAGCGCGACCTCGAACCCGCGCGCCCTGTACGAGGCGGCCTGGGCGTCGTTCATGACCGAGGTCGACGGGTAGGCGTAGGACGTCGCGCGGACGCACTCCCAGTCCGCGACCGAGCAGCCGACGGGGCTGGCCGCCTCGAACATGCCGAACTGCCCCTGCGTCCCGAGCGTGCCCATGTCGTGGTCGTCGCCGGTCATCACCACGGCGGCCTTCTCGCCGCGCGGCAGGTACCAGAAGCGCGGCAGCGGTACGCGGTCCAGGCTCATCTGCGTGATCAGGTTCGCGAGCAGGCGCTGCTGCTCGTCGGCCTGCGGGATCGCCACCTTGTCGAGGTTCACCCAGTCCGCCTGCGGGCCGCCGAAGAACAGGTCGTCCGAGCGCCGCGGGCTGATCCCGTCGCGCTCCAGGCCCGCCCAGCCCGGATTGCCCTGGCGCGTGTACACGACGGAGCGTGCGAGGTCGTAGGTGAACGCGGCGGCCTGCCCGCCGGCGGCGCCGACGCCGTGCAGCGTCACCGCCGGGTCGGCCGTCGCGCTCGTCGCGTCGCCGTACAGCGTCGCCACGGGCGCCGCGCCGGCGAGCGTCCAGCGGTCCGCGGTGCCGTGGAACTGCATCGTCGCGCCGGTGATGCCGGCCCCCGGCGCTGAGCCGGGGTTCACCTGGAGATACCCCTCGGCGAGGTCGCCGGTGTCGGCCCCGAGGCCGAGCACGCCGGCGAGCCGCGGATCGGGCCGCATCGCGACGAGGTTGCCGCCGCCCACGACCCAGGCGGAGAGCGCCGCCGCCTGCGCGTCGCTCAGCCCCATCGACGCCAGGACCACGACGTGGTAGCCGCTCAGCGTGCTGGGCTCGAGCGCGGCGGGGCTCAGCGACCGCGAACTCGTTGAGTCCCTCGGCGCGCAGGATCTCGGCGTAGTAGCGGCCGAACGGGTCCGCGTCGTTCGCCACCACGAGGATCGGCCCGCCGGGCCCCTCGCCAGGCGCCGCCTGCGCGTGCGCCGCCGCGGGCAGCGCCAGCGCGATCAGCACGAGCAGCGCGGCCACGGCGCTGCGGGGCACTGCAAGGTTCATGCCTTCTCCCGTCTCGGTGCGAGCAGCCGGATCTGCGCCCGCGCCGTCCGGCCGCCGGCAGATGCGATCGCGGTCACGCGCAGCGACCGCTTGCGCAGGAGCTTCCGCCGCGTGCGCCGGTCGAGGGCGAGCGCGACGGCGCGCCGGTGACCGGGCTGCACGGTGGCCTTCCCGCGCGCGATCGTGCGGCCATGGTCGCGGAGCCGCAGCAGCACGCGGCACCGGCGGCCCGCGGCCGGGCAGGACACCTGGAGCCGGACGATCCCCGCGCGGGACATGCGCGCCCGCCGCGACGCGACGCGCAGCCGGCCCGTCCGGCGCCGCTGCACCGCAGCCGGCGTGCCCGTGGTGCCGGGCGGCCCGGCGGCGCCGCCGCTGGTCTGGTCCGCTCCGGTCAGGTTGGCGCTGTCGTCGGCGGCGCGGGCGAGCGGGACGACGTCGCCGGTCGCCGCCGGCGTCCACGTGAAGCTCCAGTCCTCGCGCCCGACGGCCGGATGCCACGACCGCCCAGCGTCGACCGAGACCTCCACCGCCCCGACGCGGCCTCCCTGGTCGCTCGCGGTGCCGTGGATCGTCTCCGGCGAGCCGGCGCTGACGGAGATCGCTCCAGGCGACGCCACGGTCGCGACCGCCGGGATGGTGTCGGTCGAGGGGGCCGCCGGCTGCAGGTCGCCCTGCAGCGTCGCGGGCTGCGCGCCCATGTCGGCGAAGAGGTTCGCGGTGGCCTGCTGCATCGCCGGGCTGGCCGGCGCGTTGCCGCGCTCGTGCGTGCTGTCGAGGCCCCACGGCCACTGGATCGTCCCGGCGCCGAAGACGAGCGCGTCGGGTCCGGCGCCGTTGGTGTCGCGGTAGAGCGTGAGGTGGTGCGTCGCCGACCCGTCGCCGTAGCTCGAGCCGTGGTCCTGCAGCACCTGGACGCCGTCGGCGGTGGTGGACGACATGCGCACCAGCCCGGCGGGCGCCGCGCCGTTGTCGGGAGCCTCGTCCCACTCGTACCCGAGCGTCTCGTCGGTCAGCGTCGCGGTCTCCCCGGGCGCGAGGTTCGCGACGCTGGTGCCGCGCCAGAAGCGCAGCCGGCCGTCGGCCGCGGGCACCGTGATCGCGCGCGTGCCGGAGTTGACGGCGAACCAGGTCCCGGTCAGCGCGTTCTCGGGCCGGCCGCCGTCCGGGTTGAACGGCCGCGGGTCCCGCCACGTGCCGGTCCAGGCCGCCGGATCGGGGTCGATCTTCGCGCCGGCGTGGGTCTCCTTGAAGCACACCAGCGTCCGGTGGCCGTCCGTCCAGCGGGTCCTCCAGAACATCTCGTTCCCGCTGAAGAACGCCAGGTTCACGCCCGCGTCGCGGGCCGCCTCCACGTTGGCGCGCTGGCCGCTTGACCAGTACTCGTCGTGGCCGACCGACAGGAACGCGGCGTGCTCGCGGAGCTCGGCCCCGCGGCGATCGGTGTCCACGCCGGTGGAGTAGCTGACGTCGTAGCCGTTGCGCTCGAGCCACCGGATCATCGGGAACTCGCTGTTGAACAGCCAGTCCTCGATCGCGCCGCCGGCGGTGATGAACGGCCGGTTGTAGGAGACCGCGTAGGCGCGCCCGGCCGGCGCGCCGGTGTAGAGCGAGTTCCCGCCGTATGTGTTGTAGGCCTGCCAGGTCGTGTCGGACGTCTGGAACAGCAGATCCGAGCGGCCGTCGTCGTCCCGGACCACGAACACGATGTGGCTGACCGGGTCGCCGTTCTGCTTCGGGATCGCGAGATACACGCCGGAGACGGCGTCCGGCGGGACAGCCCACGTCGCCGACACCGCCCAGTTGCCGCAGTCGACCAGCCCGGTGCCGGCGTCGGTGGCGCACGCCGGCTGCGCCTGCGGCGCGGGCTGCCCGGCGGTGCCGACCTTCCTGGCCCCCGCGCCCGCGTAGTAGCCGAGCCGGTAGATGTCCAGCGTGTAGGGCGCGCCGGCATCGATCTTGAACGCCACCGTGCCGCCCTGGTCGACGCTGATGTCGGTCGCGAAGCCCTGGACGGTCCCGCTCCCGGCGCCTGAGATGTCCCACTCACCGGCGGGCGCGCCGGCCCGGCAGTTCTCCGCGACGATCTCGTTGGCCGGCGCGTCGCAGGGCGCGGCGGCGTGAGCCGGCGCCGCGGTGGCGGCGGCCGCGACGGCTGCTGCGATCGCCAAGCTGCACGAGAACCTCGTCTGGAGCTTCATGGCGACACGAACGCCGCGGGGCCGGCGTGGCTCCCGAGCGCGCCGCCGTCAGGTTCGGATTCTTACTCGGCCGCTCAGCCGGTCCGGACGCCCGGCACGCGCGCGCGGCGCGCGACCTCCTCGCGGACCACCGGAGCGACCTCGGTGCCGAGCAGCTCGATCGCGCGCAGCACGTCGCGGTGCGCGAGGTCGCCGACGCTGAGCTGCGCGAGGAAGCGCTGGTGGCCGAAGATCTCGTGCTGGAAGAGGACCTTCTCGATCACCTCCCGCGGGCTGCCGACGACGAGCGCGCCGCGCGGCTCGCGCAGCGCGTCGAACTGGGCGCGCGTCATCCCCGGCCAGCCCCGCTCCCGGCCGATCCGGGTCATCATCGCCGCGTAGGCCGGGAAGTAGCGGTCGGCCGCCTCCTGCGACGTCGCGGCGACGAAGCCGTGCGAGTTGATCCCCACCGGCAGCGCCGCCGGATCGCGCCCTGCGCGGCGGGCGGCGTCGCGGTAGAGGTCGACCAGCGGCGCGAAGCGCTCGGGCGCGCCGCCGATGATCGCGACGGCCAGCGGCAGCCCGAGCACGCCGGCGCGGACGACCGACTGCGGCGTGCCGCCGACCGCGATCCAGACCGGCAGCGGATCCTGCAGCGGGCGCGGGTACACGCCGGCGTCGTCGAGCGCGGCGCGGTGCGCGCCCGACCACGTCACGCGCTCGGCGTCGCGCAGCGCGAGCAGCAGGTCGAGATGCTCGGCGAACAGCTCGTCGTAGTCGTCGAGGTCGTAGCCGAAGAGCGGGAACGACTCGATGAACGAGCCGCGCCCCGCCATGATCTCCGCGCGCCCGCCGGACAGCAGGTCGAGCGTGGCGAAGTCCTGGAACACCCGCACGGGATCGTCCGAGCTGAGCACGCTGACCGCGCTCGTGAGGCGGATCCGGTCGGTGCGCTCCGCCCCGGCGGCCAGCGCGACCGCCGGCGCCGAGACGGCGAAGTCGGGCCGGTGGTGCTCGCCGACCCCGAACACGTCGAGTCCGACCTGGTCGGCCAGCTCCATCTCCTCCACGAGGTTGCGCAGGCGCTGCGCGGGGCTCACCGAGGGGCTGAGCTCGGCGAACGTGTAGACGCCGATCTCCATCAGTGCGCGAGCAGCTCTTCGGTCGGCATGTCCCACTCGGGTGCGTCCTGCTCATCGGCGAGCGACTCCGCCGCGCGGACGAGGTCGACCGCGACCGACCGCACCTGCCCGACGATCTGCGTGGTCAGCAGCGACGGCTCGCGATCGTGGATGTCCTCCGCCATGCGCGCCGCGGCGAGCGCCACGCGGCGCACGTCGGTCGAGCGGTCCGGGTGCTCGTACTGGGCGGCGAGGAGCCAGACCGCGGACGCGAGCTCGCGCACCGCGCCGGCGAGCTGCGGCGCCGGCTCGCCCAGCCGCACCTGGCGGGCGACGTACCGCGCGAGCACGCGGGTGTCGCGGACCGCGAGGTCGAGCGCCGGCATCGTCTGCTCGTAGCGCTCGACGCCCGCGAGGCCGCCGCGGCGCACGGGCGAGAAGCGCGCCGTCTCGCTCGCCACCGAGAGCGTCTCCTCGAGCGCGTCGATGTCGTCGTCCATGCCGCGCGCGGCCTGCAGCGTGCGCTCGGCGCCGTGCGGATCCGCCGACTCCAGCACGACGGCCGCCTCCTCCAGCGTGCGCCCGAGCTTGCCGAACACCGTCTGGGCGACCTGGCCGACCATCGCGATCGGGTCGGGCGGGAGCAGCAGCGAGGCCACGGCGAGGCCGACGCCGCCGCCGATCAGGCCCTCGAGGATGCGGTCGGCGGAGAATCCGTCCGTCGTCGTCGAGAACGACGCGATCAGGATCGCGGAGATCGCGGCCTCGTTCACGAGCAGCTCGCCGCCGCGGAAGACGAGTGCGGCGGTCATCGCGAGGATCACCAGCAGCCCGATCTGCCACGGCCCGCTGCCGATGAGGAAGACGAGCACGGTCGCGATGGTGATCCCGAGCATCACGCCGCCGATCAGCTCCAGCGCGTTCTTGCGGCGGCGCCCGTAGGTGGCGCCGAGGCAGACGACCGCGGCGATCGAGGCGAACGCCGGGCGCTCGGCCGGCAACAGCAGCACGGCGAGCCACCAGGCGCCCACCGCGGCGGCAGCGGTCTGGAGCACGGCGACGAGGTGCGGCCGCACGCGGCGGCGCACCGTCCGTGCGAGGAAGCGGGGAGCGAAGGAGCTGGTCGGAGGGAGAGAGCGCATCGGGGAGGCCTCGGTCTACTTACCGAGAGTAGGCCGCCGCGTTACGCGCTCCTCAGGAATGCGAGCACGGCGAGCACGCGGCGGTGGTCGTCGTCGCTCGCGGGCAGGTCGAGCTTGTTGAAGATGCTCGAGATGTGCTTCTCCACCGCGCCCGGCTGGACGACCATCGCGCGGGCGATCCCGGCGTTCGTCTTGCCCTCGGCCATCAGCTCCATCACCTCGCGCTCGCGGGGCGTGAGATCGGCGAACACGCCGACCCCGCCGTCGCGCGCGTGGACCAGCTCGGCGACGACCGAGCGGTCCAGCGCGGTGCCGCCGGCGGCGACGCGCTCGATCGCGTCGAGGAAGCCGCGCACGTCGCCGACGCGCTCCTTCAGCAGGTAGCCGACGCCGCCCTCGCCCGACGACGCGAGCAGCTCGCTCGTGTAGACCGACTCCACGTACTGGGAGAGGATCAGGACGCCGAGCCCGGGCTGGCGGCGGCGCGCCTCGAGCGCCGCGCGCAGCCCCTCGTCGGTGAAGCTCGGCGGGAGCCGCACGTCGACGATCGCCACGTCGGGGTTGTGCCCGGAGACGATCCGCAGCAGGCCCTCGGCGTCGTCGGCCTGCGCGACGACGTCGATGCCGGCGTCGCGCAGGAGCGCCACGATCCCCTCCCGCAGCAGCGCGAGGTCCTCGGCGATCACGACCCGCACGGCAGCTCCGCTCGCACGACGGTGCCTCCCCCGATCGGGCTCGTCACGGTCAGCCGGCCGTCCAGGGCCTCCACCCGATGGCGCAAGCCGGTCAGCCCGCTCCCGTCCGGGTCGGCGCCGCCCGCGCCGCTGTCGGACACCTCGAGGATGAGCAGATCGCCCTCCTCGACCGCCCGCACGCGCGCCGCCGCTCCGCCGGCGTGCTTGGCGGCGTTGGTGAGCGCCTCCGCGGCGACGAAGTAGGCCGCGGTCTCGACCACCGGCGGGGGCCGCCGGCCGATCGTCGCATCGACCGTGACGGGGATCGCGGAGCGCCGGCCCAGGCCCTCCAGCGCCGCGGCGAGGCCGCGGTCGGCGAGCACCGGCGGCGAGATGCCGCGCGCGAGGTCGCGGAGCTCGGCGATCGCCGAGCCCGCCTCCTCGCGCGCCTGCCGCATGAGCGCGGCCAGCTCGGGCTGGTCGTCGAGCCGCGCCTCCGCGCGGCCCAGGTGCATGCTGAGTGCGACCAGCCGCGCCTGCGCGCCGTCGTGCAGGTCGCGCTCGATCCGCCGCAGCTCGGCGGCCTGGACGTCGACGGCCCCGCGCCGCGTCCGCGTGAGCTCGTCGACGCGCTCCTCCAGCTGCTGCTCGCGCGCGCCGGAGCGGTGGCGGACGACCACCCAGTGCACGGCGAGGGCCGTCGCGAGCGCGCTCGTCGGCCAGACCGGCCAGAACGTGCCGCCTCCCGAGAGCGCCCAGACCGCGACGTCCAGGCCCACCACGAGCGCGGACGCCTCGGCCTGGATGCGCAGCGCCCGGTACGGGCCGGGCGCCGCCGACCGCGCGCGCCGGATCACCAGGTGCAGGGCGACTCCCACGGCCAGCCCGAGCCAGACCCAGGCCGGCCAGAAGTAGCCGCCGCCGACGAGCGCCCACAGCAGCGTGGTGACGAACCCCGCGATCGCGGACAGCGCGATCTGCAGCGAGAGCGCGCTGCCGAGATCGTGGGGTGTGTGCTCTGCGGCCATGACGTGCTCCTCGCCAGCCATCCTAGGCCGGGACCTTGACGCGGGGCTCGGTGCGCGGCGCGGCGCGGCGCGGCACGCGCCACCCCCGCTCGCCGAGCAGCGTGATCGCCGCCGGGAGCGCGAGGCCGCGCACGATCGTGACGTCCAGCAGCACGGCGGCGGCGAGGCCGACGCCCATCTGCTTCATGTCGAGCAACCGCAGCGTGGCGAAGACCGCGAAGATCGCCACCATCACCACCGCGGCGCTCGTCACCGTCCCGGCCGTCGCGGCGACGCCCTCGGCCGCGGCGGCCGCCGGGGGCCGGCCGGCGCGGCGCGCCTCGCGGATCCGCTCGAGCACCAGCACCGTGTAGTCCATCGAGAGCCCGAACAGGATCACGAACGAGAACAGCGGCAGCCAGGAGACGATCGTCCCGCTCGACGTGAAGCCGAGCAGGTCCTCCGCCCAGGTGTGCTGGAACACGGCCACCAGCACCCCGAACGAGGCGCCCACCGACAGCAGGTTCAGCCCGACCACCGTGGCGGCGAGCCGGGGCGAGCGGAACGCCCACAGCAGGAGCCCGAACGCCAGCGCGAGCACGAAGCCGATGACGATCGGCGTCGCCTTCGAGAGCTGGTGCGCGAAGTCCGCCGAGCCGGCGGCGTGGCCGGTGACGAGCGTCTCGGTGCCGGGTCCGGTCGGGGCCACCTGATCGCGCAGCACGTCGACCGCGTGGCGCTCCGCGTCGGGCCCGACCGCCGACATCGGGACCGCCACGATGGCCGTGCGGCCGTCGCGCGCCACGTCGACGCGGACGGCGGCCTTGCCGCCGACGGCGGCCGCGGCGCGGGCGCCGAGCGCGTCCAGCTCGGCGCGCTGCTCGCGCGTGTCGAGCCGCTCGCCGCGGACGACGAGCTGGGCGATCGACGGCGCGCCGGGGAAGTCGCGCTCGATCGCGTGCTGGGCCTGCACGATCGGCATGTCCTTCGGCAGGCTGGCGATGCCCGCGTCGTTGGTGTTGAGGTCGATGACCGGCACCGCGAGCGCGCCGAGCAGGCACACGGACGTGACGAGCGAGGCCAGGGGCCGGCGCGTCACCGCGCCGGCGATCCGCGCCCAGGTCGTCAGGCCCGCGGGCCGGGGCCGGCGGCGCAGCAGGCGCGGCAGGCGGCCGCGGTCGACCCGGTCGCCGAGCAGCGCGAGCATGGCGGGGAGCACCGTGAGCGAGCCGAGCACCGCGATCGCCACCACGAGCATCGTGGCGAGGCCGATCGAGACGAACACCGCGCTCCCGGACAGCAGCAGGCCGGCCAGCGCGACCATCACGGTCAGGCCGGAGACGAGGATCGCACGTCCGACGGTGGCCGACGCGGCGTCCAGCGCAGCGGCCGGACCGCGGCCGGCGCGCCGCTCCTCCCGCTCGCGGCGGATGTAGAACAGCGAGTAGTCCACGCCGACCGCGAGGCCGACGAGCACGACCACCGACGCGGTGGTGTCGCCGGTCGGAGCGATCTGCGACACGACGCCCAGCGCGCCCATCGCGGCCGCGACGGCGGTGATGCCGAGCACCAGCGGCACGCACGCGGCGACGAGCGCGCCGAAGGCGACGACGAGGATGAGCAGCGTGAGCGGGAGCGAGATCATCTCGGCCCGCTGGAGGTCCTCCTCGACCATCGTCGTGATCGTGGAGTCGAAGGAGCCGTCGCCGGCCTGCTGGAGCGTGACCCCGGGGTGCGCGGCGCGCACGTCGCGCACGACCGCGGCGACGCCGTCCGCGGGCTCCGCGGCGTCGTCGGGATCGCCGCGCAGGCGGGCCTGGACGAGCACGGTGCGCCCGCCGGCCTTGGAGAGCTCAGGAGCGTCGGCCGGCCCCTGGACGGAGGCCGCGTCGCCGCTGTCGCGCAGGCGCCGCTCGAGATCCCGGGTGGCGGCCGCGGTCTCCCGCGCGTCGGCGGAGCGCACGAGGACGCTCTCGACCGCGGGATCGGCGAGGCGGGAGGCGGCGATCATCTCGTCGGCGCGCGCCGACTCGCCGGCGCCGGCCTCCGCGTCGGTCATCGACCGCGTGCCGGCGAGGCCGCCGGCCACGATGCAGCCGACGACGAGCACGAGCCACAGGGCGATCGCGGTCTTCGGACGGGCGGACGCGACGCCCGCGACGCGCCGGACTCCGCGCGCCAGGGCGCCGTCCGGACGGGGTGGAGAGAGGGGGTGAAGGGACATACCGGCACCGTGGCAACGGTGCCGCGCGGATTCGCTGGGGCGCGGCACCGGATCGCGCTCGCCGCTCCCCCGGCGCGTCCCGGGGGATTACCCCCGGCGGTCGGGGTCGCGCGTTCCCTTGCCGGTGACGTCGGGTAGGCCGAGAGGACCCGCAGTCGATGCATACGGAAGGTTCCGAACATGACACGCTCGAATCAGAAGGTCGTCCAGTACCTGGACGAGGCACACGCCACCGAGGCCGGCCTCGTGCGCGTGCTGCAGTCGCAGATCGCCATGACGCCGCGCGGCGGCTACCGCACCGCGCTGGAGCGCCACCTGCGCGAGACGCGCGACCACGCGCGCCGGATCGAGACCCGGCTCGGCGAGCTGGGCCACGGCGGCAATGCGCTCCAGGCCGGGATCGGCGTCGCGGAGACCGTGATCGCCCAGGGGCTCGCCATCGCCAAGACCCCGTTCGACCTCCTGCGCGGCTCCGGCGGCGAGGAGAAGGTGCTCAAGAACGCCAAGGACGCCGCCGCGACCGAGGCGCTCGAGATCGCCACGTACACGGCGCTCGAGCGGCTGGCGCGCGGCGTCGGCGACCAGGAGACCGCGCGGCTGGCCGCGTCGATCCGGACCGACGAGGAGCGGATGCTCGCGCGCGTCCTCGAGGAGATCCCGAAGCTCACCGACGCCGTCGTCGGCTCGGACGTGCACGGCGAGGGCTCCTACGACGTGAAGAAGACCGGCGCGGCGGACGCCACGCGCGCAGCCGCGCGCAAGACCGCCACGAAGGCGAAGCGCACCGCGCGCCAGGTCCCGGGCGCCGCACGGGCCGAGGGAACCGCGCGCGGCGCCGTCGCCCGCGAGCAGGACCTCCCCATCGCGCGCTACGGCGAGCTGACCGCCGACGAGATCGCCGCCCGGCTCCCCGAGCTCAGCCAGGTCGAGCTCGCCCAGGTGCAGGTCTACGAGCGGCGCACCGACAACCGCACCACGATCCTCACCCGGATCGACACGCTGCGCGCCTCCGAGCCGTGGGCGGGCTACGACGAGCAGACCGTGGACCAGGTCCGCACGGCGCTCGGCAAGGCCGACGAGGCGACGACCAAGGCCGCCCGCGACTACGAGCGCGCCCACAAGAACCGCGCGGGGGTCCTCGAGGCCGCCGAGCGCGAGCTCGCGAACGCCTAGCGCAACCCTCCCAAAAGGGTCAGACCCCTGCTTGAGGGTTGTAGGGAGCGCACAACCCTCCCAAAAGGGTCAGACCCCTGCTTGAGGGTTGAGCCCCGGCGCCTCAGGGCGCCGGGGCGAGCACGCCGCCCAGCTGGTCGAGCATGCGCTGCTCGCCCTCGCTGACCCGCTCGGCGTGGAAGCCGAAGAAGCCGCCCTCCTTGGCCGCGTCGGCCGACGCCTGCGCGGCCTCCAGCAGCCAGGCGCGGAACGCGTCGGCCTCCTCCGCCGTGGCCTTGTCCGTGACGATCGCGTTGACGGCGCGCAGCTCGTCGAGGATCTCCTGCCCGGCGAGCGCGCCCTTGGGCTTGAAGCCGGACAGCGGGTTCTTGCGATGCTGCGCCTCCTCGAGGACCTCGCGGGCGAGCGCGTCGACGAGCTCGCCCCGGTTGCCGGCTTCCGCCGCGCCGGACACCGTCTTCAGCGTCGCGGACGTCTCCTTGATGGCCTCGATCGGGCCGCCGGGATCGGCGAGCGAGATCGCGAGGCCGGCGACGAACGGCGCGCGCTTGAGACGCGGCCATTCCTCGTCCGTGAAAGCTTCCTTGGTCGTCATCGCTCGATCCTAGCGCAACACATTCCGTTGCGCTAGAGTCTTGGTCATGCCCGTCACCACCGCCGCGAAGGTGCAGGCCCTGAGCCGCGACTTCGGCTCGCAGCGGCGGCTGGCCGAGCTGCTCGGCGTGAGCCCGGCGCAGGTCACGCGCTGGCGGCGCGGACAGGGCATCGACGAGCTCAACGCCGAGCGGGTCGACCTGCTCGAGCTGGTGATGTCCAACCTGTTGCGCGTGTATCCGATCAGCGTGGCCGAGCGCTGGCTGGTCGGGCTGAACCCGAGCCTGGGCGATCGGCGGCCGCTCGACCTCATCCGGCGCGGGCAGACGCGCGAGCTGCTCGACGCGATCGCCACCGAACGGGCCGGCAGCTTCGCGTGATCCTCTGGCGGGTCCTGCCCTGGGACCCGTCGGCCCGCCCCGCGGCGCCGGGCGGGGCGCTCTGGTTCCCGCGCCCGTTCCAGGGCACCGCGCGGCACGACAACCCCTCGCGCTACGGCTGCCTGTACGCCACCGAGGAGCCGGTCTCGGCGATCGCGGAGGCGCTGGCGCCGTTCCGCGGCACCGGCGACCTCGAGCCGGAGATGCTGACCCGCGTGGGCCGGCCGCTGGCGCTGGCGCGGATCGAGCTGCGGCGATGCGCAGCTGCTCGACCTCGACGACCCCGCCGTGCTGCTCGACGCCGGCCTGCGCCCGTCGCAGGTCGCGACCAACCGCCGCGGCGTCACGCAGTCCGACGCCGCGCGGCTGTTCGACGCGCACCCGGACGCCGCCGGCCTGCGCTGGTGGTCGACGCTCGAGGCCGCCTGGATCAACGCGACGCTGTTCGACCGCGCGGCCCGCGCGCTGCGCGTGCGCGGCGTCCACGCGCTGGAGCCGTCCGCCGACGACGTCCGCGCGGCGGCGGCGTTCCTCGGGCTCGGCGCGTAGCCCTCACACCAGGGCGACGACCTCGGCCAGCTCCCGCACCGAGCGCTCGGTGATCGGGCCGACCACGAGGATCGCCTCGTCGGCGCCCGCCTCGGCCAGCTCGCGCAGCCGCGCGGCGATCTGCTCCGGCGAGCCCTCGACCGGGGGCGCCTCGATCGGCCGCGCGCTGTCGGAGCGGTCGAGCACCACGTGGACGCAGGCGCTGCGCTCGATCTCTCCGGGTGGGCGCCCGGCGTCGGCGGCGGCCGCGCTGATGCGCTCGTTGAGCGCCGCGAACCCCTCCGCGGTGTTGCCGAAGTCCGTGTACCACGTGTTCCACGCGTCGACGTGCGGGAGCGCGATGCCGAGCACGCGCGGGCCGTTCGAGCCGATCATCAGCGGCGTGCGGCGCGCCGGCGGCGGGAGGAGGACGGCGTCCTGCGCCTGCCAGTAGCGGCCGGCGAGCGTCACACGCTCGCCCGCGAGCAGCCCGCGGACGATCGCGAACGCCTCCTCGAAGCGCGAGACGCGACGGTCGTACGGGATCCCGAACGCCGCGAACTCCTCCTCGTTCCAGCCCGCGCCGAGCCCGAGCACGAACCGCCCGCCGCTCACCTCGTCGATCGCCGCGGCCATCTTGGCGATGAGCCCGGGCGGGTGGAAGCCCGCGCACGCGACGAGCGGCCCGATCCGGACGCGCTCGGTCACCGCCGCGAGCGCCGACATCAGCGTCCACGCCTCCCACGGCCCGCGCTCCGGCCGGCCGTCGCCGCGATACAGCAGGTGATCGCCGACGTGGATGGAGTCGAAGCCGGCGGCCTCGGCGGCGCGCGCCATCGCCACGTACTCGGGCCACCGGACGTCGCGCTCGACTTCGGGGAGTTGGATGCCGAGGCGCAAGCTAGTAGCGGTCGCCGACCGTCGCCGGCACCGAGTCCAGCTCCTCCAGATCGGCGGCGTCGAGCGAGACGAACGCGGCTCCCACGTTCTCCTCGACGCGCTCGACCTTCGTCGTCCCCGGGATCGGGACGACGAGCTCGTCCTGCGCCAGCACCCAGGCGAGCGCCACCTGCGCCGGCGTCGCGCCGACCCGCTCGGCGACCGCCCGGACGCGCTCCACGATCGCGAGGTTCGCCTGCAGCGCCCCGCGCGTGAAGCGCGGGTTGCGCGCGCGGAAGTCGCGGTCGTCGAACGACGCCGCGGTGATCGTGCCGGTCAGGTAGCCGCGGCCGAGCGGGGCGAACGGGATGAACGCGACGTCGTGCTCCCGGCACCACGGCAGCACGTCGCCGAGCCGGTCGCGCGTCCACACCGACAGCTCCGACTGCACCGAGGCGACGGGGTGGATCGCGTGCGCGCGGTCCAGCTGCTCGACGGTCGCCTCGCGACATCCCGATCGCGCGCGCCTTGCCGGCGGCCACGACCTCGGCCATGGCGCCCCACGTCTCCTCGAGCGGCACCTTCTCGTCGACGCGGTGCAGCTGGTAGAGGTCGACGTGGTCGGTCTGCAGGCGGCGCAGCGAGCCGTCGATCCCCTCCCGCACGTGCTCGGGAGTGCCGTCGCGGCCGAGCGTGAGCGTCTCCAGGTCCTCGACCACGAACCCGACCTTGGTCGCGAGCACCACCTCGTCGCGCCGCCCGGCGAGCGCACGGCCGACGACCTCCTCGTTCGTGAACGGCCCGTACACGTCGGCGGTGTCGATCAGGGTGACCCCGAGCTCGAGCGCGCGGTGGATCACCGCCGTGGAGCGCTCGTCGTCGCGGGAGCCGGTGTTGTAGGCCCACGTCATCCCCATGCAGCCGAGGCCGATCGCCCCGACCTCGAAGCCGCTGGCGCCGAGGCGGCGCCGCGGCATGGTCCGGTCCGGTGTCATGCCCCGAGACGATACGTCGTGGATGTACGCTCCGGTCAGCGGCCGAACCGAGGAGGACACCATGGCGATCCAGACCGTCGCGCACCCCACCGTCTACGTCGACACGTTCACCGACGGGCTGCTCGGACCGGACGTGGAGATGCTCGGCCCGGTCACCGACGGCGGCCACATCGTGTGGAACCCGGCGCCGGGCTGCTGGGGGCCGATGATCACGCCGGCGATCCGGGGCGGCCACGAGGTCTGCCGCCCGGTGGCGGTCGACGGCGCCCAGGTCGGCGACGCGATCGCGATCCGGATCAAGGACATCGAGGTGACGTCGCTCGCGACCGCGTCGGGCAACGACCAGGCGATGGAGGGACGGTTCAACGGCGACCCGTACTGCGCGGCCGTGTGCGCCGAGTGCGGGACGGAGTGGCCCGAGACGCGGCTGGAGGGGATCGGCCAGGGCGCCGTCCGCTGCGCCACCTGCGGCGCGGACGCGACGCCGTTCACGTTCACCAACGGCTACACGATGGCGTTCGACGAGCGCCGCCGCGTCGGCGTGACGCTGCCCGCCGAGCAGGCCGAGGCGCTCGCCCGCGACGCTGCCCGCGCCGCGGCGCTGCCGGAGCACTCGATCCAGAACCCGATCCTCACGTTCGCGCCGCACGACCTCGTCGGGCTGGCCACGCGGCTGCGCCCGTTCCTCGGCCAGCTCGGCACGTCGCCGTCGGCGACGCTCCCCGACTCCCACAACGCCGGCGACTTCGGCGCGTTCCTGGTCGGGGCGCCGCACCGCTACGCGATGGACGCGCAGGAGCTGCAGCGCCACAAGACCGACGGGCACCTCGACGTCGACGCGGTCCGCGCGGGCGCCGTGCTCGTGTGCCCGGTCAAGGTCCCGGGCGGCGGCGTGTACCTGGGCGACATGCACGCGCTCCAGGGCGACGGCGAGATCGCCGGGCACACCGCGGACGTGTCCGGGACGGTGACGCTGCAGGTGGAGGTGCTCAAGGGGCTGGGGATCGACGGCCCGGTGCTGTTCCCCGTGGCCGAGGACCTGCCCTTCCTGGCCCGGCCGCTGAGCGCGGACGAGCGCGAGCGGGCGCTCGCGGTGGCGCGGCGCCACGGGATGAGCGAGCTCGAGGAGTCGCTCCCGATCAGCGTGATCGGCACGGGCCCCGACCTCAACGCGGCGACCGACAACGGGCTGGAGCGGGCCGCCGAGCTGCTCGAGCTGAGCCTGCCGGACGTGATGAACCGCGCGACGATCACGGGCGGCATCGAGATCGGCCGCCACCCCGGGGTCGTCCAGGTGACGTTCCGCGCGCCGGTCGAGCGGCTGGAGGCGCGAGGGCTGCTCGGCTACGCGGTCGAGCAGTACGGATCCGTCTGAGCCGTCTGGTGTGATCGTCCGCGGACTGGGAGCCCCGGACGAAGGGGAGTGAAGACGATGGAGGCTGTCGCGCTGTACGACGACGGCTGGGCGATCCGCGCGCAGCCCCCCGGGCGCCGCGATCTGGGTTGCTTCGAGTTGTGGGAGCGGTCGCTGGAGCGGTCGCGCCGCCGGCGCGCCGTGGCCGAGCGCCGGACCGGGCTGCCGGTGCGCGCGGTGTCGGCCGCGCTGATCGCGGCGACGGTCGTCGTCCCCGCGGCGGAGCTCGCGTCTGCGCAGGACACCGCGGGTGTCACCAACGCGGACCTCAAGCGCGGGAGCCGCGGGCCCGCCGTCGCGGCTGCCCAGCGCGCCCTCGGCGTCCCGGCCGACGGGATCTTCGGGCCGCAGACCCGGCGCGCCGTGCGCGCGTTCCAGGCCGCCCACGGGCTCGCGGTCGACGGCGTGATCGGCCCGGTCACGCGCGCCGCGCTCGGCTCGGGCGCCTCGGTCGCGACCGGCGAGTCGGTGACGATGGCGCTGCAGCGGATGCTCGGCATCGCCGCCGACGGCGAGTACGGGCCCATCACCCGGGGGGCGGTGCGCCAGTACCAGCAGGCGCACGGCCTGCTCGTGGACGGCGTCGCGGGGCCGCAGACGCTCGGCTCGCTCGGCCTCCCCACGAACGTCACGCTCGGCGAGGACGCTCCGTTCGCGGGCGCGAGCGCCGTGATCGCCTCCGCCCGCGCGCAGGTCGGCAAGCCGTACGCGTGGGGCGGCAACGGGCCGGAGAGCTTCGACTGCTCGGGCCTCACCGTCTGGGCGTTCAGCTCGGTCGGCATCTCGCTCCCGCGGACCACGTACGGCCAGGTCGGCATGGGCGCGCCGGTGGACCGGGCGTCCATCCAGCCGGGCGACCTCGTGTTCTGGGACACCGACGGCTCGGGCCCCTCGCACGTCGGAATCGCGACGAGCGGCTCCACCGCGATCTCGGCGACCTCGTCGGGCGGCGTGAGGGAGCACACGATCTCCGGGCCGTACTGGGGTTCGCGCTACGTGGGCGCGCGGCGCCTGGGCTGAGCTCCGGGCGGCGGCTCTGATGTCCGCGACCGTACCTGGCTATCAAGGCCGGGCGCGCTCGTGACGAAACTATTTCCAGTCATGCCCACGTCACCCCCCCACCCCCCCACCGGCCCGATCGCGGAGCCCGTCGACTTCCGGCTCGACGAGGAGCTGTTCGCGCCCTCCGGCATCGTGCTCACCATCGCGGGCGAGCTCGACATCGCCACCGTCCCGCATCTCCGCGAGCGCCTCGGCGTCGCGCTGCGCGGCGGCGTGCGCAGCGTCGTGATCGACCTGCGCCCGCTGTTCTTCCTCGACTCGATCGCCGTCGCGGCGCTGCTCCAGGTCGCGCGGCAGCTCGGCGAGGGCGGCCGGCTCGCGGTCGTCGTCGCGCCCGACTCCTACATCCGCATGGTGTTCGAGATCGCCGGCCTCCCGCAGTGCCTCGACGTCGTCGAGACGCTCGAGGACGCCGTGGCGCAGGTCAGCGGCTGACGCTCGCCGCCTACGGCGCGGCGTGGCGGCCCATGAGCCCCCGCGCCGCCGCGAGCAGCTCGGCATCCGGTTCCGCCGGCGTCAGGTCGGCGCTCGCCGCGAACGCGGCGACAACGACCTCCGCGACCCGCTCGGCGGTCACGCCTGGCAGCTCGTCGTCGAGCGCGCCCGCGGTCGCGGGATCCACGTCGAGGCCGAGCCGCGCGTAGACCTCGGCGACGGCACGGCGCAGCCGCCCGCCGCCGCCGACCACGATCACCGCGGTCGTCAGCGCCCCGTGGCGGATCGCGCGCTGGGCGATGCCCACGACCTTGATCCGCCCGCCGAGGTTGATGCTGTGCGCGCCGGCGCAGTACTCCCCAGCCAGCTCGCCGATCCGCGCGTCGGCGCCGAGCCCGGCGAGCGCGTCGCGCAGCAGCGCCGACTGCGCCTCGAAACGGGCCTGCAGCCCGGCGGTCACGTCCGCCTCGGCGGTCACGTGCTCGACCACGAGCGACTGCTCGTCGTAGACCGCGGCGTGTCCGCCGGCCGAGCGCACGACCGGGGTGTACCCGAGCCGCCGGGCGGCGGCGGTCGCGCCGGCGAACCCGGGCAGGAGCGCGTCGAGCCGGCCGAACGCGAGCGTCGGCCCGGGGCGGAACACCCGCAGCGCGTCGGGCCGCAGGCCCGCTGCGACGTCGCGCAGCAGCGCGTGCGTCAGCGCGATGTCGAGCAGCGGGTCGTCCCGCCGGGCGGCGGTGATGAGGTCCAGTCGCAGGCCCGCGACGGTATCTACAGCCGCGGGCGGCCGCGGGGGAGGCGCAGGTCGATCGACTCGATCGACTCCGCCGGCGGCAGCTTGTCGATCACCGAGCGCACGATGCGCTGGACGTCGTACTCGTCGTGGCCGAAGTCGTTCAGCAGCCCCCTGAGCGCGGTGTAGGTGACCTTGAGCTCGGCGGGCGTCAGCTCGAGCCGGTAGGCGGTCTCGTCGGGTCCGATGAGGCTCGGGTCAGGCGTGTCCATTGATCCTCCCTCCGACCGTATCCCCGCTTCTCGCGCCGGTCAACCAGCGGGGAATATCGTGCACGGGGGCTGACGCGCTGAACTAGGCTGCGCATGGATGCAGTCCGAGGACAGGCAGCGCGCCGCCATGAACGAGGCGACCTTCCGCAAGGTCAACGAGGGGATGCGCACCCTCGAGGACGAGGCGGGGCTCCTCACGTTCGTGTGCGAATGCGGGCGGCTCGGCTGCGACCGGCTCATCCAGCTCACGCGCGGGGAGTACGAGACGGTGCGTGAGGACCCGCGGCGGTTCGCGATCCTCGACGGCCACGAGATCCTCGAGGTGGAGACGATCGTCCAGCGCCACGATCGCTACGTCGTGGTCGAGAAGATCGCCGGCCCTGAGGGCGAGATCGTCGAGCAGACGGACCCGCGGCGGCCGCTGGACTGAGCGCGGGCGGTACGTTCCCGCCCAGCGATGATCGAGGGGACGCCCGGCACGCCCTTCGAGGGCGAGGTGCTCATTCGCCGGCGGCGGTGGTCGAGCGACGAGTCCGGCTTCGCCGTCATCGACGCCGACCGCGACGGGGACGAGCTCGTGCTCGTCGGGACGCTCGCGCACCTGGAGGAGCGCGAGCGGGTCCGGATCGCGGGCGTCTGGCAGGACGACCGGCGCTTCGGGATGCAGGTCAAGGTGGCGACCGCCGAGCCGCTGGCCCCGGCGGGCGACGCCGCGCTCGCCGCGTACCTCAAGCGGGTCAAGCACGTCGGGCCGAGCCGCGCCGAGCGGCTCCTGCAGCGCTACGGCGACGAGGTGCTCGAGGCGATCGACCGCGATCCGGACGGTGGCGTTCCGCGCCGCCGGGTTGAACCCGCGCCGCACCAACGAGGCGATCCGGTCGTGGAACGGGCTGCGGTCGAGCCGTGCGCTGCACCTCCTGCTCGCCCCGCACGGGCTCGCGTGGCTGGTCCCGCGCATCGCCAGGCACTACGGCGACCGCGCGCACCACATCGTGCGCGAGCGGCCGTACGAGCTCACGAGCGTGTTCGGCGTCGGCTTCCACACCGCCGACACCATCGCGCGCTCCGGCGGGGTGCCGGCCGCCTCCCCGGCACGCGCACGCGCCGGCGCGATCCACGTGCTGGCCGAGGCGGAGAAGGACGGCTCGACGTGCCTGCCGGTCGCGGAGCTGGCGGCGAAGGCGGGCGCGCTGCTCGGCGCGTCGCCGCCCGCCGCGCTCCTGCACGAGATGGACGCCGACGGCGAGCTGGTGCTGGAGGTCGACGCGGCGGGCGCGGTGTGGGCCTACCGCCCGCCGACCGCCGCGCTCGAGGCGGAGCTCGCACAGCACGTCCGCCAGCTGGCGGGCGGGAAGGCCCGCCGACCAGGGCCAGGCCCGTTGCGTTGCGGCCCCGCCGGCGACCTGGTCCCCGCGCCCGAGCAGTCGGCGGCGGTGCGCGCGGCGTTCGGCTCGCGCCTCTCGATCGTCACCGGCGGCCCCGGCACCGGGAAGACCGCGACGATCCGGCTGGTCTGCGCCGCCGCCGCGGCGCAGAAGTGGTCGGTGCTGCTCGTCGCGCCGACCGGCCGCGCCGCGCGGCGGATGGCGGAGTCCACGGGCAGGGAGGCGTCGACGATCCACTCGGCCCTGGGCTGGATCCCCGGCCAGGGCCCGACGGTGGACGAGCTCGGCGACGACCTGCTGATCGTCGACGAGACGTCGATGGCGAACCTCGAGCTGCTCGTCACGCTCCTCCGCGCGGTGGGCGACCGCACGCACGTCGTGCTCGTCGGCGACGCCGACCAGCTCGCGCCGGTCGGCGCCGGCAAGCCGTTCGCCGAGCTCGTCGAGTCCAGGGCGGTGCCGGTCGCGGAGCTGACCCACATCTTCCGCCAGGCGGCCGGGAGCATGATCGTGCGCGGCGCCCACGCCGTGCGCCACGGCGAGGCGCCGGAGTTCGCGCACGCCGAGGGGCTCACGCGCGACCTGTTCCTGGTCGAGCGGGCGGACCCGCGCGCGGCGCTCGACGAGATCGTCTCGCTCGTCGCCGAGCGGCTGCCGCGCCACTACGACATCGACCCGCTCGCCGACATCCAGGTGTTCGCGCCCGTCTACCGCGGCGCGCTCGGCATCGACGCGCTCAACGCGCGCCTGCGGGCCGCGCTCAACCCCGGCGGCCGCCCCGCGCTCGGCGGGCGCCTGCGGATCGGCGACAAGCTGATGCTCTCCGGCCGCAACCTGCACGAGCTCGGGCTGATGAACGGCACGATCCTGCGGCTGCTCGAGCACCGCGAGGACGCCGAGATGCTGGTGGTGGAGGCCGACGGCGTGGTGATCCAGCTGCCCGAGGACGAGGCGCCGCGCCTGCAGCTCGCCTACGCCTGCTCGGTCCACAAGGGCCAGGGGATCGAGCTGCCCGTCGCGATCGTGGTCGCGCACGCCGCGGCGGGCGCGTTCTTCCTCCGGCGCGAGATGCTCTACACGGCGATGACGCGCGCGCGGCGGGCCACGCTGATCGTCGGGCAGCGCGCCGTCGTCGCCCGGGCGGCCGCGACGCCGGACACGTCGCGGCGCCACTCGCGCCTCACAGCTCGCCTCGCAGCGCCCGCGAGTAGCGGTCCGCCGAGCGGCGCACGATCTCCGGCCCGTCCGCCGGGATGATCGCGTCCCACCACGCGCCGTAGATCGCGTCGTACGCGAACGGCTCGACCGCGGCGGCGATCCGCTGGACCTCCGCGTCGGGGAGCGGGACCAGGTTGGGATAGCTCCACATGAACCCGACGTGGGTGCGGTCGGGGATCACCTGGATGATGTCGCCGACCAGCAGCGCGTCGCCGCGGTGCAGGATCGTCCCGCCGTCGAAGTGCCCGCCGCCGCGGATCAGCGTGACGCCGTGGCCGAGCTCGAGCCGCTCCCCCTCCCAGTGGCGGATCGCGGGATCGGGGCGCATGACCCACTCCGCGTCGGCGGCGTGCAGGTGGATCGGGCAGTCGAAGCGCTGCGCCCACTCGACCATGCCCGAGTAGTAGTGCGGGTGGGAGATCGCGATGCCGGCGAGCCCGCCGCGGCGCTCGACCTCCGCGGCGGTCGCGTCGTCGAGCAGCGTGATGCAGTCCCACAGCAGGTTGCTGTCGCCGAACGGGACGAGCAGGGCGCGCTGGCCGATCGCGAACGACGGCGTCGTGCCGATGCCGGTGAGCCCGCGCTGGTCGCGGATCGTGTTCTCGTGGCCGGCCGCCAGCTCGGCCGGCGTCGTCCACTGCTGCCCGGTCGCGGCCGGGACGTACTGGCGCCAGTCGGTGCAGATCGGGCAGGACCCGGGTGGGGTGTCGGCCTCCGGGAACTCCGTCCCGCACGCCTTGCAGATGAACCGCTCCATGCCCGGCACCCTACGCATACGTAAAGAGGGGACTGTCCCTCTTTAGGATCCGGCGATGCCGCTGCAGAACCGGGTGACGCCGCTGAGCGAGCTGGTCGCGGATCCCGCGCGCGGCCTCGTCTACGGCAACCGCGGCTGCCTGCACGACGCGCACGGGCGGATCCGGCGGCACCACGCCGGGCGGCGCTGGATCGCCTGCCGGCTGCGGTTCCGCGGCTGGCACCGCTCGCCGCTGCTCCAGCCGGGCCGGTTCACGGAGCTGTTCTTCCTCGACGAGGCGACCGCGTTCGCCGCCGGCCACCGGCCGTGCGCGCTGTGCCGGCGCGAGGACTACGTGCGGTTCGGCGAGCGCTTTCCCGGCGCGTCCGGCGCCGACGAGATCGACGCGCGGCTGCACGGCGAGCGGCTCGCGCACCGCGCGCAGCGCCACCATGCGGCGGCGATGGACGAGCTGCCGGACGGCGCCTTCGTCCTGCGCGACGGCGCGCCGTGGCTGGTCCGGGGCGACACGCTGCTGTGCTGGACGCCGGGCGGCTACGCCGAGCGGGCGGAGCGGCCGGCGGGCGGCCGGGCGGAGCTGATCACGCCGCCCTCGCTCGTCGCGGTCCTGCGCGCCGGCTGGGACGGCGCCGCGGTCCCGCTGCTGCACCCCTCGGCGGGCTGACCGCCGGCGCGTGTGGCCAACCTCCACCCTGTGGGGGCTGTGCGCCGTGGCCGTGGAGGAAGAGGCTCGCGCACATGGCCACCCATCCCGATCCCGCCACGTTCGCGCGGTCCATCATGTTCGAGGCCGCCGACATCCCACCCGACATGACGATCGCGCAGTGGCGCGCGCAGCGCGCGCCGGTGGTGCGCGGCGGCCGGCGCTGGCGCCGGCAGCGCAACCGCTCAGCTCGCCGCCAGCTCCTGCCACGTCCGGTCGCTGCGGGGCCGCTCGGCCACGAGATCTGAGCCGCGGCACGCGCCGCTGGCTGTCAGCCTCTGCGCGTGAGGCGCCGCAGGAGGCGGCGGAGCTGCTGGACCGGCCCGAGGGCGACGGCGCGAAGGACGACGGAGCCGTCCTGCCTCCGCTCCTGGATGAACTCGATGCGCGTCATGCACTGCAGGGTGGCGACAGAACCTGAGGCGGAGATCAAGCCGCGAGGAGCGCCACGGCCTCGGGCGCCGCGCGCAGCCGGCGCAGCGCCAGCTCCTCGAGGCGACGGACCTGGCTGACGCGGAGCCGCAGCCGCCGCGCGGTCTCGGCCACGGTGGCGGGGCCGTCCGGGCCGAAGCCGTAGCGCGACTCGATCACCGCGCGCTCGCGCGGCGGCAGGAGCCCGAGCGTGCGGCGCACCCCGGCGCCCATCAGCGTCGCCTCGACGCGCACGTCGGGCGCGGACTCCGCGTCGTCGGCGAGCAGCGCGCCCAGCTCGATGCCGTTCTCGTCCCCGACCGGCTCCTGGAGGGAGACGGTGGTGCGGCGCAGCTTGCGGTCCTGGACGACCTGGTCGAGCGGGCACTTCATCGCCTCCGCCAGCTCGGCGGCGGTCGGCGCGCGACCCAGCGCCGCGCCGAGCAGGCGCTCCTCGCGCTCGAGCGCCCGCAGGCGCTGGCCGACGTGCACGGGCAGGCGGATCACCGCGCCCTTCTCGCTGATCGCCCTGCCGATCGACTGGCGGATCCAGATCGTCGCGTAGGTCGAGAAGCGATGCCCCTTGCGCCAGTCGAACTTCTCCACCGCGCGCACCAGGCCGATCGTCCCCTCCTGGATCAGGTCGGGCAGCGTCAGCGCGTGATGCTCGTGGACGTAGCGCTTGGCGACATGGACCACGAGCCGGAGGTTCGCCTCCACCATGCGGTCCTTGGCGGCCAGGTCGCCGCGCTCGACGCGCCGTGACAGCTCCAGCTCCTCCGCGGGCTTGAGCAGCGGCGTCCTGCCGATGCCGGCCATGAAGGCGGAGAACCCGTCGGCGATGTCGGTCATGCCAGCAAGGTCGGCGAGCGACCTCAAGGCCGGCTCCGCGCGAGCTCAAGGGAAGCTCAAGGGCGCCGCCGGGCTTATCCGGAGCTGACGCGGCGCCGCGCACGCTGCGGCCATGACCGATCCCCTGCTCTGGCTGCACGGCGACACGACCGAGGGCCGGCGCGTGCGCGTGCCGGAGCCCGAGGACCCGGCCGCCGCCCCCGCCTCGCCTCCCGATCCCGCCGCCGCTCCGCCGCCCGCGCGTCGCGGCGGCCGCTTCGCCGCCGCCGTCGCCGGCGGCCTCGTCTCCGCCACGCTCGTCGCCGGCGGCGCCGCCGCGTTCGGGCTGCTCGACGCCGGCGACCCGCCCGCCGCCCGGCCCGGTCCGGCCGCCGCGGCCGTCGGCGCGCGCCAACAGGGAGACGTCGCCGCGATCTATGCGGCCGCGAGCCCATCCGTCGTGTCCGTGCGGACCGGCAGCGGCTCGGGCACCGGGTTCGTCGTCGACGCCGGCGGCACGCTCGTCACCAACGCGCACGTCGTCGGCAACGCCGGCGAGGTCCAGGTGCAGTTCGCCGACGAGCGCACCGCCACCGCCACCGTGCGCGGCGTCGACCGCTCCTCCGACCTCGCGGTGCTCGAGGTGGACACGGCCGACACCGGCAAGCTCAAGGCCCTTTCGCTCGCCGACTCGACGACCGTGCGGACCGGGCAGCTCGCCGTCGCGATCGGCTCGCCGTTCGGGCTGCCGCAGACCGCGACCTCCGGCATCGTCTCCGGCACCGGCCGCCACATCCAGGCGCCCGACGGCTTCCAGATCGACTCGGTGATCCAGACCGACGCGCCGATCAACCCCGGCAACTCGGGCGGCCCGCTGCTCGACGCCAACGGGCGCGTGATCGGCGTCAACTCGCAGATCACGACGGGCGGGAACGGGAACGGCAACGTCGGCATCGGCTTCGCGGTCCCGTCGAACACCGTGCGTGACGTGATCCCGCGGCTCGAGCGCGGCGAGACCATCCGCCGGGCGTACCTGGGCGTCTCGACTGCAGCGGGCGACGGCGGCGCCGTGGTGCGCGAGGCGACCGCGGGCGGTCCCGCGGCCGCGGCCGGGCTGCGGGCCGGTGACGTGATCGTCTCCGTGGGCGGGAAGACCGTGCGCGAGCCCGACGACGTCGCGGCGGCGATCCAGGACCGCCGCCCGGGCGAGCGCGTGGCGATCGAGATCGAGCGCGGCGGCGCCCACCGGACGCTCGACGTGCAGCTCGCCGCCCGGCCGGATCGCGCGCCGTGAGCTTCCAGTCGCCGTTGCTGCTGCTCGGGCTCCTGCTGCTCCCGCTGGGGCTCGCCGCCTACGTGCTGAGCGAGCGCGGGCGCCGGCGCGCCGCCGCCGCGTGGGCCGCGCCCGCGACCGTGGCGTCGGTCGCGCCGCGCCGGCCCGGCTGGCGCCGCCACGCGCCGCTGCTCCTCTCAGGGCTCGCGCTCGCTGGCCTGATCACGGCGCTCGCGCGGCCGCAGGTCAGCGTCGCCGTGCCCGCCGAGCAGGCGAGCATCGTGCTCGCGATGGACCACTCCGGCTCGATGCAGGCGACCGACGTCGCCCCCTCGCGGCTCGCCGCCGCGCTGGCGGCGGGCGAGACGTTCCTGGACCGGGTGCCCCGCAAGGTGCGGGTCGGCGGCGTGGTGTTCGACCACCGCGCCGAGGCCGTCCAGAACCCGACGACCGACCGGGCGGCGCTCCGCTCGGCGCTGCGCGCGGCGATGGTGCCGAGCGGCGGCACCGCGACAGGCGAGGCGCTCGCGGCGTCGCTGGCCATGCTGCGGGCGCCGAGCGGCCCGCAGCCGCCCGCCGCGGTCGTGCTGCTCTCCGACGGCAAGTCGACGAGCGGGCGCGACGCGACGGCCGTCGCCGACGAGGCGCGCGGGCTCGGGATCCCGGTCTACACCGTCGCGCTGGGCACTGACGCCGGCACGCTGCCGGACGGCAAGCCGGTGCCGCCGGACCCCGCCTCGCTGCGGACGATCGCCGAGCGCTCGGGCGGCAAGGCCTACACCGCCGAGGAGGCGGGCGCGCTCAATGCCGTCTACGAGGAGCTGGGCAGCCGGGTGGCGGAGAAGCAGGAGAAGCGCGAGGTGACCGGCGCGTTCGCCGGCGGCGCGATCGTGCTGCTGGCCGCCGGCGCGGCCATGTCGCTGCGGTGGTTCCGGCGACTGCTTTGAACTGCGCTTGAGGAGCGGCGGCTTGACTCTCCCGCCATGCCGCCGCTCCTCCGCCGCTCGCTGTTCGCCGCCGTGCTCTGCTCCGGGGCCGCGCTGTTCGCCGCCGGCGTCCACGGCATCACCGGGATGGACAGCGAGCTGCAGGTCGCCGCGCAGCGCACCGACGACCGTGTCGCGCAGGTGCGCTACGACGGCTGGAACTGCCCGGACGCGCCGCCGGCCCGCCCGCGGGTCTGACCCGCGGGGAGCACGACCTCGACCGCGAGGCCGCCCTCGCGCCGGGGCGTGAGGGCCACGCGCCCGCCGTGCGCCTCCGCGACGGCGCGGACGATCGAGAGGCCGAGCCCGGCGCCGCCCCCGTCGCGCGCGCGGCCGCCGCGCTCGAACGGCTCGAGCAGCCGCGCCGCGGTCGCCGCGGCGACCGGCGGGCCGCTGTTCTCCACCCGCAGCACCGCGTGCTTGTCGCGCTCCCCGGTGCGGACGTCGACGAACCCGCCCGGCGCGTTGTAGCGGACCCCGTTCTCGACGAGGTTCTCCGCCAGCCGCTCGAGCAGGAGCCGCTCGCCGCGCACCTGCACGGGGTCGAGCGCCAGGCGCATCCGCACGCCGCGGGGGCGCACGCGGGCGGCCGCGGCGCCGGCGATGCCGGCGAGGTCGACCGGCCGGCGCTCCGGCGCCTGCCCGCTCTGGGCGAGGAGCATGAGCCCGTCGAGCAGCTCGTCCATGCGATCGACGGTGTCGAGCACGTCCTCCCCCATCGCGCGCAGGTCGCGCGCCTCGGCGGCGGGATCGGCGAGCGCGACCTCGACCTCGGTCCGCGCCACGGTGAGCGGGCTGCGCAGCTCGTGGCTCGCGTTGGCGACGAAGCGCTGCTGGCGGGCGAACGCGTCGGCCATCGAGCGCAGCTCGCGGCCCGCCAGCGCCCACCCGAGCGCGGTGGCGAGCAGCGTGGCGCCCGCGAACGCGACGAGGTACTGGGTCGCGAGCTGCGACAGCGCGCTGTTCGCCTCGATCGGGTCCAGCGTGCGGTCGAAGTGGCGGTGCATGAGCCAGTACGACGCGCCCATCAGGACCGCGACGAAGACCGCGAACACGCCGCCGTAGAGCGCGGTCAGGCGGACACGGAGGCTCGGGCTCACACGCGGTAGCCGCTGCCGCGGACCGTCGCGACGAGCGGCGGGTCGCCGAGCTTGCGCCGGAGCGTCATCACCGTCATGCGCACCGTGTTGGAGAGCGGGTCGAGCTGCTCGTCCCAGGCCTTCTCGACGAGCTCCTCGGGCGCGACGACCGCGCCCTGCGCGGCGAGCAGGACCTCGAGCACCGCGAACTCCTTCGGGGTCAGGTCGAGCGGCCGGCCGGCGCGCGTCGCGGTCCGGCGCGCGGGATCGAGCACGACGTCCCCGGACTCGAGCACCGGCGGGCGCGCCGCTCCGCTGCGGCGCGCGAGCGCGCGCAGGCGGGCGACGAGCTCGGCGAAGCGGAACGGCTTGGGCAGGTAGTCGTCGGCGCCGAGCGAGAGGCCCGCCACGAGGTCGTCGGTGGAGCGCGCGGCCGTGAGCATGAGCACCTTGGTCTCCGGCTGCTCCGCCGTCAGGGCGCGGCACACCTCGTCGCCGTGGAGCACCGGCAGGTCGCGGTCGAGCACGACGACGTCGTACGGGGCGAAGCGCGCCTTGGCGAGCGCCGACGCCCCGTCGGCGGCGATGTCGACCGCCATCCCCTCGCGGCGCAGGCCGCGCGCGACGGCGCCGGCGATCCGGGGTTCGTCCTCGGCGATCAGCACGCGCATGCCGCGCATCGTGGGCGAGCGCGATGAAGGCGCGCTCAAGCGGCCTTATCGGGAGCTGACGCACGCCCGGCCAGCCTCCGGTCCGAACCGTCCACCTCACAAGGAGGATCCGTGTCATCGCAGACCAAGCTCCGCCGCACGCTCGCGCTGGCCGGCGGAGGATCAGGCAACCCCGACGCCGGAACCCCGGAGGTCTGATGCTCGACGAGCGCCACGACGCCGCGCGAGCCGACCTCGAGTCCGCGCTGTACGAGATCAAGCGCGTGATCGTGGGCCAGGACGCGATGCTCGAGCGGCTGCTCGTGGCGCTCCTGGCCGGCGGGCACGTCCTCCTCGAGGGCGTTCCCGGCCTGGCCAAGACGCTCACGGTCAAGACGCTCGCCTCCGTGCTCGGCGGCACGTTCCGGCGCGTGCAGTTCACGCCGGACCTCGTCCCGTCCGACCTGGTGGGCACGCGCATCTACCGTCCCGATACGGGCCGGTTCGACACCGAGCTCGGGCCCGTGTTCGGCAACTTCCTGCTCGCGGACGAGATCAACCGCGCGCCGGCGAAGGTCCAGTCCGCGCTGCTCGAGGTGATGCAGGAGCGCCAGGTGACGATCGGAGGCGAGACCCATCCGCTGCCCGCGCCGTTCCTCGTGCTCGCCACGCAGAACCCGATCGAGTCCGAGGGGACGTACCCGCTGCCCGAGGCCCAGGTCGACCGCTTCCTGTTCAAGCTGCTCGTCGACTACCCCTCGCTGGGCGAGGAGGCCGCCGTGGTCGGCCGGGTGATCGGCGCATTGCCGCAGGTCACCGAGCAGCTCGCGGCGGCGGACCTCGAGCGCCATCGCGCGACCGCGCAGCGGGTGTTCGTCGACCGCGAGGTGATCGGCTACGCCGTCGCGCTCGCCGACGCCACCCGCCGCCCGGAGCGCTACGGCATGCACGAGCTCGCGCCGCTGATCGAGTACGGAGCCAGCCCGCGCGGGCCGATCGGGCTCGTCCAGGCCGCCCAGGCGCTCGCCGTGCTGCGCGGCCGCGCGCACGCGGTCGCCGAGGACGTCGCCGACCTCGCGCCCGACGTGCTCCGCCACCGGCTCGTGCTCACCTACGACGCGCTCGGGGACGGCGTGCGCGCCGACGACGTGCTCGAGCGCATCCTCGGCACGGTCGGGGACGTGCGTCGCACGCCCGCCGACGCCACCGCAGAGGCGGCCGCGTGAGCGCGCAGCTCGTCCCGCCGCCCGGTCGCCAGGGGCCGGGCCCGCTGCCCGGGTCGCTGGTCGAGGCGCTCGACCTCGTGCTCGCCCGCCGTGCCGCCGGGGTCCTCCCCGGCGAGCGGCGTGCGGCCGGGCTGGGCGACGGCACCGAGCTCGCGCAGGTGCGGCCGTACCAGGTCGGCGACGACGTGCGCCGCCTCGACGCCGCCGCGAGCGCCCGCACGGGCCTGCCGCACGTGCGCGACTACGTGCCGGAGCGGACGCTGACGACATGGGTCGTGCTCGACGTCTCGGCGTCGATGGCGTTCGGCACCGGCCCGCGGCTCAAGTCGGACGTGGCGGAGGGCGTGGTGGAGGTGATCGGCCGGCTGGCCGTGCGACGTGCCGGCCGCGTCGCGCTGCTGACCTGCGGCGCGCCCGTGACGCGCCTGCTGCCGCCGTCCAGCGGCCGCCGCGCGCTCGTCGCGCTGCGCCGCGCCGTGGGCCAGGGCGTCGCGCCCGACGGCACGCAGCCGCCGGACGACGCGCTGGCCGCCGCCCTGCGCCGCCTCGGTCGCGTGGCGCGCGGCCCGGGGCTCGTCGTCGTCGTGTCCGACTTCCGCGAGGAGGGCGGCGACTGGGCGCGCGCGCTGCGCGCGCTCGGCGCCCGCCACGACGTCCTCGCCGTCGAGATCCTCGACCCGCGCGAGGGCGAGCTGCCCGACGCCGGTCAGCTCGTGCTCGTCGATCCCGAGACCGGGCGGCGGCTGGAGGCCGACACGGCGAGCGCGGCGCTGCGCCGCAGCTTCGCCGCGGCCGAGCTGGCGCGGCGCGACGAGCTGAAGTCGGCGCTCCGCCGCGCGGGCGCGCGGCACGTGGAGCTGGAGACCGACGGCGACTGGCTGCGTGCGCTGGGACGGGGCCTGCGATGAGCTTCCAGGCGCCGCTCTTCCTGTTCGGCATCGCCGCCGTCCCGCTGGCGCTGGCGGCGCTCGCGCTGGCGCGCCGGCGGCCGGACCGCTACGCCGTCCGCTTCCCCGCGCTGCCCACGCTCGCATCCGTCGCCCCGCGCGGCGGGAGCTGGCGGCGCGTCATGCCGACCGCGCTGCTCTGCCTCGCGCTCGCCGCGCTCGCGCTGGCGCTCGCGCGGCCGGAGGCGACCGTCGCCGTGCCGGTGGAGCGCGCGTCGGTGATGCTCGTCACCGACACGTCGGGCTCGATGAACGCGACCGACGTCCAGCCGTCCCGCCTCGCGGCCGCCAAGGCGGCGGGCCTGAGCTTCCTCGACGGCGTGCCGGACGAGCTGCAGGTGGGTCTGGTCGCGTTCTCCGACTCGCCGCACACCGTCCTGCGCCCCACCCAGGAGCGCGAGCCGGTGCGCGCCGCGCTCGACGGCCTGCAGGCGGAGGGCGCGACGGCGACCGGCGACGCGCTGACGAGCGCCCTGCGCGCGCTCGGCGACCGCGGGAAGAACGCTCCGCCCGCCGCGGTCGTGCTGCTGTCGGACGGCGCGAACACCGTCGGGCAGGACCCGGTCGCCGCGGCGAGCGCGGCCCGCACCGCCGGCGTGCCGGTCTACACGGTCGCGCTCGGCACGTCGTCCGGCCAGGTCACCATGCCGGACGGCCGCACCCTCGCCGTGCCGCCCGACCCGGCGACGCTGCAGGACGTGGCGCAGGCGTCCGGCGGCCGCGCGTTCGCGGCCGAGGACTCCGGCTCGCTCGACGAGGTCTACAAGCGGCTCGGGTCGCAGATCGGCACGCGCAAGGAGCAGCGGGAGATCAGCGCCGGGTTCGCGGCGGCCGGGCTGCTGGCGCTGGCCGGCGCGCTGTTCACCTCGCTGCGCTGGCGGGGGCGGCTGCCCTAGTGCCCTAGCCGCCCTTGGGCGGCAGCGACCGGGCGAACGCGACGCCGCGGCCGATCCACTCGCGCAGCCCCTCGTCGGTCGCCACGCCCTCGGCGCCGACCGCGACCCAGTCCTTCATCGGGCGCCCGGTCATCGCCCACTCACCGGTGTGCGGCAACTCCAGCGCGTCGTCGCGGCGGTCGCGGCCGACCCGCACCTTGAGCTCGTCGCCGCTCAGCGCGACCGCCATGTTGCCGCCGACCAGGAACGCCAGGCCGCCGAACATCGCCTTCTCGGTCAGCGCCTCCTCCCGCGCGAGCTCCTCGCGCACGCGGTTCGCCAGATCCTCGTCGTAGGCCATCAGGCGCGCAGCCCCGCCTCGCGCAGGCTCGCCTTGTGCGCCCGCTTGCCCGCCTGGTACTCGGCGAGCGCCTGCGCCGAGTCCACGTCGCCCAGCGTCGGGTGCGACGGGACGAGCGCCTGCGCGGCCGCGACGTCGAACCGCTTCGCGAGCACCGAGGCGAGCGCCTTGACCTTCATCTCGCCGAACCCGGGGAGCGCCTCGAGCCGCGCCTCGAGGTCCGCCGGGGACGCAGCGCCGGTCCAGACGCGCGCGGCATCGCCGTCGTAGCGCTCCGCGACGTGGGCGGCGAGGTCGCGCACGCGCCTGGCCATCGCGCCAGGGAACCGATGGATCGCCGGGCGCTGGCGGAAGATCGGCTCGAGGTCCATCGCCGCGAGGGCGGCGGCGTCCAGCGTGCCGGCGCGCTCGCGCAGCACGAGCGGGCCCTCGAACGCCTTCTGCACGGTGACCTGCTGGTCGAGCGCGAACCCGATGAGCAGGGCGAGCGGGTCGCGAACGAGCAGCTCGTTCGCCTCGTCGGATTCGGTGAAGTGGAGGCAGTCGACCATCGGACGATCGTAATGGGCGCCGCGGTCCGCCGGCCGGCGGCCGCGGCGCCCAGCACGGCTCACGCGCTGGCGGTCGCCTGCCCGGCGGTGGCCGGGTCGCTGTCGGGGAACACCATGATCGGCCGCACCTCGACCGCTCCGTAGGACACGTTCGGGATGCGGGCGGCATGGCTCTCCGCCGTCGCGATGTCCGGCACGTCGATGACGTAGTAGCCGCCGAGCACCTCCGCCGTCGGAGCGAACGGGCCGTCGGTCACGCGCCGCTCGCCGGCACGCTCGCGCACGGTGCGCGCGGCGGTGGCCGGCTCGAACGCGTCGCCGGCCACCATCACGCCGGCGTCCTGGAGCGACTGCGTGTACTCGTTCCAGCGCGGCATCTCGGCCTGCATCTCCTCCGGCGACGGCCCGCCGTCGGCGGGCACGTAGATGAGCAGGATGTACTGCGGCATGGAGCAACCTCCTGTCCGGGGCCATCTGGTGCAGCCCTCCGCACCTGTGACGAACGGGCGGCGCGGAAATCGACAGGCCGCGCCCTCAGCCGTCGAGCCACTCGTTGACCTGCGCCGCGGACCGGAGCGCCGAGAAGTCGCCGTCGTCGCGCATCGCGCGCGCGGCGCCGGCCATCGCCTCGACCGCCACCCACGTGAGCGCGCCGCCGACGCTGACGCGCCGGGCACCCGCCGCGACGATCTCCGGCATCGTCAGGCCGGAGTGCGCGAGCACGTTGACCGGCTTGGAGACCGCGTCGCACACCGCGCGGATCTCCTCGCCGCTGCGCAGGCCGGGCGCGTACAGGACATCGGCTCCGGCTCGCTCGTAGGCCTGCAGCCGCGCGATCGTGTCGTCGAGGTCCGGGGCGCCACGGATCTGGTTCTCCGCGCGCGCCGTGACCATGAACGGGAAGCCCAGCCGGCGGGCCGACTCGCAGGCCGCCGCGACGCGCTCGGTCGCCTCGCCGATCGCATAGATCCTGCCCCGCGGGTCGTAGTCCTCGATCGAGCCGCCGACCGCGCCGGCTCCCGCCGCCCGCTCGATCGCGTGCGCGCCCGCGTCCGGGGCATCGCCGTATCCGTTCTCCAGGTCGACGGAGATCGGCAGGTCGGTCGAGCGGGCGAGGAGGTCGACGTGGTCCACCAGCTCGTCGAGCGACGCGCCCCCGTCGCGGCGTCCCAGCGTGAACGCGAAGCCCGAGCTGGTCGTCGCGAGCGCCGGGAACCCGAGCGTCTCGAGCACCTTCGCGGAGCCGGCATCCCATGGGTTCGGGATGATGAACGCGCCGCGCTCGTGCAGCGCGGCGAAATCGGCCGCCTTCTGCTCCTGCGTGCGTTCCACAGCCGTCTCCCCCTGACCCTACCGAGGACATGCCATGACCGCAGACCAGACGTTCGTCATCGCCGGCGCGAGCCTCGCCGGCGCGAAGGCCGCGGAGACGCTGCGGGACGAGGGGTTCGACGGCCGGGTGGTCCTGGTCGGGACGGAGCAGGAGCGGCCCTACGAGCGGCCGCCGCTGTCGAAGGAGTACCTGCGCGGGGAGGCGGGGCGCGACAAGGTCTACGTGCACGGCGAGGGCTACTACGCCGAGCACGACATCGACGTGCGGCTCGGCCGCACCGTGACGCGGATCGACACGCCGGCCAAGCACGTGACGCTCGACGACGGCGAGCAGGTGCCGTACGACCGGCTGCTGATCGCGACCGGCTCCGAGCCGCGCCGGCTCTCCATCCCCGGCGCGGACCTCGACGGCGTGCACTACCTGCGCACGGTCGGCGATTCCGATGCCATCCGCGAGCGGCTGGACCGCGGCGGCTCGGTCGTCGTGGTCGGCGCCGGGTGGATCGGCTCCGAGGTGGCGGCGTCGGCGCGCCAGCGCGGCCTCGACGTGACGATCGTCGAGCCCGCCTCGCTGCCGCTGGAGCGCGTGCTCGGCCCGGAGCTGGGCGCCGTCTACCGCGACGTCCACGCCGACCACGGGGTCCGTCTCCTGCTCGAGACCGGCGTCGAAGCGTTCGAGGGGTCGGAGGCGGTCGAGCGCGTCCGGACGAGCGACGGGACCGAGGTCGGCTGCGACTTCGTGGTCGTCGGCATCGGCGCCGAGCCGCGGTCGCAGCTGGCCGCGGACGCGGGCCTCGCGGTCGACGACGGGATCCTCGTCGACGAGCGCCTGCAGACGATCGTGCCCGGCGTGTTCGCCGCGGGCGACGCCGCCAACGCGTGGCACCCCTTCTATCGCGAGCGGATCCGGGTCGAGCACTGGGCCAACGCGCTCAACCAGGGTCCCGCCGCGGCCCGCTCGATGCTCGGGGGGACCGACCCGTACGACACGCTGCCGTACTTCTACTCCGACCAGTACGACGTCGGGATGGAGTACGCCGGCCACGCGCGCACGTGGGACCGCGTGGTGTTCCGCGGCGATCCCGCGACCCGGGAGTTCATCGCGTTCTGGATTGTCGAGGATCGGGTGGTCGCCGGCATGAACGTCAACGTCTGGGACGTCATCGACGACATCCAGGGCCTGATCCGCGCGCGGGTCGCCGTCGACGACCGGCGGCTCGCGGACCCCGACGTTCCGATCGCATCGCTCGCGGGCGCGGCGGAGTAGCCTCCCGAGTCGCATCGGGTGGAAGGAGAAGCCATGACGTTTCAGGTGGGTGACCGCGTCGTTGCCGAGGCCGAGTCGACCGAGCGGCGACCGCGTGCCGGCACCGTCCGCGAGATCTTGCGCGAGGTCCCCGCGCGCTACCGGATCGAGTGGGATGACGGGCACGAGTCGATGTACACGCCGGCCGCGGGGGCGCTCCACGGAGAGCGCCGCCCGGCAGGAGCGGCGACCTGAACGGCCGCGCGCATCACCGGCGGTGGCTCGTGTCGTTCCAGAGCCAGACGACGCGGCGCTCGCGCTCGTAGCCGAGGTCGCACAGCGCCGCGGTGCTCAAGGCCAGGCCGGCGGCGGTCTCCGGCGGGAGGCCGAGCCAGCGGGCCCCGAGGATCCGCAGGATGTGCCCGTGCGCGAACAGCGCCACGTCGCCGCCGGCGGCCTCCGCGCGGGCGATGACGCGGTCAACGCGGTCGGCCGCCGCGGCGAGCGGCTCGCCGCCGGGTGCGCCGTCGCGCCACAGGTCCCAGCCGGGGCGCTCGGCGCGGATCTCCGGCGTCGTGAGTCCCTCGTAGCTCCCGTATCCCAGCTCGCGCAGGTCGTCGGTGATCTCGGCCGCGTCGGCGAGCCCCGCGATCCGCGCCGTGTCGCGGGCGCGCCTCAGCGGGCTCGTGAGGACGAGCGCGAAGTCGCGCGCCGCCAGGCGCCGGCCGAGCTCCTCCGCCGCCGGCCGTGCCTCGTCGAGCAGCGCGACGTCGGTCCGGCTCGTGTGCTGCCCGGAGCGGCTCCATTCGGTCTCGCCGTGGCGGATGAGGAGGACCGACTGCCCGGTGCGCGGCATCCGCGCACTATCCCACCCCCGCGCGCCAGCGGCCGACGCCCTCGCCGCCGACCGGATCCTGCGGCGGCGCGCCGAGCGCGGCGATCCGCTCGCGCGCCGCCTCCACTTCGGCCGGATCGTCGCCGCGGAGCAGGTCGTAGTCCTCCTGGCCCGCCGGATAGGCGCCGACGACCGTGAAGCCCCCGTCGGACGACGCGCGGCGGTGTCCCGTCCCGGCGGGGAGGACGAGCACGTCGCCGGCCGCGACCTCGAACGCCTCGCCCTGCGGGCCGCCGAGCTCCAGCGTGGCGCGTCCGGCCACCACGGCGAGCGCCTCGTGCGAGGTGGAGTGGAAGTGGTGGAAGGGGAACACCCCGTCCACCCACGAGCCGCCCCAGCCGTGCTCGGCGAACCGCGCACGCGCCGCCGCCGGTCCCTCGCGGGCCGCGGCGACGTCGTGGTAGATCAGGACGGCGAACTCCGGATGGTTGGGGATCTGATCCCCGGGCGGCGCGTGCCAGGTGTCGAGCTCCATGCGCTCCCGATACCCGGTTCACCGCATGCGTCAGTGGTGCGCCGGCTCCAGGACCTTCTCGGCCGCGCGGCTGACCATGACCTCGCCCCCGAACATGTCGGTGCGCTCGACCTGGAACCCGACGAGGTGCTCACGGACGAACGCGGCCGCCATGTCGTTGGAGCGCATGCACTGCTCCTCGTCGTCGAACATCGTGATCGACACGATCGTGGCGTCGCCCGCGTCGATCACCTGGTAATCGACGAAGCCTGGCTGTTCGGTGAGCAGGTCGGCGAGCTCCGTGTCGACGAGGTGCATTGCGTCGTCGATCGAGCCCGCTCCCATGCGATACCGCCGGATGCTGGCGTACATCCTGTCTCCTCTCCACGTATGGACGTGCTTCCCCCGCCACCGACGCTACCCGCGGGCGCAGGGTCGCGGCAAGGTCAGGATGTCGCGACCGTGACCACCACTCCGCTCACAGGGAGGAGGCAAGTGGCCGGCCGGCCTTCTTCGCCGTGACGACCGTGACCGGGACGCCGAGCCGCTCCACCCGCGCCGGCAGGTCGATGTGCAGCCAGTGCGACACGCGAGCGGGAAGCGTCGAGATGATGACCTCGTCGTAGCCTCCGGTCGCGAGTGCCTCCGACACGGCGTGGAAGGGATCGCTGTCACCGAGGAGCCCCTCGACGCGACCACCGGCGGCCTCCTCGAGCAGCGGGATCGCCAGCTCCAGGGTGATGGCCGACTCCTCCGTGTCGGCGTCGAACAGCGGCCGGGGCACCAGGAGCGTGAATCGGCAGCGGCCGGCCGCCGTGCGGGCCCGCACCTGATCGAGCAACGCGGGCGTCGCGGCGGTGCGGTGGGCGACGATCAGAACGGTGCGCGGCGGCGACGCTTCCATCGCGCAACCCTCACGTGCGTCCCGCCGCCCGCCCCGCGTCGGGCTCCTCGAGCTCCGGCTCGTCGGCGTCCAGTCCTTGCCCGAACTCAGGGCATGCCTCGTTGCGGCATTCCCAGCCGTGCTCCGGCCCGGCCAGGGCCTGACTGGCCGGCTGGCCGCACGACGCGCACAGCGGCGGGTTCGAGGACACGACTCCGTTACTACTCCTCGTCGCCGCGGCAGTCAATGCCCCTGTTCCGGCCAGAGCAACTCGCGCACGAGGGCATCCGCGGCCTCGTTCTCGCGGCGCGGATGCCAGCGCCATCGCACGGCCGAGAACCGGCGTGCCGCCACGCGGATGTCACCCACCAGCCCCGCCAGCCCGGCGTCGGCGGGCGTCGCCCCCTCGACGGCCGCGATCGCGAGCCGCGAGTCGTTGCGCACCTCGAGCGGTTCCGCTCCGTGCGCGGCGGCGAGCTCGAGGCCGAGCAGGATCGCGCGGTACTCCGCCTCCGCGGCGGACGCCCGCCCGATCAGCGCCGCGCCGCTGTCGATCAGCTCGCCGCCCGGCGCGAGCAGCACGGCCGCGATCGCCGCCGTCCCCGGGTTGCCGCGCGAGCCGCCGTCGCAGAGCAGGCGCGCCCAGTCGCCGCCGTCCGGGATCGCGAGCGGCTCGCCGGAATGGCGCGACGCGCGGGCGAGCTGGCGGCGCTCCCCGTCGCGCAGGGTTCCGCCCTTTCGCCGCGGCCTCCGCCGCGATGACGGGCGGCCCTCCATCGACGTCAGCGAGAGCGCCGGTTGGGCTCCCGCCGTGGCTTCTTCGCGCCGCTCAGGAACCGTGGAAGCGGAACGGGCGGCCGGTTGAAGATCGTGCGTCCGAAGCGCCGGTCCTCGCGGGTCGGCTGCTCGTCCTCGTCGTGCTCGAGCGGCCGCACCCCCGCGAGCTTGTCCGCCGGGTCAGATGGATGGTCGGGTGTCATGGGTCCGACCGTACGCCTGTCAGGCCCCGCCGGCAACCCCCGCCTCGGCGCGCTCCTCCGCCCGCCGGATGCCGCGCTCGACGGTTTCGATCAACTCGGCCCGCAGCGCGGATGCCGGGATCACCCGATCGACGGAGCCGACGTCGACCGCGCGCGCGACGCTGTGGATCGCGTCGAACTCGGCCGCGAGCTCGCCGAGCTTCTCCGAGCGGACGGTGGTCCAGCGGGCGTCGCGCTCGGCCCGCAGCCGCTGGCGCTCCGCGCCCTCCGCCGCGTCGATGCGCTCGTCCAGCTCGGCGATGCGCGGATCGGTGCGGGTGCGCACGTCGACGTCGCGGGCGAACACGACCGCAGCCGCCGGCGCGCCGCCGATCACCGACGCGTGCGCGCCCTCGAGCGCGAGCGTCTCCAGCCCGTCGTTGAGCCGGCGGGAGAAGACCACGAACGCGCCGCCGTGGAAGCGCGAGATGACGCAGAACGCGATCGGGCCGTCGAAGTTGACGATCGCGCGGCCGATCTCGGCGCCGTACTCGAGCTGGAGCCGGCGCATCGACTCCGGCGACCCGTCGAAGCCGGCGAGGTTCGCGAGCACCACGAGCGGCCGCCGGCCGGACGCCGCGTTGATCGCGCGCGCCAGCTTCTTGGAGGCCGCCGGGAACAGCGTGCCCGAGGTCCACTGCTCCGGGCCGTCCGCCGGCACGGCGCCGAAGCGCGGCAGCGGCCGGGACTCGATGCCCAGCAGCGCCACCGGCCTGCCGCCCAGGCGGGCGTCCCAGGCGACGGCGACCTCCGCCTCGCGCATCCCCGCCCAGCGCTCGAGCGGCTCGCCGTCGCGGTCGATCACCGCCCGCATCACCGCCCGGATGTCGAACGGCTTCTTGCGCCCCGGGTTGGTCTCCTCGGAGAAGATCTCCCCGACGGTCCGCAGATCGGAGTCGGGCGCCTCGTGCGGCGCGCTGCAGACGTCCCGGTCGACCGGGTCGTCGCTCTCGCCCCGCCGCGGGAAGCGCTCGCCCGGCGCCACGTACGTCTGCTCGTAGTAGCGCAGCAGCACCTCGCACGCGCCCGCGAGATCCGGCGCCCAGTACTGGGCCTGGCCGTTGGGCCCCATCACGCGGTCGTAGCCGCCGATGCCGAAGTTGTCCTCCGCCGACACGCCGCCGGAGTAGTCGAGCGCCTGCTTGCCGGTCAGCACCATCGCGCTGTCGGGCGTCATCACGAGGATGCCCTTGGTGTGCATGAGCATCGTCGCCTCGGCGTTGAAGTACGGCTGGGCGCCGACGTTGATCCCGCTCACGACCACGTTGATCTCGCCGCCCGCCTCGGTGAAGCGCACGATCCGCCGCAGCGCCGCAGCGACCCAGTCCATGTTCTCCGTGCCCGAGTCCATCGCGATCTTCGCGCCCGAGGAGAGCGCGAACCACTCGCACGGCACGCCGAGCTGCTCGGCGAGGTCGAGCGCGGCGATGATCCGGCGGCACTCGGGCTCGGCCAGCGAGCCGAGCGACCGGGTGGGATCGCCGAGCAGCGCGACGCGCAGCATCCCCTCCGGGTGACGGTCGGTCCGGTTGCGGATGAGGCCGACGACGACGCTCGCCGCGTTCGTCGCCGCCGGGCGGTCCACCGGCACGAGCTCGCCGTCGTCGTCGAGGTCGTGCTCGACGAACTCGCCCGCCGGGATGGCCGCACCCGCGTGGGTCCGCTGGGGAGCCAGGATCTTCACGATCTCGGCCGGGTGCAGCGTGCCCCGCCGGCGGGCGGAGACGATTCGCTGAGCGCCTTCGTCGAGCGGCTGCAGGGGCTGCGCCGGCGGGTCGGTGACCTCGACCACGACGCCGCGGCCCGCCGGGTTGAACATGCGCAGCGCGCGGTCGCGATCGCGCCCGTCCTCGCGCATGCGCCCGCGCAGCATGACGAGCTCCAGGCCCAGGCCGGCCGTCTCCCGGGCGAAGCGCGCGATGATCGCGCCCGCCTCCTCGGGCCGGATCTCGATCGCCGGCCACGTGTAGAGCAGCAGGCGGTTCCACAGCAGGCGCTGGCGGGCGGGGCGGCGCGACTGCGCCGAGCGCATCGCCTCGAACGCGTCGCGCACCATGCGCTCGAGCTCCGGCAGCGCGGTGATCTCCCCGTGCTCGTCGCGCACCGGCGTGAGGTCGCGGACCTCGGCGACGGCGACCAGGCGCTCGTCGCGCGGGTTCTCGCGCGCGACCGCGCGGAACAGATAGACGTCCGGGGCGGAGGGGAGCCGCTCGAGCTCGAAGTTCGCCAGCCGCCAGAGCTCCATCCGCTCGGCCATCATCGGATGCAGCCCGCGCAGGTCCCGGTTCTCGACCAGCGCCCCGGCGGGTCCGCGCGCGAACGTGAGCACGTCGACCGGCGTCCGCTCCGTCCACGGCGCGAGGACGAACGCGACGCGGGCCAGCGCGGGCGGCAGGTAGGCGGCGGCGAGCTGCTCCTCGAGGCCGGCCGCGACGGGCTCGCGTGCGTAGAGGTCGACGAGCAGCGGCTCGCCCGGCCCGAGCGTGCGCGCGTGGGCGGAGAGCGCGCGCAGCGCGCCCGGCAGGTCGTCCGGGTCGCCCAGCGTGGCGGCCACGTGGTGGCGCACCCCCTCGTGCTCGTAGTGGGCGAGCACGAACGGCACGCCGTCGACGAGCCGCTGCTCGACGTGCTCGAGCTCCCGGATGCGGTAGTAGCGGCGCGTCATCGCCTCCACGAGCGGACCGGCGGCGCCCACGATCCGGCTGAGCAGCGGCGCGAGCGGCTGGGGACACTCGACGAGCGCGTCCATGTGGTGGTCGCGGTCGCTGCGCGCGGGGCCTTCGGTCAGCGCCGCGAGGTGGCGCTCCATCGCCAGCGCGGTCGCCTCGCGCGACGCCTCCACGAGCGGCTCGTCGCACGTCCGCCACCGCAGCTCGCGCGCGAGCTCGGCCAGCGCCGGCTCGCGCCGGGCGAGCGTCGCCTCGAGGCGGTCGAGCACGCCGCGCAGCTCGTCGCCGCCGCCGTCCTCGCCGGCCTGCTCGAGCCGCCGCGTGAGCAGCGCCTGTACCGCGCCGCGGGCGGCCGCCGCACGCTGCTGGGAGAGGAACAGGCGGTAGCCGGCGTCCTGGAGCGCCGCCGTCCGCTCCAGCCCCTCGATCCCGTAGTGGGCGACCGCGCGCTCGAGGTGGGAGACGAAGCGGTCGGGAAGTCCCTCGGCCGCGGGGTCGAGCGAGCGCAGGAACGCGTGCAGGTGCTCCTGCGGGCTGCCCATGACCTCCGCCTCGCGCCCCGCGTCGGGGTGCGGCCGGTTCAGCGCGCGCACGTCGGCGTAGAGCTCGAGCAGCCGCTGCTCGCGCTCCGGATCCGGCCGTGCCGCGGTGAGCTCCTCGACGATCTGGCGGACGTCGGCGGCGGGGACGTCGTAGCCGAGCGCGAGCCAGCCGAGGCGCTCCAGCCCGTCGGTGGTCGCCTCGGCGCCGGTGAACTCGACCCGCTCGCCGACGGCGGCCGCCGGCGCGTCCTGGAGCGGCTCGATCGCGAGCAGCGGCCGGCCCGCGGTCACGTGGGCGTTGGCGTCGACGAGGACCTCGCGCACGCGGCCGTCGACCGGCGCGGTGAGCGAGAGCTCCATCTTCATGCTCTCCGTGATCGCGACCACGTCGCCCGCGCGCACCTCGTCGCCGGCGGCGACCGGGACCGCGACGACCACGCCCGGCGCCTGGCTGCGGACCAGGCCCCCCTCGTCGCGCGAGATGCGGTGCGGGACGCCGTCGACCTCGACGAGCAGGTCGCGATCCTGCACCGCGGTCATCGTGCGATGCGACCGCCCGCCGAAGCGCAGCCGGCGCTCGTGCTCGGAGACCTGCTCGACCTCGGCCTCGATCCGGACGCCGTCCACCTCGACCCGGTAGCGGTCGGGCGCCGTCTGGCACACGCTCATCCGGTAGCTCGCGCCCCGGTGCAGGAGGTCGACCTGGTGGCCGACGTCGGCCTCCGCGCTCGGCCGCCCGCGCCGGGCGAGCGCGTAGAACCGGCCGCGGTCGGCGGCCGTCGCCGCGTCGCAGAGCGCGATCGCGGCCTGCACGAGCGCGGCGTCGGCATGGCGGATCGGCTCGACGTCGCCCTGCGCCTGGAGCCGGTCGAGCCAGCCGGTGTCGACCGCGCCGGCGCGCAGCTCCGGGCGGCCCAGCAGCTCGAGCAGGAAGCCCTGGTTGGTCGTGCCCTCGTCCAGGGCGACCATCGTGTCGGCGACCGCGCGGCGCAGGCGCGCGATCGCCTGCTCGCGGGTGCTCCCGTGGGCGATGATCTTGGCGATCATCGAGTCGAACTCGGGTGGGACGTCGTCGCCCTCGGCGACCCCGCTGTCGACCCGGACGCCCGGGCCGGTCGGCAGCCGCAGCAGCGTGATGCGGCCGGGCGCGGGCGCGAACCCGCGGGCGGGGTCCTCGGCGTTGAGGCGGACCTCGATCGCGTGCCCGCGCGGCGGGGGCGGCTCCCCCTCGAGCCGCCCGCCGGCGGCGATGTGGAGCTGCTCGCGGACGAGGTCCACGCCCGTCACCATCTCGGTCACCGGATGCTCGACCTGCAGGCGGGCGTTGACCTCCATGAACGAGAAGCTCCGGGTCTCGGGCTCGTAGAGGAACTCCGCGGTGCCCGCGCCGCGGTACCCGGCAGAGCGCGCGAGCCGCACGGCGGCCTCTGCGAGCTCGCGCTCCTGCTCGGGCGAGAGCACCGGGCTGGCCGACTCCTCGACCACCTTCTGGTGGCGGCGCTGGTAGGAGCAGTCGCGCACGCCGAGCGCCCACACCGCGCCCTGGCCGTCGGCCAGCAGCTGCACCTCGACGTGCCGGGCCGCGCCGACGAGGCGCTCCATCAGCACGCCGGGATCGCCGAACGCCTGCGCGGCCTCGGACCGGGCGCGCTCGAACGCGGTCGCGAGCTCGTCCGGGCCGTCGACGCGGCGCATCCCGCGCCCGCCGCCGCCGGCGGTGGCCTTGATCATCAGCGGGAACCCGAGCCGCTCCCCCTGCTCGACCGCCTCCTCGACCGACTCGACCGGACCGCCGCTCCACGGCGCGACCGGCACGCCGGACCGCTCAGCCAGGCGCTTGGCCTCGATCTTGTCGCCGAGCGCGCGCATCACGTCGGCGTCGGGCCCTGCGAAGACGATGCCGAGCCGCTCGCACAGCTCCGCGAAGGCCGGATGCTCGGCGACGAAGCCCCAGCCGACCCACGCGGCGTCGGCGCGCGTGTCGACGAGGGCGCGCTCGAGCAGCGCGTAGTCGAGGTAGGCGCTGCGGCGCTCGTCCCCGTCCGCGACGGTCGCGGGGCCGAGGCAATGCGCCTCGTCGGCCTGGCGGACGAACAGCGCGTGGCGCTCGGGCTCGGTGTAGAGCGCGATCACGCGGATGGGATCCGCGCGCTCCTCGTTGAGCTCGCGCACGGCATGGATGGCTCGCATCGCCGCCTCGCCGCGGTTGACGATGGCGAGCCGATGGAATGGACGGGCGATCGCGCTCACGCCCGAGGAGCTTTCCCGAATGGCGCATCCGCGTGGGCACCCACCCCCCGGTTCCCCCCGGTCGGTCCCTTTCATACCCGCCGATCGGCGGGTGCGCCGCTTGGGTCGGGCGTTGCAGGGCATGATGCGTCAGGTGCCGCAAGCCGTCCTGGAGCCGAGCGAGCTGAGCCTGCACGGTCACCGCATCAGCTATCGCAGCGGCGGCAGCGGCCCCGCGCTGCTGCTCCTGCACGGCATCACGAACTCGTCCGAGACCTGGGAGCACGTGGCGCCGCGGCTCGCCGAGCGGTTCACCGTGATCGCCCCGGACCTGCTGGGACACGGGAACTCGGCGACCCCGCGGGGCGACTACTCGCTCGGCGCGCACGCCAGCGGGGCGCGCGACGTGCTGACCGCGCTCGGGATCGACCGGGCCACCGTGGTCGGGCATTCGCTCGGCGGCGGCATCGCGATGCAGTTCGCCTACCAGTTCCCGGAGCGCTGCGAGCGGCTCGTGCTGGTCGCCAGCGGCGGCCTGGGCCGCGAGGTGCACCTGCTGCTGCGCGCCGCCTCCCTCCCCGGCGCCGACTACCTCCTGCCCGCGCTCACGTCGGCCGGCCTGCTCGGCGTGGGCCGCGGCGTCGGCGGGCTGCTGCGGCGCGTCGGGCTGGCGCCGAGCGAGGACCTCGAGGTGCTCGCCCACGGCTTCGCCTCGCTGGACAACGCCGGCTCGCGGCAGGCGTTCCTCCACACCGTGCGCTCGGTGATCGAGCCGGGCGGCCAGCGGGTGAGCGCGCAGGACCGGCTGACCCTCGCCGCCCTGCTGCCGACGCTGATCGTGTGGGGCGAGCGGGACTCGATCATCCCCGTCGCGCACGGCGCGGCGGCGCACGAGGCGATGCCCGGGAGCCGGTTCGAGGTCTTCCCGGGCGCCGGCCACATGCCGCACGACGCCGATCCCCGGCGCTTCGCGGCGCTGCTGACCGAGTTCTGCGACGAGACCGACCCGGCGCGGCTGGCCGCGGACCACTGGCGGCCGCTGATGGAGGGGACATGAGCACCGAGCGGCTCTCGGCGCTCGACGCGTCGTTCCTCGCGGTGGAGAGCCGGTCCGCTCCGATGCACGTGGGCTGGGTCGCCGTGTTCGATCCGCCGGAGCACGGGCCGCGGCCGGGGTTCGACGAGGTCGTGGACCACCTGGCCGGCCGGTTCGGCCGCGCGCCGCGCTACCGGCAGCGGCTGGCCGGTGTGCCGCTCGCGCTCCACGACCCCGTGTGGGTCGACGACGCCGGCTTCGACCCGAGGGCGCACCTGCTGCGGGGCGACGGCGAGGATCTCAGCGCGCTCGTCGACTCCGTCCTCTCCGCGCCGCTGCCGCGGGACCGGCCGCTGTGGGAGATCACGATCGCCGCGGACCTGCCGGGCGGGCGGATCGCGCTCGTCGGCAAGATGCATCACTGCATGGTCGACGGCGCCGCGGTGGTGGAGCTCGCCAACCTGATCCTCGACGCCGACCCCGACGGCTGGCGGGCGAGCGAGCCTGAGCCCGCGTGGACTCCGGCCCCGGTCCCGTCGGCTGGTGAGCGCCTGGCCCGCGCGGCGGTCGACCGCGCCGGCGACGTCGCCGCGCTGGCGCTCGGCCCGGCGCGCATCGCCACCTCCCCGCGCAGGCTGCGCGGCATGCCGGGAGCCCTTGGCCGCGGCGCCCGCACGCTGGCGCACATGACCCTGCCGCCGGCGCCCGGCTCGCCGCTGAACCGGCCGGGGTCCGCGCGCCGCCATCACGCCCGCCTCACGCGGAGCCTGGACGAGATCCGCACGGTCCGAAAGCGCTTTCGCGTCTCCCCGAACGACGTCCTGCTGGCCGCGTGCGCCGGCGGGCTCCGGCGCTTCGCGGAGCGCCGCGGGGACGCTCCGCAGGCGCTGAAGGCGATGGTCCCGGCCGACGTGCGCTCGAGCGAGGATGCGGCCGGGACCGGCAACCGGATCTCGTTCGTGTTCGTCGAGCTGCCGTGCGACGAGCCCGACCCGGTCGCGCGGCTCTACGCCGTGAACAGCGCGACCGCCCAGCGCCGGCGCGACGGGGAGGCCGAGGACCTCGACGCCGCCTTCCGCGTCCTCTCCCGCACGCCGACGCCGCTCCAGCACGCGCTCGCCCACGCGTTCGCCCATCCGCGGCTGTTCAACCTGACCGTGTCCAGCGTCCCGGGCCCGGCCGTGCCGCGCTACCTGCGCGGCTGCCGGCTGCGCGAGGTCCACTCCGCGGTGCCGCTCGCCGGGCGCCACGCGGTCTCGATCGGCGTGGTGACCGCGGCGGGGAACGCGTGCATCGCGGTGACCGCCGACGCCGAGAGCCTGCCGGACGCCGACGCGCTCGCCGCCGACCTGGACGCGGCGGTCGACGAGCTGCTCGCCGCGCCGGCTACGCGAGCCTGACGCGCCGGCGGCGCGTCGCGATCAGCCCGGCGTCGTCGACGACGGTGACGACGAGCGCGTACGTGCCGGCGCGGAGGTGCGGGACGTCGCGGAAGCGCAGCACCGCGCGCTGCTCGTGCACGTCGCGGTCCGCGACGGCGAGGGTCCTGCCGCGGCGCATCAGGCGGACCTGCACGCGCGCGGCGTCCACGTGCGGCTGCAGGAAGATCTCGGCGCGGGCGCCGTGCGGAGTACGCCGGAGCGAGACGCGGCGAAGGAGGCGCGCCCGCTTCGGCTCCGCCGTGTGGCTGTCCGGCGGGTCCGCGGGCGCGGTGACGGCCGGGGCGGGCGCCGGCGCCGGGGGCTTCGGCGGCGACTTGGGCACGCCGACCGAGCGGTCGATGACCGCCTCGTACCGGCGGTCCCCCTGCGGCCGGTCCACCGGCGAGGCGAACAGCTGGAACGCGCCGAGCTGCTCGTGATGGAGCGTGTGGATGCCCGCCTCGAGCGGCGCGTCCAGCGGGCCCGAGAGCTCGAGCGCGAACGCGTCCTGGCTCCCCGCGAGCGACGGCTGGCCGGCCGCGCCGGCGAGGTCCGATACCGCGAGGAGGCGCAGGTGCCCCGATCCCATCGTGAACCGCTCCCCGACGAGGCCCGTGTAGGAGGAGCGCAGCAGGTGGGCCCCGGGTGCGGAAGCGGTGGCGGACGCCGCCGCCCATGGGCGGATGCCGACGAGGGTGGCCGCGGTGGCCGCGGCGCCGGTGCGCAGCAGCGAGCGGCGCGTGAGCGTGGTCGTGGTTCGCATCCCCTGTTGCATCGGCAGCATACGCCCGCGCGATGAGTGCGCGCTAGGTGCAAGCCCCGGCCCGATTCGGCCGGGCCGGCCGGACGCGGGCGAGCGCGGCAACGTCGATCGCTTCGCGCGCCGGCCAGGTCGGCTGACGTTGACGGCGCATAGCGCGGCGAACGTCGGCCGCCTGGGCGTGTGGCGGCAGGTTCCGACGTTGACGTCGCACACCTAGGGGACCTCGGTACCGGGCTGGATACCGAGCTAGTGGTTGCGAAGCGCGTCGACGAGCTCGCCCTTGCTCATCTTCGAGCGGCCCTCGATCCCGATCTCGGCGGCGCGCTTCTGCAGGTCCTCCTTCGACCAATCCTGGTAGGAGCCCGCCTTGCCGCCCGTGGTCCGGGTCTCGGGAGCGGCTACCCACGGCAGTTGCCGCATACGCTGTCGACGGGTCAGTCGTCGTACGCGGCGGTCACGACGGCGAACACCGCGCCCTGCGGGTCGCCGAGCACCGCGAAGGTTCCCCGGGGCACCTCGACCGGCCCGTTGAACACGCGACCGCCGAGGCCGCCGATCTCCTGGACGAGCCGCGCGAGGTCCTCGTGCCCGAAGTACGGCATCCAGCTCGCCGGCGCGTCGGCGCCCATGCGGTCGGGGTCGAGCCGCACGATGCCGCCGTTGGAGCGCTCGCCGTTCCTGATCACGCGGTAGCCACCGGCTCCGGGGATCTCCTCGACCGTCCAGCCGAACAGCTCGCCGTAGAAGCTCGACGCCGTGTCGGGATCGGGCGTGACGAGGTCGTTCCAGGTCAGCGCTCCGGGCACGTTGACGAGCCCGGCGCCGATGTTCGCTCTCGGCTCCCACAGGCACAGGGCGGCGCCGGTCGGATCGGCGATCACCGCCATCCGGCCGGCGTCCATCACGTCGAACGGCTCCGCGAGCACGCTGGCGCCGAGCTCCTTGGCGCTGGCGGCGGACTCGTCGGCCGACGCGACCGTGACGTAGCAGTTCCAGTGCGGCGGCTCGTCGGCCCGGTACAGCGCGGCGACGCGCTTGCCGTCGCGCTCGGCCATCGAGTAGACCTGCTCCGCGTCCACCGGCAGGTCGTCGTAGTCCCAGCCGAACAGCGCCGTGTAGAAGGACTTCGCCGCGCCGGCGTCGCTGGTCACCAGCTCGGCCCACGAGAATGCCCCGGGGGGATGGCTCGTTCGTTCGCCCATGGGTCGATCGTACGGATCGCTCACGGCGCCGGCGCGCGCGACGCGCCGAGCTCGACCGTGCGGTCGAGCGCGACCGCCTCGAGCAGGCGCCGGTCGTGCGTGACCAGCAGGAGCGTGCCGTCGTACGCGGCGAGCGCCGTCTCGAGCTGCTCGATGGCCGGCAGGTCGAGGTGGTTCGTCGGCTCGTCGAGCACGAGCCAGTTGGCGCCCGAGGCCATCAGCAGCGCGAGGCTCGCCCGCGTGCGCTCGCCCGGCGACAGGCTCGCGGCCGGGCGCGCGACGGCATCCCCGTCCAGGCCGAACTTGGCCAGCAGCGAGCGGGCCTCCTGCGCGCTCATGGCGCTGCGCGCCACGAACGCGTCGATCAGCGCGCCGGCGCCCTCGAACGTGCGGCGCGCCTGGTCGAGCTCGCCGATCCGCACGCTCGGGCCGACCCAGCGGGAGCCGGCCGCGAGCGGCAAGCGCCCGAGCAGGGCCTCGACCAGCGTCGTCTTGCCGCTGCCGTTCGGCCCGACGAGCGCCACGCGCTCGCCCCATGCCAGCTCCAGGTCGATCGGGCCCAGGGAGAACGCGCCGCGGTGGATCTCGGCGCCCTCCAGCCGGGCGGTCACGTCGCCCGATCGCTCCCCGCCGCCGAAGCGCAGCTGCAGCTCCCAGCGCCGCCACGGCTTGTCGACCTCGTCGAGACGGTCGATCGCCTTCTCCGTGGCGCGCACCTTCGACGCCTGCTTCTCCGAGCGCTCGGTCTTCTTCGCCCGGGCGAGCTTGTCGGGCTCGGACGCCGCGCCGGCCCGCGCGCGGCGGACGCCCGTCTCGGACCACTGGCGCTGGCGGCGCGCGCGGTCGAGCAGCCGCTCCCGCTGCGTGGTGAAGCTGTCGTAGCGCTCCTCGGCGTGGCGCGCCGCCGTGGAGCGCAGCTCGAGGTAGCCCGCCCACCCGCCGCCGTACTCCGCGGCCGTGTGCGCCACCTCGTCGAGCTCCAGCACTCGCGTGACGGTCCGTTCGAGGAACGCGCGGTCGTGGGAGACGATCACCGCGCCGCCCGGCCGCTCGGCCACGAAGCGCTCGAGCCGATCCAGGCCCTCGAAGTCGAGATCGTTCGTCGGCTCGTCGAGCAGCAGCACGTCGAAGCGCGAGAGCAGGATGGCGGCGAGCGAGGCGCGCGCGGCCTGGCCGCCCGAGAGCGCCGCCGTGTCGCGGTCGAGCAGCGCGGGATCGAGGCCGAGGTCCCGCAGCACCGACTCGGCGCGCGGCTCGAGGTCCGCGCCGCCGAGGGCGAGCCAGGACTCGAACGCCTCCGAGTACGCGTCCCCCGCGCCGGTCACCTCGGCCGCCATCCCTGCGGTGGCGGCGTCCGCGCGCTCCGCGGCCGCCGCGACGCCGGTCCGGCGGGCGAGATAGCCCTGCAGACGCTCGCCGGGCGCGCGGTCGGGCTCCTGCGGGAGGTAGCCGGCGCTTCCGGCGGTCAGCCGGACGCTGCCCCTGTCCGGGCGGTCGAGCCCGGCCAGCAGCCGCAGCAGCGTCGACTTCCCGGCGCCGTTCGGGCCGACGACGCCGAGCACGTCGCCGGGCGCCACGGTGACCGAGACGCCGCCGAGCACCGTCGCGGCGCCGTGCGACTTCCACAGGTCACGGGCGATGAGCGTTCCGGCCATCCGTCGAGCGTACGACGGCGCCGGCGCGAGTCGGGCGGGCGCGGCAACGTCGATCGGGTCCTGCGCCGGGCGGGTGGCCGACGTTGACGGCGCATGACGCGGCGAACGTCAGACGCCTGGGCCGGTGGCGCCGCTCACCGCGAGAGGCGCCGGCGCAGCCCCGAGGCGCGTGCCACGGGGCGGGAGACGGCCGCTCGGATCGCCGCCTCGGTCCCCACGAGGATGAGCTGCTCGCGCGCTCGGGTGACCGCCGTGTAGAGCAGCTCGCGCGTGAGGATCGGCGAGTCCGGGTCCGGGAGCAGGACGGCGGCGGTGTCGAACTGCGAGCCCTGGCTCTTGTGGACCGTCATCGCGTAGACCGTCTCGACGGCCGCGAGCCGGGTCGGGCTGAACTCGACGAGCCGGCCCTGGCGCTCGAACGCAGCGCTCACGCGGCCCGGGCCGGCGGCGATCACGACGCCGGTGTCGCCGTTGTAGAGCCGCAGCGCGTAGTCGTTCTCGGTCACGAGCAGCGGGCGGCCGACGTACCAGTCCGCCGCGGTGCCGAAGCCGTCGAGCTCGTGCGCCAGCCAGTCCTCGATCCGGGATGTCCACGCGGTCACGCCGTGCTCCCCGCGCCGGTGGGCGCAGAGGATCCGGAACGCGCCGAGCGCCGCGATGGCCTCCTCGCCCGCGCCGGCCGCGGCGGCGGCGACGATCGCGCGGGCGGAGGCGACCGCGGCGTCGTGGACCGGGCCGAGCGCCTGCGCTTCCGCGGAAGCGGCATCCTCCGGGATCCACGTCACGCCACCGAGCGCTTCGATGACCGAATCGGCGTCGCCGCGGCGGATCGCCTCCGCCACCCGCGCGATGGCGCCGCCGTACCGGTGCACATGGTCGAGCACGACGATGCCGGCGTCGACCGACGTGGCCTCGGCCGCCGGCCCCACGATGTCTCCCAGCACGGCTCCGGCCTCGATCGAGGTGAGCTGGCCCGGGTCGCCGACCAGCACGAGCCGCGCTTCCGGGCGGACCGCTTCGGCGAGGCGCGCCATCAGCGACAGCGGCACCATCGAGGTCTCGTCGACGATCACGACGTCGTGCGGGAGGCGGTTGCCGCGGTCGTGGCGGAAGCGGCTGTGCGTGCCCGGGCGCCAGCCCAGCAGGCGATGCAGCGTCGACGCGTCGAGCGCGAGCAGGCGATCGCGGACGTCGTCGGGCACCGCCAGCGCGGCCGCCTCCGCGTGCACCGACTCGACGAGCCGCGCCGCCGCCTTGCCCGTCGGCGCCGCGAGCGCGACGAGCGGCGCCGGGGAGCCGGACGCGGCCGCCTGCTCGTAGAGCAGCGCGACGATCCGTGCGACCGTCGTCGTCTTCCCCGTGCCCGGGCCGCCGGCGACCACCGCGAACCGGCGCCGCACCGCGGCCTCCGCGGCCAGGCGCTGGCGGCTGTCGCCCGCATCGCCGCCGAACAGGCGCGCCAGGCCGTCGGCGAGGACGTCCTCGCGCACGTCGCCGGCCGGTCGCTCGCGCAGCGCGCGCAGGTCGGCCGCCAGCCGGCACTCCTCCCGCCAGTAGCGATCCAGGTACAGCGACGTGCCGATCAGGCGGAGCGGACGGTCGGCGCCGTCCTCGCCCACCGCGACCAGCGCGCTGCTCCGGAGCCGCTCCAGCCACGCGTCCACCTCCGGCCAGGGCAGCGACGCGAGGTCGACCGGCTCCTCGGCGTCGACCGTCGCGCTCGAGTGGATCGTCCCGACGTCGACGTAGACGTGCCCGAGCCGCGGCGCGCGGACGGCGAGCGCCGCGGCGAGGAGCACCACTTCGTCGTCCTCCCCGGCCAGCTCAACCAGCCGCCGCGCGACGTGCACGTCGGCCGGCGGCGAGCACGCCCGCGTCGTTGAACTCGCCGAGCAGGCCGGGCGCGCCGAGCGCGCGACGGGCGTCGTACGGATCGGCGGTCGTCACGCCGCCACCCCGCGGTCGAGCACGTCGCTCAGCGCCTCGACGAGCGCGCCCGGCGGCCGCCACGCGAACACGCCGCACGGCGTCCCGTCCACGGCGGGCGTGTCCGCGCCGGCCATCCCGCGCACGAACAGGTACACGACACCCGCGAGGTGCTGCTCCGGGTCGTAGCCCGGAAGCCGCCAGCGCAGGTAGCGATGCAGCGCCACGGTGTAGAGCAGCGCCTGGAGGGCGTAGTGGGAGCGCTCCATCTCGGCGACGAGCGCCTCGGGCCGGTAGTGCCACGCGGTGAGCTCCTCGGCGGGCCCGGCGAGCCAGTTCGTCTTGTAGTCGAAGACCGCGAACCGCTCGCCCACACGTGCGACGAGATCGATGCTGCCGGTCACGTACCCGCGCACGCTGCGGCGCAGCACCGGATCGCCGAGCCGCTCCGCGTAGCCGGCCAGCGGGTCGCCGGCGGGCAGATGCGCGGCGAGCACGGCGGCGATCGCGTCGAGGACGAACGGCGCCGTCGGCGCGTCGCCGCCCACGAGCGGGAACTCGAAGTCCAGCTCGTCCAGGCGATCGGCTCGGGTGAGATCGCGCAGGCGGAGCCCGCCGGCGAGCGGCGTCTCGATCGCCGCACGCAGGCCCGCCACCGCGACCGCCGGATCGCCGATGTCGACGGGGCGCCGCGCCTGCACGGCCGCGACCTGCGCGGCCAGCTCGGCGTCGAGGTCGGCGGCGGCGAAGTCGGTCGCCTCGAGCACCCGGTGCGCGAACGTGCCGACCTGCGCCCCGACGGGCATGCCGGCCAGCAGCGAGGGCGTCGCCCGCAGCGCGTCGTCCGGCTCGACCGGCGCGGCCGGGCGCACGGGCACCGGCGGCTCGTCGTCCACGACCGGCTCCTCCGGCTCGCTCGCGACCCGCGCCTCGTGCGCGCCCGCGGTGATGTCGCTGAACGACGTCCGCCGCCAGCCCCGGTCGAGCTCGCGATCGAACCGCGCGGCGGACAGCTCCGCGGGCGCGTGCGCGAGGCCGCCCCACGCCACCGGCAGCCCGAGCGCCGACCGCTCGACGCCGATGCAGCCCGGCGCCTCCGCCGCCAGCGCCTCGAACCGCGCGGTCGCCTCCGCGTCGGAGAGCGCGCGACGGCCCGCCCAGTCCACCGTCCCGTCCTCGTCGCGGGCGAACAGCAGCCGCCCGAGCGCCGAATGGCGGCTCGTCGACGACCCGGCCCACCAGACCACCGCCTGGTGGCGCGCGCGGGTCAGCGCGACGTACGCGAGCCGGAGGTCCTCGCCGCGCTGCTCGATCAGGTGCCGGCGCTTGTGCTGGAAGTACTCCGGCCCCTCCAGCCCGACGTCGACCACCCGGGCGTCGCCGCGGTCGGGGTCGTGGAACGTGACGGGGACGCTGTCGTCGGTGATCCACGTCGGCTCCCACAGGTCGGGGCAGTACACGACCGGGAACTCGAGGCCCTTGCTGCGGTGGATGGTGAGGACCTGGACCGCCGCGGCGTCGGACTCCAGCCGCCGGCTGCGGTCCTCGTCGCCGGTGTCCTGCGCGGCCTCGGCGATCCGCCGCCGCAGCCACGCGGTCAGCGCGGTGGTGCCGAGCTGCTCGGTCGTCGCGGCCGCGTGCAGGAGCTGCCCGACGTGGCGCAGATCGGTCAGCGTCCGCTCCCCGTCCGCGCGCGAGAGGATCCGCTCCGGCAGGCCCTCGACCAGCGTGATCGTCTCCGCCAGCGACGCGACCCCGCGCACCCGGAGCAGCCGCGCCCAGCCGTGGAGCCGCCGGTGCACCTGCTCCCACTCGTCCTCGTCCGCGGTCGCGACCTGCTCCGGCGTCCAGCCGAGGAAGCACGTGAGCGCCGCGGCGCGGGCGCGCGGCGAGGAGGTCGGGCGCTCGATCGCCTCCAGCAGGCGCAGCCACTCGCGCGCGGGACCGGTGCCGAACACGCTCCCGGCGCCGTTGATGACCGCCGGGATCCCCGCGTCGTCGAGCGCGTCGCGGATCTGGGCCGCGGTGCGGTTCGTGCGCACGAGGACGGCGACGTCGCCGGGGCGGACCTCTGCTCCGGGCGACGAGAGCAGCGACACGAGATCGGCGGCCAGGTCCTTCGCGATGTGCTCGCGCGCGGACGGCGCGCTTGCGTATCCGCCGGCCGTCGTGCGGATCGACGGCTCGTCGCGGTGGACCACGCGGACCCGCAGCGGCGTGCCGGCCCAGGCCGGAGACCGCGCGTGCCCCTCGGTCGCCCGCACCTGCCGGTAGACGATCCCCTCGTGCCCGAGCTTCGCGCCGCCGAACAGCGCGTCGTACGCGTCGATCAGCCCCTGGTCGCTGCGCCAGTTGACCTCCAGCGTCGACCGCGTGGCCGCCTCCCGCGCGGCATCCAGGTACGCGAAGACGTCGGCGCCGCGGAACGCGTAGATCGCCTGCTTCGGGTCGCCGATGAGCACGAGCGTCCCCTCGCCGAACGCGCGGCGCATGATGCTCCACTGCACCGGGTCGGTGTCCTGGAACTCGTCGACGAGCACGACGCGCCAGCGCTCGCGCAGCCGCCGCGCGATCGCCTCCCCGCCGGCGCCCCGCAGCGCCTCGTCCAGGCGCGTCAGCAGGTCGTCGTAGGTCATGACGCCGATGCGCTGCTTGCGCCGCTCGAGCTCCTCGCGGACGGCGATGGCGAGCCGCGCCCGCATCGCCGGCGGGGTCGCTCCGTCCGCGTTCGACGGCTCGACGTCCGCCGCGGGGTTCGCGACCGCGATCGCCGCGATCCTCGCCGCCTCCGCGCGCGTGAACAGCGGTGCCCCCGCGCGGTGGAAGCGGCGGACGTAGAGGTCGTCGACGATCTCCTCGACGAGGTCGGCGACGTCCTCGACGAACGCCGCGTCGCGCCCCAGGTCGCCGGCCACGCCGAGGCCGCCGAGCACCTCCTGGCAGAACCCGTGGGTGGTGGCGATCGTCGCGGCGTCGAAGTCCGCGAGCGCGCCCGCGAGCAGCTCGCGCCGGCGCGCCACCTCCTCGCGCGGCCCGTCGGCGAGGAGGCGGACGACCTCGTCCGCGCGGTCCACCGCCCCGCCCGAGAGCACGCCGCCCAGCGCCTGCTCCGCGCTGACGAGCCGCTCGCGCACCCGCTCGCGCAGCTCACCCGTCGCCATGCGCGTGAACGTGACGAGCAGGAGCTCGTGCAGCGGCGTGCCCTGCGCGACGTAGCGGGCCGCGAGCGCCGCGATCGTGTACGTCTTGCCGGTGCCGGCGCTCGCCTCGAGCACGGTGACCCCGGCCGGCAGCGGACCGCAGACGTCGAACGCCCGCGTCACCGGTGCTCGAGCTCCTCGACCTGCAGCAGCCCGTCCCAGAGGCGCCGCGCCCAGCGGCCGAAGCGCCGCGTCTCCTCGGCATCCCACCACTCGCCGCGCTCGTCGCCGCGCGCGCGCTCGGACAGCAGCTCGTCGAACGTCCGCACGCCGCCGAGCGCGAGCTGGTGCTCGGGATCGCGGTCCTCGCGGTCGAACGTGTACGCCGACTCCCAGGCGGACCGCCCCGCGGCGGCCGGGTCGCCGCCGGCGCGCGCCGCGAGCGCGTACGCGGCCGACGCCGCGGACGCGAGCGGAGGCGGCTCCCGCATCCCGCGGTCGAAGAGGTCGGCGAGCACGCCGAGGTGGTCGAGCGCGAGCGCGCGGCGGGCCTCCGGCTCGGCGTCGAGCGGCGGGATCCGGGCGATCGTCACGCGCGCGTCCGACCCCGCCGTCCCGCGGCCGACGGTGAGCGCCTCGAACGGCCGCTCCGGGTGCGCGGCGGTGAGCGCGAGCAGGCGCACCCAGGCGGCGAGCCGGTGACGCGGGTTCACGCGCGCGTAGGTGACGGTCCGCAGCACGTCGCCGCACACGCCCGGCACGGTGCCGCTCAGCGTGCGCTGATCGCGCAGCGCGACCTTCACGTCGAGCGACCCGGTGTCGCCGGCCGGCAGGTGACCGACGATCTCGTCGACGGTCGGCAGCACCCGTTCGATCACGGGCTGCCCGAGCACCCCCGGCGGGAGCGTGCCGCGGGCGATCTCCGCGAGCGCGGCCGGTCGCGATTCCGCCCCCGCGAGGCGCGCGTCGAGCAGCCGCTGGCCGACGCCCCAGGTCCCGAGCCCGTCCAGCTCGACCGGCAGCGCGTCCTGCACCTCGTCGGCGTAGTCCGTGACGGTGATGCCGAGCCGCCGGCGCAGGAACGTCCGCACCGGGCGCTCCACGAAGCGCACGAGGTCGTCGAGCTCGATCAGCGGCGACGCGAGCGCCGGAAGCGGGCCGGCGAGGAACGGCCGCGGGCCGGCGCGGTCGGCGCCGAGCGCGCGCGCTCCCCGCAGCGTGACCCGGTCGAAGCTCCAGACGCTGCCGGGGACGAGCGCGCCCGGCTCGAAGTTGCGCTCGTCGAACGGCTGCAGCGGGTGGCGGACGACGACCTGCTCGCGCGGCGCCCCGGTGCGATCGATCACGTCGAGCAGCTCCCCCACCGGCACGGCCGGCGGCCGCGGCAGGTTCGTGCGCTCGTCGTTGCCCGTGTAGGTGACGATCAGCCGATCGGTCGCCGCCATCAGCGCGTCGAGCAGCTGCTGGCGGTCCTCGGTGCGGGCGTCGCGCTCCCCCACCCGCGGGTCGTCGAGCATCAGGTCGTCGCCGTCGCGCGGGCTCTTGCGGGGGAACACGCCGTCGTCGAGCCCGAGCAGGCACACGACCCGGTGCGGCACCGAGCGCATCGGGACGAGCGTGCAGATCGTCAGGTGGCCGGTGCGGAAGTTCGCGCGCGTGGGCCGTCCGCGCAGGCGCTCGGCGAGGAGGTCCCGGACCTCGGGCAGCGCAAGCGCCGTCGTGTGGCCGGCCGCCTCGGTGACGACGTCGTCGAGCAGGCGCTGCAGCTCGGCGCGCTGCCAGGCCTCGCGCGGCGCGGCGGCCGCCAGCGCGTCGGCCGCGCCGGCGATCGCCGCGGCCCAGCCGGCGATCGGCTGGCTCCGGTTCAGCGCGTCGAGGCTCGACTCGAGCCGCGCCAGCAGCTCGGCGAAGCGCCCGGCCAGCTCGATCGCTCCGCTCTCCACGTCGTCGAGCGGGAGCACGCCGGCGAACAGCCGCTGCTCGTCCTCGCTCATCGTCACGCCGAGCAGCAGCCGGTCGAGGCCCGCCCGCCACGTGCCGGTGGGGAGCGCCTCGAGCTTGTACGGGGCGCGGTGCTCCGCGTCGAGGCCCCAGCGGATGCCGCTCGCGCGCACCCACTCCTCCATCCGCGCGACGTCGTCGTCGTCGAGCCCGAAGCGCCGGCGCACGGGCTCGCGGTCGGCGAGGTCGAGGACCTGCGACGCGGTGAGCCGCGCGTCCGCGAGCTCGATCAGCCGGGCGACGACGCCGAGGATCGGGTTGGTCTGTCGGAGCGAGCGGTCGGCGAGCCGCACGCGCAGGTCGGGCGGCCGGACGCCGACGGGGAGCGTGTCGATCTCGTCGTCCTCCTCGGACACCTCGCCGGCGCCGAACGTCGCCTGGATGAGCGGGGCGAACGTCTCGATGTCCGGGCACATCACGATCACGTCGCGCGGCTCGAGCGTCGGATCGGCTTCCAGCAGGTGCAGGATGGCGTCGCGCAGCACCTCGACCTGCCGCGCCCGGCCGTGGCAGGAGTGGACCTGCACGCTGCGGTCGGCGGGGTCGAGCAGCTGGAGCGCGTCGGCCTCGCGGTCGTCGCGCACGTCGGCCTGGATCCGCGCGAGCAGGGAGTCCGTCCGGTGCTCGACGGGGTGGTGATGATCGGCGCGGTCGTCGGTCCCGGCGAGCACCAGCTGCAGCTCGCGCGCGTCGTGCCCCCACGAGGCGAGGAGGCGGTTGGCCGGCAGGGTCGCGGTGGCGTCGTCGCGGCGGCGGACGACCGGGGCGCTGTCCTCGACCCGCTCCCACAGCGCCGGCGAGGGATGCAGGACGAAGAGGTGGACGTCGCGGCCGGCCGCCAGCGCGCGCAGCACGTGGACATGGCCGGCCGGGAGCCGCGTCAGGCCGAACAGCGACAGCCGCTGGGGGAGATCGACCAGCGCCGGGTCCTCGCGGAGCCGCGCACACGCGCCCGCGAGCCGCTCGGCCGGCCCGGCCTCGGCGATCCGCTCGCGCAGACGGCGCCACAGCTCGACCTGCCAGGCCGCGTCGGCCGGGATGCCGGCGTCGTCCCCCGCGGCCCACGCGCGGACCATGTCCGGCCGGTGGAGCGCGTAGCGGTCGAACAGATCGGCGATGTGCCGGACGGTCGCGAACCGCCGCGCGCCCCGCTCGGCGTCGCCGCCGCCCCCGAGGTGCTCGGCGAGGCTGCGCAGCCACGGCTCGCCGAGCGACTCGCCGACGATCTCGAGCAGCGGCCACACGGCCCGCTCCGGCAACCAGGGATCCGCGTCGGGCTGTATGCCGGAGGCGGCCGCCACCGCGTCGCCGACCAGCCGCCGCGGGGTGGGGAAGTCGACGTTCGCGCACACGCCGTCGCTCCGCCCGGCTGCCGCGCCGAGGACGGAGGACAGCTGCTGCGTGAGCCACCGCTCGATCCCGCGCGTGGGCACGGCGAGCACCTCGCGCGCGAACGGGTCGGGGAGCGGATCGACCAGCAGCGCGCCGAGCGCCTCGACCAGGCCGTCGGCCCGTTCAGCTCTATGGATGTGCAGCATGCGGCGAGGTGTGCGACAACGCGATCCACCCGCCACCGTAGAAGCCCTCTCGGACACGGGCGCGTTGCGGCATCGAGTGGTTGCAGAACTGCTACGTTGTTTTGATGGCGACCATCCCACAGAAGGAGCTGCGCAACAACGTCGCGGATGTGCTGCGGCGTGCCGAGGCCGGCGAGGAGTTCACGATCACCGTGGCCGGTGGCCGGTCGCGCAACGGGACCGACTCGCCGGCGGCGCTGGCGTGAGTGGTCGCGATCTCGCGCGCGTGTGGGAGACGCCGGCTCCCGCGACGCACGGCGAGGACCTCGAGCGCTTCCCGGGCGGGCTCGTCGACCCGTTCGAGTAGTGCGCGCCCTCCTCGACACCTCGGTGCTGATCGGCGCCGAGGCCCCCGGCGATCTCGAGGGCGCGATCAGCGCGGCCTCGCTCGCCGAGCTGCACTTCGGTGTGCTCGTCGCCGAGGACGAGGTGGAGCGCGGGCGCCGCGCTCAGCGGCTCGGCGTCATCGAGGCCACGTTCGACCCGCTGCCCGTCGACGCGGCGGTCGCCCGTGAATGGGGCCGCCTGGCGGCAGCGATCGTCCAGCGTGGAGGACAGCCGCGCCGCCGGGCGATCGATCTCGCCATCGCGGCGACCGCCAACGTCGCCGGGGTCCCGTTGCTCACCCACAATGCCGCCGACTTCACGCTCGTCGACGACCTCGTCGAGGTCTTGACGCCGAGCGACAACCTGCTCGGGACTTCCAGCTATCGCTCGAGATCGCGCGGCCGGACGAAGCCGACGAGGTCCGCCGTGCCCGGTTCGAGCGCGTTCCAGCTCGCGCCCGGGAACGCCAGCGTCGCCAGCGCCGCCGTCGGATACTTCGCCTCGAGCTCGCGCGCGCCGGCCGACGGACTGGGCGAGGGCGAGCGCGAGCATCTGCATCCCGGGGTTGTGGCCGATCAGCATCACGGACCCGACATCGTCCGGAGCGCGGCGCAGGCGCTCGAGCAGCTCATCGCCGCTCGCCCCGTACACCTCGCGCTCGATCTGGACCGTCGGCGTCCCGAGCGCCGGCTCGATCCGCTCCAGCGTCTCGCGCGCACGTCGCGCCGTCGAGCACAGCACCAGCTCTGGCTCGATCCGCTGCTCGCGCAGGTACCGGGAAAGCACCTTCGCCGCGCGGCGCCCACGGCCGGAGAGCGGGCGGTCGTGATCGAGCGCGCCGGTCTTCCAGCTCGACTTCGCGTGCCGCAGCAGGTAGACGAACCGCATCGTGCCATCGTGACGACTTGCCGGCCGGGCGGGTCGCCGAGGCCACTCGCCTGACGCGTTGTTACCAGTTTGTTTATGCTCCGCAGGACCGTGTTCGCCTACCTCGATCCTGGTACCGGGAGCATGCTGGTCCAGCTCTTGGTGGGTGGGGTCGCCGCCGCCGCCGTCGCGATCAAGCTGTACTGGTTCCGGATCCTGAGGCTGTTGCGGATCCGCAAGGACGAGCCCGAGCTGGACCAGGAACGCTGAGCGCCGAGCCCGGCTCGTTCCGCGACCACCAGAGTCGCGTGTTCACCACGCCGGACGGCGTGTTCCGCGTGCTGAGCCCGGCGGGGCTGGAGGACTGGCAGGCGCTCGCGCAGTCGCGGCTCTGGCGGCGAGCTGCAGGAGGAGGGCCGCGTCGTGGCCACCGAGCAGGCCGAGCTGGACGCGCTGCCCGACCTGCTCGCCGGGGAGGCGGCCGGCGTCCTGCGCCACGAGCGCGTGCCGTTCCTCTCCTACCCCTACGAGTGGCCGTTCTCGATGCTCAAGGACGCGGCGCTGCTCCAGCTCGAGCTCAACCGGCGCGCGCTCCGCGCGGACCTCGCGCTCAAGGACGCGTCCGCCTACAACGTGCAGTGGCGCGGCACGCGGCCGGTGTTCATCGACGTCGGCTCGTTCGAGCGCCTCCGCCCGGCCGAGCCGTGGGCGGGCTACCGGCAGTTCTGCATGCTGTTCCTGTATCCGCTGATGCTGCAGGCCTACAAGGACCTGCCGTTCCACGCGGTGCTGCGGGGCTCGCTCGACGGGATCCCGCCGCACGACGCCCGGGCGGTGCTCGCCGGCGAGCGCTTCCGCAAGGGCGTGCTCTCCAACGTGCTCCTGCATGCGCGGCTCGAGTCGCGCTACGCCGGCGTCGAGGGGCGCGAGGTCAAGCGGGAGATGCGACAGGCGGGCTTCAGCAAGGAGCTGCTGGCGGCGAACTTCGGCAAGCTCGACAAGCTCGTGCGGCGGCTGGAGTGGAAGGCCGGCGAGACCGCCTGGACCGGCTACGGCGAGGACAACACGTACGACGATGACGCCGCCGCGGCGAAGGCGGCGTTCGTCCGCGAGGCGGCGGCGCGCCGGCGCTCGCGCCTGACCTGGGACGTCGGCTGCAACGACGGGCGCTACGCGCGCATCGCGGCGGACTCGGCCGATCTCGTCGTCGCGTTCGACGCCGACCACGCGACCGTCGACGCGCTCTACCGGCAGCTTCGCGAGGAGCGCCGGGAGGACATCCTCCCGCTCGTCATGAGCGTCACGGACCCGTCGCCCGACCTCGGCTGGCGCGGGCGCGAGCGCGCCTCGCTCGAGCGGCGCGGGACGCCGGAGCTGGCGCTCTGCCTCGCCGTCGTGCACCACGTCTGCATCACCGGGAACGTGCCCGTCCGCGAGCTCCTCGACTGGCTGCGCTCGCTCGACACCGCGCTGGTGATCGAGTTCCCCGACCGCGCGGATCCGATGGTGCAGCGGCTGCTGAGCGGCAAGCGCGAGGGCAGCAACCCCGACTACGAGCAGGCGGCGTTCGAGCGGCTGCTCGAGGAGCGGTTCGCGGTCGATCGCAGCGCGCCCGTCTCGGACACCCGGACGCTCTACGAGGCGCGCCCGTTGGCGTGAGCGGCACGATCGGCTTCGGGCGGGCGGCGCTGCACCTCGGCGGCCTGTGGGCGCTCGCGTTCGCGCAGCCGCTGCTCGACCTGCTCGGGCGCAACGCGGAGTTCTTCGTCGCGCGCGGCAGCACGACCGGGGACATCCTGCTGCTGGCGTTCGGCTACGTGCTCGTGCCGCCGCTGGTCTGCGCCGGCGTCGTGTGGGCGCTCGGGCGGATCCGGCCGGAGCTCGGGTGGGCGGCGATGCTCGTGCTCGTCGGGCTGATCGTCGCGGGGCTGGTGCTGCCGCCCGCCGGCGACCTGCTCGGCGGCTCGGCGTTCGCGATCCCGGTCGCGCTGCTCGTGGGCGCGGGCGCTGTCGGTCCTGTACGCGCGCGCCGCCGGCGTGCGGTCCTTCGTGACGGTGCTCTCGCCCGCGCCGCTGATCGTGCTGCTCCTGTTCCTCGTGGTGTCGCCGGTGCGCGGCCTGCTGTTCCCGAGCGAGGCCGGCGGCGCGGTCGCGGGCCCGGCGCGCTCGCACACGCCGATCGTGCACGTCGTGCTCGACGAGCTGCCGCAGAGCACGCTCGCCGACGCGGGCGGGAGGATCGACGCCGGGCTGTTCCCGAACTTCGCCCGGCTCGCGCGGGAGTCCACCTGGTACCGCAACGCGACGACGGTCGACGACCTCACCACCGAGGCGGTGCCCGCGCAGCTCACCGGCGAGCAGCCGCAGCCGGGCTCGCTGCCGACGACGCGCGACCATCCGCGCAGCCTGTTCACGCTCTTCGAGCGCAGCCACGAGCTGACGGTGGTCGAGCCGATCACCGACCTGTGCCCGGCGCGGCTGTGCGAGAAGGTGCGGGCGGGCGCCATGGACCGGCTGCGATCGCTCCGGTCCGACCTCGAGATCGTCGTGCAGCACCAGCTGCTGCCGGAGGACCTGCGCGACGGGCTCCCGGCGGTCGACCGCGTCTGGGAGGGGTTCGAGACCGGGTCGACGACCGGCGCGGGCGAGCTGCGCGGCGGCGCGGACCTCAAGCGCGACGTGATCGCCCGGCTCGCCCGCGACGACGCGACGAGCGGGTTCGAGCGCGCGATCGCCGTCGCTCGATCGGCAGGGCTCGCGGCCGCCGCTGCTGTTCCTCCACTCGACGCTCCCGCACGGCCCGTGGCGCCACCTGCCCGACGGCCGCCGGTATCCGATCGCGGGCAAGGAGTACCCGGGCCTCGCGGACCAGGGCTGGATCGGGCCGCAGTGGCAGGTCGACCAGGGCTTCCAGCGCCACGTGCTGCAGGTGCAGTACGTCGACCGGCTCGTCGGCCGGCTGCTCGACGCGCTCCGCGCTCGCGGGCTCTACGACGACGCCGTCGTCGTGGTGACCGCCGACCACGGGGCGTCGTTCGTCACCGGCCAGCCGCGCCGGCCGGTGAACCGCGCGGACGCCGGCGCCATCGCGCCCGGTCCCGTTCTTCGTCAAGCTGCCCGGGCAGCGCGAGGGCCGCGTCGACGACCGCGCGGTCCGGACCATCGACGTGCTCCCGACGATCGCCAAGGCGGCCGGGGTGCGCGTGCCGTGGAAGGCCGACGGGGTCCCGGCCGACGAGCGCGCGGTCGACCCGGCCGCGCCGATCGACGTCTCGCACGCCGGCGAGCCGGTGCTCACCGAGCCGCTCGGCTCCGTGCTGGCGAAGCGGCGCGCGCGCGAGGATGTCGAAGCCCGGCTGCTGCGCCGCGGCGTGTACGCGATCGGACCGGACCCGGAGCTGATCGGCCGGCGCGTCGCGGTGCGCACCGGGGGCCAGGCGCTGACGGTGGACCCCGCGGCCGCCGAGCTGCCCTCGTTCGTGTCGGGCGACGGCGAAGGACTCGCCCCGGAAACGGAGCTCGCCGTGGCGGTCAACGGACGGGTGGAGGCGACGACCCGGGTCTATCGCGAGGGCGGACGATCGCGCTGGGCGGCGATGGTGCCGCCGTCGTCGCTGCACGCGGGGGCGAACGCGATCGCGGTGTTCACCGTGCTCCCGGAGGGGGAGCTGCGGCCAGTCGACGCTTCGTCCTGACCTGTATCAGGGCGGCCTCCCGTGCGCTCTCAGGAATGGCGGCCCCCGCCGCCGTGTCCATCTTCACGAGCCCCCGATCGGAAGTCGCCATGGAACTGGAGCCGATTAGAACAATCGCGGCGCCGTCGCCGGCACAGGCGGCGCCGGCTCACCGAGCAGGATCGCCCGGATGGTCTGGGTGGAAGCCGCGTCGGGCGACTCGCTGATCACGGTCGCCGGCCGCTCGAACCGGGCCAGCGCCTCGGCGAGCGGCTCGGCGCGGAGCGTCCCCTCGCCGTAGGGCAGGTGCGACTTCTCGTTGCGGTTCGCGTAGCTGATGTCGGAGAAGTGGATGTGGAACGGCACGCCCGGCTCCATCACCGCGTCCGCGGCGCGGAGCGCGCCGGCGAAGGCCTCCGGATCCGTGTACCCGCCGTCGGTCACGGCGTGGAGGTGGGCGAAGTCGATCACCGGGCGCACCCAGGGGACCCGCGCCGCGATCGCCACCACGTCGTCGAGCGTGCCGAGCTCCCGCACCCGGCCCATGACCTCGACGCCGAACGGCACGTCCCGGTCCTTCGCGGCGAGCCGCTCGCGCAGCTCGCCCAGCTGCTCGACCACGGCGACGATCGCGTCGTCGCGCTCGCGCCCGAGCAGGAAGCCGGGGTGGAAGACGACGGGCGCGGCGCCGCACGAGCGCGCGAGACCGGCGGAGTGGTCGAGCATGCCCACCGCCATCCGCAGCTTCTTGCCGTGCTCGAGATGGCCGACGAACGCGGCGATCGGCGCGTGCATCGAGAGCGCGATGCCCGCCTCCGCGGCCAGCTTCCCGAAGCGGCTCGCGAAGTCCCAGTCCATCCAGAAGCCGCCCTCGCAGTCGACCTCGCAGGCCGTGTACCCGCCCTGCACGAGCAGCTCGACGGCCGCCTCGGGCCGCTCCCGCGAGGGGACGAACGCCGGGCCGATGCGGATCGCGCCCATGCCCGGAGTCTCGCAGGCGTGAGAGAATGGGCCGGTCGAACGAAAGGCGTCGACTTGCCGCTCATCACGCTCTCCGCCCCGTACGGCGCCGGCGGGAGTCGGGTCGGCCAGGATCTGGCCGCCCTGCTGGATGTGCCGTTCCTCGACCGCGCGATCCCCGCCGCGGTCGCCGAGCGCCTGGCGCTCCCGGCCGACGACGTGCTCGCGCGCGACGAATCGGTCGACGGGCTGCTCGCCCGCATCCGGTCGAGCTTGCCGCTGTCGCCCGACCACGGCGAGGACGACTTCCGGCTCGAGACGGAGCGGGTGCTCCGCGAGCAGGCCGCGACCGGACGCGGCGTCGTCCTCGGACGCGCCGCAGCGGTGGTCCTGCGCGGCGACGCGCGGGCGCTGCACGTACGCCTGGACGGCGCGATCGACCGGCGGCTCGCGCAGGCGATGGCGCTCGACGGGATCGACCTGAAGGAGGCCGAGCGGCGGCTCAAGCAGAACGACACCGCGCGCGAGGGCTACGTCCGGCACTACTACGGCGTGGACGTGAGCGACCCGCGGCTCTACCACCTCGTGGTCGACTCGACGGCGATCCCGCTCGACGCGTGCGTGCAGCTCGTCGCGGGCGCCGCGCGGGCGCTCAGCGCCTGACGCGGACCGGCGTGCCGGCGGGCAGCTTGCGCGCCATCCAGCTCACGTCGTCGTTGTCGACCCGGACGCACCCGTGCGAGCGCGCGCTGCCCAGCGGGTCGCGCAGGCTCGCGCCGGCGCGCCCGTGGATCGCAACCCGCCCGGGCCCGCCGCCATAGCTCTCCAGCACATTCGACAGGCTCGTCAGCGACAGCGCCCACGGCCCGAGGAACGCGTGCGGATCCGGTTGGCGGTTGCGCTCGTAGATCGCGGCGAGCCCACGCGGCGTCGGCGTGCGGCGAGCGCCGACGACCGCCTGGAACCGGCGCGTGCGCTTCCCGTCCTTGTAGACGACGACGCGCCGGGTGCGCACGTGCACGGTGACCCAGTAGCGGGAGCGGCCGAGCACGACGCGGTCGCGCCGCACCCAGCCCGCGGAGCCGTTGGGGCGGTCGGCGAGCAGCAGCTTCACCCAGTCCCGGCCGTCCACGGTGGTGGAGTCGAGCACGAGCAGCACCTGCGGCTGCGCGGACCACGCGGTGGTGGTGTGGACCTTCCAGCCGCGCTTCGGCGAGTCCAGCTCGGCGCGCGCGAACCCGGGCGCGACGATCCGGGCGACCGTCGAGCCGTGCGCGCGCGACGGCGGCTCAGGCGGCTCTTGCGCAGCCGCGGCGGCCGGCGCGAGGAGGCCGGAGCCGAGCACGCCGAGGACCGTGAACGCCGCCCGCGGCCTCATCGGGCGAACTGTAGCTCGCCGCGCGGGGCGAGCCGCGGTACCGTTCGGCGCGGAGAGGTGCTGCATGGTCTTCCTGCGACGTCGCCGCGCGACGGGACCGCCCGGAGCGGATCACGACACTCTGGGCGTGAGCGGCGTGCGCTTCGTCGACGGGCGCGACCCGCGCGCCGAGGACCGGGCGGCGCGCGACGCGCTGCAGCGGATCGTCGATCGGGCGGTGCTGCTGCAGGGCCTGGCCGAGGACGTCCTGACCGGCATCCGCGAGCGCCGCTCGCTCAGCGAGCTGGCGGGGCCCTGCGGCGCGCTCATCAGCGGCTTCGTCGCCCTGCGCGCCGCGATCCCGGAGCCCGCGGACCCCATGCTGCGCGACGCGGCGCGCACGCTGCACGAGAGCCTGGACCACCACACGGTGATGCTCTCCTGCTCGCTGGGCCTGCTGGGTGACCTGCGGCCGGAGCGCGTCAGCGACCAGCTCGATCAGATCGAGGGCCTCGGCGCGCCGGCCGAGCGCGTGTGCGAGCTGCAGGCCCAGCTCGCCGGCGGGTAGACGAGGACGCGCTAGGAGGCGGTCTGCATCAGCGCGCCGTCCGCCTGACCGTCGGCGAGCCGGAGCGCGAGCGGCACGTCGCCGACGATCTCGAACGTCTCCTCCATCCCGGTCAGCGCGAGCAGGTGCTGCACCGCTCGCCCGCCGCGGACCAGCAGGAGCCGCCGGCCGGCGCGGCGCGCCCGGCGACGCGCCGCGACCAGGCGGCCCACACCGCAGGAGTCCATGAAGCTCAGCTCACGCAGGTCGAGGACGATGCACGGCGGCCGATCGCTCTCGACCCTGCGCAGCTCCTCGTCGAACGTGTACGCGTGATTGAGGTCCAGCTCCCCTCGCAGCGCGATACGGACGGCGCCAGACGACATCCGCTCGAGCGTCAGCCCGCAGCCCCTCATGACCACCCCTTCCCCGGAAGTGTTCGTGACCTGACACCGGTACCCCCGCTGATCGACCCGAAACCGGCGCACGCAGCATATCCGCTAATTGACATCGACTGGCAACTCTGATCGTCTTACAGGACGGAAGAGATGGGTCGATGACCGTCAGCTCGCTGCGACCGCCCGTCCACGCCGACTCGCTCGACGCGGCGTACGATGTCGTCCGCCGCGGACGGCTCCGCCTCTCCGCCGCGCGCCGCATCGTGCTGCAGGCGCTGTTCGCCGCCGAGGGCCCGATCACGGCCGAGCAGATCGCGTCGGGACTCGACGGGCGCTTCACCACGCTCGAGCTCACGTCGGTCTATCGCAACCTCGAGACGTTCGAGGAGATCGGCCTGGTGCGCCACGTCCATCTCGGCCACGGCGCCGGCCGGTACGCCCTCGCCCGCGAGCTGGAGCACGAGTACGTGTTGTGCGAGGGATGCGGGAGCGCCCGCGCCCTGGCGCCCGCGGAGCTGGACGGCGTCCGCACGGCGATCCGCGAGGTGACGGGCCTGGAGGCGCGGTTCAGCCACTTCCCGATCGTCGGCGTCTGCGCGTCCTGCCGCGAGCGAGGCGAGGGCCATGCACATCCCTGACGGCTTCCTCAGCACCGACGTGGCGCTCGCGACGGGCGTCGTCACCGCCGGGACGCTCGCCTGCAGCGTCAAGCGCGCCGAGGCCCTGCTCGACGAGCGCCGGGTGCCGCTGGTCGGCGTCACGGGAGCGTTCGTCTTCGCCGCCCAGATGCTGAACTTCCCCGTCGCGGGCGGCACGAGCGGGCACTTCCTGGGGGCGGCGCTCGCCGCGATCCTGCTCGGCCCCTGGCTCGCGTGCCTCGTGCTCGCCGTGGTGATCACCACGCAGGCGTTCGTCTTCGCCGACGGCGGGGTCACCGCGCTCGGGGCGAACATCCTCAACATGGGCGTGATCGGCGCGCTCGTCGTGGGCGGGCTGATGCTCGCGGCGCGCCACGTCCTCGGACGCGCCGGGATGCGATCGCGCGGCGCGCTACTGGCGGTCGCCGCCGCCGGGGCGTGGCTGGCGGTGATGGCCGGGGCCGCGGCGACGTCGCTCGAGCTCGCCGTCTCCGGCACCGTGCCGCTCGCGACCGTGCTGCCCGCGATGCTCGGCGTGCACGCGCTGATCGGCGTCGGCGAGGCGGTGGTCACCGCGGCCGCGGTCAGCGCCGTGCTCGCGACCCGGCCGGACCTGATCGCCGCGCCCGGCCTGCCGTGGGCCGGGAACCGGCGTCCGTCGCCCGGCATGGCGGCGTCGTGAGGAACCGCCTGTTCACGGCGCTCGCGCTCGCCCTCGCGGTCGGGCTGGCGGCGGCCGCGTCGCCGTACGCGTCCTCCTCGCCCGACGGGCTGGAGCGCGTCGCCGGCGACACGGGCTTCGCCGCCCGCGGCGAGCCGCATCGCGCGCCCGCGCCCGACTACGCGATTCCCGGCATCGAGAACCCGCGTCTGGCGACCGGCGCCGCCGGGCTCGCGGGGACGCTGCTCGTCTTCGGCCTCGGCTACGGGGTCGCCGCCGTCCTGCGGCGGCGGCCTGCGCCGGCGTGAGCGGCGCCGCCCACTGGCCCGCGCTGACCGGCCCGGCCGGCGATCCGGCGAGCCCGGTCCACCGGCTGGACCCGCGCGCGAAGCTGCTGGGGTTTGTCGCGATCACGTGCACGGCGGTGTCGGCGCCGCTCGACGGCTGGCCCGTGTACGCCGGGTGCGCACTGGCGCTCGTGGCGCTGGCCGCGGCCGCGCGGGTGCCCGCGCACACGATCTGGCGGCGCGCGCGGGCCGTGCTGCTGCTCGTCCTGTTCGCCGCCGTCTTCGTGCCGTTCGTCGACCGCGGCGGTGACGAGGTGGCGGTCGGGCCGCTGATGCTCTCCGCGGCCGGGCTCGCGGTGCTGGGGACGGTCGCCGCGAAGGCGACGATCGGCACCGTCAGCGCGGTCCTGCTCGGCGCGACGACCAGCTACCCGGCGGTGCTGCGCGCGCTGGAGTCGCTCCGCGTCCCACAGGCGATCACCGTGATCGCGGCGTTCTCGTATCGCTACCTGTTCGTGCTCGCCGACGAGGCCGCGCGGATGCGCGCCGCGCTCGCCGCGCGCGGGTACCGGCCGCGCACCGCGCTCGGCGCGGCCGCGACCGGCCGGCTCGCCGGCTCGCTGTTCCTGCGCGCGCACGCGCGCGGGGAACGCGTATACCTTGCGATGGCGGCGCGTGGATATGCCGGCTCGATGCCCGAGCCCGAGCCGCCGGCGTTCCGGCGCGCCGACGCGGCGTTCCTCGCCGTGCTGGTCGCGGCATTGCTCGCCCTGCGCGTGGGGGTCGAGGTGGCGGGGTGAGCTGCGCGATCCACGCCAGCGGCGTGCGCTTCCGCTATCCCGACGGGCGCGTCGCCCTGGACGGCGTCGACCTGCACGTCGGCCACGGCGAGCGGGTGGCGGTCCTCGGCCCCAACGGCGCCGGCAAGACCACGCTCATGCTCCACCTCAACGGGCTGCTCACCGGCGAGGGCGAGCTCGAGGTCGCCGGCCTCGAGGTCGGGCGCCGCACGCTGCGCGAGCTGCGGGCGCGCGTGGGGCTCGTGTTCCAGGATCCCGACGACCAGCTGTTCATGCCGACCGTGCGCGAGGACGTGGCGTTCGGTCCGCTCAACCTCGGGCTGAGCGCGGCCGAGGCCGGCGCGCGCGTGGAGGAGGCGCTGGCGGCGGTGCGGATGGAGCACGCCGTCGACCGCGCGCCGCACCAGCTCTCGATGGGGGAGCGCCGCCGCGTGGCGATCGCGACGGTGCTCGCGATGCGGCCGCGCCTGCTCGTGCTCGACGAGCCGTCGGCCAGCCTGGACCCGCGCGCGCGGCGCGAGCTGCTGGACGTGCTGGCCGAGCTGGACCGCACGCTGCTGATCGTCACCCACGACCTCGTGTTCGCCGGCGAGCTGTGCGAGCGCGCGGTGATCCTCGCGGCGGGCCGGATCGTCGCCGACGGGCCGTGCCGCGCGCTGCTCGCCGACGCCGCGCTGCTGGCCGAGCACGACCTCGAGCTGCCGGCCGGGTTCGACCTGGACCGCCTCGAGCCGCGCGGCCGCCCCGCCGCCGTCCACGCGGGCTGAGGGGCGCTCAGCCGCGCGCCGCGGCGATCGCCGCCTGGCCGTAGGCGATGCCGCCGTCGCCCGGCGGCAGCCGGAGCGGGAGGAGCACGCGCAGGCCGGCGCGCTCGAGGAGCGCGGCGGTGCGCTCGACCAGCACGCGGTTCTGGAACACGCCACCCGAGAGGACGGCGCGCTCGAGGCCGTGACGCTCGGCGGCGAGCACGCACGCGCGCGCCGTCGCCTCGGCGAGGCCGTGGTGGAACCGCGCCGCGACCACCCCCGTCGCGACGCCGCCGGCGACGTCGCGCGCCACCGCGCGGATCGCCGCGCGCGGATCGAGCACGAGCTCCGCGTCGCACGGGATCTCGTAGGCGCCGCGCTCGTGCGGATCACACGCCGCCTCGAGCTCGATCGCGGCCTGCCCCTCGTACCGCACGCGCGCGCGCAGCCCGCAGAGCGCCGCGACGGCGTCGAACAGGCGGCCGGCGCTCGTGGTGGGCGGCGCCGAGAACCCGGACGCCGCGAGCCGGGCGACCGCGCGCCACGTCGCCTCGTCCACCTCCCCCGCCAGCGAGCCGGGCCGCTCCGGCTCCGGACCGGCGGCCTCGACGAGCCAGGCGCAGGCCATCCGCCACGGCTCCGCCACCGCCCGGTCGCCGCCCGGCAGCCGCGCTGCGCGGAGGTGCCCCACCCGCTCGAACGCCCGCAGGTCGCCGACGAGCAGCTCACCGCCCCACGCGGTGCCGTCCGCGCCGTAGCCGACACCGTCGTAGATCGCCCCGACCGCGGCCGCCTCCTCCCCGTGCTCCGCGAGGGCGGCCGCGAGATGGGCGTGGTGGTGCTGGACGCCGAGCAGCTCGACGCCGGCACGCTCGAGCGCGTAGCGAGTCGAGAGGTAGTCCGGGTGCAGGTCGTGCGCGACGACCTCCGGCGCGACCGCGAACAGCCGCTCGAAGTGCTCGATGCCCTCCGTGAAGGACTGGAGCGTCTCGTAGTTGCGCAGGTCGCCGATGTGGTGCCCGACCCAGGCGCGCGCGCCCTTGGCGAGGCAGAACGTGCTCTTGAGCTCGGCGCCGCAGGCGAGCACGGGCCGTCCGGCGGGCACCGGCAGCGGGATGCTCGCCGGCACGTAGCCGCGCGAGCGGCGCAGGAACAGCGTCCGCTCGCCCACGGCGCGCGCGACGGAGTCGTCGGTGCGCGTGTGGATCGGCCGGTCGTGCAGGAGGAACGCGTCCGCGATCCCGCGCAGCCGCTCCACGGCGTCCTCGTCCCGGTAGGCGATCGGCTCGTCGGACACGTTGCCGCTCGTCATCACGAGCGGAGCGCCGGCGTCCGCGAGGAGCAGGTGGTGCAGCGGCGAGTAGGGCAGCATCACGCCCAGGTCCGCGGAGCGCGGCGCGACGGACGCCGCCACGTCCGCTCCCGCACGGCGCGGAGCGAGCACGATCGGCCGCGCCCGGCTCGCGAGCAGCGCCGCGGCGGCGGGATCGAGCGCCACGAGCGCGCCGGCCGCCTCCACGCTCGGCGCCATGAGCGCGAACGGCTTGTCCTCGCGGTGCTTGCGGGCGCGGAGCGCCGCCACGGCTCCCTCGTCGCCGGCGAGGCAGGCGAGGTGGTGGCCGCCGATCCCCTTGACCGCGAGGATCCGCCCGGCAGCGAGCGCGGCGACCGCCGCCTCGAGCGCCGCACCCGGCGCCTCGCTCCCGTCCGCCTCGAGCAGCCGCAGCCGCGGGCCGCAGTCGGCGCACGCGTTCGGCTGGGCATGGAAGCGGCGGTCGGCCGGGTCGTCGTACTCGGCCTGGCATGCCGCGCACATCCGGAAGCCGGCCATCGTCGTGAGCGGCCGGTCGTACGGCACGCCGCGGACGATCGTGAACCGCGGCCCGCAGTTGGTGCAGTTGATGAAGGGATAGCGGTGGCGGCGGTCGGCGGGGTCGAACAGCTCGCGCAGGCAGTCGTCGCACGTGGCCGTGTCGGGTGAGACGAGCGCGGACGCCGCGCCGTGTCGCTCGCTCTCGACGATCGCGAAGCCCGGGGCGCCCGTGGCCGGGACGTCGGCGGTCGCGATCCGCTCCACCGTGGCGAGCGGCGGCGCCTCGCCGGCGAGCCGCTCCAGGAGCGCGTCGATCGCCGCCGGCTCGCCCTCGGCCTCCAGCAGCACGCCGTGCTCGTCGTTGAGCACCCAGCCCGCGAGGCCCAGCTCGGCGGCGAGGCGGTGCACGAACGGCCGGAACCCGACGCCCTGCACCGTCCCCTCCACGCGGGCCCGGACCCGCCGCCGCGGCCCTGCCACCGCCCGCACCGCACCATCGCCCACTACCGGCGCTCCACCAGCTCGCGCAGCACGTGGTACGCGCTCGCCTGCGCCTCCTGGATGCGCGGGATGTGCTGCGACCGGGTCACGATCACGTGGTCGGCAAGGCCCTCTGCGGCCACGCGGCCGCCGTCGTAGCCCACGAGCGCGATCGTCAGCAGGCCGCGCCGGCGGGCCTCCTCGAGCGCCAGGATGACGTTGCCCGATCCGCCGCTCGTCGACAGCGAGAGCACGGCGTCGCCGGGCCGGCCGTACGCGATGATCTGGCGCTGGAACAGCACCTCCGGGCCGACGTCGTTCGCGAGCGCGGTCAGGATCGCGGAGTCCTCGGTGAGGTCCAGCGCGCGGCGCGCCGGCCAGCCCTGCGGCGCCGCGCGGAAGTCCGCCACCGCGTCCATCGCGTCGGTCGCCGAGCCGCCGTTGCCGAACGCGAGCAGCTGGCCGCCGGCGTCGAAGCATGCGCGCAGCGCCGCCGCGGCCGCCTCCAGCACCTCGCGGTTGTCGGTGAGCGTCTGCGCGCGCAGCCCGGCGACCTCGGCCGCCTTCATGCGCACCGACTCGCGGACGTCGGCGACGACCGCCTCCAGGTCGGTCTGCTCCTCGCCGAGGAACGGATAGAGGAAGCTCGACGCGCCGGTGTCGTGGACGCGCCGCGCCGCGCGGCCCTCGAGCAGGCCGCGGTGGTCGAAGAACACGTGGACGAGCTCCCACAGCACGTGGTAGAGCGTCTCGACCAGCTCCTGGCGCACGAACGGGTCCTCGCCCGGCGGCTCGAACTCCCACTCGGCGCCGACGCCCGCGCCGAAGCCGATCGTCAGGCAGCCGAGCCCCGCGGCCCGGCGCAGCGCCGCGAGCGCCTCGAGCTCGCCGTCCTCGGCGCCGAACGCGATCACGATGTCGCCCGGCTCGGCGACGAGCGCGACCTGCAGCTCCAGCGGGCCACCCTCGGCCGCCAGCCCGATCGCCGGCAGCGCCCGCTTCCCGACGATCACCGGGTGGACGAACTCGACCGCGACGTGGCGCACGTCCGAGCGCGCGGCCGGCGACCGGCCGACCGCCACGAGGCGCCCGCCGCGCGCGAAGCGCTCGGCCATGCGATGGCACAGCCGCGCGATCCGGTCCGCCTGGCCCCCGAAGAACGCCTCGCCCGCGTCGAGCCGGCGCTCCAGTGCGGCTTCGGGGACCGTCTGCGTCACGCAGGAACCTGCCGGTCCGCCCGGGACGGCAGCGCGGCGAGCCAGTCGCGGAACGCGTCGAGCCCCTCGCCCGTCCGGGCGCTCATCACCATGTGGCGCACGCCCGGGTGCACGGCGTCGAGGTGGTACAGGAAGCGGTCGAGGTCGAAGTCGACGTGCGGCAGCAGGTCGATCTTGTTGACGAGCACCAGCTCGCACGCGCGGAACATGAGCGGGTACTTGAGCGGCTTGTCCTCGCCCTCGGCGACCGACGACACCATCACGCGGACGTCCTCCCCGATGCGGAACTCCGCCGGGCACACGAGGTTGCCGACGTTCTCGACGATCAGCAGGTCGATGTCGTCGAGCGGCAGCGAGGGGAGCGCGGAGCGGACCATGTTGGCGTCCAGATGGCACTCGCCGCCGAACCCGGCATCCGTGTTCAGCTGGGTCACGGGCAGGTGGAGCGACGCGAGGCGGTCGGCGTCGAGGCTGCCCTGCACGTCGCCCTCGAGCACGCCGGCGCGCACGTCGCCGAGCTCGCCCAGGACGCGTTCGAGCACCGACGTCTTCCCGGCGCCCGGAGCGCTCATCAGGTTGACCACGGTGACGCCGGCGCGATCGAAGTCCGCCCGGTTGGCGGCCGCGATCGTCGCGTTGGCATCGAGCGCGTCCTCTACCACCCTGACCTTCACGCGGTGCATTGGCTGGCCTCCTCGACCTCGATGGATGCGACCTCCAGCTCCTCGCCCGTCTCGACCGTGACGTCCGCGGAGCCGCACTCCGGGCAGCGGAAGAACGGCTGCTCGATCTCCCACGCGATGGCGCACTCGTTGCAGCGCAGCGCCGCCGGCACGACCTCCTGGTCCAGCCGCGCGCCGTCGCACACGGTCTCGCGGGACACGAGCTCGAAGTAGAACGCGAGCGACGCCGGGATCACCTGGCGCAGGCGCCCGAGCCGCACCTGCACGGAGGTGACGCGGCGGCCCTCGGCGTGCCTGACCGCGGTGTCGACGATCGCGCTGCTCACCGACAGCTCGTGCACGCCGTCCACCTCACGATGCCGGATACGCGGCGTCGGTGCGCAGCTCGTCGACCGTCTCGAGCACGAGCCCGATCGCGCGCTCCACGGCGGCCTCGACGGCGGGCGTGAGCCCGATGCCCACGTCGTCGACGACGGCCGGCTCGCAGGCGATGACCTGCACGCGTCCCGGCCAGCCGCCGATCGCCCGCACGAAGCGCAGCATCGTCATCGGGTCCATCGAGTGGGGGTCGATCGTCTCGCCGTCGGCGATCTCGGCCGGCACGTCCTCGGACTCGACGTCGATCACGTAGAGGGTCCCCGGCTCGCCGCCCTGCCGGCTCACGTCGACGATCACGAGCGCGCTGTAGCCGCGCATGACCTCGTAGGCGAGGTCGAGGCCGCTCGTGCCGACGTCCATCACGCTGACGCCGGAGGGGAGCTCGCGCTCGGCCAGCCGGCGCGCGACCTCGGCGCCGAACGCGTCGTCCTGCAGCCACGCGTTGCCCACGCCGGCGATCAGGATCTGCTTCTCGAGCTCTCGGCTCATGTCGGGACGACCTCCACCTCGGTGGGCGTGAAGTACAGGAAGCGGCCGATGTCGCGCATCAGCTCCTGGCCGGGGTCGTCGTCCACCGTGACCGCCAGGTGGACGCCGTCCTCGTAGTCGCGGTAGATCCGCTCGATCGTCGCCATCCGGTCGGCCCAGACGCCGTCCTGCGGGGCGCGGCCGAAGCCGGGCCGCAGGCGCACCTTCGCGCCGCGCCGGTAGGTGACGCCGCCGACCACGATCTGCGGCTCGCCCGCCACGTCGGCCGGGCCGGGCCGGTGCGCGGGCGGCAGGTCGGTCACCGTCACGCGACCGCGCAGCCGCGCGATCTCCTCGGGGCCCGCGGCCTCGGCGCGCGCGAGCATCTCGCGCACCGCCGGGTCCTGCTCGGCGATCGCCGCGCGCTCCGCGTCGCTCAGCGCGAGCACGTGGAGCAGCAGCGCCTCCTCGATCTCGGTCGCGTCGAACAGGTCGCCGTGGCTCTCCGGCGCGATCTGCGGGTGGTCGGGGAGGACGATCGTCGCGCCCACGCACCGTGTCGTCGGCGGCGCTCGCGAGCACCGGGAAGATGTTCACGTGGTCGCACGCGCGGACCGCGGCGGCGGCGTTCGGCCCCGGCGCGACCGGCGACGCGAAGCGGCTCCCGGCCGCATGCGCGACGAGGTGCGTGGAGAGGAGCGAGGAGCGCAGGCCCTCGGCGCGGTCGAGGCCCTCCGGGACCGCGGTGGTGTTGTGGACGCACAGCGCGACGCGCACGAGGCCGCCGTCGACCGGCGTCGCGGCCATGCGCACGCGTCCCTCGACGGCGTCGAAGGCGAACGGCACCGTCAGGCCGTCGTCGCGGATCAGCTCGTCCAGCGCGATCGGCCCGAGCTCGATGCGGCGCGCCACGCCCTGGTGGCGCTCGCCGCTGGGCTCGAGGAACGCGACGGCGCCGGCCACCGGGGCGCCGGGCGCGGACGGCTCCAGCACGACCTGCATGCGCGCGCGGTCGAACGTGTGCGGGCCGCCGGCCGCGTACACCGGCGGGTAGACGATCCCGAACGGCGTCGGCGTGGCGTTCTTCGTCGCCCCCGGCGTGTACGGGTACAGCGCGTAGCCCTCGTAGAGCAGGGTGGAGAGCAGGCGCTCCACGCCGGCGTCGATGACGCTCGTCATCCCTCCTCCCCTCCCTTCAGCAACTCGCGCACCGTGTCGTCGAACGAGTGCATGCCCCGCTCGGACTTGTGCCGGGAGAGCGCCTCGAGCGTCTCGTCCTGCAGCCGGATCCAGCCGCCGCCCGGGTAGTGCGCGGCGATCGTGCGCCGCCAGACCTCGACCGGCATGCGCCAGCGCGTCGAGCAGCTCCACGGGACGAGCACGACCTGCAGCCGGTCGTCGCCGCCGCGGTAGAGCACCGTGCCGTTGAAGTGGAAGCTCAGCGGCACGTCGCCGTCCGGCAGCCCGTGGAAGTACTTGGCGGACGCCACCTCGAGGTCGTACGTGCAGGGGACCTCGATCGTGAACTCGGTCGAGCCCGTGAACGTCGGCACGAGCGACTCGATGCGCGCCCACTGGAACGTATGTGTCGTCGCGCCCCAGCGCTCGGGGGCGCCGAACAGCTCGACGAGCCGTTCGCGCGTCTCCGCGTCGTAGGCCCGGCGCGCGGGGTCGATGTGGACCTGCGAGGAGAGCGCGATCGTGTAGACCTCGCGGCCGTCCGGCTCGGTGACGTGGAGGTGGAAGCGCACGCCGGGCGTGGCGGAGTGCTCCATCGGCTCGGCGCCGAGGACGGCGAAGACGAGGCCCGTGGGCGCACCCGGCGCGCCGCCGCCGTTCTGCGTGGCCGCGAGCCCGCTCATCGCACCACCGCTCCGGCGCGCAGGTCGTCGAAGTAGCGCTGGACGGCAGCCTCCATCGCGGCGCCGCCGGTGATCCCCTCCCACGTCGCCTTGATGGTGCCGACCAGGCGGTAGCAGTCGTCGAGCGGCGCGATCGCGTGCAGATGCGGGGTCGCCATGCGGTTGACGAGCAGCGCCTCGGCGTCGGGATCGAGGTCCTCGAGCACCGGGTTGGCCGCGAGCAGCCGGTCCCAGGCGTCGAGGTCGAGCGCGCACTCGGTCGCGCCCGCCGGGCTCGGGTAGAGGCCGACGACCTCCCCGGTCGCGGTGGAGCGCATGAAGAACGCGAGGCCGATCGGGATCTGGAACGCCGCCCACAGCTCGTCGGTCAGCTCGAAGCGCTCCAGCCACAGCGTGCGCGAGCCGGTCGGCCGGTAGCGGGCGTCGCCCGAGCGCATCGACCAGCACGTCGGGCAGACGCAGACGATCCGCCGCTCCTCCAGGTCGAGGAGGTGCTTGTGGTCGGTCGCCAGGGAGATCGGGCAGAGCTCGCAGCGGCTGCCGTCGCCGCCTCCCTCGGGCGGCGGCTGCGCGCGGGGCGGCTCGCGCACGTAGCGCCTGAGTCCGGCCACGAGCCCGGGCTGGGGGCCGCCCATCAGGCGACCGCCACGCGGACCCGGCCCTCGCCGCGCAGCAGCGGCACCGGGGGGATCTGGAGCTGCTCGTCGTCGGGCGAACGGCCGGCGCGGCGCAGCTCGAAGCGGCGCTCGCACGACGGGCAGGTCAGCGTCCCGCCCGGCGTCATCGGCGCGGCGTCGAGCCGTGCCTGGCACCAGCCGCAGGCGTTGCGGTACGCCAGCAGCGTCCCGCCGACGTTGGCGACGAGCAGGTCGGCGCCGCCGACGCTCATCGGCGCGGTGGTCCCGGCCGGAGGCGCCGTCGCCTCCAGCTCGGTCCAGTCAGGCGGCGCGCCCGCCGTGACCGACTGGATCACGGGGAGCTCGAACCCGCCGCCGTTGGTGGCCGCCGCCGGCTCGCGCACGCCTTCGACCTCCAGCCCGTCGAGGTCGGGCGCCGTCTCCTCGAGCGCCTTCTTGATCGCCAGCTCGAGCGTCGCCTCCGACGCCGGGCAGCCCTTGCAGTGGCCGACGAGCCGCAGCCGCGCCACGCCGTCCTCCACGGCGACGAGCTCCACGTCGCCGCCGTGGGACTCCATGTAGGGCCGCACGCTCTCGAGCGCCTCGTGCACCCGGGTCTCGAGGTCGACGGGGTAGAGGCCGTGGATGAGCATGAGGCTCGCCACGACGCCGTCCTCCATCAGGAGCTGCCGGACGCCGGCGACGCTCGCGTCCGGCTCGGCCAGCGCCTCGACGATGCGCTCCAGGCCGGCGCCGTAGAGCTGCATGATCGAGGCGACGAGCTCGTCCGCCACCGCGCGCGCCTGGAAGTCCTGGACCTCTTCCAGCTGCGCGGTCAGCGCCTGGACCCGGTCGATCAGGACCGCGGAGGGATCCGCCGCCATGTCCGCTCCTCCTCCGCTCAGCACATCCCCGTCGGCGTGTGGACGACCTTGCGGACCTTGCCCTTGCCGTACATGTGCACGCCGCAGGGCAGGCACGGGTCGAAGCTGTGGACCGCCCGCATGATGTCGATCCCCTTGAAGTTGTCCGGGCCGTTCTCCTCGAAGATCGGGGTGTTCTGCACCGCGTCCTCGTAGGGGCCGGGCGTCCCGTGCGTGTCGCGGGGGTTGCCGTTCCAGGGCGTCGGCGGGTAGGGCTGGTAGTTGGCGATCTTGCCCTCGCGGATGACCATGTGGTGCGAGAGGACGCCGCGGGCCGCCTCGTGGAAGCCGACGCTCACCGCGGACTCGGGGACCTTGAAGTCGTTCCACGACTTGGTGCGCCCGGCGCGGACCTCCTTCAGCGCCTGCTCGAGGTTGTAGAGGCCGACCAGCGCCGAGTACGCCTGGTGGTACGTGCGCGCGCGCTGGCGCTCGATCGCGTTCGACCACGGCGGGATCTTCCACTCGAGCTCCATCTCGGGCATGAAGCCGGTCTTCGGCAGGACCATCTGCAGGCTCTCGCCCGTGGCCTTGAGGTAGCCGATGTCGAGCAGCCCGGCCTTCGCCGTCACCCACTGGCGCGCGAACGGCCCGCCGCCGGTGTCGTTGGCGACGAAGCTGTCGTTGCGCGCGTCGAACATGCGCGGCGAGGCGACCCACGAGTACTTGTCGGCCCAGTCGCGCGCCTGCGGCTTGGGCAGCGTCACCTTGTTCCACGGATGGCGCTTGTCGACGGGGTTCCCCAGCGGGTCCTGCGTGACGTACGTCTCCTCGTTGGTCCAGTCGTCGAAGTAGGAGGAGCCGAGCAGGATGCGGATCGCGAGGTTGATCTCGACGAGGTCGGTGGTGATCAGCTCGCCCTTGAACACGAGGCCCGGCGTGACGAACCGCCGGCGGCCCCACTCGGTCATGTTGCGGTAGTTGTAGTCGACGTACTGCGGGTCGTCGAACGCGCCCCAGCACACGAGGTCGGTGTCGCGATAGCCGACCTTCTCGTAGCCCGGCAGCGCCTCGTAGAAGAAGTCGTAGAGGTCGTCGTGCATCGGCACGGTGCGCTTGCAGTAGTCCATGTAGCGCATCAGGCGCACGTAGTAGTCGGTGAGCGTCTGATGGGTGATGTCCGCGCTGCAGCCGCCCGGCATGATCGTCGACGGGTGCGTGTGCCGGCCGCCGAACAGGCAGTACATCTCGCGCGTGTACCGGGCCACCTGGAGCGTCTCCAGGTAGAAGCTGCCGGTGAACGCGTTCAGCGCCCGCATGATGTCGGCGATCGTCTTGTAGCCGTGGATGTCGGAGTGCGGCGCCGACGTCTCCTCGGCCTTCTTGAGCAGGCTCGGGTTCGTGTCCTTCACCACCTGCTCGGAGTAGTCCACGTTCGCCATGCAGTCGTTGTAGATCGCGTGGTCGAACATGAAGTCGGCCGACTCGGCGAGGTTGAACGCGTAGTCGCCGAGCGGCGGCGGCTTCACCCCGTAGGCCATGTTCTGGTTGAGGCACGAGCACGTGCAGTGGTTGTCACCGCAGATGCCGCAGATGCGGCTCGTGATGAAGTGCGCGTCGCGCGGATCGATGCCCTTCATGAAGATGTCGAACCCGCGGAAGATCATCGACGTGCTGTAGCACTTGAGGACCTGCTGGTTCGCGAAGTCGATCTCGGTGTGGATGCCCAGGCTGCCGACGATCCGGGTCACCGGATCCCACGACATCTCCTTGACCGCGATCTTCTTCTCGACCGGAGTCTCTGCTGTCGCCATGTTCAATCCTCCACTCGGACGGGGTCGGGGTCACCAGCGCTTGGCGTAGCCGGTGGTCAGCTCCGGCCCCTTGGTCCGCCACTCCGGTTCGTTGTCGTAGACGCGCTTGATCGACTGCTTGCGGCCCCAGCGCAGGATCGGCCCGTAGGTGAACCGGGCCAGGTTGCTGGAGAGCCTCGCGTTCGTGGACTCGTCCATGAACGGCATGTACTTGTCGGGGAAGCCCGGCATCGTGCAGGCCATGCAGATGCCGCCGACGTTCGGGCAGCCGCCGATCCCGTTGATCCACCCGCGCAGCGGGACGTTGCACTTGACGACCGGCCCCTTGCAGCCGAGCTTCACCAGGCAGCGGTGGTCTGAGCCGTACTCGGTGGCGAACGTCGCCCGACTCGTAGAACGCGGCGCGGTTGCAGCTCTCGTGCGCCGTGCGCTCGAACAGCCACTTGGGCCGCAGCGCGTCGTCCAGCTCGGGCAGCGGCGCCATGCCGGCCAGCGCGAACACGAGGTACATCAGCGTCTCGGTGACGTTGTCGCCCTGGGCCGGGCAGCCGGGGATGTTGACGATCGGGATGCCCGCCTTGGACTTCCAGTTCCAGCCGAGGTAGTCGGCGAGCCCCATGGCGCCCGTCGGGTTGTTCTTCATCGCCGGGATCCCGCCGTAGGTGGCGCAGGTGCCGACCGCCACGACCGCCGCCGCCTTGGGGGCGAGCCGGTCGATCCACTCGTTCGTGGTGATCGGCTGGCCGTTCTCCGGGTTCACGCCCATGCCGGTCCAGTAGCCGTCGCCGTTGATCTCCTCGTTCGGCACCGAGCCCTCGAGCACGAGGACGAACGGATCGAGCTTGCCGTGCCTCGGCGTCGTACCAGGCCTGCATGAACTCCTCGCCCGACTCGACGGCGAGCACGGTGTTGTGGACGACCACGCGCGGCATGCCCGGGATCGCTCCGGTGATGATGTCCTCGAGGCTCGGGTTCGTCGCGCCGGTCATCGCGACGCTGTCGCCCTCGCAGCTGAGGCCGGTGGTGAGCCAGATGACGTGGGCGGTGATCGCCTCCGTCTTGGCTTGGTTGGGCACGAACTCGGTTGCGGCCATGTGCGCTCCGTTCCTCAGCAGATCCGCGGCAGCGGGTCGCCGACGAGCTGATCCATCACCCGCCGGCCGCCGAACGCCGTCTTCACCAGCACCATCCCCTGCGGTTCCGTCTTCACCTCGCCGATCTCGGCCGCCCCCTCGCAGCCGTCGACGCCGCGCAGCGCCGCGAGCGCGGCGTCGGCCGCCTCGGGCGCGACGAAGGCGACCAGCTTGCCCTCGTTCGCGACGTACATCGGGTCGATCCCCAGGATCTCCGCCGCGCCGGCGACGGCCGGGGCGACGGGCACGTCGCCCTCGCGCACCACCATCGCCACGCCGGACGCGCGGGCCAGCTCGTTGAGCACCGAGGCGACGCCCCCGCGCGTCGCGTCGCGCATCGTGCGCAGCGCCGGGCCGGCCGCCTCGAGCAGCGCGTCGGCCGCGGGCCACAGCGAGCGCGTGTCGGACACGATCGAGGACTCCAGCTCGAACTCGCCGCGCGCGAGCATGATCGCCATGCCGTGGTTGCCGACCTCGCCGGAGACGAGGATGCGGTCCCCTGGCCGCAGCGCGGCGGGCGAGAGCGAACGCGCGCGGGTCGATCCGCCCGACCCCGGTCGTGCACACGTACATCTTGTCGGCGTGCCCGCGCTCGACGACCTTGGTGTCGCCCGCGACGATCTGGACCTCCGCGGCCGCGGCCGCGGCGGCGATCGCCGCCACCTCGGCGCGCAGCTCGTCGCTCTCGAGGCCCTCCTCGAGGATCAGCGACAGGCTGAGCGCGAGCGGGCGCGCGCCGCTCATCGCGAGGTCGTTGACGGTGCCGTTGACGGCGAGCTCGCCGATCGAGCCGCCCGGGAACGTGATCGGCTTGACGACGAAGCTGTCGGTCGTCATCGCCAGGTCGGTCCCGTCGACCGCGCCGGCATCGCCCATGGCGGCCAGCGCGGGCGAGCTGAACGCGGGCACGAAGAGGCCCTCGATCAGCGTCTGCGTCGCCTTGCCGCCGGCGCCGTGCGCCATGGTGATGCGGGCGTCCTTGAACTTCGCCCGCTTGGCGCGCGCCGTCTCGATGATCCCCAGGATCTTCCGTTCGCGCTCCGTGACCGTCACACGACCTCCTTCTCGCGCGCGAACCGCCCGTAGTTGTAGTACGCGGCGCAGGCGCCCTCCGGCGAGACCATGCACGTCCCGATCGCGTGCTCCGGCGTGCACGCGGTGCCGAACACCTTGCACTCCCACGGCTTGATGACGCCCTTGAGCACCTCGCCGCACTGGCACGCCTTCGGATCCGCGACGCGCACGCCCGGCGTGGTGAACCGCAGCTCGGCGTCGAGCTCGGCATACGCCGCCGACAGCTTCAGCGCGCTCTGGGAGATGAACCCGAGGCCGCGCCACTCGAAGTGCGGCCGCAGCTCGAACACCTCCGACATGACCTCGAGCGCCCGCAGGTTGCCCTCGTGCGGGACGACGCGCTTGTACTGGTTCTCGACCTCGCAGCGGCCGCTCGCGAGCTGCCGGAGGATCATCTGGATCGACTGCAGGATGTCGAGCGGCTCGAAGCCGGAGATGACCACGGGGCGCTCGTAGTCGAGCGGGATGAACTCGAGCGGCCGGGCGCCGACGACCGTGCACACGTGGCCCGGGTCCGATGAAGCCGTCGAGCCGCAGGTCGGGCGACTCGAGCAGCGCCCGCAGCGGCGGCACGATCGTCACGTGGTTGCAGACGCAGCTGAAGTTCGGGACGCCCTCGGCCCGCGCGCGCTTGAGCGTCAGGGCGGTCGACGGCGCGGTCGTCTCGAAGCCGATGGCGAAGAACACGACCTCGCGGTCCGGGTTCTGCTTCGCGATCCGCAGCGCGTCGAGCGGCGAGTAGACCATCCGGACGTCGGCGCCCGCTGCCTTGGCCTCGAGCAGCGTCCCGCGCGACCCCGGGACGCGCAGCATGTCGCCGAAGCAGGTGAAGATCACGCCGGGCTCGTGGGCGATCGCGATGCCGTCGTCGACGCGGCCCATCGGGATCACGCAGACCGGGCAGCCGGGCCCGTGGATCAGCTCGACGTTCTCCGGCAGCAGGTCGTCGATCCCGTACTTGTAGATCGAGTGGGTGTGGCCGCCGCACACCTCCATGACCTTGTAGTGCCGGCCGGGCTCGACCGTGGCGAGGATCTCGCCGGCCAGCGCCTGCCCGAGGTCGGCGTCGCGGAACTCGTCGACGAACTTCATCGCGCCGCGTCCTCGAGCACCTGGAGGGCCGTGCCCGCGTGGACGAGGAGGCGGGCACCGGGCGCGATCGGCTCGACGAGGCCGATCTCGACGCTCGAGCGCCCGCCGGCGTCGTCCTCGCACAGCGCCAGCGCGCGGACGTCGTCGACGCGCACGACGCGCATCGGCGAAGCCTCGTCGCCGCACGTGATGCAGCCGTGCTCGTGGTCGCAGGCGATGCCGGCGGGGTCGGTCACTCGATCACGCTCGCCCGCAGCTCGGCCAGCTCCTGCTCGTAGTCGGCGCCCATGCCCTCGAGCAGCTTGACGGTCGCCGCCGCCTCCGCCTCGTCGACCTTGGACAAGGCGAAGCCGACGTGGATGAGCACCCAGTCGCCGGGTTGCGCACCGTCGCCGTCGGCGTCCAGCAGACCCACGTTGACGGTGCGCTGGACTCCCGCGACATCGACCTTCGCGAGCCGGTTCTGCTCGTCGACGAGCTCGATGATCTGCCCGGGAATCGCCAGGCACATGCAGCTACGTCCTCTCCTCGGCACGACGGATGTCGCGCGCGGTCCACCATCCCGCTGCGCCCGCCGCCCTTCAAACGACTGGTAATCCGGATTACGCGCGTGGGCGGTACGCGCGATTACCAGCGCGGCTTGTAGCCGCTCGCGAGCTCGGCGCCCGGGCGGCGCCAGCTCGGCTCGACGTCGTAGCGGCGCCTGATGCTCCGGTGGCGCAGCTGCTTCATCAGCGGCCCGTAGGTGAAGCGCGACGCCGCCGCGATCACCTTCCCCTTCACGCCCGTGTCCATCAGCGGCAGGTACTTGTCCGGGAAGCCGGGCATCGTGCACGCCATGCAGATGCCGCCGACGTTGGGGCAACCGCCGATCCCGTTGATCCACCCGCGCGCGGGGACGTTGCACTTGACGACCGGGCCCTTGCAGCCGAACTTGACGAGGCAGCGGCCGTCGTCTCCGAGCCGGTTGGCGTAGTCGTCCTGCTCGGCGAAGCCGGCGCGGTTGCACACCTCGTGGGCCGTGCGCTCGAACAGCCAGGCCGGCCGCCCCTGGTCGTCGAGCTGCGATCGGCGCGGTCGTCCCGGCGATCTGGAGCACGAGGTAGAGCAGCGTCTCGGTGATGTTGTCGGGCTGGGCGGGGCAGCCGGGCAGGTTCACGATCGGTTGGCCCAGCCGCGACCGCCACGTCCGGCCGAGGTGGTCGCGCAGGCCCATCGCGCCGGTCGGGTTGTTCCGCATCGCGGGGATCCCGCCGTAGGTGGCGCACGTGCCGAGCGCCATCACGACCGCGGCGCGCGGCGCGAGGCGGTCGATCCACTCGTTGGTCGTGATCGGCTGGCCGGACGCGGGGTCGACGCCGAGCGCGGCCCAGTGCCCGTCGCCGTTGATCGACTCGTTGGGCACCGCGCCCTCGAGCACGAGGATGAACGGGTCGAGCTTCCCGGCCTCGGCGTCGTACCAGGCCTGCATGAAGTCCTCGCCGGTCTCGACGGCGAGCATCGGGTTGTACAGCGCGACGCCCGGCATCCCCGGGAGCGCGCGGGTGAGCAGGTCCTCGAGCGACGGCCTGGTGGCGGCGGTCATCGCCACCGAGTCGCCGTCGCATCCCAGGCCGCTCGTCATCCAGATGACGTGCACCGTCAGCTTCTCGGTCTCGGACTGCCGAGGGGAGAAGTCGATGCCGGTCATGCCTGCGCGGTCCCTTCGTCGGCGCGCTCGACGAGGCAGGCGATGTGGTGCGCCGCGGTGCCGTGCAGGATGAGGCCGTTGCGCTCGCGGGTCACGAGGTCCGCGCTCGAGAGGCGCGCGAGCGCGTGGGAGACGGACGGCCGCTCGGCTCCGACGAGCTGGCCGATCAGCCGGTGCGTGAGCGGCAGGGGCACGAGGATCCCTTCGGGCCGCACGATCCCCCAGCGCTCCGCGAGATGCCACAGCAGGAGCGCGATCCGCGCGTCAGCCCGCGGGTGACAGGTCGCGGCGCGATGGACGTTGAGCTCCATCGTCCGGCGCACCGCACGGCGCAGAAGTGCGTGGAGGATCTGCGGCCACGGCCGGATGCGCTCCGCGAAGTCCTGGTCGAGGACGGCGAGCCGCGTGCGCACGAGCGCGCGCGAGTAGGTCTCGGACGCGAGCAGCACGACGTCGTCGGCGCTGGTCCACGGCGCGAGGAGGTCGCCCGCGCCGACCAGCTCGCTCGCGGTCCGATCCCCGACCTGGACGTCGAGCGCGACGACGCCGTCCACGAGCAGCAGCCCGAGCCCGCCCCGGAGCTGGGCGAGCAGCGGGATCAGGTCGAACTCGCCCGGCCGAGATCTCCTCCACGCGCGCGGTCGCGAGCGGACGGGCCACGAGCCGCATCCGCAGGTCGAGGGCGCCCGCGATCTCGTCGTCGACGTCGAACAGGTAGCAGAAGCGGCCGGGCTGTCTGCGGGGCGCATCCCGGCGCAGCCGGGCATCGCCGTGCACCGGCAGTGGGAACGGACCAGGCGGCGGATCGGCGCCTTGCGCCATCTCTCTGCCTCTCGTCGAAACGGGCCTGCGGCGGCACTGTATCGCCCGTGTCGACCGAGGTGCCATCATCGGCGGATGCCGGTACGGGTGCTCTTCCGGTGCCAGTTCTGCCACGCCGGCCCGGACCCCGAGACGCAGCGCGCGCTCGAGCGCGGACTGCGCGAGCTCGCGTTCGGCGAGTACCTCGACGCCCTTCCGGGACGGTGGCTCGTGTGGCACGGCCGCGGGCCGCTCGGCCCCCGGCGCTACGCGTGCACCGAGCACCGCGGCGACCTCGTGGCCTACGTGCGCGAGCACTACGGCACGGTCGCGCGGCACCCGTGGAAGATGCCCCCGTACGCGACGAGCGCGCGCACGGGCGACACCGATCGGGCGATCGCGAACGGCGCGCTCTCCTCGATGCCGAAGTGGGGGCTGCCGTCGTAGGCCGGGCGGGCCGCCGCGTTTATCGCGGCGTGTCCGCGGGCACCGGGGGGTCCGGTGCGCCGGACCGCCGTCCTCATGCTCCTCCTTGGGCTCGTGCTGCCGGCGGTGGCCGCGGCCGACCACCACCCGCCGCGGTGGACGCCGGTGCCGACCGGCTCGGACCAGCAGTACCGCGGCCTCGACGCGGTCGACAAGCGGGTCGCCTGGGTCGGGGGGAGCGCCGGCGAGGTACTCAGGACCACCGACGGCGGCGCCTCGTGGCAGGACGTCTCGCCACCTGGCAGCGCGGGGCTGCAGTTCCGCGACGTCGAGGCGCAGAGCGCGCGCGTCGCGAGCGCGCTCTCGATCGGGGAAGGCGACGCGTCCCGGATCTACTCCACGACCGACGGCGGCCGCAGCTGGCGGCTCGCGTTCGTCAACGACGATCCGGCAGCGTTCTACGACTGCATGGACTTCTTCGCCGGCGGCAGGCGGGGACTCGCGCTGAGCGATCCGGTCGGCGGCAAGTTCCGCATCGCGGCGACGGACGACTGGGGCCGCAGCTGGCACGTGCTCCCGGACGACGGCATGCCGCCGGCGGTCGCGGGGGAGTTCGCGTTCGCCGCGAGCGGCACGTGCCTGGTGGCGAGCGGCGGACGCGACGCCTGGTTCGCCGGCGGCGGCGGCGCGTCGCGGGTGTTCCACTCGCGCGACCGCGGCGCCACGTGGACGGTGACCGCCGCGCCCATCCCGGCTGCCGCGTCCGGCGGCGTGTTCTCGCTCGCGTTCCGCAACCCGCGCGACGGCGTGATGGTCGGCGGCGACTTCAGCGCGCCGGCGAACGGGCAGGACGCGTCGGGCTTCACGCGCGCCGGCGGGGACACCTGGCACCCCGGCGGCGACCTCTCCGGCTACCGCTCCGGCGTCGACTGGGTGACGGGCGCCCGCTCAACGCTGATCGCGGTCGGGCCGACCGGCTCGGACGTCAGCGCCGACGGCGGCCGCAACTGGACGGCGTTCGACGCCGCGCCCTACGACGCCGTCGACTGCGTGCCCGGCACCTGCTGGGCGAGCGGACCGGCCGGCGCCGTCGCGGTGCTCGGCCGCTAGCCGGAGGTCCCCGAGCAGGTTGTTCCGGGTGGAGCGTGGGCCGCGGGCGCGGCCGCGCATCACGACGTTCCGCTCCATATGCGACGTCAACGTCGGAACCCGCCGCCACACCCCCGGGCGTCCGACGTTCGCCGCGCAATGCGCCGTCAACGTCGGCCACCCGCCAGGGGCACGAGCCGATGGACGTTGCCGCGCCCGCCGGCGGCCGGCCGAAATCCGCCCTCCTCAATGCCGCCGTCGACGTTGCGCACGCGGCGCACGACCGTCGCCGAGAGAACAACCTGCGCGGGAGGGTGCGGCCGTAGGCCCCGGCCGGTCTAGCCGCGCCTCGCGTCCAGCTCGGCGTAGCGCCGGGCGAACGCCCGCGCGGCCTCGTCGGGCGACCACGCCGTGAGCTCGAGGTCGAGCGGCTCGACGCCCTCGAGCTCCGGCCAGTGCCAGGTCTCGGCGCTGAACGCCCGGCGCTCGGTGGCGAGGAGCGCGCGGTCGGCGGGCTTGATCTCCGGGACGTCCGGCTTGATGCGGAAGCGGTCGCGGATCGCCGCCTCGAGGTGCTCCTCCGCCACCTTGAAGGCCGCGCCGAGCGGGCTGCGGTGCTTGAGCGGATGCGGCATGTCGCCCAGGTACGCCTCGGTCGCGTCGTGCATGAGGGCGGCGAAGACGTCCTCGGCGTCGCCGCCGCGCTGCTCGACCAGCTCCGACACGATCACCGAGTGCTGGGCGACCGAGTAGAAGACGCGGCAGTGGCCGCCGAACCGGCACTGGTTGGCGAGCGCGCGGCCGATGTCGCCGGCGTCGAGCTGCTCGGGATCGGGGTCGAACGGGTTGACCCAGCGGCCGGAGACCGTCTGCAGGTACGGGCCGGGAGCGGGCGGGGCGTGATCGGGCGCGGCCATGTCAAGGATGGTACGTCATTCGTATGACCGGGTCGTGCCGCCGTCGCGGCGTCCGGCCAGGAGCTCCGGCAGCGGCCGGGTGTTGAGCACGTCCGCGGGCGTCGCCCAGCCGCGGCGCGCGGTGTGCACCGAGAGCGTCATGTACTCGAGCGCGCGGGTGGAGTGCGCGTCGGTCGAGCAGACGATCCGCACGCCGGCCCGCAGCGCGTCGCGGACGTGCTCGCCGCGCAGGTCGAGCCGGTCGGGCAGGCCGTTGACCTCCAGCGCGACCCCTTCCTCCACGGCGACCTCGAACACGCGCTCCAGGTCGACGGCGTTCTCGGGCCGGCGGTTGATGAGCCGGCCCGTCGGATGGCTGAGGCAGCGCACGTACGGGTTGCGCAGCGCCTCCTCGACGCGCCGCGTCATCTCGGCCCGCGGCATCCGCTGGCCGCCGTGCACGCTCGCCTGCACCCAGTCGAGCTCGGCCAGGACGTCGTCGGGGAGATCGAGCCGCCCGTCCGGGAGGATGTCGCACTCGATCCCGCGCAGCACGCGGAACGGCGCGAGCACGTCGTTCGCCGCCGCGATCTCCTCGCCCTGCCGGCGGACGTCGTCGGGCGTGAGCCCCGGGACGGCGCCGACGGCCGGCGTGTGGTCGCAGATCGCGAGGTACTCGTAGCCGCGCTCGCGGGCGGCGCGGCCCATCTCCTCCACGCTCGCCCGTCCGTCGGTCCACGTCGTGTGGCAGTGGAGGTCGCCGCGGATGGCGGCCGGCTCGACGAGCGCCGGCGGCTCGCCGCGAAACGGCTCCTCGCGCAGCTCCGGCGGACACCAGGGCAGGCCGAGCGCCTCGTACACCGCCGCCTCGTCGGGGCGGTCGGGCAGCGGCTCGAGCGCCGCGACGTAGGCCGGTGAGCCGGTCGCGCGCACCAGCGCGGTGCCGAAGCGCTCGGGCTCGGCGGCGACGAGCTCGACCGGCACGCCCTCCACGGTGAGCCCCACCGCGCGCCGCTCGTCCTGCTCGATCACGGCGACGATCTGGGGCAGCTCGGCGAAGCGCGCCGGCACGGAGGAGGGATCCGGCGCGGCGCAGACCACCGCGAGCGCCTCGCACGCGTCGCGCCATCGCCGCACGTCGCCGGCGGGCTCGCCGTCGAGGGCGTCCGCGATGCCGTCGACGAGCTCCCGGGCGCGGGTGAGCAGCAGCCCGCGCTGCGGCCGCGGCTCGGACTCCCGGGCGAGCGCCTCGAGGATCTGCCGCTCGATCTTGGGCCCGATCCCCGGCACGGTCCGCAGCCGGCCGGCCGCCGCGGCCTCCCGGAACTCCTCGGGCGTGCGGACGCCGAGCGCCCGCGCGATCTCGACCGATCGCTTCGCGCCGAGCCCGAGATAGCGGCCGAGCCCGACGAGACCCGGCGCCAGCTCGCGTTCGAGCTCGGCCAGCTCGGCGATCTCACCGGTCTCGACCAGCTCGCGCAGCCGCCCCTCGATCCCGGGACCGATCCCGCGCAGCTCGCGCACCCGCCCCGATCGCACGAGCCGGTCGACCGGGACCGGCGCTGCACGGATCGTCTCGGCGGCGCGGCGGTAGGCGCGGATCGTGTAGGGATTCGCGTCGGCGAGCTCGAGCAGCGACGCGAACGCCTCCAGGCGATCGGCGATCCTGGCGTTGTCCATCGGAGGCAGTGTCGCCGAGGCGTCGGCACTCGCGCGGGGGGAAACCGCACCGCGGGACTCTGGCTGCCCCGTGGAGCGGATACGCGCGACCCCCACTGACGGGGCCTCGCCCGCCTGGGAGCCTGATGGCATGCCCAGGAACCGCAAGCGCAGAGCGTTCGACCTCTTCGTCGAGGCGCTCGTCCACCCCGTCCGTTTCCGCTGATCGCCGCGGTGCTCCCACCCCGCGTCAGGCGGCCGGTCGCACGAGGCACTCGCCCAGGCCGAGGCGGCGGCTGATCGCCCGCTCCGGCTCGGTGCCCGCGTCGAGGCGCGCGACGCGGGCAGCGACCGCCGCGTGGTCGCCGGCCGCGTCGGCAGCGGCGACCCGGAGGAGCTCGCGGCTTCCCTCGCGCACGGCCGCGACGAGCGGCCGCAGCTTCTCGCGGTCGATCGGATCGCCCGTGGCGGCGAGCCGGTCGGCCAGCGCGGCGCGCGCGCCCACGAGCCCCTCGACCTGGCCGACCACGTCCTGCATGCCGAAGCCGAACATGAACGGATCGCTCTCGCGCGCCTGCGACCGGCACGCGTCGCGGGCGGCCGCGAGCGCCTGGCCGGACAGCCGCGGGTCGCGCATCCGCGCCTGCCGGTCCCGCTCCAGGTCGGCGCGCCGCCGCGCCTGCGCGCGTGCCGCCTCGGCCCGCTCCGCCGCGTCGCGCGCCCTCGCGGCGGCGCGCGCCCGGATCGTGCGGGCGGCGGAGTAGAGGGTCCGCGCGACGGCGAGCGCGCGGGCGCGCGAGCGCAGGCGCCGGGTGGCGCGCCGCGAGCCGCCGTCGCCGACGACGAGCCAGCGCCGCCGGACGTCGCCGCCCAGCGTGCAGAGCGTCGCCTCGCCCATCCAGTGGCACGTTCCCGCCGCGGCCGGCGCGGCGTCGCCGCAGCGATCCTCGTACGGATCGCGATAGTCGGGCAGGCAGCGGGTGCGGGCCCGCCAGCGCGCGTGGAAGGCGTCGAACCTCGCCCCGAAGCGCGCCGCGTCGCGCAGCGGCGACGTTCCCGCGAGGGCATCCGCCACCTGGCCGCGCAGGGCGCCGAGTTCCGATTCCGGGCGAAGCCCGATCTCCGCCGCTTCTCCGCGGAGCCACAGCCGCTCGATCGCGCGATCGGCGGCGGCCCTGCGCGCGGCGGCCAGCCGGCGGGGACGGCGCCCGGCGGTTCGGGCCGCCGCCGCCTCGAGGGCCGCCGCGGGGATGCGCTCGGAACCGACCACGACGGGCGCCTCGGCGTCCGGCGTCACGGATCCTCCCGCGCGCACGGCGACCCAGCCGGCGACGGCGAGGAAGACGGCGGCGAGGAGCACGGCGAGAGCGCGGGGGCGCACGAGACATGCATCGGACGCATGCCCGCCCGTCCGCCTCGGGTGCGGACCGGATCTCGGCCGGGCCGCCGCGCATCAGCGCGGCGGCGGAGCGCCTCTCAGGCCGCCTCTCCGTCGTGGATGCTGAAGCGGACCTGATCGCCCTCGACCGCGGCGTCGAGCACCTTGTCGCCGAGGACCTCGGCGACCTGGCCTTCGACGTACACGGTCGCTCCGTCGTTCTCGACGGTCTGGTCGTTCTCCTCCGGGCCGGGCGCCAGGTGGAGTTCGAGCGGGGTGCCATCGGGCGTCGGGGCGCCCGGCGAGATGCGCAGGCCCGGGTCGGGCTCCAGCCCCGACCCGGCCGCGAGATGGCGGACGACGTCGGCGGCGGTGTCGGTCATGGTGAGCATCCTGGACCTCCCGGGTCGGGTTCCGGTCCTATGCCGGATACCCATCCGCCCGCGCACTCACAACCTTGACGTATGCCCATATAGGTATATGATTGCCGGCATGGCCCGAGCAGCGACCACGACGGACGCGTTCAACGCGGTCGCCGAACCCCGCCGGCGGGAGATCCTCGATCTGCTCGCCGGCGGTGAGCGCCCCGTCGGCGACGTGGTCCGCCGGCTCGGGCTGGCCCAGCCGCAGGTGTCCAAGCACCTGCGGGTGCTGCGCGAAGTGGGAGCGGTCGACGTGCGCGAGGACGGACGCCAGCGGCTGTACCGGCTCAACGGCCATGCGCTCAAGCCCATCCACGACTGGGTCAAGAGCTACGAGCGCACGTGGACCGAGCGGTTCACCGAGCTCGACGTCGTGCTGGACGAACTCAAGAAGGAGGAAGGACATGGCAGTGGCGAGTAGCGGAACCGCGAAGGTCACGCTCCCCACCGATGAGCAGATCCTCATCACGCGGGAGTTCGACGCCCCCAAGCACCTGGTCTACCGCGCGTGGACCACGCCGGAGCTGGTCAAGCGCTGGTGGAGCGGTCAGCGCGGCGAGATGACGAGCGTCGAGATCGACCTGCGGGTCGGCGGCTCGTGGCGGTACGTGATGCAGACCGGCGGCGGCTACGAGATCGCCTTCCACGGCGAGTTCCTCGAGATCGTCCCGGACGACCGGATCGTCACCACCGAGGTCTTCGAGGGCATGCCCGGAGACGAGCCGCAGGCGGCCGCGGACCAGGAGGCGGACCCGGTGCGCAACGTCGTGACGTTCACCGAGGCGGCCGGACGCACGACGCTGACGCTGCTGACGCAGGCCCCCAGCAAGGAGATCCGCGACCAGATCGTCGACTCCGGCATGGAGGGCGGCATGCAGGAGCAGATGGACCTCCTGGAGCAGCTCGCGATCTCCCTCCGCTGAGCCGGTCGGAGAGGGACGTCGCTGCGGATCGACATCCCCCTCAACGGCGGCTGACGCGCGGGCGCGAGCCCCAGCCGAGGGGGGCGCCGGTCTGGTGTCCTGAGTCGTAGGTTCGGCGGCATCGCGGCGGATGCCGGGTCGTGCCTGCCGGTGCACGGCATCCGCGAGCATGCTGGTTGCACGTGACCGGATGCCGGGGGCCGGCAGGCGCGGTCCGGCGCCGCCGACTGCCGTCGAAACTGCGACTCAGGACACTAGGCTGCAACAAGCGTGTCCACCGCCCGCATCGCCCGCGACCACTGCCTCGCGCCGGAACGCGTCAACGCGCCGATCCAGGGCGGCCGCTACCGGCGTCTGTTCGCCGACCTGCCGGCGCTGCTGGTCGACGAGGGGTCACTGCACGCGCTGGGGCGGCCCGGCGGGCCGTGCGACGTGGGGGTCGACTTCGCCGACGACGACGCGGGAACGGACGCGACGCCCGCGGCGGTGTGGCCGTTCTTCGGCCAGTTCGTCGCCCATGACATCACCGCCGACCGCTCGCCCCTGGCGCATCGCGCCGACCCGGAGCAGATCCGCAACTTCCGCAGCCCCAAGGCGAACCTCGAGGGGGTCTACGGCGTCGGCCCGGTCGGCTCGCCGTATCTCTATGCCAAGGACGACCCGGCGAAGCTGCTGCTGGACCCCGGCGGCCACGACGTGCCGCGCAACCAGGAGGGGACGGCGCTCCTCGGCGATCCCCGCAACGACAGCCATCTGTTCATGAGCCAGCTGCAGGTGGCGTTCATCGGCCTGCACAACCGCCTCGTCGACCGCCTGCGCGCGGCCGGCGACGCCGGAGCCCGAGGTGTTCGAGGCGGCGCGCCGGGAGGCGACGTGGCACTACCAGCACGTCATCCTGCGCGAGTTCCTGCCCGCGGTGATCGGCGGAGAGCTCGCGGCCGAGCTGCTCGCGGGCGGCGCCCGGCACTACCGGGCCGACGGCGATCCCTACATCCCGCTCGAGTTCGCCGACGCGGCGTACCGCTACGGCCACTCGCAGATCCGCGCGCGCTACCAGATCAATCCGGGCCTCGGGCCATGCCCGGTCTTCCCCGACCTCATCGGCTTCAAGCCCGTCGCCCCCGAGCTCGCGGTGGAGTGGTCGCTGCAGATCGACGTGCCGGGCCGCGCGCCCGCGCAGCGCTCCAAGCGGATCGACGGGCGGCTGCCCACGTCGCTGATCGCGCTGCCCACGCAGATCTCGGGCGAGCGACAGGACTCGGACTACGCGTCGCTGGCGAACCGCGACCTGCAGCGCGGCCAGGCGGTCGGCCTGCCCTCCGGCGAGGCCGTGGCCCGCGCGATGGGGGCCGAGCCGCTGACGGCCGAGCAGGTGCGCCTGTCGGAGCATGGCTGGGACGCGGAGACGCCGTTGTGGCTGTACGTCCTCAAGGAGGCTGAGGCGCTGCACGACGGCAACCGGCTGGGCCCGGTGGGCGGCCGGATCGTCGGCGAGGTGCTCGTCGGGATCGTGGACGCCGACGCCGAGTCCTTCCGCGCGGCGGACCCGGGCTGGATACCGACGCTTCCCTCCCACCGGGCCGGCGGGTTCGGGCTCGCCGACATCCTCGTCCCCGTCGAGGCGTGAGGACTCACTCGCGCTCGCGGGCGACGTCGCGCAGGAGCGCGACCACGCGGCGCTCGGTCTCGAGCCGCACCCGGTCCGCGTCCACGCCGGCCGGCAGCTCGATCACGACGCCGTCGTTCCCGGCCTCGATCCGCAGCGGCACGGCGGCCTCGGACGTGCCGGCGGGCAGCGCGATCACGGCGCCGTCCTCGTAGGCCCGGATCACGCGCGGGTCGATGTACGCGTCGCGTGCCACCTTCGGCGTGTTCCCGAGCGCGGCACTCACTTCGCGCACCACGCGGCTGATCGCCCGCGCCCCGGTGCCGCCCGCCGCCTCCTCGCGCGCGAGCGCGACCGCGGCGAGCACGGTGGCCTCCCACGTGCGGAACTCCTTCGCCGAGTACGGGCCCTCGGCCCATGCGCGCAGCGCGTTGTTGACGTCGGAGGCATGGACGCGCCGCCACGCCGCGTCGGACCGGTACACGAGCAGCTCGGGCGGCTCGCCGCGCCGGCGCTTGAGCGGCGCGAGCGCCTGCGCAGACTGCGCGTCGCGCACCGTCATGCGCCGCCGCTTCCCCGACTTGGCGACGAAGTCGAACTGCACCGCGCCGTCCCCGAGCAGGCTCGCGTGCTCGCGGCGCAGCGTCGCCAGCCCGACGTGCCCGTTGTCGCGCGCGTAGCGATCCCACCCGACGCGGAACATGCCGACGTCGAGGAGCCGGATCGCCAGCGCGAGCGTCCGCTCGCGCCGCGGGCCGTCCGTCCCCAGCTGCTGCCTGACGACGCCCCGCAGGCCGGGCAGCGCCGCGGCGAAGTCGAGCATGTCGTCGAACTTCTCGTGGTCGCGGCGCGCGCGCCAGTCCGGGTGATAGAGGTACTGGCGGCGCCCCTTGGCGTCGATTCCCGTCGCCTGCAGGTGGGCGTCCGGCTGCGCCGCGATCCACACGTCGGCCCAGGCCGGCGGGATCCGCAGCGCCGCGGCGCGCGCGAGCGTGGCCTCGTCGGTGATGCGCTCCCCGTCGGCGTCGAGATACACGAAGCCGCGGCCGCGTCGCTCGCGCCGCAGGCCCGGTTCGCCGCCGTGCACGTGCACCAGCATCCTCGATGCACCATAGGCCGCGCGGGCGCCGGGCGGGCAGCGCCTCGGGGAGGCGACAATCGCGCTCGCCGATCACCCGCGCGAATCCGCTTGTTGCCGATGCCCACCCGGGCCGTACGTTCGGTGACCCTCTTCTTTCGCACCTGGAGTCGATCGTCGTGAACGCACGTACCCCCCACCGGAGCGCAGCCGCCGGTGTCGCCCCACTCGGCCGCCCGGCCGCCTATGCCGCCGAGCTGATCGGCACGTTCGGCCTCGTGCTGTTCATCGTGCTCGTGCTGACGAGCTCCGCGCCGCCTCCGCTCGGACTCGGCGGTCCCGACTTCGCGGTCGTCGGCCTCGTGCACGCGTTCGCGCTGCTGCTCCTGATCTCGGCGCTCGGGGGCGTGTGCGGCGCGCACTTCAACCCGGCGGTCACCGTCGGCATGCTGAGCGCACGCCGGATCGGGGTCGTCGACGCATGCGGCTACATCCTCATGCAGGTGGTGGGCGGCATCCTCGCGGCGCTGCTCGTGAAGGCGCTGATGAACGGCAGCGGCACCGCGGCGAACTTCGGCGCGCCGAAGGTCGTGAGCGGGCGCTTCCTGGACGGATCGTCCGTCAAGGGCATGGTGGCCGAGGCCGTCGGCGCGTTCTTCCTGATGTGGGCGATCATGGGCACGGTCGTGAACCCGCGCGGCGAGCGCGCCTGGGGCGCGCTCGTGATCGGCGGCACGCTCGGGCTCGCCGTGATGTGCATCGCGCCGCTCACCGGCGCCGGGCTGAACCCCGCGCGCTCGTTCGGCCCCGCACTGCTCGGCGGCTTCGGACCGGCCGGCGACTGGCTGCTCGCCTTCGTCGTCGGCCCGGTCGCGGGCGCCGTGGTCGCCGCACAGCTCTACACGGTCCTCGTCATCGCCCCGCAGTCGCGCACTGCCGGCGCCGAGGCCGTGCCCGAAGGACAGCGCGGGCCGGCTCCGGCCGCGCCGTCCGGACAACTCGGCATCGCCCGGTCATGAGCGCGATGTCCCACGACAAGGAGACTCCCATGACCGACGACAAGCGCCCGCCCACCACGACGAATGACTCGGGCATCCCCATCGCCAGTGACGAGCATTCACTCACCGCCGGTCCGAACGGCCCGACGGTCCTGCACGACGCGCAGATGGTGCAGAAGCTGCAGCACTTCAATCGTGAGCGCGTCCCGGAACGGGTGGTTCACGCCAAGGGCAGCGGAGCGCACGGCTTCTTCGAGGTGACCGAGGACGTGACGCAGTGGACCAGCGCCAGCTTCCTGTCGGAGGTCGGCAAGCGCACGCCGATGTTCGCGCGCTTCTCGCAGGTCGCGGGCGAGCTCGGCAGCGCCGACACGGTGCGCGACCCGCGCGGCTTCGCGCTGAAGTTCTACACCGACGAGGGCAACTACGACCTGGTCGGCAACAACACGCCGACGTTCTTCCTGCGTGACGCGATCAAGTTCGAGGACTTCATCCGCTCGCAGAAGCGGATGCCCGACACCGGGCTGCGGTCCAACGACATGCAGTGGGACTTCTGGACGCTGTCACCGGAGACCGCGCACCAGGTGACAGTCCTGATGTCTGACCGCGGCACCCCGCACAGCTACCGCCACATGAACGGCTACAGCAGCCACACCTACTCGTGGATGAACGCGGCCGGCGAGCGGTTCTGGGTCAAGTACCACTTCAAGACCGTCCAGGGCATCAAGAACTTCACGCTCGCGGAGGCGGACGCGATGGTGTCCGAGGACCCGGATTTCCTCCGTCGCGACCTGTGGGACGCGATCGCCGCCGGCAACGCGGCCGAGTGGCGGCTCGAGATGCAGATCATGCCGTTCGAGGACGCCGCGTCGTACCGGTTCAACCCGTTCGACCTGACCAAGGTCTGGCCGCATTCGGACTACCCGCCGATCACGATCGGCCGGATGGTGCTCGACCGCAATCCGGAGAACCACTTCGCAGAGGTCGACCAGGCCGGTTTCGCTCCCTCCAGGCTCGTGCCGGGAATCGGGCTGAGCCCCGACAAGATGCTGATGGGCCGGATCTTCTCCTACCACGACACGCATCTGCACCGCATCGGCGCCAACTACGAGCAGCTGCCGATCAACGCGCCGAAGTGCCCCGTGCACTCCTACAACAAGGACGGCGCGATGACCTACCGGCACAACGGATCGCAGCCCGTCTACTCGCCCAACTCCTACGGCGGCCCGGTGGCCGACCCCAGCAAGGAGCTCCCGACGTGGTGGGTCGAGGCGGGCGAGCTGGGCCGCTATGAGTACCAGCCGCACGCCGACGACGACGACTTCGTCCAGCCCCGCGCGCTCTACCGCGACGTGATGAGCGAGACCGATCGCGACCACCTGGTGACCAACATCGTCGCCCACGCCAGCGCCGGCGTCTCGGGCGACGTGCAGCGGCGCGTGGTCGGCTACTGGACCAACGTCGACCCGCAGCTGGGCGCCCGTGTGGCCGCCGGCCTCGGCCTCGGCGCCGCCGAGCGGCGGGCAGCATGAGCGTCGAGGCGATCGGCCCCGAGCCGATCCGGGGCGACGAGGGCGCCCCGATCCTCGGCCCGCACAATCGGGCGCTGCAGCACGAGAACCTCGACATGCTCGTCCCGCCGGCGACGGACGCGGGCACGATCCCGAACCTCAAGTACTCGTTCGACGCCGCGCACAACCGGCTGCTGAGCGGGGGCTGGGCGCGCGAGGTGACGGTGCGCGAGCTGCCGATCGCGACCGAGCTCGCCGGGGTCAACATGCGGCTCAAGCCCGGCGGGATCCGCGAGATGCACTGGCACAAGGAGGCCGAGTGGGCCTACATGATCGCCGGGGGCGCGCGCATCACGGCCGTGGACGCCGAGGGACGCACGTTCGTCGACGACGTGGGCAAGGGCGACCTGTGGTACTTCCCGGCCGGCATCCCGCATTCCATCCAGGGGCTCGAGGAGGGCTGCGAGTTCCTGCTGGTGTTCGACGACGGCGGGTTCTCGGAGAACGAGACGTTCCTGCTGACCGACTGGTTCCGTCGCACGCCGCGGGATGTGCTGGCCAAGAACTTCGGCGTGCCGGAGGGCGCGTTCGCCGACATCCCGATCGACGTCGACCATGAGCGCTACCTGTTCGCCGCCGACGTCCCGCCCGCGCTGGACGCCGACCGGGTCGAGTCGGCCGCGGGCCCGGTGCCCGAGCCGTTCAGCCACCGCATGCTCGCGCAGGAGCCGGTCCGGGCCCCGGGCGGCCACGTGCGGATCGTCGACTCGTCGACCTTCTCGATCTCCAGGACCGTCGCCGCCGCCCTCGTCGAGGTCGAGCCGGGCGCGATGCGCGAGCTGCACTGGCACCCGAACACCGACGAGTGGCAGTACTACCTCGAGGGCACCGGCCGGATGACCGTGTTCGCCTCCTCGGGCCGGGCGCGCACGTTCGACTACCGCGGGGGCGACGTCGGCTACGTCCCGTTCGCCATGGGCCACTACGTGGAGAACACCGGCGACACGCCGCTGTGCTTCCTCGAGCTGTTCCGCAGCGACCGCTTCGCCGACGTCTCGCTCAACCAGTGGATGGCGCTCACACCGCCCGAGCTGGTGCAGGCGCACCTCAACCTCGATCCGCAGACGATGGCCGCGCTGTCGCCGGAGAAGCCCATCATCGTCCGGTAGCTGCCTCCCCGGATAAACGGTCGGGCATGGATGTGTCGGATTCGTTCAAGATTGCGCCGCATGCTCGGCCGATCCTGGACGGTATGACTATTCGACACATCGAAGCTCGGCTGCTGGACGGCGTCCGCGGGCGCGTGGTGCTGCCGGACGACGCCGGCTGGGACGAGGCGCGGCGGTCCTGGAACCTCTCGGTCGACCAGCGCCCGGCCGCGGTCGTGGAGGCGGCCGGCGCCGAGGACGTGCAGGCCGTGCTGCGCTCGGGACTGCGCGTGGCTCCGCAGGCCACGGGCCACGGGTCGGAGGGCCTGCCGGACCTCGAGGGCGCGGTGCTGCTGAAGACGTCGCGCCTGCGCGACGTGACGGTCGACGGCGGCGTCGTGCGCGCCGGGGCGGGCGCGCTCGCGGGCGACGTCGCCGCGGCGGCCGGTGAGCACGGGCTCGCTCCCGTGCTGGGCCTGGCGCCGAGCGTCGGCGTCGCGGGGCTCGCGCTCGGCGGCGGGACCGGCTGGCTGAGCCGTGCGTATGGGCTGACCTGCAACAGCGTGCGCGCGTTCGAGGTCGTGCTCGCCTCGGGCGAGCGCGTGCGCATCGACGCCGATCGCGAGCCCGAGCTGTTCTGGGCGCTGCGCGGCGGCGGCGGGCGCTTCGCGGTCGTCACCGCGCTCGAGCTCGAGGCGCATCCCGTCCCGGAGGCGTCCGCCGGCATGCTCGCCTGGCCCGCGGAGCGCGCGGCCGAAGTGCTCGACCAGTTCCGGCGCTGGACGTGGGACGTGCCCGAGGCGCTCGGCGCGGTCTTCCGCTACCTCTCGCTGCCCGACCTCGACGGCGTGCCCGCTCCGCTGCGCGGCCGCCGCATCGTGGCGGTGATCGCGGCGCACCTGGGCACGGAGGCCGACGCCCGGCGACTGATCGAGCCGTTGCGCGAGGGCACGCTGGTGGACACGTTCGGCCCGGTCGGCGCGGCCGACCTCGTGCGCGTCGCGGGCGATCCCGAGCAGCCCATCCCCACGCGCGGCGACAGCTTCCTCGTGCACGAGCTCGACGTGGACGCGATCGCGGGGCTGATCGACGACATCGACCCTGTCAGCGTCCTCGAGCTGCGGCTGCTCGGCGGCGCGCTCGCGCGCGCACCGCGGGGCCACGGCGCGCTCGCGAAGCTCGACGGCGCCTTCTCGGTGTTCGCGGGCGGCGCGGCCGTCGACGCCTCCGCGACGGCCGCGATCGGCGAGCGGCTGGAAGAGCTGCGCGAACGGCTGGCGCCGTGGACGGCGCCGCAGGCGCTGCTGAACTCGTCGGCCGGCGGCATCGACCCCGCGCGGGTCTTCGACGCCGCCACCTGGGAGCGGCTGCGCGCCGTGCGTGACGCGTTCGACCCTGACCGGCACCTGGTCTCCGCCTACGCTTGAGTCTGTGAGCGCCTACGCCGAGATCGCGCCGCCGTCGCCGCTGCGGCTCTTCGTGGAGTGCCTGTGGGTGCACCTGATCGACACCCCGCCGCCCGAAGAGGGGCGGCGGCTGCTCCCGAGCGGGCGGGTCGACTTCGTCTGGGTCGGCGGCGCCGGCGTGCGGGTCTCCGGCCCGCAGTCGCGCTACTCGCGCCCGCTGGACCTGCCGCGGATGCTCGCCTTCGGCGCGCGCTTCCACCCCGGCGCGGCACCGTATCTCCTGCGCACGCCGGCCACGGAACTGGTCGACCGCCACGTCGCGCTCGACGCGATCGACCCGCAGCTCGCCGGGCGGCTCGACGATCGCCTCGGCGATGCGCGCGACGCCGGCGAGGCGCTGGCCGCGTTCGGCGCGGAGCTCGAGCGGCGCCTGCGCACCGCCGCGCCGCCGCCGCCGGCCGTGCGCGAGGCGGTACGCATGCTCGACGCCGGCACTGCGACGGTCGCCGAGACGGCCGCGCGGACGTTCGTCAGCGAGCGCGCGCTCCAGCGGCGCTTCGCCAGCGACGTCGGCTACGGGCCGAAGGTGCTGCAGCGGGTGCTGCGGTTCCAGCGCTTCATGCGCGAGCTCGCGGCACCGCGGGTCGAGCTCGCACGCGCCGGTCTGCTCGCGGGCTATGCCGACCAGTCGCATCTCTCACGCGAGACGCGCCGCCTGGCCGGGCTGAGCCCGCGCCAGCTGACGCAGTGGCAGCACTAGCGGCTGCGGTCCAACCCGAGCGCACCGCGGGCAGCCGCGTCGCGCCCCGTGATGGTGATGTGGCCGTTGGTCTCGAGGACGATGCGCGACACCTCATCGAGACGCCTGAACCCGCGTTCGTGGGCGATCGTCCTCAGCTCGGACTCGGTGATCGCCTCCTTGCGCAGCGCGTCCAGGTCGGGAACGCCGTTCTCGAGCAGCGTGCGCGGCACGCCCTCGAGCACCCGCCGCGCGCGGGCGCTGCGGTAGGTGAGCCGGACGAACCAGTAGTTGGCGGCGAACAGCGTCGTCGCGCCGATCACCCCGCCGAGGAGCGAGTTGTCGGCGCCGATCATCGCGTTCTGCAACGTGTTGGACACCAGCAGCAGGACGGCCAGGTCCATGACGTTGAGCTGAGCCAGCTCGCGCTTGCCGGCGAGGCGCAGCGCCAACACGAGGAAGGCGAAGACCAGGATGGAGCGCACGACCTTCTCGGGCGCCGGCACCCCGAGGTCGACGAGGTCGGAGATCACGTGCGCGGCCGGCTCAGCCGCTGCCGCGCGCCGCGGCCATGCCGCTGGGGAGACCGCCCGCCGGCGCGACGCGCAATTCGATCGCGACGGCGGCAGCCAGGAGGACCAGCGGGCCGAACGCCATCGCCGGGCTCTCGGGCACCAGGGCCACGATCAGCGCGCTCGCCACGTACGCGAGGCAGAGCGGAATCATCAGCCAGACGGCCGGCGTCTTCGCGACGATCTGGCGCCCCTCCCGCACACGCCACCCGACGAGCGCGCCGAGCTGTGCGAGCGTCCCCGTCAGCGCGACCGTGGCGATGTTGGGCAGGTGGAACGCGAGTGCGATCGCGGCTTGAAGGCCCATCGCGGATGCGCCGACGACGAGCAGGATGACCGACAGCGTCGGGTGACCCTCGGGATCCCCGATGGCGAGCCACAGCACGGCGAAGACGGCCAGCACGCCGGCCTCGAGCAGCAGCGTGCGGCGCATCGGGGTCTGCGCGCCCGGCGAGAGCCGGCTGCCGGTGAGGCCGGCGCCGAGCGCGGTCGCGACGAGGAACGCGGCCAGCGCGGCGCCGGCGCGCACGACAAGGCCGCCGTCGCCATTGCCCGCGCCGAGCCCCACGAAGAGGATGTTGCCGGACATGAACGAGATGAAGACCTTGCCGAGATAGAGGAACGCGAGCGCGTCCAGCCAGCCGGCCGCGGCCGTGATGCCGATGAGGAACCAGCGGCGGTCCTGCCAGTGCAGATCGACGCCGGGGACGATGCCGCGTTGTTCAGGGCTGCTCATGACCTGTCCGATCCTCACGCCGATCGGCGAAGCCGCAACAACGCTCTCGGCTCTGGTGATCGGCGCGCCCGATCGGAGCTGCCCCGGGGCGCCGAACACTGCGGCCACCACGCGTACGGAGGTGCGGCTAGCGCGAGCGACCTGAGGGCGGTGTCCCGGTAGCTTCGTTCCATGCGCAAGCTCGCCGCCTGGTGCCATGACCGGCGCCGCACCGTCCTCGGCCTCTGGGTCGCCGCCTTCGTGCTGGTCGCCGTGCTGTGGGGGACCGCAGCCGGCGATTACGTCAACAACTTCCGCTTGCCGGGCACGGAATCCCAGCGTGCCTACGACCTGCTCAAGGATCGCTTCCCCGCGCAGGCGGGCGACACCGCCACGGTCGTCTTCGCGGTCGACCAGGGACGCGTGCTCGATCCCAGCCACCGCCCCGCGATCGAGCGCGCGGTGTCCGAGGTCGAGAAGTCGCCCGAAGTGCTCGGCGTCGGCGACCCGTTCGCCCGCGGCGCGCCGGTGTCCAAGGACGGCCGGATCACGTTCGCCACGATCCAGTTCAAGAAGGGCGCCGGCGACGTCGACGCCAAGCAGGTCAAGACGATGGCCGAGAACACGCTCGCGCTGGACGGCAAGGATGGGGTCCAGGTCGCGCTCGGCGGCGACATCATCCACTGGTCGACGGCCGAGCAGGGCGGCGCGGGCGAGATCTTCGGCCTCCTCGTCGCAGCGATCGTGCTGTTCCTGACGCTCGGCGTCGTCGCGATGGGGCTCCCGCTCCTGAACGCGCTGTTCGCGATGGTGGTGAGCCTCGGGCTGACTGCCGTGGTCGGCACGCAGCTGCTCGACGTCGTCGACTGGACGCCGCAGCTCGCGGCGATGATCGGCATCGGCGTCGGCATCGACTACGCGCTGCTGATCCTCAACCGCTTCCGCCTCGAACGCGGCGCAGGGCGCGACGTGCGCGAGGCGACGCTCAAATCGATAGACACGTCCGGCCGGGCGGTCCTGTTCGCGGGCATCGTGGTCGTGATCGCCATGCTCGGCATGATCCTGCTCGGCATCTCGTTCCTCTATGGGCCGGCCATCGGGGCCGCGCTGTCCGTGCTCTTCACGATGCTCGCCGCGCTGACGCTGATGCCTGCGCTGATGGGCAGCCGCATCGGCCGGCGGATCAAGCCGGCGACCGGAGGCAAGGGCGACGACGGAGCCGACCTGGCCGATCGCGAGGTCGGGTTCGCCGCGCGCTGGAGCGCCTTCGTGGCGCGCCGTCCGGTGCCGGTGGCGATCCTCGCGCTCGCCGTGCTGATCGCGCTCGCGCTGCCTGCGACCCATATGCGGCTGGCGACGAGCGACGCGAGCACGTACAAGAAGGACGACACGACCCGGGTCGCCTACGACCTGCTCAAGGAGGGCTTCGGCGCCGGGTTCAACGGCCCGCTGCTGCTCGCGGTCGAGCTGCCGCAGTCCGGCGACCAGGCCGCGCTGCAGCAGATCGGCGACGCGCTCCGGGATCAGCCGGGGATCGCGAACGTCCTGCCGCCGCAGGTCAACGAGGCCGGCGACACGGCGACGATGATCGCCTACCCGACGACCACGCCGCAGGACGAGCGCACCGACGAGACCGTCAGGCAGGCGCGCAACGACACCCTGCCGCCGGTCGAGCGGGAGACCGGGGCGCAGGTGTCGATCGGCGGCACGACGGCCTCCAACCTCGACTTCTCCCAGACCATCCGCGACAAGCTGCCGCTGTTCATCGGCGTCGTGGTCGGGTTGTCGCTGCTGCTGCTCGCGGTCGTGTTCCGCTCGCTGCTGATCCCGGTCAAGGCCGGCATCTTCAACCTGCTGTCGATCGCGGGCGCGTTCGGCATCGTGACGCTGATCTTCCAGGACGGCAACTTCGCCGGCCTGTTCGGCGACGCGACCGGGCCGATCGAGTCGTTCCTGCCGATCATGGTGTTCGCGGTCGTGTTCGGGTTGTCGATGGACTACGAGGTGTTCCTCGTCTCACGCATGCACGAGGAATGGATCCACACCAAGGACGCGCACTACGCGGTGCGCCACGGACTCGCCATGACCGGGCGCGTGGTGACCGCGGCGGCGATCATCATGATCGCGGTGTTCGGCGCCTTCGCGATCGGCAACGAGCGGGCGCTGGCGATGATGGGCGTCGGGTTCGCCTCGGCGATCTTCATCGACGCCTTCATCATCCGGCTGTTGCTCTTGCCGGCGGTCATGCACATCGTCGGACCGGCGATGTGGTGGATGCCCGACTGGCTCGACCGGCGCCTGCCGCATCTCCACATCGAGCCCCCGGAGAAGGACGACGAGCCGCCCGCCGCCGAGGAGCGGCCCGGCGAGCGCGAGCCGGAGCCCGTTTCGAGCTGAACCGCGGGCCGGCAGCGGCGGCCGATATGCCGCCGCTGCCGTAAGCTCGGTGCGTGGCGACCAGGGCGAACCCGGTGGACGTGGGCCGGCAGGCCGTCGTCCTGGCTGCGGAGCCCGTCTCCGTCAGCGAGGCGCGGTCGTGGTTGTCGTCGCTCGCCGCCGGACTGTTCGCGCGTCCGCGGCGTGAGGACCTCGAGCTCGTGGTGAGCGAGATCGTGACCAACGCGATCCGGCACGGGCGGCGCGGCGGCGAGATCCTGCTTGCGGCGACGCCGAAGCAGGACTACCTGTGCGTGCAGGTCACCGACGACGGCCCCGGATTCGTCCCGCGCCCGGGCGCGATGGCGTCCGAGGAGAACGGCGGCTTCGGCCTGTTCATCGTCGAGCGGCTGACACGCCGGTGGGGCGTCACGCGCGAGGCGGGGCGCACGCGGGTGTGGTTCGAGCTCGACTACGACCCGGCGGAGTGACGGATCGGCGGCGTCAGTCGTTCGCGAGGCCGGGACCGCGTTCGACGTGATCGAACGGCTCGGCGTAGGAGCTCGACAGCTCGGCCGGCCACGCGCGCGGGTACTCGCCGAGCCGCTGCCGGCGCCGCCCGGGGACGCGCAGCTCGATCGAGATGAGGTCCGGCTCGACCCGGATGACGTTGTACGCCGGCTCGGTGAACGCCCGCGTGCGCAGCGTGCTTGCCGTGCCGGAGTGCACGAGCAGCATCCCGGCGACGGGCCACACGTAGGGCACGTGCCGGTGGCCGCCGAGCACGAGATCCACCCCTGAGCGCCGCAGCACCGCGAGCACGTCGCCGGCATCGAGCACCTGGTTGCGTTCACGGCCGGTGCCGGGGATCGGCATGAGGTGGTGATGGCAGACGAAGACGCGCACGTCGGCCGGGTCCGCGAAGCCCTCGTCGATCCACGCATAGTGCTCGCGCCCGATCTCGCCCGCGTCGAGGTCGGGCTTGGACGAATCGACCGCGACCAATGCGAGTTGCGTCCCGCGCGCGGACAGCCGGAGATGCGTGTCGCGCGCGCCGAAGGTCCGCTCGAACTGCAGATAGCCGACGTGGCGTGCATCGTGGTTGCCCGGGACCACCACGACCCGAGGGCAGGAGATGGCGCCCAGGCGTTCCGCGGCCAGGTCGTACTGGTCCGGGTAGCCCTCGTCGGTGATGTCGCCGGCGATCACGACGAGGTCCGGCTCGGCCGCGTTGACCTCCGCGATCGCCGCGCGCAGGAGCGCATCGTCGTGACGGGAGCCGCCGACGTGCAGATCCGAGAGCTGAGCGATCAGCATGCCCGCAGTCTTCCCGCTCCGCAGGGATCGCCGGGGTTCCCTGAGGAAACCGGGCGCGGCATACCTTCACCCGCGTATGTCCGTGACCCCGCTCGCAACGCACGCAGGCGTCGGCCGCGACCTGATCAGCGCCACGCCTGAGCGCCTGGACGGGGAGTCCGGCTTCGCGTACGTGAAGGGCCTGATGGCGCCGTGGCTCATGGCGACCGGCCTCACGCCGGACGCGGCGTGGGACCTCGCGCGCCGCGTCGAGGACCATGTGGCCCGCGGCGGCGGCGACCGCGTCTCGCTCGACGAGCTCCGCGCGCTCGCGCGTGATGAGCTCGGCGAGGCTGAGGGCGACGAGACGGCCGAGCGCTTCCGGCAGTGGCACGACTTCGCGACGCTCAACCGGCCGTTGGTGGTGCTGATCGCGGGCGCGGCGGGCGTGGGCAAGTCGAGCGTCGCCACGCAGCTGGCCCATCACCTCGGCATCACCCGGGTGGCGAGCACCGACTTCATCCGCCAGGTCCTGCGCTCCGTGGTCCCGGACGCGATCGCCCCGGAGCTCTCGCGCTCGTCGTTCGAGCTCGATCAGGAACGCGCGCGCGACGACGCGCGCCACGCCGAGTTCGAGCGCCAGGCGCGGCAGGTGCTGGTGGGCGTCGGCGCGACGGTCGAGCGCGCGGCCCGCGAGGGGACGCCGCTCATCCTCGAGGGCATCCACCTCTGGCCCGGGCTTGTCGACCTGGACGCCGTCTCGGACAGCCTCCTGGTTCACGTGGTGCTCACCGTCGAGGACCCGGACGAGCACGAGCGGAGGTTCGCGGACCGCGCGGCGGCGTCGCGGCGGCCCGCTTCCCGCTACGACGACGGGCTGGAGGCGATCCGCGAGCTCCAGACGCTGATCGTGGCCGCGGCCCGCCGCACCGGGGTGCCGGTGGTCGAGAACCGGCACGAGGACACGACGGTCCGGCGCGTGCTGGACCTCGTCTTCAGCGCGGTCGACGATGCCCTACGGCCCGCCGCATCCGGACCGGCGCCGCGCTGACCTTGCCCGCGACGGCCGGCACCTCGACCGAGCGCGTCGACTCGGCGACCTGGCGGATCGCCGGCACGATCGTGCTCGGCGGGATCATGACCAACGTCGACACGACGGTCGTGAACGTCGCGCTCGAGTCGCTCGCCCGCGACTTCGACGCGCCGGTGACGCGCGTGCAATGGGTGGCGACCGGCTACCTGCTCGCGCTGGCGATCGTGATCCCGCTCTCGGGCTGGGCGACCGACCGCTTCGGCGGCAAGCGGGTGTGGATCGTGTCGATCGGGCTCTTCCTCGCGGGCTCGATGCTGGCCGGCGCCGCATGGTCGCTCGGCAGCCTGATCTTCTTCCGCGTCCTGCAGGGGCTCGGAGGCGGGATGATCATGCCGGTCGGCATGACGCTGCTCACGCGCGCCGCCGGGCGTGGCCGGGTGGGTCGCGTCATGGGCGCCCTCGGGGTGCAGCAGGTCCTGGGGCCGGTGCTTGGCCCGGTGATCGGCGGCGTGCTGGTGGAGCACGCGGGCTGGCGCTGGATCTTCTACGTGAACGTGCCGATCGGCGTGCTGGCGATCGTGGCGGCGGCGCGGTTCCTGCCGCGTTCGCTCCCGCAGCCGCGCGCCCGCCTTGATCGACTGGGCTTCTTCCTCCTCTCGCCCGGCCTGGCCGCCCTGGTCTACGGCCTGGCCGAGATCGAGGAGAGCAACGGGCTGTCCGACCCGCGCACGGTCGTCCCGATCGTGTTGGGCATCGCGTTTGTGGCGGCGTTCGTGCTCCACGCGCGGCGCGTCCGCGACGCGCTGATCGACGTGCGCCTGTTCGCCGGGCGCGCCTTCTCGGCCGGCGTCGGCGCGACGTTCTTCATCGGCATGGGCCTGTTCGGCGCGCTGTTCCTGCTGCCGCTCTACTACCAGGGCGCCCGCGGGCAGTCGCCGCTCGAGGCCGGCCTGCTGATCGCGCCGCAGGGCGTCGGCGCGGCGATCATGATGCCGTTCGCGGGCTGGCTCACCGATCGGATGGGCGCCGGACGGGTGGTGCTCGGCGGGCTCGCCCTCGTGGTGGCGGGCACGCTGCCGTTCGCGCTCGCCGGGTCGTCCCCGCCGTATGCGCTGCTCGCGCTCGCGCTCGTCGTGCGCGGCGTCGGCCTGGGCGCCTCGACGATGCCGGCCGTGGCCGGCGCGTACGCGAGCCTCGACGAGGCGGCCGTCGCTCGCGCGTCCAGCGTGCTGAACGTCGTGAAGCGCCTGGGCGGCTCGGTGGGCGTGGCGCTGGTCGCGGTCGTGCTGGAGCACGACCTGCCCGGTGAGACCGGGGGCGTCGGACAGCGGGTGGGGGTGGGGGCCGACGCCGCCGTCGCCGCCGCCTTCACCAGGAGCTTCTGGTGGGTCCTGGGATTCTGCGCGCTCGCCGCCATCCCCGCGGCCTTCCTGCCGCGGCGGCCGGCGGTGGCCGGCAAGCAGGCGGAGCGCGCGCCGCGCGGGCATCGGCACGTCCACCGATTGGCCGAGAGTTAGGTGTGAGTCCGAGCAGGTGGTCCCGGGGCGCCGGTCTTGCGCAACGTCAACTGCGGCATCGAGGGCTCGGGCCGGCGGGACGCGGGCGGGCGCGGCAACGTCGATCGGGTCGTGCGCCTGGCGGGTGGGCTGACGTTGACGGCGCATAGCGCAGCGAACGTCCGACGCCTGGGCGTGTCCGGAGGGTTCTGACGTTGACGTCGTGTATCTGGCGGAACGTCGTGAAGGCGGCGGCCGGCACTCGCGCGCGTAGAATTGCGTCATGCCGACCCGCGACGACGGCACGCCGGTCGGCCTCGTGGAGCAGCTCCACGTCCGCGAGCTCCACACGGGCGCACTGGCGCGCGTCACCGATGTGGCATGCGCCGCCCCGCGCTCGCCCCGCGGCGAGCCGGAGTGGACCGCGGAGCCGAAGTTGGTCGTGCCGCGGCGCGGCGTGTTCGCCGTGCACCGGCGCGACGGCGTCACGGTCGCCGACGCGGCCACCGCGGTCCTGCTCGGCGCCGGCGAGGAGTACCGAGTCAGCCACCCCGGCGGGCACGGCGACGCCTGCACGGTGCTCGCGTTCGCGCCCGACGCGCTGGAGGAGGCGGTCGGCGCGCGGCGCGCGGCGGCCGCGCCGCTGCGTCCGGCCACGCAGCGCCGCACCGCGCTGTTCACCGCCGCCCTGCGCCGCGGCGCGGATCCGCTGGCCGCCGACGAGGGCGCGCTGCTGCTGCTCTCCGACGTCGCCACGGACGTGCGGGCACCCCGGGTGGCGACCCCCGCCGCGGCACGCCGGGCCGATGCGGTCCGCGCGCTGCTGGCCGCCGACCCCACGGCGCCCTGGCGGCTGGACGCCGTCGCGGCGGCGGTGCGCAGCTCTCCCTTCCACCTCGCCCGCCAGTTCCGGGCGGCGACCGGTGAGACGATCGCGCGGCACCTGACCCGGCTGCGCCTGGCGCTCGCCGCCGAGCGCGTCGCCGGCGGTGAGCGGGACCTCGCGCGGCTAGCGATCGACCTCGGCTTCGCCCACCACAGTCACTTCAGCGCCCGCTTCCGCGCGCTGTTCGGGACGACGCCGAGCGAGCTGCGCAGGATCGTGACAGCGGAGGCCGGCGCGCGGCCGTAGCGTCGGCCCATGATCCACCTCCTCGCCGCGTGACCTACCTCATCGTCGGCCTCGACCGGCAGACGCTCGCGCGCTGGCACGAGAACGTCCTGGCCTGCGACGTGGAAACCGCGACGCGCATCGCCCGAGCACGCGCTGCCGCCCAGGGCGTCAGGCTCGTCGTGGCCGCCGTGATCGGGCCGAACTCGAGCCTGCTTGACGACCCGGAGGAGCAGCCCGCGTCGGGCGAGCGCGCCGCGTAGCTCGTCTAAGCGTGCTCGGGCGCGACCATGGCCGCCGTTCCGGCGGGGCTTCGACCACGCCGGGCGGGAGCCGCCGAGCTCGGCGGCGAGACGTGACGCGACGTTTCCAGGTTTGGAGAAGCGGGCGACGACTCGCTGCTCGCGGGCGACGGCAACGATCGCCTCGACGGTGGGTCGGGGCACGACCGGCTCTACGGCTACGCCGGCGACGACACGCTGGTCGCGCGCGACGGCGAGCGCGACGAGCAGGTGGCGTGCGACGACGGCGGCGACACGGCGATCGTCGACCTCGTGCTCGATGAGCTGGCGGTGCAGGACTGTGAGCGCGTCGATCGCGCCTGGGTCGCAGCGCCGACGCTGACGACCGGCACGTTCGCGTTGCGCGCCAGGCGCGGGCGGCTGCGCTGGGCGCTCACCTGCCGCGCAGCCGCCGGCCGTCGCTGCGAAGGGCGCCTGAGCATCGCGACCGCGACGTGCGCGCGCTCACGGGGGCGCTGTCGGAAGCTCGTGCTCGGCCGGGCGCACGTCGACCTCGCGGCGAACCAGAGGCGTCGAATCACCGTGCGCCTGTCCCGGCCGGCCCGGAGGCTGCTGCTGAGACGACCGAAGGTCGCCTGTCTGGCTCGCGCGAGGCTGGCGGGATCCGGCGGCCTGTCGGCGCGGGTCGTCGTACGCGCCCGCTAGCCGAGCCCCTGGGCGGGCCGCGCGAGGCCGAGCACGTGCGGGTTGGTGACCGCCCAGGCGGGCCCGAGGTGAAGGTGCCGCACGTGCTCGAGCGCGAAGCCGGCGCCGGCGATGGAGCTGACCGTGTCGCGCCCGCAGTGGCAGCCGCCCCCGACCCACGGCCAGATGCCCGAGCGGTCCAGGCCGTGCTGCACACGCGCCTTGCGTGGGCGGGTGGACCGCACATGCTCGAAGAAGCGCAGCTCGCCGCCAGGCCGCAACACGCGACGCAGCTCGCTCAGCGCGCGCTGCGGATCGGGCACCGTGCAGAGCACCAGGCTCGCGACCGCGGCGTCGAAGGATCGGTCCTCGAGCGGAAGCGCGTCCGCGACTGCGCTGCGCACCGTGACCGGGACGGGCGCCCGGCGCGCCGCCTGCTCGGCCTTGCCGCGCAGGAACGGCTCGGGCTCCAAGGCGACGACCTCACCGACCGTCGCCGGATAGTGCTGGAAGTTCATCCCGTTGCCCGCGCCGACCTCGACGACCCGTCCTGACAGCCCGGCGAGCAGGGCCTGCCGGTGCTTGGCCGCCTCTCGCTCCATCAGCCAGCTGAGGCGGTCGAAGAAGCGCGCGAAGACCGGATGATGAACCGAGGGGCCGGGAGGCATCAGAATCGGCTGATAGTGTACATCAGCGATGGCTGATGTTGCGCTCGACCGATCGCCGTTCGCGCTCTCGGACGTGCCGACGGAGCCCGAGCTGGTCGGCAAGTACTTCCGCGCGCTGGGCGATCCGACGCGCGTGCGCATCCTGGCGCTCCTGCACGAGCACGACGAGCTGTCGGTGGGCGGGCTCGTCGCGCGGCTCGGGCAGTCGCAGCCGAAGGTCTCGAATCATCTCGCGTGCCTGCGCTGGTGCGGCTTCGTGCGGACGCGTCGCGACCATCCGACCGTCTACTACCGCATCGCCGACGAGCGCGTGAGCCAGCTGCTGGCACTTGGCTTCGCCCTCCTGGCGGACAACGCCGAGCACGTCGCCGCGTGCAGGCGGATCGACTCCGGAGGCTGCTGATGCGGGCCCGCGGCCACGACCTCGCGATCGTCGGTTCGGGTGGCGGCGCGTTCGCGGCGGCCATCGCCGCGCGGCGCAGGGATCTGCGGGTCGTGATGGTCGAGCGCGGCACCGTCGGCGGCACGTGCGTCAACGACGGCTGCATCCCGTCCAAGGCGCTGCTCGCGGCGGCCGAGGCCCGGCATCGCGCGAGCGACCGCCGGTTTCCCGGTATCAGCACGCAGGCCGGACCCGCCGACTTCGCGGCGCTGATCGCGGGCAAGCGCGAGATCGTCGAGACGATGCGCCGGGAGAAGTACGTCGACCTCGCGGCCGAGTACGGCGTCGAAATGCTGAAGGGCGACGCCCGCTTCACCCAGGGCCCGGCGCTGGAGGTCGACGGGCGACGCGTCGAGGCTGCCCACTACCTCGTCGCGACCGGTGCCGAGCCGCACATCCCGGACCTTCCCGGCATCGCCGGCAGCGGCTACCTGACCTCGACCACGGCGATGGAGCTCGACCACCTGCCCGCGTCGCTGCTGGTCGTCGGCGGCGGCTACGTCGCGATGGAGCAGGCGCAGCTCTTCGCCCATCTCGGCACGCGGGTCACGATGCTCGTCCGCTCGCGACTCGCGCGCCGCGAGGAGCCCGAGCTCGGCGACGGCATCCGCGACGCCTTCGCCAGGGACGGCATCGCGGTCCTCGAGGGCCTGATCGCCGCCGAGGTGCGCAGAGACGGCGACGGGATCGTCGTGATCGGGGCCGACGGCCGCGAGCTCCGGGCCGAGCAGTTGCTCGTCGCCACCGGCCGGCAGCCCCGCACCGCGGGCCTGTGCCTCGAGGCGGTCGGCGTCGAGCTCGGGCCCGGCGGCCACGTCATCGTCGACGCCGACATGAGCACCGGCAACCCGCGCATCTGGGCCGCGGGCGACGTCACCGGCCACCCGCAGTTCGTCTACGTCGCCGCCAGGCACGGCGCGATCGCCGTCGAGAACGCCTTCGCAGGTGCCGGCCGGCGGATCGACTACTCGGCGCTGCCTCGGATCACGTTCACGAGCCCGGCGATCGCGTCGGCCGGCATCACGGAAGCCGAGGCGCACGAGCAGGGTCTCCGGTGCGAGAGCCGCGTGCTCGGTCTCGAGAACGTCCCGCGGGCCATCGTGAGTCGCAGCCCGCACGGCGTCGTCAAGCTGGTCGCCGAGCGCGACAGCGGCCGCGTGCTCGGCGTGCACCTGCTCGCCGACGGCGCCGGCGACGCGATCCTGGCGGGCGTCCAGGCGATCGAGGCCCGCCGGACCGTCGCGGATCTCGCCGACGGCTGGGACCCGTACCTGACCATCGGCGAGGCGATCCACCTCGCCGCGCTCTCGTTCACCCGCGACCCCGGCAAGCTGTCCTGCTGCGCCGCCTAGCGCGGACACATGGATTCCGACCGTCCGCCGCTCGCGACACTCGCCGACGAACTCGCCGGCACGTTCCCGAGCTGTGAGGACGCTCCGCTCGCGCTCGCGCTGCTGCGCGAGCTCGCGAAGGGCCAGCCGGTCGGCGCACCGGCGCTCCGGAACGCGGGCGTGGGAGGCGACGACGAGCTACCGGCGGCGCTCGGCCGCTGGCCGAACGTCCACGTCGACGAGCACGGTCGCGTGGTCGCCTTCGGCGGGCTCAGCCTCACCCGGACGGCACACCGCTTCGCGGTCGGCGGGCGGCAGCTCTACACCTGGTGCGCCTGGGACACCCTGTTCCTGCCGGCGCTGCTCGGTGAAACCGCCCAGGTGCAGTCGACCTGCCCGGAGACCGGCAGCCACGTGCGGCTCGTCGTGGACCGATCCGGTATCCGCCACGCCGAACCCGAGGCGCTGTGGGTGTCCTTCCCGGCGCCCGCGACGACGTCGACCGCCGACATCACCGGCTCCTTCTGCTGCCACGTGCACTTCCTCGCCGGCCGCTCGGCCGCTGACCGGTGGCTGAGCCGGCACGCGGGAGCGACGGTGCTCACGCTGCGGGACGCGTTCGAGCTGGGGCGCATCGCGACGCGCTGCTTGGCGGACTAGCGCACGCGCAGTCGACGCGTGAGCCTGCCGGCGCTGGGGTTGCCGGCAGCATCGACCACAGTGACGCCGAGCGTCACCCGGCCGCGGCGGAGCCGTGGGCTCCTCCCCTTGTACGTCGTCGTGCCGACGACGGGCCGGACGGAGAGTCGACGCTTGCGCAGCTTGGAGCAGCGCCTGCTCCGGATGCCCCTGCCGCACCGGCCGCGCGTCCGCTGGCGTGCGGTCATCCTGATGCGCAACGCGCCCTGGGAATTGCTGTCGTACGCGCTCACGACGGCGACGCAGCGGCGCCTGCGGCAGCGGACGGACGTCAGCGCGGCGACCGGCGCGACGCCGTCCGCCAGTACGGGGCCGGTGGTCCCTGACCAGCCCATCGACGTGCCGCCCGCGCCCGTCGCATGGACGGTGCACGACACGGTCGCCCCGCGGTGCGCGGCGCTCGGCACGAAGCTGCTCGACGCGCCGGTGCGCAACGTGCTCCCGGTCCGGTCGTCGAAGAACGTGAAGGAGAGCGCGGCGCCCGCGGTCCACGAGCCGGGGTCGCACGTCATCGGGCTGCCCACCACAGGCGGATAGACGCTGGACAGCTGCGTCTGCCCGGCCTGGCGCGGCGCCAGCGGAACGCTCGCCGCGCCGTCGATGAACGCCCGCGTCTCGGGCGCCGTGACGTCGGCGAAGCCCGCGGGACCGCCGCCACAGCCTGCGGGGGTGATGTAGCTGGCGACGCCGACCTGCGCACCGCCGAGCATGAGCGGCCCGCCGCTGTCGCCCAGGCAGATGGCCTGCGCGCCGGCCGCGACGCACTGCACCGTCGCCGATGCGTTGGGATGGATGTTCGGCCGGCACAGCGCATCGCTCAAGCCGGTGAGGGTCGCGCCGTAGAGCTTTCCGTCGGGGACCGTGCCCTGCGCCTGCATGCCGTACCCGCTGAAGCTCAGGGTCGCACCGTGCGCCGGCCCGCCGCCGACGGGTGCGAGCATGACCGCCTTCGCGCGCGGACCCGTCAGGTCGAGCGGGTGAGCGAGCGTGAGCAGCGCCACGTCGTCGGCCTTGCCCGCCTCCTCGTAGTACGGGTGCACGCGCAGGCCGGCCACGCCGACGACCTGCGCGCCCGGCGGCACCGGCCCGCCGGGCGCCCAGACGCTCACGTCGTCGAATCCAGCCAGCACGGTGACCGCCGCGGCGGGGTACGGTGCGGTCGTCCCCGCCGGCACCAGGCAGTGCGCCGCGGTGAGCACCCGGCCGGCATCGAGGATCGAGCCACCGCAGGAGCTGCTGTCACCGATGCGCAGGAACACCTGCCACGGCGCGCGTACGACGGAGATGGGCGTGCCGCCGATGACCTTGACCTTCGCCGGCGCGGCGAGCCCCGGCTGGGCGGTCGTGGCCACGGCGAGAAGCGTCGCCACCAACACCTGGCCGAGCGCCACGGCGGCGGCGCGATTGGAGAGCGACCACATGGGGCGCCATGCTCACCGGCGGCGGCCCGCCGCCACAAGGCGGGATCGTGATCGCTCCGATCGCCGACCGACTACCTGATCGACGTGAAGTTCCAATCCCAGGTGGTGGCGTAGCCGTTCTGCACGCCGCGGATGTTCGGCGAGGCGACCACGATCTGGTAGTCCCACATGTACGGGATCGCCGGGGCCTGCTCGGAGATCAGCTTGTTCGCGCCTGCCCACGCCTTCGCGCGCTCAGCCGGGTCGGTGACCAGCTTGGCCGCGTCGATGGCGTCGTTGACCGCGGGCACGTCGAGCTCGGACCAGTTCGAGTTCTGGGTGTCGATGATGTTGTCACCGTTGAATGTCGGGTCGAGCATCGTCTGCGGATCCGAGAAGTCCAGCAGCCAGCCATAGGACGGGCAGACGTTGACCTCGGACTTCGGCACGTTGCAGAACTTCGTGAGCATCGTGTCGCGGGTGACGAGCCGGAGCTTGGTCTTGAAGCCCATCTCGTTGAGCTGCTGCTCGGTGATCTGCGCGATCGACTTGTCCGGGTCGGAGTTGTCGGCGACGAGCAGGATCGTCTCCGAGCCCTCGTACTTGCCGGACGCGAAGCCCGCCTTCTTGAAGTAGCGCGATGCGAGCGCACGGTCGCCGTCGGGCTTGGCCAGCCAGTCCATCTCGTCGCTCCAGCCGCGGACCCCACCGGACTCGTCGAACCCGGCCATGCCCGGCGGGATGTAGTGCTGAGCGATCGGCCCGATGGCCTCGCCGCCGCGTTGCTGACGTGCCGCCGCGCGATCGAAGCCCGCGATGACGGCTTTGCGGACGTCGAGATCGTCGAAGGGAGGGCGGCTCGTGTCCAGCGACACCGCGCGCCAGCCGCCGCCGGGCACCGCCGACAGCTCGGGCTTGTTGCTCTCCAGCAGGCGCTCGAGCTGGCCGGCGGGCGGCTCGATGTCGCCGGAGGCCATGTTCTCGCCGCTCAGGATGCGCCGCGACGCCACGGCGCTGACGTCGTTGCCGGCTTGGAACTCGATCTCGTCGAGATAGGCCGGACGGAAGTCGTCGACCGGCGTGTAGCTGGGATTGCGCACCAGGTGGATGCTCTTACCGGGCCGGTACCCGATGGCCTTGCCGTCGGGGTCGGACTCCACCATGTACGGTCCGGTGTAGACCGCGTGACCCTCGCCGTACGTCGACGGGACCTGCTTGTCGAAGCGCTCCGCGTACTCCTGCGGAACGGGTACGGAGATCGGCATCGTCAGCGCTCCGGCCAGGGCTGCGCCGGTGCCGCGCGTGAGGTGGAAGACGATCGTCTGGTCGTCGGGTGTCTCGATGCCCGGGATCCGCTTGTACGGTCCCGCCTCCGCCGGCACGCCCTTGATGTCCCCCAGGTACGCGCGCGCGTAGCCGTTGGCGACGGCGGCGGTGAACGCGCGCTCGATGCCGTACCGGACGTCGCCGGTCGTCACCTCGCGGCTGACCGGCTCGGAGAACATCACGCCCTGCTTGATCTTGACGGTGACGGTCTTGCCGTCCTTGGAGATCTTCGGCATGCCGTCGGCGAGATCGGGGACCGGCTCGAGCTTCTCACCGGGCGGGTAGGCGTAGAGCCCGCGGTGGATCGCGTTGATGATGGAGATCGTGTACGAGTAGTACGTCTTCTGCGGGTCCATGAAGTCGACGTCGCCGGAGGCGAGCACCGTGAGCTTGCCGCCCTTCTTGGCGCCCTCGGTGGGGTTGGCGATGTTCGCTGTCGCGGTACCGGAGAACAGCTTCTCCGTGACATTGGAAGCCGCGCCGTCGTCGCTCAGAGCGGGCGTGCCGCTGATGTCGCCGCCATCGTCGCCGCCGCACGCGCTCAGCCCGAGCACAGCTGCCAGCGCGGCGAGGGACAGCAGCGCCCTCCAGGACGATCTGGTCATGGTGTCGATGGTGCGAAGTTAGGACGCGGCACATCCCCGCGCCATGCAGCATTTCGACGTAGGTGATCGCCAGGTGTGATCCGGCAGCGGGCGCAGCACCTCATCCTTGGTCTGCGTATCGATGCCGCCGACCTGCTGGGAGGACATGGAGTCGAGGAGAGCCCTGTTGCGTGATCCGTCGCACGAGCGCGGCGCGCCCGCTCACCATCGAGAGCGTGTCGAGCTGGTCGAAGCCGAGGAGGTGCGTCGGCGACCGTTCCGCGTCGCGGTCGCGCCGCACCTCTCGCTCTACTGCGCGGTGCGCGATGCGCTGGATCCGTCGCTGAAGCGGGGGCCACTCCAACGTGACATCGTCGCTCAACTGCGCCAGCGCGACATCGCAGCGCTCGCGCCGATCGCCGGCGCGCGCCGGACGATCGTCCCCGACACGGTTCTCGCGCCGCCCGGGACGCTCGCTCTCAGCGTCAAGGATGCGCTCGAGCAGATCGCGACCGCTCCCGAGGAGGTCCTGCTGGCCGAGCTCGCCACCGATCAGGCCACCGCTCCGGCGGTCTGGCGCGGCGCCGAGCGCGAGCCCCGCCGCTGGCTGATCGCGTATGCGACGGCGATGGCGCGCGCCTGGAGGGCGTTCGCGCCCGCCTGGGACCCGGCCCCCGAGCTGATCGATCGCGAGCGTGAGCGGGCCGACGTCGCCGCCGCCAACGACACCCAGCTGGAGCTGCTCGATCGACTCCACCCCACCGCCCACGTCCTCAACGGCGGTTGGCGATTGCCCTCGCTCTTGCGCGCCGGCGAGGCCCACTTTCCCGACGGCGGCCTGATCGTCCTCCCGCTGCTGGCCGACCCTCGCGCCTCTATCGTCTCCTCGCAGCGCGACTGCATCACCCATCTGGCCTACCCGATCTCGAGCAGCCCGGGCCGAGCGGCGATCGGGCCCGGGTCGCTCGACTCGCTGCTCGGCATCCCGCGAGCGACGATCCTGCGCAGGACCGCGATACCCCAGACCGTCGGCGAGCTGGCCGTTGCGCTGATGACCGTCCCGAGCGCCGTCACGCACCATGCGAACGCACTCGTCGCTGCGGGCCTCATCGTCCGCGAACGGCGGGGCAAGCATGTCATCGTGCACCGCACGACCCGCGGCGAGGCGCTCATCGTCCTCTACAACGAGGTATAGCGTCACCGTCAGCGAACCTCGGCGCCCTGCACGCGGATGGTCCACGTCCGTCCGCCGTCGCTCGACCGCTTCAGTGACCCGTCGAGCAATGCCACATAGAGCACGCCGGCAGCGTCCGTCGCGACGGCCTGCGGCTCTCCGCCCGCATCGCCCCGAGCGATCCAGGCGCGCCCGCCGTCGGTGCTCACCTTGACCGGGCCATCCGGCTCGACGCGATAGAGCGCGTCGGGCCGCACCCAGGCGAGGTGGGCGTTGGGCACCCTGTCCCGTTGACGCCAGGTGCGGCCCTCGTCGAGCGAGACGAACAGCCCCGTCTCGGCGGTCGCCACCCAGCGCGTGGAGTCCGCGGGATCGATCGCGAGGTCCACGAGCGGCAGTGGTCCCGCACGGTTCTCGAAGCGATGGCCGCCGTCGCGACTCAGCAGGATCTGCGACAGCCCGTACCTGGGTGCGGCGAGCAGTCCGCCGGTCGACGCGATGACATGGAAGTCGCCGACCCCCAGCTGCGACACGGAACGCCAGGTCCGTCCTGCGTCGTCGGACCGGATCAGTCCCAGCGCGGCCGGCATGCGCGAGTCCTTCGGCGGGTGACCCGACCCGATCAGCTGGTCGGGGCCGGTGAAGCGGACCACGAGCCCGCTCGAGATCCGTCCCTCGCCGCCGGGGGTGAGGAGCATGCCGGTCAGCTTGCGTGGCCGTCCGTCGCCGCGCGATGCGGAACAGGCCGGTGTTGGACGTGAGGAACAGCGCTCCGTCCGCCGGGTTGACGGCGAGCGATCCGATGTACGGGGCGTCGCCGTCGGGGTCGACCCATGCCACCGCCGGCGGGCGCGACGCGCGCCCGCCGTCGCCGCACCCCGGCACTGCGAGCGCGGCGACCGCGAGCAGGAGCGTCAGCCTCACGGCGCCTGCCATGCCTCCTGGGTCTGCGGGTTGGCGTGCGACCACGTGGGTGCGCCGGCCGCGAGCCCGCGCAGCGCCGGCGAGAGCGTGAACACGTCGAGCCCGCGGTTGGCCGTCGGGCCGCGGCGGGCGATGCCGTCGTTCGCGAAGATCCGGCCGTTGTACCAGTACGCCGACCACGTGTCCGAGGATCCGGTCGCGTCCTCGAGGTCGGCCCACGCGAGCTCCCGCGGACGGCGGAGGTCGGTGAAGTCGACCACCGACAGGCCGCCCTGGTTGAACGCGATCACCATGACGTCGGCACCCTTCACCGGTATGACGTTCGCGTTGTGCGGCACGCAGATCTCCGGTGACTGCGAACGCGGCAGCGTGTAGCGCGCCTGGAGCTCCGGGGCGGGCGCCCCCGGCTTCACCACCTTGTAGAAGTAGTAGAAGCCGTCCTTGGTGCCGGGGCCGTCGCACTCCGCTCCCTGGCTGCCGCCGACCTCGTCCATCACGGCGAGGCTCGTCCCGTCCCACGAGAAGACGCCCGAGTGGATGAACTCAAAGGTCTCGGCACCGGCGGGCGAGCGGATGTGCGTGTGCCTGCCCTCCACGTCCGCGGTCGGCCGCCACGGATCGGAGATGTCCCAGAGCTGGGCATCGCCTGCGCAGGCGGCCAGCATGATGTGCCGCTTCATGAACGCCTGGAAGTCGTGGCAGGCCTTGAAGCCGCCGGCGCTGTCGGTGTCGTCGCTGAGACGCACCTCGCGCATACGGAAACGGAGCTTGCCGTGCGGCGCTTCGACCTTGATGACGGAGATCTTCTGGTGCGGTGTCGCGCAGGCACGCCACGCGCCGGGTCCCTCGCTGCCGGGCGGCGAGACGCCCGTGCCGAACGGATAGGAACCGACGTAGAGGTGCGCGGTCTCGCCCTGCGGCACGATCGTGTGCGTGTGCGAGCCGCAGGCCGTCTGGATCATCTGGAGGAACCTGGGGTTGCGCGGGTCGGTGACGTCGAAGACCCTGACGCCCTCGTAGCCGACCCGGCCGCCGTCGATGATCGGAGCGTCGACGGAGGAGCAGTCTGCGGCCGTCTGCGGCGTGTCGACCGACTGGAAGAGGAAGGTGCGTCCGCCCATCCTGTAGACCGACACGTCGCCCTGCGGGCCGTTGCAGACGTGGTCGACGAGCACGCGCGGGGAGCGCATCGAGACGTCGAGGATGCGGAAGCCGCCCCAGTTGCCGGCGTAGACGAGGTTGCCCCAGAACGCCAGGTCGGAGTTGATCGTGCCGTCCTTGTCGGCGTTGCCCACGAGCTCCAGCCCTGAGATGCCAGGGGGCGTCGGCGCCGGCGGTGTCTCCTGGAACGCCGCGAGTCCGTGCTGGCGTGCGGGACTGTCGGTCCAGGGCACGTAGAGCTCGCCTTCGTCGCCGTGGGCGCCGGCGATCGCAGGTGCCGCTGCCAAGGCGATCCCGAGGGCCAGAAGTCCTTTGAGGCGGTTGTTCATGCCGCCAACTTCTAGTCGCTTGCGTCAATCCGCACTAGCCGACTGGGAATCACTGCGATGACGCGGAGAGATCCAGCGTGCTGCGATGGCGTCACACGACTTCAGCACAGCGCGAAGGCGCAGGGTGGAGCGCTGCCACCCGATCCTCCGCTGCCTGGCGACAACGACGGCGACGGCACGCTGGTCGCGGCCGGGGCGGCCGATGAAGGCGGCGCCGGCGGTCACCGGCCGCGCGGGGTCCGGGCGTCGCTGCTCGGCCGCCTGCCGGCGTCGCCGCCGCTCAGCCCGCTCCGATCGCCGCTCGCCGTTGAAGACGCTCCGCTCGCCGCCTCGCCCTCGCCTGCCGCGCCGCGAGCCGGCGAGCGGTCCTGCCCGCTGCGGCGCGAGGTGGCCCTGCCTCCATCGCCCCGGGCGCGCTCGATGCGCGCGAGGCCTGAGGGCGGCGACCGGTGGCATCGGCACGCGTCTCGTCACCCCCATCGAACGCTCCGCCGACGATCACAAGGATCGCCACCACAGGAATCGCGAAGAGGAACGGCACCGCCCACCGCCAGCGGGGGCGGTGCCGTGCGCCTTCGAGCCCCCGGGGCACGCGCTCCCGCCGTCGACGAGGCGCGACGACCGGCCACGCGTGCACGTCGTCGGGACGCTCGAGCACGGTCGTAGCCGAGCTGCCCCAGCCCGAATCGTCCTGCCAGTCGTCCTCGCGATCGGTCATCGCGCTCGACAGCTCAGAGCGCCGGCTTTCGATCGACCTCTGCTCGAACGCTCCGCTGGTGCGCGGTCTCGAACGCGCGACGCGCCGCCGCACGGAGGACTTCGATGGCAGGGGAGTCGTCCTGATCGCGATGCCACGCCAGCCCCAGCACACGATCGGGCACGCCCGGCAGATCGACGGTGGCGAGCGAGGCGTCGTCTGCCGGAACGTCCCTCCGGGTCATGACGGCGGCCGCGACGCGCGAGCGGACGAACGACAACGCGGAGCCCGGACTGTCCACCGCGTGCGCAGTCGTCAGCGTCTGGCTCCCGGCCGCGGACTGCATCTGCAGGCTCTGCGTCGCGCGGCAGTCGTCGACCGCGACGATCGGCCAGGAGGCGAGCACCGACTCGACGCTGTCGCGCCCAACCGCCTCCTCGGCCGGGAACACCAGCACGTACGGCTCCCGGGCCAGCTCCATCGCGAAGAACGGGCCGGAGGCGATTGGCAGCTCGACGAAGGCGGCGTCCAGGTGCCCGGCGGCCACCTCCTCCAGCAGCTGGGACGAGGGACCGCGATCGATGCGACCCCACGCCGCCGCCCCGGCGTCCGGGAAGCACGCCCGGAGCACGATCGGCGGCAGCCAGGTCCCGAAGATCGCCGACATGCCGAAGCTGACCGGCGCGTCCGCGCACCGGGTGACCGCATCGACCTCGCCCTTGGCGAAGCGCAGCTGCTCGAGGATCTGCTCGATATGGTCCAGCAGGACCGCCCCCGCCTCGGTGAGCGCCACCGAGCGCCGGCGTCCTGACCGTTCCACGAGGCGCCGTCCGACCACGCGCTCGAGGTACGCGATCTGCTGGCTGATGGCCGACTGGACGTACCCGAGGCTATCGGCCGCTCCGCTGAACGACGCCTCCCTGGAGACGGTCGCGAGCGCGGCGAGATGCCGCATCTCGATCGCCAGCCACCGATCGCGCTCGGCCTTGATGCGCATCTCGGTGCCGTTGTCGGTCATGCGGCGAGCGGGAGCGGTGCGGCGACGTCGACGTCGTCCTGGAACGCGCCCAGCGCAGCGCTCGAGAAGGATTCGAGCAGGGCGGTCCGCTTGCGGCGCGGGTGCCAGCAGAGCACAACGTGGCGCGGCGCGACGAGCCCGGCCGTCGAGAGCGCGATCAGGTCGCTCTCCGCGTCCATGGCGACCGAGCGGGGAACCAGCCCGACGCCGAGGCCGCCGGCCACCAGCGGGGGGACCGCGGCGGCCATCGGCACGCGAACGGCGCGCTCCAGGCGCAGCCCCACAGTCGCGAGTTGCGCGTCCGAGAACGCGGACGCGGGGATGATCAGGCGTTCGTCCACGAGGTCCGAGAGGCTGAGCGCGCTGCCCTGCGCCGCGAGCCGCGAGCCCGGCGCGACGAGCACGACGAACGGGTCGTGCAGGAGCGTCGCGGCCGCCAGACCCGTGGCGGCCGGCGCCGCTCCGATGGCGAGATCGGCGGCGCCGCGCTCGAGCTGTGCCACCAGATCCTGCTCATCCGACATCTCGGTCACGCGCAGGCGGATCCCCGGAAGCTCCTGCGTGACATGGAGCAGAAGCCGCGCCAGGACCGACTGTGCGGCGTCGCAGGCGACCGCGAGGCGAACCACGGTGCCGTGGCAGTCGTCGGTCACCGAGAGGTCGATCCGCGCGGCGCGAAGCTGACCGATGATCCCGACGCTCCGTTCGAGGAGCAACTCGCCGGCGGGCGTCAAGGAGACGACCCGATGCCCCCTCCGCCGCTCCACGAGCCGTGTACCGACGACCCGCTCGAGCGCCGCGATCTGCTGGCTCACGGCGGACTGGACGTATCCGAGCTCCGCCGCCGCCTGCCGGAACGACTGCGTGCGTGCCACCGCGATGAGCGTCGCGAGGTGCCGCACCTCCACGCCCAGCCATGGATGGCGGTACGGATGGTGCTCGACGGAGGTCATCGTTCTGCCAAGCTAGCCGCGCACGGTCGCGAGCCAAAACAGTTCGCAGATCCTGCAAGCGCCATCTCGCCGCATATCTGTCCGAGCGAACGAACTGCTCCGACAGACGAATTGAGGTGCTGCCCGGGTCCGTCTAACAACCGGCCCGTGATCAACCCCGGCAATCGACCCCAGGCGCGCGCCTGGGCGATGCCGTGGCGCCTGATCCGCCGGCGCGACACGCCCCCGCTTCCCATCGCCGCCGTCCACCGTTCCGGCCTTGTCGTCCTCGCGGATGGCACCAGGATCCGGGTGCTGGAGATCCTCCCCCGACAACGTCCGGCGGAGCTGCCCGGGCTCTTCGCCGACCTGCCCGCCGGCTCATCGCTGCAACTGCGCACGGAAGTGCTCCCGGTCGAACCGCACTCTCGACCCGGCCGAGGACCCGCTCGCGGCGGCTGTCGCCGCATCCCTCCGGAATGACCCGGCGCTCATTGCGCAGGCGCACCTCGCCTGCCACGTCGTCATTCCCTCGCGCGGGCGCCGGGGTACCGGCGGGAACGTCGCGTCGCTCGCGTTCGCGGAGATGGTCCGCTCCCGCCTGGAACGACTCGATCTCCATCCCCGGCTGCTGGACGGGAGCGCGGTCGTGCACCTCTTGCGCCGTGCCATGGGATCGCGCCACGTCACCGCCGGCTCCCACGACGGACTCGAGATGCTTGGGGAACTGGAGCCGCGCGCCGAGGCGAAGCTCGCACGGTCGGTCGCATCCGAGCTCCGGTCCTGCGCGGAGGCCAGCGCGCTGGACTTCTCGCCGGAGCATCACTTCGCGGACGCCCAGGGACAACAGCAGGTGATCGCCTTCGGCGGAGGCTACGAGCAGGCTGTCCCCGGCTGGCCCGTGGGCGCCCTTCGCATCGACCTGCCCGAAGTGGTCTCGGTGCACGTCCACCGGCCTCCCACCGGTGAGCCCACCGCCGACGTGAGCGTCTACTGCCACATCGGAGCCGCGCCCGGCGACCACGCGGTCGCCACGCTCAACGCTCGCGTCGACGAGGTCGCCCAGCAGATGGGGGCGAGCTTCGGCGTGCGCACCGACCGAGGCCAGTTCAGGCAGAGAGCCCTGTGGCTGTCCGCCATGCCGCTGGGCAACGACGCGGCACGCCGCACGGAAGCGCTCTCGCTGGACGCCGCCGGTCGCGGCGCGCCGTTCGTCGACAGGACCGCGGGGGGTTCCGGCGGCGTCCCGCTCGCCGCGTCGAGATCCACCGGCGTGCTCGAGTCGATCCGCGATGCGGGCCCTCGCGCACCGCTCGTCGCGCTGTATGGCGGACGTCCGGACGATCGCCGGCTCTGGCGCCTCGTGCTCGTCACCCGCTGCCTTGCGTCCGGGCGGGCGGTCGCGGTCGTGGGCTCCGGCTTGGAGTACGAGCGCATCGCGGAGGTCGCCGCGCGCCTGCATGTCCTCGATACCGCCCACCCGTTCCCGGAAGGGCCGGCGCAGCTCGTACGACGGGCGGTCGACTGGCTCGCGCCGCGAGAGGAGCCGGCGCTCGTGATCGACGAGGACGCGCTCGAGTTCGCCGAGCCGGACGGATCGGAGTCCCTCCTGCATGCGGTCGCCTGCGCTCGGCGCGCCGGCGCGCTCACCATTGTCGCGTCGGAGTCTCCGAACCCCGTCGTGGAGCAGGCCACCCACATCCTCGAGGTCCGGGACCGCCCCGAGCAGGCCGCCTGGCACGACCGCGCCCGCGGCGAGGCGGAGCTCCGGCTGTGGCTCTCTGACGAGGAGTTGCGCCTGGTCGGAGGCGTACGAGCGTGAGCGACGAGGACCTGGTCGCGGACCGGCTCGCCACTCGCGACGTCGACCAGCCGGCCCGCGCTCGAGCACCGGTGCTCGCGTTCTGCGGGCTGGCCGGCGGCGTCGGCACCACCAGCCTGACGATCGCCACCGCCCATGCGGCCTCGGGGAAGGTGCTGCTGGCCGAGGCCGAGTCCTGCTGCGGTGGGCTGATCGCTCACGGTTGCGACGGGCTCGGCCTCAGCCTCGCCGGGCTGATCGAGATCCCGATGCTGGAGTCGCTCGACGGCCGCGACGGCGTTCGCGTCCTCGCGGGTCCGGCCCGCGAGCTCGTCAACGTTCGAACGCCCCGGCGACACGACGCGATCACCGAGGCCGTCGCGGAGCTGCGCCGAGCCCACGACGCGATCGTCCTGGACTGCGGGACGCTCCGGGCCTTCGACGCGCGGCTGATGCTCAGCCTCGCCACGCACGTCGTGTGGGTCGTCGCCGCTGAGACGGTCGCAGCCGTGCGGGGAGAAGAGCTCCTGCGCAGCGACGCCTGCCCTGAACTGGGCACGACCCCGCAGGCGGTGGCAGCCGTCGCCGTCCGCCGGCGCGTACCCGTCGCCGGGCGGATCCCGGCGCTGCGGCGGCTCGCGCGGCGGCACGGCCGGCTCGTCCTCGTGCCGCACGCGTCGCTGGACCCGAGGACCGTGCGCGCCGAGGCCGGACCGCTGGCCTCCGCGCTCACCGCGCTCCTCGGCTTCGCCGGCCTGCACCTGTTCCCCCAGACCACCCCCTGAAGGAGGTTCTCCAAATGCCAGAGCTGCTCACCGACGGTCTTCCAGCGCGCGAGAAGCGCACCCGCTTCGACTTCTCGGAATGGGCCGACGGACAGGCATGGCGCTTCGTCAAGGGCCAGGACTACGGCAGTTCCACTGAGACCTTCCGGGTCAACGTCCGGCGCTGGGCCAAGGAGCACGGCTTCGACGTGGAGCTCCGGCCGTATCCGGCCACGAACGGGGACGGCACCGAGCTCCCGCTCACGAAGGCCGACGCGGTCGCGCTCGGCGTTCGCTTCCTGTCCGCGAAGGCCGGCCCGCACGGCCGCGCCGAGCGATGAAGTGGAGCTGCTGCGCGTGTCCGGAGCCGGGATGCGGTTCGGGCAACGGCGGGCGCTCGAGGGCGCGTCGCTGCACGTCCGGGCCGGCGAGGCGGTCGCCGTGGTGGGAGAGAACGGTGCGGGCAAGACGACGTTGCTGCGGATCTGCGCCGGGTTGCTCGCGCCGGACTCGGGAGACGTCGCGGTGCACGGGCGGGTCGGCTACTGCCCCCAGCAGCCCGGCCTGCTCGATCTGCTCACCGCTGAAGAGCACGTCGGTCTGTTCGCCCCGGGACTGCGGCTCTCACGCGGGCGCGCGCTCGCGGAGGGCCGGAAGCTCCTGGCCGAGCTGGGCCTGCCGGCGGATGACGTCGCCACGCCCGCCGGCGAGCTCTCCGGAGGCGGGCGGCAGAAGCTCAACCTCGCGCTCGCGCTGCTGGGAGACCCGCAGGTGCTGTTGCTCGATGAGCCCTACCAGGGGTTCGACCGCGGCGGGTACGTGAGCTTCTGGGAGCACGTCGACCGCTGGCGCGACGAGGGGCGGGCGGTCGTGGTCGTCACCCACCTCCTCGCCGAGCCAGTCCGGGTCGACCGGGTCGTCGAGCTGAGGGTCGCGACGTGACGCGACTTGCCCGCGTGCTGACGCCGGCCGAGATGGCCGGCCGCGACCTGGTCCGCCGGCGCACGGCGCTGGCCCTGCTCACCGTGCTGCCGCTCGCCTTCTACGGCGCCTCGCTGAGCGCGCCCGAGCACGCCGTCGAGGTGGGCGGCGTGGCGATGGCGTTCTCGGTGTCGGGAGCGGCGATCTTCGCGGTGCTGTCGGCGCGCGCCATCGATCGGCGTCTCGTGCTGGCCGGCTACCGGGCGTGGGAGCTCGTGGCGGGGCGCCTCGTGCTGCTCACGGGCTTCGGCGCGGTGGTCGCCACCGCCTTCTCGCTCGTGATCTGGCTCGGGTCGGCGCCCGACCGTCCCTGGGCGCTCCTCGCGGGCGTGCAACTGGTCGCGCTGGTGAGCGTGCCGTTCGGGATCGCGGTCGGGGCGCTCGCGCCGCGTGAGCTCGAGGCGGTCCTGATCATGATCGGCGCAGTGGGCATCGAGCTCAGCCTGGCCAGCTCCGAGGCGGCCGCCAAGACGCTCCCGTTCTGGGCGCCGCGGCGACTGCTCGAGCTCGCCGTGGGCGATTCCGCGTCAGCCGGTGCGATGGTGCTCGTCAGCCTGGCCTGGGCGGTCGCGTTGCTGGCCATCGCCGGCGCGCTCATGGCGTGGCGACTGCGCGTGACACGACGATGACGGAAGCAGTGGGTGCGGCCGCCGGCGCGAAGCAAGGGGATAGGCCGGCGGCCGCACCGACATCACGCCGTAGGAGGGCGTTGCAGATGACGCGATGCCCGGGAGCGGGATCCCGGCGCGGGAGTGTGCCATGGCATCGGCGGCGGTCCAATCCGTCTGCGTGATGCGGGTGATCGGGGAATGAGGCGCCTGTGGATCCGGCTGGCGCGACCGCTGCACTCCTGGCGCTCGAACCGGGCGAGGCGAGCGCGAGGGCGGTCGGGAGAGCAGCGGGTCGCGGCCGTGCTCGACGACTTCGCCGCCCGACATCGGCTCACCGCGCGTCACGGGATCCCGCTGGCGACGCGAGAGGGTCGGCGCGGTGATCTCGACCATGTCCTTGCCGCCCGCCGGCGCCCGCGCTTCATCATCGCCATCGAGACCAAGGCCGAGCACCCGCGGCCGGGGCATCTCGAGCAGGTCCGTGCGAACGCGCAGCGCGCGAGCCGGCGGCACTTCCATGACGTCCCGCAGTACCGGATCGTCGTCCACCCCAACAGCGGCGAGCCGATCACGTACGACGTCGCGACGGCGGCAGCCCGCATGGGTCTCGAACACCTGCCCGGGTACCTCCGTGCGCTGCTCGACGGCGCCCACCCCGAACGCCTCACCCGCTTAGCAGCTCGCATCTCGATGCACGGCGGGGAGAATCACACGTCCGCTTTGCTGCCTCGCGCGGCTGGGCGCAGACTCGGCGCATGGAGCATGTCTTCGCCGGCGTCGTCGAGGCGCTCGTGATGCACGCGCGTCAGGCGCACGTCCTCATCGGTCTGCTCACGAGCGACCTGCTCGAAGCCAACGCCCGCGTCCCCGGTCACTCGCGGGAGCTCGACGAGCGCCTCGAGGCGCTCGAGCGGGAGTCGAGCCGCCGGTACGAGCTCATCGTCGCGATCGTCGGCGACGCGTCCGAGGGCGATTGCGAGCCCGGCCTGATCGAGCGACACGTCACGACACTGGACCGCATCCTCGAGGAGACCGCGGACGAGTGCGAATACGCCTGGGACATGATCGGTGACCGAGTGGCGGTCGCCCAGGAGTTCTTCGTCGACGAGAGCTCCTCACGGGTGTAGGCAGAGCCTCGACCGCGCGCGGCGTGGGCGGTCGAGGTAGTAGCGCGCGATGCGGGCGGTTCGTTCGACGTTCGGCAGGACCCGGGTGGTGAGGTCCTCCACCGCGACGGTCTGAAGTCGCTCGCTCGTCGCCAGGAGGTCGCCCAGTGTCCAGGTGCGTGAGACGGTCATCGCGGAGTCGATCAGGCGCACAACGGTGCGTTGTTGTGGGGTGAGCGATGCCGGCGGGTGGGTGAGGAATCCGTCGATGACGACGAAGTGGCCGCCTGGCCGCAGAATGTGGATGACTTGAGCTCCGCCTCCCGCAGCTTCTCCTTGGCGGCCGCGTTGCCGCTGGCCGAGGTGGGATCCTCGCCGCAGGCGGCGAGCGCCAGCGCCGACAGCGCGAGCAGCGCAGCGGCGAGGCGTCGAAGGGTCATGGGGCTCCTTTCACGACGGATTCGGGCCCATGGAGCCCGAGCCGGATGAGAGCCTGCTGAGACGGGGTTATGAGCTTGGTGAGAGCGCCATGCGGAGCACGGCGCCACCGCCCGGCGCACGCTCGGCGTGCACGCTGCCCCCGTGCGCCTCGGCCGCCTGCCGCACGATCGCCAGGCCGAGCCCCGAGCCCGGCCGGCCGCGCGCCGAGCGCGCGCGGTAGAAGCGGTCGAACACGAACGGGAGGTCCTCGTCGGCGATGCCGGGTCCGCGGTCGCGCACGGTGAGCACGCCGGCGCGCAGCGTGACATCGACCGTCCCGCCCGGCGCGCCGTACTTCGACGCGTTGTCGAGCAGGTTGGCGACCGCGCGGTCGAGCCGGCTGCGCACGCCGTCGACCACGGTGGGCTCGAGCTGCGTCGCGAAGCGCACGCCGGGGGCATGCCGTCCGGCGCGCTCGACGGCCGCCGCCACGAGGTCGTCGAGCCGCAGCGCCTCGCGCTCGGCGACCGGCTCCTCCTCCCGGGCGAGATCGACCAGGTCGGCGACCAGCAGCGTGAGCTCCTCCAGCTGGGCGATCACGTCGGCGCGCAGCCGCGCGTGGTCGTCGGCGCCGAGTCCGCCGAGCCCCAGCACCTCCAGGTTGGTGCGGAGCGACGTGAGCGGCGTGCGCAGCTCGTGGGACGCGTCCGCCACGAGCCGTCGCTGCGCCCGCTGCGAGACCTCGAGCGCCTCCAGCATCGTGTTGAACGCCCCCGCGAGCCGGGACAGCTCGTCGTCGCCCTCGCGCTCGATCCGGCGCGTGAGGTCGCGCGTGCGGGCGACGTGCTCGGCGGCGTCGGTGAGCTCGGAGACGGGCCGGACCGCGGCGCGGGTCGCGAGCCGCGCGAGCGCCAGCGCCGCCCCGATCCCGAGCAGCACGATGACGGCCAGGCCGAGCCGCAGCGTGCCGAGCGTGCCGTCGACCTCGTCGAGCGAGCGTGCGACCTGCAGCGCGCCGCCCGGAGGCACCTGCATCGTGTAGACGCGCAGGCGATGGCCGTCCCGCTCCACGTCGGCGAAGAACGGCTCACGCACGCCCTTGGCCACCGCCTCCACATCGCTCTGGTCGAGCAGCGGCGACGGCTTCTGGCCGGGGGCGACCTGGACGGCGCCGTCGGGCTTGACGACCTGGGCGAACACGACCGGGCCGTCCAGCGGCGACGATGACTTGATCCGGTCCCTCCGCCCGATCAGCATCGCCTGCTCCTTCGCGGTGAGGGCGGTCAGCTCGTCCGCCGGCGGCAGCTTCATGGCGAACGGCCGCGCATCGCGCAGCGACACATCGATCTGGTCGCGCAGCGTGTCGCGCACGAACCAGTACGTCAGCCCCGCCGCGAGCACGACGGCGAGCGCGACGGCCGCCGCGCACGCCAGCATGAGCCGGCGCCGGAGGCTCATGGCGCGCGCAGGACGTAGCCGACGCCGCGGACCGTGTGCAGCAGCCGCGGCTCGCCGCCCGCCTCGGTCTTGCGCCGCAGGTAGCCGACGTAGACCTCGAGCGAGTTCGACGCCGGCCCGAAGTCGTAGCCCCAGACGCGGTCGAAGATGATCGAGCGCGTCAGCACCTGGCGCGGGTGGCGCAGGAACAGCTCGAGGAGGAGGAACTCCGTCCGCGTGAGCTCCAGACGCCGGTCGCCGCGCTGGACCGTGTAGGCGACCGGGTCGAGCACGAGGTCCTCGTAGCACAGCGTCGGTCCGGCGTCGGCGCCGTCCGCGCCCGCGCGGCGCAGCAGCGCGCGGACGCGGGCCAGCAGCTCCTCGAGCGCGAACGGCTTGACGAGGTAGTCGTCCGCGCCGGCGTCGAGCCCGCGCACGCGGTCGGCGATCGCGTCGCGGGCCGTCAGCACGAGCACGGGCGTGCGGTCGCCGGCGGCGCGCAGCCGGCGGCAGACCTCGAGGCCGTCGACGTGCGGCATCAGCAGGTCGAGCACGAGCGCGTCCGGCGGCGCGGCGGCGACGGCGTCGAGCGCGGCGCGCCCGTCGTGCGCGAGCGACACGTCGTGCCCGTCGAGCCGGAGCGCGCGGTCGACGGCGTCGCGCACTGCCGGCTCGTCGTCGACCACGAGGATGCGCATCGCCCCGCATGCTCCGCCGTCAAGCTGAAAGCTCGGTAAGAGGGACAACTTCGGCCCCGCGGCCGCGTTGGTAGCCGAGATGCCGTACAGGGGAGCTCTCGCCGCGCTCGCCGCCGCCGTGGCCGTGGCGGCTCCGGCCTCCGCGCACGCGGAGCCGTGGCAGGTCGCGTCGCCCGACGGCCGGCTCCGCGCCGACGTGCGCCTCGCCGGCGGCGGGCTCCACGCCACCGTGCGGCGCGACGGCGCGCGGGTGCTCTCCTCGGCGATCGGCCTCGCGGCCGGCTCCCGCTGCCTGCCCGAGGGCTTCGACCCCGCCGGCCGGACGCGCTCGCGCATCTCCCAGCGCTACACGACACCCGCCGGGAAGCGACGCGACCATCGGTACCGGGCGCGCCGCCTCGTGCTCCGCTTCCGCCGGGGCCGCTCGCGCCTGGCGGTCGAGCTGCGCGCCTCCGACGACGGCGTCGCCTACCGCACCACGCTCAGCGGCCCGGCCCGCCGCGGCGTCACCGGCGAGTGCAGCGCGTTCACCGCGCCGCGAGCGGCCCGCGCCTGGCTGCAGCGCTACGGCACCAGCTACGAGCGCCCGTACCTTCCCGGCCGCCTCGCGAACGCCCCCGGCGGCAGCGTCGGCTTCCCCGCCCTGCTCTCCACCGCCGCCGGGTGGGCGCTGCTGAGCGAGAGCGGGATCGGCGCGGACCAGCCGGCCGCGCGGCTGCGGCTGCGCTCCGGCGTGCTGCACCTGCGGCGCCCGCCGCTCGGCCGCGGGCTCGCCCGCCTGCGCACCCCGTGGCGGGTCGCGGTGGTCGGCTCGCTCGCGACGATCGTCGAGTCCGACCTGGTGGACGACCTCGCGCCGCCGGCCGCCGGCGACTGGTCGTGGGTCCGCCCGGGACGCGTCGCCTGGTCGTGGTGGTCGGACGGCGCCAGCCCGGCCGACTTCGCCCGCCAGCGGCAGTACGTCGACTTCGCGGCGCGGATGGGATGGGAGTACGTGCTCGTCGACGAGGGCTGGGACGCGTCCTGGATCCCGGCGCTCACCGCCTACGCGCGCGAGCGCGGCGTCGGCGTGCTGCTCTGGTCGCGCTGGGACGCGCTCGCGACGCCCGCGCGGCGCGACGCGCTGCTGTCGCAGTGGCGGGACTGGGGCGTCGCGGGCGTGAAGCTCGACTTCATGCAGTCGGACTCCGCGCAGCGCATGAGCTGGTACCGCGGCGTCGCGCGGGCCGCCGCCGCCCGCCGCCTGGTCGTGGACTTCCACGGCGCCACCGCACCGCGCGGCATGTCGCGCACCTGGCCGAACGTCCTCACCCAGGAGGCGGTGCTCGGCGCCGAGTCCTACAAGGGCGACGCCGCCGTGCACGCGTCACCCGAGCACAACGCGACGCTGCCGTTCACGCGCAACGCGATCGGCCCGATGGACTACACGCCGGTCACGTTCTCCACGCCCCGGCGCCGGACCACCCTCGCGCACGAGCTGGCGCTGTCGGTCGTCTTCGCCTCCGGGCTCCAGCACTTCGCCGACTCGCCCGAGGCCTACGCCGCGCAGCCGCTGGCCGAGCGCTGGCTGCGCGAGGTGCCCGTCGCGTGGGACGAGACGCGCCTGCTCGCCGGCCGCCCGGGCGAGTCCGCCACGATCGCGCGCCGGGCCGGCGACCGCTGGTACGTGGGCGCGATCCGCGCCGGCGCGGGCCGCACCGTCGAGCTTCCGCTCGGCTTCCTCGAGCGCGGCCGCGCCTACGCCGCCGAGACGATCGAGGACGGGCCGCGGCGGCGCGCTCGCGACGCGCACGCAGCAGGTGACGGCGGCCGGCACGCTGCGCGTCACGACGGCCGCGGACGGCGGCTACGTCGTCCGGCTCGAGCCGGTCGGCTGAGCCGTCAGACCGGCAGCGCGAACTGGCGCCCGCCGATGTCCAGCACGATCGGGTCGCCCTCGCGCGCGGCGACGGTGAGGGGGAGCGCCGGGTCGCGGGTGGCGAACGTCGCGGTCGCCACCGAGCGCCCGCCGAACGCGCGCGCGAGCGTCAGCACCGACTCGGCGAGGAGCTGCACGCTGCCGATCGGCGCGGCCAGCTCGCCGGTGTCCGGGTCGGCCGCCATCGCGCTCGCCGGCACCGGGCGCAGGTCGCCGAGCGCGAGCGGGGCGACGTCGGGGTCAGCCGCCGCGGGCACAGGGTCGGCGTCCTCGGTGACCTGCAGCGCCCCGTCCTCGAGCCGCTCGACGAGCACCGGCGGCGCGTCCTCCCCGCGGTCGAGCAGCGCCACGACGCGGTCGGCGCCGGTCCGGGCGGCGAAGTCCTGGAGCGTCGCGAGCGCGACGGCGAACTGGCTCATGGCCATCAGTGTGGCGCGCCTGCCCGCCCTGGCAAGCGGGTAGGGCCGCTCCGTGAACGCCCTGGACGGCTACCGCTCGGACACCTACGACGACGCGATCGCGCCCGACGGGACGGTGCGGCCCGCCGGCCCGCGCGGTCATGGACGCCGTCCTCGCCTCCGATCTGGGCGCCCTCAGCGCCGCGATGCGCGAGCAGGTCGACGCGCAGGGGATCCGCTTCGCGTCGGTCGACGGCGACGACACCTGGCACGTCGATCCGGTCCCGCGCGTGATCCCGGCCGCGGAATGGGAGCCGCTGGCCGCCGGGCTCGCCCAGCGCACCCGGGCGCTGAACGCGTTCGTCGCCGACGTGTACGGCGAGCGGCGGATCGTCGCCGAGGGCGTCGTGCCCCAGCGGGTGCTCGACACGGCCGACCACCTCGAGCCCGCCATGCAGGGCGTCCGGCCGCCGGGCGGCGTGTGGGTCGGGATCGCGGGGCTCGACATCGTGCGCGACGCCGCGGGCGAGTGGCTGGTGCTGGAGGACAACGTGCGCACGCCGAGCGGGCTGGGCTACTGGCCCGCGGCGCGGCAGGCGACGCTGCGGGCGCTCGAGCTGCCGCCGGAGGCGCTCCCGCGCTCGATCGACGGCCTCGGCGACGCGCTCCGGCGCGTGTTCGGTCCCGGCCATGTCGTGGTGCTGACCGACGGCGAGGACAACGCCGCGTACTGGGAGCACCGCTGGATCGCGGAGCACCTGGGCGTGCCGCTCGTCGAGCCGGACGACCTCGAAGCCGCCGGCGGACGGCTCCGCCACCGGGGCGCGGTCGTCGACGCGGTCTACCGGCGCACGAACGCGGACGAGGTGGACAGCGAGGTGGGCCGGTTGCTCCATCCGGTCGTGGCGGCGGGCGGCGTCCGCCTGATCAACTGCTTCGGCACCGGCATCGCGGACGACAAGCTCGCCCACGCCTACGTGCACGACATGATCCGCTTCTACCTCGGAGAGGAACCCGTGCTCGAACCAGGTCGAGACGTTCGACCTCGGCGATCCGCGCACGCTGGAGCGCGCGCTCGACGTGTTCGACGAGCTGGTGGTCAAGGATCGCGGCTCCTACGGCGGGCTCGGCGTGGTCGTGTGTCCGCACGCCGACCGGGCGGACGTGGACGAGCTGCGCGAGCAGGTGCGCGCCGCGCCGGGCGACTACGTCGCCCAGCGCCTCGTCGGGCTCTCGACGCATCCGACCGACGTTCACGGAAGATTGGCACCCCGGCACGTGGACCTGCGACCCTATGTGTTGATGTGCGACGGTCGATGACGTGCAGGTCCTCCCCGGCGGGATCACGCGCGTGGCGCTCGACGAGGGCGCGCTCGTGGTCAACTCGTCGCAGAACGGCGGCGCGAAGGACACCTGGGTGGTGCCGTGAGGCCGCTGCCGGAGTGGGCGGTCTGGAACCCGGACGCCGCCGTCGCGCCCGTGGACCGTGGGCGTCGAGGAGGAGGTCATGCTCCTCGATCCGCACGACTGGTCGCTCGCCTCGCGGATCGACGACGTGCTCGCCGGCGCTCTCGCGCACGGTCGCCGACCAGGCGTCGGCCGAGACGCACGGCTCGGCGCTCGAGCTGGCCAGCCGGCCGCATCCCACCGCGGCGCGGCGCCGCCGCGGAGCTCGCGCGGCTGCGCGCCGGGCCTCGCGGCCGACCTCGCCCCGCTCGACCTGCGAGCCGCGGTCGCCGGCACGCACCCGTTCGCGCAGTGGAGCGACGTCGAGGTCTCGCCCGGCGCGCGCTACCAGTCGATCTACGACTCGATGCGCGAGCTGGCGCGGCGCGAGCCGACGTTCGCGCTGCACGTGCACGTCGCGATGCCCGACGCGGAGTCGGCGGTGCGGGCGCTGCGCGGGATGCGCGTGCACGTCCCGCTGCTGCTCGCGCTGTCGGCGAACTCCCCGTTCTGGCAGGGACGCGACACCGGCCTCGCCTCCGCGCGGGTGCCGGTGTTCGGGACGTTCCCGCGCGTCGGCATCCCGCGCCCGTTCGCGAACTACGCCGAGTACGTCGAGGCGATCGACGTGCTGCTGCGCTCCGGCGCGTTCCCGGAGCCGACGTTCCTGTGGTGGGACGTGCGGCTCCAGCCGCGGTTCGGGACGATCGAGGTGCGGATCATGGACGCGCAGACCCGCGCGTCCGACAACGCTGCGCTCGCCGCGCTCGTGCAGTGCGCGGTCCGGCTGGAGGCCACCGAGGGCTTCGTCGCGGCGTCGATCGCCGGCACGCCCGAGGTGCTCGACGAGAACCGCTTCCTGGCCACCCGCGACGGGATGCGGGCGCGAGTTCCTCGACCCCGAGCGCGTCGACGCGCCGGCCCGCCGCGGAGATCCTCGACGAGCTGCTCGCCGCCTGCGCGCCGTACGCCGCCGAGCTGGGCTGCGAGGCAGAGCTGGCCGCGACCGCCGCCGTGCTCGCCGCCGAGCCGGGCGACCATCGCCAGCGGCATGCTCGCCGGCGTGGCGCAGGGCGAGACGATCGGCCCGGGGCTCGGGGATGCTGGTGAGCGCGCTCGCCGGCGACTTCACGGCGGGGCTGGCGCAGCCGGCCGCGCTGGCCTGACGGGCCGGGGTCAGCGCGTCTCCCGCACGGCCCGCCGCGCCTCGACCTCGTGCGGGTTGCTGCGCGTAGCCCCGCAGGTAGGAGAGCCACATCCGCAGCGCGGTGGTCCTGGTCCTGCCAGACGTGGCAGAGCTCGTGGGTGACGAGATCGTCCGCGACCTCGCCCAGCGGGCGCGCGAGCAGGATCAGGTGGCGCCATGTTGTAGCCGGGAAGCGCCGGAACCACGGGAGGCGGAACAGCCACGGCACGTGGAGGATCCGCACCCGCGCGGTGTCCAGCGGCCGCGGGTACAGGGCGAGCGGCGCCAGCCGCGCCGCGGCCCGCGCGAGGGCGGCGCAGCTCGGCCGGCCCGCGCCCGCGCCGCCCCAGGAGCCCGTGGCCGGGGTCGCCGGCCGCGCGGCTCATCCGGCGAGCGCGGCGAGCCGGCGGCGGCCTTCGTCGTCGAGGTGCCCGAGCAGCGGAGCGACGTACGCGGTGAGCGCCTCGCGCGCGAGCGTGCGCTCGTCGGCGGGTGCCGCGGCGTTGCGCGCGGCGGCGAAGCGGGCGGCGGCGAGGAACGCGCCGGCGCCGACCGGGCCCAGCTCGCGTGCGCCCAGCAGCCGCTTGACCGCCGCGGCGGCGACCGGTCGCCGGCGGCCGCGGCGTCGATGGCGGCGTGGAGGTCCGCGTCGGCGGGCGCCGGGAGGCGCACGTGGGCGAAGCGGCGGACCAGCGCGCGCCGAGCCCTCCAGCCCGGCCGGTCCGGCCGTCGCGACCACGCGCCAGTCGCCCGGCGGGGCGGCCTCGCCGTCCGGGAGCGTGACGGGGATGCCCGCGAGGAACGAGGAGAGATCGCCGAGCGCGCGGTCGAGCCGCGCGCGGTCGAGCTCGTCGACGATCAGCCAGCGCCCGCGTGCGGCGGCGTCGACGACGACTCCCCGCTCCCACTCCTCGTCGCCCGGGCGGCCGACGGTGTCGCGGGCGGACCAGCGGTGCGCCGCGGTGACGACGGTGGCGCCGCCCGTCCTGCCGGCCTGCGCGGCCGCCTTGGCGATCGCGAGCGCGAGCGTCGTCTTCCCGCTCCCGGCCGGCCCGACGAGCACGACGTGTCCGCCGGCGAGCGCGGCCGCGACCGCGGCGTAGACGTCCGCGGGCAGGTGCAGCCCGAGCTCGGTCGCAGCGCCCTGGATCGCGGCCGCGGCGACGAACGCCTCCGCCCCGGGCGCCGGCGTGGGCGACGCGACGGTGGCGGCGGCCGCGGCAGCGGCCATCGGGTCCGGGGCGCGGGCCGCCGGCGGGGGCTGCGGGCGGCAGTGCGGCGGGCGGCGCGACCGCGGGCGGCGCGGCCGCGGGCGGTGCGACCGCGGGCGTCTCGACCGGCGGCGGCGGCCGCGGGCTCGGCCGGCCGCGCGGCGGGCGCCGCTGGAGGCGGTGCAGCGGCCGGCGTCTCGACGGGCGCGTCCGGCGTGATCGCGGCGTACGCCCGCGTGCTCTCCTCCGGGGTCGCGACGTCCCAGATGTCCGGGGGCGGCGCGGGCGGGGCCGGGGCCGCCTGCGGCCCCGGCGGGGCCTGCGGCGGCGCCGCCGCCGGCGGCGGGGCCTGCGGCGGCGCGGGCGCGGCTTGCGGCGGCGGCGCGGCCTGCGCCGCCGCGGGTGCGACGGCGGGCATCTCGCGCGACGGCGGCGCCGCCGCTCGCGACGGCCCGGCGCCCGGGCCGACGTCCTCGTACTCGTCCTCGTCCACCTCGGCCGCGGGCGGCGCCGCCGGCTCGGGCGCCGGCGCCGGCTCGGCCTCCGCCGCCGGCTCGGCCTCCGCCGCCGGCTCGGCCTCCGGCTCCGCCACCGCCGGCTCGGCCGCCGCGGCCTCGGCCTGCCCATCGCGGATCGCCGCGTCGAGCCCGCCCGGGTTCAGCTGCGCCGCGAGATCCTTCAGCGACGCGTGGATCGGCAGCGTGAGCTCGTCGCGCGTCTCCTGCCCGGTCGGCGGTCAGCCGGCGTTCGGCGTCGATCAGCTCGAGGTCGCGCAGGAACGTCGTGTACCGCTCGCCCTGCGACTCGAACGTGTTCTCGTTGTCCCAGCCCGCGCGCCCGAGGTGCGAGATCGCGCGGCCGAAGTCGAGCGTCGACGCGCGGAAGTCCGGCGGGTTCGACGCGCACAGGCTGAGCGCCACCGCCGCGCCGTGGTAGACGAGTCGGTCATGTGCCGCTCGCGCAGCAGGCGGCGCAGCCACTCCGCCTGGGCGGGCGCGACGTCGAACGGCCGCTCCGCGTCGGCGGCGCGGACGTAGCGCTTGCCCATGTCGGTCAGCTCGACCGTGCCGCGGTCCTCGTTGAGCAGCCCGGCGGCGCGGGCGAACGAGACGAACTGGCGCGTCCGGCCCAGCGCGTTCTCCAGCCCGGGCGGGAACAGCTCCTCGACCGTGAACTCGGTGACGAACTCGTCGAGCCGGAGGCGCTCGCGCTCGTTGACGGCGCGCAGGAGGCCGTGGGCGTCGCCGAGGCGGGAGGCGGGGATGGGACGCATGCGCGCACCGTACCCCCGCGCCCCGCACGCGGTCCAGCCCAGGGCGCGAGCCGGTGAGCGGAGGCGCGGCCGGCCCGTTGCCGGGGCCGGCCGCGACACCGCCCGGGGGGGCGGCCGATCAGGCGGCGATGGCGAGCTCGACGGGCGCGTCGCCGCAGGCGAGCGCGAGCGCCTCGGAGGCCGTCAGGCGCTCCGCAAGGGACCCGTCGGCGCAGCGGAGCTCGGCCCAGACCTCGCCGAAGAGGGCGTCGACTTCGAAGTGGAGCTCGAGGTCGGACTCGAACAGCTCCCGTGACCGCTCCCACGCGACATCGATCTGCAGCAGGACCTCAGGCGGCGGCCCGGCAGGCAGATCGTGGGTTGTCGCGAGGAAGCGGCGCATCGGGTGGAGTCCTTTCAGGAGAGCTGGTGCACGCTGCACCCACTCCATCGGCGTCAGCCCGCGGTCCACGATGGGGTTCCCACCCCAACCGTGCTAATACCGGCGCGTGGACGGGGGAGCCCACACCGAGATCTTCCTCGCCGGCCTGCTCCTGACGGTGGCGACGCTGGTCACGCTCGCCCGCGTGATGAACGTGCCGTACCCGATCTTCCTGGTCCTCGGCGGCCTGGCGATCGGCTTCATCCCCGGCATGCCCACGATCGAGCTCGACCCCGACCTGGTGCTGCTGATCTTCCTCCCGCCGCTGCTGTACTCGGCGGCGTTCTTCGCCTCGCTGCGCGACCTCCGTCGCAACGTCGGGTCGATCTCGCTCCTGTCGGTCGGGCTCGTGCTGCTGACCTGCGTCGCCGTCGCCGTCTGCCTCCACGCGGTCGTGCCCGACATGTCCTGGCCCGCGGCGTTCGTGCTCGGCGCGATCGTCTCCCCCACCGACCCGGTGGCGGTGACCGCGATCGCGGAACGGATCGGCGTCCCGCGGCGCGTGGTGACCGTGGTGGAGGGCGAGTCGCTCATCAACGACGCGACCGCGATCATCGCGTACCGGGTGGCGGTGGTGGCCGTGACCGCCGGGACGTTCAGCGTCTGGGACGCCGGCGGCCAGTTCTTCGTCGGCGCGATCGGCGGCGTGGCGATCGGCCTCGCCGTCGGCTGGGTCGTCGCGTACGTGCGCCAGCGGCTCGACGACCCGCCCGTCGAGATCACGATCTCGCTCTTCACCGGTTACGCGGCGTACCTGCCCGCCGAGGAGCTCGGCCTCTCGGGCGTCGTGGCTGCGGTCACAGTCGGCCTGTTCATGGGCTCCCGGACGAGCCGGGTCACGACCGCGCAGGTGCGGATGCAGGGCTTCGCGATGTGGCAGATCCTCACGTTCCTGCTGAACTCGTTCCTGTTCCTGCTGATCGGCCTCCAGCTCCCGCAGCTGGTCGACGAGCTGCGGGAGGCGGACTACGAGACGACGACCGTGATCGCGCTACGGGCTGCTGGCCAGCGTCGTCGTGGTCGTCGCGCGCATCGTGTGGGTCTTCGCGTTCACCTACCTCCCGGGCGGCCTGAAGAGCCGCGACCCGACCGTCAAGCCCGCCAACGTCACGCTGATCGCCTGGATGGGCATGCGCGGCGCGGTCTCGCTCGCCGCTGCGCTCGCGCTGCCGGCGACGACGGACGCCGGCCAGCCGTTCACCGAGCGCCCGCTCATCCTGTTCATCACGTTCTGCGTGATCCTCTTCACGCTCGTGGTGCAGGGGCTGAGCCTGCCGCTGCTCATCCGCCGCCTCGGCGTGGACCCGGACGACGGCGAGGAGTTCGAGGAGAACAGGGCGCGCAAGCTGGCGGCGCGGGCCGCGCTGGACCGGCTCGACCTGCTCGGCGAGGAGGACTGGACCCGAGACGACACCATCGGCCGGATGCGCGCCATGTACCAGTACCGCTACGACCGCTTCGCCGCGCGGTTCTCCGAGGACTCCGACGGCGACGCGATCGAGGCGCGCACGTCGGACTACCTGCGGATCGTCGCGTCGGTGATCGAGGCGCAGCGCGAGACGCTCGACGACATGCTCCGCGACGGGGCGATCTCCTCCGAGGTCATGCGCCGCGTCGAGCACGAGCTCGACCTCGAGGAGGGCAGGCTCCTGGGCTAGAGGCCCGGGGGATGACGGGCGACGAAGCCCGCGGTGGAGCGCATCTCGTTCTGCCAGCGGGACCCGGTCTCCCGCGCGCCCGACGTGTCGAAGCGGATGCCGGCGACGACCATCCACACGTGGCCCTGGTGGGAGTAGATCGTGACCCACTTGCCCGGCCCCGGCTTGCCCCACGACATCAGCGGCCCGGACGCGAGCGGCGCCTCGAGGTAGCCCGCGGCGGCGAGCACGAACGACACCGAGCCGGAGCAGTCGTAGCCCTTGTCGACCCACTTCCCGTGGCCGCCGCCCCACAGGTACGGCGTGCGGGCGATCACGTTGCCCGCCTCGATCATCTTGCGCACGGCCTCGGGCGCCTCGAGCGGCGGGAGCGCGATCCCGTTCGGCAGCGCGGTGGCCTGGACGATCCCGTCGCCGGCGGTGGAGGGGCGCGAGAGCTCGACGTCGCGCGACGGCGACGCCGCGCCCTTCGGCTTCGGCGCGTTCGTCGGCGGCGCCTGCTCGACCGGAGCGTCGGGCGCGGCCGCGGCGGCGCCCTCCGCGCCGGCGACCGGCTCGACCACCTTGGCCTTGTGCTCGGAGGGCAGCGGCGGCAGCTCGGTCTTCGCACCATCCGCCTCGAGCGCCGCGGACCGCTCCGGCACGGCGGGGCGCGGCTGCTCGCCGCACGCCGAGAGCGCGCACGCCAGGACCAACCCGATCAGCGCCGGCCGTCGCATCTCACCCAGTATGGCGGCGCCAGAACGACGTCTTGGCGGCAGCGCCCGCGCGCGTCAGACCGACGCCGGGAGCGGCGAGCAGGACGATCAGGAGCAGCGGGAGGAGGCGACGCACCTCCTTGGGGATCGGCGCGCCGCCGGTATGGCTTGAGGTCTAGGAAGCGACGCCGGCGGGCGCGACCGCGGCGAGCGCCCGGCGGAGGTCGTCGACGAGGTCCGCCGCCGCCTCGATCCCGCAGCTGAGCCGCACGAGGTCGGCCGGCACGGCCGCGGACGATTCCTCGACCGACTGGTGGGTCATCGCCTGCGGCACCTCGATCAGCGACTCGACGCCGCCGAGCGACTCCGCGAGCGCGAACAGCCTCGTGTGGGCGACGAGCTCGACCGCCCGGGGATGGCGGAAGCACACCATGCCGGAGAACCCCGGCCAGCGGACGTCGCTCACGCCCGGGTGGTCGCGCAGGAACGCGCTCACGGTCATGCCGTTCTCGGCGTGCGCGGCCATGCGCAGGTGCAGCGTGCGCAGCCCGCGGTGCACGAGGAAGCAGTCGAGCGGTCCGGGCACGGCGCCGACGGAGAGCTGCGTGAAGCGCACGGCCTCGTGCAGCGCCGGGTCGGCCACGACCACGGCTCCCCCGACCGTGTCGGAGTGGCCGCCGAGGTACTTGGTCGTGGAGTGCACGGCGGCGCCGGCGCCGCACTCCAGCGGGCGCTGGTTGACCGGGGTGGCGAACGTGTTGTCGACCGCGACGAGCACCTCCGACCCGACCTCGTCGATCACCGCGGGCAGGTCGATCACGTTGAGCGTCGGGTTCGTCGGGGTCTCGACCCAGACGAGCTTCGTCTCGGGCCGCACGGCGGCGCGGATCGCGCCGATGTCGCGCTGGTCGACCATGTCGTAGGCGACGCCGAAGCGCGCCAGGATCTTGTCGACCAGGCGGTACGTGCCGCCGTACAGGTCGTCGGGGATGATCACGTGGTCCCCGGCGCTGCACACCGCGGTGAGCAGCGCGTGCGTGGCCGCCATGCCGGACGCGAACGCCGTGGCGTGGCCGCCCTCCAGCTCTCCGAGCGCGTTCTCCAGCGCCCGGCGCGTCGGGTTGGCGGCGCGCGAGTAGTCGTAGTCGTCGACGAACTCGCCCGGCGCCGGTTGCACGTACGTCGCGCTCTGATGGATGGCGGGGACGACCGAGCCGTACGAGGGATCGGGATCGAGCCCGGCGTGGACGATCCGCGTGGCGAGCTCGGTCATGAGACGAGCGCTTCCAGCAGGTCGGCGCGGGTGACGATGCCGGTCGGGCGGCCGCCCTCGGTGACCAGCAGCGCCTGGCGGTCGCCGCTGAGCAGCTCCACCGCCTCGCGCACGGGATCCGACGCGGCGACCGCGGGGAACGGCGGCTCCATCACGTCGACGACGTTCCTCCCCATGATCCCGGGGTTGTCGGCGGCGTGCCGGAGCAGCCCGCGCTCGCCGATCGAGCCGACCATCGTGCTCGGGTCGGTGTGCGACACCACGGGGAGCTGGGAGACGCGGTGCTCGTGCAGCAGCGCGATCGCGTCCTTGACCTTCTGCTGCGTCTCGACGACGACGAGCGGCGGGATCTCGCCGGCCGCCTGCTTGGCGCGCAGCACGTCGCCGACGCTGCGGTCGCTCGTGCGCTCCAGCATCCCGTGCGAGGCCATCCACGTGTCGTTGAAGATCTTCGACAGGTACGCGCGCCCGCCGTCGGGGAGGATCACCGCCACGAGCGCCTCGGGGTCGTCGATGCCGCGCGCCACCTCGAGCGCCGCGTACACCGCGAGCCCGCACGAGCCGCCGAGCAGCATGCCCTCGATCTCGGCCAGGCGGCGCGTGGTGAGGAAGGAGTCGCGGTCCGAGACGCGCACGTAGCGGTCCACGACCGACGGGTCGTAGGTCGACGGCCAGAAGTCCTCCCCCACGCCCTCGACCAGGTACGGATGGACCTCGTCGCCGGAGTAGATCGACCCGACGGGGTCGGCGCCGATGACCTGGATCTCCGGGTTCTGCTCCTTCAGGTAGCGCCCGACCCCGGTGATCGTGCCGCCGGTCCCGACGCCCGCGACGAGGTGCGTGAGCCGCCCGCCGGTCTGCCGCCACAGCTCAGGACCGGTGCTGTCGTAATGCGTCTGCGGGTTCGCCGGGTTGCGGTACTGGTTGGGCTGGAACGCTCCGGGGATCTCCTCGGTCAGGCGATCGGCGACGCGGTAGTAGGACTGGGGCGACTCCGGGGCGACGTCGGTCGGCGCGATCACGACCTCCGCGCCGTACGCGCGCAGCAGGTCGATCTTCTCGCGCGACATCTTGTCCGGCATCACGGCGATGACGCGATAGCCCTTCAGGCGCGCGGCGATCGCGAGGCCGGTGCCGGTGTTGCCCGAGGTCGGCTCGATGATCGTGCCGCCGGGCCGCAGGCTGCCGTCGCGCTCGGCGGCCTCGATCAGGCGCAGCGCGACGCGGTCCTTGATCGAGCCCCCCGGGTTGAACAGCTCCAGCTTGGCCACGATCTGCGGCGTGAGGCCCGCGGCGATGCGGCTGAGCCGGACGAGCGGCGTCTCGCCGATCGTCTCGAGGATGGAGTCCTTGATGTCGGTCTGGCGGTCGGTGGCGGGCGTCCCGGACATGGCTACGAGTCTACGGGGGCGAATTCGCTCCGCGCCCCGGCTATGGGCTGCATGCGCTCCCCACTCCACATCGCCGCCGGCCTGCTGCTCGCCGCGGCCGCCTCCTTCGGTCCGACGTCCGCCGCGTTCGCGGGCGAGTACTCCGTCACCGCCTGCTTCGGCGCCGAGAACGCGTCCTGGTCGGAATGGGAGCCGACACCGGGCGCGACCGCGTACACCGCCTGCCCGGGCGGCGTGGTCGACCTCGCGCGGCCCCGCTCCGGAGAGGGCATGGTCGTGCGCAACGTCGCCGGGCCCGGGCATGCGCCGGCGGGCACGACCGCGGCGCTCTCCTTCGACGCACCGGCGGGGACCGCGATCACGGGCGTCGACTTCGACGCGAAGCTGCTCGCCAACCCCGGCTGGAGGGTCGGCGTGCTCGACGCGACGCGCGGCGCCTGGCTGTGGTGCGGCGTGCACTGCAGCACGTCCGTGGAGCAGTGGGTGCACCAGGAGCTCCGCGGGCTCTCCACGCAGCGGATCCAGGCGCTCGTGCGCTGCGACGCGACGCGCTGCCGGAGCGATGCGCGGCACGCGCTGATCGCGATGCGCCAGGTCCGCGTGTACCTCGCGGACGGCTCCGCCCCCGCGGTGGGCGGCGCGCGCGGCGCGCTGGGTGCCGGTGACGGCTGGCTGCGCGGCGTGGCCGACGTCGCCTTCGACGCCGGCGACAACAGCGGCGTCCGCACCGGCCGCGTCGAGCTCGACGGCCGCCCGGTGCACGAGGACGCGCGGCCGTGCGACTTCAGCCTGCCGGTGCCGTGCTCGGGCGCGACGATCGGCGCGGCGCTCGACACACGCGCGTGGGCGGACGGCGCGCATGCGCTGCGGCTCGGCGCGTCCGACGCCGCCGGCAACTGGACGTGGATCGACCGCACCGTGCGGGTCGACAACACGCCGCCCGCGGAGCCGTCGCCCGTCGTGGACGGCGGGGCGGACTGGAGCCCGCAGCCGAGCCGCACGCTGACCGTCCCGCTGCCCGGCGGGCAGGCCGCACCGCTCGTGCGCGCGCGCGTCAAGGCGTGCCGGACGGGTGGTGGCTGCGCCGAGACGGCGCCGGAGCTGGCAGTGCACGGCGCCGCGGCCGCGGTGCCCGTCACCGCGTTCGAGGGACCGGGCGAGTACGCCGTGCGCCTCGCGCTCGAGGACGCTGCCGGCAACGCCGGGCCGTACGCGGCGCCCGTGACGATCCGGTTCGACGACACGCCCCCGGGCACGCCCGACGTCTCGGCCGCCGACCGCTGGCACAACGGCGGCGCCCTCCCCCTCGACGCGGAGGGCGAGCGGCCGATCTCGGGGATCCGCGGCTACCGCGTGCGGATCGGCGGCCGCGAGGCGATCGTGGCGACCAGCCTCCCGCTCGACGACCTGCCCGAGGGCGGGACGCCGGTCGAGGTGCGGGCCGTCTCCGGCGCGGGCGTCGAGTCGACCGCCGTCCGCACGTTGCTCAAGCTCGATCGCACCGCCCCGGTGGTCGCGGCCGACGGCGTGCCGGCGCCGGACACCTGGTCGCGCGAGCCGGTCCGGCTCGGGCTGCGAGGCCGCGACCAGGCCGCGCTGTCGGGCGTGCAGGCCCTGGCGTGGTCGGTGGACGGCGGCGAGGAGGAGGTCCACGAGGGCGACGAAGGGACGATCGAGGTCGCGGCCGACGGCCGGCACAGCGTCGCCTACCGCGCGCTCGACGGCGCGGGCAACTCCTCGGCACGGCACACCGTGCCCGTGCGGGTCGACCGCACGCCGCCGGAGACGGTCGCGTTCGAGGCGCCCGACCCCGCCGATCCGACGCTGGTCCGCGTCGTGGTCGCCGACGCCACGTCCGGTGTCGCCGGCGGACGGGTCGAGCTGCGTCGCGCCGGCGCTGACTGGCGCCGCGTCCCGACGTCGCTCGAAGGCGGCCGCCTCCAGGCCCGACTCGACGACGCGGCGCTGCGCTCCGGCGCGTACGAGCTGCGGGCGGTGGTCGGCGACGTGGCGGGCAACGAGGCGATCGGGACCCGCCGCGCCGACGGAGCGCCGGCAGCGGTCACGCTCCCGCTGCGCCGGAGGACGAGCGATGTCCGTGCGGCGGTCGGGCCCGATGCTCACGGCACGGCTCACCGCCGCGGGGAGTCCGCTGGGCGGACGCGAGGTCACGGTGCGGCAGCGCCTCCGCGGGCGCACCACGTGGCGCACGGTGTGCGGGAGGCGCACGGTCGTGATCGCGGCGGCCAGCGCCTGCCGGCTGCGCACGGACGCCGCGGGCCGTCTCCACGTGCGCCTGCCGACGGGTCCCTCCCGCACCCTGCGCGTCTCGTTCCCCGGCGACGCCCTCCTCCTGCCGGCGCACGGCAGCGCGAGCGTCCGCACTCCGGCGCGCGCCCGCGTGCGTGCGACCCCCGCCACGGTCGCCGCGGGCGGGTCGGTGCGGTTCACGGGGCGGCTGCTCGGCGGCCACGTGCCGCGGACGGGCAAGCTCGTCGAGCTCCAGGCGCGGGTCGGCGTGGGCTGGCGCACGTTCGCGACCGTGCGGACAGACCGCCGCGGCCGCTTCCGCCACACGCATCGCTTCACGGCGGCGGGCGGCGGCCGTACCTACTCGTTCCGGCTGCGCGTCCGGCGCGAGGCGGCGTACCCGTTCGAGTCGGCCACGACCCGTCCGCTCTCCGTGCGCGTGACGTGATCGCGCCAGGCGATGCACACCGGAATTGACTGATCCATCGATGCCATGACATCTTGCCGGGTGAATGACACCCTGCCGTGTCACACCGTCGATGCCACAGAACACGAAGTCGCCGCAATTTGCGTACGGAACGGCTCGAGCGGGGGACGAGCTCCTCGGCTCCTGCCACTACGACTTCACGTCGTCGTCGGTGCCACAGAAGGGATCCCGGTTGTCCATGCGGTCGCAGCACGCACGTCCGGCAGCCGTCGAGGCGCGCGTCTCGCGGCTGCTGGCGGCCCACGAGCGTTCGCTGATGCGCGTGGCGCGGCACTGGTCGTTCAGCCGGGAGGACGCACTCGACGCATACCAGCGCGCACTCGAGATCTACGTCCGGCGGCTCGACTCGCTCGACCCGGCAACGGAGATCGCCTGGCTCAAGGTGGTCGTCAAGCACGAAGCGCTGGCGATCCGGCGCCAGCACAGCGAAGCGGTGCCGGTGGAGGACGTCGAGCTCGACGGCCGGGCGCTCGAGGCGCAGCGCCCGGTCGACGAGCTCCTGGCCGCCCGCGAACGCGTCACGCGCTCGGCCGAGGCGCTGCGCCGGCTCAAGCCCGACGAGGCGCAGGCGCTGATGCTCAAGGCCCAGGGGCTCTCCTACCAGGAGATCGGCGAGTCCCTCGGGTGGACGTACACGAAGGTCAACCGCTGCATAACGGAGGGCCGGGCGCGGTTCCTCAAGGTCTACGCGGAGATCGAGGCGGGCGTCGAGTGCGACCGGTTCGCACCGACGCTCGCTGCCCTCGTGGGCGGCACCGCGACCGCCGACGCGCTCGTGGAGCTCCGCCCGCACATCCGCAACTGCGCGACCTGCAGAGCGACCGTCCGAGACCTCCACGCCACCCGCCTGGGCGGCCTCGGCGCGCTGTGGCCGGTCCCCGCGCTGCTGGCGCCGCTCCGATGGGTCGCGACGCGGTTCGGCGACCGGAACCGGGCGTCCGACGGCGAGCCCGCTCGTCCGCGCCTCGTCGAATGGACACTGCAGCGTGCCGGCGACGGAGTTGCGAGTGTGAAGAGCCACGCGACCGCGGCGTACACGCGCGCAGCCGACCCGACGCCGCTGGCAGCGGTTCGGCCCGGCGCGGCCGCCGCGGCCGTCGCCGGCTGCCTGGCCGTCGGGGGCGGGACGACATTGTGCGTTACGCAGGGGGTCGACCCGATCGGCGGTCTCGCGCGCGTCGTCTCGCCGGCCCGCCATCAGAACCAAGCGAAGCCGTCCAAGCAGCGGGCACCGCGCAAGCGCGCAGCGCCCGCCCCGGTCTCGACGACGGCAGCGCCGGAGGTCGCCGATAGCGACGGCTCCACCGCCCGCGCCGTCGCCGGAGCCAACCCCTGATGCGACACCACAACCAACGCCGACGCCGACGCCGCCGCCACCCTCGCCGGAAGAGGAATACGAGCCCGTGGCGCCGGCGAGCGCGGCGAGCACCACATCACGTGAGACGGCGCGTGCGCCTTCACGCACGCCGGCACCAGCGATAGCGAACGGGCCGGGGGAGTTCAGCGGACCATGAGTCGAAGGATCAGAAGGAGGCAGGAGATGCGTAGAGCCTGCGCCGCTCGCATGGGCGCGCTCACCGCCGCGTTGGTCGCCATCCCGCTCGCGGCGGTGCCCGACATTGCGTTGGCAGGCGAGTTCTCGGTCGGGAACTGCGGCGCCGATCAGCTGAACTTCAGCACGCGCGCGTTCGACGAGTTCGCCACACGAGGGATGAAGATCAGACGCGCGTGCGATCCCGAAGGCCCCGGGCTCCGCGGTCTGATCACGAGCAACGTTGTGCGCGGCGGGCAGGTCCCTCGCGGCTCGGCGGCACTGGCGACGATGACCGCGCCGGCCGGAACTCGGTTCACGAGGTTCCGCTGGGCGGGGACGTTGCGTCGCCAGGACTGCCGGTACGCGCTCCAGTTGTGGGCCGAGGCGCCCGACATCAAACCGGTCCCGATCAAGAACGTACGTGCGAACCAGCACTGTCCTCGTCCGGCGCTCGCGCAGGCGGCTGCGTACCGGTCACGGACGTTCAACGTCTCGGGCGCGACGCGCATCGTGCAGCGCGTGATCTGCATGGGCGACGAGAAGCGGAAGTCGTGCTCCGCGGGCGGCTCGAACTACGTCCAGACCCGCGAAGCCGAGGTCGGCATCGCGGACGTGTCGCCGCCGGCGGTCGCGATCATCGCCGACACTCCGCTGGCGCGGGGTGAATGGGTGAGCGGAACCCAGCCGCTCAACTACGACGCGAGCGACAACGTCGGCGTGCGGAGCGCCGACGCGATCGCGTCGGAGGAATCGGGCGGCTCTGACGAGCGGCCGTGTGTGTTCGCATCTCCCGAGCGCACGTTCGCCGAGCCGGTTCCCTGCCCGAACGGTCCTGGTCGGATCAACGTGACACCGACGACGCTTCCCCGATGGCACGCAGTCGCTTGCCGTGCGCGGCCCAGGACACAGCCGGCAACATCGGTGACTCGCCGGCGGTGACCGCACGGATCGACAACACGCCGCCCGGCCGCGTCGATGTCGGCGTCGAGGGCGGCGAGGCGTGGCGCAACCGCAACGACTTCGCGGTGGCGTGGGTCGAATCCGGCCGAAGCCGACCGGGCGCCGATCGCGGCCGCCGGCTACAAGCTGTGCTCGCGTCAGCGCGGGAACGCTGCACCCGCGGCGAGCACGCGGGCGCCGACATCGCGCGCTTCGGCGTCGCCGGTGCCGGCGCCCGGCGAGTGGACCCTCTCGCTGTGGCGTCGCGACGCCGCCGGGAACGAGAGCGAGAGCACCGCGTCGGTGCCGGTCACGCTTCGCTACGACCCCGAGCCGCCGACAGCTCGGCTTCGAGCCGCCGTCGGCCACGGACCCGACGCTCGTCGCGGTATCCGTGACGGACACGCATCTCGGGCGTCGCAGCCGGCGCGATCGAGATCAGCCCGGCCGGCTCGGGCACCTGGCAGGCGCTCCCGACCGAGCACGTCGGGCAGCCGACTGGTCGCACGCATCGACGACGCTGCTCTGCCGCCAGGCGCGTATCAGCTTCGGGCTCGCGCCTCGGACCAGGCGGGCAACGAGGCGTCGACGGACCGGCGGATCGACGGGCAGCCGATGGGCGTCACCCTGCCGCTCCGGATCGGCTCGACTTTGCGCGCCGGCTTCGAGCGCGTGCGCGTCGTCCGGCGGATCGTCCACCGTCAGGGCGAGCGCCGCGTCGTGCGTCGTCGGACGACGGTCGTCGAGCCGGCCGCGCGCGTCCGCTCTGGAGGCCGGGCGAGCGTCGCCGGGCGGCTCGTCGATCGGGACGGCCAGGGCATCGCCGGCGCCGAGGTGCGCGTGCTCTCGAGCTCGACCGTCAGCCCGGAGCAGCTCGTCGCCGCGCTGCAGACCGGCCCCGACGGGCGCTTCCGCTACGACGCTGACGGGCAGCACGAGCCGCACGCTTCGGTTCGCGTTCCCCGGATCGCCGCTCGTGCTGCCCGCCGAGCGCGCGATCGGATGACGCGTCCCGGCGCGGACTTCGCTGCGCGTCAACCGGAGGCGGGTGCTGAACGGGCAGGCGGTGACGTTCACGGGGCGCTTGCGTACGCAGCCGGTGCCGCCGGGCGGCAAGCTCGTCGAGCTCCAGGCCCGCCTGTCGGACCGCTGGCAGACGTTCCGCACGGCGCGCACCGACCCGTCAGGTCGCTGGGCGATCGGCTACCGGTTCAAGCGCACGCGCGGGGTCCAGCGGTTCCGCTTCCGCGCGCGCCTGCCGCGCGAGGCGAGCTATCCGTTCGTCAGCGGGCGGCTCGCGGTCGCTCGGGTCCGGGTGAGGGGCTTGTGATGCCGCGACGCCGGCCACGAGCGGCCGGTTCGGAGCCCGGCCGAAACTCCAAGCGCTCGCGAGGGTCCTCTGATGCGAGCCCGAGCAAAGGAGACCGTGTGCGCCACCAGTCCGTCACCGCCTCACCTACGCGAACGTCATGTCGACACTCGCCGTCTTCATCGCGCTCGGCGGCTCGTCCTATGCCGCGCTCGAGATCAGCGGGAGCAGCATCAAGAACCGCTCGATACCCGCGAAGAAGCTCAAGCGCAACTCGATCACCGGCCGGGAGGTCCGCGAGTCACGTCTGAACGTCCCGTGGGCGCGCCGCGCCGAGCGGCTCGGCGGCCTCACCGCCGATCAGCTCAGGATCCACTGCCCAAGCGACACGTTCCCGATCGCCGATGTCTGCGTCGAGCGGACGCCGCGCAGCCCAGCGGCGTACAGCAGCGCCGTCCATCGAGTGCTCCGGCGTCGGTACGCCGGCCGGCCCCGGGCGGCGGCTGCCGACGCACGGCGAGCTCCGAGCCGCGCTCGGCGGCCCTGACGCTCGCCCCAGGCGGCGAGCTGACGTCGCGACGTCTACCCGTCTGCGCAGCAAGCCAGGACAGCTCGACGTGCTCTACGTCACGGACCAAGTAGGCAGCGTCGCGCTGACCCCCGACACGTTTGACGGACGCAAGGCCTACCGCTGCGTTACCGACCCACTCAACTGACCTCAAGCATGAACCTCGACAACCTGCCCACGAGAAGAGGAACGATGGCTTCACTCACCGCTCACCTGCGGCGTCCAAGCGATCACGGGCGACTGCCCTTCCACCCGGAATGCCCGCTCTGCTGCAGCGAGCGACTGTCCGGACCGCTGCCAGCCGACGCGGTCGTCGGCCGTCGGACGCAGGCGCTGCTCGCTGCCGGCGTTCTCGCGCTGTCGACGGCGACGCCGACGGCGGTGCTCGCGGCAGAGCCCGACCAGGAGCAGGAAGGAGCGGTGGCACCGGACCAGGCCCCAACGCAGGTTGCCCCGAGCGCGCCCGTGTACGACCCCGGAGGCGACTCGACGGACGTGCCGTTCGACACGGCGGCGGCTCCCGATTCAGCTGAGCAGGATCCTTCCGCAAACGCGCTCGAGCAGGACACAGCGGCAAGCGAGGGCACGGTCGTCGCCGACTCCGGTGACGGCTCCGGCAGTCCGGCTCCGGACGAGCAGCCCGCATCACCCGCGCAGGACCTTCCCTCAGCGCCACCCGCGGCCGAACCGATCCAGCAGGCGAGCGAGCCCGCGCCCGAGGTCCCCAGGGCGGATCGCCAGGCAACAGCGCCGCCGGTCGTGACCCAGGACTGGCGCCAGCGCGATGACGAGGCCAGGACCTCGAAGCCTCGACGCAACGACTCGGCCCGGACGCATCCGGCGCCCGCAAGCTCGCCGCCTCAGACCGCACCCGCCGGCGGCGTTCCCGCCCCGAGCGCCCCCTCCACCGCGCTCGTCGCGCATGCCGAGAGCTCGTCCGGCGCAGCCAAAGCCGCTCACCGCGGCGACGAGGTTCACGTGGTCGCTCGGGGCGAATCGCTGTGGTCGATCGCCGGCGATCTCCTCGGCGACGGCGCATCCGTCGCCGCGATAGCCCGTGAGGTCAACCGGCTGTGGCAGCTCAACACCAACCGCATCGGCACGGGGGACCCGAGCCTGCTCATGGTCGGTACCAGGCTCGCGCTGCGATGAACGGCTCACCGGCTGAAGAGCTCAGGCGCCGCGACGTTCATCCCGGACCCCTGGTGGACGGCAGGCCGGCATCGAACGGCGGCGCGGCGGGTCTGCGCCGGCAGCTCCAGCGATTCCTGGTGTCCGAACGGGAGCGAGAGGAAGCCGACGTCGAGCGGCGACTCCGCGCCCAGCCCGGCGTCACGCGAGCGAACACGATCGCGGTGATCAGCCCGAAGGGCGGCGTCGGAAAGACGACCAGCACGTTCGTGGCGGGAAATCTGCTCGCCGGCCACATCAATCTGCGAGCGATCGCCGTCGATGCCAACCCGGACTTCGGCACGCTTGCGCGGCTCGCTCCCGAGAGTCGCCGCTCCGAGCGCTCGCTCGCCGATCTGCTCACCGACGCAGAGCGCCTCAGGACGGCCGCAGAGCTCACCCCGTACGTGTCGCGCCTGCCAACCGGGTTACACGTGCTCGGCGCACCCCGCGACGCGGAGCTGACGGCCAGTCTGGGGCCCGACCGCTACGGCGAGCTGGTCGCGCTCCTGGGCACGTTCTACGAGGTCGTGCTGCTCGACCTCGGCACGGGAGTCGCAGGCCCACTTGCCCGCTTCGCGATCGAGCGCGCTGATCAGGTCGTGCTCGTCACCACACCCGAGTGGGTCACATCGGCGATCGTGCTCGACGCGCTCGCGCACGTGCGGCACGACCACACCACGGTCGCGATCAACAAGTCCCAGCCCGGCTCTCGCGCCGTCGACCCGATAGAGGATCGCTTCCGGGCCGAACGTCTGCATCGCGCGGTGACGATTCCGTACGACGAACGACTGGCGACGATGCTCGACTGCGGCACGTACACGATCGACGCGCTCGCGCGCCGTACTCGCCTCGCCGTCAAGCGGCTCGGGCTCGCAGTCGCCGATCAGCTCGTGTGAGCGACGCGTCGGGACCGCCACGAGCCGGCGCGGTGGCGCCACTGTTGCGTAGCATCCCGGCTGTGCCGCGCGGAGGGATCGAACCGACTGACGTGCTGCTCGAATACCTTCACCGGGTTGGCGCGCGAACCGACGAGGTGCTCGAACGCGTGCGGGCCGAGACGGCCGCGATCCCGTACGCCCAGATGCAGGTCAGCGCGGATCAGGGTGCGCTGATCGAGCTGCTGGTGCGGCTGATCGGCGCAAAGGACGCGCTCGAGGTGGGGACGTTCACCGGGTACAGCGCGATCTGCATCGCGCGCGGTCTGCCAGAGGATGGGCGGCTGACGTGCCTGGAGCTCGACCAGGAGCGCGCCGCGATCGCGCGGAGCAACCTCGACGCGGCGGGGGTCGGCGACCGAGTCGAGATCCTGGTCGGGCCTGCTGGAGAGTCGCTCGAGGCGATGGCGGCCGCCCCGCAGTTCGACTTCGCGTTCATCGACGCCGACAAGTCCGGCTATCCCGACTACTACGAGCTGGTGCTCGCCCGGATGCGACGGGGGGGCCTGATCCTGCTCGACAACATGCTCCAGGGCGGCCGCGTCCTCACGCGTGAGAGCGAGAACGCGAAGGTCATCGACGATCTGAACCGTCGCATCCACGACGACGCGCGCGTCGACATGGCGATGACGGTGAGCGCCGACGGCCTGATGTTCGTTCGCGTTCGCTGACAGCCCGCCGGCAGGTGCTCAGCTGCGCAGCGGCGTTTCCGCGGAAGCGCCCGCGGATCACGATGGTCCGGTGCGATCAGATGCCCGGCGCCTCCGATGGTGCGAACGCCAGCATCGCGTCGACGCAGAGGCCGAGATCCATTCGCTCGCCGCCGGACTTCGGCACGCAGGCGTCCGGGTCGATCGTCCGACGCGACCGCGCATTGCCCTCACGCAGCGACCGGACCCGGCCGACCGGCGGCCGCGGCACCGCGCGGATGCGCCGGCCGTCCGGGCGACGGAACACGAAGTCGCGCCCGGCGATCTCCACGGTGTAGCCGCCCTCGTGCAAGAGGCGGTGATGGTGGCGACACAGCTGCACGAGGTTGTCCAGGCTCGTCGGGCCGCCGTGCGCCCAGTGGCGTATGTGATGCGCGTCGACCGCGCATCCGTTGGTGCAGCCGGGGAACCGGCAACCGCGATCGCGGCTCGCGAGCGCACGGCGGAGCGCGGGCGGCACGGAGCGGGTCTTGCGGCCGACGCTGAGCGGGCGGCCGTCCCGCTCGATCAGCGGCACGATCGCCGCGTCGCATGCCAGCCGGCGCGCCGTCTCCACCGCGAGCGGAGCGCCGTCCTCGAGCTCGCTGCGACCGCCGTCCGCCGTCCTCCCCGAGAGCGTGTCGGCGTCCACGTGCAGCACGACCTGGTACCGATCGCCACCGCGAGCGTTCGGAGCGCTGAGAGAGCATCGTGTCCGCCATCAGCACGAGCGCGTCGGCGCGCTGCTCCGACACGGTGGGCGCTTCCGCGGAAGCGTCCTCCGACTCCGGGGTGGCGCCCGCTTCCGTGGAGACTCGCTGCGCAGCCGCTTCCGCGGAAGCGCCTTCGTCCGGCCGACGGCGCTCCTCGCGCAGCCGTTCGGTGCCCGCCTCGAGCGCGGCGAGGACGATCTTCCCCTCCTCGGGCGGTAGCCGCGCGCGCAGGAGCAGGGAGCCGTCGTCGTCGTGCTCCCACGTCACATGACGCGCGGGCCGGCCGCCGGCCGCGACGCGCTCAGCCGCCACGACGCCCCGATACGCGCGCACGAGGCGCTCGAGCTGCGCAGCGGTCGCGTGCTCGGCCAGCATCAGCAGGCCGTCCTCCGACTCGACGTTCCCCACGCGCGAGAGCGCGCGAACCTTCGAGTAGCTCAACCGCCCGGCCGCGAACGCGGCGCGGATCAGCGGCAGCTCCTCCAACCGATGCGCGACGCGGACGTGCTCGCGCGCCGCGCTCGGCGCGATCGAGCACCGCCACGAGACCCAGTGGGCGCAGCTCTTGCAACCCGCGGGTCCCCAGCCCTGGCGCCGATCGAACTCTGCGACGAGCCCGAGCCAGCGGCACGTCGCGGCGTGGATGTGGGACGCGAGCTCTGTTATCTCCCGGCCGAGCCGGTCGACGTCCATTCCGTCCGAGCGCTCCATATCATACGAACACATGTTCGTAGACTACGGGTGGGATCGGATGGATTCAGGCGGCTGCAGTCAGCGCATCGCGGCGCGCGAACCGGCGCGCCTCGCCGTCGAGCGGACGGCCGAGATAGAAGCCCTGGCCCATGTCGCAGCTGAGGTCGGCGAGGGCGTCGAGCTGGTCCTGGCGCTCGATCCCCTCGGCGACGACGCTCACCCCGAACAGCGAGCCGAGCTGGATGATCATCGCGAGCAGCGCGTGGTCGTGCGGCGTGCGGCCGGCACCGTCGACGAACGGCTTCGCGACCTTGAGGATGTCGACCGGCAGCGAGCGGAGGCAGGAGAGCGACGAGTACCCGGTGCCGAAGTCGTCGAGCGCGATCCGCACGCCCAGCGCGCGCAGCTCCGTCAACACCGGCTGCGCGGTCGGCATCTCCGCGATCAGCACGCTCTCGGTCAGCTCGAGCACCAGCCGCCGTGGAGCGAGCCCCGTGCGCCGGAGCACGTCCTCCACCACGCCGACCAGCTCGCTGGTGCGCAGCCCTTCGCCGCTCAGGTTCACGTGCACGGCCGCGTCGCGCGCGTAACCGTCCTCCGGGGTCCAGCCCGCGGCCTCGCGGCACGCCTGCTCGAGCACGGCGCGGTCGATGCCGGGGATCGTGCCCGTCGCCTCGGCGGCCGGGACGAACGCGGACGGCGCCAGCAGCCCGTGGCGAGGGTGGTTCCAGCGCACGAGCGCCTCGGCGGCGACCACCTCGCCGGAGCTGACCGCGACGATCGGCTGGTAGTGGGCGACGAACTCCTCCGCGTCGAGGGCGGCGAGGATCTCGTCCCGCGACGGCGCCTTGGTCAGCGCGTTCGGGTGCATGTCCGGCGTGAAGGCGCGGACCTGGCCCTTTCCCGCCTCCTTCGCGCGGTACATCGCGATGTCGGCGTGGCGCATCAGGTCGTCGGCGTCCATGCCTGCGCCCGCCCCCGCGGACGCGATCCCGATCGAGGCGCGGACCCAGCACGGCTGCCCGTTCACGGTCACCGCCTCCGACAGCAGGGCGACGATCCGGTGCGCGACGTCCGCGCCGTGGCGCTCGTCGGCGTCCTCGAGGAGCACGGCGAACTCGTCGCCGCCCAGGCGCGCGGCGAGGTCGGTCGGTCGCACGCAGCCGCGGATGCGCTCGGCGGCGGCCATCAGCACCGCGTCGCCGGCGGCGTGGCCGGCGTGGTCGTTGATGCGCTTGAAGTCGTCGAGGTCGAGGAAGAGGACCGTGCTCGTGCCGGCCCGGCGCGCGAGCGACTCGTGGACCCGGCGCATGAACAGCGCGCGGTTGGCGAGGTCGGTCAGCGGGTCGCGGTAGGCCTGGCGCTCCAGCGCGCCCTGCAGGTCGCGCATGCGCCGGATCGCCTGCTCCAGGCGGTCGAACTCGAGCGACATCCCGGCGTGGCCGGCGAGCGTCTCGAACAGCCGGAGGTCGGAGCGGCTGAAGTCGGTGGTCGCCCCGAGCCGCTCGCCGAGGATCATGACGCCCACGAGCCGGGTCTCCCCCGGCACGGGCGCGATCGCCGCTTCGGCGATCCGATGCTCTTCCAGGTACTCGGCGAGGGCGGGCGGCGCGCTGGCGCACGTGACGACCGTGGCGTGCTCGTCGCGCAGGCAGGCGCGCAGCGCGGTGGCGAGCTCGTGCGAGACGGGCTGCATCGTCTGCGTGACCCCGCCGGTGTCGAGCGACGTGCGCAGCGGCACGTCGCCGCCTGCGCCGAACAGGATGATCTCGGCAGTGCGCACCCGGAACGAGTCGCGCGTGCGCTCGAGCAGGTCGACGAGCGCGGTCTCGACGTCCGGGGCGCGGCTGAGCGAGCGCGCCACGCCGTAGAGGAACTCGAGCGACTGGTGCTTGGTGTGCTCGGACAGGTACGCGCGGTAGGCGAGGATGAGCACCGCGGCGGGCGGGATGATCAGCCAGCCGGCGGACCAGTCCTGCGCCATCAGCGTCGCGCCCGCGAGCCCGATGCTCGTGTTCGTGAGCGAGACGACGAGGTCGGCGCCGAACATGCGCAGCATCTCCGCCGACGGCAACGTCCCCTCGGCGAGCGCGATCACCGCGAGCACCAGGGCCGCGGCGACGAGCGAGCCGGCGCCGACCGCCGCGAACGTCGCGGTCCAGACGCCGGGGCCGATCTCCGCAGGCGCCGGGACCAGCGCGTGGAGCACGATGACCGTGAGCGTGGCGGTGAGCGCGAACTGCGCGACGTTGAACGCGACCTTCACCGGCGCGCTGCCGCGGACGAAGAAGAGCACCACGAGCGGTCCGGCGACCTGGGCGATGACCAGCTCCTGCGGCGCGGCGAGCAGCAGGCCGGCGACCAGCGGGAGCTCGGAGAGCGAGAGCGTGTGCGCACTGCCGCGGATGTGCGCGTGGACGACGAAGACCTCGGTCGCTCCGAACCCGATCGCGAGCGCCCACCACGGGATGTGGAAGCCGTCGGTGTAGGCCGGCAGGTCGCGGACGACCGTGACGTAGAGGACCAACGTGGTGGCGGCGATCAGCGCGACGAGCAGCCAGATGGCCGCGCCGCGCAGGCGCACTGCCCGATCAGCTTCCACCTTCGCCGCTCCAGTCGCTGCCCGACCACCGGCGCCCTGACCAGCGGCGCCCCGACCAGCTACGGCCCGACCAGCGACGTCCGGTCCAGCCGTTCTCACCTGTTCCGACGCCCGGGGCCGTGCCGCGGGATTCGTCGCGCAGGTCGTCCCACAGTGCGTGCAGGTCCAGCACCGCCGGCTGGAACGGCTGGGCGGCATCCGCGGCGCTCGGCGTGGCATGTCCGAGCGTGCGGGCGAGGTCCACCCGTCCGGCGCCATCGGCCGACGTGTCCGCGGGAAGGTCGACCGCGCCCGCCTTGAGCAGCGCCTTGATCTGGTTGGGCGTCAGCGCGGGGCGCGCCTGCAGCATCTGGGCGACCAGCCCGGAGACGACCGCTGCCGCCTGCGACGTGCCGCTGCCGCGGAAGAAGCTCTCGCCGATGCGCGCGGCCGGGAACTCGGAGTCGAGCGTCGAGCCCGGCACGCGCAGGGAGACGACCGCGGTGCCCGGGGCGACGACGTCGGGCGGCCGGACCGCGTCACGCGAGGAGAAGTCGGCGATGCCGTCGTCGGACGGATCGGCGGTGTGCTGGGTGTCGGTGGCGCCGACGGCGATGAGGAACGGATCGGCGGCCGGCAGGTCGAGGCGGCCGGTGCCGTCGGCCTGGTTGCCCGCCGCCGCGACGACGGCGATGCCGCGGTTCCACAGCTGCTCGGCGGCATAGGCGAGCGGCTCGCGCACGTACGAGCGGCGCGCGTCGACGCCGAAGGAGAGGTTGAGGACCCGGATGTTGAGCCCGTTCGTGCTCCGGTTGCGGCGCACCCAGTCGAGCGCCATCAGCACGCGCACGAGGCTGGTGATGCCGTCGGCGCCCGCGACCTTGACGCTGACCAGCCGCGCCCCCGGGGCGATGCCCTGGTAGCCGGTCTCGGGATCGGAGCCCGCGATCACGCCCGCCATGTGCGAGCCGTGGCCGAACGTGTCGAGCCCGCGCAGGTCGGGGTCGTAGGCGTCCTCGGAGAAGTCGGGGCCGCGGACGAGCTTGCCGGGTCCGTCGAGGGCGGCGACGCCGAGCACGCCGGAGTCGATCAGCGCGACGTCGACGCCCGCGCCGGTGAGCCCGCTGCCCTCGGCGCCTGAGGCGGCGCGGATGAGGTCCATCGACGCGCGGGCGCGGGACGGCCCGTCGTCGGCGGCCGGCTCGACGGGAGCGGTGGGATCGAGGACCGCGTCCTGCACGGCGGGCGCGATGTCCTCGCCGCCGGCGACCGGGTCGGGCGTGAGCGACGAGCCCGCGGCGGCGTCCTCCGCGGCGTCCTGGATCGCCTCGCGTGCGACCTGGTCGGGCGGCAGATCCGTGGGGATCTCCTCGGGCGGCGGATCGATCGACGGCGTCGAGGACGGCTCGGCGGAGCCGTCGGAGGGGGCCTCGTCGCCGCTGACCGAACCGCCGCCCGAGTTTGGCTCCCCCGGGACTGCCGGCGCGGCGGGCTGGTCGGTGGTGGTGCCCCGGTCGGACTCCGGGAGCACCGAGGAGAGGTGCAGCTCGACATCGCGGGCCACCGTCCGGATGAACGGGGCGCGATGCAGGCGCTCGACCGCGCTCGACGGGACGCGCGCCGTGAAACCGTGGACGATCGGGAGCCGGCGGCCGACGTTCCCGCCGAGGCGCTCGACGAGCCGCCGCGCGGCGCGGGCCTTGCCCGGCTCGGCACCGACGACGACGAGCACCCGCCGCTCGGACCGAGCGCCGGATTCGGACGCGCGTGCCACCGCCCCCTCGGCCCCGAGCAGCGACAACATGAGCGCCAGGGCGAGAATTGGACGGATGGCCGAGCGAACCATGCCCGCCATATCGGCGCGTCCCGGAGATCCTTTAGCGATTTCTCGAACCGGGTCTCAGGCTGCAGCGAAACGCCCGCAAAGAGCGGGAAATCGGCGGCCGGCCGCGCTGCCGACCGCCTAGAACATCGGTCCAGGCTCAGTCGAGCAGCGTGTGCAGCCGGCGCTCGAGCGCCGTGCCGAGGGCCTCGCGCATCGGGCCCTCCTCGAACCGCTCGACGAGCTCGGCCATGAAGCCCTCGATCACCAGGCGCGTCGAGCTGGCCTGGTCGAGGCCGCGCGAGCGGAGGTAGAAGAGCTGCTCCTTGTCGATCTGCGCGACGGCCGCGGCATGCGTGCAGCGGACGTCGTTGGCGAGGATCTCGAGGCCGGGGATCGCGTCGGCGTGCGCCTTCTTGGAGAGCAGCAGGTTGCGGCACACCTGGAAGGCGTCCGTCTGCTGCGCGCCCGGGTCGACCTTGATCATCCCGCGCCAGACCGCCGAGGACCGGTCCGCGAGGATGCCGCGGAACGCGAGGTCGGACGTCGTGTTCGGCGCGCCGTGCTCCTGCGTGGTGTCGAAGTCGACGTGCTGGCGCGCGTGCGGCGCGTACGCGCCGGTGACCTTGGCGTCGGCGCCCGGGCCCGCCAGCAGGGTCTCCATGCGCACCTTGCCCTTGGCCGAGCCGAAGCCGAGCGCGACCCAGTCCAGCGCGCCGTCGCGCGCCACCTCGGCGCGCTGCGAGCCGAAGATCCAGGACCGCTCGTTGAGCTCCTGCCCGCACACGTAGCGCAGCTTCGCGTTCTGGCCCACCCGGAGCTCGACGACCGTGTTCAGCACGGTGGCGTCGTCGCTCCCGGAGAGGTACTGCTCCCAGACCTCCGCCTCGGCGCCCTCCTCCAGCACGATCAGCACGCGCCGGTTGAGGATCGTGCCGGCCGCCGCGGTCACGGCGGTGAGCAGGATCGGGGCGTCGACGATGACGCCGGCGGGGACGTGCACGAACGCGCCGCCCTCCCACTCCTGGCCGTTGACCGCGGTGAACGCGTCGACGTCGCGCACGATCGTGCCGAGATGCGGCTCGACCAGCTCGGGATGGCGCTCGCGCGCGACCGACAGCGGCAGCACGATCAGGCCGTCGTCGCTGCCGGCGGTGCTCGAACCGTCGACCTGCACGAGCTCGATCGAGCCGGCGGGCGGCTCGAGCAGGTGCGTGGCGTCGAAGTCGGTGCCGCCGGCGGGGGCGGGCTCCCACGCGTCGAGCGTGAAGTCCCCCAGCTCGGTGAACTCCCAGCCCGCCCGGCCCTTGAACCGTGGGAGGTCGAGGGTCGCGGTCTCAGCCAATGGAACCCTCCATCTGCAGCTCGATCAGCCGGTTCATCTCGACGGCGTACTCCATCGGGAGCTCCTTGACGATCGGCTCGATGAAGCCGTTCACGATCAGCTTGGCGGCCTCCGCCTCGGGGATCCCGCGGCTCATCAGGTAGAAGAGCTGCTCCTCGCCGATCTTGGAGACCGACGCCTCGTGGCCGACGTCGACGTCGTCGTCGCCGATGCGGATCGTCGGGTAGGTGTCCGAGCGGCTGTCCTCGTCGAGCAGCAGCGCATCGCACACGACGGTGGACTTGGAGCCGTGCGCGCCCTTCGCCACCTCGAGCAGGCCGCGGTAGGAGGAGCGCCCGCCGTCCTTGGAGATCGACTTGGCGAAGATGTTCGACGTCGTGTTCGGCGCGACGTGGACGATCTTGCCGCCCGCGTCCTGGTGCTGGCCGTTGCCGGCGAACGCGATCGAGAGGATCTCGCCGTGGGCGCGCTCGCCCATCAGGTAGACGCTCGGGTACTTCATCGTGAGCTTGGAGCCGAGGTTGCAGTCGACCCACTCCACCGTGGCGTCGCGCTCGGCGATCGCGCGCTTCGTGACGAGGTTGTAGACGTTCTGCGACCAGTTCTGCACGGTCGTGTAGCGGATCCGCGCGCCCGGCTTCGCGATCAGCTCGACCACGGCCGAGTGGAGCGAGTCGGAGGTCCACACCGGGGCGGTGCAGCCCTCGACGTAGTGCACGTAGGAGCCCTCGTCGGCGATGATCAGCGTCCGCTCGAACTGGCCCATGTTCTCGGTGTTGATGCGGAAGTAGGCCTGCAACGGCATCTCGACGCTCACGCCCGGCGGGACGTAGACGAACGAGCCGCCCGACCATACGGCGCTGTTGAGCGCGGCCAGCTTGTTGTCGTTGGACGGGATGACCGTCGCGAAGTACTCGCGCACGAGATCCTCGTGCTCGCGCAGCCCGGAGTCCATGTCCATGAACACGACGCCCTGGCGCTCGAGGTCCTCGCGCACCTGGTGGTAGACGACCTCGGACTCGTACTGGGCGCCGACCCCGGAGAGGAACTTGCGCTCTGCCTCGGGGATGCCCAGCTTGTCGAACGTGCGCTTGATGTCGTCCGGCACGTCGTCCCACGTGCGCGACGACTTCTCCGACGCGCGGACGAAGTAGTGGATGTTGTCGTAGTCGACGTCGGCGAGCAGCGGCGAGCCCCACGTGGGCTGGGGGCGCGCGAGGAAGTGCTCGAGCGACTTCAGGCGGAAGTCGCGCATCCACTCAGGCTCCTTCTTGAACTCGGAGATCTGCAGCACCAGCTCGCGCGAGAGGCCCTTCGGGGCCTTGAACGCGTAGCCGGTCTCCGAGTCGTGGAAGCCGAACTTCTCCTTGTAATCCGCGTTGATGCCGACCAGCGCCTGCTGCTCGGCAAGGACCTCGGGCGTCGCCATGTCAGTCAACCTCGATCTTGATCACGCCGTCCTGCACGGACACGAGGAACGTGTCCACGGGCACATAGGCAGGCAAATTCACGGGCTTCCCCGTATGCAGGTCGAACTTCGACCCGTGCCGGGGGCATTCGATCGTGCAATCGCTCTCGTCGAGCTCACCCTCGACGAGGTTCCCGTTGTCGTGCGAGCAGCGATCCTCGATCGCGAGCAGCTCACCGGCGCAGTTGAACACGCCGATCTCGAGATCGTCCCATTCGACCAGGCGCATGGCGCCGGGCGGGAGCTCGTCAACGGGGCAGATGTCTATCAGTTCGGCCATGTATCTCCGACCGCGCAGGTCGGACTTGGAAGTCTAGCGACCGGGGTACTGTCACCGGCCATGCTCGACGTCCGCACGCACACCGACGGCGGTCAGTCCGCCGAGGCCGTCGGCGAGCGGGTCGTCGCCTGGATCTCGGGCGCCCGGGAGACGCTGGACCTCGCACTCTACGACGTGCGGCTCCCCGGCGCCGTGGGCGATGCCGTCGGCGGCGCGATCCGCGCCGCTAAGGCGCGCGGCGTGCGCGTCCGGATCGCGTTCAACCAGGACGAGCGGCCGGAGGACGACGGCCCGCGCCCGTTCTTCCCCGCGCCGCCGCGGACCGAGCCGCATGTGCTGCAGACGCTCGGCGTCCCGGTCAAGGCGATCCCGGGCTGGCGCGACCTCATGCACCACAAGTACGGCGTCCGCGACGGCGCCGGCCTGTGGACCGGCTCGATGAACTGGACGCTGGACTCGTTCACCCGCCAGGAGAACGCGATCGCCACGCTGGAGTCGCGCAGCATCGCGGCCGCGTTCACGCGCGACTTCGACCAGCTCTGGGAGAGCGGCCGGATCGGCAACTCGGGCAACTTCGACATCGCGCCGGTGGACGGGATCCGGCCCTGGTTCTGCCCCGGCCGCGGCCCGGAGCTGTCGCACCGGATCGCGAAGCGGATCGGCGCCGCGCGCCGGCGCGTGCGGATCGCGACGCCGCTGCTCACCGCCGGGCCGATCCTGGGCACGCTGGCCGAGGTGATCGAGGAGGAGCGCGTCGACGTCGCCGGCGTGTGCGACGCCACGCAGGTGGCGCAGGTGTTCGAGCAGTGGGAGCAGAACCCGCGCTCGCAGTGGAAGGGCCCGCTGCTCGAGCGCTGCCTGGCCGCCTTCCACGGCAAGCACTCCACGCCGTACGCGCCGGGCGCCGTCCACGACTACATGCACGCCAAGGTGACGGTCGCGGACGACATCGTGTTCCTCGGCTCGTTCAACCTCTCGCGGTCGGGCGAGGAGAACGCCGAGAACGTGCTCGAGATCGCCGACGCGCAGCTCGCCGATCGCGTCGCCGGCTGGATCGACGAGCTGCGCGCCCGCTACCCGGCGGTCGCCTCGCGCAGCGGGGCGTAGACCCGGATCCCGCGGTCGATCAGCAGCAGCCCGACGCCGATCATCGCCCCGACGACGAGCCAGCGCTCCGCTCCATCGAAGTAGAGGGCGACGAACCACGTCCTCGGTGCGTCGAACGAGTCCGAGGATCGGCGCGACGATGCCCTGCGGGAGCACCATGATCCAGCCCACGGTGAGCAGGAGCGACGCCCACACGCTCTCCCAGCGGAACGCGCGCTTGCGCTCGATCACGCCCTCGCGGGCGACGTCGAGCCGCATGCGCAGCCCGTCGCGGCCGTCGCGCCATCGCGTCGCGCAGGAGCTGGGAGAAGCCCTCTGCGTGCCGCGCGCGCCACGGCGCCGGGTACCACTCGAGCAGCGCGTCGACGCGCCCCTCCGCCGTCTCATACCCGTAGCCGAGCTTGCGCCGGATCAGCAGGACGATCGCGATCGGGAAGAACAGCGTCCACGCCGCGATCTCGGCGATCACAAGTCCGCGCTTCATGTCACCAGCCCCAGTGTGTCGAGTCGATTCAGGCCGACGGTGGCGACCTCGCGCTGGGCGGTGAGCTGCGCCTGCAGCGCGCTCGCGCCGATCGGCGTCAGCCGATACGGGCGCCGGCGCCCGTCGCCCGCCATCGCCTCGATGAGGCCGACCGATTCCAGCCGGGTGAGCGCGCCGTAGAGCGTGCCGGGCTGGAGCGTGACGCCGGCGAACTCCTCGACGTCCTGCATCAGCGCATAGCCGTGCTTCGCGCCGCCCGCGAGGCTCGAGAGGATCAGGGTCGCCGGGCCGGCATAGCGCCCCAGCGTGGCGAGGCGAGGCGAGGCCGGTGACAAGCGGAGCGAGGCAGAGGTCATCCCCGTAGATACTACTACGCGAAGCGATATACCGTCCAGCGTAATAGTTGCGGGGCGTCAGCCCTCGCGGCTGAGCTCCGCCGCGCTCGGCGGCGTGTCGGACTCCCACGCGACCGCGTGGCCGAGCCCGGCGGACTTGAGCACCTTGAGCGACAGCAGCGCGCACTTCATCCGCGTCGCGGAGATGTCGATCCCCAGCAGGTCGAGCACGAAGTCGCGGTCGAGCCGGACGAGCTCGTCCACCGGCATCCCGACGATCTCCTCGGACGCCATCGACGCGGCCGCCTGCGAGATCGCGCACCCGTGGCCCGAGAAGCGCACCTCACTGATCCGGTCGTCCTCGCCGACGTGCAGCTGCACCTTCAGCTCGTCGCCGCACAGGGGGTTGTTGTCCTCGAACTCGAGGTCCGGATCGGCGAGCTCGCCGAAGTTCCGCGGCTGCTTGTAGTGCTCGAGGATGTTCTCGCGATAGAGGTCGTCCATCAGCGGAACACCTCCTGCACCGTGTCGAGCCCGGTGATCAGGCGGTCGACGTCGTCGTGCGTGGAGTGCACGGCGAACGAGGCGCGCGTGGTCGCGGTCACGCCGAGGCGGCGCATCAGCACTTGCGCGCAGTGGTGGCCGGCGCGCACGCAGACGCCCTCGCGGCCGAGGATCTCGGCGACGTCGTGGGGATGGATGCCCGGCAGGGCGAACGAGATCACGCTGCCGCGCTTCGCCAGGTCCGACGGGCCGTGGATCTCCAGGCCGTCGACCTCGCGCAGGCGCTCGACGGCGTAGCCGACGACGTCGCGGGAGTGCTCCCAGACCGCGTCCATGCCGAACCGCTCGAGGTAGTCGACCGCAGCGCCGAGCCCGACGGCCTCGGCGATCGGCGACGTGCCCGCCTCGAACTTGACGGGCGGCTCGGCCCAGCGGCTGCCCTCCTTCTCGACCTTGGAGATCATGTGGCCGCCGCCGAGGAACGGCGGCATCGCCTCGAGCAGCGCGCGCCGGCCGTGCAGCACGCCGAGGCCGGTCGGCCCGTACGCCTTGTGCGCCGTCCAGGCATAGAAGTCCGCGCCGAGCGCCGTCACGTCGAGGGGAAGGTGCGGCGCGGCCTGGGCGCCGTCGACGAGCACGACCGCGCCGGCGGCGTGCGCGCGGGCGGCGATGTCGGCGACCGGGTTGATGGTGCCGAGCACGTTGGAGACGTGCGTGAAGGCGACGAGCTTCGGGCCGCGGGCGAGCAGCGCGTCGAGCTCCTCCTCGATCAGCAGGCCCTCGTCGTCGATCGGCGCGTACGCCAGCTCGGCCCCCGTGCGCTCGGCGAGCAGCTGCCACGGCACGAGGTTGGAGTGGTGCTCCATCTCCGTGATGACGATCAGGTCGCCGGCGCGCACGTTCGCGGAGCCCCAGCTGTAGGCGACGAGGTTGATCGCCTCGGTCGCGTTGCGGGTGAAGATCGTCTCCCCCGGCGTCGAGCCGGCGAACGCGGCGACCTTGTCGCGCGCCGTCTCGTAGGCCTCCGTCGCCAGCGCCGCGATCGGGTAGATCCCGCGGTGGACGCTCGCGCGATATTCGCGGTAGTAGGCGTCCATCGCCTCGATCACCGGGATCGGGGTCTGCGAGGTCGCCCCCGAGTCCAGGTACGCGACCCCCGTGTGCGGGAGCGTCGGGAAGTCGGCCGTGGAGGGGGCCAGGAGGCTCATGCGGCTGCCGCCACCTCCTCGCGGATCCAGCCGTAGCCGCGCTCCTCGAGCGTGGTGACGAGCTCCGGGCCGCCCTCCTTGACGATCCGGCCCTCGAACATGATGTGCACGAACTCGGGAATCACGATGTGCAGGATGCGCTGGTAATGGGTGATGATCAGCGTGCCCATGCCGGTCTCGGCGGCGACCGCGTTGACGCCGGCGGCGACGGTGTTGAGCGCGTCGATGTCGAGGCCGGAGTCGGTCTCGTCGAGCACCGCGAGCTTGGGCGCGAGCAGCGCGAGCTGGAGGATCTCCATGCGCTTCTTCTCGCCGCCGGAGAAGCCCTCGTTCAGGTAGCGGGTGGAGAACTCCTTCGGCACCTTGGTCAGCGTCATCGCCGCCTCGACCGTCTTGCGGAAGTCCTTGAGCGAGATCGGCTCCTCGCCGCGCGCGTCGCGGTGGGCGTTCATCACCATGCGCAGGTACTTGGTGACCGTCACGCCCGGGATGGCGACCGGGTACTGGAACGCCATGAACAGGCCGGCGCGGGCGCGCTCGTCCGGCTCGGCCTCGGTGATGTCCTCGCCGTCGAGCAGGATCTGGCCTTCGGTGACCTCGAAGTTGGGATGCCCCATCAGGGCGTTCGCCAGGGTCGACTTGCCCGACCCGTTCGGCCCCATCAGGGCATGGAACTCACCCGAGCGGACATGCAGATCCACACCCTTGAGGATCTGCTTGTCACCGGCTGAGACGTGCAGGTTCTTGATCTCGAGATCGGCCATGGTCTCCAGGGATTTCGGTGGGTAGCGAGGTCTTTCCGGCGGAGAAGTCCACGAGCTCCGCGAGGGTGGTGCGCTGCAGCGACTTGATGACGCCCATCTGCACGCGCGTCCACAGCAACTTGGTGGCGCACAGCTGCTCGTCGTCGTGATGCGAGCAGAGGACGCGCCCGTCCCGGTCGTCGAAGAAGCAGTCCATGGGGGCGATGTGGCCCTCCAGCGCCAGGACGACCTGGTCCATCGTGATCTCCTTGGCGGGGTGGGCGAGCAGGTAGCCGCCGTGGGCGCCGCGGGTCGCCTCGATCATGCCGGCCTTCTTCAGCAGCGCGGCGATCCGCTCGAGATACGCGAGCGGGAGCGACTCGGCCTCCGCGATCGCCTTGAGCGACACCGGCGAGCCGCCGCTCCGCAGCCCGAGCTGCACGAGCAGCCGGACCCCGTACTCGGCCTTGGTGGTGAAGATCATCGACGCTAAAGCCTACCAACGCGGTAGGAGTTACCCGGCGAGTCCGCCAGGAGCGCGGTCAGAGCTCGTCGCGCATGCGCTCGAGCCGCGCCCGCAGCGCGTCCGGCGCGGTCACGTCGGCGGATGCCGCGCGGATCATCGCGGCGGCCCGGCTCTGGCGGTCGAGCGCCTCGGCCAGGTAGGGGTCGTGCGCGGCGAGCATCTCGATCTCGGCCTGGCGCTCACGCGGCAGCGAGCCGTCGGCGGCGGCGGCGAGGTCCGCGATCAAGCGGTCGTCGATGGGCTCGGACAGGCACATGGAAAACGGAACTGCACAGATAAGGACGCCCGGCCGGCGGCGGCTATTCCGCACCGCTGGGGGTCCACTGCTGGGGTCAGGCCCGTTGCGTTGCACGATAGAACGTGCGAGCTCCGAGGAGAGCCCGGACGGGCAACGCAACGGGCCTGACCCCGCGGGCATAGGATCGCGGCCATGAGCGAGCCCGCGACCAAGTTCCTCCTCGGCGAGGACGCCATCCCGACGCACTGGGTCAACCTGCTCCCCGACCTGCCCGGCGAGCCGCTGCCGCCGCTCAGCCCGCAGACGGGCGAGCCGGCGGGGCCGGACGACCTCACGCCGATCTTCCCGATGGGCCTGATCGCCCAGGAGGTGTCGGCGGAGCCGGAGATCCCGATCCCCGGCGCCGTGCGCGAGGCGTACAAGCTGTGGCGGCCGACGCCGCTGTACCGCGCGCGGCGGCTGGAGCAGGCGCTCGGCACGAGGGCGCGCATCTTCTACAAGTACGAGGGCGTCTCCCCCGCCGGATCGCACAAGCCGAACACCGCGGTGCCGCAGGCGTACGAGAACGCGCAGGCCGGGATCGAGAAGCTCTCGACCGAGACCGGCGCCGGGCAGTGGGGCTCGGCGCTCGCGTTCGCCTGCTCGCAGTTCGGGCTCGAGTGCGAGGTCTTCATGGTGGGCTCGAGCTACGACCAGAAGCCCTACCGCCGGTCGATGATGGAGACCTGGGGCGCCACGGTGCACCGCTCGCCGTCGGAGCTGACGGCGGCGGGGCGCTCGCAGGCGGAGCACCCCACGGGCTCGCTCGGGATCGCGATCTCCGAGGCGGTCGAGGTGGCCGCCGGCGACCCGCGGTGCAACTACGCGCTCGGCTCGGTGCTCAACCACGTGCTGCTGCACCAGACGGTGATCGGGCAGGAGGCGATCGCGCAGCTCGAGCTGGCGGGCGCCGGGATGCCCGACGTGATCGTCGGCTGCGTCGGCGGCGGCTCGAACTTCGCCGGGCTCGTGTTCCCGTTCCTGCGCGCGGGCGCCGACTGCCGGATCGTCGCCGCCGAGCCGGCCGCGTGCCCGACGCTCACGCGCGGCGTGTACTCCTACGACTACGGCGACACGGTGGGGATGACGCCGCTGATGCCGATGTACACGCTCGGCCACGGCTTCGTGCCGCCGCCGGTGCACGCCGGCGGCCTGCGATACCACGGCGACGCGCCGATGGTGTGCGCGCTCGTGAAGGCCGGCCGCGTCGAGGCGCGCGCGTACCGGCAGAACGAGACGTTCGAGGCGGCCGTGCGCTTCGCCCGCAGCGAGGGGATCATCCCGGCGCCCGAGCCGGCTCACGCGATCCGAGCGGTGATCGAGGAGGCGTCCGACGGGGAGGAGAAGACGATCCTGTTCGGCCTCTGCGGCCACGGCCACTTCGACCTCGCCGCCTACGACGCATACCTGGCCGGCAAGCTCGAGGACCCGGAGTTCTCCGAGGCCGACCTCGACGCGGCGCTGGCCCAGCTGCCCGAGGCGCCGGCGATCGCCTGACCCCCACTCGGATAGCGTTGTGCCGTGAGTCGGTCGCCGGCAGATCAGCCGGTCCTCGTCCGCTCCCCCCGGCGCGCGGACGTGCTGCTCGCGATCGCGTTCGGGATCGAGCTGCAGGTCGAGATGTCGTTCGTCGACGCGCCGAGCGGCGACGTGCTGCTCGCGCGCGGCGCGCTGCTCGCGATGGCGGGCGCGCTCGCCCTGCGCCGTGTCGCGCCCGTGCTCGCGGCGGCGGTCACGATCGCCGCGGTCGTCGTCTTGGGCCGCCTCGACATGGACGATCTGGTCGCGCCGTTCTTCCTCGCGCTGGTGATCTCGTACTCGGTCGGCGCGAACACCGAGGGTCGCGAGCTGGCGGCCGGCATTGCGGTCCTGCTCATCGGCGCGGGCATCGCCGTCCGGCTCGACGAGCCGCCGGGCGGGTTCGAGGACATGCTGTTCGCCGCGACGATCGTCACCGGCGGCCCGCTGGTGCTCGGCCGGCTGGTCCGGGCGCGCGGACGGCTCAACGAGGCGCTGCGCGAGAAGGCCGAGGCAGCGGAGCGCGACCGCGCCGCGCGCGCCGCCGGCGCGGTGGCCGAGGAGCGCACGCGGATCGCGGGCGAGCTGCACCACCTGGTCAGCGCCGCGCTCGCGTCGATGGTGGCCGAGGCCGACGCCGCGGAGCGGACGGCGCGCCTCGACGCCGACGCGGCGGAGCGCTCGTTCGCCTCGATCGAGGAGACCGGGCGCGACGCGCTCGGCCAGATCCGCGACCTGCTCGGCGTGCTGCGCCGCGGCGACGAGGAGCTGGCGCTCTCGCCGCTGCCGTCGCTCGCCCACGTCGCCGACCTCGTCGCCCGCGTCCGGGCGGCGGGACTGCCGGTCGAGCTCGAGATCGAGGGCGTCCGGCGCCCGCTGCCGGCCGGCGTGGACCTCACGGCATACCGCGTGGTGCAGGAGGCGCTCGGCGGCGCGCTGGACGCCCCCGACGCGCGTCGCGCCGCGGTGCGGCTGCGCTACGACGAGCGCGAGGTCGTGCTCGAGGTCAGCGACGCGGGCGACGCGGCGCCGGGCGGCGAGCGCGAGCTCCTCGGGGTGCACGAGCGCGTCGCGCTCTACGGCGGGGAGCTGGTCGCCGAGCCGCACGGCGCCGCCGGCTACGAGGTCCGGGCGCGGCTGCCGCTGGAGCCGGTCGCATGACGCCGTGGGAGCGGATGTCGCCGCGCGCGGTCGACGTCACGCTGACCACGGCGATCCTCGTCGCCGCCGTCAGCGAGACCCTCTACGCGGAGGGCGTGAAGGAGCCCCGGTGGGCGAGCGCCCTGATCGCCGCGGCGACGAGCCTGCTGCTGTTGTGGCGCCGGAGCCACCCGCTCGCGATGTCGGTGCTGCTGTTCGCCCTGTTGCTCCCCCAGGCCGCCTTCCTCGCCGATCCGTCGGAGCGGATCGCCACCTTCTTCCCGGTGCTCGTGCTCGCCTACAGCGGCGCTGCATACGCCGAGCGCCGGACCGCGCAGGTCGTCCTCGCCGTGCTGCTGACGGGGGTCGTGCTGCTCGCGGTGGTCAGCGGGAGCGGCACCGCCGGGGACATCTACTTCCCGGCCGCCGTCGTGCTGCTGTGCTGGCTCGGCGGCCGCACGGTGCGGACGCGCGGGCGCCTGGCCGCCGAGCTGCACGAGGCGGCGGCGCTCGCCGCCGAGCAGCGAGAGCAGGAGGCGCAGCAGGCGGTGGCCGACGAGCGCCGCCGGATCGCGCGCGAGATGCACGACGTGGTGGCCCACAGCGTCAGCATCATGGTCGTGCAGGCGGGCGGCGCCCGCCGCATCCTCGCGATCGATCCGGAGCGGGCCGAGCAGGCGGCGGCGCGCATCCGCCGGGCCGGCGCCGACGCGCTCGCCGAGATGAACACGCTGCTCGGCGTGCTGGCGGCGGCCCCGGACGGGACGCGTGCGCCCTCCCTCGACGGGCTGCCCGAGCTGGTCGAGCGGGCCGGGCACGCGGGCCTGCCGGTCACGCTCGAGGAGACCGGCACGCGCCGGCCGCTCCCGGCGGGCGCCGAGCAGGCCGCCTACCGGGTGGTCCAGGAGGCGCTCACGAACTGCATCAAGCACGCCGGCGGCGCGACCACGACCGTCAGGCTGACCTGGAGCGACGACGCGCTCGGGCTGCGGATCGCCGACCGCGGCGACGGCGGGCCGGCGCCGCAGCTCGAGGGCGCCGGCCACGGGTTGCTCGGGATGCGCGAGCGCGTCCGGCCGTACGGCGGGGATGTCCGCGCGCAGCCGCGGACCGGCGGCGGCTACGAGGTCGCCGCGCGGATCCCGCTCGAGCGCGAGGAGGCCGGCGTCGCGTGACCGTGCGGGTCCTGATCGTGGACGACTCGGAGCTCGTCCGCGCCGGCTTCCGGATGGTGCTCGACGCCGAGCCCGGCATCGACGTCGTGGGCGAGTCGGCCGACGGCGCCGCGGGCGTCGCCGACGCGGAGCGCCTCCGCCCCGACGTGGCGCTCATGGACGTGCGCATGCCCGAGCTGAGCGGGATCGAGGCGACGCGCCGGATCGTCGCGCTGGACGGGCAGCCGGTCCGCGTCCTGATGCTCACGACGTTCGACGAGCACGAGTACCTGTCGGAGGCCGTGCGCGCCGGCGTGACGGGCTTCATCCTCAAGGACACGCCGCCCGACGACCTCGTGGCCGCGATCGCGACCGTGGCGCGGGGAGAGCGGGTGTTTCCCGCGTAACTCGCGGCTGAGCGGCGGGTCAGGCCCGTTGCGTTGCCCGACGGCCGGCTGCGGTTTCCCACCGCGGGTCATCGTGCAACGCAACGGGCCTGACCCCGCTGCGCCCTACTCGTACGCCAGAGCCACGAGCACGTTCGTCTTCGCCGCCCGCCGCGCCGGGAGCACGGCGGCGAGCACGCCCGCGATCACCGCGACGACGGTGAACGCGATCAGCGATCCGGCCGGGAGGGCGAACGACAGGCCCTCGTCGCTGAACACCGAGGTGACGATCGCCGCCAGCCCCAGTCCGACCGCCATGCCGGTCACCGCGCCGATGAGCGCCGTGATGATGCTCTCGTGGCGCACCATCCGCCGGACCTGCCGGCGGGACATGCCGACCGCGCGGAGCGTGCCGAGCTCCTGCGTGCGCTCGAACGTCGCCAGCACGAGCGTGTTGACGATGCCGAACAGCGACACGATCACCGCCAGCGCCAGCAGCACGTACAGGATCGCCAGCAGCTGGTCGAGCATCGCGAGCTGGTCGTCGACGAACGCGGCGACCGTGCGCGTCTGGGTGTCGGGGAGCCCCGCCAGAGCGCGCGCCGGATCGCCGCCGGACGCGAACGTGAACACGCTCTGCTGGTTCGCGAACGCGCGCTCGTACGCCGCCGGGCCGACCGTCACAGGCCCGAGGGCCATCGCGTCGACCACCGGGGAGTGCTCGATGCCGCGCACGGTCAGGTCGAGCTTCGTGCCGTCCGCCGACGTGAGCGCGAACCTGTCGCCGACGGCGAGCTGGTGCTCGGACGCCCAGCCCTCGTCGACGACCGCGCCGTCCGCGCCGAGCTTCCCCGGCACGCTGTCGTCGCCCTGCGCCCAGTCGAAGCGCAGGCCGTCGCCGGCGACCGAGTTGACGGTCTCCTTCTGCCCGAACGCGAGCCCGCGGTCCTGGCGGACGGTGGTGACGGACAGGCCGCCGCGCTCCAGCGCGCCGGACACCGCCGGATCCGTGGGCGACCAGCCGTCCGCGCCCGTGATGACGTGGGTCGCGGCGATGCGCGACTCCAGCTCGCCGCGGGAGGTGTCCTTCAGCCCCGTGGCGACGACGGTGACGAGCGTCACGAGCGCCACGCCGATGGCCAGCGCCGTCGCGGTCATCATCGTCCGCCCGGGCTGGCGCATCGCGTTGCGCCGGGCGAGGCCGCCCGCCGCGCCGCCGACGGCCTGCGCCGGGCGGCCGAGCAGCGAGGCGACCGCGCGGACCGCCCGCGAGGGCAGCCGCACGCGGCCGGCGCCCGGCGTGGAGGAGCGAAGCGCCTCCACGGGCGCCACCCGCGTCGCCCGCCAGGCGGGGATCAGCGCGGCGGCCAGCGTGACGAGCGTCCCGACCAGCATGGCGACGACGATCGTGCGCGTCGCGAACACGGTGCCGGCATCGGGCAGCGCGAGCTGCATCGAGTCGAACAGCGCGTCGAGCCCCTTCGCGAGCCCGAGGCCCGCGAGGACACCGGTCACCGAGGCGAGCAGGCCGAGCACGAGCGCCTCCACCAGCACCGAGCCGAGGATCTGGCTCCGGCCGGCGCCGACCATCCGCAGCAATCCCAGCTCACGCGTGCGCTGCGCGACGGTGATCGAGAGCGTGTTGAAGATGGTGAACGCGCCGACCAGGATCGCCACGCCGCCGAACACCAGCAGCACGATCCGGATGATCGAGATGAACTGCCGCAGGCCGTCGAGCGTGAAGCGGTCCTGCTTGGCCGCGGTCGCCACCTGCGCGCCCGGCAGCGCGTCGGCGAGCGCTGCGCGCAATTGCGCCGGCGCGACGCCGTCCCGGCCGGCCACGAGGATGCCGTCGACCTGGTCGCCGCGCCCGAGCAGCTTGCGGGCCGCGTCGAGGTCGAACACCGCGAACGTCGCGGTGCCGAGCGACTTGACGGTGCCGAAGCGGGCGAGGCCCACGACCGTGAACTGGTGCGGCTCGCCGCGCGTCGTGATCTTCACCTTCCCGCCGACCCGGTAGTCCTGGTCCGCGGCGGTGCCGGCGTCGAGCACCACCTCGCCGGGCCCGGCCGCCCAGCGGCCGCTGTCGAGCCGGAAGGGGGTGAGCTGCTCGGTGCCCGGCGTGCGGGCGTCGAAGCCGACGCCGAAGTACGGCCCGTCGCCGGCCGGCTTGCCGTCGCGCTTGATGATCTTGGCCTCGTCGGTGATGTCGGCCGCGGCCACGGCGACACCCGGCACGGCGCGCACCTTGTCGAGCACGCTCGCGTCCACGGTGGGCCGCTCGGCCGTCCAGTCGTTCGCATCGACCTCGAAGGCCGTGCGCGCGGTGACGACCGCGTCGGTGCCGTCGTAGGCGGCGCTCGAGAGCGAGTCCGCGGCGCCGCGCATGGTGTCCGTGATCGTGAACGCGGCGCTGACCATGGCGACGCCGAGCACCACGGCGAGCGCCGTGAGCGCGGTCCGCAGCCGGCGCGCGGCCAGGGACTTGAGGGCGATCCGGATCATCGGTGGGTCGCCTCCCGCATCGCCGCGATGACCTCGTCCTCGGTGGGCTCGGCCAGGTCGCCGACGATGCGGCCGTCCGCCAGGAACAGCACGCGGTCGGCGGCCGCGGCGGCGCGCGGGTCGTGGGTGACCATGACGGTCGTCTGCCCGTCGTTCGCGACGGCGTCGCGCAGCAGCTCGAGCACGGCGGCGCCCGCCGCCGAGTCGAGGTTGCCCGTCGGCTCGTCGGCGAACATCACGGTCGGCCGGGCGACCAGCGCGCGGGCGATCGCCACGCGCTGCTGCTGGCCGCCGGAGAGCTCGGACGGCTTGTGGTCGCGGCGATCGGTCAGGCCGACCCGGGCGATCAGCGCGTCGATCTCCTCCCGCGGCGGCTTGATCCGCGCGATCGCGAGCGGCAGCGTGATGTTCTCCTCCGCGCTGAGCGTCGGCAGCAGGTTGAACGACTGGAAGACGAAGCCGATGTGCTTGCGGCGCAGCCGGGTCAGCGCGCGGTCGCCCATCGACGAGATCTCCTCGCCGCCCAGCCGCACGGAGCCCGAGGTCGGGCGGTCGAGGCCGGCGAGCAGGTGCATGAGCGTCGACTTGCCGGAGCCCGACGGCCCCATCACGGCGGTGAACTGCCCGGCGGGGACCTCGAGCGAGACGCCGCGCAGCGCGTCGACGGCCGACTCGCCGTCGCCGAAGCGGCGGGTGAGCGCGCGGGCGGCCACCGCGGCCGTCACGGCAGGGGCTTCCATGGACACGGCGGTCATCGGGTGATCCCTTCGTTGGGTGTCAGGAGACGGCGGAAGCGGCGATGCGGTCGACCGCGAGGCCGAGCGCGCCGGCGTGCAGCAGAGCGGCCGTGGCCTGCTCGGCAGCGCGGCCGAACAGACCGCCGGCGGACCGGAGCGAGACCGAGGCGCGAACCTCGCTCCCGCCGTGGGCCGGACGGGCCTCGTAGGCGACGTCGAAGGCGACGGGACCGTGCGCGGAGAGCGCGAGACGGCCGTCGGCCGCTTCGTGGACCTCGACGTCGAACCCGACGCGACGGCCGACCAGCCGTCCGGAGACGCGCACGCGCGCCCCGGCGGCCAGCCGGTCGCCGGCCTCGCCGTCGAGGTCGAACGGCACCGGCGACCAGCGCCGGCAGGCATCCGTGTCGGTGAGCACGTCCAGGACGACCGCTGGGTCGGCTTCGACGTGCGTGTGGGCCGTCCATGTCCTCATGGAATGAGACGATCCCGCGCAGGGCGCCATCTGTCGTCGGCCGCAGTGCCGATCTGGGCGACGCGCGGGTATGAACCGGCGTCCTCCTTCGGGATGACGCAGCGATCGTCAGCCGGGAGGACGATGGAGGCGGCGCGGCCCGTCACCATTCGGAAGCCCATGGGCTCCGCGCCAGGCACCCTGCTCGCTCGCGTGCGCGCGCTTCCGCCGTACCGGCTCGATGCGCTGCTCGGCCTGGTCGTCTACGTCGAGATCTGCTGCGAGCTGGTCGTGCTCGCCGGGCTGCGCGGGCCGAAGCTCGCGCTCGCGTTCGTGCTCGCGGCCGGGTTCGGCGCCGCGCTCGCGCTGCGCCGGCGGGCGCCCTTCCCCGCCGTCGCGCTGGCCACGGCCGGGATGCTCTCGGGCGTCGCGCTCGGGCCCGACGTGACCGAGAACGTCACGTCCCCGTTCTTCGTCACGATCTTCGTGACGTTCACGGCCGGCTCGATCCTCGAGGGCCGCCGGCTCGTCGCGGCCTTCCTCGTCGGCGCGGCGTTCATCGTCGCCTCGGTCGCGGCCGACTCCTACGGCGACGACATCGCCTCGTACGTGTTCTCGGTCACGTTCTCCCTCGGCGCGCCGATGCTCTTCGGCCAGCTGCTGCGCAACCGCAGCAGGCTCAACCAGGCGCTGCGCGAGAAGGCCGTGCGCGCGGAGCAGGCCCGCGCCGAGGAGGCCGAGGCCGCCGCGCTGGAGGAGCGGACCAGGATCGCGAGCGAGCTGCATGACGTCGTCGCGCACGCCCTGTCGGCCATGACCGTCCAGGCGACCGCCGCGCGCCGGCTCGCCGAGCGCGATCCCGGACAGGCGTCGCGGGCGTTCGCGGCCGTCGAGGGGACCGGGCGCGAGGCGCTGACCGAGCTGCGGCGGCTGCTCGGGGTGCTCCGCAAGGAGGACGAGGAGCTGGCGCTGGCGCCGCAGCCGAGCCTGCTCCACGTGGACGGTCTCGCGCGGCGCTCGACGGCGGCGGGGCTGCCGGTCGCGCTCACGGTCACCGGCGCGGCGCGGCCGCTTCCCGCCGGCGTGGACCTCACCGCGTACCGCGTCGTGCAGGAGGCGCTCGGCCGCGCGCGGGACGCGGGCAGCGCCGGGCGGGCGGACGTCACCGTCGCCTACGGCCCCGACGGCGTCGCGGTGGAGATCCGCGACGACGGAGCACCCGCCGAGCGCGCGCTGCTGGGGATGCGCGAGCGCGTCGCGGTCTACGGCGGCGAGCTCTCGACCGCGGCGCTGGACGGCGGCGGCTGGCGCGTGTCGGCGCGGCTGCCGGCGGGGGCGCCCGCATGATCGCCCGCCTGCGCCGGCTCCCGGGCTGGGCGGTCGACTGCCTGATCAGCGCCGGCATGCTCGCCGCGCTCGCCGCCGATATCGCCAGCGGCAACCTGGACGGCGACGACGAGGTGGCCAGCGCGATCGCCGTCGGCGTCATCGCGCTGCTGCCGCTGGTGCGCCGCCGCCGACCGCTCCTCGCGATCTACGGCTGGGCGCTCATCACGCTCACCATGGCGCTGGCGCTGCATCCGCCGGCCGACGTGGCCGTGCCGTTCCTCGCCCTGTTCGTGTTCCCGTACAGCGCCGGGGCGCGCGTGCCGGGCTGGCGCGGGGCGCTCGCGCTCCCGCCGATCTGGATCGCGATGGCGGCGGCGGCGCTCTCGCACGATCCGTTCGTGTGGGGCGACATCTTCTTCCCCGCCAGCTTCGGGACGCTGTTCTGGGTCGATCGGCCGGGCGTCGTCGAGCCGCGCCCGGCTGACCGCCGAGCTGCACGAGGCCGCCCTCCGCGCCGACGAGGAGCGCGAGGCCGGGGCGGTGCGCGCGGTCGCCGACGAGCGCCGGCGGATCGCGCGCGAGATGCACGACGTGGTCGCGCACTCCGTCTCGATGATGGTGATCCAGGCCGGCGGCGCGCGCCGGATCCTCGACCGCGAGCCGGCGCGGGCGGTCGCCGCGGCGGAGCTGATCGAGCGCGCCGGGCGCGAGGCGCTCGCCGAGATGCGCCACCTGCTCGGCGTCCTGCACGTCGGGGAGGATCCGGCCGAGCTGGCCCCGCAGCCCACGCTGGCGAAGCTCGACGCGCTGGTCGAGCGCGCGCGCGCCGCCGGCCTCCCGGTCACCCTCGAGGTGCACGGCAGCCGTCCGCAGCTCACCGCCGGGCTCGATCTCGCGGCGTATCGCGTGCTCCAGGAGGCGCTCACCAACGTGATCAAGCACGGCGGCAGCGCGCCGACCGACGTCCGCGTGCACTACCGTGCCGACGCGGTGGAGGTGCTCGTCTCCGATCGCGGCAACGGCCTCGTCGACGCACGCCTGGCCGGCAGCGGCCACGGGCTGGTCGGCATGCGCGAGCGCGTGCGGATGTACGGCGGGGAGCTGCACGCGGGCCGCCGGGCCGGCGGCGGGTTCGAGGTCTCGGTGCGGCTGCCGCTCGAGGGCGAGGAAGAGGCAGCGCTGACCGCCGGGGCGAGGGCATGACCGTGGTGCGCGTCCTCATCGCCGACGACCAGGCGCTCGTGCGCGCGGGGTTCAAGATGATCCTGGACGCCGAGGACGACCTCGACGTGGTCGGCGAGGCGTCCGACGGGGCCGAGGCGGTGGAGATGTCGCGTCAGCTCAAGCCCGACGTGGTGCTGATGGACATCCGCATGCCGCAGCTCGACGGCATCGAGGCGACGCGGCGCGTCGTCGCGCTGGACTCCACGCCGCCCGTGCGCGTGCTGATGCTCACCACGTTCGACCTCAACGAGTACGTCTACGAGGCGCTGCGCGCGGGCGCCAGCGGGTTCCTGCTCAAGGACGTCCCGCCCGAGCAGCTCGCCGCCGGCATCCGCGTCGTCGCGCAGGGCGACGCGCTCCTCGCGCCGTCGATCACCAAGCGGCTGATCCAGGAGTTCGCGTCCGCCGCCCCGGCCCCCACGACGCCGCCCAAGGGGCTCGACGAGCTGACCGCCCGCGAGCTGGAGGTCTTCAAGCTCATCGCCCGCGGGCTCTCCAACGCGGAGATCGCGGCCGAGCTGATCGTGTCCGAGACGACGGTCAAGACGCACGTCGCGCGCGTGCTGATGAAGCTCGGCCTGCGCGACCGGGTGCAGGCGGTCGTCCTCGCCTACGAGTCCGGCGTCTCCGTCCCGGGCCGCGCCGCGTCGTGAAGCTGGTCACCTGGAACGTCAACTCGCTCAACGTGCGCATGCCGCGCGTGCTCGAGCTGCTCGCCGAGCACGCGCCGGACGTCGTGCTGCTGCAGGAGACCAAGACCGAGCCCGGCGCGTTCCCGGCCGACGAGCTGCGCGCGGCCGGCTACCACGCCGCGCACCACTCGGCCGGGCGCTGGGCCGGCGTCGCGCTGCTCGCGCGCGAGCCGCTGGCGGATGTCCGCACCGGGCTGGCGGGCGAGCCGGCGGTCGACGAGGCGCGCTGGATCGAGGCGACGACGGCCGGCGGGCTCCGGATCGCCTCGCTCTACGTGCCCAACGGCCGCGCGCTCGACAACCCGGAGTTCCCGAAGAAGCTCGCGTTCCTGGATGCGGCGCGCGAGCGGATCGGCACGCTCGACATCCTCGCCGGGGACTTCAACGTCTGCCCGGCCGACATCGACGTCTACGACCCCGCCGCGTTCGCGAACGAGACGCACGTCCAGCCCGAGGAGCGCGAGCGCTTCGCCGCGCTGCTGGACGACGGGCACGTCGACGCGTTCCGCGCGCTGCACCCGGACGAGGTGGGGTTCACGTGGTGGGACTACCGGCAGGGCCACTTCCACCGCAAGATGGGACTGCGCATCGACGCGTTCCTCGTCGGGCCGCGGCTCGCCGACCGGATCGCAGGCGTGCGGGATCGACCGCAGCTACCGCAAGGGCCCGAAGCCCTCAGACCACGCCCCGCTCCTGCTCGAGCTGTCCTAGCTCCGTCGCGACGGCGAGCAGGCGGTCGACGTCCGGGGCCTCGGTACGGAAGTTCACGATGCAGGCGCGCAGGCCGAAGCGGCCGTCGATCACCGCGTTGGAGCAGTAGACGCGGCCGTCGGCGTGGATCGCGGTCATGAGCCGCTCGTTGAGCCGGTCCAGCTCCTCGCTCCGTCCCGGACCAGCCGCGCGGCCGGTAGCGGAAGCAGCAGATCGAGAGGCGCGGCTCGCACATCAGCTCGAACTCCGGGTGCTCCTCGACGAGCTCGCCGAGGTAGCGGGCGAGCGCCGCGTCGTGGGCGATCCGCTTCCCGTACGCCGCCCGCCCGTGGGCGAGCAGGGAGACCCACACCTTCAGCGCGGCGAACCCGCGTGAGAACTGGGGGCCGTGCATGGCGAAGTCGATCCCGTGGCGGGCGGCCTCGTCGAGCCAGATGTAGGAGGCGTCGGCGTGGAACGAGCGGCTCAGGTGCCCGAAGTCGCGCACGAGCACGCAGCCGGCGGACTGCGAGGTGTAGAGCCACTTGTGCGGGTCGACGGCGAGCGAGTCGGCGCGCCCGATCCCGTCCAGCAGCCCCCGGAGCTCGTCCGACAGCACGGCAGCGCCGCCGTAGGCCGCGTCGACGTGGAACCAGGCGCCGTGCTCGGCGGCGAGGTCGGCGAGCGCGGGCAGCGGGTCGATCGAGCCGGTGGTCGTCGTGCCGGCCGTGCCGCAGACCGCGAGCGGGAGGACGCCGTCCGCGACGTCGCGCTCGATCGCGGCGGCGAGCGCGTCCGGGCGCATGCGCTGCTCGCCGTCGACGGCGATCGCGCGCACCGCGGAGGCCCCCAGGCCGAGCATGTCGGCGGCGCGGCGGATCACGACGTGCGCCTCGTCGGAGGCGTAGATGCCGACCGGCCCGCGCCCGCGGACGCCCTCCTCGCGCACGGCGAGCCCGAGGCGCTGGTCGCGCGCGCACTTCAGCCCGACGAAGTTCGCCATCGCGCCGCCGGTCATGATCATCCCGCCGGCACCCTCGGGAAGCCCGAACCGCTCGGCCAGCCAGCGCGTGAGATGGAGCTCGATCTCCGCCGCGCCGGGACCGAGGCGGTAGCCCCCGAGGCACGGGTTGAGCCCGGCGGCGAGCAGCTCGGTCGCGGCGCCCGGCACCGTGCCCGCGCCGCAGATGTAGGCGAAGAAGGCAGGGTGTCCCAGGTGGAGGGAGTGCTCGAAGGTCAGGTCGCGCAGGTGGGACACGAGGTCGTCGACCGGCATCGGCTCCTCGGGGACGGGGAGCGCGACGGCCGGGGCGACCTGCGGCGGGGGTGTAGTCGCGCGTGACGGGCAGCGAGGGGAGCCGCTCGAGCAGCTCGGTCCACACGCCGACGACGCGCGTGGCGAGGTCCTCGGCCTGCTCGGGGCTCCATGCGAGGTCGGTCACGGGGGCGGGCGGATGAGGCATCCGCGGGACCCTAGCCGGGGCGATCTGCTCCTGGTCGTCCCTGCGACGCCGGCGGACGAGGAGCTACGCCGCGCCGCCCCGGACTCGCTCGAAGCCGACCCACAGCACGTTGACCGCCGTCGTGACGATCTGCTCGCGCGGGACGTGCGGGTGCTCCGCCCACCAGATGGCGAGCCCCGCGAGCCCGGCGCGCATCACCTCCGCCGCCATCTCCAGCGCCTGGGCGTCGGCGGCCCCTGCGATGCGCTCCGCCCCCTGCTCGCGCCCCAGCATCGTGCCGAGCGCCGCGCGGCCCTGCTGGTGGATCGCCTGGTGGAACTCGCGCACGGCCGGGACCCCGGTGGGGTCGCGGAAGTACATCCGCGCCGCGTCGCGGTGGGTCTCGACGTATCCCGCCCACGCGGCGATCGCGCGCGGGATCCGGACGTCCGCCGGCGCGTCGGTGAACAGGTGCTCGCGCCAGACCTCGAGCAGCTCGTCGCGCGTGCGCTCGAGCAGCCGCTCGTAGAGATCCTGCTTGGACGCGAAGTGGTCGTACACGACCGGCGCGGAGACGCCGGACCGCCGCGCGATCTCGTCGATCGAGGCCCCGTCGTAGCCGCGCTCGGAGAACACCTCCGTCGCGGTGGTGACGATCACCTCGCGCCGCTCGGCGGCGGGCATGCGCTTGCGCGTTGACAACCTAACGGTCCATAGGTAGCGTTCCTAACGATGGCTAGGTCAGGAGACGGGACGATGGTTGCACAGTGGGTGGAGGATCCGGCGCTGCGCCAGCGCCACAGCTTCTCCCGCAGCACGGACCCCGACGGCGGAGAGGTCCTGCACGTCGAGTCCTGGGTCGACCCGGGCGGCGGCGTGCCGCCCCACGTGCATCCGGCGATGGAGGAGCGCTTCCACGTGCTCGACGGCCGCCCGAGCTTCCTGGCCGGGAAGGAGTGGCGCGATGCGGCGCCCGGCGACGAGGTCGTCGTGCCGGCGGGCGTGCGGCACGCGTTCCGCAACCGCAGCGACGCGCCCGCGCACTTCCGCTGCGACGTGCGCCCGCCCTCCTCGCTGCAGGAGTTCCTCGAGGAGACCGCCGCGCTGTCGCGGGGCGGCTACCTGACGAGCGGCGGGATGATCAAGCCGCGCGGGCTGGTCCGCGGCGCGACGCTGGCCCAGCGCCATCGCGAGATGGTCACGCTGCTGTTCCCCCCGACGCCGCCCGTCTGGCTGCAACGGCTGCTGTTCCCGCCGCTCGCGGCCATCGGCCGGCGGCGCGGCTACTAGAGCTTGCCGCGGTAGCGGCGCATCGTCGCCGGCTGGAAGTCGCCGTGCGTGCGCTTCCGCATGGCCGCAACGAGCTCGTGGTGGTAGGGGCTCGAGAGGCTCTCGGCGTGGCCGATGACGTCGCGCGTCTGGATCGCGAAGCGCTCCTTCAGCCAGCGCGTCAGCCGCAGCGACGCGGCGAGCTGCGCAGGGCGGCCCATCACGTCGGCGTCCGACACGCCGACGTGCTCGATCCCGATGGCGACGTGGTTGAGCCCGACGGTGTGGCGGCAGCGCCAGCGCAGCGAGACGAGCTGGTGGATCGTGCCGTCGCGCTCGATCACGAAGTGGGCGCAGACGCCGGGTCGCTCGCCGAACTCGACGTCGGGCGCGTTGGCTCGCGAACGTGTTGAAGGCGGACTGGTAGCTCGTCGACGCGGTGTAGTGCTCGACGATCACCTTCGGGTCGGCGAGCTTCGCCTTGCCGTCGCCGTAGTGCCGGCGTGAATACGCGCGCATCTGGCGCTTGCGGTCGGCGCCGAACGGGATCGGGTCCCACTCGATCGCCGGCTTGGGCGCCGCCGCCGCTACGGCGCGCGCGCGGCCGGAGGCGATCGCGAGCACCGCGCGGGCGTGGCGATCGGCGGCGCCGGGAGTGAGCGTGCCGGCGGGCAACTCGACCACGAACGCGGTGGTGCCCGGCGCGCGATGGTTCTGCCAGCTGATCGCGGTGCCGTGGTAGCGCGGCAGCGTGCGGGCCGGCAGCCCGACGCGGCGGGCGTACGCGCGGACCGGCGCGCGGTCCGCCCCGCGCGGCAGCACCACGAGCCGCATGTGCTGGTGGTAGAAGAGCGTGAGGTCGGGCCGCACGTCGGCGACCAGCGACTGCAGCGCACGCGTCTCCGGCTCCGACGCGGGGCGGGGACCGGGGAAGTACGTGTCGAACGGCCGCCCGCCGCCGGCCCAGCGGAACGGGAAGTTGCGGTTGAGGTCCACGCCGCGGGCGTTCTGCCGCGTGCCCGCCTGGATGCCGTCGGGGTTCGCGCGCTCGACGAGCCAGAGCTGGACGCCGGCCGGCGGCGCGAGCCGGCGCAGGTGCCGGACGACCGCGTGCCCGGCGGGCTCGTTGCCGTGGATCGAGCCGACGACGAGCACGCGCACGGGCGCGGCCGGGTCGCCCGCGCGCTGCACCTCGAGCGGGCGCCCGGCGGCCGATTCCCCGTAGGTCTCGGCGCCGGCCGTGGCCGGCGCGAGGAGGGCGATCGCGATCGTCGCGAAGATGGCGCGCATGAGCGCAAGTTGTTAGCAGCGTTCGCGTTACAGGGGGTGGGTGCCATCCCACGCGAGGCCGGCCGGGTCGGGGGCCCGACCGGCCTCCGCTACTGGGGTCAGGCCCGTTGCGTTGCCCGACCACGCGGTCCGACTTCGCAGAGGCGCGCGCCGGGCAACGCAACGGGCCTGACCCCATCTACGATTGCGTCGCATGCAGAGCGCGGTCATCGTGGGGGCGGGGACGTTCGGGGCGTCGCTCGCGTGGTGGCTCGCCCGCTCGGGCGCCGAGATCACGCTCGTCGACCAGTTCGCCCCGGGCGACCCGCGCGCGACCTCCGGCGGGGAGTCGCGCCTGATCCGCTGCGGCCACGGGCCGGACGCGGACTACACGGCGTCGGCGCGCCGCGCCCGGACCCTGTGGCGCGAGCTGGAGGCCGAGTGCGGCGAGGAGCTGATGATCGAGTCCGGCCTGGCGTGGCTCGCGCACCGCGAGGACGGCTGGGAGGCACAGGCGATCGCGACCATGGCCGCGCAGGGGATCCCCCACGCGCGGCTCGCGCCCGAGGACGGCGTCCGCCTGTTCCCGAGCTTCGACCCGAGCGGCCTCGCGTTCATCCTGCACGAGCCAGAGGCGGGCGTCCTGCGCGCCCAGCGTGCGACGCGGGCGCTGGCGCGGCAGGCCGTCGCGCACGGCGCCACGCTGATCCGGGCCAGGGCGACCCCCGACCGCGACCGCGTGCGGCTCGACGACGGCAGCGCCCTGGAGGCCGACGTCGTCGTGTGGGCGTGCGGCGCGTGGCTCGGCGGGCTGTTCGCCGACCACGTCGCCATCCGCTCCACCCGCCAGGAGCTGTTCTTCTTCGACGGCGGTCCGGCCTGGCGCGCCCCGGACGTGCCGGCGTACGTCGACTTCGACCACGCCATCTACGGCACCCGCGACATCGACGGCCTCGGCGTCAAGGCGGCGCCCGACTTCGACGGCCCGCCGCTCGACCCCGACGCCGACCTGCCGCCCGCGACCGCGCGGGGCGAGGCGCTCGCGCGCAGGTTCCTCGCCACGCGCTTCCCGGCGCTCGCGGACGCGCCGCTGGCGGGCTCGAAGACCTGCCGGTACGAGCTGTCGCCCGATTCGCACTTCGTCGCCGCGCCGCATCCCGAGCACCCGTCGGTGTGGCTGCTCGGCGGCGGCTCCGGCCACGGGTTCAAGCACGGGCCGGCGATGGCCGAGCGGGTGGCCGCGGCGCTCGCCGGCGGGGCGCCGCTCCCGGCGCAGTTCGCGCTCGGCGACCGAGGACCGGTCGGCACGCTGCGCACGGCGGGCGCCGTGATCCGCGCGAAGTGACGCCGCACGCGGCTGGAATGAACCGCGCGGGATCGCCGTCATTGGGGGCACAGACGGACCCTCCCGCGAAAGGACCCATCGCCCATGCACTTCCCCTCCCGCAGGGTGCGCGTCGCCCTGCTCGCAGGTGTCGCGACGCTCGGCGTCGCCGGTACGGCGAGCGCCTCGACGGCCGTGTACAACACGGACACGAACGAGTTGTCGATCACGGTCGACGGGGCCGCCACGGACACCCTCACGTGCGACCCGGCCACGAAGAAGGTCAAGTTCAACGGCGCTGATCCGACGCGCACTCCCGCGGCCGGCGGCGAGACCGGCTGCGCCGCCTCGGTCAACCTCAAGGTCGACGAGCCGGACAAGACGACGGCGACCGCGAACACGCTGGATCTGCGCGGCGTCACGCGCGCGGACTGGACGGGCCTGGCGGCCAGTGCGACACCGTTCCCGATCACCATGGGCGGTGGCAACGACACCGTGTTCGGCACCGAGTTCGCCGACTCGATCGCGCCCGGCAACGGCGACGACACCGTGAACGCCGGCGACGGCGCCGACACGCTGATCTGGAACCCGGGCGAGGCCTCGGACGTCATGAACGGCGGCGACGGCAAGGACACCGTGATCGACAACGGCGGCGGCGGCGACGAGCAGTTCGTCGTCAAGCCCAAGGCCGGCGATCCGTCGCGCGTCGACGCGTCGCGCATCAACAACCCGTTCACGCTCGACATCGACGCGGAGACGCTGGTCGTCAACGGCAACGGCGGCAACGACAGCATCACCGGCAACCTCGGGCTCGCCGCGCTGATCAAGACCCAGATGAACGGCGGCGACGGCAACGACGTGCTCGTCGGCACCGACGGCGACGACGTCCAGAAGGGCGGCCCCGGCAACGACTCGGTGAGCGGCGCGCGCGGCAACGACGACATGGCCGGCGACGACGGCGACGACCTGCTGATCTGGAACCCCGGCGAGGGCACCGACAAGTTCGAGGGCGGCGCCGGCAACGACATCGCCCAGGACAACGGCGGCGCCGCGGCCGAGCACTTCATCGTGTCGGCCAACGGCCAGCGCGTGACCGCCACGCGCGACAACGGCGCGCCGTTCTTCCTGGACATCGGCACGTCGGAGACGCTCGACCTCAACGCCGCCGGAGGCGACGACAGCGTCGACGTCAACAACGGCCTGGCCGCGCTGATCAAGGTCGACGCCAACCTCGGCGACGGCAACGACGCCATCAAGGCCCGCAACGACTCCGCGCAGATCATCGACGGCGCGGCGGGCACGGACACCGCCCAGGTCGACGCGAGCGATCAGGTCACGAACGTCGAGAAGGTCGACGCCCCGGCCAAGACCAAGCCGAAGGCCAAGCTGCAGCTCAAGAAGCTCCAGCTCAAGAACGGCAAGGTCAAGGTGAAGGCCAGCCTGCCGGCCGGCGCGTCCACCGCCAAGGGCAGGATCCGGATCCTCCGGGACAAGGCGATCTACGGGTCGAAGAAGATCACGCTGACCCCCGGCAAGGCGAAGACGTTCACCGTGGCCATCACCAAGGCCGCCCGCATCAAGGTCGCCAAGGCTCCGGGCAAGAAGTTGAAGGTGAACCTCAAGATGAAGCTGACCGACGCCGCCGGCACCACCGCGGTGGCCTCGAAGCAGCTCAACCTGAAGGGCTGACCCCTTCGCCCGCTGACTCCAGGACGCCCGGCAGCGCCCGGGCGTCCTGGAACAGCGTCTCCTTCAGCGCCGGGTTGCGCAGCCCGGCCGAGGGATGCAGCCACGGCACCAGCTGCCGCTCGCCCACGCGCAGCAGCTCTCCGTGCACCTCGGTGATCTTGCGCCCCGGCGCGAAGTGCGCGAGCGCGTGGCGCCCCAGCGGGATCACGACCCGCGGCCGGATCAGCGCCAGCTGCTGCTCCAGCCACGGCAGGTGGTGCGCGACCTCGGCCGCCCGCGGATCGCGGTTGCCCGGCGGCCGCGCCTTCACCACGTTCGTGATGAAGACGTCCTCACGTGCCAGCCCGGCCTCGGCGAGCAGCTCGTCGAGCAGCTTCCCCGCCCGCCCGACGAACGGGCGCCCCTGCTCGTCCTCGTTCGCGCCCGGCGCCTCGCCGACGAGCATCACGGCGGCCGTGTGGCTCCCCTCGCCCGGCACCATGTTCGTGGCGTTCTCGCAGATCTCGAAGCCGCAGCCGCGGTGCGTCCGTATCTCCTCGTGCAGCCTGTCGAGCGGATCGGGAGGACTCATGCCGGCGCCCTACTCCAGCCACCCGCGCTGCACCGCCCAGCGGCTCAGCTCGTGGCGGTTGGAGAGCTGGAGCTTGCGCAGGACCGCGGAGACGTGCGCCTCGACCGTCTTGGCCGAGATGCCGAGGCGCACCGCGATCTCCTTGTACATGTAGCCGCGGGCGATGTGGCGGAGGACCTCGCGCTCGCGCGCCGTGAGCTGGTCGAGCTCCGGGTCGCCGGAAACCGCTCCCACCTGCCCCGGGCCCTCCTGCCCCGCGAACGCGTCGAGCACGAAGCCCGCGAGCCGCGGCGAGAAGACGGCGTCGCCGCCCGCCACCCGCCGCACGGCGTCGGCCAGCTCCGGGCCGGAGATGGTCTTCGTCACGTAGCCCCGCGCGCCGGCCCGGATGATCGAGATCACGTCGTCGGGCGCGTCCGAGACGCTGAGCGCGAGGAAGCGGACGGCGGGACGGCGGGGCGTCACCCCGCGGATCACCTCGGCGCCGCCGCCGTCGGGCATCTGGACGTCGAGCAGCACGACGTCGGGCTCGGTCTCGACGATCCGCTCGATCGCCTCGCCGACGGCGCCGGCGTCGGCGACGATGTCGACGAGGCCGTCCAGCTCGGCGCGCACCCCGGCCCGGAAGAGACCGTGGTCGTCGACGAGCACGACGCGGGGGAGCGCGCTCACGGGCCGATCACCAGCTCGACCTCGGTGCCCTCGCCCGGCCGCGTGTGGATGGCGGCGCGCCCGCCGTGGCGCTCCATCCGGCCCAGCACCGACTCGCGCAGCCCGCGCCGGTCGGCGGGGACCGCGTCGAGATCGAAGCCGGGCCCGCGGTCGCGCACGAACACCTCGACGTGGTCGCCCTGGACCTCGGCGTACACGCTGATCGCGGCGTCCGGGGCGAACTTGACGCGCGTTCAGCACGGCCTCCCGCGCGGCCGCGACGAGCGCCTGGGAGCACTCGTCGAGCGGCCGGTCGCCGACGGCCACCACGTCGACCGGCACGCCGTGCGCGTCCTCGATCTCGGCCACCGCGGCCTCCAGCGCGGCGGTCAGCGACGCGCCGCGCTCGCGCTGCGCGCTGCCGTTGAGCCACGCGCGGAGCTCGCGCTCCTGACGGCGGGCGAGCGCGGCGACCTCACGCGGGTCGCTGGAGCGCTTCTGCATCAGCGCGAGCGTCTGCAGCACGGAGTCGTGCAGGTGGGCGGCCATCTCGGCGCGCTCCTGCGTGCGGATCCGCTCGGCGCGCTCCTCCGTCAGGCCGCGACCGAGCCGCAGCCACCACGGGGCGAGGATCAGGGCCAGCGCGCTGACGACGACGAACACCGCGAGCGTCACCTGGCGGTCGGGCGTGAGCGCGCCGTTGAGCCACAGGAACACGAGCGCGGCGCCCACGACCAGCGCGGCGCCCAGCGCGACCATGCCGAGCGAGGGCCGCGCGAGCCGCAGGCCCCGCCGCGGGCGCCCGGCGCCGCCCCCGGGCCTGGCCTGCTCGCGCGGGGCGGACTCGACCACCTCGGCGCTCTGCGACTGCCGCCAGATCAGCGCGGCGCCGCCGCTGGCGAGCACCAGCGGCCAGACGATCGCGTCGCCGAGCCAGATACCCCACTCGCGGAACAGCAGGAGCACGGCGAGCACGAGCAGCACGATCCCCGCCGCGACCTGCCAGCTCTCCCGCCGGCCGAGCGCGCGGGTGAGCCGCCGCTCCCCGGCCGGCGCCTCGTCGTCCGCCGGGATCAGCGCCCAGCAGACGAGGTACAGGCCGATGCCGATGCCGCCCGCGACCGACGCGAGCACGAAGCCCACGCGCAGCACGAGCGGGTCGACGCCCATGCGCGGGGCGAGGCCCGCGCAGACGCCTCCCAGCAGCGCGCCGGAGCGGCTGCGGCGAAGCGGCCGGGAGTGCGTCTCGGGAACGGTCACAGCCGCTGATGTTCTCACCCGCGGCGCGGGGGACCCGTCAGCCCGCAGGCGAGGAAGATGCCGCCGACCGCGGCGAGCACGGCCGGCAGCGCGTAGGCGAAGCTCAACTCGATCACGTCGGCCTGGTCGAGCAGCAGCAGCGCGCCGAGCGCGATCACGATCACGCCCGCGACGAGCGATGCCGGGTCGAAGCCGGGACGCGGCGTCACGGGGTCGCCTCGCAGGCGGCGCGACTGGTCCCGGCGTCGACCTCCTGGAAGCCGCGGCCGTTCCAGTTGCCCGGCTGGTCGAGGAAGCGATCGCCGACGTGCAGGGCGCCGACGCCGAGATCGACGTCCAGGTGCACGTAGCGCACGCCCGGATCGACGGCGCGGCGGTTGTCGACGTGGACGTCGATCCCGCCCTCCTCGCCGCCGCCGGTGTCGACCGCGCCGAGCGAGATGCCCGCGTCGGTGAGCACGCACATGTCGTCGGGCACGAGCACCTGGATCTCGCCGATGCCGAGGTGGAGCGGCAGCTCGGTGCGCCCGGGCGGCAGCTCGAGGTCGCGCAGGTCGACCCTCATGGAGCCGACGCCCATCTCGTATCCATCGCCCAGCTCGGCGGTTGTCGCGGGCCGAAACGTGCGGTCGCCCCACGTGCCGCGCACGTCGAGGTCGGTGGCGGCGACGGCGGCGAGCGGGAGGGCCAGCACGATCGCGGGGGCGATCAGCCAGCGCGCTCCGCCGCGGAACGCGCCGCCGATCAGGCCGATGCCGCAGGCGATGATCAGACCGGCGATCGCGATCCCGCCGCCCAGCGCCGAGCCTGCCGCGGCGGCCACGAAGCCGCCGACCGAGAGCGCGACGAGCACGACGCCGATCGCGATCCGGGCGGCGACGCTCGAGAGATGGCTCGCGCCGTCGTCGCGCACGACGCGGATCAGCAGGTAGACGATCACGCCGGCCGCGAGGAGGAGCATCAGCTCAGGGCCCCAGAGCCACTTCGGCGCGAGGAAGGCGATCGCCGCGACGGTGAGCAGGCCGGCGCCGACGATGCGGGCGAGGCCCCAGCGCATCGGCGGCGCCGACGGATCGTCCGTGGGGAGGAGCACGAGGCAGGCGAGGTAGGCCAGGATTCCGAGCCCGCCGGCGAAGGAGAGGATCACGAACGTGATCCGGACCGCGAGCGGGTCGACGCCGAGGTGGCGGCCCAGGCCGCCGGCGACGCCGCCGATGATCGAGTCGGACGTGGACCGGGTCAGCGGCGGCCGCGGAGGCTGCGGCGGCTCCGGCGGCGGGTCGGGCGGCATCTGCTCGGTGGACTGCTCGTCGCTCATGCGGGGTCCTCTCGGGGAGTCACTGGGGAGGACGCCACTCTGCCGCCCGCCGCGGCCGCGCACCATTGGGAATTGCCCTGAGGCGACCCTAGGGGCGAACCCCTATCCCAGGGATCCGTCAAGCCGGGTCGTATCCTGGCGATGAGAGAGATATGACGAGCGAGCGCACACAGGCCTACGGCCGCGTCCTCCGCACACTCGAGGACGTCGGGCCCACCAAGCTGCACGAGTCCGAGCAGGAGCGCATCCGCGACGCGGCGGACACGCTGATCTTCGCCACGACGCTGGAGGAGGCGCGCGAGGCGCTCGAGGACGTCGACGCCCTCGCGGAGCACCTCGTCGCCACCGACCGCTGGAGCGAGGAGCGCGCCGCCGAGCTGGCGCGGGACGTCCTCGCCTGCGGTCCGCTCGCGCCCGTCGCGTAGGTTGGGGTCAGGCCCGTTGCGTTGCGCACGGGCCGCCGGCAGCGACCTCGCCGGTCGATGGGCGCAACGCAACGGGCCTGACCCCAGCCGTTGATGGCGGACGCGGTGGTCATCGGCGCCGGCCCCAACGGGCTCGTCGCCGCGAACGTCCTCGCCGACGCCGGCTGGGAGGTCGTCGTGCTCGAGGCCGAGCCGGAGCCGGGCGGGGCCGTCCGCTCCGGCGAGCTGACGCTCCCCGGCTTCACGCACGACCGCTTCAGCGGCTTCTACCCGCTCGCCGCCGCGTCGCCGCACTTCCGGCGCCTCGAGCTCGAGCGCTACGGCCTGCGCTGGCGGCGCGCGCCGGTCGTCGTCGCCGACCCGGATCCCGACGGGAGCGCCGCGCTGCTCTCGTCCGACCTCGCCGAGACCTGCGCGTCACTCGACGCGTTCGCGCCCGGCGACGGCGCGGCGTGGCGCGATCTGAGCGCGTGGTGGGGCCGCGTCGGCCCGGCCTTCCTGCGCGCCCTGCTCGCCCCGTTCCCCCCGCTGCGCGGCGGCGCGCGGCTGGCCGCCACGCTGGGGAGCCCGCGCGCGCTGCTCGACTTCGGGCGCTTCGGCGTGCTGCCGGCGCGCCGCTTCGCGGAGGAGCGCTTCCGCGGCGCCGGCGCGGCGCGGCTGATCGCCGGCAGCGCGATGCACGCCGACGTCGGCCCGGAGACGCCGGGCGGCGCGCTGTACGGCATGGTGCTGATCGGGCTCGGGGAGCAGGTCGGCTGGCCGGTGCCCGAGGGCGGCGCCGGGCGCCTGACCGCCGCGCTGGTGGCGCGCCTCGAGGCCGCGGGAGGTCGTGTGGTGTGCGGCGAGCGCGTCGCTCGCATCATCGTGCGCGGCGGTCGCGCCGTCGCGGTCCGCTGCGCCGACGGCCGCGAGGTGGACGCGCGCCGCGCGGTGCTCGCCGACGTCGGGGCGCCGCAGCTCTACCGCTCGCTGCTCGAGCGCGACGCGGTGCCGGGCCGGGTGCTGGGCGCGCTCGAGCGCTTCCAGTACGACCCCGGCACCGTCAAGGTCGACTGGGCGCTCGACGGCCCGATCCCCTGGGCAGCGCCGGGCGTCGCGCGGGCGGGGACCGTCCACGTCACCGGCGGGGTCGACGCGCTCACGCTCCACGCGGCGCAGCTCGCCCGCGGCGAGATCCCGGCCGAGCCGTTCCTGCTCGCCGGCCAGTACGCGCACTTCGACCCGACCCGCCAGCCCGCGGGGAAGGAGACGGCGTGGGCCTACACGCACGTGCCCCAGCACGTCCGCGGCGACGCGGGCGGGGCCGGCCTGACCGGCCGCTGGGACCGCGGCGAGCTCGAGCGCATGGCGGACCGGATCGAAGCCGGGATCGAGCGCGTGGCGCCCGGCTTCCGCGGCCGCGTCCTCGCCCGCCACCTCGCGGGACCGCGCGAGCTCGAGGCGGCCGACGCCAACCTGGTCGGCGGCGCGCTGGGCGGCGGCACCGCGCAGCTGCACCAGCAGCTCGTGCTCCGTCCCATCCCCGGGCTGGGCCGGTCGGAGACGCCGGTCCGCGGGCTCTTCCTCGCCTCGGCGTCCGCCCACCCGGGCGCCGGCGTGCACGGAGCCTGCGGGGCGAACGCGGCGCGCGCGGCGCTGGTCCACGCCCGGCGCTCACTGCGGCGGTAGGCGGCCCGAGCCGAGGAACGCCTGGAGCTCGGCCTTGCCACCGGACGCGCGCGGCTCCCCGTGCGCGAGCAGCAAGGCATCGAACTCCCGCTCCTCCACGATCCGCCCGAGCGCCGTGCGCAAGCCGCGCTTGACCTCGGCCGGGTCCTCGCCGAGCAGCCAGTCCGGCATGAAATGCAGGACCCCGTCGTCGCCTCGCAGCACGCAGTCGGCGAGCGCCACCGCGCCCGGCCCGGCGTCGATGTGCAGCGCGACCTCCTCCGGCGTGATCGCACCGACCTCCAGCACCGTGACCCCCGGGGCGGGTGTGTCGCCCGGGAGCATCGGCTGCACGTCGGGCCCGCCGGCGAACTCGTGCATCCCGGCCGGATGGCAGAAGATCGGACAGCCGAACTCCTCGGCGCTGCGGAGGTGATGCCGGTTGGTCAGCAGCGCACGCTCCGGCCGGCGCCGGTCGAACCAGCCGAGCCCCTCCTCCGGTGCGATGGGGTCGATCAGCGTGCCGGTGTGCAGCACGAACGCCGAGTGCGCCGGCATGCCCGTGTTCGGGTGGATCGCACTCCAGTGGATGACGCCGGGGATGACTTCGTCCATAGCGACCCGGGGCCGCCCGGCTATGGCTCCGTCGGATCCGTCGGATAGTTGGTGGGGTCGCCCGACTCCACCCAGATCTCCGGCGTCAGCGCCGGGATGAACGAGCGGTCGGCGGGCGTGTCCTTCTCGTCGCCCTTGTGGATGATGAAGTTGAGCGACGCGGTCGGGTCGGCCAGCGGGATCTCGAAGAACACCCCGAACGCGTCCTGGCCCGCCGGCGGCCGCGGGCTCGTCCAGTCGGTCGCCACGCCCTCGGCGATCGCGTCACCCCAGAGGTGCAGCCCCCAGCCGGTGTAGTTCCCGTCGGGACGGTGATAGTGGATCTTGGCCACGCCGGCCGCGCCCGGCGGCGGCGCGACCACCGTCGTGCTCGCGTCGGCCTGGGCCACGTGGCCCTTGTTGTCCTTCACGACCGCGCGCAGCTGCAGCCGCGTGCCGGTGGGGTAGCCCGAGACGTCCGGGAAGACGCGGTACGGCGCGTTGTCATCCGTGCCGAGCAGCTGCCAGGCGCCCGCGCCGGTGCGCGCGTAGAACGTCGCCTGGTAGAGCGAGTCGCCGGTCACGTCCGCGCGCACCTCGGGCCGCGCGCTCACCTCGTTCGCGACCGCGAGCGCGACGCCCGGGGCCCGCTTGGACTTCTCGAGCCGGTGCGCGGCGCGGTAGACGACCGCCGAGAGCGGCGGCACCGTGATCTGGACGCTGCGGTCCTTGCCCGACTTCACGGACCACTTCGCGTCCCCGTAGACGCGGAAGAACGGCATCAGGCGCGAGTACGTGTCGAAGGTCGCGGTCTGCGGCGACTCGGAGTTGTTCAGCGCGACGAGGTACTCGACCTGCCGGCGGGCGTCCGTGCGCGAGAACGCGAGGATCCCCGCTGCCGGCGAGGAGTAGCGGACCTGCTGCGCGCCGTCGGCCAGCGCGGAATGCGCCTGCCGCAGGTGTGACAGCTCCCGGATCTTGCGGTAGAGCGGATGCGACGGGTCGAAGTTGTCGACCGCCGGCGTGACGTCGGAGCCGAGGTTGTCGTTCTTGCCGGCGTCGCTGAGGTTCTGCCCGTTGAGCGGATCGAACCCGTCGTCGTCGAGGTTGTTGTACTCGGAGTCGAGGCTGGGGAACATGTCCTGGCGCGCGGCCTGGTCGTTGCCGGCGCCCGTGAACCCCTGCTCGTCGCCGAAGTACACGACCGGGTTGCCGCGCGAGAAGTACATGAGCTCGTGCGCCAGCGTGTCGCGCCGGAGCAGCTCGGATTCGTCCGCGCCCGGGTTGTCGTCGCGCACGAACATCCCGATGTGGCCCATGTCGTGGTTGCCCAGGAACGTGGGGAGCTGGTAGGCGTTCGAGTCGGCGTCGGTGAACCAGTCGTCCTGCTCGAACCGGTCGCGCAGCCCGTCGGTCGCCGCCGACCTGGCGAACGCCCGGGCCTGCTTCTGGAAGGTGAAGTCGAGCACGGCCTGGCTGCGGCCCGCCGTCGTGAAGCGCGAGAGGAACGGGGTCGAGTTCTCCTCCGCCACCTCGCCGAACGCGAAGAAGTGCGGCTTGTCGGCGTCCTGCGCGGTGTCCTGGATGTGCGGCAGGAACTGCTGCCAGAACTCCAGGTTGACGTGCTTCATCGTGTCGATGCGGAAGCCGTCGACGCCGAAGTCCTCGACCCACGTGTCGTAGATGTCCTCCATGCCCTCGACGACCTCGTGGTGCTCGGTGAACAGGTCGTCGAGGCCGAAGAAGTCGCCGTAGAGCGAGTTCTCCCCGGAGAACGTCGTGTTGCCGCGGTTGTGGTAGAGCGTCAGGTCGTTCAGCCACGCCGGGGACTTGGACGGCTCACCGGCCGGGACGAACGGCGTGTAGGGGAACGAAGCCTCGCGGTCGAGCGGCGGGAACGTGTCCGTGCCCGCGAAGTCGCGATCGTCGAAGACGTTGCCGGCCGCGTCGCGGTAGGGCGCCTGCGCCTTGGAGATGTAGTCGAACTGGTTCTCCTCGTAGCAGATGACGTCCGCGGTGTGGTTGGTGATGATGTCGAAGAAGACCTTCATCCCTCGTGCGTGCGCTCCGTCGATCAGGTCGCGCAGGTCCTGGTTGGACCCGAGGTGGGGGTCGATCTGCGTGAAGTCGGTGATCCAGTAGCCGTGATAGGCGGCGGACGGGAACGGCGTGCCGAGGCCCTGGACGGGCTTGTTCTTGAAGCTCGGCGTGAGCCAGATCGCCGTCGTGCCCATGTGCTCGATGTAGTCGAGCTTGGAGATCGTGCCCTTGAGGTCGCCGCCGTGGTACCAGCCCTTGCGGGTGGGATCGAATCCGGTCACCTCTCGCGGACCGCTCAGCCCGCCCTCGTCGTTCGCGCGGTCGCTGTTCGCGAAGCGGTCCGGCATGAGGAAGTAGAAGCGCTCGCGCGTGAGCGGCGCGCGCAGCGAATCCGCGGCGGGCGTCGCGTGCGCATGCGCGGCGCGCGCCCGCTCCTTCGCCGGCGCGACGCCCGTGAGCGGAAGCGCCGCGACGACCGCGAGCACGACGAGGAACAGCAGCTGAAGCGCGCGCCGTGACGGCATTGACGTTCTCCTTCCCCAGGCGGAACGCCCTCCACCCTTGGAGCCGATTCCACCGCCGTGTCGCCCGGACATCTCCGGTCCGCGCCGGTCGGCACGCTACACCGGCCCCGGGGGTCGGGCAAGCGCGCGGCTCTGAGCCGTGCCGGAGCGGTTACGCCGCTTACCGCCGCAGGGTCTTGCGCAGCGTCCCGACCCCGGTGTTGCCCGCTCGGTCGGTCGCCCGGACGGTCACGACGACGGCCATCCGCCGCGGCCGCTTCTTGCGCGCGGCCTTTCGTCCCGCGGCGGTGAGCTTGAGCGTGATCTTGTGCGTCCCCTTCTTCGCCACCGCGACGCGCCGGGCCCGGACGAGGCGCTTGATCGTCTTCGTCCTCGCCGTGAGCCGCACGCTGGCGGCCTCGCTCGTCGTGACGCGCAGGCGCAGGAGCCGGCGGACCTGCCCGATCCGCCTCGCGGGGAGCCGCAGCTTGACGACCGGCTTGGTGCGGTCGCGGCGCACGACCCGGTTGCGGCGCGCGGTCCCCGTGAAGCTCGCCGCGTTGTTCGCCGGGTTGGCGTCGAAGGTGGACGCGCTCACCACCGCGCTCGCCGGCAGCGGGCCGGGCGACTTGGCGCGGGCCAGGAGCGTGACCCGCGCGGTGGCGCCGACCGGCAGGTTGCCGAGCGCGCACGACGTGCCGCCGCACGACCCGCCCGGCATCGTGATCGCGCGGGCGGTCAGGCCGGGCGGCGGCGCGACGTCGACGCGGACGTCGCGCGCCGGGTCGACGCCGCGGTTGGTCGCGCTGATCGTGAACGTGACGAGGTCGCCGAGCCCGTCGGCCGTCATCGCGAGCGCCGGGTCGCTGGTGTCGCCGCCGGTCAGCGCCGAGAGGACGACGGCGCCGCTCGCGAGGCCGCCGCCCACGATCCGCCCGGCGGTCCCGATCCCGGTGCCGGTGAGCCCGTCCGCGCCTGCCGGCCCGAGGGACTGCCGCACGACGCCGTCGATGCCGAAGCCGGGGTCGCGCACGCCGCCCGGCCGGAAGCGGGCGAAGAACGAGTCGCCGCCCGCGGTCCCGACCGCGGCGATCTTGCCGTCCGGCTGCAGCGCGACGTCCTCGACGACCGCGCCCGCGAGGCCGACGCGGGCGATCCCGTCGCTCGAGAACGTCGTGTCGGGGGCGCCGTCGGGGAGGAAGCGCGCGACGAGGCCGCCGCCGGCGGCGCCCGGGTCGGTGGTCCCGCCGACGAGCAGCTTGCCGTCCGGCTGGCGCACCATCGCCCGCACCTGCGGGTTCCCCTCCCCCACGTCGAGCGTGGCGGCCCCGCCGGCGCCGAACGTCGCGTCGATGGTCCCGGCCGGCGTCAGCGCCGCCAGCACGAAGCGGCGCTCGCCGCCCGGCACCGCTCCGGTCCCGGCGAGCAGCACGCGCCCGGTCGGCTCGAGCACCACCCCGCTCGCCTCCTCGCCACTCAGGCCCGGGAAGTCGCGGACGCCGCTGAACGCGGCGTCGCGCACGCCGTTGCTGCCGTAGCGCGCCACGCCGATGCGCGCGCCCGCGCGCCCCGCGGCGACGATCCGCTGCTGGGGGTCGACGGCCAGCGCGCCGATCTCGTCGTCGCCGGCGTCGAGCCGGTCGCGCACGACGAAGCCGGCGTCCGGCGTGCCCACCCCGTCCCAGCGGACCAGCGCGAAGCGGCGGTCCCCGGGCGTGGCCTCGATCCACCCGCCGGCCACGTACCCGTCGCCGTACTCCACCAGCTCCGCCAGCCGCGAGTCCCCGGCCACCCCGAGCGACCGCAGCCCGGCGGCGAAGGTCGGATCGTCCGCGCCGCCCGGCCCGAACCGCCGGATGCCGAGCTCCATCGGCCCGGTCTGCGCGACGACCACCGGACGGCCGGCGCGGTCGAGGATCATCCCGACCGCCGCCGCCGTCCGGCCGGGGAACCCGGTGACGACGACGCCGTTCGTCCCGAAGCCGGGATCCGGTGTGTCGGGCGCCGCGAGCGCGGCGGCTGGAACGGCGAGGACCGCGGCGGCGGCCCAGCCGGCAAGGCTTCGGATTCGCATCGCTAGCCCCTCAACGTAGCGGGGCTCAAGGCGACGCGGTTCTGTCCGAACAACGACCTACCGAAGGCGCCGCTCCGGCGCCCCGAACGTCGCAAAGGAGCAGGGACAATGGGCTGGAACCACTAGTCGCCGGTCAGCGACGCGCTGCCGCGGAACCCCGCGGCACCTGCCTGCGCAGCTCGGCCTCGAGGTCTGCGTCGTCCGCGTGCTGGAAGTCGACCCCGGCGCCCATCACGATGCCGACGAAGATCTCGACGAAGCGCGCATCGAGCTGGGTGCCCGCGACGCGGCGCAACTCCGCGATCGCGTCCTCGAACGGCATCGGCGTGCGGTAGGAGTCGCGCGCGGTCATCACGTCGAAGCAGTCGGCGACGGCGAGGATCCGGGCGAGCTCGGGGATGTCCGAGCCGGACATGTGGCGCGGGTAGCCGCGCCCGTCGATCCGCTCGTGGTGGCACAGCACGATGTCGGCCACCTCCGCGTAGCCGTGCACGCGCCCGACGATGTCGGCGCCGCGCTGCGGATGGGAGCGGATCAGCTCCCAGTCCTCCTCGGTGAGCCGCGTCCCGGTCAGGGTGTGGTCCGGGAACGTGAACTTGCCGACGTCGTGCAGCAGCCCGGCGGTGTGCACCAGCTCCTGGTCGCGCGAGGGCAGCCCGGCCGCGGCGGCCGTGGCCTTGGCGAAGCGCGCAACGGCGGCGGAGTGCCGGGCGGTCATGCGGTCGCGCATCCCGAGCGTCTCGACCATCACGCGGATCACGCCGTGGTGGAGCGCCTCGAGCTCGTCCACCTGCCGGCGCAGCTCGTCACGCTGGCGCTGGGCGTCGACGACCGCCGCCAGCAGGTACCGGTAGGAGAACAGCAGCACGGCGAGCATCGCGATCGCGATCAGGCCGATCTCCTGGTAGGCCAGGACGGTGCCGGCCGTGAGGATGCCGGTCGCGACCTCCCACGGGACCACCGGCAGGTACAGGCTGCGCACCGCGGCGATCAGGCTGGCGCCGTCGCGCAGGCACAGGTAGCCGACGATCAGCAGGAAGTTGAGGAAGTTCGTCACGAGGTAGACGCCGAACACGATCGCCGCGGTCGACAGCGCCGCGACCTCCTCGGACCCCGGGTCGCCGAACGCCTGGAACAGCAGCGCGCCGACCACCGGGTAGGTCGTCAGCGCGACCACGTTGTTGAACACGAGCGCCCGCGGCGTGCGCGCCTTCGCCGACCAGGCCAGCACCGCGGCGACCGCGATCACGGCCGCCGGCGCAGGGCCGAGCAGCGCCATCGCCAGCGCGGTGGCGATGAACGCCGGGCCGATCTGGACGGTGCCGGTCTGCAGCGACAGGAACTGCCCGACGAGCGCCAGCGCGAGCAATGCGAAGAACAGGCTCGCGGGCGTCCAGTCGCCTGCGTCGGTGCCGATGACCGCGCCGGCAATCGCGGCTGCGAGCAGGAGGGATTGTCCGGCGATTAGGAGGTGGTCCCGCCGGCGTGTCCTCGGCCCCGACGGGACTTCGTCGACTGAAAGCGCGCCCAACGGTGCCAGCCTAGTGCCTACGGACAACCGTCTCAACGGCACCTAAACGTATGGACGGCTGTCCAGGGGCGACACGATCGGGTCGTAGGATGGCGCCCGCGATGACTTCCGTGGCCCGGATCGAGCCCGAAGTGGCCGAGGCGCTCGCTTCCGGCACGCCCGTCGTGGCGCTGGAGAGCACCCTGATCGCGCACGGGCTGCCGCGGGGCCGCAACCTCGATGTGGCGCGCGAGCTCGAGGCCGTCGTGCGCTCCGAGGGCGCCGTTCCGGCCACGATCGCGGTCGTGGCCGGCGAGGCGCGCATCGGGCTCGACGCCGCCGCGCTCGAGGACATGGCGCTCGGCGGCGGCTTCGCCAAGGCGGGCGTGCGCGACCTCGCGCCGGTGATGGCGCGCGGCGGCTCGGCGGCCACGACGGTCGCGTCGACCTCGCACCTCGCCGCGCGCGCGGGGATCCGGGTGTTCGCCACCGGCGGGCTCGGCGGCGTCCACCGCGAGGCGCGCGAGAGCTGGGACGAGTCGGCCGACCTGACCACGCTGGCCGAGACGGGCGTGACGCTCGTCTGCGCGGGCGTGAAGTCGATCCTCGACGTGCGGGCGACGCTGGAGCGCCTGGAGACGCTGAACGTGTGCGTGCTCGGCTACGGCACCGACCACTTCCCGGGCTTCTACCTCTCCGACTCCGGGTTCCCGGTGCCGTGGCGCGTCGACACGCCGGAGGAGGTCGCGCGGGTGATGCGCATCCAGACGGCGCTCGGGCTCGGCGACCGCGCGATCGTCGTCGCGAACCCGCTGCCCGCGGACCAGCAGGTCGACCCCGCGCTCCACGACCGGGTGCTCGCCGACTCGCTCGCGGCCGCGACGGCCGAGGGCATCCGCGGCGGCGCGACGACCCCGTTCCTGCTCGACCGGTTCCACCGCGAGACCGGCGGCGCGACGCTCGAGGCGAACGTCACGCTCGTGCGCCGCAACGCCGTGCTCGCCGCGCGGATCGCGCGTGCGGACCTCGCGGCGGAGGGCGCGTGAGCGGCGCCGGCCGCGTCGTCGTCGTGGGCGACGTGATGACCGACGTGGTCGTCTCGCTGTCGGGGCCCGTCGCCCGGGGCAGCGACACGCCCGCGCGCGTCGTGCACCGCGGCGGCGGCGCGGGAGCCAACGTGGCCGCGTGGCTCGCGCGCGCCGGCGCGGCCGTGACCCTGATCGGCCGGGTCGGCGACGACGCTGCCGGAGGTGAGATCGCCGACGGGCTCCGCGCGGAGGGCGTCGACCCCCGGCTCGCGACCGACCCGTCGCGCCCCACCGGCACGTGCGTCGTCCTGGTCGAGCCGGGCGGGGAGCGGTCGATGCTGCCGGATGCCGGGGCGAACGCGGGCTTGGAGGCCGTGCCGCTGCCCGAGGACGCGACGCACCTGCACCTGGCCGGCTACGCCCTGCTGCATCCGGGCTCGCGCCCCGCCGCCCGCGCGATGCTGGCCGACGCGGCCGCGCGCGGGATCACCGTGTCGGTGGACCCGTCGAGCGCGGCCCCGCTCACCCGCGCCGGCGCGGCGACGTTCTTCGAGTGGATCCAGGGCGCCGATCTGCTGCTGCCCAACCGCGACGAGGCGGCGGTGCTGACCAGCATGCCCGATCCCAAGGCGGCCGCCCGCGCGCTCACCGCCCACGCGCGCGAGGTCGTGGTGAAGCTGGGCGCGCAGGGCGCGCTGTGGACGGACGGCAGCACGCAGCTGCGCGCCCCGGCCGTCGACGTCCAGGTCACGGACACGACGGGCGCCGGCGACGCCTTCGCGGCGGGCCTCCTCGCCGCGCGCATGGCGGGCGCGGCTCCGGCCGACGCGCTCGGCGCCGGGTGCGCCCTGGCCGCCGAGGCGGTCGCGCGTTCCGGCGGCCGCTAGCGATTCAGCGTGCGCCGCAGCGCCATGCCGGAGCCGACGGTGAGCGCGCCGGCGACGACCGCGAACACGCCGCTGACGACGCCGAACACGGCGAGGAGGAACAGCACGATGGTCAGCACGAGCAGCCCGCCGGCGACCTTCGTGAGGGTGTAGGCGCGGTCGGCGCGTGCTCGGCGGGACGCGCCGCCACGGCGACGGGGCTCGATGTCGGACATATGGACGAGCGTAGCGGTGTTGACCGCGGTGCCCGCTTCCGATGGGATGCGCCGCGTGCCCGAGTACGACGCCTTCGGCCGGGAGATCGGCGAGAACACGCTCTCGGGCCTCGGCGGCGACGCCGCACCGCCGCGCGCGGAGCCGGCGGCCCCTCGTCCGGAGCCGGAGCCCGCCCCCACGCCGGCGCCGCCCCAGGTGACGTCGTCGGTGCCCGACAGCGCGCCGGTCGCCGTCATGCCCGCCGGCCGGCGGCGCCGCGCGGGCGGCCTCGGCTGCCTGGTCGGGCTGGTCGTCCTCGGCGCGGTCGTCGCCGGCCCGGTCATCGCGATCGTCGGCCTCGTCGGCTCCGCGTCCGACGTGATCGACGGCGTCAACGATGCGATCGATCCGGACAATCTCGACCTGCCGGAGGTCACACCGCCCGACGCAGCGCCGGTCGGCATCACGGGGAAGTCGATGATCGCGCAGGGCAACCTCGCCGGCGCGCTGGCCCGGCTCGAGCAGGACGGCTACACGCAAGGTCGTCGACATCACCGTCTGGCCGGACCGGTTCGACGCCGAGACGGTCAAGGGCGGCAAGGCGCGCGACGTCGAGATCCGCGCGGACGGCGGCGTCACGCGCGGCGACGCGAGCCCGGCGAACCGGGCCCGCGGCACCGTCGCGATCGCCGCGCTCGACCCCGCGGCGCCGACCCGGCTGGTGCGCGCCTCCGCGAAGCGGTACGGCGTGCGCGCGAAGGGGATCAACTACGTGATCGCCTCCTCACCCGGCTTCGAGCCGGGGCACCACTGGGTCGCCTACTTCAAGAACGGCGTGTACGTCGAGGGCGACGCACGCGGCCGCGTGCTCCGGCGCATCGGCTAGCTCCCCGCCGCGCTCGTGTACAGCTGCTGCGCGACCGACCCCTGGTACGGGCCGTACATCACGTTCGGCTGGTTCGAGTAGCCGTACGAGTTGACCGACAGCACGTCGTTGCCGACGACCCAGCCTCCGCCCGACGAGCCGCCGGTCATGTCGCAGCCGATCCCCATCGTCGGCGGGTTGGCCGACGTGTCGCGGGTCCCGAGGTCGGCCTCGCAGATGAACATCCGCCCGCCGCTGAACGGCGGCGCCGCCGGATAGCCGTGCGAGAGGTAGTGCTGCGACGCGGCCTGGTTGAACGCGATCGCCGCGGCTCCCGACGGTGTCGGTCAGCGTCGCCCCGGCGTTCGTGTTCACGACGGCGGCGCCGACGTCGTAGCCGAAGTCGCCGCTGTGCCCCAGGCAGACGTGGTCAGCAGCGTGCGCGCGGTCCACGTGCCGTACGGGCGCGCGCCGTCCTTGTACGCCGGCACGAACGCCCAGTTGGTGTAGAACGCGCCCGGCCCCTCGTTCACGCAGTGGCCCGCGGTCCAGACGACGCTCTCGTTGCCGCTGGTGAGCGCGGTGCCGGAGCAGACGTAGTTCGCGGCGCCGTCGGAGAAGAAGACCTTGCCGTGGGCGGGGTTGTACGTCGCGGGCTCGTAGCGGGTGAACGGAAAGCGCGCGCCGCGCGGCCGCTGCCCGTCGGCGCCCTCGACCGACGTCGAGCGGGATCGCGTTGCGCATCCGCTCCGCCGTCCAGTACTGCACGACCTCCGCTCGCGACTGCGCGACCGGCTTGGTCTTGGCGGGCTGGGCGGCCTGCGCCGGTGCGGCGAGCACGCCGAGCAGGGCGAGCGCGAGCAGCAGGATTCCTGCGCGCTTCATGCGATGCCTCCTTGGAACGGTGGCGTGGCCGACACCCCTGCCGGGCCGCGCCGGTGATCGGGCGGAACCTACTCCGCCCCGCTCCAAAGCGGAACCGCCCAGGTTCAGTCGCTGACCCCGCCGCCGCTAGCCTCATGCGCCATGCTCGTCGCCCGCGAGGACCTCCGCAACGTCGCCATCGTCGCCCACGTCGACCACGGCAAGACCACCCTCGTGGACGCGATGCTGTGGCAGTCCGGCGCGTTCCGCGCCAACCAGGACGTCAACGAGCGCGTGATGGACTCGATGGACCTCGAGCGCGAGAAGGGCATCACGATCCTCGCGAAGAACACCGCGGTCCGCTACGGCGGCGTCAAGCTCAACATCGTCGACACGCCCGGCCACGCCGACTTCGGCGGCGAGGTCGAGCGCGGGCTGACGATGGTCGACGGCGTGCTGCTGCTCGTCGACGCGTCCGAGGGCCCGCTGCCGCAGACGCGCTTCGTGCTGCGCAAGGCGCTCGAGGCGCGGCTGCCGGTGATCCTCGTCGTCAACAAGATCGACCGGCCGGACGCGCGTGCCGCCGAGGTCGTCGACGAGGTCTACGACCTGTTCCTCGACCTCGACGCCGACGAGGAGCAGATCGAGTTCCCGATCGTCTACTGCAACGCGAAGGCCGGCCGCGCCGGGCTGGAGCGCCGACGACCTCGCCGAGGACCTCTCGCCGCTGATGGACCTGCTGGTCGAGCGCATCCCGGCGCCCGCAGCACGATCCCGAGCACCCGCTGCAGGCGCACGTCACCAACCTCGACGCGTCGCCCTACGTCGGCCGGCTCGCGCTCTGCCGCGTGCGCAACGGCATCGATCCGCAAGGGCCAGGCGATCGCCTGGTGCCGCGCCGACGGGTCGGTCGCAGCGCGCGACGGTCGGCGAGCTCTACGTCACCGAGTCGCTCGACCGCGTCGACGCCGCCGAGGCCGGGCCGGGCGAGATCATCGCCGTCGCCGGGCATCCCCGAGGTGACGATCGGCGAGACGCTCGCCGACCTCGACGACCCGCGCCCGCTGCCGGTGATCACCGTCGACGAGCCGTCGCTGTCGGTCACGATCGGCATCAACACGTCGCCGCTCGCCGGCAAGGAGGGCTCCAAGCTGACCGCCCGCCAGGTGCGCGACCGGCTCGACCAGGAGCTGGTCGGCAACGTCTCGCTGCGCGTGAACGCCACCGAGCGGCCCGGACGCGTGGGAGGTCCAGGGCCGCGGCGAGCTGCAGCTCGCGATCCTCGTCGAGCTGATGCGCCGCGAGGGCTTCGAGCTCACCGTCGGCCAGCCGCAGGTGCTCACGCGCGAGGTCGACGGCAAGACGCTACGAGCCGGTCGAGCGCATGGCGATCGACGTCCCGGAGGACTACGTCGGCGTGATCACCCAGCTGCTCGCGCTGCGCAAGGGCCGGCATGGAGCAGATGGTCAACCACGGCACCGGCTGGGTGCGGATGGAGTACCTCGTCCCCGCCCGCGGGCTGATCGGCTTCCGCACCGAGTTCCTCACCGAGACGCGCGGCACCGGGCTGCTGCACCACGTCTTCGACCGCTGGGAGCCGTGGGCGGGCGAGCTGCGCACGCGGCCGTCCGGCTCGCTCGTCGCCGACCGGCGCGGGACCGACGGCCCAGTTCGCGCTGATGAACCTGCAGGAGCGCGGGACGATGTTCATCGGGCCGGGCGAGGAGGTCTACGAGGGCATGATCGTCGGGCGAGAACGCGCGCGCCGACGACCTCGACGTCAACGCGGTCAAGGAGAAGCACCTCACCAACATCCGCTCCTCGACGTCCGACGTGCTCGTCCGGCTCGTCCCGCACCGCCAGCTCTCGCTCGACCAGGCGCTCGAGTTCCTGCGCGAGGACGAGTGCGTCGAGGTCACGCCGCAGCACGGTGCGCCTGCGCAAGGTCGCGCTCGACAAGGTCGCGCGCACGAAGCTCGCACGGAAGCTCAAGGCCGGCGCCGCGACGTGAGCCGGCGCACGCGGGCGCTCCTGGGCGGCGTCGCCGTCGTCAGCGGAGCCGCCGGCGTGCTGCACTACGCCGGGGCGCCCGCGCTCGTCGCGTTCGTCGTCGCGGGCGTCGCGCTCGCCGGGCTCGCGTGGGTCGTCTCGTTCACGACCGAGCAGGTCGGCGAGCACTTCGGGCCCGGCGGTGACCGGCGTGCTGCAGTCGACGCTCGGCAACCTGCCGGAGTTCTTCGTCGTGATCTTCGCGCTGTCGGCGGGCGAGGTCGTCGTGGCGCAGTTCTCGATCATCGGCTCGATCTTCGCCAACGCGCTGCTGGTGCTCGGCTTCGTGATCGTCGTCGGCGCGCGCGCAGAGCGAGGACGGCGTCATGCGCTTCTCGCCGCGGCTGCCGCAGGACACCGCGACGCTGCTGCTGCTCGTCGGGCTTCATCATCGTGCTCGTCGGGATCTCGGCGAACACGCACGACCGGCGAGCGACAACATCGTCACGATCTCGGCGATCGCCTCGGTGCTCGGTGCTGATCGTCTACGGCGTGTGGGTCTACGGCTACCTGCGCAGCGAGCCGCCGCCGCCGACGGCCGGCCGCGGCCGCCCAGCGCGATCGCCGCTGCGGACGTCGATCATCCTGCTCGCGCTCGGCGGCGTCGGCGCCGCGTTCGTGTCGGAGTGGTTCGTCGACGCGCTGCGGCCGACGATCGACCAGCTCGGCATCTCGGCGCAGTTCGCCGGGCCTCGTGATCGTCGCGATCGCGGGCAACGCGGTCGAGCACGTGGTCGGCGTGGTGCTCGCCGGCGAAGGGCCAGGCCGACCTCGCGATCTCGGTCGTGAAGAACTCGGTCGCGCAGATCGCCGCGTTCCTCGCGCCCGGCGCTCGTGCTCGTCTCGCTGCTGTTCTCCGAGCACGCTGACGTTCGACCTCGCGCCGGTCTACGTCGCGGCGCTCGCGCTGACGATCCTCTCGATCTGGCAGGTCACCGGCGACGGCGAGGCGACGTACTTCGAGGGCGCGGCGCTGATCGCGACGTACGTGATCCTGGCAGTCTTCACGCTCTACGAATGACCGACTTCGCCGCGACCATCACCGCCGCCTACGCGACCGAGGGCGCCGCGATCGACCTCGGGCGCGGCGTGCACGAGGGCGAGCTGGTGCGCGACGCGGCGGTGCAAGATCCCGCTCGCGACGATGAACCGGCACGGGCTCGTCGCCGGCGCGACCGGCACGGGCAAGACGAAGACGCTGCAGGTGCTCGCCGAGCAGCTCTCGCGCGCCGGCGTCCCGGTGCTCGTCGCCGACGTCAAGGGCGACGTGTCCGGGCTCGCGGCGCCCGCGCCGAGCCGGGCGGCGCGGGCGAGAAGCGGATGGCCGACCTCGGGCTGCCGTTCGCGCCCGAGGCGTTCCCGGTCGAGTTCCTCTCGCTCGGCGGGCTCGGCCCCGGCGTGCCGGTGCGCGCGACGGTGAGCGACTTCGGCCCGCAGCTGCTCGCCAAGGTGCTCGGGCGCGAACGAGACGCAGGAGTCGAGCCTCGCGCTCGTGTTCCACTACGCCGACGAGAAGGGCCTGCCGCTGCTCGACCTCGGCGACCTGCGCGCGCTGCTCACGTTCCTGGACTCCGACGCCGGCAAGCCGGAGCTCGAGGGGATCGGCGGGCTCTCGTCGGCCACGGTCGGCGTGCTGCTGCGCTCGCTCGTCGGGCTCGAGACCGGCGGCGGGACCGAGTTCTTCGGCGAGCCGCAGCTCGACGTCGCCGACCTGCTGCGCGGTGGCGCCCGACGGCCGCGGCGTCGTCTCGTGCATCGAGCTCGCCGCCGTGCAGGACAAGCCGGCGCTGTGGTCGACCGCGCTGATGTGGCTCGTCGCCGAGCTGTTCGAGGCGCTGCCCGAGGCCGGCGACCTGCCGCAGCCGAAGCTCGTCGTCTTCCTCGACGAGGCGCACCTGCTGTTCGACGACGCGACCGACGCGTTCCTCGACGCGCTCGCGCGCACGGTCCGGCTGATCCGCTCCAAGGGCGTCGGCGTGTTCTTCGTCACCCAGCAGCCGACCGACCTGTCCGAGGAGGTGCTCGCCCAGCTCGGCCTGCGGATCCAGCACGCGCTGCGGGCGTTCACGCCGAGCGACGCGAAGAAGCTGCGCGCGACGGTCTCGACGTATCCGCGCTCCGAGCTCTACGACGTCGAGACGCTGCTGACCTCGGTCGGGCACCGGCGAGGCGGCGGTCACGCTGCTGTCGGAGAAGGGCGTGCCGACGCCGGTCGTGCACACGCGGCTGCTCGGGCCGTCGTCGAGCATGGACCCGGTCGCCGACGTCGACGCCGCCGCGAAGGCGTCGCCGCTGTGGGCGAAGTACGGCGAGCGGGTCGACGCGCAGAGCGCGCGCGAGATGCTCGCCGGCGGCTCGCCGACGCGCCGGCGCCGGAGCCCGAGCCGAGCGCGCCGATGGAGCACGTCCCGCTCCCGCGCAAGCCCGCGGAGCCGCGGCGGCGCCGGCGCCCAAGGGGACGGGCGCGGACGCGATCGGCGACTTCCTGCGCTCGCGGGAGGGCAAGGCGCTCCAGCGCAAGGTCACGCGCGGCATCTTCGGGATGCTGCGCAAGCGGCTCTAGCGCGCGGCATCGCACGGGATCGGGCCGTGCAGCACGGCGGCTCCGGCGGCTGCGGGAACGCGGCCCAGCCGCGGTCGGCGAAGCTCTGCGAGCCCGCTCGCCTTGACGCCGAGGTCGGAGATCGTGAACAGCCGGTCGCCGACCACGACCGCGCGGCTCGACCGGCGGCGTCCAGCTCGCGCCCGTGCCGGCGTGGCTGATCCGCCCGACCTCGGCGATGCCCGTCGCGCGCGCTCGACGCGGAAGCCGGCCGCGCCGCGTGAAGCCCTCGCTGTCGATCGGCAGCACCGCCAGCTTCGTCGCCGGCCACCACAGGAACGCGTGGTGGTCCCACTCGGCGGCCGAGCTCGAGAAGCGCTCGCCGAGCCGCGCCTTCTGCAGCCGCACCGGCCGCGCGAGGTCGGACACGTCGAAGAGCGAGAGCTGCAGGCCCTGGACGCGGCCGTCGTCGGTCGCCTCCTGCCCGACGCCGAGCAGCAGGTCGTCGCCGACCGGGTGCAGGTAGGCCGAGTAGCCGGGGATCTTCAGCTCGCCGCGCGACGCGCGGGCTGCGCGGGATCGGCGAGGTCGAGCGTGTAGAGCGGGTCGGTCTGGCGGAACGTGACGACGTAGCCGACGTCGCCGATGAAGCGCACGGCGTAGATCCGCTCGCCGCGGCCGAGCCCGCCGACCTGCGCCGCGCTGGACGAGATGGCCGTCGCGGCTCGGCGAGCGTCGTGACCTTGCTCTCCGCCTCCGGCGCCGAAGCCGACCGTGCTCGCCGCGCGCAGGACGCCCTTGTCCTCCGAGAGCGAGAACTGGTTGAGCAGCGAGCCGGGCACCATGCCGCTCGCCGCGTAGGCGGTGCGGTCGGGATCGGAGATGTCGAAGCGGTGGATCGACGTGTTCGCGCCCTCGCGTGTCCCAGCGCTGGGTCGCGACGTAGAGGCTCGACGGCGAGGCGTAGACGGTGTCGGCGCTCGGTGAAGATCGCGTCGGCGTCGACGGCCGGCAGGCCGCTGCGTCGAGGTCGACCGTGTAGACGGTGAGCACGCCGGCGCCGGAGAAGACCGCCGGGCGCCGGACCGTGCGGCAGCGCGACGCGGCGCGCGTGACGCTGCGCCCGGTGCGCGCGTTCGCGACGCGTGCGGGCCGGCAGCCAGCCCGACGGGCCGGGCGCGGACCTCGGCCGGCCCGTAGACCGCCTCGGGGTAGGAGGCGACGACGACGCGCGCCGTGCGGCCGGTCAGCCGGGCGTCGACGATGTAGCCGTCGACGTCCTCGGTGCGCAGCACGACCGGCTTGGCGGGATCGGAGACGTCGACCTCGGTCATGCGCGCGCCGCGCGGGCCGTCGCCGAGCACGCAGCGCGCGGTCCTTGCGCAGCAGCATCGTCGCGTCCCAGCCGTCTGTCGAGCGCGAGCGTCGCGAGCAGCCTCGGCGTCGTCCGCGCGCGCGTCGATCGCGTGCAGCGTCCCGTTCGCGATCGCGAAGATCGTCTTGCCGTCGGTCTTGACCGTGTCCGGCTCGTCGACGCCGGCCTCCTGCACGTTGGTCTGCGACGTGTCCTCGCCGCGCGCTCGCCCTGCGCGGGCGCCGGCGCGGCGATCGGCATGTCGGTGCGGCTCCGGCAGCGGCGCACGGGCGCGCCGGCGGCGCGCGGCGGCACGTGGCGCGGTCGCGTAGCCGACCAGCGCCTGGCAGGAGCTGAACGCCGTCAGGCGCTTGGCGGCGCGCGGCTTCGCGGCCGCGGGTGCGGCGGTCACGGCGAGCGCGAGCGAGCGCGAGCAGGGCGAGGAGCGCGGGGCCGCATGGCGGGAACCTATCCGCCGCGCGCGCGGCCGCGGCGCGAGCGAACGTGGCAGAACTTCACACTTGACGCATACGGCTCGGCGCGATCGCGCCGTCGCGCCGATTAACGGTCGGAGACGATGGGACGGCTGCGACGGATCGCAGCGGTGCTGGCAGGGACTGGTGCTCCTGACGGCCGGCGGATGCGGCGGCGGGCAGGCGCGCGCCGATCGCGCGTCGCAGCCGGGCGACGTCGTCGACACGCGCGTGCCGGTCGCCGTGGCGCGACGACGGCGACGCTCGACCGCGTCGCCGCGCGCGCGCGCGATGGCGCGCGCGGCCGCCGCGCGCGGCGCGCCGCGCTGGCCGCGGCTCGACGGCGTCCGCACCGTGCGGCGCCGCGCTGCGCCGCGCGCTGCCTGCCGGCGCGATCGACCGCCGCGCCGCTCGCGCGCTACCGCGCCGCGTACGACGGCGCGCGCAAGGCGGCGCGGCGGCTGGCCGGCGCGCGCGGCGTCGAGGAGCGGCGCGGTGCTCGCGTCGGTCGAGCGCGCTCGCCGCGGAGCGACCGGCTCGACGCCGAGCCGCTTCCCGGCGGTCTTCCTCAACCTGCGCCGCAACACGCGCACCTGGACGCAGGCGCGCGTTCCCCGCGCGCCGGCGAGCGGCGCAGCTTCGGCGCCGACCCGGCCGTCTTCCAGTACGTCCCGGGCCGCGGGCATGCAGCTGCACCCGCTCGCGAGCTGGGGCCAGGTCAACGCGCGGCTGCGCGGCTGCCTGCTCCGGCGCGCCGGCTGCGGCGAGCGCGACGCTGCGGCGCGCGGCTCGACGCGCTCGCGCGGCTCGCGCGCGCGGCGCGGCGGCTTCGTGGCGTGGGAGTACTACTACGCCTACGCGCAGGGCACGCCGCCGTGGATGAGCGGGATGGCGCAGGCGACCGCCGTCCAGGCGCTGTCGCGCGCCGCGCGCGCGTTCCATGCGCCGCGGTACGCGCGCGCTCGCGCGGCGGGCGCTCGGCGCGTTCGAGACGCCGCCGCCGACCGGGCGTCGCCGTGCCGGCCGCCGGCGGCCGGCGCTACGTCATGTACTCGTTCGCGCCGACGCTGCAGATCCTCAACGGCGAGCTGCAGGCGATCAACGGGCTGCGCGACGCGGCCGTGCTCGGCCGCAGCGCAGCGCGCCGCGCGGCTCGTCCGCGCGGGCGACCGCGCGGCGCGCGCGGTGCTCGGCGGCTTCGACACGGGCGCCTGGTCGCTCTACTCCGCGGCCGGCGGCGAGTCGACGCTCGCCTACCACCAGCTCACGACCGGCTTCCTCGGCGAGCTCTGCCGCCGCACCGCGCGGGCGCGCGTACTGCCGCGCGCGAGCGCCGCTTCGCGCGCTACGAGCACGAGCCGCCGCGGATCGGGATCGCGCCGCTGCGCGGGCTCTGGGCGCGCCGCAGCGCGCCGCTGCGGTTCACGCTCTCGAAGGGCTCGGCGGTCTCGGTGCGCGTGTTCGGGCCGCGCGGGCTCGTGCTGGCGCGCGACATGCAGCTCGGGCGCGGCGGGCACGACCTGAGCTGGACGCCGCCGTCGCGCGGCCGCTTCCGCGTGCAGGTGCGCGCGCGCGGGCCGGAGGGGCGGCTCGGCCGCTCGGACCGGACGGTGCGGGTGGCGCTCCCGAAGCCGAAGCCGAAGAAGAAGGACCGAAGCCGAAGCGGCCGGTGCGCGAGCGGCGCGGCGTGGCGGTCGGCGAGGGCGGTGGGCTCGGGGAGTGATCCCTCGGACGCGTCAGGCGGCGCCACCGAAGGTCAGCTGCAGCATTGAGAGCGGCGGGTTCGGCCGGTTCCGCGGCAAGCGCGACGCCGGCGCTCCGGAGCCGCTCGCCTCGATGCTGCCGTTGACGTTCGCCGGCGCTACCGGCGCCGAGCGCGACCGCCCGCGCGGGCGGTAGGACCTCGTCCCGCCGCCGCTGCCGCTCTGCGGACGCGCGGCCCGCGGCGCCGGCGCCTCGACGCCGAGCCCGTGCTCGAGCCCGAGCTCGGCGGCGAACTTGGCCACCTCGCGCGCCTGGTCGTCGAGCACGAACGTGATCCCGACGCCGCTCGCGCCGGCGCGGGCGGTGCGGCCGATGCGGTGCACGTAGTCCTCGCGCGCCGCCGGGCGCGTCGTAGTTGATCACGTGCGTGATGCCGCTGACGTCGATCCCGCGCGCGGCGACGTCGGTGGCGACGAGCGTGTCGATCTTGCCCGACTCGAAGCGGGCGAGCGCCTTCTCGCGCTGGGACTGCGACTTGTCGCCGTGCATCGCGACGGCCTGCACGTTCTGCGCGCCGAGCCGCTTGACGAGCCGGTCGGCGCCGCGCTTGGTGCGCACGAACACGAGCGTGAGCCCGCGCTTGGGGTCGCCCAGCTCGTGCACGAGCGCGGAGACCTTGGCCTCGTGCGCGACGCGGTGGAAGCGGTGCTCGATGTGGCCGACCTTCTCGGCGCCGGGCGTGTGCTCGTGCCGGACCGGCGTCCTTGGTGTAGGCGGCGGCGATGCGGCCGACCTCGCCCTCGAGCGTGGCGGAGAACAGCAGCGTCTGGCGGTCGCGCGGCGTCATGCTCACGATCCGGTCGACGACGGGCTTGAAGCCCATGTCGAGCATGCGGTCGGCCTCGTCGAGGACGAGCACCTCGATCTGGTCGAGCGCGACGGCGCGGCGCTCGATCAGGTCGAGCAGCCGGCCGGGCGTCGCGACGAGCACGTGCGAGCGGCGCGGCCTGCTTGGCCTGGTTGTGGATGCCGACGCCGCCGTAGACGGCGGTGATCTTGAGCGCCGCGGGCGTGCATGACGCCGGAGAGCTCGTCGACGATCTGCGCGGCGAGCTCGCGCGTCGGCGCGAGGACGAGGGCCGACGGCCAGGCGCCGTCGGGGTCGAGCGATGTCGGCGAGCGGCACGCCGAACGCGAACGTCTTGCCCGAGCCGGTGGGCGACTTGACGAGCACGTCGTGGCCGTCGAGCACGTCGGGGACGACCATCGACTGGACGGCGAACGGCGTCTCGATGCCGCGCTTGGCCAGCGCACCGGCCACGGCCTCGGACACGCCGAGATCGGCGAAGGTGGAAGACATTGGGAGCTCCTTCTCGCGGCCGCTGGGGGAGGCCGCGTTCTGCGGTGGGGAGATTCGACTGACCCCATCCGCGCCATCGGAGCGCCTTCAAGGAACAAGAACCTCACGGGCGGCAAGTCGCCGTCCGGACACACAACGTAGCAACGTGCGGACATCGAGGGAACCCTAACTTCCCGACATGACGCGGTGCCGACGCGCGTATCGTGCCGCGCCACATGAGCACTCTCGCCGAACCCGCACAGCCCGGGCGATCGACGACGTCGAGCCCTGCGCGCAACGAGACCCTCGACCGGATCATCACCGGCACGGTGACCGTCGTGCCGGTCCTCTGCCTGCTGATCGTCGCCTGGCAGGTCTGGGGCGACTGGCTCGGCTGGAACGACATCTTCGTCTTCCTGATCATGTACGTGCTGACGGCGCTGGGCATCACCGTCGGCTTCCACCGCCTGCTCACCCACCGCGTCGTTCAAGACCACGCCGTTCGTGCGCGGCGTGTTCACCGTGCTGGGCTCGGCGGCGATCGAGGGCCCGGTCATCTCCTGGGTCGCCGACCACCGCAAGCACCACGCGTTCTCCGACCGCCCGGGCGACCCGCACAGCCCGCACGTCGACCACGGCTCCGGCTGGAAGGGCGCGCTGCGCGGCCTCGCCCACGCGCACGTCGGCTGGCTGTTCCTGCACACGCACCGCGGGCGCCGCACCCGCTACGCGCCGGACCTGATCGCCGATCCGGTCGTGAGCGCGATCGACCGCCGCTTCGTGCTGTGCGTCGCCGGCGGCCTCGTCGCGCCGTTCCTGCTCGGCTAGGCGTTCGGCGGCACGCTGCGCGACGGCTTCACCGGGATGCTGTGGGGCGGCGCGGTGCGCGTGCTCGTCCTGCACCACGCGACGTACTCGATCAACTCGCTCTGCCACTTCTTCGGCCGCCGCAGGTTCGCCACGAAGGACGAGTCGCGCAACCTGCTCTGGCTCGCCCCGCTCACGATCGGCGAGGCGTGGCACAACAACCACCACGCGTTCCCGACGTCGGCCGCGCACGGCCTGCGGCCGCTGGGAGTTCGACCCGTCGGCCTGGGTGATCACGGGACTGGAGAAGCTCGGCCTCGCCTGGGACGTCGTGCGCATCTCGCCCGAGCGGCAGGCGACCAAGTACGCTGACGCCGCTTGAGCACCGCCCAGCTGCGCTCCCTGCTCGCCGAGGCCCTGCCGGAGCGGCCGTTCCGCATCGAGCTCTGGGACGGGACCGAGCTGCCGTCGACCGACCGGCGACGGACCCGTCGTTCTCGGTCCGCTCGCCGGTCGCGCTCGGCCACATGCTGCGCTCGCCCGGGCCAGCTCGGGCTCGGCCGCGCCTACGTCGCCGGCGCGCTCGACGTCGACGACATCGACAAGGTCGCTCGCGCTGCTCGACGGCTACAGCCCGCCGCCGATCGACGCGAAGGCCAAGGCGCGGCTGACGGCCGCCGCCGTGCGCGCCGGCGCGCTCAAGCGAGGTCCCGCGCACGCCCGTCGGTCGAGCTGCGCCCGCAGGGCCGGCGGCACTCGATCGTGCGCGACAAGCGCGCGGTCACGCACCACTACGACGTCTCGCAACGACTTCTTCGCGCTGTTCCTCGACGAGTCGATGACGTACTCCTGCGCGATCTGGTCGCGCGGCGCCAAGACGCTCGAGGAGGCGCAGGACACCAAGCGCGAGCTCGTCTGCACCAAGCTCGCGCTGCAGGAGGGCGAGCGGCTGCTCGACGTCGGCTGCGGCTGGGGCGCGTTCGCCGTCCACGCCGCCAAGCGCCACGGCGTCCACGTCACCGGCATCACGCTGTCCGAGCCGCAGGCCGCCCGCGCCCGCCAGCGCGCGCGCGGAGGAGGGCGTCGCCGACCGCGTCGAGATCCGCGTCATGGACTACCGCGACCTCGCCGGCGAGCGCTTCGACGCGATCGCCTCGATCGGCATGGTCGAGCACGTCGGCGCGGTCAACATCGACGCCTACGCCGCGACGCTCGCGCGCCTGCTCGAGCCCGGCGGCCGGCTGCTCAACCACGGCATCGCGCGGCTGCGCTACGGCGAGCCCGAGGCCGGCCCGTTCTCCGAGCGCTACGTGTTCCCCGACGCCGCGCCGCTGCACCTGTCGCGCGTCCAGGCGGCGCTGGAGAAGACCGGCTTCGAGACGCGCCACGTCGAGGGCTTCCGGCATGGACTACGCGCAGACGCTGCGCGAGTGGCTGCGCCGGCTCGAGGCCAACCACGACGAGGCGCGTGCGGCTCGCCGGCGCGGAGCGGATGCGCGTCTGGCAGGTCTACCTGCGCGCCGCGCGGCGCGGCTTCGAGACCGGCTTCACGTCGGTCTACCAGGTGCTCGCGAACCGCGCCTAGGTCCGCCGACCTGCGCGAGCCGGAACGACGTGACGACCATCGGCTCGGCGTCGGTCAGACGCCAGCCGGGCTCGCCGAGCAGCAGCGCGACCTCGTCGCGGCAGCCCGCGTAGAACGCGCGGTGGCTCGGCATCCACTCCTCGAGCGTCTCGCGCGCCCGGCGCTCTCCGCGCTGACGACCGCGCCGTCGATCTGGCCGAACGGGCAGCACGGCGACGCGCGTGACCTCGACGACCGCGCGGCGGTTGCCGTGGTGGTCGGTGATCGGCAGCCGCTGGCCGATCCGCGGCGGCCCGCCCTCGAGGTCCCACTCGCGGGCGAGCGAGACCGAGACGGTCTTGGTGCCGTCGACGATCTGCGCCGATCGAGCGCTCGCCGCTGCCGCCGTCGCCCTCGTAGCCGAACTCGATGAACGGCTCGCGCCCGTCGCGCCACGGCGCGAGCGGGATCGAGGCGCGCAGCCGCGTGCCGGCGCCGGGCGCGCTCTCGACCTCCAGCCGGCCGCCGAGCGCCTCGAGCCGGTCGACGAGGCCGTGCAGCCCGCTGCCGGCGCCGCCGGCCGCGCGCCGCCGGTGCCGTCGTCGGAGATCTCGGCGTGCAGCACCGGCCCGCGGCGCTGCGAGGTCGACGCGCACCTCGGTGGCGCCCGCGTGCTTGACCGCGTTGGAGAGCGCCTCGGCGACGAGGTAGTAGACGGTGACCTCGACCGGGTCGGGCAGCCGCTGCTCGGGCAGCGCGTCGATGCGCAGCGGGACCGGCGAGTTCGAGCCCGAGCGAGCGCAGCGCCGAGGCGAGCCCGTGCGCGCTCAGGCCGGCGGGGTGCAGCCCGCGGGCGAGCTCGCGCAGCTCGCGCGCCGGCGAGCGGTCGCCTGCTCGCGCGGCGGAGGCGATCAGCCGCGCGGCCTCCGCGGGTGAGCGCTCGGTCGCGCGCAGCGCGAGGTCGAGGCACTGGCCGAGCACGACGAGCCGCTGCTGCGCGCCGTCGTGCAGGTCGCGGCCGATCCGGCGGCGCTCCTCGTCGGCGGCGTGCAGGAGCCGGGTGCGCGACGCGGTGACCTCGGCCTCGCGCGCGCGCAGCGCGGCCTCGTGCCGGCGCCGCTCCAGCTCGGCGGCGGCGCGCGCGGCGAAGATGCGCAGGACCGCGAACTCCTCCTCGCCCGCGTCGAGCCGGCGCGCGCGAGAGCACGCAGACGTAGCCGACGAGCGCGCCCGTCGGCGCCGTGCATCGGCACCGCGAGGTAGCCCTCGAGCCCGTTGCGGGCGAGGAAGCCGTCGCGCGGGAAGCGCGCGCACGGTGCCCGTCGGGTAGCTGATGATCGTCGCGCTGCGCCGATCGGCTCGCACGGCGTGTCGGCGAGCTCGTACTCGTAGCCCTCGGGCAGGAGCGTCGCCGCCGGGCCAGCAGGCGAGGATGCGGCCGCGGGTCGGCGGGTCGGCGTCGTCGAGCTCGGCGACGTAGGCGACGTCGGCCGCGAACGCGGCGGCGAGGCAGCGCGAGAGCGAGCGCAGGAACGCGGCGCCGACCGTGCCGGCGGTGCCCTCGGCGATCGTGCGCAGGAGGTCGCGCTGGTCGCGCGCAGGGTCGGATGGTGGCGAGGATCTCCATGGGCGTCCGTGCCGCGAGCGGCGCACCGGATTCTAGTGTCCGTGCCGGCGGCCGCCTACCCCCGAGGGATGAACGGCTGCCACCCTGGCAAGATGCCGCGCGATGGCGCGCGGCGTGGCGCGGTGGGCCGCGCTCGCGGCGGCGACCGCCGCGGCGGGCTGGGCTGCTCGGCGCGGCCGGGCTGCCGTCGCTCGTACCTGTTCGGCGCGCTGCTCGTCGGCATCGCCGCCGCGCTGCTCGCGCCCGACCGCCTCGCGATCCCGCCGCCGGTGTTCACCGCCGCGCTCGCCGTGGCGGGCGTCGTGCTCGGCACGCTGCTCGACTCGCTCGTCGCTCGACGCGATCGGCGACGGCTGGCTGCCGCTCGCGCTCGTGACCGCCGCGACGCTCGCGATCTCGCTCGCCGCCGGCGCGCTGCTCGCGCGCACCACCGTCGCTCGACCTGCCGACCGCCGCGCTCGGGATGGTGGCCGGCGGCGCGTCCGGGATCGTCGGCATCTCGGACGAGCTCGGCGCGGACGACCGGCTCGTCGCGTTCATGCAGTACCTGCGCGTGCTGCGTGATCGTGCTGCTCACGCCGGTGCTCGTCGCGATCGCGTTCCCGGGCGGCGCGCGAGCGCGCGGCCGTGGCCGCGCAGCCCGTGCTCGGCGACGCGCGCGGCTGGCTGCTGCTGATCGCCGCCGGCGCCGGCGGGCTGGCCGTGGCCGCCGGCCACGCGGTTCCCCGGCGCCTCGCTGCTCGCGCCGATGGCGCTCGCGGCCGTCGCTGACGCTCGCGGTGCCCGGCGGCGAGTTCGACGGTCCCGCCGCGTCGGCGCAGGACCTCGCCTTCGCGCTGATCGGCCTCCAGGTCGGGCTGAAGTTCACGCTCGACACGATCCGGCTGCTCGGGCGCCTGCTCGCTGCCCGGTGCTGCTCGCCGTGCTCGGCGTGCTCGCCGCCTGCGCGCTGCTCGCCGTCGTGCTCGACGTGACGACGTCGGTGTCGCTGCGCGACGCCTACCTCGCGACGACGCCGGGCGGCCTCTACGCGGTGCTCGCGGTCGCGCTCGGCACCGACGCGAACGCCGGCGTTCATCCTCGCCGCGCAGGGGCTGCGGCTGATCGTGATGGTCGCGCTGGCGCCCGTCGTTCGTGCGCTGGATGGTCGCGCGCTGCGGCGCCGGCGCGACGCGCTCGGCGTGAGACGTAAGTGACGTCATGAGCGAGACCGGTCGACATCGCGATCATCGGCGCCGGGTTCTCCGGCCTCGGCACGGCGATCCGGCTGCGCCAGCAGGGCGATCGACGACTTCGTCGTGCTCGAGCGCCACGACGACGTCGGCGGCACGTGGTGGGCGAACACCTACCCCGGCTGCGCGTGCGACGTCCCGTCGCACCTGTACTCGTTCTCGTTCGCGCCGAACCCGGACTGGAGCCAGACCTACTCGCCGCAGCCCGAGATCCGCGCGTACCTGCAGCGCTCGCGCACGAGCACGACCTCTACCGCTCGATCCGGCTCGGCACGACCGTCGACCGAGGCGGCGTGGGACGACGACGCCGGGCGCTGGACGCTCGCAGACCTCCGACGGCCCGGTCAGCGCGCGCGTGCTGATCGCCGGCGATCGGGTCGCTGACCGAGCCGAGCATCCCGGACCTGCCCGGGCTGGAGCGTTCGAGGGCGCGGTCTTCCACTCCGCCCGCTGGGACCACGACCACGACGTCGCGCGGCGAGCGCGTGGCCGCGATCGGCACCGGCGCGTCGGCGATCCAGTTCGTGCCGGCGATCCAGCCCGAGGTCGCGCGCTGCACGTCTTCCAGCGCACCGCCGCCGTGGGTGATGCCGCACACGAGCCGCCGGATCAGCGACGCGCGAGCGCCGGCTCTACCGGCGGCGTGCCCGCGCTGCAGAAGGCGGTCCGCGCCGGCGTCTACGCGGGCCGCGAGCTGCTCGTGCTCGGCTTCGCCAAGCACCCGCGGCTGATGCGCGATCCCCGAGCGGCTCGCGCGCCGGCACATGCGCGAGCAGGTCGCCGATCCCGAGCTGCGCGAGCGGGTCACGCCCGACTACACGATCGGCTGCAAGCGGATCCTGCCCTCCAACCGCTGGTATCCGGCGCTCGGCGAGCCGAACGTCGAGCTGGTGACCGAGCGCGATCCGCGAGGTGCGCCCGCGCTCGATCGTCGACCGCCGACGGGACCGAGCGCGAGGTCGACACGATCATCTTCGGCACCGGCTTCCACGTCGCCGACATGCCGATCGGGGAGTGGGTGCGCGGCCGCGGCGGCAAGCGGCTCGCCGACGCCTGGGAGGGCAGCCCGCGCGCGCACCTCGGCTGCACGGTCGCCGGCTTCCCGAACCTGTTCCTGCTGCTCGGCCCGAACACCGGGCTCGGCCACAGCTCGATGGTCTACATGATCGAGTCGCAGATCAACCACGTGATCGGACGCGCTGCGGGTGATGCGCGAGCGCGGCGCGGCGGTCGCCGAGGTCAGGCCCGAGGTCGCAGGCGGCCTACAACCGCGAGATCGACGCGCCGCATGGCCCGCACGGTCTGGAGCACGGGCTGCTCGAGCTGGTACCTCGACGACACCGGCCGCAACCCGACGCTGTGGCCGGACTGGACGTGGCGCTTCCGGCGCCGCGCGCGCCGGTTCGACCCGGCGCAGCACACGCTGCGCGTCGCGACCGCCGACCGCGGGGCGGTGCGCGGCATGAGCGCGCGCGTGATCGTCACCGGCGCGTCGGGCGGGATCGGCGGCGCGGCGACCGCCGCGCTGCGCGCCCGCGGCGCGCGCGTGATCGGGCTCGACCTGCGAGGAGGACGCGGCGAACGACGTGCTCGCGTGCGACGTGCGCGACCAGGCCTCGGTCGACGCGCGCGGTCGCGCGAGGCGATCGAGCGGCTCGGCGGCCTCGACGTGCTGATCAACAACGCCGGCATCGGCATCCCGCAGAGCGCCGGCGAGCCGCCGGACGCCGACGCGCTCGCCGTCATCGACGTCAACCTGCTCGGGCCGTGGCGCGTGACCGCCGCGGCGCTCCCCGCGCTGCGGGCGGCGCGCGGGCGCGTCGTCAACGTCGCCTCCGGGCTCGCCCACGTCACCGTCCCGTTCGCCACCGCGTACTGCATGAGCAAGCGCGGGCTCGTCGCCTACTCCGACGCGCTGCGGATCGAGCACGGCGACGCCGTCGGGGTGACCACCGTCTACCCCGGCTACATCCGCACCGCGATCCACGACGCCGCGCGCGAGCGCGGGCTCGGGCTCGAGGGCGTGGTGCCCGCGGAGCGGCTCTCCGACGCGGCGGCGACGCTGGTGCGCGCCGCGCTCGGACCGCCCGCCCGCGACCTCGCGACGACGCGCTCCGGCGCGATCGCGTACGCGGTCGTGCGGCGGCTGCCGCGCCGCGTCGTCGACCGGCTCGGCGACCGGCAGATGCGGCGGCTCGCCCGCAAGGGCCACTTCGCCCGCTCGCCGATGGCGGCCGACCTCCATACCCGGCTGAACGGATAGCGACGGCGCCCGCCGCCCGGTCTAGGATCCCGGACGGCATGGCTGCCATCCCGGCCGCGGGCGAAACGGATCTCGTCGAGCGCGAGCGCGAGGTGCGGCCGCCGGGTTCTCGACGCGGTTGCTCGACCCGCCGGCATGCGTTGCGCTTTGATTCCGCATAGCGGGCTCAAAGCGCAACAGAGGAGCGCCACCCGGTCAGGTCAGGAGCCCGACGAGGATCAGTACCAGGCCGATCGCCACCGTGATCACGCCCGTGCGCCGGAGCATGCGGCTGACCGGCGGCTGGTCTGCGCCGAGGCCGCCGGACGACGCGGCATGACCGCGCGCGTGCACGGCCGCGATGACGAAGTCGGAGATCCCGACGACGAGCACGAAGATGCCGACGACGAGCATCGCGCGACCCTAGCCGACCACGGCGCCCGCCGTCCAGCGCACCCGCAACGCATCGGGCTTGCGGAACACGAGCCCGCGCGCGGCCGGGGCGCGGCCGTCCTCGAGCCGCAATCCCGGCAGCCGCTCCAGCACGCGCGCGACCGCGGTGTGCGCCTCCAGCCGCGCCAGGTGCATCCCGATGCAGACGTGCGGGCCGTGCGCGAACGCCGCGTGCAGCTTGGCGTTCGGGCGGCGCACGTCGAAGCGGTCGGGATCCGGGAACACGGACGGGTCGCGGTTCGCGCCGGCGATCGAGACGATGACCAGCTCGCCGCTCGCGCGATCGGCGCGCCGGCCAGCTCGGCGTCGCGCGTCGCGTAGCGGTCGACGACGGCGGCGGCGGGCTCCAGCCGCAGCGACTCCTCGATCGCGTTGGCGAGCAGCGCCGGCTCGGCGCGGACCGCGGCGAGCTGGTCGGGATGCTCGAGCAGATGCGCGATCGCGTTCGCGATCATCCCCTCGGTCGTCTCGATCCCGCCGAACAGCAGCACGGCCGCGTTCGAGACGACCTCGCCGCGCCCGAGGCCGCCCGCGTCGCTCGCGGCCGCGGCGACGAGCGAGCTCTCGGGCGCGCGCGTCGAGCGCCGGCTCCATCGCCGCGCGCAGCGCCTCGAAGCCGCGCCGCCCGGCCTCGGTCGGCCCGTTGCCGGCGGTGATCTCCGTCACCGACGCGACGATCGCGTCGTACCAGCCGAGCACCTCGGCGGTGCCGGCCTGCCTGGAGCCCGAGCGCATGCGTGACGATCGCGGCGGCGAGCGGCCCGGCGAGATCGCGCCGCAGCTCGGCCGCGCCGGCGGACGCGATCGCGTCGATCAGCCGGTCGGTCTCCTCCTGCACCGGCGCGGTGAAGCGCTCGCGCACCGCGTCGAGCCGGAACGGCCCGGCGAACGGCGCGCGATGGCGCTTGTGCGCGGTCGCCGTCGAGCGTGAGCATGCTCGGGCCGACCACCTGGCCGGTCGAGAAGCGCGGGTCGTCGACCGTGAACGTCCCCGGGTCGCGCATGACCTGCATCGCGAGATCGCGGCGGCGTGACGAGCCAGCGTCGAGCGCGGGGACCCACGAGACCGGCTCGCGCTCGCGCAGCCGCGCGAGCAGCGGGTGCGGATCGGCGTCGAGCTCGGCGAGCGTCGCCGCCGCCCCGATCGGGAACTCCCGCGCGCGCATCAGACGTGCGAGAGCGCCGCCGGTCCCTCGGTGCCCGCCCGTACGGCGCGGCGGTGCAGCAGCCGCGCCGCGAGCACGCCGCCGATCGCGCCGAACAGATGGCCCTGCCACGAGATCCCGTCCTCCGGCACGAGCCCGCGCAGCAGCGTCGTCCCCCACACCGCGAGGACGACGACGCCCAGCACGATCTGCATGACGCTGCGGCTGTAGATCCCCCGCGCGACGAGGTACGCGGCGTAGCCGAAGACGATCCCGCTCGCGCCGATGTGCACGGTGTTGGCGGGCGCGACGAGCCAGGTGCCCAGCCCGCCGACGAGCGCGACGATCACGGTCACGGTCGCCACCCGCGCGATGCCTCCGAGCGCGATCGCGAAGCCCAGCAGCACGAACGGGATGGTGTTGCCGATCAGGTGGTCGAAGCCGGCGTGCAGGAACGGCGCGAAGACGACGCCGTCGAGGCCGTCGATCTCGCGCGGCTCGATCCCGTACGCGTCGAGCCGGCCGCCGCCGATCTGGTCGGCGATCTCCACGACCCACATGACCGCGGCCATGGCGACGACGAGCAGCACGCCGCGGACCACCGGGTCGTCGCTGCGGCTGCGGGCGGCCGGCGCTGCCATCGATCCAGCATCGCATAGCCTTGGCCCGTGCCCACCCGGGGTCTGTACGAGTCGGCGGTCCGGCCGCTGCTGTTCCGCCTCGACGCCGAGCGGGCGCACAACATGGCGCTGCGCGCCTCGGAGCTCTCGGGCCGCTCCGCGCTCACCCGGCGCGTCGCGCTGCGCGCGTACGGCGTGCGCGACCCGCGGCTGCGGACGAGCCTGGCGGGGATCCCGCTCGAGAACCCGCTCGGCCTCGCCGCCGGCTTCGACAAGAACGGCCGCGCGGTCGGGCTGCTCGGCGCGATGGGCTTCGGCCACCTCGAGATCGGCTCGGTCTCCGCCTTCCCGTCCGACGGCAACCCCCGTCCGCGCCTGTTCCGCATCCCCAGGGACCGCGGGATCGTGGTCGGCTACGGCGTGCCCAACGAGGGCGCCGAGGCGGTCCGCCGGCGGCTGGACGCCTACCGTCCGCCGGTCGCGCTGGGGGTCAACCTCGTCAAGACGAACGACCCCGCCCGCCCGGCGGTCGCGCCCGACGTGTACGAGGACTACGCCGCGTCGTTCGCGCTGCTCCAGGACCGCGCCGACTACGTCGCGCTGAACCTCAGCTGCCCGAACTCGCCCGGGGACCGCGACTTCTTCGACGAGCTCCCGCGCATCGACGCGCTGCTGTCGCGGCTGGCCGCGTGCGATCCCCGCGTGCCGGTCCTCCTCAAGCTCAAGCCGACCCGCGACGCCGGCGTGCTCCGCGAGATCGTCGCGATCGCCGACGGCCACCCGTTCGTCGCCGGCTTCGCGATCAACCTGCCGGCCGGCAAGCCGGACGACCTCAGGCTCTCCTACCCGCCCGAGGCGCTCGAGCGCATGCCCGGCGCCGTCGGCGGCCCGCCGGTGGAGGAGTACGTCAACGCGATCCTCGCCACGCTGCGCGGGATCGTCGGCCCCGGCAGCCGCTACGCGCTGATGGCCGCGGGCGGCGTGTCGACCGCGGAGGACGCCTACCGCAAGCTCCGGCTCGGCGCGACGGTCGTCCAGCTCTACACCGGGCTCGTCTACCGCGGCCCGCGCGTGGTCAAGGAGATCCTCCGGGACCTGCCGCGACTGCTCGAGCGCGACGGGTTCGGCAGCGTCGCCGAGGCCGCCGGCTCGGCGACCGCGCCTAGGTGATCAGCGACCGGCCGCTCGCCGCCTCGGCGAGCGCGCCGGCCAGCGGCTCGACGTCGGCCGGCTGCAGCTGCGCGGTCGTCACCCGCACCGCCGGGCCCGCGCGCAGGCGGAACCGCTCTCCGGCCACCACCGCGTAGCCGGCGTCGAGGAGGTGGCGGACGGCGAACGCCTCCTCGCGCACCGGGACCCAGACGTGCAGGCCGGAGCGGCCGTGCGCGGGGACGCCGCGCCGCTCGAGGGCCGCCAGGAGCGCGGCGCGCCGCTTGCCCGTCTCGGCCGACGCGCGGCGCAGCCGGCGGCGCACGTCCGCGCTCGCGAGCAGCTCGGCGACGACCTCCTGCAGCAGGCGGCTGACCCAGCTGGTCGTCACGGCCTGGCGCGCCTCGACGCGGGCGACCGTCTGCTGGTCACCGGCGAGGAAGGCGACGCGGAGGTCCGAGCCGAGCAGCCGCGACATCGAGCGGATCGCCGCCCAGCGCCGCTGTGCGCCGATCAGCGTCACCGGGCGCCGTCCGGGCTCCCAGCCGTGCGCGTCCTCGATCAGGAGCAGCTCGTGTCCTCCGATGAGGCGGCGCAGGGCCGCGGCGCGCTCCTCGCTGAGCGATGCGCCGAACGGGTTCTGGCCGTGGGGCGTGACGACCAGGGCGTCGAGGCCCTGCGCCAACGCGCGATCGAGCTGCTCGGCGACGAGGCCGTCGTCGTCGATCGCGACCGGCACCGCCCGCAGGTTCAAGGCCTGCAGCAGGTCGAGCAGCCGCGGGAAGGCCGGATCCTCCACCCCGACCCGATCGCCGGGCCGGAGATACGCCTGCAGGACGCGCTCGAGCCCGTCGAGGGTGCCGCCGACGAAGCTCATGGCCGCGGCGTCGATGCCGGCGCGCCCGAACTCGGCGCGGGCGTGCGCCACGAGCGCGTCCAGCTTGGCGTTCTCCTCGTAGCGCGTCACGTCGGGCCGGCGCGCGGCGACGCGCTCGAGCGCCGGACCGACCCCGGGGACCAGCACGGGATCGACGACGCCGGAGCCGAGGTCGCGAACGCCCGCGGGCACGCGGCTCGCCCGTGCCGGACGGGGGTCGAGCTGCGCTGCGACGCGCGTTCCCCGGCGGCCGTCGCTGATGACGAAGCCCCGGTCGCGCAGTAGGCGGTACGCGGCGGCGGCGGTGCCGGGGTCCACTCGCTCCTCAGCGGCCAGCGCGCGCACCGCGGGCAGCCGCTCGTCCGGGCCGAGCGTCCCGGCCCGGATCCGCCGCTCGAAGTCGAGCGCGATGGCTTGCGCGCGGCCCTGCCGTCTCATATTGTCGGTAAACGTTACTAGATTTTGTACGCATACAATCCGACCGGACCGAACGAACGGCGCTGGCCGCCGGCCTCGTGACGGTGACGCTCTGGGGCTCCGCGTTCGTCGCGATCCGCGACGCAGGCCAGGCGCTCTCCCCCGGCTCGCTCGCGCTCGGACGGCTGCTCGTCAGCCTGGTCGTGCTCGGCATCGCGGCCTCGATCTGGCGCGAGCCGCTGCCGCAGCGGCGCGACCTGCTGGCGATCGCCGCGTTCGGGGTCCTCTTCCTCGGCCTCTACAGCGTCACGCTCAACGAGGCGGAGCGGCGGGTCGACGCGGGCACGGCCGCGATGCTGATCAACACCGGGCCGATCCTGATCGCGATCCTGGCCGGGTTCTTCCTCAAGGAGGGCTTCCCGCGCCGGCTCTTCGCCGGGTGCGCCGTCGCGTTCGCGGGCTGCGTCCTGATCGGCCTCGCGAGCTCGCGGTCCGGTTCCGCCGCCGGCCTCGGCATCGCGCTCCTGATCGTCGCCGCGACCGCGTACGCCACCGCGGTCGTCATCCAGAAGCCGGTGCTGGCCCGCGCGTCGCCCCTGCAGGTGACGTGGCTCGGCTGCGCCGCGGGCACCGTGGTCCTGCTGCCGTTCGCGCCGACGCTCGCCGGCGAGCTCGACGACGCGGGCACCGGCGCGATCGGCTGGATGGTCTACCTCGGCCTCGCTCCGACCGCGCTCGGCTTCGCGACGTGGGCCTACGCGCTGCGCCGCACGAGCGCCGGGCGCCTGGCCTCGCGTCAACTACGCTGATCCGCGGTGGTCGCCGATCCTGCTCGGCTGGCGCGCGTGCTCGCCGACGACGCCGCCGTGGCTGATCGCGGCCGCGGGCCGGCCGCGCTGTGTCTCGCCGGCGTGGCGGCCGTCGCCTCGCGGGTCGCGCTAGCGCCGTTGCCCTTAGGCTGGCGAGCGTGTCCCACGTCGTCGTCTCCAACCTCGCCTACGCCCATCCGGGCGGCGACCTGCTGTTCTCGGAGCGTCTCGTTCAAGATCACGCCCGGGCCAGCACGTCGGCCTCGTCGGCGCCAACGGCGTCGGCAAGTCGACGCTGTTCCGCATCCTCGCCGGCGCAGCTGCCCGCCGACGACGGCGACGTCGACATCGGGACGTTCGCCTACATGCCGCAGGACGTCGGCGTCGGCCCCGACAGCGGGCGCACGGTGCGCGAGCTGCTGCTCGAGGCCGCGCCGGCGCGCCTGCGCGACGGCCGGGCGAGCGGATGATCGCCGCCGAGCGCGAGCTGGCCGCGGGCGCCGATCCCGGCGGCGCCGGCATGCGCCTGGGCGAGGCGATCGGCGACTGGTCCGAGCTCGGCGGCTACGAGCTCGAGGGCCAGTGGGACGCCGCCTGCCGGCGGATCGTCCGCGCGCCGCTCGACGAGGTCGGCGCGCGCGAGACCGACGCAGCTCTCCGGGCGGCGAGCGCAAGCGGCTCGTGCTCGAGGTGCTGTTCGCGGCCGACGCCGCCGTGCTGCTGCTCGACGAGCCCGACAACTTCCTCGACGTGCCGGCCAAGCTCGAGCTGGAGGCGCGGATCGCCGCGTCGAAGAAGACCGTGCGTGCTGATCAGCCACGACCGCGACCTGCTCGGCGCGGCCTGCAACGCGATCCTCACGCTCGAGGCCAACGGGGCCTGGGTCCACGGCGGCTCCTACCGCACCTACCCGGAGGCGCGCGAGCACCGCCAGCAGCTGCTCGGCGACCGCGCTCGAGCAGTGGAAGCGCGAGGAGCGGCGCCTGTTCCAGTTCTACAAGATCATGAAGCAGCGGGCCGCGATCTCCGACGTCAACGCCAAGCGCGCCGACGCCGCCGAGACGCGCTGGAAGCGGCTTCGTCGACGCGGGCCCGCCGCCCGCGCCCGTCGCCGGACCAGCAGATCCAGGTTCGAATCCCGGGCGGCGACTCCGCGCGGATCGTCGTGCGCCTCCGCGACGTCGCGATCGACGGGCTCGTCCAGGCCGTTCGAGGACGAGATCCACTTCGGCGAGCGGGTCGGGCTGATCGGGCCGAACGGGTCGGGCAAGACGCACCTGATCCGGCTGCTCGCCGGCGAGCCGTCCCGCACGACGGGCGAGCTGCGGCTCGGCAACCGCGTCTCGGCCGGCCTGTTCACGCAGCTCAACGCGCGCGCCGACCTCGACGGGCCGCGGCGTGCTCGACGTCGTGCAGGAGCGGCTCGGCGCGCTCGAGCCGTCGATGCGCGCGCTCGCGCGCTACCGGCTCGCAGGACGCCGCGCACCGCTCGACCGACACGCTGTCGGGCGGCCAGAAGGCGCGGCTGGAGATCCTCTGCCTCGAGCTCGAGGGCCACAACCTGCTGCTGCTCGACGAGCCGACCGACAACCTCGACATCGACTCCTCCGAGGCGCTCGAGGCGGCGCTGGAGACGTTCGTGGGCACCGTCGTCGCGGTCTCGCACGACCGCGCGTTCCTGCGCCGCCTGGACCGCTTCCTGCTGCTCGCGCACGACGGCGCGGTCTACGCGCTGCCCGACACCGAGTCGGCGCTGGAGGCGCTCGCCGCGCCCGAGCACGTCGCCGGCGCGCGGCTCGCGAAGCGCCTGACGCCCGTGTAGCGCGTCAGCCGTTGAGGATCGCGCGCGCGGTGTCGATCCGGCCCTGAGCGTCCTCGAGGCGCTTCTGCAGCGTGTCGATCTCGGTGCGGAACGTCGCCGCCACCTCGAGCTCCCCGCGCATCTCGGCCAGCTCGGCGTCCTTCGCGGCGAGCGCGCCCGAGCCGGCCGCGAGCTCGTCGTGCAACCGCTCCGCGGTGCGCTGCTCGGCCGCGAGCGCCTCCTCGGCGGACTCGCGCACCTGCGCCAGCCCCTGGCGGAACCGCACGGCGTCGGCGGCGCGGCCCTCGCGCTCCGTGTCGAGATCGCCGCGTGCCCGGGCCAGCTCCTCGCTCGGTGCGGCGCAGCGCGGCCTGCGCCTCGCGCAGCTCCTCGCCGGCTCCGAGCAGCTCGGCCTCGAGCCGCAGCCGGTCGCCGCCCGGCCGCAGCCGGATCGGAAGCTCGACGATGCCGGGCTCCGCGTCGTCCGTGCGGGGCTCGGGAAGGTCGACGGCCAGCTCGCCGCCGAGCTGCAGCACGGCGGCCTGGAACGCCGCCGGCGCCTCCTGCCACACGAACGCCGCGTGCCACGGCCGGCCGTTCTCGGGCGCACCCGAGACGTCGTCGGCCGCGGCCGGCAGACGGTGCGTGCGGTCGGCGCCGGTGAGGACGAGGACCGGCAGGTCGGAGGGCGATCCGTCGAGGCCGGTGAAGGTGCCGGCGAGCTCCAGCCGGTCGGGCGCACCCCAGGCGAAGCGCTGCAGCTCGAACCTGCGCGCGTCGGTGGGCGGGGACGGGGTGCCGGTGTGGGTGATCATGGCGCGACCTCGAGACTCGCGTTGGTGGTGGGTGCGGCTGCCCCGCATCCGTCGAGCAGCCCGGTCTCTCTCTGCAGGTACGCGGGCACGGCCCCCCAGGGGTGGGGGAGCGTGCCCGACGTGACGTAGACGTAGCCGGCGCCCTTCGCATCGGCGATGACCTCTGCCGCCTGGTCGCTCGACGCCCCGTAGACCAGCACCGCCACGCGGTCCCCGCCCAGCTCGGACACCCACGCGGGGGCGTCGTCGCGCGCGGCGGCATAGCGCTCGAAGGGGCCTTCGAACGTCACGACGACGTCGGCCACGTCGAAGTACGCCCGGTCCGGGACGATCCCCGGGTTCAGCACGACGAGCTGCTTGCCGGAGCCCCGGACGTGCGCGGCCAGCTCGCGGTAGTAGGGAAGCTGGGACGGCGCGGCGGCGGCCTCGTCGAGGAACACGCCGTCGGTCCCGTACCACGACGCATAGCGGTCGATGTCGGCCGTCACCTCGCGCCGATCGCGCGTGCCGTAGCCGGTCGGGACGTAGCCGAGCACGCGCCCGCCGGCATGCTGCACGCTCCGCACCGCCTTGCGGTAGGCGTCGTCGGCCTCGGTCCCGGGTCCGCTCGCCGGGTTGATCACGATCAGGGCCGGGCGCACCGTGCGCGCGAGCTCCCGCACGGCGTCGGCCGGGATGTACGCCGGGATGAGCAGCATGCGGCAGCCGGAGCCCCCGTCCGCGTCGTGGTCGGCCAGCAGCAGCACCGCGACGGCGATGGCGCCCGCGGTCGCGGGGACGACGATCCAGCTGCGGCGTGCGCCCGTCATGCGTTCAGGTGATCCAGAGCGCGGTCGCGAGGGTGCTCGCCGGTCGGCCGAGCACGGCCACCGCGATCGGCACGAGGAACGCCGCAGCGATCAACCCGCCGACCACCAGCCCGACGCCGGGGAACGGCTCGACGTCGTTCCACCGGAGCACGGCTTCCGCCGACGCGGCGCACGTGATGGCGATCAGCACCGCGCGGGCCCGCCCGAGGGACTCGAGGACGCCGGCCAGTAGCATGGCCGGCGCCAGCAACCCGAAGCCCAGGAGCAGGCCCGCGGCCTCGTCCGCGTCGCCGAGCCAGGGCGTCAGTAGCAGCAGCGCAGCGGACAGGATGGCGGTGAGCGCGAGGAGCTCGCAGAGCGCGCTCAGCAGGAGTCGAAGGGGCGCCGAGCCGAGGCCGTGCGGCGGCGGCGCTCCCACCCGGACGCCCCACGCCGCACGCGGGATCTCGTGCCCGAGATCCCGGAGCCGGTAAGAGCCCCAGAACCCGGCGGCCGCCGACGGCAGCAGCCCGATCGCCGGGATCGCGCCGGCGGTCCAGCTCACCGTCGGGTCGATGATCAGGAGGAGCCCGGTCCCGGCGCCGATCGCGGTCGCGGCCCCCACGCGGGTCCAGCGGGCGCCCGTGCCGCGGACCGGCACGGCGGGCGGGCGGAGCGCGGCGAGCGCCGTGAGGACCGCGACCGCGGCGACGGTGCCGAGGACGGCCATCGGCCGCACCCCGGCCAGCATCGCGCCGGTCGTCAGCAGGATCCCGGCGGCGTAGCCGAAGCCCAGGCCGCACCGGACGATGACGGTGCCCGCGACCCACGTGACGGTCAGCAGCGCCGGCGATCAGCCCGGCCTGGCCGAGCGCGAGCCATCCCGCGGCCACCAGCGCGCACGCGGCCAGCGCGAGCACCGGCCGGCGCCGGGCGAGCTGGGCGCGGCCGTGCTCGCGCGCGAAGAAGCGGCTGCTGATGCCCCATTGCAGCCCGAGCGTCACCGGCAGCGCGAGCATCACCGCGCGCCCCACCACCTCGACGCCGACGCTCGCCGCGAGCGGCGCGGTCCAGCAGGCGATCGCGATGACGGTGGTGAGGAACATCAGCGCCTCGCGCAGCGCGCCCTTCTCGGCAGCGCGGTCGGGGAGCGGGCCGGTGCTGGCCTCGGGGACCGGCGACTCGTCGCGCATCACCCCGCGCGCCGCGTCGAGCGCGCCCTGGGCCGGCAGGCCGGCCCACGCCTCGAGCGCGACGGCGGCCTCCAGCATGTCCTGGGGCCGGCGGCCGAGCCGCGCCTCGATCAGGCGGCGGGCCTCCTGCGGGTCGATCACGGCGCCGGTCACGTCAGGCGCCCTTCGGCGGCATGATGAGGGCGGACGGCGTCGCGATCGTCTGCAGCAGGTCGCGGTACCCGTCGATGCACGCGGCGCCGCTGAAGATGCGCGCCAGCCGCTCGTGGCCGAGCCGGCCGAGCTGCCAGGCGAGCGTCGGGTTGCGCAGCAGCGTGACGATCGCCATCGCCAGGCCGTGGTCGTCGCCGGGCGCCATCACCGCGCCGCAGCCCTTGACGACGTCCGGCACGCCGCCGACGCCGGTGGAGATCACCGGGCGGGCCTGGCTCATCGCCTCGAGGATCGACATCGGCAGCCCCTCGGAGATGCTCGTCATCAGGATGACGTCGGCGGCGCGCATGACCCCGGTCGGATCGTTCGTCCTGCCCATGAACCGGAAGCGGTCGCCGAGCCCGAGCCGCTCGTGCATGGCGAGGCAGGAGCGCGCGTACGCCTCCTCCCCGTCCGTCATCGGGCCGTAGTGCAGGAACTGGGCGTGCGGCACGGAGCGGAGCGCCTCGGCCGCGACGCGCAGCATCGTGTGCACGTCCTTGAGCGGATCGATGCGACCGACCGACACGACCCGCGAGGCACCCGGCGGCGGCACGGGGGCCGATGCGCGGTCGAGGCCGTTGTAGAGGACGAGGATCTTGCCCGGGTCGATGCCGAAGCCCATCTCCCAGTACGCGTTGGCGTCGGTGACCGGCGCGACGACGTCGGCCCAGGCGTACGCGCAGCGGGCCAGCCCGCGCGCGAGGCGGGTGGCGGCGAACCGGCTGCCGGCCGAGCCGCCGTTGCGGATCGCGGCGAGGTAGGACTCGCGCACGTACACGCCGTGCTCGGTGAGCACCATCGGCGTGCCGTGCAGGGCCTTGTTGACGAGCGCCGGGATCGCGGACCAGCCCGCGGCGGTGACGTGCAGGACGTCGGCCTCCGGCGCGGGCTCGGCGGCGGTCCGCGCGACCCAGTAGAGCGTCTGGTAGAGCTGGGCGGCCTCCAGCTGGTCGAGCGCCGGCGGCGTGCCGGCCTCGGTGACGCGCTCGTCGAGCACCTCGCCGAGCGCCTGCAGGAAGCGCTCCCAGCCCCGGCCCGAGCGGAACGCCCGGCGGACCGCGGCGGGGTGCTGCCGGCACCAGACGAGGCTCGCCAGCAGCGCGTCGGCGTCGCCCTCCCAGCCGATCAGCTCCCGCACGAGCACCGCGGGCAGGGAGTGGAACGCGCGGACGTCCGCGACGGCCGGGCGGCCGCCGCGGGCGAGGCGCTCGGACCAGACCTCGATCGGCCCGACCTCACGCGCGTGCGGCGGCAGGGAGAACCGCCGCGGCTGCCCGTGCGCTCCGATGATCGGGAGGACGAGCCAGTCGAACTCGGTCAGGCTGTTGACCAGCAGATCGCACCAGGAGCTCACGCCGCCCACGCACGTACGGGTACGTGCCCTCGGTGGTGAGCAGGACTCGCGGGCGGCGGCTCAAGCCGCGTCGGTCGACATCAGCCACCGCGTCTCTCCGCCGCTCGTCCGGCTTGCCATGGAGCGGCACGAGCTGGTCGGCGGCCGATGCGAGCGCGTCCAGGCGCGCCTCGAAGATCACCATCGAGCGCTCGATCTCGTGGCAGATCTCGATCAGCGACTCGCGGATCACGAGCCCTTCGACCAGCATCTGTGCCGTCTCGTCGGCCAGGTTGCCGCGGTCGAGCTCCTCGGTCGCGCAGCGACCGGGTCCGCTCGAGGATGCTCGCCGACGTTCTGGCGCTGGTGGCGCGCGGCCTTCAAGCGCGCGTTCTCCTCGCGCAGCAGCACGACCTCCGCCTCGAGGGCGGCGCGCGAGTCGGCCGCGCCGGGGGATCCCGGCGACGGCCGCTCGAAGCGACGGCGGCGCTGGCTCACGGCTTCATCACCTTGAACCGGATGCGCTTCGGCCCCGCCCGCTCGCCCTTGTGCGTCGCGACGACGCCGACGCGGTACCGGCCCGGGGCGAGCAGCCGCTTCCCGAAGCGCCCGCGGAACCGCACCACGCCCTTGCCCGCCTTCGCCGAGCGCTTCATCGAGCCCACCTTGACCCAGCGCCGCTGCTGCTTGTTCCCGCGCGAGCGCTGGAACTTGAGCTTGACGGTCGCGGCCTTGTTCAGCCGCCAGGTGATCGTGGCGCCGTCGAGGCGGGTGCCCCGCTTCGAGCGCCGCGCCAGGCGCCGGTGCGCGACCGGGAAGCGCCGCGGGCTCATCCGCACGCTGGGTCAGCGCGAGCGCGCCGCCGCGCGCCCCGTTGCCGTTCCTGCCGTTGCCCTTCGCGTCATCGGACTTCTTGCGGTCGGGCAGCTTCGGCACGTCGGCCGTGACCGGGGACACCGACTGGCCGACCGAGGAGACCCAGTTGCCGGCGGACACGACGACGCGCAGCCGCTTGCCGACGTCGGCGGCGGTGACCTCGTACGTGTTCGCGCCCGCGCCCGGGATGGTCGCGCAGTTCGCGCCCTTCGCGTCACAGCGCTGCCAGCGGAACCGCCGGAGGATCTCCGGCGTCCCGGTCCACGTGGCGCCGGTGGCCGTGAGCTTCTGGCCGACCTTCACCGTCCCGGAGACCGCGGCCTCCGTCACCTTCGCCGGATCGCTGGGATCGAGCACCTGCTCGGCTGCCGGCCGCCAGCGAGATCCAGCCGGACTTCTGGCCGGCGTAAGCAGTGCCCGCCGTCGTGCCGGTGACCGGCACCGCGACGGTCCCGGGGCCGCTGTTGGCGATGTGGATGCGACCGTCCTGCAGCCATGCCGAGACGGCCGTCGTGGCCTTCGTCGCCGCCCAGCCGTCCTGCTGGGCGAGCGTGTCGGCGATCTGCTGCTGGCTGAGCTGGATCAGCGGCGCGGACCCGCGGTCGAACACCGCGTCGTAGCGTCCGAGCAGCGAGTCGATGACGGCGTACAGCGTGCCGCCGACGCTGGTGTCCGTGGTCGGCGCGTTCGGGTTGGCCTGCGCGATGTTGGTCTGGTGGAAGTAGTGCGGCCGCGGGTCGTTGCCGGTGAGATGGCCGAACATGATCCGCGTCTCGCTGTCGAGGTACTGCTGCCACGTCACCGGCGCCGCGTTGCACGTGGTGACGCTCGGGATCGGCACGCAGCCGCCGCCACCGGCCGGAGCCGTGTAGATCCAGTTGTACTCGTCGAGCTGGTCCGCGCGGTTGGCGACGTTGTAGTAGACGTTCGACGGGTAGCGCGGGACCGCGCGGATGCCGGGCCCGACGACGAAGCTGGCGCCCTTCGCGAAGTTCGTCGGGTCGGTCTCCGCCAGCGGCAGCCCCTTCGTCGGCGGGTTCGGGTAGGGCTTGGAGGAGTCCGTCGCGACGCTGTGGATGCCCGCGGCCGTGAGCGCCGGGACGTAGTTCGGGTTCTGCGTGTACGGCGCGAGCGCCGCGTTGTTCGCCGTCGGTGGCGACGCTGCGCGTGCCGGCGGCTCCCAGGTCGGTGATCGAGAGGTCGAGCAGCGCCGTGCCGTTGTCGACCGGGTCGCGTGCGAGCCGCGCGGCCGTGCCGACCCGCTCCCAGGCGCCGGCGGGCGACGTCCTGCGGTACAGGTTGAACCCGACCGCGTGGCAGACCGCGTTGAACTCCGCCGTGACGGCGTTGTTCGGCGCCGCGACGGTGACCGTCGCGATCGAGGCGGTGGTCTCCCCCGAGGGCGGGGCCGCCGAGGCGGTGATCGCGTAGTCGTACGTGCCGGGCAGGAGCGTGCCGCCCGTGGTCGGCTCGAGGTCGTTGAAGCCCGGCGGATCGATCGTGCCCGGGTTGCCGGGCCGGACGTTGGCGAGGCCGGAGTGCTCGCCGGTGATCGCCTCGGTCGGATCGTTCGAGCCCCGGGCTCACCGGCCCGAGCAGCCGGGTGAACTCCGACTGGTTCTGCGTGAGCTGATTGCGGGTGAACGACTGCGTCGTGCAGTCGAGGTTCGGGTGCTGGAGCGTGTGGTTGATCCAGCGGAACTGGTTCTTGACGGTCCTGAACTTCGCCAGGAGCGCGTCGCCGTCGCCGGCCGGCACGCCGAACTCCGCGACGCCGCCCATGTTGTAGACCATGTTCAGCTTCAGGCCCGTCCGGTTCTGCCACGCGATGGCGGTGTCGACGTCGGCCGGGGTCATGCGGATCGCGGCCGCCGGCGTGTAGTCGGTGACGTTGAGCGCCGCGTCCCACTTGTCGTCCGGCGAGGAAGATGTCGTCGACGTCGAGCCCCAGGTACGTGCGCTGGTAGCCGAGGAAGACGCCGCGCGTGACCCAGTTGAGCATCCCGTGGCGGAGCGCCTGGTTGTGGCTCTGGAACTGGTTGCTGGCGACGGTCATCACCATCTCCTCGCGCCCGTCCTCCGGGTGCGTGTAGATGCCGAGGAAAGCGCCCGCCCCGCCGGGTCCGGTGAGGAGCGTCTGCCAGTCCGCCGCGTTGACCGGCGTGCCCACGTATCCGAACGCCTCGTCGACCGTCGCCGAGTCGTCGGCGATCGGGACCGTGCCCTTCAGGTAGGGGAACGCCGCCTTGCCGGCGGCGGTGAGCGTGCCGACCGCGCCGTCCTGCTTCGCTCCGCCGACCACGTTCAGTCCATGCACGGGCGCGGGAGCCGTGAAGTCGCTTAGCTGTCTGATCCCGAACGTCCGCTCGAACTTGGCGAGCGCCGCCCATTCGCCGTCGGTGAACGCCGAGAGGTAGCTCGCCGTGCCGCCGGGATTGGTGACGTTATGGCCGAGATCGCCGGTGGCGAGGATCACGGCCTGGTACTTGGCGTGGTTCTTGCCGTAGTCGGCGAGGACGTCGTCGGTCAGCGTCGCGGCGCGCGCCTGGCCGTTGAATGCGACGAGCGTGTCGTACGGCACGCCCTCGCGGTCGAGCGCCGCGCGCCAGGCTCCGTAGCCCGGCTCGGTACCATCCGCCGACACGAGTAGTACCTTCAGATCGACGCGCTGCGCCGGCTGCACGTCGTTCGGAGTGGCCGCGCGCACCAATGGCACGAGCAGTACCAGTGCGATAAGGCCGCCCAATCCTAGGGCCTTTAGCGAGATCCGGGGGGAGATCTGTTTGCGCGCTCCCGCTTCCGTCGAGAGCCCTTGCCCGGCATGTGGCATTTCTTGCCCTCTCTGCTGCGTCCGTGCTGCCGATCATGCGCAGGAGTGGAACCCGGCGTGAAGACCAGAAAGTAGAGCGCTGTAAGGAACATGACTAACGCCTCGACGTTCTGCCCGTCCTCTCGTACGACTTGGCGCGTGAGCCGTCGCGCAGCGCCGGCGCTGGCGCTCGCGCTGTGGGCTGCGGCTCCGGCTCAGGGCGCGGACCGGCTCGAGGCCGAGCACATGCAGTTCGCACCGCGTGCCGGCCACACGGTTCGCGACGCGACCGCAAGCAACGGCCGCGCGCTGGCGCTCTCCGGTCGCGGACGGGCACGCGCTCGCATCGAGCTGGGAGCGGCGTCGCGCCTCACCATCGTGGCCCGTGCGCGCCGGTGCGCCGGCGCCCCGCGGCTCGTGGTGCGGATCGATGGTGACCGCGTCCTGTCGCGCCGCGTGCGCGGGAAGCGGTGGGCCCCGCGGCGGTCGCGCCCCGGGGTGGAGCCCGGCTCGCACGCCGTCTCGCTCCGGCTCGCCAACCCGCACCGCTCGCGCCGGTGCCGGCGCGCCGTGATCGTGGACTCGCTACGCCTGCGCCCGGGGACCGGCGCACAGGCTCCGGCGCCCGCGCCGAGGCCCGGACCCGCTCCCGGGACGCCGGGCCGCTGGGTGCCCGGACCGCGCACGACGTGGCAGTGGCAGCTCACGACGCCCGTCGACCTCTCCGTCGACGCGCAGCTGTTCGACATCGACCTCTTCAACAACCCGGCCAGCGTGGTCGCCTCGCTCCACCAGCGCGGAGCTCGTGCCGTCTGCTACTTCAGCGCGGGCTCGACCGAGCCGGACCGGCCCGACACGGGCGACTTCCCCGCGGCCGTCGTCGGCAGCGAGCTGCAGGGCTGGCCGGGCGAGCACTGGCTCGACGTCCGCCGCCTCGACGTGCTCGGGCCGATCATGGAGCGCCGGCTGGACCTGTGCAAGCAGAAGGGGTTCGACGGCGTCGAGCCCGACAACGTCGACGCCTACGCGAACAACAGCGGCTTCCCGCTGACGGCCGACGACCAGCTCCGGTACAGCCGCTTCCTGGCCGCAGCGGCGCACGCCCGCGGGCTCTCGATCGGCCTCAAGAACGACCTCGAGCAGGTCGCCGCGCTCGAGCCGGACTTCGACTGGGCGCTGAACGAGCAGTGCTTCGAGTACGGCGAGTGCGGCATGCTGCAGCCGTTCGTCCGCGCGGGCAAGGCGGTGTTCGTGGCCGAGTACGCGCTGGACACCAGCGCGTTCTGCCCGCCCGCGGCGGCGGCCGGCCTGATGGCCATGCGGAAGACCATGAGCCTGGACGCGTGGCGCCAGCCCTGCTGGTGATCACGGGTACGCGCAGAAGAGCGTCCCGCCGCCGGCCGCGACCGCTCCGGTCGTCCCGGCGTTGACGTACTGCCACTGGTAATCCGGCTTGCCGCCGACCCAGTAGACGATCTCGTAGACGCCGATCGCGAAGGTCCCCTGGCCCGGAGGCACGGAGATCGGGCCCCAGGAGTACGCGATCGGCGTCACCGCGCCGCCCGGATGGAACTGCGCGATGCCCGTCGAGGTCGCCGTCCACGTGTCCCAGCGCCCGGCGTTCTCGCCGCCGATCCCGAGCCAGTGCCAGCCGCCGGCCTGCGTGTACCAGGCGACCCAGCCGCGGGTGGAGATCGGCGTCGGGTCCTTCGTCGTGAAGTCGGGCGTGACCAGATACGCCGGCGGCCCGCCGGTGGGATCGCCCGAGCACTGGAGGCGGCCGTCGGTCCAGAACTTCTTCGCGTCGGGCGCCCGGCCGCGAACGTGCAGCGCGAAGTCCAGCCGGCTGTTCTTGCCCCCCTGTGCCACCGTCGCGGTCGCCGCGACCGTGGGCTTGCGGCCGAGCCGCTTGGCGGTCTTCTTGTTCACGCTCAACTTGGCCGTGGCCCGGTTCGCGCTGCACTGGTAGCTCCCGCGCGCGAACGTGCCGCCGCGGATGCCCCGCCCGCGCACGCTCAGCTTCCCGCTGGACTGACAGGCGAAGACGAGTGCGAAGCGGCGCCGCTTGCGGTCGAACTTCACCGGCGCGGCGTTCAGCAGACCTGGGCCGGTCGCGCCGGCCGGGATCGCGCCCGGCGTGCCGGGCGGCACCACGCCCGGAGCGGTGCCGGGCGGAGCCGGCAGGTCACCGCCGTTGCCCGGCGGCGGGCCGGGCGGAGCCGGCGGCGGCGCCTGGGCGACCGCCGTCGCGGGGAACACGGCCGCCGCGGCGACCAGCAGCAGGACCATCGAGCGTGGGCGGGCGCGCAGCCCGCCTTCGCACTCCCGCACATCGTCGCCGGCTCTCCAGACCACGGTCGGCTCCTTCCTAGGTGAACGGATGACTCACTCGGGTGCCGTCCCGGTGACGTCGGCGCTGCGGGTCCGCTCGATCAGCCGGGTGCTGATCGTGCTCCGCAGCCGCTGGGTGCGATCGAGCTGTCGCGTGTACTCCGACTCGTAGAGCCGGCGGTGCCGCGTGCGACCGGCGGTCGCGGGCAGCGTGCGCGGACGTGCGCCGGGCTGCCACGTGAAGCGCTTGGCGTACCACGCGCTCCCGCGCGGCAGCGGCGTCCAGCCGGCCGAAACGAGCGTCGCCTCCAGCGCCTTGACGGCGTCGGTGAGCGCCTGGACGGAACGGGGCCCGCCGGGCGGCCACTCCAGCAGCGAGGACTCGCCCAGCGAGATCGGGTCGCCGCCGTCGACGGGACGGGCGGTGACGCGGAACTGCGCGGCACGGTCCCCGAGATGCCATCCGATCTCGGCCGCCCACGCGCGGTCGGGCTCCGGCGGCGCCGGGAGGCGCGCAGGCCGGACGGGAGGCGCGCTCGCCGCAGGAGGAGGTTCCAGCGGAAGCGGCGCGGGCGGCGGCGGCGGATCGGGCGGCAGCGGCGCCGGCTCGGCGACCTGCGCGCTGTGCAGCCACAGCTCCGGGGCGGTGGAGCGGACCGGGGCCGTGTCGGGCCGCGTGAGCGTCGCCCCCACCGCGACCACGCGGCCGTGCGGCCAGCGCATCGAGATGACCCACATCGTGAGCCCACCGGCGATCAGCGCGAGGACGGAGGCCAGGGCCAGCCGCTCGAAGTCGTCCGAGGAGGCCGTCGCCATCTCGGCGGGCGCCGAACCGGAGCCGCTGCCCGCGGATGCCTTGGGCGGGCCGGTCGCCTGGCCCGTGGTCTGGCTCAGCGGGTACGCGTCCCAGAGCCGTTGCCCGCTCTTCGCCCCGTCCGAGTCACGTGCGAGGGCCGGTGCGGGAGCCGCCAGCGCGGCGGCGACGACCACCCACGCGGCCGCCAAAGCGATCCGTGCACTCCAAGTGCCGTCCTGACGCCGACCGGCGGACTTCCGTTCCACCATGGCGCAACGTTAGGGCGAGCCGAGCGCTGAGGCAAGGGCAGCATGCGAACCAGGCGCTCCCCCGTCACGAAGGCTGCCGCCGCGGGACCGGCGTGCGAGCGTCGTCCGGGAGGATCCGCAGGAGGAACAGGAACAGGATCGGCGCGCCGGTCGCGAGCAGCACGGCGCGCAACCACGGCGCCTCGGCGTCCGTGCCGGCGCCGAGGACGTGGATCGCGCCGAGCAGGTAGACGAGCACCGTCAAGCGGTGCAGGCTGCGCCAGCGCCGCGCGCCGATGCGGCGGCGGAGGTAGAAGGACAGGCCGAGCAACGCGGCGAGGTACGCCGGCGACGACGCCGAGACCGGTGAAGACCGGCTCGTGGTCCATCGCGAACGGGACGAGCAGGCCGCGCGCGCCGGGGTCCAGCCAGCGGTCGCCGAGCAGCGTGATCGCGTGCACGGCGATCGCGACGAGCCCGGCGAGCGCCAGGTGCTCGTGCAGCTTCACGACGCCGCGACCGCGTACGAGCCGGTTCGCCATCGCGAGGCCGAGCAGCACGGACGAGCGCGACGAGCGCGAACGCGACGACGCCCGGCGGCGCGGCTGCTCAGCCACCAGGCGTACTCGACGGGATCGGGCGACCTCATGCCGCCACCCCGATCCCGGCGCCGCCGCGCCGCGCGGCCGCGGACCGGCGCGCGCCGGCGCCGACCGCTCGACGGTGCCGTCGTCGTGGACGAGCACGCCGCCGCGCCGCGCCAGCAGTCCGGCGCGCGCCGGCCGGGCCGCGCAGGAGCGCGGCCTTGGCGAGCGCCTCCGCCTGCGAGCGCCGTCGGCGCGAGCGCGGTCGCGGAGATCAGCCCGGTCCACGCCGGCTCGCCGGTCGCGGGGTCGAGCAGGTGATGCGCGGGGCGGCCGTCCGCGCGTGCGCCAGACGCCGCCGCGCGAGGCCGGACGTCGCGACCCCGCCGCCCGCGACCCGGCAGCGTCGCGGCACGCTCGCCGGTGAGCGGGTGCTCGACCGCGACGTCGAACGGCGCCGCACCGGGCACGACGGCCACGCGCAGGTCGCCGCCGCAGTCGACGACGAGCGCGCCGCGCGCCGGCGAGCACGCGGGCGGCGGCGTCGGCCGCGAGCCCCTTGGTCGGTCCCGCCGGTGTCGAGCCGCAGGCCCGGCGGGCGCGTGATCGTGCCGGCGCGCGTTGTCGATCGCGGACCGCACGCCAGCGCGCTGTGGCACGGCGCGCGGCCGGCGGCGCGGGGCGGCGCTCGCGGCAGCGGCGCGCGGTGAGGTCGGCGCGCGGGCCCGCCGGCGAGCGAGTCGCGCGTAGCCCGAGCGCTCCAGATCGCCGAGCAGCGTCGGGTCGACGAGCCCGTCGGCTGCGCTCGGCCGCCCACAGCGCGGCGCCGACCGCCGCGCGCAGGAGCGGCGACGCCGGCACCGTCGCGTCGCGGGTCGGCGTTCAGGCGGACGAGCTCGGAGTCCGGCGCGGAAGCGGGAGAGCCGCGCGTCGATCGCGTCGAGCAGCTCGCGCGCGGCGCGGATCGGCGCGGTCGCCGGCGCCCTCGGCGAGCAGCCGCATCTCGCAGCCCATGCAGGTGAACGTGACGTCGTGCATCAGGACGAGCGCGTGGTCGGGAGCGGGCGCGGGGCGCGGGCGCGGGCGCCGCGGGCGGCGCTCGGCGCCGGTGCGGCCGGCGCCGCGGCGCGGGCGCGGCGGCGCCGGTGCCGCGACCGGCCTCGGCGCGTCGTGCGGTGACGATCACGCGGCGCACGATCCGCCGCACGAGCGACGCGCTTGGCCGGCGGCGGCGCCGCGGCCGGCTCGCCCGTGCCGATCGCCGGGTCGCTGCCGGCGGCGACCTGCCACGACAGCGCCGCGAGCACGGCGACGAACCCGACGCGCCGAGCCGCCGTACGCGACGCGTCGCCGGCCGCTGCGAGCGCGCCGGGCGGCGGCCCGGCGGCCGCCGGTCGGCCGGCTCGCGGCCGGGGCGCGCGTCCTGCCCGCCGCGGCTCAGTCATCGTCGCCGCCACGCCCGTGGCCGCCGTCGTCGTCGTCGCCGCCGTGGTCGTCGAAGTCGTCGTCGCCGCCGCCGCCGCCATGCCCGCTGTGCGTCGTCGAAGGCGTCGTCGCCCCCGCCATGCCCGCGGTGGTCGTCGAACGCGTCGTCGTCGCCGCCGCGACCCCGGCCGCGGTGGTCGTCGACGCCGTCGTCGTCGCCGCCGGCGCCGCGCGCCCGGGCCCGCGGCGTCCGGCGTCGCCGCCGCGGTCGTCGAAGCGGTCGCGCGACGCGGCGGTCGTCCGCGCCGCCTGCGCGCGCGACGACGACGAGGACGCGGCCGCCGGCCCGACGTCGCGCTCCGCGCTCCGCTCGCGCCGGTGGATCGTCCGCGTGACGACCTGCGTGCGCACCTCCTCGGCGGGCGCCGGAGCCGAGACCGGCTCGGCCTCGGGCGCGGGCGTCGCCCGCGCCGACCGCGAACGCGGTCAGTCCGCCGAGCGCGGCGAGCGTGCCTGCGGTAGCCGATGGTCGTGCGAATCGGAGCCATGGTGTCCTCCTGCTCAGGGACGGTCGGAGGCCACTATCGGAACGGGCCGTCCAAGCACCGGGCAACCGCGGGTAAAGGTTCGGCCAAATGCCTGGATCCGGGCGGTCGCTGGCGGTTACCTTTGCCCGATGCCCGAGGCCGCACGACCGACGATCCTGCTCGTCGAGGACGAGCGCTCGATCGCCGAGCCGTTCGCCGGCGCGCTCGCGCGCGAGGGCTTCGAGCCGGTGATCGCCGGCGACCGCGCGCGCCGCGCTCGAGCTGTTCCACCGCCACGACCCGTAGCTCGTGCTGCTCGACATCGCGCTGCCCGACGGCGACGGCCGCGAGGTGTGCCGCGAGCTGCGGCGGGAGTCGGCGGTGCCGATCATCATGCTCACCGCGCGCGGCACCGAGACCGACCGCGTCGTCGGGCTCGAGCTCGGCGCCGACGACTACGTCGTCAAGCCGTTCAGCTCCGCCGAGGTGATCGCGCGCATCCGCGCGGTGCTGCGCCGCACCGGCCGCGACGCGACACGACGCCTGACCCGCCGGTCGAGATCGACGGCCTGCGGCTCGACCCGGGCGCGCGCAGCGCCACGCTCGACGGCGAGCCGCTCGACCTGTCGCGCAAGGAGTTCGACCTGCTCGCGCGGCTCATGCGCGACGCCGGCCGCGTCGTCACGCGCGAGGACCTGATGTCCGACGTGTGGGACGAGAACTGGTTCGGCTCGACGAAGACGCTCGACGTCCACGTCGGCTTCCTGCGCCGCAAGCTCGACGACGACGCGGCCGAGCCGCGGTTCCTGCACACCGTGCGCGGCGTCGGCTTCCGCTTCACGGGCGCCGAGGGCACGTGAGCCTCCGGGCGCGCCTGCTGATCGCGCTCGGCTACCTCGTCGCCCTCGTGATCGTCGCGTTCGCCGTCCCGCTCGGGCTGAACCTGCGCGACCGCGTCGGGAGCGAGGTGCGGGCGCCAGCGCGCGCATCGCAGGCCGCCGTGCTGGCCGCCGGCGTCGGCCGCGCTGATCGCAGACGCGCGACCGCGACGCGCCTCGGCGACGCTGGCCGAGGCGGTCGGCGAGGCGGCGCGGGCGCGCGTCGTGATCGTCGACGCGCGCGGCCGCGTGCTCGCCGACACCGCCGGGCCGCGAGGCGATCGGCGTCGACTTCTCCAGCCGCCCCGAGCTGGCCGCCGCGCTCGGCGGCCGGCCGTTCCAGGACCAGCGCCGCTCCGACACGCTCGAACCAGGACGATCCTCGCCACCGCGCGGCCGGTGTTCGAGGCGCGGCGCGTCGTCGGCGCGGTCCGGCTCACGCAGAGCGTCGACGCGGTCCACGACGCGGTCCGCCGCACCGTCGCTCGGGATCGCCGCCGTCGGCCTCGCGGTGCTGCTCGTGGCGCTGCTCGCGGCGTACCTGCTCGCGCGCGGGATCACGCGGCCGATCGAGCGGCTCGGCGCCGCCGCCGACCGCATCGCGTCCGGCGACCTCGACGCGCGCGCGCCGGTCGAGGGCAGCCGCGAGCAGCGCTCGCTCGCGCGCTCGTTCAACCTCATGACCGAGCGGCTCGCCCGCGCGCTCCGCGCCCAGACCGAGTTCGTCGCCGACGCCTCGCACCAGCTCCGCACGCCGCTGACCGGCCTGCGGCTGCGGATCGAGGAGGCGCGCGCCGACGCCGACCGCGCCGACGCGAGCGCCACCTCGACGCCGGCCTCGAGGAGCTCGACCGCATGTCGCACACGATCGACGACCTGCTCGTGCTCAGCCGCACCGGCGAGCGCGAGGGCCAGGGCGAGGAGATCGACCTCGCCGAGGCCGTCGCCGACGCGCGCCGGCGCTGGGAGCGCACCGCGGCCGCGCGCGAGATCGCGCTCCGCGCCGAGCACGACGGCGCCGGCACCGTGTGGGCGTCGCGCGCCGACCTCGACCGCGCCGTCGACGCGGTGCGTCGAGAACGCGATCCACTACACGCCGCCCGGCGGCCACGTGACCGTCCTGCGCGCGCGCCGGCGGCGATCGAGGTGCTCGACGACGGCCCGGGCCTCGACGCCGGGCGAGGAGGACGACGTCTTCGCCCGCTTCCACCGCGGGCGGGCGGGTCGCGGCGGCGCGCCCGGCACCGGCCTCGGGCTCCCGATCGCGCGCGAGCTGATGCGCGCCTGGGGCGGCGACGCCGCGCTCGCCAACCGCCCCGAGGGCGGCACGCGCGCGACGCTGACCGCCCGGCCCTTTGCCGGCTCTTTCCCCGGCGGTCCCTAACGTGCGACCGATGCGTGAACGGATGCTCTGGGTCGGCGATCGGCGTGCTGAGCCTGCTGCTCGCGGCCGCGCTCGGGCTGGCGACCAGCCGCGCTGACCGAGGCGCCGGTCGGCCTCTCCGCCGAGCCGGTCTCCGCCGGCGAGGCGCTCGGCGCCGTCCCCGACCGCCGCGCCGCCAAGGCGACGGCCACGCGCGAGCCGCGCAAGCGCCGCCGAGCCCAAGCCCAGGCCCACGCCGACGCCCACGCCGACGCCTCGCGCCGCGCCGACCGCCGTCCCGACCGCCGTCCCCACCGCGCCGTCCGACGACAACTCCGGACACGGCTCGGGCAGCGACGACTCCGGCGGCGACGACGACAGCAGCGGCCGGGGACGCGGCCGCAGCGGCGACGACGACTGATCCGCTCCGGCCCGACGAGCCGGTGTAATGGGTAGAGCGGGCTCAGACGGGAACTCCCGTGACCAAAGGAGAATCGAGATGGGAAAGCTGATCGCGACGACGCAGGCCACGGTCGACGGCGTCATAGACCCGGTCGGCGAGTGGGTGCAGCCGGACGGAGATCACGGCGTCTACTCGTTCGAGCGTCAGGCGCGATCCAGCGGGCTGGTGCTGGGCCGCAAGACCTACGAGGGGCTGGCGGGCTTTTGGCCGAGCCAGTCGGGCAAGTGGGCGGACATGGTCAACGCGATGCGGAAGTACGTCGGGTCCACCACCCTGTCCGGCGACCTCGACAGCGGCCCGGGCCCGCCCGGCCAGGCGCCGGTAGGTCTCGCGGTCGATGCGCGGCGCCGCAGGCGCGGTGGCGGTGAACTGGATGACGGGCAGCGCGGGCGTGCTCACCGCGCCGGCGCCGCGTCGGCGAGGACGGCGGACAGCAGGGCGCGGCCGGCGTGGGTGACCGAGTACATGACCATCTTGCCGTCGCGGCGGCTGGTCACGACGCCGGCGCCACGCAGGGCGCGCAGGTGATGCGAGACCAGGTTCTCGGGGCGCTCGGCTATCCACGCCAGGTCGCACACGCAGAGCTCGTCGGTCTGCGCGAGCGCGGCGGCGAGCGTCAGCCGCGTGGGGTCGGCGAGCGCCTTGGCGCGGTCGGCGAGCCCGCGCGCGGTGTCGTCGGCGAGCCGACGTGCGCGCAGCGCCTCGGCCTTGGGCAGGTCCAGGCACAGCAGGTCGCAGCGGTCATGCGGCAGGGCGGCATCGTCAACATCTCGACGTACGTTGAGATGTCGCCATCGCGGCCTTCGACGACGAAGGCCGCCCGATGCGCGGCCCTCAGGTCCGCGTGACGTTTCCGTATAGCGGGAGGCGGTCGCGACCCGCTGCTCCTGCCTCGGCGAGCGCGCGGGGCGCTGGTCTCTCTTACGGCGGCGAGTGCGCGTCGCCGAGGTTGGGGAACATGTGGGCGAACTCCTCGCGCATGATGGTGAGGCCCTCGGCGCCGGTGATGGTGGCGTCTGGGCTGATGTCGGGGACGCTTTGTCCGAGCTGCTTGCCGAGCTCGAGCGTGGCATGGAGGAGCGCCTTGGCAGCGGGCCGAGCGGCGCGTTGGGCGGGATCAGCGCGGTGTCGAAGGCCGGGACGGGCTGCGGATCGACGTCGGGCCAGTGGTCGGGGTCGCGGGGATGATCGAGCGAGGACCGGGGCGAGGTCGCGGCGTGGCTTCCGCGCGGAGAACGGCGCGCCGAGCGACCAGCGTTCGCGGAGCGTGCGGATGACCCAGTGTCGCGAGGCCGTCGGGGCCGATGGAGTCGAGGCACTCGAGCTCGGCGTACCCGTCACCGTCACCGTCGTAGAAGAGCCGCTCGACCTGGCTGTTCCGGTCGGCGTCCAGCGCCGTCAGTTCGAAGTAGCCGTCCTCATTCTGGTCCCTGAACAGCACGGAGCCGGCGCTCGTGTCGAAGAACACCATCTCGAACCTGCCGTTGCTGTTGTCGTCGAACAGGACGGTCTCGTAGCTGCCGTCCGTGTCCAGGTCGTAGTGGGACTCGAGGATCCCGTTCCCGTCCACGTCCTGCAGCACGGGGTTCCGACGCAACCGGACGCTGCCCGAGGCGCGCAGCCGCCACGTGGCGAGCGCGCGCGCCTTGAGATTTCTCGAGCCGCTCGCGAGGGTGGCCGCCGCCTTCCCGCCGCGGATCCGGACGACCCTCGAGCGCGAGCTCCCGTCGGTGTTCCGGTAGGTCAGTCTTACGCGGGCGGCGTCGCTTGCGAGCGACACGTGTACTCGCCCGGTCGGCAGGACCGCGAACGTCCCGATGACCACGGCGCGTCGCGCGCTCGCGGTCGCCGCCGGTCCGCCGGAGGCATCGGAGGTCGACACGTCGCTCTGTGCAGCCGCCGGTGAGGCGCCGAGCCCGACGACGGTCAGTAGAGCGATCAGGGCGGCGCGAGTGGGAACGGCAATCCCTTCCATGGGCGATGGATCCGACGGCAGGACGAACACTACTCCAATAGACCACGTAACTGCAAATAGCCGGGTCGGCGATTCATCCGACGTCGTGTTGCCAATCCATTGCCACCCTGGACCGGCGCGGCACCCCCGTTAAGCACGAAAGCCGCCTGGCGAGAGGCGGCTTCCGTATAGCGGGGGCAGGATTCGAACCTGCGACCTTCGGGTTATGAGCCCGACGAGCTACCTGGCTGCTCCACCCCGCGGCGCTTGGACAGAACAATCTAGCACCGTGACGCCAGGCTTCAAGCCTCCAGGAGGCGCTTGAGCCGCAGCCCGTTGCGCACCGCGAACGCCTCCCAGTCGTTGTTGAAGTACGCGAACACCGCCGGCCTCCGCGCGCAGGTCGGCGATCCGCTCCGCCCACGCGCGCAGCTCGGTCTCGGAGTAGTTGCCGCGCCGGCCGCGCGACGCCGTAGTGGAAGCGGATCAGGGTCCAGTCGGTCGTGAGCGGCGGGTCCGGCAGCGGGCGGCGCGGCGTCGTCGCCGATCACGCAGCGCGACGCCGAACGTGTGCAGCAGGCCGTAGACCTCCGAGGTGAACCAGCTCGGGTGGCGGAACTCGAAGCAGTGACGGGCGGGCGGGGATCGGGTCAGCCGCTCGAGCGCGTGCGCCAGCCGGTCGTCGTCGCGGTGGAACCGCTCCGGCAGCTGCCACAGGACCGGTCCCGAGCTTCGGCGACTCGACGAGCGGCGCGATGCCGGCGTAGAGGCGCTCCACCCCGCGTTCCATGTCGGTCAGCCGCTTCATGTGCGTCAGGTAGCGGCTCGCCTTGACGGTGAACAGGAAGTCGGGCGGCGTCTCCGCGACCCAGCGCGCGACCGCCTCGGGCTTGGCGAGCCGGTAGAACGTCGAGTTCACCTCGACGGTGTCGAACAGCGTCGCGTAGTGCGCGAGCCAGCGGCGCGGCGGGCAGCCCGGCGGGTAGACGCGCCCGCGCCAGTCCGCGTAGTTCCAGCCCGAGCAGCCGATCCGCACGGGCCGGGGCGTCACATCAGGCCACCTTGAACTTCACGACGGGGCCCTCCGCCTTGCAGTCGTCCAGGCCTGCGTCGCACGCAGCTCCGGTACGCCTGCCAGTAGTACGTCCCGGGGTTGTTCAGCCAGAAGTCCGGGAAGTCGAAGAACTTCCGCCTTGTACTCGTAGCGCCGGCCGTCTTCTTCTTCGCCTTGCCGATCAGCTCGTCGTGGCAGATCATGCCGTCGGCGTCCTTGCGCTTGGACTTGCAGACGTGCACGAACACGCCGGTGTGCCGGCCCTTGACCTGGACCTTGAACGTCGGGCGCTCGGCCGGCCGGGACGGCTGTCGCCCGCCTTCGGCGAGATCGGCGTGACGCCGTTGCCGGCGAGCGCCGGGGCGGCGAGCAGCGCGAAGCGCGACCAGCGCCGGCCGGGACGAGTCGGCGCATGCATCGCGCGCACCGTATAGCGTCCGCCCGCGCGATGCGCGTGGCCGTCGTCGACATCGGGACCAACTCGACCCGCCTGCTGATCGCCGACGTCGAGCCCGGCGGCGGCGTCACGCGAGCGCCGTGCGCGAGTCGATCGTCACGCGCCTCGGCGAGGGCGTCGACGCGACCGGCCGGCTCGGCGACGAGCCGCAGGCGCGCGTGTTCGCCGCGCTCGAGCGCTACGCCGCGGAGATCGACGAGCACGGGTGCGAGGCGAGCGCCGCGGTGATGACCTCCGCGGTGCGCGACGCCGCGAACGGCGCGGAGTTCGCCGCGACCGTGCGCGAGCGCTTCGGGCTGGAGGGCCGCACGCTCTCCGGCGACGAGGAGGCGGCGTTCACGTTCGCGGGCGCGACGGTCGCGCGTCCGCCGGACGACCCGACCGAGCTCGTCGTGATCGACATCGGCGGCGGCTCGACCGAGCTCGTCTGCGGCGCGCGCGGCGAGCTCGGCTTCCACGTCTCCACGCAGATCGGCGTCGTGCGCCACACCGAGCGCCATCTGCACTCCGACCCGCCGACCGCGACGGAGCTCGCCGCGCTGGCCGCCGACGTCGACGCGGGCGTCGCCGGCGGCGGTGCCGGCGGACGTCCGCCGCGCGGGTCCAGGCCGCCGTCGCGGTCGCGGGGACCGCGACGTCGTGCGCCGCGATCGACCTGGCGCTCGAGCCCTACGACACCACCAAGGTCGAGGGCCACGTGCTCTCGCGCGCGACGCTCGAAGGCGCTGCTGGAGCGGCTCGCCGCGCTCCCGCTCGCGGAGCGCCGCGCGCGTCACCGGACTGGACCCCGACCGCGCGCCGACGATCGTCGCCGGCGTCGTGATCCTGACCCGCGTGCTGGACGCGTTCGGGCTCGACGAGGTCGAGGTCTCCGACCGCGACATCCTCTGGGGCGTGGCCATCGACCTGGCCACCGGAGACCGGTCCATCGGCTAGTCCAGCGAGATCGTGTTGCCCTGATCCGGACATCTGGACGTTCGTACGATGGCGTGTGCTTGACACCGGAGGGATACTCGAAAAGTCGGTAAGGGCGGTCGTGCCTCCCGCCGTCGTCCCCCGACGCATAGACCCGGGCGATTGCCGCATCAATCGGCGCCTCCCGCCGCCTGGGTCGTTCAACGGCCCCCAAGGCACGTACCCCTGCCCGTCCTGACGGGGCCAACTTGAAGCCGCCTCGCCCCGCCGCGAGGCGGCTTCTCGTCTTTCATGCCAGGTTGGCCGAGCGCGGGTAGGCGACCGAGGGGTCGGTCAGCACGTTGACCAGCGCCGGGGCGTCGGCGGCGAGCGCGCGCTCCAGCGCCGGCTTGAGCTCGGCCGGCTCGCGCACCAGCGCGCCCTGTCCGCCGAGCGCCTCGACCACCGTGTCGTAGCGCGTCTCGGGACGCAGGTCGGCGACGACGGAGTAGCCGTAGAGGAACTCCATCGGGTGCTTCTCCAGGCCCCAGATGCCGTTGTTGCCCATCACGCCGACCACGCCGACGCCGTGGCGCGCGAGCGTGTCCCACTCCATGCCGCTGAAGCCGAACGCGCCGTCGCCGAGCAGGAGCACGACCTGGCGCTCGGGCCGCGCGAGCTTCGCCGCGAGCGCGTAGCCCGGCCCGCAGCCGAGGCAGCCGAACGGGCCCGGGGTCGAGCCAGCAGCCGGGCTCGTAGGACTCGATCGCGCGGCCCGCGTAGGAGGCGAAGTCGCCGCCGTCGCAGATCACGATCGCGTCGCGGTCGAGCACCTCGCCGAGCTCCTTGTAGATCGCGCAGCGGGTGCAGCGGCGCGCGCGGGTCGGCGAGCTGCTCGGCCTCGCCGGCGCGCTTCTCCTCCTCGACGCCGCGCAGGTGCTCGGTCCAGGCTCGCGTCGACGCCGCCGCCGGCCGCGGCGCCCGCGAGCGTGCGCAGCGTCTCGGCGACGTCGCCGTACAGCTCGGCGGCGACCGCGCGCGGGTGCTCCCGCTCGGGCTCGGCGACGTCGATCGCGATCAGCTCGCACTCCTCCCCGAACGCCTGGCCGAAGCCGAGCCGGAAGTCCATCGGCACGCCGATCACGAGCGCGACGTCGGCGCCCTTCAGGCCCGCGCTGCGCGCCCGCGAGAAGAAGAGCGGATGGTCGGCGGGCAGGCAGCCGCGCGCGAGGCCGTTGAGGAAGACGGGGATGCCGGCGGCCTCGGCCAGCTCGCGCAGCGCGTGCTCGCCGTGGCCCCAGTAGAGGTTGGTGCCGGCCATGATCACCGGCCGCTCGGCGTCGCGCAGCAGGGCGACGGCGCGGTCGAGCATGCGCGCGTCGGGCGCGCCGGCCGCGTGCGGGAGCCGCTCGGCGGGCTCGGGCTCCTCCGCCTCCATGAACACGTGGTCGAGCGGGAAGTCGAGGAACGTCGGGCCGGAGTGCGGGCGCAGCGACTCGGCCCACGCCTCGTCGACCAGCCCCGGGATCTCGGCGGTCGACGCCGCCGTCGCCGCGAGCTTGACGAGCGGCCGCACGAACGGCACGTGGTCGACCTCCTGCAGCGAGCCCTGGCCCCAGCGCATCGCCGGCGCGCGGCCGCCGAGCACCAGCATCGGCGAGTGGTTCTGCTGCGCCGAGCCGAGCGCGCTCATGCCGTTCGTCACGCCCGGGCCGGCGGTGAGCGCGCACACGCCCGGCTCGCGCGTGACCTTCGCCCAGCCCTCAGCCGCGAACGCCGCCGCGGACTCGTGGCGCACGTCGACGAGGTCGATCCCCTCCGCGCGGCAGCCGTCGTAGATCGAGAACAGGTGGCCGCCCGAGAGCGTGAACAGCTTGCTGACGCCATGCGCCGCCAGGCGCCTGGCGACGAGGCGCCCTCCGTGCAGCTTGGTGGTCTCCTGCGGCTCCGTGGTCATGGCGCGGGAACATACCCCCCCGATCCGGGGGTGCGGCGCGGTACCCGCTCGCGGTGGGCCGCGCGCGGGTCTAGGTTCGTGGCATGGACGACACGCACATCAGGATGGACGTGTACACGCCGTTCGCCGAGCTCGACCTGCTCATGGCCGAGGAGGAGCTGGACGCACCGGTCGCCCCCGCCGTGTCCGTCGGCGACGTCCGCGAGCCCGAGACGGTCGACGCGTTCAACGCGCAGATCCTCGCCGGGCTCGTCTCCCCCTAGGCGGCGCGGCCGCCGCCGCAGGCGGAGCGACGACCGCGCCGGGCCCGGGGGTGACCCCCCGCGGAGCCCCTGCCCGATGGACCTGATGGGGGCTCGAACGCAGCGGGCGCGGAGAACTTGCGGCTTTCCGCGAACCTAAAGAGGGACTGTCCCTCTTTATGTTGCGGCGACGCGCGCCACGCGCGCCGCGACGAGCGCCTCGCCGACGCGCCGCTCGCCCCAGTACAGGGCGCGGCCGACGCGCAGCGCCGGCAGGCGGTCGGCTCCGGCGGAGAGCAGCGTCCGGCCGGCGCGCTCGATCGCGCCGTCCCGAGCCTCGTCGCGCGCCGCGCGCAGGCAGTCGTCGAGCACGACGCCCGCGGCAGCCGCCGCCTCGGCGAGGATCTCGGGATCGTCGAGGTCGAAGCCGCCGCAGAACGCGAGCCGGGTCGCGGCGAGCACGAACGCGGCGCCGCGGCCGGCCTCGGCGGCCAGTCCCGCCACGCGCATCGCGGCCGACACCTCGGTCGGGAAGCGCTCGGGCCAGACGAGCGGCAGCCGCAGCGCGGCGGCGCGCTCCTCGGCGGCGCGGCGGACGGCGGCGGCGCCGACGGTGTCGGAGGCGAGGCACGAGCGGCGCAGCGCGGTGGCGCATGCCGGCGTCCAGACGACCTCGTCGAACGCGCGCTCGACCCGCTCGGCGACGAGGTACGTGAACGGGCACGAGAGATCGAAGAAGAACTGCGCGCGGGAGCGTTCCCGTCGCGTTCCCTCCGTGCGTCGTCGGAGCGCCTCACGCCGCTCCGAGAGCCTGATCACGTCGCCCATCTGTCCTCGCTTGCCTGAGTACCAGAGCGGCCTCTCGGTCGCCCCCCGCGTCTCATGGAACGGCAGGTCGTCGCGAAACTTGCGCAAATGGGGTCGGCAATCCGTCCACTCTGCGATGGGGTTCGCAACCCAGGGTGCACCAGATCGACCAGGGCTACCGTTACGCCTGCTAGAGGTCTATTCTCGCGTTGCTGCGGAAACCGCCGGATCTGAGCGGAGGTTTCACCATCCCCCCCGTCCCCCCGCCGAAGCGCCACCCCTACGATCAGTGGTCGCCAGACGCGCGAGCGCTCGATCTCGTGGGCGACAAGTGGACGCTCCTGATCATCCGCGACCTCGCCGCCGGGCCGCGGCGCTTCGTCGAGCTCCAGCGCGTCCTGCCCGGGATCTCGACCGAGCAGCTCCGGTCGCGGCTCAACCGGATGGTCGCCGACGGCCTGCTGACGCGCCAGCGCTACCGCGAGGTGCCCCCGCGCGTGGACTACGAGCTGACCGAGCGCTCGCGTGAGCTGATGCCGGTGCTCGGCGCGCTGGCGCGCTGGGGCTACGACTGGACCTGGACCGGCCCGCGCCAGGGCGAGGACGTCAACATCGGGGCGATCTTCCGGCTCGCGCCGGGCATGCTCACGCCGCCGCAGGACGCGCGCGGCACGGTCGACCTCGTCGTGCTCGGGGGCGCCGAGGACCGGGTCTTCCGGCTCACGGCCGCCGACGGTCGCGTCGAGATCACCGAGCGGCCGGAGGGCCCGGCCGACGCCACGGCGACCGGCACGGTGGACGCGTGGATCGGCGCGCTCGGGCCGGACGGCGCGACCGCGTCGCTCGACCTCGGCGGCAAGACGGGGCTCGCCGAGGCGCTCCTCTCCGGCTTCACCGCGGCGGCGCTGAGCCGCGCGGCACAGCGCGCCGCTTGAGCGGAGGGCGGCGCGAGGCGGTGAGCCGCTCGCGGCTGGCGGCGGACCTCCGCCGCCTCGGCGTGCGCCCGGGCGGCGTGACGATGGCGCACACGCGGATGAGCGCGCTCGGCTGGGTGATCGGTGGGAGCGAGGCCGTGGTCCGCGCGCTGCTGGACGCGCTCGGCCCCGACGGCACGCTGATGGCGTACGCGTCGTGGGAGGAGCACGTCTACCGGCCGTCGGAGTGGCCGGAGGAGCATCGGGAGGCCTACCTCGCCGAGCCGCCGGTGTTCGACCCCGCCACGGCGGAGGCCGACCGCGGGCACGGGCGCATCCCCGAGCGCGTGCGGACCTGGCCGGGCGCGGAGCACAGCGGGCATCCCGACGCCGGCGTCGTCGCCGTCGGGGCGCGGGCGGGCTGGATCTGCCATCCGCATCCGCCCGACGACGGCTACGGCGCCGGCACGCCGCTCGCGCGGCTCGTCGAGGCGGGCGGCCAGGTCCTGCTGCTCGGCGCCCCGCTCGACACGACCACGCTGCTGCACCACGCGGAGGCGATCGCCCGGGCCGCGGGCAGGCGCCGGGTGACGTATCGCGTCGCGGTGGCGGAGGACGGCGGCGTGGTGGAGCGCACGTACAGCGACATCGACACGTCGGGCAGCGTCTTCCCGTACGAGCGGCTCGGCCTGGGCGAGGACGAGTTCGCCGTCATCGTCCGCGCCGCCCTGGCCGCGGGCATCGGCGTGTCGGGCGTCGTGGGCCAGGCCGAGAGCCATCTGCTCCCCGCCCGCGCGCTCACCGAGTTCGCGGTGGGATGGCTCGAGGATCGCTTCGGCGGCTAGGACTCGACGGCGTAGAGCAGATGCGGGCGCCCGTAGGCGATGCGCTGCCCGCGCTCGGTCATGCCGAGCTTGGTGAGCACGTTGCGCGACGCGGCGTTCGCCGGCTCGACCTGCGCCACCACGCGCGGCACGTGCAGCACCGTGAACGCGTACTCGATCAGGGCCTGGCCGAGCTCGGTCGCGTACCCCTTGCTCCAGGCGTCGCGGGCGAGCGTGTAGCCGAGCTCGACGTCGGGGCCGACGCCGCCGAGCGGATGCAGGCCGCCGTCGCCGATCAGCGCGCCGCTCTCCCGCTCGGTCACCGCGAGGAACGAGTAGCCGCGCCGCTCGAGCACGTCGCCGTAGGTGCGGAGCGCGATCTCGGTCTCGGCCATCGTCCGGTGCGCGCCGTGGCCGACGAAGCGCATCACGTCCGGGTCCGCGTAGACGGCGTGGATGGTCGCGTGGTCGGCGAGCACGAACGGCCGCAGATGCAGCCGCGCCGTGGTCAGCTCCATCGCGGCTTCACGGCGCGAGCGCGGCGCGCAGCGTCGCGGCCTCCACGCCTTCGACGCGGACGACCTTGTCGCGGCTCGCCGCTCCTCGCACCACCCGGACCCGCGAGCGCGGCACGCCGGCGCGGGCGGCCACGAACGCGCACAGCGCCGCGTTCGCCTTCCCGTCGACCGGCGGCGCCGTCACCCGGATCACGATCGCGCCTCCGCGCTCGCCGACGACCTCGGCGCGCCGCGCCCGGGGCTGGAGCCGCACCGCGATCTCTGCGGCGTCGATCAGCGCGCGGCGAGCTCGTTCGACTCGAACGCGAGCCGGTCGGCGATCGCCGCCCGGCGCCGCTCGACGTCGAGGATGTCGGGGCCGGCGCCCGGCCGGCGCCGCTCCACCACGGTCTCCCCGCCGCAGATCTCGCACGGGGCTTCGAGCGCGTGCATGAGCGAGCCGGGTAGCAGGCTCCACCTCGTCTCGCCGCACTGGGTGCACCGGACCGCTTCCATGAACCGACCAACTCCTTGCGTGGCTGAACCTTGCATCATTTCATGCATTCGAGAGGTTCGGGGCGTCGTCGTTAGCGAGGAGACAACATCCGGTGGCAGCCAGCAGCAGCAGCGCGGGAATCCTCCTGCACAGGCGGGGTGAAGCGGGCGCGGAGGTGCTGCTCGTGCATCCCGGCGGCCCGTTCTGGGCGCGCAAGGACCTCGGCGTGTGGTCGATCCCCAAGGGCGAGCTGGACGAGGGCGAGGACCCGCGCGCGTGCGCGCTGCGCGAGTTCGCGGAGGAGACCGGCACCCGGCTGCCGGACGGCACGCTGGACGATCTGGGCTCGGTGAAGCAGAAGAGCGGCAAGGAGGTGACGGCGTTCGCGGTGGCGGGCGACCTCGACCCCGCGACGGTCGTCAGCAACACGTTCGAGCTGGAGTGGCCACCCCGCAGCGGCCGCACGCAGGAGTTCCCTGAGATCGACCGGGCGGAGTGGTTCGGCCTGGACGCCGCGCGCGAGAAGCTCAACCCGGCGCAGGCCGCGTTCGTCGACCGCCTGGAGGCGCTGCTCGCGCGCTGAGGGGATGCCCGGGGTGGGAGTCGAACCCACACGCCCTCTCGGACAGTCGGACTTAAATCGACCGCGCCTACCAGTTACGCCACCCGGGCTGGCTGCGGTGATCGTACGAGACGCTCAGCAGGTGCGCGCGGCCAGGACCCCGTCGCGGTCGACGCTCGCACGCAGCTCCTCAATGAGCTGCGCCGGTCCCGCGTCAAGCCGACCGGCTACCCTCATCCGAGCAACTTCTCCGCCCTCTCGGGGTTCTCTCGGGCGGAAGCGTCCCCTCTTCCCTTTGGAAGTCTCTGCTCTCACCCATGCCGGCGTGGCCGGCCACGCGCGTTCGCCGCTGCTGCGACTGCAGTCCGACGAACGCCTGATCACGCTGATCCGGCGCGGCAACCACCACGCGTTCGAGGCGCTCGTCTCCCGCTATCAGGCGCGCCTGCTCGCGTTCTGCCGCCACATGCTGTCGAGCCGCGAGGACGCCGAGGACGTGCTGCAGGAGGTCTTCGCCGCCGCGTTCAACGCGATCCTCGGCGACGACCGGGAGATCAACGTGCGGCCGTGGCTGTACCGGATCGCGCGCAACCGGTCGCTCAACCACCTGCGCAAGGCGCAGGCGATCGGCGTCGACTCGATGGACGTCCACCTCTCCGAGCACGGCCTCACCACGGCCGACAAGGTGCACAAGCGCGAGGAGTTCCGGCAGCTGATGTCGGACGTGCAGGACCTGCCGGAGACCCAGCGCACCGCGCTGCTGCTGCGCGAGATCGACGCGCTCTCCTACGAGCAGATCGCCGAGGCGATGGAGACGACGGTGCCGTCGGTGAAGTCGCTGCTGGTGCGCGCCCGCGTCGGCCTCGCCGAAGCGGCCGAGGCGCGCCAGCTCACCTGCGAGGAGGTGCGCGACGAGCTCGGCGAGGTCGCCGAGGGGCTGCGGCGCACGACGCCGCCCGTCCGCCGCCACCTGCGCACGTGCGACCGCTGCCAGGTGTTCAAGAAGCAGCTGCGCCAGACCAACCGAGCGCTGGCCGCCGTGTTCCCCGTCGGGCCGCTGCTGCTGCTCAAGAAGGCGCTGCTCGCCCACGCAGGCGGCGCGGCGGCCGGGACGGGCGGCGCAGCCGCCGCCGGCGCGGGCGGGAGCGCGGCCGCGGCCGGCGCCGCAGGCGCTGCGGGCGCCGCCGCGGGCGGCGCGCTCCAGGCCGGCGCGGGCGCGCTCGCGTCCAAGGCGGTGGCGGGTCTCGCCGCGGCCGCGATCGTCACCGCCGGCGCAGTCGAGGTCAAGCACGTGAAGGACCACCCGTCGCGCGCCACGACGACCGCCCAGGCCACGCAGGCACCGCCGGCCCCGGTCCCAGCGGTCGCCGCCGAGCCGGTTCCGGTCGCCTCGGCGCCGCAGCCGGTCTCCGAGCCGGCCCCCGCGCCGGTCGCCGAGAAGCCGGACGCCGACAAGAAGGTCGCCCTCAAGCCCGCCAAGCCGAAGGCCGAGGCGAGCGCGACGCCGACCCCCACGCCCGTTCCCGCCGCCACGCCCGCTCCGGTGGCGACGCCGACGCCGACTCCGGCCCCGCCGCTCACCGCGCCGCCGCCGCCGAACGTCGAGCAGCACGAGGGCGACACCGTCGTCCTGCCGAGCGATCCGGCCGCCGGCGAGCCGCCGACGCCGACCGGCTCGTCGCCGCAGCCGTCCGCGACGCCGGCGCCCAGCCCGGCGCCAACGGTCACGCCGCCGCCGGCGCCGTAATCGGTTTCGCCTGCCAGGCGAGCGAGCTCGTTCCTCGCCGCTCGCCTTCGGCGACGTTAGGTATGCGGGGCGAGACTACGTTTGCCAGCCCCGCGCGAACCAGACCGCGCGGTCATGCCAGTCATGGGCCATCAGCACGCCGCCCGCGGCGACGAAGGCCGTGAGCGCCGGCGCGCGGAGCGCGACGAGCCCGATCATGCCCGCTCCCGCCAATAGCGCGCCTGTCGCGCCGTGATGGCAGCGCTGCCCGCGGATCCACACGCGCCGGCGGGCGCCGTCGTAGTGGATGAGCGCGGCCTTGTCCATGCACGGTTAATCGGCCGAGGGGCCCGAGAGGATCAGTCGGCTAGGCTGCCGCGCCGTGACCGAGCCGATCGACTTCGACCAGTTCCTCGCCGTCGACATGCGCGTCGGCCGCGTGACAGCGGTCGACGACTTCCCCGAGGCGCGCAAGCCCGCCTGGAAGCTCACGATCGACTTCGGGCCCGATATCGGGGTGAAGCGCTCGTCGGCGCAGATCTCCCACTACGCCCGCGAGGAGCTCGAAGGCCGGCTCGTCGTCGCGGTCGTGAACTTCCCTCCGCGCCAGATCGGGCCGTTCATGTCCGAGGTGCTCTGCCTGGGGGCGAGCGACGCGGAGGGCAGGGTGATCCTGCTCGAGCCGCGCTCTGAGGTGCCGCTCGGCTCGCGGATCCACTGATTTCGCCTGCCAGGCGACGTTACGTGCCGATGCTGAACAACGCCTCCAGGTCGTGCTTCGAGAACACCTCGAACGCGACCATCGTGTGCGTGCGGCGGATGCCGGGCACCTGCGACAGGCGCCCGGTCACCACCTCGTTGATCTCCTCGGGAGTGCGGACGCGGAGCATCGCGACGAAGTCCCACTCACCGGTCACCGACCACGCCTCCGCGACGCCGGCCACGTCCGCGAGCGCGCCGCCGAGGTGCGGCATCGCCTCGCGCTCCGCCTCGATGAGGACGATCGCGTGCGTCACCTGACCGTGAACGTCTCGCCGGGTTCCAGCACGACGACCTTGCTCTCGGTCGCGTTCTCGACGTCGGACTTGAACGCCTGCGCATCCGTCTCGATCAGCGGGAACGTGTTGTAGTGGATCGGGATCACCTCGTCGGAGCCGATCCACTCGCACGCGGCGACGGCGTCGAAGCGGTCCATGGTGTAGTGGCCGCCGATCGGCACGAGCGCCACGTTGACGTGGTTGCCACGCCGGGCGATCAGCTCGATGTCGGAGAACAGCGCCGTGTCGCCGAGGTGGTAGACCAGCTTGTCGCCGACCATGACGAGCATGCCGGCCGGAGTGCTGACCGTGCCGTTCGGCGTGCTCGAGGAGTGCCATGCGGGCACGAGCTTGACCCACCCCCAGTCGAAGGCCACGGTCCCGCCGAGGTTCGGATCGTGCACGGGGTCCACGCCGAGCTCTGCGAGCTCGCTCGCGATCTCGGCCATCGCGACGACCGGCGCGCCCGTGCGCTTGGCGATCTCCACGACGTCGCCGTAGTGGTCGGCGTGCCCGTGGGTGAGCAGGATGTGCGTCGGCTGGAGCTCGTCCGCGGAGACGGTGGCCTTGGGGTTCCCGGTGATGAAGGGGTCCATGAGGATCCTCGTCTCGCCGTCGATCAGCTCGACGGCCGAGTGGGCGAGGAAGCGGATGTCCATATGGTCAGTCCTCCTGTCGCATGAGTTCGTGGGCCAGCTCGTACCCGACCGCTACCCCGATCAGCATCGAAACGCCCGTCTCCTCGGCGATCAGCGTGCGCACGGCTCCCAGGCGGTCGTCGACGTCCGGCTTGCCGGCGGCCTCGAGCACAGCCGCCTGATGGGCGGAGCCGAACCAGTCTGCCGCCTGCAGCGCCTCGTTGAGGATCCGCTGGATCCCGGGCGCGTTGGAGCCGACCAGGCGCTGCGCCTCCTCCAGGCGGGCGGGGTCCGCGAGCACCTCGATGGCCGCCTCCACCTCGGCGTCGGAGTAGGCGCGGCGCGGCGGCATGCTCAGCGCAGGCGTGCCAGGCCGAGGCCGATCACGATCCCCGCGACACCGCCGCCCAGGCCGGCGAGCGAGTTCGCGTGCTCGACCGCGAGCGGGAGCAGCACGAGCAGCGCGGCGATGGCGAGGACGCCGAGCAGGTCGGCGTCGTCCTCCTCGCCCGCGCGGCGGCCGAGTATGTCGCGCATCGACCACGCGGCGAGCATCGCCAGCGCGGCGGCGTTGCCGCCGACCGCGATCGACTGCTCGTCGAGCGCGACGACCAGCAGCATGCCCGCGCCACCGCCGACCACGAACACGAACAGCGGCGCCCACCAGCCGTGGCGGCGCTCGAGCAGCGAGCCGAACAGAGCGATCGCCGACAGCGCGGCGACCTCGTAGCCGGTGCTGTCATAGACGAACTGCGTCGTGATCGGGCGCCACCAGTCGCCGTCGAGCGGTCCGCCCAGCACGAGCTTGCCCCACTGGGACAGCGTCGCGAGGCCCAGGCCGACCTGGTCTTCGGCCAGCAGGCTCGCCCCGACCGTGCCGATCAGCGTCACCACCACCGAGGCGAGGACCAGCGCGATCGTCGCGTACGGCCTGCGGTCAGGCCGGATCCCGGGGATCTCGCCGGCGCGCAGTGGACCGAGCCGCGGGCGCGACCGGCGCGGCGGCTTGGGGCCGCCGCGCTCGAGCTTGGGCGCCCGCTTGCGGAGCCGCGTCCCGCAGTACGGGCACTCCGTGATGTAGGGCGACACCTCGGAGCCGCAGCTCTTGCAGACGACGAACAGATCGGGCCCGCTTGCCATGGAGGATCGATTCTACGCGTACGTCGCCGTCTCCCGGACGACTACTTCGAAGCGAGCGGGTCATACTGGCTATGAGACCTACGACTCTCGAGGAGAACCGATCCCATGGCGCTCGGCTACGACGGAAAGCTCTACATCCTGGCCTTCGACCATCGCGGGTCGTTCCAGAAGAAGATGTTCGGGATCGATAGCGATCCGACACCAGAGGAGACGGAGCGGATCGCGGACGCCAAGCGGCTGATCTTCGAGGGCATGGAGCTGGCCGTGCAACGCGGCGTCGACGCCTCGGCGGCCGGCGTCCTCGTCGACGAGCAGTTCGGCGGCGACGTCCCCCAGCGGGCGAAGCGGGAGAACCTCGTGCTCGCCATGCCGGTGGAGAAGTCCGGCCAGGACGAGTTCGACTTCCAGTACGGGGCCGAGTTCGGCGAGCACATCAACAAGTACGACGTCAATTTCGCCAAGGTCCTGGTCCGCTACAACCCCGAGGGCGACGCCGAGATGAACCGGCGCCAGCTCGGCCGCCTGAAGGAGCTGGCTGACTGGCTGCACGCCAACGACCGCAAGTTCCTGTTCGAGCTGCTGGTCCCGGCCGAGCCGGGGCAGCTCGAGTCCGTCGGCGGGGACACCGACCGCTACGACGCCGAGCTGCGGCCGAAGCTGATGAAGCAGGCGATCAAGGACGCCCAGGACTCCGGGGTCGAGGTGGACATCTGGAAGATCGAGGGCGTCGACGCGCGCGAGGACGCCGAGGCGCTTGCCGAGCAGACCCGCTCGGGCGAGGGCCGCGAGGGCGTCGTCTGCGTGCTGCTGGGCCGCGGCGCCTCCGACGAGAAGGTCGAGCAGTGGCTCCGCGTGGCGGCGCCCGTCGAGGGGTTCGTCGGCTTCGCGATCGGCCGCTCGATCTGGTGGGACGCGCTGAAGGGGTTCCTCGCGGGCGACCTCGACCGCGAGGACGCCGCGGACCAGATCGCCGGCAAGTACCTGCGCTTCGTCAAGGTCTACGACGACGCGGAGTCCGGCGCGCGCGTCTGAGGCGCGCAGGACTCGTGGCGGCCGCGCTGCTCGCGGCCGCCGCGTTCGCCGGGTGCGGCGAGGACGATGACGAGCGCGACCGCGCGCCGCTGACGGGCCGGGTGGTGCGCGTCTCCGACGGCGACACGATCCGGGTGCGGCTGGCGTCCGGGCGCGAGGAGCGGGTGCGCTACATCGGCGTCGATACGCCGGAGACGGCCAAGCCCGGCGCGCCGGCGGAGTGCTTCGCCGACCGCGCCGCGGCGTTCAACGCGCGGCTGGTCGACGGGCGGACGGTGCGGCTGGTGCGCGACGTCGAGGAGCGCGACCGCTACGGGCGCCTGCTCGCGTACGTCTACGCGGGTGAGACCTTCATCAACGCGGAGCTGATCCGCCGCGGCTATGCCCAGCCGCTGACGGTGCCGCCCAACGTGCGGCAGGCGGGGCGCTTCCGCCGGCTGGCCGAGGAGGCCAGGCGCGCGGGAAGCGGCCTCTGGGCTTCCTGCGCGTCATAAGATGCTCCCCATGCGGATGCAGCAGAGCCTCGCGCAGATCGAAGAGGCGTTCGTCGAGGAGATCGAGGAGGACCGGGAGCGGCGCGAGCGCCTCGCCCGGCGCGCCGAGATGCGCTCCCGGCAGCGCCACATCGAGAAGTCGCACAAGCACGGCTCGATGCGCTTCGCGCTCCTGGTGCTCACGCTGATCGCCACCGCCGTGGTGGTGACCGTCGTGATGTTCCAGACCCTGTACTACGTGATGGGCTGAGACTTAACGATTCGCGCTGAGGCGCTTCAGCGCGTCATCGACCTCAGCCCGGGCGGACGCACCGGCGGCGTGGTTCTCCTGCTGGATCTCGAGGTAGACCTCGCGCCGGAAGACCGGGATGTCGCGCGGCGCCTGAATACCGATGCGCACCTTCTCGCCCATGATGGACAGGACCGACACCTCGATGTCGTCACCGATCATGATCGATTGGTTGGACTTGCGTGTCAGTACGAGCAACTTGCGCCTCCCTGCCATTCAGTACGCATCGGTGGTGCCCGGGTACCCCGAGCTGAATGCCCCAAACTGCGCCTAGGGTGAAGCCTACCTACGAGGTGTCCGCCGCACCATAGGGCTAGCACCCGAGGCCTTTCGCTAGTCTCCCGGCCTGCCCATGAGCCGCCGGTCGCTGCGTCCGCAGCTTAACCAGATCCGAGGATGGGTGCGACAAGGTCGCACCGACGCGTGGATCGCGCACCAGCTCGAAGTCACCGTCCAGCAGATCCAGGCCTTCAAGCGCGAGCACGGCCTGGAGCCGGACGGCGAGTCCGGCGCCGAGGGCGCCACTCCCGCCGACGAGGTGGACCTGCGCGCCGAGGACGACGCGGCCATCGCCGCCGAGCTCGAGGCCGAGGAGGTCCGCCGCGCCGAGGAGGAGGCCAAGGCGGCCGAGGAGGCCGCGCGCAAGGCCGCCGAGGAGGAGGCCGCCGAGGACGAGGAGGAGCCCGCGCCGCCGCCCAAGCGCGCACGCGGCCGTGCTCGCGGCCGCGGGCGCAAGAAGGCCGCCGGCCCGCTGGAGGGGACGTTCGACCACGGCGAGGAGGGCTACGGGCTGTGGCTCGACCCCGCGGTCGAGGACGACCCCGTGTACGCCGAGCACTGGGCGGGCCACCGCCCCGTCGAGGTCACGATCGAGGAGGACCAGATCGTGATCCGCCGCGCCGGCGGCGACGAGGAAGACGACGACTGACCTCGACCGCATCGTCGCGCACCTGTGCGCGGTCGAGGACGCGGTCGCTGAATGGACGGAGCCCCTCCCCTGGGGCACCGCGGTCTTCCACAAGGGCGTGCCGTGGGTGCGCGAGGTCAACGTCGTGCGCGTGGAGACGACGCACGGAGTGGGGGCCGGCGACATCGCGTTCGCGGCCGAGACCCGCTTCCCCTCGCAGCCCGCGGTCGAGGTGCTGCACGAGCCGATCGGGACGACGGTGGCGCCCGCTTTCGCGGCCGCCGGGTGGCAGGTCAGCCGGCATCTGCTGATGGCCCTCGAGGAGCCGCCGCCGGACGTGCCGCACGCGGTGCAGGAGGTCGACCCCGAGCTGATCTGGCCCCTGCGCGCCGAGTGGATGCGCGCGGAGCCCTGGGGGACCGAGGCGGCGGTCGAGGCGATGCTCGCGTGGGAGCGCGCCCGCGCCGACCTGACCGGCGCGCGCGCGTTCTGCGCGTTCGACGGCGCCCGGCCCGTGTCGATGTGCCTCCTGCTCGCCACGCCGCACGCCGACGAGGTCGAGCGCGTGTACACGACGCCGTCGCACCGCGGCCGCGGCCTGGCCTACGCGGTCGTCGCGCGGGCAGCGCAGGAGGCGGGCGACCAGCTCACCTTCCTGTTCACCGACGCGCACGGCGCCGCGCAGCACCTGTACGCGCGGCTGGGATTCCACCGGGCGTGGGTCGTCTATAGGTTTCTTGCTGCTCGGCGTGCGGCTGACCGTGTCGAGCCGCGCGTCGCCGGCTAGCGGTCCGCCTGCGCCGCCGATGCGCCGGGGCGAGTTACGCGAGCCGCCGGCCACCCGCATAATCCGTCGCCTCACGCACGTACCGCGCGAACGCTGCGTCGCCGACGATCCGCACGTCCCAGGCGAACGGGGCCTCCGGGGCGACCGCGATCGCGATGTCCGAGACCCAGGACGTCCCCGAGTCGTAGAGCTCGGCCAGCTCCTCGGTGGTGAACGTCGAGCCGAGCCGGCGGCGCAGCTCGGCGTGGACCTCGCGCGTGACCGCCTCGAGGATCGGGCGCTCGTCGAACGGCGCCTCCTCCAGCCGCCGCACGCCGGCCTGCCATTGCTCCATCGCGGTCTCGAACGCCACTCTGGCGAGGGTAGCGATCGCGTGTTTCATCCAGTGTTGAAATCTCCGCCGACCTGCTGTACGCTCTTTTCATCCGCTGCTGAAAAAGCCTTCGAAGGAGCCGTCATGGTCGATGCCAACCGCTGGAAGACGCTTGCAGTCCTCTCCCTGAGCCTCGTGATCATCGGGCTCGACAACACGATCCTCAACGTCGCGCTGCCGACGCTGCAGGACGAGTTCTCCGCCTCTGCTTCGACGCTGCAGTGGATGGTCGACGCCTATCTGCTCGTCTTCGCCGGGCTGCTGCTGGTGTTCGGCACGCTCGGCGACCGGCTCGGCCGCAAGCTGGCGCTGCAGTCGGGCATCACGATCTTCGGGCTCGCAAGCCTCGGCGCGCTCTTCGCCGACACGTCCGGCGAGGTCATCGTCATCCGCTCGCTGATGGGCGTCGGCGCGGCGCTCATCATGCCCGCGACGCTCTCGATCATCGCCAACGTCTTCCCGCCCGAGGAGCGCGGGAAGGCGATCGGGATCTGGGCCGCGCTGGCCGCGGTCGGCATCGGCCTGGGACCGCTCGCCGGCGGCCTCCTGATCGAGTGGTTCGACTGGTCCGCCGTCTTCCTGGTCAACGTGCCGGTCGCGCTCGCCGCGGTGCTGCTGGGCATGCGGTTCGTGCCCGAGAGCCGCGACCCGCAGCCTGGGGCGTTCGACATCCTCGGGGCGGTCCTGTCGACCACCGGGTTCACCGTCCTGGTCTACGCGATCATCGAGGCGCCGGAGACCGGCTGGGGCAGCGGGACCATCCTCGGCCTGCTGGCGCTGGCCGTCTCCCTGCTCGCCGCGTTCGTCGCCTGGGAGCGCCACACGCCGCATCCGATGCTCGACCTCGGGTTCTTCCGCAACGCGCGCTTCAGCGTCGGCACGGTCGCCGTGAGCGTCGCGTTCTTCGCGCTGCTCGGCGGCATCTTCGCGCTGACGCAGTACCTGCAGTTCGCCCACGGCTACAGCGCGATCGAGGCCGGCGCGATCATGAGCCCGCTCGCGCTCGGGCTGATCATGGGCGCAGGATCGTCGAGCAGGGCGGTCGCACGGCTCGGAACCGGCCCGGTGGTCGCCGCCGGCCTGACCGGGGTGGGCCTGGTGCTGGCCAGCACCATGCTGTGGGATCCGAGCACCAGCGCGATCGTGCTGTCCGCCTGGTTCTTCCTGCTCGCCCTCTCGATGGGCTGGGTGATGGCGCCGGCGACCGAGGCGGTCGTGGGCGCCGTGCCGGCGGCGCGCTCCGGCGTCGCGTCGGCGATGAACACCGTCGCCCGCATGGTCTCGGGCGCGCTCGGCGTGGCGGTCATCGGGTCGCTCGTCAACTCGCTCTACCAGAACGACCTCGACACCAAGGTCGGCGGCCTGCCGCCGGCCGCGCGCGAAGCGGCGAGCGGGTCGATCGGCGCGGCGGAGGCCGTGGCGGGCCAGCTGCCGCCGCAGGCCGGCTCCGCGCTGCTGGCGGACGCCTCCGAGGCGTTCACGGGTGCGATGGGGATCGGGATGGCGGTGGCCGGCGCCCTGAGCATCGGGGCCGCGGTGCTCGTCGCCCGCGTGCTCCCGGGCAAGCGGACCGCCACCGCCCCGGCCGAGCCGGGCGCCCGGGCATCTACGATCACCGCGACCCGATGAGCCGCACCCCGTCCCGATCCGACGCGTCCGCGCCCCGCCCCGAGCGGCGGCGTGGCCCGCGCGGCGGCGTGGCGGACACCCGCGGCGCCGTGCTCGCGGCGGCGCGCGCCCGGTTCGCGGAGCACGGCTACGACGGCACGAAGCTGCGCGAGGTCGCCGCCGACGCGGACGTCGACGTCGCGCTCGTGAGCTACCACTTCGGCAGCAAGGACGGGCTGTTCGCCGCCGCGATGGCGCTGGACGTCAACCCGGCGCAGCTCGTGGAGGAGCTGACGCGCGAGGGGACCGAGGGCCTCGGCGAGCGGCTCGATCGGCCGGCTGCTGGGGCTGCTCGACGGCGAGCGCGGCGCGCCGTTCGTCGGGCTCGTGCGGTCGGCCTCCACGAACGAGCAGGCCGCGGTGCTGCTGCGCGAGTTCGTCCAGCGCGAGGTGCTCGGCCGCCTGGCCGCCGCCATCGACGCGCCGGAGCCGGAGATGCGCGCGGCGCTGTGCGGCTCGCAGGTGGTCGGCGTGATCATGGCGCGCTACGTCGTGCGCGTGCAGCCGCTCGCGAGCGCCGACCGGGAGACGCTGGTCGCGGCGCTCGGCCCGACGCTGCAGCGCTACCTGACCGGCGACGTGGCTACTTGATCACGTAGAGCTTCTCGCCGGCCTTGACCATCCCGAGCCGGCGGGCCTCGAGCTCGACGGCGCCGGCCTGCTCGAGCTCGTGCCGGCGGGCGCGCAGCCGCTCGTTCTCCGCGCGCACCTGCGCCACGTCTTCACGCTTGCGCTTGGCCTCCGCGTACGTGGTGACCCAGGTGCGGGCGGGGCCGATGTAGAGGTACAGGACGAACGCGAAGACGCAGATGAGCGCCCAGCGCCCGACACGGTCCCAGCGGATGCGAGAGGCAGCCATGCCTGACGCCTTCGTTCGACGTCAGTCATGACCTCCCTGCTGCAACGGATGTCCTGTCAGGACCTGAACACCGAGCGCCCCGGGTACTCCGCGTCGCCGCCGAGCGCCTCCTCGATCCGCAGCAGCTGGTTGTACTTCGCGACGCGGTCCGAGCGCGACGGCGCGCCGGTCTTGATCTGGCCGCAGCCGGTGGCGACCGCGAGGTCGGCGATCGTCGTGTCCTCGGTCTCGCCCGAGCGGTGCGACATGACCGCCGTGTAGCCCGCGTCGCGCGCCATCGCGATCGCCGCGAGCGTCTCGGTCAGCGTGCCGATCTGGTTGACCTTGACGAGGATCGAGTTGGCGATGCCGCTGTCGATGCCGCGCGCGAGCCGCTCGGTGTTGGTGACGAACAGGTCGTCGCCGACGAGCTGCACGGTGTCGCCGATCCGGTCGGTGAGCGTCTTCCAGCCGTCCCAGTCCTCCTCGTCCATCCCGTCCTCGATCGAGAGGATCGGATAGCGGCCGGCGAGGTCGGCCCAGTAGCCGGCGAGCTCCTCGGAGGACAGCGTGCGGCCCTCGTGCTCCAGGACGTACGCGCCGCCCTCGTAGATCTCGCTCGTCGCGGGATCGAGCGCGATCGCGAGGTCGTCGCCCGGGCGTGTAGCCGGCGGCCTCGATGCCGGCCACGAGCGCCTCGAGCGCCGCCTCGTTGGACTCGAGGTTGGGGGCGAAGCCGCCCTCGTCGCCGACGCCGCCGCCGAGCCCGCGATCGTGCAGGTGCTTCTTGAGGTGGTGGAACACCTCGGTGCCCATCCGCAGCGCGTCCGAGAAGCGCGAGGCGCCGACCGGGACGACCATGAACTCCTGGAAGTCGACCGAGTTGTCGGCGTGGGCGCCGCCGTTGAGCACGTTCATCATCGGCACCGGCAGGATCCGCGCGGACTCCCCGCCGAGGTAGCGCCAGAGCGGCTGGCGCTCCTCCGCCGCCGCGGCGCGCGCGGCGGCGAGCGACACGCCGAGGATCGCGTTCGCGCCGAGCCGGCTCTTGTTCGGCGTCCCGTCGAGGTCGATCAGCGCGCGGTCGAGCCCCGCCTGGTCGAGCACGTCGCGCCCGGCGATCGCCTCCGCGATCTCGCCGTTGACGTTGGCGACGGCCTTCGTGACGCCCTTGCCGAGGTAGGCCTCGCCGCCGTCGCGCAGCTCGGTGGCCTCGAACTCGCCGGTCGAGGCGCCGGACGGCACCGCGGCGCGGCCCTGCGCGCCAGAGCGGAGCGCGAGCTCCACCTCGACGGTCGGGTTCCCGCGCGAGTCGAGGATCTGGCGGGCATGGACGGACTCGATCTGGCTCAAGGCTGGTGCTCCCGGGGAGAGTGCTTACTCGGCGAGGCGGGCGCGCGCGTAGTACGCGAGCTGCGCCTCGGGGTCCAGATCGTTCCAGTCCGCGCCGTCCGATGCGGCGAGGCCCTCCGCGCCCTCCACGCGGCCGCGGAAGCGCTCCGACGCCGCGCGCAGCGCCAGCTCCGGGTCGACCTTGAGCTTGCGCGCGAGGTTGACGGCGGCGAACAGCACGTCGCCGACCTCGTGGAAGCGGGCCTCGGCGTCCTCGGCGGCCTCCAGCTCGTCGAGCTCGCCGCGCACCGCCTCGTAGGGCACGTGGTCGAAGTCGAAGCCCGTCGACGCCGCGCGCCGCTGGACCTTGCGCGCGTACAGCGGGCCGGGCAGGTTCTCCGGCACCTCGCCGAAGATCCCCGGCTCGCGCCCCGCCTCGGTCCGCTTGATCGCGTCCCAGTTGCGCAGCACCTCGCCGGCGTGCTCGACCTCGACGTCGCCGAAGATGTGCGGGTGGCGCCGGATCAGCTTCTGGCGCACGTGCTCGGCGACGTCGGCCATCGTGCCGGCGCCGCGCTCCTCGAGCAGCAGCGAGAGGAAGTGGACCTGGAAGAGGACGTCGCCCAGCTCGTCGAGCAGCTTGGCGTCGTCGCCGGCGTGTGCCGCGGCGGCGAGCTCGTAGGCCTCCTCGACCGTGTGCGGGACGATCGAGCGCTCGTCCTGCTCGCGGTCCCAGGGGCACTCGCGGCGGAGACGGCGGGTGAGCTCGTCGAGGGCGGCGATCGCCGCGGCTACGCCCTGCGGCGTGCTCACCCGCCGGTCCTGACTGCTACTGGCCGGGCGTCGCCGTCGGCGCCGGCTGGACCGCGCCGGGCGTCGGGGTCGGCGTCGGCTTCGGCGCGTTCTTGCAGTCCTGCGTCACGTAGTCGTCGCGGCACTCCGTCTTTTCCTTCCACTTCTTGCGGAAGTCCTTGACGAACGTGTCGAGCGCCTTCTGCTGGTTCTGCGACGCCAGCACCTGCTTGATGGTCGTCTTGGCCTGCGCGAGCGACTGCTGGGAGGCCTTGCTCACCTTGTCGACGCGGAAGACGTAGTAGCCGAACTGGGTCTTGACCGGGCCGTAGACCGGGCCCTTCTTGGCCTTGAAGATCGCGTCGTCGAACGCCTTCTCCTGCTGGCCCTTGGCGACCGCGGGCAGCTTGCCGCCCTGCGCCTTCGAGGCGTCGTCGATCGAGTACTGCTTGGCGACCGTCTTGAACGACTCGCCGGACTCGAGCGCCGCCTTGGCCTTGTTGGCCTGGGCCTCCGTCTTGGTGAGGACGATGCTGAGGTCGCGCCGCTCGGGCTGCGCGAACTGGGCCTTGTTCTTGTTGTAGTAGTCCTCGATCTGCTGGTCGGTGACCGTGTCCTTGCCCTTGGTCACCTTGTCGCGGATCTTCTGCGAGAGCGTGTCGAGACGGACGCGCTGCATGACGTCCTCGTTGGTCTGGCCCGAGTCCTTGAGGAACTTCTCGTAGTCCGCGGTCTTCGGGAACGACTGCTTCTTCTGCTCGTCGAACGACTTCTTGACCTCGGCGTCGGTGACCTTGATGCCCTGGTCCTCCGCCTCGCGCTCGATCCACTCGAACGAGATCAGCAGGCCGAGCACCTGGTCGCGGAGCTGGTTGTACTGCTGCTCGCACTGCTTCTTGTAGTCCGCGTCGGTCTGCTTGGGCTGACCCTCGGCCGGCTTGGCGGCGGTCTTCTTGGCCTGTGCGATGCACTCCGTGTAGTCGGGCGGCACCGGGACCTTGGCGTCCGGACCACCGGACTTCGCGGCGACACCGAGCCAGTGGTCGTAGGTGTCCTTCTCGATGGCCGTGCCATCGACCTCCGCCACCGCATTCCCCGGCACGCCGCCGCACCCGGCGATGATCGCGGCGGGCACAAAAAAGGCGCCGAGCGCCAAGACTGTCAGCTGTCGTCTCATGATCGCGGGGCAGCCTAGCGTCCCGGTCTTAAAGCCCGCGTGAAGTTCACGCCGCCTCGCGTTGGACTTCCAACAACACGTCCGCGGCGCGCACGACGGCGGGGAAGCGCTGCGCGGGGTCCTCGGGCACGCGCACCGAGAGCTGCGACTTGCCCGACTCGTACAGCGCGCCGGGAATCTCGGCGCGGATCTTCTTGGCGCGTACGGAGTCGAGCTCGATCGGCGTGACCGCCAGCCGGCCCTGGCGGAACGTCACCGCGGTGGCGCCCGCCTCGCCCAGCTTGATCCGCGCCTGCTGGAGCGTGATCAGGTTCTCCAGCGGCTCGGGCGGGTCGCCGAAGCGGTCGGCCAGCTCGGCGCGCAGCTCCTCCAGCTCGCCGACGTCGCGCGCGCCCGCGATGCGGCGGTGCACGTCGACCTTCGCCTGCTCGTACGGGATGTAGTCCGCGGGGATGTACGCGTCGACGTTCACGTCCAGGCGGACGGGCTCGCGGCAGCTCCTCGCCCTCGTCGCCGTCGGCCATCGACTGCACGGCTTCGTCGAGCATCTGCATGTAGAGCTCGAAGCCGAGCGCGGCGACGTGGCCGGACTGCTCGTCGCCGAGCAGCGAGCCGGCGCCGCGCAGCTCGAGGTCGCGCATCGCGACCTTGAAGCCCGCGCCGAGCTCCGTGTAGTCCGAGAGCGCGGCGAGGCGGTCGGCCGCCTCCTGCGTGAGCGCGGCGGCGCTGGGATAGAGCAGGTACGCGTAGGCGCGCTCGCGCGACCGCCCGACGCGCCCGCGGATCTGGTAGAGCTGGCTGAGGCCGAACACGTCCGCGCGGTCGACGACCAGCGTGTTGGCCTGCGGGATGTCGATGCCCGACTCGATGATCGAGGTCGACACGAGCACGTCGGCGTCGCCGCGCAGGAAGCCGATCATGCGCTCCTCGAGCTGCTTCTCGTCCATCTGCCCGTGCGCGACCGTGAAGCGCAGCTGCGGGCACAGCGCGCGCAGCCGCTCCGCCGTCTCGTCGATGTCGTCGACGCGGTTGTGGAGGAAGAACGCCTGGCCGCCGCGCGCGTGCTCGCGCTCGAGCGCCTGCTTGACGAGGTCCTCGTCGTACTCGCCGACGTAGGTCTTGACGGGGCGGCGGCCCTCTGGCGGCGTCTCGATCACCGAGATGTCGCGCAGGCCGGCGAGGCTCATCTGCAGCGTGCGCGGGATCGGGGTCGCGCTCATCGAGATCACGTCGACCTTCAGCTTGAGCTGGCGCAGCAGCTCCTTCTGCTTGACGCCGAAGCGCTGCTCCTCGTCGACGATGATCAGCCCGAGGTCCTTCGCGCGGACGTCGCGGCTGAGCACGCGGTGGGTGCCGATCAGGATGTCGACCTTGCCGTCGGCGAACCGCCGGACGGCGTCGCGCTGCTCCGCCGGCGGGCGGAAGCGGCTGACCTGCTCGATCGTGAACGGGTAGTCGCGCAGGCGCTCGGAGAACGTGCCGTAGTGCTGCTGGGCGAGGATCGTCGTCGGCACGAGCATCAGCACCTGCTTGCCGGCGTTGGCCGCCTTGAACGCGGCGCGCAGCGCGACCTCGGTCTTGCCGTAGCCGACGTCGCCGCAGATCAGGCGATCCATCGGGCGCTCGGACTCCATGTCCTCCTTGACGGCCTCGATCGCGTCGCGCTGGTCGGGCGTCTCGCGGTACGGGAACGCGGCCTCGAAGTCGCGCAGCCAGTCCGTGTCCGGCTCGAACGCGTAGCCGCGCCGGCGCCTGCGCTCGGCGTAGAGGTTGAGCAGCTCCCCGGCGAGCTCCTGGGCTGCCCGGCGCGCGCGGGCCTTGATCCGGTCCCAGCGCGTGCCGCCGAGCTTGGACAGCGTCGGCTGGTTGCCGTCGGCGCCGACGTAGCGCGAGATCTTCGCCAGCTGGTCGACCGGCATGAAGACCTTGTCGTCGCCCTGGAACTCCAGGTCGAGGTAGTCGCGGGTGATGCCGCCGACCGTCTTGGTGTCGAACCCGGCGAAGCGGGCGACGCCGTGGTCCTCGTGGACGATGAAGTCGCCGGTCCGCAGGTCGGTGAACGAGCGCAGCAGCCCGCGCCCCCTGCGCGCCGGCCGCGTGGTCGCCCTGCGGCGGTGGACCAGCCGGTGCTCGGGGATCGCGGCCAGCCGGAGGCCGGGGGCGACGAAGCCGTCGCGCAGGCTCGCCTCCTGGAAGACGAGCCCCTCCTCGGTCCCGTCCCAGCGCGCCTTGATGCGCGCGAGGTTGTAGGCGGCGCGCTCGCCGCCGCCGCGGTTCGGCCAGGTGACGAGCGTCGTGTAGCCGGAGCGGACCAGCTTCTCGAGCTCCGGCTCGGCCTCGCGGAGGCTGCGGGCGGCGAACTCGGCGGCCTGGGCGCGGAACTCGAGCGGCTGCGAGCCGGAGATCGAGGAGAGGCGGAGCGGGCGGCGGGCGTCGAGCTGGGCGAGGATGCCGTCGGGCTTGACGTAGAGCTGGTGCGCGTCGCTGTCGTGGAACGCGGCGCACACGTCGTCCCAGTGGTCGCGCAGCGCGGGCTCGGTGTCCTCCTCGGAAGCGAGGATCACGCTCCGCGTCGTCGGGCAGCAGGTCGAGCAGGTCGCGGAAGTCGTCGAGCGGCAGCAGCTCGGCGATGTCGGGGCGCTCCTCCGGGGCGTCGAGCGCGGCGATCTCGGCCAGCTCGCGGTGCTCGGCGGCGAGCTCGGCGGCGGGCGCGATCTCGATGCTGTCGGTGTCGCCGAGCGAGCGCTGCGTGAACGTGGAGAACCAGCGCAGCGACTCGATCTCGTCGTCGAACAGGTCGACGCGGATCGCCCGCTCCTCGGTCGCGGGGTAGACGTCGAGCAGCCCGCCGCGGACGGCGAACTGGCCGCGGTCATCGACCTGGTCCACGCGTTCGTACCCGGCGGCGACGAGGTCGTTCGCGGCCTCGTCGAGGTCGAGCAGGTCGCCGACCGCGAGGCGGAAGCCGTGCGGGCGCAGCGCGGGGTCCGGGACCTTCTCCGACAGCGCGACGGCGGAGACGACGACCACGGGCGCCTCGGCGCCGGGCGAGCGGTCGAGGACCGCGTCGAGCGCGGCGACCCTCAGCCCGACGAGGTGCGCCGGCGGCGTGAGGTGCGACTCGTACGCGACGCCGCGGCTCGGGTAGAAGCGGACGGCGCGGGGCTTGAGCCATGCGCGCAGGTCGGCGGCGAGGTCGCGCGCGGCGCGGTCGTCGGCCGCCACGACCACGGTCGGGCGCCGTGCGTCCCGCTCGGCGACGGCCGCGATCAGGTACGGCCGCAGCGACTGCGAGACGAACGCGCGGGCGTCCGGCTCCGCGAGCTTCGCGGCGTCGGGATGGCGCTCGAGGTGGCTGAGAAAAGGGCGAAGCGACATGCCGAACGGCCGCCCGGAGAGGCCGCGCGGCTGAAGGCGAGCGCGACGAAGGAGCGTCTGCGCCTGGCAGGCGAAATCGATTCTAGAAGTTAGGCGCGGGCGAGGATGTTCAATCGCACGTAGTGCAGCTGCAGCGGGTCCGGCAGCCGCTCCAGCGCCGCCGCGACGAACGGCTCGCGGAGCTCCTCGGGCAGGCGCTCGACGAACGAGCCGAGGCAGATCGCCCGCAGGTAGCCGGCCGGATCGCCGGGGTCGACGTCGACGCGCGTGAGCCAGCACCAGACGTCGGTGAACCCGGCCGCGCGCAACCGCTGCTCGGTCTCCTCCGGCGTCGCGAACGTCCAGTCGGTCTCCCACCCGGCGAAGTACGCGCGCGAACGGCGGCTCGGCCGCGACGCCGAAGCCGGCCTGCTTGACCTCCGCCACGTTGCCGTGCCCGCCGCACTGGGCGACGAGCCGCCCGCCCGGCGCCAGGGCCGCGTGCAGGGTGGCGAAGAGGCGGTCGTGGTCGCCGATCCAGTGGAACGTCGCGGTCGAGAGGATCGCGTCGACCGGCTCGTCGAGCCGCAGCTCCAGCAGGTCGGCCCGGCGGACGTCGACCTCGGGCGGGAGCAGCTCGCGCGCCTGCTCGACCATCGACGGCGCGGCGTCCACGGCGATCACCCGCCCGTGCGGCAGCCGCTCGAGCAGGATCCGGGTGACGTTCCCGGTGCCGCAGCCGGCGTCCAGCACGGTCTCGTCGCCGCGGAGGACGAGCCGGTCGAGCACCTCCGTCCCCATCGCGGTCAGCGGCGCCGACAGGCGCTCGTACGTGGTCGCGTCCCAGTCGCGGAGCGTCATCCGTGCGCGTACGTTATCACGTACAATCGTATTTCAGCTCACGGGGGCGAGCACCACGCGCTCGGCCTCGTCGCGCGCGCGCTCGACGAGCTCGCGCACCTCGGCGCCGCTCTGGCGCCACTTGCCCAGCACGTGGGCGGCGACGAGGTCGGGGTCGGTCGTGTCGGGCCGCCCGACGCCGATCCGCACCCGGTGGAAGTCCGTCCCGCCCAGCTCGCGCTTGAGCGACTTCAGGCCGTTGTGGCCGGCCAGGCCGCCCCCGAGGCGCACCCGGATCTCGCCGAACGGCAGGTCGATCTCGTCGTGGATCACCAGCAGGTGGTCGAGATCGAGCTTGTACGAGCCGCGCGCGGGCCCGACCGAGCGGCCGGCCTCGTTCATGTAGGTCTGCGGCTTGAGCACCGCCACGCGCGGGCCGCCCGGACCGGTCCGTCCCTCGCTCAGCTCGCCGCCGAACTTCTTCTTGGGCTTCGGCAGGTCCCAGCGCTCGATCAGCGCGTCGGCGACCTGGAAGCCCACGTTGTGCGGCGTGCCGGCGTACCGGCTGCCGGGGTTGCCGAGGCCGACGACGAGCCAGTCGACGGGTGCGGAGGAGAAGAGCTTCAGGACTCGTCGGAGGCCGGCTGCTCGCCCGCCTCGCCGGCGTCGCCCTCGGCCTCGCCCTCCGCCGCGGCCGCGCCCTCGCCGACGAGCTCGGTCTCGGTCTCGATCTCCTCCTCCACCGGCTCCTGCGTCGGCGGGGTGATCGTGGCGAGGACCGTCTCGTCGGGGTCGTCGAGCAGCGTCACGCCCGGCGGGCGCCGTGAGCTGCGACAGCGTCGCGGTCGAGTTCATCTCGAGACCCGAGACGTCGAAGACGATCGAGTCGGGGATGTCGCCCGGGAGCGCCTCGATGTGGAGCTCGATCGCGCTCTGGGACAGCACGCCGCCCTCCGCGACGCCGGGCGCGCGGTCGGCGCCGGTCAGCTCGAGCGTGACGACGGTCTGGATGGCCACCTTCATGTCGACGCGCAGGAAGTCCACGTGCATGGCCTCGCCGCGGACGGGATGGCGCTGCACGTCCTTGACGAGCACCGGGTTGGGCGCCGCGCCGTCGACCGCGACCTCGATGATCGCGCCCGAACGCGCCAGGGTGTTGCGGAGGATGCGCCCGTCGACGACGAACAGCTGCGGGCCGCCGTCGCCGCCGTACATCACGCCGGGGACCCGGCCGGTGCGGCGCAGGCGGCGTGCGGAGCGGGAACCCTCCGCGGAACGGGAGGCGACGTCGAGGGTTGAAGTGTCGGTGGTGGCGGCCATGAGCGGCAGCGGATGGTAGCGAACGACCGTTGAACAGCGGCCCCGGATGGGTAATCTTGGGTCATGACGCCCGATGAAGAGCTGATGGTCATCTTCGGTGCGCTCCACGTCGTCGCCCTCGTGCTCGGCGTGGTCCTCTTCATGATGTTCCTCCGCTCCGACACGACGTCGTCGTGGAAGCCGCCGGAGGACGAAGAGGGCGGCGGCGGAGGTGGCAACGACCGGCTGCCCACCTCCAAGCCCAAGCCGCGGCCCACCGGCGGCGTGCCGCTCCCGGACGCCGACCCCGCGCGGACGCGGTTGCGCGACCACTCCAAGCTGCGCGACGCGCGTCCCCGGCCCCTGCGCCGCCCGGCGCATCCGCACACGCCGCAGCGCACGCCGGCGCGCGGCCGCTAGCCCGTCAGCAGGCGCTCTCGAGCCCGATCGGGTCCGAGAGCGCCAGCAGCGTCACGCCGCCGCCGGTCAGCGGTCCCTCGCGCCGCACGCGCACGCACTGGACGACGGGCAGGCCCGTGCCCGCGCGCCATGCGACGCGGGCGCTCCCCGTCCGGCGGGTCAGCGAGAGCCGCGTGCTCGGCTCGTAGTTGAGGATCTGGACCGTCCCGGGCCGCCGGAGCTCTGCCGACGCGCGCCTCGGTGACCTGCGCGCACGCGGGCTCGGCGCGGCAGGCCGGCAGCTGTGCGAGGACGGCGTGCGCGTCGCCCTGCGCCTGGGCCTCGAGCACGTCGAGCACCTTCCCCCGCTCGGTGCTGGAGCCCGTGAGCCCGCGCGCCAGCAGGAACGAGAGGCCGAGGAAGACGAACAGGCAGAAGCCGGCGACGATGTAGAACGCGGGGCTTCGGCGGCGCATCGGCGCCGCAGGTGAGCCGGCCGAGAAGTCCTCAGGCGGTCTCTTCGAACCCCTCGCCCGACAGCTCGAGGAAGCGGCGCACGGACTGCTCCTGGCGGCCGAGCTGCTCCCCCACGCGGCGCGCGTGCTCGGCGGCATGGTCGAGGAAGTCCTCGATGCAGCGCTCCGGGTCGTCGGGCAGCGGGTAGACGCGGGCGAGGTCCTGCTGGGCGCAGGCGATCCCCATCGGCGGCTTGCCCTCGGCCAGCGGGCGCGGGGAGCAGACCGCGGTGACGACGATGCCCTTGTCGGGGGCCACGAGCGCCGCCGGCAGCAGGCGGTGCGCCGGGAGCCGGACCTCCAGGCCGATGCGGCGGTCGAGCCCGACCCGGGACTGCGTGAGGTCCTCCAGCGGCTCGCGCCAGATGTCCAGCACGGTGTCGGCCGCGGCCAGCGCGTCGCGCATCGCGGTCGCCTGCTCGGCGTAGAGGTGCTCGGCCTCGTCGCGGTCCTCGGCCTCCGCGAGGTCGAGGTCGCACGGGACGCGGAGCAGCTCGTCGGCCGCGACGGCGGTGCCGGCGCCGCGCCCGCCGTGGGCGACGTAGGTCTGGATCGTGCCGAGGTCGCGGCGGCCGTGGAAGACGACGGTGAGCGCCTCGCACAGCGGGAGCCCCGTCACGCGCAGAGCGACCGCGGCCGCCGCGTCGGCGTCGATCAAAGCTCTGCGGAACAGCTCGTCGGCTGGGTGCTCGTCCATGGCGGACCTCCTTCACCGAGTCTAATCGGCTCCTGTGACGTTCATGTTTACCGCTTCTGCGGCGGATTGAACGGGTACAGTCGGTCCGAACATGAAGGTGCTCTACAAGCCCATCGGGCTCATCCTCGGCATCCTCTCCGGCTTCGTGGGCAAAAAGATCTTCGACTTCGTGTGGACGAAGATCGACGACGAGGACCCGCCCAAGGGCACGACGCAGCAGGCGCCGTGGATCAAGGTGCTCGCCGCGGCGGCGCTCCAGGGCATGATCTTCAAGTCCACGCGGGTCGTCGTGGACCGCTACGGCGCGATCGGGTGGAACTACCTCACCGGGATCTGGCCGGGCGAGAAGCGCCCTGACCCGGACGACGTAAGCGCGAACGCTAGTTGCGGATGATGAAGCCGCGCTCGGCGAGCGTCGTGAGCGCGTCCTCGAACGCGCCGAAGTCGTGCGCGAGCAGCAGGTCCAGCGGGCGCCCGGCCGGCCCGTTCGCGCGGACCCAGCGCCGCAGGACCGGGGCGCCGGCGCGCTCCTCCGCCTCGGCGAGCAGGTCGAGCAGGATCGGCAGCTGCGGCTTGTGGTCGAGCTCGCCGGTGATCACGGCGAGCGGGTCGGCGTCGAGCACCGCGAGCAGCTCCTCGTCGCTGAGGCCGAGCAGCTCCTGCAGGTGCTGCGCCGCCGTGCTCAGAACAGCTGGTTCTCGCCGCCGAACACCTCGGACACCGAGTCGTCGGTGAAGATGCGGCGGATCGAGTCGGTCAGCAGGTCGGCGCACGAGAGCACGCGGACGTTGTCCGGCGCGCCCGGGCGGATCGGGATCGTGTCGGTGACGACGACCTCCTCGAACGGCGCGGCGGCGAGGTTCTCCCACGCGTTGCCGGAGAACACGCCGTGCGTCGCGCACGCGTACACGGAGCGTGCGCCCTCGTCCTTGACCGTCTCGGCCGCGGCGCGGAGCGTGCCGGCGGTGTCGATCAGGTCGTCGACGATCACGGCGTTCTTGCCCTTCACGTCGCCGATCACGTAGGCGATCTCGGCGACCTGCTGGGCGGGCCGCTCCTTGTTGAGGATCGCCAGCTCGGCCCCGACCTTCTCGGCGAACTTCTTCGCCAGCTTCACGCGGCCGGCGTCCGGCGAGACGACGACGATGTCGTCGAGCTGCAGGTCCTGGAAGTACTGGGTGAGGATGAACATCGCCGTCATGTGGTCCACGGGCTTCTGGAAGAAGCCCTGGGTCTGGCCGGCGTGGAGGTCCATCGTGAGGACGCGGTCGGCGCCCGCCGCCTCGAGCATGCGCGCCACGAGCCGGGCGGTGATCGGCTCGCGCGGCGCGGACTTCTTGTCCTGGCGGCTGTAGCCGTACCACGGCATCACGGCGATCACGCGGTGGGCCGAGGCGCCGACCGCCGCGTCGATCATCACCATCAGCTCCATCAGCGCGTCGTTCGGGTTGAGCCCCTCCTGCGGGTTCGCGCACGTCGGCTGGACGATGAACACGTCCGCGCCGCGGATCGACTCCTGATAGCGGCAGTAGACCTCGCCGTTGGAGAACGTCTTGAGCGTGACGCCGCCGAGATCGACGTTGAGCTTCCCGGCGATCTTCGCCGCCAGCGCGGGGTTCGCGCGCCCCGAGAACAGCATGAGGCGCTTCGCCGTACTCGAGGTTGATCGAAGTGCCGGCCACGGGCTGAGGTTCCAGCGCGCTCACGTGAGCACTGCAGTGTAATCGGGGGCGCCGACGGCGTGTCGCCGTTCCCGCAGTTTGCGCTGTCACGGTTCTTCCCGCCTGCGCTCGGCGTAGCCCTCGACGTTGGTCTGGCGCTGCCGGGCGACCCCGAGCGCGCCCGGCGGGACGTCCTCCGTGATGACCGAGCCGGCCGCGGTGTAGGCGTCGTCGCCGACGGTGACCGGCGCCACGAAGGCGGTGTCGACGGAGACCTGCACCCGGTCGCCGATCGTCGTGCGGTGCTTGCGGCGGCCGTCGTAGTTGGCGGTGATCGTGCCGGCGCCGAGGTTGGAGTCCTCGCCGATGTCCGCATCCCCGACGTAGGACAGGTGCGGCACCTTGGAGCCGGCGCCCGATCGTCGAGTTCTTGATCTCCACGAACGTCCCGGCCTTCGCGTTCTCCTGCAGCACGGCGTCGGGGCGCAGGTACGCGAACGGCCCGATCCTGACGCCGTCCGCGGCCGTCGCGCGGTCGAGGTGGGACTGCAGGACCGTGACGCCGTCCGCGAGGTCGCAGTCGATGATCGTGGTGAGCGGGCCGATCGCGCAGCCCGCGCCGATGCTGGTGGCGCCGCGCAGGAACGTCGAGGGCTCGATCGTCGTGTCGCGGCCGATCGTCACCGTGGCGTCGATCAGCGTGCTCGCCGGGTCGACGATCGTGACGCCGGCGCGCTGGTGGGCCTCGTGGATCCGGCGCTGCGCCAGGCGGGTCACGAGGGCGAGGTCGACGCGGTCGTTCACGCCGAGGGCGAGGTCGGGGTCGCGCAAGCGGGTACGCCTGGACCGTGCTGCCGCCGGCGGCGAGGAGCGGCAGGACGCCGGGCAGGTACAGCTCGCCCTGGGCGTTGTCGGCGTCGAGCGACGGCGAGCGCGGCGAGCAGCTTCGCCGCCGTCGAACAGGTACAGGCCGGCGTTGACCTCGCGGATGGCGAGCTCCTGCTCGGTCGCGTCGCCGGCCGACTTGGTCTCCGCGACCCGCTCGACGGCGCCGTCGGCGTCCGCGGATCACGCGGCCGTAGGCGGCCGGGTCGTCGAGCTCCATGCTCGCGATCGTCGCGGCGGCGCCGGCCTGCTCGTGGGCGTCGACGAGCCCGGCGATCGCCTCGCCCGTGATGAGCGGCATGTCGCCGTTGATCACCAGGACCGGCGCGCCGGACTCGATGAAGTCCGCCGCGGCGGCCACCGCGTCCCCCGTGCCCGCGCGGGTCGTGCTGGATCGCGACCTCGACGTCGTCGGGCAGGTGGTCGCGCGAGCAGCTGCTTGGGGTTGTCGACCACGATCACCCGCTCCGCCCCCGCGGCGCGCGCGGCGAGCAGCGGCCAGAGGATCATGGGGCGCCCGCAGATCGGGTGCAGGACCTTGGGCAGCGCGGAGCGCATCCTGGTCCCTTCACCCGCGGCGAGGATGACCACGGTCGGGGCGGGCATGAGGTGGCATCGTAGTATCGCGGTGCGCAGCGCCACCGATCGGGGGTGGTGTAATCGGTAGCACGCCGGGTTTTGGTCCCGGAAGACGTTGGGTTCGAGTCCCTGCCCCCGAGCTCGACGCGACACCGCCGGTGCGACCCGATTCCGTCCGGACGGCATGCGAACGTGTGTTCGTGCCACCGCGCGTCCGCTACACCGAACAGGCTGCTCGCGACGCGATCGCCGCGTCGAAGTCCTACAGCGAGGTGCTGCGCCGCCTCGGCATGCGCCCCGCGGCGGCAATCACCGCACGCTGCGCAAGTACGTGGTGCGGATCTGGCAGATCCCGACCGACCACTTCGACGCGCACGCGAATCAGCGCCGCCAACTCGCCGAGCGCCCGGCGCGGCCGCTCCAGGAGTACCTGACGGAGCATTCGACGTATAGCCGGGGCGCGCTGAAGCGTCGCCTGTACGCGGAGGGCCTGAAGCAGCGGCAATGCGAGATGTGCGGCATCGGCGAGACGCTGGCGGGGACGGGAGATGGCGCTCGTCCTCGACCACATCAACGGCGTCGCAGACGACAACCGGCTCGAGAACCTCCAGATCGTCTGTCCGAACTGCGCTGCGACGCTGACCACCCACTGCGGTCGCAACAAGCCGCGCCAGTGCCGGTGGTGCAACGCGGTGTACCGGCCGGCCTTCAAGGAGCAGCAGTACTGCACGCGCCGATGCTGGGACACGTCGGCGGAAGCTCCGCGCAGATCGACCACACCGCCGTAAGGTGTCGCGGCCGTCGTACGAGCAGCTGCTCGCAGACCTCCGCGAGCTCAGCTGGGTCGCGGTCGGCGCGAAGTACGGCGTATCGGACAACGCCGTGCGCAAATGGGTGCGGCGCTACGAGCGGGACGCAAGCACCGTCTCGCCCTCGCCGGTGCCGAGCACGCGTGAGGTCATGGGGGACACCCGTGGTTCCTCCTGATCCGCCGACGCGCGATCGCGCGGTCCGACCGCTACGCTCCGCCGCCGATGCGCATCCCCGTCGCCGCCGTCGCCGTCGCCGCCCTCCTCTTCCCCGCGACGGACGCGTTCGCGGGCGATCCCGTGATGCCGCTCGGGGAGGTGCACGCCGGCCAGCAGTGCACCGGCTACTCGGTCGTGCGCGGGACCGACGTCGCGGCGTTCGACGTCGAGGTGGTCGACGTGGTGGACGACCACGCGACCGGCGCAGGGCGCGCGGATCCTGATCAAGGTCGGCGGCGCCGCGGTGGACGAGACCGGGCTCGGCCCCGGGTTCTCGGGCTCGCCGATCTACTGCCCCGACGGCCAGGGCACGCCGCGCAACATCGGCGCGATCTCGGAGTCGATCGGCGAGTACGGCGGGAAGGTCGCGCTGGCCACCCCGATCGAGGCGATCCTCGGCAACCCGGTCGACGCGCCGCACGCCACGCCGGCGGCCTCGACGCTCGCCCGCGCCAAGCCGCTCTCGTCGCCGCTCACGATCACCGGACTGAACACCCGCCTCGGCAACGCGCTGCAGAAGCAGGCCGCCAAGCGGGGCCGCCTCCTGCTCGCCGCGCCCGCCGGTCCGCTCGGGTCGTTCCCGCCGCAGCAGCTCAAGCCCGGATCGGCGTTCGGCGTCGGCTACGCGTCCGGCGACATCGCCGCGAGCGCGATCGGCACCGTCGCCTACGTCGACGGCGACCGCGTGTGGGGCTTCGGGCATCCGCTCGACGCCGTCGGCGCGCGCTCCCTGCTCCTGCAGGACGCCTACGTCTTCCGCGTCATCAACAACCCGCTCGCGCTCGGCGACTTCTCGGGCACCTACAAGTACGCCGCGACCGGCCACGACCTCGGCGCGCTGACCAACGACGCGCTCTCGGCCGTCGTCGGCCGCGTCGGCGCGCTGCCGGCCACGGTCCCGGTGAAGGTGTTCGCGACCGATCTCGACACCGGCGCGAAGCGCTCGGTGAGCATCGAACGTCGCCGACGAGAGCGGCGTCGACCAGCCGACCGGCGGCTCGCTGCTCTCGTTCCTCGCCCCGCTCGCCGTCACGCAGGCCGCCGGCACGGTCCTGGGCGGATCGCCGGCGCGGCTCACCGGCCGCGGGTGCTTCGCGATCACGCTGAAGGAGCGCAAGCGAGCCGGTCCGCTTCTGCAACCGGTACGTGTCCGACGTCTGGCGATCCGCTCGGGCGCGGGGAACGTCGTCGCCGGCGCCGCGAGCGCGGACCTCATTCAGGCGCTGTCGCTGATCGACGGCTACAAGGCGTCCGAGCTGCACGTGACCGGCGTGGAGGCGAACGTGCAGATCAGCCGCGGCCAGCGCCAGGCCTACCTGCGCGGCGTGCGCCTGCCGCGCCGCGGCAGGGCCGGCCACAAGGTCAGGGCGACGCTCGCGCTGCGCCACGTGCGCGGCCGCCTGGAGCGGCGCCGGGTGACGCTGCGGCTGCCGGACGCCGTCCCGCCCGGGCGTCACCGCCGGATCGTCTTCACCGGCGCGGACGTCGACTCGCCCGAGGGCGATCTGTCGAGCCTGTTCGGCGAGCTGGAGATCGACTTCGGGCTCGGCGACACCGGCGGGGATCTCGGACCGCCGAACCTCCGCCGGCTCGTGGCGCGGATCGAGGGCATCGGCCGCTACGACGGCGTCTCCGCGGGGCCGCCGAGCGCGGACCCCGAGGACTTCGGACCGCGGCGAGCCCTCCTATCGCGACCCGGCGCTGCGGATCTCCGGGCGGGCCGGGGCGACGATCCGGATCAAGCGCTGAGCGCCGCCCGCACGTCCGCGGGGAGCAGCGGGTCGGCGAGCATGCGCGGCGGCGTCGCCCGGCGTCGCCAGCAGGCGCTCGTGGCGCAGCATGCCGACCTCGGCGCCGAGCTCCCGGGCGCGCCGGAGCGTGGGGCCGAGGCCGCCCGAGCGCGCCGCTGCCACGGTCAGGAGCTCGGGCCGCGGCTCGCGCAGCGCGGCGAGGTACCAGCCGCCCTCGAGCGTCGCGCCGAACACGAGGTCGCAGCCGGCGGCGAGGTCGTCCAGCGCGGCGGCGGCGTGCACCGGCCCGAGCCGCGGGCACTCCGCGACGGCGACGAGCAGCGGCGCGCGCCCGATCCGCGCGATCGCGGCCGCCGGTCCGCCCTCGTCCCCGGGAATCGCGGTGACGCCCGCCGGGAGCAGCGGGGCGACGTCGGCGGCGCGGTCGGCGGGCGTCACGGCGACGTAGGCGGCGCCGGGCGCGGCGGCGGCCGCCGCCCACGCGGCCGCACGGCGGATCAGCACGGCCTGGAGCGCCTCGCGGCGCGGCGCTTCCAGGAGCGGCGCGAGGCCGGCGAGCGCGGCGGGGTCGCTCGGTGCCCGGGCCACGATGAGCGCTGCCGGGACGGCCCGTTCGCCGCTCACTCGTCGTGGAACCGGTACACGACGCCGGCCGGCGCGAGCGCGCCGGCGTCGATCCGCGGCAGCGCGTCCCCGAGCAGCCGGGCGAACGTGTCCGTGCTCGCCGCGATCAGCTCCAGCAGCCGCTCGACCGGCGTCGCCTCGGCCTGGACGCCGTTGGCGTAGTCGGTCGCGTAGCCGACGAGCGCGAACGGCAGCTCGGCCTCCCCCGCCAGCACGGTCTCGGGCCCCGCGGTCTGCGACACCGCGGTCACGCCCGCCGCCGCGAGCCCGCGGATCTCCGCCCGCGTGTTGAAGCGCGGGCCGTCGACGTGGCCGTAGCAGCCGCCGTCGCGCATCTGCAGCCCGCACTGCGCGGCGGCGTCGAGCAGCGCGCCCCGCAGGCCGTCGCGCGTACGGGTCCTCGTAGATCCAGTGGCCGCGGCGCGGGTCGCCCGGCTCGGAGAAGAACGTGCAGAGCGAGCCGTCCGGCAGCCGGTTGACCGGGAAGTGGAGGTCGTCGAAGCAGATCAGCGAGCCGAGCTCGACGCCCGGGTCGACGGCGCCGCACACCGTGACGGCGAGCACGGCGTCGACGCCGACCTCCGCCAGCGCGCCGATGTTCGCGCGGTGCGTGACGTGGTTGGAGAGCCGCACGTGGCCCACGCCGTGGCGGGAGACGTGGGCGACGTCGACGCCGGCGAGCGTCCCGCGCGACACGAGCGCCTCGCCCCACGGCGTCGCGACCGGCTCCGGCGCGCTCCCCTCGAACCCCGGCAGCGCGTACGTCCCCGAGCCGGTGATGATGCCGATCGCCATCGGCCGCGGGATCCTAGGGGACGTACGGGGGCGCCTCGCCCCAGCCCCAGTGCGGGACGGGAGCCTCGGGCGGCGGCGTCGCGCCGGGCTGCGAGTTCGCCAGCGCGATCCGCGTCCCCCACTCGATGTAGGCGACGAACGCGGAGCGGAACTCGGGATCGTCCGGCAGCCCCGCCTCGTCGGCCGCCGTGCAGATCAGCTCCACCCAGCGGCGGCGCTGCTCCTCGGTCAGCGCGCGGTCGCGGTGCTTGGCGAGCATGTGCGGGTAGCCGCCGTGCTCCTCGGTGTAGCGCGGCGGGCCGCCGAACACCTCGCCCAGCCACGTCGCGACGTGCTTCGGGTGGTCCTCCGCCATCCCCGCGAAGACCGGCGCGAGGATCGGGTCGGCGCGCACGTGCTCGTAGAAGACCTCGGTCAGGCGGTGCAGCGCCGGCTCGCCGCCGGCCCATTCGTAGAGCGTGGGAACGCGTCGTCGCTAGGACTGCCATGGCAAGTCGCGGTCAGCGCTCCTTGTCGCCCCGCGGCACCCGGCCGCCGCGCGCGCCGCGCTCGCTCGCCGGCCCGCGCGGCGCCGCGATGCCGAGCACGCGCATCGCCTTCAGCCCGAGCCCGAGCTTCTCGCGCCCGTCGGTCGACGACACGTCGAGCCCGGAGAGGTCGCGCACGCGCTCGAGCCGGTAGCGGATCGTGTGGCGGTGGGTGAACAGCCGCGACGCGGTGTTGGCGACGTTGCCGTCGCACTCCAGGAACGTCTCGAGCGTCTGCACCAGGTCGGTCTCGTACTGCTCGTCGTAGGCGACGAGCGGCTCGACCGTCTCGGCGTAGAAGCGCTGCAGCTCGCCCGGGTCCTCGCTCATCGCCGGCAGCAGCAGCCGGTAGGCGCCGGTCGCCTCGAACGCGAGCACGGCCGGGCCGTCGCCGTCGCGCTCCTGCCCCGCCGGCTGCGCCTCGGCGACGTTCGCGGCGAGCAGCGCCTCGTTGCCGGCGCGGTAGAGGTCGACCGGGTCGTGGGCGACCCGGGAGTAGCCGACCGAGAACGTGAAGCCGTGGAGCGCGGCCTGCAGCTCGCGCGAGACGGCCTCGGCGGTGCGGCGCGACTCGGCGTCGTCCGCCGCCGGCGCGAGCACGAGCACCTGGCCGGCGGTGTCGGCGGGCACCTCGTCGATCGCGGCGATCGAGCCCGGCGCCGCGGCGCGCGCGGCGCGCTCGGCGGCCGCGAGCACCCGCACGCGCCAGTCGTCCTCGGCCGGCGCGAAGTGGTGCGCGCGGACGACGACCACCGCCGCGCCGCCGTCGAGGTCGACGCCGAGCTCGGCGGCGCGCGCGACGATGTCGCCGCGGTCGGTGACCTGGCGGTGCAGCACGGCGCGCAGGAACGCCTCCTGCGCGGCCTCCGACGCACGCTCCGGCGCGCGCACGCGCTCGACCTCCGACGCGATCAGCGTCGTGACGAGCCGCAGCAGCGCCGGCGACGGCTCGCCCGACGCGGCCGCGCAGGCGCAGCCGGCCGACGACCGCGTCGCCCACCCGCAGCTCGTGCGTGCCGACGCCCGCCGCGTCGGACATCAGCGCGCGCTCGTCGGCCGAGGAGCGCGCCGCGACCGCGAGCACCGCGCTCGAGCGGTCGATCAGGACCAGCGACGCGTCGAGCGCCCGCGCGGCGGCGCGGACGACCTCCGGCAGGCCGTGTCCGGACTCGACCGCGTCGGTGATCGCTCCGAGCGCATCGAGATCGAGCGCGGCCTCGGCTTCCATCGGCCGAATTCTAGGCGCCCGGCCGCGCCGCCCCGGGGGCTACAGCTCGTCGAAGTACCAGAGGAAGGCGCCGCCGAGCAGCAGCCCCGCCCCGCACGAACGCGGCGAGCACGTAGAGGCTCAGCACCGTCGCGACGAGCCGCTCCCAGACGCGCGAGAACGACGTCCACGCCGGCACGAGCACGAGCGCCCACCCAGGCGATCAGCGAGACGGCCGCCGCCGACCCGATGGCGATGTAGGTCCAGGTCTGGTTGCTCATGGCTGCGGCCGACCATTGTGACGCAGCCGCCCGACGACGACCGCGACGATCCCCAGCAAGCGAGAAGATCGCGGTCGCGAGGCCCCACCCGCCGTCGACGTCGGAGAGGTAGTGCGCGCGCAGGTAGACGCGGCGTCAGCCCGACCACCGCGGCGAGCACGACCGCCGCGGTGACCACGGCGAAGCGCGCGGCGAGCTTGCCGCCCGCCGCGGACGAGCACGACGGCGCACGCGACCCAGGCGACCGCGTAGGCGGCGTGGGCCGACGGATACGACATCCCCTCCGTGTCGACGTACGAGCCCGGCGGGCCGCGGGCGGTCGTACGCGGCCTTGGCGATGTCGACGGCGAGCCAGGTGAGCAGGAACGCGACCGGCAGCACCGCCGCCTCGTAGTAGCGCCGCCGCACGCCGCCCACACCGTCGTCGCCGTCACGAGGAGCGCCACGACGGGGAACGAGCCGAGCGCGGTGACCCACATCGACGACGTCCTTGACCCACTCGGAGTACGAGGCGGTCGGCGATGTCGAACGCGAGCCGGTCGCCGACGAGCAGGGTCTGGTCGTCGAGCTCCGATCCGAGCAGGAAGAACGTGAACGAGCCGACGGCGGCGAGCGCGAGCAGCGTCGTGACCTCGAGCCCGAGATCGCCGGGCGTGAGGCGGTTCCAGACGAAGCGCGCCGGCGGCTGCGACAGCCGCGCCAGCGGGCGCACGATGACGCTGCCACGCCGCGCGCAGGTACGGCGCGACCGGCCGCAGCATCGGGCTTGTCGAGCTGCTCGTCGATCCACGCGTTCGTCCTCGCCCGCAGCTCCGGGATTGCGCTGGAGGCGGACGAGGAAGACGATCGCGACGATGATCGCGACCACGAGCCCGAACGCGAACAGGCCGCGCGAGACCCACGCGGTGAGCTTGTCGAACGAGCGCCAGAAGACGTAGCCGAGCACGCAGAACGTCGTCGCCCACAGGCCGGCGCCGAGCACGTCGTACGGCAGGAACTTGCGCAGCGGCATCCGCGACGCGCCGGCGACGAACGGCGCGATCGCGCGCACGAGGCCGATGAAGCGGCCGATCAGGATCGTCGATCCCGCCGCGCCTCGCGAAGAACGCCTCGACCTGCTCCAGCCGCTCCTCGGTGATCTTCACGCGCGCGCCGTGGCGGACCATGAAGTCGCGGCCGAGCCTGCGGCCCAGCGTGTACGAGGTGAGATCGCCGAGCGACCGCGCACGTCCACACGATCGCGATCAGCACCAGGAGCGAGATCGCGCCCTGGCCGGCGACGAGGCCGCCGACGATCACGGTCGTCTCGCCGGGCGCGATCAGCCCGATGAACGCGCCGGTCTCGAGGAAGGCGAGGATGCCGACCGCCAGGTACGTCCACTTGCCCGAGCGCCTGGCCGGCCTCCTCGATCAGGTGCTCGACGTTCGGCAGCTCGACCACGCCCGAAGCCGATCAGGAGCGCGCCGGCCGCCGCGAGCGCGCCCGCCGCCAGCGTCACGCGGCCGTGGGCGCGGCGGCGGACGACGAGGTAGAGCGCCAGCGCGATCCGCGCCGGCGAGCCAGCCGGGATGCACGCTCATGCCTCCCTGGGCTCGGCGAACGCGCGGCCGACCGGCGTGGCGGCGACGGCGCCCGGGTGGCGCGCGCGCAGCGCGATCGCCGGCGGCTTGCGCGTGGGCGACGCCCGTCGTCGCCCGGGAACAGCCCGAACACCGTCGGGCCGGAGCCCGACACCATCGCGCGCACCGCGCCGGACGCGCGGACGTCGGCGAGCGCGTCGCCGATCGTGGGGCAGAGCGACCGCGCGGGCGCCTCGAGGTCGTTGTGCAGCAGCCGCTCGGCGAGCAGCGAGCCGTCGCGCGCGGCGCCCGGGACCTGGCCGCTCAGGCGGTCGAGCTCGTCGGGGTCGCGGCCGAGGCCGAGGCGGTCGAACTCGGCGTAGACCGCCGGGCGTCGAGAGCGTCGTGGCGGAGGGGACGATCAGCAGCGCCGAGCGGCGCCGGGTCGCCGAGCCGGCGGACGCCCTCGCCGATCCCGGTCATCAGGCAGCGCTCGGGCGCGAGCTGGCTCGGGACGTCGGCGCCGAGCGCGACCGCGACGTCGTGCAGCGCCGCGCCGCGGTCGTGCCGGACGCCGCGGCGGCGAGCCGGAGCGCGGCGGCGGCGTCGGCCGAGCCGCCGCCCATGCCGGCGGCGACCGGGACGCGCTTGGTGATCGTGATCCGCACCGGCGGGCCGTCCCAGCCGGTCTCCGCGCGGAAGCGCGGCGAGCGCGCGTGCCGCGAGGTTCTCGCCCTCGACGCCCGGCGCAGACGACCTCGTCGGCGTCGCCGTGCGGCGGGCTCGAGCTCGAGCTCGTCGGCGAGCGAGACGGGCTGGACGAGCGAGACGAGCGGGTGGTAGCCGTCGTCGCGGGCGCGGCCGATGAACAGGCACAGGTTGACCTTGCCGGGGGCGTGGCAGCGCAGCCGCGTCATCGCGCGCAGCTCCGCGTGGAGCGCGCGCCACTCCTCGGGCGCGAGCTGCTCGGCGCGCGCGTCGGCCGGGCGGCCGATCGCCTCGAGCGCGGCGCGGGCGCGGTCGCGGATCCCCGGCTCGGCGCCCGGGCGCGAGCGAGAGCGAGCGTGCGAGCGCCTTGCGGCGGTGCGCGAAGCCCTGCTGGACCAGCGCCCGCAGCGCCGGGCTCGGGCGCCGGCCCGCGGCGGGTGAGGCCGACGAGGACGGAGTCCACGTTCGGCACGGGATGGAAGACGGTACGCGAGACGGGGCGCAGGACACGGACGTCGCAGGCGAGCTGGGCGAGCACGCTACGGCACGCCGTACGCCGACGTACCCGGCTGCGCCGCGAACCGCTCCCCGACCTCCTTCTGCACCATCGCGACCCACGTCGTGACCTGCGGGCAGCTCGGCGACGGTGCGCAGGATGACCGTGGCGGCGACGCCGTACGGGCAGGTTCGCGACGACCTTGGTCGGGCGCCGGGTCGAGCGCGGCGAGGTCGAGCTTGACGGCGTCGGCGAGGTGCAGCGTCGTGTTCGGGTGCGGCGTCGAGCGCGTCGCGCAGCGCCGGCTCGAGCGAGCGGTCGAGCTCGACGACGTGGACGTGGCGCGACCCGCTCGGCGAGGTGCTCGCGACAGCACGCCGAGGCCGCCGCCGACCTCGAGCACGACGTCGTCGGGGCCCAGCTCGGCGGCGCGGGCGATCACGTCGAGCAGGTTCGAGTCGATCAGGAAGTTCTGGCCGAGGTCGCGCTTGGGGCGGATGCCGAACGCCTTCATCCGCCGCAGGCTCGGCTGGACGGGGAGCTCGCTCACCAGCCGAACAGGCGCGCGCTGTTGGCGTGCACCGCGGCCTCCAGCTCGTCGTAGGCGATCCCGCGGCGCTCGGCGATGAAGCGCGCGGTGTGGACGACGTACGCGGGCTGGTTGCGCTCCTTGCGGACCGCCTGCGGCGTGAGGTAGGGGGCGTCGGTCTCGACGAGGATGCGGTCGAGCGGCGCCTGCTCGGCGGCGAAGGCGAGCTCGCGCGCCTTCGGGTAGGTGACGTTGCCGGCGAAGCTGATCCACCAGCCGTGGTCGAGGCACTCGTCGAGGCGGTCGGGCATCGAGAAGCAGTGCAGGATCACGTCGAGGCCCTGCGCGTCGCGCGCGAGCGTGGCGATCGTGTCGTCGTCGGCGGCGCGGGTGTGGATGACGAGCGGCTTGCCGAGCTCGCGCGCCAGGCCGATGTGCGCGGCGAACGCGCGCTCCTGGTCGGGCGCGCGGCGCGTAGTCGCGGTAGTCGTCCAGCCCGGTCTCGCCGATCGCCGCGCAGCGCGGGTGGCGCGCGATCTCGCGCAGCTCGTCGGTGATCGCGTCGGTGTAGCCGGTGGCGCTGTTCGGGTGGTGGCCGACGGCGAACCAGACGTCGTCGTGCGCCTCGGCGGCCGCCTGCGCGCGGCGCGAGCTCTCGGCGCTCGGTGCCGATCGTGAGGATCCGGGTGACGCCCGCCGCCCGGGCGGCCGCGACGATCTCGGCGTCCGTCGCCCGGGGTGCGAGTCGAGGTGGGTGTGGCTGTCGATCACTGCGGCTGTGGCGGAAGAGCTGGCCGCGCGGGTCACTGGGGCTTCGGGAACAGCTGCGGAGCTTGGCGACGGTGCCGCCCCCGGGCGCGCGCCGAACGGCGGCGGCGTCCAGCGCGAGGTCCTCCTCGCCCAGCGCCTCGAGCAGCTTCGCCGCCGTCTCGGGGATGTAGGGGTGCAGCAGCACGGTGACCGCGCGGATGCCCTCGGCGAGCGAGCGCAGCGTGACGTCGAGCTCGTGCCGCGTTGCGCCTCGTCCTTGGCGAGCTGCCACGGGCGCGCGCTCCTCGACGTAGCGGTTCAGTCGCCGCACGCGCTGCCAGATGCGCTCGAGCGCCTGGGTGATCTCCGCGCGGTCGAGCAGCTCCGAGACCTCCTCGACGAGGCCCGTCGAAGTCGGGCGCGAGCGCCGGGTCGACGTCGACGTCGGGGACGACGCCGTCGCGGTAGCGGTCGATCATCGCCAGCGTGCGGCTGGCGAGGTTGCCGTAGTCGTTGGCGAGCTCGGACTCGTAGCGCTCGCCGAACGTGGTCGTCGAGACGCCGCCGTCGTGGCCGAACGAGACCTCGCGGAAGCAGTAGTAGCGCAGCGCGTCGGTCCCGAACGTGTCCATCACCTCGAACGGGTCGAGCACGTTGCCGAGCGACTTGGACATCTTCGTCTCCTCGCCCGACGCGTCGCGCATCAGCAGGTAGCCGTGGATCAGCTCGCGCTGGGGCAGCGGGCAGCTCGGCGGCCATCAGCATCGCCGGCCAGAAGACCGCGTGGAACTTGAGGATGTCCTTGCCGAGGACGTGGTAGTTCGCGGGCCAGAAGCGGTCGGTCAGGTCCTCGCCGTCGCGGGCGAAGCGAGAGCGCCGTGTAGTAGTTCAGGAGCGCGTCGAACCAGACGTAGAAGACGTGGCGCGGATCCCACGGGACCTCGACGCCCCAGGTGATCTTCGCGCGGCTGAGCGACGACGTCCTGGAGGCCGCCGTTGATGAACGCGAGCGCCTCGTTGTAGCGGGTCCTGCGGCGCGACGAAGTCGGGGCGCTCGGCGTAGAGCTCCTTGAGCGGCTCCTCGAACGTCGAGAGCCGGAAGAACCAGTTCTCCTCGTGCTCGCGGTCGAGCGGGATGCGGTGGATCGGGCACGTGTTGCCCTCGGCGATCTCCGCCTCGGTCTTGAAGTCCGCGCACTTGGGGCAGTACCAGCCCTCGTACACGCCCTTGTACGTGTGCCCGTTGTCGTGGACCCGCTGCATGACCTCCTGGACGCGCTCGCCTTGTGGCGCGGGTCGGAGGTGCGGATGAAGAAGTCGTTCGACGCGTTGATCCGCGGCAGCAGGTCGAGGAAGCGCTGCGCGTTGCGGTCGGCCAGCTCCTTCGGCGAGATGCCCTCCGCCTCGGCGACCTTCGCGACCGGCTCGCCGTGCTCGTCCGTGCCCGTGAGGAAGAAGACGTCCTCGCCGCGCTGCCGGTGGTGGCGCGCGAGGATGTCGGCCCCGATCGTCGTGTACGCATGGCCGAGGTGCGGCGCCGCGTTCACGTAGTAGATGGGCGTCGTGACGTAGAAGGCCATGTCGGGCGGGAGAGGCTAGCGGTGCGGGCGCTCCGCGGCGCACGGCGCTGCGCGGCGGACCGACGGCGCCCGCGTTCGAGTCTCGACCGGCTCATGCCGCCGTCCCGCGCTCGGGCAGCGCGGACGCGCGTGACGGGGCTCGCGACGCGGCGCGGCGCCGCCGCAGGGCGAGGCTCCCGGAGCCCGCCGCGCCCGCGAGGCAGCAGCGCGAGGCCGGTCCACACGGGCCAGGGGGCGACGGGGTCGGGCGACCGGCGTGGCGCCGCGACGTGACGGGCGCGGGTCGCCGGCAGGCGCGGTGCGGTGACGCGGGCGTCGCGACCGCGCGCGGCGGGCGTCGCGGCGCGGCGACCGGGAGCGGGATCGCGCCGGACGGCGGGGCGCGGGCAGCAGCGCGAGCGGGTCCTCGTAGCCGAAGCGGTCGGCCTCGCGCCGGACGCCGACGTGCAGGCCGCCATGGCCCGCGCGCGACCGTCCCGATCGGCGTGCCGGCGCGAACCGTGCGCGCCGGCACGGACGCACCGCGGTCGGCCAGCGGCAGGTAGCTGACGTGCCGGGCGCCGCAGCGCACGCTCACCACGCGGCCATGCGCCGGCGACCGGGCCGGCGTGGACGACCACGCCCGCTGCACGCGGAGCGGACCGGCGTGCCGGGGCGGGCCGCGAGGTCGGCGCCGCGGTGCGCGCCCGGCGCGAACGGCGCCGCGCGCGAGTAGTCGAACGCGCGCGCCACCTCGCCTGGGACCGGCCGCAGCCATCGCTCAGCCAGGGCGGCGGAGGGGACCGCCAGCGGCACCAGGACCGCGGCCATGAGGGGTATGGCCGTGGCCGCGACGGGAAGAGCGGGCGGGAGCGAGGTGGCGCGCACGAGGCGAACGTACGGCGGGGGCGGCGGATTTCGCCCGGGTGCGCGCGGATTGGTGCAGACCTGGTGCAGAGTTGTTGCGAATGGCGTCGTGGCTCGCGTGCGGGTTCGCTTGCAGGCGTGGTGCGTGTTCGGCGCGCGACGTCCGGCGCGAACGCGCCCACGTATCTCCCCTACTTCTCCGCGACCGCCTTGTACAACGCGTTCGCCGGCGCGCCCGTCAACTCCGACACCACCCCCGCCGCCACCCGCGGCGCGCCCCCGCCGACACGAGCCGGCGGACCGCGTCGACCGCGCCCTCGTCCAACCCCGTCCGCGGCGGCGCGCCGCCGACGACGAGCACGACCTCGCCGCGCGGCTCGGACTCGCGCGTAGCGCGCCGCCAGCTCGGCCGCCGCTCCCCCGCACGACCTCCTCGTGCAGCTTCGTCAGCTCCCGGCAGACCGCGACCGGCCGGGCGGGGTCGAGCTCCGCGAGCACCGCGAGCGACGCCGCCACCCGCTTGCGGCGACTCGAACGCGACCACCGTCTCCGGCGCCCCGAAGCACCTCGACCAGCGCGCCCGCTTGCGCGGCAGGAAGCCGACGAAGCGCCACACGTCGGCGGGCAGCGCCGACGCGACCAGCGCCGCGAGCGCCGCCGACGGGCCCGGCAGCACCTCCACCTCCAGCCCCGCCGCCACGCACCCCTGCACGAGCAGTACCCGGGATCGGACACGAGCGGCATCCCGGCGTCGGACACCAGCGCGACGACGGCGCCGCCGAGCATCCGCTCCACCAGCTCCGGCGTCCGCTCGCGCTCGTTGTGCTCGTGGTAGGGGACGAGCGACGCCTGCACGCCGTAGCGCTCGAGCAGCACGCCGGTCCGGCGCGTGTCCTCGCACGCGACCACGTCGGCGTCGCGCAACGCGGAGAGCACGCGCAGCGTGATGTCCTCCAGGTTCCCGATCGGCGTCGGGCAGACGACGAGCCGGCCGCTCACGATCCCGCCACGGCCTCGCGCGCCATCAGCGCCGCCCCGATCATCCCCGCCTGGTCGCCGAACTCCGCCGCGACGATCCGGACGGCGTCGCGCGCCGGCCGCAGCGCGCGCGCGTGCATCTCGCGCACGCGCGGGCTCGAGCAGCATCTCGCCCGCCGCGATCACCCCGCCGCCGATCACGATCACCTCCGGGTTGAGCACGTTGACGATGCTGGAGAGCCCGACGCCGAGCGCGCGTCCGACCGTGGCGATCGCGTCGCGCGCGACCGGGTCGCCGTCGTGCGCGAGCTCGGTCACGAACGGGCCGGTCAGCTCGCGGCCCTCCTCGAGCGCGAGCCCGAGCGCCGTGTCGGGTCGCCGCGCGACGCGCAGCGACGCCTCCCGCACCAGCGCCGACCCCGACGCCATGACCTCGAGGCAGCCGCGGTTGGGGCAGTTGCCCTGGCACGGCGGGCCGTCCATGTCGATCGACCATGTGGCCGAGCTCGCCGCCCGCGCCGATCCATCCGCGCTGGAGCCGGCCGCCGAGCACCAGCCCGCCGCCGATCCCGGTCCCGACCGTGAGCATCACGACGTCGTCGACGCGCCGCCGCCGGCGCCGTGCCGCGCCTCGGCCAGGACCGCGCAGTTGCCGTCGTTGTCGACCGTCACCGGCAGGCCGAGCCGCTCCGACATGACCGCCTCGAACGGCACGTCGGCCAGCGGCAGGTGGGTGGAGTAGACGGCGGTGCCGGTGCGCCGGTCGAGCGTCACGGGGATCCCGAACCCGACGGCGGTGACGTCGTCGTCCACCTCCGCGCGCGCCTCGTCGACGGCGTCGACGATCGTCGCCATCAACCGGGCCTGATCGAGCCCGAACGCCTGCCGCCGGACCCGGTGTCGCACGGCGAGATCGGGGCCGACGACGCCCGCGAGGAGCTTGGTGCCGCCGAGGTCGACCCCGATGACGCAGCTCGTTCTGGAGCGGGCCGCCGGCATGGGGGCTGCCACCATACCCACCGCCGATGACCGACGAGGCAAAGCGAAGCGCAGGCGGTGACGAGCCCGAACGGGGAGGCGGGAAGCCGGACTACAAGGTCTACCGCAGCCGCCCCAGCTTCCTGCGCCGGCGCACCGGCGACGACGGGCTCAAAGAGCTCCGGGCGCCCGCCGCGCCGGGACCCGACGGACAGCCCGACTACGAGGTCCACGGCCGCCGCGGACCGCGCCTCCCGTCCCTGCCCAAGCGCGGCCCGCGCGGGCCCCGCGTGCCGGGGACCCGCCGGCCGATCACCCCCGGCCGCGTCCTCAAGTGGGTGGCGATCGCGCTCGTCGCGTGGATCGGGATCTCCGCCGTGCTGTTCATGGTCTCCGCCCAGATCCAGCGCGGCGACCTGGCCGACAAGGTCGGCGAGCAGCTCGACCCCGGCCCGTACCCGCTGACCGGCGCGAACACGATCCTCGTACTGGGCTCCGACGCCCGCACGCAGGGCCTCGCGGAGCCCGGCTCCGGCGGCCCGAGCCGCTCGGACTCGATCATGCTGCTGCGGATCGGCGGCGGCGCGAACGCCTCGCTCTCGATCCCGCGCGACACCGTCGTCGAGATCCCCGGCCACGGGACGAACAAGATCAACGCGGCGTACGCGTTCGGCGGCCCGGCACTGGCCACGCAGACGGTGAAGGAGTTCCTCGGGGTCGAGATCAACCACGTCGTCGAGGTGAGCTTCGAGAACTTCCCGGAGCTGATCGACGCGCTCGGCGGCGTCACGTACAAGGGCGACGCCGTGCTCTCCCGCATCAACGGCGGCAACCGCAACGGCGGCTACACGCTGCGCCTCCCCAAGGGCGAGACCGAGATCGACGGGCGCCAGGCGCTCGCCCTCGCCCGGACGCGCAAGAACCTGCTCAACCCGAGCGAGAACGACCTCACGCGCGCGCGCCGCCAGCAGCAGCTCGTGTCCGCGATGAAGGACAAGGTGACGTCGTTCGAGACGTTCATCCGCCTCCCGTGGGTGTCGTGGGCGGCCCCCAAGGCGGTCCGCTCCGACATGGCCGGCCCGACGCTGCTGGGCGTCGCGATGGCGACGATCACGAGCGGCGACAGCCAGCCGCAGGTGCTCAAGCCGAGCGGCAACGTCACGCTGCCCGACGGCGGCGCGGGCCTGACCGTCGACGACGCGACCAAGCAGGCCGCGGTGCGCCGGCTCCTCAAGGGCTAGTGTCCTGAGTCGCAAGCGATGCTGTGCACGAGGGTCGTGGACGTGGTCGATCAACTCGAACGGGGCCGCGGGTCGTATGCGAGCCGGGAGTGGACGGACGCCTACGCGTCGCTCGCCCGCGCCGATCGCGCGTCGCCGCTGGGCGCCGAGGACCTCGAGCTGCTGGCGACGTCCGCCTACATGCTCGGCCGCGACGACGACTACGTCGCCGGCATGGAGCGCGCACATCACCTGTACCTCCAGGCCGGTGAAGGACTGCGCGCCGTGCGCTGCGCGTTCTGGATCGGCATCAACCTGATCCTGCGAGGCGAGACCGGACGGGCGACGGGATGGGTCGGCCGCGCCCGGCGGCTGGTCGAGCGCGAGCCCAGTGACTGCGTCGAGCGAGGCTTCCTGCTGCTGCCGCTGATGTTCGAGCACGAGGCAGCCGGCGACCACGAGGCCGCGATCGCCGCCGGGACCGACGCCGTGGCGATCGGCGAGCGCTTCGGCGACGCGGACCTGTTCGCGCTGGCCGCTCAGGACCTGGGGATCCTGCTGATCCGGCAGGGGCGCGTCGCCGACGGTCTCCGGCTGCTGGACGAGGCGATGGTGGCGGTCACGGCCGGCGAGCTGTCGCCGATGGTCAACGGCTTCGTCTACTGCGGCGTGATCACGGGCTGCCAGGCCGCGTACGAGCCGCGGCGCGCGCAGGAGTGGACCGCTGCGCTGACGAGGTGGTGCGAGCAGCAGCCCGACATGGTCAGCTTCAGCGGGACCTGCCTGGTCCACCGCGCCGAGATCATGCAGCTGCCACGGCGCCTGGCCCGACGCCCTGGAAGAGGCGAGTGCGGGCCGATGAGCGGTGCGCGCTCGCGATGAACGACGTCAGCGGCCGCCCAGGCGCGCTACCGGCAGGGGGAGATCCAGCGCCTGCAAGGCGAGTTCGGCGCGGCCGAGGAGGCGTACCGCGAGGCGCGCCGCGGCGGCTACGAGCCGCAGCCGGGCCTGGCGCTGCTGCGGCTGGCGCAGGGGAATCGCGCGGCGGCGGCCGCGGCGATCCGCCGGCTGCTGGGCGAGACGTCCGAGCCCTCCAGGCGCGCCGGGCTGCTGCCCGCCCACGTCGAGATCATGCTGGCGGTGGGCGACGTCCGAGGCCGCGCGCGGCGCCTGCGCGGAGCTGCAGGAGATCGCCGAGCGCTGGCAGAGCGGGATGATGGGCGCGCTGGCCGCGGAGTCCCGCGGCGCCGTCGAGCTGGCGACGGGCGACGCCGGGGCGGCGCTCGTCGTCGCTGCGCCGCGCGTGGGAGACGTGGCAGGAGCTCGAGGCGCCGTACGAGGCGGCGCGCACGCGCGTGCTGCTCGGGCTGGCGTGCGCGCGCCCTGGGCGATGACGACACGGCGCTGCTCGAGCTCGAGGCGGCCCGGGAGGTGTTCGCGCGGCTCGGGGCGCGCGCCGGACCTCGCGCGCGTCGACGCGCTCATCGGGCGCGGACCCGTCGACAGCCACGGGCTGACGCCGCGCGAGCTCGAGGTGCTGCGGCTGGTCGCCGCCGGCCGGAGCAACCGGGAGATCGCGTCGGCGCTCGTCATCAGCGAGCACACGGTCGCCCGGCACCTGCAGAACATCTTCGCGAAGCTCGGCGTGTCGTCGCGAACCGCGGCGAGCGGCGTTCGCGTTCGCGCACGACCTCCTCTGACGCGTGGTCAGGATTGACCACGCGACCGCGCCGCGAAGTTGGTCGATTCCGGGCGATGCCGCCGCGCGCCGCGCTCCGTAGCGTCGGCATCCCGGAACGGCGAACAGCGGAGCGACGACATGGCGACGAGGACGCAGGGCGATGTGGAGCAGCGCAGCGGACGTCCCGGCGGCGACGCCGCGCGCGAGCGGTTGCTGGCCGGGCTCCCGGTGACCGAGCGGCACGCTGGAGGCTGGCCGGCATCGCGACCGTCGCGCTCGAGGGCGGCGACGGCCCGCCGGTGCGTCCTGCTGCACGGCCCCGCGGGCAGCGCCGCCCACTGGATGCGGGTGATCCCGGACCTCGTGACGACGCATCGCGTGGTCGCTCCCGACCTGCCCGGGCACGGCGCCTCGGGGATCGCCGGACGCGCCGCTCGACGGCGACCGCATGATCGCCTGGCTCGGCGAGCTGATCGAGCGGACCTGCCCCACGTCCGCCGGTGCTGGTCGGCTACGCGCTCGGCGGCGCCATCGCCGCCCGCTTCGCGGCCGAGCACGCGGACCGGCTCGAGCCGGCTGGTGCTCGTCGACTCGCTCGGCCTCGCCGGGTTCGACCCCTCGCCCGAGTTCGGCGGGCCTCGAACGAGTTCCTCGGGAGGACCGACCGAGCGCACCCAGACGCCCTGTGGCAGCACTGCGCGCTCGATCTGGACCGGCTGCGCGCGCGGATGGGCGATCGCGTGGGAGCCGTTCAGGGCCTACAACGTCGACCGTGCCCGGCACACCGAGCGGCATCGCCGCGCTCGGCGACCTGATGGCGCAGTTCGGGCTGGCGGCGATCCCGCCGGCGGACCTCGCGCGGATCGCCGTGCCGACCACCCTGATCTGGGGGCGGCACGACCTGCGCGACGCGCCTGTCCGTCGCGGAGGCCGCGAGCGAGCGCCACGGCTGGCCGCTGCACGTGATCGAGGACTCCGCGGACGACCCGCCGATCGAGCAGCCGGAGGCGTTCCTGGGCGCGCTGCGCGCCGCGCTCGGCACGCACGCCGGACTCGCCGCGGCCGGCTTCCGGCGGCGAGGTCGTCGGCCGCCGGTCACCCGCGCTACGACGAGCTGCGCCGCGTCTTCAACGGGATGATCGACCGCCGCCCGGCGCTGATCGCGCGCTGCAGCGACGCCGAGCGACGTCGCCGCGGCGGTCGGCTTCGCCCGCGACAGCGGCCTGCCGGTGTCCGTCTACGGCGGCGGTCACAACGTCACCGGCAACGCGGTCTGCGACGGCGGCGTCACGATCGACCTGCGGCCGATGAAGGGGATCGAGGTCGATCCCGCGAGCGCGCACCTGCCGCGCCGAGGCCGGGCTCACCTGGGGCGAGCTCGACGCCGCCACCCAGGCGCACGGCCTCGCGGTCACCGGCGGCCGGATGTCGACCACCGGTCTCGGCGGGCTCGCGCTCGGCGGCGGCTCGGGCTGGATCGAGCGCACGTGCGGCTACGCCGTCGACAACCTGCTCTCCGTCGAGATCGTGACCGCGGACGGCCGGATCCTGACCGTCTCCGAGCGCGAGCACCCCGAGCTCTTCTGGGGCACCCGCGGCGGCGGCGGCAACTTCGGCGTCGTGACGAGCTTCGACTTCCGGCTGCACCCGATCGGACCGACGGTCCTCGGCGGGATGCTGCTGTACCCGGCCGAGATGGCGCCCGCGGTGCTGGCGCAACTTCCGCGACGCGATGGCCGCCGCCCCGGACGAGGTCGGGTCCGGGTTCGCGCTCTTCACCGCTCCGCCCGAGGACTTCGTGCCCGAGCCCGTGCGCGGGCAGCCCGTGGTCGGCGTGATCGCCTGCTACGCGGGACCGCGTCGAGGAGGGCGAGGAGGCGCTGCGCCCGCTGCGCGAGTTCGGCCCGCCGGCGCTCGACATGGTCGAGCCGATGCCATACGTCGCCCTGCAGCAGCTCATCGACGCGAGCTACCCCGCCGGATTGCGCAACTACTGGACCGGCGACTTCCTCACCGGGCTTCCGGACGAGGCGATCGAGGTCCTGTGCCGTCACCACCTGTCCATGCCCTCGCCGCTGACCCAGATCCTCACCTTCCCGGGCGGCGGCGCGTGCGCGCGGGTGCCGGACGGGACCATGGCGATCGGGCAGCGCGGAGCGCCGTTCAACATCCACATCACGTCGCTCTGGGCGGATCCCGCCGACGACGCCGCGAACATCGCCTGGACCCGCGAGCTGAGCGCGGCGATGAAGCCGTTCACGACGGGCCGCGTGTACGTGAACTTCATCGGCGACGAGGGCGAGGAGCGCGTCGTCGCGGCCTTCGGGCGCGGAGGGCTACCGGCGCCTGCAGGCGCTGAAGCACGAGTACGACCCGGACAACCTCTTCCGCAGCAACCAGAACATCCCGCCGCGGGCGGGATGAGACGCGCTAGTCGGCGGTGCCGCTCGGCGACGAGTCCGACGAGGTCGACGAGCCGGAGCCCGAGCCCGGCGAGTCCTTCTTGTCCTTGCTCTTCGCGTCGTGCTTGTCCGCGCCCGACTTGGCCGACGCGTCCATCTCGCGCTTGCGCTTGGACGTGCCGTAGTCGGTGTTGTAGAAGCCGGAGCCCTTGAAGTGCACGGCGATGGGGTGGAAGACGCGCTGGACCGGTGCCCCGCAGGTCGTGCACACGGTCACCGGCGGATCGGCGATCTTCTGCATCACCTCGAACAGGTGACCGTTCTCGCAGCGGTACTCGTAGATGGGCATGGGCGGCCGGGAGGATAGCTTCCGCTCCCTACACTCACGGCCTCGAATGCCCGACCAACTCGTGACCATGGAGAAGATCGTGTCGCTGTGCAAGCGGCGCGGTTTCATCTTCCCCGCCTCGGAGATCTACGGCGGGATCGCCAACACGTACGACTACGGCCACTACGGGGTGCTGCTGAAGCTCAACGTGACGAACCAGTGGTGGAAGGCGATGATCCAGGACCGCGACGACATCGTCGCGCTGGACTCGGCGATCATCCAGCACCCGCGCACGTGGGAGGCGAGCGGGCATCTCGCCGGCTTCACCGACCCGCTCGTGCAGTGCCTGGGCAAGTGCAAGCGGCGGTTCCGCGCGGACCATCTGCGCGAGGAGGCCGAGGCGCGGGGCGAGCCGACCGACCACCTCGTCTGCCCCGTCTGCGGTGGCGAGCTGAGCGAGCCGCGCGCGTTCAACCTGATGTTCGAGACGACGATCGGCCCGGTCAAGGAGGAGGGCTCGACGGTCTACCTGCGCCCCGAGACCGCGCAGGGGATCTTCCTCGACTTCAAGCAGGTGCTGCAGTTCGCGCGCCGCCGGCCGCCGTTCGGGATCGCGCAGATCGGCAAGTCGTTCCGCAACGAGATCACGCCCGGCAACTTCATCTTCCGCACGCTCGAGTTCGAGCAGATGGAGATGGAGTACTTCGTCCCGCCCGGCGAGGCCGACCAGTGGTACGAGCACTGGATGCGCGAGCGGTTCGACTGGTACGTGCGGCTCGGCATCGATCCCGACCACCTGCGCCTGCGCGCGCACGACGCGGACGAGCTGTCGCACTACTCCTCCGCGACGAGCGACGTCGAGTTCCTCTACCCGACCGGCTGGCAGGAGCTCGAGGGGGTCGCGAACCGCGGCGACTACGACCTCACGCAGCACGCGAAGTTCTCCGGCGAGAAGCTCGACTGGGTCGACCCGCAGACGGGCGAGCGCTACGTCCCCCACGTGATCGAGCCCGCCGCCGGCGTCGGCCGCTCGATCCTCGCGTTCCTGTGCGACGCCTACGACGAGGACGAGATCGGCGGCGAGCGGCGCACCGTGCTGCGCCTGCACCCGGCGCTCGCGCCCGTCAAGGTCGCGGTCCTCCCGCTGCTGCGCAAGGCCGGGCACCCGGAGAAGGCGCGCGCGGTCTACGAGGAGCTGCGGCGACACATGACGGCCGAGTACGACGACGGCGGCGCGATCGGCCGGCGCTACCGGCGCCAGGACGAGATCGGGACCCCGTTCGCGATCACGATCGACCACCAGACGACGGAGGACGACACCGTCACGCTGCGCGACCGCGACACGCTCGAGCAGGAGCGCGTGCCGGTCGAGGGCCTCGCCCAGCGGCTGCTGGCGAAGCTCGGCGCCTGATCGCCCTTCTCCTGAACGCCTGCGTTTTGTAGGCTTCTTGACATGGCGTCGACTGCGGTGGACCAAGTCTCGTACGAGGACCTCTACGCGCGCTGGGAACGGGGCAACTGGCGGGCCGCGGAGATCGACTTCAGCCAGGACCGGCGCGAATGGTCCGACAGCTTCTCCGACCTCGAGCGCCGCGCCGCCCTGTGGAACTACTCGCTCTTCTTCTGGGGCGAGGACTCGGTCACCGACAACCTGTCGCCGTTCATCGACGCCGCCCCGCGCGAGGAGCAGAAGTACTTCCTCGCCACCCAGCAGGTCGACGAGGCACGCCACGCCGTGTTCTTCAAGCGCTTCATGCGCGAGGTCTGCGACATCGGCGACGGCACCGTGGCCGGCGGGCTGGACGCCATCCGCCCGCAGCTGACCTGGGGCTTCGTGAAGACGTTCGAGCTGCTCGACAAGCACTCCGACGAGCTGCGCCGCGACCGCTCCCGGACGAAGCTCGCGCAGGCGGTGACGATGTACCACATCATCGTCGAGGCGTCGCTCGCGCAGCCCGGCCAGCACTTCATCGAGGACTACCTGACCAAGCGCGACCTGCTGCCCGGATTCCGGGGCGGGATGCGCAACGTGGCGCTCGACGAGCAGCGCCACATCGGCTTCGGCGTCAAGCTCCTGCGCGACCTCGCGCAGGAGGACCCCGAGGTCCCGCTCGCCGTCGCCGACCTGCTGCGCGAGGTGCTGCCCTACAGCGCCGCCGTGTTCGTCCCGCCGAACTGGGACCGCCGCTACTCCGAGTGCTTCGGCTTCACGCTCGAGGAGATCTTCGAGTTCGGCGCGCGCTCGTTCGAGACCAAGCTGCGGACCGCCGGCCTGCCGATCGAGTCGCTGCCCGGACCCATCCCCTACCCGCACGACCTCGAGCCGGCCGAGCGCGCCCGGCGCGGGATCGCGATGCTCGAGGCCGGCCTGCTCGGCGAGGGCAACGGCGCGCCGTCGCGCGACCCCGCGACGATGGAGCTGCTGTTCGACATGCTGCGCCGCGGCGTCGATCCGCGCCGCACGCCCCCGGAGCCGCTGACGGTGCAGTGGGACTTCCCCGACGCGGAGCCCTGGCACCTGCGCGTCGACAACGGAAGCACCGCGGTGGCGGCCGGCTTCGCCGAGCGCCCGGACCTGACGTTCAAGGTCCGGTACGACGACTTCGTCGACGTGTTCGCCGGCCGCCTGGACGCACGGCGCGCGATGCTGACCGGCCGGATGCGGCCACGCGGGTCGTTCAAGGCGCTGTGGTCCGCGCGCCGTCTGTTCGGCTAGCGAGCCGCCTGCGGCGCCACCGCCCGGAAGTCCGCATCGCGTACCCCGGCGTTTGTCAGACTTCCGGCCATGCGCCTGCGGATCCCAGCGCTCGCGGCCGCGGGGCTCGCCGTGCTCGTGGCCGTCGCGCCATCGGCGCCCGCCCAGGCGCCGGCGCGCGCGGCCGCGGAGGCGAGCGTCGCCGCCGGCGACCTCGGCGCCGTCGGCCACGCCGCGGTGCAGAACGGCGGCCGCGACGGCGCCACGGAGTCCGCCGCGCGCTCGGGCATGGAGATCCTCCAGGGACGCTCGAGCGTGCGCGCGTCGCGCACCGGGGGCGATGCGAGCGCCCGCGCGTCGGCGACCGCGGAGGGCGTCACGCTGTTCGGCGGGGTGGTCACCGCCGAGCGCGTCACGCGTACCGCGACGGCCGTCGGCGGCTCGGTCAGGTACGCCGGCAGCGTGACCGGCCTCGTCGTGGACGGCGTGTCGCGCGGCGACCGCGGGAGCGCGGCGAGCTGGTCGGCGGGCGGGGCGCGCGTCAGCGTCAACCGTGACGGCGCCGGCCTGCGCGTGCGGCTGACGCGCGCGGTCGCCGGGTTCGCCTCCGGCACGACCGTGACCGTGGCGGACGTGAGCGCCGAGGCGGTCGACGGCGCCGATCCGGCGGCGACGCCGACGCCCACCCCGACCGCGACGCCCACCCCCACCACGACGCCGGCAGATCCCGGGGAGGGGGGCAGCGACGGCGGACGCTCCGCCGGCAAGCCGGCCAAGCCGAAGGTCCCGCCGGAGCAGCGGCTGGCGCGCGGGCGCTTCGTGTTCCCGGTCTACGGCGACGTGCGCTGCGCCGACGACTTCGGCGCGCCCCGCCAGATCGGCGCGCACGAAGGCAACGACTGCTTCGCCGCGTTCGGCAGCCCGGTGCTCGCGGTCGCCGACGGGACGCTCAACCGCGTCGGCACCCTCCCGATCTCCGGCAACCGGCTGTGGCTCAAGACCGAGCGCGGCGACTCGTTCTTCTACGCGCACCTCTCGGCGTTCGGGCCCGAGGCGGTCAGCGGCCGCAAGGTGAAGGCCGGCACGCTGCTGGGGTTCGTGGGCAACACCGGCGACGCCGAGCCGACCCCGCCGCACGTCCACTTCGAGATCCACCCCGGCGACAAGGCCGCGATCGACCCCCACGAGGTCCTGACGGCATGGCAGGACCGCGGCGACGTCCCGACCGGCGGCTGGCTCGCCCGCTACGGCACGGACACCGAGGCCCGGCCCGGCGCGCTGGTCGAGGTCCGCGACTTCATCGCCGGGGAGTGACACGACGAAGGGCGCCTGCCGGCGCCCTTCGGATGTAACGTCGCCGAAGGCGAGCGCGAGGAACGAGCGTCTCGCCTGGCAGGCGAAACGAATCTCTCCCCGGCGCTAGTTCGCCGAGCCCGCGGGATCCGGGGTCGGCGTCGACGGAGCGGTCGTCGACGTGTACTCGAACTCCTCCTCGGCGCCGAACAGGGCGTCGAGCGCCTTCTTGCGCAGGTCCTCGGACAGCGCGAGCGCGAGGCCCGCGCCGACGATGCCGACGAGCAGCAGCTTGCCGAGGCCGCCGCGCTTCTTCTTGCGCTTCGGCGCCTCGCGCAGGGCGACGGACGCGTCCTTGAACGACTCCGCTGCCGCCTTCAGGTCCTTCTGCAGCTTCTTGTCGTCGAAGATCTGCTTCGTCGGATGCTTGCCGTTCTGCAGCCTCCCGACGGCGGTCCGAGCGGATTCGTACGCGCTCCACAGGTTCGCGCGCAGCTCCTCGTCCTCGGCGATCCGCTGGACGTACGGGCTGTTTCTCACGGCTACGGCGGCAGCGCCGGCCTTGGCCGCCTTGTTCTTCGCTCCCATGCCACCTCTCATCGGTCAGGATGCGTCTGTAGGCCGAGCATACCCGGGGGACGCGCTCGCGCGAACCAGGTGGGCGACCCGTTTGCGCGCGGGCTCCGCCTCGAGCGCGGCGGCGAGCACGTCTTCGATCTCCGACGCCCAGACGAACTCGAGGTCCGAGCGCAGATGCTCGGGGAAGTCCTCGAGGTCGCCCTCGTTCTGGCGCGGCGCGATCACGCGGGTGAGGCCGGCGCGCTGGGCGGCGAGCGACTTCTCCTTCAGCCCCCCGATCGGCAGGACGTGGCCGGTCAGCGTGATCTCCCCGGTCATCGCCGTGTCGTCGCGCACCGAACGGCCGGAGACCAGCGACATGAGCGCGGTGGCCATCGTGATGCCGGCGCTCGGGCCGTCCTTCGGGACGGCGCCGGCCGGGACGTGGACGTGGACGTCGTGGGTGGCGAACCAGTCGTCCTCGAGGCCGGCGTTGCCCCGCAGCCAGGAGAGCGCGGCCAGGGCGGACTCGCGCATCACGTCGCCGAGCTGACCCGTGACGGTCAGCTTGCCCTTGCCCGGCATGGCGGTCGCCTCGACGAACAGTACGTCGCCGCCAGCCGGCGTCCACGCCAGGCCTGTCGCGACCCCCGGCTCGCGCGTGCGCCGCCGTGCCTCCGGGACGAACCGCGGGCGCCCGAGCAGCTCGCGCACGCGGGGCGCGGTCACCGTCACCTTGCGCGTGAACGTGCCCTCGGCCACGCTGCGCGCGACCTTGCGGCACGCGGAGCCGATCTCGCGCTCCAGGTTGCGGACGCCCGCCTCGCGCGTGCGCTCGGCGATGATCGCCTTCAGGCCGGCGTCGGAGAACGCGATCTGCGAGCGCTTCAGGCCGCTGCGCTCGATCTGGCGCGGCACCAGGTAGCGCTTGGCGATCTCGAGCTTCTCCTCCTCGGTGTAGCCGGCGAGCGGGATGACCTCCATGCGGTCGCGCAGCGGTCCCGGCACGGTGTCGAGCGTGTTGGCCGTGGTGATGAACATGACCTTCGAGAGGTCGAACGGCACGTCGAGGTAGTGGTCGCGGAACGTCGAGTTCTGCTCGGGGTCCAGCACCTCCAGCAGCGCGGAGGCGGGATCGCCGCGGTAGTCGGCGCCCATCTTGTCGATCTCGTCGATCATGAACAGCGGGCTCGAGGAGCCGGCGTCGCGCAGCGCGCGGATGATCGTGCCGGGCATCGAGCCGATGTACGTGCGGCGGTGCCCGCGGATCTCGGCCTCGTCGCGGACGCCGCCCGCGCTGATGCGCTCGAACTTGCGGCCCAGCGCGCGGGCGATCGACTGCCCCAGCGACGTCTTGCCGACGCCGGGCGGGCCGACGAAGCACATGATCGAGCCGCGCGCGTCCGGCTTGAGCCGGCGTACGGCGAGGAACTCGAGGATGCGGTCCTTGACCGCCTCGATGTCGTAGTGGTCGGCGTCGAGCACCTCGCGGGCGTGGTCGAGGTCGAGGTTGTCCTCGGTCGTCTTGTCCCACGGCAGCGAGGCGATCCACTCCAGGTACGTGCGGATCACGCCGTGCTCGGCCGCGGCCTGCGGCAGCTTCTCCAGCCGCGACAGCTCGCGGTCGACCTGGCGCCGGACGTCCTCGGGCAGGGTGATCGCGGCGAGCTGCTCGCGCAGCTCCTCGACCTCCGCCTCCGCGGGATCGCGCTCGCCGAGCTCCTCCTGGATCGCCTTGAGCTGCTGGCGCAGGACGTACTCGCGCTGCGTGCGGTCCAGCTCGGACTGGACCTGCGACTGGATGCGCGACCCGATCGCGGCGACCTCCTGCTCGCGCGCCAGGATCTCGGAGAGCCGGCGCAGCCGCTTGGCCACGTCGCGCTCCTCGAGCAGCTGCTGCTTCTCCTCGGTCTTGAGCCGCAGCGAGCCCGCGATGAGGTGCGACAGCGCCGAGGCATCGTCGAGGTTGGTGACCGCGAGCTGCAGCTCCTCCGGCAGGTACGGGACGTCCTCGATGATGCGCGAGAACGTCTCCTGCACGTTGCGCATGAGCGCCGTGAGCTCCGGCCCCTCGTTCACGATGTCCGGCTCGGGGACGACGCGCGCGATGAGGTAGGGCTGCTCGGTCTCGAACTCCTCGATCCGCACGCGCGCGCCGGCCTGGACGAGGATGCGCAGCGTGCCGTCGGGCACCTTCATCATCCGCGCGATCGTGCCGATCACGCCGACGCGATACAGCTCGTCCGGTCCCGGCGAGTCGGACTCCGGGGTGCGGCTGGCGACCATGACGAGCATCCGGTTGCCGCCCAGCACGTCGTTGATCAGCCGGATCGAGCGCTCCTGCCCCACCGCCAGCGGGGTCAGGGTGTCCGGGAACGTGACCGTGTCGCGGAGCGGCAGCACCGGCAGCCGCTCGGGCAGCTCGGGCGCGGCGCCGAGGGCGACCTCCTCGCCGCCGACGCCGGGGGTGGCGATCTCGATCACGACTCCCCGTCCGCGTGCCGCACCGGCACGGTGCGCGAGCCGGTCGGCGCGACGATCGGCAGCTCGACCGTGAGCACGCCGTCCTCGTAGGTGGCCTTCGCGGCGTCGGCGTCCACGTCGGCGCCGAGCCCGATCACGCGCCGGAACGGACCGTGCTGGATCTCGAGCTGCTGGTAGAGGCGCTCCTCGTCGCCGTCGCCCGGGCGCCGCTGGCCGGCGAGGATCAGCTCGCGCCCGCGGATCTCGAGCTCGATCTCCGAGGCGCGGATGCCCGCGAGCTCGGCGCGGACCACCGCGCGTGGCGGGTCGGCGACGTAGTAGACGTCGACCGCCGGGGTGAACGCCCCACGTGACCCCCGGCCGGCGAGGCCGCCGCCGAACACGTCGCCGAACAGCTCGTCCATCTCCCGTCGCATGCGCTCGAAGTTGGCGAATAGGTCGCGATCCGAGGCCACAACCGGAATCTAGCGCTCGCGCGAGCCGTCGAGGTCCCGCGCTCGAGCGACCGGCGGTCGCTGCGCGCGCAGCCAGGAGTCGAACGCCTCCAGCGCCGGCTCCGGATCGGCCCGCCCGACGCCGATGCCGGAAGCGGTCGCGCGGGACCTCGCCCAGCTCGGAGGCGTAGATCGAGGCCGGCAGGAGCACGACGCCGGCCTGCTCGACGAGGTCGCGGCAGAACGCGTCGACGCCGTCGGCGCCGAGGTAGCGGGGGAAGCAGACGCAGCCGGCCTGCGGCGGCTCCCACGCGAAGGGTCTCCTCGTGCGCCGCGAAGAACGCCTCGAACACCGGCAGGTTGCGCGGCGATGATCGCGCGGTTGCGCGCGGTGATCTCGCCGCCGCGGCGCAGCGCGTGGGCGGCGATCAGCTCGCTGGGGGCGGCATTGCAGATCGACGTGTAGTGCTTGCGCGTCTCCAGCCGCTCCAGCACGGGCGCGGTCGCGGCAGGCGAGCCAGCCGATCCGCAGCCCCGGCAGCCCGTAGGCCTTGCTCATCACGCCGAGCGACAGCGCGGTCGGCGAGCGGTCGGCGGCCTGTGGGAGCCGCGGCGTGCCGTCCGGCTCGAGCCCGCGGTAGACCTCGTCGGAGAACAGCCGGATCCCGCGCTCCTCGCACAGCGCGACGAGCGCCGCCCAGGTGGCGGGGTCGGGCAGCGCGCCGGTCGGGTTGTTCGGGAAGTTGACGGCGACGAGCCGCGTGGTCGGGGCGCAGCAGGGCGACCAGCGCGTCGAGGTCGAGCGCCCAGCCGTCCTCGGGACGCAGCGCCAGGCCCGAGACCGCCGCGCCGGTCGCGAGCGGGAGGCTCTCCATCGACTGGTAGTTCGGCACGGTCACGACCGCGTGCTCGCCCGGGCCGACCAGCTCCTGCAGCGCCCAGAACATCGCCTCCTCGGCGCCGGCGAACACGAGCACGTCGTCGGGCTCGACGGCGTCGTACGTCGCCGCGATCGCCGCCCGCAGCGCGTCGCTCCCCCACGTCGGCGAGTAGCCCAGCGGCAGCGCCGCGAGCTCCTCCATGCCCTCGGGCCCGAGCACCTCGGCCACGCTGAGCGTCTGCGCGTCGGACGCCGTGAGATGGTGCCGCGCGGCGAACTCCCACTTCCCGAGGTAGACCTCGAGGCGGAAGTCGGGGAGGCCCGCGCGCATGCCGCGAACCCTAGCCGCCGACCGCCACCAGCCCGGCGAACGCGGCCGCCGCGCCGGCCCGGCGGGGGTGGCGCGCGGCGAGGACGAGCGGCGCGAGCAGCACCCGCTGCATCCCGACGCTCATGAACGGGGCGTGCGCCTCCTGGTCGTACGTGCGCGCCAGGACGGCGAGCTCGAGCGGGTTGCGGGGGAGGCCGCGCTTGGTCATCCGACCGGCGCGGGCCATCTCGATCACGTCGGCGAACATCTGCTCCATCGCGAGCGCCGGGCGGACCTCGACGCGCATCCGCGCCTCCTCGTCGCCGGCGTTGCCGAAGCCGTGCAGGACGCCGGGCGCGACCTCGATCACGTCGCCGGCCTCGGCGATCCGCGTCCGCAGGCCGATGCGGAAGCGCATGCGGCCGGAGACGACCTCGAACCGCTCGGTCTGGATCGGGTGCACGTGCGGGATCGGGACCGCGCCGCCGGGTCGCAGCGCGAGCTCGAAGGCGAGCAGCTCGCCGCCGGTCGTGGCCGCGGTGTGCGTGAAGGTGAAGCGCTCGCCGGTGACGGGGTTCTCGAGTGTCTGGCCGGGAGCGACGGTGGAGTGGAGTTCAGCGGGCATGACCGACAGTGAACTCGCGATCGGCGAGACGGTCCATAGCTCGGATGCTCAAGGTCATGCGCGAGCGTCTACGGCTCGTTTGGCGTTGCCGGCGACGCCACCGAACGTCAACTGCGGCATCGAGGACAGGGTCAGGTGGCCTCGGCACACGCGGGGCGCGTTAACCACCTGTGCGGTGGTCAAGGCGCCCCGCATGAGCGCCGCGACACTCCGTCCCTCTCCTCAATGCCGCTTTTGACGTTCGCCGGCGCCCGCCGGCACGCCGGCGGAGAGCTCAGACCAGCTCGGGCCGCGCGCGGACGAGCCGCGGGTCGACCGCCATCGGCCGCTCGGTCGGCTGGCCGAAGTAGAACCCCTGCCCGAAGTCGACGCCGAGGTCGCGCATCGCCTCGAACTCGCCGACGCGCTCGACGCCCTCGGCGACCACGCGCGCCTTGCACTCGTGGGCGCACTCGACGAGCGCGGCCACGAGCTGGCGGCGGCCGGCCGAGTACTGGATCCCCGCCGTGAGCTTGTTGTCGATCTTCGCGAAGTCGGGCTTGAGCGCCTCGAGGTAGGACGAGCGAGTCCGGGCCGCCCGAGAGGTCGTCGAGCGCGATCAGCGCGCCGCGCTTGCGGTGCGCGTTCACCAGGTCCTCGAGCATGTCGCGGTCCGCGCAGCGCTCGGGCCGGACGATCTCCAGGCAGATCCGCGACGGGTCGCCGTTCAGCCGGCTCACGACCGGCCAGGTGGTGCGCATCGAGGATTCGACGTCGAGCGCGGCGCGCGGGTCCAGGTTCACGAACAGGATCTCGCCGTCGGGCATGAGCGGCAGCCCGATCTCGAGCGCGGCCGCGCGGGCCCGCGCGTCGAACGAGAACAGCGCGTCGTGCGCCTCGGCGGCGGCCAGCAGCTCCCCGCCGCGCACCTCGACCGCTCCGAGCTTGCCGCGCATCAGCGCCTCGCGCCCGAACGACCGGCCGGTCGCGATCTCGACGATCGGCTGGAAGTGCGGGCGCATCAGCCCGTGCGAGAGGAACTCCGGGAACCAGTCGGTGCGCGCGCGGTCGAGCAGCGTCTCGGCCGGCAGCGGCAGCGCCTGCTCGTCTGCGAGCCGGACGGCGAACAGGCACGCGCGCTCGGACTGTGAGAGCGCCTGCAGCAGCGTCTTGAGCCGGTCGTCCCAACCCGGTCCCGCCAGCTTCAGTCCCTCGACGGCGATGTCGCCCGCGGGCGGCTCGGTGGCCAGATGCTCCACCTTGTAGAGCACGGATGGACGATGCGACAAGAGCCGCACGCCGTCCGTCGTCGTTGCCTCCGAGGTCTTCACTTGTAATGGGGTTCAGGGAACTGCCTGCGTTCCCTTTATCGGCCGGTGACGCGCCGGGCTGGAGCGCGGCCGGACGTCAGAGCTCGTAGACGGCGCCCTCGCGGGCGATCTCGACCGGACCGCCGAACGTCCGCTCCGCCTCCGCCTCGGCCCAGGCGGCGTCGAGCTCGTCCGACAGGTGGGTGAGCACGAGCCGGCGGGCGCCGGCCTTGCGGCCGTGCTCGCCGGCTTCGGAGGGGGTCAGGTGCCCGCGCGGCCCGGCGCGTTCGGGGCGCGGCAGGGTCCCCTCGATCAGCAGCAGGTCCGTGTCCCGCGCGAACGCGCACAGCTCCTCCGACGGCGACGGAGTCCGCGCCGTACGTGAAGCGCCGGCCCCCGTTCGACGCCGAGGTGAGCTCGATCGCGTAGGTGGGCACGAAGTGCGGGACGGGCTGGAAGCGGAGCGTCAGCGGCCCGGCGTGCAGGACCTCGGCCGGGTCGTACTCGGTCAGCCGGAACGCGTTCTCGATCAGGTCCTCGTTCCCCCATGCGCCGACCACGCGGCGGAAGCAGTCGCGGCCGCCCGGCGGGCGCGTGCAGGACGGGGCGGGCGGGGTGGTCGGTCCCCGGCCACCGGTCCACCGGGACCGGCTGCTGGCGGGGCGCGTAGGTGAGCGCGTACGAGAACGGCACGAGGTCGAGGAAGTGGTCCGCGTGCAGGTGGGAGATGACGACCGCGTCGACGTCGACGTAGTCGACGAAGCGGCGCAGCTTGGAGAACACCCCGTTGCCGCAGTCGATGAGCATGCGGAAGCCCTGGTCCTCGACCAGGTAGCCGGAGCAGGCGCCGTCGGCGTCCTGCCATGCGGGCGACTTGCCCAGGACCCAGATCTTCACTTCGCCTGGGACCCTACAGCGGTGCTCGTGGCGTCTGCCGATCCGATCACGACACCGCTGCTGGTGTTCGGCTGCCTGCTCATGGCGGGCGCGCTGCTCTCGGGGCTGGCCCATCGGTCGTTCCTGTCGCTGGTCGCGCTCTTCGTGCTCGCGGGCTTCGTGCTCGGCGAGGGCGGGATCGAGGTGCTCGAGTTCGATCCCGGGTCCGGGCTTCGTCTCCGGGCTGGCGATCGTCGCGCTGATCGTGATCCTGTTCCGCGACGGGCTGGAGGTCGAGGCCGAGATGCTGCAGACCGCCTGGCACCTGCCGCTGCGCAAGCTCGTGCTGGCGATGCCGATCACCGCCGGGATCGTGGCGGTGACGGCGCACGTCGTGACCGATCTGGGCTGGACCGAGTGCCTGCTGCTCGGCGCCTTGCTCTCGCCGACCGACCCGGTGCTGTCGTCGAGCGTCGTGACCAACCCGCGGGTCCCGCGCCTGGTGCGGCACTCGCTCAACCTCGAGTCCGGCCTCAACGACGGCCTCGCGCTGCCGGCCGTGCTGGCGTTCTCGGCGGCGCTGCGGGTCGGACAGGACGACTTCACCTGGTGGACCTTCGTGCTCCAGGACGTCACGGTGGGCTTCGTCTCCGGGATCGCGATCGGCTATCTCGCCAGCCGCCTGCTGCCCCGGGTCCGCGGGCTGGCGGAGTCGATCCCCGACCACCAGAAGTCGCTGTACGCGCTCGGCACCGCGTTCGCGACGTACGGCATCGCCGTCCTGCCGCCCGAGGGCAACGGGCTGATCGCGGTGTACGTCTGCGCGATCACGCTCGGGATCAGCCGCCCGGACCTGCGCGCGACGTTCGAGAACCGCGCCGACGACATCGTGGAGATCGTCAAGCTCGGCGTCTTCGTCGTGTTCGGCGCGCTGCTCACGTTCGACGGCCTGTTCGGCGACGGCTGGGCCGCGGTGGCGATCGTCGTCGGGACGCTGCTGGTCGCGCGGCCGGTCGCGGTGTGGATCGCCCTGCTCGGCACCCGGACGCCCGCGGACTGGACGTGGTTCATGGCCTGGTTCGGCCCCAAGGGCGTGGCGACGATGACGTTCTCGCTGCTCGTGCTGGCCGATCAGATCCCGGCGAACGAGCGGATCTTCAACCTGGCCGCGCTGTGCGTGTTCGTGTCGATCATCGCCCACGGGCTGACCGACACGCCCGGGGCGGAATGGATCGCCCGCCGCGCGGCTACCCGTGAAGCGCAGCCTGCTCCTGCGCGCTAGGCAGCGCCCAGGCGACCTGGCGGCGGCGCTCCTGGCGGAAGACGAAGCGCATCTGCTGCGGCGGCCGCAGCCCGTCCGGGTGGTCGGGACGGAACGTCGGACACGGCGCGTCGCAGTCGAGCGCACACAACAGGTTCCGCTTGAAGAAGCAGTCCTCGCAGCTGACCTTGGCGGCCTTCTTCCCCGACACCGTCCGTGTTCCCCCTTCACCACTTCGTCACAGAACGAGCGGGAGCAAAGCGCTTCGGACAGGGTCGCGCAACGGCCGAAGCCGCAAATCGCACGGTTCTCGTGTCGTTCCCGCAAACAGGCGGGAAACCCCCCCGATTCGCCCTGGTAGCGAGAGGTCCATCCCGCATCCTCCGCCGAAATCGCAGGGCGCCCTACCCTCGGTGGCCATGCGGACCCTCGTCACCGGCGTCTCGGGCTACGTCGGCGCGGAGCTGGCCGGCCGGCTGCGCGCCGACGGGCACGACGTGCGCGGCTTCGCCCGCTCGCGCCAGCGCGTGAGCGTGCCGGTCGACGAGCTCGTGCTCGGCGACGTCGCCACCGGCGCCGGCCTGGAAGCCGCGCTCGACGGGATCGACGTCGCGTACTACCTCATCCACTCGATGGAGGCAGCCACCGTCAACGGCGCGTTCGCCGAGCGCGAGCGCGCGTCGGCCGAGGCGTTCGCGGCGGCGGCCGCGGCGGCGGGGCTGCGGCGGGTGGTCTACCTCGGCGGGATCGTCCCCGCCGGCGCGCCGCTCTCGCGCCACCTCGGGTCGCGCCTGGCGGTCGAGCACGCGCTGCTCGACGCCGTGCCGGAGGGGATCGCGCTGCGCGCGTCGATCGTGATCGGGGCCCGCTCGCGCTCGTTCCGGTTCCTCGTCCGCCTGATCGAGCGCCTCCCCGTGCTCGCGCTGCCGGCCTGGCGGAGCAACCGGACGGCGCCGATCGACGGGCGCGACGTGGTGGACTACCTGGCCCGCGCCGCCACCGTGCCCGCCACCGTGACGGGGCGGTCGTGGGACATCGGAGGCCCGGACGTGATGACCTACGCCGACATGATCAGCGGCATCTCCGACGCGATGATGGTCCGCCGCCCGTCGCTCGGGCTCGGGTTCTCGGTCACGCCGATCGCGTCCGTCGTCGCCGCCACGATCGCCGGCGAGGACCCCGCGCTGATCGAGCCGCTCATGGAGTCGCTCGAGCACGACCTGCTGCCCCGCGACGGGGAGGCGGCCGGCGCCTTCGACGTCCGCCTGCACTCCTTCGACGCGGCGGTCGAGCGCGCGCTGCGCGAGTGGGAGCGCACGCAGGAGCTCGCGGCCCGGTGACCGCCGTGTCGGCCTCGATCGACATCGCCGTCCCGCCCCAGCGCGTGTGGGACGTGATCATGGACCCGCATCACTTCGACGAGTGGGTGACGATCCACCGCAAGCTCGGCTACGTCGACGCCGGCGGGCTGCGCCCCGGCTTCCGGGTCGACCAGACGCTCGCCCTCCACCATGCCGGCTTCAAGGTCAAGTGGTCGCTCGCCGAGCTCGACCCGCCCCGCCACGCGATCTGGGAGGGGCGGGGCCCGGCGGGCTCGCATGCCCGCATCGTCGACGAGCTCACCGCGCTGGACGGCGGCGAGCGGACGCGCTTCGACTACCACAACGAGTACTCGCAGCCGGGCGGCTTCTTCGGCCGCATGGCGGGGCGGATGCTCGTCGCGGGCGCCGCGGAACGCGAGGCGACCCGCTCCCTCGCGCGCTTGAAGGCGTTCCTCGAGCGAACCTAAAGGGGGACTGTCCCTCTTTAGGTTCGGGGGGCGTAGCGGTGGTGGAGGTCGAGCGAGTTGCCGTCCGGGTCCTCGAAGAGCGCCTGGTGGCAGACGCCGCTGTCGATCGTCTCGCCCTTGAACGTGACGCCGCGCGACTCGAGGACGGCGCGGGCCGCCTCGACGTCGTCGACGCGCAACGCGATCGGGACCTTGTGGGGCTGGAACCCGATCCCCAAGCCCTCCACCACGAGGAGGGCGATGGTGACGGTGCCGGTCTCGAACTCGGCGCCGACCGCCTCGTGCCCGGGTCGCTGCCACAGGCTCGAGCGCGGCAGGCCGAGCACGTTCCCGTAGAAGTCCATCGCCGCGTCCAGGTCACGCGTGGGGACCGAGACGAAGTCGACGCCGGTGACGAGCGGCGCCGGACCGCCGAGGTGATCGCCCAGCCGGTCGAGCGAGCCCGTGAGCCCCGCCTCGGCCATGCCGCGCATCTCGTCCGTCGTGTGGATGGTCGAGCGCAGGACCATCTCGGTCCGGCCGCCGCCGAGATCGGTGAGCGTGACGGCGGTCTCGGCGCCCTCGTGCCAGGCGCCCTCGGCGACCTCCACCACGACCAGCCGCTCCGGTTCGACGACCTCGCGGAACTCCGCCTCGGTCGTCATCTCGCCGCCGTCCTCCGAGACGGAGGGCACGCGGAAGACGCCGCCGGGCCGGACGTCGATCTCGATGCGGGACGCCGGGCTCGTCCAGCCGGGGGCGCCCCACCAGGCGGCGAGCTGCTCGGGCTCGGTCCACGCCTTCCACACCAGCTCGCGCGGCACGTCGTAGACGCGCGTGACCGTGATCTCCTGCGCGCTGATCGCTTCAGTCATCCGGGTTTCCCTTCCGCTTGATCTCGCGCAGGTGCTCGTCGAGGCGGTCGATCCTGACCTCCCAGAACCCGCGGTAGTCCGCGAGCCAGTCGGAGGCCTCCTTGAGCGCCTCGCCCTGCAGCCGCGAGGGCCGGAGCTGCGCGCTGCGACCGCGCGCGATCAGCCCGGCCCGCTCCAGCACCTTCAGGTGCTTGGAGACGGCCTGCAGGGTGATGGGGAACGGCTCGGCCAGCTCTCCCACGGTCGCCTCGCCGTGCGCGAGGCGCGCGAGGATCGCGCGCCGCGTCGGGTCGGCGAGCGCCGCGAACGTGCTGGTGAGCTGATCCGTCGCCACCCTCGTTGTCACCTGCTCGGTTGATAAACCACGGGGTTGAGGATACAGCCGCCCGGAGGCCTGTCAAGGTCGCGGCGCCAAGCGGTGGACCGTCACGTGGCGCGGACCGTCGTGGGGGATCGCGTCGATCCGCCAGCTCGCCGCGGCCGCTTCGAGGAAGCGCCCGGACGGCGCGCGGCCGGGGTCGGCGAGCCACACCTCGCCCGAGGCGGCCGTCAGCCGCGGGAGCAGCTCCAGCAGCGCGTCGCCGTTGCGCGCCTCGTACAGGACGTCGGACGCGATCACGAGCGGCCAAGGCGCGCCGAGCGGCTCCGGCGGGGAGTCCCAGCGGTAGATCGCGGTGGCGAGCTCGACCTCGTTGCGCGCGGCGTTGCGGGCCGTCATCGCGACCGAGTCGGGCGACCAGTCGGTGGCCAGCACGCGGCCGCCCGACAGCGCGGCGGCGATGGACGGGAGGCCCGAGGCCGCAGCCCAGCTCGATCACGCGCCGCCCGGTGAGCGGGCGGCGCGCGACGGCGCGCGCGAGCGCCAGCGCGCTGGGCCACAGCTCGGCCCAGTACGGGAGGAACTCCTCGTGCTCGAACGCCTCCTCGCTGAGCAGCGCCTCGCCGTCGCGCGGTGCGAGCAGCGTCAGATCGCGCCCCTGAAGTGCCACCACATGCTCGACGAGATCGTCCATCGCAGGTGAACACTGCCATGCGCGGCAAGGCGAATTTCACGCGCGACTGACGGTAACCGTAAGGTACTGCCGTTCATTGGACGTTCAATTCAATTTACGGTGAAAGGGCGGCACGAGGTGGCAGACTTCCTCGAAGAGAAGCGCAAGGAGATCCAGGCACGGCTCAAGGAGCTGAAGCCGCTGGTCGACGAGTACCAGCGCCTGGAGGCCGCCGAGCGCGCCCTGGCCGGAGTGGAGAACCGGCCCGCGCGGCCCGCCGCCGCGCCCGCGAGCCGCCGTGGCCGCGGCACCTCGAGCGGCCGGCGCGGGCGCCCGAAGGGCTCGGGCACGCGCGCGATCCAGGCGCTCGAGCTGGTGCGCGCCCGCCCCGGCATCACGATCCCTGAGCTCGCGGAGGCGATGGGCATCAAGCAGAACTACCTCTACCGGGTGATGCCTGACCTCGCCAAGAACGGGGACGTGGTGAAGTCCGGACGCGGGTGGCACATCCGGGACAAGTCCGCCACCTGAACCTGACTCAGACGCGCATGGAACCGAGCGACGCGATCGCCGCGTTGAACGTGTCGCTCGGGCGCATCGCCGCGCTCGCCTGCTCGCGGTCGGGGAAGTAGTAGCCCGCCGAGGTCGACGGGCTCCCCCTGGACGTCGCGCAGCTCGGCGACGATCGCCTCCTCGTCCGCGCCGAGCCGCTCGGCGAGCGGTGCGAACGCCTGCGCGAGCTCGGCGTCGTCGGTCTGCTCGGCGAGCGCCCGGGCCCAGTAGAGCGCCAGGTAGAAGTGGCTCCCGCGGTTGTCGAGCTCGCCCACCTTGCGCGACGGCGACCTGCCGTTCTCCAGCAGCGCGCCGGTCGCCTCGTCGAGCGTGCGGGCCAGCACGCCCGCCCGCGGGTTGTCGGTCTTGCCGGCCAGGAACTGCAGCGACTCCGCCAGCGCCAGGAACTCGCCGAGCGAGTCCCACCGCAGGTGGTTCTCCTTCACGAGCTGCTGCACGTGCTTGGGCGCCGAGCCGCCGGCGCCCGTCTCGAACAGCCCGCCGCCGTTCATCAGCGGCACGATCGAGAGCATCTTCGCGCTCGTGCCGAGCTCCAGGATCGGGAAGAGATCGGTCAGGTAATCGCGCAGGACGTTGCCCGTGACCGAGATCGTGTCCTCGCCGGCCTTCGCCCGCGCGAGCGTGAAGCGGGTCGCCTGGGCGACCGGCAGGACCTCGATCTGGAGCCCGTCGGTGTCGTGCCGGCCCAGCTCCCGCCGGACCTTCTCCAGGATCTCGGCGTCGTGCGCGCGGGTCTCGTCGAGCCAGAACACCGCCGGCGCGCCGGTCGCGCGGGCGCGCTCGACCGCGAGCCGCACCCAGTCGGCCACCGCCGCGTCCTTCGTCTGGCAGCCGCGCCAGATGTCGCCGGCCTCGACGTCGTGCTCGAGCACGGTCGCGCCCGAGCGGTCGACGACCCGCACGACTCCCGGGGCGGCGATCTCGAACGTCTTGTCGTGGCTGCCGTACTCCTCGGCCTTCTGCGCCATCAGGCCGACGTTCGGCGTGGTGCCCATGGTCGCCGGGTCGAAGGCGCCGTGCTCGCGGCAGAAGTCGATCGTCTCGGCGTAGAGCGCCGCGTAGCTCGAGTCGGGGATGACCGCCTTGGTGTCCTGCTGCTCGCCGGCGGCGTTCCACATCTGGCCCGAGGTGCGGATCATCGCGGGCATCGACGCGTCGACGATCACGTCGCTCGGGACATGCAGGTTGGTGATCCCGCGGTCGGAGTCCACCATCGCGAGGCCGGGCGCGGACTCGTAGGTGGCGGCGATCGCGGACTCGATCGCCTCGCGCTCGCCGGCGGGGAGCCGCTCGATCGCGGTGAGGATGCTCGCGAGCCCGTGGTTCGGGCTTGCCCCGGCGCGCTCCAGCGCGTCGCCGTGCTCGGCGAACACGCCGGCGAAGAAGGTCCGCACGGCGTGCCCGAAGATGATCGGGTCAGACACCTTCATCATCGTCGCCTTCAGGTGCAGCGAGAACAGCACGCCCCTGGCCTTCGCGTCCGCCACCTGCTCGGCCAGGAACGCGTCGAGCGAGCGCCGGCGCATCACCGCGCCGTCCACGATCTCGCCCGCGAGCACCGGCACGGACTCCTTCAGCACGGTGATCGTCCCGTCGGGCGCGACGTGCTCGATCCGCAGCTCGTCGTCGCCGGCGAAGGTGATCGAGCGCTCGGTCGAGCGGAAGTCGCCGTCGCCCATCGTGGCGACGTGGGTCTTCGACCCGGTGGACCACTCGCCCATCGAGTGCGGGTGCTTGCGCGCGAACGCCTTGACCGATGCGGGCGCGCGGCGATCCGAGTTCCCCTCGCGCAGCACCGGGTTGACCGCGCTCCCCTTGACCTTGTCGTAGGTCTCCTGGGCGTCGTCGTACTCGGGGACGTCGTGGCCCGCGTCCTGCAGCTCCTTGATCGCCGCCTTGAGCTGCGGGATCGAGGCGCTGACGTTCGGCAGCTTGATGATGTTCGCCTCGGGCGTCTGCGCGAGCTCGCCGAGCTCCGACAGGGCGTCCGGCGCGTGCCCGAACTGGGCGAGGATCCGCCCGGCGAGCGAGATGTCGCGGAGCTCGACCTCGACGCCCGCCGGCCCCGCGAACGCCTCGACGATGGGCAGGAGCGAGTACGTCGCGAGCGCGGGCGCCTCGTCCGTGTGCGTGTAGACGATCCGCACTGGCCTAGATGAGCCCGAGCTTCTGCACGGCGTCGCGCTCGCCGACGAGCTCGCCGACGGTCGCGTCGATCCGCTGCTGCGAGAACTCCGGCACGTCCAGCCCCTGGACGATCTCGATCGCGCCGTCCGCCGTCCGGCACGGGAACGAGGAGATGATCCCCTCCTCCACCCCGTAGGACCCGTCCGACGGGACCGCCATCGAGACCCAGTCGCCGCCGGCGGTGCCGTTGACCCAGTCGTGGACGTGATCGATCGCCGCGTTGGCCGCGGACGCCGCCGAGGACGCGCCGCGCGCCTCGATGATCTCTGCGCCGCGCTTGCCGACGCGCGGGATGTACGTGTCCGCCACCCAGGCCTCGTCGCCCACGGCGTCCCACGCGCGCTGCCCGCGGACCTTCGCGTTGAACAGGTCCGGGTACATCGTCGGCGAGTGGTTGCCCCAGACCGCCATGTTGGTGATGTCCGACACGGCGGCGCCGGTCTTGTCGGCGAGCTGCCCGACCGCGCGGTTGTGGTCCAGCCGGGTCATCGCCGTGAACCGCTCGGCGGGCACGCCGTCCGCGTTGCGCTGCGCGATCAGCGCGTTGGTGTTGGCGGGGTTGCCGACCACGAGGACCTTGATGTCGTCGGCCGCGCCGGCGGCGATCGCCTCGCCCTGCGGCTTGAAGATCGCGCCGTTGGCCTCCAGCAGGTCCGCGCGCTCCATCCCCTTGGTGCGGGGCCGCGCGCCGACGAGCAGCGCGATGTTCGTGCCCTCGAACGCCGGCGTCGCGTCGTCGTGGATGTCGATCCCGGCGAGCAGCGGGAACGCGCAGTCGAACAGCTCGAGCGCGGTGCCCTCGGCGGCCTTGACGGCCTGCGGGATCTCCAGCAGCTTCAGGTGCACGGGCCGATCGGGTCCGAGCAGCTGACCGGACGCGATCCGGAACAGCAGCGCGTAGCCGATCTGGCCGGCGGCGCCGGTGACGGTGACCTTCGTGGGCTGCGGCGGCAATGGATCTCCTTGGATGCGAATTCCGAGGGCGCCGATGGTAGGCCACGAGGCTCGTCCGGCTCGCCGCTGCGCGGGAGCGCGGCGCGAAGCCGCGCCGCGCTCCCGGCACGGGCGCCCGGCTAGGTCGCTCCGCCTCCGTCGTCGTCCTCCGGGCCGCACAGCCGCAGCGCGGGAGAGCGCTCGGCGGCGTGGACCAGTCCGGCGCCGTGGCCGTTGCCGACCCGCATCTGCGAGCCGCGGAGGAACGCCGGCGGGTTCGGGTCCACCGGACCGCCGGTCACGACATACCCGCCGCGCGGCGAGTTCTCCGCCTCGTTGCAGACGGTCGCCGCCTCATCGGCCGACGCGGCCGCCGGCAGCGCGGCGAGGATGAGCGCGGCGGCAGCGGCCGCCAGGCCGGGGTAGCGTGCGTGCACGCAGACCTCCTTGATCGGGGAACCTTCCACTCCCTTGATCGGCCGGCGCGTGCCACCATTGACGGGATGACGGGATCCCGTTCACTGCCTCTGCTCCGGATCTTCGGCATCCGGGTGGGCGTGAACTACTCGTGGTTCCTCGTCCTGTTCGTCGTGATCTTCGTGCTCTGGGACTCGCTCTCGGACACGCTGGCCGCGAGCGAGACGACCGTCTACGTGGTCGCCGTCGTGGCGGCGGCGAGCTTCTTCGCCTCGATCGTGGCGCACGAGCTCGGCCACGCGCTGGCCGCCCGGCGCGAGGGGATCGCCGTCGAGGGGATCGACCTGTTCCTGTTCGGCGGCGTGATGAAGATGAGCCGCGACACGGACTCGCCGGGCGCGGAGTTCCGCGTCGCGGTCGCGGGGCCGCTGGTGACGCTGCTGATCATGGTGCTCGCCTCGATCGCCGCGATCCTGCTCGCCGGCGGGGACTCGTTCTGGGACGCCGCGCGGCTCTCGGCCGACGCCGACGCCTCACCGGTCGAGGTGGTCGTCTCGCTCCTCGTCTCGATGAACCTGGTGCTGCTGCTGTTCAACCTCGTGCCGGCGTTCCCGCTCGACGGCGGCCGGATCGCCCGCGCCATCGCCTGGAAGCTGACCGGCGACCGCCATCGGGCGACGCGCTTCGCGGCGCGGATCGGGATCGGCTTCGGCTACCTGCTGATCGCGGGCGGGCTCGCGCTGGTCGTGTTCGTCGAGGGCGCGGCGTTCGACGGGATCTGGTTCGCGGCGCTCGGCTGGCTGCTCGCCTCCGCCGCCCGCGGCACGCTCGCGCAGACGCGCTTCACCGAGCAGCTGGCGGGGATCACGGTCGCCGACGTGATGGACTCCGAGCCGGTCACCATCCCCGCGGCGCTGCCGGCGAGCCGCGCCTACGAGGACTACTTCCTCCGCTACCAGGGGTGGGACTGGTTCGCGGTGGTGGAGGACGACGGCCGCTACGCCGGCATCGCGCACCGCCGCGCGGTCGAGCACGCGGCGCTGCAGGAAGGCGGCGAGATGCCGGTGCGCGAGCTCGCCGCCCCGGCCGCCGACGACGGGCAGGTCCCGGCGGACGCGCCGCTCGAGGCCCTGCTCTCCTCCGAGCCGCTGCGGCGCCTCGGCGCGCTCATGGCGGTCGACGCCGACGGGCGGCTGCGCGGGGTCGTCACGTTCGAGCAGGTCACGCGCGCGCTCCGTGCGCGGTTCGCTCCGTCGTAGCGCGATCGGGGATGAACGGCGGGCTTTGAGGGAGTGAGTCGAGTGGCCGCGGCGGTTTCGCCGACGATTTGCACGTTGACCACCTATATAGGGGTCAACGTGCAAATCGCTCGCGAAACGGGCGCTTCCGCGGAAGCGCGACCCCAGTCCGAGCCCCTCCCTCGATGCCAGCCGTTCACCCGCGCACGCGCCCGGCGACCCACCACGCCCGCGCCGCGAGGGTGAACGGACCGTCCCCCACGCCGAGCAGCCGGCGCAACTCGTCGCGCAGCGCCGCCCGCCGCGCCGGATCGAGCCCCGCCGCGTACGCCCCAGAGGGCGCGACGCCGCGCTCGAGCGGCTCCCACAGGTCGGCGAAGTCCTCGTAGCCCGCGGAGACCGAGAGCTCTCCGCCGGTCACGCCGTCTAGCCCGGCCTCCGACCACAGCCCGCGCAGCTCGTCCGGCGCGCAGAAGCGCATGACGCGCCCTTCGTCGCAGGCCGCCGCCCCCTCCGGATCGACGGCCAGCGCGGCGTCCCAGAACCGCCGCAGCAGCGTCATGCCGCCGGCGTAGTCCCACACGCACGCCGCCACGACCGCGCCCGGACGCCCCACCCGCCGCATCTCGCCGACCCCGCGCGCGGGGTCGTCGAGGAAGTTGACGACGAGCTGGGAGAGCACGGCGTCGAACGTCCCGTCCGCCCACGGCAGCGCCTCCGCCGCGCCCTCGCGGACGTCGGCGCCGGGGACCCGGTCCCGGCACGCGGCCGCGAACGGCGGCGACGGGTCGATCGCCGCGACCGACGCGGACCCCAGCCGCGCGGCCAGGGCCCGAGTGAGCGCGCCCGGGCCGCAGCCCACGTCGAGCGCGCGCTGCCCGGGGGCGACGCCCGCCACCCGGATCAGCTCCGCGGCGAGCGCGCTCCCGTAGCGCCCGATGTGGCGGTCGTACGCGTCCGCCGGGGCATTGAACGTCGACGCGCCGCCGGAGCCGCCCATGGCACAAGCCTCGCCATGTGCGGCCGCTTCGTCAAGCGCCGTGCCCGGCGGCCTCGCGAGCTTCGCGGATCAGGCGGCGTCGAGCGAGTAGTCGCCCGGCTCGACCGCCCGGCGGTCCGCGGCGTGCGCGGCCTCGAACGCCGCGACGACCGCCGGCCCGAACTGCGTCCCGGCGTGGCGGCGCAGCTCCTCGATCGCCTCGGTCTCGGTCATGGCCGCCTTGTAGCACCGGTCGGTGGTCATCGCCGAGAACGAGTCGCAGACGAAGAGGATCTGGGCGCCGACCGGGATGGCGTCCCCGGCGAGCCCGTCCGGGTACCCGGTCCCGTCCCAGCGCTCGTGGCTGGAGCGGATCAGGCCCGCGATGCCGACGAGCGCCGGGGCGCCCTGGACGATCCGCTCGCCGATCAGCGTGTGCCGGCGCATGAACGCCCATTCCTCGGCGTCCAGCGCGCCGCGCTTGCGGAGGATCGAGCGCGGGATCGCGATCTTGCCGACGTCGTGCAGCTCGGCCGCGGTCGCCACGCGCTCGACCTCGTCGTCGCCGAGATCCAGGCGACGCGCAACGTGCGCCGCGAGCCCGGCGACGTCGCTGGTGTGCTCGCCCAGCTCGGCGTCCCACGCCTCGAGCGCGCGGCGCAGCACCTGGGCGCTCTGGATCCGCGCCGGCACGCGGCCGCTGTTCTTCTCCGCGTAGAGCCGGCGGTCCGCCACCCGCAGCGCCTCGGCGGCGTCGGGCGCCTCGTCGTGCAGCAGGGCGTGTCCGCACGAGGCGCCGACCTTGAAGCCGTCGCCCTCCTCGCACAGCGCGGCCCTGGCGCGGTCGATGAGCGGGTCGAGCGGCTCGCCGGCCGGCCACTCGGCGAGCACGCAGAACTCGTCGCCGCCGATGCGGAAGGCGCCGCCGTCGTCCGCCGTCGCGGCCGCCAGCCGCGAGCCGAGACGGGCGAGCAGCGCGTCGCCGGCCGGATGGCCGTAGGAGTCGTTGTAGTTCTTGAAGCCGTCGAGGTCGAACAGCAGCAGGACGTGCGGCGCGCCGTCCGCGAACGCGCGCTCGATGGCGCCCATGACGGCGAAGCGGTTGCCGAGCCCGGTCAGCGGGTCGGTGCGCGCCTGGCGCCGGCTGGCGACGAGGTTGTCGCGGCTCTCCCGATGCGTCACGAACAGGCGGATGACCACCGCCACGATCGACGCGGTCGCGAGCCCGACGGCGAGCAGGTGCGCACGGTTGAAGTGGTCGTAGACGAGGATGCCGAGGCTCACCAGCGCGAGCAGCACGGGGACGGCCACGCTGGGCAGCTTGTCGACGGCCGCGCGCTTCGCGCGCACCGGGGGCTGCCACGCGGCGAGCCCGACGAGCAGCGCGCCGACGGGCCATCCGAGGTCGAGGAGCCCGCCGGCGACGTAGCTGCCGTCGGCCACCCGGAACAGGTAGATCGAGTCCGCGACGGCGAACACCCCGATGCCGCCCGCGAAGAACAGCCAGGTCCGGTCGAGCCGCCCGCGGGCAGCGGTCACCGCGCCGAGCACCGTGCCGATCAGGATCATGTCGCCGAGCGGATACGCGAGGTTGGTGGCGACGGCCGCGGTGTCGCCGCCGGTCGACGCCTGGACCGCGCCGAAGACGACAGCGGCGCTGATCGCGCCGGCGGTGAGCGCGGCGATGATCCCGTCGAGCCAGAGCCGCGAGTCCAGCTGTGGGCTCCGGTTGCGCATCAGCAGCAGGAGCGCGACGTAGGCGGTCGGCAGGAAGGCGAGCCACAGCGCGTCCGCGAGCGACGGGTACGGCGCCTCGGCGAGATCCGCCAGCACCAGCGTCCAGTAGACGTCTCCGCCGGTCCACAGCGCCAGCGAGAGCCCCATGAGGGCCCAGGCCACCCGCTCGCCCGGGCGCAGCACGGCCCGCGCGACGCAGAGCACGGCCGATCCGAGCAGCAGGGCGTTGTAGAGCACGTCGTCGATCCAGACGCCGCCGTCGAACGGCGTGGCGAGATGGAGCGTCTCCACGGCCATGCCGAGCAGCAGCACGGCCACGAGCACGCGCACCGCGACCGGCGTCGACGTCGCGACGATCTTCACGTCCCGTGTGATCGACCACCGATCTGCTCGTTTGAGCGGAGGTGTCAGCGTCCGGCCACTGCGAGCACGACGGCGGGGATCTCGTCGAACTGGTCCTTGGACAGGACCGCCAGGATCCCGGCGTCGGCCGCGCGGCGGCGCACGTCGTCGTCGACCAGCCCGGTGCACAGCACGATCGGCAGCCCCGGACGGCGGGCATGGAGCATCGGCGCCGCCTCGAAGCCGTCCACGCGCGGCATCCGCGCGTCCATCACCACCACGTCGGGGGCGAGCGCGTCGAGCCGCTCGAGCGCCGACTCGACCCCGTCGGCCTCCCCGACGACCACCAGCGGCGGACCGGCCTCCTGCACGATCGTGCGGATCAGGAACCGCACGTCCGCGTGGTCGTCCACGATCAGCGTTCGCACGGTGGGGGCAACCATCGGAGTGGCGCAGTATGCCCGACCTACTGCACTAAGATCGCGCGCCATGCCCGCACACGACGTCCTGATCATCGGCGCCGGACTTGCCGGCCAGCGGGCCGCCCTCGCGGCCGCCGAGGCCGGCGCGACCGTGGCCATCATGTCCAAGGTCCACCCGGTGCGCTCGCACTCCAACGCGGCCGCGGGCGGGATCAACGCCGCGCTCGACCCGGACGACTCGTGGGAGTCGCACGCGTTCGACACGGTCAAGGGCTCGGACTACCTCGGCGACCAGGACGCGATCGAGATCATGTGCCGCGAGGCGCCGGGCGAGGTGCTCTGGCTCGAGCATCGCGGCGTCACGTTCCACCGCAACCCCGAGGGCAAGCTCGGCACGCGCGCGTTCGGCGGCGCGTCCGCCGCGCGCACGTACTACGTCGCGGACATCACCGGCCAGGCGCTGCTGCACGTGCTCTACGAGCAGCTGATGAAGTACCACGAGCAGATCGACCGCTTCGAGGAGTGGTTCGTCACCGCGCTCGTGCAGGACGACGAGGGCAACTGCTGCGGCGCCGTGGCGCGCAACATCCGCGACGGCTCGATGGAGCTGTTCGCCGCCAAGGCCGTCATCCAGGCGTCGGGCGGCGCCGGCCAGTGCTTCAAGCCGACCACCAACGCGCTCATCTGCACCGGCGACGGGATCGCGCAGTCCTACCGGATCGGCGCGCCGCTGATGGACATGGAGATGATCCAGTACCACCCGACCACGCTGGCGGGCAACGGGATCCTCATCACCGAGGGCGCGCGCGGCGAGGGCGCCCACCTCTACAACGCGCAGGGCGAGCGCTTCATGGAGACGTACGCGCCGAACAAGATGGAGCTGGCGTCGCGCGACGTCGTCTCCCGCTCCGAGCAGACGGAGATCAACGAGGGCCGCGGCTTCCCCGACGGCACCGTCGCGCTCGACATCACCAAGGTGCCGCGCAAGCGCACGCTCGAGGCGCTGCGCGAGATCGTCAACATCGGCCGCGACTTCGCCGGAGTCGACATCACGCGCGAGCCGATCCACATCCGGCCCGGCTGCCACTACATCATGGGCGGCGTCAAGACCGACGTGTGGGGCGCGACCTCGATCCCCGGCCTCTACGCGGCCGGCGAGGTGGCGTGCGTCTCGGTCCACGGCGGCAACCGGCTGGGCGCGAACTCGCTGCTCGACACGCTCATCTTCGGCCGCCGCTCGGGCGAGGACGCGGCCCGTCGCGCCGGCGGCATGCCGATGCCGGCCGCGTCGAACGCGCACGTCGCGGACGAGCAGCAGATGATCGACGGCATCCTCGCCCGCGAAGGCGGCGGCCGCCGCATCTCGGAGATCAAGGACGAGCTCGGCACGATGATGAACGAGAAGTGCGCCGTGTTCCGCGACGAAGCCGGCCTGACCGAGGCGCAGGCGACGATCGGGCGGCTCAAGGAGGAGGCGACGGTGGCGGCGATCGACGACCGCGGCACGGTCTTCAACCAGGACGTGCTGGGAGCGATCGAGCTCGGGTACATGCTCGACGTGGCCGAGTGCATCGTCGTCGGCGCGATCGAGCGCAAGGAGTCGCGCGGCGCGCAGTTCCGGCTCGACTACCCCGAGCGCAACGACGAGGAGTGGCTCAAGCACATCGTCCTCTCGGCGGACGGCGACGGGCCGCCCGAGATCTCGTACACCCCCGTGACCATGACCCAGTGGGAGCCGCAGGAGCGCGTTTACTGATGGCCGACTACACGCTGAGACTCCGCCGCTACTCGCCCGAGACGGGCGAGGCGCCCTACTGGGAGGACTTCCAGGTCGACCTGGACGGGCACCGCTCCGTCCTCGACGGCATCCTGCAGGCGCAGCGACCGCACGACGGCTCGATCGGCATCCGCTGCTCGTGCCGCGCCGCGATCTGCGGCTCCTGCGGCGTGCGCATCAACGGCAAGCCGGACCTGGCGTGCCACACCCATCTCGACCATGCCGCCGAGAACGCCGCCGACGGCGTGATCACGGTCGAGCCCATGGGCAACATGCCGGTGATCAAGGACCTGATCGTCGACATGGACGCGGTCCACTGGAAGAAGATCCAGCGCGTCACGCCGTGGCTGCTGCCCGAGGGACCCGCGCCCGAGCGCGAGTACATCGTTCCGCCCGAGTCGATGATCGACGTCACGCAGACGATGGCGTGCATCCAGTGCGGCGCCTGCGTGTCGGACTGCCTCTCCATGGAGGTCGACCCGGAGTTCATCGGCCCGGCCGCGCTCGCCAAGGCGTACCGCTTCGTCGGCGACCCGCGCGACGGCCAGCAGTTCGAGCGGCTGAAGGACCTCTCGGAGGACCCGGCCGGCATCTACGACTGCACGCACTGCTTCAACTGCATCGAGGCGTGCCCCAAGGGCGTCGCGCCGATGAGCCAGATCATGCGGCTGCGGCGGATCGCAGGCGACGACCACGACATCAACGACGTGAACAACGGCCACCGGCACGAGAAGGCGTTCGTCTCGCTGATCCGCGACTACGGCCTGTTGTACGAGGCCGAGCTGCTCCCGCGCTCATACGGCGGCGACTCGTGGTTCGGCAAGTTCCACCCGCGCGCCGCTCTGGAGCTGGGAAGCTCGCTCCCGGCGATCCTGAAGGCGCTGCAGCGGGGCAAGGTCACCCCGAAGAAGGCGATGGTCGGCCACAAGCTGCCCAAGCAGGACCTCGACGGTGTCAAGCGGATCTACCAGCACGTCAACGACGAGGAAGAGCGCTACGAGCTCAACCTGTACGTCGTCGGCGAGGAGGAGGACCAGTGAAGGTCGCATACTGGCCCGGCTGCGTGAGCCGCGGCTTCACCCCCGAGCTGCACGGGTCGATGGCGAAGGTCGCGCCGCTGCTGGACATCGAGCTGGTCGAGCTGGACCGCGCGGCGTGCTGCGGCGCGGGCGTGCTGGCCGAGCACAACCAGGAGCTCGCCGACACGCTGAACGCGCGCACGTTCGCGCTCGCGCAGCAGGTCGAGGGCGCGGAGCTGATGATGAACATCTGCTCCACGTGCCAGGGCGCGCAGTCGGAGTGCCAGGAGCGCCTGGACGCGAACACCGACTACCGCGGCCACGTCAACGACACGCTCGCGGGCGAGGGGCTGACGTACGAGAAGGGCATGACCAACAAGCACTTCCTGTGGCTGATGGTCGAGGAGATCGGGCTCGAGCAGATCGCCGCGATGGTGAAGCGGCCGCTCACGAACCTCCGGATCGGGCCGTTCTACGGCTGCTACATCGTCCGCCCCACCGACCGCCTGGGGATCGACGGAGAGCACCCGCGCGACACGTACCTGCACCAGCTGATCGAGGCGCTCGGCGGCACCGTGGTCGACTACGCGGGCCAGTACAAGTGCTGCGGCTTCCCGATCATCACCATGAACAAGGAGGCGTCGCTCAAGCAGGCCGGCCGCCATCTCGGCGACGCGATCGACGCCGACGCCGACTGCCTGGTCACGCCGTGCCCGCTGTGCCACCTCAACCTCGACCTCCAGCAGCCGCTCGCCGAGAAGGTCGTCGGCCGCCCGCTGGGGATGCCGGTCCTGCACCTGCCGCAGATGGTCGGCCTCGCGCTCGGGCTCGAGCCGAAGGAGCTCGGGCTCAACAAGCACGTCGTCCGGCCCACGTCGGTGATCGACTGGTCGACGTCGGTCGTCGCGGCCGTGCCGGCGGCCGCCGCCTGACGGCCCGCGACGGTCACCAGGGCACGACGCCGCTGCGGTCCGTGAACGTGCCGGTCGGTCCCGTCGCGTCGAGCTGGGCCATGCGGACGATGGCGTCGGTCCCCTCCTCCACGCTCTGCGTGCCGCGGTTGCCGTTGAAGTCGGTCGCGGTGTAGCCCGGATCGACGGCGTTGATGCGCATCTGCGGGAACGCCTTCGCGTACTGCGTCGTCAGCATCGTGACGGCCGACTTCGAGGCCGGATAGCCGAGGCCGACGAACGTCGACTCGACCCGCTCGGGATCGCTGGTGACCGCGAGCGAGCCCATGCCGCTCGACACGTTCACCACGACGGGGTTGCCCGACCGTGCCAGCAGCGGCAGGAACGCCTGCGTCACCCGCACGAGCCCGACGACGTTGGTCGCCAGCACGTGCGCGACCTCGCCCGGCGTGACCTCGGGCACCGGCTTCAAGCCGCCCGAGATGCCGGCGTTGTTGACGAGCACGTCCAGGCCGCCGCTCTCGGCGGCGACCCGCTCGACCGCGGCGGCGACGCTCGCGTCGTCGGTCACGTCGAGCGGGACGAAGCGCGCGCCCAGCTCCTCCGCCGCCGCCCGGCCGCGGTCGGCGTCGCGGGCCGCCGCCCATACGTCGTGGCCCGCGGCGAGCAGCCGCCGCGCCGCCTCGTGCCCAAGGCCCCGGTTGGCTCCGGTGATCAATGTCGTGGTCATGCCGACATGGTGGGAGCGCATGGGGCGGGATTGAAGGGGACGCCGCATCCTGGGACTCGCAGGGCGACCCTGATCGGGCCGGCGTCCGCCATCATCGGTGTCGTGGACCAGAACGAGCTCGCCGTCTGCCTGCGGTCGTGGCGCGATCGCCTGCAGCCCGCCGACGCGGGGCTGCCGTCCGGCGGCGTGCGCCGCGCACCGGGTCTGCGGCGCGAGGAGGTCGCGCAGCTCGCCGGGCTGTCGGTGGACTACCTGGCCCGGCTCGAGCAGGGCCGCGCCACGCATCCGTCGCAGTCGGTGCTCGCGCCGCTCGCCCGGGCGCTCAGGCTCACCGACGACGAGCGCGCGCACCTGTTCCGCGTCGCCGGTCACGCCGAGCCCGACGACGGGCGCATGCGCCGGCACGTCACGCCGAGCCTGCACCGCGTGCTCGACCGGCTCGCCGACGTGCCCGCGATCGTCGTCGACGCCGGCTGGGAGATCGTCGCGGCGAACCGGCTGGCGGACGCGCTCCTCGGCGACGTCACGGGCGGGACGCCGCGCGAGCGCAACGTCGCGTGGCGCCACTTCACCGGCGGGCCGGGGCGGGTCGTCCGCACGCCGGAGGAGATCGCCCGCTTCGAGGCCGAGGTGGTCGCCGACCTGCATGACGCGCTCGGCCGCTACCCGGGCGACGAGCCGCTGCGCATGCTCATCGACGACCTGCGCCGCACCTGCCCGCGCTTCGCCGAGCGGTGGGAGCAGCGCCCCGTCGCCCGGCACGGGACGTCGCGCAAGACGATCCTCCATCCCGAGGTCGGTTCGATCACGCTCGACTGCGACGTGCTCACGGTCGGCGGCAGCGACCTGCGCCTGATCGTGTACACGGCGCCGCCCGGATCGCCGGACGCGCAGGCGCTCGCCCTCGTCGGCGCCGTGGGCCTGCAGTCGTTCGCGGGCGATCGCGCCTGACACGGGAATGGCGCCCGCCGGGGCGTGTCATGAGAGGTACCGACCGAAAGGGCCTCTCGTGTTCAACCCTCCCGCAGTCATGCTCTCCGCACGCCTCCTGACCGGCAAGTCGACGCCGCCGGAGCAGCAGCGTCCGCCGCGCGGCCGGGGCGCCGCGGCGCCCGTCAACTCCCGGGCGGCCGGTGCTCCACGGAGCGCTTCGCAGCGGCGTCGACCGCTCCCGGCGTCGGCAGCACGCGGGTAGGTGTAAGTCCCGGCGCGCAACGTCAACTGCGGCATTGAGGGGCCGGGCTCGGCCGGGCCGGCGGGACGCGGGCGAGCGCGGCAACGTCGATCGGGTCGTGCGCCGGGCGGGTGGGCCGACGTTGACGGCACATAACACGGCGAACGTCAGACGCCCGGGCCGGTGGCGGCGGGTTCTGACGTTGACGTCCCATATGGGGCGAAACGTCGTGATGGCTGGGGGCCTCCCTCAATGCCGCAGTTGACGTTGCGCGCGCGCCGCGAGACCCCTGCCGAGGAACATCGTGCTCAGAACTACAGCTAGGCCGCCTTGGCCGCCGCCGCAAGCGCGGCTTCGGGAAGCGGGAGCACGCTGGAGTTCGGCCCGATCACGGCGACGACCATGAGCTGGACCCCGCGCGCCGCGGCGCGGGCGCCGGCGATCCGCGTGGCGGTCGTGACGTCGCCGGCCAGGACGTTGCCGTGCCAGGGAGCCAGGGTGGTCCGGTCGAGTCCGACGATGAGATAGGTCACGCCTGCTCCTTCGATCGCATCCGGGTTCTCTATGGAGCCGCGAGATGCGGCGGAGATACCTCGGCGGCGATCGAGTCGTGCGATCACACAACACCGCTTGCCGATTGCCGCACCCGCTGACGTCCGTACGGTCGACCTTCGGTCTCGCAACCCGCCGCAACGGAACGGAGCACACCCGTGAAGCCCCGACAGTCCCTCGCCTCGATCGCCGTCGCCGTCGCGGCGACCGCGATGCTGCTCGCCGGCTGCGGCGACAGCACCGGGAACGCGACCTCCCCCCCGAAATCGACCAGCACTCCCGCCACGCCGGCATCCGGCGGGAGCGGGAGCGGCAGCGCGGTGAGCATCAGCAACTTCAAGTTCGCGCCCGCGAGCCTCACCGTGAAGAGCGGCGCCAAGGTCACGGTCACCAACGAGGACAGCACCGCGCACACCGCAACCGCCGACGACGGCAACAGCTTCGACACCGGGCCGCTGGACCAGGGATCGTCCCAGACGATCAGCGTGAGCAAGCCCGGCAGCTACGCCTACCACTGCAGCATCCACCCGTTCATGAAGGGCACGATCGTCGTCCAATGAGCAGGAGCTCCGTGACCGGGTTAGGGTTGTGCGGTGAGCACTCCTCAACAGCCCCCCGGTCAGCCTCCTGAGGGGCCGCCCCCTGGGGCCCAGCAGTCTCCGCCGCCGCCGACCGGACTGTCGGTGTCACCGACGGTCGCGGTGCCCGATCCGGCCGGCCCGCCCGCGCCGGACCACACGGCCCGGCTCGAGATCAGCTACCCGTCCGAGCTGAACCGCTGGCTGCCGCTGGTCAAGTGGCTGCTGGTCATCCCGCACTTCTTCGCGTTGTTCTTCGTGGGCATCGGCGCGTTCTTCGTGGCGATCTACGCGTTCTTCGCGGTGCTGTTCACGGGTCGCTGGCCGCGCGGGGCCTTCGACTACATGGTGGGGACGTTCCGGTGGGGCTACCGCGTGGGCGCCTACTTCCATCTGATGGTGGACGCCTATCCGCCGTTCTCCATGGCCGACGATCCCGACTATCCCGTCCGGCTGGACGTCGCCTATCCGGAGCACATGGCGAACTGGCGGCCGCTCGTGCAGTGGCTGCTGGCGATCCCGTACCTGATCATCGCCGGGGTGCTCTACTGGCTGACCGGGATCCTCACGTTCATCGCGTTCTTCACGATCCTGTTCACGAAGCGGATCCCGCGGGAGCTCTTCGAGGCCATGATGCCCGGCCTGCGGTGGAACCTGCGGGGCAACGCCTACGCCTACTTCCTGACGGACCGCTACCCGCCGTTCGTCTGGGGATAGCTCAGGCGACGAGGCGCAGGGACAGCTCCCAGAGGCGCTCCGCATTCGCGGGGTCGAGGGCGTACGCCGCGACGCCGTTGGCGTCCAGGCTCGTGGTCGGCGCATCGACCACGCCCGCCTCGTTGCAGTCCACGAAGTAGCGCCCGCCGATGCCCTCGAGCTGCGGCGACGTCGCGGCGAGCACGCTCGTCGCGGCGCCCTGCTCGGGCGTCTTGAACCTGTACGCGCCGGAGTCCGCGCTGGCCTGCAAAGCCTCCGCGTCCATGTGCCGCGTGAGGTTGGTGTCCAGGATCGCGCCGGGGTGGACGGCGTTGGCGGTGATGCCGTCACCGGCCCAATGGCGCGTCGCAGCGACGGCGAAGAGCACGTTCGCGGTCTTGGACTGCCCGTAGGCGAGCCACGGGTCGTACGGGCGGGAGGCGAAGTTCAGGTCGTCGAAGACGACCGGCGACCGGAGGTGCCCGCGGGAGCTGAGCGACACGATCCGGGCGTCGCCGGCGGCCGCGAGCGCGTCGTGCAGCCCGAGCGCAAGCGCGAAGTGGCCGAGGTGATTCGTGGCGAACTGCATCTCGATGCCGCCCGGGGTGAGCTCGAGCTCGGGCAGCGCCATCACGCCGGCGTTGTTGACGAGCAGGTGCAGCGGCCCGTCCCAGCCAGCGGCGAACGCGGCGACCGACGCCAGATCGGCGAGGTCGAGCCGGCCGACGTGGACGTCCGGGTTGCCGGTCGACGCGGTGATGTCGCCCGCGGTCCGGTCGCCCGCGCCGGTGTCGCGCACGGCGAGCGTGACGTCCGCTCCCGCGCCGGCGAGCGCGCGCGCCGTCTCGATCCCGATGCCCGACGAGCCGCCCGTGACGACCGCGCGCTTGCCGCCGAGGTCGATGCCCTCGACGACCTCCGCGGCGGTCGAGTCGAAGCCGAACGGCGTGGTGATGCGGAGGTCGGCGACCATGGGGAGCTCCTGACGTGTGGCGTATGCTGAAGCGGAGGATCGCTCCGCTTCCAGCGATCCTACCATCGAAGCGGAATGACATTCCGCTTCAGGTGATCGCGATTCGCTATCGAGACCGTGACCGAGCCAGCCGCCGCGAAGACGATGCGCGCCGACGCCCGCCGCAACCGCGAGCGGCTGCTCGCCGCCGCGCTGGAGCTGTTCGCGGAGTCGGGCACGGAGGTGTCGCGCGAGGCGGTGGCCAACCGCGCGGGCGTCGGCATCGGGACGGTCTACCGTCACTTCCCCACGCACGACGAGCTCGTGGAGGCGACGTACCGCACCGAGGTCGAGCAGCTCCGCTCCGCCGCCGACGAGCTCCTGCGCGACCGTCCCGCCGACGCGGCGCTCGCGGAGTGGCTGGACCGGTTCGCCGACTACGCCGAGAAGAAGCGCGGCATGGCCGGCGCGCTGCGGTCGGTCGTCGCCTCCGGCTCCGACGTCTACGCCGACACGCGGCAGCAGATCGTGGCCGCACTCACCGCGCTCCTGGAGGCCGGCGCCGCCGCGGGGACGGTGCGCACCGACGTGAGCCCGCAGGACGTCCTGAGCGCGATGAGCGCGATCTGGGTCATCCGCGACGACCCCGAGCAGGCACGCCGCGTCCTGATGCTGGTGATGGACGGGCTGCGGCACGGTGCGGCGGGCGGACCGGACGCGGGGTGAGCGACGCCACGATGCCCGGATCGGCGACGCCGCGCCAGCGGGGGACCGGCCGGCGGCCGTCCGTCGTGCGGCGCGGCCCGTCCGGTTGACTTCGCGAACCCGATCCGTGAGTCCACATCTCCGTCCTTCCCCATGACAGATGAGGGCGGCGGCTCCTCGGCCGCGCATGTCCATGACAACGCGCGTCCGGGCGCACGTTTCGCACGTTGCGACGACCGCGTCGTCTTTCTGACTGGTGGACGACCCGAGTGGGTGTCCATCTCGGCGCTCCCGTTCGTCGTATTGCCGAGATGCACCACACGCGAAAGGAACCGACGGATGACCGACACCACCCATACGACCCGCCTCGGCGAGGTCGGAACCGTGTTCGTCCCGGTCGCCGACCAGGACCGGGCGCTGGAGTTCTACCGCGACGCGCTCGGGTTCGAAAAGCGCGCCGACTTCGCCTACGGCGACGGGAGTCGCTGGGTCGAGGTCGCGCCGCCGGGCTCGCCGGTGGCGATCGCGCTGGTCCCGCCGAGCGAGGGCGGCTCCCCCGGCGGCGACGGCACCCACTGCGCGATCACGAGCGAGGACATCGACGCCGACCATGCCGCGCTGCGCGCCCGGGGCGTCGACGTCGACGAGGCCGTCGCGCGCGAGGGCCACGCGCGCCGCCTGCTCTTCGACACCGGCCGGGACATGCGAGATCCCGTGCCGGCGATGTTCTTCTTCCGCGACGTCGACGGCAACCGCTTCCTGATCGTCGAACGGCCGGCACGATGACCCCGACAGGAGGAGCCATGCGCTACATGCTGCTCATCTGCGCCGACGAGTCGGTCGAGGTGACCCCCGAGGAGAGCACGGCGGAGCCGTGGGTCGAGGAGATGCACCGCCGCGGCATCCGGCGCGACGGCTCGCGCCTGCGACCGGTCAGCGACGCCACCACGGTCCGGCTCCGCGACGGCGAGGTGGTGCTGACCGACGGGCCGTTCGCCGAGACGAAGGAGCAGATCGCCGGGTTCGACGTGATCGACTGCGAGGACCTCGACGAGGCGATCGAGGTGGCGTCCAAGCACCCCGTCGCCCGGTGGGGGACGATCGAGGTGAGGCCGTTCTGGGAGGCGTGAGCCCGGACGTCGAGACGGCGGTCGCCGGCGCGTTCTCCCGGGAGTGGGGACGCGTCGTCGCGACCCTGATCCGGATGACCGGTGACTGGGACCTTGCCGAGGAGTGCGCGCAGGACGCCTTCGCTGCGGCGCTGGAGCGCTGGCCGCGCGACGGCGTCCCGCGCCGCCCCGGCGCCTGGCTCACCACGACGGCGCGCAACCGCGCGCTGGACCGGCTGCGCCGGGGCGCCACCGAGCGGGCCAAGCTCCAGGAGGTAGCCGTGCTCCCGGACACCGGCGAGCCCGAGGACGACGGCGACGACGGCACCGTGCGGGACGACCGCCTGCGGCTGATCTTCACCTGCTGTCACCCCGCGCTTCCGCTCGATGCCCGTGTCGCGCTCACCCTGCGCACCCTCGCGGGCCTGACCACGGCGGAGATCGCCCGCGCGTTCCTGGTCGCGGAGCCGGCGATGGCCAAGCGGCTGGTCCGGGCGAAGGGCAAGATCCGCCACGCCGCCATCCCGTACCGCGTCCCGCCCGCGCACCTGCTGCCGGAGCGCACCGGCGGTGTGCTGGCCGTGCTGTACCTCCTGTTCAACGAGGGCTACGCCGCCACGGCCGGCGGCGACCTCGTGCGCCAGGACCTGTGCGCGGAGGCGATCCGCCTGGCCCGCACGCTGGCCGAGCTGATGCGCGACGAGCCCGAGGCGCTCGGCCTGCTCGCGCTCATGCTGCTGCACGACGCGCGGCGCGCCGGCCGGGTGGACGGCGCGGGCGACGTCGTGACGCTCGAGCACCAGGACCGCTCCCTGTGGGACGCGAGCGAGATCCGGGAGGGCGTCGCCGTGCTCGACGCGGCGCTGCGGCACGACCGCACCGGCCCGTACCAGCTGCAGGCGGCGATCGCCGCCTGCCACGCCACCGCCGCGGAGGCGGCGGACACCGACTGGGCGGAGATCGCGGACCTGTACGGGCGGCTCGGCGAGCTGGTGCCCTCCGCGGTGGTCGAGCTGAACCGCGCGGTGGCCGTGGCGATGGCCGACGGGCCGGCCGCCGGGCTCGAGCTGGTGGAGGCGCTGGAGGCCTCCGGGGCGCTGCCCGGCTATCACCTGCTCCCCGCCACGCGCGCCGACCTGCTGCGCCGGCTGGAGCGCCACGCCGAGGCGGCCGCGAGCTATCGCGAGGCGCTCGAGCTGGCGACCACCGACGCCGAGCGCCGGTACCTCGCCCGGCGCCTCATGACAGCTTCTCGCCGCAGCCGGGCATAACGGCGGGATGGCCCGACTCGGCGAACGGCTGCGCGACCCGCTGCTCTGGGCGGACGTGTCGCAGATCGTCAAGACCGTCGCCGCGGCCGTCCTCGCGTGGGTGATCGCCGTGGACGTGCTCTCGCTGCCGCAGTCGTTCCTCGCGCCGTGGGCCGCGTTGCTCACCATCCACGCCACCGTCTACCGCACGCTGGCGCGCGGCCTGCAGCAGGCGGCCTCCGCGGTGGCCGGCGTCCTGATCGCGTTCGGTGTCGGAGCGCTCCTCGACGTCAGCTGGGCCTCGCTCGCGCTCGTGCTGCTGGCCGCGATGGCGTTCGGCGCCATGCGCCCGTTCCGGGCGGAGTCCACCACCGCGGCCGCCACGGCGCTCGTGGTGCTCCTCGCCGGCTACAGCGACGACGGCTCGATGCTGTTCTCGCGGCTGGCCGACACGTTCATCGGCATCGCGGTCGGCCTGCTCGTCAACCTCGCGGTGTGGCCCCCGTTGCAGGACCGGGCCGCCGCCCGCAGGGTCGACGACCTCGACGATCGCCTCGGCGCGGTGCTCGCGGAGGTGGCCGAGGACCTGCGCGGGCACTCGGACGGCGACTTCGACCCGGATCGGTGGGTGGAGCGGACGCGGGAGCTCGACCACGACATCGACCACGCCTGGGCCGACGTCCGGCGGGCGCGCGAGAGCGGCCGTCTGAACCTCCGACGGCAGACCGCCCGGCGGATGCGGGACACGAGCGACCTCGGCGCCGTGCTGGTCGGTCTCGAACAGGCGGTCGCCGACACGCGCAGCATGGCGCGGACGATCGACCGGGCCGGCAGCCCCGCCGAGTGGGATCCGGCGTTCCGCGAGGCCTGGATCTCCATCCTGAGCCGCGCCGCGGACGCCGTGCGCCACGCCGACCCGGACGACGTGCGCCGCGTCTGCGAGGACCTCGAGTCGGTCGCGCACAGGCTCCCGGACCACAACGGGCACCGCGGCCCCCGGCCCGTCCAGGGCGCGCTCGTGGTCAACCTGCGCAACATCCTGGAGGCGATGGCCCCGGTGGCGGCCGTCCAGCCGATCCGCGTCCGGTCCCGCTAGTGCGCAGGAGATCGCCGGCGGCCGTCGAATGCGGGCGTGGGTTGTCCCCCTCCGCCCCCGAAGACGATGCGTAGCCGCCTGCGCGCGCGTGAGCAGGCGATCGGGGCCTGGCTGGACCTCGGCTCCCCGGCGACAGCCGAGGTGGCCTCCGCCGCCGGCTTCGACGTCGTGATCGTCGACCTCGAGCACGGCGCCGGGCGACGAGGCCGCGGCGCGGGCGCAGATCGCCGCCGCGGGAGGACCGGTGCTCGTGCGGACTCCGGACGGCGGCACGCAGGCGGGCCGGATGCTCGACGCCGGCGCCGACGGCGTCATCTTCCCCCGCGTGGCGTCGGCCGGCGAGGCGCGGGAGCTGGCGCAGGCGATCCGGTACGCCGGCGGGCGCGGCGTCTCGCCGTTCGCGAGGAGCAATCGCTGGGGCGCCGGCGGCGGCCCCTGGCGCGAGGAGGCCGACGCCGGCGTCGCGTGCCTGATCCAGATCGAGCGGGCGAGCGCCCTCGAGGACGCCGACGCGATCGCGGCGCTCGACGACGTGGACGCGCTCTACATGGGGCCGGCCGACCTGTCGAACGATCTCGGGCTGCCGCCCGACCTGCGCGATCCCGAGCTGCGCGCGGCCGCCGAGCGCATCGCCGGCGCGGCCGGCGACCACGGCAAGGCGGCCGCGATCCACCTGCCGGGCCCCGAGTGGGCCGCGGAGGTCCGCTCGATCGGCTTCACGTTCCTCACCTGCAGCTTCGAGAGCCAGCTGCTCCGCGCCGCGTCGGAGCAGACCGCGGCCGCACTGCGCCCGGCGTAGGGCCGGTCGGCGATACCGGCCATACCGGGAGGCCCCCCGGCGAACGTCGGGTTGTCCGCCCCCGGGAGAGGAGGTACCGCGCTTTTCGCGGCAGCCCGGACCGGGCACCTTGTGATCAATGCCCGAGACCGTTCTGATCGTCGACGACCACGCCGGATTCCGGCAGGCCGCGCGAGCGATCCTCGAGTCCGAGGGCTATGACGTGATCGCGGAGAGCGCAACCGGGATGGAGGCGCTCGAGGCCGTCGAGCGGTTCCGGCCCGCGCTCGTGCTGCTCGACATCGGGCTCCCCGATCTCGACGGCATCGAGGTGGCGAGCCGGCTCACCACCGCCGACCGCGGCCTCGCCGTCGTGCTGACGTCCAGCCGCGACGAGTCCGATTGCCGCCCGCACCTCGAGAGCTCAGGCGCCCGGGGGTTCATCCCCAAGGCCGAGCTCTCGGGCGCAGCGATGGCCGCGATCACCGGCTGACCGCCGGCGCGGCGCTCATTCGTCGTCGCGAGCCGCCTTGGCCGTGTCCGGGTTGTCGGAGAACAGCCCGTCGACGCCCAGGGCGAAGAACTGCTGGTACTCGGCGATCGCGTTGCCGTAGGCGTTCCCGTCGCCTGGCTTGCGCAGCTCGGCCGGGAGGAACTGGTTCTCGTTGCGGAACGTGTAGGGCACGACGTCGAGCCCGGCCGCGTGCGCATCGCCGACGAACGTCGTGGGCGGCTGTGAGACGCCGGCGGCGTTGCGGGGGACGATGTAGTCCTTCGACGGGCCGGCGATGTCGGCATAGCGCGCCACCGCGCGCAGCCCGGCCGGGGTCGCCATGTCGCCGTAGGTCGTGGTGCCGCCCGCGGCGAGGACGTCGCCCGGCTTGCGGGTCCGCGCGTCGAAGAGCTGCACGAGCGGGACGCCCGGGAGCTGGCGCTCGAGCACCTTGAGGTTCCCGACCTCGAACGACTGCACGGTGACCTTCGCGCGGCGGTCGTCGATCCGGTTGGCGCGGAGCTGCTTGACGAACGGCTCCTCGAGCGGGAGGCCGATCGAGCGGAAGTACGTCGAGTGCTTGAGCTCGGGGATCAGCCCCACCTTCCGGTGCAGCTCCTTCGACAGCCGGTCGCGCAGCTCGATGACCTCCTGGAAGGTCGGGACCTCGTAGCGCCCGTCGTAGAGCGTGTTGCGCTGGCGCACGTCGGGCAGGCGCTCCTTCGCCCGGAGCGTCTTGAGCTCCGCGAGCGTGAAGTCCTCGGTGAACCAGTCGTCCGCGAACGGGACGCCGTCGATGACCTTCGTGGTGCGGCGGTCGGCGAACTCGGGGTGGCTGGCCACGTCCGTGGTGGCGCCGATCGCCGGCTCGTGGCGCGCGACGAGGACGTGATCCTTCGTCGAGACCAGGTCGGGCTCGATGTAGTCGGCGCCCATCCGCGCGGCGAGCCGGTAGGAGCCGACCGTGTGCTCGGGGCGGTAGCCGGCAGCGCCGCGATGCCCGTAGATCGTCGGCACGTCGTCGGCGTGATCGCGGTCATTGCCCATGGCGGCGCCGGTCGACGACAACATGAGCAGCAATGTCGCGCCGACCAGCAGCCAGGCGCCTCTCCGGAGTGAGTTCATGCGCGGGATCCAAACGCCCTGCCCTGGGGATGCAAGTGATCAGGCGGTGACCAAGTCCGCGATCCGACGGACCGTCCGTCAGGAATGGGCTCCGCGCGCGTGGCTCGTGCCCGACAGGGCCGCGCTGACGCCGAGCCCGATGTAGACGCCGCCGCTCAGCTTCGCGAGCCGGCTCCCGGCGCGCCTCCCGGCGCGCAGCCGGCCGGCGACGGCTCCGGCAAGCAGGACGTACGCGCCGTCGCTGAGGACGGCGAGCAGCGTGAACACGGTGCCGAGGACCAGGATCTGGACGGCGGCCGGCCCGTTCGCGGAGTCCACGAACTGCGGCAGGAACGCGAGGAAGAAGATGGCGATCTTGGGGTTGAGGAGCTGGACGAGCATGCCCTTCAGGAAGAGCCCGGAGCGCGCGCTCGACCCGGCGTCCTGCGGCTCCCCGCGCTCGAGCAGCTTCCGCACGCCGAGGTAGACCAGGTACGCCGCGCCGGCGTACTTGACGATGGTGAATCCGGTCTCGGAGGCGGCGATCAGGCCGGTGAGCCCGGCGGCGGCGGCCAGCGCGTAGGCGAACGTGCCCGTCTCGACCCCGAGCACCGAGACGATGCCGGCCGCGCGTCCCTGGTCGATGCTGCGCGTGACCACGTAGATGACCGCGGGCCCCGGCACCGCCAGCAGCGCCAAGCTGGCCCCCACGAAGAGCAGCAGCGTCGATCCGTCCGGCATCCGGCCACTATGCCAGCTGCGCAGCGAACATCGGCCGGAGCCTACGGCGGATCCGGCACCTTGAGCCGCTCCCCGGATTCCGGCAGGCCGCTCGTGAAGTTGTCGCGCACCCGATCGGCGGCGGCGGCATGGTCGCCGGCCTCGAGTGCCGCGACGATCGCCTCGTGCTCGTCGACCGAGCGGGCCAGGCGCTCCGGCGAGAGCATGTACAGGCGCTCGTAGCCCACGAGCGCCTTCCGGACGAGGTCGACGACCTCCAGCAGGTGCGCGTTGCCGCAGCCGGCCGTGAGGCGGCGGTGGAAGTCGTCGTCGGCCAGCGCGGCGGCCGTGGGGTCATCGGCGGAGTCGCCCAGCCGCCGGTTGGACGCGCGCAGGGCGGCGATCGTCTCGGCGTCGAACCGCGGCGACTCCCGGACGGCGACGGCCTCGAGGATCAGCAGCGACGGGATGAGCTCGCGCAGCTCCGCGGGATCGAGGAGGTCGGCCTCGCGCAGATGCTGCGCCAGCGCCTCGATCTCCGGATCCCGCCTGGACCCCACGCGGAATCAGTCTGTCAGAGAACGCGTCCGGTGCGACGATGCAGCGCATGGATGCGCCCGGATTGCGTCGGTGGTGCCTCCGGCAGCCCGGGGCGGTCGAGGAGTTCCCGTTCGGGCCCGAGCACTCGGTCTTCAAGGTCGCCGGCAAGATGTTCGCCCTCAGCGCGCTGGACCGCACGCCGCTCGAGGTGAGCGTCAAGTGCGAGCCCGATCTCGCGGTCGGGCTGCGCGACAGCTATCCCGCGATCCGCCCCGGCTATCACCTCAACAAGCGCCACTGGAACACGATCACCGTGGACGGCAGCATGGCCGACCAGCTCGTCTGCGACCTGATCGAGGACTCCTACGACCTCATCGTGAGCGCGCTTCCGAGGCGCGTGCGCGATCAGCTCGGCTGACCGGCCGTCAGGAGTCGAGCGGGAAGGAGTGGTGCTCGTGTGCGACGACCCACCGGCCCTGCTCCCTGCGCAGTCCGAGCGTCAGCCGGAGGCGGTTCGCCGGATTCGCTGCGAGCTCCTCCGGCATGCCGCAGCGCAGCAGGGCGTGGGCATAGGCGACGTCCTCCCCGGCGGTCACGTCCAGGGACACGATCTCGAACGACGCGCCGCGCGCCTGCCATTCGAAGAATCCCGGCCATGTCTCACGGTAGGCGCCGATGCCGCGGACCCCGTCATGCGGCGGCGGCACATCGAACATCACGATGTCCGCGGAGTGGTCCGCCAGGACGGCGCCCATGTCGCCGCGGTGGACCGCCGCGGCCCACCGCTCGATCAGGGTCCGGATCTGCTGCTCGTCGTCGTGCATCGGGCACCTCTCGTCGGTCGCGTGACAGCCTTCCTGGGGTAAGGACTGCCCCACGCGCCGAAACTGACCGCCCGCGTCAGCGGCCGCGGTCGCGCGGGCGAGGGGCGATCAGATCGACGGCAGGAGGACGGATGCTCGACCACGTGGGATTCGGCGTCAGCGACTACGACCGCAGCAAGGCGTTCTACGAGCGCGCGCTCGCCCCGCTCGGCATCTCGCTGCTGATGGAGCCGGTCGCGGAGGCAGCGGGCTTCGGCGCGGCGGGGAAGCCCTTCTTCTGGATCGAGAAGCGGCGGCCCGCGTCGCCGGGCGCGGTCCACGTCGCATTCCCGGTCGAGCGCCGTGAGACGGTCGACGCGTTCCACGCCGCGGCGGTGGAGGCGGGCGGCACCGACAACGGCGCGCCGGGCGTCCGCGCGATCTACCACCCGCACTACTACGGCGCCTACGTGCTCGATCCCGACGGGAACAACATCGAGGCGGTCTGCCACAAGCCGGCATAGCCCGCCGGCTCGGCGGGTTCACTCGACGACGAGCACCAGCCCCGAGCCGCCGCGAAGGTCGGCGATGCGGCTCGCCTCCTCCTCGATGTCCTTGCGGGCGAGCCGCCCGAGCTTCTCGACGGTGAGCTCGGTCTGCTTCCCCTTGGCCTTGGCGCGCCAGAGGCCGGCGAGCCTGCCGTCCGACAGCACCACACCAGGGCTCGCGACCGGCCGGAACAGCCGCTTGCGAAGCTCGGCCTCGGGGGCGAGCAGCGGCCGGTTGGGCTTCTGGAGATAGGGGTCACCGGGTGGGATGAGCCGGACCCCGTCCGCGTCGGGCGGCGACTCGAGATCCCTCAGCTCGGCGCTGCCCACCCACGCCCGGCGCTTCCCGGCCGAGACCTCGGCGAGGTCGCCTTCGACCTGTGCCCAGAGGCGCTCGGCGTGCGGCCGCGCGATGCCGGCCCACTCGGCGAAGTCCGCGGCGTCCCCCGGGCCGTAGAAGTGGAGGAACCGCTTGACCGCCCCCGCGGCCGCCGGGGTGCGACCGGGCTTCCCGAGCAGGTACCGGCGCTTCGAGTCGAGCCGCGCCCCGGCCTTCACGCTCCCGTAGCGCCACAGCATCGGGGCGACGTGATGGCTCTTGCAGCCCTTGCACCAGGGCATCAGGTCCGCCCCGACCCGCCCGCGCAGCTCCTCGTGGAGCTCGTTCTTGCTCAGCGCCCGCCCTCCGCGCAGCGCGGCCTTCGTCGCCTCGGCGACCTCGTCGAGCGCGTCGGTCGCCCGGAAGCCCTTCTCGGCGGCGAGCTTCTGCACCTGCCGGCCGAGCTGCACCAGCAGTTCGTCGTCGTCATTGGAGATCAGCGCCCGGCCGTAGAGCGCGAGATCGCCGGGCGCCAGCGCGTGGATCGCGCCCCGCACGATGTGCGCGACCACCACGTCACCGCCGTCGATCGCCTCCTCGTACCGCTCCCGGGTGACGCCCTCCCGGCGGGCCGCGAGCGCGAGCAGCGCGGCATCACGCGAGAAGTCGGAGGCCGGGCAGGCCGCCGCCTCGGCGAGGGTGCGGGCATCGCGGCGCGCCAGCCCGGAGCTGGCGAGCCGGAAGGCGAGGACTCGGTCGGCGTCCACGCGCTATGAGGCTACGGCGCTGCTCATCCGTGCGCCTGGCGGGCGAGCGTGAACGAGAGCGCGCCGCTGTCGCAGGTCAAGCCGTCGAAGCTGCCGCTCGCCCGGATCGTGAGCACGATCGCGGCGGGCGAGATCGTTCCCGAGACGCTCCCGCTCCACGGGTCCGACCCGATCCGGTGCTGCGCGATGTCGAACGCGAAGGCGTTCCCCTGGAGTGGGATCACCCCCGCGCGTGCGCTCCCCGCCCGGATCCCCGCGGGCGATCCGTCGGGCCCCACGCACTGCGCCTCCCAGGTCACGTAGGCCGCCACGGCGTGCTCGGTCGTGACCGCGTGACCCTCCGAGCTGTTGTCGGGATCGGCGGGCGTGCCCATGTAGTCGCGTCCGAGGTGCTCGAGACCGTCGGCCGTGGCGCGCAGCTGCTTGAGCGACACCTTCCGCGGAGTGCCCGTGCCGAGCGTGTGGATCAGGCCGTCCTCGACCCAGACGAGCGACCATTGCGTCGGTCCGAGATGGCGGGTCAGCAGGTAGCCGGGATGCCCGCGCACGCGCGTACGGCGCGCCTTGAACCCCAGCCGCCGGCCGTCGCGGAGGGCGGCGCGCATGGTCTTGAACGCACCGCGCTCGAGCACGATGATCGCGTCCGGCCCGTTCCTTCCGTAGTGCACGAGGCGCAGCGCGTAGCCGCTCCTGCGCCGGCTCGGCGAGCCCGTGAGCGTCCGGTCGAGCGGGGCCAGGGCGGGCGGGACGGCGGTCGGCACCAGCGGGGCGGGACTCAACCCCCGCGCGGACAGCTCCCGGTACACGCCCAGGACATCGGCAGAGCCGGCGGCCGGCGCCCCCAATGCGACGACCGCCATGCACGCCACGGCGCAGAGCGCTCTTCGCATCGTGACGCCCATGCGTCTAGGACCGCTCTTCGGACGGCTTCCGCTGGCTCTCGTTGGCCGGATGCTCGACCAGCGCGAGGACCCGGCTGGCCATGAACCTGGCGGTGCGTACCGGTTCGCCCGTACGCGTCACCTCCACGACCTCGACGACGCCGCGTCCGGTCGTGATCTCGACGCGGCGGCCCGCGCGCGTGGCGACGATGTCGTAGGTGCGAGACCCATCGTCGGTGGCGACGACGATCTCGACGCGATCGCCCTTCATCGTCCGAGCCTATCGCGGGGCGCTGCGGTCATCGAGGCGTTCGATCTCGTAGTGCAGCGTCAGGAATCGCTGGCCGGCCAGATCGAAGCTGTGGTCCGCCTTGAGCCGGCCGTCGGTGACATACACGTGGATACGTTCCTGGAAATGGAGCAGCTTGATCACGGTGAGCGCGTCCCGCTCGCTGTCGACCGAGCTCAGGTAGTGGCCGGTGTACGGCAGGTCGGTGTCCGACGTGAGCAGGAAGTCGTGCTCTCCGGCGTTGCGCGGCAGGAGGGTGGCGGTGAAGTTGGCGCTGGGGATCGGGAAGCCGACGCTCACGTAGCCGCGGTCGTCGTGCCTGAAGCTGGTGTAGATGCCGACGTAGATCGGCTTGCCGGAGTCTGCGTAGGTCCGGATCCAGCCGCGGATGTCGATCTCCTCGTCGCCGTCCAGGGCGATCGTGTCGATCGTGCTCACCATCCCGCGCTGGGCCTGCTCGATGTTGGACGGGATCGCGGCTTGGCCGAGTGGTTGGGCGACCAGTCGCTTGAAGACCTCGTATCCGGGCTTCATCCAGCGCCGCCACTCGGGGATGATCGAGAGCTTGAAGCGGCTGGTGTGCTCGTAGAACTCGCGGATCAGCGGATGCACCCGCTGCGCGTCGAAGCTCGGCCCGTCCAGGCTGTCGAGCGAGGCGAGGATGCCGACGTCGGGCGGGTTGCGGCGAAAGGTGCCACCGCGGACCTTCGCGAGCTGCTCGACGTAGTCGGCGCCGACGTACCGGGAGCGCGCCTCGAAGGGCACCACGTAGCGCAGCTCGGACGCCGGTACCTCCTCGGCCATCACGCGGACCAGGGGCCGGCCGCGGTAGACGATCGCCGCGGTGACGCGATAGACGATCGTCACCGCGGCTGCGACCAGTGCCGGCTCGATGCCGGCGTCGAGCGATCGCAACACCACGCCCACGACCGCGCCCGCGAGCAGCCCGAGGGCGACCTTCAGCGGGCGCAGCCCGAGCAGCCCGAGGAGCCCACCGCTGACGAGCGCCACGACCAGGGGCTCGTCCACGCCGACCACGCCCAGCAGCCAGCCGAACAGCGCCATCAGCAGGGCGCTGCTGACGATCCGCTGCCAGAGGGGCTTCACCTCCCCGGCGCCCCTGGTCATGGTGGTGAACGCCTCGGCAGGCGCGTAGAGCGCCGCACCGATCAGCGCTCCCGCGCCCGCCCCCACGCCGTCGATCGCCGCGCCCAGCACCGCGCCGGACGCGGCGCCGAGCGCCACTCCCCAGAGCAGCGCGTCGAGCAACCGGCCCGAACGGCTTCGCCTGCGTCGGTCCGGGCTGCTCACAGGCCCGGCGGCCTCAGGCCTGCGGTCGGTAGGCCATGTAGACGACGCCGTGTTCGAACGGCTCACAGGCCGCGAGTGAGAACCTGCGCGGCGCCGCGTCCTCCGGGAACAGCCGCGGACCGGACCCGCGGGTGAGCGGGTAGACGAGCAGATTCAGCTCGTCGACCAGGCCGTCGGCGAGCATCGCGTGGACCAGCGTGACGCTGCCGCTGACGTAGATGTCGCCGTCGACCTCGTCCTTCAGGCGCCGGATCGCGCCGGGGTCGTACGGCCCGATGATCTCCGAGTTGCGCCACGTCGGCTCCTCGAGCGTCCCCGAGACCACGTACTTGGTGGTGTCGTTGAAGAACGGCGCCCCCGGATCGTCCTCCACGGTCCGCGACGACCACGCCGGCTCGAACATCTCATAGGTCTTGCGCCCGAGCAGGATGCCCTGGCTGCCTGCCGTGACCTCGCCGAGGATCTCGATCATTCGCGAGTTGAACGCGAAATCGAACGTCCAGGTCGGCGCGTCGATCACGCCGTCCAGGCTCATGAACTCGTGCACATGTACTTCTCCCACTGCGTACCTCCGTATCGATGTCGTCTGGCCGACAGTCTGCTGCAAGATCTCGATCGCTCATCCGCCTCGCCCTCTCGCCGGTCGGGCCGGAACCTCCGCGAGCACGTCGGACATGCGATCGACTCGGCCCCGCCATGCCGCCTCGACCTGGTCGAGGGCGTGCCGGGCCCCGTCCACCGCGTCGCGGTCGGTGCGCACGAGCTGCTCCCGTCCGCGGCGCTCCTTGGTGACCAGGCCGGCCCGCTCGAGCACGGCGACATGCTTCTGCACCGCGGCGAAGCTCACCGGGTAGGCCTCGGCCAGTCGCGACACCGACAGCTCTCCCTCGACAGAGCGGCGGAGGATGTCGCGGCGAGTGGCGTCGGCGAGCGCGTGGAACAGGTGGTCCACGGCCTCGTCGGTCAAGTCACCTACAACCATCTGGTTGTACGTTAGCAGAACCTCGGCGCCCGGACTGACCCTATCCTCCGATCATGCCTGCCTACGTGATCGTCGAGACGGACGTGCACGACCCCGAGCAGTACGAGCGCTACAAGGCCGCTTCCCCCGGCGCGATCGCCGCGGGCGGCGGCCGCTTCCTCGCCCGCGGCGGCGAGCTCGCCGTGCTCGAAGGCGACTGGCGGCCGCAACGGCTCGTGGTGCTGGAGTTTCCGGACCTCGACGCGGCGAAGCGCTGGTACGACTCGCCCGAGTACCGAGAGGCGAGACGGCTGCGGGACGGCGCCGCGACCTTCCAGATGGTCGCGGTCGAGGGCGTCTGAGAAGATCCCGGTCCCGCGGGACACATGGCAGCCGACCTGGTCATCGAGATCGAGAACACGCCCGGCGCGCTCGCGGAGGTCGCGGCGGCGATCAGCGATGCCGGCGTGAACATCGCGGCGGCCACGTGCATCGGGACAGGCGAACATGCCGAGCTCCACATCCTCGTCCCCCACGCCGGCGCCGCGCGCCACTCGCTGGCGATCTCGCATCTCGCGGTGACCCGCGAGCGCGAGGTCGTGGTGGTCGACGTCGAGGACCGCCCAGGCGTGCTGGCGGACCTGACCCGCAAGATCGCCCAGGCGGGAGTCGATCTCGATCTCGTCTATGTCGCCACGCGGAATCGCGTGGTCTTCGGCGCGAGCGACCTGACCGGCCTCAAGGCGGCGCTGGCTTCGTAGCGCTCAGCTCTGAGCAGACCTGATCATTCGCGCGACCGTGCTCGCCACGTAGTACAGGGAGAGCAGGAAGAAGGCCGCGCCGATGGCCGCGCGCACCTGTTCCTCGGTTACGGGGGCGCGGCGAGAGGCGCGCGGTGCGACGCCGTCGGCGACGGCCTTGCGCCAGCCCACCAGGCCGGCTTGGGCGATGTTCTGCGGCTCGGTCATGAGAGGTGTGTACCCGGCCACCGCGATTCAGCGTCGGTCAGGCGGCCAGCGCGAGCGACGGCGCGCCCCCGCGGGCGGCGGCGACGAGGCGCTCGAACAGCGGGGCGTGCTCCGCGTGGTGGGTCAGCAGTTCGCCGTGCCACTGGATCCCCAGGCAGAAGCGGGCGGCCGGGTCCCAGACGGCCTCGATCGTCGCGTCGTCGGGCCCCAGCTTCGCGTGGCGCGCCTGGCCGTAGACGGCCGGGTCGAGGTCGGGCCCGCCGCTGAACACCAGGCCGTCGAGGCGGTCCAGGAGCGCGGCGGTCTCGTCGACGAAGCCGTGGGTGGGAACGACGACCGCGAGCCCGCCGGCCTCCTGGACCGCCTGGGTGTAGGTGAGCCGCAGCGAGAGCCGGTGCGGAGCGAGGTCGCGCTCCCGGCGCCCGAGGGCCGGCGCCCACGCAGGCTCGGCCTCGCCGCGCAGCTCGTGCGTGACGATCCCGATGAGCGGAGGGGCGGCCGCAGGGGTGTGGGAACGGGAGCGCGGAATGGTCTGGACAGCTTCGGCCGTCGGCCCGTTCTCCGCCATCGTGGCTCCCGGCGAGCGTCGGTACGGCCCACTCCGCCGGACGCCGGGGGCCCACCCCCTGCGAGGTGTGGGGGGCGCACCGGGGTCCTTCCGGCATGGAGTCGGTTCAGACTAGGACGGGCCGCCTCGCAGCATGTCGAGCTCCAGGCCCTTCCACAGCCACGAGGCGCCGAACGCCCACACCGCCACGGCCTCGCCGTAGAGCAGCGACCGGCTCGGCCCCCAGCCTGACAACTCGGTGACAGCGCTCCATGCCAACGCGGCCAGGATCGTGCCCGCACAGATCCAGTGGTAGCGCTGCCAGAACCTCGGTGACCGCCTCCCCACGGCGACACGTCGAGCGCCCTCGCGCTTTCCGAAGTAGTAGCTGATCGCCGCAAGCGACAGGATGAACGCCCCCGCGGCGGTGAAGTGGATCCCCGCGACGAGGGACTCGCCCAGGCGGTCCTGCAGCGACGTCAGCCCGAGCACGTCGTCGGGTCGCCCGGTCGGGAACTGCGCCACGACGAGCACGGCGAGTCCGGCGAGCACGCTGAGCGTGTTGTCCAGGTTGACCTCGGCGACCTTGTACGTGATGAGGAAGACCCCGGTGGCGCTCAGCGCGCCGACGAACACCTCTCGCGCCCCGGAGTAGTAGTACGCGCTGAGCGACGTCCGCGGGAACGGGTCGCCGTCGAACCAGAGACCGTCGAGGAGCACGAGCACGAACGGGAGCGCGAGGCCGAGCGCGCCGACGAGCGTGCGCATGATCAGGTACGAGCGCACGTACCGGGCCGTGCCGGGATCGGGCGGCGGCGGGTGGACGGCCGCCACCGGCTTCAGGAACTCGCGCATCCCGGACCCCGTCACACTCGATCGACCAGTGTCACGGGCGGATCCTCCCAGGTGCACCCGAGCATGGAGACGAGCAGCCGTCCCGGCGGCCTCTAGCCTACGCGGCATGGACCTCCCGACTCACCGCTACGGCGCAGAGTTGGCCAACGCCATCGAGGAGAAATGGCGGGAGCGCTGGGAGCTGGAGGGCACCTATCTGGCGCCGAACCCGACCGGGGCGCTCGCGGAGCCGAACGCGCGGCTCGCGAGCCGTGAGGCGTTCTATGTGCTGGACATGTTCCCGTATCCGAGCGGGTCGGGGCTGCACGTCGGGCACCCGCTCGGCTACATCGGGACGGACGTGGTCGCGCGCTTGAAGCGGATGCAGGGCTTCAACGTGCTGCACACGATCGGCTACGACGCGTTCGGGCTGCCCGCGGAACGCTACGCCGTAGACACCGGCCAGCACCCGGAGGTCACGACCCGCGAGAACATCGCCAACATGCGTCGCCAGCTTCGCCGGCTCGGGCTCGGCCACGACCCGCGCCGCAGCGTCGCGACCACCGACGTCGGGTTCTACCGCTGGACGCAGTGGATCTTCCTGCGCCTGTACGAGTCGTGGTACGACCCCCGAGCGGATGCCGCGCGGCCCGTGATCGAGCTGATCGCAGACCTCGACGCCGGCACGCGCGAGCCGCCGGCCGGGATCACGAGCGGACGCGCCTGGCGTGACCTGACCGACACGGAGCGTCGCGACGCGATCGATGCGGTCAGGCTCGCGTACCTCGACGAGGTGACCGTCAACTGGTGCCCCGCGCTGGGCACCGTGCTCGCCAACGAGGAGATCACCGCTGACGGGCGCAGCGAGCAGGGCAACTTCCCGGTCCACCGCCGCCCGCTGCGTCAGTGGATGATGCGGATCACCGCGTACGCCGACCGCCTGATCGCCGACCTGGACACGGTCGACTGGCCCGACTCGCTCAAGGCGATGCAGCGCAATTGGATCGGGCGCAGCCACGGCGCCCGCGTCGACTTCGCGCTCGACCACGCCGGCGCGCACCTGACGGTGTTCACCACTCGCCCCGACACGCTGTACGGCGTCACGTTCATCGCCGTCGCGCCCGAGCACCCGCTGCTCGACTCGGGCCTGCCCGGCGGCTACGCACCCGGAACGCCGGCGGCATGGCGCGGCGCCGGGCAGCCCGACGCTCCCGCCGACGGGTTCGCCTCACCCGCGGACGCGATCGCTGCCGCCCGCGAGCGCGCGAGCGCGCGCAGTGACCGGCAGCGCGAGACGACCGCCGCCGAGCCCGTCGGCGTGTACACCGGCATCGACGCCGAACACCCGCTGACCGGCGCGCGCGTGCCCGTCTTCGCCGCCGAGCATGTCCTCGCGGGCTACGGGTCCGGGGCGGTGATGGGTGTTCCCGCACACGACGCGCGCGACTTCGCGCTTGCCCGCACCCTCTCGATCCCCGTCGCGGCGGTCGTGCGTCCGCCCGCTGCCTGGCTGGCAGAGCGCAACCTCCGAGCGGATGCGCCGGCCGAGGAGTGGCCGGAGGCGTACACCGGGCCCGGCGAGTCGACCGGCGCCGGCGGCTTCACCGACGGGCGGCCCAGCCGCGAGGTCGCCGACGCGATCGTGCGCGAGCTGACCGAGCGCGGCGCGGGCGCCGCGGAGGTTGCCTACAAGCTGCACGACTGGCTGTTCAGCCGCCAGCGCTACTGGGGTGAGCCGATCCCGATCGTGTTCGACGACACCGGCCGGCCCGTCGCCCTGCCGGACTCTGAGCTCCCGGTCCGATTGCCGGACCTCGACGACTTCGCGCCCGCGCACGACCTGGACGAGAGCTCCGAGCCGGTGCCGCCGCTGGCGCGCGCCACCGACTGGGTCGACGTGGAGCTCGACCTGGGGCGCGGGCCGGCGCCCTACCGGCGCGAGACGAACACGATGCCCCAGTGGGCCGGGTCGTGCTGGTACTACCTGCGCTACCTGGATCCGGAGAACCCGGACGCGCTCGTCGCCCCGGAGGTGGAGCGCTACTGGATGCGCTCCGGCGGTGTCGACCTGTACGTCGGCGGCGTCGAGCACGCCGTTCTCCACCTGCTCTACGCGCGCTTCTGGCACAAGGTCCTCTACGACCTGGGGCACGTCGGCACCCGCGAGCCGTTTGCCCGTCTGTTCAACCAGGGCTATGTGCAGGCCGCCGCGTACGCCGACGAGCGCGGCGTCTACGTCGAGGCCTCCGAGGTCGAGCGCCGCGGCGAGCAGTACGTCCACCACGGGCGACCGGTGACGCGCAGCTACGGCAAGATGGGCAAGAGCCTGAAGAACAGCGTCACACCGGACGCGATCATCGACCGCTACGGCGCGGACACCCTGCGCCTGTACGAGATGTTCCTCGCGCCGCTCGACCAGGACCGTCCGTGGGACACGCACGCCATCGTGGGCATCCAGCGCTTCCTGCAGCGCGTGTGGCGCACGATCGTCGACGAGGACAGCGGCGCTCTCACGGTCAGCGACCAGCCACCGCCGCCGGAGCTCGAGCGTGCCCTTCATCGGACCGCCGACACCGTGCGCCGCGACATCGAGCGGCTGCACTTCAACACGGCCATCAGCTCGCTGATGGAGCTCGTCACCGCCATCCGAGCGCGGAGTGATGCGGGGACGCCGCGCGAGGCCGCTGACTGGCTCGTGCGGATGCTGGCCCCGTTCGCGCCGCACGTCGCAGAGGAGCTGTGGGAGCGTCTTGGAAACAGCGCGTCGGTGGTCCACTCCCCGTTCCCCGAGCCGGATCCGGCGCTCGTCGCCACCCAGCACGCCTCGATCGCGGTGCAGATCAACGGCAAGGTACGCGCCGTGATCGAGCACACGCCAGGCGCCGATGACGACGCGTTGCAGACGGCTGCCCGCGAGCACGAGCGGATCGCGGGATTGCTCGAGAGCCGGGAGATCCGGCGCGTGATCGTGATCCCCGACCGCGTCGTGAACTTCGTGGTGGCGGACGCCTGATGCGCCCGCGCCCGCGAGCCTCGCGCTACGAGCTGACCCCGACGGTCAACGAGCCCTTGTGACGCGTTCGAGCACCCGGCCCGCGAACGGCATCTTCGGAGTCCGCCACACGTGTCGCTGCTCGAAGGGCCAGGCGTAGATCGGGTTGCCGTCGCGCACCAGCTCGAGCAGGCGTGGCTCGCCGAGCTCCTCGGCTGACCACTCGTACAGCCTTTGCAGCCGCGGCACGATCACCGCGTAGTCGAGCATCCGGCCAAGCCGCTGCTCCTCGGCGACATAGCGCTCCACGTCGAGCGCGAGCGGATAGCGGTCTGGCAGCACGCGGCCGAGTGAGAGGAACGCTCCCGCCATCCCGAGCCGCGGGTCGCCGAGCACGCGGCCGAGCGGAGCGAACCGTCCGAGCGCCAGGCGCGGCGCCGCGGCGAGCGCGTGCGCGTACAGCACGCGCAGCAGCGCGACGTTCATGAAGAAGCGCTCCGGCGCGCCCTCCGCGTCGGCGAGGTTCCGGTGCTCCAGGTAGCCGGCCACGATGGTCGCGTTGTGCGCTCGGTACCAGTTGCGCCCCGTCGGACTCGCGCCGAACTCCAGCCAGAGCCGCACGGCCTGCGATGACGGCTCGCCGGCCAACCCACCCAGGAGCGCGACCGTTTCGCATCCGTCGCGCAGCAGTCGCTCGTTGACGGCCCGCCACCACACGCTGCCGGGCGGCGACGCGTCGAGCGGATTGAGCACACCGCGGCCCGCCTGCCAGCGCATGAACGACAACGCCGCCCGCCGGAACGGCAGGTGTCGCGGTGCGCGGCCCGTCGGCCCGCGGAACACCCGCGCCATCAAGGCAAGACGAGCCGCCGGATCGTCGCGCACGGCCGCGACCTGCGCCACAGCCGAGGCGAGCGCATCTGCGCGGTGGCTCATCGGGAGACCTGAAAGCGCGCGACTACACGAACCGCTTGACGAACTCGAGCGCCTTGTCGCAGACGTCGCGCCAGCCGGCGTCGATCGTCAACGAGTGACCGCGGCCCTCGAACTCGACGATCTCGGTCACGCCGTCGTTGCGGCGCTCGCGCTTGAACGACGCGTTGGCGATCGCGTACGGAACCGTGTGGTCCTTCTCGCCCGCGAGGATCAGCATCGGGCCGCGTTCGGGGTTCGCGGTGTCGACCTTGTCCTCGGTCCACGGGTTCAGGTTCGCGCTCGCGGCCTGGAACAGGACCTTGCCGGGGCCTGCAACCGAGTACTTCTCGTAGAGCTCCTTGGTCTCGTCGTCACCGAGCATGTTCGCGAACCCGTATTTGAACTGGTCATACGTGAGCGGCACCCCGCGACTGCGGTTGGCCGGGTTGCGCAGCACCGGCGAGCTGGACTTCAACGCCGAGAACGGCAGCGGGAGGACGCCGCGGAACGGCGCCGGACTGATCGGCACCGAGACCGCAGCGAGCCCGCGGCCGGCGAGAATCTCGGTCAGCAGGCCGCCGAAGGAGTGCCCGATGATCGCCGGCTTCTTGTCGAGCGCCTCGATCACCTCCTGGAAGTGGTCGGCGATCTGGGCGATCGACTTGTTCGCGAACACCTCCGGATGCGCCTTCGCCTCCTCGGTCGTCTCGGGGTCGTCGGGCCAGCCCGGCGCAGCGGTCGCGTATCCAGCCTCCTCGAAGACCTCCCGCCACGGTTCCCAGCTGTTGGGCAGCAGCCAGAGGCCGTGAACGAAGACGACCGGCTGCTTGCCGGTCGCGTTGGCCTTCTCGATCTCCTGGACCTCGTACTCGGTGGTCGTGCGGTCGTCGCTATCCGGTGTAGCGGCCATTGCGTTCCTTTCCCATCCGGGTGGCGCGGGAGGAGCGCCAGTATCCGCGGCCGCGAGATCGGCACGCATCACCCACAACGGGTGAGTCAGTTGCGAGTCCGCGACCGGGCGTTCGCGGCGCCGGCCCGGTCGTTCAGGCCGGCGACCGCTACAACTGGATCGGTGTCCACGTCTCTTCCGCCCGGCGCCCGCGCGGCGCTCCTGGCTCCGTCGGCGGTCACCCGCGCAGTCGCGGCGGCCGACCGCGACCCCGAACGCCGGTGGATGCTCAGGCTGCCGCGGCCGGTCCGCCGATCGTTCGTCGCCGAGGTCGTCGACATCGGCGCCGGCCCGCTGCTCCAGGAACGCTGGATGCTGCTGCAAGCCGACGTGGTGCGCGAGTCCTACATCGAGCAGGTCCTGCTGCGGCACGCCGAGCCGGACGCGCAGGCGGTGTGGCTGCTCCGCCAGGACCGCGCGGTACGCGAGTCCTACGTCGATGAGGTCATCGACGGTGGACCGCGACATACTCCTGAGGCATGACCGACGAGCGTGTCGGAACGGACTGGCGGCTGCATGGGGTTCGTGTCGTGCATGCCGGCGAGCTGGACGTGAACACGCCGCAAACGCCGGGGATGAACCGCGCCGCGGCCATCAACGCCGCTCGAGCGGGCGCCGAGAAGCTGTGGGCCGGCACGGTCGACATCCAACCGGATGCCAAGACCGGTCCGCATCACCACGGTCCCTTGGAGAGCGTCATCTACGTCGTGAGCGGGCAGGCGCGGATGCGGTGGGGCGAGCGGCTGGAGTTCATGGCCGAAGCCGGTCCCGGCGACTTCATCTACGTCCCCCCGTTCGTGCCGCACCAGGAGATCAACGCCAACCCGGACGCCCCCTTGTCCTGCGTCGTCGTGCGCAGCGGTCAGGAGGCGGTCGTCGTCAACCTGGACCTGCCCGCCGTCGAGCCTGATCCGGAACAGGTCCACTGGGTCGACGACATCCACCGGGAGCCCTGAGCGCCGCCGGCTGTCAGCCGACGATCTTCCAGAAGGAATCCTTGCGGCTGATCTTGCCATCGGTGAACTCGAACAGGTCGCAACCACGCACTTCGATCGGCTCGCCCGTCGCCTGGGTCCCGCGGATCGTCCACTCGGACACCCCGCGGTCACCGGACGTCCAGTGGCGGCCCTGGCCGTAGTGGATGTCCGGAATGCCGTCGAACCGCGCTTGGAATCCTTCCCGGACCTGCTGCTTGCCGACCAGGCGGTGCCCGCCGGGCGCGGGCCCGCGCGGCGTGTCGAAGACGCAGTCCTCGCTGAAGAACGACATGATCGCGTCGACGTCGTGGGCGTTGAATGCGTCGAGCAGCGCCTGGAGCGATGGCGTCGCCGCGTCTGGGCTGGACATGAGATCGCCTCTCAGCTCGCCTCGATGGAACATGGTGAGGGGCGGCGCTCGTTCGCAATGGCGGCGATCGTGCCGAGCCGCGGCAGCTCGCTGAGCATCTGGAGACGCCGGACGTCCAACACCTCAGCGAACCTTACGCTGAACGTCTTGGGCTGACGCGGTGCCCATCGCGTTCGTATGGTTGGGCGAGGTGCCCCACGCCAGCGAACTCTTCTTAGAGGAGACGGCCGGCTTTCGTGGCATCTCCTGACCGAAGCCCATCCGAGGAGGCCCGATGTCTCACCCGCGAGAAGAGACGCTCACCGTGCGCGAGGAAGGGGCCGTGCTGTTCGCGGACATCGCGGCCCCGCCCATGAACCTCCTGGGGCCTGAACTGGTCCGCGATCTGGTCTCCCTCATCCAGCGAGCCGAGGCCGACGACGCCGTCCGGGTCCTCGTGTTCAGGAGCGCCGACCCCGACTACTTCATCCCCCACGTCGACGTGACCCGGATCGCCGAGTACCGGGCGGAGGCGGCCAAGCTGACCGGCGAGGCGTCGATCGCGCTCCTGTTCCGCCATCTGAGCGCGAGCCGGCTGGTCACGATCGCGCAGATCGAGGGTCGCGTACGCGGCGCGGGCAGCGAGTTCGTGCTCGCGTGCGACATGCGCTTCGCCGCGCGCGAGTCAGCGATCTTCGGTCAGTTCGAGCCGGCGTTCGGTCTGCTCCCCGGCGGGGGCGCGGCCCAGCACCTCGCGCGGCTCATGGGCCGCGGCCGCGCGCTCGAGGTCATGCTGAGCGCGGAGGACTACGACGCGGAGCTCGCTGAGCGGTACGGCTGGATCAACCGCGCGCTGCCCGCCGACGAGCTCGGCGATTTCGTCGGCGTCGCTCGCGCATCGGATCGCCGGGTTTCCGGCCGCCGGCCATGCCGTGGTCAAGGATCGGGTCAACGCGATCGCGCTCGCGCCGATCGAGGACTTCCGCCGCGACTCCGACCTCTTCGGCGAGGGCGTGCGCAACCCCGGGGCGCAACACCGGATCCAAGCCGCGATGGAGCGCGGCCTCCAGACCCGAGACGGGGAAATGGCCTTGCCCCGGATGCTGGGCGACCTGGCCGACCGTTGACCAGCGGCAGCCCCGGATCCAGCGGCGTCGGATCGTGTGAAGGTCGGCTCAGGAGACTCGTTCAGCCAGGCTGATCTGCGAACGGCCACGGAAGGCGCACCGGCAGGTACTCGCCCGGCCAGCCGGCGTACGCCTCGTCCGGTTCATGGGTCTCCTCGACGGTGGACGCGCCGTACCTCGCCGCGATCTCGCTCACCGGGTAGCGGACGGTCTCCTCTTCGGGCCGCATACCGATCATGAGGATCGCGCACGGCCCGTCGCCGGCGCCGGCGATCACGTGGGAGGTGTCGGGCGGGCAGTGGAAGTAGTCCCATCGGCGCAGCGGCCGTTCCTCCTCTTCGACGACCAGCGTGCACTCGCCGGCGAGCACGAGGAAGCCTTCCTGCCCGTTCTCCGCGTGGTACATCGCGCTCGGATCGCCCGGCCAGAGGACGCGCACGTGGACGCCGACGTGGCCGAACGGCGACTCCCGCGACTCCAGCGGGTACACCGCGCCGCCCTTCTCGTCGTTGCGCACCGCGAGCGCATCCGCGAGGTTGAGGACGAACCAGCCGTCCGAGGTGATGTAGCGGCCGTACGGCGTCTCCTGCGAACTTGCTTCCTTCACGTGCGTTCGTGCTCCTCGGGATCGCGACACTGGCAACGAGGCCGTTTCGCGTGAAGCCATAGCATGCCTGCATGCCACCGCTCGGTGCGAAGGAGCGCGCGCAGCTTCCCGATCGCGCCTTCGCGTACGTCGACTCCGGCGGCCGGCGTCGCCTGCCGATCCACGATGCGTCGCACGTCCGGAACGCCCTCGCGCGGTTCAACCAGGTGGCCTTCGAGGATGAAGCCGCGCGCGACCGCGCGCGCGGCCGCCTGCTCAGGGCCGCCAAGAAGCACGGCATCATGCCCATCGGCTTCATCAGCGCGCAGCTGCAGCCACAGCTGAAGCTGCCCAAGGGTCAGGTCACGTTCCTGCTCACCGATATCGAGGGCTCCACCGAGTTGCTCGCGCGCCTCGGCGATCGATACGCCGCTCTGCTCGCCGACGTCCGCCGCGTCGTGCGGGGCGCGGTGCGGAGCGCCGGCGGCCACGAGGTGTCCGCGCGCGGCGACGATGTCTTCGCGGTCTTCGAACGCGCGCCCGCGGCACTGGAGGCCGCGCTGGCGATCCAGCGGGCGATGCGCGCCGGCGCCTGGCCGGAGGGATCGACGGTGCGGCTGCGGATCGGCCTGCACCGCGGCCGTCCCGCGCTGACCGAAACGGGGTACGTGGGCCTGTCGGTCCACGCCGCCGCGCGGATCTGCTTCGCGGCACACGGCGGCCAGGTCGTGATGTCCGATCCGGTTCGCCGGGAGGTCGTCGAGTCGCTTCCCGAGGGTGTCACGCTCAAGAGCCTCGGCGCCTGGCGATTCCGCGGACTGCCCGAGCCGGTGGTCATGTTCCAGGCTGACGCCGGCGACCTGCATGCCGAGTTCCCCCCGCTCCGATCAGCCGTCCCCGTCGACCAGCCGGCGTAGCGCGACGGCGCGCGGGTTCGTTCGCGCGCGTCAGTCGACGAAGCGCCTGGGTTCGCCGGCGAACGCGCCGGCGCAGGCCAGGGAGCAGAAGAAGTACACGGTGTCGTCGATGACAAGCCGGCCGGCGGCGTACTCGGGGTCGACCGCCATACGGCAGACCGGATCGATCGCGAACCGGTGTTCCCTGGTCTGCCCATGGCGGACCGCCGCGACCAGCTCGACGGGTTCGCGGATGTTGCGCAGCACCGGGCACCCGCGGGACTCGTACCGTACGTCCTCGACGTTCCGTGCCAGCGCGGCGGTCTGCCCGGTCAGCAGCACCTCTCCCCCCGTCGCCGCCGCCGAGACGCGCGCCGCGAGGTTGACGGCGGCTCCGAAGTAGTCGCCGTCGCGCTCGATCGCCGGCCCGTGGTGCAGCCCGACGCGGACCGCCGGCGCGCGGTGGCCCCAGAGCAGGTCGAGCGCGATCCGGAGGCCGAGGCGCACAGCCTGCGCCGGATCGGGGATGCGCAGCATGAGCGCGTCGCCGATGGTCTTCACGTGCGTCGCGCCGAACACGGGCAGCTCGCGCGAGACGGCGTCGCAGAAGCGCGCCACCACCATGGCCGCCTGCTCGTCTCCATGTACCTCGGTGAGCGCGGTGAAGCCCGCGATGTCGGCGAAGAGGAACGTCGCGGTCGGCTGCTCACGGTCGTGCATGAGGTCGCTAGAGCATGGACCATCGGCCGCGGACGCGAGCGGCGCCTCACCTCACGAGGGAGTCGGCGACGATCTGGTTCCGGCCGAGGAAGAAGATGCCCGGGTCTGTCTCGAAGCCGTCGCTCGGGTTGTTGCGCAAGGTCGAGGAGCGGATCTCGAGGACGCCGCTGCGGTCGTTGCTGACGAAGAAGACGGCGCCGCCGCCCTCGCGCGCGTGATTGCGGGTCATCGTCGTGCCGGCGAGCAGCACGCGGAAGTCGTTGCCATCCGTGTATATGGCGCCACCCGAGCCGCCGCCGGGTGTGCCCGCGCGGGAGGGGTTGGCGCCGCGGCCGATGGCGCGATTGCCGGCGAAGACGCTGTCGAAGATCGACCACGAGACGCCGATGCTGCTCAGCGCGGCCCCGTTGCTGCACCTCCCGTCGGTGAAGCTGCTGCGGACGACGTGGACCGGCTGGCCGCCGTGCTGGGACAGCGCCCGCACAGCGCCGCCGCCGAGGTCCGGGCCCGTCGGGTCGCAGCGGTTGCGAGCGAAGGTCGAGCCGACGATCTTCAGCCGGCCGCCGCGCGCGAAGATCGCGCCGCCCCCGCCGCCGTCGTATGTCGCCCCGGTCGCGTCGCCGTCCACGAACCTGAGGTTCTGCACCACCAGGCGAGGGCTCGCCTGGTCGTCGCAGTGCGACGTGGTCCACTGCTGGCGCTGGTCGCAGGTGTTCTGGTAGAGGATGCGGCGCTTGCCGCCGCCGCTGAGGGTGACCAGGCCGCGGCCGTCGAGCACGACGCGACGGCTGGTGTTGACCACCTTGGCGGTCTGGCGCATCTCGATCCGGACGGGGTCCGGCCCGCAGCGGAACCGGATGATCCCGCCCCTCGCGACCGCGCGCACCACGGCGCGTGAGGTGCAGCTCCGCGGAGTGCCGGCGCCGACCCAGCGGTCGGGGCGGGAGCTGTCGACGGCCCGCGCCTCCCGTGGCAACGGGACCGCGGCGGCCACCGGCGCGGCGAGCGCGCCGGTGACCGCTGCGCAGAGTGTGGCGAGGACGAGGTGCGGACGCATGGCGTGCTCCGGTCGTCGAGCCTAGTGACCGGGACGGCGGCGGGCGCGCGTCGTCAGCTAGCGCGACTGAGCCAGCGCGAGCGCGTCCGCACCCGCCGGGAATCGGAGCTGCCCAGACGCATCGTTGGCGGCGCGCCAGACCGCCTCGGCGACGTCGGACTCGTTCGTCACCGCCGCCGGGTGCTCGAAGCCGGCCAGGACGCGCTGCGCGAACGGCGCGTACGCGTCGGAGGCCAGGCCGGCGATGCGCCCCGCTCCGTTGCTCGTGAAGCGTGTCGTGGGGCCGTAGCCGGGCTCGACCAGCTTCACGCTCACGTCGAAGTCTTCGAGCTCGAGCGCGAGCGACGCGGAGAACCCCTCGATGGCGGTCTTGCTCGCGGTGTACACCGCCACCAGCGGCATCGGTGCCAGCGTCACGCTCGAGGTCACGTTCACGATCACGCCCGACCGCCGCTCGCGGAACTGGGGCAACACCGCCTGCGTGGTCGCCATCAGGCCGAAGGTGTTGGTCTCGAACATCTCGCGCGCCGTGGCCATCGGCGTGGCCTCGAAGGCGCCGATGCCCCCGATGCCCGCGTTGTTGACCAGCACGTCGATCGGCCCGGCGGCCTCGAGCGCGGCCGCGATCGACTCGGGTCTCGTCACGTCGAGCGAGAGCACGCGGAGGCGCTCGGACGGCGGCAGGACGTCTTCGCGCGGAGTGCGCATGGTGGCGACCACGTTCCAGCCGCGCGCGTGGAAGTGGCGTGCGGTCTCCAGGCCGTAGCCCGAGGAGCAACCGGTGATGAGCACAGTTTTCATGCTGGCGAAGCTACTGATCGACTGGCGGACTTTCTACCATGTATGGTCCGTGTTTCGTTAGCGAAAGTCCAGAATGAGCGATCCACTCTCGGATGTCATCGCGTTGCTCCGGCCGCGCACGGTGTTCTCGAAGCGCATCAGCGGCGCCGGCCGCTGGGGCGTCCGCTACTCGGCGTACGGCGAGCCGAGCTTCTGCACCGTGCTCGACGGCGGCTGCCGTCTCGCGGTCGACGGAGACGACGCCGAGATCACGCTCGAGGCCGGCGACTTCGTGCTCCTCCCGGCCACGCCGGGCTTCACCCTGTCCGGCTTCGAGCCGGTGACGCCCGAGCACATCGACCCGAACCTGACGTCCGCCTCCACGGATGAAGTCCGCCACGGCGCACCCGACGGGGACCCCGACGTGCGGTTGCTCGGCGGCTACTTCGTCTTCGATTCGCCGGACGCGGCGCTGCTCGGGTCACTGCTGCCGACGGTCGTCCACGTGCGCGGCGCCGAGCGGCTCTCGACACTGGTACGGCTCGTCGGCGAGGAAGCGGCGGAGCAGAGATCGGGCCGCGACCTCGTGCTCACGCGCCTCGTGGAGGTGCTGCTCATCGAAGCGCTCCGGTCGGCGCCGGGCCAGGACGCGCATCCGGGACTGCTCCGCGGCCTGGCCGACGCGCGGATCGCGCCGGCGATCCGCCACATGCACGCCCACGTCGCACGTTCGTGGACCGTGCCTCAGCTCGCGCGGACGGCCGCGCTTTCGCGCTCGGCGTTCTTCGAGCGCTTCACGCGTACCGTGGGCCTGCCGCCGATGGAATACCTGCTCACCTGGCGCATGGCCCTCGCCAAGGATCTGCTCCGCAGGCACGAGTTCGCGCTCGCCGAGGTCGCCGAACGCGTCGGATACGGCTCGGCGAGCGCTTTCAGCACGGCGTTCAGCCGGTCCGTGGGCCAGCCTCCGAGTCGCTACGCGCGCGCGTCCTAGAGCGCTCGCGTCTCGTCCGGTGTTCTCAGCCGTCCTGGCGGACGAGGGTGTTCTGGAAGGCGGTGATGGCCCAGCGACCGCCCTGGTCGGTGATGATCGCGGTGATCCGCGAGTGGTTGACTCCCCGCAGCGGACCGCTCGGCGCGTTCAGCGTCGAGGTCGCGACGGCGACGATGCAACCGGGTGCGACGACGCGGGCGATGTCGAGCTCGTAGCCGACGGTGCTGCCGGCGTAGATCGAGTCGAAGATCGCCTGGTGACCATCGCCGATCACGGCGGCGTCACCGCGGTGATGGGCGCCGCGGATGTTCACGAAGTCGGTGTCGTCGGCGAAGGCTGCCCCGAAGGCGGCGCCATCGGAGCGGTTCCACGCTCGCTCCAGCTGCTCGAACTGCGCGGCGGCGATGGCGGTGGGGTCGAGGGTGGGTTCTGCGGTTGCGAGCATCGAGACTCCTGTCCGGTGTAGTATGTGTCCAGCGACTGGAACGACTATAAAGCTACTGGAACGAATGTCAAGTCAAGACCCGAGACCGACGCCGGAGAAGCCGCCGAGCCTGCGCGAACGCCAGGCGCAGCTGACCCGCGAGGAGATCCTCAAGGCCGCGCGGCGCCTGTTCGCCGAGCGCGGCTACAGCCGCACGAGCGTTCGGGACATCGCCGAGGCGGCGGGGGTCTCCTCACAGACCGTGTACGACAGCATCGGGTCGAAGCAGGCGCTGGTGGCACGGCTCAACGACCTGATCGACGCCGAGGCGGGGATCGCCGCAATCGCTGCCGACGCCGCCCGGTCGAGCGACCCGATGGAGGTGGCTGCCACGTCCGCCAAGGTCACCAGGTCGATCCTCGAGCACTGCGGCGACGTCATCCACGCCCTCGTCACCGGCGCCGCGGCCGAACCCGACCTCGAGCTGGCGCTCTCGGACGGCCAACGCCGACACGTCCAGGGCGCCGGCACGATCGTCCGGATGCTGCAAGGGCTGGACGCGCTCGACGAATCCGTCGATCCCGAGGCCGCCGTCGAGACACTCGCCGCGATCTCCGACGTGCGCTTCGCGCTCGTCCTGCGCGAGAGCTACGGCTGGTCGCTCGACCGGATCGAGACGTGGATCGCCGCCACCAGCCGGGCGCTGCTGCTCCGGTCGCCGTGACCGGGCCCGCGCTGTCGCCGGTCGTGTCCGACGTCAGGCGGGTTCGATGTTCTGGTTGAGGTGGAAGACGTTGTCGGGGTCGTAGGCGGTCTTGAGCGCCCTGAGGCGGGCGAGCTTGGCGGGCGGGTACGCGCGCGCCACGCCGGTGGCTCCTTCGTCGCTCATGGCGTTGACGTACATGCCGCTGGCGAAGGGCTCGAGCGACGCGGCATAGCGCCGGGCGGCGGCCATCCGCTCCTCGTCCTCGGCGGCGTCGGACCAGCGCGCGGCAGCGACGAACTCGAACATCGCGTCGCGCTGACTGAACGCGCTGTCGGCGTCGGGCACGTCGGCGATCGCGCCGCCGTAGGCCTGCAGCGATGCCGCGGGCAGCCGATCGCCGTACCCGTCGGCCGTGCCGCGCAGCAGGAACGCGTCGATCGCCTCGTCCGGCAGCGACCGGAAGTAGTTGCCCTTCCAGTAGCGGCGCAGCGCGTGACCCTCGAGCGAGTCGTCCATCCGCTGCAGCTCCAGGTACGAGAGCTCCTCGACGCGTTCGGCGACGGGGCGGCCGAGCGCGCGCAGCGCCGGGAGCAGCTGCCGTTCGAGCTCGGGCTCGCCGGCCCACACGAACCCGACGCTCGCCACCGGCCGGCCGCGCCACCGCGGCGGCAGGACGGTGGACTGCGATTCGCCGACCCAGGCCGTGAACGTGGCTGCGCGAGGCGCGATCGCGTTCAAGTCCCGCCAGCCGCGCAGCACCGGTGCCGCGTCCTCGATCGGGAAGAAGAGCTCGACGACATGGGCCTGGCCGGCCACCGGGTGCAACCGGAACTCGAACTCGGACACGACGCCGAAGTTGCCGCCGCCGCCGCGCAGGCCCCAGAACAGGTCCGGGTTGCCGGTCTCGTCGACACGGAGCCGGTCGCCCTCGGCGGTGATGAGCTCGTACGCCGCCACGTTGTCGCACGTCAGCCCGAGCCGGCGCGCGAGCCAGCCCATCCCGCCGCCGAGCGTGAGCCCGCCGACGCCGGTGTGGGACACGTTGCCCGCGGTCGTGGTCAGTCCATGCTTCATCGCGGCGCGATCGAGCGCGCCGAGCAGCGCCCCACCCTGCACCCACGCGCGGCGGCGCTCCGGATCCACGCGGACGCCGCCCATCGGAGTCAGGTCGATCATCACGCCGCCGTCCGGGACGCACAGCCCGAGCACGCTGTGCCCGCCGCAGCGCACGCCGATCTCGAGGTCGCGCTCGCGGCCGTAGCGGATCGCCTGCGCCACGTCGTCCGCGCTCGCGCAGCGAACGATCGCCCGCGGCCGGCGGTCGACCATGGCGTTCCACACCTTCCGGGCGTCGTCGTAATCCGGGCCGCCATCCACCAGGAGCCGGCCGTCAGCCTCAGCACGCGTCATGGGGGCGATTCTCCGAGCCGACCCTGGACGGCTCCAGGGAGGCTCCACCAGGGCAGAGGTACGGGTGGCCCGTCCCCGCGCGCCTATGATCGGCTCCAGATGAGGAGGTGGGCGGCGATCGCGGCGACCGGCCTCGCGCTGGCCCTGGGTGCCTGCGGCGGCGGCGGCGAGCCGCCCCCGCCCGCTACGCGCTCCCCCGTCCCGACCGCCACCCGGGCCGCCACGCCGGCGCCGACTCCGGCGCGGCGGGTGCGTTTCCGCGCGTCCGACGGCAAGCCGGTCACGGGCCTCTACCGCTCGGCGGGTGCCGCGGCGCCGGCGGTGGTGCTCGTCAGAGGGCTCGTCGGAGACGCCGGCCAGTGGGACGCGTTCACGCCATACCTGCACGATGCGGGCTTCGCCACCCTCGCCTACGACGGTCGCGGCGGCGTCGACGAGGCCGAGTTGGTCAAGGAGGTCGGCGGGGCCGTCGCCTTCCTGCGCCGGCGCCGCGACGTCGATGCCCGGCGGCTCGGGATCGTCGGCTCGAGCGTCGGCGCCTCGACCGCCGTGCTGGCGATGACCGGCCCTGACCGCCGGCGGCTGCGCGCCGCCGTCGCCCTTTCCCCGCCCGCTGCGCCGGCGCTCGACGCGCTGATGCAGAAGCACCGCTACCACCCCCGCAACGTGCTGTTCGTGAGCGACCAGCGGGAGCTGTCGTCGGTGAAGTCGCTGATGCCCGGTGCGATCGGCTCTCGCACGGCGGTGTCCGAGATGATCGGGCACGGCCTCGCGCTGCTCGAGACCGAGACGAACCGCCGCGTCGTGCTCGACTGGCTCGAGCGGCACCTGGACGGTGTCTCGTCGAGCAGGTAGCGTGGCCACGTGGCGAAGGGGGCAGCCAAGCGCCAGAAGACGCACAGGACCGGGAGCGCCAAGAAACGTCAGCGCGGCGTGCTGGACCTCCCGAAGGCGATCGAGGAGCGCATGGCCGAGGGGCGCGCCGAGCGCGAGTCGGTGCCGCTGGAGGCGCACGAAGAGTGGGCGTCGCCCGATCAGCGTCCGGACCCGGTCGGCATCCTGGAGAAGCAGAACGCGACGCGGGTGCCCGAGCTGGTGCCGATCCGGCACGGGCGGATGATCGTCTCGCCGTTCACGTTCTACCGCGGGACCGCGGCGATCATGGCCTGGGATCTGTCGGCCACCCCGACGACCGGGTTGCGTGTGCAGTGCTGCGGCGATGCGCACCTGTCGAACTTCGGTGTGTTCGCGGCGCCCGATCGCGAGGTCGTGTTCGATCTCAACGACTTCGACGAGACGCTGCCGGCGCCGTTCGAGTGGGACGTCAAGCGCCTGGCGGCGAGCTTCGTCGTCGCCGCGCGTGGCAACGGCCATCGCCGCAAGGAGCAGCGGGCGGCGGCGCGCGCCGCCGCCGCCGCGTACCGGACGACGATGGCCAAGGCGGCGAGCATGCGCTTCCTGGACGTCTGGTACACGCGGTTCGACGCCGACCGGGTGATCGCCGAGATCAGCACGCGCGCCGACAAGACCGCGGTCAAGGCCGCCAAGAAGGCGCTCAAGAAGGCGGACACGCGGACGAGCCTGGGCTCGCTGGAGAAGTTCGCCGAGCGCGTCGACAGCGGCTACCGGATCAAGCAGCAGCCGCCCGTGATCGTGCGCCCGCCCGAGACGATCTCCGACGAGTTCGAGCAGATCATCCACCAGGGACTGACCGACTACGGGCGCTCGCTCGCGCCCGACCGGCGGATCGTGCTCGACCACTACCACTACGAGGATTTCGCGCGCAAGGTCGTCGGCGTCGGCTCGGTCGGGACCGAGGCGCTGATGCTCCTGCTGATGGGCGATCGCGAGGACGATCCCCTGTTCCTGCAGATCAAGGAGGCCAACCCCTCGGTGCTCGCCCCCTACGCGGGCGCCAGCGAGTACAAGCACCAGGGCGAGCGGGTCGTCCACGGCCAGCGGATCACCCAAGCCGCAAGCGACGCGTTCCTGGGCTGGTTCACCGGGGCCGGCGCGCGCCATCGCGAGTTCTATGTCCGCCAACTACGCGACAAGAAGGGCTCGGCCGCGGTCGAGGCGATGGTCCCCGCGGGCCTGGCGACCTACGGCGAGCTCTGCGGCGCCACCCTGGCCCGCGCGCACGCACGCACCGGCGACGCGGCCAAGATCACCGGCTACCTCGGCGACGAGGACACCTTCGACCGCGCACTCGAACGTTTCGCCGTCGCCTACGCCGACCAGAACGACGCCGATTACGCGGCCTTCACACGAGCCGCCGACGCACACCGCATCGAGGTCGAGCGCGGCGTATAGCTCGCTCGCGGCCGCGTCCGTCGCCCAATTTACGTTACGACGGGGCGCGTAACTTTTGGGGCTAGAATCGCGGTGTGCACGCTGCTCGCGACACCTCAGCTCAGGCAGGGCGCGTGGGACGCCCGCGCGACACGCAGATCGACGCCGCCGTGCTCGAGGCCACGCTCGCGGTGCTCGACGAGTCCGGGTACGGTCGCCTTTCGCTCGAGGAGGTCGCGCGCCGCGCGCGAACGACGAAGCCGGCCATCTACCGTCGCTGGCCCACCCGCCAGCGGCTGGTGCTCGCCGCGCTCGGCCAGCGCCTCGGCGAGGCGCGCGCGCCTGACACCGGCTGCACGCTGTGCGATCTCGACGAGTGCCTCAAGCTGTTCGTGGCCGCTTTCCGGCGCATGCCGCCCGACGTGATCGGTCCGCTGTTCGCCGACTGCGCCGCCGACCGCGAACTGCGGGCCGCGTTCATGACCACGCTGTTCGACCCGCCGCGCGCTGCGGTCAGGGAGACCCTCGATCGGGCGCACGCCCGCGGTGACCTGCGCGACGACGTCGATCTCGACCTGATCCTCGATCTGCTCGGATCGCTCGTGCACTACCGGACCCTGTTCGGACACGCCCCCACGACCCACGCCGAGATCGAGCGCGCGGTGGAAGCGCTCCTTCAGGGCATCGCCGCCGACTACCCGCGGCTGCTCGAGCACAGCCGCCGCATGAGCGGTGATCCCGAGCTTCATCACCTGCACGCCTGAAGCCGCTCGCTCGCCGGCAGCTGGCGGGGTTCGCGCGCGCGTTCTCGCGTTGGGGCGCAGATTCAGGGCCAGCAGCGCCGTGGCCGCGACACCGGCTGCGATGACGAGCACGGCGGTGCTGATGCCGTCCGCGGTGGCGGTCCGCAGCGCCTCGCCGGCGAGCCCGTCGGTGCCGCGGTTCGCCACCAGGACGAGGACGGCGAGGCCGACAGCCGCGCCGACCGACGAGCTCGTGGACGCGATGCCCGCGGCGACGCCCTGCTCCCGGTCGGACACTCCTGTTCCCGCGGCGATGAACATCGCGGTGAAGACGATCCCGTCGCCGACGCTGACCGCGACCAGTCCCGGGATCAGCGCGGTGTAGGAGCCGTCCGGCGACATCGCGAGGGCGAGCGCTGCCGCGCCGAGCGCGCCGAGCGCGAGCGCGGCCACCAGCGTGGACCTGAGACCGAGGCGCGTCACCAGCCGCCCGGCGAGCGCCGAGCCGGCGACGACGAAAGCGGTCGGGAGCAGGAACGCCACGCCCGTCTGCAGCGCGTCGTAGCCGCGGACGTCCTGGAAGTAGAGCGAGAGGAAATAGAGCACTGCGCCGAAGGTCGCCATGAACAGGAACGCGATCGCGGCAGCGAGCGCGAGGTTGCGGTTGGCGAGCAGCCGCGGCGGCAGGAGGGGATCGCGGCTACGCCGCTCGATCGCCACGAGCGCGCCCAGCAGGAACACGCCCGCCGCCCCGCTGCCGAGGATGCCCGGCGAGGCCCAGCCGAACCTCGGGCCCTGGACGAGAGCGAACACCAGCAGGGTGAAGCCGAGGGCCGCGCTCAGCGAGCCCGGGAGGTCGAACCTGCGGTTCAGCTCGCGCTCGCCGTCGGGGGCGATCAGCGGAAACGCCAGGAGCAGCGCGAGTCCGGCCAGCGGCACGTTCACGAAGAACACGGCTTCCCAGCCGAGCGCCTGCGTCAGGACGCCCCCGAGCAGCACGCCGATCACGAGACCGGCCGCGCCGGTGCCGCCCCAGACCGCCAGCGCACGGTTACGCTCGCTCCCTTCCGCGAACGTCGTGCTGACGAGCGACAGGGTCGCGGGAAACAGGAGCGCTCCCCCGAGCCCCTGCACTGCCCGGGCGACGAGCTGGAACTCGGGCGCCGGCGCGAGCCCCCCGGCGAGCGAGGCGCCGGCGAAGAGCATCAGACCCGACACGAAGACCCGCCGGCGCCCGAGCAGATCCGCGGCGCGACCACCGAGCAGCAGGAAGCCGGCGGACGCCACCGCGTAGGCGCTGATCACCGACTGCAGCGATTGCGCCGAGTAGCCCAGATCGCGACCGATCTCGGGCAGCGCCACCACGACGATGTACTGGTCGAGCGCGCCGATCAGGTTCGCGAACGCCAGCAGCGCAAGCGTCGCCGCCTGGCGGATTCCGCGCCGCCCGTGAGGGTCGGGATCGCCCATGCGAGGTGTCAGAACTCGTTTCTCCATGCTGATTAGTTCCGATACGTCTCGGAACGTTACAGCGGCGATGGAGCGAGCTCAGCCCAGGGGCGCGGTCAGTCGCGCGGCGATCTCCTCGAACGCGCGATCGGCGAACGCGTTCAGCTCATCCAGCGTCAGCAACTGCACGGGGTGCGGGACGAACACGAGGCGATAGTCGGGCATCCCCAGCAGGCGCGCCTGCTCGAGGGCCTCGTCGCGGAACGGTTCGGTCGCCACCGCGGCGGTGGCCATTCCGAGCCGCTCCAACTGCACCATGTCGTGCACACTGCACGACGTGCAGGAGCCTCAGTCGGCGAGGCCCTCCACCGTCAGGTCGCCGCGGTTGGCGATCCGCCGGATCAACTCGGGCTCCGCCGGCATGGAGAAGATCTTCTTGACCTCCCGGACCGTCCGGGCTCCGCGCTCGTGCAATCTCGTCTCGATGCGGTCCAGGAACTCGTCGCCACGGCGCTTGTTGATGTCGAGGAGGACGACGGTGGCGCCCGCCAGCGATGTGCGGCGGGCCGCGAGCGGATGCACCTCGCGGCGGCGCTCGTCGAACGGGCTGACGTAGTCCATCGGTCGCTCAGTCTACGATCGCGCGCGAGACGATCGCCGCGTCCATGCCCAGGCACGGTCCCAGCAGTGCCGAGTAGCGCCCCGCCTCCCCGCCGGCCGCGAGCAGCACGATCTCCTCGGGGCTCGTCCACTTCCTGATGACCGCGTCGGGATCCGCAGCGGCCGTCGCCGGGGTGGTCTCACCGCGCTGCAGCTCCCGCGCGGGCCTCGCGACGGCAGCGAACATCGCGTCGCGGACGCGTTCCTTGCTCCAGCCGGCGGACGCGAAGAGCGCGCGATGCTCGGGGCACAGGACGTACACGGACGTGGCGCCCAGCGGCCACCAGTTCGGACTCCATGTGGTCGCCGCCGCCCAGCCCAGGACCCAGGCGAGCTCATCCGCGCTCGTGGATCGGTGGTCGGAGATGGAGAGCGGCGCGTCGCACGCGATCAGCGTCACGGCGGAGGACTGCGGGGCGAACCCGCGCTCGACGTGCAGCGGCGACCAGGGACTGCCCTCCTCGTCCTCGGCGATACAGAAACCCAGCTTGCCGGGGTGTCCGAGCGTCGCGCGATCGAGCCGCCCCGGGCGGGCGCCACCGGTGAGCGTGACGACGAGGCGCAGCGCGCGTCCCACGGTCAGATTCGCCCGCGATCCAGGTCCCAGGGCGCCCATGCCGACGTTGAAGCCGAGCTCGTGGCGGATCGGTCCGTTGACCACGACGAGCTGACCCGACGGCTGGGTCGTGACGGCTTGCCCGTTGAGGTTGAAGGCCGGATCCAGCGCGGCCTCCACGGCAGCCACCACGACGGGGAAGTAGTCCGGCCGGCAACCGGCCAGCACGGCGCATGCGGCCACGCGCTCGAGCGTCGCCTCACCCTGGGCGGGAGGGACCTCGCCGAGCACGTGCTGCGGATCCCGCCCGCCGAGCATCGCCGCGACGCGCTCGCGCGTCGGCGGCACCACCGGCAGGCCGTCGGTCCAGTCGCGGGCGAACATGTCCTCCATCTCGTCGCCGCCTGCGTCCAGGAGCGCGAGCGTCGCCGCGTCGTAGCTGCTCTTCGCCGCGCAGCCGGGCTTCACGAGCGGCGGCTCACGCGTGACCTCGACCACCGGCGCATCCCTGCCGGCTCGGCGCCGGGCTTCGTTGAGCAGCGCCTCGATCGCCTGCGCATCCCAGCCGACGCGGCGCTCGACCACGTCGCCGCCGGGACCCACGAGCACCGCCGTGGGCAGCGCCTCCAGCCCGTACGCCCGCGAGACCTCATAAGGGGCGGGCTCCGCGAGCACCGTGCCCGCGAACCCGGTCGCGCGCGCCGTGCGGGCCGCGACCTCGGGCGGGTCCTCGAAGATCACCGCGAGCGTCACGCCGGCGTCGCGCAGCCCACTCGCCAGCGGCGCCAAGCGGCGCAGCGTCAGCGTGCACGTCGGACACTCCTCGCTGACGAACATGAGCACGACCGGCCCGCGCGTCCGCAGCTCAGCGAGACCGAGCGGCGGGCCGTCCACGCTGGACAGCGAGAAGTCAGGTGCGGCGGTCATCAGCTCCAGATCCATCGAAAGTACTAGCGACACGCGATGGTTGAGCGTAGGGTCGTGGCCCGATGGCTCCCACGGAGGTTCTGTGACGGCCGAGAGCGAGAAAGCAAAGGCCGGCCGGCGCCAGAAGCGGCGCGAGACGCAGCAGGCCAAGCGCGAGCGGACAGGCGACACGCCTGAAGCGGAGGCGGAGCGCCGCAAGCAGGACAAGGAGTACGACGCGGACGAGATGAAGAAGCGCGTCGGCAACCCCGGCGCTGGTTTGTTGAGCTAGTCCGCTCCAACCCGCCGTCCCTTTATCTGGTTCTGCAGCGGGCGAAGCGAGTTCCGCCAGACCCTCCTACGCGCGAGGCAGATTCACGCGTCCGACGCCTCGCGGAGGCGGGTGGCGAGTGTCCGGAGGAGCTCCGAGCTGATCGCAGGCTCGGTTCTGAGCATGGTGTCGAAGGCGTCGCGACCGAGCAGCAGGCAGGTCGTTTCCCGCGTCGCTGTCACGGTCGCCGACCGAGGGGCGTCATCCAGGAGGGCCATCTCGCCGAAGCAGCCGCCCGGTCCGAGCTCGACGCCGGGCCGGCCGGGCCCCGTGTCGACGGCGACCGAGCCCGTGACAACGACATAGAACGCCTCGCCCGGGCCCCCGGCGGTGACGATCGGCGCATGTGCGGGATACCGGGCGACGTGCCCCAGGCGGGCGATCTTGCGGACCCGGCGCTTCGGCACGCCGGCGAAGATCGGCAACGCCTGCAGTTGATCGGCCCACGGCTCGGCGGAGTCAGACGATGGCGGATCAGCGGACCAGTGCGGGTCGCTGAGCGCGTCGCGGTCATCGTGTGAGGGAGCGTGGCTCATCTGAGACAGGACAGACCTGGTGGGCGGGCGACGGTGCCCGAGGGGTGTGGCGATGCCGTCCGCCGACCCTACGGATCCGCGGCCATGGCGACAACCCCGCGCAGCATCAGCGCCGGAAGGGCAGCGACTGGCGGTCGACCTGCGGTGCGGCTAGGCTCGGCCGGGATGGAGACGATCAACGCCGGTACGGTCGTTCGTGCCCCGATGCACGCCGGAGCCGGTGCACTTGGGCCTCTGCCGAGACGACCGACAAGAGGAGCGGATGATGGATCACGCGGCGACGGTTCGGCGCCGCTACAGCATGCTGAGCGACGGCGACATCGACGGGTTCGGGGACATGCTGGGCGACGATTTCGTCGAGCACGAGGAGACGCCCGGCCTCGCCCCGACGAAGGACGGCGTCCTGGAGTTCTTCCGGATCGAGCGGGCGGCGTTCCCCGACATGCGGCTGGACCCCGAGGACGTCCTGGTCGACGGCGACAAGGTCGTCGCGCGGGCGAGGATGACCGGGACGCACGAGGGTGAGCTCATGGGCATGCCCCCGACCGGGAAGAGCGTCAACGTGCAGCTCATCGACATCATCCGGTTCGGCGATGACGGTCTCGCTCACGAGCACTGGGGCGTCTTCGACCTGATGGCGATGATGCAGCAGCTCGGCGCGGTCCCCGACGGTCCGCCGGCATGAGCTGACCAGCTGAAGCAGCTCCGTGCCTACTAGGCGGCGATGCGCCGGGCCGCCTCGACGAGCGCCTCGCGGTAGGCGGCTTGGCGCTCCGCGGAGGCGCGGTCGCCCCCGGCGGCGCGGAAGAGGTCGTCGGGTGCGAGCAGCCAGCCGTACGGCAGTCCGGTGACGAGCATCAGGCGATCGAGGGCGTGCGCGCTGGATCGCCGCGACGGCGTCATGCCGTCGAGCTTCTCGGCGTAGAAGCCGACGGCGTCAGGCCCGGCCGACGGGCTCTCGAGCTGGCGCCAGAGGTGCATCCGCATCGCCTGCGGGTTCGCGCAGTGGTAGTCGAACAGCCGGCCCGCGTACCCCGGCAGGTCGTCCTCGGTCAGCGGGACCGCCGCCGCGAGATCGTCGAGCACGCGGTCCATCGCCGCGGCGAACAGGCCGCGCTTGTCGGTGAAGTACTCGTAGATGGCGCGCTTGTTCGCGCGAGCGGCCTTGGCGATCCGGTCCACGCGCGCGCCGGCGAGCCCGTAGGCCGAGAACTCCTCGATCGCGGCGTCGAGGATGCGTGCGCGGGTGGCGGCGGCGTCTCGGACCATGGCCGGGACGATACCGAACGAACCATCCGGTTCTCTCGCGTGCTACTGTCCGAACCAACTAGTTCTTTCGCCCATCGGAGAAGACAGGATGCAGCAGCGCACGCTCGGCACGCAGGGCCTGGAGGCCGGAGCCATCGGCCTCGGCGTCATGGGCATGTCGGTCGGCTACGGGCCCGGAGGCGACGCCGCGCGCAACGTCGCCACGATCCGTCGCGCCCTCGACCTCGGCGTCACCATGCTCGACACGGCCGAGATCTACGGGGGTGGCACGGGCGACAACGAGCGGCTCGTGGGCGCGGCGGTGAAGGGGCGTCGCGACGGCGTGGTCATCGCCACGAAGTTCGGGTACGACATGGACGACCCCACGCACGAGCGCCTCGACAGCCGGCCCGAGAACATCCGCAGGGCGACCGAGGCCGGCCTGCGGCACCTGGGCACCGACCACATCGACGTGCTCTACCAGCACCGCGTCGATCCGGCGGTCCCGATCGAGGAGGTGGCCGGCGCCGTCAAGGAGCTCGTCGCCGAGGGCAAGGTGCGCTTCTTCGGGCTCAGCGAGGCGGGGCCCGACACGATCCGCCGCGCGCACACGGTCCAGCCGGTGTCGGTCGTCGAGACGGAGTACTCGATCTTCGAGCGCGGCGTCGAGGCCGAGGTCCTGCCGCTCCTGCGCGAGCTGGGCATCGGCCTCGTCCCGTACTCGCCGCTCGGCCGCGGGTTCCTCGCGGGCGGGCTCAAGCCGGGCCCGGAGCACCCGGAGACCGACTACCGCCGGATCGACCCGCGCTGGCAGGGCGACGACTTCGAGCGCAACCGGCAGGCCGTCCGCGAGCTCGGGCGGCTGGCCGAGGACAAGGGCATCACGATCGCCCAGCTGGCGCTGGCCTGGCTGCTCGCCCAAGGCGAGCACATCGTCCCGATCCCCGGCACGCGCAGCGCCGCGCGCGTCGCCGAGAACGTCGCCGCCGCCGACGTCGCGCTCGACCCCGCCGAGCTCGAGCGGATCGACGCGATCCTCCCCGACGGCGCGTACGGCGCGCGCTACCCGGCGCCGATGATGCCCGTCTGGGAGTAGATCGCCGGCGACGACGCGCCGGTGACGGCTGCGTTCTCCGTTTCAGTCGCATCGTCACTCGGCCGGGGATGTCCGTGACAGCCCGACGGCCGCGCTCACCGCCCCGAGGAGGACGACCGCCATGCAGACGGCAAGACCCCATCGGGCCGCCACGTCGAAGCTCGCGACGGCGTCGGCCAGAAGGTCGGCACGGGCCGCGCCGTGCAGGCTGTTGGCGCTGTCCGTTGCCGCCTCGATCGACTCCGTCGCCACGGCGGGCACGCCGTCCGCGCTGATCTCGGCGGCATAGACCGCGGCGAACACGCTTCCCACGATCGCCACGCCGAGCGCGCCTCCGACCTGCCGCGCGACCTGGTTCACCGCGGCCCCGTCGCCGGCCTTCTCCGTCCCCACGTCGTTCATGATCACCGCCGTCACCGGCGGGGCCATCGCGCCGATGCCGCAACCGGCGAGCGCGGTGCCGAGCAACACGAGCGCGGCCGACCCGTCGGCGGAGAGGAACATCAGCGGCACGAAGCCGGCAGCCGTGGTGAGCAGGCCCGCAAGGATGACGGCAGCCGACCCGAACCTCGCGACGAGCCGCCCGCTCATCGACGCGAGCAGGCCGAGCCCGAGGCCGAACGGAGCGACCTCGAGACCCGAAGCGAACGCCGAGCCGTCCTGGACGTACTGCACGTACTGCGGGATGACGAACAGCATGCCGAGCGTCGCGATGTACGCGGCGAGGATCACCAGAGCGCCGGCCGCGACGCGCCGGCGTGCGAGCACGCGCACGTCGAACAGCGGGTGGCGACGGCGGAGCTCGGTGACCACGAACGCGACGCCGGCGGCTACGCCCGTGATCGCAGCGATGAGCACGGCCGGGCTCGTCCATCCGGCGTCGACGCCTTCGATGAGCGTGAACACGATGCCGCCCAGCGCCAGCGTCGAGAGGGCCGCGCCCGGGATGTCGAGCGGAGGCGCCCCAGGGCGGCGCGACTCCGGCAGCCAGCGCAGCCCGAATGGGACCGCGAGCAGCACGAACGGGACGTTGACCAGGAAGACCCAGCGCCAGCTCGCCACGTCGACGAGCGCACCGCCCACGACAGGTCCGAGCGCAAGCCCGAGTCCCGCGACCGCAGACCAGACACCCGCCGCCTTCGACCGCAGCTCAGGCGGGAACAGCACAGCCAGCAGCGACAGCGCCGGAGGCATCACGCAGCACGCGGCCACGCCCATCAGCACCCGCGCCGCGATCAGCTCGCCCACCGTCTGGGCGACCGCCGCCAGCACCGACGTGACCGCGAAGCCGATGAGCCCCAGCAGGAACACCCGCCGGCGCCCGAACCGGTCTGCGAGCCCGTTGCCGACGAGCAACAGACCGGCGAGCGATACGAGGAACGCGTCGAGCACCCATTGCAGCTCGCCGATGCCGGCGTCGAGGTCATTCGATATGTCCGGCAGCGCGACGTTCACGATCGTCATGTCCATCGCGCTGATGAACATCGCGACGCAGATGACCCCCAGACCCCGCCAGCGCCTGTCCTCAACCCCCTCCTGCGTCGGGCGCGGCGATGCGACGTGGATGAAGTGAGGAGCCTCGATGGCCGCTTACCCGGCGAGCTCGCGATGACGGACGCCCGTTACGGCCGCGAACTCCTCGGCCGGGCGCGACGGAGCTTCTCATATCCGCATGACGCCGGTTGCTGAGACACCCTGAGCGGTGATACGGTCGGACCGACCAGGAGCCTCGGCCGCCAGGGAAGGGGGCCGGGGCTCCACGTCGCAGGCCGATGGCGGCGCTCGCCACGGTGAGCCGCGCGCACGCTCGCCTGCGCGGCGGCCGCACTGTGAAGCACGGAGCGAAGGGCCAGTCCTGGTCGAAGCCGTATCAACCGCGAGCCTCGCGCCTCCCACCAATGAGGCGCGCGAAGTCGCTCCTCGCATTCGATCAGCAGCGGCTCGCGTCTCGCATCGGGCTGCTGACAAGGAGGTTCTCGTATGACCCGTATCGCCCGCATCACCGCGACCGCGCTCGCGGCGCTCGCGCTCGCGACCCCGGTCGCGACCGCGATGCCTATCGGCGACGCGCCGTACCGGGATTCCGAGCGCCGCGCGAACGACAGCTTCGTCGCGACGCCCCCCGGCGCGGGCGCGTCGATCAGACCGCAGACCGGCACGGTGGCCAGTCCACGGGCTGTGGTCGCTGACACGTGCGCGCAGGGCACCCGCACGGTGCACGGTATGACAGGAACCGGCTGCACGACGTCGTCCCCCGACAACTCCGCCGAATTCGGAGTGATTGCCCTGGTCCTCGGCGGCGCAGCAGCGCTCGGGATCGCCCTGGGCGCTCGGCCGAAGGCCGGTCGCCCCCGCGGCCGCGCGTCCACCGAGGCCGCATTCTCGTAACTCGGCCCCTCCCGTACCGGCCCGCTCGCCGCGTCTGTCGCTCACAGCGGCAGCGCGGCGAGCTGCCGGATCAGACGTACTCGCGTTGCACATGCCGGTGGACGAGTCACGCTCGATGCTCGCCTCGCCGTAGTAACGTGCTCCTTCGGGACCAGGGACTTGCGGCGCTGCGAGAGGAGCGGAGCGATGCGCGGTGCGATGATCGACGTCACGACGCCGGACGGCGTCGCCGATGCCTACGTTGCGCGGCCCGACGAGGAGCGTCGTCCCGGCGTGCTGCTGGTGGTGGACGCATACGGTCTGCGTCCGCAGACCGAGCAGATGGCCGACCGGATCGCGGCGCGCGGCTTCGTGGTTCTCGCGCCCAACGTCTTCTACCGTTCCGGCCGCGCGCCGGTGGTCTCGCTCGACGGTCTTGGCGATCCCGAGCAGCGCGCCGCAGTGTTCGCGCGGGTCATGCCGCTGGTCACCGGGCTGACGCCGGATCGAATCGTCCGCGACGGTGGTGCCTACCTCGACCGGCTGGAGGAGATCGGCCGCGGCCCGGTCGCGATCACCGGCTACTGCATGGGCGGGCGAATCGGCTGGCGCATCGCCGCCGCGTACCCGGAACGCGTCGCCGCGCTCGGCGGATTTCACGTCGGCGGGCTCGTGAGCGACGACGACGACAGCCCCCATCGCAGCGCTGGGAGCCTGGCCGCCGAGGTCTACCTCGGCTTTGCCGACAACGACCGGAGCATGACGGCCGAGCAGATCGCCGAGTTGTCCCGGGCGCTCGACGCGGCCGGGGTGCGCTACCGCGCGGAGGTCTATAGCGGCGCCGCGCACGGCTACACGATGGCCGACACGCCCGCCTACGACGAGACCGCCGCCGAGCGCCACTACGCCGAGCTGTTCGCATTGCTCGACCGCACGGTGGCGCGATGATGCTCAGCATCGCTGCGGCCGCACGCGCCGCGCGCCGGCGGTCAGAGGCGGGCCGAGCGCATCAGGAGCGTCAGCGGCGCCCGGCGGGGGAAATACGCCACGACCACCTTCGTGCGCAACCGTCGCCGACGGTCCAGGACGCGTGCGCCAGGTGGCGTCGCGGTCAGACGTAGGCGCACGCGGCCGGCGCGCCTGACGCGCATGTCGCCGGTCAGGATCGTCTGGAACGGCCCGGCGCCTGTGCGGCGGTTCTCGGGCAGCGTGACGGCGGCGCTCACGCGTCCCGCCTCCGGCACCCGGAGCAGCAGCGACGCACGGCCGCCGCTCAGGCGGTCCGCGTCCAGGAGCCGGATCCGCCGCCGGTCTCGGCGCGACGCGTCCTCTTCGAGGTCCTCGTCGAGCTCGTCGCCCGCTTCGAAGTCATCGAACCAGTCATCCTCCCAGTCCAGGCCCAGGCCGCCGCCGTCCGGATCCTGCGACTCGTCGCCCAGCCCGTCCTGGTCCACGTCGGGCTCGACCAGCGCGTCGAGCAGCAGCTCGACGCCGGTCCCCCCGTCCATCCCACAGGGCTCGCACGGCAGTGAGAACGACTGGATGGCGCCGTCGGGCCGGGGCCGCGTCCGCACGCCGAGATCGACCTCGCCCGCCCGGAAGAGGAAGCCGACCGAGTCGCCCTTCCGGACGGGCAGATGCAGGTCCGCGACCTCATGCAGCGAGCCGCTCGCCGAGGACACCGGCAGCGGCGCCGACTCGACGACCGTCGCGCCCGGGCCGCCGGCCGCAGCCGGCCGCAGCACGGCGATCCGTGGCGGCTCGCCGCGGGCGATCCGCTTCGCGTGCACGCCGGCCGCCACGAGCACGCCGTCCTCGGGCGCCTGCACCGCGGCCTCCCGGAGCGCGAACTGCACGAACCCCAGGCTGGTCCCGCCCGGGCACTTCGCGCACGCGAAACCGTCGGGGGCGGCGGAGGGATCTGGGGACCCGAGCGTCGTCGAGGCGTCCGCCCGTGCCGCGCCGAGCGACAGCGCGAGCACGACAGCGCCGGCGAGTGAGAGGAGTCCGATCCGTGGGGGCATGACCTCCCATTCGCGCGAGGCGCGCGATCGGGTCACCGGGTTTGCCGGCACCCGGCGGGAGGACGGCCTCCGACGACCGAGCGGCCGTTCAGAGTGCCGCGGCGGCGGCCTCCGCGACCATCGTGTCCTGCTCGCCGTCGCCGCCACTCACACCCACCGCGCCGACGACCTGGCCGTCGCGCTTGAGCGGGACGCCGCCGGCGAAGATCATCACCCGGCCCTTGTTGGACTCCTGGATGCCGTAGAACTGGCCTCCGGGTTGCGAATTGGAAGCGAGCTCGGCCGTCGGCAGATCGAACGCCCGCGCCGTGAACGCCTTGTTGATCGCGATGTCGACGCTGCCGATCCACGCGCCGTCCATGCGGATGTGCGAGACGAGGTTGCCGCCGGCGTCGACGACGGCGATGTTCTGGGGCTGGCCGATCTCGCGTGCGCAGTCCTCACCGGCGGCCGTCACCCGGCGTGCATCCTCGAGCGACACGGTTCCTTGCGAGGTGGTCGTGCTGGCCATCGATCGTTCTCCTTGTCTCGTGCCAGGGCGGTCAGCGCTTCATTCCCTTGCGGGCCATGCTCTAGCCAGCGGACGTGCAGCCGCGGTCCGTATCGCGACCGCGGCGAAGCGATAGCGCCCCGGGAAGACCTCGCACGGGTCACGGAACACGAAAGGCCGGCCCCGAGGGGCCGGCCTTCTGCGCTGCTGTCGCGATGCCCGTCGGGCACCGTAGGGCTTGCTACAGGCGCACGACGGGGTGGCTGTTGAGGTTGTCGGAGACGCCGCCCTTCGGGTTGCCGTAGAGGACGCGGTACAGGTGGGTGGACGTGACCTTCCTGCCGTTCACCCGGGCGAGCACGCGCGCCGCGTAGACGCCACGCGGCAGGCCGCGCAGGTCGATCGCGGCGACCCAGTGGCCGCTGCTCGTACGTGCGACCTTGGTGCGGACGCCCTCCACGTTCACGCGCAGCCTGCGGATCGTGTGACCCTTACGGGCCGTGATCCGCAGTTTCGCGACGCGCGTCGAGGCGCGGGTGGAGACGCCGGCGACTCCACCCTGAGCCGGGGTCTCACCGGCGACTTGCTGGATGATCGTCGTCACGCCTGGCGCGCCGTCCTTGCCGGCCACGCCCTGGTCACCGGTCGCTCCCTTGTCCCAGTCGCGCCGGTCTGTCCGGTCGCGCCGGTCTGTCCTGCCGGGCCCTGCTGTCCTTCCGGACCCTGCGGTCCGAGAGGGCCGGTCGGGCCGATGGGGCCGGTCGGGCCGACGGGACCCTGCGGGCCGGCCGGACCAGCGACGCCCGGGGCTCCAGGCTCGCCGTCGGCGCCGTTCGTGCCCGGGAGACCCTGAGCGCCGTCCGGGCCGGGAGGTCCTTGGATGCCGGCCTCGCCCTGCGGGCCCTCCGGACCGACGAGGCACGGCATCGACTTGGCGTTGGCGGTCGCTGACTCGGTCGTCTTGTCGACCCGCACCGACCACTGTGCGTCCTCGTCGGCCGGGAACCAGACATGGAACGAGTACTGGCGCGAGCCGTCCACGAACTCCTCGATCCAGGCCTGCTGGGCGGACTGGCTGAACACCAGCTCGTCCCCGCCGACGAGCACCTCGTTGGCGGAGGACCCGGCCTGGATGTACTCGTCGCCGCCCTTCAGGCCGGACGCGGCGTACGTGAACGTCGCCCAGTAGCCGTTCGGCGTCGGCGTGACGCACTCCACGAGCGGCGTGATGACGGAACCGGGGGCCGGGGCCTGACCGGCCATCGCGGCAGGTGCTGTCAATGCCGCGATGGCGATCGAGGCAGCGCCCGCGATAACACTTCGATGGCGCATGGCCACTCTCCTGATTGCATGGGGAACCCGCCCAACGAGACGGGTGAGGTGATGCGCCCGGCGGCGCCCTCGGGCGGTCGCGTGCATCTTCGTGGCCCTGACTTCCGCGGGCGTTCCTGCCGCTGACGGCACCGCGCTGACCGTCCCGATGCTCGGGGCGTTCCCGAGCGCGGCCGACGGTCGTGACTGCCAGGCAGCAAAGGCAACCAGAGGCGAACGTTCTTCAACGTCCGGTCCCCACCGATCGCTTCTGACCCTCTCTCAGAAAGGTCTATCGGCGTGGCGGGCTCGGACCTTGACTAATTTCTTCGTAAGGGCGGTAGCGCTCGCGGCAGCGACCTGCGGCGACCCATCCGAGCGCGATCGGGTGATCACGAAGTCTTGTTGCGATGCCCGGCTACGGCCATAGGTTCGTTGTCATCCCCGGTCGAGGCCTCGCTCACCGTCAATGGTCCGGTCTCGCCTGTATCCACGCGCTGCTGGCCGTGGTGCTGATACTGCTGGCGGCTCCATCCACGACGCTCGGCGGCGGCGACGAACAGCACGTGCCGCCGAGCGCCGGGCCTCCGGGCCCCTGGGACGGCCCGTCGGGCAGGAGCGTGCCTTACGCGCCGTCGCACACGAAGCGCTGCACGCCCGCGGCCGCGCGGCACGCGGGCCCGGGCTCGGTGCTCGGGATCTTCGTGAAGCGCGCGACGTGCCGCGAGGGGCGCCGGTTCGTGCGCGCGTATCAATCGTGCCTCGAACGCGAGCGGGGCCGTGCCGGCGGCTGCTACGGCCGTATCTCCCGCCGCTGCGTCCAGCCCGAGTTCCTCGGGCGCTGCCGCACGTACGATCGGTTCTTCCGGCGAACCGTCGAGGGACACCGCTGCACCGAGCGGCGCCTGTACCGGATCCGAGGGGCGTACGACGCCGACGTGACCTGCGTGAAGGGCCGGCGCCGGATCAACCACGGCTACACCCTGTACACCAGCGGCTCCGTCGACGTCGGGCGGGAATCGGAGCTGCGCGCCGCCTGGGCCAACCCGCGCATCACCGCGATCCGGCTGACCGCCGACATCGTGTTGCGGGCGTGCCGGATCGGCGACCCGATCCGCGAGTCGTCGGGCGCGATCACGCTCGACGGCAACGGCCACACGCTGCGGCAGGGCTGCTTCGAGAAGCGGCTGCTGCGCCAGGACGGCACCGGCTTCGTGGACCTCGAGAACGTGACGCTCACGCGCGGGGGCAGCGACGGTCCCGGCGCCGCGGTCACGACGAGAGGGGAGATCCGGGTCGTGGACTCCAAGGTGCACCAGAACCTGTCCGAGGAGCCGGGCGGGGGGATCATGTCGCAGAGACGGGCGACGATCATCCGCTCGGTCATCACCGGCAACCTCGCCAACGACGACGGCGGCGGCGTCTACGCGCGGCGCGGCGGCATCGAGGTCTTCGACTCGATCGTCAGCAACAACCTGGTCGACGGTTCCGGCGGCGCGCTCGGCTCGACGGGGGACATCCTGGTCGTCCGCTCCCACATCGACGGCAACACGACCGACGGGGACGGCGGCGCGATCTACACCGACGAGGACGGCGACGTGACCGTGATCGATTCCACCGTGAACGGGAGTACCGCCGACGGCCCGGGCGGCGCGATCTTCACCCTCGACGGCGACGTCACGGTCGTCAACTCGACCCTGAACGGCAACCGCGCCGACGATCGCGGCGGAGCGATCTCGGGCGAGGCCGACGTGACGATCATCAACTCCACGATCGCTCGCAACGCCGCCGTGGCGCACGTTGGCGGAGGGATCTGGGCTCGCGGCGACCTGTACGTGGCGAATTCGACCGTCTCGAACAACTACGCCGAGGGCCAGGGCGGCGGCATCCTCGCCGCCGGCACCGTCAGCCTCGTGAACTCCACGGTGATGGACAACATCGCTCCGGTCGCCGCGAACATCGGGGCGGGGCAACAGCTCGAAGCGTTCGGCTCGATCATCGGCCCCGCCAAGACCGACAACAACGGCGGCCAGGCGCAGCCGACCGAGACGAACTGCCAGGTGCCGGCCGCGCGGTCGTTCGGCTACAACTTCGTCAGCGACGCATCCTGCCGGCTCAACGGTCCCGGCGACCTGGTCGGTTCAGGCCCGGCGCTCGGAGCCCTCGCCGACAACGGCGGGCCGGGCGAGACCCGTTTGCCCGAGTCCGGCAGCCCGGTGCTGGATCGCATCCCTCCCACGAGCTGCAGGTTCGCGCCCTTCGGGGATGTGCTCGAGAGAGAGCAGCATCTCGAGGGCCTCATCGAGGACCGCCTCGCGCTGATCGCCCAGGACCAGCGCGGCATCAGCCGCCCGCAGGGCGCGGGCTGCGACGTCGGCGCCGCGGAGCTGGGCACATGAGGCACGCGCGACGATTCCTGGCCGCGCCCCTGGGCGCCGTGGCGCTGATGATCGCGGCGACGGGGTCGGCCATGTCCGACGGTCGGCCCGCAGACCGCGCAGCGGGCGAGGACTCCCCCTGGCCGAGCACCACCCGTCTCCCGGCGAACGTGCGCGCCGTCAGGTCGGCTGTCGCAGACCTCGAGCGCAAGGTCGAGCTCATGGAGTGGTCGGCCGACCGCTACGACGACTGGCAGGCGTGCCTCCGCGGAGTCCCCGTGAGCGAGTACGGGGATCCTGATCGCCAGTTCGGTTACCAGTACGACGAACGCGACGGCACCGGCGGCGGCTACATGCCCGCGCTCGCGGTCGACAGGCAGAGCCGGCCGCGCGGGGAGGACTACCTGTTCCTGAACTTCTCGCGCAAGAGCAACTGCCAGACCAGCGCGCCGCGGTCCGGGGGAACCGCCGATCCAGCTTCGGTGCGTCCGCCGGCGGACGCCGCCAGGGCGTCCTCACAGCTGCGTGTATCGCGCCTTCGAACGCGCGCCCGGCGCGGGCGAACGCTGTGGAGCACCGTGCGCAACCTCGAGCGCAGGGTCAGGATCCTGAAGCGCTCCGCGCGGCGGCTGCTTGCGTCCTCCGAGCGCTTCGACGAGTGGGAGTCGTGCGTCTCGTGGGTCCCCGTGACCGAGTACGGAGACCCCGACGGCAAGTTCGGGTACCTGTTCGGAAGCAAGGACGCGACCACGCCTGGCTACAGGTCGGCGCTCGCCGTCGACCGCAGCGACTGGGACGACCCGGATTACATGTTCCTGGCGCTCGTCGGCGGCGACCGGCCCGGCCGCAGCTGCCAGGACGAACCAGGAGAGGCGGTCGACTGACATGCGCCGAGCCCTGATGCTCACGTCGCTGTTCGCCGCCGCGCTGGCGGCCGCGCCGCCGGCGCTGGCCGCGGGAGGGAAGACCGACGACCCGGCGTCGCTCAGAGACAGAGTGGAGATCCTGCAACAGGACCTGGACTCGCTCACCGAGGAGGTCGAGGACCTTCAGGAGCCGGTCGAGGAGTTCGAGCTGTTCGACGAATGCATGTACCTGATCGGCGTGACCGAGTACGGCACGAGGAACGGCCCCCTCGGATACTTCTTCGGCCAAGGCGGCCGAACCCGCCGACCCGCGCTCGCGATGGACATCCGCGGCTTCAGCCGCCCGCAATACCAGTTCCTGGCGTTCCCCGGCGAGGAGCCGCCGAGCATCGAATGCAACGAGGACGCGGGGCAGGAGCTCATCGACGACTGAGCGAGGAGTCGCATCGCGGTCATGGCGAGCGATCGATGGGACCGCGCTCGCCGGAGTGGGGGAACAGGTCGATCAGGTACACGCGGGCACGCGAGCGGCCGATGTTGACGATCGCGTGCGGCACGTCGGCGGCGAATGTCACGGAGTCGCCTGTGGTCAGCACGACGTCGTCGGTTCCGGATTCGACTCGCACACGGCCGATGTCGACGTAGACGACCTCGCGCGTGCCGGTGAAGTGCGGCTGGCTGCTCAGCTCGCCACCGCGGTCGAAGTCGAGCCGGTAGTACTCGAGGAGCCGGTCGGCGTCGAGCGGCGACAACGTCCGGATCTGGCAGTCCCCGTCGGTGCGGTAGTCATAGAGCGGGTCGTTGTGGCGGACGACCTGCAGCGGGCTGGCGTGCCGACCCTCGACCATGTCGCCCAGCGGTGTGCCGAGCGCTCGCGCGATCGCGAGGGCCAGCGCCAGCGTCGGGCTCGCCTCGCCGCGCTCGATCTCGCTCAGCATCGAGCGGCTGACCCCCGAGGCGCGCGCGAGCGCCTCCAGCGACCAGCGGCGGGTCTGCCGCAGCTCGCGCACGCGCGCACCGAAGTCGGTGCCCAACGCCAGGTGCTCGTCGCGGGCCATGCCCGGAGTATGCAGCCGGCGGCGCCGTGCAGGCCGCCGCCGGCCGTACCCCTTGCCCTAATCGAAGAGCAGCGAGCGCTCGTCGACGCCGCCGCGCGTGCTCTCCAGGCGCAGCGTGTAGCGCCCCTGCGGCTGCGTGAGCTTCAGTCGCACGCTGACGGTGCGCCGCTGGTTGCCGGCGAGATAGAACTGCGGCGCGTCGCCGACGACCTCCCCGGTCCCTTCGGGCAGCTCGACCCCGACGGTGTCGGGCCGCACGATCTTGACCTCCTTGGCCTGCTCGAGCGCCGTCGGGATCCGCCCCTGGTTCTCCACCGTCACCCGCAGCTCGTGGGTGGCGCCGTCGGTGCCGCCCGTCGGGACGAGCTGGGTCCTGACGATGTTCACGTCCGGCAGCGACTGGACGAGGTACATGTTGTAATCGACCTCGCCGGTCACGAACTGCTCGAGCGTCTCGGCAGGTCCGTTCTGGTTGAAGAACTTCGGGTTCATGCCGCCGATCTCGACCTTGCCGAGCGTCGGGTGGTCGTACTCCTCCCACGGCAGGAAGCAGTCCGGCACGCCGTTCTCGGTGCACCAGCGCTGACCTTCCCAGTCGCCGTACTGGCCGTCGCCGTTGTAGTCCTTCACGCGGCCGCCGGAGATCCACAGCTCGTCGCCGTACCAGACGGCGCCGAACTGGAAGTACCCGAAGTCCGGGCCATGCCCGAACAGCGGCTCGGGCTCGCCCTGGCCGCCCGTCGATCCCTCGCCCTGGCGCGAGGGCTGGACCGCGTAGTCCTGGTAGACGTTGCCCGCGCGCGTCGTGTGCGCGAGCTGCTGGCCGACGCGGTCGAAGTGCTCGAGCAGCTTGATGTCGGCCGGCTTGACGCACTCCTCGTCGTCGCACGTCGACGGCCCGCGCAGGACCATGTCCGCCGCGGTGTCCATCGAGTTGACGACGCCGATGTTCGGGTGCCGGATCAGGAAGTCGTACGTGGCACGGATCTCGGGCTCCGACAGCGGGTACGCGCCGGCGCCGCCCTGCTCCCAGCCGCGGCCGGTCGCGTCCTGACCCGGCATCGGCCGCCAGTTGTACGGATAGTTGCGGTGCAGATCGAGGCCGCCGATCGGATCGCTGCCGCCGCTCTCGCTCTGGAGCACGTAGTTGCCCTCGCCCTGCGGGACGCGGCGCATCGTCCGGCCGGTCGGATCGCGCCCGTCGACGATGAAGTTGCCGTTCCCGGCGCCCACGTTCCGGCGGATCTGCGTGATGTAGCCGTCGCCGTTGAGGTCCTTCGGCGACTGGTCGTCGAGCAGGCCGTTGTCGTTGTTGTCGGTCGGGCGTATCGAGCTGCGGTTCGTCTGCGCCGTCTGGCGGTACATCTCGCTGCCGTCCGGGTTTGCGAGCGGCCGCAGGTAGATCGCCTTGTCGTTGACCATCTGCGTGATGTCGCGATCCTTGCCGTACTGCGTGATCAGCTTCCACGCCTGGTAGAGAACCGCCTCGGTGGCGGTGATCTCACCCGAGTGACGGCCGCCGTCGAAGTACGCGGCCGGCTTGTCGTCGGCGTCGCCGAGCGCCTTGTTGGTCACGGTGATCTGGTAGATCGGCTTGTCGCCGAACGTGGTACCCACGCGGTCGAGCTCGACGATGTCGGGGTGCTCGTAGGCCCACTTGTTCAGCCACCAGTTGATCTCGGCCTCGGAGTGGTAGTGCTGGAAGTCCATCACCCCCGGCTGCGCCGGCATGAGCTGCCGGTAGCGCGCGACCGGGAACGTGCTGTCGCCATCGCGATCGCCCGGCACCGTGTACGTGTCGCCCGGCGGGTAGACGTCCGGGAACGGCCCCGGCGGCTCTGGGCCTGCGCCTTGCGCTCGCGCCTGGTCGCCCGTTCCCTGTTCGGTGCCGCCGAGCCCCACCAAGCTCACAGCAGTGATCGCCGCCGCGATGCACACGATCGCAGCGGTCACCCTACGGACGGATACCCGCATGCCCCCGCTCCTTCCCTTCGTTGCCCCTGCCAAGGACGAGCGGCGGACGCTACTCCGCGGTCTTCCGGTTTGCAAGACCGCAATTCCGGTTAACCGGAGCGCCGGTGTGACAGCGTCCGGTGGCTCACCTAAGCCAGTTGGTGGACCCGGCACTGCCGGGAATTCCGAGGGGTCCTCGGCCACCGCCGTTCGCCGACAGTGTGAGGCCGGGCGGCTGGGGGACCGTCGAGATGACGACCACGACGCCACCTCCGCCGCCTCCTCCTCCGCCGCCCCCGGGGCCTGGGCCGCCGTCTCCGCCGTCGGCGGTGATCTGCGCGGGCGCGGCGACGCTCACCGAGCGCGCCGCCACGATCACGACACCGCCGCCGCTTCCACCGCTGCCGCCGGGGCTGCCGCCGGAGTTGCCGCCACCGGCGCCACCGGTGACCTGGTTCCCGTCGAGGGTGCGGCCCGACAGCGCTTGGATCGCGGAGTCGAAGATCTGGGCGCCGCCGACGTTGACCGCGGGGGCGGTGGCGTTCCCTGCCGACCCACAGCCGCCGTTCCCACCCCTTCCGCCCAGCGAGTTGGTCGTAGAGCCGCCGGCGACGCCGCAGAAGCTGAATCCGCCGCCGCCCGAGCCGCCGAGCGTCCCGGGCGCAAGTGCCGGAGCTGCAGCGGCGGCGGTGGGACCGTCGACACCGTTGCGGGCGATGGCCGCGCCGGCATCGAGCGTCAACGTCCCCGCGACGAAGATCCGGTAACCGCCGGGATCGAGCGTCTCGCCGGCCGCGATCGTGAGGTCGTCGTAGTACATGTCGCGCGACAACGCCGTCGCACCGTTGATCGTGACGTCACCGTCGGAGCCGTCACCGAACATCGAGTCGACGCCTGTGCCCGTCACCCCAGGCGGCCCCTGGACACCCGCCGCTCCGATGTCCCCTTTGGGGCCTTCGGCTCCGGTGTCCCCCTTGGCGCCTTGCGCTCCAGCGTCTCCCTTGTCGCCCTTCGGCCCTTGTGCACCAGCCGGAAGCTCCCCGGCGCGGAAGTCGTCCTGCCTCAGCGTCCCGTCCCTGACGTCGTCGGTGCTGATCGCCCCGGTGCGGATCTCGTGCCCGCGGAGCGAATTGTCCTTGATGTCCGCCCCGGTGATCGTCCCGTCCTTGACGTTCGCGCCGGTGATCCTCACCGCCGCATACGAACTCCCACCCAGCGCGATGAACAAAGCGACGGTGGCCATCACGTTCGCGTACGACAGGCGCTCGCGCATGCCCGCTCCTTCTGTCGGGGGGGACCGCCGGACCGGGGCAAGATCGATCCGACCGATGTCGGTTCGAAGCATCTCATGTCTGTCGCGGCTTGCCGCTGGCCGTCGCGCACGAGGGTCAGGCGACGACCGCGGTGATGCTCAGCGCCCCGCGCTGCTCGGCCAGCCATACGCCGAGCCAGCGGCTGCGCGTCGGCGGGGAGGGCCGGAACTCGTTGTCGAAGTGGGCTGCGCGAATGGGGCTCGAGGCTGCCGGTTATCGCGTCGAGCGGAATATCGCGCACGCCGTGACGCGGGCCGGATCGGCGTAGGCCGTGGGGCGTCGTAGGTCACGAGCCGCGCGGACTCGGCGCAGCGACGCAGGACGCGGCGCAGGAGCCTTCCCAGCGCCTCGGGGCGGCCGCAATGGGCTTCCCGGAAGGCGCGCGGGGCCGCGCCTCCCTGAGGTAGGGCAGCACGACGACTCAGTGGGACCGTCGGCGCGCGCTGCTGCCTCGAGGCTTGCTGTTCGGATTCGTCTCGTCGGTGACGTCCGACGCCGAAGGGATGGTCCGGCGTGACTTGATGGGCGCATCAGGGCGACGGCGCCAGGCAGGATCCTGCCGCCGAACTGGACTGCCGACCGTGCTGCATGCCGCGGACCATGCGGACCTCCCGCACCCCGTCCTCGACCTGGACTGTCCCGTCGGCAACGAAGCCGTGCTTACGGTAGAAAGCATGCGCACGAGGGTTCGGGTCGGCCACCCACAGCGCCACCGACTCCTCCGGATCGACGACCGCTTCGAGCAGCGCCGGCCCGATACCCGTGCCGTGATGGGCTGCATACACATAGAGCACATACAACTGTCTCGCCCATGCCGCCGCGGCGTCCAAGGGCGGCCCTGACATGGCGATCCCGACCATCTCGCCATCCCGCTCGGCGACAGCGAGGCGGTTCTCGCGATAGCGCTCGTCGGTCAACGCGGCAGTCCAGAACCGCTCCCGAGCAACCAGGAAGCCCGGGTCATCGAGCACCGCGTCCGGCATGAGTCCCCGGTACGTCTCCTGCCAGCACCGCACATTCACGCGCGCCATCTGCGCGACGTCCTCGACCCGAGCGGGGCGAACAGCCAGCGAGGAACTCACCGGCGAATCGTAGGGCCGCCAACCGCCGCCCGTCGCATCCGTACTGCCCGGCTGGTCACACTCCCGCCTTCCGCTCGCCGGCGAATGCACCAGTGGTCATCGACCGTGGTCGAGGCCGCCTGCTGAAGCGAAGGGTCCGTCGGCGACGTTCGTGTCCGCGGACATGTTGCGACTCCAGACCTGACCGGCGAACGACCCGAACGCACTGGCATCGACAGCACTAGTGCATCGAGGCTATAGCGGCAGTGCCGCGAACAGGCGACAGGAGCCAGGTGGGCGGGCACGTGTGCGGAGCACGCAACGTACGCTTCCCTTCCTGGACGATCTTCCCCGTAATCGCAGTACTGGCAAGTCGGGCACGACTGGTCGCGGGTTCGCCGCTCGCCACGCGGCGACGGGGCTCATCGTCGGTGCGGCTGCGATCGCGGTGGTGACCGGCCTTATCGCCGTGCTCAAGCAGTTCGTCGAGCCGCTCGGCCTGATCAGCTTGTACCTCTTCGCGATCTTTCCGGTCTCGATCGGTTGGGGTTTTTGGGTCGCGGGGATTGTCGCCGTCGCGTCGTACCTGGCGTTCGCTTTCTTCTTTGCCGCGCCGCTGCACAGTCTCCGAATCGCGGACTCGGATACCGCGGCGGCCCTCGTGGTCTCGCTGGTGACCGCGTACGTGGTCAGCGAGCTTGCGCGGCGAGCACATGCGCGCGCCCGCGAGGCGCGGTTGTTCGCCCAGGAGGCTGAGGACGCCCAGACTGAGCTGGTCGCCTCGCGGGCCCGTCTGGTGACGGCGGGCGACGACGCTCGCCGCCGGATCGTGCGCGACCTGCACGACGGTGCGCAGCAGCGTCTCGTCCACACGATCGTCACGCTGAGGCTCGCGCAGCGCACGCGGGAGGACGGTGACGTGGAGGCGGCGAAGGATCTCGTCGCCGAAGCGCTCGAGAACGCCGAGCGGGCCAACACCGAACTGCGCGAGCTGGCGCACGGCATCCTTCCCACCGCGCTCACCCGGGGCGGGTTGGCGCAGGCCGTCGCCGCTCTCGTGTCGCGAGCGCGCATTCCCGTCGGCGTCGACGTGCCGGACGAGCGCTTCGCTCCGGAGGTCGAGGCCACGGCGTACTTCGTCATCGCCGAAGCGCTGACGAACATCGCCAAGCACTCCGGTGCGCACGAGGCGCAGGTCAGGGCGTGGACCGAGGACGGCCTCCTGCGGGTGGACGTCTGCGACGACGGTGCCGGCGGCGCTCGTCCCGACGGCAGTGGCCTGCTCGGGCTGCACGACCGCGTCGTCTCGCTGGGCGGCCACCTTCGGATCGAGAGCCCATGGCGCGGCGGCACCCGGATCGCGGCCACCCTGCCGCTGCAACGCTGACGCGGCTCCGTGACGAAGGGAGCAGCCTTCGACGCTCCGTGGAACGCGCTCGGCGGCGGTGTTGCGCGCGCACCGTCGACTGCGGCATTGAGCGGGCGCGGACTCGGCCGGGCCGGCGCGACGCGGGCGGGGCGCGGCAACGTCGATCGGGTCCTGCGCCGAGCGGGTGGACCGACGTTGACGGCGCATGACGCGGCGAACGTCAGACGCTGGGCGTGTGGCGGCGGGTTCTGACGTTGACGTCGTACATATGGGGCGCAACGTCGTGATCGCGGCGGCCCGCGCCCCCCGGCACGGGGCCTCCCTCACTGCCCGCCGTCCGCGAGCGCCGGCGCCCACCGCCCAGGAGGATTGCCTCGGGAGCCGGTCTGTTTCGTGCCGGGAGTGGGCTAGTAGCGTCTGGGCGCATGGCGCAGATGCGAGCAGTGGTCGCAGAGCGGCCGGACGGGCCTGACGGGCTCGTCGTACGCGAGGTGCCGCGGCCCGAGCCCCGTCCGGGCTGGGCGCTGGTCAGGGTCGAGGCGTTCGGGCTCAACCGGTCCGAGTACAAGACGCTCAAGGGCTACGCCGGCGACGCGGTGACGTTCCCGCGGATCCTCGGGATCGAGCTGGTCGGCGTGGTGGAGGCGGTGCACGGGGACGCGCCCGCCGTGCCGCCGGGTGAGACGGTCGCGGCGCTGATGGGGGACATGGGCCGCGCGTTCGACGGCGGGTACGCCGAGTACGCGCTCGTGCCCGAGCACCAGCTGATCACGCTCGACACCACGCTGCCGTGGGACGTGCTCGGCGCGCTGCCCGAGACGTTCGTGACCGCCGCCGGCTCGCTCGAGCACCTCGACCTGGAGGAGGGGGAGACGCTGCTGCTGCGCGGCGCGACGTCCTCGGTCGGCCTTGCCTGCTTGGAGCTCGCCCGCGCCGCCGGCGTGCGGGTGATCGCGACGACGCGCAGCGAGGCGAAGGGGCGGCGGCTGACCGAGCTCGGCGCCGTGGACACCGTGCTCGAGGGCGACGGCTTCACCGAGCGCGCCCGAGGCGCGCTGCCCGACGGCGGCGCCGACGGCGCCGTCGACCTCATCGGCGGCCCCGCGGTGCTCGAGACGCTGCGCCTGCTGCGCCCCGGCGCGACGGCCTGCAACTCCGGCTCGCTGTCCGACACCTGGGTGATTCCGGACTTCGAGCCGATCGCGATGATCCCATCGGGACGCAAGCTGACGGCGTTCCATTCCAACGACGCGCACGACGCGCAGGTCGGGGGCCCGCTGCTGCGCGCCGTCGTCGAGCAGGTCGAGCGCGGCAAGGTGGCGCCGAACATCGACGCGGTCTACCCGCTCGAGCAGACGATCGACGCGCACCGCCGGATGGCGGCGAACGACGCGACCGGCAAGCTCGTCGTGCTGCCGCGCAAAGCGACCGCCTGAGCGGGCGAGGCCGCGATTCGGCGAGACCGTCGCGCTCTCTCGCCCGGAGCGCCGCGGTCTCTCGCTCGTAAGGGACTCCCGCCCCAGGTAAGGCCCCGCGTACGTGAGGTGGCGGCGTTTGCCCGATGTGAGCAGGCCCTCTCAGCTCCAGAGTGGTCGTGATGCGTTTCGCGATGGTCATCGGTGCGGCGACGAGCCGGGTCCGTGGCCGCGGGGCGCACCCCGACCGCACTCTGGTCTTGCTGCTCGCGCTCTATGCGTGCTGGGGCTCGGCGATTCCGGCGATGAAGCTGATGGTCGATACGGTGCCGCCGCTCGGCGGGGCGGCGCTGGTCTTCTTGGTCGCCGGGCTCGGGCTTGCTGTGGCGGGGCGTGGGCGGCCCGCGCCCACGCGCGTGCAGCTGCGGCGCTTGGCGGTCGCCGGCGTGTTGCTGCTCGTGGGTGGGCAAGGGCTGGCGATGGTGGCGCTGACCGAGGTGACCGCCAGTCTCGGCGCGATCCTCGCGGCGACGATCCCGCTGTGGGTCGTGCTCTTGAGCGGGTTGATCGGAACCCCTGTGTCGGTCGCGTCGCAGGTGCGGCTCGCGGCTGGGTTCGGCGGCATCGCGATCGTGGTGCTGACGGCGCCGAACAGCGCGATCGGCGGGGCGCCGTGGGCGATCGCGGGATTCGTCGTCGCGCCGATCCTGTGGGCCGCGGGGAGCCTGCTGACGGCGCACGGCGACCGACCGGCCGATCGCGTGGTCGCCAACGCGGTTCAGCTGCTCGCCGGTGGCACCGTGTTGTTGCTGCTCGCGCTGTCGCTCGGCGAGCTCGATCCGGCTCGTTGGTCGGACGTCAGCTTGACGTCCGTCGGGGCAGCGGTATTTCTGCTCGTCTTCGACTCGCTCGTCGGCTTCATGCTCTACGCACGCCTACTGGCCAGCGCACCGGCGCCGCTGGTCAGTACCTATGCCTACGTCACACCGCTTGTCGGCGCCGTGATGGGCGCGACCGTGCTCGACGAGCCGCTCTGGGCCGGCGCGTTTGTCGGAGCGGCTTTGGTGCTCGGCGCGGTCGCGCTCGAGCTGCGCGGGCGATGAGGCGCGAGAGGTCGATCTGGTCGACGGCTCTCATGAGGCCTTGAGTCTTGCCGCATAATCGCCCGCCGCAGGCAGAACGGACGGAAGGGAGGAGCGAAATGCGCGCGTCATTCTCGACGTATCCAAGGGGAGTGTGGCGATGACGGAGCATGGGGTGGTCATCGCCGGAGGCGGTCCTGCGGGAATGATGCTTGCGGCCGAGCTGGCGTTGGCGAAAGTCGACGTCGCGGTCGTAGAGCGGCGTCCAGATCACGTGCTCGCCGGCTCGCGGGCCGGCGGATTTCACTCGCGCACGATCGAGGTGCTGGATCAGCGCGGGGTCGCCGATCGGTTCCTCGCGGAGGGTCAGGTGGCTCAGGCCGCGACGTTCGGCACGACCGTGATGGACATGAGCGACTTCCCGACGCGTCATCCGTATTCGCTCGCGATCTTCCAGAACCAGATCGAGCGGATCATGGCCGCCTGGATCGCCGAGCTGCCGGTGCGCATCTACTACGGGTGTGACGTGACGGGCTTCGCGCAGGACGACACCGGGGTCGATGTCCGGCTGTCCGACGGCGAGCCGCTGCGCGTGCGGTATCTCGTCGGGTGCGATGGAGGACGCAGCATGATCCGCAAGGCGGCGGGCATCGAGTTCCCGGGCTGGGATCCGACGAGGAGCAACCTGATCGCCGAGGTCGAGCTGACCGAGGAGCCACCGCCGGGCGTCCGTCACGACACCGCCGGCGTCCACGGCCTCCACAGGATGGAGGATGGGAAGACGTTCCGGGTGGTCACGACCGAGCAGCAGATCGGGCCCAACAGCGAGCCCACCCTGCGCGACCTCAGCGAAGCGCTCATCGCCGTGTACGGCACCGACTTCGGGATCCACCACCCCACGTGGATCTCCAGGTTCACCGACATGACCCGGCAGGCCGCGGCCTATCGCGTGGGACGCGTCCTACTGGCCGGCGACGCGGCGCACGTGCACTACCCGGCGGGTGGACAGGGCCTCAGCCTCGGCGTGCAGGATGCGGTGAATCTGGGATGGAAGCTCGCGCAGGTGGTCGACGGGACCACCCCGGAGAGCCTCCTGGACACCTACCACGCCGAGCGTCACCCCGTCGCTGCCCGCACGCTCAGGTACACGATGGCTCAGACCGCGCTCCAGCGCCACGACGAGCGCATCAAGGCCGTGGTCGACGTGGTGTCGGAGCTGGCGAGCATGGACGAGCCTCGCAAACGGCTCGCCGGGCTCATCTCCGGGCTGGACATTCACTACGACCTCGGCGAGGGACATCCGCTGCTCGGACGCCGCATGCCCGATCTCGACCTGAACACCGCCGACGGCCCGGTCCGAGTCTTCGAGCTGCTGCACGACGCACGGCCGCTGCTGCTCGACCTCGGTCAGCCCGGCGACCTCGACATCGCTCCATGGGCTGACCGGATCCAGCGGATCGACGCGAGCTACGACGGGGAGTGGGAGCTGCCGGTGCTCGGCGCGGTCAGCGCCCCCACCGCCGTGCTGATCCGCCCAGACGGCTACGTCGCCTGGGTGGGAGCTGGAACCGATGAGGGAGTCACCGACGCACTGGCCACCTGGTTCGGGCCGCCCACTGCGGCGTAGCTCACCAAGTTGTTCCACCGCAGTGCGCCGCGGTGTTACGGTCGGCTGGAGCGGAGGCCGAACCTTGCTGCGCGCCATCCCGTAGTCGAGATGGTCTGAACCGGCGAGCCGAGCGGGGCAGGGGCGCGCGCGGCGTTGCCGAGGGTCGAGCACCTTATTCGCGCGGTGGCCCAGAGGAGGTGTAGCTGGTGCCTGAGTTCTCGTTCGACGAGTCTGGGCTCGAGGCGTCGAGACGTGCGGAAGAGCCTCCGATTGCCGAGCATCACGTTGCGGTTTTCGTTGACGGGGTGCCGGGCGCCGACGCGATGGGTCTCGCCGACGACGCGAGGCTGCTCATCGAGGCGTTCGTTCGCGATCCGCGTCCTTTGACCGAGAGACCCCCGGCTTCCACGCCAGATCCTGACGGAGACCTTGAGATCGCCCTTCACGGGTTGAGTCTCAGTCCCGAGGATGAACACGTGCGACGGTCTCATTCGCGATCTGTTGCAGAACGCCGAGCGCCGCAGCGGACGAGAATGAGCGGTTGTCTGGCACCACGACGCTGGGTGCCCAGTGGTTCTACCCGGTGGCCGACTCCGTGCCGCATCGCGCCGGAGGGCCAGTTTGGTATCCTTCGCGATGCCGTCGTCAGGGTGCGGTATCGATGTCTCGCGGGCGACTCCGCGAACCCTCTTCGTCGACCTTTCGACACCAAGCAGATCCAAGCGTTCAAATTACTACAACAACACCTGGACTGACCACATCGACTCTGACCGCACCGGCGCCGTGACAGCGATGACGATCGAGAAACGGAGCCGGGAGAGGTCTGCAATGTGGGCACGGACACGGTGGCTGGCTGGCCAGGGCTCGGTTCCCGGCCCGAAGGCCTTTTACGATTCCCCACGATTCTGGGACTTCTGGGCCCGGCTGCACCGTGACGTTTAGTGGCTGTTCGATGATCCGCCTCCCACGGGCCCATCGGAGCCGTCGGGAGCCCAGACGCCGCCCCTCAGGTACCCGATCGTCCAACTGCCAGATCGCGCGCTCATGAGAGACGCGGCGGGTATCGCGTTTCGCGTCGTCTTCGGAGGTGTTCGCGGCGGATGACAGCATGGTCAGCAACGGCGTTCGCTATCTCGACGCGTTCGATCCCATTGCCGCTGTCCCCTTCTCGATCTTCCCCCGCCCCCGCGGACGGCACGCTGGTCCGCGAATGGAACCGCCCCGAGGTGTACGTCATCTACGGCGGTGGGAGGTTCCACATCCGATGAGCCGACGCTCTTCGCGCTCGGTTCGACTGGACGCGGTGGTGTCATTGCCCCGGCGGCCTCGGAGCTCCTTGGACCCCGATCGACGGAACACTGATCGAGGGCAGCACGCCTCTTCCGCATCAGGACTTCTGGGACGTCAGGCCCGGCGGCTGCACCGAGATGCTTCCCTGGCGTCTTGTGCGCGTCGTCGGACCCGACCTACGGGCCCTCGGACGATCCGCAGCCCGACGTCGCCTCCGCCACCCGCTCGCGAGCTGCCGATCGCACGATCATAGAGACGATCCGGCCACCTGGTTGCGTGAATGCACGAGGCCCGCGTGCGAAGATCGCATCACTTGACCGATGACCACGATGGAGCGCGAGATCAGGGGGCCTGGGGGCCGGACGTTGCTCGTCCACGAGGCGGGAGACCCGCACGGGGCGCTCGTGGTGTACCACCATGGGACGCCGCAGAACGGGCTCATGCTCGACAGCTGGAAAGACCACGCGGCGACGAGTCGGGTCCGGCTGGTGAGCTATGACCGTCCGGGGTATGGCGGCTCGGCGCCGCAGCGGGGGCGGGCGGTGGCGGATGCGGCGGCCGACGTCGCGGCGATCGCCGACGCCCTTGATGCCGAGCGGTTGGCGACGTTCGGCGCGTCCGGCGGCGGCCCCCACGCCCTCGCCTGCGCCGCGTTGCTGGGCGATCGGGTCGCTGGTGCCGCGGTGCTCGGCACGATCGCGCCCTTCGCCGCCGAGGGCCTGAACTTCTTCGCGGGCATGGGACGCGACAACTGGGTCGAGTTCGGCGCCGCGCTGGTCGGGCGCGAGACGCTCGAGCCCATGCTTGCCGCGGAGGTCCGTGAGCGCGCGGACGCGCCCGCGGCCTCGGTCGCCGACGGCATCCGCACGCTCATCAGCGCGGCCGACCAGGACGTCCTTGACAGCGGTCTCACGCAGTGGCTGCACGCGACGATGGTGCAGGGCACGGCGCCCGGCGCGGCCGGCTGGGTCGACGACGACCTCGCCTTTGCCGAGCCGTGGGGCTTCGACCTTCGGGACATCGCGGTTCCGGTGCTGGTCGTGCACGGGCGCCAGGATCGCTTCGTCCCCGTGAGCCACGGCGAATGGGTGGCCGGCGCGATCCCGCACGTGGAGGCGCGCATCGATGAGGCGGATGGTCACCTGACACTGTTCGCGCACCGCGTCCCGGCCGTGCTGGACTGGTTGCGCGAGCGGCTCGCCTAGCCCTCCGCGCCCGCGTTCGAATGGTGGAGGAGATCATCGCCGTCGTGCGCGCTGCCGCTGACCGTGCCATGGCCGCCGGAGGCTCCGCTGGTGCGGCATTCTGGGCACGTGGTTCTCGACATCGCCGCACTACGGAGCGCCTCTCGTGAGCGAGCGTCCCGGCGCCCGCCCGGGCCGGAGCTCGCTTTGGTCACGGACGTGCCTGGACCGCCGGTGCCGATGCGCCACTACCGACCGGTCGCCGAGGCGCGGCCGGTCTTGGTCTTCCTTCACGGCGGATTCTGGATGCTCGGTGATCTCGATACCCATGACCGGCTGTGTCGGCTGATCGCGGCGGGTGCGGGCGTCGAGGTTCTCGCCGTCGACTACCGCCGTGCGCCCGAGCACCGGTGGCCGGCCGCCGTCGACGACGCCCGTGCCGCGATTCGCTACGCGGCCGAACATCTCAACGATGTGGTCGCGGTCGGGGGTGACAGCGCCGGCGGCTGCGTGGCCGCGCTGTGCGCGCTGGCACTGCGCGACGCCGGTGACGGCCGCCTGCTCTGCGCCCAGGTCCTCGTCTGCCCCAACACCGACCTGACCGGGCGTCATCGCAGCATGGTCGACAAGGGCACGGGGCACGGCCTGGAGGCCGCGGACGTGCTCTGGGCCGCTGCGCAATGGATGCCCGACGTGGCGCGCCACGCCGACGGCGACGTGAGCCCGCTGCGAGCCGACGATCTCTCCGGCCTGCCACCGAGCGTGGTGGTGACGGCCGAGCACGATCCGCTCCGTGACGAAGGCGACGCGTTCGCCGCCCGACTCGAAGCCGAGGGCGTGCCCGTCGTGCACCGATGCGAGCCCGGCCTGATGCACGGATTCATCCAAGGGTTCGACCTGACATCGGCGGCCGCGGCCGCGGCCCTGCGACGCGTCATCGCCGACATTCGCGCCAGCCTGCGGCCAGGCTGAGGACCACCACCTTTCCCGCATACCGCTACCAGGCGTGCGTTCGGCGATGTCGACACGGAGGGAGTGGCGGTGTTCCAGGCCCTGAAGGGCAGGCTCTCGAAGGACGACGCAGCCAAGGCTGAGCGGAAGGCGCGCAAGGCTGAGACCGTGGCGAAACGTCGCGAGTTGAAAGCACAGAGCCAACGCGAACACCTTGAGCGCGAGCGTCACGGCCGTGGTGGAGGCGGCGGTCCTTAGTCCGGCACGGACGCCCTCGGGACGGCTCTGCGGCCTGTGCGAGCGTGCGGGAATGTCCCCTGATTGCCGACTGCAGCTTCTGCCCAGTTCGCGCAGGCGGCGCAGCTCGTCGCGGGCGATGCGGACGCGCATCGTTTGCTCGGCGCGGGCCAGGCGCCGGGCGATTTTCGTCGCTCCACTTGCTCGAGAACAGCGCGCCGCCCGGCAGGGTTAGCTCGGGCCAGAGGTCGTGGAGGTTCCACTGCAGTGTGCTGTTGAGCGCGACCCGCGTGCGGACGAGGCGCTCGCGGTGGTCGACGAGCAGCCGCACGTCGAGCTCCGGGCCGGCGAGCGCCGCGGTCGGCAGCGTCTCGATCCCGGTCGCCAACGCGGCCCGCGCGACCGAGATCGCGTCGATCTGATCGCTCTTACCGCGCTCACGGCTCGAACGCCGCGTGCCCGCCATCAACCGCGTCGACACGCGAACGACACGCTCACCGCGACCGATGAGGAACCGCTCGAGCGCGCCGGACACGTGCCGGCAATCCTCGAGTGCCCAAACCCGCTCGCCGCCGACAGCCCGCGCCCAGACCAGCAGCGCCGCCTCGAAGGGGCAGCAGCGACAGCCGCGACGGTACCCGGCTTCTCGCCCAACGGCCACCGACGCTGAGCATCGTCGCCGTGGTGATCGTCGCGGAACCGCCGGAGCGCCCCTGCGATCGACCCTCGCAGGAGCCTTCTCGAATCTTTCGTGAATCTCCCGATTGACGGCGGTCACAGCGTGCGGTCTGCTGCGACTGATCAGGTGATGGACTTCGAAGCGCCCACCGACCGCGAGATCCTGCTTACAGGCGATGCAGCGGGCTTTGCCGTCTTCTACGACCGCCACGCCGAGTGGGTGCTCGCGTTCGCGCGCCGCCGCAGCCCCGATGCCGAGAGCGCGGCCGATGTGACGGCCGAGGTCTTCGCCTCGGCGCTCGCCGAGCGCCGGCGCTACCGCTCGGAGAGCCCGTCCGCACACGCGTGGCTGATCGCGATCGCCTCGAACAAGGTCAACTCGGCGCTGCGGTCGGGCTACGCCGAGCGGCGCGCCCGCACGCGGCTCGGCATGCGGCCCGTCGAGGTGACCGACGACGACATCGCGCACATCGACGCGCTGGCCGAGGCGGCGGTCGTCGTCGAGCTGCTCGACGACCTGCCCGAGGATCAGCGTGCGGCCGTGCTGGCGCGCGTCGTCGACGAGCGCGGGTACGACGAGATCGCCGTCGGGGCCGGCGTGAGCGAGGCGGTCGCCCGCAAGCGCGTGAGTCGCGGCCTGGCCGGCCTGCGCAGGCGCTGGGAGGAACGGGCATGACAGGGCATCGCGAACCGTGGTACCTGGATCGGCTGCGCGCCGAGCTCCAGCGCGCCGCCGAGGCCGAGGACCGGCGCGAGCGCCGCGGCGCGCTAGGTCGCGTGCGCTTCCCGATCAAGCCGGTGCTGGCGATCGCCGCGATCGTGGCCGCCGTCGTGCTCGCAATCGCGGCCCTCGACGGCGGCGAGGCCGAGCGCAGCGCTGTGCCGGAGCCGGCAAAGAAGGTCGTCGTCACCCACGTCGACGCCGGCATCCAGTTCAGCCTCGACGGACGGGTACTCACGGTGCGGCTGCTTCCAGGCCACAGCGAGACCCTCGGTAGGATCAGCGGCGCGCGGATCAGTGCGACCTGCGGCGCGAACGTCGCCGCGCCGCCGGGTGATTCGCGGCGCGAGATCACGCTCACGCGGCTCTGGCTGCCCGGCGAGACGAGCCTGAGCTACCGCTTCCCGCGCGACGTCTCGAGGTGGTGCAAGCTCGAGAACAATCGCGGCAACTTCCACGTGTTCGTGTGGTTCCCCGGCGCGTCGCCGGGGCCGAGGGAGCTGATCACCGAGACCGCCAACAACTGGGCGCGGCTGTTCGTCACCGGCTCTCAGATCCCCAACGACTACATGGGCCAGCCCGCCCTCGAGCGGATGAACTGCCAACGGGTCGGCGCCCCGAGGCCGATCCCGAACTGCACGCGGCCATCGCAGGCGTATCGACTGTCGTTCCATGCCGCGACGGTCCAGGAAATCGCGATCAACGGTGACCGAGCGGCCGCCAGGTTCTCGAACGGCGAGACGATCGAGCTGCGGGGCACCGATCGCAGCTGGCTGGTCGACGAGTTCGGCGAGAACGCGGGCCGCGGGTTCTTCAAGTAGCGCTCCGGACGACACGGCGCAGCGAGCCGAGTAGATCCGTCGCCGCTCGCCGCGCTACTCCTTAGCGGCAATAGCGGCAGCGCCGCGAACGCCTAAGGCAGCAGTCCTTCCTCCGCGTTTCGCGTTATCGCTTGCGCGAATCGCGATGGCCGGCGCGGCACGTCACGGGCTATCGGATTTGCCTCAATCCATCAGCTAGTGGAACGCGTCGCAGACGACAATGGGCCGGTCGTCGTGACGCGTGCACTCCATCGTTCGCCGCGGCCGTCTGGAGATCGTCCAGATTTCACGGCTCCGCCCGGATCGAGAAAGCGAGGTCTGCCTGCCTTCCTTCCTTCCTAGGACCACGGCGCGTCTCGGGGGCGTCGGGCTGCGATGATTCGCCGGTGTCCGTGACTGCCCTCACGTCTGCGGAGATTTCGCTGCCGGCCGAGGCCGATGGCCAGCGGGTGAGTGATCGCATCGCTGTTCTGGCTGACACCGTCGATGTCGTCGGGTTGACCGACAACCACGCCGGCCAGCCGCGAATGTCGCCGTTGGCGGCTGTGGCTCTCGCCCGCGAGCAGGGCGTCGGGACGATCGTGCACGTTTCCTGCCGCGACCGCAACCGGCTTGCGTTGCAGTCGCAGGTCGTGGGCGCCGCCGCGCTCGGCGCCGAGGGAGTGCTGTGCATGCAGGGCGATCCGGTGGCTGGCGTCGACCATGTGGCGGACATGACCGCGACCGAGCTGATCGCGAGGGCGCCGGGGTGGAGCGTCCCGCATTCGCTGGCTGTCGGGGCGGTCGTCAATCCGTTCGCCGAAGACCTGGATCGGGAGCTGCGGCTGCTGCAGCGAAAGGTCGCCGCGGGAGCAACCTTCGTGCAGTCGCAGATGGTCTTCGATCTCCCGAGGCTCGAAGCGTTCCTCGCGCGCGGCGAGGACATGCTCGCGGGCGTGCGCGTCTACGCGAGTGTGGCGTTGCTGCGCAGCGAGCGCATGGCAGAACGCGCCTGCGCGCTGCCGGGCGTGACGATCCCCGAGCCCGCCTGCGCGCAGATCCGTCGCGGTGGCGGCATCGAGCTCGCGCGCGAGCTGGCGGCCGGGCTCGCCCGTGTCTCGCGCGTGGACGCACTGCACGTCTTCCCGCTCGGGGCGGAAGCGGCCACGCGCGAGGTCGCCGCCGAGTTTCGGGTGACACGAGGCATCAACTCGCGACGTCGATAGCGCTGTGAACAACAACAATTCGATGCTCGCCGAGCAACTCGCCTACTATCGGGCTCGCGCTCGTGAGTACGACAAGTGGTTCCGTCGCGAGGGGCTCCATGACTTGGGCGAAGAGCACAATGCCAGATGGCGTCTTGAGCTCAATCGAGTGTATTCAGCACTCGATGCGTTTGCGCCTCGTGGAGACGTCCTCGAGCTTGCCTACGGCACGGGTGAGTGGACGATCCGTCTCGCGGAGGTGGCGACCAGTGTAGTCGGAGTCGATGCAGCGCCGGAGATGCGCGAACTCGCTCTGGCGAAGCTGCAGGATGCCGGTAAGAGCAATGTCGAGCTCTGGGTTGACGATCTCTTCAGCTGGCAGCCAGATCAGGACTATGACGTCGTCTTCTTTGCGTTCTGGCTTTCGCACGTTCCCGAGAGCCATACCGACCGGTTCTGGCGCAGCGTCCACGACGCGCTTCGCCCCGGAGGCCGCTTCTTCGTCGTGGATGCCGCACGCGCGGTCCTGGACAGGAACGTCATTCACGGTTCGCGACCGCCCAATCGCGAGAGCGCGACTGAGCTCAGGCGACTCGAGGACGGTCGGGAGTTTCGGATTTTCAAGCGTTCGTTCGATCCCGACCGGCTCGCGCGAGATCTTCGTGACCACGGCCTTGACGCGAGCTTTGTCGAGACGGGCGAGTTCTTCGTCTACGGACTCGGCCGACGTGCCTAGCCCGACCTGGGGCTACTCACGCGGAGCCCGAGTGCAAGCAAGACATACGACCGGCCTCGACAGTTGTCCCGCCCGGTAAATCGTCGGTAGCGGTCCTGGCTATGCGATATGTGACTTCTCCAGAGGCAGCGGGTTGCATGGCCGCCTCGTCGGCGTCGTCGGATCCCGTTCGTCACGGATCGGGGTGAGCAGCGCGGCTTGGGCAGTGGGCAGGTTGCGGGTGCCCGCTGCCCCTTTGCGCGAAAACGGCACTCAGGATCAATTCCTGTTGTTGGTAGGCGCGCCGAGGAGGCGCTTAGCGCTGGTGCGGGGCTGCTGGAGCCGCGAGCGCGAGTTCGAGTTGCATCTGCTCTGAGTTCGTCCCCGTCTCGCGTGGTCGGTGACCGCGCCAGCGTGACTCATCGCTTCGGCACCAGGATCTGCGCAAGGGCGCCGCTCGAGAAGCGCTCCTCTTCGACAACGTCCAGCTTCAGGTGCTCTCCCAGTTCCGCAAATGGGCTGCGGCCCGCGCCGATAGCAATCGGGACCGTCGTCAGCTGGTATTCGTCGACGAGGCCAAGGCGGGTCAGCGACTTGGCGAAGTCGGGGCCGCCGTGGACCAGGACCGTTCCTTCGTCGTCCCGAGCCTTCAGGTCGGCGATCTCCGCGCTCAGGTTCCCGCCGAAGATCTCGACTGGTCCCCATTCCGCCTTCTCCAGGGTATGGGAGAAGACGGCCTTCGGCTTCTCGTTCATCGCGGTTGCGATCGGCCCCTCGGACGCGGCCCAGTGCGGGCCCATGATCTCGTAGCTGCGGCGGCCCATCGCGTGAACGCCGGCCTCCTCAAGGGCGCGGCGGTTCCACTCGCCCGAGTCGTCGCCGAACCACTCGAACATCCATTCATGGGTCCCGTCGGTGCTGGTGACAAAACCGTCGAGAGACATGACCATCTTGAGAATGACTTTTCGATCGCTCATGCGCTAGGGACCTGCCCGATCCCTCGAATTCATCGCTCATCGGCGGAAAGCGATAGCGGCCTTAGGCGGCCGGCGTCGGAATTACAGCCGCCACGCCCACTGCGTGGGCTTCGGTTGGCGCCCCGCCACCGCGAGTCAACCCCGACTCGCGGCGCCCGGGGAGCCATCCGACTACTGATCCTGCTTCGGCTGCTGCTCGCCGTCTTTGGAATCGGGCGACTCCTTCGGAAACCCGCCCTTGGTCTCCGTGTCCGGCTCGCCGGGCTTCGGAGTCTTCTCGTCGACCTCGTCGGGCCGGTTCTGCGTGGATTCGCTCATGGCGACCTCCTGGGTTGCGGACCGGCGGGTGCTACCCAGCCGGCGCGGCAGCCACGCTTCTGCATCGAGCCAGATCCGATGGCGCGTCCGATTCTCGCCGTCGAGCCGCTCGGCGAGTTCGACGATCAGGCCTTCGGGTCCGCGGACGTAGCGGAGGAGGACCGTGCTCTCGGGCTGCCGGGGTCGTGAGGGTATCGACGAGCTCCGCACGGCGGCCTGCACCGCGGCTAAGCGAATGTCGGATCGGAGATTCTCGAGCACTTCGTGCGTTTATTCACGAGATGCGCAAGGCGCCAGACACCTACGGATGGGTCGTCGAATGAATCGAGAACGCACTGAGCCGTTCCGGGTCCTGATCGTCCGCAACGGCAAAGAACGCCACGCCTGGGACCTCAACCGCGGCGACCGCATTGCCCACCGCGACTACGACCCCGACCGGCAGTGCTACATCTTCTACGTCGTCACGGAGCTGCCGCCATCAAGCGAAGTGGCGGACTGGGTCCCGCCGGCTGAGTCCTAGGTCATCGGGCCGGACAGCTCGGCTGCCGTGATGGCGACAGCCGGCGAGCCGGGATCGGCGAGCCGTGGATCGACAACGATCGAGCGCCCCGAAACGCCGGAGACACGACTCAGACAGCCGCCGCCGGAACCCCCGCCAGCTCGAGCAGCAGATCGCGCACCTCGGTCGCGGCGATCCGGTCGCGCGCGACCGACCCGTCCGAGCACAGCAGCACCGGAGCGTCGGCAGCCTCCGAAGGCAGCCGCCCGTGCGTCCCCCGCACCGGACTCGGGTCGAGCGGGACGACGCTCATGACGTAGCGCATGCCGATCTTCTTGCGCGACCAGCGCCGCCCCGGCACGCGCCTTGACCAGCTTGTCCTCCGGATCCATGAACAGCTCGGCCGGGTCGTAGCCGGGCTTGCGGTGGATCTCGACCTGCCGGGCGAAGTCCGGCGCGCGCTCGTCGTCGAGCCAGTAGTAGTAGGTGAACCAGGCGTCCGGCTCGGCGACGAGCACCAGCTCGCCCGCGCGCTCGTGGCCGAGCCCCGCCGCCGCGCGGTCGTCGCCCTCCAGCACGAGGTCGATCCCCGGCAGCCCGGCGAGCGCCGCGCGCGCGCGCCGACACGTCGTCCGGGTCGCGCACGTACACGTGCGCGACCTGGTGGTCGGCGACCGCGAACGCCCGCGACGTCCACGGGTCGAGGTACTCCATCCCCGCCTGCGTGTACACGTAGAGCAGCCCGGCGCGGCGGAGCGCGCGGTTGACGTCGACCGGCCGGCGCGCGTCGGTGATCCCGTACTCCGACAGCACCACGACCGTGTCGCCGCGCCCGCGCGCGAGGTCGACGAGGTCGCCGGCGACGCCGTCGAGCTCGCGCGCCGCCGCCGCGGACTCGGGCGCGCCCGGCCCGAACCGCTGGTGGTCGTAGTCGAGGTGCGGCAGGTAGACCATCAGCAGGTCGAGCGCCTCCTCGCCGCAGCAGCTTCGCCGCCGCGGCGCGCGATCCAGCGCGACGACGTGATGCTCGCCGTCGGGCCCCAGTAGGTGAACAGCGGGAACTCGCCGAGCGGGCCGGTCAGCCGGTCGTGCAGCTCGGGCGGGTCGGTGTAGCAGTCGGGCGACTTGCGCCCGTCGGCGTGGTAGATCGGCCGCGGCGTGACGGTGAAGTCGGTCGTCGCGCCCATCGCGTACCACCAGCAGACGTTGGCGACGCGGAAGTCGGGCTTCGCGCGGCGCGCCGTCTCCCACACCTTCTCGCCCTGCACGAGCTTGTTGTGCTGGCGCCAGAGGAAGACCTCGCCGAGGTCGCGGAAGTACCAGCCGTTGCCGACGATCCCGTGGTCGGTCGGCGTCGAGCCCGGTGAGGAAGCGTCGACTGCACGCTGCAGGTCACGGCCGGCAGCACCGGGTCGACGCGCGCCTGGAAGCCGTCGGCTGCGAGCCGCGAGAGGCGCGGCATGTGCGCGAGCGCGCGCGGCGTGAGGCCGACGGCGTCGATCAGGACCAGGGTCATCGGATCTCCTCCGCTCCGAGGGCGACGAGGCGGTCGCGCGTCCAGGCCAGCTCGGCGGCGAGGCCCTCGACGAGCCCGTCGTCGCCGCCCGGCCCGTCCGGCAGGACGCCCCAGGTGTAGGTCTCCACCTCGAGGTGGCGGGTGACGGGCGCCGGCCCGCCGGCGAGCGCGGCCAGCGTTGCCTCGAGCTCGCGCTGCGTCGTGTGCTCGGCGGCGTGCACCGGCACGTGGAAGTGCACCCGCCACTCGCTGCTCGCCGGCAGCCCGCCGCCGAGCGCCTCGGGCAGGTCGTCGGTCCCGGCGACGGCGGCCGCCGACCCGCTCGCGCACCTGGTGCAGGAAGCGCGGCTCGGCGAAGTCGTCGAGGAACGCGCGCGCCGTGCGCCGGCTCGGGCACCCGCAGCGCGCTCGACACCTGCGCCTTGACGATCGGCACGCCGCGCGTCGGCCAGCAGCGCGAGCGGCGCCCTGCGCGATCCTCGAACTGCACGGCGAGATGGCAGGCGTCGAGGCAGAGCCCGATCCACTCGGGCGCGAGCCCGGCGAGGAAGTCGGCGGCCTGCGCGACCGTCTCGATCGTGCACCCGGGCTCGGGCTCCAGCGCGATCCGGATCCGCTTGCCGGTCTCGTCCTCGAGCGCGCCCAGCCCGTCGCGACCTGCTCGAGCGCGCGCCGCCCGGCCGCCTGCGTCGGCCGCGTCCCACTCCGTGCGCCAGCCGAGCGGGAGCGTCGAGATCGAGCCCTTCGGCGACGTCGTCGGGCAGCAGCCGCGCGAGCAGCCGCGCCAGCCCGAGCGTGTAGTCGCGCCGCTGCTCGTCGGCCCAGTTCGGGCGGTAGACGTCGAGCTTGACGACCGGCGCGTGGAACGCGCGTGTACGGGAAGCCGTTGAGCGTCACGACCTCCAGCCCGAGCCGGTCGAGCTGCGCGCGCAGCCGGTCGGCCGCGGCCGTGTCGGCGAGCGCCGGCGCGGCGACCCACAGGCCGACGCCGAGCACGGGCACGTCGAGGCGCTCGCGCACGCGCGCGGCGTACCGCTCCAGCTGCGGCCGCGACCCCGTCGAGGTCGTCGGCCGGATGCACGTTGGAGCAGTACGCCAGGTGCAGCAGGCTGCCGTCCGGGTGGCGGAGCCGCACCGCTCAGCGCTCGCCCCGCAGCAGCGTGTTGCCCTCGAACGTCGCGGCGAGGTCGCGCTCGCCGAGGTCGTCGAGGATCAGCCGCCCGCTCTGGGCGAAGAACTCGAGCGGGTTGCGCCAGACGACCTTGTCGATGTCGTCCTCGTCGAAGCCGGCCTCCTGCATCGCGGCGACCGTCTTGGCGACCTTGAGCGGATCCGACACGCCCCAGTCGCAGGCCGAGTTGATGAGGATCCGGTCGGTCCCGATGTCCTCGAGGATCCGCACCATGCGGTACTCGTCCATCTTCGTGTTCGGGTAGATCGAGAAGCCGGCCCAGCAGCCGGACGCGTGGACCTCCTTGCACCGTCAGCTCGTTGTTGTGGTCGATCAGGACCGTCTCGGGCGCGACGCCCGGTCTCCTCGACGAGCTCGAGCGTCTTGCGCGTGCCGGCCGCCTTGTCGCGGTGCGGCGTGTGCACGAGCGCCGGCAGCTCGAACTCGCGCGCGAGGTCGAACTGCGCGCGCAGCGCCTCGTCCTCCGCGGGCGTCATCGCGTCGTAGCCGATCTCGCCGACCGCGACGACGCCGTCCTTGGCCAGGTAGCGCGGCAGCAGCGCGAGCACCTCGCGGCGCAGCGCGTCGTCGTTGGCCTCCTTCGGGTTGAGCCCGATCGTGCAGTGGTGGCGGATGCCGAACTGCGCGGCGCGGAAGCGCTCCCAGCCGAGCAGCGAGTTGAAGTAGTCGACGAACGAGCCCGCCGACGTGCGCGGCTGGCCGAGCCAGAACGCCGGCTCGACGAGCACCTTCACGCCCGACGCGGCCATCGCCTCGTAGTCGTCGGTGGTCCGCGACGTCATGTGCGCGTGCGGCTCGAAGATCCTCATGACACTCCTCCCTGGATCGTGATGCGGCGCAGCGCGCGCGCGGCGGCCTCGCGGCGGTCGGCGAACTCGCTCTGGACGCTCGGCCTCGATCGCGGCCAGCTCGGCGGCGGGCGGATGGCGGTCGATCACGTCCCACACCTCGGCGGGGATGTCGCGGCCGGCGGCGACGCGCTCGTGCACGAACGCGGCGAGCATGCGCGCGGTCTCGGCGGTCGCGCGCGCCGGGCAGCCCGTCGAGCGGCGCGATCGGCACGCCGATGAAGACGCACTTGAGCACCGCCTGATCGTAGGCGGCGTCGTCGAGGTGCTCGGTCGCGTACGGGCCCGAGCGCGGCGGCGACGAGCCGCGTGTCGTTCGTGCGGATCGCGTCGTCGACGAGCTCCATCGCGCGCGGTCGCCGACCGGCAGGTACGGGAGCGCGCGCAGCAGGCCGCGCCGCTCGGCGGCGTCGCCGAAGCGGTAGAGGTCGCCGAGCTCGTCCTCGACGCGGTCGCCGAGCGCGACGAGCAGCAGCGTGCGCGCCGCGTCGTCGATCGTCCAGGCGTGCACGTCGTCGGGGTCGTCGTCCGGGTCGCAGCGGCGCGCGGCCGACCTTGCGGCCCGCCATCGGGAAGCGCGTGCGGATCGCGGCCGGGTCGGCCTCGATCGCCGCGACCGACTCCCGCAGCCAGGCGCAGCGCCGTCGGGCGTCGACGCGCTCGCTCGAGCGCCGTCCCAGAGGCCGTGTCGGGATCGCTCACGTCGGTCACCTCCTCGCGTTCCCGGCCCCGCAGCAGCGCGATCGCGCGCGGGACCGTCTCGTGCGCGGCGTGGGCGTGGCGCGACAGCTCCACCGCGACCAGGCCGCCGTAGCCGATCTCCGACAGCGCGGCGAGCGCGACCGCCAGGTCGAGCTCGCCGTCGCCGAACATCAGGTGCTCGTGTACCCCGCGGCGCATGTCCTCGATGTGGACGTGCACGAGCCGCCGCGCGCCGCGGCGCACGCAGTCGGGCACCGGCGTCGGGCTCGAGGCAGACGCAGTGCCCGATGTCGAGCGTGAGGCCGAGCGCGTCCGGGCTGCCGAGCCGGCGGTCGAGCGCCTCGAAGTCGTCGAGCCGCTCGACGAACATGCCGGGCTCGGGCTCGAAGCCGAGCCGCACGCCGCGCCGCTCGGCGTGCGCGAGCACGCGGTCGCACGCCCTCCAGCAGCCGCTCCCAGGCGACCGCGCGGCGTGAGGTTCGACGGCGCCGCGCCCGACCAGAGCGAGACGACCGGCGCCCCGAGCTCGGCGGCGACGTCGACCGCGCGGCTGAGCATCCGCACGCGCTTGCCGCGGCCCTCGGTGAGCAGCGTCGGGAAGTGCTTGCGGCGCGGGTCGAGCGCGAAGCGCGCGCCGGTCTCGACGACGCAGGAGAGCCCGAGCTCGTCGAGCAGCGAGCGCAGGGTCGCGGCGCGCGACGCTCATCAGCGGCGCGTCGGGATCGAAGTGGACGTGGTCGAGCGTGAGCGCGACGCCGTCGTAGCCGCAGTCGGCGAGCAGCCGCAGCGCGTCCTCGAGCCGGTGGCCGACGAGCCCGTTGGTGACGTACGCGTAGCGCAGCCGTCGCCGGGCTGACGGCGTGCAGCGCGCCGCGCTCACGTCACCGACCGCCGGCGGGCCAGCGAGCGGGCGAGCGGCCAGAGCGCCGCGACGCCGCCGGCCGGGACGAGCGCGCCGGCGCCGGCGAGCAGCCCGGCCTCGAGCGGCATCAGCCCGAGCACCGAGGTGCCGACGGCGCGCTGCAGGCGCTCCGGCGACGGGTCGCGCGCGGCGTCGGCGTGCGCGCGGCCGACGGCGGCGGCGTACGCGCCGACGAGCCCGGCGGCGGCGAGCGCGCCGCAGCGCCGAGCGCGCTGCGCGCGGGCGGCGAGCGCGCCGGCGACGGCGGCGACGCCGGCGGTCGCGGCGAGCGCCGCGCGCGGGAGCCGCGGCGGTCGCGCCCTGCGACCTCGCTGCGCGAGACGGTCGTGGTGACGCCGATGTGCGCGCCGACGACCGCGGCGGCCGGCAGGGCGCGCGCGGGCGCCGTGGGCGCCGCTGCCCATCAGCACGTCGAGCGCGCGGCAGGCCGACATCCCGGTCACGCGCGGCGGGCGTCTCCTTCAGCGCGAGGTCGTACGCCCACACGGTCGCCGGCGAGCGGCGCGAGCACCTTCAGCGCGCGCGGCCCGTCGGCGGCGACCGCGAGTCCGGCGGCCGCGGCGGTCAGGCCGCCGGCGAGGCCGAGCGCGAAGCCGGGCGTGACGCGGCCCGACGGGATCGGGCGGCGCGGGCCGCTCGACCGCGTCGACGTCGCGGTCGGCGTAGTCGTTGAGCGCCATCCCGGCCAGGTACAGGCACGACGACGCGGCGGCGAGCCCGGCGGCGCGCGGCACGTCGCGCACCTGGCCGGACGCCGCGGCGCCGACCAGCACGTCGCCGGGGACCGACAGCACGGCGGGCAGGCGGACGAGCTCGGCGACCGCCTGCGGCGCCGGCAGCCCTCACGCGGCGATCTCCTGGAGCGCCCAGCGCTCGAGCATCGCGAACTGGCGGTCGAGCGCGTGCTCGTCCGTGCCGGCCGGGTCCTTGAAGAAGAACGCGAGCTCCTCCACGAAGCCGGTCTCCCCGCGCTCGAGCGCGAGCGCGCCGAGCCGGGCGAGGTCGAGCAGCAGCGGCGCGGCGAGCGCGGAGTCGCAGCCCTCCCACGTGAACTGGAGCTTCATCCGCACGCCGAGGAAGCCCTCGAACGCGATGTGGTCCCAGGCGGTCTTCCACTCGCCGAGGTCGCGCACGCAGTCGATCCGCACGGGCGCCTCGACCGGGTAGCCGAGGATCTCGTCGAGGATGCGGCCCTTGGAGTTGATCTTCGACTGCGCGCGGACGGGGTCGGCGAGCGACTCGCCGTCGCCGCCGCCGAGCAGGTTCGCGCCGGCCCACGAGCGCACGCGCAGCGCGCGGGCGGAGAACATCGGCGCGACCGCCGACTTCATCAGCGTCTCGCCGGTCTTGCCGTCGCTGCCGCCGAGCGGGACCTCGTGCGTCTCGGCGAGCGCCTCGAGCGCGGGCAGGCGCGCGCCGGTCGACGGCGTGAAGTCGATGAACGCGCAGCCCTCCTCGATCGCGGCGAGCGCGTAGAGCGAGCTGGGCGGGAGCACGCCGAGCCCGCGGTCGAGCGCGCTCGAGCAGCGCGTCCGGCGTCGGCGTGCGCCGGGTGCGGCTCGGCCGGCGGCTCGGTCGAGCAGAGGTTCAGCACGACGACGCGGTCGAGCCCGTGGCGCTCGCGGAACGCGCGCAGGTCGGCGGCGACGCGGGCGACCGCGGCGCGCGGCTCGCTGCGCGCCTCGCGGTAGGTGATGCCCGAGCGCATCTCGGCCTCGGCGGCGGCGAGCTGCGCGGCGACGGCCTCGGGCAGCCCGGGCGGGATCACGCCGCCGTCGACGAGCCGCGCGGCGCGCGACGGCGAGCGGCGTCTCGACGACGTCGTGGCCGCCGAAGACGAGGTCGCCGAGCGCCGGGCAGGCCGGCGTCGGCGAACGGCGGCGTCATCGGTGACGACGCCGGTGGCGGGCGCGAGCCCCGCCGCGATCGCGGCGGCGCCCGTGATGGTGGTGGTGGCGACCGAGCCGCGGCTGCCGATCAGCCACGCGCCGGTCCGGCGGGTCTGCATCCGGTCCTCCCTCTCAACTGCCCGAGCGCGGACTTTAGCCAGCCTGTCAACCAAAGTCACCCGATCTTTCGGCGGAAGTGCGCCGTTGCGCGGCAGAACGCAAAGAGGGCGGCGATCCGAGCCGGATCGCCGCCCTCGATCTCGCGTTCATACCCTGCTGCCCGTCCGGGGGTGAAGCTGGTGTTGGGTTTCCCGCTGCGGCGGCCGGCAAAACTCGAAGCCGTTCCCACGGGTCGCCTGATCTAGGATCCTGGCCCATGCCGGTCGTGCGCCTCCGCGGTCCGCTCAAGCAGCTTGCCGGCGATCGCGCCGAGCACGCGATCGAGGGCGCCTCCGTCGGCGAGCTGCTGCGCGAGCTCGAGCGCGAGCATCCGGCGACCAGCGGCTGGATCCTCGACGAGCGCGGCGCGCTGCGCCGGCACATCAACGTGTTCGTCAACGGCGAGCTGGGCGCGCAGGAGACGCAGCTCGAGCGCCGACGACCGGATCGACGTCCTCCCGGCGCTCTCGGGAGGACGATGACCGAGCTGCTGCTGGGGACCAAGAAGGGCCTGTTCGTGCTCGAGGGCGAGCCGGGCGCGGCGTTCGAGGTGACCGCGCGCGCGTTCGCGGGCGAGCCGGTCGAGTACGCGATGCGCGACCCGCGCACCGGCCGCCTGCTCGCGTCGGTCACCTCGCCGTTCTACGGGCCGAAGATCTGGTACGCCGACGATCCGGCGGGCGAGTGGCAGCAGGCCGAGGGCGTCGAGCTGCCCGCGCGGCGGCGACGCGGCGCTCGAGCGGGTCTGGGTGATCGTGCCCGGCGAGGACGACGGCACGGTCTACGCGGGCGGCGACCCCGGCGTGCTGTTCGAGAGCCGCGACGGCGGCGCGACGTTCGAGGCTCAACCGCGCGCTGCTGGCGAGCAGCCGACGCGGCCGATCGCTGGCAGCCCGGCGCCGGCGGGCTCTGCCTGCACTCGATCGTGCCGTGGCCCGGCGAGCCCGACCGGCTCGCGACCGGCGATCTCCGCCGCCGGCGTCTGGCTGACCGACGACGGCGGCGCGACCTGGCGGCGCGGCAACGAGGGCATCGTCGCGCGCTACCTCCCCGACGACGTCGCCGGCGGACGAGGTCGCCCTCTGCGTGCACCAGCTCGAGCGCGCCGCCGACGCGGCCGGAGCGGATGTTCATGCAGTTCCACGGCGGCGTCTACCGCTCCGACGACGCGGGCGAGACCTGGAACGACATCGCCGACGGGCTGCCGTCCGACTTCGGCTTCCCGCTCGCCGTCGACCCCGCCGACCCCGACAGCGCGTACGTGATCCCGCTCGTCGGCGACATCGACCGCGTCACGCCCGAGGGCCGCGTCCGCGTCTACGAGACGCGCGACGCCGGCGCGAGCTGGACGCCGCGCGGCGACGGCCTGCCCGGCCGAGCACGCGTACCTCACCGTGCTGCGCGGCGCGATGGACCAGCTCGGCGAGGGCCAGTCGCTCGAGCTCTACTTCGGCGCGACGTCCGGCGACGTGTTCGGCTCGGGCGACGCGGGCGCGACGCTGGTTCGACGTGGCCGCGCACCTGCCGCCGGTCCACTCGGTCAGCGCGTCCTGACCCGCGAGCCCGCCAGCGGCAGCTGCACGGTGACCGCCGTGCCGCCGCCCGGCGGCGAGTCGACCTCGAGCTGACCGTCGAGCGCGTCGACGCGGTCGCGCAGGCCGTGGAGGCCGGTCCCCGTCCGGGTTCGCTCCGCCGACGCCGTCGTCGCGGATCTCGAGCCGCAGGCAGTCGCTGCCGAGCGACAGGTGCGACCCAGGCGCCCCGGCGCTCGGGCGTGCTTGGCGACGTTGGTCAGCGCCTCGGCCGTGACGAAGTAGGCGGCGGCCTCGACCGCCGTCGCCGAGCGGCGTCGGCCGGCACGCCGCGTGATCTCGACCGGCACCGGCGCGCGGGCGGCGAGCGCCTCGAGCGCCGCGGCCGAGCCCGTGGTCGCTCAGCACCGCGGGATGGATGCCGCGCGCCAGCTCGCGCAGCTCCTTGACCGCGAGCTGCGCCTCCGCGCGCGCCTGTGCGATGAGCGTCGCGGCGCCCGTCGGGATCGGTGAGCGATCCGCGTCTCGGCGAGCCCGAGCGTCATCGCCACCGCGATGAGCCGCTGCTGCGCGCCGTCGTGGAGGTCGCGCTCGATCCGCCGGCGCTCGGCGTCGGCGGCCGCGATGATGCGCTGCCGCGCATCGCGCAGCGTGATCCACGCGGTCGCGGAGCGTGCGCGCGCGGCGCTGCTCGGGGGACTCGCCGGGGAAGCGCACCTGGCGCATCCGGTCAGCCTATCTTCGCCCGGCCGATCGCAACGTGCCGACATGATGGACGCCGGAGCGCGGCGTGCGTGCCGGGCGCTCAGCGCGCCGCGGCGAGCGCCCGCGCGACGCGGTCCTGCGCGCGTCCGCGCCTTGCTCGTGTCGCGGCCCTGCACGAGCACCGCGAACGCGTACGTGTGGCGGTTGCGGCCGTTGCAGTAGCCCGCGAGCGCGCTCACGCCGCCCGACGGCAGCGTGCCCGTCTTGCCGCGGCAGGCGCGGCGCGCGCGGCCCGACGTGAGCCGGTCGCGCAGCGTGCCGGGGCGGCCCGGGCGGGCGAGCGCGGCGGTGAACACCGGTCGACGCGCGCAGCGCGGCGCAGGACCGACGACGAGGCCGGCGGCCGTGCCGCGGTCGCGCGGGTCGAGGCCGGAGCCGTCGACGAGCGAGACGCGCGCGCCGAGCCTCGCCGCCTCGCGCGCGCACGATCGCCGCGCCGGCGGCGGTCGTCGCGGGCGGCGGGGCGACCTTCGCCGCGAGCCCCTTGGTGAGCATCTCGGCGATCCAGTCGTCGGACGACCGTGAGCATGTCCGCGACGAGCGCCTGCACCGGCGGCGACGCCGCGGCGGCGATCGGCAGCGCGCCCGGCGGCGTCGCGCCGGCGCGCGGCACGCCGCGGATCACGACGCCGCGCGCCTCGAGCACGTCGTCGAAGCGCGCCGCCGCGGCGCGGGCCGGGTCGGCCTGCGGCGGGCCGCCGGGCGCCTGCGCGCCGCGCTCGTAGGCGAGCGCCGAGAGCGGTCCGCCGAGCTCGGCGTCGAACGCGCCGTCGCCCGACGGCCCGGTGCGCAGCGCGTCGAACAGCGTCTCGTCCCCGACGACCGAGCCGGTGATCTCGCGCACGTCCGGCGAGCCCGTCGGCGAGCGCGGCGAGCTGCGCGTCGCCGAGCGCCGGGTCGCCGCCGCCGCGCAGGATCGAGGTCGCCGGCGAGCACGCCGTCGCCGTCGACCGGCGCGGTCGACGAGCGCCGAGGTGCCGAGGGCCGTCGTCCGGCCCGAGCCGGCGCAGCGCCGCGGCCGCGGTCAGCAGCTTCGTCGTCGAGCCGAGCGGCTGGCTGCGCGCGCGCCCGCAGCGCGACGACGGTCCGGCGCCGTGCCGAGGTCGGTCACCTGCACGGAGGCGCCGCTGCCGAGCGGCTTGACGGCCGCCTTGACGCCGCTTGGCGAGCGCCGCGGCGGACGCGTCGGCGCGCGCGGCGAGCGAGCGCGAGCGCCAGCCGGCGAGGTCAGCGCGCGCTTCAAGCCGCTTGGCGGGCCGGCACCCGCACGAGGCCGCGCTCGTGCAGCACCTCGGCGATCTGCACGGCGTTCGTCGCCGCGCCCTTCAGCAGGTTGTCGCCGACGACCCACAGGTTCAGCGCGCGCGGGTGCGACGGGTCGCGGCGGATCCGGCCGACGAGCACCTCGTCGCGGCCCGCGCCGGCGAGCGCCGTCGGGTAGCCGTTGCTCGCGGGGTCGTCGACGACCTCGACGCCGGGCGCGCCGCGCAGCAGCTCGCGCACCGCGTCCGGGCTCGATCGGCGTCGCGCGTCTGCACGTTCACCGACTCCGAGTGCGACGAGATGACCGGGCACGCGCGCGCAGGTCACCGAGATGCCGATGTCCGGCGCCTCGAGGATCTTGCGCGTCTCGAACATCATCTTGCGCTCTTCGTCCGTGTAGTCGTCGCCGTCCTTGAAGTTGCCGGCGCCGCCGAGCACGTTGAACGCGATCGGGTGCGGGTAGACGGACGGCGCGGGCGGCTCGCCGCCGTGCAGCACGGCCTGCGTCTGCGCCTCGAGCTCCTCGACCGCCTTGACGCCGGTGCCGGAGACCGACTGGTAGGTCGAGACGATCAGCCGCTCGATCCCCGCCGTGTCGAGGATCGGCTTGAGCGACGACCATCAGCTGCATCGTCGAGCAGTTCGGGTTGGCGATCAGGCCGCGGTGGCGCTCGAGCGCGTGCGGGTTGACCTCGCTCACCACGAGCGGGATCTCGTCGTCGCGGCGCCAGCGCGACGAGTTGTCGACGACGACGCAGCCGGCGTCGACGAAGCGCTGCGCCCACTCGCCCGACGTCGTCGCGCCGGCGCTGAAGATCGCGAGGTCGAAGCCCTGGATCGTCTCGTCGGTGAGCGGCTGGACCGTGCCGAAGCCCGTCGAGCTCGCGGCCGGCCGAGCGCGCGGACGCGAACGGCACGATCTCGCGCGCCGGGAAGCCGCGCTCGCGCAGCTTCGCGAGCATGACGGTCCCGACGGCGCCGGTGGCGCCGACGACGGCGACGCGATGGCTCATCGTCGCGGCCCCTGCTCGAACGGATGCTCCGCGCGGATGTCGTCCGCGCCCAGCTCGAACGCCTCGTGCAGCGCCTTGACCGCGGTCGTGACGGGTCGGCCTGCACGACGCAGGAGATCTTGATCGGCGACGTGGAGATCATCTCGATGTTGATCCCCTCGCGGCCGAGCGTGGAGAAGACCTTGGCGGCGACGCCCGGGTGCGACTTCATCCCCGCGCCGACGACCGAGACCTTGCCCATCGCCGGAGTCCTCGGCCACGCTCGCGATGCCGACCTCGGCGACGACCGGGTCGAGCGTCTCGCGCGCCGCGCGCACGTCGGTGCGCGGGACCGTGAACGACATGTCCGCCGCCGCGCCCTCGGACACCGGCTCGTTCTGGATGATCATGTCGACGTTGACGTTCGCGTCGGCGAGCGCGGTGAAGATCTTGCCCGCGATGCCCGGATGGTCGGGCACGCCGAGCAGCGTGATGCGCGCCTCGTCGGTCGAGTGCGTCACCGCGGTGATCAGGGGGCGTTCCATCGTCTCCTCTTCTCCGACGACATAGGTGCCGAGCTCTTCCGTGAACGACGAGCGGCAGTGGATCCGCACCCCGTGGGTGCGGCCGTACTCGACCGAGCGCAGCTGCAGCACGCCGGCGCCCGAGGCCGACATCTCGAGCATCTCCTCGAAGGAGACGATCGGGAGCTTGCGCGCGTCGGGGACGATGCGGGGGTCGGCCGAGAACACGCCCGCGACGTCCGTGTAGATCTCGCACACCTCGGCGCCGATCGCGGCGGCGAGCGCGACCGCGGTGGTGTCGGAGCCGCCGCGGCCGAGCGTGGTGACGTCCTTGGCGGTCGAGACGCCCTGGAAGCCGGCGACGAGCACGATCAGGTCCTCGCTCGAGCGCCTGGCGGATGCGGTCGGCGCGCACGTCGAGGATGCGCGCCTTGGTGTGCGACGTGTCGGTCACGATCCCGGCCTGCGAGCCGGTGAGCGAGATCGCGCGGTGGCCGAGGTCGTTGATCGCCATCGCGCACAGCGCGCACGAGATGCGCTCGCCGGTCGAGAGCAGCATGTCCATCTCGCGCGGGTCGGGCGTGGTCGAGACCTCCTCCGCGGACGGCGATCAGCTCGTCGGTCGTCTTGCCGCGCGCGGAGAGCACGGCGACGACCTGCTGGCCCTGCTCGCGCGCCTTGACGATCCGGCGCGCGGCGCGCTTGATGCGCTCGGCGTCGGCGACGGACGTGCCGCCGAACTTCATCACGACGGTGCCGGACACGGCCTGGGAGTGTAGGCGCTAGCCGCGGAGCCGGGCGAGGCGGGCCGCGGCCTCGTCGATCACCGCGTCGCGCTTGCAGAACGCGAAGCGGACGAGCGGGCGGCCGACCTCCTTGTCGTCGTAGAAGACGACGGTCGGGACGGCGACGACGCCCGCGCGCTCGGGCAGCGCGAGGCAGAACGCGTGGCCGTCGTGCTCGCCCAGCGGGCGGATGTCGGCGGTCACGAAGTACGTGCCGGCGGGCCGGAACACCTGCAGGCCGGCCGCCTCGAGGCCCGCGCACAGCCGGTCGCGCTTGGCCTGGAGGTCCGGCGCGGAAGGATTCGAAGTAGGCGTCCTCGAGCGCCCAGCGCGTGCGCGATCGCCGGCTGGAACGGCGCGCCGCTGACGAAGGTGAGGAACTGCTTGGCGGTCTGGACGGCGGAGACCAGCGCGCGCGGCCCGGTCGCCCAGCCGATCTTCCAGCCGGTGAGCGAGAACGTCTTGCCGGAGGAGGAGATCGTCAGCGTGCGCTCGCGCCATGCCGGGCAGCGTGGCGAGCGGGACGTGCTCGCGGCCGTCGAACGTCAGGTGCTCGTAGACCTCGTCGGTGATCGCCGAGGACGTCGCGCTCCGCGGCAGTGCGCGGCGATCAGCTCCAGCTCCGCGCGCGTGAAGACCTTGCCGGTCGGGTTGTGGGGCGAGTTGAGCAGGACCGCGCGGGTGCGCGGCGGTGAACGCGGCGGCGAGCGCGTCGGGATCGACGCGCGTAGTCCGGCGGGCGCAGCGTGACGACGCGGCGGGTCGCGCCGGCCATCGCGATGCACGCGGCGTAGGAGTCGTAGTACGGCTCGAACGTGACGACCTCGTCGCCGGGCTCGCACAGCGCGAGCAGCGCCGCGGCGATCGCCTCGGTCGCCCCGGTCGTGACGAGCACCTCGCCGTCGGGGTCGAGCTCGATGCCGTAGAAGCGGCGCTGGTGCGCGGCGATCGCCGCGCGCAGCGCCGGGATGCCCGGGCCCGGCGGGTACTGGTTCTGCCCGCGCGCATGCGCCGCGACCGCGGCCTCGACGCATCTCGGCTCGGGCCCGTCGGTGTCGGGGAAGCCCTGGCCGAGGTTGATCGCGCCGGTGCGCGCGGCGAGCGCGGACATCTCGGCGAAGATCGTCGTGCCGAAGCCGGCGAGCTTGCCGGTCAGGAGCGGGACGGGCCCGTGGTCGGCCATCCCGTGCGAGCCTCGCCACCGGCGTCGACCCGGCGTGCGGCGCACGCCTCGGCCGGCCGTGCGCGTCGCGACCGCCGGGAGCTGATCGCCGTGTTCGCCGGCGGCTGCGCCGGGGCGGTCGCCCGCGCGCTGCTCGGCGACGCGCTCCCCCACGACCCCGGCACGTGGCCGTGGGCGACGTTCGCCGTCAACGTCGCCGGCGCGTTCGTGCTCGGCTGGCTCGATCACGCGGCTGCAGGAGCGGCTGCCGCCGTCGGCCTACCGGCGCCCGCTGCTCGGCACCGGCCTGTGCGGCGCGCTGACGACGTTCTCGACGTTCCAGGTCGAGCTGCTCGAGATGCTCGACGCCGACCGCGCCGGCGCTCGCCGCCGCGTACGCCGCGCGCGAGCATCGCCGCCGGCTGCGTCGCGGTCGCGCTCGCCACCAACCTCGTCCGCGGCGGCGCTCGGGACGTGAGCGCCGCCGGTGCTCGCTCGGCGATCGCGCTGCTCGGCGGCGCTCGGCGCGGTCGGCGCGCTTCCTGCTCGACGGCGCGGTGTCGGCGCGCGCCGGCCGCGGCTTCCCGTGGGGCACGCTCGCCGTCAACCTCTCCGGCGCGTTCGCGCTCGGGCGCTGATCGTGGGCGCGGCGCTCAGCGGCGACGGCATGCGACTGCTCGGCACCGGACTGCTCGGCGCGCTACACCACGTTCAGCACCTGGGCGCTCGAGACGCACCGCCAGGCCGAGGACGGGCGCGCCGCGCGGCGCGCTGCTCAACCTCGGCGATCAGCCTCGTCGCTCGGGCTCGCGTCGCGCGTGGGCCGGCCGCCGGCTCGGGGCTGCGCGCTGTGACCCACGACGCGCTCGCGCTGACGACGTACTTCGGCGAGCGCGACCGCGCACGACGGCCGGCTGCTCGCCGACGCGCTGATGGAGGCGCTACGCGCGGCGCGGGCTGCGCGCGCGCCTGCTGCTGCGCGGCGCGCGCGGGCTTCGGCGTCAAGCACCACCTCCGCACCGACCGGCTGCTCACGCTGTCCGAGGACCTGCCGCTCGTCGCGATCGCCGTCGACCGCCCGGAGCCGATCCTCGCCGCCGCGGACGAGGTCGCCGCGCTGCTGCCGGCGACGGGCTGATCACGCTCGAGCGCGCCGTCGACCGCCGCCGTCACGCGCCGCGCCGGGCGACGAGGCGAAGCTCACCGTGTCCAGCTCGGCCGCGGCGCGCGCGCCGGACGGGCGCCCGGCGCACGTCGCGCTCGTCGACCTGCTGCGGCGCCACGGCGTCGCCGGCGCGAGCGTGCTGCTCGGCGTCGACGGCACCGCCCACGGCCGCCGCCGCCGCGCGCGCTTCGCCGGCGCGAACGGGCACGTCCCGCTCATGGTCATCGTCGGTCGGCGCGGCCGACCGGATCGCGCGCCGCGCTGCGCCGAGCTCGACGAGCTGCTCGGCGAGCCGGTCGCGCACGCTCGAGCGCGTCCGCGTCTGCAAGCGCGACGGCGTCGCGGCTCGCCGCGCCGCACGACGTCGCCGCGGACCCGACCGGCTCGCGGCTGGCAGAAGCTCACCGTCGTCTGCGGCGAGCAGTCGCGCCACGACGGCGCGCCCGCTCGCCGAGGCGCTGATCCGCGGCCTGCGCGCGAGCCGGGCGCCGCGGGCGCGACGGCGCTGCGCGGCATCTGGGGCTTCCACGGCGACCACGCGCCGCACGGCGACACGCTGCTGGCAGCTGCGCCGCCGCGTGCCGGTGATCGTCACCGACCGTCGACACGCCCGAGCGCAGCCGCGCGCGCGTTCGCGCTGATCGACCGGCTCACCGCCGGCCGACGGCCTCGTGCTCTCCGAGCGCGTCCCCGCCTTCCGCGCCACCGGCCCGGACGTCGCGCTCGGCGGCGCTCGCGAGCCGCGAGCGGCTGCTCAGGGCGGAGGCAGCCGCCGGTCGAGCTCCTCGCGCACCGACTGCTGCGACGTCGTCGAAGGAGCGTGTCGAGGTCGCGCTCGACCCGCGATCGACCTCCGTCGTCGAGCCGCGTGTCGAGCTCGTCGCCCGACCAGCGTGAGCATGTACGCGACGCCGCCGAGCACGAGCGCCGTCTGGACCAGCAGCAGCGGCCAGCAGCGCCGGCCAGCGCCGCCGCCGGTAGCTGCCGCCGCACCACGGGCAGTGGCCGTCGCCCGTGTAGGCGAGCGTGCTGCAGCGTGGACAGACTTTCTGGACGGCCTCGCCGGGTGCCTGGTGCATGCCGGCGAGGCTAGATGGTCGCGCGCTGCGTAGGCTGCCGGGGCCATGCCGATTCCCGAGGCCCGCATCGAGGAGACGCCGGCCGGCCCCGTCCCGGCCGGCGCCGGCTGGTTCGTGCTCACCCTGCGCGGCGCGCGCGGCTTCGCGACCGAGGGCCACGGCGTGTTCTGCCCGTTCGAGGCGCCCGACGCGCCGCTTCGAGGACTTCGGGATCAACGTCCACGTGCTCCAGCCGGGCGAGCGCTCGGCGCTCTACCACGCCGAGAGCGTGCAGGAGGGCTTCCTCGTCCTCGCCGGGGAGTGCATCGCGGTGATCGAGGAGGAGGAGCGCACGCTGCGCCAGTGGGACTTCCTCCACTGCCCGGCCGGCACGGCGCCACGCGCTCATCGGCGCGGGCGACGGCCCGTGCGCGATCCTGATGGCCGGCGCGCGCCGGGCGGACGCGACGATCGTACTACCCGGTGAGCGAGGCGGCCGCGCGGCACGGCCTCTCCGCCCCGGTCGCGAGCGACAACGCGCGCGACGCCTACGCCGAGCGCCGGCTGGCGCGCGCGACAGCACGCCCGAGCCGATGTCCTGGCCGGCCGACTGACTCACGCCGCGGCGCGCAGCGCCAGCTCGCCGGCGGTGCGCGCGCAGCGCCGGGCGCGAGGTCGCCGCGCGGCACCACGTCGAGCCGCTCGAGCCCGAGCCAGCCGGCCATCGACTCCAGCTCGGCGCGCAGCTCGGCGGCCGTCTCGGGCGGCGCGTCCGGCTCGGCGTGCGCGGCCTGCACGCGCAGCGCGCCGCCCTGGCGGTCGGCCTTGAGGTCGACGCGCGCGACGAGCCGGTCGCCGAGCAGGAACGGCAGCACGTAGTAGCCGTGCACGCGCTTCGGCGCGGGCACGTAGATCTCGATCCGGTAGCGGAAGCCGAACATCCGCTCGACCCGCGGCCGCTCCCAGATGAGCGAGTCGAACGGGCCGACGAGCGCGCGCGCGTGCGACGCGCCGCGGGAACCGCGCGGCGGGGTCGAGGTAGCCCGGCGTCGCGCCAGCCCTCGACCTCGACCGGCCACAGCTCGCCCGCCTCGACGAGCTCGGCGACGCGCAGCTTCGCCTCGGCGGCGGGCAGCCGGAAGTAGTCGCGCAGGTCGCGCTCGGTCGCGACGCCGAGCGAGCGCGCGGCGACGCGCAGCAGCTCCCGCTGCGCCTCCTCGACCGACGGCGTCGGCGCCGCGATCACCTCCGGCGGGAGCACGCGCTCGGGCAGGTCGTAGAGGCGCTCGAACCCGCGCCGGCGCGCCGACGTGATCTGCCCGCTCCAGAACAGCCACTCGAACGCGCGCTTGACGTCGCTCCAGTCCCACCACGGCCCGGTGCGCTTCGGCCGCTCGTGCTCGAGCACCTCGCTCGCCGCGACCGGCCCGCTCGCGCGCACCTCGTCGAGCACCTCGCGCGACGAGCTCCGGCCGCTCGCGCTGGATCCGCCGCATCCCGCCCCACGCGTCGTCGGCCGCCCGCTCCATGCGCCAGCGCAGCGCCGGCTGCAGCGCGACCGGGATCAGCGACGCCTCGTGGCCCCAGTACTCGAACAGCCGCCGCGGCGCGTAGTGCGCGGCGCGGTCGAGCAGCGTCGGTGTCGTACGGGCCGACGCGGCTGAACAGCGGCAGGTAGTGCGCGCGCTGGAGCACGTTGACCGAGTCGATCTGCACGAGCGCCGACGCGGTCGAACAGCCGCCGCACCGCCCAGCCGGTCGGCGCGCCGGCGGGCCGCGGGATCGGCGAAGCCCTGCGCGGCGAGCGCGATCCGGCGCGCCTGCGCGGCGGACAGGCGCTCGACGGGCGTGCGGGCCGATGGCATGCGCGGCGCATCGTGTCAGGCCGAGCCGGGTAACAGTCGCGTCACAGGGGAGTCGACCGAAGGGGGTCAGCCATGACGTCGCCGGCCGCCGCGGCAGCGGAGGATCGTCCGCGCCGCAGGCTCTACACGCAGCTGTGGTTCTGGGTGCTGATCGCGATCGCCGCGGGCATCGTGTTCGGGCTCGTCGCGCCGGACACCGCCGAGAAGGCGAAGTGGCTCGCCGACGCGTTCATCCAGATCATCCAGGCGATCACCGGCCCGGTGATCTTCGTCACGGTCGTGATCGGGATCGCGTCGATCGGCAGCCTGCGCAAGGCCGGCGGGCTCGCCGCGCAAGGCGCTCGTCTACTTCTTCACGATGACGGTCGTCGCGCTCGCGCTCGGCCTGATCGTCGGCAACCTCGTCGCCCCCGGCAGCGGCTTCGACGGCGCAGCCCGACGAGGCCGCGCGCGCCGACCGCCGAGGAGGAGATCGGCGAGGCCGGCGAGCAGGGGCTCGTCCCGTTCATCACCGACAACGTGCTCCCGGGCTCGTTCGTCCAGCCGTTCGTCGAGAACGAGATCCTGCGCATCCTCGTGCTCGGCATCATCACCGCGGCGGCGATCTCGTTCCTCGCCGACGCGGAGCGCAAGAAGGTCGTCGGCGTGTTCGAGGTGGCTCGGCCGGATCATCTTCGGCGTCATCCGCATCGTCATGTGGGCCGCCCCGCTCGGCGCGTTCGGCGGCATGGCCTACACGGTCGCGGTGTTCGGCTCCGCCTCGCTCGCCAACCTCGGCCTGCTGATGGTCACGTTCTGGGGGACCTGCGCGATCTTCGTGTTCGGCATCCTCGGGCTCGTCGCGCGGCTCAGCGGCTTCAGCATCTTCCGCTTCATCCGGATGATCCGCGACGAGCTGCTGATCATCGTCGGCACGTCGTCGTCGGAGACCGTGCTGCCGCGGCTGCTGGCGAAGCTCGAGGCCGCCGGCGCGTCGCGCCAGACGCGTCGGCATGGTGATCCCGACCGGCTACTCGTTCAACCTCGACGGCACCTGCATCTACCTGACGATGGGCGCGCTGTTCATCGTCCAGGCGACCGGCGAGGACATGGCGATCGGCGAGCAGATCGCGCTCGCCGGCGCTGATGATCCTCACCTCGAAGGGCGCGGCCGGCATCACCGGCGCCGGGCTCGTCACGCTCGTCGCGTCGCTGCAGGCGTTCGGCGGCACGTTCTTCACGCCGGAGTCGATCGCCGTCGGCATCGCGCTCGTGGTCGGGATCGACCGGATCATGAGCGAGGGCCGCGCGCTGACGAACTGCATCGGCAACGGCGTCGCGACGATGGTGATCGCGAAGTGGGTCGGGCGAGCGCGACGACGAGCGCTTCCAGGCCGCGCTGCGCGACCCGCGGATCGTCGAGGACGCGACCGAGCGCGCGCTGCGCGGCGAGGACGTCGACGCGCGACGGACGCGGTTCGGCGGCCGCTTCGAGCGCGACCGCGAGCGGGAGCTCGTGCTGCCAGGCTCGCGGCTAGCGGCCGGCGCGCCCAGATGTCGCGAGCACTCGGCGCAGATCTCCTCGGGATCACGCCGGCGCGCATCAGCAGCCCGAAGACCTGGCAGCCGGGCAGAACGCGAACACCGACTCGAGCGTCGCGGCGGCGACGAGCAGCGACGAGCAGCACCTCGACGACGCCGGCCGCGCCGAGCGCGTAGGCGACGACCGCGGCGGTCGTGATCGCCGCGCCCATGCCCTGGGCGAAGCGCTTGGGCGGGCCGGAGACCGTCGCGCGGCGCGCCGAGCCGCGGCGCGATCACGCGGCTCGCGAGCGCGCCGAGCGGCGAGAGCCGCGGACCGGTCAGCACGCGCGCCCAGAAGCCGTAGGCGAGCGGGATCACGAGCCAGTGCGCCGGCGCGAGCAGCGCGACGAGGCCGGTGATCGCCACGACGCCCGCGACGACGCGCGCGGCCTTCTCGTTGATCGTGCGCGGGAAGCCGATCACGGCCAGGTGCCACAGCGCGCCCCCGCCGATCGTCTCGCGCCGCACCGCGCCGTCGCCGCGGCGGCTTCGATCAGCGCCGCCTCGGCCGCCGCGGTCGTCGGGCGGCGTCGAGGTGCGGCGCCATCACGGCGGCGACCTCGCGCGTGGTCAGCGCGTACGGGAACGCGCGCGAGCGATCTCGGCGACGTCCTCGGCCGGCGGCGCGGCGGTCGAGCGTCGGCGTCGAGGTTGGCGATCACCACGTCGTAGGCCTCGACCGGCTGGAACCCGCCGGCCTCGAGCGTGCGGCCGTCGCGGTGCGCGAAGATCAGCGACGGCGCGGTGTAGCGGACGGCGCCGTCGGTGTTCGCGGCCTTGCCCTGGAACTCGGTCGGGCTGCCGGCGGCGGTGCGCACCTGCGCGCGGTCGGCCTGGTAGGCCGCCTCGGTCGCGGGATCGTCGATCGCGGCGACGATCGCGTCGGCGTCGACCTGCGGCGCGCGGGCGAGCGCGGCGCGGATGCCCTCGTCGGTGTCGAACAGCGTCGTCGTCGTGAAGCGCGCGAGCTGGAGCGCGCGGAACACCGGCAGCTCCGCCGCCGGGTCGAGCAGCCGGGCGGCGACGATCGCGCGGCACGCGCGGCCGGTGCGCGATGTTGCGCTCGCGCGGCTGGGTGTCGAACGGCATCCCGAACCGGCGGAAGCTGAGGTAGCCGCGCGCGCCGCTGCACGGGCGTGTAGCCGCGCGCGTCGTAGGCCGCGGCGCGTCTCGGTCAGCCCGATCAGCGCGAGCCGCCAGTCGAGCTGCGCGCCGTAGCGCCAGTGGAGCACCGCGTGGTGCGGGCGCGGCGGAGTAGGCCCACGGGCAGCCGGGGTCCGAGACGTGGGTGACGGAGATGGTTGCGCTCACAACCAGAACGCTAGCGAACGCGCGCGACGTCAGCCCTGCGTGCGGACTGCGCGCTGCAGCGCCTCGACGCCGCCGCGCACGAACGCGAAGACCTCGTCGAAGATCGCCATCGGATCGTCGGGCGGATGCTCCTTGTCGAAGAACGTGCTCGAGCTCGGTCAGCGCCGGCGGCCGCCGCGGCCGCGACCACGCGCGCGCGCAGGCTGCCGCGGCTCGACGCCGAGGTCGCGCGCGATGCCCGTCGGCGAGCACGCGCTCGAACCGGCCGATGAGCTCGCGGTCGTGCTGCTGCAGCGCGGGCGAGCGCGCTGATCACGCGGCGCCGGCACTGCTCGGCGGGATCCTCGCTGGTCCATCTCGCGCGAACAGCGACGGCGACGAACGCGCGCAGCACGTCGATCGTCGTCTCGCCCTCGGCGCGCTCGTCGATGCGCTGCTTGCAGCGCCGTCGAAGCATGACGTCGAAGTCGTGGAAGACGACGTCCTCCTTGCGCGGGAAGTAGCGCGAAGAACGTGCGCGGCGCGATGTCGGCCGCCGCGGCGATGTCGGCGATCGTCACGTGCTCGAAGCCGCGCTCGTCGAACAGCGCCATGGCGCGCTCGACGATCTGCTCGCGGGTGCGCTGCTTCTTGCGCTCGCGGAGTCCGATGCTCCTCTCCCATGTCCTGAACCGTAGCCGTTCGTCCGGCGCTTGTCGCATCAAGCGCAATATTGCAGTGGTTGCATTATTTGCATCGACTGTGCGATAACTGGGGACATGGCCCTCCTCCTCGGGCGCCTCGCCGGCGCCGCCGCCCACCACTGGAAGCGCTCCCTCGCGATCGTCGCTCGTCGTCGCTCGCCGGTCTCGGCGGGCTCGCGGCGCGCCGGCAGCGGCTTCACCGACGACTTCAACACGCCCGGCACCGAGTCCCAGCAGCGCGTACGACCTGCTCTCCGAGCGGTTCCCCGCGCAGGCCGGCGACACGGCGACCGTCGTGTTCTCGGTCCAGGACGGGACGCTGCGCGACGGCGGCCGGCCCGCCGCGATCGCCGACGCCGTCGAGGCGATCGCCGGGCAGCCGCACGTCACCGCCGCGCCCGACCCGTTGAAGCTCGACGGCCAGGTCTCCCCCGACGGGCGGATCGCGTTCACCACCGTGCAGTACGACCAGCCCGCGATGGACCTCGGCGCGGCGCCCGGCGAGCGCTCGCGACCGCGTCGCGAGATCACCGAGCGCGCCGGCATCGAGACCGACCGCAACGGCCAGATCGTCGACCAGGCCGAGCAGACCCAGGCGCCCGTCGGCGAGCTGATCGGCGCTCGCCGTGGCGATCATCGTCCTCACGCTCGTCTTCCGCTCGGCGGCGGCGATGCTGCTCACGCTCGTGAGCGCCGGCATCGCGCTCGCCGGCGGGCTCCTCCTGCTCTCCTTCGGCACCCGCTTCGCCGACTTCCCCAGCTTCGCGCCGACGCTCGGCGTGATGCTCGGCATGGGCGCCGGGATCGACTACGCGCTGCTGATCGTCGGGCGCTACCGGGAGCAGCTCGCCGCCGGCGACGACGTGCGCGACGCCGCCCGCGTGGCCAACGCCACCGCCGGGACGTCGGTGATCGCGGCAGGCGCGATCGTCGTCGTCGCGATCGCGGGCCTGCTCGCGACCGGGATCCCGTTCGTCGGGCGGATGGGCGTCGGCTCGGCGATCATGGTCGCCGCCGTCGCGATCGGCGCGGTCACCGTGCTGCCGGTCCTGATGGGCGCGTTCGCCAAGCGGCTGCGGCCGCGGAAGCTGGAGCACGTCGCGCCCTCGCAGCGCTTCGCCCGCTGGGGGCGCCGGATCGTCGCGCGGCCGTGGCGTCGCCGCCGGCCTGGGCACGCTCGTCCTGGTGCTGCTGGCGACGCCGTTCGCCAGCCTGCGCCTCGGCCAGCCCGACGACGGCAACGACCGCGCCACGACGACGACGCGCCAGGCGTACGACCACGCTCGCCGAGGGCTTCGGCCCCGGCTTCAACGGCCCGCTCGTGCTGGCCGCGAGCGTGCCCGCGAACGCGGGCGGCGAGGCCGCGCTCGAGCGCGTGCAGCGCGCCGTCGCCGCCGATCCCGGCGTGGCGGCCGCCGCGCCGGCGCAGCGTTCAACGAGGCGCGGCGACGCCGCGACGCTCGACCGTCGATCCCGAAGACCTCGCCCCAGGACGGGCGCACGGCCGCAGCTCGTCGACCGGCTGCGCGGCACGGTGATCCCGCGCGCGGTCGCGGGCTCGGGCGTCGAGGTCCACGTCGGCGGCGCGACCGCGACGTTCGAGGACCTCGCCGACAAGATCGCCTCGCGGCTGCCGATCTTCATCGCGCTCGTCGTCGGGCTCAGCGTGCTGCTGCTGATGGCGGTGTTCCGCTCGCTCTGGGTGCCGCTCGTGAGCGCCGCGTTCAACGTGCTCTCGATCCTCGCCGCCTACGGCGTCGTCGTCGCGGTGTTCCAGTGGGGCTGGGGCGCGAGCCTGCTCGGCGTCGACGGCGAGGTGCCGATCGTCTCGTTCGTGCCGCTGTTCATGTTCGCGATCCTGTTCGGGCTCTCGATGGACTACAACGTCTTCCTCCAGAGCCGGATCCGCGAGGAGTACCAGCGCGGGCTGGGGCCGAAGGAGTCCGTCGTGGTCGGCCTCTCGCGCGTCGGGCGCGTCATCCTCGCGGCCGGCGCGATCATGACCGCGGTCTTCCTCGGCTTCGTCATCGACCCCGACGTGGTGGTCAAGACGATCGGCCTGGGGCTCGCGAGCGCGATCCTGATCGACGTGCTCGTCGTGCGGATGGTCGTCGCGCCGGCGGTCATGGCGCTGCTCGGCGACCGCGCGTGGGGGCTCCCGGGCTGGCTCGACCGGCTGCTGCCGCACATCTCGCTCGAGGGCGAGGAGGAGCAGCGGCCGGCCGAAGAGCCGCTTGTCACCGCCTGAGTGCGGGTACCGGGTTCGTCGGCAGGAGGTACGAACCCGAGGGAGGCCGTCGTGCTGTGGAAGGGCTGTGCCGTCGCGCTCGCATGCGTGGCGCTGATGATCGTCCCGGCGGGCGCCGCCGCCGGGAGCGAGCGGACGCTCGAGCGGTACGCGGACGGGACCTGGGCCGTCGTTCGTGGCGATGACCGACCCCGCGACGGGGCTCCCCACCGACCAGCTGGACGGCCGACGGCACGCGCGACGTGCAGACGTCGACGACGAACATCGGCGCGTACATGTGGAGCGCGGTCGCCGCCGAGCGGCTCGGGATCATCGACCGCCGCGAGCTGACGCAGCGGCTGGAGCGGACGCTGACGCACGCTCGAGCAGATGGAGCGCCACGAGCCGGACGGCCAGTTCTACAACTGGTACGACCACCGGACGGGCGAGAAGCTGACGATCTGGCCGCCGACCGGCGAGCCGCGCACGCCGATCCTCTCCTCCGTCGACAACGCCTGGCTCGCCGTCGGGCTGCGGATCGTGCGCAATGCGCGTGCCCGAGCTCGCCCGGCGAGCGGACGCGCTCTACGAGAGATGGACTTCGGCGTCTACTACCGGCCCGAGGTCAACCGGATCCTCTTCCACATCGCCCCGGACACCGGTCGAGGCGCCGTGCTGCTACGACACGATCGTCTCGGAGAGCCGGATCGCGTACTACGTCGGGATCGAGAAGGGCGACCTGCCGTCGAGCGTCTACTACGGCCCGGTGCGCACGTTCCCCGAGACCTGCGCCGGCTCGTTCCAGGAGACGCGGCCGGCCGGCTTCACCCGCAGCTACGAGGGCCGCAGCGTGTTCGAGGGCAGCTACCCGTACGGCGGGACGCGGCTCGTCCCGAGCTGGGGCGGGAGCATGTTCGAGGCGCTGATGCCGCCGCTGTTCGTGCCCGAGGAGCGCTGGGGGCCGGGCAGCTGGGCGGTGAACCACCCGCTCACCGTCGACGCGCAGATCGACCATGGGCTGAACGTCGCCGGCTACGACGCCTGGGGCTTCTCACCGTCCACCGACACCGTGGGCGGCTACTCGCACGTTCGGCGTCGACGCGATCGGGATGGACCCGAACGGCAACCCGTCCAACCTCGACCGCACGCTCGTCGACCGCGGCTTCGACCACCCGGACTGCACCCGGCCGGGCACGCCGGACCCGCCGCAGAGCGCGTACAGAACGGCATCGTCACGCCGCACGCCGCGTTCCTCGCCCTGCGCTGGCGGCCGCGCGAGGCGCTCGCCGCGCTCGCGGCGCTCGAAGACGACTCGGCGCGTGGACCCCGCTCGGCTTCTACGACGCGGTCAACGTCGACACCGGCAAGGCGGAGCCGGCGTACCTCTCGCTCGACCAGGGGATGATCATGGCCGCGCTCGGGAACGCGCTCGGGCATGACGTGCTGCGCGACGCGTTCGCGACGCGCGACGTCGAGCGCGCGGTGCGTCCGGCGGTCGCGGTCGAGGAGTTCAACGTCTCGCCGCGCGGCTGCACGATCACCGGCACCGCGGGCGACGACCGGCTGTCCGGCACCCGGCGCGACGACGTGATCTGCGGCCTCGGCGGCGACGACGTCGTCCGCGCGGGCGACGGCGACGACGCCGTGTTCGGCGACGCCGGCGACGACCGGGTCGAGGGCGGCGACGGGGACGACACGCTCTACGGCGACGACGGCGCCGACCGCCTGCGCGGCGACCGCGGCGACGACGTGCTGAGCGGCGGCCCGGGCCCCGACTCGCTCGACGGCGGCCACGGGAGCGACCACGAGGAGCAGGGCGGAACCTGAAGCGGGACTGTCCCCCTTCAGGTTGCGGCGGCGGCCGCTCGTCCAGGCGGTCGTCGCACCAGAACAGCTCGTCGCCGACGGCGACCATCGGCACCCGGGTGCTGGACGGCCTGCGCACTGGGTAGGAGCCGCCCGTGCCCCCTTCGATCGGCCTCCACTGCTCCCACGAGCAGATCCCGCCCAGCCGGCTGCTACGTCACGCCCAGGATGCCGAGGCCGCGGGCTTCGACGCCGCCATGTCCTCGGACCACTTCTCGCCGTGGAGCGAGCGCCAGGGCGAGTCCGGCTTCGCCTGGTCGTTCCTCGGCGCGGCGATGCAGGCGACGGCGCTCCCGTGGGGCGTGGTCAACGCGCCCGGCCAGCGCTATCACCCGGCGATCGTCGCGCAGGCAGCCGCGACCATGTGCGAGCTGTTCCCCGGGCGGTTGTGGGTTGCGCTCGGCACGGGAGAGGCGTCGAACGAGCACATCACGGGCGCGCCGTGGCCGTCGAAGCGCGTGCGCACCGCGCGCCTGCGCGAGTGTGTCGACGTGATGCGCGCGCTGTTCGCAGGCGAGGTCGTCGACCACGACGGGTTGATCCGCGTCGACCGCGCGAAGCTGTGGACGCTGCCCGCCGAGCCTCCGGCGCTGATCGGCGCGGCGGTCTCACCGGAGACCGCCCGCTGGTGCGGCGGCTGGGCCGACGGGCTCGCGACGATCAACCAGCCGCGCGAGCAGCTCGAGCGGGTGATCGCGGCGTTCCGCGAGGGCGGCGGCGAGGGCAAGCCGATCCACCTCCAGGTGCACCTCTCATGGGCGCCGACCGAGGAGGAGGCGCTGGCGATCGCGCACGACCAGTGGCGCACGAACGTCTTCTCGCCGCCGCTGTGCTGGGACCTGGCCACGGTCGAGCAGTTCGACGAGGCTGCGCGCCACGTGCGCCCCGAGGACGTGCGCGGCCCGGTGCTCGTGTCGGCCGACCTGGCGCGCCACACGGCATGGCTGCAGGAGCTGGCCGCGCTCGGCGTCGACTCGCTCCAGCTCCATCACGTCGGGCAGGACCTCGCGCCGTTCATCGCCGCCTTCGCGGACCGGGTGCTGCCGGAGCTGCGCGCATGAGCCGCAAGGCGACCGCCGACGTGTGGTGGAAGAACGCCGTCGTCTACTGCCTGGACGTCGAGACGTTCCTGGACTCCGACGGCGACGGGTGCGGCGACCTCCCCGGCCTGTGCGAGCGCATCGACTACCTCGCCGGCATCGGCGTCAGCTGCCTCTGGCTGATGCCGTTCTACCCATCCCGCCAGCGCGACGACGGCTACGACGTGACCGACTTCTACGGCGTCGACCCGCGGCTGGGCACCCACGGCGACCTCGTCGAGACGATCCGCACCGCGCGCGACCGCGGGATCCGCGTGATCGCCGACCTCGTCCCGAACCACACGTCTGACCAGCATCCATGGTTCCAGGCCGCCCGCGACCGGTCCCGACAACCCGTACCACGACTTCTACGTGTGGGCCGACGAGAAGCCGGAGGAGAAGCCGGGCGACGTCGTCTTCCCGGACCAGGAGAGCTCGAACTGGGCGTACGACCGCAAGGCGCGGCGCTGGTACCTGCACCGCTTCTACTCCCACCAGCCCGACCTCAACGTCGCCAATCCGGAGGTCCGCGACGAGATCGCCCAAGTCGCCGGCTTCTGGCTCGAGCAGGGGCTGGCCGGCTTCCGGCTCGACGCCGTGCCGTTCCTGATCGAGCCGGCCGGGATGCCGCCCGGCGCGATGCCCGATCCCCATGAGCTGCTGCGCGACGTGCGCCGGTTCATGGGCCGCCGCAATGGCGAGTCGATCCTGCTCGGCGAGGTGAACCTGCCGCCCGACCAGCTCGGCGCGTTCTTCGGAGCACACGGCGGCGACCAGCTCGACCTGCTGTTCTCGTTCACCGTCAACCAGGCCATGTACCTGTCGCTCGCCCGCGAGCGACGCGAGGCCGCTGGCCGATGCGCTGCGCGCACTCCCGCCGACGCCGCCCGACTGCCAGTGGGCGCACTTCGTGCGCAACCACGACGAGCTGACGCTCGACAAGCTCTCGGAGAGCGAGCGAGAAGAGGTGTTCGCCGCGTTCGGGCCGGAGGAGGACCTGCAGATGTACGGCCGCGGTCTGCGCCGCCGGCTGCCAGGGATGCTGGGCGGCGACGCGCGCCGCATGCGGCTCGTCTACTCGCTGATGTTCTCGCTCCCGGGCACACCGGTGCTGTTCTACGGCGAGGAGATCGGGATGGCCGAGAATCGGGCGATCGAGGGCCGCTACGCGGTGCGCGCGCCGATGCAGTGGTCCGCCGAGCGGCACGGCGGCTTCACGACCGCCGAGGAGCCCGGGCGCCCGCCTGTCGCTGACGGTCCGTTCGGCTATCGCGAGGTCAACGTCGCCGCGCAGCGCCGCGACCCGAGCTCGTTCCTGAACTGGATGGAGCGCCTGATCCGGCGCCGGCGAGAGTGCCCGGAGCTCGGCTGGGGCGACTGGTCGCTGCTCGCTCAGGACGATCCCGCGGTGTTCGCGCACCGGGCCGACTGGGGCGACTCGACCGTCGTCGCCGTGCACAACCTCGCCGCCCGCGCGACGGAGGCCGCGCTGGCACTGGACGCGGACGGGACGCTGGTCGACCTGTTCGGCAACGACGAGCTGCCGCTCGACGGCTCGCTGCGGCTCGCGCTCGAACCGCACGATCAGCGCTGGTTCCGCCTCCGCCGGCCGGGGCAGCGCATCGCGCCGTAGACGCCTGCTCAGGCCGCGGGCGGCGTGTAGGTGATCTTCATCACCTCGCCCGACGCGAAGAAGTTCGCCGTCGTCGTGCAGCGCACGCGGACGCGGACCTCGCCGGTGGGGCTCACGTAGTTGCCCGCCGCGCCCGGCGGGACGAGGTCGGCGCGCGTGGTCTCCGTGTTCGCGACGGCGCCCGAGTTGAGCTGCTGCCACGTGCTGTCGGTCCAGCGCCACGCCGCGATGACCTGCGTGCAGGAGCGGGAGTTGCGGCCCGTGTACGTGACGTTCAGCCCGCTGAGGCCTGCCGGCACGCCGGTGAACGAGCCGTACCACGAGGTGGTCCGCGTCCCGCTCGTGGTCGACGTGACCTCGTAGTAGACGTTGTCGTCGGCGGCGAGCGCCGCGGCGGCGCCGCCGCGCAGCGTGCCGGTCTCGATCACGGTGGCGGCGGGGAACTTGGTCGCCGGCACCACGAACGTCGCCGGGGGCGCCGGCGGGCGCGGTCGCCGCGTTCGTGGAGCCGTCCGCCGACCGCACGCGGTAGTGGTACGTGGCGCCGGGGGTCAAGCCGGTGAGCCGCACGCTGTGGGCCGTGGTGGTCAGGGGGTCGGAGACCGACTGGTTCAGCGCGGCCGGGGACGTGCCGTAGTCGACCCGGGAGTCGGCGGCCTCGTCGGTCGTCCAGGTCACGGTGGCGCTGCCGTCCGGCGCGGCGACCGCGGCGACGGCCGAGATGGAGGGCGCCGTGGTGTCCGCCTCGTACGCCGCCGTAAACGCGCCGGCCGTGGCGGGGAAGAACGCGTAGTCGACGCCCTTGATCGTCTCGCGCGTGTACGCGAGCGGCGCGCCGTCGCGGGTCATGGACTTGAGCGCCTTGCCGGCGAAGGTGGCGGGGACCATGCCGCGCAGCCCCGTCGCGCCCGCGCCGACGGCGACGCGGAAGCTCAGCACGTCACCCGTGTATCCGATGTTCTGGAACGTCGAGCCTCCGCGTCCGTCGAGCCACGTGAGCATCTGCTGCGCCGACACCACCGGCACGCCGCGCGCCTTGGCCGAGGCGACGATCGCGTCCGAGCCCGCGTGCACGGCGTTGTCGGTGTGCATGTTCGCGTTGAACGCCCCGTAGTAGCCCGTCGGGCCGACCGCGCGGTCGAGCAGCGTGTCGATCGTGAACGGGTACGTCTGCTCGGACTCGTCGGTCATCTGCGTCGTCGCCTGGTAGACGTCGATCATCGAGCCGTCGAGGTCGGCGAAGCGCATCGGCATCCCCGAGCCGGTGAACATGCCCGGCACGTTCACGACCCACGTGGGCGGCCAGTAGTAGTAGTTGCCGTCGAGCCGCATCCCGTGCGCGAGCTCCACCTTCGGCGTCGAGGACCAGTCGCTGTACGCGATGCAGTGCGTGCGGTGCGTGACCGGCCCCGAGACGCTCGGATACTCGGCGTGGAAGTCGACGAGCTGGTCCGTGAAGAAGCCGTCGAGCGCCTGCTGCGTGAAATCCGCGCAGTTCGTGTTGACGTGCACGCTGACCTCGAATCCCTGCGCCGCGAAGCTCGCCGCCTGCGCATCGGTCAGCGGTGAGCTGGGATAGACGTACGACGTGCCGCGGATGCACTCCCACTGGGCGACGGAGCATCCGGCCGGGCTCGCGGCGAGGTACTGGTTCCAGCGCCCCGCCGTGCCGCCCTGCGCGTGGTCGTCGCCGGTCATGATCACCGCGGCCTTGACGCCGCGCGGGAAGTACCAGAAGCGCGGCTGGGGCTTCTTGTCGGCGGTCAGGACCCCGATGAGGTTGACGAGCAGGCGCTGCTGCTCGTCGGCCTGGGGGATCGCGACCTTGCTCAGGTCCACCCAGTTGGGCTGCGGGTCGAACGGCGCGGCTCCGAAGAAGAGGTCGTCGGAGCGGATCGGGGCGAACCCGTCGCGCTCCTGGCCGGCCCACGCCGGGTTGCCCTGGCGCGTGTAGACGACCGACCTGGCGAGGTCGTAGGTGAACGCCGCGGCGCGGCCGCCGTTCGCGCCGACGCTGCGCATCGTCACCGCCGGCGCGGTCGTGGCCGCGGACGCGCTCGAGTACAGGTCGGCGACGCTCGTCGCGCCGTTGAGCGCGTAGCGGTCCGCGGCGCCGTGGAACTGCATCGTCTGCGACACGATCCCGGCGCCCGGCTGGCGCGACGCGTCGACCCGCATGTACGCGTTCGCGAGCGTCGTCCCCGTGTCGGTCAGCCCGAGCAGCCCGGCGAGCTGCTTGTCAGGCCGCATCGCGATCAGGTCGCCGCCCGCGGCGACCCAGTCGCCGAGCATCGTGACCTGGCCCGGCGGTGAGCGAGAAGTCGCCGAGGATCGCGACGTCGTGCGCGGCCAGAGTCGCAGGCGTGACGTTCGCGATGTCGCGCACGCTGAACGCGTTCAAGCCTTCAGCACGCAGGATCTCCGCGTAGTAGCGGCTGAACGGGTTCGTCGACTTCGCGATCACGAGCGTCGGACCACCCGGCCCGTCGTCGGGACCGGGCCCGGGCGGAGCGGCCGTCGTGAACGACCAGCTCTGGTCGGCCGCCAGCGGGTTGCCGGCGTTGTCCTTCACGCCGCTGCTCCCGCCGCTGACGGTGGCCGTGTAGCGCGTCGAGTCGGCGAGCACGCCCGCCGGGTCCAGCGTGGCGGTGCGGCTGCCGTTGTCGTAGGTCACCGCGGCCGGCACGACGTTGCCGCCGGGGTCGCGGAGCCGGAACGTCGCGGTGGTGATCGAGGCGGCGCTCATCCCCTCGCTGAACGAGGCGCTGACGTTCGACGCCGGGGCGACGCCCTCGGCGTCGCTCGCCGGCAGGCGCCCGGTCAGCGTGGGCGCCGTGGTGTCGGGACCCGTGTTCGTGTCGAACACCACGTCGACCCAGTAGCCCTCGGACCGGTAGGCGCCGCTGGGGAACGTCCCGCTCGGCCCGTAGCCGTAGACGCCGTTGCCGCCGTCGTCGCCGTCGCGCAGCGCCCGCAGCGGCGGGTTGACGACGCCCGCGGTGGCGAACTGCATGTCGTTGACCGCGTAGTTGCCGCGCGGCGCGTGGTAGGAGGCCACGTACGTCGTGTTCGCCGTGACCGCGACGGGCGTGCTCAGCGCGACCTCCTGCCAGCCGGACGCGGTCTCGTTGGCGAACGTCGCGGTCGCGAGCAGCTGCCCCGTCCGCGTCCACAGGTGGCCGACGTGCGTGCCGGTGTTGGTCGTGCCCTTGTAGAAGCGCAGCCCGGTGATCAGGCCGTCGACGTCGGCGCGGAACTTCGTCCCGACCTCGACCGCGTTGTTGTCGGTGGTCTCGGCCTCCTTGAGCGGGCGCGCGGTGGCGGGCCAGATGCTGCAGGGGCAGCCCGACGAGGTCGGCGCGCGCGTCGTGAACGTCCAGCTGTCGTCGTTCGACATCGCGTTGCCCGCGAAGTCCTTGACGCCGCTGCTGCCGGCCTTGACCAGCGCCGTGTACGTGGCGGTGTCGGCCAGCGCCGGGGTCGGGTCGAGCGTCGCGGTCTGCGCGCCGGCGTCGTAGCTCACCGCCGCGGGCACGAGCGCGCCGGACGGGTCGCGCAGCGTGATCGTGGAGGCGGTGACGGTCGCCGGGTCCACCGGCTCGGAGAACCGCGCGGTGACGTTGGCGGACGCGGCCACGCCGGTCGCGCCCCGCCCCGGGGTGACCGACGTCACCGACGGACCCGTCGTGTCGGCCCCCGTCTCGAAGACGACGTCGACCCAGTAGTTCTCCGAGCGGTACACGCCGTTGGGGAACGTGCCGCTGGGACCGTAGCCGTAGAGCCCGTTGCCACCGTCCTCGCCGTCCCGCAGCGCGCGCAGCGGCGGGCTGTCGACTCCCGCGGCGGCGAAGTAGTCCTGGGTGCTCGCGTAGTTGCCGCGCGGCGCGTGGTAGGAGACGACGTAGGTCGTGCCGGGCGTGACGTCGACCGGTGCCGAGAACCGGGCCTCCTGCCAGCCTGATGCCGTCTCGTTCGTGAACGTGACGGTCGCGAGGAGCGTTCCGGTGCGCGTCCACAGGTGGCCGACGTGCGTGCCGGTGTTCGTCGCGCCCTTGTAGAAGCGCACGCCGGCGACACGCCCGGCGGTCGAGGCGCGGAACTTCACGCCGACCTCGACGGCGTTGTTGTCGGTCGTCTCCGCGGGCGTGGCCGGCGTCGCGCCCGCCCCCCAGATGCTGCACGGGCACGTGCCGCTGGCCGAGCCGACCGCGACCGTCACGCCGGCGCCCGGGCTCTCGAGGTTCCCGCTGTCGTCGACCGCGCGGCTGCGGAGGGTCGCGGTGCCGGCGAACGCGGGCGTCCACGTGTAGGTCCACGGGCCGCGCCCGGTCGCCGGATGCCACGTCTGGCCGTTGTCGGTGGACACCTCGACGCCGCCGACGACGCCGCCGCCCGCGTCTGACGCCGTGCCGCTGATCGTGACCTGGGCGCCGGGCTGCACCGTCGCGCCGGCGGCCGGCGCGGTGATCGCCGAGCTCGGCGCGGTCGCGTCGGCCGACGCGGTCGTGGCGGTGAGGCCCGTCTGCAGCGTCGACGGCTGGGTCCCCATGTCGGCGAGCAGATTGAGCGTGGCCTGCTGCATGCGCACGTCGGCCGCTGCGCTGCCGCGATCGTGGGTGGCGTCCAGCCCCCACGACCACTGGATCGTGCCCGCGCCGAACACGCGCGCGCCGCTCGGCACGCGGTAGAGCGTCATGTTGTGGTTGGACGTGCCGCTCGCGTAGGTGGAGCCGAAGTCCTGCAGCCGCGGAGCGCCCGTGACCGTCGTCGAGGAGAGCCGGAACGCGCCGGGGGCCCGGAAGCCGTTGTCGGGATCCTCGTCCCACTCGTATCCGAGCGTGCCGGTCGGCAGCGTGGCGGTGGCGCCCGCCGCCTGCGTGGCGATCGTGGTGTTGCGCCAGAAGCGCATCTTCCCGTCCGCCGCGGGGACGCGGATCGCACTCGTCGTCGGGCCGTTGACCATGAACAACTGGCCGGTGAGCGCGTTCTCGGGCCGGCCGCCGTCGGCCGGCGGGCTGAAGCGCGGGTCCCGCCACGTGCCGGTCCAGACCAGCGGCAGCGGATCGGTCTTCCCGTTGTCGTGCGTCTCCTTGTAGGTGACGAGCGTCCGGTTGCCGTCCTCCCAGCGGGTCTTCCAGAACACCTCGTTGCCGCTGAAGAAGGCGAGGTTCACGCCGGCCGCGCGCGCGGCCTCGACGTTGGCGCGCTGGGTGCCGGACCAGTACTCGTCATGGCCGACGGACAGGAACGTCTTGTGCTCGAGCAGCTCGGCGCCGGCGCGGTCGCTGTCGACCCCGGTCGTGTACGACATGTCGTAGCCGTTGCGCTCGAGCCAGCGGACCATCGGGTACTCGGCGTTGAAGACCCAGTCCTCCGGCGAGGTGCCGCGCGTCGTGAAGGGGCGGTTGTAGCTCACCTTGTAGGCGCGCCCGGCCGGCGAGCCGACGTACAGGGAGTTGCCGCCGTACTGGTTGTAGGCCTGCCACGTCGTGTCGGAGGTCTGGAACAGCAGGGACGAGCGGCCGTCGTCGTCGCGCACGACGAACACCATGTGGCTGGATCCGGCCGTGGCGTCCTCGCGCACGAGCTTCGCGATGTAGATGCCGGAGACCGCGTCGCCCGGCACGGTCCACGTCGCGGACACCGCCCAGTTGCCGCAGTCGACCAGGCCGGTGGCCGAGTTCGACTGGCAGCCCGGCTGGAGCTGGGGCAGCACCGCGAGCGGGCGCACCGTCGCGACCTTGCGCGCGCCCTGGCCGCCGTAGTAGCCCATCCGGTAGATGTCGATCCGGTACGCGCTCGCGTTCGTGTCGACCTTGAACGAGATCGTGCCGCCCTGGTCGACGCTCATGTTCGTGGCGAAGCCCTGGATCGACGCCGATCCCGCGCCGCTGACGTCCCATTCGCTCGGCGGGCTGCCGAGCTTCGTGTTCTCGCACGCGATCTGGTTCGTGACCGGCGCGTCGCACGGCGCCGCGACGGCCGGGGACGTGGGGATGACGAGCAGTCCGGCGCTCACCGCCACGATCGCGACCGGCATCTTCCAACGGGACCTAGGCGATCTCACGTGGCGACGCTACGCCCCAGCGGCCCGCCGTCGCGCCCCCCGTTCGGCCAGTTCGCCCGTCCGGCGAACTTTTCCCCCAGGCTCTCCCGACCCGGGTTAGAGTCGGAATCCGGCTCCCCGAAGGAGTGAGCAATGACGAGGGCCCTGTTCCATGTCGGGCGGCTGTCCGTCCGGCGGCGGTGGATTGTGGTGGCGATCTGGCTGGTCGTCTTCGGCGCGCTCGCGTTCTGGGCCCGCAGCGTCGGCCCGGACGTCAACGACAACCTCACGCTCCCCGGCAGCGACAGCCAGGCGGCGACCGCCCTGCTCGCGTCGCACTTCCCCTCCCAGGCGAACGGCACCAACCCGGTCGTGCTGCGCGCGCCGGGCGGCGCGAAGATCACCGACTCGAAGTACAAGCAGCCGATCGACGACACGCTCTCGGCGCTCAAGAAGGACCCCGACGTGCGGAGCGCCACGAGCCCGCTGTCGAAGAGCGGCTCGGCGCTGCTGTCGAAGGGCAAGAGCGTCGGGTACATCGCGTTGAACCTGAAGCCGAGCCCCAGCGAGCTGTCGACGGATGACGCGGAGCGGATCGTCGCGCTGGCGGACCCAGCCCGGCATGCGGGCCTCGAGGTGGGCTTCGGCGGCTACCTCGGGCAGAAGGTCTCCAAGCCCGACACCCACCTCAGCGAGGTCATCGGCCTCAGCATGGCCGTGATCGTCCTGCTGGTCACGTTCGGCACGGTCGTGGCGATGGGGCTCCCGATCATCACCGCGATCGTCGGGCTGGTGTGCGGCCTTTCGATCATCACGCTGCTCAGCCACATCTCCGAGGTGCCGACGGTGGCGCCGACGCTGGCGACGATGATCGGCCTGGGCGTCGGGATCGACTACGCGCTGTTCGTCGTCACGCGCCACCTCGAGCAGCGCCGCGACGGGATGGAGACGAGGGAGTCGATAGCCCGGGCGACGGCGACGTCCGGCGGCGCGGTCGTCTTCGCCGGCTGCACCGTGATGGTCGCGCTGCTCTCGCTCGCGGTCGTCCAGATCCCGCTCGTGACGACGCTCGGCTACACCTCCGCGCTGGTCGTCGGCGTGGCGGTCCTCGCCGCCACGACGCTCCTGCCTGCGCTGCTCGCCATCGTCGGCGACCGGATCGACCGGCTCCGGATCCCGCTGCCGCACGGCAAGTCCGACGGCCATCCGCACGGCTGGCTGCGCTGGGGCGAGTTCGTCGCGCGGCACCCGCTGCCGTCCGCGCTCTTCGCGATCGTCGTGCTGGTGGCGCTCGCGCTGCCCGCGCTCGATCTCTACCTCGGCCAGCAGGACAACGCCGCCCTGCCCGAGAGCACCGACGCGCGGCGCGCCTCCGACGGGCTCACGGCCGGCTTCGGCCCCGGCACGAACGGACCGCTGCTCATCAGCGTCAACATGACCAAGCAGCCCGCCAAGGCCGATCAGAAGAACCTCGACAAGCTCTCGAGCGACGAGAAGGACCAGAAGGACAAGGCGAAGAAGCAGGCGAGCGCCCAGGAGCAGCAGATCGCCGGGCAGCTCGAGGCCCAGGGCGTGCCGCCGGACCAGGCGCAGGCCCAGGCGCAGTCGCAGGTCCAGCCGCAGCTCCAGAAGCAGCTCGACAAGATCACCAAGCAGTCCGACGCCAAGCGCAAGCAGCTCGAGCAGACGGCGACCGACCCGCGCCTCCAGACGCTCAAGAAGGACATCAAGAACACGTCCGGCGTCAAGAAGGTCTCCGAGCCGCTCGTCAACTCCAAGGGCACGGCGGCGGTGCTCAACGCGACGCCGACCACGGCGCCGTCGGACCGCGCCACCGCCGACCTCGTCGAACGGCTTCGCGACGACACGATCCCGAAGGCGGTCGCCGGCACGTCGATGTCCGCCGACGTCGGCGGGACGACGGCCGGGTACGTCGACCTCGCGGCGGAGATCAGCAGCCGCCTGATCATCACGATCGCCGTCGTCCTCGGCCTGAGCTTCCTGCTGCTCATGCTCGCCTTCCGCTCGGTCGTCATCCCGCTCACCGCCGGCCTGATGAACCTCGTGTCGATCGGCGCCGCGTTCGGCGTCGTCACCGCGGTGTTCGAGAAGGGATGGGGCGCGAGCCTCGTCGGCCTCGAAGGGGAGGTGCCGATCGTCTCGTTCGTCCCGCTGATGATGTTCGCGATCCTCTTCGGCCTCTCGATGGACTACGAGGTGTTCCTCATGACGCACATCAAGGAGGCGTGGAAGAAGAGCCACGACAACCGGTCTGCCGTCGTCACCGGGATCGGCACGACCGGCCGGGTGATCACCTCGGCGGCGCTGATCATGGTCAGCGTGTTCTTCGCGTTCGTCATCAACGGCGATCCGACGGTCAAGCAGTTCGGCGTCGGCATGGGCGTCGCCGTGGCGGTCGACGCGACGCTGGTGCGCTGCCTGCTCGTGCCCGCGGTGATGCTGCTCATCGGTCGCGCGAACTGGTGGTTCCCGCGCTGGCTGGACCGGATCGTCCCGAACTTCTCGATCGAGGGGGACGAGTGGTTCCGCGAGCGCGACGCCGCGCGGGCGAAGGAGGAGGCGGCGGCGGAGCCGGTCGCGGTGCCCTGACCGCTTGCGGGAAACCGGGTTCAGCGACCCCCGAGCCGGAGCGGCGGGTCGTAGACCGATGCCAGACGGGCGAGCGTGATGGCGCCGAGCATGAGGCCGAAGTCGCGCAGGGCGATGTCGTAGTAGCCGGAGAGCGTGAGCAGGTTGAGGATGATCCCCGCGAGCCATCCGGCGACGATGTACGCGCCGTAGCGAGGCTTGATCGCCACGATGACACCGGCGAGGATCTCGACGGCGCCGACGACGTACATGAGGTCCTGGCCGGAGCCGGGCGCGATGTCATTCAGCCAGGGCGCGAGGTAGATCGGCCAGTCGACCATGACGTTGAAGAACTTGTCCAGGCCGAACGCGATCGGCGCGACGGTGAACGCGAGCCGCATCAGGGCGAACGCCTGGTAGCGCGCGTCGCGCCAGTCGGGCGCGGCGATCGGGACGTGCGTCCCGTTGAGCGACGCGGCACGGCCGGTGCCCGAGCTCGTTTCGTGGTCTGTCGTTGCGGCCATGAGGGCCTCCCTCGGTCTTGCGTCGTGCGCCCGATGCGCACGGCTTCTTCCTCTTCGCGTCCGGCGGCCGGAGGTCCTTACCTCGCTCATGCCGCGCCGCGGTCCGCGACCGGGACCAGCGCCTCGAGCGGTACGTCGGGGTCGGCGAGGCGCCGGTCGTCGACCGCGACGCGCGCGCGGATCAGGCGCTGGATGTCATCGGTGACGTCCCAGACACCGACGTTCATGCCGGCGATGACGCGATCCTCGACCAGCCAGAACGCGATGAACTCCCGGCTCGCCGGATCGCCGCGGAACACGACCCGGTCCCAGGTGCGCGCGTAGCCCGCGTACTCCATCCCGACGTCGTACTGGTCGGAGAAGAAGTACGGCAGGCGGTCATAGGGGTCCGCGCGGCCGAGCATGTTGCGGGCGGCGGCCGGGCCCTGGTGCAGCGCGTTGGCCCAGTGCTCGACGCGGATCCGCTCGCCGTAGAACGGGTGCTGGGCGTTCGCGATGTCGCCGGCCGCGAACACGCCCGGGGCGCTGGTCCGCAGGTGCTCGTCGGCGAGCACACCGTCGTCGACGGCCAGACCGGCCTGCTCGGCCAGCCGGGTGCGCGGCTGGACGCCGACGCCGACGACGACGAAGTCGCAGTCAAGCGCCCGGCCGTCGCTGGTCCGAACGCGCTCGACCGCGGTGGAGCCTTCGAACTTCTCGACACCCGACCCGAGGAGCATCCGTACGCCGTGGTCGGCGTGGATGTCGCGGTACACCGCGCCGAGCTCGGCGCCCAGTACCCGCTCCAGCGGCAACGAAGAGGGCGCGACGAGCGTCACGTCCAAGCCGCGCTGCCGCGCGGACGCGGCGACCTCGGCGCCGACCCACCCCGCGCCGACCACGACGACCGAGCCACCGCCGTCGAGCCGGTCGCGCAGCGCGTCGCAATCGTCGACCGTGCGCAGGTACATCACCCCCTCCAGCCCGGCCCCCGGGATCGAGAGCCGCCGCGGCTCGGCGCCGGTGGCGAGGAGCAGCTTGTCGTAGCGGACCCGCTCACCGTCGTCGAGCGTCACCCGCTGCGTCGTGGTGTCCAGACCCCCCGCCGCGCGCCCGAGGCGCAGCTCGATCTCGTGCTCGGCGTAGTGGCCTTCCTCGTGGACGTAGACCCGCTCGCGTCCGACCTCGCCGCGCAGGTAGTCCTTGGACAGCGGCGGTCGCTCGTAGGGCCGCTCGCGCTCGGCGCCGATCAGGACGACGCGGCCGTCGAACCCCTCGTCCCGGAGGGTCTCGGCGGCCTTGGCGCCGGCAAGGCCGGCGCCGACGATCACGAACGTCTGCTCACCCGTCGTGGGCGTACTCGTGCGATGGGTCATGCACGGTTCGCGTCGCCGCCGCGCGAACTCTTACGGCGCGCTCAGCACGGCCGCGGACCGTCGTCGAGCGGCGCGAGGATGCGCGCGGCGAGCGCCGCGGCAAACCCGGCCGCGAGGAGACGGTCGCGGCGCCACGCGGGTAAGAAATCGCGGGCCACCGGCGCTAAGCCCGGATATGACTGCACTGCACCCTGTCGCGCCGGCGGCGCCGTCCGGCTCCGGATCTCGGCCACGCGAGATCGACCACGCCGCGGCGCAACGTGCGGCCCGCGAGCTGTTGCGCGCTCTCGGCGCCGACGTGGACTCCGAGTCGCTGCGCGACACCCCGCGCCGAGTCGCGGCGGCCTACGCCGAGCTGCTCACGCCGCAGCCGTTCCGCGCGACGACGTTTCCCAGCGAGGACGGCTACGACGGACTCATCGTCGCGCGGGCGATCCCGTTTCACTCGCTGTGCATGCACCACATGCTGCCGTTCCACGGCATCGCGCACGTCGGCTATCTCCCCGGGGCGCGGATCATCGGCCTGAGCAAGCTCGGTCGAGTGGTCGAGTTGTTCGCGCGCGATCTGCAGATCCAGGAACGGCTGACCGTGCAGATCGCCGACTGGCTCCAGGCCGAGCTCGAACCCAAGGGCGTCGGCGTGGTCCTGGAGGCCGAGCATCTGTGCATGTCGCTACGCGGCGTGCAGAAGCTCGGCGCGAACACCGTCACCTCCGCGCTATACGGGGCCGTTCGCGACGACGCGCGCACCCGCCAGGAGTTCCTCGCCCTGACCACGAGGACATCCCGCGACTGACCTCCTCGATCAGGCGAGCGCGCTGCGGCCGCGCAGCTCCGCGGCCGGCTCGTACTCGTCGCGCTCGGTCACGTGGTCGTAGCGCATCGCCGGTCCGTAGCGGGCGATGTCGTCCAGGGCGTTGGTCAGCCGGTCGATGTCCTCGTCGGTGGTTCCGAGCCCGAGGCTCGCTCGCACCGCGCCGGGCAGTGGTGGCGTGCCGCCGGCCAGCAGCTCGGCGCGGAGCCGGCGAACCTCGCCGGCGGGGATTCCGAGCAGCCGGGTGATGAGCGGATGCGCGCAGAAGCAGCCGTGGCGAACGCCGATCCCGTGCTCGGCGCTGAGGATCGCGGCGAGCAGCGGGTGGCGGTACCCGGGCAGGGCGAAGCTCGCGACGCCGACCCGGTCGACGTCGTCGCCCTGCCAGATCGCCAGCTGCTCGAGGCCGGCAACCGCCGCCAGGCCGCGTCGAAGCCGGCCGGCGAGCGTCCGCTCGTGCTCGGCCACAGCTTCCATGCCGAGCGCGGCGAGCGCGCGGCAGGCGGCGCCGAGCGCGACGACGCCGACCACGTTCGGGGAACCGGCCTCGTGGCGCTCCGGCCCGTCGCACCAGATGACGTCGTCGAGGGTCACGAGCTTGATCGCGCCGCCGCCGCGCAACAGCGGCGCGGCGTCGCCGAGCCGGCTGACGGGGCCGATCAGGGCCCCGGCGCCGAACGGGGCGTACAGCTTGTGACCGGACAGGGCGAGGAAGTCGATGCCCGCAGCGGTCATGTCGATCGGCCGGTGAGGCGCGAGCTGCGCGCCGTCGACAAGGATCTGCGCGCCGTGGCGATGCGCGATCTCGGCGAGTCGCGCGAGCGGCCACACCTCGCCCGTGACGTTCGACGCGCCGGTCACCGCCACCAGATCGAACGCCGGCCGCGCGGATCGCAACGCGTGCTCGCAGGCCGAGCACAGCGCGTCGGCGGACTCGGGGAACGGGAGCGTCCGCAGGTCGTGGCGCCGCCACGGCAGCATGTTGGCGTGGTGCTCGACCGGGGAGCTGAGGACGCGAGCACCCGCCGGCAGCGCAGCGGCCAGGACGTTGATCGCCTCCGTCGTGTTGCGCACGAAGATCACGTCGTGGCCCGCCGGCGCACCCACGAACTTCGCCACGACGTCGCGCGTCCCCTCGAACGCCTCCGTGGCGAGCTGCGACTTGATCCCGCTGCCGCGGTGGACGCTGCTGTACCACGGCATGAACGCCTCGACGGCGGTCCACACCTCGGGCAGCGCAGGGGTGCTCGCGGCGTAGTCGAGGTTCACGTAGCGGCGCACGCGCCCGTCCGCGCACGTGACCTCCGTGTCGGCTCCGAGCAGCCGCACGTCCGCGCAAGCGGATCGATCGCGGCTGAACCGGCTCATCGCGGGGATCGCGATCGGCAACAGGCGGTGAGGATCAACGAGCCTCCAACTGTGCGTGGGAGTGGTCAGGGATGACCGACGGTTCGCCGCGAACGGACCGCGCCTCGGAGCGTGGTGCGATCGTCTCGGTCGCGCGGGCCGAGTGCAACTCCCCAGAGGGTGGATTCGAAGCCCCCCACCCGCGGAGCACCCGGCGCCGGACCGACCGTCTTGCTGCACGTGGGGTGGGCGTGGCCGCGGAGGCGTTCGCCTGTGCGCCTTCCCCGCTCACCGCACGTGCCAACAGCAGCGCGCTCGGCGCGTTGAACATGACCGGCTCCTTTCGCCCGTTCGGGGAGCGAGCCACGCTATGGCCAGGCGACCGCGCTTCGCTACGTGGACCCACCGCAGGCTTAGGTCAGGCTCCCACGGCTGTCCGGGATTCCTCGACCTGCGCCGGGGATAGGCTTGGCGCCAGCCGAGCCGAGCCGGATGACGGACATCAATAGGCGAATCCACCTGCTGGAGCGTGAGGCCGAGCTGGAGCGGATCGGCGGCGCGCTTCGCGCCGCCGCGGCCGGCTCGGGAGGGATCGTCGTGATCGAGGGAGCGGCCGGGATCGGCAAGAGCTCGCTGCTGGGAGCGGCCGCGGAGCTGGGCCAGGAGGAGCGCCTGGCCGTCCTTCGCGCGCGCGGCGGGGTGCTGGAGCGCGAGTTCGCGCTCGGCGTGGTGATCCAGCTCCTCTCGCCGAGCATCGAACCGCTCACGGCCCGCGAGCGTGACCTGGCGTTCGCGGGCGCCGCCGGACTGGCGCGCCCGCTGTTCGAGGAGGTTCCCGACCGAGCGGCCGCGGACGATCGCCTGTTCGCACGGTTCCACGGCCTGCACTGGTTGTGCGCGAGGTTGGCGGAGCAGCGGCCGCTCGCCCTGATCGTCGATGACGCCCACTGGGCGGATGAGCACTCGCTCCGGTTCCTCGCATACCTGGCGGCGAGGATCGAGGAGATCCCGGCATGCGTGATGCTCGCGGTGCGGACGGACGAGGCCGCGACGGCGCCGGACGTCCTGACCAAGCTGATCGGGCACGAGCCGCGAACGGCGATCCGGCCGCTGCCGCTCAGCCCGGCGGCCGTCGCCGACCTCGTGCGCGGCAGCCTCGGCGAGGACACGGGGCACGCAGTCTGCGTCGAGTGCGCTCGGACGACGGGCGGGAACCCGCTGCTCGCGCGTCAGCTCATCGCTGCCCTCGAGGAGCGAGGCGGCGAGGGCGCGAGCCTCGACGCGCGCGCGATCGTTGCGATGGGCCCTCCGTCCGTGGCCCGGTTCGTGGCCGCCAGGCTGAGCCGGCGCTCGCCGGCGGTCGGAGCGGTCGCGCAGGCACTGGCGATCCTCGGTGACGACGCGTCCCTGGCGGACACCGCGGTGGTCGCAGGCCTGGAGCGCACGGCGGCGGCGAACGCTGTCGACGCGTTGATCGAGGCCGAGCTCCTGTATCCGCGCCTTCCGCCGAGGTTCGTCCACCCGATCGTCCAGCAGGCGCTCCAGGACTCGATCCCGCCGGCAGAGCGGTCGCGGCTCCATCTGGCCGCCGCTCGCGAGCTTGCCCGAGACCCTGCTCGCCACGAGCGCGCGGCAGCCCACCTGCTGGCCGTCGCTCCCGCGGGCCCCGTCGGTGAGCAATGGGCGTTCGACGCGCTGACGGCCTCGGCGCGACGGGCCGGCGAGCGCGGCTCTCCCGACCAGGCGGTGCGATTCCTGCGACGCGCGCTCGAGGAGGAGGCGCCGACCTCGCTGCGGCGCGGGATCCTGCTGGACCTCGGCGCGGCCGAGTCGGCCGCCCGCCTGCCCGAGGCGGCAGGGCGCATGGAGCAGGCGCTCCGCCTGTCGAGCACTCCGACCGAGCGCGCGCACGCGGCGCTCGGCCTGTCCATGGTGCGCTTCCTGGCCGGGGAGCTGCCGGGAGCCATCGCCGCCTGCGAGGACCTCCTCGGCGTCGCCGATGGCCTCGATCGAGAGGTTCTCCTGTCGCTCGAGTTCCAGGCGGCTGCCACTCGCCTCGTCGGCGGGCTCCCCAGCGCCGAGACGTTCGTGCGGCTCCTCGCGCTCGAGCAGGAGGTGAGCCGGGGTGAGACCGCGGCCGAGCGCAGCCTGCTCGCCATGATGGCGGTCGTCTTCGCAGGCACGACCGCGCGCACCGCGGACGAGGTTGCGACGCTCGCCGAGGCGGCGTGGGGAGATGGGCAGCTCCTCGTCGAGGTGCGCTCCCGGCACCCCGCCCTCGCGGCCCCCGCGACATCGATCGCGCTGACGGCCGCGACGATCGCCATCGCACTCACGGGCCGGCTGACCAGGGCGATCGAGGTGTGGACGGCCGGCGTCGAGGAAGCGCAGGCCCGAAGCTCGACGATCCTCTACTCCAACTCGCTCGGCCTGCGCGCCTCCGCCAGGGCCTGGATCGGCGATCTCAGCGGCGCCGAGGCCGACGCCGACGCACGCCTTGGCATTGCTCCCCGCCGACGACCCGGTCGTCCGGCCGGCCGCGCTGTCCGCGCTCACCGACGTCCACATCGAGCATGGCGAGCACCAGCGGGCCGTGGCGCTGATACGCGACGGGTGGCCGACCGGCGAGCTGCCGCTGACGCTGAGCATCAGCCAGGCGCTGGCCTCCCGGGGCCGACTCGCCCTGCGGATGGGTGATCCCGCCGCCGCCCTCGCAGATCTCGAGGAGGCCGGGCGGCGATCGCTGGCCATCGCGTACGTGAACCCGATGGCGCTGATGTGGCGCAGCTACGCGGCACTCGCCTCGGCCCGCCTCGGGGAGCGCGATCGGGCCGGCGAGTTGATCGAGGAGGAACTCGAGATCGCGAACCGGTTCGGCGCTCCAGAGCCGATCGGCGAAGCCCTCCGCGTCCGGGCGCTGCTCGCCCCGAGCGGCGAGATGATCGAGCTGGCGCGCGGCGCCGTGGATGTCCTCTCCGGCTCCGAGCTGCGGGTGGCGCACGCCCGGGCGCTGATCGACCTTGGCGCCGCGCTGCGGCGCGGAGGTCATCGCCGCGATGCTCGCGAGCCGCTTCGCGAAGGGCTCGATCTCGCGAATCGGTGCGGGTCGTCGGTCGAGACCGATCGGGCGATCGACGAGCTGCGCGCGACTGGGGCGCGCCCACGCCGCCCCGCCCTCAGCGGCGTCGACGCGCTCTCGGCGCAGGAGCGCCGCGTGGCGGCGATGGCCGCCGAGGGGCTGAGCAACCGCGAGATCGCCGAAGCCCTGTTCCTCACCCGCCGGACGGTCGAGATGCACCTCACCGGCGCATACCGCAAGCTCGACGTGGCGGGCCGCGGGGGCCTGCCGGAGGTGCTGGCGGCACCGACGTGACGCTGCAACGCGCGTTGCAGCAGCGGGTCGGCCGACAGGTGTCAGGACACGGACACTCGACTTTCGGGTAGGTTGCCCGCCGCTCGCGACGACCCCCCGGAGGACACATGAGGACGAAAGGGCCGCGCGGCGCCGCGGCCATGCTTGCAGGACTGATCTGCCTCGCGCTGACGCCGCAGCTCGCCGAGGCCGGCGTCGGCGCGAGCGCGGTGCCGAGCTTCCCGGCCGACGTCACGGTCGGGAACACGGGCGTTCCGGCGTCGCTCGAGCTCCGCAACACCGACACCGACGCCAACGCGGGCGACGTCAACACCGTCTGCAACTTCGGCGACGGCGCTCCCTGCCCGGCGGGCGACCCCGGGATCACGCTGATCCCGTCCTGCGCCGCGCTCGGCGCGTTCTCCTCCTGCACGGGCGCCGAGCCCGGCGTGTTCCGCGTCGCCGACCTGGCCACCGGCGAGCCGGGGACGGCGTGCGCGGGGATGGTGTTCAACGTCGGCCTGGCCGACCCGGCGAACGGCCAGGTGCGCTTCACCCCGCAGGGCGGAGCGCACGTGACGCTGCCCGCCTCCGGCGCGGTCTGCCGAATCGGCTTCACGTTCTCGGTCCTCCGCGTGCCGACCGCCGACCAGAACGCCGGCAGGCCGGGGATCCAGACCGTCCAGGTGGCGGACAACACCCAGTTCACGGGCGCCCTCACGGCGTCCGCGCGCGGGAGCAGCACGGGCACGACCGTCCACAAGGCGACGCCCGGCATCGCGACCGCCGCGTCAGGCGCCGTCACGGTCGGCGGGCAGCTCACCGACACGGCGACGGTGACGGGACTCGTCAGCCCGGCCGGCGGGACCGTCGACTTCCGCCTCTACGGGCCGGACGACGCCACGTGCTCGCGCGCCCCGGTGTTCGAGTCGCTGGGCCAGCCGCTCACCGCGGGCGGCACGGCGACCTCCGCGCCGTTCACGCCCACGCGCGCGGGCGTCTACCGCTGGCGCGCGTCCTACAGCGGCGACGCGAGCAACGAGCCGGTGAGCGGCGAGTGCAACGCCGCGAACGAGAACGTCACCGTCACCGGACCGCCGACGATCACCGTGCAGACGGAGCGGCGCTCCAAGTGCGTGGAGACGAGGTTCACGCTGAACGTCCGCGTCGCCGCGCGCGGGCTGAAGGGCGTGCGCGTGACGCTCGACGGCAAGACGATCAAGCGGTCGAAGAAGGCGCGCTTCACGCTCAAGGTCCGCACCCGGGCGCTCCGGCGCGGGCGCCACGTGCTGCGGGTCGTCGCGACGGACTCCGGCGGCCGGTCGGCGAGGACCACCTCGTTCAAGCGCTGCGGCAGCCCGGTGCTGCCGCGGTTCGTGGGCTGAGGGAGGAGCGGACGGCGCCCGGGGCCTCCCCGGGCGCCGACGCCGTCAGCCGGGCTGCCCGGTCAGCTGCGTGATGCGGACCACGTTGCCGAACGGGTCGCGCAGCGCGCAGTCGATGCCGTACCCCCGCTCGGTCGGCTCCTCGGTGAACTCGAGGCCCTTGGCGAGCAGCTCCTCGTAGGTCTTGCGGCAGTCGTCGGTGGTGAACCCGAGCCAGCCCCCCGTCGCGCCCTTGGTGATGAGCTCGCGGACCTGCTCGGCGGTGGCGTCGTCCATCGACGGCGGGCCGGGGTTCTCGAGCAGGACCTCACGGTCCGGGTCGCCGGGGACCTGCACGGTGAGCCAGCGCATGAAGCCGAGGTCGACGTCGTTGGCGACCTCCAGGCCGAGCTTGCCGACGTAGAAGTCGAGCGCCTCGTCCTGATCGAGCACGAAGAGGGCTGAGAGACGGATGTTCTTGAGCATGTCGCCGAAGCTACCGGCGGTCCGCGGCGCTCGCTTCTCCGAAACTGCTCGGTCGCAACCAGGCCCGCGCGAAGCAGTTCGGCACCACCGACACGATCACGCCGCGATTGCGGTACTGCGTCGGCGACTCGCCGACGATCTCTCGGAACGTGCGGCTGAACGTGCCCAGGCTGATGAACCCGACGTCGAGGCAGATCTCCGTGACGCTGTCCTCCGTCCGCCGCAGCAGGAACATCGCCCGCTCGACGCGGCGCCGCTGGAGGTAGCGGTGCGGCGTCTCGCCGAAGGTCGCGCGGAACGTGCGGATGAAGTGGGCGTCGGACATGTGGGCGATCCGGGCGAGCGCCGGCACGTCGAGCGGCTCCGCGTACGCCCGGTCCATCGCGTCGCGCGCGCGCAGCAGGCGGCGGTTCTGCTCCTCGACGGCGCGGCTCACCGCGCCGATCCTAGGCCACGGGATGTTCACCGGCTGCGTGCCGCGCGCGCCTAGCGTCCGGCCGCATGCCGTCTCGCACCCGCCTCATACTCGCCGCCCTGCTCCTCGCCTGCGCGATCGCCCCGGCCACCGCCGGAGCCGACGGACGCCACCACAAGCAGTTCGACGTGCAGGCGCACCGCGGCGGCCTCGGACTCACCACGGAGAGCACGCTCGAGGGCTTCGCCAACGCGCTCGAGCTCGGCGTCACCACGCTCGAGCTCGACGCGCAGATCACCGAGGACGGCTACGCCGTCGTGACGCACGACCGCCGCGTGACCGGCGTGAAGTGCCGCGACACGGCACCCGCCGTGGCGGGCGATCCCGAGTTCCCCTACGTCGGCGACTTCATCCGCAACCTCACGCTCGCCCAGGTGCGGACGCTGGACTGCGGCTGGCAGCAGCTGCCCGGCTTCCCGCAGCAGCGCGTCGTGACCGGCGCGCGGATCCCGCTCCTCTCGCAGGTCTTCGATCTCGTCGACTGCTACGACGCCGACAAGGTCACGATGAACGTGGAGACGAAGGTCGAGGCCGGGGCGCCTCAGGAGACCGCGCCGCGCGAGCAGTTCGTCCAGGTCGTCGCGCGCGAGATCCGCCGGGCGCGCATGCTCGACCAGGTCACGATCCAGAGCTTCGACTGGGGCGCGCTGATGCGGATGCGCCAGGTCGAGCCGCGGCTGCCGATCGTCGCGCTCACCAACGGCGACTTCCTGCAGGTCGGGCAGCCCGGCGCGTCGCCGTGGCTCGGCGGGATCGACATCGACGACTTCGGCGGCAGCCTTGTCAGGGGCGCCGCGTCGTTCGGCGCCGACGCCATCTCGCCGGTGCACGGAAACCCCCAGGACGGCAAGCTCGGCGACCCGGATTACGTCCCGTACACCACGCCGCAGATGGTCGCCGACGCGCACCGGGCCGGAATGTCCGTGATTCCGTGGACGATCGACGACCCGGCGACCATGAGCTCGCTGATCGACGCGGGCGTGGACGGCATCATCACCGACTACCCGGACCGGCTCCGCGCCGTCGCGGCCGCGCACGGGTTCAAGCTGCCCAAGCCGGTGCGGAAGCCGAGGTGGCGCCACTGCCTCTAGGCTCCCGCGCATGGACGAGGACGCTCTCAACATGTCGGTGCGGAAGTACCTCAAGAAGCTCGGGGTCACGAGCCAGCGCGAGATCGAGTCGGCGGTGCGCGAGCAGGTCACGGACGGGAAGCTCCGCGGGGACGAGGTGCTCGACGTCACCGCGACCGTCTCCGTGCACGGGCTACCCGACATCGTCGTGACGGGGACGATCGCGCTCGCGTGAACACGGCCGCCTCGCAGGCGGCCGAGGCGGTGGCCGCCGTGCGCGACGACCCGCCGCGGCGGCTGGCGCTGGCAGCGAGCCTGTACGAGCACGGGCCGGGGCGGCGGGCGATCGCGCGCTACCGGCTCGCCGAGACGGCGTTCATGCGCTGGCAGATCCAGCGCGGCGTGCTCGCCGCACCGAGCGCGAGCCGCCCCGGGAGCGCGTGGTGGCGCGCGGTGAACGGCTACCTGCTGCGCGACAGCTACGAGTCCCGGCTGCTGGCCGCCGGCGAGCCGGGCCCCCCGTCACGCGCGAGCGTCGGGCACTGGCTGTCGTTCCTCGACGCCCCGTCCGCGAGCACCTGGTACCGGGCCCACAACGCGAGCATCGTGGGCGGCTACCTGACCCACCGCGACCTGACCGCGCTGGAGCTCCCGGTCGAGCGGTTCTTCATGGACGTCGCGCTGCTCCGCGTGCTCTACGCCCACAGCCTCGTCGCGGCCCCGCGGCTCGCCCTCGGCCGGCTCGCCCCGCTCAGCCGCATCCTCGGTGACCCGCGGCTCGGCATGACGGGAGCCTTCCTCTCGCTCGAACGCGTGGTGCCGAGCCGCTACCCGCTGGATCGCGTGGACCTCGAGCGCTTCATCGAGAGCGAGAACCGCCTCGGGCGCATGCTCGACTACGCGGTCATCGGCCCGCGGCTCGAGCGGCTCTATACGTTCTCTGCCGCGGAGATCGGGGAGCCGCGCCTGCTCGAGTTCATCCGAGACGGTGCTCCGGTCTACGCCTGGCCGTACGAGGAGCGCGAGGTGTGGAGACGACGCGACGGGCAGCCGCCCCTCGCGCGCGCGCTCAGCCGGGTGACACGGCCGTCCGAGCCGTGATGCTCGAGCGGTCGGGATGACCGGCGTTCAGCCCTTCCGCAGCAGGCGCTCGTGGACCGCCTGGATCTCCCGCCCCGGCACAGTGCCGAGCTCGTCACGGAGGACGCGGCGGAGCCGGTCGTACGCCATGAGCGCCTCGCCGAGATTGGAGCGCGCCTCGAGCGTCTCCATGAGGTACTGGTAGCCGGACTCCCGGTAGGGCGCCAGCTCGATCAGCGAGCGGGCGGCGCGCTCCGCAGCCGGCAGCTCCGTGGAGCCGAGTCGAAGCCCGATCTGCGCGATGCACTCGAGGGCCGACAGCCTCACCTCCGCCAGCTCGCGCCGGCGCTTCTCGATCCACTCGCCCTCGTGGTCCGCCATGAACTCGCGGCGCGCCACGCTCAGCGCGATCCGAGCCGGGAGCCACGCGTTCTCGAAGCGACCGAGCGCGATCGCCGACTCGGCGTCGTCGATGTTCGTGATGGCGGTCTCGACGTCGATGCGCGCCTCGGCCGGCAACACGAGCCGGACTGCCGACCGGCCCTCGATCCGCTCCTCCCCGAGCACGCGTCTGAGCTTGGACAGCAGCGACCTGAGCACGGCGTCCGGAGCGGCCGGGGCGCCCTGCGGCCAGAGCACATCGAGCAGGGTGTCGCGCCTGACCGGCGTCCCCCGATTCGCGGCCAGGTAGCCCAGCAGCACCCGTCCTTGACGTCCGGGGAGAGCCGGGTCGGCGCGGCGTCCGTCGAGCTCGACGACGAAGCGCCCGCACAGCTGGATCCGTGTCCGCTGGGACCCAAACGTTTCGACAACGTAGCCGCAACGGGCCGGGACCACAATCGCCTCATGGCGAAGCTCATCAACTGCGAATGCGGCCGCACGTTCCGCGGCGACACCACCGAAGAGGTCGTCGAGCAGGCCCAGGAGCACATCAAGGAGAGCCACCCGGAGATCGTCCGGACCGTCTCGCGCGAGCAGCTCGCCGACTGGGTCGAGGACGAGTAGCCGGAGATCGAACAGGAGGTCGAGATGACCAGACCCCTCGAGAGGGTCCGCAACGGCGTGGACACCGAGCAGATGTTCGGCACGCTCGATGCGATCAAGGCCGAGCCGGACCTGGCGAGGTTCCGGTTCCGCGCCAGGAACCGCTGGATCAGCGGCGCACACAACCGCTCGACGATCAAGGACTTCTACGGCGCGGGGCAAGAGGACACCTCCCGCGCGGAGGCGTTCACGCTCGACGCGGGCGAGCCGGCGATCCTGCTCGGCACGAACACCGGTCCGAACCCCGTCGAGTTCCTGCTGCACTCGCTCGCGGCCTGCCTTACCACGGCGCTGGCGTACGTGGCGGCCGCGCGCGGCGTCCGGCTCACGGAGGTGGAGTCGACCCTCGAGGGCGAGATGGACGCGCGCGGCGCGTTCGGGCTGGACGACGACTGCCGCAACGGCTTCGAGCGCATCCGCGTCTCGTTCCGCCTCGAGGGGGACGCTCCCGAAGAGAAGCTGCGGGAGGTCGTCGAGCGAGCGACGCGCCGCTCGGCCGTCTTCGACATGGTCACGAACGGCGTGCCTGTCGAGGTCGAGGTGCGACCGTGCTCCTCGAGCTGACCGCCCACACCGAGCCGGGGCGGCACCTCACCGCCCTGGCCGCGCGGCTTGCCGAGCAGCTCGCAACCAGGGCCGCGCAGCACGACCGCGACGCCACCTATCCCCACGAGAGCGTGGAGGCGCTGAGGGCGTGCGGCTACTACGCGGCGCCGGTCCCCGACGAGCTGGGCGGGATGGGCGTCGACTCGGTCCACGACCTGATCGTCGCCTCGAGCCGCCTGGCGGAGGGCGACGCGTCGGTCGCCATCGGCGTGAACATGCACATGGCGGTGCTGGTGAACCTCGCGCGCCTCTGGCGGCGCGCGCGTGCGGCGGGCGACGCCCGCCGCGCCTCGGCGCTCGCCGCCCCGCTCGAGGCCGTTGTCCGCGACGGCGTCGTGATCGCCGCCGCGGTGAGCGAGCCCCGCCAGGACCTCACCCGTCCTGCGACCACCGCGACCCGCACGGCGAGCGGCTGGAGGATCGACGGCAGGAAGACCTTCTGCACCGGATCGCCGGGAGCGACCGTCCTCTACGCCTCCGTGTCCTACGTCGACCCCGAGGGCACCCAGCGCTACGCCTTCGCGCCGGTGCCGGCCGACACCCCGGGCGTCGTGATGCACGACGACTGGGACGCGCTCGGCATGCGCGCCTCGGGCAGCCAGTCGGTCTCCTTCGAGGGGGTCGAGTTGCCGGAACATGCCGTGCGCGGCGGCTTCCCCGCAGGCGATGCCCGCGGTTACATCGAGCGGAACCTGCCGGCGGGCCTCTTCCACGCGTCCGCCTCGCTCGGGATCGCGGAGGCGGCCAACCGCGCGGCGAACGCCGCCGCCGCGCGCCGTGGCGAGCTCGATGCGCGCGGGCGGACGCTCGTGGGCGAGAACGCGATCGAGCTGTCGGCCTGCCGCGCCTCCCTCTCGCGCGCGGCGGCGTTGCTCGACGCCTCCGCCGGCCCGGACTCCGATGTCCTGTCCCTGTTCGCCGAAGCGCAGGCCGCCAAGGCGTTCGTCGACGAGGCGGCCGCACGCGTGGTCGATCGCGCGCTCTGCCTGTCGGGCGGCGCCGGCTACCTGAACGGCCACCCGCTGGCGCGCGCGTACCGCGACGTGCGTGCCGGCGCGTTCATGCACCCGCTCGGGGCGAACCGCGCGTACGAGTTCCTCGCCGATGTCTCGCTCGGGCGCGAGCCTGCGCTGCACTGATGATCGCCGTGGCGTGCGGCGTGGACGCCGGACGCTTCAGGGAGACGCTCGGCCGCTTCGCCACCGGCGTAGCGCTCGTCACGGCCGGCCCTGACGGCGCGCCGCTCGGCCTGCTCGCCAACTCGCTGGCGGCCGTCTCCTTGAGTCCTCCCCTCGTCTCCTTCTGCCCGAGCCGCGACTCCTCCACCTGGCGGCGCATGCGCCGTGCTCACCGCTTCGGAGTCAACCTGCTGCGCCCCCGTCACGAGGACTTCGTCCACCGGGCCGCGCCGCCCGGGGCCGAGCGCTTCGCGGGCATCGAGTGGCGGCTCACGCCGAGCGGCGTCCCGCGACTCGATGACGCGCTCGCGTTCATCGAGTGTGCGATCGAGGCCGAGCACCCGGCGGGCGACCACTGGATCGTGGTCGGCCGCGTCGAGCATGCCCAGATCGACCCGGCCGGCACCCCGCTCGTCTTCTGGGCAAGCCGCTTCGGGTGCTTCTGCGGCTAGCCGCTAGAGCCGGTCCCGCTTGGCGGGGGCCGCTCGGGCTGCGCACAATTGCGTATCGCATGATCGAGACCGCCCATTTCGAGCGCTTCGAGCGCGTGAGCTCCTTCCAGGCGACCGAGCGCGGGCTGCTGGCGGCGCTGCACGGCGAGCAACTGCGCATCGACGTGGTGCGCGACGACGTGGTGCGGCTCAGCGTCAGCCGTGGCGGGGAGTTCGACGAGTCGCCCACGTTCGCGGTCTGCGTGGACCCGCTGTCCGAGCGGGTCGACTTCCAGGTGGAGGACGGCGACGGCGTCGTCCGGCTGCGCACCTCGGCGCTCGTGGTGTCGCTGGGGCTGGACCCGTTCCGCGTGGACGTCCACCGCGCCGACGGCAGCCCGGTCGTCGAGACCGCGCAGGATGCCGAGGGTCGCTACTGGGCCTACGCCAGGCTGAACGACGCCTTCACCGTGCGCCGGCGCTGCCGGACGGAGGACGCGATCTACGGCCTCGGGGAGAAGGCGGGGAGCCACAACCGCAAGGGGCGCGACTTCACGCTGTGGAACACCGACGTGCTCGACCCGCACGCGACGGCGGAGTTCACCGCAGGACGACCGCCTGACGATCCGCGGTCGGAGCGGACCAGCGTCGAGTTCGACCCGTACTACGTGTCGATCCCGCTCCTCTACCACCACGCCCACCCGGGGGGCGCGGTGGCAGGATCGTTCGTCGACAACGGGTACCGCGGTGCCTACGAGCTCTCGGACGAGGACGAGTACCGGATCCACTTCTCCGGCGGGCAGTACACGGAGTACATCTTCGCCGGACCCGGCATGCCGGAGGTCCTCTCCGCCTACACATGGCTGACCGGACGCGCGGCGCTGCCGCCGCTGTGGTCGCTCGGATACCACCAGAGCCGCTGGTTCCGATACACCCAGGAGACGGTCGAGGAGCTCGCGGAGCGACACCGGGAGCACGGCATCCCGTGCGATGCGCTCTGGCTCGACATCGAGTACATGGACGGCTACCGCGTGTTCACGTGGGACGCCGAAGCGTTCCCCGATGTCGCCGGCATGCTCGATCGGCTGGCGGACCGGGGCGTCCGGCTCATCACGATCGTCGACCCGGGCATCAAGTACGAGCCCGGATACCGGGTGTTCGACGAGGCGCTGGCCAGGGACGTCCTGTGCCGGACCGAAGCCGGCGAGGTCTACGTCGGAGAGGTTTGGCCCGGCGCCACGGCGTTCCCGGACTTCGTCACGGAGGAAGCCCGTCAGTGGTGGGGCGAGCTCAACGCCGAGCACGTGCGGTCGGGGCTTGCCGGGATCTGGAACGACATGAACGAGCCGGCCACCGGGAGCATCCCGCCGACCTCCATGCGCTTCGGCCGCGCGCGCTACTCGCACGAGCGCTACCACAACCAGTACGCGCTGCTGATGGCGATGGGGACCACCGCGGGGCTGCTGCAGGCCATGCCGGAGCGGCGCACGTTCGTCCTCTCGCGGGCCGGCTTCGCCGGCATCCAGCGCTACGCCGCGAACTGGATGGGCGACAACATGTCGCGGTGGGACCACCTGTGGCTGAGCATCCCGATGGGCATGGGCCTGGGGCTCTCCGGCCAGCCGTTCGTCGGCGCGGACATCGGCGGGTTCGCCGGCAACGCCGACGCGGAGCTCTTCCTCCGCTGGATGCAGTACGGCGCGCTGACGCCGTTCTGCCGCAACCACTCAGAGATCGGCAACGCCGATCAGTACGCGTGGACGTGGGGCGACCTGATCCGAGACCTCGTGCGCGACGCGCTCCGTCTGCGGTACCGGCTGCTGCCGTACCTCTACGCGGCGTTCGTCCGCGCGCACGAGACCGGTGCTCCGGTGCAGCGCCCGCTGGTCTTCGACCACCAGTACGACCCGGTGGTGCGCGACATCGACGACGAGTACCTGCTCGGTCCCGACCTGCTCGTCGCTCCGGTGGTGACCGCCGGCGCGACCGCTCGTCATGTGTACCTGCCCGCCGGCAGCTGGTACGACTGGCACACCGGGGAGCCCGTGGGCGGCAGCCGGTATCTCCTCACCGCCACCCCGATGGATCGCATCCCGATCTACGCCAGGGCCGGTGCGGTCATCCCGATGTGGCCGGACGCGCCGCCCTCCACCGCGGACTACCACCCCTCGGCGATCGAGCTGCACCTCTTCGTGCCGGACGCCGACGGGACGCACGGCTCGCTGTTGCAGGAGGACGACGGGCTCAGCTTCGCGGCGCTCGACGGCGCCCGCTATCGCACCACCTTCGAGGTGACCCGCAGAGGCGACCGGGTGACGCTCCGGGCCGAGGTGGACGGCCACGGCTACCCGGAGTTCGCGCGCACGGCGTTCCACCTCGTCGTCCACGGCGCCGCGCCATCCACGGTCGTCGTGGACGGGATCGAGGTGCAGACCCACGACGACCGGGTCGCGGTCCCCAACGCCGGTGGCGCGTTCACCGCCGAGTTCGACGTCTAGACCAGGCGGCGCCTGCTGATACATCGGTGAGCTTCACGCGGTGGCGCGGCAGGCGTACGCTTGCGTCGAGCATCGCGCGAGCGACCGTGAGGGGATGAGAGCGCAATTGGGCAGTGAGGACCTGAGTGCGCTGGCCGCGGAGCAGGCGGCGTTGCGGCGGGTCGCGGCGCGGGTGGCGCGCGCGGCGGCACCGGAGGCGGTGCTCGCGGCGGTCGTGGAGGAGATCGGGCGACTGCTTCCGGTCGAGTACGTGGGCATGGGCCGCTACGAGCCGGACCAGTCGGTCACGTACCTCTCCGCGTGGGGCGCGGCGTCCGAGCCCGTTGCCGAGGGCAGCCTGCTGACCGTCGGGGGGAAGAACCTCGCGGCGATCGTGTTCGAGACCGGCCGTCCGGGCCGGATCGACAACCATGCCGGCGCCTCCGGCCCGCTCGGCGAGGCCGGCGCCCGCTCCGCGGTCGCGACGCCGATCATCGTCGAAGGACGCCTGTGGGGTGTGATGGGCGCGGGCTCGACCCTGGAGCAGCCGCTGCCGGCGGACACGGAGGCGCGCCTCGCCTCGTTCACGGAGCTCCTGGCGACGACGATCGCGAATGCCGAGAGCCGTGCCGGTGTCACCCGGCTGGTCGCGGATCAGGCGGCGTTGCGGCGCGTGGCGACGCTGGTCGCGCGCGCGGTGCCGCCGGAGGAGGTGTTCGCGGCGGTCGTCGAGGAGGTCGGGCGGCTGCTTCCCGTCGACTTCGCCGACCTGGGCCGCTGCGAGCCCGACGGGACGATCACCTTCCTCGCCGGCTGGGGCAAGACCCGCGCCGTCTTCCCCGTCGGTTCGCGGCTTCCGCTCGGCGGGAAGAACGTCACCACGCTGGTCGCGCGGACCGGTCGTGCGGCGCGGATCGAGAGCTATGCCGACGCGTCCGGGCCGATCGGTGCCCCGACCCGTGAGACGGGCGTTCGCTCTTCGGTCGGGACGCCGATCACCGTCGAGGGGCGCCTGTGGGGCGTCATGGCCGCCGGCTGGAGCCTGGAGGAGCCGATGCCGGCGGACACCGAGCCGCGCCTGGCCCAGTTCACCGATCTGCTGGAGACGGCGATCGCGAACGCCGAGAGCCGCGCCGGTCTCGCCCGGCTGGCCGAGCAGCAGGCGGCGCTGCGGCGGGTCGCGACGCTCGTCGCCCACGGGGCGGCGCCGAAGGACGTGTTCGCGGCGGTCGCGAACGAGGTCGGACACCTGCTTTCCGTCGATATGGCGAACGTGATCCGCTACGAGGCGGACGGCTCGGTCACGTTCGTCGCGAGCGCAGGGGAGCGCGTTCCCGTCGGCAGCCGCTGGCCCTCCGGGGATGCAAGCCTCTCCAAGCTCGTGCTCGAGACGCGCGGTCCGGCCCGGATCGACGACTACGCCGAAGCAGCCGGCCCGCTCGCTGAGACCCTCCGCGAGGAGGGCGTGCGCACGGCGGTCGGGACGCCGATCATCGTCGAGGGCCGCCTGTGGGGCCTGACGGCCGTCGGCTCGAGCCAGGAGCAGCCCCTGCCGCCCGATACCGAGGCGCGCCTCGCGTCGTTCACGGAGCTGGTCGCGACGGCGATCGCGAACGCCGAAGCGCGGACGGAGGTGGCCGCATCGCGGGCGCGGCTGGTCGCGGCGACCGACGACGAGCGCCGGCGAGTGGTTCGCGATCTGCACGACGGGGCCCAGCAGCGCGTGGTCCACACGATCGTCACGCTCAAGCTGGCGTGCCAGGCACTGGAGGCGGACGACGAGGCCGTCCCGGAGCTGGTCCGCGAAGCGCTCGACAACGCGGAGCGCGCGAACGTCGAGCTGCGCGAGCTCGCCCGCGGCATCCTGCCCACGGTCCTGACCCGGGGCGGACTGCACGCGGGGGTGGACGCGCTCGCTTCGCGGACGCCGGTGCCGGTCGAGATCGACGTGTCCGTGGGCCGCCTGCCGACCGCGGTGGAGGCGACCGCCTACTTCGTCGTCGCCGAGGCGCTGACCAACGTCGCGAAGCACGCGCGCGCCGGCCGCGCCGAGGTCATGGCGCGGATCGAGGACGGCACGCTCGCGGTCGAGGTGCGTGACGACGGCGTCGGCGGCGCCCGGCCCGACGGGAGCGGGCTCGTCGGGCTCGCGGACCGGCTTGCCGCTCTCGACGGCCGGCTCCGGGTCGAGAGCCTGTCCGACGGCGGCACGCTCGTCTCGGCCGCCATCCCCCTCCCCGGCTAGCGGCGCGGTGGCGTGGCTGCGCCTTCGACGAGCGCGGTGACGAGCTTCGCGGCATCCGATCGCCCGATGCCGTTCGTCGAGAGCGAGCGCCAGGTCGAGAAGGCGAGGGCGTGGCGCAACGCTCCCCCGAGGAGCTGTCGTCGTCGGCCGCGGACCTGACGGCCGACGATGAGGATCTCGGCGGCTTCGTCCAGGTACGCGTGCAGCGGGGCCACGGCGTCGCGGGCGACGGCGTCGAGCTCCGCGTCGCGGAGCACGTTGCTGTACATCGGCTCGGTGCGCTCGTAGTAGGCGTAGAGCTCGTCAAGGGCTCGCTGGAGTCGCTGCTGCGGGTCGCGGATCGCGCGCCAGTTGCCGAGGTCGGGCCACGGGTTGGCGGCGAAGTAGTGGGTGGAGCACGCCGCGACCAGGTCGGCCTCGGTGGGAAAGTGGCGGTACAGGGTGCGGCGCTCCACGCCCGCCCGCTCGGCGACCGCGCTCAGCGTCGTGCGGGACGGCCCGACGGTGCCGTGCAAGTCGATCGCCGCCTCGGTGATCCGCAGCCGCGTTTCAGCCATCTCCGCGGCGCGCTTCTTCAGCTCGTACTTGCGCTTCGGTGGCATTTCGCGACTCATCACTGTGTCGTCAATCTTGCCATACGGGCCCGGAGTGTGTATGGTCGGCATTCCACAACACAGCACTGTATACCGAAAGGAGATCGAAGTGTCGGAACAGATGTCCACTGCCACGCCTGAGCAGGTGCTCGAATCGATCGTCGCCGGAATCAACTCCGGGAATCTCGAAGGTCTCATGCCGCTCTACGAGGACGACGCGGCATTCGCGACCCAGCCCGGGAGCCTCGCCCCCGGCGCACCCGGCGTCCGCGAAGCGCTGACCGGCTTCATCTCGATGAAGGGCAAGCTCGACCTCGACGTCACGCGAGTGCTCGAGGTCGACGACCTCGCCCTCGTGGTCGGCGTCTGGTCGTTCGACGGCACGGGGCCCGACGGCGCGCCGGTGCGGCTGGCGGCGAAGAACGCGGATGTCCTGCGTCGTCAGCCGGACGGCACCTGGCGCTTCGTCATCGACAACCCGTGGGGAACCGACTGAGCAGCGCACTGGAGCTCGGTTACGCTCTTCCGATGGCTGTGAAACGGATCGTCGCCTACGCCGGCGGGAACGAGCTCGCGGCGTCGCGCGACTTCTACGTCGAGGTTCTCGGGATGCGGGTGGCCATGGAAGAGCCGGTGCTCGACCTCCAAGCGCCCGACGACCCCGCGGCCGAGCTCATCATCGGCGCCAAGGAGATGCAGGACCCGCAGCCGAGCTTCGGCGTCGACGTCGGTGAACCCGCGGCAGTCGACGCCGTGCACGCCGAGGCCGTCCGACGCGAGCTGCGAGTCGTCTACCCGCTCACCGACGAGCCGTGGGGCGTCCGCCGCTTCTTCGTCGAAGACCCTGGTGGCACGATCGTCAACGTGCTCGCGCACATCCGCACGCCCGGACCCCGCCTGCCGCGCTAAGCGCGGCCGGCGGGGATCGTCGCCTCCAGCCACTCCTCGAAGGTCGGGCCGGCGAGCGTGGCGTCCGGTCCGGGCAGGGCGCCCCCGTTCGCGTAGCGCTCGCTGTCGGGGTCGGAGGGATCGCTCCGCTCCTCGATCCGCAGGTTCAAGCCGCGACGCGCGACCAGCAGGCGCGCCGCGTCGGCGAGACGCTCCACGCGCGGGCCGGCGATCTCCGTGGTCTGCGCCGCATCGAACTCGGGGTCGGGAGCGGTGGCAAGCTCGACCAGCGCCTCCGCGACCGTCCGCGCCGACACCAGCTGCGTGCGCATCTTCCAGACGTAGCTCACGTCGCCCTGCGTGCCCCACTTCATGAGCTCTTCGACGAACTCGTGGAACTGGGCGGCGCGTACGATGCGCGCCGGGATCGGCCCCGCCAGGGCGGCCTGCTCCTGCGCGACCTTGGCGGCGTTGTAGCCGCCCTCGAACTCGTCGATCCCGATGATCGACACGACGACCAGCCGCCGCACGCCGGCCCGCGCACCGGCCTCCTGCAGGTTGCGCGTGGACGTCGTGAAGAACTCCGTCGCCGCCTGCTGATCGGGCGAGGGCCCGGTGGCGGCGTCGATGATCGTGTCGACCCCGGTCAGGGCCTGGTCCAGCCCCTCGCCGGTGATCACGTCGACGCCCTGCGCGCGCGAGATGGATACGACGTCGTAGCCGCGCGACTCGAGGATGTCGACGACCGGACGGCCGACGCGCCCGGTCGCTCCCGCCACTGCGATCTTGGTGCTCCGCTGCATCTCTGTCTCCTTGGAGTGGATTGCGCCTCACTCCGGAGACACGCCGCGGCGCGGAGATGTGACAGATGCACAGCTGATGTGCTCCTCTCCCCGCGCGGCCGCGATCACCTCATTGGATGATCGCGGCCCTTCCGGCCGCGAAACGTCAGCCCTGCACCTGCGCAGGTACGGCGCCGTCAGGCCGGGCGCCTTATCGCGATCCCCAGTCGGGTCGGACGTCCGGCTTGCGGCCGCGCGTGATCTGCTTCAGCTCCGTGCCGTTGCGCTTCATCGTCCAGATGTGGGGAGGCGTGGTGCGGGTGGCATGCGCGAAGGCGATGCGCTTGCCGTCGGGGGACCAGACGGGTTCGAAGGAGAAGTTGTCCTTGGGCTCGTTGCGCACCCGCTTCAGGCCGTCGCCGTCGGGCCGGACCGTGTAGATCTCGACCGCCGCCTGACCCTCGTAGGACGAGTTGAAGACGATCCGCTTCCCGTCGGGCGACCAGTCCGGGCTGCCTGCGTTGAGCCGCAGCGGAGTGATCTGGTGGAAGTCGGACCCGTCCGCGTTGAGCACGTAGATGGCGGAGCCGTTGCGCGGCTTTGCCGTGATGTTGAGCATGTTGACTGCGATCCGCGTGCCGTCCGGCGACCATTGCGCGTCGTGCGGCTCCTTGCCGAAGGGGAGCGATCGGAGAATCACCTGCTCGCCGCTCCCGTCGGCGTTGGCGGTGATGAGCTCGAGGCCGCCGGCCGCCGTGTCGTTGATGATCGGCCCGAAGGCGCGCTCGAACACGATGCGGGTCGCGTCGGGCGACCAGGCGGGGCTGCTGTCCCCGAGGCACGGGTCGGCGGCGCACGTGCTCGGAACGATGGCCGGCGACGAGCCGTCGGCGCCCATCGTCATGATCGCGTCCGGCTTCACGCCGCCGAAGCGACGCTCGAACACGATCCGCCGGCCGTCCGGCGAGTAGTCGGGGTTGTAACCACTGCCTCCCGAGGTCAGCTTGTGCGCCTTCGCCCCCGGTCCGGCAACGCTGAAGATCTGCACGTTCTCCTCGTCGTCGGGGTCCACGAAGCGCTGGAAGGCGATCGGCCCCGGGTCGCCCGGGAACGTGGCATGCGCCGAGCTGGCCGAGCCGGCGACGCCGGCAAGCACCGCGATGGCGATGACCGGAACGCGAAGGCATGAGGTGCGAGCTGTCACTGCCCGGTGAGGGGGGAGTCGGGCAAGTCGTCCTGCACCGTTGCCCTTTGGAGCTGCCTGCGCGGCTGCGAGCCCCGCGATGACCAGCGTCCTTCCGGTCCTGCGGTCCATCTGGACCTCCTTTTCCCCTGCATCCTGAGGGGTTTACGGCTACCTCCGAGCCGTTGGTCCTCTGTGCTTGGTCAGGCCTCGATCATCGATGCCGTATCCGCTACCGCGATTACGGCGACACTACCGCAATCCGGCCACCGGGTGTCAAGCTCGTCGTCGCGACTCAACCTCGCCTTCCGCTACGCGGACCACGTCGTCGTGATGACCGGCGCGGGGGCCGGCACGGCTCGAGATCGATAGCCCAAAGCTAACGCTCGCTCCCGGACACGTCTTGGACGCCGGCGCCGCCCGCGCTTAGCGTTTGTTGCCGGCACAACCCTCGACAACAGCGCCGAACGACCGGCCGGCTCAGGGAGATGAGATGAGGATCACAGTCTTTGGCAGGGGCAACGTGGGCGGCGGCCTGGCGGACTTGTGGGAGCGCGCCGGCCACCAGGTGACGCGGCTCGGCCGCGACGGCGGCGACGTGTCCGACGCCGACGTCGTCCTGCTGGCGGTGCCGGGCGGCGCGATCGCTGAAGCCTTCGACCGACTCCGGGGTGTCGAGGGCAAGACGGTGATCGACGCGACCAACCTCTACAACGTGACCCCGCCGGACGGGTTTGCGTCCAACGCCGAGTTCGTCAAGTCCAGGACCAACGGACCGACGGCCAAGTCGTTCAACATCAACTTCGCGTCGCTCTACGGTCGGCTGGGCGAGGCGCGGGCGAGGCCGAGCAACCTGTGGTGCGGAGACGACGAGGCGCGCGAGGTCGTCGAGCAGCTCAACCGCGACGCAGGCTATGACCCGGTGCGCACTGGGCCGATCGAGAACGCCGCGGCCCAGGAGCGTCTGCTCGGCATGATCATCGCGATCGGTGACGGGCTCGGTCCGTACGTGTACCGGTTCGCGCCGATCGATCAGCTCTGAGGAGGTCCGGACCGCGTGTGAGGCCTGCTGATCGGCATTTCGTCTTGGACGACTGACGGCCGCTGTTGAGGCTCCCTCGGCCCTCGCGTTGAGTGCTGAAACCCGGCCGACCGGCCGGGATCCACACTCAACGCCACGGAGGCTCCCATGCCCAAGCGCACACTCCAGCTGATCGGCGGCTTGCTCGCCGCCGGCGCCCTGGCCGTCGCTCCCACCGCAGCGACCGCCGACGCTCCATCGACCGCCAAGGCGTCCGGCGGCGGCTCCGGCTGCCAGGACAACTGGAACCCGCAGTCCAGGTGGGGTAACGGCAACTGGAACGGATACAACAACAACTGGGGTGGCTGGGGCGACGGTAACGGCTACTTCGGCGGACACTCCTGGGACCAGGACTGCAACGGGTACGGCAGCACCGCCACGGCCGCCCGCGTCGGCCGCGTCATGGTCGCGGTCCAGCGGCTGCGCGGCTCGCAGTGCCAGAACCTCTCGCGCTCCGGGAGCCTCGGCCGTCGCACGGACTGCTCGCACACCCGCCTGATGCAGGCCACGGGCGCGCGGCACTGGCATTGGCGCATCGCCAACCCCCTGCCGCGCGGCCGCTATCGGCTCTCGCACCGTGCGATCGACGGCGCAGGGAACCACGGGAAGCTGCACGTCCGGCACATGATCATCCGCTGACTCGCCGCACCGCTGATCGTCGGGGGCCCGAGGAGCTTGTCGCTCCGCGGGCCCCAGCGCGGTAGAACCCGGCACGTGGCTTCTGGCAGCCACGACCCTGCCGAGCTTCCGGTACCTCAGGAGAACCCGATGAAGGCAATGACCCAGGACAGGTACGGCTCAGCCGACGTCCTCGCGCTCCAGGACATCGCCACGCCGGTCGCCGGGGACGACGAAGTGCTGATACGCGTGCGCGCCGCCGGCGTCGGTCCCGACGTGTGGCATCTCATGACCGGGCTGCCGTACTTCGTGCGCCTGATGGGGGTCGGGCTGCGCAGGCCCAAGACCCGCGTCGTGGGCTGGGATGTCGCCGGGACCGTCGAGGCGGTCGGCAAGGACGTGACGCAGTTTCAGCCGGGCGCTGAGATCTACGGCACCTGCCGCGGAGCCTTCGCCGAGTACGCGTGCGCTCGAGCCGACAAGCTTGCCCGCAAGCCGGCCAACCTCAGCTTCGAACAGGCGGCAGCCGTTCCCGTCTCAGGATGCACCGCCCTCCGCGGCCTGCGTGACGCGGGAGGGATTCAAGCCGGGCAGCGGGTGTTGATCATCGGCGCGTCGGGCGGCGTCGGCACGTTCGCGGTGCAGCTCGCGAAGATGTTCGGCGCGCACGTCACCGGGGTCTGCAGCACGACCAAGATGGACCTGGTCCGGTCCATCGGCGCCGACCACGTGATCGACTACACGCGCGAGGACTTCGCCGACGGGCCGCAGCGCTACGACCTGATCCTCGACACGGCGGGCCGGCGGTCGTTGTCGCACCTGCGGCGAGTCCTCACCCGGCAGGGCACGCTCGTGATCGTCGGCGGCGAAGGGGGCGGACGGCTGACCGGAGGCTTCGATCGCCAACTCCGGGCGGCGCTGCTGTCACCGTTCGTGCGTCAGCGGCTGCGCCCGCTGTCGTCGGCAGAACGCCAAGAGGACCTCTTGTTCCTCACGGACGTCATCGAAGCCGGCAAGGTGACACCGGTCATCAGCAGGACGTATTCGCTGGCCGAGGCCGCGAAGGCCCTCAGCGATGCCGACGAGGGACACGGGCGAGGGAAGGCCGTCGTCACCGTCTGAGACGGAACCACTGGCGGGGCATCACGCCGATGCCGGGTGGTCGGCGGCAGCGCCGTGGCCCAGCTCGACGTGCGCCCTGCTGTCGCTGGTGCGGATCAGGAGCAGCGTGGCGACCAAGCCCAGCACGGCGAAGGCCGCCCCGGTCAAGAACGCCTCCTGGAAGCCGTCTGTGAGGACCGCCGGCGCCCGCGACGACCCCGTGACGGACGTCGAGACCGCCGCGAGGACCGCCAGGCCGACTGCGCCGCCGACCTGCTGGGAGGTGTTGATCAGCCCGCTGGCCAACCCGGAGTCCCTGTCGGGGACTCCGGCGACCGCCGCGATCGTGACGGGGACGAACGCGAAGCCCAAGCCCAGACCCGCCAGCAGCGACGGACCGAGGATGTCGGCGCCATAGCTGCCCTGGACCGAGATCTGGGAGAACCAGACCAGGCCCACGGCTATCAGCACCATCCCCGCCGCAAGCACCCACTTGAAGCCGACCCGCGTGACCAGCTGCGACGCGATCCCGGCCGAGATGACGATCGTGATCGCCAGCGGCAGGTAGGAGACCCCGGCCTTGATCGCGCTGTAGCCGAGCACCTGCTGCATATACAGGGAGATGAAGAAGAACATCGAGAACAGCGACGCCCCCAGGAGAAGACCGACCACGTTCGCACCCGTGAGCGTGCGCAAGCGGAAGATCCGGAATGGCACGAGCGGCGCGGACGAGCGACGCTCGATCCCGACGAAACCCGCGATCAGCGCCGCGGATATCGCGAGCAGCGCGATCGTCCGGACCGACCCCCATCCAGCGGTGTTCGCCTCGAGAACCGCGTACACCAGGATCGACAGTCCGGCGGTGATGCTCACCGCGCCCGCGATGTCGAAGTGGCGGCGCTCGGTCTCCGAGCGGCTCTCGCCGATGATCATCGGAGCGACCGCCGCGGCGATCACACCTATCGGGACGTTGACCCAGAGCACCCACTCCCAGCCCAGGCCCTCGGTGAGCACGCCCCCGAGCAGCACCCCGACAGCCCCGGCGCTGCCGGCGATGGCTCCCCAGATGCCGAGCGCCTTGTTGCGCTCGGCGCCGTCACGGAATGTCGTGACCAGGATCGAGAGCGCCGCCGGAGACAGGAGCGCCCCGCCGAGACCCTGGAGCGCGCGCGCGGCCACCAGCTGCCCGGCGCTCATGGCCAAGCCGCCGGCGAGCGACGCCAGAGCGAACAGGACGAGGCCGGACATGAAGACGCGGCGACGTCCGAGGAAGTCCGCGAGGCGCCCGCCCAGCAGCAGGAAGCCACCGAAGGTCAGCACGTAAGCGTTCACCACCCAGGGGAGATTGCCCTCTGAGAAGTCGAGCGCGTCACCGATCGTCGGCAGCGCGACGTTCACGATCGAGGCGTCGAGAACGACCATGAACTGCGCGACGCATACGAGGACGAGGATCGTCCACGGGCTGCGCTCCGGGGTGCTGCGACGCATGCCCGCATCATGGCCGCGAGCCCCGCGAGCTTCGTCGGCGCGGAGGTGACTCTTTCGTCTGCGACGCCGGGAGTGCACCGAGCTGTCCTGTCCGCTCGCTGCGGTAGGCGAGCCCCCGCTCGCGTGGCCCCTTGACATTTACATCGGAACTAAATATAGTTTAGCTATATGAACTCGGCGGCCACCACCCGGACGCAGCAGATCGACCACATCGCCAACCACTTCGTCCCGCGCGCATCGCTCGTCACGCGCCTGCTCGTCAAGCAGTCGCGCCACGCGATCTCGCGCACCGAGGGCGGCGTCCTCAGCACCCTCAGCAACGGGCCGCGGCGGATCACCGAGCTCGCCGAGCTCGAGGGGCTCGCGCAGCCGACGATGACTGTGCTCGTCAGGCGACTCCAGGAGCGCGGCTTGGTGCAGCGCCACGGCCAGGCCGACGACGGCCGGGTGGTTCTGGTCTCGCTCACCGACGCCGGAAACGCGGCGCTGGAGGACATCCGGGCGGAGTACCGCGCGGTGCTGCGCGCCCGCCTGGCCGGGATGTCCGACGAGCAGGTGGCGGCGCTGGAAACCGCAACGGAGCTGCTGGAGACATTGGCGCACGCCTTCCAGCCCGGAGGTGAACAATGACCTCGAAGAGCGGCTTGCTCTCCCAGCCCAGGTCCGTGTGGGCCGTGGCGTTCGCGGCGGTCGTGTCGTTCATGGGGCTGGGGCTCGTCGACCCGATCCTGCCGGCGATCGCCAGTGAACTGGACGCCTCGCCGAGCGACGTCGAGCTTCTGTTCACGAGCTACTTCGCGGTCACGGGTGTCTCCATGCTCGCCTCGAGCGTGGTGGCCAGCCGGATCGGGACCAAGCGCACGCTGCTCGCCGGCCTGAGCCTGATCATCATCTTCAGCGCGCTGGCCGGCGCGTCGAACAGCATCGGGGCGATCGTCGGGCTGCGCGCCGGCTGGGGCCTGGGAAACGCGCTCTTCATCGCCACCGCGCTGGCGGTGATCGTCGGATCGGCGAGCGGCGGCGTCGCCGGCGCTGTGATGCTCTACGAGGCGGCGCTCGGCCTCGGCATCTCGCTCGGCCCGCTGGTCGGCGGCGAGCTCGGCGCCATCACGTGGCGCGGCCCGTTCTTCGGCGTCGCCGTCCTGATGGCCATCGCGTTCGTCGCGATCCTCCTGTTCCTCGACCGCACGCCGCCCCCACCACGGAGTGAGCGTGTCTCGATCATGGAACCGCTCCGGGCGCTGCGCCACCGCGCGCTGCGCGGCAGCGGCCTGACCGCGGTCTTCTACAACTTCGGCTTCTTCACGCTGCTCGCCTACACGCCGTTCCCGCTGCAGCTGGGGATCCACGAGCTCGGCTACACGTTCACCGGCTGGGGGCTCATGCTCGCGATCTTCGCCGTCTTCGTGGCGCCGCGCGTCGGTCGGCGCTTCGGTGACGTCAGAGGTCTCGGCGGCGCGCTGGTCGGGATCGCGGCGCTCCTCGTCGTGATGGGCATGCTGCACGCCTCCCAGACCGCGCTGATCGTCTGCGTGGTCGTCTCCGGTGCGTTCCTGGGCATCACCAACACGCTCATGACGCAGGTCGTGATGGAGTCGGCGCCTGTCGCGCGTCCGATCGCCTCCTCGGCCTACAGCTTCGTGCGCTTCTGCGGCGGCGCGGTCGCGCCGTTCGTCGCCGGCAAGCTCGCCGAGCACGTCAGCGTCCAGGCGCCGTTCTACCTCGGGGCGGTGATGACCGCGATCGCCGTCGGCCTCGTGTGGTTCTACCGCCGCTCGCTCGTCCCCGTGAGCGCGCAGACGGTCGACGAGGCGATCCCGTCCGCGCCCGTGCCCGCCGCCGCCCCGCTCGTCGTCGCGGTCGCCGGGCCGTCGGCGCGCCAGGTGAGCGCGATGGCCGCCCCACTGGCCCGCGCCCGCGGCGCCGGGGCGTACGTGTTGCACGTGATCGAGAGCGACGTGGTCGCCGGTGAGGACGTCGTCGATCTCGAGGATGACGAGGACGCCGTCGAGCTGCTGCACGCATCCATGGCCGAGCTGCGCGAGGCCGGCGTCCCGGTCGCGGCGAGGTGCTCCGCAGCTACGGCACCCACGCCGACGTCGGCGACCAGATCCTGCGGCGCGCCGCCGCGCTCGGCGCCGGCGCGATCGTCATCGGCCCGCACAGCCGCCACGGCGCGCTCGGCTCGGGCGTGACCGCGCACGTCGCGGCGCACGCGGACGTCCACGTCGTCGTGCTCCATCCATCCGCCGGAGCACTCGGCCGCCCACACGCCCGCCGCGGCCGCCGCGCCGCCATTGCACCCGCACGCCGCCTCTCCACCTCGGGGCGGAGGAGGACCGGCCGACCATGATCGCGGGGCTGCGCGCGGCACGGTTCAGCGGGCGCAGCTACACCGGCGGTCGTACGCCAACGAGTCTCCTTCTGGCCGACGACAGGCACGAGCCCGGCGTGGAGCATCTGACGTGACGTCGACTCGATTCAGGAGAGTGACCCCGACCGGGCTCGCCGCCAGCTTCGCCCGACGACGTGCCCAAGCAAGGAGCACACCATGGCCATCGTGCTGCAACGCCTCGCGACCCTGGCCTTCCGGCGTAGGCGGATCTTCCTCACCACCTGGCTGCTGATCATCGTCGCGACGGTGGGGAGCTACGCGGCCTTCGGCTCGGCGATCAACAGCCAATTCACGATCCCCGGCTCGTCCTCCCAGAACGCGCTCGACGAACTACAGAAGACCCTGCCGCCGGCGGCCGGCACCAGCGCGCAGATCGTGTTCGAGTCACCGGCCGGCACCAAGATCGGCGACGCGAGATACCGATCGGCCGTCGAGGCCACGCTCGATCAGGCGAGGGTCGCGCCACAGGTCGCGGCCGTCGTCGACCCGTTCACCTCGAAGGCCATCTCGCCGGACGGTCGCGCGGCGCTCGCGGCGATCCAGTACACCGTCATCCGGGCGCACCTCGACTCCGACAGCCTTCCCGCGCTCGTCGCCGCGACCGAGCGCGCGCATCACGCGGGCCTGACCGTGCACGTCGGCGGCAGCGCCTACGGCTCGGGTGGGTCGAGGCCTGGCCCGTCGGCGGGCATCGGCATCGTGATCGCGTTCGGCATCCTGCTGATCACGTTCGGCTCCCTGCTCGCCGCCGGCCTGCCGCTCCTGACGGCACTGGGCGGTCTCGCCGTCGGTGTGAGCGGCGTGTACCTCGTATCGAACATCGCGACCGTGTCGTCCACGGCTCCCAGCTTGGCGTTGATGATCGGCCTCGCGGTCGGCATCGACTACTCGGTCTTCATCCTTTCCCGCTACCGCTCCGAACTGGCCCGCGGCGGAACGTCCGGTAACGCGATCGGGGTCGCCTTCGGCACCGCCGGGAGCGCCGTGGTGTTCGCCGGCGTCACCGTGTTCATCGCGCTCGCCGGTCTCACGGTCGTCGGCATCCCGTTCCTCACCGTCATGGGCCTGTCCGCCGCCGGCGCCGTCGCCATCGCCGTCCTGGCCGCCCTGACCCTGCTGCCCGCGGTGATCGGATTCGCCGGCCGGCGCCTCACCCCCAGACCCGAGTCGCGCGCTGCCCGCCGCGAACGCCCCGGCGCCGCCGCCGTGATGGGCGAACGCTGGGCCCGCCTCGTCACCCGGCACCCGGCCCGCACCGTCGCAATCACCGTCATCGCGCTGCTCGTGCTGGCCATCCCCGCCTTGAGCCTGCGCCTCGCGCTTGCCGACAACGGCAGCGCCGCCACCGACACCACCCAGCGCCAGGCCTACGACGTGATCTCGGCCAAGTTCGGTCCCGGGTTCAACGGCCCGCTCACCCTGCTCGTCCAAGCCCACCACGGCACCAACCCGAAGGCCGCCGCCGGCGATGTCGCCGCCACCGTCCAGAGCCTGCCCGACGTGCTGACGGTGACCGCGCCCCAGCTCGGCAACGACGGCAGGAGCGCCGTCGTGTCGGTCATCCCCCGCAGCGGCCCCCACGACACTGACACCGCCAACCTCGTCAACACCATCCGCGCCGAGGCGCCGGCGCTGGCGACAAACGACGCCGCAGCCGTCTCTGTCACCGGTCCGACCGCGGTCGGCATCGACGTCTCCGACAGACTCAGCTCGTCGCTGCTGCCGTTCGCGGCCCTCGTCGTCGGGCTCGCTCTGATCCTGTTGACGATCAAGTTCCGCTCGATCGTCATCCCGATCAAGGCCGCGATCGGGTTCCTGCTCTCGATCGGAGCCTCGCTCGGCGCCGTCGTCGCCGTCTTTCAATGGGGCTGGGCCCACACCCTCATCGGAGCCGCCTCGACAAGCCCGGTCATCAGCTTCCTGCCGATCATCCTGATCGCCGTGTTGTTCGGACTGGCCATGGACTACGAGGTCTTCATGGTCTCCCGCATCCGCGAGGCCTACCTCGAGACCAACGAACCATCGGTCGCAGTCATCCGCGGTGGCCGTCACGCCACCCGCATCGTCACCGCCGCGGCGTTGATCATGTTCTCGGTCTTCGCCAGCTTCGTCGGAACCCCCGACGCCACCCTGAAGACCATCGCCTTCGGGCTCGGTGTCGGCGTCCTCATCGACGCCTTCGTCGTGCGAATGACCCTCGTCCCCGCCGTGCTCGCGCTGCTCGGCCACAAGTCCTGGTGGCTGCCGCGCTGGCTCGACCGAGCCCTCCCCAACCTCGACATGGAAGGAGCCACCGTGCAGCAGCCGCCCGCGCCGGCGGGCGGCGTGCGTCGGGCTTGAGAGCTGACGGCCTCTCCTTCGCGGATCAGGCCTAGTCGCGCGCGAGGTAGGCGAGCACCTCCTTCTCGTGGTCGACGTAGTGGTCGCCGCTGACGTCGATCACCACACGCTCGATCGTGCCGCCGACGAAGGGGAACGGGCCCTCGTAGTCCGAGGAGACGGAGGAGCCGTTGCCGCGTCCGACGGACGCGCCGCTGCCGCTCAGGCCGAACATCCCGGGCTGCGTCATCAGCTCTCTGCTGCCCACCGGGTCGGTGTCGACGTAGAGGGTCAGCGTGCCGGTGGCGCTCATCGTCTTCTCGTCGTCGCCCGTCTTCTGGAATTCCGCGGTGAGCACGTGGCTGCCGCTGGGCACGTCGGCGTCCGAGCTGACGGTCTGCTCGTTCTCGCCGAGCCAGTTGTAGGTGTAGTGAAGCCGCCCGTCCTTCAGGTAGAGAGCGTGGCCGCCGGCTCGCGCGCCCTGCGAGAACAGCACGCCCTCGGCGTCGGGCGTCTGGAGGTCCGCCGCCGCGGCGATCGTGAACGAGCGCCGCCGGACGTTGACCGAGACCGACTCCGGCACCTCGGCCGCTCCCGGGTAGTACACGTAGCGGTCACGCGGCTCGCTCGGCTGCGGCCGGACGTCCGAGATGATCTCGAGGGCGGTCCGGTCGTCGAGCGGCAGCCCCTTGTAGATGCCCGCGTAGTACCACCACAGTCCCTTCAGCTCCTCGACCTTCTCGGGGTGCTCGGCGGCGAGGTTGTGCATCTGGGAGCGGTCCGCCGCGAGGTTGTAGAGCTCCCACACGTCGAGCTGGAACTTCCCCCAGCCGGAGATCGGCGGGTGCAGCGTGTTCGCAAGCCAGCCCTGGTGGTAGAGCGACCGCATCCCGAGCATCGAGTAGAACTGCGTCTCGCGCCCGGCCGCGGACGGGTCGGCGAACGAGCGAGCGACGCTCTCGCCCTCGATCGGGCTCTGCGTGTAGCCCTTGAGCACCTCCGGCGGCTCGATGCCGAGCATGTCGTAGATCGTCGGGACGAGGTCGACGGCGTGGACGTACTGCTCGCGCACGCCGCCGCTCGCGTCGATCCCCTTCGGCCAGGAGACGAGCAGGACGTCCGACACGCCGCCCTCGTAGCCGGCAAAGCGCTTCCAGTACGGGAACGGGGTGTCGAACGCCCACGCCCAGCCGGTGTTGTAGTGGTTGTAGGAGCTCGGGCTGCCGAGGTCGTCGAGCCGGCGCAGGTTCTCCTCGATGTCGTCGGCGACGTTGTTGAAGAACTTGTTCTCGTTGACCGAGCCGTTCGGGCCGCCCTCGCCGCTGGCGCCGTTGTCGGACACGACCATGATGATCGTGTTGTCGAGCTGTCCGGACTCCTCGAGGTAGTCGATCAGTCGCCCGATCTGGTCGTCGCTGTAGGAGACGAAGCCCGCGTAGACCTCGGCCATGCGCGCGAACAGCCGCTGCTCCTCGGCCGTCAGCGAGTCCCACGGGCGCACGAAGTCCAGCTGCGGCCACGGCTGGCCGGCGGGGCCGGTCGCCTCGGGCTCGCCGTGCGGGTTGATCGGCGACAGCTCGGTCTCGGCGGGCAGCAGCCCGAGCTTCTTCTGGTCCTCCAGGATCGTCGCGCGGATCGCCTCGTAGCCCTCGTCGAAGCGGCCCGCGTACCGGTCCGCCCACTCCTTGAACACGTGGTGCGGCGCGTGGCCGCAGCCCGGGCAGTAGTACATGTACCAGGGCTTCTCGGGTGCCACCGCCTTCGAGTCGCGAATGAACTCGATCGCCTTGTCGGTCAGATCCTTCGAGAGGTGGTAGCCCTCCTCGGGAGTCGCCGGCGGCGCGACCGTGTGGTTGTCGTAGACGAGATCCGGATACCACTGGTTGGTCTCGCCGCCGAGGAAGCCGTAGAAGCGCTCGAACCCGCGGCCGAGCGGCCAGCGGGCCTTCCACGCCGACAGGTCGACCTCGTCCGCAGGCGTCAGGTGCCATTTGCCGATCGCGTACGTGTTCCAGCCGTGCTCGTTGAGCACCTCCGCGATCGTGCCGTTCTCGAACGGGATCCGTGCGGAGAACCCCGGGAAGCCGGCCGAGCCCTCGGTGATGCAGGCCATGTTGTTGCTCGTGGCGTTGCGCCCGGTGAGAAGGCTCGAGCGCGTCGGCGAGCACAGCGCCGTCGTGTGGAAGTTGGAGTAGCGAAGGCCCGCGTCCGCGATGCGCCGCATCGTCGGCGTCGCGATCGGACCGCCGAAGACGTCCATCGCGCCGTAGCCGACGTCGTCCCAGACGATCATCAGCACGTTCGGGGCGCCTTCGGGCGCCTTGGGCTGGAGAAACGGCTCCCAGTCCGGAACGGAGTCCCGGATGTCGACGTTGACGACTCCCTTGAACGGCTTCGGCATGCTCGTCTCCTGTCGGCGGCGCGGGCGACGAATCCATCACGCCTGGAGTGATCCGCAATCACCCGGTGTGGGTGATTCTCAGGTGAGCAGGCTCACCGACCCCTTGACGACGAGGTAGCCGCCGAGCACGAGCGAGCCCGTGACGAGGACGGCGTGCTCGTGACGGCCGGCCCACGCCGTCGCCGCCTCGAGACGGACGACGGCTGCACCGGGGCGCACCACCACCAGCACGAGCGACGCGAGCGGAACCAGGAACCAGAGCACGTCGTAGATCGCGACCGCCAGGGCCGCCTCCACGATGCCAGGCCGTTCGGAGGCGATCGCGTTGAGCGCGACCAGGTAGACGAGCCCGGGCAGATGGGTGGCGACACCGGCGACGGCCGCGACGCCGGCGGACGGGTCGCGCAGGCGTCGGCCCAGCCGCGAGGCCTTGCCCGTCCCCGACCGGCTCGAGCTGCGCGGACGCCTCGGTTGAACCCAGCCCTGTTGCAGACCGGCCGCGAATCCGAGCGCCGCCGCACCGAAGGCGACGTCGAGCACAGCCGTGAACGTCGACCCCCCGAACGCCACGTTGGCACCGTTGAAGACCGCCACCACGAGCAGCCCGATCGCCCAGCTCGAGGCGAAGCCCGCGGCGATGAAGAAGAGCAGTGGCCGCTGCGGCTTCGACGTCTTGAGCAACGCCAGCACCGCCGCAAGGCTCGTCCCCGGCCGTAGGCCGCTGAACAACCCCAGGACGAGCACCTCGGGGTTCATCGCCGCGCCCACGTGAAGCTCTCGGATGCCAGGCGCCACGCGATGACGCAAGGGTCGCACAGGCGAGGCCGCCGCACCGGCTCATCACTCGGCACTCGAGTAGAGGTATGCGGCGGCGAGCGTGCGCCACGGCCGGAAGCGCTCCCCGAGCGCGTCGACCTGCTCGACCGACGCCGGAGGATCGAGCCTCCAGATGTGCTCGACCCGGCGGCGGAGCGCGAGGTCGGCGGCGGGCCAGACGTCGGGCCGGCGCAGCGCGAGCATCAGCACTCCGTCGGCGGTGAACCGTCCGACCCCCTTGACCTCGGTGAGTTCGGTCCGCGCGGCGTCGTCGTCGAGGGTGCGGAGGCGATCGAGGTCCAGCCGCCCGTCTTCGAGCCGGGCGGCGAGATCATGCAGGTACGCCGCCTTGGCGCGCGACATCCCGATGCCGCGCAGCGTCTCGGCGTCGGTGGCGAGCAGCTCCGCCGGTGTGGGCATCCGACCGCCTTGGAGCGCCTCGAGCCGGGTGAGGATCGCGGCTGCGGCCGCGAGTGAGAGCTGCTGGCCGATCACCTGCAGGACGAGCGCTCCCCACAAGTCGCTGGGCAAGCCGTCGAACAGGCGGTCGGGGTCCAGGCCGGGTTCCGCCTGGATCAGCTCCGCCATCCGCGGATCCGCCGCGCGCAGCAGCGCGCGCCCGGCCGCCCACCGGTCAGCGCCCCCGTGGAACACCGCTTGATTCTCGCACCCGGGTGGACCTGAGTGATTCCATGTCGAGAAGCTCTGACCGGCTCCGCTCACCAGGTGAAGGGCCACGACAGGCGCGGCCCACGACACCAGGAGACCACGATGCCCAAGTACCTGCTCCTCAAGCACTACCGCGGCGGCCCGGAGCCCCACCATCCCTTCCCCCCGATGGACCAGTGGGCGCCTGAGGACGTGGAGGCGCACATCGCCTTCCAGAGGCACGTCAACCAGCTGCTCGAGGAGAACGGCGAATACGTCGACGCGCAGGCGCTCACGCCGGCGCGCACCTGGGTGCGCTACGGCGGCCCGGACGCGGCGCCCGTCACCACCGACGGCCCGCTCCCCGAGACGAGCGACCTGGTCGCGGGCTGGTTCATGATCGACGTCGAGTCCCGCGAGCGGGCGCTCGAGCTTGCGGCCTACGTCTCCTCCGAGCCCGGCCCGGGCGGCGAGCCGATGTACGAGTGGATCGACGTCCGGGAGGTCATGTCCGGGGCGCCGTCGGAGGACTGACCCGGCGTGGCCGACACGCCGATGCAACGGCTGGACGAGGGCGCGCTGCGCGCCCTCGTCCCGCGGGTCCTCGCGAGCCTGGTCCGCCGGGGCGAGGACTTCGACGCCGCCGAGGACGCGCTCCAGGAAGCGCTGCTGGAAGCTCTCCGGACCTGGCCCGAGCACCCGCCGCGCGACCCGCGAGCGTGGTTGACCACGGTGGCGACCCGGCGACTCGTCGACGCCCGCCGCAGCGAGGCCGCCCGTCAGCGCCGCGAGGAGGAGATGGACGCGGAGCCGCGGCTGGGCGGGCCGGGTCCCGAGGAGGGCGACGACACCCTGTTCCTGCTCTTCTGCTGCTGCCACCCCGACCTCGCGCCGGCGTCCCAGGTCGCGCTGACCCTGCGCGCCGTCGGCGGTCTCACCACCCGGGAGATCGCCGACGCCTTCTACGTGCCGGAGGCGACCATGGCGCAGCGGATCAGCCGCGCCAAGCGCACCCTGCGCGGGCGCCGCCTGGACCAGCCCGGCGACCTCGCCGTCGTGCTGCGCGTGCTCTACCTCGTCTACACGGCCGGCCACGCGGGCCGGGTGGACCTGGCCGCCGAGGCGATCCGGCTCGCCCGCCAGCTCACCCTCGCCACGGAGGAGCCCGAGGCGCGCGGGCTGCTCGCGCTGATGCTCCTCAACCACGCCCGGCTCCCGGCGCGACTCGACTCAGAGGGTCGCATCGTCACGCTCGACCGGCAGGACCGCGGCCTGTGGGACACGCGCGAGATCGCCGAGGGCGTGCGCGTCCTGCAGTCGGCGCTGGCCACCCAACGCCCCGGCCGCTACCAGGTCGAGGCCGCGATCGCCGCCCTGCACGACGATGCCGCGAGCGCCGAGGAGACCGACTGGCCGCAGATCCTCGCGTGGTACGACGACCTCGTCGCCCTCACCGACGACCCGGTGCGCCAGGACCCCGCCGCGGTGCTCGGGCGCGCCGTCGCGGTCGGCCATGTCCTCGGCGCCGCCGGAGGGCTGCGCGAGACCGACCGGCTGCGCGACGTGATCGGCGAGCGCCACCGCTGGCTCGCCGTCCGCGGCCACCTGCACGAGCTCGGCGGCGACCTGCCCGCCGCCGCCACGGCCTACGCCGAGGCCGCCCGGCGCGCGACGAACGTCGCCGAGCGCGACCACCTCGTCCGCCAGGCCGCCCGCGCGCGGGCCGTCAGCTCTGCCAGCGCCGGCGGACCTCTTCCCAGCTCGGCGGCGGCCCCGGCAGCGGGGCACTCGAGGGGGTGTGAAGCGCCTCGAGATGCAGGGCCAGGTAGCGCTGTCGAAGCTGACGCGTCCGCTCGTTGTCCGTGACCCGGACTGAGGCGAGCTGCTCGAACAGGAAGGTGAGGTCGTCGACGACGAGGTCGGGGCGGATCGCGCCGGCGGCCTTGGTCTGCTCGAGCAGCCGGACGTTGAGTTGCTGCGCGTGCTCGGCGCGCCGGTAGAGCTCCTCGGTGGGGGCGAACATCCCGGCCAGGCGCAGCGTCAGCGAGTGGGTGTCGGCATCCACGACGCGGCGCATGAAGCCGCTGAAGGCGGTCCAGGGGTCGGCGTCGTCGTCCGACAGGGCGGCCTCGGCCGCGGCGATGTAGCGCTCGAGGCCCTCGGCGGAAAGCTGGCGAAGCAGTTCCTCCTTGCTCGCGTAGCGGCGATAGAGGGCGCTGATGCCAACGCCGGCGTGCTTGGCCACCTCGGAGATCGGCGCCCCCGGATCGGCGACGAACACCTCGCGCGCGGCCTCCAGGATGCGCCCGTCATTGCGCGCCGCTTGAGCGCGTCGCCCACTCAGCGGGGCCGAGCTCTGCTCGTTCATGCTCTCAGGATAGAACGGATGATTCCGTTCTGCTACAATCAGAACGGAATAGTTTGTTCCGCATACCTCCAGCCGCGAAAGGACCCCTTCGTGCCCGACATCACCGAAGCCCCAGATCGCCCGAACACCGAGATCCGGCCGTTCCGGATCGAGATCCCCCAAGCCGAGCTCGACGACCTCCGCGACCGCTTGGCGGGCACCCGCTGGCCCAGCGAGCTCCCGGGCGTCGGCTGGAGCCGCGGCGTGCCGCTGCGACTACCTGAGGGAGCTGGCCGAGTACTGGCGCACCGGCTACGACTGGCGCGAGCACGAGGCGCGGCTCAACGAGCTCCCGCAGTTCACCACCACGATCGACGGCGCCAACGTGCACTTCCTGCACGTCCGCTCGCCCGAGCCCGACGCGCTTGCCGCTGATCATGACCCACGGCTGGCCGGGATCGATCGTCGAGTTCCTGGACGTCATCGGGCCGCTGACCGACCCGCGCGCCCACGGCGGGGACCCGGCCGACGCGTTTCACCTCGTGATCCCCTCGATCCCCGGCTTCGGGCTCTCGGGGCCGACGAGCGAGCCTGGCTGGACCGCGGGGCGAGTCGCCGGCGCCTTCGCCGAGCTGATGAGCCGGCTCGGCTACGACCGCTACGGCGCGCAGGGCGGCGATGTCGGCGCGGTCATCTCCCCGGAGCTCGGCCGGGTGGACCCCGACCACGTCGTCGGCGTGCACGTCAACGCGGCCACGATCGGATTCATGCCGTTCCCGCCGCTCGAGGAGTCAGAGCTCGCCGAGCTCAGCGACTGCGGAGCAGGCCCGCGTGGCGCGAATCGCCGAGTTCCTGGACGACGAGTTCGGCTACGCGCAGATCCAGTCGACGCGACCGCAGACGCTCGCCTACGGGCTCACCGACTCACCCGTCGGCCAGCTCGCCTGGATCGTCGAGAAGTTCCAGGCATGGACGCACGGCTCCGAGGTGCCCGAGGACGCCGTCGACCGCGACCGCATGCTCACGAACGTGATGCTCTACTGGCTGACCGGCACCGCCGGATCCTCGGCGAGCATCTACTACGAGGACAAGCACTCCGGTGCGTGGCCGCAGCCGTCGGGCGTTCCCACCGGCGTCGCCCTCTTCGCCGAGGACATCTCGATCCGGCGCTACGCGGAGCAGAGCAACAACATCGTGCACTGGTCGGAGTTCGATCGCGGCGGCCACTTCGCGGCGCTGGAGGCACCCGACCTCCTCATCGGCGACGTGCGCGAGTTCTTCCGACCACTCCGCTGACGCAGAAGCGATCGAGCAGAGTGACGGCTACGTCGCGCTTGCTCGCGCCGAATCTCGTGCGGCCGCGTAGCGTCTGATGCGCTCTCGGCGGACCCGCCCTTCGGCGCCGCGGACCCGCCGCTGGGCGGCGCTCATCGTGTGGGCCGTGCGCCGCAGACCAGGGGCGGCGAGGCCGCCGAGTATCGCCAACGCCAAGAGCGTCCCGCCGCCCGGGAGCTTGCGGGCGCCCGGCACGGCGATGCCGAGCGTTGCGTCGCGCAGCGCGATCGCGCCGACGGCCGCGTCGGTGCCGGACACGCCCAAGCGCATTCCGCCGACTCGCCGCGCGGCCTCATACGTCCCGTCGGCGGCGCCCGCCAGCAGGACCACGGTGAGCACGTTCGCCTGCTCGCGCGACAAGCCGAACACGCGGTTCAGCGCCTGATACCGCAGATGGTTGAGCAGGGCGAAGGCGAGCCGGGCGTCGGTGCGGAGCAGCTGTGTGGCGCCGAATCCGGTGCTGGAGTCCATGCCGCAAGGGTGCATGGCATCGCCACAGGCCGCATCGCCTCATCGGGATGATCCGACGCCCGGCTCGGGTCACCAGGTCAGCTCGATCTCCAATTCGCGCTTGTCGCTTTCGACCTCGAGCTCGAGCTTGAGCTCGAGCTCGTCGGGAACATGCACGGTGAAGCGCATGCCGCCGCGCTCGAACTCGATGTCGTTGTGGCGCTCGAGCATGTCAGCGAGGTTGCGCAGGCGTGCCGCGACCTCCTCGCGTCCGAGACGCTCCTTCTGCTCTACCTCGAAGATGTCCATCAGGTCTCCTTCGTCGTGGGTGGGGTCGGTGCGCGGTCAGTTTGCGATCGTCGTGTCGTCCTCCCCGAGGACGGCGATGCCGTAGACGATCCACACGCAGATGAAGAAGATGGCCAGCGACCACCACGGGTCAGACCCGCCGATCGACAGCAGGGCGCCGATGGCACCCAGGGAGCCGGCGATGATCCCGATGACCCGGCCGTAGGTCTTGCCGGCGAGCAGCGAGAAGCCGCCCGCGAGCTGGATCACGCCGAGGACGACCAGGACCCAGCCCAGGGTGTTGAGGTCGGTGAGGATGAACCTCGTGTCGTTGACGAAGATCCTCGCGCCGTCCAGCGCACCGATGCCGTAGATGATGTTCAGCGTCCCCGCAATCATCAACAGGATCGCCGCGAATACCGCCCGACCAGCACCTCGCATGGGATGCCTCCTTGAGTCGTTGGCCTGTCAGCGTCCTCGCCGCCGTTTCATGACGGTCCGGAGCGAGCTGAGCGTACGCATGCGCCCGGCGGTCCTTCTCATACCGCTGGGATGAAATCGGGTGGGCGGTTCGACGGCAGCGCTCGCTGACTTCACAACTCATCCCTTCGGGGCGATGTGGCACGACCGCTGCTCGTAGACGATCGGGGAACTCTCCCAACCGACCGGATCGGAGCTACGAGATGTCGACGTTCCTGTGGATCACGCTGGTGACGCTGTACCTGGTCGCACTTGTGTCGCTCGGTTTCGCGACGTTGCGCAACGGCCACGTCTGGCTCTTCGTCTTCGGGATCGTCTTCCCGTTGCTCTGGATCATGGGCGCGCTCATGGACCCGTCGCCGCGCGCGACCAGCGCGGGCTAGAGCCGGGCACATGGCGCTGACCGATCCAGATACCGTCCCCACGCGCGGCGAGGCGGTCGACGCGCAGCCGGCGCCGCGCAGGCGTCGGCGACGCACGGTGCTCATCTGGGTGCTGATCGTCGTCGCCTCGCTGATCGGGCTCGCGTCGATCCTCACGACCTGGGTGAACCGGCAGGTGCTCGACAACGAGTCCTGGAAGCAGGCGAGCGCGGACCTGATCGAGGACCAGCAGGTCCGCGACGCGGTCTCGGTCTTCCTCGTCAACCAGCTCTACGACAACGTCGACGTCCCCGCCGAGCTCGAGGCGCGGCTCCCCGACAACCTCGACGCGCTTGCAGCGCCGCTGGCCGGGGCGCTACGGCAGTCCGCCACGACCACGATCGGGCGCATGCTCGCCGAGCCGCGCGTACAGGAGCTCTGGATCAACGCCAACGCGGCCGCACAACAGAAGCTCGTCAACGTGCTCGAGAACACGACGGGCGAAGGGATCTCGACCGGCGAGGGCGTCGTCACGCTGGACCTGGGCGCGCTCGTGACCGAACTCGGCACCGAGCTCGGCTTGCCCGAGTCGGCGCTGGCCAAGATCCCGCCCGACGCCGGTGTGATCACCGTCATGCGTTCGGACCAGCTCGCGGCCGCCCAGGCGGGCGTCCAGGCGGTCCGGATCCTCAGCGCCGCGCTGCTGGTGCTCGTGCTCGCGCTGTACGCGCTTGCGATCTATCTCGCGCGCGGGGCGCGACGGCAGACGATCCGCAACATCGGGTTCGCGTTCGTGCTCGTCGGACTCGCGGTGCTCGTCGTGCGCCGGGTCGCCGGCAACGTGGCGATCGAGGCGCTGACCGCGCCACCGGGCGAGGACGCCGGGAGGCAGGCATGGCTGCTCGGCAGCGAGATCCTCGCGCAGATCGGGTGGGCGGCGGTGCTCTACGGCGTCATGGCGGTCACGGGCGCCATCCTCGCCGGGCCGACGAAGGCTGCGGTCGCCGTCCGCCGGTGGATCGCGCCGGTGCTCAACGAGCGGCCGGGCATCACCTGGGCGAGCGTCGGCGCCGCCTTCCTGCTGCTCGTCCTCTGGGGCGGCACCCACGCGCTGCGCACCTGGTGGGGCATCCTGCTGCTGGGCGCGCTGATCGCGATCGGGGTGATCGCGCTCCGCCGCCAGACGCTGCGCGAGTTCCCGGCCGGCTCCACGCGCGCGGTTGCTCCCCCGAGCCCCGTCCCGGCGCCGGTGGTGACCGGGGGCTGACCGTCCGCTATCGACGGTCGGCGAGCTCCTCGACCCGTGCCCGCAGCTCGCGGATCTCGATCAGGAGCTCGGTTTCGAAATCGCTCAGGGTCTCGACGTTGCGCGCGCGACGAACCCACGGTCGTGATCGATCGCCGGTCGAGGACCGCAGATCCCCGCGAGCTCGGCGGATTCGTCCCATCTGGGCGATGACGGCAGTTGCGGGGAGCGGCATTCTCGGGCGACAGAAGCGTGCAATCGAGTCAGAAGGGACGTGAAGATGGGACGCGACAGACGCCAGCGCAGGCGACGCGCCGCTGCGGTCGGAGGGGCCGTGGTCGCCGCCAAGCACCATCAAGACGCAAAGCAGGCAGAGGAGACCGCGGTCCCGGCGCCCGCTGAGCCACCGGTGTCGGCCGATCCCGCCCCGGCGGCGACGCCGGCCTCGGGCGGACTGACGCCCGACACGCTCGAGGAGCTCAAGCAACTGGGCGAGCTTCACGAGCAGAACGTGCTCACGGACGAGGAGTTCGCGCGCGAGAAGGCGCGTCTCCTGGGTCCCGCCTGAGCGACATCCCCAACACAGTCATCCAACAGAGGAGCAGCCCAGATGTCCGAAGAGAGCACACCCGTCCTCGACGCCTTGGTGGAGATGAACGAAGGAAGCCTGGAGCGCTCTGGTCTCGACCCCGAGACCTTCATGCTCGTGCGGATCGCCGCGTTGGCCTCCTCCGGCGCCCCGCCGGAGTCCTATCTCCTGAACCTCGGAGTGGCAGCTGACCTCGGACTGAGCGTCGAGCAGGTCCAGGGAGTCCTGATCGCCGTCGCGCCCGTGGTCGGAACCGCCCGCGTGGCCGCCGCCGGCAGCTCGATCGGCCAGGCCCTCGGGCTCGCGGTCGCCGGCTAGCCGGAACGCGCGGGGTATTAAACCGAAACGGCCCCGAGCGTTCTCGGGGCCGTTTCGCTGTGCTGCGACGTTCGCCGCGCTATCGAAGATCCGCCCTGGCTTCAGCCGCGACCACTGCCGGCGTGGGGGCCATGAGGGCACCGACGATCCACAGCAACGGGAACAGGATCCCGAACCAGAACAGCGCTGTGTGGCCCTTGCGGAGGGTCGAGAGGCCGAGCACGAAGAGCGCGGTGAAGTAGAGGATCCCGATGAGGATCCAGAGGAAGGCCGACATGCATCTCACTCCGATCGAGTCGACCGAGGAGGCGCTCCGCGCCGCTCGGCGATGGACTGTGGACTGGACTATCGGTCTCCATCATCACGTCCATCCGCCCGCGCAGCATCGCCTCGATGGGATGAATCGGGCGGCAGGCCGCGGGCGATTCGCGCGAGTGCCAGCACGCCCGCCCACATCCCTTCGGGAGCCCCCGCCGAGGGCGAGGCGCCCGGGTGCTTGCGGGCGACGCGCACGCGCAGGACTCCTGGACGGATGCGGAAGTTCAGCGGTGGGTCGAGCATGAGCGCCTCGCCGTCGATGCCGGCGGGAACCGGCCGGTCCGCGTCAACCGCGAACGTCGGCGCGGACCACTCCCGCCACGGGCGGTCACCGCGGCCAGGCGCCGCCTCATGGTGCTCTCCTTTCGCGCGGCCTGTCGCTCAGGGCCGAGTCGACACGGCGCGCGCATCTCGCTGCGTGGACGCTGTCGGGTCCATCGTTTCGCCCCGGTCGCCGCACGACATCGTTCGAACGGCATGAGATCCGCGCTCTCTGGAGCGCGGCTCCGCCCGGCCGCGCACCGTCACTCTTCGTCCCAGCTGGATGCCTCGAACGCTGCGTCGACGTCGTAGCCCAGCGCCAATGCCAGCTCGGGCGCGGCGGACACGGCCCGTGTCAGGCCGACGGTGGGAGCGACCGCGATCAGGGTGCCGACGATCTCGTCGAAGCTCGCGCCGGATGCCAGGGCCAGCTCGACCGTCGACTGGTAGGAGCTGATCGCCCCGTCCATCGCCAGCGACGCCGCCAACCGGACGAGGGCGTGTGTCTTCTCGTCCAACTGCGAGACCTCGACGGTGTTGTGCCCCATCCCGAGCACCGAATCCACGAATCCCTCGTCATTCAGCGCAAGCTTGCGCAGGTTCTCCTTGTATGCGGCCATTTGCTGCCTCTCTGCGTCACATTGCGCTCAGGGGAGCGCGGATGCCGTCAACTAGACAGCACCGGCGGGACGTCGTCATCGCCCCGATGGCATGAGCCGGCCGGGCACCCGGCCCGTCTAGACCAGCGTGCCAGCTGCGAGCCCTCCGGGACATGCCCGATGAGCGCGACGATCGCATCCAGGCACGGCGGGTTGTCGATGAAATGCACGTCGTCGAGGACGAGGACGACCGGTTCGTCCACCATCGCCAGCGCCGCTCCCAGGCGCGGGATGACCGTTCCCTCGACCGAGGTGCCCGGCGACGCCAGCGCGTCGAACACGCTCGCGTCGAGCGGAGTGATGCGGTCGAGCGCCGCCGCGACGTACGTCAGCAGGACGATCGGATCGTTGTCGTTCTCGTCGACCGATACCCACGCGAACGGTCGCGCCGATTGCGAGCTCCACTGCGCCAGCAGCGTCGTCTTCCCCCAACCGGGGCCGGCGGACAGGAGCACGACCGGCACCGTGGCGGACGCCTCCTCGAGCTCGCCGATGAGCGCCCTGCGCTGCACGGCACCCCTGCGTCGCCGGGGCGCGCGCAACTTCGACTCCAGCAGCTCGAACGGGCGCGCGAACCTGGTGAATCGCCGCGAGCGAGCCCGCGACAACGTACCGGCTGATGCATTCACCATCCCCGTGTGCTCCTGCGTCGGATATGGGCACCGTACGCAGGGATGAGCGGCCCGGGCAACGATGCCGGCACCCGGGCTTCCGTGGTACCGGCGCCCCGGTCGTGCTCTGCTCCCGCCGGACGAGCGCGCCCGGGCGGAGCAATTCATGCCATCAGGGCGATGACGCCGGACAGCAGGCGCAGTGTGATGAGCCCCGATCGAACACCGCACGCGTCGCGCACTCCGCGATGAGCGTGAGGGCCGAAAGGAGCGGATCGCGTGACGACTGTCGAGCACATCCCCGATGGACACAACGAGCTCGCGAGCGTGGCCGTGCGCGAGCGGGCCGGCCGGCGGCAAGCGAGGCCGCAGGCGGTGGCGCACCTCACCGGCCCGGAGCGGGCGGCGACCGGAAAGGCGGCACGGGCGGTGGCGCCCCGCTCCGCGCACGGCGAATGGGAGCCGGCCGCCGACCGGCGTGATCCCGTCGAGCTGCTGGAGGAACAGGGTGCTTCCCGGGTGCCCGAGCTCGTGCCCCTCCGCTACGGGCGGATGCTCGTGTCGCCGTTCACCTTCTTCCGCGGCGCGGCCTATCCGATGGCGGCCGACCTGGCACCTGCCCCTCGTACGGGGCTGGAGGTCCAGCTCTGCGGCGATGCGCATCTGTCCAACTTCGGTGCGTTTGCCGCACCCGATCGGCGGCTGGTGTTCGGCATCAACGACTTCGACGAGACGCTTCCGGGCCCGTTCGAATGGGACGTGAAACGGCTCGTGGCCAGCTTTGCCGTGGCCGGGCGTGATCGCGGCTTCGACGCGAAGCAGCGGCGGTCGATCAATCGGGCGGTGACGCGCTCCTACCGCGAGGCCATGAGCGATCTGGCCGGGATGTCCAACCTCGACCTGTGGTACTCCCGCATCGAGGTGGAGGAGATCGCCGGGCTCGCGGCTCGCCACGTCACCGCAAAGCAGCGCAAGGTGTTCGAGCGCAACGTGGCCAAGGCGAGGGCGAAGGACAGCATGCGGGCACTCGGGAAGCTCACCGAGACCGTCGACGGCGAGCCCAGGATCGTCAGCGATCCGCCGCTCATCGTCCCGATCGAGGAGCTGGCGTCCGGCGTCAAAGAGGCCGCGATCGAGGAGTTCGTACGGGGAGCCATCCGCTCCTATCGGCGCACCCTGACCGCCGATCGCCGGCGGCTGCTCGAGCGCTATCGCTACGCCCACTCGGCACGAAAGGTCGTCGGAGTCGGCAGCGTCGGCACGCGCGCCTGGATCCTGCTCATGGTCGGTCGCGACACGAGCGATCCGCTGTTCCTGCAGCTCAAGGAGGCCCAGGCATCGGTGCTCGAGCCGTTCCTGGGCAAGAGCTCGTATGGCAAGCACGGCCAGCGGGTCGTCGAGGGCCAGCGAATGACGCAGGCGGCGAGCGACATCATGCTCGGCTGGATTCGCCTCACGGCGCTGGACGGCGTGAGCCGGGACTTCTACATGCGCCAGCTCTGGGACGGCAAGGGCTCCGCACTGGTCGAGCTGATGGACCCGACGGCGATGACGGTGTACGCACACCTCTGCGGTCACGCTCTCGCGAAGTCGCACGCCCGCTCCGGGGACGCGATCGCGATTGCGAGCTATCTCGGCACGGGCGACACCTTCGATCGTGCGCTGGCGTCGTTCGCAGAGGCGTACGCCGACCAGAACGAGCACGACTACAACGCCCTCCGAGCGGCCGTCGCGTCCGGCCGCGTCTCGGCCGAGACCGGCCTCTGACGTCATGGAGTGGGCCCTCGCCATCGTGGCGCTCGCGCTGCTCGCCGTAGCGGCGATCTCGCACCGGCTCTCGGGCACGCCGATCACGGCGACGATGCTGTTCGTGGCGTTCGGCCTGCTCGTGGGCCCCCACGCGTTGGATGGGATCGACGTCGAGAGCAGCAGCTCCGCCGTACGCACCTTGGCCGAGGCGACGCTGGCCCTGGTGCTGTTCTCCGACGCTTCGCGCATCGACCTCCGCCAGCTTCGCCCCGACGTCGGCGTGCCGCTGCGCCTGCTCGGCATCGGCCTCCCCCTCACCATCGGCCTCGGAGCCCTGGCCGCCGCGGTGATCTTCGATCAGCTGACGCTTGGCGAGGCACTGATCCTCGGCGTCATCCTTGCGCCGACCGACGCCGCGCTCGGGCAGGCGGTCGTGACCGAGCCGCGCGTGCCGGCCCGGATCCGCCAGGGCCTGAACGTCGAGAGCGGTCTCAACGACGGGATCTGTGTCCCGCTGCTGTTCGCTGCCGTCGCGGCCGCGGACGTGGAATCAGAGATCTCGGAGGGGCGCAGCGCCGGCGAGCTGCTGCTCGAGGAGATCGGCTACGGGGTGGTCGGCGGAGTGGCGGCAGGGCTCCTGGTCGCGGCGATCTTCGTCTACGCCGGTGGCAGAGAGCTGATCGAGGGCGCGTGGCGCCAGGTGATCCCGGCCGCGGGCGCGGCACTGGCGTACGGCATCGCGAGCGGGCTCGGCGGATCGGGGTTCATCGCGGCGTTCGTGGGCGGCCTGGTCTTCCGCGCTGCGCTCCGGCGCGATCCCCACGAGCTGAACCGTCTCAGCGAGGAGGTGGGCGACATCCTGAGCGCCGTCACGTTCGTGCTCTTCGGGGCGATCCTGCTCGGGCCCGCCCTCGGAGACCTGACCTGGAGCCTCGCCCTCTACGCCGTCCTCAGCCTCACGGTGGTGCGGATGCTCCCGGTCGCGATCGCGATGATCGGCTCGCGGCGCCCGTCTGCCGACGCTGGGCTTCCTCGGCTGGTTCGGGCCCCGCGGGCTCGCCTCGATCGTCTTCGCGGTGATCGTGGTCGAGGAGTCACAGCTCCCTCAGGAGCACCTGATCCTGCTCGCGATCTACCTGACCGTCGGCCTTTCGGTGTTCGCCCATGGCTTCACCGCGGCCCCGCTGGCCTCCCGCTACGCCCGTTGGTTCGAGTCCCACCCCCGCGACGAGCGGCCTCCCATGGAAAGCGCCCCCACCGATGCGACGCGAGCACGCGGGCCGGAGAAGCAGCCGGCATAGCAGGCCTCACGACCCAGGAAGGAGTGAGAGATGGACGACACGGATCCGGAGCATCGGAACGTGGATGACGAACCGGGCGCCGGCGAGGATCGGCGGGAGGGCGACCCCGCCCTCGACGCGGCCGATGAACAGGCGGACGACGATTGGAATGCCCGCCTGGAGGAGGCCGATCGCCGGTTCGACGACCTCGACCGCGACGCGGATGACCCCCACGATGCGCCGGCGAGATCAGACGATCAGCACCGCTGGCGCCGGCTGATCGCGGTCGTGCTCGCGCTCGCGTGCTTCGGCTGGCTGGTCTCGACCACGCTGGTGTCGTTCGCCTTTCTCACGGTCCTGAACCAGAACGACGAGCACGTGGACGCGCTCAGCGGCCTTCTCGCGGATGGTCAGGCCCAGCGCGCCTCACTGCTCGGTTCCCCCGAGGAGCAGGCTGACCAGCGACAGGCCGCCCTCGCGAGTGAGCGCGCCACGACGCGGGCGAGCACGGCCCAGATCGGCGAGTCCGAGGCCTCGCGCGACGCCGCACTCGCCGACGAGGAGCAATCGCGATCCGAGGGATCGCGCGCGGACGCGGAGGCTCTCTCTGCGGACGCGGAGGCTCGCTCGCTGGAGCACTCGGCGGGCTTGGCCGATGATCGCCGGCAGAGCGACGAGATGGTCGCCTCGTCCGAGGCCCGCAGCCACGACGCGCAGGGCGCGCTGGCGCTGGCTCAGGCGAGGCTCGCGCGGAGCCAGGCGAAGCTGACGGCGTCTCAGAAGCAGCTGATCGAGGCACAACAGCGAGCCGCGGACGCGCTGGCGGCGCTTGCGGACGCGTGCCGGGAGCGCGCGCTGCCCGGCTGCCTCTCCCTTCCCGTCGACGTCGGCTCGCCGGCGGCCCCGGTCGACAACATCGCCCCCGGTCCCATCACAGACCGGTAGCCCTGCGCCGGCGCGGCGCAGGGCTACCGCTCCACCATCGTCACGTCCTCAGGCGGCGGGGCCCTGGAGCTTGTTCCCGACGGCTTCGATGAGGAAGCCGGCGCCGCTCTTGAACGCCCCGTTCCGGTTGCCGTTCTGGAGCGAGCCGCCGATCGTACCCGCCGTCTGGACGAGCGTGGCCACGGCGGCCTTGAGCGCCTCGCGCCTGCCCGGATCCTGCAGCACGCGCCCCAGGCCGCGAAGCAGCTGATCGCGCCCTTCCTGCGCCTGTGGCGAGCTGAGCAGCGGGCCGCCGAACGTCTGCAGCGCCGCGGCCGCCTCCTGCAGGTTGCGCGCCACGTCCGGATCCTTCAGCTTGTCGCCGAAGACGCCGACCGCGACCGCCTGCGACATCGCGACGGCGCCCTTCAGCGCCTCGGTCGGGCTGGCATCGCCTTCCTGTACGGCCTTGGTCCCGAGCGTGGCGGCCGCCGATTCGATGAACAGCGCCGACGCCGCCGTCGCCATCTGCTGGACGTCCGGCTTCTGGAGCTCGCTGCCGAGCCCACCGACGATGCCGATCAGGGAGTGGGCCGCGGCCTTGAAGTCGTGGCCCTCCTTCGCTTCCTTCAGGGCCGGCAGGGCGCTCTGCACGGCCGCCTGCGCTCCGTCGCGGACCGCATCCGACCGCCACGCCGCGGCTCGGACCGTCGACGTGATCGTGTTGACCGCGGTCCTGGCGCGCTCCGCCTCCGCGGCGTCCGGCACGGCCTGCCCGACGATCGCGGGACCGAGCAGCTGGACGCCGTCCATGAGCGCGCGGACCGCGTGCGTGACGTCGCCCGCCGCCTTGCCGACCTGCTGCGCGCCGATCAGCGCCGAGATCGGGACGTCCGTGGTCATGAGGTCGCCGAAGGCCTCCTTGAAGTCCTCGATCGTGTGCCGCTGCACATCCACGGGGGTGAAGACCTCGCCCGGGATCTCGATCGCGAGGACCTCGGGGCTCAGCAGGTCATGCTTCGAGTAACGCGGAGTCGGCACGCGGAAGGTGGTCGGGATCTGGTCGCCTCCGAGCATGGCGCGGAGCTCCGACGTCGAGAACGACCGCGTGCCCTTCATGTTGGCGGAGTCGGACACCGCCCAGTCTCGCGTCCAGATCGCGTCCTTGGTGACGTTGACGACGACGCCGTCCGGGGCGCCGAAGCAGAACAAGCCGTCCCAATGCTGGCGGATCCCGGCCAGGCTCTCGCTGACGAGGTCGCGATCGAAGGCCATGTGCGTGACCATGCCCATGCGCGGATTGACCTGCTTGATCATGTAGCCGGTCGCGTAATGGTCGGTGTGCACGAGGTCGATCGTCGAGTTGTAGATCGCCGCCGGGATGCCGCTCTTCTGCTCCATGATCGTGCCGATGTCCGGCTGCAGCTCGGTGACGAAGACGTCGACGCCCTGCGCGTACTCGATCGTGTTCGTGTCGGGCCGGCCGTCGCCGGTCCAGACGAAGCTGAGGCCGTTCCAGTCGAGCCGGTAGCCGGACGCGCCGTCCATGTTGTGCGAGCGGCGCCAGTGCCGCACGGTGACGCCGTTCTTGTCGTAACAGATGCCGTTGTCGTCGGTGTAGTCGAACTCGTTGACCTCGACCTCGTAGCCGTCGCCGATCGGGCTGGCGTTGAACGACTGCGTGTGCCAGTGGGTCATCTGCTTCATGCCGTCGATCAGGTGGCCGAGACCTTCCTCCTTCGTGCGGCCCGAGGGGCCGTGCACGCGGAGCGGAATCCACCGGCCCGCCCAGGGCGCGAAGCAGAAGAGGTAGGGCAGCTCGCCGTAGTGGTCGACGTGCAGATGGGTGAAGAAGATGTCGTTGATCGCCTGCAGCGGCACCTGCGCCGCCAGGATGTTGCGCAGCGAGCCCGGACCGAAGTCGAAGAAGAAGCGGTCGCCGTTCCCGAGCTCGACCAAGATGCAGGTCGCCGCCTGGTCGCGCTTGGGGGGGAACGGGCACGAGCCCATGAACGTGATCCGCATCTCGTCCGGCCCGATCTCCTCCGAGGTCGGGAAGTAGGTGCTGTTGCTGTTCAGGTACGGCGTCGGCTTGAAATAGGGAGGAAGCGAGACGCCCTGACCGCCGCCGCCGCCGTACGGGCTCGCCGCCGGCGGGGACTTCACCTTTGCCCCGTTGTGTGTGCGCTTTCGTGCCATGCTCGCTCCTTCGCTGTGTCGGGGCTGGATGTCGGCTCAGGCCGCTGCCACGCAGGCAGCGAAGTGCTCGTGCAGCAGGTGCGGGTCAAGACCGTCGCTCGAGCCGATGACGACGATCCGCGTGCGTCTCGGCCGCGAGCCCCACTCGTCGCAGAGCTCCACCTCCGCACGCTTGCCGACGACCTGCAGCACCGCCCGCCGGTCGGGAGACTCGATCGAATGCACGACGCCCTTCGCCCGGTAGACGCCGACGGGCAGTCGCGGCGCGGCTTCCCGCAGCGCGTCGAGCGACAGCGGCAGGTCGGTCTCATAGCTCCACGTACCGAACGCGGACGAGAGATCGTGCGCGTGGTCGTGGCTGCGCGCTCCGTTGCCGAACCCGGCCGGGTCGAACCGGCCGGCGGACAGGAGGATCTCGAGCGGCACGTCGCAGTGGCTCGTCTCGAGGACGCGCACGCGGTGGAAGCGCTCGTCCAGCCATGACGACACGCGCTCGAGCTGGGCGCCGTCGACGAGGTCGACCTTGTTCAGGATCAGCAGGTCGGCGCACGCGATCTGCCAGAGCTTCAGCTGCTCGAGCTCCGGCGCGGCGAAGACCTGCTCGGCATCGAGCACGCAGGTGATGCTGTCGAGGCGGATCCGGTCCCGGAATCTGGCCATCGAGAACGTCACCATGAGCCCCGACGGGTCAGCCACGCCGCTCGCCTCGAGCAGGATGTACTCGGGCTGCTCCGGCCGTTCGATGGTCGCGATGACCGACTCGATCAAGTCGTCGCGGATCGTGCAGCACACGCAACCGTTCGCGAGGCTGATCACGTCGCCCTCGACGCCGACGACGAGCTCGGCGTCGATGTTGATCGAGCCGAAGTCGTTGACGAGCACGGCGACGCGCAGCCCGTGGTCCCCTCGCAGTATGCGGTTCAGGAGCGTGGTCTTGCCGGCGCCGAGGAAGCCCGTGAGGACGGTCAGCGGGACGGGACCGGCGAGGGCATCGCCGGTCCCGTCGGCGACAAGATCCACGAGCTCAGCGCGCGCCATGCCTGCCTCAGCTCGCGACCGCGGCCTGGTTCAGCTGCTCGACCTGCTCGCCGGTCAGCTGCTGCTCGGCGTGATGCGTGCCGTCGAACGTGACGACTGCCATCTCCATCGACATGCGTCAGCTCCTCGCTGGTGGCTCGCTGCCGGCGGTCGCCGACACCCGAACCCGAGTGTCCCCCCGCGTCTACGAGCCGACATCGCCCCGATGGGATGGAATCGGGCAGCCGAGGGGTCCGCGACCTGGTCAGCGCCGGAGCGACGGACGGCCGCGGTCGAGCGAGCGACGGTCCTGGGGGCGCGCAGTTCATGCCATCGGGGTGATGTGCGTGAGCGCGTCGCGCGCCATCTTGGTCGCCATGACCGGAACGCTCCAACCCAACGAGTTCCGCTACCACGACGACCGCGCCTTCAAGGGGGCGGTCAGGCTGCTTGCGGTGGGGAGCGTGCTGTTGCTCTCCTCGGTCGTGACCGGCATCTGGGGCGTCTCCGCTCTCGCGCGCGCGAACTGGCTCGAGGCGAGCGACCTGCCGGCTTTCGGGCTCGACACCTGGGGGATCGGGATGCTGGTCCTGGCCTCCGTCCAGGGCATCACCGCGCTGCTGATCGTCTTCGACCGCCGGCTCGGCATATACCTCGGCATCGCCTTCGCCGTGCTCAGCATCCTGGTCAACATCTCGATGTTCACCGCGTTCCCGGTCGGGTCGCTGTTGTCGATCGGGGCCAGCCTGGTGGTCATCGCCGTGCTCTACGCCTACCGGCCGCCTCGGCGCTGACGCGTAGGAGCCCGAGACGACCCGGGGTGCTCAGGATCCAGCGACGGTGCCGGTGTGCGGTGCGTTCCCCAGGAGCGGATCGGCCGCGCGGCCGGGGATCGCGACGGTTGCTCCGAGCGCGACGAGGGCGGCGGCAAGCCCGAGGACGAACGCTCCCGTGAACCCGCTTTCGGCCGGGAAGCCGGGCTCCACGATGCCGGCGCCGATGACTATCGCGGCGGCGACCTGAGCGCCGAGCGCGGACCCGGTGATGCGGCAAACCAGGGTCATCGCCACGAAGCCGGCCGTACGCTGCTCGCTGACCGAGTGCGCGACCAGATTCACGAGTGCGGCGAACGCGAGTCCGATGCCGAACCCCACCGGCACGTTGGCGGCGACGATCGAGCCGACGGATCCGTGGTCGAGCGCGAGCCAGGCGTACCCGACGGCGGCCGCGACAGCGCCGGCGCCGACGAGGTTCCGCGCTCCGACCTTGCGTGCCAGCGCGCCGCTCGCCCAACCACCGGCCATGATCCCGAGCGCGCCCGGCAGGAGAACGAGGCCTGTCTCGGCGAACGTCAAGCCGAGTCCGTATCCGGAGGCGGTGGGAAGCCTCGCGATCTGCGGCACGACGACCCCGGCGATGAACAGAGCGAACCCCATTGCGAACGCGACGAGGTTCGCGCTCCATACGGGACGGCGTGCCATGAGCCGCATGTCGACGAGTGGCGCGGAGACCGCGCGTTCGACGACGACGAATCCGGCGAAGACGATCGCTGAGACGGCGACCAGGGTCACGACTCGCACGGAGTCCCACCCCCAGGTGTTGCCCTGCGAGACCGCCAGCAGCGCGGCCAGGAGCGCAGTCGCCAGGAGCAGACCGCCTGCCCAGTCGGGTCGCACCGACGTCGCGCACGGGCGACTCTGGAACGAAGACCAGGATGGCGAGGAACAGACCGACCGCGACCGCGAACAAGAACCAGAAGACCGCAGCCACCGATACGGCGTCGACAAGCACGCCGCCGAGCAGCAGGCCGACGGCGGCGCCGGTCCCGGCCGCGGCCACGAGCAACGCGATCCAGACGGGCGCCTGCTCCTTGGAAGCTCGATCACGGGCCAGCCCGATGGCCAGCGGTCCCAAGGCCGCGCCCATGCCTTGCAGCACTCGGCCGGCGATCAGCGCTGTCATCGATCCAGCCAGGGCGCAGACGAGCGAGCCGATGGCGAACGCCGCCGACGCGAGACGAGCAGAAGACGGCGTTTTCCGTATATGTCCCCCAGACGGCCGACTATCGGTGCCGCGACGACCGCTGCGAGCAGGAAACCGGTCAGCAGCCATGTGGCCGACGTGAGCGAGGCCGCGTACTTCTCTTGGACCGCCGGCAGGATCGGGATGACCATGAACTGCTCGAGCCCGAGGTCGAGCGCACCCACGGCCAGCACCCACATCACGGAGCGCTCACTCCGTGGGATCGGCCTGAGGCGCGTCGCGCCCGATGAGCGTTCGTGACGTAGCGAGTCGGCGGATCCGTCAGGCATCCCGAACTAGAGCAATCCGAGCTCGCGGGAGCGTTCGACGGCGGCGCTGCGGGAGGTGACGTTGAGCTTGCGGTAGATGGCCATGGCGTGTGATTTCACGGTGTGGCGGGAGAGGTACAGGCGCTCGCCGATCTCGCGGAAGGAGAGGTGCGTGGCGAGGTAGGGCAGCAGACGCAGCTCCGCCTCGGTCAGGGTCGAGGCGCCGGGGGCCTGTGCGTGCATCGTCTTCAGGCTGGCGCGCAACTCGTCCACCTGGACCGGGAGCGTCCCGAGGTCCGGTCGTCGGCGCAGGATCGACTCGATCTCGCGCAGCATCGTGGCGGCGCCGGCCGCGTCGGCGAGCGCCAGGTAGACCCGTGCGAGCTCCAAGCGGGTCTGGATCGCGAGGTGCGGCAGCGCGTAGGTGAGCCGCGGCCGCAGGCGCTGCGCCCGCGTCAGGAGCTCCTCGGCGCCGGGGCGGTCTCCGCGGTGGAGGGCGACACGCGCCGCCGCGGAATAGGCAAGCGCGCTCGTCGGGTACTCCTCCATCAATGACCGCCGGATGTAGCGAAGCGCCCGGTCCGCGAGCTCCTCCGCGTCGACCCACGCCCCTCGTTCGATCGCGATCGCGCCGCGCTCGCCCAGGGCGAAGATCACCGGGGCCCGCGCCCCCAACGCGACCCCCTCCTCGGCGACGTCGGCGAAGAGGTCGTCGGCCTGGTCGATGTCGCCGGCCAGCCAGTGCGAAATCGCGAGCAGCACCATGGCGCTCGGTCTCAACCGGCTGCCACGGGCAAGGGTCGCCACCGCGAGCTCCGCATCTGCTGCGCATCCTCGCGACCCCTCGCCGACAATGCTGCGCACGCATGAGGGCGTGCCACGAGTCGATGGAAGCGCTGCCGTCGTAAAGCGTGCCGTCGTAGCTCGCGCGTTCGGCGGCATCGGCGCAACGCTCCGCCTCCGGCGGCCGGCCCCAGAGCGCGGCGGTCAGTCCGCCGATCACGGCGACCGCCGCGTTCGTCTCGATTGCCCCGTGCGCGTCCAGCCAGCCGAGCCAGCGTTCGACGGTCGCGGCACGGCCACTGTTGTACGTGTCGAGATAGTTCCGCACGATCAGTCGCGCGGTCCGGTTGACGTCGTCGGCCGCCTGCGCGTACCCGATCGCGGTCTCCGGCTGTCCGTTCGCCTCGCACCAGTCGGCCGCACGAGCGAGCAGCCGCGGCAGGAGGTCCGGTTCGACTCGCCCGAGCTCCGCCCGCAGCAGCTCCTGGAAGAGATGGTGGTAGCGATACCACTCGCCGGTGCGGTCAAGCGGCACCATGAACAGGTTGGAGCGCTCGAGCGACTCCAGCGCCGTCGCCGAGCTGCTCGAGTCGAGCACGGCGTCGCAGAGCGGGCCCGACATGCGCTCGAGAACCGAGGTCCGGGTCAGGAAGCGCAGCTCGTCGGGCGGCACGCGCGAGAGGAGCTCCGAGCGGAGGTAGTCGGCCAGGAAACGGTCGTCCCCCCTGAACGCGGTCACGCCCTTGATCCCGGCGCCGCTCGCCTTGGCGGACAGCGCCGCCAGGTAGAGACCGGCGGACCAGCCCTCCGTGCGCTCGGTGAGCTCGGCGATCTCAGCATCCGCCAGGTCCAGGCCGGCCGCCGTCAACAGCTGGCGCGCCTCGGCCTGGTCCATGCTCAGCTCGTCCGGCCCGATCTCCAGCGCAAGGCCCCGCGCCCGCAGGGCTCCCAGCGGCAACGCGGGATGCCCTCGCGCCGAGAGAGCCAGCTGCGAGCCTTCGGGAACATGCCTCGTGAGCGCGGCGATGGCATCCAGGCAGGCCTGGCTCTCGACCAGATGCAGGTCATCGAGGACGAGCACGACCGGCTCGTCCATCGTCGCCAGGGCCGCCCCGAGGCGGGGGACAACGGTTCCCTCGACCGAAGCGCCCGGCGACGCCAGTGCCGCGAACACCGTCGGGTCGAGTCGCGAGACCCGGCCGAGAGCCGTCGCGACGTACGTCAGCAGGACGATCGGATCGTTGTCGTTCGCATCGACCGAAACCCATGCGAACGGTCGTTGTGACCGCGCGGCCCACTGAGTGAGCAGCGTCGTCTTGCCCCAACCGGGTCCGGCGGAGATGAATATCGACGGGAACCGCGCCCGACTCCGGCTCCAGCACGATCGATCAGCTGCCTGCGTGGCACGGTCCCGGCGCGACGGTGCGGCGGGCGCAGCTTCGACTCCAGCAGTTCGAACCCCGGCACGCGCATGGCGGATCCCGCCGCGCGAGCCCGCGACGGCTCAGCCAGCGGCGAACTCACCACCTGGGCCATGACATCGCTCGCGACACCGCGAGCTCGCTCGCCGGCACCGGCGCCCGCCGAGAATGGCGAGCCCTCGGATCGCGCATGAGGGTTCCCCCTTTCTTCAGCGCGTCAGACCTCCAACCGTACTGTGGTGAACGGGGCGGACGCAAGCTGTCAACGACCGCCGGTTTCTCCCCAAGGGCCCGGGGAGCCGTGGTTTCCATAGCGCAGCGTCCGGTCAGCGCCGCGGCGACAGATCGACCGGCGCATAGGCCGTCACCCACCCGCGCGTGTCGCGGGGCGAGACCATCAGCCGCAGCCGGATCTTGTGGTGGCGGGCGGGACGGAAGTAGGCGGTCAGGAACCGCATCGTCACGCGACACGACTGTCCGGGATCACAAGCGACGCCCTTGCCGAAGAGCAGCGCCCCGAGCGGCCCGTCTCCGGGTTCGACGACCGGGTCGGCCTCGGCCGCGACCCGCAGTCCGCGGCCGCGCAGCGCCGAGGCGGGCAGGCGCACGGTGACGCTGATCTGCCGGGACGGGTCGGTCCCATCGCCGCGATCACGAAGTCCGTGGGCTCTACGTCGGGTCACTTCCGCCCGGAGGCCGAGACCGCTGATCGTCGGCCGTCGCGACGTGTCGGGCGCGATCGCGCCATCAGACGCAACGGAGTGGCGACGCGAACGGCCGAGCGCACCGGGGCCTGCCGCGGACAAGCGCGACCATATGGCGGCGAAGCGAACGAAAGCAATGACCGCGGCTATCCGCTACAAGACCCTTAGTAGCCCACCGCATTGAGGACCGGTGAGCGCGCCCCCGCGCACTTGTTGGTCGCTTTGACCTTCGCGTAGTACTTCTCCGACGACTTCACCGCGAAGCCAACCTTCTCGAAGGCCCACCAGTAGCCGATCGCGCCGGTCACCGGCTCGGCCTTTGTCGAGCCGATCTTCTGATCCGCGCCGGGGCGCTGCTTGAAGATCAGGACGAGGCGCTTGTTGGCGCACTTGGCCTTCGGCGAAATGACCTGGCCCGACCACATCGACGCGCCGTTCGTGAGAAAGGCGCCGTCGAACGTCACGGCGGTCTTCGTGGCAGCCGAGGCCGCCGGGACGAACGCCACGGCCGCTACACCGGTGATGGCGGCGATGCTGATGAACTTCCTCATCGTTCTTCTCCTAGTGGTCATCCAGTCGGTCGACTGGCGGCCTCGGGTACGGGCACAAGGGAGAGAACGTTCCGCCGGGTGGGTTCTTTCCGGCTACGGCCGATTCACGGAAGGGAATGAGCGATCGTGAGCGGCTGTTGATGCTCGGGGCACGGGGTCGTTCCATGGAAATCCGTTCCCGATCAGAGGAGCAAGACCATGGCCCTAAGTGAGCCTGTCCTGTCCGGTCCCGGCGCTGGACGTACCGTGACCTACGGCGGTGGCTCGAGCGCAGAGCTCAAGCTCGAAGGCGACCAGTCCGGTGGCGAGTGGGCGGTCGTCGAGTGGCGCGTGCGCGCGGGCGACGAACCGCCGATCCACACCCACACCCGCGAGGACGAAACGTTGTACGTCGTGGAGGGCGCGATCACCGCCTACGTGGGCGGCGAGAAGATCGAGGTCGAGGCCGGCTCATACGCGGCGCTCCCGAAGAACGTGCCGCACGGTTTCACCGTGCGTAGCGAGCAAGTGCGACTCCTCGTCACCCTCGAGCCAGCGGGCGCGGAGTACTTCCTGGTCCCACGCGACGACTCCGACGCCGACCCGGCCAAGTTCGGCCTCATCGTTCTCGCGGGAGCGCCGGCGATGTAACGCAACGCTCGGGAGGCAGCGGTCGCGCGACAGCGCGGCCGCCGCCTTCGATTTCCGGGAGGCCGAGGCGAAGCTCGTGAACCGAAATGCCGTGCAGGCGAGGACTCGATACAGCGAGGTGCCGGATGAAGGCGATTGTGGTGACGGACGAGGCCGCGGGAACGGCCGGGATGAAGCTGGTGGAGCGGCCCGAGCCGCAGGCGGCGAGGCTCGCCAGCCTCTCGGGCGCGAGCTACGGCGATGTCGTCGTTGAAGTTCATGCGTCGGGATTCACCCCGGGTGAGCTGACGTGGCCCTCGACCTGGACCGATCGCCTCGGCCGTGACCGGACGCCGTCGATCCCCGGCCACGAGCTGGCCGGAGTGGTCAGCGCCCTCGGCTATGGAACGACCGGGCTGTCGGTCCGACAGCGGGTGTTCGGCCTCACGGACTGGACTCGCGACGGCACGCTGGCGGAGTACGCAGTCGTCGAGGCACGCAACCTCGCGCCGCTGCCGGGCGACGTCGACTTCACGGCGGGCGCGAGCCTCGCGATGCCGGGCCTGACCGCGTGGCAAGGGCTGTTCGAGCACGGCCGCCTTCAGGCGGGGCAGAGCGTCCTCGTGCACGGCGCGGCCGGCGCAGTCGGTTCGATGGTGACGCAGCTCGCACGCGAGGCCGGCGCCTACGTCATCGGCACCGGACGCCCTGCCGACCGTCAGACGGCGCTCGACTTCGGCGCGCAGGAGTTCGTCGACCTCGAGCACGACTCCCTGGAAGACGTCGGCGGAGTCGATCTGGTTTTCGACGTCATCGGCGGCGACATCGGGAAGCGGTCCGCGGGCATGATCCGAGCCGGAGGAACGCTGGTGACCATCACCGGGCCGCCCGAGGCGCGGCCCGCCGACGGCCTGGCGGTCGACTTCGTCGTCGTGCCCGATCGCGCCCAGCTGAGTGAGATCGTCCAGCGGGTGCGGGACGGGCGACTGCGGACGAACATCGGCAACGTCGCGACCCTCGACGACGCCGTCGCCGCCTTCAACCCGACCGAGCGGATCAAGGGGAAGACGATCATCCGCGTTCGTCCGTAAGGACTCGTTGACGCATGGCTCCTATCTCGTGGCTTCCGCGGGAGCCGGCGCGACGACGTCAGATGGGCGCGGCGGGTTTCGAACCTGCGACCTCTCGCGTGTGAAGCGGGATGAGCGGGATCATGACGAACCGCCGGAGCAGGGCAGATTCATTCTGATTTGCAGGGACTCTCTTGGTGGGTAGCGAGCTCGAGCCGGCGCAGATTTGCGCCGACTTCGGCTTGATTGGGCGCTCACCCTCGCGCCTACCTCGCATCCGTCACCTGCGCACGCGTCCCTACCGGCCGCGCACCAACGGCAAGGCCGGGTCTATTCGGGTTGCCGGCCGGCTCGCCTATGCTCCCCGCGCCCTCTGTCTGGCTCAGGCTAAATACATGTCATACGGCGTCTTCTTTCCGGCTGGCTCAGCTTCTCGCTCCTTGTTCACCTGTGTTCTAATTGTTCTGTCTGGATGCGTCTGGGCGGCGATGCTTGATAGCGAGAACCCGCGCGATTCGCGCATCGCAAGAACCGTCCCTGCCTCTCCTATCCCCGAGCTAGTCGGCCAATCCGGATGTCGTCGGCAGCGACGTCACAAGCTCCGCGCACGCCGCCGCGCTGCTCGACGAGCGCGGCGGCGAACTCGGCGCGCTGACGTTCGCAACAGCTCGGCGGGCTATCGGCGGCTGGTCGGCTGGCTGCCGACCGCGACGCCGCGCAGCCGGTGGTCGCGGTCGAGAGTCCCGGGCAGCTTCGGCCGCTGTCTGGTCGGGCGCTGGCGCCGCCGGGCACCGAGTGCTGCACGTCCAGCTGGCGCTCGCATCGCGAGCGTCTCCGCCAGGTCCGGGCATGACCTGACGCCGGTGACGCGCTGCGCAAGCCTGCCGACGATGCCGCCGTGATCACCGGCCGAACTCGCCCGGCGCTGCACCCCGGCTGAGCCGTCACGCTGCTCGGCCGCAGCGACGCCGATTCGTGCTGCGGCCGCGCAAGCGATCCAGCTCCTGCGATCGCCGCGACCAATCGACCCGCCGCCGAAGGCCTAGGCGGCGCACGCTCGGCCGCGAGGGCGAACTGCGGCGTCTCTGGCGTCGCTCGGCGACGCTTCGCCGGCACATCGCGCGCGCTCGACCGCCAGCTCGCTCGCGACCCAGGACCTCACGGTCGCGCCGCCAGCCGTGATCGCTGGTGCTCAGCGGCTTGCCGCCGACGCCCATGTCGCCGCTTGCGACCTCCTCGACGACGACCCAGGTCACCGGGCGTAGGTTCTCGCCTTCGATCGAGACCATCGCGTCGGTGAGGCGCTCGATGATCTCGCGCTTCTGGTCGGGCGTGAAGACGTCCTCGATGAGCTTGACGTTGATGATTGGCATTGTTCCTCCTGGTGGTGGATTGGCTTGCCGCGTCCTCAGGCAGGCGGCGCGATAAGTGGTTGTGCCGGGTCGTCGAGTTGGAGTCGCCGGGCGTCGTCGGCGGCGATCGGGTTTCGGGTCAGGAACTCCGCCAGCGCCTGGGCGACCGGCTCGGGACGCTGGATCTGCAGGAGATGTCCGACCCTGTCGATCGTGCGTTCCTCGACGTGCGGGAGCGAGGAGCGCAGGAACTCGGCGATCTCCACCCACAGCGGCTGGGTGTCCGCGCCGATCACGGATAGGACCGGTTTGCGAATGGCGGCAGCCTGCTCGGGCCCGAACGTCCACTCGGTGAGGGCGGGCAGCTCGACTCCGAAGAAGGTGTCGGCATCCTTGATCGACTGCGTAACCACACCGGGGATCCGGTCCTCGAGCAGCGCTCGACACTCCTCCCAGTCGAGGCCACTTGCGGCGGACACGAACATGGCAAACGCGCCCGAGTGGTCACCGCTTCCGTATGCCTCGAACACCGGGCTGGCGGCTTTCAAGAACGCACCGCCGAGAGGCAACGACACCAGCGTCGGCTCCAGCAGAGCGAGCGTGTGCACCTTCTCGGGGTGGTCGAGGGCCAGTTGGGCTGCGATCGACGCGCCGGTGGAGTGGCCCGCGATGTGAGCGCGCCGGACACCGAGATGGTCGAGCAACGCCGCGGCGTCGGCGGCGTGATCGGCGACGCTCACCGGCGGCGGAGTGTGGGTGCTGCCGACCCAACCCCGCTTGTGGTATCGGATCAGCTGGTAGCGGTCGGCCAGTGCCGGCTCTGCAAGGAGCGGCACGAAGCAGTCGGCGATCAGCATGTCGATCAGCAGCACGGGCTCCCCTGCTCCGCGCACCTCGTATTCCAGGTCGACGCCGTTGACGTTTACGCTCTGCATGGGTCCTTCTCCTTTGGTGCGGGGTGTTGTGGTCCGCAACCCATATGCGTGAGCAAGGCCGTTACAGCGGTAACTTCCACGGTTACGACCGGTGCCTGGCTCGCCCTGCGTGTTGATGGCGTCGGGATCGCTGGCGTGCGATGACCGACGCTGTCGGCGAGGCCGTCGTCCAGCGGGCACGTGATGCGGCAGCGCGAGGCGATTGGGGTACGGCGTTCGAGCTCTTCATGAAGGCGGACGCGGACGGCCTCGCGGGTCGGGCCGATCTACCGGTCTTCGCCGAGGTCGCTTACGCGGCGGGGCATCTCGACGTAACCATCGAAGCGTGGGAGCGCGCGTACGCGCTGTGCGTGGAGGCCGGCGACACCGATGCGGCAGCAGGGGCGGCGGTTCGCGTGGCGATGCACCTGCTCTTCGATTCCGCCCTCATGGCACCGGTGCGGGGCTGGTTGGCACGAGCCGAGCGGCTCTTGGAGGTCGGCGGCGGGACGCCGGCGAGCGCTTGGCTTGCGGCGGTTCGGGCTTACGAGCGCATGCTGAGCGGCGACCTACCCAACGCTCGGCCGTGGGCCCGGCGGGCCATCGAGCTGGGCTCGAAGCATGAGCCGGCGGCGTGCGCGCTCGGCCGTGTGGCAGAGGCACGGCTGCTCATCCTGGATGGCGATGTCGAGCAGGGCCTGGCGCTGCTCGACGAGGTTGGGGTGGCGACGGTCTCCGGGGACCTCGATCCTCTCTCGATCGGGGTCGTCTACTGCGAGCTCGTGTGCGCCCTGCAGGGACTTGGGCAGTACGACGTGGCCGAGGAATGGACCGAGGCGATGGAGCGGTGGTGCAAGACGGACGCTATCGGGAGCGTGCGCGGGCGTTGTCGTGTCCACCGCGCGGAGATCCTCCGGCTGCGTGGGTCATGCAGCGAGGCAGAGACCGAGGCCCTGAGCGCGTGCGAGGAACTGCGCCCTTACCTGCGACGCGAGATGGGATGGCCGTTGAGCGAGCTGGGGCGGATCCGATTTCGCAGAGGGGACATCGAGGGCGCCGAGGAGGCCTTTCTTGCTGCTCATCGCGCCGGCTGGGATCCGCAGCCTGGTCTCGCGCTCGTGCGGCTGGCCCAAGGAGACGCAGCGGCGGCGGCCGCGTCGATCCGAGACGCGCTCGAGCATCCGACGCGGGTGCCCTTCAAGGAGCGGCCGCCGGACACCGATCTGCAGCGGGCGCCGCTGCTTGAGGCTCAGGTCGAGATCGAGATCGCGGCCGGCGACGTCGCTCGAGCGCGCTCGGCCGCCGACGAGTTGACTCGCGTGGCGGCTCGGTTCGAGAGCAGGGCGCTGGTCGCCGGCGCAGCCCATGCTCACGGGAGGGTGCGACTCGCAGAGGGCGCTCCGGCGGACGCACAGCGGTTCTGCGCCGAAGCCGCGCGGCTTTGGAGCGAGATCGGGGCGCCATACGAGGCGGCGCTGGCGCGGGCCGGTTTCGCCGAAGCTCTCCGCGCGAGCGGCAATGACCGCCGGGCCGCTTTCGAGCTCGAAGCGGCCCGCGCGGTTCTCGACCGGATCGAAGCCGAGCCGACAGCCGACGACGCGGTGTCGGTCGCGCCGGACGGCGGAGCGCAGGAGCCAGGCGTCACCGACCTCAACATGTTTCGCCGGGAGGGCGACTACTGGTCGGTGAGCTTCGAAGGCCGCACCGTCCAGGTGCGAGACCTCAAGGGCATCCGGTACCTCGCGCGGTTGCTCGCCGACCCTGGCCGTGAGTTCCACGTGCTCGCCCTCGTCGCGGCCGAGAGCGGCCGGTTTGCGGGAGCCGAGAGCGGCCCTGGCGCCGGCGTGTCGCACACCGGCACCGGCGATGCCGGCGAGATGCTCGACGCACGAGCCAAGGACGCGTACCGCCGGCGCCTCGCCGAGATCGAGGACGACATCGAGCAGGCGCGCGCGCTCGAGGACACCGAGCGAGAGATGCAGGCAGACGCCGAACGCGACTTCCTCGTTCGAGAGCTCTCGCGCGCGGTCGGCCTCCATGGCCGCGACCGACGGGCCGCGTCGACCTCCGAGAGGGCCCGAGTCAGCGTGACCCGCGCCGTCCGCCAGGCGATAGTCCGGGTTGGTGAGCACCATCCCGAGCTCGGCGAGCATCTCGACCGGACAATCCGCACCGGCACATACTGCGCCTACGTTCCCGAACCAGGAGCTCCCGCCGTTTGGAGGTCGTGACATCGGCCCGCGTCCTGCATCACAGCTTGCCGCGAGGAAGTTCACACCAGCGCGTCGATCGCGGCCCCAGGATGCATAGCCACGCTACCGCTCCGGGGCCAATGCGATCGTCTCAAGGATGCGGCCGCGCCTTCCCTCCGCGCCCGGACCTCGTCCTTGGCGGGCGTGGTCGCGCGGGCGCCGGAGACGCCCGCATTGCGCGCGGACGACGAGCCGGGCGGCGGCCCTTCCGGGATCGGTAGTGGCCCGGCCGGAACCCACTAGCCCGCCGAGGCCGAGATCAGCGCGACGCCGCCGAGCACGGCGAAGACGCCGGCCAGCCGCGGCGCGCCCATGCGTTCGTGCAGGAGCGCGCGGGCGAGCAGCACCGTGGTGAGCGGGTAGAGCGACCCGAGCACCGCGACGGTTGCGTCGGCGCCGTGGACCGCCGCGCCGGCGTAGGCGAGGTTAGCCGCCACGTCGAGGGCGCCGAGCGCGGCGATGACGACGGCGTCGGGCCGCATCGGGCGGGCGCCCGCCGGCGGACGGGCGGCGACGAGGAGCGCCAGCGCGGCAACCGAGGCCACGCGCCCGCACAGCACGGCGGCCGGCCCGGCCGACTCGCTCGCCTCGCCGAGGAAGACGAAGAACGCGCCGAAGCACAGCGCGGCGGCCAGCCCGAGGCCGGCGCCGTGCGCGACGCGCCGGGTGCCCGGATCGGCGGCGGTGACGGCCGAGCCGGCGATCGCCAGAAGCATCCCGCCCACCTGAAGCGCGGCCATCTGCTCGCCGCCGCCGACCGCGACGGCGACCGGAAGCACCGCCGTCAGTGCGGCGAGTGGGGCTACGGCCGTCATCGCGCCGATCGCGAGCCCGCGATACAGGCAGGCGAAGCCGAACAGCTCGGCGATCCCGGCCGCTGCGCCAAGCGCGATCACGTCGGTGGCGGGCAGCTCCGACCCTGTGAGCAACCACACGGTCGTGGCGAGCGCGAGCCCGACGACCTGGGCGCCGAGCAGGACGACGACCACGGGGAGGCGCCGCGAGGCGACGCCGCCGAGGAAGTCCGAGGCGCCCCATGCGACGCTGGCGCCCAGCGCTAGCGTCAGCGGAAGCATCGGGGCCTGGACGCGTCTGGCGCACGCTCCGGGACGAGCGACGGCCGACGTTGCCCGATCTCAGTCATCGCTCGAGCACCGTCACCGTGGGCATGCCGCCGAAGTGCGCGACGGCGATCGCGGCCGCGGCGTCCGGGTCGAACGGCCGGCAGGAGAAAATGTCGACGAAGCACCGGCCCCACACCTCGTCTGCATGGATGGTGATCGAGCTGGTCTCGATGAACTGCATCGCGGACCAGCCCTCGAGCTCGTCGTCGCCAAACCGGTCGAGCGCGAGCGGGCCGTGCGCGCGCATCCCGATCGCATCGATCACGGTCGGCACGAACCGTCGAATGCTGTCGGGATCCGCGAGCCGGCTCCGGTCGCACCCATGCAGGTCGATCGCCGCGAGCGTTCCCCAACGCGCATGAGTCCGAGGGGGGTGGTCCGGTTGAGCTGTGGTCGTGGCCTCCATAGGCGCACGCTCCCACCAGCCGCTTTCTGAACGCTTTCACTCCGGCGCGACGTAGGAATAGTCTCGCTCGGGAGGTGCACACCCAGTTCCGCATCCTCGGGCCGATCGAGGTCGACGTCGCAGGGGGTCGGAGCGACCGTGTGCCGCGTGGACGCGCGCTCTCGCTACTGGCCCTGCTCCTGGTCCATCGCGGCGCGATCGTCCATGTCGACCGGGCCGTCGATGAGCTCTGGTATGGCGCCGGCCCGAAGCACGCGAAGAACGCCGTCCATGTCGTGGCGTCGAGGCTCCGGGGCGCGCTGGGCGAGGGCGTCATGTTCTCGGAGGGCGGCGGCTACGCCGTGCGGTTGGCGCCGGGTGGCCTAGACGCCGAGCGCTTCGAAGAACTCTTCCGGCGCGGTCGGGCAGAGCTCGCGCGTGGCGAGGCGTGGGAGGCGGCGGCGACGCTGCGACAGGCGCTGGTGCTCTGGCGAGGCCCGGCGCTGGCGGACGTCAGCCAAGAGCGCTTCGCCCAGCCGGAGATCGCCCGGCTCGAGGACCTGCGCCTCGCCTGCCTGGGTGATCGGGTGGACGCGGACCTGGCCTGCGGTCACCACGCGGAGGTTGTTGGCGAGCTGGAAGGGCTCGTGCGGCAGCATCCGCTGCGCGAGCGGCTCCGCGGCCAGCAGATGCTTGCCCTCTACCGCGCCGGGCGTCAGGCCGATGCCCTCGACACGTACCGCAGCGCATACCACGCGCTCGTCGACGGGCTCGGCATCGAGCCGTCGCCGGAGCTGCGGGCGTTGGAGGCGGCGATCCTGCGCCAAGACGTCCCCCCACCGGCACCGCCGCAGCCGTCGGCCCGTCGGGCGCCCCTCGCTATCGACGCGAGGCGCCTCGTGACGTGCGTCTTTGCGCAGCTCACCCATCCGCTCGAGCACGCGGAACTCGACGCGGAGTCACTGCGCACGGTGCTGGAGCGGTACCACGACACGGCGCGCGCGGTCTGCGCCGGTCACGGCGGCATCGTGGCCGAACTGCGCAGTGACGCCGTCCTGGCCGTGTTCGGGATGCCGGTCACACATGAGGACGACCCGCAGCGCGCGCTCCGTGCGACCGCTGAGCTCGTCTCCCGGACGGAGCAGCTGCCGTTCGGCCTGCGCGCGCGCTGCGGTGTATGTACCGGCGAGGTCGTCGCGCCCGTGCCGGGACCCGCCGCCGCACCGGTGATCGGTGAAGCCGTCGGCACGGCGGAGCGGCTCGCCCGGTCGGCCGTGGGCGGCGAGACACGGATGGACGAATCGACATGGCTACTCGTGCGCCACGGCGCCCAGGCCTCGGAGCTTGTCGAGGGCGGCTTCCTGCTCGGCGACATCGACGCGAACGCCCCGGCGATCCGGCGCCGGCTCGACCGCCCGCTCATCGGGCGGGAGGTGGAGGTCGCCCGGCTCCGCGCGACCTACGCGCGTGTCATCTGCTCGCGAACGCCGAAGCTGATCACGATCGTCGGCGCCCCGGGCATCGGCAAGTCGCGCCTGGCCACCGAGCTGACCATGATCGCGGGTGACGGCGGCAGGCTGCTGACCGGCCGGTGTCCGGCCTACGGCGACGGCATCACGTACCGGCCGCTACGCGAGATCGTCCTGGAGGCCAAGGGCGATCGCTCCATCGACGAGTTGGCGGCCACGCTTGGGATCGCACCGTCGGCAGCGCACCAGGTGGCGGCGGCGGTCGGGCTCGAGGAAGGCGAGGCCGGCGAGGACCCCGGCTGGGCGATTGTGCGGATGATCGATGCGCTCGCACGCATGCAGCCGCTCATCCTGGTCATCGACGACGCGCACCTCGCCGAGCCCGCACTCCTGGACCTGCTACTCGACGTCGCCGTGCGTCTTCGCGACGCGCCCGCGCTCATCGTCTGGGTGGCCCGTCCCGAGCTGTTCGAGGCTCGCCCCGACTGGGCGAGCCGCATCGGAGCGGAGGGCGTGCTGGAGCTCGGTCCGCTCTCCGATGCGGCCAGCGCGGCGCTGCTCGAGGCGATCGCCGGCGGTCGCCGGGAGCCGGACGAGGAACGACGGATCGCCGAGGCAGCGGGAGGCAACCCCCTGTTCCTCGAGCAGCTCGTGGCCTACATCGACGAGCATCGCCCCTCCGCCGAGTCGCTCCCGCTTGCGCTCCATGCGCTGCTCGCCGCGCGACTCGACCGGCTCGACACCGCTGAGCGGTCCGCGCTCGCGCTCGGCGCGGTCGCGGGCGACGCGTTCGAGACCAGATCGGTGCACGCGCTCGCTGGCGGCATCACACGCGCCGAGCTGGAGCAGGCCTGCGACCGTCTCATCGAGCGCGATCTGCTCGTCCCGGGCGACGCGAGTGCACGTGGCGGCTCGCTCCGCTTCCGCCACGGCCTTGTCCGCGAAGCGGCGTACGCGTCGCTGGCGAAATCCGCGCGTGCGCGGCTGCACGAGCGGCACGCCTCCTGGCTCCAAGGACTGGGAAGCGAGCTGCGGGAGGCCGACGCAGAGATCGGTTTCCATCTCGAAACCGCGTGCCGCTACGAGCACGAGATCGGCCCCGGCGCGCCGGCCGAGCTCGCGGCCCGGGCTGGTCGACGCCTCGCCGCGGCGGCCCGGGTCGCGCGCGGCCGCGGTGACCTGCCCGGCGAGATCGGCTTTCTCGACCGTGCCGTCGCGCTGCTCGGTACCGAGCGGGAGGAGGGCGCCGAGTTGCTGCCCGCGCTGGTGTCGGCGCTCTTCGAGGCGGGATCGTCCGACCGGGCGGAGGAACTCGCTAACCGGGCGGTGACCGTGAGCGAGTCGCTGGGCCTTCCACGCGTAGGCGCGCAAGCCGCGATCGAGCGCGAGCGGATCCGGCTCTCCCGCCACCCCGATCGCTTCGATGTCGCGGCCGCCGTGGTCATCGTCGAGCAAGCCTCGGAGACCCTCCGCGAACTGGGGGACGAGCTCGGGCTCGCGCGCGCGGCCTACCTGATGTCCGATCTCGCCTGGCTCGAGGGCGACCCGGTGGCCTCCTACAACCACGCTGAGCGAATGCTCATCCACGCCCGCCGCGCCGGAAGCGGGTTCGACGCTGCGACGGCGCTCATCTTCATGGCCTGGGCGCTCGTTGAGGGGCCGTGGCCCACGCCTCAGGCGATCGCGCGCTGCGATGCGCTCGCAGCTGAGGCGGTCGGTCAGCGAGCCGCCCACCTCACGCTGCGCGGCTGCCGAGCGGTGCTCATGGCCATGGCCGGGCACTATGACCAGGCGGCGCGCAATAGTATGGCCGAGGCCCGCGCCGGACTCGTCGAGCTGCAGCTGGGCGAGATGGCCGCATACCTCGCGCTACTCGACGCCGTCGCCGAAACCCTCGCCGGCGACCCGGCGGCGGCGGAGCGTGCCGCCCTCGACGCCGAGGCGATCGTCGCCGAGTCGGGCGACAGCTGGTATCTGTCGCTGATCTACGTGGATCTCGCGCATGCCATCCTCGCGCAGGGTCGCTTCCCGGACGCCGCCGACGCGATCGCCCGAATCGAGACGCTGCCGGCGCCCTGCGATGTGGAATGGGTGATCAAGCGTCACACCGCGCGAGCCCTCGCGGCGGCGCAAGGAGGTGAGCCCGAGCGCGGGCTCGACGACGCGCAAGCGGCAGTCGCCGCAACGGACGCGACCGGCCTGATCGTCTGCTCTGCCAACGCCTACCGCACGCTCGCGGAACTCCTGTGGGCGACCGGCCGCACTGCCGCGGCGGCGACAGCTGCCCGCCGCGCCCTAGCGCTCGACGAGGCGAAGGCAAACGCCGTAGCGGCAGCGACCATGAGGCAGCGCTTTTCCGGGCTGCTCGCTTCGATGTAGTGCCGCGGATTCAGTTGCCTCGCGATCGTCGCGTACCTCTCGCAGCGCGCCGCCGGCGCCTCGTGGAGCCTCGTCATGGCTGGTAAGAGCCTGCCGGGATGGCGCAGAACTCCCTTGCGTGTAGGACTGTCCGAATCGGTGGCATCGGGCGGCACGTACGACGTGCCGCCCATGCCTCGCAGACGCCGCCCAACACGCCTTCATCGCCGGCCTCAACGAGATCCTCCTGGTCGGGCGTCTGAGACGCCCGCTCGTTTGGCAGAGCGGGCGTCCCGCCACGAGCGGGCGGCAACAGGCGGCACCGTTCCGTATGTATGGACGGGGAGCCAGGGCCGGCCTGCGCTCGGAGGGGTGGTCCACGTTGAGCGTTGTCTTGGGGCTGCGTAGGGCAGGGCGGTTTACGATCGTGATGTCGTGTCGACGCTTGTGATCCGTCTGCTGGGCCGGTCGGAGATCGAGCGCGACGGTGTGGTTGTCGCGCCGCCGCGCGGTCATAAGGCGTGGGCCGTGCTGGCGTACGTGGTCCTGGCGGAGCGACCGGTGGCGCGCACGCGGCTGGCGGGGCTGGTCTTCGGCGATGCCGATGATCCGCGCGGTGCCCTGCGCTGGACGTTGGCGCAGCTGCGTCGCGCGCTCGGGGTTCCCGGCGCGATGCACGGGGATCCGTTGGAGCTGGGGTTGCCGGCGGGGGCTGCGGTGGACGTGCTTGCGCTGGCTTCCGGCGAGCCGGATCCCGCGCTCGTTCGCGGCGAGTTGCTGGAGGGGGTCGATCCCGGCGCCGGCGCGGAGTTCGACGCGTGGCTGCTGGTGGAGCGCCGGCGCTTTGCGGGCGTCTGCGAGGCCGTGTTGAGGGATGCGGCGCTGGGTGCGTTGGCTGCCGGTGTTCCGCTTGACGGTGCGGCGCTTGCGTCTCGGGCGCTCGCGCTGAACAGGTTCGATGATGGTGCCCACGAGTTGCTGGTGCGCTGCCTTGCGAGGGCGGGCGAGGTCGCTGCCGCGCGCGATCATGCCGACGCCTGCGAGGTGTTGTTCCGCCGCGAGTTGGGGCGCGCGCCCGATCCGGGGGTGCGCCGGGCGGCCGACGAGCACGGCGCGCAGAGCGCGCCGGCACGTGGCGATCGGGCGGCCGCTGTGGGGCAGCTCGACGCGGGGCGCGCGGCCGTGGCTGCCGGCGCGGTCGAGCCGGGAGTGGCATGCCTGAGGCAGGCGTGTGCCGAGGCGCGGGGCGTTGGCGACCCGGCGCTGCTCGCGCGCGGGCTGGCGGCGCTGGGGGCTGCGCTGGTGCATTCCGTTCGCGGCGGTGACGAGGAGGGCGCGGCGGTGCTGCACGAGGCGCTCGCGCTCGCCGAGGCGGCCGGCGACCGCGAGGTCGAGTGCAAGGTCTGCCGCGAGATCGGCTTCGTGTGGGCACAGGCGAGTCGCGGGGTATCGGCGGGCAGGTGGCTGGCACGGGCCGGCGCGCTGGCGGCGGACGACAAGGAGCGTGCGGCCGTGCTCGGTGTGCGCGGAAAGGCGCTGTCTGACCGGGCGCACTACGAGGCGGCGATCGGTCTGCTCTGGGAGTCGATCGCGAGTGCGCGCCGCTGCGGCGACGTCCGCCAGGCGGCGTGGTCGCTGGCGATCCTCGGCCGTGCGCTGCTGCTACGCGACCAGTGGCCGGAGGCGGTCGAGGTGCTCGACGACTCGCTCGCGCTCGTGCGCGAGGACGGCTGGGTGGCGTTCCAGCCATTCCCGGAAGCGCTGAGGGCCGAGGTCGCGCTGCGGCAGGGCGACCCCGATCGCGCGATCGCGCTGCTCGATCACGCCTTTGCGCTTGGTTGTCGCATCGGCGACCCTTGTTGGGAGGCGATTGCCGCGCGCGCGAGGGGCCGTGTGCACGAGGCCGCGGGCGAGCGCGCCTCCGCGTTGGCGTGGCTGCGCGACGCCGCGGTCCGCGCGGTGCGGGTCGCCGATCCGTACGTCTGGATGCACGCCTACTGCCTGGAGGCGCTCGCCGATGTCGCAATCGCCGATGCCGCGCCCTGACGCCGCGACGTGCGTCGCCCGGCTCGAGCGGCTCGCCGCCCGCGGGGACATGCGCGAGCTCGTGGTGCGCGCCGCGCTGCACCGTGCGAGGCTCGGCGATCACAGCGGCGTCGAGTCCGCCCGCCTGCTCGGCGAGGCGATCGACAACCCGGCGCTGCACGCCAAGCTCGCTGCCGCCGTCTGATCACACGCGCCGTCACACGGCGCGCTGGTGGAGTCTCGGCATCGCCACCAGGAGGTACCGATGAGTTTCAAGATTGGCCCCACGGCTGATGGGATGCGCCCGGCGGAGGCCTTGCCGCAGCTCGACGCGCGCTCGTTCATAGACGGCGAGCGATTGGCGGCGGAGGTCAAGGACATGTACCGCCACGTCGCCCGCGGGGAGGAGACGGAGCTCCACTTCGAGGTGGGAAGGAACCTGGCCGAGCACCTCGGCTACGCCGGCGAGCTCCTGGACGCGATCCCGGCCGAGGCGCTGGCGTCGTTCGCGGGAGTGGGGCATCACCTCGACCTCGCCGCGCTCCAACCCGGTCAAGCGGTGCTCGACCTCGGCTCGGGATCCGGGACCGACGTCTTCTGCGCGGCGGTGCTGGTCGGCGAGTCGGGTCACGTCGTGGGGGTGGACATCACCGACGAGCAGCTCGCCAAGGCTGCGCGGCTTCGAGACCGCGAGGGGTTCTCGCAGGTCCGATTCGTGGAGGCTCACATCGAGGAGCTCCCGTTCGACGACGCGAGCTTCGACGCAGTGCTCTCCAACGGCGTCATCAACCTTTCGCCCGCCAAGGGCCGCGTCTTCGCCGAGGCGGCACGGGTCCTGAGGCCCGGCGGGAGGCTCGCGATCGCCGACATCGTCAGCGGCCGCCCGCTCAAGGAACGCACGCGACGCAACGTCGAGCTATGGGCCGCCTGCATCGCCGGGGCGATCCCCCGCCGCAACTACCTGGAGGCGATCGAGGCGCAAGGCCTACACGTGAGAGAAGTACGCAAGAACGACTACCGCTTCATCTCCGAGCGGGCACTCGACGCCTGCAGCACCTACGCGGTCGAGAGCATCTCGCTGGTCGCCACAATCCCGCACCACTAGCACCGAGGAGGTCTCAAAGTGACCGTAATCACGGACACGTTCCGCAACGGCGTGGACACCGAGAAGATGTTCGCCACGCTGGACCTGATCAAGGCTCAGCCGGAGCTGGCGAAGTTCCAGTTCCGCGCCACCAACCGCTGGATCGACGGCGCCCACAACCGCTCGACGATCAAGGACTTCTACGCGGCGGGCGGCGAGGACACCACTCGCAGCGAGGCGTTCTGCGATCGACGCGGGCGAGCCGGCGATCCTGCTCGGCAGCGACACCGGCGCCAACCCGGCCGAGTACCTGCTGCACGCGCTCGCCGCCTGCCTGACCACCTCGATCGTCTACGTGGCCGCGGCGCGCAAGGTGCAGCTCACGTCCGTCGAGTCGACCCTGACCGGCGACATGGACGTGCGCGGCGCACTCGGCGTCGACGACGAGCCCCGCAACGGGTTCGAGCGCATCGGCGTCGCCTTCCACGTGACGGGCGACGCGCCGCAGGAGAAGCTCCGCGAGATCGTGGAGCGCGCCCGGAAGCGCTCGGCCGTCTACGACATGGTCACCAACGGCGTGCCCGTCGCCGTCGAGGTGACGACCGACTAGCTGTCGCATGAGGCCCCGTGGCCGGAGCCGACGCTCCGGCCACGGGCGCATGACGAGCGGATTGGAGATCGCGCCATGCCGATCGAACTCACAGCCCGTACCGCCGTCGGCGCCCGCCTGGTGGCGATCGCCGAGGAGCTCTCCCAGGAGCTCGCCGCCCGCGCAGCCGAGCACGACCGCGACGGCACCTACCCCTTCGAGGCGATCGACGCGCTCAAGACGGCCGGCTACTTCGCAGCGCCCATCCCCGTCGAGCTCGGTGGGCTCGGCGTCTCCTCCGCGCACGACCTCGTCGTGGCGTCAAGCCGCCTGGCGCGCGGCGACGCCTCGGTCGCGATCGGCGTGAACATGCACCTCGTCGCCGTGCACAACATGGAGCGCCGTCGCCAGATCGCGGTCGCGTCCGGCGCAGAGCGCCGCGCCCGCGGCTTCGCCGCCTCGCTCGAGCAGATCGCCCACGACGGGATCGTGCTGGCCGCCGCCATCAGCGAGCGCGGCCAGGACCTCACGCGGCCGGGCACCGTCGCCACCCGCACCGAGTCGGGCTGGCGGATCGACGGCCGCAAGACGTTCTGCACCATGTCCCCCGCCGCCACCGACCTCTACGTCGCCGTCACCTATGCCGACGGCGAGGACATCGAACGCTACGCCTACGCGATGGTGCCCACCGACGCGCCCGGCGTCGTCGTGCACGACGACTGGGACGCGCTCGGCATGCGCGCCTCCGGCAGCAACTCGATCTCGCTCGAGGGCGTCGCGCTGCCCGAGTCCGGCGTCCGCGGCGGCTTCCGAGCCGGCGACCCGCTGCCATACATCGAGCGCAACCTGGTGGCCGGGCTGTTCCACGCCGCGGCCTCACTCGGCATCGCCGAGTCGGCCGACGCGATCGCCCGCCGCGGCATCGCCGGGCGCATCAACGGCGATGCGCGCCCACGCATGCAGGTGGCCGACAACGCCGTCGACCTCGCCGCGTCACGCGGCGTCCTCTCACGCGCCGCTGGGCTGATCGACGAGCACCGCGCCGCCAACCCCGCGTCCGACGGCAGCGCCGAGCAGCTCGGCGCGCTGTTCGCCGAGGCGCAGGCCGCGAAGGCATTCGTCAACGAAGCGGCCGCCCGCACGGTGGAGCGTGCGCTCGCCCTCTCGGGCGGCGCCGGCTACGTCAACGGCAGCCCGCTCGCGCGCGCCTACCGCGACGTCAAGGCCGGCTCCTTCATGCACCCGCTCGGCGCCAACCGCGCCTACGACTACCTCGCCGACGTCGCTCTCGGCGAAGAGACCTCGCTGCACTGAGATGGCGCTCGCCGCTCCAACCCCCGCCGCGGCGACGCCCGACGCGCGCTCGTTCCGCGACGCACTCGCCAGGTTCGCGACCGGCGTCGCCTTCGTCACGGCCGCGCCGGACGGCGAGCCCGCCGGGTTGATCGTGAACTCGCTCACGTCCGTCTCGCTCGAGCCGCCCCTCGTCTGTCTTCTGCCCGTCCCGCAGCTCGCTCACATGGTCGCGCATGCGGCGGTCTGGGCACTTCGGCGTCAACGTGCTGGGGCGCCGGCACGAGCGCTTCGCAAGACGCGCGACCCCTGCCGGCGCGGACCGATTCGCCGGCCTCGACTGGGAGCTCGGACGCGGCGGCGTACCGCTGCTCACCGACGCCCTCGCCTCCCTCGAGTGCGAGATCGTCGCCGAGCACCCCACCGGCGATCACTGGATCGTCGTAGGACGGGTCGACGACCTGCACACCTCCCCCAGCTACGACCCGCTCGTGTTCTTCGCCGGTGCGTTCGGCGCGCTGAAACAGCGATAGCAAGACCACGGCGCCGCCAACCCGAAGAGTGTTCCCTTCCCAGGAAAGCGAGCGTCTCCGCGGGGTGCCGATGACGCTCGCTGTGGACGAAGTGCGAGCGTCATGGTGGTCCGTCCGCTCGCCACCGCAATGCGCGTCGGAAGCAGCAGCGCGGCTGCGCCTACGCCGCACGCCGACGTGGGTTGAATTCCGCGCGGCGCGTTGTCCTGGTCTGGTGGCTCGCCTGCGATGGGATGGCGGCGGCGACGAGCGTCCCGCCACCCGGCGGGCTGTCGATGCGGAGCTGGCCGTCGAGGGGAGCAAGCCGGTCGCCGAGGCCGAGGAGGCCGCTTCCGTCGGGTTGCGCGCCGCCGACGCCGTCATCGCGGATGTGCATGTGCAGCGTGCCGTCCTCGGTTCGCACGGTGACCTTGGCGTGCCGTGCGTGGGCATGCTTGGCGACGTTGGTCAGGGCCTCGGCCACGACGAAGTACGCGGTCGCCTCGACGACTGCAGGAAGCCGGCCCACGGCGACGTCGTGCTCGATGGGTATCGGCATCCTTCGGGTGAGATCCGCGCCGAGCAGCCTGCCGACCTCCCCGGTCACGGCAACGAAGAGCTCGCCCGGAGGCACCGCCTGCGCTACCAGCGTCGCCACTCGTCGCAGTGCCGCCTGCTCGTCCGCGAGTCGCCCCCGCTCTACCTGCGACTCACTGTTCGAGATCGCCGACGTTCTCGCCGTCGGTGGGAACCACGGTGCCGATGGGCACGTGATCTCCCGTCCGGCTCCGAACTCGCGATCACCGTCGCCGTGCCCTCGCCCTCGTAGCGCCCGATGTGCGTCGCGCCGCCACCGACGAGCAGGCCGACCTCACGTGCCACCGCCGCAAAGAGGTCCGCCGCCGGGACCCCGCGGGCGACCAGCGTCGCCACGCGCCGCAGCGCCGCCTGCTCGCCCGTGAGCCTGGCCAGCTCGTCCCGCAGGTTCGCGTCGGCCTCTCCACGCGCCTCGTCGGCGCGCAGCCGGTCCTCGATGTCGGTGAAGGTCACGACGGCGCCGGGCCCTTCGGCGTCTCGAGCGGGACCGAGACGTAGGAAACCGGGAAAAATCGAGCCGTCGCGGCGGACAAACCGATCCAACTCGCTCGTGAGCGTGTCGCCGGTCACGAACGGCCGGAGCAGGAGCACCTCGCGGCAGTTGTTGTCGCTCGACAGGCGACGCTGGAGCGCCGTCGCGACCGCGGGGTGCAGACGATCGCAGCGCCCAGGCGATCTGCTTCTCGCTGCAGCGTCCGTAGAAGGCTTCGAGCGTCGCCGCTCCTCCGGCGTCACGTCCTCACCCGAGCCCGGCAGGTCGAACGTCTCCACCCGGTGACCGGCCTGCTCGAGCCCACCGACGACCGGGATCCAGACCCCGACGACCGGGATCCAGACCCACGCGCCGCCGAACGCGCCGTGGACGAGGGCCAAGGGCACGCGCGCAGCCATCGCCCAGGCCACCGCTTACCTGCGCGAAGCGCTCGGCACCACCTGAGGCGCCGGCGGCTGCTCGCCGAACGAGGCCAACCGAACAGGGGCACCCAGACGGCCGGCGGCGTCAAGGACCGTCGCGATTGCGGCTCGTCACTCCGGCGCGTCGCTTACGCTTCCCTAGCGCTTCCATGCGGCCGGTCTGGCCCACCAAAACCATCGGCCGAGAGAACAGAAAGGCCCCGGTTGAGGGGCCTTTCCGGATGGGCGCGGCGGGTTTCGAACCTGCGACCTCTCGCGTGTGAAGCGAGCGCTCTCCCACTGAGCTACGCGCCCTCAGGGGCTTGGCAGTCTAGCCACGGCGGCTACCATGCGTAGTGGACCGTGCTAGGCGGGGAATTAGCGGTGCCCTGTACTCCGCAATCCGCTCTAGCGGGGCTGAATTCCCTCTCGAGGGGCTCAGGCCCCCGGGGTCAGCGCGCTGCTGTAGGCGTTGATGGCCGGGTCCCGCGCGATGTCGGCTCGTGAACCAGGTCAGGTCCGGAAGGAAGCAGCCTTAAGCGGTCACCGACAGGCGTAGCGGGGTCGCCCGTGCCGGAGCACGACAGCAGCGAACGCGCCCGGGGAACCGGCTTCGACGGAGGGTGCACGGTCCACTTCCTTCACCCGGCCGGAGACGCCGGGCGCGGGGGCTAGACTCACCCTCCCGTGCCTCCGGCCTCCGCCTCGCTCTACCGCCGCCACCGCCCCCGCACGTTCGCCGACGTGGTCGGGCAGGAGCACGTGGTCCGCACCCTGCGCAACGCGATCGAGCAGGACCGCGTCCACCACGCGTACCTGTTCGTCGGCTCGCGCGGGACGGGCAAGACGTCGATGGCGAAGATCCTCGCCGCGTCGCTGAACTGCGTCGAACGGGCCGACGGTCACGCCGTGCGGCGTCGTGCGACTCGTGCCGCGCGATCGCCGACGCGACGTCGCTCGACGTGATCGAGATGGACGCGGCGTCGAACAACTCGGTCGACGACATCCGCGACCTGCGCGAGAAGGTCGCCTACGCGCCGGTCTCCGGCCGCCACAAGGTCTACATCCTCGACGAGGCGCACATGCTGTCGACCGCGGCGTGGAACGCGTTCCTCAAGACGCTCGAGGAGCCGCCGCCGCACACGATCTTCGTGCTCGCCACGACCGAGGCGAACAAGGTGCTGCCGACGGTCGTCGACCGCTGCCACCGCTTCGACTTCGCGCGCCCGACGCAGCAGCAGATCGCCGGCGTGCTGCGGCGCGTGGCCGACGCGGAGGAGATCGAGATCCCCGACGAGGCGACGCGCGCTGATCGCCCGCTCGGCGACCGGCTCGTTCCGCGACGCGCTCGGCACGCTCGAGCAGCTCGTCTCCTACTCGGGCGCGCGCGGTCACGCTCGAGGACGTGCTCGCCGTGCTCGGCGCCGCCGACGCCGACCTGCTGTTCGGCGCGGTCGACGCGGTCGACGCCGGCGACGCGCGCGCGGCGCTGCTCGCCGCCGCGCGGCTGGCCGAGTCCGGCCGCGACGTCGGGCGCTTCTTCGGCGACCTCGAGGCGCACCTGCGCGGGCTGATGATCGTGCAGACGCTCGGCGAGGTGCCGGACGAGCTGCGCGTCACGCCCGAGCAGGACGAGCGGCTGGCCGAGCAGGCGCGCCGCGTCGGCCCGGCGTCGGTGCTGCGGCTGCTCGACCTCGTCGCCGACGCGCTGCGCGCGATGAAGGACGGCGCCGACCCGCGCACGCAGCTCGAGCTCGCGCTCGTCAAGGGCGCCCGGCCGGAGCACGACCCGTCGCTGCGCGCGCTGATGGCCCGGCTCGAGCGGCTCGAGGCCGGCCGCCCCGCCGCGGCGCCGCCCGCCGCCGGTCCACCGCCCCGAGGTCCCGGCGACCGCCGCCGCGCGCGCCGCCCAGGAGCCGGCCGCCGCCGCGCCCGCCGCCCCGCCGCCGCGCCGGCCGAGGCGCCCGCCGTCGTCGCCGCGTCCGCCGAGGTCGACGGCGCGCCGCCGGTCACCGCGGTCGCCGTCGTCGAGCCCGACGGCGCGGTCGGCGAGCCCGAGGTGCGCGTCGGCGTCGAGCTCGACCTGCCCGGCGTCGACCGAGCTGTGGCCCGCCGTGCTCGCCGACGTCCAGGAGCGCTCGCCGATGCTGCACGCGCTGATGCGAGAACGCGCGCCCGTCCGCGCTCGACCGGCGGCGAGCTGACGCTGAGCTGGGCCGAGTCGGCCGCGTTCTACAAGCGCAAGGCCGAGGATCCCGGCCTGCCGCGAGCAGATCGCGACGGCGATCCGCACGCGTCACCGGCAGCTCGCTGCGCCTCGCCTACGCGCTCGCCGACGACGACGCCCACCACGCAGGCGCCGCGGCGCCCACCGCTGTCGGAGGACGAGCTCATCGACACCTTCATGCGAGAGTTCGACGCCGAGGAGCTTCCAGCCGAAGAGGAGTCCTGATGCCCCAGCCGCCCAACCTCGGTGCCCTGCTCCAGCAGGCGCAGAAGATGCAGGAAGAGATGATGGCCGCGCAGGAGAAGCTCAAGGACGAGCGCGTCGAGGCGTCCGCCGGCGGCGGCATGGTCAAGGTCGTGATGACCGGCGACCTCGAGCTCAAGTCGCTCGCGATCGACCCCGACGCGGTCGACCCCGAGGACGTCGAGATGCTGCAGGACATGGTGCATGGCCGCGATCAACGAGGCGCTGCGCCAGGCGATGGAGCTGCAGAGCAAGGCGACCGGCGCGGGCGGCATGGACCCGTCGGCGGCGATGGACGCGCTCGGCGGCCTCGGCGGCCTCGGCGGCGGCTCGGCGGCGGCGGCGGCCTGCCGGGCGGCGGCGCGCCCAACCGCGCCGCGCGGCGCAAGCAGAGGTAGCCGCCTGCTCGCCCCGCCGCTCCAGCGCCTGGTCACCGAGCTGGGCAAGCTCCCCGGCATCGGCAACCGCACGGCGCAGCGGCTGGCGTTCCACCTGCTGCGCGCCTCGCCGGAGGACGCCCACGCGCTGGCCGACGCGATCCGCGACGTCAAGGAGCGCGATCGGCGCTCTGCGAGGTCTGCTTCAACCTCGCCGAGGGCCCGCGCTGCACGATCTGCCTCGACGAGCGCCGCGACCCGGCGCTGATCTGCGTCGTCGAGGAGCCGGGCGACGTGATCCCGGTCGAGCGCACGCACGAGTACCGCGGCCGCTACCACGTGCTCGGCGGCGCGCTCTCCCCGATCGACGGCGTCGAGCCCGAGAACCTCAAGATCGCCGAGCTCTACGCGCGCGTCGAGCGCGCCGACCCGCCGGTGCGCGAGGTCGTGCTCGCCACCAACCCGACGACCACCGGGCGAGGCCACGCGCGCTGCACATCGCCGACGGCCTGCGCGCGCCGCGCGCCCGACGTCGCGGTCACGCGGCTCGCCTCCGGCCTGCCGGTCGGCGGCGACCTGGAGTACGCGGACGAGGTCACCCTCGGCCGCGCCTTCGCAGGTCGCCGCGCGCGTCTGAGCGCTACGGGACGCGGCAGCAGCGGCCCGCGGAACGCCTCGGTGCCGTTGCGCGAGCGTCGACGTTCGGCGCCGTGCGTGCGAGCGCATGTACGCCAGCTCGCGCGACAGGTCGCCGACGCCGTTGGAGCCCGGCCAGCGGCGCGATCTGCAGCGTCGAGAGCGCGCCGAACGCGCGGCCCTGCTTGTCGATGAACGCGCTGCCCGAGTCACCCGGGATGCCCGGCGAGACCGTGAACACCGAGTGGGTCCAGCCGCCGCCGGACTGGCCGAGCGAGACGCCCTCCTTCGGGCTCAGCTGCGTGATGCCGCCGCGCAGCGAGGAGTTGCCGTACGAGAGCACCTTCGCGCCGCGTCGCGACCGTGTCGGTGATCCCGGTCGGGCCGCCCCAGAACGGGATCGACGGGTTGACCTTGGCGTGGTCGGCCGGGTCGAGCCTGACGAGCGCGAGGTCGTTGTACTGCGCACGTGTCCGCGTCGGTCTCCCCCTGCCGCCTGCATCGTGATCCACGAGCTGTAGGCGAGCGTGCCGGGCCGCGACGCGCCCGTCGACCTCGACCGGCGTGCCGAGCGGGAGCGAGCCGGCGTCGCAGCCGTTGGTCGTCGGTCGCTCCCGCCGGTGCCGGAGCAGTGCGCGGCCTGCCCGATGTAGATGTCGGTGGCGTCGTAGAAGACGAAGTTCGCCGTGCACTGCCCGCCGTCGGTGAACGTCTGCACGCCCGGATGGATCGGCGCGCTCGCGGCCGGCGCCCAGGTGGGCGCCGCGGCCGCCGGGCCCGCGACGGCGAGCGCCCCCGCGACGACCATCGCGACGACGGCCGCTTTCATCCCCCTGCTCACGGTTCTGCCTCCCGCAGTCGTTTGCCTGCCTGAAGCTGCAAACGCGCGCGAGCGCCGAGAACTTGCGCGCTCAGCGGTCGACGGGGCCGTAGACGCCGCGCCGCGGGTGGCTCAGGCGCCCCTGCCGGACGGCGGCCCGCAGCGCGCGGCCGAACCGGCCGGGACCCCAGTAGCGGCAGCCGACGAGCCGCCCCAGCTCGCGCCGCGCGCAGCTCGCCCTGCTCGCGCACCGCGCGCTCGAGCATGTCGAGCTCGCGCTCGAGGTAGCGCGTGTCGTTCGTCCTCGGCGTCGTGCCGAGCTGCTGACAGGAACGGGGACCAGCCGGCTGGCTCATGCCTCGCCTCCGGTCTTCTCGGTCTCGCGCTCGAAGCGCCGTCGATCGGCGCCGCGTCCTCGCCCTTCAGCTTGTCGACGTCGAGCTCGCCGTCGCCGTCGTCGCCTCGGCGTCCTCGGCGGTCAGCGGCTTGGCGATGTCCTCGAGCTGCTTGCCCGCGCGGCCTCGACGCCGAGCACGATCTCGACGACGCCGGCCGCGATCATCAGCGCCGCGCCGAGCAGGTAGCCGTACATCACGTTCGTCTCGCCGCCGGTCTCGATCAGCCGCCCGAACAGGAGCGGGCCGGTGATGCCGCCGATCGCCGTGCCGACCGCGTAGAAGAACGAGATCGCCATCGCCCGCGTCTCCATCGGGAAGATCTCCGACACCGTCAGGTACGCGGCGCTCGCGCCCGCCGAGGCGAAGAAGAAGATCACGCACCACGCCGCGGTCTGCGTCGTCGCGGTCAGCGTGCCCGCTGTTGAACAGGACCGCCGTGATCGCGAGCAGCACGCCGGAGAGGATGTAGGTGCCGGCGATCATCGGCTTGCGCCCGACGGAGTCGAAGAACCGCCCGAGCAGCGAGCGGCCCGGCGAAGTTGCCGATCGCGAAGGCGAAGATGTAGTAGCCGACCTGGTTCGGCGCCGACGCCGTAGAACTTGTCCAGCACCAGCGCGTAGGTGAAGAAGACCGAGTTGTAGAGGAAGGCCTGGCCGATGAAGAGCGACGAGCCCGAGCACCGTCCGCTTCGGGTAGAGCTTGAAGACCGTCTTGGTCGACCGTGCCGAAGCCGATCGCGCGGCGCTGGCGGATCTTGATCGTGCGGCGCGGCTCCTCGAGCTCCTGGCCGGTCTGCTCGCGCACCTGGCCCTCGATCTCGGAGACGAGCGCCTCGGCCTCCTCGTCGCGCCCGTGGATGAACAGCCAGCGCGGCGACTCCGGGCACGTAGCGGCGGACGAGCAGGATCCCGACGCCGAGGATCGCGCCGAGCCCGAACGCGATGCGCCAGCCGACGTCGGCGGCGAAGATCGACGTCGTCGAGCAGCACGATCGAGAGCAGCGAGCCGGCGCCGTGCCGAGCCAGAACGAGCCGTTGATGATCAGGTCGACGGTGCCGCGCACGCGCGCCGGGATCAGCTCGTCGATCGCGGAGTTGATCGCCGCGTACTCGCCGCCGATGCCGGCGCCGGTGAAGAAGCGGCAGACGCGCGAACAACAGGAACGAGCCCGAGAACGCCGTCGCGACCGTCGCGACGAGGTACACGGCGAGCGTGATCATGAACAGCTTCTTGCGGCCGATCCGGTCGGCGAGGTGGCCGAAGAACAGCGCGCCGACGCAGGCGCCGGCGACGTAGATCGCGGCCGCCGAGCCGATCTGCGACTCCGTGAGCTCGGATGCCCGAGCCGTCCTCGGTGAGGCGGCTCGCGATCGTGCCGACGATCGTGACCTCGAGCCCGTCGAGGATCCAGACCGCGCCGAGGCCGATCGACCACGAGCCAGTGCCAGCGCGCCCACGGCAGCCGGTCCATGCGCGCCGGGATGTTCGTCTCGATGGTGCGCAGCTCGACGGGTCCGGAGGCCATGCGACGGCTTACCCGGCCCGCGTCCAGCCGCAAACGGGGGCCGCTGCGCGATCGGGCAGCCTTCCGGGCGGGAGCCGCCATGCGGCTTGGAGCCCTCGCCGGCCGTCGTATAGGTTCGCCGCCATGCCCCGCGGCATGCTCGTCGTGCTCGGCCGTCGCCGCCCTCGCCGGCGGGCGGCACCGCGCTCGCCCAGGGCGGCGAGTCGAGATCCCTACGAGCTGCCGGAGCCGAAGGTCCGCGACGGCGAGGTGCTCCGGCTCGCCGCCGCGTCGGGCTGCGACCGCGACGGCCGCGTGCGCGTGCGCTTCACGCCGCCGGCCGGGCGCGGTGTTCGGCTGGTTCGCGGTCGACGGTCCGCGGCCGCGAGACGGTCCGCATGACCGGCGTGCCCGCGCGCCGCGAGCGCCACCGTGTCGCTCCCGCGCGGCCGCTCGACGCGTGCGCGTCGACGGGCGAGACGCTCGGCGGCCAGCGCGTCGTCTCGGCGCGCACGTACCGCACCTGCGACGCGCCGCCGCGCCCGGCCGAGCCGACGCCGCCGCCAGCCCGAGCCGCAGCCCGATCCAGCAGTCGGCGGCGGCGAGGACTGACGCTCAGGCCTCGGCCTCGGCGCGCGTCGGCGGCGGGGCGTCGGGCAGCGCGGGCAGCGGCACGTCCGGCGTGCGCGCGACGCCCAGCGCGTGCACGAGGTGGCGCAGCGGCGGCCGGGAAGCGCTGGCCGGGCGGCGGCGGCGCGAGCTCGGCGCTCGTAGCGCGTCGAGCGCCTCGAGCACGGCCGCGAACACGTCGGCGAGCGGGCCGTCGGTCCCGACCGCGCAGGCACAGCCGCGCGAGCCCGATCGGCTCGGTCGCGTCGGCCCCGGCCGACGAGCCGCGCGAAGCGCCGAGCACAGGTTGGCCGACGACGCGCTCGAGCAGCAGGTCGAGCGGCGCCGCGCGGGCTGGCCGGGCGGCGGGCCGAGGTCGGCCGGCGCGCTCCCCGTCGAGCACGCGCGCGACGTTCGCGCCCGCGACGCCGCGCACCTGCTCGGGCGTCAGCCCGGCCTGCAGCGCGCAGCGCAGCGCCATCACGGCGCTCGCGCATCGGGCGGCCGTACGGGCGAGTCGCTCGCCCACACGATGTTCGCCGGCGGCGCGAGCGCGAACAGCGCCACGAGATCGACCGGGTTCCACCACGACGTGTCGATCAGGACGTTCGGGATGGTCGGGCAGCACGCGCCACAGCCAGGCGAGATCGGAGATCGCGGCGTGGGCGAGGATCAGGTCGCGCGTCCGGGTAGCGCTCGGCCAGCCGCACCGTGTTCTGCCCGAGCGCCGGGATCCCGCGGCCGGCGTGGATCAGCACCGGCACGCGGCGCTCGTGCGCGAGCGCGACGAGCTCGGCCGACGACCGGCTCGTCCATCCCGAACGCTCGGCGCGCGGGTGCAGCTTGATGCCGCGCGCGCCCGCGTCGAGCGCCCGCCGCGCCTCCGGCGAGCGCGTCGTCGTGCGGGCTGACGCGGCAGAACGCGACGAGCCGATCCGGGTGCGCCGCCGCCGCGGCGAGCACCGCGTCGTTCGCGGCGCGGTAGCCGTCCGGCTCGTGCATCGGGAACACGACGCCGCGGGCGCCCGGCGGCGCGAGCGCCGCGACGCAGCTCGCTCGGGCGTCTGCTTGTAGCCGTCCGGGTCGTTCTGCCCGATGTGCGTGTGCGCGTCGTAGAGCTCGAGCGGCCCCGTGTCCTGGACGATCCGGTCCAGCCAGGGCCGCATGGTCGCGTCGATCCGCGTTCATCGCTGGGCAGCCACCCTATAGCCCGCTCGCGCCGTGCCCGATACTCCAGGCATGCATTTCCGCCGCCTGCGCGTGCGCCTCGAGACCGAGCGCCACGTCATCGAGGGCACGCTCCAGCTGCCCAGCGAGGGATACCGGTCGCGGATGACGGACTTCCTGAACTCGCACGACTCCGACTTCCTGCCGGTCACCGACGCCGAGCTGTCCGTGCGCGGCGAGGACCGGCCGCGTCGAGCGCCACGAGTACCTCGCGGTCTCCGTGCGCCACATCGTGCTCGGCGTCGAGCTGGAGTCGCTCGGCACGTTCGACGAGATCGGGCGAGCCGCCGTCGGAGCCGCTGTTCGTCGTCTCGACGCCGCCGCCGCCGCCGCGGGCTGACGCACCGCGACGCCGTAGGCTGCGCGCATGGCTCCTGCGCAGCCCGTATCCCGACGTGCGACGATCCCGGACGTCTCGCTCTCGCGAGTACGTCGCTCGGCGGCGCGGCCGGGCGCGGCGACAAGCCCGCGCTGATCGACGGCGCGACCGGCGCCGTCACGACCTACGCGGAGCTCGCCGACCAGGTCGCGCGCACCGCGGCCGGGCTCGCGGCCGAGGGGATCGGCCCGGGCGACGCCGTCGGGCTGCTCGGGCCGAACACGCCGGCCTGGGCGGTCGCCTTCCACGCCGTCGTCGCGCTCGGCGCGATCGTCACGCTCGATCAACCCGCTGCTCACGCCCGACGAGGTCGCCAAGCAGCTCGCGACCGCGGGCGCGAAGGCCGTGATCGTGGCCGAGCCGCTGCGCGGCGCGGTCGCCGAGGCCGGGGATCGAGCGGGTGCTCACGCTCGAGTCGCTCCCGACGCGGCAGCGGCGACGCGCGGCGCCGCCGGCGTCGATCCGGCGCGCGACCTCGCCGTGCTGCCGTTCTCGAGCGGCACGACCGGCCTCTCGAAGGGCGTGATGCTCACCCACCGCAACCTCGTCGCGAACATGGAGCAGATCCGCGCGATCCACCGGATCGGCGCCGACGACGTGCTGATCGGCGCTGCTGCCGTTCTTCCACATCTACGGCCAGACCGTCGTCGTCAACCTCGGGCTCGTCGCAGGGCGCGACGATCGTCACGATGCCGCGCTTCGACATGGGCGCGTTCCTCGACCTGCTCGAGCGCCACCGCGTCACGCGCGCGCACGTCGCGCCGCCGGTCGTGCTCGGGCTGGCGAAGGCGCCCGGCGTCGAGGGCCGCGACCTCGCGCTGCGCGTCGTCATCTCCGGCGCCGCGCCGCTGGACGCCGACACCGCCAACCGCGCGTCGCGAGCGGCTCGGCGCGCCCGTCCGCCAGGGCTACGGGATGACCGAGGCGAGCCCGGTGACGCACTTCGCCGCCGACGAGGAGCTCGACCGACCAGGACCCGGGCGCGATCGGCCGCCTGGTCGGCGGCACCGAGGGCCGGCTCGTCGACCCCGAGACCGGCGAGGACGCCGACGGCGACGGCGAGATCTGGATCCGCGGTCCGCAGGTGATGCGCGGCTACCTCGGCGACGAGGACGCGACGCGCGGCGACGCTGACCGAGGACGGCTGGCTGCAAGACCGGCGACATCGCGCGGGTCGAGGACGGCGAGCGTCTTGCGCATCGTCGACCGCGTCAAGGAGCTGATCAAGTACAAGGGCTACCAGGTGCCGCCGGCCGAGCTCGAGGCGCTCCTGATCAACCACCCGGACGTCGCCGACGCGGCCGTCATCCCGATCCCGCGACGAGGCCGGCGGCGAGGCGCCGAAGGCCTGCGTGGTGCCGGCGGGCGACGACCTCGACCCCGACGAGCTGATGGCCTGGGTGGCCGAGCGCGTCGCGCCGTACAAGCGGATCCGCGCGGTCGAGATCGTCGACGAGATCCCCAAGTCGGCGTCGGGGAAGATCCTGCGCCGGCTGCTGCGCGACGGCGCCGTCCGCTAGGCGACTCAGGCGACGAGGCGGCCGAGCAGGCCGGACAGCGTCCGCAGCTCGTCGTCGTCGAACCGGTTCGCGAACCGGTCGCGTACGCCCGCGAGGTGCGTGCGCGACGCGCGCCGCAGGACGTCGCGCCCCTCGGCGGTGAGGTGCACCAGGCTGCCGCGCCCGTCGTCGGGCGACGGGACGCGCTCGACCAGCCCGGCACGCTCCAGGCCCTGCACGAGGCGCGTCACGCCCGAGCGGGTGAGGATCACGGCGCGCGCGAGCTCGACCGGACGGAGGCGACGCCCCGGCGCCTGGGCGAGCTGCACCAGGACGTCGTAGTCGCTCAGGGTGAGGCCGTGCCCGTGCGCGAGCTGCGGCTCCAGCTCGCGCGTGATCGCGGCGTGGGCGCGCAGGAAGCGCACCCACGCCTCGAGCTCTGGCTCGGAGAGCTCCCTGCGGACGTGTGCCGTGGCGGTCACGCGGCCCCCGTCCGCGCCCCGCGCGGGTCCGGCAGCGGGGTGAGCGTCTGCTCGAGCTGCGGACGCAGTCGCTCGAACCTCGGCGGCAGCGAGAGCCGCTCGCCCAGGTGCTGCGCGTCCTCGTCGGCGTCGAAGCCGGGTCCGAGCGTGGCGATCTCGAACAGCACGCCGCTGGGCTCGCGGAAGTAGATCGAGCGGAAGTAGAACCGGTCGATGACCGGGGTCGGCCGGGCGCCGCCCCGCGCCACGCGATCGCCCCACGCCTCGTGGTCGTCCATCGTCGAGGCGAACGCGACGTGGTGCACGGTTCCCGCGCCCTGGCTCGGCCGGCCGTCGGGGGCTTCGTCGTAGGCATAGATGCCGCCACGGCGCTCGCCGCGGACCTCCCAGCGCCCGTCCTCGCCGCCGGTGAACCCGAGCGTCTCGCGCAGGAGCGACTCGCTGCGAGCGGGATCGTCGGTGTAGGCGCGGACGCCGTCGAAGCCCTGCAGGGCGAGCTCGCGCGGGACGTCGGGCGCGCCGCCGACGAGCGGCTCGTCCTCGACGGTCGAGACGACCAGCTCGTGGTCCAGGCCCTCGGGATCGGCGAAGCGGAGGCCGCCGTCCGTGCGCTCGGTCGAGACGCCGTGGTCGCGCAGCCGCTGCTCCCAGAAGTCGATCGCCGCGGGCGAGGCGACGCGCCACACGACGCGATGCACCATGCCGGCGCCGGCCTTGCCGGGCGCGGCCCCCGGGTACTCGAAGAACGTGAGGTCGCTGCCGGGCGAGCCGTGCTCGTCGGCGTAGAAGAGGTGATAGACGGTCGGGTCGTCCTGGTTGACGGTCTTCTTGACCATCCGCAGGCCGAGCACGCCGACGTAGAACTCGACGTTGCCGGGCGCGTCGCCGGTGATCGCCGTGATGTGGTGGATCCCTTCGAGCTTCATCGCACGCTCCTCTTGTTGACCTCTCAACATCCTACCAGCGAGAGGTTGCGTGCGCAACTAACTACGCGGCCCGGCGTCGCGTCCTTGCGCGCCGGGCCACGTCTCTTGAGCGCTAGTGGGCGACGTCCGTGCGGTGCCGGAGCCCCGCCACGGTGAAGCCGGTACCGAGCGCCAGCGCGCCCGCGATGATCGCGGCCACGATCGGCGCGTCCACGCCGCCGCCGTCGCCGTCGTCGGCCACGGCCGCCGGGGCGGGCGTGATCGGCGTCGGGTGCATCGGCCACGTCGGCGGGCCGGGGAGCTGGCGCGGGGACGCCGGGGCGCGCGGCGTGGGCTTGCTCGCCTCTCCGCGCAGGTCCATCCTGTGGGTGGTCGTGGACTGGCCGCCCTCGTTGACCGGGCCGATCGGCATCGCCACGGCGGCCGGCGCGGCGATGGCCCCGGCGGCCAGGGTGGCGATCAACAGGCGGGACAGGTTGTTGCCATGCGGCATGACTCCTCCTTGGAGTGGATCGATTTGTCCACAAGGAGGGCGTCAGGCCGCCCCGTGATACAGCGAATCTGCGGTCAGCCCGCGCCGAAGCAGAGGAACGCGTCGCGCGCGACCGCTTCCGGATCGTCGCCCGCCGCGACCGCGCCACGCGCCTCGACCAGGGCGCGGGCCGGCGGGACACCCGCCTGCAGCCGCTCGTGCAGCCGCACCATGAGCCGCTGCGTCGGGGCATCCGGCACCTCCACCGTGCTGGCGATGATGACGCCGGCCCCGATGGCCAGCAGCGCGGAGGTCAACCCCATCAGCTCGTCGCCGGCCCGCACGACGGCCCGCCCGGAGTCGCAGGCCGAGAGCACGAGCTCCCGCGGCCCGGCGCCGAGCGATTCGACGTCGTGCACGGTCAGCGGCCCGTCGGCCAGCAGCAGCGAGGAGAACAGCGGGTTGTCCGCGCGGAAGCTCCCGTGGCACGCGAGGTGCGCGCGGTCGCAGACGCGCAGCGACGCGGTGACCGCGTCGACCCGCGCGTCGTCGCCCGTCAGCGTGACCGCGTCGTCGTAGAGACGGGAGATCGCGCGCACCTCGGGCCCCGCCTGGTCGAGGCCCGGCCCGGCGACGAGCAGCGCGCGGCCGGAGCGCGCGGGCCCGCGCGCGCGGGCGCGCATCCACAACGCCGCCGACGGCGCGACCGACAGCGGGCGCGCCGCGCACTCGGGCAGCGTCGCCCACGGGAGCCCGTGCAGCTCGCCGGTCGGCACGATCACGAGCTCGCGCTCGCCGACCATCGCGAGGAGCGGGTCGAGCAGCAGCCGCTGGAGGCGTCCTGCGGCATGCTCGGCGTTGCGCCGGTGCGCGGCGGAGACCCCGCCGGCCGGACCCGCCAACCTGCGGAGGGCGAACCGCAGCAGGTCGAGCTCGCGCTCGACCTCGGCGACCGGGCCGAGCGCCGTGAGCCGCGTGCGCCGCGCGGTGACGGTGACCGCGTGGAGCCGGCCGTCGAGGCTCAGGTACTCGATCAGGGCGCGCTCCTCGAGGGCGTCGCGCAGTGCGCGCAACGGCGGCGGCCGGGCGGCCTGCAACCGGCGCGTGCCGGGCACCTGGAGGAGGCGCCGCCGGATCTCGTGCTCGAGGCGCGTCTGCCGCCGCACGAGCGGCGCGACCGGTCGGCCGGCCCGCACCTCCTCACCGGCCAGCGCCACCACGGCGCGCAGCTCGCCGAGCTTCGCGGCGAGCGCTGGGTCCTGTGGCGGACGCATCGGCGACAGGTGCAGCGTCTGGGCGCGGGCCTGCTCCACGAGCGCCAGCACGCTGCTCGGGCGCCCGCCCTCGAGCGCGAACCGCAGGCCGAGCGACGCGAGCTCCTCGGCCTGGGCCGCCGCGTGGGAGCGCAGCTCCGTCGCGCCGAGGGCGGCGCGGTCGCGGGCGAGCGCCCGGAGGCCGCCGGCGACGGCGCGCCGGGTGGCCTGGGGATCGCCCGCGGCGACGTGGCGGAGCGCTTCGGCGTGCCAGCCCGCGATGCGGACGGCCGCGGGGCCGTGGAAGCGGGCGCACCGCGCGATCTCGAGGTCCCGCCGCGCTGCCCGCGGCCGGCCCAGTCCCAGTGCGACGCGGGCGGCGAGCAGGCGTGCGTGCACCGCGCGCGTCGACCAGCCGGAGCGCTCGAGCTCCGTGGCCGCCCGGCGCGCGGCGTCGAGCACCGCGGGGCTGCTGCCGGCGGCGCGCCACTCCGCCCGCACCGCGGCGTACCGGGCGAGCGCGGCCCAGCGGGGGCGCCGCTGCGCGGTGAACGCCGCGAGCGCCTCGCCGGCGACCTTCCGCGCGGTCTCCCAGTCGCGCTCGGCGAGCGCCACGTCGGCGCGCTGCAGCTTGGCCTCGGCGACCTCCGCCTCCATGCCGGTCCGCTCCAGCGCGGCGATCGCGCGGTCGGCGCTCTCCCGCGCCTCGCGCGTGAGACCCGTGGCGAGGAGCAGCTGGCACCGATCCATCTCGAGCACCGCGTACCGGGTGCCGCCGATGGGCTCGAACGTGCCCTGCGCCTGCTCGTAGCACTCGAGCGCGAGCGGCACGTCGCCCCGCTGGGCCGCGATGAAGCCGAGGTTCTGGCGGACGCTCGCCGCCATGAGCGTGAGGCTGAGCTCCTCGCAGATGACCTCCGCGCCGCAGAGGTCCGCCTCCGCGGCGCCCAGCTCGCCGCGATAGATCTGCAGGACGCCGCGGTCGCACAGGGCCCGCGCCTCGCCGTTGCGGTCTCCGCCGCGGCGGAAGCTCGCGACCGCGAGCCGGTACCCGAGCGAGCGCCTCGTCCAGGCGTCCGAGCCGTTCCAGGATGATCGCGCGCTGCAGGTGCAGCGTGCCCCGGTCCGAGACGCCCGCCAGGTGCGCCGCCCGGTCGGCCTGCCGCAGGGCGCGCTGGGTGGAGCCGCGGGAGACGAGCGCGAGCGCGAGGCTCATCCGCGCCTCGGCCTCCCGCTGCGGGCCGCCGCGCCGGCCGGCGCGGACCGCCTCCTCGAGGTGGCGTACGGCCGTGTCGGCGTCGTCGAGCTCGAGCGCGGCCATGCCGAGCGCGCGGTGCGCCGCGGACACGGACGCCGCGTCGGCGCCGTCGCCGGCGCTCCGCAGCGCCTCGCCGGCGAGCGAGCGCGCCAGCTCGGGGTCGTCGACCACGACGCGATACGCCTCGGCGGCGAGCGCGGCGGGAGCTCGCGTGGGGTCCGGTGGAGCCTGCGTCAGAGCGGAAGCCACGGCGTGGCGAGCGCTCGCGGATGGCCCGGCGCATCCAGGAGGCAGCGCAGGCTGACGCTGCCGGGCGGGATGCGGAGCGCGATGAACCTGCCGCGCGCATCCGCGGCCACGGTCGTGACGTGATCGGTGTGGCGGATCTCGACCCGCGCCGGCCCCGCGGGCTCGAGCTGGCCGGTGAGCGTACGGTCCGGCCCGCTCCCGGAGACCTCGACCTCGACCCGGAGTCGCTCGCCGCCGAAGCTCAGCACGCGGGCACGATCCTCCGCGCGCACCCCCGCCAGACCGGCCTCGGTGCTGGAGTCGTAGAGCAGCTCGGCCAGCTCGTCGTCGATCGTCCGCCAGTCGAGCGCCATCTGCGCGGCCTCCGTCACGTGCGCGGGCACCGGATCGACAGCGGACATGACCTGCCGCAACTCGTCGAGCAGCTGCTCGTCCGGATCGGATTGCTGGTCTCGGCTCATCAGGATCCCCCTTCTCGGCGTTCAGGCGTCATTGGGCGCCGCCGCCATCCCCGCGGTCGCAAGGCGCGCCCGCAGCTGTTCCAGGCATCGCCCGCGTGTCGGACCGATGCTCCCGATGGGCATGTCGAGCGCTGCGCTGACGTCCTCGTAGCTCGGCGCCGGATCGGCGCCCAGCACGCGCAGCAGGCGCCGGCAGCGCTCTGAGAGCTGCGAGAACGCACGCCATACCGCGGCGTCGCGCTCGCCCTTGAGAAGGCTCGCGTCGACCGAGCTCTCGCTCGCCTCGTCGGGCAGGTCGAATCCGTCCGTCAGCACGTGACGCTGGCCGACCCGCAGCACCCGCAGGCACTCGTGCCGCGCCGTCGTCGCGAGCCATGAGCCCAGGCCATCCGGGTTCCGGATCTCGCCGAGGTGCTCGACCAGGCGCAGCCACGTGGTCTGGAAGACGTCCGCGGCATCGGCATCCCCGAGCCGGTGGGCGCGCGCGACCCCCCAGATCAGTCCGCTGTAGCGCTCGACGATGGCATTCCACGCCTCGCGATCTCCATCCGTAGCTGCCCGGACGACTCCTCGGAGGTCCATTGCGTTCCTCTCGCCCGTCTGGTCGAATTCCGACCATAACCGATCCCGCAGGACGGATCCGCGGGTGACGAACGCTTTCCGGCAAACCCCCGAGCCGCCGAGAGAGAAGGCGCAATGCCCTGGGAAGACAACCTCGCGTGGGATGACGCGATAGCTGAAGATCCCGACATCGCCGTCGGGGGCCATCGCGAGAACGAGTTCCTCTACCGACCGCGCCAGCTGGTCTGCGACAAGACCGTGTGGGAGGACCCGCGCGACGCGCGCGAGCGTGGCATCCGCGGCCGGCTCGGCGACGCCGACGCCAGATCGCTGACGGAGCAGCCACAGAGCGACGAGGAGGTCCGCCGCGGCCAGGCCGCCGACCGGCTCGACCTGCATCTGCTCGACGTCCCCCGGGGCGACGTGGTCAGGCTGGCGGACGACGGGCGCGAGCAGGCTCGGGTACCGCTCGACCTCGTCCACGTCGTGACCGCCGGACCGCAGCGCCACGGTGGCGGCAGCAAGCCGCAGCCGATCCCGGAGCCCCCGGCGTTCGCGTTCACCACCGCCGCGCCGGCCGACGCCGGGCAGGGAAAGACGATCGCGGTGCTCGACACGGGCATCAGCGGCTCGGCCTTGCCGTTCCCTTTCCAGCCTCCCGCGCAGGCGGACGTCGAGCCCGCCGGCGTCGCCGGCGAGGCGATCGGCCACGGCACCATGGTCGCCGGCGTGATCGCGCAGTTCGCGCCGGGAGCGACGCTGGTGTTCCGCCGGGTGCTCAGCGTGCCCCTCGGCGTGGCGGACGAGATCGACATCGCGGACGCGCTCGACAAGCTGCCGCAGGTCGACATCGTGAACGCTTCCTTCGGCGGGCGCGCCGTCGCCGACGCGACGATGGTCACCTTCAAGCGCGCGGTGGACCGCGTGCCGGAGGGGACGATCATCGTCGCCTCGGCCGGCAACGAGGGCGAGAACCGCCCGCACTTCATGGCGGCATACAAGCGGGTCATCGGCGTCGCGTCGGTCAGGGAGGCCGAGCCCGGCGTCTGGGAGCTCGAGGACTACAGCAACCACGGCTGGTGGTGCGACGCGTGCACCTCGGGCACGGACGTCGTGAGCGTCGACATCGACGGCAACGGCGTCCTGTGCACCGGCACGTCGTTCGCCGCGCCCAAGCTGTGCGCGGCGATCGCCGCCCTTGCGAGCGGCCCCCCCGGCATGAGCGTCGCCGACGCGGCGAAGCAGATACTCGGGAATCAGGCGAACCCGCTGGTCGCCGGCGCGGGCCGGCTGTTCTGACGAACGCGCCACGTCACCAACCCGCGGACATGTAGAGCGCCGCGATGGACAGGCACGCGACGCCCGCGATCCCGCTCGTGGCCACGGTGGCCAGGGGATCGAGGCGCGCGACGCGCGCTCGTGCGAGCAGCTCGCACAGCAGGATCGAGCCCGCGAGCAGGACGATCCAGATCGCTTGTTGTGCTGCGGCCATTGCCAACGCTCCTTGGTGCCGGCCAGATGGAATGAACACCTGACAGAGCGGTCGGCGCGCCCCCTGATACGCGAACACGACGTATCAGGGCGAAGGCGCCCGCCTCTTCAGGGGGTCCCCTTCTCCCACCAAGGAGTCCTCGTGAAGCGCTGCATCGCCGCGCTGGTCCTGACGCTCATCGCGTTCCCGACCACCGCTCTCGCCGTCCCCGACGACCTGCGTGCGCCGGACCAGCAGGTCCCCAGCAGCTCACTCGGCGTTCCGCCCGACCTGCGGGCGCCGGACCAGCAGACCCCGCGCGCCGACCCGTCGCACCTGCCGGCGACCGGCACCGACGTCGCGGCGCCCGACCAGCAGGCATCCACCGGCGCCCCCGACGCCGTCTCCGCCCCCGAGCCCGCCGGTGGCGAGTTCGACTGGACGGACGCCGGCATCGGCGCCGCCGGCGCGGCTTCGCTGCTCGCGATCTCGCTCGCGGGCGGGATCGCGCTCCGGCGCCGCCAGCAGCGGGATCCGTCGGCCATCGCCGGCTGAACAACCCCGCTCCTGCATACTCGCGGCCCGTCACCCCGGTGGCGGGCCGCGCGTCGTTCAGGCCCCTTGGACCCGCACCATCCAGAGGTTCTCCTCGAGCCCGGCGACCACGCCGTGCAGGAGGTCCGCGGTGACCGTGTCCACGTCCTCGATGCGGTCCATCCGGTCGCGGATCGCGCCGATCGCGTCCGTGAGCAGGCGCGTGAACGACGCGATGACCTCGCGATCGGCGATCTGGCCCTCCGGCAGCGACGACAGCTCGCTGCGGGCCGCGACGGTGCCCGCGCGCCCGTCGGCCGCGTGGCCGAGGGCGACGGCCCGCTCCGCCACGGCGTCGGCGGCGGCGCGCCACGCGTCGACCATCTCGTCCAGCTGCAGGTGCAGCGGCCGGAAGTTCGGCCCGACGACGTTCCAGTGCGCCTGCTTGCCGAGGAGCGACAGGTCGACGAGCAGGATCAGCACCGCCTGCAGCTCGGCGCCGAGCGCCTCGCGGTCGGCATGGCGCAGCGTCGGATGGTGGTCCTGGCTGAGTTGGTGCGTGGTCACGGCGCGGCTCCAGACGCTCGGTGGGCGCGGTCAAAGCTACCGGTCCGCGGCGGGACCGATTGAGAGGAATTCGCGATCACGCGATCCCGAGCGGGCGGGCGCCAGGTGGTGAACCGGGCGCCGCTCGTGGTGCGCATCCGAGGCTGTCCCGTTCTCTCTTCCCCAGGAGGAAGCCCCAGTGCCCCCCGTTCCTCTCCTGCGCCGCGGCGCGGTCGTGGCCGCCGTGCTCGCGCTCGCCGGCGCCGCCGGCGCCCAGGCGTCGCACGACCGCCACGACGACCGCTGGTCTCCGCGCGCCGATTCGTCGCGCATGCTCTACGCGACGACGGACCAGAACCTGCTGTTGCAGTTCAACGAGCGCTCGCCGGAGCGGTTGCGAGACGTCCGGCCGATCACCGGGCTGCCCGCCGGCGTCACGCTGCGCGGGATCGACTTCCGCCCGATGACGGGCGACCTCTACGGCGTCGGCTCGGACAGCGTGGTCTATCGCGTCAACCCGGCGACCGCGATCGCGGTCGGTGAAGGCCCGGCGTTCTCCCCGGCCCTGCGCGGCACGTCGTTCGGCGTCGACTTCAATCCGACCGTGGACAAGATCCGGGTCGTGTCCGACGCCGCGCAGAACCTCCGGCTCAACGTCGACGAGGGCACCGTGCTCAGCGCCGACAAGGACCTCAACCCGGGCACACCGCAGGTCGTGGGCGCCGGCTACACGAACTCGTCGTTCAGCGCGACCAAGCCCGCCGCGACGCAGCTGTTCGTCGTCGACGCGGCGAGCGACCAGCTGCTCCTCCAGAACCCGCCGAACGACGGGACGCTGAGCATGGGCAAGCGGCTGGGCGTCGACGTCGGTCCGAGCACCGGCTTCGACATCGCCGGCGCCGACAACGTCGGCTACCTCGCCACCTCCACCCCGCGCTCGCGCGGCGCCGGCCTCTACCGGGTCGACGTGACGACCGGCAAGACCCGCACGCTGGGCCGCATCGGCGGCGGTAAGCGGCTCGTGGTCACCGGCCTCGCCGCCTGGCAGGACTGAGCGCGACCGGGATCAGGCAACCAGCGGCTCCGTGCGGGCCGCTGGTTGCCGATCAGCGGCGGCAGCACCGCTTGGTCGCGGGCCTGAGCCGCCCGTAGACTTCGCGCATGGCCCAGCCGGACCTGGCGACCGAGCCGGATTCGCCCGCGCAAGTCGACGTGTGGCAGCGGACCTCGATGGCCGCCGAGCGCACCTGGCTGGCCTGGTGGCGGACGGCGCTGGCAGCGACCGCCGGCGCGCTCGCGGTCGGGCGCTTCGCCCCGGACGTGCTCGACGTCGCCCCGTGGCCGTACATGCTGCTGGGATGTGGGTACGCGGCGCTGGCGCTCGCGCTGCTGGTGTTCGGCGCCCGCCGCCAGCGCGAGCTCGAACGGTCGATCCTCGACGGGGTGCACGCGCCGCTCCCGTTCCGGCTCGTGGCGGGCTTCACGATCGGCGGGGTGCTGCTCGTGACGACCACCGTCGTGCTCATCGGCGCGCAGCTCTAGCACCGGGCCGACGGAGAGGGAGGGATTCCAGCGTTCCGCGGCCGGTCCGATGAGTCCGAGCTCCTGGACCGGCTGCTCGACGACGCCCGCGGCGGCCGCAGCGGGGTGCTCGTCATCCGCGGTGAGGCCGGTGTGGGCAAGACGGCGCTCATGCGCCACGCCGCCGGCCGCGCCTCCGGCTTCCGGGTCGCAGAGGTCTGCGGCGTCGAGTCCGAGCGGGAGCTGCCGTTCGCCGGCCTGCACCAGCTCTGCGCGCCCTTCCTCGACCGGAACGACGCGCTGCCCGCGCCGCAGCAGGACGCCATGCGCGTCGCGCTCGGCCTCTGCTCCGGCGCTGCGCCCGACCGGTTCCTCGTCGGCCTTGCCGCGCTGACCCTCCTGGCGGACGTGGCCGAGGAGCAGCCGCTCCTCTGTCTCGTGGACGATCTCCAGTGGCTCGACGAGGCCACTGGGCAGGTGCTCGGATTCGTGGCGCGCCGGCTGCTCGCCGAGCCCGTCGCGATCGTCTTCGGCATCCGCGAGCCGAGCGACGAGCGCGAGGTCGCGGGCCTGCCGGAGCTGCGGCTCGAGGGGCTCGGCCGCGACGAGGCGCGCGCGCTGCTGGAGGAATCCATCCCCGGCCGGCTCGACGAGCGCGTCGCCGACCGGATCGTCGCGGAGACGCGCGGCAACCCGCTTGCGCTGCTGGAGCTCCCGCGGGGCATGAGCGCCGCCGAGCTCGCGGCCGGCTTCGGCCGCCCCGGCCCGGCATCCGGGACCATGGAGGACCACTACCGGCGGCAGCTTGCTCCCATTCCCGCCGACAGCCGGCGGCTCCTGCGGCTCGCAGCCGCCGATCCGGTCGGCGAGCCGTTGCTCCTGTGGCGAGCCGCCGAGCGGCTCGGCATCGGCCCGGACGCCGCGACGCCGGCGGTCGACGCCGGGCTGCTCGAGATCGGAGCCCAGGTGCGGTTCCGTCACCCGAGCCTGCGCTCGGCGGTCTACCGCTCGGCCTCCCCGGACGAGCGGCGCGCATTGCACGCCGCGCTGGCCGACGCGACGGATCCGGAGCTCGACCCCGACCGGCGCGCCTGGCACGGCGCGCAGGCGACGCCGGGCCCGGACGAGCAGGTCGCAGAAGAGCTCGAGCGCTCAGCCGGCCGTGCGCTGGCGCGCGGGGGCGTCGCGGCCGCCGCCGCGTTCCTCGACAGCGCGGCGATGCTCACCCCGGATCCTGCTCGCCGCGCGCGGCGCCTGCTCGCCGCGGCGCGCGCGAAGCGCGACGCCGGCGCGTTCGACGCCGCGCTGGAGCTGCTCACCGCCGTGGAGGCCGGGCCGGTCGACGCGCTGCAGGCCGCGGAGCTCGAGGAGCTGCGCGGAGACATCGCGTTCGACCAGCGCCGCATCGGCGAGGCCGAACGGCTGCTGGTCGGCGCGGCGAAGCGCTTCGAGCCCCTCGACGCCGGGCTCGCGCGCGCCACCCACCTCAAGGCGCTCGGCGCCGCCATGTGGGCCGGGTCGAACGGCGTGCTGGAGACAGCCAGGGCCGCGCGTGCCGCGCCGGCCGGCTCCGAGCCGCCGACGGCGGAGGACGTCCTGCTCGACGCGTTGGCGATCCGGGTGACGGAGGGCTACGCCGCGGCGGCCCCGGCACTCGGCCGCGCGGTGGAGACGGTCCTCGCCCTCGAGGTCGACGACGACATCGGCCGCTGGCTGTGGCTCACAGGCGCCCGAGCCGGCGCCGTCGCCGCCCTGGAGCTGTGGGATGCCGACGCGTGGCACGCCCTGGCGACGCGCCAGGTCCGGGTGGCCCGCGAGATGGGCGCGCTCGTGCGGCTGCAGTTCGCCCTGCAGTTCCTCGCCCGTAGTCACGTGCTCGCCGGGGACCTGGCCGCGGCCGCGCAGGCGATCGAGGAGGACCGTGCCATCGCCGGCGCGACCGGTACCTCGCCGGTGGCCTACACGGAGATGACGCTCGCGGCCTGGCGCGGGCAGGAGGCGCTGACGTCCGAGTTGATCGAGCGCCGGACGCGGGAGGCGAGCGAGCGCGGGATCGGCCGGATGGCGCAGTTCGCGGTCTACTCGGCGGCGGTGCTCAACAACGGGATCGGCCGCTATGACGTCGCGTGCGATGCCGCCCGGCGAGCGTTCGAACGCGACCACCTCGGGCACACCCCGTTCGTCGTTCCCGAGGTGGCCGAGGCGGCGTCGCGAACCGGGGACGCGGCGCTGCTGCAGGCCGCGGTCGAGTGGATGTCCGAACGGACGGCCGTGACGCCGACGGAGTGGGCGCTTGGTATGGACGCCCGCGTGCGCGCGCTGGCCGGCGAGGGGGACGCCGCCGAGGTGCTGTACCGCGAGTCGATCGAGCGCCTCGCGCGCACGCGCGTCCGCGGAGAGCTGGCCCGCACGCATCTGCTCTACGGGGAATGGCTGCGCCGCGAGGGCAGGCGGGTCGACGCGCGCGAACAGCTGCGCGTCGCCCGCGAGCAGCTGCAGTCGATGGGCGCCGACGGGTTCGCCGAGCGCGCCCGTCACGAGCTGCTCGCCACCGGCGAGAAGGTGCGCAAGCGCCGCGACGACACGCGCGACGAGCTCACGCCCCAGGAGGAGCACATCGCCCACCTCGCGCGCGAGGGGCGGACGAACCCGGAGATCGGCGCCGAGCTCTTCCTCAGCCCGCGGACCGTCGAGTGGCACCTGAAGAAGGTCTTCACCAAGCTCGGCATCACGTCGCGCCGCGCGTTGCGCGACACGCTCCCGCGAGACGTCCGGCTCGGATGACCAGGGGGTTTCACGGGCGCGACGGACGGCCCGGACCGGGAGGCTTCACGGCATCCGGATGACGACTACGAGAAAGGGCAGGCAACCGTGAACTCGACCGACAACCTCAGCTACGACGTCTTCGTCAACGACCCGCCGCCCCAGGACGGCGGTCTCCTTCCGAACGGAGAGCCGAAGCGGTTCTCTCCCCAGGCCAGCACGCTGATCTACGGGAGCGAGGATGCGGTGCTCACGGACCCCGCGATGACGGCCGACCAGGCGCGTGCGCTCGGCGACTGGGTCGCCGGAAAGGGCCGGAACCTCACCGACATCTTCATCACCCACGGCCACGGCGACCACTGGTTCGCCGCCGGACTGCTGGCAGAACGGTTCGGCGCCCGCGTCGTCGCCACCGAGGGAACGATCGCGCAGATGCACGTCAACGTCGCCATGCGGCCGTTTCTCTGGGACAAGGCCTACGCAGGGATCCCGCCGACGCCGGTCACCGCGGTGACCGTCCCGGGCAACCGCTTCACCCTCGAAGGACACGATCTCGTGATCGTCGAGGTCGGACCCACCGACACCGACGACACCAGCGTCCTGCACATCCCGGATCTCGGGCTGGTTGTCGCCGGCGATGTGATCTACAACGGCGTTCACATGTATCTCGCGCAGAGCGTGGCCGTCGGAGGCTTCGGCCCCTGGCGGGACGCGATCGACAAGGTCGAGGCCCTCGAGCCGCGGCACATCGTCGCCGGGCACCAGAACGAGCAGCTCGACGACGACGCACGGCGGACGATCGCGGAGACGCGGCAATACCTCGACGACGCCGACGAGCTCCTGCGCACCGAGAACACGGCCGTCGACTTCTTCAACGCCGAGATCGAGCGATACCCGGCCCACCTCGGGCGGACGGTCCTGTGGGTGGGTGCCAGCGCGCTCTACGGCGCGCGCGAGCACCCGGGAGAGGACATCGGCCAGATCCTCGTCGCCGCGTGGCTTTGAGCGCCCGGTGACCTAGCGGAGCGACCGGAACGACGCGCGAACCTCGCCCGCGAACACGTCGGGCTCCTCCCAGGCGGCGAAGTGGCCTCCCTTGTCGGCCTCGTTGAAGTAGTGAGGTTGGGGTAGGCGTTCTCGACCCAGCTGCGCGGCGCCCGGAAGATCTCGTCGGGGAACGTGGTGAAGCCGACCGGGAGCGAGACCTCCGGAGGAGCCTGGCCGGCCGCGAGCGCTTGGCGCTCGTCCGTCTCTCCCAGTACGACCGGGCCGCCGAGGCCCCGGTGCCCGTCAGCCAGTAGAGCGTGATGTTGTCGACGATGTGGTCCCGGGTGAGATTGCCCGCGGGCTGCCCGTCGACGAACGCGCGGGAGATCTTCTCGTAGCTGTCCGTGTCGTGGTCGAGCATCCAGGCCGCCAGGGCGACGGGTGAATCCAGCAGGGCGTAGCCGATCGTCTGCGGCCGCGTCGCCTGCTCCAGGAAGTAGCCGAAGCCGCTCGCCCTGAAGGTGGCGAGCGCGTCGCCGCCGCGCGTTCCTGCTCGGACTCCGCCGGCTGGGGGCCGCCCAGCGCCGTCACGAGCAAGTTCATGTGGATGCCGAGCCAGCCCCTCGGGTGCCTGGCGGCCCATCGCGTCGGTGACGGAGGCGCCCACGTCGCCGCCCTGGGCGACGTAGCGGGTGTAGCCGAGGCGGTGCATCAGCTCCGCCCAGGCGCGCGCGACGCGGCCGGGGTCCCAGCCGACCTCGGTCGGCTCGCCGGAGAAGCCGTAGCCGGGCAGGGACGGCAGCACGAGGTCGAACGCGTCCTCGGCGCGGCCGCCGTGCGCGGTCGGGTCGGTGAGCGGGCCGACGACCTCGAGCAACTCGACGACCGAGCCGGGCCAGCCGTGCGTCATGATCAGCGGCAACGCGTTCTCGTGCGGCGACTTCACGTGGATGAAGTGGATGTCCACCCCGTCGATCTCGGTCGTGAACTGCGGCAGCGCGTTCAGCCTCGCCTCGCACGCGCGCCAGTCGTGATCGGTCGCCCAGTAGCGGGCGAGCGCCTGGATCGTCGCCAGTTGCACGCCCTGCGACCGATCGGCGACGAGCTCCCTGGAAGGCCAGTGCGTCGCGGCGAGGCGGGCACGCAGCTCAGCGAGCTGCTCCTCCGGAACCTCGATCCGGAACGGGCGGATCGCTGTCGCCGTGACGGACATGACGGCACTCCTTGTTCGCTGACGGCCTGCTCGGGAGCGTCTCGCACGGCTCCGAGACGAGCATCACCCGATGCAGGTGATGCGAGGGCGCGTCGCCGTCCGCCGCGCCCAGAACATCACTCTCGCTATTCGAACTCGTCGCTGCGTGTCAGCAGCGCGTACGCGACGATGAAGTCGAGGCTCAGCACCGCGATCGACCACAGCGGGAAGATGAAGATCACGAAGACCGTCATCAGCGCGCTGAGGAACGCGATACCGACGCCCAACGCCAGTCCGAACGGGTTGCGCATGAGGATGAGCACGCCGACGCCGAGCTGCACCAGACCCGCGATCAACCAGAACCAGCCCCAGCCGGTGATGCTGATCCCGTAGAGCACCTCGGTGGCCTGAGACTTCAACGTGTCGTCGTCGGCCACGGCGGCGATTCCGCTCAAGAAGTTGTAGCCGCCCGCAACCAGGGCGGCCACGCCGGCGAACGTGACCCAGCCCGAGCGCATTGCGCCGCGGTCATCCACCATTGCTGCTCCTTCTAGTAGGTCCTGCGTTGTCGAATCGGGGAGCCAGGCCCCTACGTGAGCGCTTTCGCCTTCAGTGCCTCGAATTCCTCTTGCGTGATCGCGCCGGCGTCGAGCAGCTCCTTGGCCTTCGCGATCTCGGCAGCGGACCCGCCGCCCGCCGATTCGCGTACACGATCGTCGAACGCCTGCCGCTGAGCCAGCGCCTGGTTCGCGCTGCGCTCCTGCATCCCGTCGTGCTGGGCGAGCAGATAGACCAGCACCCCGAGCCAGGGCAGGATCACGACGAAGATCACCCACGCCGCCTTCGCCCATCCACCGATGTCGTGACGACGGAAAACGTCGATCAGCACGGTGATCACGATCCAGATCCAGATCACCCAGAAGAAGAAGATGATCATCGTCCACAGCAGGTCGATGAACGGGTAATCAGCTGCCATGACGAACATCCGGTGCGAGTCTCCCCTCGATTTCGCTACGACTTCAGCGCATACTCGCCCATCGATCGGACACACTCAGCAGTAGGCGCGCGCACGAGCCAGGCAGCGGGCGGGGTGAGCGCGTTCGCGTGCGCACGCGGCCGCGCAGGCGCACCGCGCCGTCGGTGAGGCGCGCGCGGAACCTTGCGCGGGCGGCGAGGCCCGCCGCGGCGCCGCTCCCACCGAGGACCTCGAGGGCTCCGCTCGGCCGCCGGCCTGCGCGGCCGGTGACCCTGATTCGCAGGCATGCCCGGCCGCGTCCGTGCGGGAACGTCGCGAGGGCGAGTCCGCGCATCGTCACCGTGCGCGTGCGCAGGTTCGCCGCGAGGTTCAGCCGCGCGACAAAGCGGGCCCGCCGGAAGCGTCGCAGCGCGCCGAGCCGGCGGCCGCGTGCGACGAGCCGGCCCGTGCTGGGCACGCCGCGCAGCGAGCCGGCTTGCCCGCGCCCGGTGATCGCGTCCGGATCGACCGGCAACGACACGCCGATCAGGCGCGCGCTGAATCGCCGTCCGCGAGCGCGCACCGCCGCCCGTGCCGCGGCGCGCGCGATCGCTGAGACATCCGCGCCGGAGCCGCCCGCGACCGGTCTGACGTCGAGCATGTCCGCCGCCTCGACCACGCTGCCGTCGATGCCGCGGACTCTGAGCCGGACGGTCCGGACGCCCGGCGTCGGATACACGTGCGACGCCGTGCGGACGAAGCTGCGCTCGGTGAAGAGGCCATTGCCCTCGAAGTCCCAGCTGTAGTCGACGGCGCCGGTCGATGCGGACGCGTCGAACTGCACGGGCTGACCGGCGAACGCGGGGCGCGGGCTGACCGAGAACGCGGCCACGACCGAGGGGTCCTCGGTGATGTCGAGGCGCTGGTACAGGACAGTCGTCTCGCGGGACGAGTCGGTCACGCGCAGCCCGACCCTCCCTTCGGTGAACGCCGCGAAGACCTGCCGCTCCAGCACCGGCTCCGCCCCGTTGTCGACCTCGAACTCGGTGGGGATCGGACCGCGCTCGGTCTCTCTCTCGACCACACTCGGGTCGACGTCCCACTCGTACCGGGTGATGCTGCCGCCGGGATCCGACGAGGCGGAGGCGTCGAAGACGACCGTACCGCCGGACCGGACCGGGTTCGGCGTCATCGTGAAGCTCGCCGTGGGCAGCTTGTTGTCGACCGCGTCGACTCCCAGACAGGCAAAGCCCGCGATCAACGCACCCCTCGGGTCTTCCTGGGTGTGCCCGCAGAGCTGCGTGTTCTCGTCGCAGTCGCCCATCCCCAGCGCCACCACGGCAAGCCCGGGGGCGAACAGGGTCCGCGCGCGTCGTCTGCGCATCGCTCAGCCCCCCGTGCCCGCGGCGTGCGCGCCGCCGAGCGGCGGCGGGAACTGACCGCGCAGCTCGCGCACGTAGATGTCGGCGTCCCCCAGCGGATCGGCGGCGCTCAGGTTGGTGGCATGCGAGCCGAACGCGACGACGCGCCCGTCGTCGGAGATCGCCGCGCCGAAGGACGAGTCATCGCCGGCCGCGCCGGCCGGCGCCGCCGGCGCGCGAGACCAGCGTCGTCGTGTTCGCGACGGTGTCGCGGACGAAGACGTCCAATTCCGGGTCGATGTCGGCGGCGCTCAGGTTCGTCGCCGGCGAGCTGAACGCGACGAGCCGTCCATCGCCCGAGATCGCGGAGAGCCTCGAGTCGGCATCGCCCGCCGCGCCCGCCGCGCCCGTGGCGCGCGACACCAGCGTGGTCGTGCTCGTCGCCAGGTTGCGCACGTAGACGTCGAAGTCCGAGCCGACGTCGTCAGGGCTCAGTCGCGCGCGGGTGAAGAACGTGATCGCGCGGCCGTCCGCCGAGATCGCGGTGGCGCGCGAATCCGCTCGAGCGACGGCGCCGAGCTTGCCCGTGGCGCGCGATACGAGCGTGGTCGTCTCTGTGCGCCGGTCGCGGACGTAGACGTCGAGGCGACCGCTGCGGTCGGCCGGGTCCAGGCCGCTGCGCGTGCTGAACGCGACGAACCGGCCGTCGCCCGAGATCGCCGGGAGAAGGCCGGCCCTGTCGGCGGGCGCGCCGGCGGCTCCCGTCTCGCGCGACACGAGGGTGGTCGTGCTCGTCGCCAGGTCGCGGACGTACACCTGCGCGACGGTCGGCTGATCCGCGGTCAGGTTCGTCGCCTCCGAGCCGAACGCCACGAACCGGCCGTCGGCCGAGATGTCGGGCGGGAACGAGGCCTCGTTCGCCTTGACACCGCCGGCACCCGAAGCGCGCGACACCAGGATCGTCTCGTGCGAGTCCAGGTCGCGGACATAGATGTCGCCGAGGACGTCCTTGTCGTCCGGGCTCAGGTTCGCGGCGTCCGCCATGAACGCGACCAGCCGGCCGTCGCCCGAGATGCTCGGGCCACCGAAGTCGAACGTCCCCGCGGCCTTGGGCCCGAACTTGCCGCTCGCGCGCGAGACAAGGACCGTCGCGTCGCTCGCCACGTCACGGCGATACAGGTCGTACAGCGTGTCCGGGTCGTCCGGGCTGAGGTTGGTCGCATTCGACCAGAACGCCACGAAACGGCCGTCGGCCGACACGGCCGGGGGAGCGATGCTCCCGGCGTTGGCGCTCGCGCCCGCCGGACCGTCCGCACGACTCACCAGCGTCGTGTCATGCGCCGCCGCGAACGCGGCGCCGGCGGGCACCAGCAGCGCGGCGCCCAGCAGCGCGGCGATCCAGGCTCGGTCGGTCATGGGCGCCTGACACCGCGGTAGCGCCGTGTGCCCGTGTCACAGAGATACGAGTCGTCGACGCCGACGAAATCGAGGTCCAGGAAGGTGAGCCGCAGCCGGCCCGAGATCGCTCCGTTGCGCAGCCGCCCGGCGATCTGATACCTGACCTGGTTGGTCGCCCGACCCTGGATGTCGAACCTGCCGGATCGCAGCGCCAGATCGCCGGTCCAGGCGATCCCGAGCGGCGAAGACCAACTGCCACCGTGGTTGTTCTCGCAGCCTGCCGGCAGCTTCGCCGTCGACCCGGCGCAGCCGGCCGCGGTCGACCTCGAGCACGATCTGGCCGCCGCCCGTGGGCCGAGCGACATACCGCGCCGTCGCGTCGCGCTGCGCCGCATGCGCCGTGCCGGCGGAGGTGAGCACCGCGCCGATCAACAGCGGGCCGATCCACGCTCGACTCGTCATCCTCGTCCTCCCAGGCCGGCGCGCAGCCGGGCTCAGTCTCCGGTCAGCAGCCATTGACGTCACGACCCCCGCGCGGGCACGGCGTGAACTTGAGCGTGACGTTGCTCGTGATGGTCCACTCCCCGTTGGCCAGCGGCTCGGTGGTGATCGGCGCCGCGGCGACGGTGAAGCTGCGGCCGAAGCGCCGGCCGATCTTGAAGCGCACGGGTTCCGGATCTGGCTTGTCAGCGAGCAGGCGTAGGCTGGTGCGGCCCTGGACGAGGCGGCCGGGAGCGCCCACCGGCCGGCCGGTCGCGGATTCGAAGCATGGCGGGCCGAGCGTGCCGGACTCGCTCTGCACGCCGATGTCCAGCTCCGGTCTCAGGAGGACGCCGGCGCGGGCCGCCGAGACGGTCCTCAGGAGCCCGCCGATGGCGACCGGCAGCCCGAGCACGCGGACCCGGACCGTGGTCTGCGCGGGACAGATCCCGGGGAGACCGTTGATGAAGCTCGTCGGCCGCTCGGGCACGTTGATGGTCTGCTCCAAGCCATCGAGGAACCCCTCGGCGTTAACGGTGAAGCGCACGTCGTCGGTGAGGCGCAGCTTGCGGATCTCGCGCGCGGAGAGCTTGAATTCACGCAGCTTCTCCTTGAGCTCGGCGCACGTGAAGGCGCTGCTCGCGAGACGAGCGGCCAAGGACAGACCCTTCGGGTCGACGACCTGGCTGACAAGCGGGACGCACTGGTGGAAGAGGATGAAAGCCGTTCGGCTGCGCAGGCGCAGCGTGAGGTTGGTCTCGCGGTGGTCGGTGTAGGACGGGAAGGTGAAGTCGCCCGACTTGCGCAGCGCGACATCGGCCGACACGCGATACCAGCGCCGTACGGGCGCGCGGACCGCTGCGGCCCGCGCGGCGCCGACGGGCAGCAGCGCGCGCACGGGCAACTCGCGCACGTACTGGTCGTAGTCGGGCACGGGATCGGCGGGGCTGAGGTTCGTGGCGCGCGAGTCGAACGCCACGACACGGCCGTCCGCGGACGTCGTCGCGCGGTCCGAGATCGCGTTCCCCTTGACCCCGTTGGCGCCGCCGGCGCGCGAGACCAGCGTTGTCGTGTTGGCAACGGTGTCGCGGACGTAGACGTCGTACACGCCGTCGACGTCGGCAGCGCTCAGGTTCGTCGCGCTCGAGATGAACGCGACGCGCCGCCCGTCGCCGGAGAGCGCCGCCCCGCCCGAGTGGAAGTCGCCCTTCGCGCCGGACGCCCCGGACGCGCGCGAGACGAGCGTGGTCGTGCTGCTGCCAATGTCCCGGACGTAGACGTCGGTGAGGTTGTCGGTGTCAGCCGCGCTCAATCGCGAGGTGGTGGGGAACGCGACGACGCGGCCGCTGGACGAGATCACCCCGAAACGCGAGATTCCGCCGCCGATGGCGCCCGCCTTGCCCGACGAGCGCGACACGAGCGTCGTCGTGTCGGTCAGCAGGTCACGGACGAAGACATCCAGGCGCTGGTTCGTGTCGCCGGGGGCCAGGTTGCCCGCCGCCGTGCTGAACGTGACGTACCTGCCGTCGCCCGAGATCGCCGGGAACTCGGCGTTGCGGTTGGCCGGCGCGCCGCCGGCTCCCGTCACCCGCGACACCAGGGTGGTCGTCCCGGCCTGCAGGTCGCGGACGTACACCTGGTCGTGGGCGGGCTGCTCCGGCACCAGGTTGGTCGCCGAGGAGGCGAACGCCACGAAGCGCCCGTCGGCGGAGACGGCCGGCGCGGACGCGCGCAGATTGGACTTCACGCCGGCCGACCCGGAGGCGCGCGACACGAGCGACGTCTCGCTCGTCGCAAGGTCGCGAACGAAGATGTCCCAGAAGCTGTCCGGGTCGTCCTTGCTCAGGTTGGTGGCGTCGGACATGAACGCGATCACGTGCCCGTCGGCCGAGATGCTGGGACGGCCGACGTAGCTCCCTGCGGCCTTGGCCCCGCTCGCGCCGCTCGCGCGCGAGACGAGCTCCACCCTGTCCTTCGCCAGATCGCGGCGATAGATGTCGAGCGCGGTGTCACCGTCGTCCGGGCTCAGGTTGGTGGCGGTCGACGCGAACGCGACGTACCGGCCGTCGCCCGACACCACCCCGTCGGTGCTCGCGCCGTTGGCCTTCGCGCCGGCGGACGCGCGGCTCGCGAGCGTCGTGTCATGCGGCGCCGCCGACGCCGGACCCGCGCACGCAAGCACCAGACCGCCCAGCAGCGGAGCGATCCAAGCTCGGCTCGTCATCCTCGTCCTCCTGGTGGAGAGTTGAGAAAGGCATCGCCGGTCAAGCTCCCTGAGGGCCGGCTGCCTCTCCGAACCGGTGTGGTTCACCGGCAAGGACCGAGCGCGCGCTCGCGACATTCCACACAATCCCTTACCGAACGGTGAACAGGACCCTCCCGTCATGGGTGGGCCTTGCGGCCGGCGGCGACCTTCACCGAGACGGGCAACTCGACGCCCCCGTCGCCGGCGGTGTACTCGCCCACGAGCCGGTCCAAGGAGGCCCGCATGCGCGCCAGCGTCTGCTCCGGCTGGCCGAGCAGCAGCGCCCTCGTGCGGACGGTGCCGTCGCGAAGCAGCTTCCACAGCTCGTCCGCGCCGGACAGGCGATGGGTGAACGCGACGGTTCCGACCTCCACGTCGCTCAGGCCGGCGCTCTCGAGGAGACGGGTGAACTCGGGCTCGTCGGCGAAGCGGAAGAAGGGCGGGCCGGCCGGAATGTGAGCGGGCGGCTCGGCGCCCGCTTCGTGCGCCGCCTCGAGGAAGACGCCGAGCAGGCGCATCCGCTCGGGGATGTCCCAGGTGGAGAGCGCGACCTTCCCACCCGGCGCGAGCACGCGCGTCATCTCGGCGGCAGCCCGCTCCGGCCGCCCGAGATGGAGGATGAGGAAGTTCCCGACCACCGCGTCGAAGGAGCCGTCGGCGAATGGGAGGCGCTCGGCGCTCGCCTGCACGAACTCGAGCCGCGGATGCAGCCGGCGGGCGAGCGCGACCATCTCGCCCGCGACGTCGACGCCGATCGCCGTCGCGCCGCGCGCGGCGGAGGCCGCGGCAGCGTAGCCGGGACCGGTGGCGAGATCGAGCACGCGGGTCTTCGCCCCGACATCCGCCGCGCCGAGCAGCGGCTCGATCACCCGCCTGGTGAGCGACCCGAACAAGCGGTCGTAGCTCCCTGCCCGCTCGTTCCAGCCGGACGCCTCATAGGCGTTGAAGGCTTCGGCGTCGATCGTCTGCGCGCTCATTCCGCGATGCTGGCCCTAAGGCGGGGGCCGGCGCATCGGGCAGACCGCCTTATCTTTTCGGACGCGGGCGCCCTATCGGGGGATACTCGGATGCGACATGGAGCGTGGAGTAGCGCCGCCGGGCCTGGTCGGGCGCGCAGACGAGCTGCAGCGTCTCGAAGCGGCGCTCGCAGCCGCCGCCGACAGCCGCGGCTCCACGGTGTTGATCGCGGGCGAAGCCGGAATCGGCAAGACGCGGCTCGCCTCCGAGCTGGCGGACCGCGCCCGGGAGTCGGGTGCGACGGTCCTGAGCGGGCGTTGCATCGACCTCGTCGGCAGCGGCCTGCCCTATCTCCCGCTCGTCGAGGCGCTTCGGCCGCTGCGCGGGTCACCGGCTCTCGCCGGCGTCGGCAGCTCGCTGCGTGAGCTGTCGCGCCTTGTTCCGGAGCTGTCGGAGCCCGGCACGCCCGTGCCGCCCGACTCAGGTGGCCCGGACTCGCAGCTTCGGCTCTTCGAGGAGACGCTCGCTGTGCTCGAGCGCGTCGGCGCCGAGGCTCCGCTCGTTCTCGTGCTCGAGGACCTGCACTGGGCCGACGGGTCGACGCTGGATCTCGTGGCCTTCCTCGCGCACGCGGCTCGCGAGCAGCCGATGCTGCTCGTGGCGACCTATCGCAGCGACGAGATCGAGCCGGCGAGCTCCCTGCGACGCCTCGTCGCGGAGCTCCTGCGGGCGCGGGAGGCCACTGCTCTGGCACTGGAGCCGCTCGGCCGGGACGAGGTCGCGCGACTCCTCGTCACGATCACCGAGCTGCCGCTGCCCGACGCGCGCGCGACCGAGATCTGCGAGCGCTCGGAGGGAAATCCCTTCTTCGCCGAGGAGCTCGTCGCGGCCGCCGAGCGGGGCGAGGAGACCCTTCCGCGAGTGCTCCGCGACGTGCTGCTGCAGCGGCTCGCCGGCCTCGACGGCGAGACCCGGTCGCTGCTGCGGGTTGCTGCGGCCGCCGGGCGCGACGTCCCCTACAGGCTCCTCGCCGCGGTCGTACCACTGTCCGAGGCGCAGCTCGTCGAGGCGCTACGCCGGACGGTCGAGCACAACGTGCTCGTGCCCGACCAGCCGGCCGGGTCGTTCCGGTTCCGGCACGCGCTGCTGGCCGAGGCGATCTATGCCACCGTCCTGCCGGGCGAGCGCGAGGAGCTCCACACGCGCCTCGCCCGCGCCCTCGGCGACGACCCTGCCCTCGCCGCGAGCTCGATCGCCGGCGAGCTGGCGCACCACTGGGCGGCGGCCGGGAGGCCGGTCGAGGCGCTGCACGCGTCGGTCGACGCGGCGAGGGACGCAGCGGCCGTGTCGGGGCCGTCTGAGGCGCTACAGCACGTCGAACACGTGCTCGAGCTCTGGCCGCTGGTCGACGACCCCGAAGCGCTGGTCGGAGTCGAGCTCCGGGCGTTCCTCGGCTGGGCCGCGGAGGTCGCATTCTTCGGGGGTGCCCCGGGGCAGGCCGCCGAGCTCATCCGGCGGGTGATCTCCTTGGCCGACCCCGCCGATGAGCTGCAGCTGGGTCTGCTGTACGAGCGGCTCGGCACGTTCCTGCTCCCCCCGTCGGTCGGCGATCGCGAGGCTGCTCTGGCGGCGTACAAGCGGGCCGCCGAGCTCGTTCCCGAGGAGCCGCCCTCGGCGGAGCGCGTTCGCGTGGTCGGGGCGCTCGGCCACGCGCTCATGCTCGCCGGGCGGTTCGCCGAGTCCCGCGACGCATGCGAGGAGGCCCTCGCGGTCGCCGACGCCATCGGGGACGAACGACCGGCCCTGCGGGCGCTCGGCATCCTCGGCGTCGATCTCTTTCACCTCGGCCGGAGCGCCGAGGGGATCCAGTGCCTGCGGGACGCCCGCCGGCGTGCAAGGGAGCGCGGTCTGGTGCCGGACGAGCTCCGGACGTACGTCAATCTCCCGGACGTGCTGACGATCGGCGGCAGGCTGCCCGAGGCGGCTCGGGACGCGCTCGAAGGGCTGGCGGCAGCTCGCCGGCTCGGCTACGAGCGAAGCGCCGGGGTCGTCATGGCGGCCAACGCCGCAGAGGCGCTCCTCGGCCTGGGCGACTGGGCACGCGCCGAGGAGCTGCTCGACGCCGCCCTCCGCGCGCCCGGCGGCTTCCGGCGCGAGGCGTTGCACATGGTCCGCGCGGAGCTGGCGCTCGGGCGCGGCGAGCTCGAGCTGGCACATCGGCACCTGGAAGCGGGTTCGCGAGCGACGCTCGAGCCGCAGTCGACCGGCGCCTACGCCTGCCTCCAGGCGGAGCTCGCCCTCGCGGAGGGGCGCCCGGAGGCGGCGGCCGGCGTGCTCGACGGGGTGCTGCGCAGCGACGCGGCGGAAGACGTGCAGATCCGCGGGGCGCGGCTCTGCGCGCTGGCCTTGCGAGCCGAGACCGAGCGGGCGCAGCTCGCGGCTGTTCGACGCGACGTCACCGGTGTTGGCGAGGCGCGGCTGCGAGCCGACCGCCTGCTCGATCGAGCGCGACGCTCGGCCGCCGACGCGGCAGCCGTGACGCCGGACGCGGCAGGCTGGCTCGCGATCGCCGAGGCGGAGCACAGCCGCATCGACGGCCGCTCCAGCCCCGAGCGGTGGCAGTCTGCCATCGCGGTCTGGGACGAGCTGGAGCGCCCGCATCCCGCCGCCTACTGCCGCTGGCGCTACGCGGAGGCGCTGCTCTCGGCCGGCTCATCGCGAATGGAAGCTGCGATCCCCGCTCGCGAGGCGCACGGGATCGCGAGCGATCTGGGCGCGAGGCCCCTGCAGCGCGAGCTCGAGTTGCTCGCTCGGAGGGCCCGCTTCGATCTTGCGGATCACAGCGCGCACGAGCCGCTCGACCAGGAGGATTCCCTGGGCTTGACCCCGCGCGAACGCGAGGTGCTCCAGCTCCTCGCCCGCGGCTACACCAATCGGGAGATCGCGACGGAGCTCGTCATCAGCGTCAAGACGGCGAGCGTCCACGTCTCGCACATCCTCCGCAAGCTCGACGTGCCGAGTCGGATCGACGCAGCGCGGATCGCACAGCGGCTCACGCCGGCTCCGCTCACCGCGCCCGAACGCTGACCAATCCGTGGCCGACGCCGGCGAAGACCTACGCGGGCTTGCCGGCGTCGATCCAGCGGCGGAAGGCGGCGACCCGCTCGGCGGGCCACGCTCCGTCGCATGGCATCGTGCCGGCCTCGAGGCGGTCGACGGATCGCGTCGGCGTTGGTCGCGACGTCGTCGAGGGACCAGAGATCGAACGCAACAGCGCATCCAATCGCGGTCGCGCTCTCGAAACAGTGGCTTGACGTCCTCATCGAAATGCATCGGCTCGTCCTCCATTGCGATTGCGGCTGCCTCACCGCCGCTGGTGACAAAACGACTCTCCGCGCCCCAGTCGGCGAAGTGCCGCGCGAGCGAGTCCGCCACGGCCGTGAGCGCGCGCTCAGCCGGTCCGAGCGCGCTCGCGACGTCCTCCGGCGCGCTCTTGGTGACAGCAGCGCAGAAGGTCGACGCATCGCGCACGCGCTCCTCGAGCAGCACCCACGCGGATTCCCGATGAGGCAGGAGGTCGTCGTCCTCGTAGAAGAGCTCGAAGCTCGGCCCCCGCGTTGCGCCCCGGGTGCTCCGGTCCGACCGGCAGCGTCGTGATCAGCTCCCCGAGCGGCCTGAGGACGCCGCTCATCAGCGTGAGGGCCGCCTGCGCCAGCGTCGCAAGCTGCCCGTCGGTCTCCTCCGTGTGCGCGAAGTACCGCTCCAAGAACTGCACGAGGATCTCGTAGCTGACGTTGAACAGATCCGTGCAGCGGAGAGGGAGGGATTCGAACCCTCGGACGAGGTTGACCCCCGTCACACGATTTCCAGTCGTGCCCGTTCAGCCGCTCCGGCACCTCTCCAGGAAACGCAGGAAGGGTAGCCGCTTCAGATCCGCCAGCGACCTTCGCTCAGCACGGGGACGCGGTCGCCGGAGGCCGTGATCCCGGTGACCGTGAGGTCGTTCGATCCGATCATGAAGTCGATGTGGATCTCGCTCTCGTTCGAGCGCGGGCGGTCCTCGTCGTCGAGCAGGAACGGGAAGCCCTGGCCCAGCGCGATGTGGCTCGCGGCGTTCTCGTCGAGCAGCGTGTCGTAGAAGATCGTGCCGAGCTCGCCGATCCGGCCCTCGCGGTCGACGAGCGCCACCTCGCCCAGCCGGCCGGCGCCGTCGTCGGTGCGGGCGATCGTCGCGAGCGTCTCCCCGCCCTCGGAGGCGCGCATCTCGGTCACCCGGCCGGCCTCGAAGGTGACCACCAGGTCGCGCACCACGGTGCCGTCGGTCAGGACGAGCGGCTTGGTCGACGTCACGGTCCCCGAGGCCCGCTCGGGGTCGGGGGTCGTGAAGACCTCCTCGGTCGGGAGGTTCGGCATGTGCTCGATCCCGTCGACCGTGTGGAAGCGGGCCGCGCGCCAGCCGGACGACGGCAGCAGGCCCACGGTGAGGTCGGTGCCGGGGCCCTCGTAGTGGAGCGCGTCGAAGCGCCGATCGCTCAGGCGCTCGGCGCTCGTGACGAGCGTGTCGGCGCGGGCGCGCCAAGCGGCGATCGGATCGTCCTCGTCGAGCCGCAGCACGTGCAGCAGCTCGCGCTCGAGCCGCTCCAGCCGCTCGGCCTCGCCCAGCTCGGGGAAGACCAGCTCCGCCCACACCGGCGTCGGGCACGGGCAGATCGACCAGTTGGTCGTGCGGTCGTTGACGACCTTGATCCCCTCGCGCACGGTGGGCAGCCGGTCCTTGCCGACCAGCACGGGATCGAGGTCGGCCATCAGCCCGGGCGCGCTCGGGCCGGAGAGCGCGACGCGGGCCGCGCGCTGGTCGCCGAGCGCGAGGATCCGCTCGCCGTACCAGGGTGGGACGAAGTCGAGCGTCTCGGGCCGGGCGTTCTCGATCCGGGCCCGCTTCACGTGGGGATCGAACCACCCGACGTCGACGAACCTCGCGCCGTGCCGGTAGGAGCTCGCGGCCAGCGCGCGCACGAGATACTCCTTGCCGGGCTCGCAGCCGATCGCGACGATCTGGTCCTGCTGCACGTTGGCTCCGAAGCCGATGACGAGATCGGCGAAGCGGGCGAGGGTGGCGTCGTCCATGGCCGCCAGGGTAGGGAACGATTCGCTACCGTACCCACCCTCTCGGAGGGGTGCGAGAGTGGTTGAATCGGGCGGTCTCGAAAACCGTTGTGCGGGCAACCGTACCGAGGGTTCGAATCCCTCCCCCTCCGCTTATCTCGCTCTACGTGCCGGCGACTGCGTCCCGCAGCTACGACCTCGCCACGGTGGCGTACTCCACGAACTGATATCGGCTCATCGCCAGGACCTACCGTGGCGCCCCTCGGACGCCGCCACGCTTGGACCAACGACACGATCTGGAGCGGATCATGAGAATTGCAATCGTTGGCGCCGGGCGGATAGGCGGGAACGCGGGAAAGCTGTTCGCCCGCGCCGGGCACGAGGTGTTCTTCAGCGGATCGCGCGAACCAGACCGGCTCGAACAGCTCGCCGTCGATACGTTCGCGCGCAGCGGCTCGCCGCGTGAGGCGGTGGAGTTCGGGGAGGTCGTCTTCTTCTCCGTGCCCTGGCCCGCCGTCGACGAGCTGCTCGCCCAGACCGGCTCACTGGCGGGCAAGATCGTGATCGATACCTCCAACCAGTTCGTGACCGGCGAGCCGGAGGGCGGCGTGGAGCAGCTTCCGAGGACCGTCGCCGAGACCGACCAGGAGCGCATGCCCGGCGCGCGGCTGGTCAGGACATTCAACACGCTGCTCGCCGACTCCCTTCCCGCGGCCGCGGCCCGCAGCGCCGCCATGTTCCTGACGGGTGAGGACGCCACCGCCAAGGAGGCGGTCGCAGGGCTGATCCGCGACGTCGGCTTCACGCCGGTCGACCTGGGCGGTTGGGCCGAGGAGCCGATCATGGAGGTCGGCGGCGCAGTCAACGGTCTGGAGTACTCGGCCGAGGACGGCATCCGGATCGCGGCTGCCCTCAGCAGGAGCGGCCCGAACGAGGCGGCCCGGCTCGCGCGCGAACTGAGGGCACGGCCCGCCGCATGAGGATCGGCCCCCGGTGAGGAGCCGAGGTGAGCCCGGACGTCAATGCCCATGAGTTCTCCCCCATGACGCAGTCATGACCCTCATCACGACCCCCCTTCGGCTTCCGCTCCACTCTCAGCTCGCTCTCAGGTGGACCGCGCGAAGATGGGAGCGTGCGGGTCCTGATCGTGGAAGACGACGTGCGCATGGCCGCGGCGATCCGGCGCGGCCTGCGCTTCGAAGGGCTCGTCGTCGACATCGCGGCCGGCGGCGAGCAGGCGCTCCGCACGGTCGGCGCGACCGACTACGAGGCGATCGTGCTCGACGTGACGATGCCGGGCCTCGACGGGTTCGAGACCTGCCGGCGGCTGCGCGGCGACGGCGTCTGGGTCCCCGTGTTGATGCTCACCGCGCGGGACGGGGTCGAGGACCGCGTGCGCGGGCTCGACGGCGGCGCGGACGACTACCTGACCAAGCCGTTCTCGCTCGCCGAGCTGACGGCCCGCCTGCGCGCGCTCGTGCGGCGCGGTCCGATCGAGCGCCCGGCCGTCCTGGAGGCCGGCGACCTGCGCCTCGACCCCGCGACCCGCGAGGTCTGGCGCGGCGACGTGCAGATCGAGCTGTCCACCCGCGAGTTCACGCTGCTCGAGACGTTCATGCGCCGGGCGGGCCAGGTCCTCACCCAGAAGCAGCTCCTCGACGCCGCGTGGGATCTCGGCGACGAGCTGCGCTCGAACGTCGTCGAGGTCTACGTGCGCTACCTGCGCGAGAAGGTCGACCGGCCGTTCGGGATCAGCTCGATCGAGACGGTGCGCGGCGCGGGCTACCGGCTGCGCAAGGACGGCGGGACGTGAGCCGCGTGCCGCTCCGCCTCCGGCTGACCGCCGCGTTCGCGGTCGCCATGGTGCTCGTGCTCGTGGGCGCCGGCTCGTTCGTCTATCTCCGCTTGAAGAGCGACCTCGACGAGAGCATCACCGCCGGACTCGCCGCCCGCGCCTCCGCCGTCGCCGCCGCGAGCTCGCCGACCGCGGGCGCGTCCGGTGAGGCGGAGGAGGGCTTCGCGCAGCTGGTGGCGCCGGACGGCCGCGTGCTCTCCCACGCGGGCGGCGCCCTGGCGCAACCCCTGAGCAGGGCCGAGCTGCGGCAGGCGGCCGCCGGCGGGCGAGATCCTCGTCGAGCGCCGCGGTGCCCGGCATCGAGGGAACGGCGCGGGTGCTGGCGCGCAGCGGCGGCAGCTCGGCGATCGCGGTGGTCGGCCAGTCGCTGCAGGACCGCGACGACACGCTCGCCAATCTCGTGGCCTCGTTCGCGATCGGCGGTCCCGTGGCCGTCCTGCTCGCGTCGCTGCTGGGGTACGCGCTGGCCGCCGCCGGGCTGCGTCCCGTCGAGGCGATGCGCCGCCGCGCGCAGGACGTCTCGCTCAGCAGCGGGACCGAGCGGCTCCCGCTGCCGGCGGCGCACGACGAGATCCGCCGCCTCGGGGAGACGCTCAACGAGATGCTCGATCGCCTCCGCCGGTCGTTCGAGCGCGAGCAGCGCTTCGTGGCCGACGCCAGCCACGAGCTGCGCACGCCGGTTGCCGTGATCAAGGCCGAGCTGGAGGGAGCGCTGCGGGCCGGGGGCCACGACCCGCAGGTGCGGGAAGGCCTCGTCGCGTCGCTCGAGGAGTGCGATCACCTCGCGCAGATGGCCGAGGACCTGCTGGTGGTGGCACGCACCAACGAGGGGGAGCTGCCCGTGCGGCCCGAGCCGCTCGAGCTCCGCGAGCTGATGGAGGGGGTGGCGGCGCGCTTCGCCGACCGCGCCGGCGAGCGCGGCCGCACCATCTCGGTCGACGTCGAGGACGGGCAGTCGCTGTTCGCCGACGAGCTCCGCCTGCGCCAGGCGCTCGGCAATCTCGTCGACAACGCGCTGCGCTACGGCGCCGGGGAGATCGTGCTGCGGGCCCATCGCGCGGGGCATGGCCTCGAGCTCGAGGTCTCCGACCACGGCGGGGGGTTCCCTCCTGACTTCGCGGAGCACGCGTTCGAGCGGTTCGCGCGAGGCGATCTCGGTCGCACCCGGGATGGCAGCGGCACCGGCCTCGGCCTCTCGATCGTGCGCGCGATCGCGGAGGCGCACGGCGGCCGGGCCGAGGTCGTGCCGGGCCCCGGGGCGATGGTGCGGATCTGGCTCCCTGACCGGGCTGGAACCACCTCAGGGCCATCTCAGGCTGCCGCCGTAGTGTCCGGCTCGCCGGGAAAAACCCCCATACGAGGAGCCGATACACGATGAAGGACAAGATCAAGGGAGCAGTCGTCGCGGCCGTCGCGATCGCGGCGCTCGCGGTCGGCGGAGCGGCGATCGCCGGTGCGGCGGGCGGCGGCGGGGACGACGACGCGACCGACAAGCCGATCGCGGGCAAGGCGCTCGACCGCGCCAAGGCCGTCGCACTGGCTGAGATCGGCGGCGGCAAGGTGACGGGCACCGAGGTCGGAGACGAGGAAGGCGCCTACGAGGTCGAGGTGACGCGCGCCGACGGCAGCCAGGTCGACGTCCACCTCGACAAGGCCTTCAAGGTCATCGACCAGTCCGCCGACGGCGCCGATGGCGACGAGGGCGGCAAGGACACCGGCGCGGACGCCGACTGACCGCTCGGCTGGGGTACGTTTCGCGGGGATCGCGCTGCAGTCCGGCGCCGGTGTCGAATCCGGCGATCCCCGCGTGTCGTTCGTGTAGAGGGAGCCGTGTAGCGCGGCTCCGGACGACGAGCGACGGAGGCAGATGGCCATGTCCGAGCAGTTCGAGGTGCAGTGGGTGGACGGCGTGTTCGCGACCGAGGCGGTGGCGTGATGCCCCAGTACGCGGTGCTCTTGTTCGAGCGCGTGCCCCCCGACGAGCTGCCGCCCGAGGTGAGGGCCGGTCACGGCTCGCTGCCGGGGCGCGTGGCCGAAGCGGGCGGGCGGATCGTCGCCGGGATGGCGCTCCGGGACGGGTCGACGGCGACCGCGATCCGCGGCGACGTGCTGACCGACGGCCCGTTCATCGAGACCAAGGAGGCGCTCGCGGGCATCTTCGTGCTCGAGGCGCGCGACCTCGACCACGCGCTCGCGCTGGCCAAGATGACGCCGATCGTCGACGGCGGGGTCGAGGTGAGGCCGCTGCTCGGCTTCGAGATCGTGGAGCAGAGCTGAGCGCGGTCGAGCAGGCCGTCGCCGGGGCGCACCGTCGCGAGTGGGCATACGTGCTCGCCGCGACGGTGCGCGTGACACGCGATCTCGACGCCGCCGAGGAGGCCGTCCAGGACGCGTACGTCCAGGCGCTGCGGAGCTGGGCGCGCGACGGCGTGCCCGACCGGCCCGGCGCCTGGCTCACGACGGTCGCCCGGCGCAACGCGCTCAACGTCATGCGCCGGCGGCGGACCCTCGAGGCGAAGCTGCCGCTGCTGCTCGAGCCCGATCGGACCGAGATGCCCGACCCCGACGCCGACCCGATCCCCGACGATCGCCTGCGGCTGATCTTCATCTGCTGCCATCCCGCGCTGGCGCAGGAGGCGCAGGTCGCGCTCACCCTGCGGCTGGTGTGCGGCGTCGCGACGCCCGACATCGCGCACGCGTTCCTCGTCGCCGAGACGACGATGGCCGCGCGGCTCACGCGCGCCAAGAAGAAGATCGCCGCCGCGCGGATCCCGTTCGCCGTGCCGTCCAGCGGCGACCTGGACGCGCGCGTCGGCGCGGTGCTGACCGTCATCCACCTCCTGTACGCCACCGGGCACACCGCGCACTCGGGCGAGCGCCTCGTGCGCGACGAGCTCACCGGCCGCGCGCTCGACCTCGCGCGCATGCTCCGCCTGCTGCTGCCGGCCGACCGCGAGGTCGCGGGGCTGCTGGCGCTGCTGCTCGTCCACCACGCGCGCCGCCGGACGCGGACCGACGCGCTCGGCCGCCTCGTGCTCCTGGAGTCGCAGGACCGCTCCGCGTGGGACCGCGAGCTGATCGCGGAGGCCGACCGGCTCGTGGTCGCGGCGCTGCGCGCGGGTCCGCCCGGGCGCTTCACGCTCCAGGCGGCGATCGCCGCCCTGCACGCGCAGGCCGCGAGCTACGAGGAGACCGACTGGCCGCAGATCCTCACGCTGTACGACGAGCTGCTGCGGATCTGGCCGTCGCCGGTGGTCGCCCTCAACCGGGCGGTCGCGGTCTCGATGGTCGAAGGGCCGGCGGCCGGGCTGGCCGAGGTCGACGCGATCGAGCACGACGGCCGGCTGGCCGGCTACCGCTACCTCCCGGCCACGCGCGCGGATCTCCTCCGCCGCCTCGGCCGCGACGACGAGGCGGCCGAGGCCTACCGGGCGGCGCTGGCGCTGAGCGACAACGCCGCCGAGCAGGAGTTCCTCGCCGAGCGCGTGCGGACCGCCGAGACGCGGCTAGGCGGGAGCGCGCACGTCGATCGTCAGCCCCGTCTCCCGCTCGGAGACCTCCCAGAGCCGGGCGATCGCGGTGTCCAGGCCGATCCGCCGCAGGATCGGCAGCCGCACCGGCGGGCCGTTGTTGATGTACCGCGGGCCGTAGAGCTCGCCGCCCTTGGCCGCAGGGTCGGTCGCGGCCCGCAGCTGCGGGAGGGCGCCCTCCGCGGGTGTCATGCCCGTGCGCTGGGCGAGGCGGTGGAAGAACTCCTGGCTGCGTCCCCCGCCGGTCTCCCGCACGCTCACGGACTGCAGGTCGGTGTCGGACAGCCCGGGATGGGCGAGGAGGCTCGCGGCGGGCGCGCCCGCCGCCGCGAGCCGCCGCTGCAGGCCGATGCCGAAGTGGAAGTTCGCCAGCTTGGACTGGCCGTAGGCGCGCCACGGCCCGTACTTCCCCTCCAGGTTGGGGTTGTCCGGGTCGATCGCCCGGCCCATGTGGTGGGCGGTGCTCGTGACGGTGACGATCCGCGCGGCGCCGGCCCGCAGCAGCGCGGGCATGAGCAGCGCCGTGAGGGCGTAGTGGCCCAGGTGGTTCACGCCGAGCTGCATCTCGAACCCGTCGGCGGTGCGGCGCTCAGGGATGCCCATCACGCCCGCGTTGTTGACGAGGAGGTCGATCGTGTCGTGCGCGGCCAGGATCGTCCCGGCCGCGTCGCGCACGGAGTCCTGCGAGCCGAGGTCGAGTGCGACCAGCTCGAGCGAGGCGGCCGGAGCGGTGCGGCGGATCTCGGCGACCGCGTCCGCCGCCTTCTCCTGGTTGCGCACGGCCATCACCACGCCCGCGCCCGCGGAGGCGAGCGCCCGCGCGGTCTCGAGACCGAGCCCGCCGTTCGCGCCGGTCACGACTGCCGTCCGCCCGGTCTGGTCCGGGATGTCGGCCGCCGTCCAGCTCACCCGCCCGCCCTACTGTGTCGGCTACCTCTGATAGATGAGGATGGTGACACCGTCGCCCACGGTCTTCGACTCCTTGAGCTTCAGCGGCACCTTGTCGCTCGTCTCCCCGAACAGGCGCTTGCCGGTTCCCAGCACGACGGGGAAGACCATCAGGTGCAGCTCGTCGACGAGGCCGTGCTCCAGCAGGGACTGCACGAGCTGCGGGCTGCCGTGGACGTAGACGTCACCGTCCGACTCCTCTCTCAGCTTCGCGACCGAGTCCTTGACGTCGCCGTCGAGCACCGTCGAGTTGTTCCACTCCGGGTCCTTCAGCGTCGAGGAGACGACGTACTTCGGCATGGTGTTGAACTTGTCGGCGAACTCGCCGTCGCGCGACGGCCACGCGTCGGCGAAGCCCTCGTACGTCCGGCGGCCCAGCAACAGCGCCTCGGCGTCGACCGTCTCGTCGAGCTTGAACGTGTTCCCCTCGTCGCCGCGCTCGAACTCGAAGGACCAGCCGGAGTGCTTGAAGTCCTCGGCTCCGCCCGGGTCCTCGACGACGCCGTCCACGGAGATGAACTCGGTTACGACGATCCTGCCCATTGCACGTCCTCCTTGCGGTTGGCGAGTATATTCAAGCTATCACTTGATCAAGGAAGAGGTGGACAAGGATGGCGGTCGACCAGCTCAGCAGGACCTTCGCGGCCCTCTCCGACCCCACGCGGCGGTCGATCCTCGGGCGGCTCGCGGAGGGCGAGGCGACCGTGAACGAGCTGGCGGAGCCGTTCCCGATGACCGTCCAGGCCGTCTCGCAGCACCTCAAGGTGCTCGAGCAGGCGGGCCTCATCACCCGCGGCCGGACGGCGCAGCTGCGGCCGTCGCGGCTCGCGGCGGCGCCGCTCGAGGACGCGGTGGACTGGCTCGAGACGTATCGTCGGTTCTGGGACGACAGCTTCGAGCAGCTCGAGGCGCGCCTCAGGTCGACAGAGAAGGGGCCCGAGCATGGCTGAGGACGGGATCGCGCTCACCCGCGTGTTCGACGCCCCGCGCGAGCGGGTGTGGCAGGAGTGGACGGAGCCGGAGCGCTTCGCGGACTGGTTCGGCGGCAGGGAAGCCGAGATTCCCCTGTCGTCGATCTCGATGGACGTGCGCGAGGGCGGGGCCTGGAGGGCGACGATGCTCTCCGGGCCGAACCGGCGGGAGATCCACTGGCGGGGCGAGTACCGCGAGGTGGTGCCGCCCGAGCGGCTCGTCCTCACGGTCAGCGATGCGCCGGGCGGCGACAAGTACGAGCTGCTCATCGTCGAGCTCGCCGACCTCGGCGACGGCCGCACCGAGATGCGCTTCCAGCAGCGCGGTCACCTCACGCCCGAGTGGTACCGGCGCACCGAGCGCGGGTGGACCGGGTTCTTCGACCGCCTGGCGGAGCGCGTCGCGGGCGACTGACCGCTCAGCCGGGGGCCGCCACGAGGCGGAGGCGGATCCCCCACGGGTCCTCGACCACGTCGCCGTCCCCCAGGCCGGCCGCGGCGAGCCGGGCACGGAGCGCACGCGAGCGCGTCGGGCTCGAGCACGATCGTCCACTCGCGCAGCCCGACGGTGCCGGCCGGCGCGGGGCCGACGCCCTCGCCGCGCCAGGTGTTCGCGCCGAGGTGGTGGTGGTAGCCGCCTGCGCCGCGAGGAAGAGCGCGCTCGGCTAGCGACGCCATCGTCTCGAAGCCGATCACGTCGCCGTAGAACGCCGCGCGCGGCATCGAGGTCGCCGACGTGCAGGTGGACGTGGCCCATGCCGCAGGCCCTGGCCCGGCGTGGCGCGCCGGCTCCTCGCCCGCGACCGTCGCGAGCAGGTCGTCCAGGTCGAGCGCGCGCGTGAACATGCCGACGCGCTCGCCCGGCGCCGGCGGCGGCCAGGCGTCACGCGGGCGGTCGGCGTAGAGCTCGATCCCGTTGCCGTCGGGGTCGGACAGGTAGATCGCCTCCGAGACGCCGTGGTCGGACGCGCCGTCGATCGGCGTGCCGCGTCGCGGCGAGGCGCTGCACGGCGCGGGCGAGCTCCTCGCGCGACGGGAACAGCAGCGCGTAGTGGTAGAGGCCGGCGTGGCGGCCGGCGTGGCGCGCGCCCGGCTCCTCGTGCAGCACGACGAGGTCCTCGCCGCCCGCGCCGAGCGCGGCGACGGCGCCCTCGCGCCGCTGCACGCGCAGGCCGAGGGAGTCCTGGTAGAAGGCGACCGAGCGGTCGAGGTCGGAGACGGTGAGGTGCACCGGGCCGAGCCGCAGCGTGGCGGGGAGCACCGCGGGTGAGGTCGCGGTCATGAGGTCATGATGGACCCTCGCGGCAGCACGCACCCGTGGCGTCCGTCGGCGAGATCAGCGCGCGCGACGCGAAGAAGTCGACCAGCAGCGCGGCGCACTCCTCGCGCAGCAGGCCGCCGGCGACGCGCGGGCCGGTGGTTGAAGCGCGGCTCGCCGAGCACGTCCATCACGCTGCCGGCGGCGCCCGCCTTCGGGTCGGCGGTGCCGTAGACGACCCGGGCGACGCGGCCGAGCACGATCGCGCCCGCGCACATCGCGCACGGCTCGAGCGTCACGTACAGGACGCTGTCGAGGATCCGCCAGGTGCCCAGGTGGTCGGGCGGCCTCGCGCAGCGCGAGCACCTCGGCGTGCGCGGTCGGGTCCTGGCGCAGCTCGCGCTCGTTGTGGCCCGCCCCGATCACCTCGCCGTCGTGCGACGACGACGGCGCCGACCGGCACGTCGTCGTGCTCGAGCGCGCGCTCGCGCCTCGCGGATGGCGAGGCGCATGAAGTGCTCGTCGCCGGGAAGCACGGCTGCCATGAGCGTCCAAGCGTCGCAGATTGATCCGATGTTCAGGGTTGTCCGGCAACTTCCGCGTGTCGACAATGTTCTACGGGTGCCGGTCGGCTCCCGACCGCGCGTCGCCCACATGATCCGCCGCTCCTCCTTCCGCCGCCCTCGGGCTCGCCTCCCTCGCCCCCGCGGCCGGGGCGGCCGACTACGTGCCCGGCGAGGTGATCGTCCGCTACGCGCCGGACGCGCGGCGTGGCCAGCGCCGCGTCGGCGAAGCCGTCGCGCCGCGCACGCGCGTGGTGAGGACGCGCCGCGGCGAGAGCGTCGCCAGCGGGCCGCCGCGCTGAGCCGCCGCGCGGGCGTGCTGAGCGCCACGCCCAACTACATCGCGCGCGCGAGCTACATCCCGAACGACCCCGGCCGCGCGGACGACGCCCGGCGGCTGGCAGGAGATCCAGTGGAACTTCGCCGGGCCGTTCGGCGTCAACGCGCCCGCCGCGTGGGATCACGTCGCGCGAGGTCGGCCGGCCCGGCGGCGACCGGCGTCATCGTCGCGGTGCTCGACACCGGCGTCGCCTACTCCGACCGCGGCCGCTTCACCCGCTCGCCCGACCTGCGCGGCAACCGCTTCGTGCGCGGCTACGACTTCGTCGACGAGCGACCGCTACCCGAACGACGAGAACGGCCACGGCACGCACGTCGCGTCGACGATCGCCGAGAGCAACGACAACGGCGTCGGCGTCACCGGCCTCGCGTTCGGCGCGAAGATCATGCCGGTGCGCGTGCTCGACCGCTGCGGGCGAGGGCGACAGCGCCGCGATCGCCAGCGGCATCCGCTTCGCGGCGCGGCACGGCGCGTCGACGTCATCAACCTCTCGTTCGAGTTCGGCGCCGGCGTGACCGCGCGGCCAGATCCCCGACATCCTCGACGCGCTCCGCTTCGCCCGCCGCAAGGGCGTGCTCGTCGTCGGCGCGTCGGGCAACGACGCGCGCGCGCGTCGGTCGCCTACCCCGCGCGCGCCGACGACGTGCTGTCGGTCGGCGCGACGACCGAGCACGGCTGCCTCGCCGAGTACTCCAACAAGGGGCCGACGCTCGACCTCGTCGCCCCGGGCGGCGGCGCCGACGCGGCGCTCGACGGCGACCCGAACTGCCAGCCGCTCGACGCCGTCCGGGCGCGACATCGTCCAGATGACGTTCAAGCCGCAGCACCGGCGCGTTCGGGCTGCCCGGCGCGCTACACCGGGACGTCGATGGCCGCGCCGCACGTCTCCGGCACCGCCGCGCTGGTGATCGCCTCCGGCGTGCTCGGGCCCGCATCCGTCGCCGGACGCGATCGAGGCGCGGCTGAAGGCGACCGCGCGCGACCTCGGCGCCCCCGGGCCCGACAACCGCTACGGCGCCGGGCTGGTCGACGCCGCCGCGGCGACGCGCCCGCGCCGCCGCTACGTCGTCCGGATGATCATCACCGCGCAGGGCGCGTGGTGGGAGACCTTGTTGGGGACCGAGCCGAGCAGGAAGCGCTTGGCGCCGGTCATGCCCTTGTTGCCGACGACGATCAGGTCGGCGCCGAGCTCCTCGGCGACGTCGAGGATCGCGTCGGCCGGGTCGCCCTCGCGCGCGTAGGTCTGCGCGGTCACGCCGGCCGCGCGCGCCTGCTCCGCGGCGTGCTGGCAGCGTCGCGTCGACGTCGGCGCGGCGGTTGATCATCCACTGCAGGTCGGGCGGGACCTGGCGCGCCTCGCGCGCGCAGCCGCTGGCTGGCGACCGGCTCGTAGGCGGAGACGAGCTCCAGCGTGCGCGCCGCTCAGCCCGGCGAGCTCGACCGCGGCGTCGACCGCCTTCCCCGCGGTCTCCGAGCCGTCGGTGCCGACCACGATCGAGCGGAACACCGCGCGATCATACGAGCTTGACGACCGCGATCACCGCGCTGATCAGCACGCAGACCACGATCACGACCTGCATCCAGATCCAGAACGGCGACAAGGCGCCGCTGAGGGTAGTGGGAGGGCGCTCAGGCGTGCGCCTCGATCCGCTCGATCCCCTGCGCCGTCACGGTCGTGACGGGGAGGCCGAGCCCGGCCGCCTTGTGCGGCAGGTCGAGCTTGAGCCAGCTGCGAGACGCGCTTCGGGCAGCGTCGAGATGATCAGCTCGTCGAAGCCGTGCAGGTTGACCGCGTCCTGGATCGCGGCGAGCGGCTCGTGCACGCCGACCATCGGCTCGACCGGCGCGCCGGCGGCCTCCTCGAGCAGCGGCAGCGCCAGCTCGATGCGTGTCCTCGGCCTCCGAGCGGCCCTGGTCCTCCGGATCGACGAGCTGGTGCAGGCCGTGCGCGGAGGACGGCACCAGCAGCGTGAACGCTGGCCGGTCCGCGCGCGGCCCGCTCGCGCACCGCCTCGATGAGCGCGGGCGTCGCCGCGGTGCGGTTGGCGACGACGAGGACGCGGGCGGTGGCCTCGGAGGACTCCATGGGACTCCCTTCGTCAGATGACGTCGTGGCGATTGTCGCAAGTTCGCCGACGCGGCCATCGGCGCGCCGCGACCGGCGCGCTCAGATCGCGATGTGGGCCTTCGGCCCGCGGCGCCTTGCACGCGGCCGGCTCGTGCCTTGCCGCGCCTTGCCGCGCGCGGCCGGCCCTGCGCCGCGCGCGCGCGACGCGCCTTGCGCCTTGCGCGCCTTCGGCGCGCGCCTGTGCGCCCTTCGCGGCCTTCTTCGCCGGCCGGCTTCGGCGCCGGCGCGGCCGGGTCCGCCGCCTCGATCACGCCGAACTCGGTCGCGTAGGTCGCGCCGGCGCCGTCCGTGCTCGCCGGGTTGCCCGGCGACGACGCCGATGCCGATCTCGCGGTACGCGGGGTTGAGGATGTTCTCGCGATGCCCGGGCGAGTTCATCCACGCCTGCATGATCGAGCCCGGCGTCGCCAGCGCGCCGGTGCCCCAGGCGAGGTTCTCGCCGAGCCGCCAGCCGCGCGTCGCTCGGTCGATGTAGCCGGTGCGCTCGATCCGGTCGAGCACGTCCGAGCCGTCGCGGCCGGTGTGGGAGAAGTAGGAGCCGGCGACGAGGTCCTGCGCGTACGCCGAGGCGGCGGCGCCGAGCTTGGCGTTGGCGGCGAGCGGCGCGAGGCCGTGGTCGGCGCGCTCGCCGTTGAGCAGGCAGAGCGTCGCCTCGGCGATCGCGGCGAGCGACTGCGGCGCTCGGGCGCCGGGTCCGGCGCACGCCGCGCCGGCGCCGACGCCGTCGCGCCGCGGAGCGTCGTGGCGCTCGGCGCAGGTCGAACGCGGCCGCCGCGGCGAGAGCTCGCGCGGCGCGGCTGCCGGGCGCGACCGTCGGTGGCGCCGCCGAGGCGGCCGTCGGTCAGCTCGACGGTCGACCGCGACCGGGCGACGGCGGCCGGCGGACCGCGGCGGGCTCGGCGGGTCGGCGGCGCCGCAGCCGGCAGGCGAGGCAGCGCCGCGACGACGGCGGCGAGGAGTGCGACGCGCCCCATGCTGCTCGTTGATCGCCCGGAATCCGGGCGGCCTTGAGGCAAACGGCCGCTCAGCTGGACTCGAGTCCGGCGGTCCAGCTGCCGGCGCCCAGCGCGTCGAACGCGCGCGACGACGTCGGGATCGAACTGCGTGCCGGCGCCCGCGCGGATCTCGCCGGCGGCGTCCTCGACCGTCCAGGCCTCCTTGTAGGGCCGCTCGTGCACGAGCACGTCGAACACGTCGGCGACGCGCGACGAGCCGCGCGACGAGCGGGATGTCCCGCCCGGCGAGGCCGTCCGGATAGCCGCCGCCGTCCCAGCGCTCGTGGTGCGAGCGGGCGATCTGCTCGGCGACGTCGAGCACCTCGGAGCCGCTGTCGGCGAGCACGCGCGCGCCGAGCACGGCGTGCGTCTTGACGACCTCGAACTCCTCCGGCTCCAGCCGTCCCGGGCTTGAGCAGGATCGTGTCCGGGATCGCGATCTTGCCGAGGTCGTGCAGCGGCGCGGCCTGGCGGACGAGCCACACCACGCGGTCGCTCTCGCCCAGGTGCCGCGCCATCCGCGCCGCCAGCGCCGCGACGCGCTGCGTGTGCTCGGGCGAGTTGTCGTCGCGGTACTCGGCGGCGAGCGCGAGCCGGTGCAGCGTGTCGACCCGGATCGCCTCGGCGTCGCGGAACGCGCTGAGGACCTGGCCGGCGACGATCGCCTCCAGCTCGCCCAGCCGCGCGCGCATCTCGCGGTGCTCGAGCACGAGCCGCAGCCGCCGCACGCCCCACTCGCCCAGCGGCTGGCCGTCGGCGACGAGGTCGGCGACGGCCACGACCGGCGGCGCCGGCGTCGAGCCCGAGCGGGTCGAGCCGCGCGCGCACGGCGTCGGGATCGATGTCGCCGCAGGCTGATCACGACCTGCGGCTGCGCGGCCGCCGCCTGGGCCGCGACGAGCTCCAGCGCCGGGCACGAGATCGACCGACGGGCTGCCCGCGGCGGTCAGTTGTGCACGCAACGACTCAGCCGCCTCCCGGTCCCCGCCGATAACCAGGATGCGGGTGCCGGCCAGGAGGTCGTCATCCATACTGAGACATGATGGCGGACACGACAACGGACCCGCACCTGGGCAGGGTCGTCGCGGGCTACCGGATCGAGGAGCGGATCGGGCGCGGCGGCATGGGCCTGGTCTATCGGGCCGAGCACCTCAACCTGCGCCGCCGCGCGGCGATCAAGATCATCGCGCCCGAGCTGGCCGAGGCGTCGGGCTTCCGCGAGCGCTTCAACCGCGAGGCGCGGATCGCCGCCGCCCTGCAGCACCCGAACATCGTCACCGTGTACGACGCGGGCGAGGAGGACGGCCTCCTCTACCTCGCGATGCAGTACATCGAGGGCACCGACCTCTCCGCGGTGCTGCGCGCCCAGGGCCGGCTGCGCCCGTACCGCGCGATCGACGTCTGCCGCCAGGTCGCCGCCGCGCTCGACGCCGCCCACGCGCAGGGCCTGATCCACCGCGACGTCAAGCCCGCCAACGTGCTGATCGAGGGCCGCACCGCGTTCCTCACCGACTTCGGCCTGACCAAGCGGATCGAGGGCACGCGCACGCAGCTGACCAAGGCCGGCGACGTGGTCGGGCACGATCCACTACGTCGCGCCCGAGCAGATCGAGGGCGGCCGGGTCGACGCGCGCACCGACATCTACTCGCTCGGCTGCCTCGTCTACCACTGCCTGTCGGGCGAGCTGCCGTTCGCGCGCGACACCGACGTCGCCGTCATCTACGCGCACCTCTCCGAGGAGCCGCCGCGGCTGACCTCGGTGCGCCCCGAGCTGCCCGGCGGGCTCGACGCCGTGATCGCGAAGGCGCTCGAGAAGGCGCCCGAGCGGCGCTTCCAGACCTGCGCCGACCTGATGTCCGCCGCCCGCGCGGTGATCGACGCCGCCGGCCCGCTGTCCGACACCGCCACGCCGCGGCCGGTGCCGGCGTTCGGCGACCACTTCGACGTGCCGACCTCCGGCGGCGGCCGCCGGGTGCCGGCGACCGGCGACCCGAGCTCGCTGCGCGACGAACGTCGGGCGCGGTCGCCGGCCACGTCGAGGCGGCGCGCCGCCCGCGCGTGCTGCTCGCCGGCGTCGACGCCGAACACCCGCGCGGTCGCGCGCGTCGCGGTCGGCGACCGCATCGACGTCGAGGAGGCGCCAGCCGGGCGAGTCGCTGCTCGACACCGTCCGCGACAGCCGCCCGGACCTCGTGATCCTCGCCTGGAACGCGCCCGGCCAGCCGGCGCGCGAGGTCGTCGCCGCGCTGCGCGCCGACGCCGTCACGCGCGACGCCAAGGTGCTGCTGCTGGTCGAGCACAAGCAGACGGCGAGCGGCGACGTCACCGCCGCCGGCGCCGACGACCGGCTCGCCGCGCCGTTCTCGCCGCTGCAGCTGCAGGTCAAGCTGCGCAAGCTCCTGGGCGCCGACGCGGTCGCCGGCGTAGCCGAGCCGCATGTGGCTCGAGGTCCTCTCCGGCGAGGACGCCGGCCGCGTGGTGGAGGTCGGACCGCCCGCTCGTGCTCGGCCGCGTCGCAGGGCGCCGACCTCGTCATCCGCGACGCGCGCGCGTCGCGCCGCCACGCCGAGCTGGCGCCGGAGGCGGACGGGCTGCGGCTGCGCGACCTCGACTCCGCCAACGGCACGCTCGTCGACGGCGAGCCGGCGCACGACGCTGCTCGCTGCGCGGCGGCGAGGAGATCCGGATCGGCGGCGTGCGGATCGCCGTGCTGGCGAGCGAGCCGGCGGTCACGGGCGCGCCGATCGCCGAGCCGGTCCGGCCCGGCGTGCAGGTCGAGACCGAGGGTCCGTCGTGGTCGATGATCGGGCGGATCGTCGACGCGCGCACGCGGCGCGGCCGGCGGCTGACCTACGCGGCGCTCGGCGGTCGCCGCGCGCGGCGGTCGTCGTCGCGTCGCGCGTGCTGCGCGCTGACCGGCCAGAGCGAGGAGGAGCGCGTCGCCGCGCGTCGTGCGCGACGTCGCGCCGGCGACGGTGCGGATCGAGGCGCGCAGCGGCGGCACGCGCAGCGGGCTCGGGCAGCGGCTGGGTGCTCGACCGCGACGACGGGCTCGCTCGTCACCGCCGCGCACGTCGTCAACCGCGGCGAGCGCTTCTTCGTCGACGACGGGCGCGAGGCGAGCGCGTGGTCGGCGTCGCGCCGTGCGAGGACCTCGCCGTGCTGCGGGTCGGACGGCGGGCTGCGCGGCCGCTCGCGCTGGCGCTCGGCGACGCCGGCCAGGGCGAGACCGTGCTCGCGTTCGGCTTCCCCGAGACCGCGGACGCCGGCGAGCCCGCCTCGTCCACCCGCGGCGTCGTCTCCGCCGCGCGCACGCGCGTTCCGCGATCCCGGCGTCCGACGTGCCCGCCTACCCCGACGCGATCCGCACCGACACCGCGCTCGACCCCGGCTTCTCCGGCGGCCCGCTCGTCGACCTCGACGGCCGCGTCGTCGGGCGTCAACGCGGCCGCGCGGCCGACCGGCGCCGACGGACCGGCCGCTGCAGGGCGCCAACTACGCCGTCGCCGCCGACCGGGCGCGCGCGCGTGCTCGAGACGCTGCGCCGCGGCCGCTCGATCGGCTGGATCGGCGCGACGCTTCGGCTACCCGCCGGCGCGCGACCTCGCCGACGCGCGGCGCTGCCGCCCGGCCTCTGGGTCCAGGGCGTCGTGCCGGGCACCGGCGCCGCCGCGGCCGGGCCTGCGCGACGACGACTACGTCGTCGGCGATCGACGGCCGTCCGGTCGGACGCGCACGCTCTCGGGCTGGTGCCGCGCCGCCGCCGGCGTCGGCGAGCGGCGAGACCGCCGAGCTCGACGCTCGCCACGCCGGGCCGGGCGCCGCCGGACGGTCGACGTGCGCTTCGAGCTGCAGCCGTAGCGTCCGCGCGCATGAGCTCCCCCGACGTCGCGATCGTCGGCGCCGGCATCGTCGGCTGCGCGCTCGCCGCCTTCCTCGCCGAGGCGGGCGCGTCCGTCCTGCTCGTGCGAGCGCGACGACGATCGCGGCCGGCGCGTCCGGACGCAACTCCGGCATCGTGCAGCACCCGATGGACCCGGCGCTGATCCGCTCTTCACCGAGACGGTCGGCCACTACCGCGACCTCGCCGCGCTACGGGTTCGCGCTGCCCGCGAGCCGCACGGGCCTGCTGATGCTCGCCGAGGACGAGGCGGCGCTCGCGCGGCGAGCTCGCCGCGCTGCGCGCGCGGCTACCCGGAGCTCGGCGCCGGAGGCGCTGCGCCCCGGCGAGCCGGCGACGGCTCGAGCCGGCGCTCGCCCGGCACGCTCGCCGGCGTGCGGCTGCACACCGGCTACGCCGTGCCGCCGGCCGCGGCCGACCGCGCGCGTTCGCCGCCCGCGCCGCGGCCGCCGGCGCGCGGCGATCCGCATCGGCGCGGCCGCGGCGCTCGCGCCGGGCGGGCTGGCGGTCGACGGGGCGCACGTGCCGGCGGGCGCGGTCGTCGTCGCCGCCGGTCCGTGGACGCCCGAGCTCGTCGACCCGACCGGCGCCTGGCGGCCGATCGTCGCCGCTGTGGGGCGTCAACGTCGAGGTGCGCCTGGCCGACGCCGCCGCGCCACGCGCTGGAGGAGGTGGGGATCGAGCGACCTCGTCGCCGAGCCCGGCGAGCCGCCGCCGCTGTTCAGCCTGGTCACGGCCGGCGACACGTCCTCGCTCGGCTCGACGTTCCTGCCCGACGAGCCGGACGCCGCGGCGCGTCGCGCCGCGGCCTGCACGCGCGCGGCGCGCGCTTCGTGCCCGCGCTCGCCGGCACGCCGATCGCGTCGGTGCGCGCCTGCGCCCGCCCGCTGTCGGCCGACGGGCGGCCGCTGCTGGGCCGCGCGCCCGGACGCGACGACGTGTTCGTCGCCGCCGGCCACGGGCCGTGGGGCATCTCGCTCGGCCCGGCGTCGGCCCGGCTCGTCGCCGACCTCGTGCTCGGCCGCGAGCCGGCGCTCTCGCGCGGCGTTCGACCCGGCGCGCTTCGCCTGACGCGGGCGCTCAGCTGCCGGTGCTCGGCGCCGACGCGCCGCCCGTGGCAGCTTCGGGTCCGGCTGGGTCTCCTTGGCGGCGTCCGGCTTGCTCGTCGCGCGTGCGCCGGCTGGTCCTTGTGCCAGGAGACGATCACGCGGCGGTCCTTGCCGGTGCCGTAGATGTGGAGGTCGCGATCGTCGCGGCGGACCAGCACGAACGCCTCGCCGCGGCGCTCGTTGCTCGTCGTGTTGATGAACATGCCGTTGCGCGGGCCGGACGATGACCTCGACGTAGGCGGGGTGGTCCTTGACGGCGCGCGTCGTCTCGCCCTTCGGGCCCTTCGGGATCGGGCGCTCGGCCTCGATCGGCCGTGTGCTGCCTGCTCGTGCCGTCGGTGTCCCGACGACTTGGCGAGGACGCTCGCGAACGCCGTCTTCGGCGCGTCCTTGGCCGCGCCGCGGCAGGCCCGCCTGGGCCTGGACGACCTCTGACTGCTGGGATTGCTCGACGCGCATGCTCGGCGCCTCCTCTAGCGTTGCGGGGTGAACGATCGGACCATGCCGGCCAGCTCGCGCGCCACGTCGGGCGCGTCGCCGTCCGCGACGAGGTCGAGGGTGTAGGAACGGTCGCCGGCCGGCGCCACGACGACGCTCTGGACCTGGTTGGCGCGGGGCCGGACGAAGGTGTAGACGAGTCCCTCGCCGCCGCCGACGGTCGCGACGCGCGAGCCGGCCGGCTGGAAGTCGGCGATCTGGCGGCGCAGCTTGCGCTCCAGCCTGGCGGCGAGGGTGCTCGAGCGGATCGGTGATCGCGGCGCGCCGGCGGATGACGACGACGCCGCGCTTGTCGGCGCGCTGGAGCACCGTCGCGGCGGAGCCGCTCGCGACGGCCTTCCAGCCGTGCGGGGTCGAGATCGAGTACGAGCCGTCGGGCGCCTTCCACGTGGTCGCGGCGGGCTTCTTCGCGGCCGGCTCGGCCGCCGCGCCGCCGCCGGTGAGCGCGAGCAGGAGGGCGAGCACGACCGCGCCGCCGATCGCGGCGCCGGCGAAGGGCAGGACGCGGGTCATCGGATCACCACGAACGAGAACGTGGCCGGGTCGGTCGTGACGATCGGAGCGCCGCTCACGTTGCAGACGCGCAGCACGAGCGTGTCCGCGACGGCCTGGACCGCGGGCTGGGCGAACACGTTCGGGTCGATGTCGGGGTCGGCGTTGACGATCACGCGGTCGCCGGCGAGGACGCCGGCCAGCGGCCAGCTCTGCGCGGCGCATCCGGGGGCGATCGTGCCCGGCGCGAGATCCACCGAGCCCGCGAGCGGGCCGATGTCGGCGGCGGTCAGGCTTCCGTTCTGCACCTTCGCGCCGGTGATCGCGCCGTCGGCGACCTTGGCGTTCGCGATCGCGCCGTCGGCGACCTTGCCGGTCGTGACGGCCAGGGGCGCGATCGTGCGCGTGCTCACGGCCTGGTCGGCGAGCTTGGGCTCGGTCACCGCGAGGTCGACGAGGTGGCGCGACTCGACCGCGCCGTTCGCGATCGAGGCGGCGACGACGGCGCCGGCGGCGAGCTGGCCCGACGTGACGGAGCTCGGCGCCAGGTGCACGGTGCTGACGCTGCCGGCCGCGATCGCGGTGGCGGTCACCGAGTTCGGCGCGAGGTCGGCGGCCGTGACGGAGCTGTTGACGATCTTGGAGGAGTCGACGCTGTCGCCGGCGAGCCGGTTCAGCGTCACCGCGCCGGCCGCGAGCTTCGTGTCGGTCACGGCGGCGTTGAGGATCTGCGCCGTGTCGACCGCGCCGTCGGCGAGCTTCGCGTTCGTCACGGCGTCGTCGGCGAGGTCGACGGCGGCGATCGTGCCGTTCGCGATGTCGTCCGTCGTCACCGTGCCGTCGAGCAGCTTGGCGCTCGTGATGGCGCTGTCGGCGAGATCGACGGTCTGGACGTCGCCGTTCTTGAGGTCGGCGGACGATACGTCGCCGTCCTTCAGATCGGCGGAGGAGACATCCCCGTCCTTCAGATCGGCGGACGACACGTCCCCGTCCTTCAGATCGGCGGACGACACGTCCCCGTCCTTCAGATCGGCGGACGACGACGTCGCCGTCCTTCAGATCGGCGGACGACACGTCGCCGTCCTTCAGATCGGCGGAGGTCGGCCGTCTGGACGTCGCCGTCCTTCAGGTCGGCGGAGGACACGTCGCCGTCCTTGAGCTTCGCGCTGTCGACCGCGCCGTCGGCGAGGTCGGCGGTCTGGACGTCGCCGTCCTTGAGGCGCGCGGAGTCGACCGCGGAGAGGGCGAGCTGCGTCGCGGTGACCGCGCCGGCAGCGAGCTTCTCGGTCGTGACCGCGCCGTCGGCGAGCGCGCCGGTCCCGACGGCGCCGACCGCGAGCTTCGCGGCGGTCACGGCGCCGGCCGCGAGCTTGCCCGCCGTCACGGCCGCGTCGGCGAGGTCGGGGCTCCCGATGCTCCCGTCGACGACCTGCTTCGAGTCGACCTTCACGCGCTTGTTCTTGCGCGCGGCGCTCTCCGCCCGCTCGGCGATCCGCAGGGCCCGCAGGGCGGTCTTGACCGGGTCGATCCTGGCGGACGCGGGCGCGGCCGTGAGCAGCGGAACGCACACGGCGACGATCACGATGGCGCGGAGACGGATCATCTCGCTCGGGTCTATCGACCGGTCCCGCGGCGGCTTGAGTGCGCGACACTGAGACCGATCTGTCACATCGCTGTCATCCGCCCTGTGACGCCGCGCCCGTTGGGTTAGGACACCACTTCGATGCTCCACCAGCGGACTTACGCCTTCGAGCCGAGCGCCCGAGGCCCCTACGCCATCGTCAATGCCGTGGGTGAGCTCGACATCGCCGCCGTCGGCGAGATGCGGACGGCGGTCCGCTGTGCCGCGCGCCGCGCCTCGCACGTCGTCGTCGACCTGCGCTCCGCCACGTTCATGGACACGTTCGCGCTCTGCGCGCTCGTCGCGCTGCAGCGAGGAGGCGGTTCCCGGCGACTGGTCGCTCCACGTCGTCCCCGGTGCGGCGGTGCAGCGCCTGCTCGACCTCACCGGCGCGCGCGACGACCTGCGCTGGATCTCTCCAGAGCAGCTAGTGGGCTGACCACGCGCCGCCGCGGCGGAAGCGCATCGTGAGCGCGACGCCCGACGTGCTGTCCTCGACGGCGACGTGCTGGGCGAGCCGGCGGATGATCTCGATCCCGAACCCCGCGCCGTGAGAGGCTCCGGCGGCCGCGAGTCCGTGGCCGCGATCGCGCACGACGATCGCGACTTCGAACGGCGAGGCGCTCCCGGACAGTTCGATGACACCCACCGCGCCCTCGTCGTACGCGTGGGCGACGACGTTGGCCACCGCCTCGGACACCGCCAGCGTCATGCCGTCGAGGTCGACGTCGAGCCCGGCGGCGAAGCTGCGCACCGCCCGCCGGGCAAGCGCGACGCTCTCCACGGTGGCGGGCAGCTGCTCGCTCATCGTCATCGGGGACTCCGCGGGATGGGAAGGAGACGGACCCACGTCGGGGTCCATGTGCCCGATCGCGGCTAGGCCGAACCCGCGCAAGCGCACGGGGCGACCATCGCCGGGCGGCCGACCGGCCGCGACGGAGTCACGATCGCGGGAGCGACGAAGGCGGGGGCGACGATCGTCTCGACGAGCTCGGCGGCGTCGTCGTCCTCGCGGGCCCAGCGGCCGATGCGCGCCCGCATGGCGGCCAGGCCGACGAGGCCGACCGGAGCCGGCAGCCAGATGGCGACCGCGCGGTACGCGAGCACCGAGGTGAGCGCGAGGTCCGGGGCGACGCCGAAGGCGAGGAGCGTGCCGACCATGCCGCCGCTGACCGCGCCCGGGATCGGGATCGTGTTGCCGACCTGGCCGGCGAAGTACGCGAACGCCAGCACGGCCAGGGACGGCGGCGCGCCGAGCGCGTGGAACGTGGCCCACAGGACGGCGGCGTCGAAGGCCCACCAGGCCGGGGCGCCGAGCAGGCGGGCGTCGCCGCCGCGCACAAGTCCGAGCGCGTCGCGCACCGCGCCGCCGAGGAGCGAGGCGCCGCGCACGACCCGCGAGGCGTCGTCGCCGGCGTCGCCGTTGCGGGCCGCGAGGCCCAGCGCGGCCACGATCGCCACGCCGGCGGCCAGCGCCGCGCCGCCCGCGAGCATCGCGTGGCCGGTGGAGCCGCCGGCGCCGAGCGCGATCGCCGCGCCGGAGATCGCGATCCCGGCCAGGAACGTGCCGTAGAGGAGCGAGAGGAACGTCAGCAGCGTGTGGCCGGAGCGCTTCGAGCCGATGCCGGTCTTCGCGATCGCCCAGAGCGTCAGCGCGGCGCCGCCGACGCCGGCCGTGGGGAGCAGCCGGGTGGCGGCGGCGCCGCCGAGGGTGATCTCCGCGCCGGCCCGAAGGTCGAGCCGGGGAGTGGCGCGGCGGCCGACGAGCCAGAAGAGCGCGATGTAGCCGCCGAACGAGAGCACCTCGGCGACGGCGCCGACGGCGATCCAGCGCGGGTCGGCCGACAGCGCCCGGGAGAGCGCGTCGGCGAAGACGCCCACGCGGCCGCCGGCGAGGAGCACGACGGCGGCGGCCGCCACGGCGAGCAGCAGGGGGAGCGCTGCGCGCCGGGCGACCATCCGCACGTCGAGCGAGGGAAGGGAGAAGTCCTGAGGGACCGTCGTCTCGGCTGGGGAGGCCACACGAGCAGTATCGAGATCGCCTGGTCCGCCGCCTATCGGGGAAGCCCCTAATCCGCTCCCTACGGCTACCCGCACCCACATCGGGGTTCCCGCGTGGGCGCGGGGGATGAGCACGGTCGTCTTCGGATGCATCGGATGCGTGGGATGTGTCGGCTGAGTGGGGTGCATCGGCTGCGTCGGGCTGCGCGGGGCGGTCGGGCGGGTCGGCGCGGTCGGGTGACCGCGTCCGCGTAGGGCGGACCCGGCGCACGTCAACTGCGGCATTGAGGAGAGGCACGAATGCGCGCGGTGATACCTGGCCACCGCAAACGTCACATTCGCGCCCAGCGAGCGCGGTCGCGCGACGTTCTGCTCCGCTAGGGAGCAGAACGTCGCATCAGCGGCAGGACCAGCACGGAATGCGACGTTTGCGTCCCCGCCGAACCCTCCCGCTCAATGCCGCAGTTGACGTTCGCCGGCGTCAGCGCACGCGCACGACCGTCGCCCGGAACGCCTCCGGCGTGGCCTCGAGCACCCGCAGCCGCGGGTCCCCCACGTCGAGCACGCGCTCGACCGCCAGCGCCCGCACCGCCGACAGCCGCGAGTCCTCCAGCACCGTCCCGAGCGCCGCCCGGTCCCCGCCGAGCACGACCGCGTCGAGCTCCCCCGCCTCAGCGGGCCGGCGGAGCACCCGCACGGCCACCTCCGCCGCGGCGTGCAGCGCGACCCGCGCCTGGCCCGCGCGCCGCCGGGCGAACCGGCCCGAGCTCGAGCCGCCCGCGCGGTGCCGGCCGTGGACCAGCTTCGAGTCCACCTTGGAGTCGATCAGCCGCGTCCCGCGGAACACGCCGGCCGCGTGGCCGCCGAGCCGCACGAGCAGGACGCCGACCACGCGCTCCCGCGCCACGTGCGCGAGCAGGTCGCCCTCCAGCGGCGGGAACGGCGGCTCGCACTCCACGACCGCGCCGTCGCCCGCGGTGTACGTCACGACCGAGCTCGACGCCGCCGTGTCGACCACGCCGCCGTGCGCGCCGGCCCAGCGCTCGAGCCAGCGACCGAGCCGCTCGGGCGGGAGCTCGTAGCGCTCGGGCTCCGCCACTCAGCCGAAGAACGTCTGCTCGAGCAGGAACACGTTGAGCGCGATGATCAGCGCCGCCACGATCGAGGCGACGATCGTCGTGCCGCGCCGGTTCACGAGCGCGCCCATCACGTCCGCGCGGCGCGTGAGCAGGATCATCGGCACGAGCGCGAACGGGATCCCGAACGACAGCACGACCTGCGAGACCACCAGCGCGTCGGTCGCGTCGACGCCGATCGCCAGCACGACGAGCGCCGGCGTCATCGTCACCAGGCGGCGCAGGAAGAGCGGGATGCGGCGGTCGATGAAGCCCTGCATCACCACCTGGCCGGCGTACGTGCCGACGCTCGAGCTCGACAGCCCGGACGCGAGCAGCGCGACCGCGAACGCCAGCGCCGCCCCGCCGCCGATCAGCCGCTCGAAGCCCGGCGTGCGCGCCCTCGATCGTGTCGATGTCCGTGTTGCCGGTGGCGTGGAACAGCGACGCGGCGACGACGAGCATCGTCAGGTTGATCAGGCCCGCCAGCCCCATCGCGATCCCGACGTCCACGCGCTGGAAGCGCAGCAGCGAGCGCCGCTCGGCGTCGTCGCGCGGCGTGATCCGGCCCTGCACCAGCGCGCTGTGCAGGTACACGACGTGCGGCATCACGGTCGCGCCGAGGATGCCGACCGCGAGCATCACGCTGTCGGTGCCGTCGAACCCCGGCACGAACCCGCCGAGGAACGCGCTGGTGTCGACCGACACCTGCGAGAGGTCGTAGAGGAAGCCGAGGCACACGATGCCGAGGAAGCCCGCGATCGCGAGCTCGAAGCGCCGGTAGCCGCGCTGCTGGAGCGCGAGGATCGCCGAACGCGACCACCGCGGTGATCAGCCCGGCGGCGAACGGCGGCACGCCGAACAGCAGGTTGAGCGCGATCGCCGCGCCGACGAACTCGGCCAGGTCGGTCGCGATCGCGATGATCTCCGCCTGCACCCACAGCCCCCAGGTGGTCGGCCGCGGCAGGTGCGCGCGACACAGCTCCGGCAGGTTCAGCCCGGTCGCGATGCCGACCTTCGCCGACAGGTACTGCACGAGCATCGCCATCAGGTTCGCGGCGATGATCACCCACACGAGCAGGAAGCCGTACTTGGCGCCGCCCGCGATGTTCGTCGCGAAGTTGCCCGGGTCGATGTAGGCGACCGCCGCGACGAACGCCGGCCCGAGCAGCGCGAGCCGCCCGCGGATCGGTCCCTTGCCTCTGGCACGCTCGAGCGCCGACTGCGCGGCGATCGTCTCTTCCTTGAGCAGCGTCATCGTTAGGCGCTAATGGTAGCAAGAGTTTTGGCACGCCCAAATTCAATCCAGCACTACCCTGAAGCCGTGCACACACCGGCCCCAGCCTCGAGCGCGGTCGAGGACTACCTCAAGGCCGTCTACGCGCTCGAGACGCGGCTGGAGGGCCCGGTGCCGACGAACGCGCTCGCCGAGCGGCTCGGCGTCACGCCCGGCTCGGTGTCCGGCATGCTGCGCCGGCTCGACGAGCTGGGCCTGCTCGAGCACGAGCGCTACCGCGGCGTCACGCTCACCGACGAGGGGCGCCGCATCGCGCTGCGCACGCTGCGCAACCACCGGCTGCTGGAGCTGCTGCTCGTCGAGATGCTCGACGTGCCCTGGGACCTCGTGCACGAGGAGGCCGAGCTGCTCGAGCACGTCCTCTCCGACGAGCTGGCCGAGCGGATCGCCGCCAAGCTCGGCAACCCGGAGTTCGACCCGCACGGCGACCCGATCCCGAGCGCCGACCTCGACCTGACCGAGCGCGAGACCCGCTCGCTCGACGAGATCGACGTCGGCGAGACCGTCGCGTTCGTGCGCGTCTCAGACTCCGACCCGGCGATGCTCCGCTACCTGCACGAGCGCGGCATCGTCCCCGGCGTGACGCTCACGGTGGCGGACCGCGCAGCCGTTCGGCGGCCCGCTCACCGTCCGCCACGCCGGCGGCGCGCACCCGCTGGGCGGCCAGCTCGCCGCCGCGATGCGCGTCGCGTAGCCGTCAGCGTTCCACGGTCATGGCTGGAGCGTCCATTCGTGATCGGGATCGTTGGCGACCGCCCAGGCGCGCGTCGGGCCGGCCATCACGTTGAGGTAGTAGACGGCGTACCCGGGCGGAGCGGAGACCGTGTGGTAGCCGCGCGGGACGAGCACGGTGTCGCGGTCGCGGACGGTGAGCGTCTCGTCCAGCGTGCCGTCCTCGGTGTAGACGCGCTGCAGGCCGAAGCCCTGCGGCGGGTCGATGCGGAAGTAGTAGGTCTCCTCCAGGAACGACTCCTCGGGCATCGCGTCGCGGTCGTGCTTGTGCGGCGGATAGCTCGACCAGTGGCCCGGCGGCGTCAGGACCTCGCACACCAGCAGCGAGTCCGCCGCCTCGTCGCCCATCAGGATCGCGTTGACCGTGCGCTCGTGCGCGCCGTGGCCGCGCGTCTCCGCCACGACGCCGCTCGCCGGGAGCACCCGCGCGGCTCGCGCGCCGTCGCGGGCGGGCGCGAAGCACAGGCCGACCTCGCCGCCGCCGCGCGAGCCCTCGACCGTGAAGCGCGTGCCCGGCGGCAGGTAGGCGGCGTCGGGCGCGCCGGCGAACGGCGTCGCGCGCGCCGCCGAGGTCGCGCCAGTCGCCGTGCTCGGAGCGTCACGCGCGCGTGGCCGCCGACGATCACGACGACGCAGCACTCGCGGTCGCCCGTGTCGCGCTCGGCGACGCTGCCCGGAGCCGAGCAGGAACGCCTCGAAGCCGACGTGCCTCCAGCCCGCCAGCTCGGGCGTGACGACGGTGATCGCGCCGTCGGTGGCGGGATCGACGGCCGGGACGACGAGGTCGCTCACGGCGTGGTCCCTCCGACGTACGCGCGCTGGCGCTTGCGGGCCGTCCTCGTACTCCGCGCGCGCGGCCCGCACCGCGTCGTCGCCGCCGACCTCGGCCACCGGGACGTCCCACCACGACTCGTAGCTCGGCACGCCCGCGTAGCGGTCCGTCTCGACGTGGACCACGACCGGTCCGCCCGCGTGCGCCTTCGCCTCGTGCAGCGCGGCCGCGCAGCTCGTCGATCGTCCGCGTCCGCAGCACGCGCGCGCCGAGGCTCTCCGCGTTGGCCGCGAGGTCGACCGGCACCGGCGTCGTAGTCGCCCGCCGGGCCGTCGCCCGCGTCGATGGGCAGGTGCCCGTTGCCGGCGACGCGGTAGTGCGTGCCGTAGCCGGCGCCGCCGACCGAGCGCGACAGCGCGCCGATCGACGCGTAGCCGTGGTTCTGCACGAGCACGACGACGAGCTTGATCGCCCTCCGCGACCGCGGTCGGGAGCTCGCCCGGGAGCATCAGGTAGGAGCCGTCGCCGACCATCACGAACACCTCGCGGTCGGGCGCGGCGAGCTTGACGCCGATCCCGCCGGGGATCTCGTAGCCCATGCACGAGTAGCCGTACTCGACGTGGTAGCCCTTGCCGTCCGGATCGGTCGCGCGCCACAGCTTGTGCAGGTCGCCGGGCATCGAGCCGGCCGCGCACACGACGACGTCGCGCTCGCCCGCCGCGGCGTTGACCGCGCCGATCACCTCGGCCTGGCTCGGCAGCGGCGCGTGGCCGGCGGCGTAGAGGCGCTCGACCTCCGCGTCCCAGGCGGCGGCCTCCTCGGCCGCGCGCCGCTCCCAGGCGGGATCGGCGCGGTGGCCGGCGAGCGCCTCGCGCAGCGCGTCGAGCGCCAGCCGCGCGTCGGCCTCCAACGCCAGGCCGGCGCTGCTTGGCGGCGTCGAGCGCTGCGACGTTGACGTTGACGAAGCGCACGTCCGGGTCCTGGAACGCCGACTTCGACGCGGTCGTGAAGTCGCTCCAGCGCGTGCCGACGCCGATCACGAGGTCGGCGTCGCGCGCGAGCCGGTTCGCGGCGGGCGTGCCGGTCGCGCCGATCGCGCCGAGCGCGGAGCGGGTGCGACGACGGCAGCGAGCCGCGGCCGGCCTGCGTCTCCGCCACCGGGATGCCGGTCGCCTCGGCGAACGCGCGCAGCGCGCCGGTCGCCTCCGCGTAGATGACGCCGCCGCCGGCGACGACGAGCGGCCGCCGCGCGCCCCGGATCAGGCTCGCCGCGCGCGCGAGCGCGTCGGGCGCGGGCGGGCGGCGGTAGATCGTCCACGTGCGCTCGGCGAGGAACGCGGCGGGCACCTCGACGACCTCGGTCTGCACGTCCTCGGGCAGCGCGAGGCAGACCGCGCCGGTCTCCGCCGGGATCGGTCAGCACGCGCATCGCGGCGAGCGCGGCGTCGACGAGCTGCTCGGGCCGGTTGACGCGGTCGAAGTAGCGGCAGACCGGACGGAAGCAGTCGTTGACCGAGATCGTCCCGTCGTGCGGCGCCTCGAGCTGCTGCAGCACCGGGTGCGGCGCGCGGCTGGCGAACGTGTCGCCCGGCAGCAGCAGCACCGGCAGGCGGTTGACCGTCGCGAGCGCCGCGCCCGTGACCATGTTCGTCGCGCCCGGGCCGACCGACGACGTGCACGCGAACGCGCCGAGCCGGTTGCGCTGGCGCGCGTAGCCGGAGGCGAGGTGGACCATCGCCTGCTCGTTGCGCGCCGGGTGGTAGGGCAGCAGGTCGTGGTGCTGCTGGAGCGCCTGGCCGAGGCCGGCGACGTTGCCGTGGCCGAAGATGCCGAGGCAGCCGGCGAAGAAGCGCTGGCGCCGCCCGTCGCGCTCGACGTGCTGGGCGGCGAGGAAGCGGACGAGCGCCTGGGCGACGGTCAGCCCGTTCGGTCGTCATACCCGCGCTCCTTCGAGATCGTGGAGCGTGGGCATCGCGTCCGCGCACGCGAGCTGCCCGGCGACGTGCGCGCCCGCCGCGTTCGCGAGCCGGATCGTGCGCTCGAGCGGCCAGCCGCGCCAGCAGCCCGTGCACGAGCGCGCCGCCGAACGCGTCGCCGGCGCCGAGGCCGCAGACGACCTCGACCGGCACCGGCGGGACCTCGACCCGCTCGTCGCGCGTGCGCGCGAGCGTCCCCTGCGGTCCCGCGCTTGACGACCGCGAGCTGGACGCCGAGCTCGAGCAGCGCCTCGGCCGCCGCGTCGGGCTCGCGCGTGCCGACCGCCACCGCCACCTCGTCGCGGTTGCCGACCGCGACGGTCGCGTGCGCGAGCGCGCGCGCGCGCATGCTCGCCCGCATCGTCGCCCTCCGCCCAGAACATCGGGCGGTGGTCGAGGTCGTGGATCGTCACGCCGCGCACCTCGGAGCGCGCCTCCAGCGCGGCGAGCGTCGCCGCGCGGCTCGGCTCGGCCGACAGCCCGGTCCCGGTCGTCCAGAACACGCGCGCCTCGCGGATCGCGTCGAGGTCGAGCTCGTCCGCGGCGATCGTCATGTCGGGCGCCTGCGGCTCGCGGTAGAACAGCAGCGGGAAGTCGTCGGGCGGGAAGATCTCGCAGAACACGACCGGCGTGCGCAGCGTGGGATGCGTGCCGACGAACGCGTCGTCGACGCCGAAGCCGCGCAGCGCCGAGCGGATGTACGGGCCGAACGGGTCGTCGCCGACCTTCGTGATCACCGCCGCCCGCGCGCCGAGCCGCGCCGCCGCGACGGCGACGTTCGTCGGGCTGCCGCCGAGCGACTTGGCGAACGTGCGGACGTCGGCGAGCGGGACGCCGATCTGCTCGGGGTACAGGTCGACCCCGACGCGGCCCATCGTGATCAGGTCGTACTGCACGTCGCGTCCTCCATCTCGTGGCGCAGCCGCGCCAGCTGGGTGTCCAGGTCGGGCAGCTCGACGCCGAGCGCGGCCGCCGTGGCGGTGCGCGTCGAGCCGCGTGTCGTACGGCACCGGCCTGGCGGGCGGCTCCGGCGGCGGGCCGGTGCGCACGAGGCCGGGATCGAGCTCGAACGCCGCGGCCGCCCGGCGCGCCAGCCCCACGCGGTCGACGTGCTCGCCGCCGCAGCAGTGCAGCACGCCGGTCACCTCGCGCTCGAGCGCGAGCCAGATCAGCTCCGCCGCGCCGGTGGCCAGCGTCGGCGTCGCGAGCGTGTTGATCGCCGGGCTCTCCCAGACGGTGAACGGCCGGTCCGCTCGCAGCGCCTCGACGAGCGAGGCGACGAGGTAGCCGAAGCCGTGGTCCTGACCGCGCGGGGCGCGCGGGCGCGCCCGATGGATGCCCTGCACGCCGGCGACCCGCGCGACCGTACCGCGCTCGGCGCGCTCGAGCACGCACGAGCTCGCTCGCCGCCTTCAGGAAGCCGTACTGGTTGACGGGGTTCGGCGGCGCGTCCTCGCGCGCCGGTCCCTGCGTGCCGTCGAAGACCCAGTCGGTCGAGACGAGCACGACGTGCGCGCCGGTCGCGTTGGCCGCGTCGACCACGTGGCGGGTCGCGCCGACGTAGGCGTCCCACGCCGCGCGCCTTGTCGGCCGCCATCGCGGCGGGGTCGTTGAGGATCGCGGCGTGCACGATCGCGTCGGGACGGGCGTCGTCGACGCTGCGCAGCACCGCCGCGCGATCGGTCAGGTCGACGCTCGGCGTGCGCCGGCGCGACGACCTCGGCGCCGCGCTCGGCGAACACGTGCGCGAGGTTCGAGCCGACGAAGCCGGACGCGCCGGTGAGGTAGACCTTCACGACGCCCGCTCCGCGGCGGCGGCTCGACCTCGGCGACCGCGACCGGCCGGTGCTCGCGCAGCGAGCGCCACGCGGCGAGCCCGATCACGAGCGGCGCGCGCGCGTCGGCGGCGGAGACCGGCGGCGCCGTGCCGCCGCCGACCGCGGCGACGAACGCCTCCCACTCGCGCAGGTAGCTCGGCACGTAGCGCTCGAGGTAGAAGTACGGCAGCGTCCCGCAGCCGCGTGCCCTCGGCCGTGCGCACGACCGCGGTGTGCGCGAGCGGGTTCTCCGACGCCGCCATGCCGGCCGAGCCGAACACCTCGACGCGCTGGTCGTAGCCGTAGACCGCCTGGCGCGAGTTGTCGATCGCGGTCAGGCAGCCGTTCTCGTGCACGAGCGTGACGAGCGCGGTGTCGACGTCGCCGGCCTCGGCGAAGCCCTCGTCGACCCGCACCGCGCCGCGCGCGAACACCTCGACGACCTCCGAGCCGGCGACGTAGCGGGCCATGTCGAAGTCGTGGATCGTCATGTCGAGGAAGATCCCGCCCGAGACCTCGACGTAGGACGAGCGGCGGCGGCGCGGGGTCGCGGCTGGAGATGCGCACGAGCTGCGGCTCGCCGACGGCGCCCGACGACGACGGCGTCGTGCACGGCCTGGTGCGCGGGGTCGAAGCGGCGGTTGAAGCCGATCTGGAACGGCACGCCGGCGGCCTCGACCTCGCCCAGCGCGCGGTCGACCTCGGCGAGGTCGAGCGACACCGGCTTCTCGCAGAAGATCGCCTTGCCGGCCCGCGCGGCGGCGGCGATCAGGTCGGCGTGCGTGTCGGTGCTCGTGCAGATCGCGACCGCGTCGGCGTCGCCCGGCGAGCGCGTCCTCGACCGCCGATCGCCGGCACGCCGAGCTCGGCGCCGACCGCCCGCGCGATCTCCGTCCTGCGCATCGCGCGACGCACGCCAGCTCGGCGCCGCGCGACCCGCCGCGCGAGCAGCTCCGCGTGCATGCTGCCGATCCGCCCGACGCCGATCACCGCGATGCGCACCATCAGTCCTCCCGCAGCGACACGACGTCCTCCCAGCGGCCCGACTCCGCCGAGCGCAGCAGCGCCGCCTGGACCGACACCCACGCGAGCGCCTCGTCGAACCCGGGCGAGAACGGCCGCCCCTCGGCGACCGCGGCGCAGAACGCGGCGTCCTCGATCGTCACCAGGTCCTCGTACCCGATCCCGTTCGCGCTGCCCGGCACGAACGCGCCGTGCGGCGGGAAGCGCTCGCCGCCGAGCACGGTCGTGTAGCCCGAGCCGCGGTCGCCGGTCGCGCGGTAGAGGCGCAGCTCGTTGAGCGCCTCGAGGTCCCAGCCGGCGGCGCCCGCCGTGCCGTGCACGTCGAACGCCATCTGGCTCTCCGGCCCGACGATCGCGCGGCTCGCCTCGAACGACCCGCGCGCGCCGCTCGCGAACTCGCACAGCATCCCGGCGTAGTCCTCGTTCGTGACCGCCCCGTGCGGGTCCTCCGCGCGGCCGCGGCCGTAGTGCGAGCCGGTGCCGAGCGGGCGCTCGGGGATGAACGTCGCGGTCGTGCCGACCACGCGCGTGATCGGCCCGGCGAGGTAGTGCGCGAGGTCGACCGCGTGCGAGAGCAGGTCGGACGTCACGCCGTGGCCGCCCTCGTCGAGCCGGAAGCGCCAGGAGAGCACGCCGAGCGGGTCGGCGCCGTACATCGAGAAGAAGCGGCCGCGGTAGTTCGTCAGCGTGCCGAGCTCGCCCGGCGGCGATCAGCTCGGCCGCGTAGCGCACGAGCGGCGCCCAGCGGTAGTTGAAGCCGACGCCGCCGATCACGCCCGCGCGCCGGACCGCCCGCTCGGCCCGCACGGTCTGCTCCGGCGTGCCGCCGACGGGCTTCTCGCAGAACACGTCCTTGCCGGCCTGCGCCGCGGCCTCGACCAGCTCGACGTGCAGCATGTTCGGCGCGGCGATCCAGACGACGTCGACGGCGGGATCGTCGATCACCCGCCGCCAGTCGGCGGTCCCGCGCTCGAAGCCGAACGCGGCGACCGCCTCGTCCGCCACGCCCGGCGCCGGGTCCGCGCAGACGACCAGCACGGGGTCGTATGCGCGGTCGGCGAACAGCATCGGGATGCGCGCGAGCGAGCGCGTATGCGCTCTCCCGAGCCAGCCGAAGCCGATCACCCCGACGCCGATGCGCTGCCGCGCGACCACGCCGCCCGCGCGCGCGGTCTGCTGCTGCACGGCCTCGCTCACGTGGCCTCCAGCTGGCGTTCCAGCTCGTGCGTCAGCTGGTCGAGCTCCGCGCCGCCCGACATGTTCGTCACCAGCTCGTCGCGGGTGATCTCGCCGCGCCGCCAGTCGCCCATCAGCTTGCCGCGGTTGAGGATCACGAACCGGTCGCCGACCGGGTAGGCGTGGTGCGGGTTGTGGGTGATGAAGATGACGCCGAGCCCGCGCTCGCGCGCCTGCACGACGTAGCGCAGCACGACGCCCGACTGCTTGACGCCGAGCGCCGACGTCGGCTCGTCGAGGATCAGCACCTTCGCGCCGAAGTACACGGCGCGCGCGATCGAGACCGCCTGGCGCTCGCCGCCCGACAGCGTGCCGACGGGCTGGTCGGGATCGCGCACGTCGATCCCCATCTTGCGCATCTCCTCGCGCATCGTGCCCTGCGCGAACTTGACGTCGATCCGCCGCAGCGGCCCCTTCCCGATCGTCGGCTCCGAGCCGAGGAAGAAGTTGCGCCAGACCGACATCAGCGGCACCGTCGCGAGGTCCTGGAACACCGTCGCGATCCCCCGCTCGCGTGCATCGCGCGGCGACTTGAAGTGGACCGCCTCGCCCTCCACCAGCAGCTCCCCCTCGTCGTGCTGGTGCACGCCCGAGAGGATCTTGATGAAGCTCGACTTGCCCGCGCCGTTGTCGCCGAGCACGCACGTCACCTCGCCGGCGCGCACCGCCACCGAGATGTCCTTCAGCGCGATCACGTTGCCGAAGTACTTCGAGACGCCCCGGACCTCCAGCAGCGGGGTCTGCTCTGCGGTCGCGGTCATCGCCGTGCTCCCTCCGCGCGCTGGCGGACCAGGTTGTTGACGAGCACGGCGAGCAGCAGGATCACGCCGAGGAACAGGAAGCGCCAGTCGGTGTTCCAGCCCGAGAACTGGATCCCGATGAACGCCATGCCGACGATCAGCGCGCCGAACGACGCCCCGATCGCCGAGCCGTACCCGCCGGTCAGCAGGCAGCCGCCGACCACCGCGGCGATGATGTACGTGAACTCCTCGCCGACGCCCTGCCCGGCCTGCACCGAGCTGAGCCGCAGCGCGATCATGATGCCGACGAGCGCCGCGCACATCGCGGTCGTCATGAACAGCGCGATCTTCACGCGCGCGACCGGGACGCCGACGTTGCGCGCGGCGTTCGCGTCGCCGCCGACGGCGAAGATCCAGTTGCCCGCGCGCGTGCGCGAGAGCACCCAGGTCGCGACGCGCCGCGATGGCGATCCACCAGACGACGCTGAGGCGGAAGTTGTGCGGCGACCAGAACGTGTTGCTGAAGATCTTCGCCGCGCTCTCGTAGCCCGGGACGTCGCCGAGGCCGGCGACCCGGACCGTGCCGGTGATCGCCTTGGTGACGCCGAGGTTGGCGCCCTGCAGCACGAAGAACGTCGCGAGCGTGACGATGAAGCTCGGCAGCTTGGTCTTGATGACCATGTAGCCGTTGATGAACCCGACGAGGGCGGCGAACGCGAACGTCACGACGATCGCCGGCCACATCGAGAAGCCCCACTCGGTCGTGAGCAAGCCCATCAGCAGGCCGGTCGTGCCGGTCATCACCCCGGCCGAGAGGTCGAACTCGCCGCCGATCATCAGCAGCGCGACCGCCACGGCCATGATCCCGATCGTCGAGGCGACGTCGGTCCAGTTGGCGATGCCGCTGAGCGTGCCGAAGGCGTCCGTCGTCACCCAGAAGAACACGCAGATGACGAGCGCGCCGAGCAGCGAACCGACCTCGGGGCGCCGCATGAGGCGCGCCCAGAGGCTGATGTTGGCCAGCCGCTCGTCCGCGACCGGCTCCGGGGTGGGCGCGGCGCCGGCCGGAGCGGCGGCAGCCGGGCTGCCGCCGCCGATGGCCTCGACATCAGCGCGTCCCTTCCTCCGCGAGCTTCGCGACGGTCTCGGCGTTGTCCTTGGTGACGAAGCCGGGGCCGGTGAGCACCGGCTGGCCGCCGCCGACCGTGTTCGCGTTGGTCTTGTAGAGCGTCAGGAACACGACCGGCAGGTAGCCCTGCAGGTACTGCTGCTGGTCGACCGCGAACTCGATCTCGCCGTCCTGGATCGCCTTCACGACGTCGCCGGAGAGGTCGAACGTGCCGAGCTTCGCGCTCGAGCCGGCGCCCTTGACCGCGTCGCGCGCGGCGACCGCGATGTCCGGGTTGAGCGTCAGGACCGCGTCGATCGAGTCGTCGGACTGCAGCTTGGACTGGATCTCGGTGAGCGTCGTCTGGATGTCGTCGACGCCCTTGACCTGGAGGTTCTCGACCTCGCCGCCGAAGCCCTTCTTGGCGCCGTCGCAGCGCTGGTTGAGGCCGATGTTCGACTGCTCGTGGATGACGCAGAGCAGCTTCTTCGCGCCGGCCTCCTTGAACTTCGCGCCGGCGCCCTCGCCGGCGATCGTCTCGGTCTGGCCGACGTGCGTGATCGCGCCGAGGTCCTGGTAGTCCTCCGCGCCCGAGTTGAGCGTGATGACGGGATGCCGGCGTCGGTCGCCTTCTTCAGCGAGTCCCGGATCGCGTCCGGGTTCGGCGCCGAGACGGCGATGCCGTCGACCTTCTCGGTCACCGCGGAGTCGATCAGCTGCGCCTGCTTCTGCGGATCGTTGGCCGACTCGGAGTACTTGACCGTGACGCCCATCTGCTTGCCGGCGTCCTCGGCGCCCTTCTTGGCGACGGCCCAGAACGAGTCGCCCTCGCCGTGGGTGATGACCGCGATCGTCACGTCCTGGCCCTGCGTCAGGCTGACGTCGTCCTTCGTGGCGGGCGTGCCGCCCGACGCGTTGTCGTCGTTGTCATCCCCTCCGCACGCGGCGGCGAACGCCGCGAGCCCGAGCACCATCAGCACCGCCAGCACTGCGAAACGCAGTCGTCTCATCAGGCAACCCTCTCTCTCCGCGGAGCCGTGTTACGGACGAACTCGATGCTGGCCTGCACATCGAGGAACGGACCGCTGCCCCCCGGTGGCTCCTCACCGGTGAGCGCGGCGTCCTGCTCGAGCACGAGCCACTGCTCGTACCCGTGGGCGTCGAGCTGGGCGAGCACCGCCGGGATGCCCGCGTCGCCCTGTCCCAGCGGGCGGAACAGCCCCGCCTGGGTGGCGCCCATGAGCGTCAGCTCACCGGCGCCGTAGCGGGCGGCCACGCCCGCGTCCACGTCCTTGAGGTGCACGTGCACGACGCGCTCCCCATGATCGCGGACGAACGCGACGGGATCGGCGCCGCCGATCAGCAGGTGGCCCGTGTCGAGGCACCAGCCGACGTCGGTCGCCGCGAGCAGCCGCTCGACGTCCGCGGCGCTCTCCGCGAGCGTGCCCGCGTGCGGGTGCAGCGCGAACGTGAGCCCGTGGCCGGCGACGAGGTCCTCGATCATCGCGAGGTGCTCGACGAGCGCGGCGAACGGCGCGTCGTCGAGGAGCGCGGGCGCGGACCAGCCGGCGTCCATCACGAGCGCGGAGACGAACACGTCCGCGCCGGCGGCCGCCAGCATCTGCGCCGCGTCGGCGGCGAGCCGGCGCGCGTCGTCCACCTCGGCCTCGTGGAGGACGAGCGGGACGAAGCCGCCGACGAGCGCGAGCCCGTGGGCGTCCAGCAGCGCGCGCAGGGCGCCGGGGTCGCGCGGCAGGTAGCCGAGCGGCCCGAGCTCGGTGGCGGTGAGGCCGAGCCCCGCCATCTCGGCGAGCACCCGGTCGGGCGGGAGCTGCCGGCCCCAGCCGGGCACCTCGCACACGCCCCATGAGATCGGCGCGCCGACGAGCCGCCGCACGGCCGCCGATCCGCGCTCGTCAAGCGTCATTCCACCCTCTCGCTCCGCATGTCCAAGCCATCCCCTTGGAGCGCTCCAAGAAATTAGCGCGCTCCAATCTGCGGGCAGTATGCTTCCGCCCGCCATGGCTGTCAAGCGTGCCCGTTCGAAGCCGCCGACCATGGAGGACGTGGCGCGGGCGGCCGGCGTGTCCCGGGCGCTCGTCTCGCTCGTCATGCGCGACAGCCCCCAGGTGAGCCCGCACCGGCGCGAGCGCGTGCTCGACGCGGCGGAGCGGCTGGGCTACCGCCCCAACGCCATGGCACGGCATCTTGCCAGCCGGCGGACGCAGACCATCGGCGTGCTCCTCAACGACCTGCACAACCCGTTCTTCGCGGAGATCGCCGACGGGCTCGAGTCGCTCGCGGCCGAGCTCGGCTACCGGATCCTCCTGATCACCGGCGGCCGCCAGGCGGGGCGGGAACGGGCGATGCTCGACGGGCCTGCTCGAGTACCGCCCGGACGGGATCATCCTCGTGTCGCCGCGGTTGCGGCCGTCCGACGTCGTCGCGGCGACCGGCGCGACGCCGACGGTCGTCGTCGGCCGTCAGCTGCGCGGCGCGAACGTCGACTCGATCCTGGTCAACGAGGCCGAGGGAGCGCGGCTCGCCGTCCAGCACCTGGCCGAGCTGGGGCACCGGCGCATCCTGCACATCGACGGCGGCAAGGGCGCGGGCGCGTCGCCGCGTCGCGCCGGCTATCTCAAGGCGATGCGCGAGCTCGGCCTCTCCGAGCACGCGGTCGTCATCCCGGGCGACTTCACCGAGGAGGCCGGGGTCGAGGCGACCGAGGCGATGCTGCGCGACGGCGGGCTCCCGACGGGCGTGTTCGCGGCGAACGACCTCGTCGCCGCCGGGGTGCTCGACCGGCTCGAGGACGCCGGCGTGGGCGTGCCGCACGACGTCTCGATCGTCGGCTACGACAACACGTTCCTCGCCGCGCTGCACCACATGTCGCTCACGTCGGTCCACCAGCCGCGGCACGAGATGGGCCGGCTCGCGCTGGAGCTCCTGCTGGAGCGGATCGACGGCCGGACCAAGCCGTCGGTGCGGCTGATGGAGCCGCGGCTGGTGGTGCGCAAGACGTCCGGGCCGGCGCCCGCATGACGAGCCGCGCGTGACCGCCCGCCGCTTCCTGGCGCTGTGCGTGCCGGCGCTGCTGGCCGCGGCGGCCATCGGGCACGCGACCGGCGGCGGGACGGTCGCGGGCCCGACCGTCGTCACGATCGAGGCGCGGGGCGCGCGCACGGCCACGGGGTTCGTCGCGCGCCCCGAGCGCGTGGTCACCGTCGCGCACGCGGTCGGGACGGGGCTCGTCACCGTGCGCGGCGCCGACGGCATCCCGCATCAGGCCACCGTGCTGCGGCGCGACGCGGTCCTCGACCTCGCGCTGCTGGAGGTCCCGGAGCTCCCGGCCGCGTCGCCGCCGCTCACGCGCGGCGGCACGCGGGTGCTGCTCCGGCGCGAGGGGATGGCCGTGGCAGCGCCCGCCACGGTGCGCCGCCGGATCGACGCGCGGGTGCGCAACGGCGACGGGCGGCTCATCGCACGCCGGCCCACGCTCGAGCTCACCGCGCCGATCCGCAGCGGCGACTCGGGAGCGCCGGTCATCCAGGACGGACACGTGACCGGCATCATCTTCGCGCGCTCGCGCGACCGCCCGGGAGTGGCGTACGCGATCGACGCCGCGGTCCTCGAGCGCTTCCTGCGCTAGATGTGATGGACGCCGGGGAACGCCGCCTTGAGCGCGGGCAGCCGCTCGCGGTAGCCGGCGAAGATCGCGCGCGCCACCGATACCGACGGCACCAGCGGATGCAGCGCGAGCGCCTTGACCGCGAGCGCCGAGGATCCCGTGAGGGCCGCCTCGATCGTCGTCCGCTCGACGTCCTTCATCAGCGACACCAGCGCGCCGGCGTGCGCCGGGACCTCGCCGGCCGCGAGCGGCACCGGGCCGGCGCGGCCGACCACCGCCGGGACCTCGACGACCGCCCGCTCGTCGAGCATCGGCAGGCTGGAGCGGTTGGCGACGTTGAGGATCAGGACGGCGCGGGTGTCGAGCGACATCGCCTCGAGCACCGCCATCGCCTCGCTCTCGTAGCCGCCGCTCGTCTCGGCCTCGTGATCGCTCCCGTCGCCCGCGGCGCTGCGGGCCTCGGCCATGTAGCTGCGCTCGCGGTCGTACCGCGTGGCGCGCCAGGCCGCGAGCGCCGCCCGCGGGTCCTGGCCGTTCTGCGCGTAGAACGCGCGCTGCTGCTCGAGCAGGAACGCGCCCCGCGACGTGGGGCTCTCGCGGATGGCGTCGACGGTGTCGGACGCGTAGTAGAAGTAGTAGAGGTACTCGTTCGGGATCATCCCGAGCGAGCGCAGCCAGTCCGCCCCGAACAGGCGCCCCTCCTCGAACCCGGCCAGCGCGGAGTCGTCGGCCAGCAGGGCGGGCAGCAGCTCGCCGCCGCGGTCGCGGACGCCCTTGAGCCAGCCGAGGTGGTTGAGGCCGAAGTAGTCGAACCACAGGTCGCGCGGCTCGCGCCCGAGCGCGGCGGCGACGCGCCGGCACAGGCCCGAGGGCGAGTCGCACACGCCGACGGCCCGGTGGCCCAGCACCTGCTGGACCGCCTCGGTCACCATCCCGGCCGGGTTGGTGAAGTTGATCAGCCACGCGCCGGGCGCGCGCTCGGCGATCAGCTCCGCCAGCGCGACCATCTCCGGGATCGTGCGCAGGGCGAAGCAGATGCCGCCCGGGCCGGTCGTCTCCTGGCCGAGCACGCCCATGCTCAGCGGGACGCTCTCGTCCGCGACGCGGCCCTCGAGCTGCCCCACCCGGATCGCGCAGAACACGTGGTCGGCGCCCTCCACGGCGTCCGCCAGGTCGGTCGTGGTGCGGAACGGGAGCCGGTCGCCGTGCTCCGCGGCGAGCCCGTCGAGCACCGCGGCGATCCGCGCGAGCCGGTCCGGGTCGATGTCGTGCAGCACCACCTCGTCGAGCCGCAGCCGCTCCGCCTTCTCGAGCAGCGCCCCGTAGACGAGCGGGACCCGGAAGCCCCCGCCCCCGACGATCGTCAGCTTCATGCGATCGTGACCCCGATGCCTGCCTCGTCGATCGCGGCGCGCGCGGCCGCGGGGAGCGCGTCGTCGGTGACGACGTGATCGATCGCGCCGGCCTCGCAGACCCGGACGCTCCCGCTCATCGCGAACTTCTCCGCGTCCGCGAGCAGCACGACGCGCGCCGCCGCCGCGATCATCGCCCGCTTGATCGGGACCTCGACGATCGTGGTGTCCCACACCGCGAGCCGCTCGTCGACCGCGCTCGTGCCGAGGAACAGCACGTCGGCGCGGAGCTGGCGCAGGGAGTCCTCGGCGACCACGCCGACCAGCGAGCGGTAGTTGCGCCGCACGACGCCGCCCGGCAGCACGAGCTCGATCCCGTGGTCGGGCAGCAGCTCGTCGTACACGGCGAGGCTCGTCGTGACCACGGTCAGGCTGCGGCCGTGCAGGTGGTGCGCGGCCTGGAGCGTCGTCGTGCCGATGTCGATCATCACCGTCGCGCCGTCGGGGACGAGGGCCGCCGCGGCGGCGCCGATCCGGTCCTTGGCGTCGAAGCGCTCGACGACCGTCTCCTCGAACGGCGGCTCATGGCCGGCGTTGAGCGCGCCGCCGCGCACCCGCTCGAGCTTGCCCGCGCGGGCGAGCTCGCGCAGATCGCGGCGGACGGTCATCTCCGACACGCCGAAGCTGTGCGCGAGGTCGCTCACGTGGCTGGATCCCGACTGGACGGCGCGCAGCATCGCCTGGCGCCGCTGCGCGGGCAGCCGGTGCCGCGGTTCGCTCAATGGCGCCCCCGCAGCCGGAGGTCGAGCGCCTGCACCTCGTCGTCCGCCGTCTCGAACGACACGAGCGCCGAGCCGTCGCGCCGCAGCCGCTCGTACACCGCCGCGTCGATCGGGACGCGCACCGTGTGGCGGCCCGCCGTCAGCTGCGCGGTCGCGTCGCCGGCCACGTGGCCGCTCATGTCGGGCGACCACGGCGGCACCGTCCCGTCGGTCAGCGCGCACGCGGTCAGCCCGTAGTCCGGGGCCGGGTCGGCCAGCGGCGAGCAGCTCGTGACCCAGACCGGGATGTAGCCCTTCTCCCCCGACCACAGGAAGAACCGGGCGCGGCCGGGACCGCTCGCGCGGACGCGGAACGTCACGGCGTCGCGGTCGAGCTCGGCGCGGACGTCGCGGATCCGGTCGCCGCGCGGAGCCGGCGGCCGGCCGGAGATCGGCACGCCGTTGCGCGCGGACTGCGCGATCGTCTGCGGCGAGTCGACGCCGTCGAGGTTCGGGTTCGACAGGTTCGGCGGCGGCGGGGTCGTCGGCCGGTCGGGCGGCGGCGTGTAGCCGGCGAGCGTCGCGCGGCCCCAGCGCCACGGATCGGACTGCACGCTGCCGAACGCCGACCACGCGAGGCGGGTCTGCCCGGCGTCGATGTGGCGCAGCGTCGTCGTGCCCGCCGCCGCGTTGTTGTCGTTGTCGTACGGCGTGATGTTCACGCCCATGCGGCTCGGGTCCACGGCCGCGGGCAGCACCGCCATCGGGATCTTCACCTCGAGGTCGTAGCCGTCGCCGGCGTAGGCGTGGTCGACGGTCGTCTCGTTGCTCCCGACCCAGGTCGCGCTGGAGGCGACCTGCACGCCGGGCGCGTTCGGCGGGTCGGCCACCGTGTCCGCCAGCGGCCCGGTCGAGTAGCCCTGGTGGTTGTCGGCATCGCGCGACCAGCACGGCCCGTTGACGCCGTTCCCGTTGGAGTTCGCCGGATCGTTCGTGTACGGGAAGATCCCGAGCTTGAACGTCGACGCCGTGTCGCGGTTGGTCTGCGACGCGGTGCCGCGCGGGTCGATGAGCAGCTCGACGGAGTCGGCGAGCCAGTGCGCGATGCACTCGGCCGGCTTCACCGCGTAGCTCTGGAACTCGTCCTGGACGTGGACGAAGAAGTACAGGTCGTCCCCGTTCCGCGTGACCTTGGCGTACGAGCCGGGGCCGCAGTCCGTGCCGGACGGAGCGCAGTCGGTGCCCTCCCAGCGCTTGCCGACGTCGAGCTGCGGGCCGCCGTACTCGCCGGCGCCCTCGACCGCGTCGAGCTGCGGCGCCGCGCCCGCCGCGGGGATCGTCGTCGTCGGGACGAGCGAGATCGTCAGCGTCTCGCTGCTCGTCCCGCCGGTGAACGAGGTCCGGATCGGGATCGGCACCTCGGCGTTCGGGGGCAGCGACGCGTCGGTGTTGGTCAGCCGGAACTCGACGGTCGCGTCCGCGCCGGGCGCGAGCGGGCCGTACGGCTTGGACGCCGCGTCGGCGGTGAAGCTCGCCGGCAGCTCCAGCGCGACCGCGCCGCTCTGCGCCGTGTCGGACCAGTTGTGCACCGCGACCGGCACCGTGATCGTCTCGCCCGACGCCCATCGACTGGACCGCCGGCGAGCGGCCGACCCGCCGTGCGCGCGGCGCGGTGTTCGTGAGCCAGTTGTCGTACTCCTCCCACTTGCCCCAGCGCTGGAAGCGGCCCTCGACCTGGGGGACGACCCGCACGGCCGTGTCGGTGTAGCCGGTCTTGCCGCCGGTGCGCAGGAGCGCGGAGAGCCGGACATCGGCGTTGGGCGTGGCGCCGGCGGGGACGGTCACGTCGAACGTGACGGCCGACTCGCGGCGCGAGGAGACCGGTCCGATCGGCTTCACCGGGTGCTCGACGGTCAGGCCGGGACCGCTCAGCTCGACGGTGCCGCGGGGCAGCGTGCCCTTGCCGGACTTCACGCGGACCGTGGCCTTGAACGTGGCTGCCGGGAGCGTTGAAGAACTCCGAGGTCTCCATGTACTCGAGCGTGCCGAGCGGCAGGCCGCCCGGATCCTTCTTGGTGGCGCCGAACAGGATCGCGTCGTCGCGCCCGCCCTCCGGCCGCGTGTTCGGCTGGAACGGCACGAACGCGTCGGTCTGGGCGAAGCGCGAGCAGCCGGGCGGCTGGTTCGTCCATGTACATCAGGCGGCTCTGGGTCGGGTACGCGCCGGCGCCCTCGCGCGCGACCTGCGCCCAGCTCTTCGGCGTGCCGGCCGGCCTGCCCTGGACGTTGCCCGCGGGCCAGTCGTACGGCGAGTCGTAGCCGGTCCAGACGCCGGCGACCGTGTTGGCCGTGGAGGGGACGAAGCCGGTCGTGCAATCCGGCGCGGTCGTGGTCCCGCCGCTGCCCGCCCGGTCGGAGAAGCCGTCGGAGAAGACCTTCTTGACCTGCCAGGTGCGCAGCGCGTGCTTCCCGCGCAGCTGCTCGGGGAACATGTTCGGGTCGGCGGCCGCCTTGACGCCCTCCCAGATGTAGCGGCCGGCCTGCTGGTGATGGCCGTGGCCCGCCGCGAGCGACGGGGTGAAGCCGATGTAGATCTCCGGCTGGGTCGTGCGGATGATCCGCGTGATCCGGCGCAGCGTCTCGTCCTCGCCCCAGATGAACTGGCTCAGCGGCGCGCTCGTGTTGTAGAAGAAGTCGACGCGGTCCAGGAAGAACATGTCGACCGTGCCGGAGCGGAAGTGCGCGACGCGATCCTCGTTCTCGCGCCGCAGCCCGAGCGCCGGGCCGAGCTCGGTGCCGACGGCGTTGCCGCCGCCCTCGCCGCGGGTCACCTGGATGATCCCGCAGCGCACGCCGTAGCGCTGGTGCCAGACGCCGCACGGCCCGATGACGCTCACGTCGTCGTCGGGATGGGCCCACTCCCCCATCACGTCGATCTTCACGGCGTCGGAGGCCGTGTAGCTCGATCCTCGGTGCGCGGCGGCCGGTGCGGCCAGGCCGAGCATCAGCATGACTAGGACCACCCCGAACCGCTTCACGACGCCTCCCTCTACCACGTTCGCACGGCTTCGAACATGTTCGCACAGGGTGCGCGGTCTGGCTAGGCTCCCAGCTCCTCGCGCAGCGCCTGCAGCTCCGCCCGGACGGAGGCGAGCTCCGCGCGCAGCTCCGCCACCTCGCCCTCGAGCTTCTCGACCCGGCCGTTGACGGCCGAGGGGCGTGGCGGCGCCGCGACGAGCGGCTCGGGCGCCTCCTCGACCGGCGTGGCGCCGGCGGCCTCCTCGGACAGGCGATGCATGTAGCGCTCCTCCTTCTGCCCCGGGCGGCGGGCGAGGCGCAGCACCAGCTCGCGCTCGATCATGCGATCCAGCGCGTCCTGCACCGCGTCGAGGCTGGGGAAGCCCTGCATGCGCTCGGTCCGCTGCTTGAGCTCGCCCGGCGTCTGCGCGCCGCGGAGCAGCAGCACGGCGAGGACCGCGAGCTCCTCCTCGTCGAGCCCGAGCGCCTCGTCGAGCAGGTGGCGGAACTTGTAGGCGCGGCTGGTGTGCCCGCTCGCGAGCCGCGAGTAGCGCCGCTGGGACAGGCGGTGCAGCGCCTCCCGGATCGTCGTCTCGTCGTACTGCACGACCGGATCGCGGTTCGTCGTCTGGTTGCACGCCAGCCGCAGTGAGTTGAGGCTGAGCGGGTACTGGTCCGGCGTCGTGCGCTGCTTCTCGATCAGGCAGCCGAGGATCCGGACCTCGACCGGGTCCAGGTCCATCATCCGCACGCCTCCGGGGCCGGGTGCCGGCGCAGCACCTTCTCGAACGCCACGGGCCGCGCGGTCATCACGCCGTCGACGCACCAGTCGATCAACTGCCGCCACGTCGCCGGGCTCTCGCCGTCGTCGCTCAGCCAGGTGTGCCAGGCGTAGCCGTCGCGGTGCGCGCGGGCGACGTTCTCGGCGTTCGTCACGCTGAACGTCTGGTTCCCGAGCTGGTAGGTGATCGGGAGCTGGAACGCGACGACGCCGGGACCCGGCGAGCCCCCGACGAGCAGGTAGGCGGCCGCGCCGTCGATGCCGGGTGCGATGTCGATCGCGGGCGCCAGCTCGTGGAACCGGTCGACGGCCTGCTGCTTGAACGACACGACGATCAGGTCGCGCCGGGAGGTCGTGCCGAGCATCGCCGCGAGCGCCTCGGCGTTGCGGACGTACTCGACGTCCGCCTCCGCCTTCGTGCGTCCCTTGATCTCGATGTTGACCGGCGTGCGCGGGAACGCCGTCAGGACCTGCTGCAGCGTCGGGACCCGGAAGTCGGCGCGCGTGTAGCCCTTCGGCGGCTTGCGCTTGCCGGTCGCGATCCCGCGCAGCTTGTAGGCCGAGCGCTTGCGGTCGTGGCTGTACGCATCGGCGCCCTTGCTGAACCAGTACGCGCCGTCGAGCCTGCGGACCTGCTTCAGCGTGTGCGACTCGATCGTGCCGCGCCCGCTGGTGGTGCGGTCGAGCGTCGTGTCGTGGGAGACGACGACCTTGCCGTCCTTCGTGACACCGACGTCGAGCTCGAGCATGTCGGCGCCGGCCTTCACCGAGCGCTTGAAGGCGTACAACGTGTTGGACGGGAACTCGTCCTCGCCGCCCTGGTGGGCGATGTTGAGGACCCGCTTCGCCGGCCACGGGTTGCCGGCCGCCGAGGCGAAGGGGGGCAGCAGGAGCGCGAGGGTGAGCGCGGACAGGAGGGCGATGCGCATGGCGCGCAGTATTGCTCAGGCCAGGCCCACCACGAGCGCGTCGTCGCCGGCGAGCGCCGTCGCGCCGGCGACCTGCTCGCCCTCGCGCCCACCGCGCGCGCTCAGCGCGACGATCCCGGCCGGCACGTCGACGACGCGCTCCTCGCCGGTGAGGTTGAGCGCGACGAGGAAGCGGCCGCCGCGGACGTAGGCCAGCACGCCGTCGCCGGCGCGCAGCCCCTCCCACGCCCCCGATCGCGAGCGCGTCCTCGGCGCGGCGCAGCGCGAGCAGGCGCCGGTAGAGCGAGAGCGTCGAGCCGGGGTCGCGCTCCTGCTCGGCGACGGTCGGCTCGTCGCCGAGCGGCAGCCACGGCTCGGCGCCGGTGAAGCCGTCGGTGTCCGACCACGGCATCGGCGTCCGCACGGGGTCGCGGCCGAGGCCGGGCACGCGCCGCTCCCACGGATCCTGCACCTTCGCCGCCGGGATCGGGACGTCGCGCATGCCGAGCTCGTCGCCGTAGTAGAGCGTCGGGGTCCCGCGCAGCGTCAGCAGCAGCACGGCGGCCACGCGCGCCTGCGCGGTGCCGACGCGGGTGGCGATCCGCGGCCGGTCGTGGTTGCCGAGCACGTAGTTGGGCCAGGCGCCGTCGGGCAGCAGCGACTCGTAGGCGGCGATGTGGGCGCCGATCGCCTCCGCCTCCCACGGCGCCGAGATGAGGTGGAAGTTCGACGGCAGGTCCAGCCCCGCGCCGTAGTAGCGGATCAGGCGCTCGATCGGGAGGTACAGCTCGCCGATCAGCGCGCGGTCGGGCCCGACGGCGCCGCGCATGAGCGCGACCAGCTCGAGCACCTCGTCGCGGTCGGTCGTGTACTCCGGGATCAGCGCGGCGTACGGGTCGTCGCCCTCCCGCCACGCCGGGTTGGGCGGGTTGTCGCGCCAGCGGTCGTCCTTGATCGTCTGGCGCAGCGCGTCGATCCGGAAGCCGTCGGCGCCGTGCTCGCACCCAGAAGCGCAGCACGTCGAGCATCGCCGTCGCGGACCTCCGCGTTGCGCCAGTCCAGGTCCGGCTGCGCGGGGAGGTACGCGTGGTAGTACCAGGCGCCGCGCGGCTCGTCCCACGTCCATGCGGAGCCGCCGAAGTTGCTGCGCCAGTTCGTCGGCGGGGCGTCCGGGGTCCCCTCCCGCCACAGGTACCAGTCGGGCCGGTCGCGGAACCACGGATGCTCGACCGAGGTGTGGTTCGGGACGTAGTCGAGGATCAGCCGGAGCCCGAGCCGCTGCGCCTCCTGCGCGAGTGCGTCGAAGTCGGCGAGCGTGCCGAAGCGGGGGTCGACGGCGCAGTGGTCGGAGACGTCGTAGCCGAAGTCTGCCATCGGCGAGCGGTAGAACGGCGAGAGCCACACGGCGTCGACGCCCAGCTCCGCCAGGTAGGGCAGGCGCCGGCGGATGCCGGCCAGGTCGCCGACGCCGTCGCCGTCCGCGTCCTGGAACGAGCGCGGGTAGACCTGGTAGATCGTCCCGCGCCGCAGCCAGCCGGCGCTCGCCCGGGCGCGCGACGGAACCGCCGCGATCACGCCGGCGCGAGCAGGAGCGCCAGCGACGCCGTCGGCAGCTCGGCCTTGGGCAGGAACATCGCGGCGCCGGATCCGGCGACGTCGTCGGCGCTCGCCGCGTCCGCATCCATCGACGTCAGGACGATCCGGGGGCGCCAGGGGAGTGACGCCAGCTCGCGCGCGAGGGTGATCCCGTCGCCGTCCGGCAGCCCGATGTCGACCAGCATGGCGCCGGGTCGGAGCTCGAGCGCGGCGGCCGTGGCCGCCGCCACCGTGCCGGCCTCGCCGGCGATGCCGAGCCCGGCCGCGGTCAGCATCCGGCGGGCGAGCCCGCGGAAAGCGGGATCGTCGTCGACCACGAGCACGGAAACGGACATGGGTCGATCATGGCAGCTGATTCGACGCGCCGGGGTAGGGCCAGCCCGAACCCGTCGATCGGTTAGCCTCGGTCCGTGAGCACGGTGCCGGGCGGTTCCACCCCCCGCCGCGCCGCAAGCGGGGGCCTGATTCGGCGCATGGTCGTCGCGAGCGCCCTGCTCGCGGTCGTCGTCGCCACGGCGTTCGTGCTGCTCCTGCTCTCGATCGACGACCTGCGCGATTCCGCGCGGCTCGCCACCCAGAGCCGCGAGGAGCACGCGACGGCGGACCGGCTCGAGAAGCTCGCCGTCGATCTCGAGACCGGCGTGCGCGGGTTCGTCATCACCGGCGAGGAGCGGTTCCTGCAGCCGTGGACCTCGGCGCGGGCGGAGTTTCCCGCCGCTGCCCGCCGGCTCGAGCGCCTCGCCGAGGATCCGGAGCAGGCGCGCCGGGCGCGCGCGATCGCCGCAGCCGGCGCGGCGTACGTGCGCGACTATGCGGCTCCGCTCATCGAGGCGGCCAGGAACGGCGACCCGTCCGCCAGCAGCGTCGCGGCGACCGATGAGGGGAAGCGGCGGATGGACGCGCTGCGGACGGAGTTCGATCGCTTCGCCGAGCCCGAGCGGGCGACCGTCACGACGCGCCAGGACGACGCCGACGAGGCCGCCCGCCGGGCGATCGTCACCGCGACGGTCGGCCTCGCCGGATCGATCGCCCTGATCGCGATCTTCGGCTCGTACCTGACGCGGGCGATCGTCGTGCCGGTCCGGCGCGCCTCCCGCATGGCCGGCCGGCTCGCCGGCGGCGATCTCGCCACGCGGCTGCCGGAGACCGGGGTCGGCGAGATCGGAGCGCTCGAACGTTCCTTCAACACGATGGCGGGGACGCTGGAGGCCGGCCGCGACGAGCTCCGCCATCTCGCCGACGAGCAGGCCGCGCTCCGGCGCGTCGCGACGCTCGTGGCGCAGGCGACCTCGCCCTCCGAGGTGTTCGGGACCGTCACCCGGGAGGTCGGCCTGCTGTGCAACGCCGACCTCGCGCGCATGGAGCGGTACGAGTCGGACGGCACGGTGCACGGTGTCGCCGGCTGGAGCCGGGACGGCGACAAGCAGCTGGCCGTGGGGACCCGGCTGGCGCTGGAGGGGGTGAGCATCGCCGCGCTGGTGCGCGAGCGCGCCGAGCCGGTGCGGATCGACAGCTTCGATCGTGCCTCCGGGCCGATCGCGCAGGAGGCGCAGGCGCTCGGGATCCGCTCCTCGGTCGGCTGCCCGATCGTCGTCCAGGGCCGCGTGTGGGGCGTCATCGCCGCCTCGTCGAAGAGCGAGACCCCCTTCCCCGCGGGCACGGAGTCGCAGATGGGCGAGTTCACCGAGCTGGTCGCCACCGCGATCGCGAACGCCGAGAGCCACGCGCAGCTCACGGCGTCCCGTGCGCGCGTGGTGACGACGGCCGACCAGACCCGCCGCCGGCTCGAGCGCGATCTGCACGACGGCGCCCAGCAGCGCCTGGTCCACACGGTGATCACGCTGAAGATGGCGCGGCGCGCGCTCGGCGACGCGTCCGGGCCCGCGGTCGAGCTGGTCGACGAGTCGCTCGAGAACGCCGAGCTTGCCATGGAGCAGCTGCGCGACCTCGCGCACGGGATCCTGCCCGCGGCGCTCAACCGCGGCGGGCTGCGCGCCGGGATCGAGACGCTGGCCGAGCGCATCCGGCTTCCGGTGACCCTCGACGTGACCGCCGAGCGGTTCCCGCCGGCGCTGGAGGCGACCGCGTACTTCATCGTCGCCGAGGCGCTCACGAACGCGGTCAAGCACGCGCACGCCGATCGCGCCGAGGTGACCGCATCCGTGGAGAACGGCTCGCTCCATGTCGCGGTGCGCGACGACGGCGTGGGAGGCGCTCGGCTCGAGCGCAGCACCGGGCTGCTCGGGCTCGAGGACCGGGCCGCGGCGCTCGACGGCGAGCTCCGCGTGGACAGCCCGCCCGGCGACGGCACCGTGGTCTCGGCCACGCTCCCCGTTCCCGGCGCCTGACCTGGCCATTACGCTGTCGATCACTTGAGCGAATCGCCCGGACACGCCGATCGCCTGTTCGCCGTCCCCCTCGAGGACTTCGTCGCCGAGCGCAAGCAGGTCGCCAAGGAGCTTCGCGCGGCCGGCGATCGCGACGCCGCGGCGCAGGTCGCCAAGTTCCCCAAGCCGACTCCGCCGGCCTGGGCGCTCAACCGGCTCGCGCGCGAGGAGCCCGAGACGGTCGGCGAGTGGCTGGACGCCGCCGAGGAGCTGCGCGAGGTCTCGGCCAACCCGGGCGCCGGCCTGCGCGAGGCGATGGCGGAGCACCGCGACGCGACGCGGCGCCTGCTCACCGCCGCGCGCGACCGGACGCGCCCCGGCGGCCGTCCGCTGTCGGAGCCGATGCTCGATCGCGTGCGCGCGCTGCTCCAGGCGGCGACGGCCGATCCCGAGCAGGCCGAGGCGCTGCGTCGCGGCACGCTCGTGGAGGACGGGGAGCCGCCGGCGCTGCCTGCGGCGGGCGAGGGCGCCGAGGCGCCCCGCCGCGACTCGACTCCCGCCGCGACCTCGCGCGCCGCCGAGCGCGCGGCCAAGGAACGCGAGGCCGAGCGGGAGGCCGAGCGCAAGGCGAAGGAGCAGGCGGAGCGGCTCGCCGAGCTCGAGCGCCACGTCAAGGCGGCGGAGCAGGAGCTCGAGCGGCTGCGCGAGGAGTCCGCAGAGCGCGACGCCGCGGCGGCGGAGGCCGACGAGCGCCTCGAGGACGCCCGCCGCACGCTCCACCGCTCGGAGTCCGAGGCATCCGCGGCGCAGGCCGCCGCCGCCGACGCCCGCACTGCGACCGCGACGGCGGAGCGGGAGCTCCGCCAGCTCGCGCGGCAGCTCCGCAACGCCTCGTCCTGAGGCGACGCGGGGCGCCTTGACCACCACCACGGTGGTCAAGTCGCCCCAAGTGCGGCGAGGATCGCCCGCACGACGTAGTTCGGGCGCTCCGTGACTTGCTCATACGTGAAGCGCAAGACGCGGTAGCGCGCCAACGTCAGCTCGACGTCGCGCTCGCGGTCGTCGTTCAGCGCCGACGGCGAGCGATGCCAGCGATACGAATCCGCCTCCACCACGAGCCGGCATTCCGGCCAGTAGAAATCGCGCACCCTCTCCTCGATGACGGTGTTCACGAGCGGCAACGGCAGACCGCGGTCGCCTGCGTTCGGCGTCTTCGAGCGCGCGGTCGCGCAGTCCGGCGTAGGCGAGGTCGAGCAACGTTCGCGCAGGCGTCGTGATCGGCAGACGCCGGAGCCTGGTGACCTCGTCGTCGGCGAGCTCCCGAGGACGGTGGACGCGTATTCCAGCGCGACGCTTCCGCCCGGCCCGCCCGCGAACGGTGACGTGCACGAGACCCGAGCTGCTCTTGCGGAACCCGTACGCGTCAGCGGCGCTGTGGTGGCTCAGGAACGCGCCGTCGCCGAGTGCCAGCACGGCCGCCCAGCGCCGTCCTTCGACGCCGATGGCGGTATGACCGACGGCGTACACGCCGCGATGGAGAGGATGCAGCCGCCGCGACTCCATACGGCGCTCGATCTCGCGGGGCGACAACCCGAGCCGGAGAAGCTGATCGAACGAGACGACACCGGCCTGTCGCGCCGCGAGCCGGGCAGTCGTACGGTCTGGGGCGCTTTGACCACCCATGGGGTGGTTGAGGCGCCCCGCATCGAAACCTCGCCCCCTCTAGCGTGCCGGGCATGACCTACGTCCCTTCCCCGGACCGCTACGACGCGATGACGTACCGCCGCTGCGGCCGCAGCGGCATCAAGCTCCCCGCCGTCTCACTCGGGCTCTGGCACAACTTCGGCGACGACAAGCCGCTCACCCATCAGCGCGAGATCGTCCGCCGCGCGTTCGACCTCGGCATCACCCACTTCGACCTCGCCAACAACTACGGGCCTCCGCCCGGCTCGGCGGAGGAGAACTTCGGCCGCATCCTCGCGACCGACTTCCGCGGCCACCGCGACGAGCTGATCATCTCCTCGAAGGCCGGCTATGACATGTGGGCGGGCCCGTACGGCGAGTGGGGCTCGCGCAAGTACCTGCTCTCCTCGCTCGACCAGAGCCTCGCCCGCATGGGGCTCGACTACGTCGACATCTTCTACTCGCACCGCTTCGACCCCGACACGCCGCTGGAGGAGACCGTCGGCGCGCTCGACGCCGCCGTCCGCCAGGGCAAGGCGCTCTACGCCGGCATCTCCTCCTACTCGGCCGAGCGCACCCGCGAGGCGACCCGGCTCCTGCGCGAGCTCGGCACGCCGCTGCTCATCCACCAGCCCTCGTACTCGATGCTGAACCGCTGGATCGAGCCGGAGCTGCTCGACGTGCTCGGCAAGCAGGGGATCGGCTCCATCGTGTTCTCCCCGATCGGGCAGGGCATGCTGACCGACAAGTACCTGCACGGCATCCCGGAGGACTCGCGCGCGGCGCAGGACAGCTCCCTCCGGCAGGACTACCTCTCCGAGGAGAACCTGGCGCGGGTGAAGGCGCTCAACGAGATCGCGCAGCGCCGAGGCCAGGCGCTGGCGCAGATGGCGATCGCGTGGACGCTGCGCGATCCGCGCGTGACCTCGGCGCTGATCGGCGCCTCGAGCGTCGCGCAGCTCGAGCAGAACGTCGCGGCGCTCGACAACCTGGACTTCTCCCCTGACGAGCTGGAGGAGATCGACCGCTACGCGGTCGACGCCGGCATCAACCTGTGGGCGGAGTCCAGCGCCGCGTGACGCGTGCGCCGGTGCTCACGCCGGGAGCTCGGCCAGTCGCTCGAGCAGCGGCAGGGCGGCGGCGAGCGTCGCCCGCTCGCGAGCGCCCAGCGCGTCGATGCGAGCGCCCAGCGACTCGGCACGGGCGCGGCGGCGGGCGGCGAGCAGCGCCTCCCCCTCGCCGGTGATGCTGACGCGGACGGCGCGGCCGTCGTCGGGGTCGGCGCCGCGCGTGACGAGGCCCTGGGCCTCGAGCCGGCCGACGAGCGCGGTCGCGGACGGCTGGGCGATCGACTCCCAGGCCGCCAGCTCGGTGACCCGCTGGGGCCCTTCGGTGGAGAGCCGGTGGAGCACGGACGCGGCGCTGCGGCTGAGCCCGGCTCCGCCCTCGCGCTGCAGCACGTGGGCGAGCCGCGTGACGCTCAGCTCGAGCTGCTCGGGTAGCGTGGCGGTGGCGGGATTCATATAGAGACACTATATAGCCTGTTCCGATGAACCGACACGCGTTTCCGTACCTGGAGCGGATCCCCACGCGCTGGGACGACAACGACGTCTACGGCCACGTCAACAACGTCCGCTACTTCGCGTTCTTCGACACCGCGATCAACGCGTGGCTGATCCGGGAGGGCGGGCTGGACATCGAGCGCGGGGACGTGATCGGGCTGTGCGCGGAGTCGCACTGCGCCTACACCGCGGCGATCGCGTTCCCCGACGTGGTGGAGGTCGGGCTGCGCGCCGGGCACATCGGCGGCTCCAGCGTGCGCTACGAGCTGGCGGTGTTCAAGGCGGGCGAGGAGGAGCCGGCGGCGACCGGCTGGTTCGTGCACGTGTTCGTCGATCGGGAGACGCGCCGGCCGGTGCCGCTCCCCCCGCGCCTGCGCGACGCGCTGGAGCGCCTCGCATGAGCCGGTTCGCACGCCCGCCGGGAGAGGAGCAGCGGGCGACGTCGCTCGAGCTGTTCTACGACCTGGTCTTCGTCTTCGCGATCACGCAGATCTCGCATCTCCTGCTCGAGCACCTCGACCTGGGAGGGCGTCGGGCAGTCGCTCGTCGTCGCTGCTCGTGGTCTGGTGGTCGTGGAACTACACGACGTGGGTCACCAACGAGCTCGACCCCGACTCGATCGTCGTGCGGCTCCTGCTGATCGCGCTGATGCTCGCGAGCCTCGTGATGGCGATCGCGATCCCCGAGGCGTTCGGCGACCGGGCGCTGCTGTTCGCGGGCGCGTACGTCGCGATCCAGGTCGGACGCCACCTGTTCCTCACGTTCGCGGCCGCGGACCGCGGCACGATCGAGCGCGAGCGCGCCGGCGCGATCCTCATGTGGTTCGTCGCCGCGGGCGTGCTCTGGATCGCCGGCGGCCTGGCCGACGGGACCGCGCGCACGCTGCTGTGGATCGCGGCGCTCGCTCATCGACTACGGCGCGCCGCTCGCCACGTTCTGGATCCCCGGACGGCGGCACCTCGGCGGCGAGAGCTGGAACGTCCAGATGTCGCACTTCACCGAGCGCTTCCAGCTCTTCATCATCATCGCCCTCGGCGAGTCGATCGTGATCACCGGCGCGACGACGTCCGAGCTCGACCTCGACGCCGCCCGGCTCGCCGCCTTCGCGGTCGCGTTCCTCGGCAGCGCCGCGATGTGGTGGCTCTACTTCAACTACGTCGCGGGGATCGCCGAGCGGCGGCTCGAGCTGGCGGCGAGCGAGCGCACGACGCTCGCGCGCGACGCCTACACCTACCTGCACGTCGTGATGGTCGCCGGCGTGATCGTCGCCGCCGTCGGCGACGAGCTGGTGATCGCGCATCCGACGGAGGAGCTGCCCGCGCGGGAGGTCGCCGCGGTCGTCGCCGGCCCGGCGATCTACCTCCTCGCCCACACGCTGTTCCGCTTGCGGATGGCGGGCTCGATCAGCCGGAAGCGGCTGGGCGGCGCCGTGGCGTGCGTGGCGGCGGGCGCGCTCGGCGGGGTGGTCTCCGCGCTCGTGCTCGCGACGCTGGTGACCGCGATCCTGATCGCGGTGATCGCGAGCGAGCAGGTCTCGGGCGCCCGCCGGCGCGCGCGCGGGGAGCCGACGCCGATGGAGGCGCTCGAGGCCCCCGGCGGAGGAGGCGCAGCATGAGCGGCCCGCGCGAGACGGTGTTCACGCTGGAGGCGACGCCGGTGAAGTTCGGCCCGGGCGCCGCCGCCGACGCGGGGTGGGAGCTCGCGCGGCTCGGAGTGCGGCGGGCGCTGCTCGTCACCGACCCGGGCGTCGCCGCCGCGGGGCACCCCGACCGCGTGCGCGCCGCGATCGAGGCGGCCGGCATCGAGGTCGTCGTGTTCGACCGCGCGCGCGTGGAGCCGACGCTCGCGTCGCTCGAGGAGGCCGCGGCGTTCGCGCAGGACGCGGGCGTCGACGGGTTCGTCTCGGTCGGCGGCGGCTCGGCGATGGACACGGCCAAGGTCGCCGACCTCATCGTCTCGCACCCCGCGCCGGTGATGGACTACGTCAACGCGCCGGTCGGCGAGGGCCGCAAGCCGGGCGCGCCGCTGCGCCCGCACCTGGCGATCCCGACGACGTCCGGCACCGGGTCGGAGGCGACGACGGTCGCGGTGCTCGACATCCCCGCGCTGCGCGTCAAGACGGGCATCTCCCACCGCTACCTGCGGCCGGCGCAGGCGATCGTCGATCCCGACCTGGCGCGGACGGCGGGCGCGGAGGTGACCGCTTCGAGCGGCCTCGACGTCGTGTGCCACGCGGCGGAGTCGCTGCTCGCGCGCCCGTACGACGCGCGCCCGCGCCCGGAGACGCCCGACGACCGCCCGCCGTACCAGGGCGCGAACCCGGTCGCCGACGTGTGGTCCGCGAAGGCGCTCGAGTACGGCGGGCGCTTCCTGCGCCGGGCGGTGGCGGATCCCGACGACGTCGAGGCGCGCGGGGCGATGATGCTCGCCGCGACGATGGCGGGCGTCGGGTTCGGCTCGGCCGGCGTGCACATCCCGCACGCGTGCGCGTATCCGATCGCCGGACTGCGGCACGACTACCAGCCGCCGGGCTACCCGGACGACCACCCGTTCGTGCCGCACGGCCACTCGGTGATCGTCACCGCGCCCGCGGCGTTCCGGTTCACGTACGAGGCGGCGCCCGAGCGCCACGAGCGGGCGGCGGCGCTGCTGACCGGCGAGGCGGCGGATGGGCCCGAGGCGCTCCCGGACGCGCTGCGGGCGCTGATGCGCGACGTGGGGGCGCCGAGCGGGATCGCGGCGCTCGGCTACGGGGAGGAGGACATCCCGGCGCTCGTGGAGGGCGCGCTCAAGCAGCAGCGGCTGCTGGTGATCGCGCCCCGCGAGGCGGGGGCGGACGACCTCGCCGCGATCCTCCGCGCGTCGCTGCGCAACTGGTGAGCCTGCCCCGCCAACCTAAAGAGGGTCTGACCCCCTTTACCTAAAGAGGGTCAGACCCTCTTTAGGTTCAGCGCCGGCGCGCCATCCTCGGCGGGCGCCGTGGGAGGCGTGTCGAGCGCGCGAGGTGCGGGTACCGCCGACGTGGGTCCCTGCCGGGGGAAGGCAGGGCACGAGGAAGGAGAGCATCATGCTCAGAGCTACCGTCCGCAGGACGCTGCTCGCGGCCGGGGTGGCGGCCGCAATCGCGACTCCGGCGACCGCCGGGGCCGCCGTCGATCCGTTGACGCTGGTCAGCGGGCCGAGTCCGTTCGCCGCGGGGTGCGAGGGGGCGCCCCAGACCGGGACCGTGTTCCGGAATGCCGAGGTCGAGCCGTGGGTCGACGTGAACCTGGCCGACCCGAACAACCTCGTCGGCGACTGGCAGCAGGACCGCTGGTCCAACGGCGGGTCGAGCGGGAACCTCAGCGCCTACTCGCTCAACGGAGGCGTGAACTGGACGATCCCGCCGATCAGCGCCGCGTCCGACACCGGGCAGGCGAAGTTCAGCCGCTGCAGCGGCGGGAACGCTGCGAACGGCGGCAACTTCGAGCGGGCGACCGACCCGTGGGTCTCGTTCTCGCCCAACGGCGTCGCGCACCAGGTGGCGTTGGGGATCAACGACTCCAATGTGGCGAATGCCGTGCTGACCTCGCGCTCGTCCGACAAGGGCGCGAACTGGGAGGACCCGGTCGTGGTCAAGTTCGACGACCGCGCGAACTTCTTCAACGACAAGGAGACCCTGACCGCCGATCCGACCGACTCAAGATTCGTCTACGTCACCTGGCAGCGGATCGTGGCTCCCAACGAGCACGCGAGCGCGCGGGCCGGTGAGCGCGCCGCGGCGTTCCGCTCGATCGCCTGGTTCGCACGCTCGAACGACAACGGCGCGTCGTACGACGTGGTCAAGCCGATCTTCGATCCCGGGAACAAGGCCCAGACGATCGGCAACCAGATCGTGGTGCTGCCGAACGGGGAACTGGTCATGCTCTTCGACCTGATCCGCAACGTCGGCGCGAACGCGAACCGCGGATTCACCGCCGCCGTCATGCGCTCGACGGACAAGGGGAACACCTGGTCGGCGCCGATCGAGATCGACCGGATGTTCACCGACGGCGTGAGGGATCCGGCCGACGGTCACGACGTGCGGACCGGCGACATAATTCCGCAGATCGCCGTCGACGACCAGAACGGCAACCTCTACGTCGTCTGGCAGGACGATCGCTTCACGGGGCAGGAGCAGATCGCCTTCTCGAAGTCGACTGACGGAGGAAGGAGCTGGTCGGCCACGAGCCGCATCAGCACGGTCGGAGGCGTCAACCAGGCCTTCAACCCGACCCCAGGGTCGCTGCGAACGGGACCGTGGCGGTCCAGTACCACGACTTCCGCTTCGACGATCCCGCCACCACGCCGCCGCTCAGCACCGACACGTGGCTGCTCCGCTCCGGCGACGGCGGTGCCAACTGGACGGAGGAGCGGATCGGCAACGCGTCGTTCGACATGACGACGGCGCCGGATGCGCTGGGCTACTTCCTGGGCGACTACGCCGGCTTGGACTTCGCCGGCGGCGGGCTGAGGCCCGGCTTCAAGCCGTTCCAGGTGCGCGCCAACAGCGGGAACCTCGCCAACCGCACCGACGTGTTCGCCACCACCGCGTCGACCAGCGGCCCGTAGACCGCGAACATAAAGAGGGTCTGACCCCGTTTAGATAAAGGGGGTCAGACCCTCTTTAGATTTGGAGGGTCGCCTTGACGCCGCCGAACGCGAAGGCCGAGGCGAAGTCGTCGAGCGAGGTGCGGAGGCCGACGAAGCGGTCGAGCGCGTCCGGCCAGCGGCGGCGCGCGGCCTCGAGCTGCTCCACCGCCGCGTGCCAGTCGACGACGTTCGCGTTCACGCTGCCGATCAGCGCGCGGTTGCCGAGGATCGCGTCGACGCCGATCACCGGCCCCGGCAGGTGGACCTGCTGGTCGTGGCCGTCGATGCCCAGCAGGCACGCGACGCCGTTGCGGCGCAGCATGCCCAGCGCGTCGAGCGAGAGCTGGGCGCTCGCCCGCGGCGACGATCACGACGTCGAACCCGCCGGTCTCCCCGGCCAGGTCCGCGGGAGCGGTCGCGGCGACCGGGACGTAGCGTGCGCCGGACGCCTCCACCAGCGCCGCCTTCTCGCTGCCGGCCGGCTCGAGCGCGGACGTCCACACGTCGAGCCCCTCGAGGCGCAGGAAGTACGTGCACAGCATCCCGATCGCACCCGCTCCCAGCACGAACGCGCGGGCCGGCCGCCACGGCTGGCGACCGCCGACGGCGTGGACGTGCCGCACCGCCCGGGCGCAGATCGACGCCGGCTCGGCCAGCACGCCGAGGCGGCCGAGCGCCTCGGGGACCGCCACGAGGTGCTCGGCCGGCACCGCCGCGAGCTCGGCCGCGAAGCCGTGCAGGCGCGTGATGCCGTGCTCGGAGTAGTCGCCCGTGTCGCACGCGTCCGGCGCCCCGGCGGCGCACGCGTTGCAGTGACCGCACGAGCGCCGCACGGTCGCGGTCACGAGATCCCCGCGCGCGAAGCCGTGCCCGTCCCGCTCGACGCGCCCGAGCAGCTCGTGCCCGAGGATGAGCCGCTCGTCGCCCGCCGGCGGGATGCCGAACCACCCCTCGGAGATCTCGCGGTCCGTCCCGCACACGCCGACCTCGACGGGCCGCACCAGCACCTCGCTGCCCGCCGGCCGCGGCTCCGGCATGGCGTCGACGACCGTCGACTCGCGCACGCCGGGCCGCGTGACGAGCGCCTGCATCACGACGTTGCGGCGACGGACGACCGCGCCGGCACGGCCGGCGCGCTCAGCACCGCGCCGTCGGCCGCCGAGCCGACGCACGCGCGGTAGCGGGCGAGGACGCCCGCGGCCGGTCCGCCGGCGGGCGGCTCCCAGCCGCTCATCCGGCGCGCGAGCTCGTCGTCGGGGACGTCGACCTCGAGCATGCCGGCGCCGGTGTCGATCGTGATCACGTCCCCGTCGCGGACCGCCGCGAGCGGCCCGCCCCGGAACGCCTCGGGAGCGACGTGGCCGACCATCAGCCCGCGCGTCGCGCCCGAGAAGCGCCCGTCGGTGACGAGCGCGACCGACTCGCCCAGCCCGACGCCCACGACCGACGACGTCACGCTCAGCATCTCCCGCATCCCCGGCCCGCCGGCCGGGCCCTCGTAGCGGACCACCAGCACGTCGCCCGGCGCCACCTGCCCGTCCCGGACCGCGGCCACGCACGCCGCCTCCGCGTCGAACACGCGCGCGGGCCCGGTCTGCCGCGTGCGCTCGGTGCCCGCGAGCTTGACGAGCGCGCCCTCCGGCGCCAGGTTGCCGCGCAGCGTGTGCAGCGCGCCCGCCGGCTTGTAGGGCGCGTCGCGGGAGAAGAGCACGTCGCCGTCGGGCGCGGGCGCGTCCGCCGTCGCCGCGGCCAGCGTCGTGCCCGCCACCGTCGGCGCCGAGCCGTCGACGAACCCGCCCGCGATCAGCTCGCGGATCAGCGCCGGGGTCCCGCCCGCGCGATGCAGCGTCTCGGCGACGTGCCGCCCGCCCGGCGAGAGGCTGGCGAGGACCGGGGTGCGCGACGCCAGCGCGGTCAGCTCGTCCTGCGTCAGCTCGACGCCAGCCTCGCGCGCGACCGCGAGCAGGTGCAGCACGCCGTTGGTCGAGCCGCCGCTCGCCGCGATGCCGGCCATCGCGTTGCGCAGCCCGCGCCGGTCGAGGAACGTGCGCGCCGTCGCGCCGGTCCCCGCGAGCGCGACCGCACGCGCCCCCGCGCGCGCCGCGGCGGCGGCCTTCTCCTCGCGGTCCTCGGCCGGGATGAGCCCGTCGCCCGGCTCGGTCAGCCCGAGGCAGTCGATCGCGACCGCCATCGTGTTCGCGGTGAACTGCCCGGCGCACGTCCCCGCGCCGGGACACGCGACCCGCTCGATCTCGTCCAGCTCGGCGCGCCCGAGCAGCCCGCGCTCGTGCGCGGCGACCGCCTCCCACACGTCGAGGATCGTCAGCTCGCGCTCGCCCAGCCGGCCCGCGCGCTGGGGCCCGCTGTAGAGCAGCGCCGCCGGCTTGTCCACCCGCGCGAGCGCCATCAGCGCCGCCGGCGTGGTCTTGTCGCAGCCGACGATGCACAGCAGCGCGTCGAAGTCGTGCGCGATGCACATCAGCTCGATCGAGTCCGCGATCACCTCGCGCGAGATGAGCGAGGCGCGCATCCCCGGCGTGCCCTGCGACTGGTTGTCGGAGACCGCGATCGTGTTGAACGGGAGCGCGACGCCGCCGGCCGCGTTCACCGCCGCGGCGGCCGCGTCGGACAGCTCGCGCTGCGTGAGGTTGCACGGCATCGTGCCGGTCCACGTCGACGCGATCCCGACGATCGGGCCGCCGAGCCGCGCGGGGTCGATCCCCATCGAGCGGAAGTGCGAGCGCGCGCCGGCGCGCTCGGCTCCGTCGCGCAGCCCGGCGCGGGCCGCGCGCCGGCCGGCGTCGAGATCGTCTCCTCCGGCGGGCACGCCGGAGAGCCTACGTCAGCCGTAGATCGACTGGCCCGCGCCCGGCCGGGCGTTCTCGCCGTACGGCGCGAGATCGGCGACGAACCCCGGTAGCGCGCGCAGCCGTTCCATCCACGCCCGCACGTGCCGGCCCGGGTCCAGGCCGACGTCGGCCGCGACGTGACCGTAGCCGAACACCGCGACGTCGGCGATCGTGGGGCGCTCGCCGACGATCCACCGGCGCCCGCGCAGGTGCGCGTCGAGCAGCTCCAGCGCCTGCTCACCGATCGCCAGCCGGCCCTCGCTCGCCGGGCGGCCGGTCAGCCGCCGGAACCGCGGCCCGCCGATCCCGCCCATCACCCGCTCCTGCTCGAACGCCAGCCATTGCAGCACCTGCGCGCGGCCGAGCCGGTCGGCGGGGAGGAAGGGCGTGCCGTCCGCGAGGTACCAGAGGATCGCCGGCGACTGGGTGATGACCTCCCCCGAGTCGAGCTCGAGGACCGGCGTCTCGCGCACGGGGTTCAGCGCGCCGTACGCGTCGCTCAGCGTCTCGCCGGCGAAGATGTCCACCAGCGTCCGCTCGTACTCCGTGCCGAGCAGCGCGAGCAGGAGGCGGACCTTGTAGCAGTTGCCCGAGCCGGGGTAGTCGTAGAGGCGCATGCCCGTGCAACGCGCTGCGGTCGCGGGATGTGAGCCGCTACGAGCGCGCGACCGGGCGGGAGCGCATCCGCCCGACCGTCTCCGGCTCGGCCCGCTTGCACAGGACGGGCGGCAGGCCGCGCAGGATCAGCTCGAGGTCGGCCACCGCCAGGCGCCCGATCTCCAGGAACGCCTCGGGCATCCCGCCGGTGCGATGCGGCGAGAGCAGCAGGCCGTCGAGCGCGCGGGCCGGGTGGCCGGCCGGCAGCGGCTCCTCGGGGAACACGTCGACGGCGGCGCGCAGCCGGCCCTCCTCCACCACCCGCAGCAGCGCGTCGAAGTCGACCACGCCGGCGCGGCTCATCAGCAGCAGCACCCCGCCCGCGGGCATGCGCCGCAGCTCGCGCTCGCCCAGGAAGCGCTCGTTGTCGCTGGTCGCCGCGGCGAAGACGAACACGACGCGCGAGCTGGACAACAGCTCGTCGAGCCCGGCCGGCTCCGCGCCCTCGCGGCGGATCGCCTGCTCGGGCAGCCACGGGTCGTGCACCCGCACCGGGCAGCCGAGCGGGACGAGCATCCGCCGCAGTGCCCGGCCGAGGTCGCCGAAGCCGACGATGCCCACCGGGCTGCCGGACAGCAGGAAGGCGCCGGCGTTGGAGTCGAGCCCGTACGCCTCCCGCCCGGCGCGCATCGCCCGGTCGGCGGCGCCGATCCCGCGCGCGAGGTCGATCGCCATGCCGAGCGCCGCCTCCGCGACCGGCACGGCGAACGCGGGGCTCGCGCACAGCACGCGGACGCCGCGCGCGGCGGCGGCCGCGTAGTCGACGTTGGGCAGGAAGTTGCCCTCGACGTTGAACACCGCGCGCAGGCTCGGGGCGCGCTCGAGCCGCTCGGCGGGGAGGTCGGTCTGCCCGATGATCGCGACCGCGTCGGGGAGGTGCTCCTCGACGACGGCGTCGGGCATCGGCTCGGCGTCCGAGACGACCAGCCGCCCGAGCGACTCCAGGCGGGCGCGGGTCGGGGGATCGCAGATCATGTCCAGCGTCCGCGGGAGCGGGTCGACGAGGATGAGCGGCCGCACGGACGGCATCGTGTCAGTCAGGTCCAGGGCGCGAGCCGGCCCATGAGCCGGTCGAGCCCGATGCGGACGCGCACGGCCTCCTCGCCGTCCCGCGCGGCGCCCAGCGCGGCCAGCGCGTACGCGCCGCCGAGATGGTGCAGCTCGGCGACGAGCAGCTCGGTGCGCGAGTCCGGCCCGGCGGCGGCGGCGAACTCGTCGACGGCGGCTGCGGAGAGCTCGCGCAGGCGCAGGTGCCCCGTGATCGGGGCGAGGCCGGGCGGCACCCGGCCGGCCGCGGGGCGCAGCGTCGTGGGCGGGCCGAGCCGCACCGTGTCGGTCGCGGGCTCGAGCCGGCGCAGGGCGGCCAGCCGCGCGCGGGCGGCGTCCGGCTCGCCGGCGATCGCCACCTCCACGGCCACGACCGCCGGCGCGGGCGGCGCCCGCAGCACCCGCGCCGTGCTCATCACCACGTCCCCGGCGCCGTCCAGCCAGAGGCGCCATTCGTGCAGGACGCGGTGCGCGTGCTCCCACGGCCACGTCAGCGTCCCCGCGGTCAGGAACGGCAGCGGGGCGACCGCGCCGGCGCCGGTCAGCCCGGCGACGCGCAGCGTGCGCAGGTCGAGGCGGCGGGCGGAGGAGGGCATGACGCCCACGATCACGCACACCCGGCGGTCGGCGCATCGGGGATTCCCCGCGGCCATCCCGGATCCTGGCCGCGCCAGGCGGTTCAGCAGGCGCGCGGAGAGGCGGAGCCCGAGAGGGCGGCGCGCACGGCGTCGGCGGAGAGGTCCTCGAGCGGGTGCAGGAGGGAGCGCACCCGGGCCAGCGGCTCGCGGTCCTCCTCGCGCACCCACTCCGCGCTGTCGCGCGTCTCGATGAACCGCGCGATCGCGTCGCGATAGACCGACAGCCGCGCCGGCCGCAGGACGACCGTCCGCATGCCGGGGCGCAGCGCGAGGTCGGCGAGCTCGTCCGAGAGCGCGGTCAGCTCGCGCAGCTCCAGCACGTCGTCGACCGACATGTCGGCGCCGCGGAACCGCTCGGCCGACGCGGCCGCGACGGCATGCGCGGAGGCGGCGAGCTGCTCCTCACCGAGGTCGAAGCACGCGAGCACGACCGGCTCGCCGTCGAGGCCTTGGGAGATGTCGATGTGCGCGTGGATCATGTCGCTCTGAAGACGTTATCGGCTCCGCAACCCTTCCCAGTGATACCCAGGTTCAGTCAATCATCCCCAAGGCACGATCATGGGTCGATCACCGCCAGGACAACCTACGCACAACCCCCAGTCAGCATTTTGCGGGCGCGCGCATGAGGCCAATCGCGGCGCGTGCGCCGGGACCACCGGTCAACCCGGCCTCGTCGCGCGCCATGATCGGGGCCATGACCGTCCAGTCCTCCCCACTCGCTCACGCCTACCACCAGCGCCGCGGATCGTTCGTCTCGGACGAGCGGTACGGCGACTGGGGCATGAAGCTGTACGGGCTCGCCAGGCCCGAGACTGGCGTGCGGCCCGAGCTGCTGGACCGCACGCGGGCGCTCGCCGCCGAGACGCTCCCCCCGGTGGACGAGCGCCACCACGGCGCCGCGTTCGCGATCGCGCACGACGCCCGCTTCCCGATCGCGCTGATCTACTGGTGGCAGGACCAGAACGAGCTGCACGGGTCGCTTCTTCGCGGGCGCGGAGATCGACGACCTCGAGCCGGTCGGCCCGACGGCGATCGGCTGCGTGTGGGAGCTGGGCATCGTCGAGTTCGAGCGCCGCGCGTGGATCGCCGACGTGATCGGCAACCCGGACGGGCCGGATCTCGACGCCTACCTCAGCCGGCGGTTCGAGGGTCTGATCTAGTAGGGGCGTGCAGCTCGCCGAGCTGGTCGAGGCCTCTGCCGCGGTCGCGGCGACCCCGGCGCGCAACGAGAAGATCGCGGCGCTCGCCGACCTGCTGCGGCGCGCCGGGCCCGACGAGGTCGGCCCCGTCGTCAGCTGGCTGTCGGGCGAGCTGACCCAGCGCCAGATCGGCGTCGGCTGGGCGCTGCTGCGCGACGAGCCGGCCGACGCGCTGGTGGAGGTCGCCGAGGAGACCGAGCCGGCAGCGCGGGCGGCGCTCACGGTCGGGGACGTCGAGTCCGCGTTCGAGGCGATCGGCGCGCTGAGCGGCCCCGGCTCGCGTCGCGGCGCGCCGCGACGCGGTGCGGAGCCTGTTCGCGCGCGCCGACCCCGGCGAGCAGGGATTCCTCACCCGGCTGCTGCTCGGCGACCTGCGCCAGGGCGCCCTCGCCGGCGTGATGGCCGACGCGGTGGCGAAGGCGGCGTCGGTCCCCGCGGCCGACGTGCGGCGCGCGCTGATGCTGCACGGCGACCTCGGGGCCGTCGCGGCGATCGCGCTGGAGAGCGGACGCGAGGGCCTCGCCGGCGTGGCGCTCGAGGTCGGCCGACCACTCGCGCCGATGCTCGCCGGGACGGCGGCCGACATCCCAGCCGCGCTGGAGAAGATCGCTCCCGCCGCGATCGACTGGAAGCTCGACGGCGCGCGCATCCAGGTCCACCGCGACGGCGACGACGTCGCGATCTACACCCGCACGCTGGACGACGTCACCGACCGGCTGCCGGAGGTCGTCGCCGTCGCCCGCGCGCTCCCGGCGCGGGCGGTCGTGCTCGACGGCGAGGCGATCGCGCTGCGCGACGACGGGCGGCCTGAGCCGTTCCAGGTCACCGCCGCCCGGTTCGGCACCCGCAAGGCGCGCTCGGTGGCGCTCGACTCGCTGTTCTTCGACGTCCTCCACGTCGACGGAGAGGACCTGCTCGACGCGTCGCTGGCCGAGCGCACGGCGATGCTCGAGCGGATCGTGCCCGCGGAGCACCGCATCCCGCGGACGGTCGCCGCGGACGCCGCGGCGGCGCAGGAGGCGTTCGACGCCGCGGTCGCCGCCGGCCACGAGGGCGTCGTGGTGAAGGCGCTCGACGCGCCCTACGCCGCCGGCCGGCGCGGCGCGACGTGGCTGAAGGTCAAGCCGGTCCACACGCTCGACCTCGTCGTCCTCGCCGCCGAGTGGGGTCACGGCCGCCGCCGGGGCAAGCTCTCCAACCTCCACCTCGGCGCGCGGGACGAGGAGACCGGCGGCTGGGCGATGCTCGGCAAGACGTTCAAGGGGCTGACCGACGAGCTGCTGGCCTGGCAGACCGAGCGGCTGCTCGCGCTGCAGACGCACCGGGAAGGGATCGCCGTCTTCGTCCGCCCCGAGCTGGTGGTGGAGATCGCGTTCGACGGCGTGCAGACCTCGTCGCGCTACCCGTCCGGCATGGCGCTGCGGTTCGCGCGCGTCAAGCGCTACCGCGAGGACAAGCCGGCGGCGGAGGCGGACACGCTCGCGACCGTGCGGGCGATCCGCGACCGCGGGCACGGATAGCGCGCGGCGCGAGCGTCGCAGAGCTCGTTCGACGCAATGGCGGGGTCTCCGATGACGTCCCAGGCGGCGCGCCGACGCGCGTGTTGACTGAGCCAATCGCCGAGCGTAGGGTCGCGCTGACGAGTTCGCGGCATGGCCGATGACCATGCCGAGGTGACCACCCCCGAGGTCAGGAGACCGGCATGACGCTGCCCGCATTCACTGCTGAAGCGTCCGTCTCTTCGTCTCCTTGCTGCAACGACCGCATGCCGTAGATGCGGCACATGCACCCTTTGGATCTGGTCAAGCTCCCCGCGTTGATGGAGCGCACCAGCGGCGACCCTCGGCTGAAGATCGCGCTCATCGATGGTCCGGTCGCCACCGAGGATCCCGCTCTCGCAGGTGCGCATCTCAGCGAGGTCCCCGGGAGCCGTGGCGCGTGCGCGGTGGCCGACAGCGCCGCGTGCCTGCATGGCACGTTCGTCGCCGGGATCCTGTGTGCGACGCGGGAATCGGCCGCGCCGGCGATCTGCCCCGGCTGCACCCTCCTGGTTCGCCCCATCTTCGGCGAAGCCGAGCTCTCGCCGGGCGGGATGCCCAGCGCGACGCCGGACGAGCTCGCCGGGGCCATCCTCGACTGTCTCGCGGCGGGCGCCCGCGTACTGAACGTCAGCGCCGCCCTTGTCCGACCCTCCCTCAAGAGCGAGCGGGCATTGGAAGCGGCGCTCGAGCAGGCTGCCAGGCGTGGGGCGATCGTGATCGCGGCGGCGGGTAACGACGGCAGCCTCGGCAGCACCCCCATCACCCGTCACCCGTGGGTCATACCGGTGGTGGGTTATGACCTGCACGGCAGGCCCATGAACGAATCCAACCTGGGAAGGTCGATCGGCCGCAGGGGCGTGGGCGCGCCTGGAAGCGGGATCACGAGCCTGGGCGCCGGCGGCGAGCCGCGAACCATGCATGGGACGAGCGCCGCGGCGCCGTTCGTGACGGGTGCCGTCGCGCTCCTCTGGTCCGAGTTCCCGGCCGTCCCAGCCGTCGATATGAGGCTCGCGATCGTGCGCGCGCCCTCCCGCAGCGCGGAACACGGTGGTCCCGCCGCTGCTCGATGCCTCGGAGTCCTATCGATCTCTGCTCACATCACACCCGCAGAAGGAGGCGGCATGACGGAAACGCCGACCGACACGACACACGCGGTGCACCATCGCCATCGCATGCGCCTTCCAGGTTTCGTGAACGACGAGGACATCGGACTCGGCGATGTCGTCAAGCGAGCGACATCCACCGTGGGCATCAGGCCCTGCAATGGATGTGAGCGACGAGCTGCCGCGCTCAACCGGTGGCTCGCGTTCACCCACAAAGGCAAGTAGCGGACGGGATCCATGAGCGAAGAGACCACAGACCGAGATGCCGCCGACGCTGACGTCGCGGTGGTCACACCCTCGCAAGAGAGCGCTCTCGGCGCTGCGCTGACGAGCGAGGCACCATGTCCCACCTGCGGAGGTGCGACGGCGTCGATGCCGATGTCCCACGTGTATGCGATCGGCCGCATCGAGGCGCGCTTTCCGAGCCTCTCCGTGGAGAAGGAGTTCACGCAGGTGATCGGGCGCGGCGAGAACGCCGGTCAGACCGACCAGGAGGCATTTCGCAACGTCCTCGCGGATCCCGAGAACCGCTATCTCGCCCGCCAGCTGTGCTGGGTATTGACGGTCCAGGGGCTCGAGACGTACCTCGTGCAGCCTCGTGACCCCGGGGATTTCGGCCGTCTGGTCGAGACCATCCGCCCGCAGCCGAGCCCGATCGACCTCGACGCCGTGATCGGAGTGCGGGGGCCCATCGCCCCACCTGAGCTCTGCAATGGGCTCATGCTCCCGCTCGTGCTGCTCGATCAGGTCTACTCATTCGACCGCGATGCGCTGATCGACGCGCTCCCGCGACCGGAGAAGGTCTCGGACAAGCAGTTCAAGGCCGCCGCCGGTGAAGTGCTCGATCGGATCCTGCATTTCACCGACAACCTGGGCGCGACAGATGAACACCGGGCGACGAACTACCTGGCCATGCGCTACCCGGCGATCTACGCCAAGGCGGCAGAGCAGTTCGCCCGCGATTTCGCTTTGAGTGCCGTCACGGTGAACCCGTCCACGCTGAGCGGCGCTCGCCGGATCGTCGACGTGATCTTCTCATACACAAATCGCACGACGGACTTCACCGAGAAGTTCTCCGTAGGCTGTGACGTGACTGAAGAGTTTCCGTTCCTCTTCACGAAGCTGTCGCCGTACTACGATCACTGACCCTGCGACTGAAACGAGTGGTTGCCAAGTGACTATCCCAGGTTTTGCCGCGGAATCCGTGTTCTCCGGCGGCTATGGCACATACCGGCCGGCGCAGCACTCCTCACCACTGGGCGAGACGAGCCTCGCACCGCTTCGTGTTGTTCCCGCTCTGCCTCCGAGAGAGGGTGACCGGCCCGCCGACCGCATCGCCGACTGCATCGAGAGTTGCCGCGAGTCAGGGTTGAGCGCAACGGAGTGCTCCAGACGATGCCGGCCGGTCTCGACGCCATATCAGTGCACGCCGCAGGACAATTCCGTGAACCACTATCTCTGTCTGGGCGGCAACTATGCCTGGGAGGGCGCGTGCATGGCGGAATGCTCGCTTCTCAAGGCGGTGCCGTTCGTCGGAGAGGTCCTGGCGGGCGCATGCGCGAGCGGGTGCCATGCGCTGGGCGAGAACCTCCGCGCGACATGTCCTCCGGCCACGATCTGCGTCTGAGCGGGGCCGGTGGGCGATGAGCGACACGAAGAAATCCGCCAAGGCCACCAGCGCGTCCGACAAGAAGTCCAAGGGGTTCACGGACGAGGAACGAGGCGCGATGAAGGAGCGCGCGCAAGAGCTGAAGGCGGCCGCTCGCCGCGGCCCGCGCGCGACCAAGGCGGACGGGGAGAGCGACGTGCTCGCGAAGATCGCCGAGATGCCGGAACCGGACCGCTCCATGGCCGAGCGGCTCCACGCCCTCGTCAAGGCCAGCGCGCCGGCCCTCTCGCCGAGAACCTGGTACGGGATGCCCGCGTACGCCAAGGACGGCAAGGTCGTCTGCTTCTTCCAGAGCGCGCAGAAGTTCAAGTCGAGGTACGCGACGCTCGGCTTCAGCGACACGGCGAACCTCGACGAAGGCGACATGTGGCCGACCGCCTTCGCGCTGAAGGAGCTGACCGCCGCCGAAGAGGCAAGGATCGCCGCGCTCGTGAAGCAGGCGGTGAGCTGAGCGGCGGGATCGCCGTCTCACACGCCATGCGATGGGCGGTCATCGCCTGATCCACGCGATGTCGGTCTCGCCCGGATCTGTCGGACTTCGAGCAGGTCGAGCCCGAGTGCTTCGATCTGCGCAAGGACCCCGAACAGCGCGGACCGATCCTCGAGCAGACCGGTGAGCACGGTCTCGCCGCCTTTCAGCTCGGACACCATCGAGGGAAAGGCCGACAGGGCGGTCGCTCCGAGCCGCCCCCGTATCCGGATCGCGTACAAGCGCGGCGGTGTGGCCACGCGACCATCCTGCAGCCGGACCTGGTGAGCCGGCGACGCCGGAATCCGGTGATCATGCACACGCCGGCGCTACCGCGGTGATCGTCGCGAGCCCCCGGTCGCGAGGACCCGCAGCTCCCGCGCGTGTTGAACGGCGGATGAGCGATCGCGCGCACCGAGCTTGGCGTAGATGTTGCGGATGTGCGTGTTGACCGTGTTGATGGAGACGTAGAGCTCTCGCGCGATCTCGGGCCGCGTCATGTTGGTCGGCAGGTAGCGCAGCACGCGCAGCTCGCTGGGGCTGAGCTCCTCCGGCTGCGCGAGGGGGTGGCCGTCGGTGCTCGGGGTCCATGTGCCTCGCAGCACGTCGACGATGTCGGCGAGAAGGGCGCCGTGAGCGGTCTCATGACGCGGGAGCGCGTCGAGGAGCTCCGCGGCGTCGGTCAGTGCGAACGGGAAGATCAGCCGGTCCGGCTCAGCGGCCGCGAGCGCCTCCTCGGCGGCCGCAGCGGCGGCGTCTCGATCGTCCAGGGAGAGGTGCGCGATGCCCGCGAGCAGATGCGCTTCGACGAGCGTGAAGGGCGGCCCGGCCGTGGGCGCGTCGGCCCGAACTTCCCGGACCGCGTCCAGCGCGGCGGCGGGATCTCCCTCCGCCATGGAGATCACCGCACGCGCGTTGTGAATGAAACCCATCCCACCGGGTTCGGCGGAGAACCCGGTCAGCGTCTCGCGCGCCTCATCCGGCATCCCGAGCCGAGCCTGCGTGGCGGCGAGCCATCCGGCGACCGGCGTCGCGAACGCGTGCACACCTGTGAGGAGCGACTGCGCCTGCGCTCCCGCAGCGAATGCTTCGAGCGCCGCTTGGTGCTCCCCGCGAGCGGCGTGCAGCTGGCCCGTCACCATGTGCAGCAGCACCGTGGCGGCCGGGTCGATGCCTGGCTCGGCGACCTCCCACGCGCGGCGGAGCGCGCTCTCTCCTTCGTCGAGCTCTCCCATCCAGATCGCCCAGAAGGCACCCGCCCCGAGCGCGGGCGCGAGTATCGGCTGATCGCCCAACCCATGGCGCTCGGCCAGGGCGACCGCCTGACGCCCCCGTTCGCGCGCGCTCGCCAGCGAGACAAGCGTTGTCGGGAAGATCTGGTGAGCGCGACACGCGACCTCGAGGTAGGGCCGGCCGATCGCCTGGGCGAGCGCGGCGCCCTCGGACAGGTGCCGCTCGGCATCGTCGAATCGCCGAGACCACGTCTCGACGATCCCGAGATTCAGCAGCGCGACCGCCCGCAGCTCACTGCCCATCGCCATCGCTTCGCTCGATTCGTTCGAGAGCGAAGCATCGAGCAGGTTCACCTGCTCGGTGACCTCCGTGAACTGGCCGCTGCGCCGTGCCAGTGCCAGCCGCAGAGAAGCGATGCCCACCGTGAGGCGCCGACGGCGAGCCGGCGGAGCGCTCTGGACGTGGGACTCGGCCAGCGTCAGCTGAGCGACTGCCTCCTCGACCCGCCCGTGGTTCAGCTCATTTGCTGCGTGAGCCAGCGCCAGGTCGGGATGATCGGCCGATGCGCCCTCGGGAAACGCCTGGAGCACCGCGTCGATCGTTCCCGCTTGCCCGTCGAGCACCCAACTGAACGAGTGGTCCGCGACCAGCCGGGCGGCATCAGGCCAGTCGCCGGCCGCGAGCGTGTGCCGCACGGCCTCCACAACGTCCCCGTTGTCGGCGAACCATCCCGCGGCCCGGCGGTGAAGGTCTCCAACCTCATCGGCCATCGTCCGGCGAAGTTCCAGACGCAGGAAGTCCGCCAGAAGCTGGTGGTAGCGAAACCATGTGCGCTGAGCGTCGAGCGACACGACGAACGCGTTGGCATCCTCCAGTTCGAGCAGCATCTGCTCCGAGCCCAACCGGCCCGCCAGCAGATCGGCGAGCTCACCGTTCAGGCGATCGACGAGCGACGTTCGCAACAACATGCGCTGAACCTCGCTCGGCTGGCGTTCGAGCATCTCGGCCATCAGGTACTCCCCGATCGCCCTGTCGGTGCCCGAGAACTCGGCCACGAAACGCTCGGGATCCGGATGCCCGCTGAGCGCGATCACCGCCAGACGGAGGCCCGCCGCCCACCCCTCCGTGCGCTGGTGCAACGCGATCGACCCGGCGTCGGACAAGCTGATGCCGGACGTGGTCAGCAGCTCGCGCGTCTCGCGTTCGGTGAACCGTAGATCGCCGGCCCGGATCTCGGCGACCTCGTCCGCGAGCCTGAGCCGGTGCAGCCTGATCGGCGGATCCCGCCGGGACGAGAGCACCACCCGCGCGGAGCTCGGCAGCGTCGCGAGCAGGCGCTCGAGCTGTGCGACGGCGCCGGCTGACCGCAGCTCGTGGAGATCGTCGATGATCAGCACCACGGGTTCGACGTGCTCGGCGACCTCCGACACGACTCGGTCGGTCAGCTCGTCGCCGCCGAGCGCAGCGGTCGCCTCATGCTCGATCGACCGCGCCGGGCGACGGACCGCGTCCAGGACCGTGCCCCAGAACCGCTGCGCATCCTGTTGGTCGCGCTCGACGGACACGATCGCGACGCGACGAAGGTTGCCCGGGCGGTCGGCCCATCCGCGCAACAGCGAGGTCTTCCCGCTGCCCGGCGGCGCCGCGATGACCGTCACCCGCTTGGTCACAGCGCGATCCAGCAGCTGGAGGAGGTCCTCCCGGTCGAGCAGGCCCCGGGCGACCGAAGGATCCGTGGAGATCGGCTGCTCGACGATCACCGAACGGTCGACTCGCCCGAACTGGTGCTCCTGCTCGTTGGCCACGGGCGCGAGAGCATGGCGCTACCGCCAGGCGTTCGAATCCCTGAATCCCTTAGTCCTTACCCGCATGCCCCGGCCGGCAGTATCCCGGTCACCGTCCGGCGGCGGCCCGCACGCGCCGGCCCACCGCGACGAGCCGAGCGAAGTGCCCGCAGTACGGCGCTCCCGGGCATCGGGCGACGGCCATCGAGATCACCTCGACCTGCTCGTCCTCGGCCCTGCGCGGCCGGCCCGGCAGCAGCGTCATCGCCAGGACGACGCCGGCGGCGCAGAAGACTGCTCCGACCGTGAAGGCGCCCTTGAAGCCGTGCGTCAGCGCATCCGCGAGCGGCGAGCCGCCACCAAGCGCATCCGAAATGCGACTGATCGACACCGACGACAGGATCGCCAGACCGAGCGAGCCGCCGACCTGCTGCGTCGTGTTGACGAGGCCGGAGGCGAGCCCGGAGTCGCCCGCCGCAATGCCGGTGGTCGCGGCGATCGTGATCGGCACGAACGAGAGGCCGAACCCCAGCCCGAGGACGAGCATCGCCGGGAGGACATGGCTCGCGTAGTCACCATGACCCGTCACGCGCCCGAGGAGCACATAGCCGCCCGTGGCGATCAGCAGGCCCACGACGAGGATGGGTTTCGGCGTGAAGCGGTCGACGAGCTTCGAGGCCAGCCCCGAGGCGAGGATGAGCGACAGGCTCAGCGGCAGGTAGGCGATGCCGGTCTTGAGTGCGTCGTAGCCCAGGACCTGCTGTAGGTACAAGGTGCAGAAGAAGAACAGCCCGAACAGCGCGGCGACCACGACGAGCAACACCGCGTTGGAGGCGGCGACGCTGCGGTTGGTGAAGATGCGCAACGGGATCAGCGGGTCCTCGTGGCGGCGCTCGATGAGGACGAACGTCAACAGGAGAAGCGCGGACGCGGCGAACCCCGCCAGCGTCCGCCCCGAGGTCCAGCCCCAGTCGTTGCCCTTGATCAGCGTGAAGACGAGCGCGATCGTGGCGAGGGTGATCGTGACCGCCCCGCCCGCGTCGTACCCGGTTCCGGCGGTGGACTCCGCGCGGCTCTCGGGCACGATCCGCGGAGCGAGTAGGAGTACGACAGCCCCGATCGGGACGTTGATGAAGAAGACCCAGCGCCAGCTCAGCAGCTCGACGATCGCCCCGCCGAGGAGCAGCCCGACCGCCCCCCCGGCGCCGGCGATGGCGCCCCACACTGCCAGCGCACGGTTGCGCTCCGACCCCTCGGCGAAGGTCGTGAGGATGATCGAGAGCGCCGCCGGTGACACCAGCGCGCCGCCGAGCCCCTGCAGACCGCGGGCGACGAGCAACATCCCCTCCGACTGCGCGACGCCGCAGATCAGCGAGGCCGTTGCGAAGAGCGCGATCCCGGTGACGAACAACCGGCGCCGGCCGAGACGGTCGGCGAGGCGCCCTCCGAGCAGGAGGAACCCCCCGAATATCAACGTGTAGGCGTTGAGGATCCAGGAGAGGCTCTGCTCGGAGAACCCGAGGTCGACCTGGATGGTCGGCAGCGCGACGTTGACCACGCTCGCATCCAGGATGACCATGAACTGGGCGACGGCGACGACGGCCAGCACGGCGTTCCGGTTGACGCGGGACGTGCGAGGGACGGAGATGACGTCGGCGGACATGCTGATCTCGCTCACGAGTCGGACCCTCGCGAGCCGCGCTATGCGGTGACGCGTTCTGCGCCGGCGAGATGCGCGGACAGGAGCTGTCCGGCTCTGTCCAGCGCCGCGGCCGCTTCGTCGAGGATCGGGTAGTAGGCCTGGAAGACGTGGGGCACCCCAGGGGTGATGTCGAGGGTGACCTCGAGGTCGGCGATGACGGCTTGTTGCGCGAGGCGGACGGCGTCGTCGAGGAGAACCTCGTGAGTCCCGGCCTGGATGATCAGGGGCGGCAGGCCGGACAGGTCGGCGAATATCGGGCTGATGAGGCCAAGAGCGGCGTCTTGTCCCGCCGTATAGTCGGCGACTCGGGGTCGGAGGGATTCTCGGCTGAGCAGCGGGTCGAGCTCGCGCTTGGTCTCCATGGTCGTCCCGGCCAGGGTGAGGTCGGCATACGGTGACATGACGAACGCTGCGGCTGGCAGGGGCAGCCCGCGATCTCGGGCGTTGACCAGGGTGGCGACGGCGAGCCCGCCGCCGGCGGACTCTCCCGCGAAGGCGATGTCCGAAGGGGCGATGCCGCTCTGCAGGAGGGCTTCATATGCGGCAAAGGCGTCGTCGACCGCTGCCGGATACGGGTGCTCGGGGCCGAGCCGGTAGTCGACGGAGATGACCTTGGCGTCCGTCCGCCGGCCGACCTGCGAGGCCAGGTCAGCGGAAAGGAAGGCGTCCCCCATCACGTACACGCCGGCGTGGAAGTAGAGAACGACGTGGCGAGGTTCGATTCCCTCGACTGTGATCTCGGCGGTCGGGACGCCGCCCAGTGCGGCTGCGGTCACGGTCACGTCGGTGGGCAGCGGCTGCGCCGATAGCAACTCCCGGAGCAGGCGCCGTTGCTCGTTGACATCGCTGCCGACGGGGAAGGCTGCCTGTCGCAGGACTGCGTCGAGGGTCTCTCGCTGCTCGGTGCTCACGAAGGATCTCCCTTCGGTCGGGTTGGTTCGGCAGCGGTCCAGGCTCGGTCGCCATGTCAATCCGCTTCCTGCCGGGAGGCCGGCCACTACCAGCGTCGCCGCCAGGCAGGTGAGGACGCGTCACCTGATCCTGGTGATTTCGATCGATCTCAGACTTCGTCGGGCTTCGGTCGCACGGACTCGCCGGCACCGCTCCTGCTGCGTCGGAGCGACAACGCGACCGCTAGGTGAACGCGTTGACGGCTCGCGCAACGATCAGGCCGAGCCGCGTCTCGGGCGCCACGTCGCCGTCAGCGGGCACGCGCGCATCGTCCCGCACGCCGTCGTTGACGACTCGGCGCGCTGGACGCCCGCTCGCCAACCGCCAAGTGCGGATCGACGTCGCCATCCCGTGGATCCGGGGGCCAGCCACACCTCCGCGGGGACACGCCGGACTACGGTGACAGCATGGCCCGACTTCCCGATCCTCCCCTCGTGTCCGAACCGGTGCGCTCCGACGAGGAGTATCGGCGGCTGTTCTGGGTGTCGGCCGCGGCGTTGGTGTTCATCACCGTGTGCGCGGCTACTGAGCTGCTGCCGATCACCTCGCTGGCGGTCGCGGTAGCGATTTGCGCCGCGCTGTGCGGCGGTCGCGCTCAGAAGGTCCGGCGCGAGAGCGACCGATCCGCGGGCTGACGGTCTTGGCGTCTTGGCCGCGACCGAAAACGCCAAGCCGTCTCCGCTCCGCGTGGACTAGCGGCCCTCTCGTATCTGTAGCCGGTTGCCGTCGGGATCCTCGAACTGCGCGACGTAGCCCCAGGGGAACTCGAGCACGTCCGAGACGAACTCGACGCCGCGCGACTTCAACTCGTCGTACGTCTTCCGGACATCGTCGGTCTCGATCGTGACCGACGCCGGGGGGCGTCCCATCGCCGGCTCGGCCTGTCCCGGTGTCCCGGGCCAGAGAACCAGCTGGAAGTCGTCCCCCGTTACGCCGACGGTCAGAAACCGCGGCCCGTCGGGTGTCGGGTTCTCGGCCCGCTTCTCCAGGCCGAGGACATTCGTGTAGAAGTCGAGCGCCTTGTCCTGATCGCTGACGAGCATGCTCGTATAGAAGACCTTCTCCAGCACTGTTGTTCCTCCGGTGGTCGTGGTCACTACTCCCCTGACGCGCGGCGAGCAGCAAACGTGACAGCCGAGCAGCACGGAATCGACAGGGGATGAGCTGTCGACAGCCCGCTGGCGTTGGCTGTAGCGTCGCCGGCGTGAAGACCGTGAAGAACCCGGTCGGCGGGCCGGCCGGTGGGCCGCACGCGCTACGCGGACGGCGCGAGCGCCGCCGGCTCGCGGCCCGGGCGCGTCCCGACGCCGGCCTCCAGCCCTGGCTCGCGGCACGCGCACAGCTGCTCGGCCCGCGTCTCGTGGCCCTCGTCCCGGCGCGACTGCGGCCGCGGCTGGCCGAGGTCCACCGACCCGTCGCGCGCCATCTCGCGGCTGCTCGCTTCCGGCGGCGGTATGGGGCGCCGTTCATGTCGGACATCGACTACGCCGACGACCTGCTGCAGTACTCGCTCGGCGTTGCGGCTCCGCGGCCGGCGCTCAGGTACTACGACGCCGTCCGCATGTACTTCCAGGGCGGCGAGTGGAACGCCGCCGAGATGGCCGGGCTGGCGCGCGAGCACGGCTTCCCTCTCGCTGACGCAGGGTCTGTGCTCGAGTTCGCCTGCGGCTGGGGGAGGGTGACGCGACATCTCGTCCACCTCATGGACCGCAGCCGGCTCACCGTCTCCGACGTCGACCCCGTCGCGGTGCAGTTCGTCTGCCGCAGTCTTGGCGTGCGCGGGTTCCCATCCGCTGTCGACGAGCGCGACCTGCGCCACGACGACCGCTACGACGTCATCCTCATCGTCTCGCTGTTCAGCCACCTGCCGCTCGCCGACTGGGGCCCGTGGCTCGGCCGCCTGGGTCGGCTCCTGGAGCCGGGCGGCGCAATGGCCTTTTCGACGCACGGGATGCACGCCTTCGACGTGAACATCCCCGACGCGGAGCGGGGGGCCTTCGAGGAGGTGGCCGAGGGCTTCTTCTACCGGGCCGCCAACGAGACACGCGGCCGGCTCAGCACGGACCACTACGGCCTGTCCTACGTGGCGGAGGGTCGTGTGCGCGACCTCGTCGGACAGCACTTCCCGGGCTCGATCGTCGCCGCCTGCCCGCGCGCGCTCAACGGCTTCCAGGACGTGTACGTCCTCAAGCGGGACGCCGCCCCTGATCGCGCTCGCGCTCGACGAGCGCACGAGATCGAGTCAGCCTCGTGAAGTCCTAGAGCGGGCTAGTCAGCCCACCAGGCGCGCTGACCCTCCACGTCGTCACGCGGATTCTCGCCGAGATTGGGCGCGCCGAAGACGAGGATCTCGAGGCCCTCCGGCCCGCCCTCGTAGCCTCGCCACGTGCCGGGCGGGACGCGCACCACGTCCCACTCCTTGACCTCGACGATCTCGCCGTCGAGCTTCATCCGCCCGCTCCCGCGCACGACCACGTACAGCTCCTCCTGCTCCTTGTGCGTGTGTCCGTACGGGAAGCGATAGCCGGGCGGGATGCGCTGGTAGCTCAGGCCGGACTGCTCAAGCCCAAGCGCCTTGGTTGCGAGGCGGAACTCCAAGTCCGGCGCGCCGTCGAAGTTGGACCCGACATCCTCCAGATCCGCCTTGAGGTTCCTGAGCGTGAACGGCACGGCCGCGATCCTACTGTTCGATCTCCGCCCCGCCGGGCCCCGCTCGGTCTCTGTGCGACGCGCCCGAGAGGATCAGAATCGTCGCCAGTGCGACCGGTACTCGGCGCGGTCGACCGTGGCCGCCCAGCTGGCCAGGAGCTTCAGCGCCTCCTCGGCGCGAGAGCCGGTCTCGGCGGCGTAAGTGAAGAGCGTCAGCCCGTGGTCGGCGGCGCGGTCCAACCGGTTGAAGGTGGTCATGGTGCGATGACCAGTTGGCTGATTCGGTCGCCGGCGACAGTGAAGGTCCACTTCAGCTCGGCGGTGCCGCCGGGAAAGTTGCCCGTCAGCCGGCCCGTGACCACGAAGCGGTCCGGGGTGAGCGCGCCGGTGCCGAGGACATCGGTCGTGTACGTGTATCGCGACGCTGGGCCTGTCTGCCAGGCGCGGATCGCGGTGGTCCCGTGACGCGTTTCGCCCTCGTCGACCACCGTTGCGTCTTCGGTGAACAGCGCAACGATCGACTCGATCTCGCGATCGGCGTCGAGCACGAAGTAGCGGCGGACCACGTCCGGGACCCCTTCGAGTCCTGAGACCCTGCTGGTGTTGCTCATCGGAGCCTCCTCGTTGTCGTCGTGTTGCCGTCGGGACGGCGACACTGAGAACGTTGCGGCGTCCACCCAATGGAGAGTCAAGGCCAGATGTCGACTTGACCCTCCGGCAGGGGGAGGGTCGATACTGCGACCATGAGGACGCGCGTCACGATCGGCGACTTCTCCCGCGCCTCGCACCTCAGCGTCAAGACGCTGCGCCACTACCACGAGGTCGGGCTGCTCGAGCCGAGCGAAGTAGACCCGGACAACGGCTATCGCTACTACTCCGACGACCAGATCCCGCTCGCCCAGGTGATCCGCCGGCTCCGGCGCCTGCAGATGCCGGTCGCGGATGTCAAGTCTGTTCTCGCCGCGCCGGACTCCGACGCGCGCAACCGGTTGATCGTCGAGCATCTCGATCGTCTCGAGCTCGAGCTCGCCCAGACGCGTGGGGCCGTCGGTGAGCTGCGCGACCTGCTGCAGCCTGAAGCGCCGCATCCGATCAAGCACCACACCGTCGAACCGACCCCCGCGATCGGCATCGAACAGACCGTCGATCGCGACGACATCTTCGCCTGGTGGCAGGGGGCCCTCGGCGAGCTCCACGCGACGCTCCGGGCGCAGAGCCTCATCGCGAGCGGGCCAGCCGGAGGCCTGTACGCGAGCGAGATCTTCCAACACAGCCGTGGCCAGGCGACCGTGTTCATCCCGACCGACGGAACAGCCAAACCGATCGGACGGGTCGTCTCACTGCTTATTCCCAGCGCGGAGCTCGCGGTCACCCGACACCACGGCCCCCTGAGCGATATCGACCTTACCTACGGGAAACTCGGCGCATACGTGGTGAAGCACGAGATCAGCGTTGACGGCCCGCTACGCGAGAACTACCTACGAGGCATCACCGACACCGCCGACTCCGACGAGTGGGACACCGAGATCGGCTGGCCGATCTTCCGGACCCACGACTGACCGGCCCCTGTTCACACAAGGAGGCTTGCTCAGGAGCCTCTGGGCCGGGGCGTCCGGAGCCCGGATCGCAGGACGCGACGCCTCCTTCCCTGCGCGAGCGATAGCCGGATTCGCCTGATTGGCTCGGGTCTCTACCGATCGGTGGCCGCGTGGCGCAGATGGCGGCTCACGTCGCCGACGAGATCGGTTCGCACGCGCCTTTCCACGAAGCGCCATTGCCCGTCGCTGCGCTCGAAGCGGTCTTGGTAGCGCCCGCTGACGATGGGCTGCAAGGAGAAGTCGGGCAGCGCCTGCAGCGCGGTGAAGTACGAACGCGAGACCGCCGTGCCCGCCTCTTCGTCGACCTCTATGACGACATTGGTCGTGACGTGCTTGGTGCGGGGTGTGCCGTCGTCGTAGACGATCAGGCTGTCTCGAAGCATCTTCTCGATGGCGACTCGACCGCTCACCGAGCCGGCGCCGCCCGTAAATGTGGCGTCTCCGAGCAGGATGCCAACGCCGGCGAAATCGCCGTCATCGACAAGCTCGGCGTACGTCGCGATGAGGTTCTGGATGGCCCTGTGGCTCGACACTGGATCAGAAGGACCCGGGCTTGGCATCGATGTCGCATCATCGCGCCTCGACGCAGGCTTCACGCGAACGCCTGCGGGGGCGTCGAAGCGTTCAGGCGGCGAAGGCCGTCAGCGCGGCTTCGACCGCTCGCTCGAGGCGCTCGCGGGGGATTCCGCCGTGCCCGAGGACATCGATGCCGCGGCTGATCGCCAGCAGCGCATCGGCGACGGCGTCCGCGTCGGCGTCCGGGTCGATGTCCCCCTGATCCTGCGCCGCGCGGACGGCGTCGGCGAGAAGGTTCGCGAGGTCGCAGAACGCTGAGGTGACGCGGCCGCCGACCAGGGCGTCATGGTCGCTGAGCTCGGTGGCTGCGCTGTTGAGCAGGCAGCTCGGCAGGGCCCCGGTGCTTGCGCGGGCGACCTCGAGCAGGATCGATCGCAGATTCGCGATCGCGGCACGGTCGCCCTCCAGGTCGCGCCGCAGTGCTTCGACGTTGCGGTCGCGGTAGTCGTCGAGCGCCGCGAGGTAGAGGCCGTGCTTGCTGGTGTACGCGCCGTAGAGGCTGCTCTTGCCGAGTCCGGTCGCCTCGGTCAGGTCGCTCACCGTGGCGCCGCCGTAGCCCTGCCGCCGGAAGACGTCCTGGGCCGCGCGCAGGACGGACTGCTCATCGAATTCGCGAGGTCGAGCCATGCCGGATTCAGTACCGATCGTTCTGGAACATGCTATAACGGACCATATGGTACAAAACGAGCAGGACACCACTGGTCTCGTCACCGTCCCGCGCGACCTCGAGGGGCGACGCGCGATCGTCACGGGCGGCTCGCGGGGAATCGGCGCGGCGATCGTCGAGCGCCTCGCCGCCGCCGGCGCCGAGGTCGTCGCGGTCGCCCGCGCGGCAGTCGCCGGCACGCCGGATGTGCCCTTCATCGCGGGCGACCTGCGCTCGAAGGACGGGGTGGACGCGGTGGCCGCCGCCGCGCTGGACCACCTCGGCGGCGTCGACATCATCGTCAACAACGCGGGCGCCTCGCGGCTGCCGCCGGGCGGGGCTCTCGCGATCGAGCCGGACCAGTGGCAGGAGGACCTGGACGTCAACTTCCTGGCCGCGGTCCGGCTCAACGCGGCGCTGGCGCCGCAGATGCTCGAGCGCGGCAGCGGAGCGATCGTCCACATCGCCTCGAGCGCGGCATACACGCTCCCCGGCTCCCTGCTGCACTACGGAGTCTCGAAGGCGGCGCTGATCGCCTACTCCAAGGGCCTCGCCACGGAGCTGGCGCCCCACGGCGTCCGCGTCAACACGATCACGCCCGGCTCGATCCAGAGCCCGGGCGGCGACAGCGCGCGCGAGCAGATCGCGACCGCCATCGGCGTCGAGCCCGCCGCGCTGCTCGCGAGCATCCCGGTGGGACACATCGGCCGCGCCGACGACATCGCCGAGGCCGTCGCCTACCTCGTCTCCGACCGCGCGTCGTTCGTCGTCGGGGCCAATCTCATCATCGACGGCGGAGAGCTGCCTCGCACCTGAGCGCGAGGCAGCGACCTTGGGATCGCGCGCCCGCCGGGATCGTGCATCGAGCAAGCGCCTTCACCAAGCGCTGCGCGCACGCGGCTCCGGGGCCAGAGGTGCCACCGGTGGTTGGCGCCGTTCCATGGCGCCGATCCTTCGGGCGGCGCGCTACTCGACCGGACCGTCCCACGACCAGTGCGGCAGGGTGAGGTCGTCGGGCACCAACTCGGGCCGCTCGTACGTGTGGTTGACGACCCGGTTTGACCAGGCGAACCAGTCGACCAGGGTCGAGCGCAGCCGTTCGTCGTCGGGGATGCCAGCGTCGTCCAGGGCGAGCGCGAAGCATTGCTCGGTCGCTGCGTCGAGCTCGGGATGCGGCCCGTTGCCGGAATGGATCCGCACCATGTGAGCGACCGACGCGAGCTCCCGGGAGTACGCATCGGGCCCGCCCAGCATCTCGCCCCAGTAGGCGGCAAGCCGTTCGGTGTGCTGCGGATGCAGGCCCGGATGGCTGAACGGATGCTGGGCCTCGGGGTCGGCGAGGCAGCGCCGGTGCCACGCGTGGGCGAGAGCGAGCATCGCGGGGGCACCACCGGCGGCCTCGTAGACATTGACCTGCTCACCGCCCGGCCCAGTCACGGCAAGAACGCTATTGCCGATCGCCCGCTCGGTCCAGTTGTGTGCGGATCGTCCGCCGGCGACTGATCGCCACCCACCCGCAGGTTGCGCCGATTGGCGTACCCCCGCGGCGAGACGAATCTGTCCGCGAGGTGACCGAATTCGGCGACGCCTTGATTCCTTCGCCGCTCTTCTAAGAGGATCGCCCCACCGCCGATGCCTCGGCGCGCTGCGAGGACGAGTACGTCGCCGCCGTACCTCGATCGAACGCCAAGGGAGAGAGCCGTGAACGTTTCGCTGTCACGTCGTCGCGTCGGAACGACGCTTACCGTGGCGACGATCGTCTGCCTCGTCGCGACCGCCATCGCCGCTCCCGCCGGTGCCCGCGTCCCGAGCGTCAAGCGGATCCAGAACCTGGCCAAGAACGCCTACATCTGGGGCTTGGCGCCCGAGTTCGTCTACCGCTTCGAGAAGTACAACGACCTCGTGACGACGCCGCGCAACACGCTCGGCGGTGGCAGCGGCGTCGCGGCGGCGTGGAACAACAACGCCACGAACGCCGGTGACGCGTCGGTGCTCTATCTGAACGCGATGCTGGATCTCAGCGGCAAGCCGCGCCGCGGACACACCAAGGAGCTCGTGATGACGGTTCCGCCGTCGCAGAACGACTACTACGTGGTCAACCTGCTCGACGTGTTCATCAACTCAATGGGGAGCATCGGCACGCGGACGACGCCGTCGACGAAGCCGCAGACGTACCTCCTCGTCGGCCCGACGTCGAAGTACGCGCACCGGAGGACCGTCACGATCGACGGGTTCCGTTACCGGGTCATGGCGTCCGACACCAACCTGAACTGGATGCTGATCCGGATCCGTGCCGACTCGCTCGTGCCGCCGTCCAGTACCGCCTCGACGGCGTCGGTGATGGCGAACGTGGTAAAGCGATTCGGTATGACCACGCTGCGCCGGTTCCGGCGTACCGGCGACCCGAACTACTTCGATCCGAACGACTACACCCCGTCGGCGCGGAAGCGGCGGATCGCGGACAGAAGGTGGCACAACGCCCCAAGGGACGCGATCCGGTTCTTCCGGCAGGTGGGCACGTCGCTCAAGCTCAACCCGCTCCCGACCAGGAGGACGGGGCTCAACGGCATACCGCTCAGCACCCTGCCGAATTGGGTGGTGCCGCAGGCCGGCGCCAAGAACGTGTTCCGGAACCCGGCGTTCGGACAGAAGCGCACGCTCGCGCGCTTCAAGCCGATCGGCCTCACCGCGAACGGGTTCAAGGTCCCGAGCGACTTCGGAAGGCGACAGCGCGCCGCGCTGAGGAAAGGCCTCAAGGCCGGAAATGAGGAGCTCAACGACAAGCTGAGCTCGGCGGGCGCCGAGGCGAGGACCAACTACTGGAGCTATCTCAACGCCGGCGTCGGAACGTACGCCAACACCCACCAGGGATACATCTACCGCGGGATCATCGTGCTCGAAGGCGGCTCGGCCAACATGCCCGAGGACGCTGTCTACGCCCAGACCAACAACCTCAGCGGGAGGAACACCGCCCAGCTCAACGGCGACAACACCTACAGGCTGACGTTCAAGCCGCCCCACAACGGCATCGTGGACCTGCCGGCGATCGGCACGCTGCCTCCGACGGTCAACGACAGCAGCGGCAATCCGCGCGGGTTCTGGTCGATCCACGTCTACCAGGTCGACAAGTCGGAGTCGGCCGCCCCGTTCCTCACCCAGCCGAGCGTCCTGAACACGTCGTACTCGTCCGCGAATATCGACGTGAGCGCCGTCGATCCGTCGACCGACACCCTCACGGTCCAGCTCCCGCAACCCCAGTGGGGCCCGCTGCTCGCGAGCACACCGGTCCTCTTCGGTCCGACCGCGGCGCAGTACGGCCTCACGCCGGGCGTTCCCTACTACCTCGTCGACGACGCGACCGAGAACCCGGACGGCAACGTTCTCGTTCCAGGTGTCGACCGAATGGCAGCAGGCGCTGTCGTCAGACGACGTACCGATCCAGGGAGTGAACGGCAATGCCGGTGCGACGGTTCAGCTGCAGAACCCGGGCGGGCCCGTCAACCTGCAGTGGGGCCCGATCCAGCCGGTCTCGCAGCTCGGCTCCCAGCAGCTCACGTCGGGCAGGCTTGCGCGCAACAACGACGGGTCGGTGACGCTCTGGCTCGCGCCGACGCTGCCCGCGGGCGCAACCGAGACCAACTGGATCCCGACACCGTCCGCGGCCTACTACGAGAACATCTACGGGGACGAGCCGGACGTGAAGCAGCCCATGCCCACGGAAATCCGGCCGCTGATGCGCATCTACTACCCGAGCCCGGGGAACACCCCGCCGTCGATCCTGCCGCCGCCCGGCGGGAACCTGCAGGCCACCTACGTGTTCCCGAAGCTCGAGCAGGTGAACCCCTGAGCCAGCACCTCCGCCACGAGGCCGAGGCCCGGCGGCCGCTTCGCCCGCGGCCGCCTGACGCCGGGCGGCGACTCAGGTAGCGTTGGGACGTGGTGGCCGGCCCGGTCAGCCTCTCCGACCTCCTCGCCCCGGGGCTCGAGGCCAACGCCGATGCCCCGGCCGTCATCTCGGCCGACACGCGCTGGACATGGCGCGAGCTCGACGACCGCACCGATCGGGCGGCGGCGGGGCTGATCGGGCTCGGGCTGCGGCCGGGCGATCGCGTCGCATCCCTGATGCCGAACCGCCCCGCGTTGCTGGTCTTCTACATCGCGTGCTTCAAGGCCGGCCTCGTGGCCACGCCGCTGAACTACCGCTACATGGCGCCTGAGATCGATCACGCGCTCGCGGTCAGCGGGGCTAGCGCCCTGGTCGCCCACGTCGAGCGCGACGACGACCTTGCCGCGAGCGAGCTCGCCGAGCGGCTGCCTGTTGGGCGGATCACGTATGGGGCGAGCGGCGGCTCGGGCCTCAGCTTCGAGTCGCTCGCCGAGAGCGAGCTGTTCGCCCCTGCGCCGCTGATGCGTCCCGCGCGCTCTGCGCCGGCCGCGATCTTCTTCACGTCCGGCAGCACCGGACTCCCGAAGGGCGTCACGCATACCCACGAGACGCTGGGCTGGATGTTCGCGAACGCGGCCGGCGCACTCGAGCTCTGTACCGACGACCTCCTGCTCGCGGGCTCGTCGCTCTCCCACATCGGGGCCTGCTACGTCACCTTCGCGGCGCTCGGCGCCGGCGCGGCGACGATCGTCGCGCGGACGTACGACGGAGAGGAGGTGCTCCCGCTGCTGAGGGAGCACCGCCCGACCGTGCTCTCGATGCTCCCGTCGGCGCTGTTCGCGCTCACCCGCGACCACGGCGCCAGCCACCCCGACTTCGCGTCGCTCCGGCTCTGTCGCGCGGCCGGCGACAAGGTGGCCGCCGAGCTGGAGCGGGAATTCACGGAGCTCAGCGGGTTCGCGATCGACGAGGCCTACGGCACCACCGAGATGGGGCTCATGGCCGTCAGCCCGCCCTCCGGGCTCATCACGATCGGCTCGGTCGGGCAGGCCGTGCCCGGGGTCGAGCTCGCGATCCGCACCGACGACGGAGCCGATCTTCCCGCAGGTGACGAAGGACGCCTATGGGCGGCGAGCCCGGCCGCGACGATCGGCTACTGGGACGACCCGCAGGCCACGGCGTCCGCGTTCCGCGACGGATGGCTCGATACGGGCGACGTCATGCGCGCCGACGACGCCGGCTACTTCTACTTCTGCGGGCGCAAGAAGCAGATCATCGTCCACGACGGCTCGAACATCTGCCCCCAGGAGATCGAGGCCGTCCTGGTCGAGCACCCCGCCGTCCAGAACGTCGGCGTCGTGGGCATCCACGACGAGGTCCACGGCGAGAACGTCCGCGCCTACGTCACATTGGACCCCGCTACGGATCCGCCGACCGCGCAGGAGCTGATCCAGTTCGCCCGCACCAAGGTCGGCTACAAGGCGCCCGAGGAGATCGTCACGCTCGACGAGTTCCCGTTGACCGCGACGGGCAAGGTCGACCGCACGCTCCTGATGCACATGGCCGAGTCCAGCGCTGCACATGCGGCCTGAGCGGTCGCATCTCACGAGTCTCCATGCGCGCGACAGTGTTCGAGCGTCCACTCGAGATTCTCCGCAACGGAACGCCGAGGAGGGACAGCAGTTGCTAGCTCATAAGTCGACCAAGCGGCGAACGCGGCGTCGCCTCGGCATCGTCGCGGTGCTGATGCTAGGGGCGGTCTGCCTCGCGCTGTTGTCCGCCGGCCCGACCAGCGCCTACACCCCGGTGCCATGCGGACCGGACGCCAGGCCCGCGAGCGTGTGCCCGTTCCCCGCCAACCCGGACAAGGGTTATCCGCAAGGACAACCCGCCTATACCCACAACGATTGCTTGTGGGGCTACGTCCTGAACCCCAACAATTTCCTCACGAACCAGACGGGCATCGACGCCAACAACGCCTATTTCACCGCGAACTTCGCGATGCCGCCGCACAGCAACATCATCCTCCACGGCCAGTACCCACACGCGCGGTTCTACAGCTTCACGACGTACGGGACTGTCAACGGAACGGTTGGTGTCGCTACCAGCTGGATCTTCGACTACCAGATCAGCCCCGACCCGGGGTCGCAGAACCCATTCCAGCCGGGGGTCCGCCGAGACGTCGGGTCCCGGAACTTCACCATGACGATCAGCTCCGAGGTCAAGCCCGACAATCCGGCGCCCAACACCCTGTACGCCGGGGCGGCGGGGCAGACCGATCAGGTCCAGGACATCAACGTCACGATGCGCTTTTACCTCCCGGATCGACTGTACCTGCCGGTCAGCCCGACGAGCAACCTCATGGGGGGAGTTGCACCACCGACTCACACCATTGTGCTCGCCAACGGGGAGACCCACACCGGCAAGGCCATGTGCAAGGTCGTGCAGTCCGCCGCAGGGGCGCTCAACGGCGCGAGTTTCTTCTCGTCGGGTGTCCCCAACGGCCTCTACGCGAAGCTGCGTCCTCTCGGCCCGCAGGGTCACCCCGCCACGCCCGTGCCTGAGTGGCAGAGGTACTACAACGAAACGCAGATCCTCAAGCCGTTGTTCCAGCACACGCGGTTCGCGTTCCTGATCCCCTTCTTCTACAACGAGACTCCGGCAGTGTCGTTCTTCCCAAACCCGGCGAACACGTACATCTTCACATCCGTCGACCGCCGTCTCGGTCCAGCCCGCGGTGGACACAACGTGTTCGTGATGCGCTTCAAGGTTCCCACCACCCCCGAGACGTATCTTGGCAATCCCGGCCCGAATGACAACGACACCGTCGACGCGCGGTACGAGTCATTGTGCACATACACCTCGCCCGCGGTCGCCACGAACATCCAGCAGTTCGAGAAGTGTCTCAACGACCAGACGATGCTGCCCGACAGGAACCGGATGGCCACGATCGTGCTCAGCACCGGTCAGGACCGTCCCGAGCACGCGAGAGCGCGATGCGGCGTCGCGTGGCAGAAGCTGAGCCGCTACGGCAACAATTTCGGGATACGTGGCCAAAGCAAGAAGCTCGTCGACCCCGGCGTTCTTCCCGGGGGCCGTCTGGGGGCAGCCACCGACCAGTACCTGTACGGGGTGGTCATCCGGCAGCAGCTGCCAAACCCCGACTTCCAGCAGTCATTTATCAACATCCCGACCAACAAGGTCATCAAGTCGTTCCTCGGCCCGTACTACCCCGGCGGTACCTATATGACAGCTCGGCAATTCGACCGCAGGCATCCCTGCAACGGGAGCTAGGGGCTAAGAACTTCGGTTGCCGGGTTCGAACTGTGTAAGAGTCGAACCCGCAGAACCGGCACTTCCCGTCCGGCGGCCCCGCGTCCCGCGCTCGCGCGCCACCTTCCGACGCGCCCGGCGGGCTGTGAGCCTGCGCGCGCAGTAGTAAGCAGCGGCCCGAGTCAAGTCCCGGGACGTGGTGTAGGAGTTCGGCGCTCTCTGAGTTAGCCCCCTCCCCCTCGGGCGCGCACCGCGGTCAGCGGAAGGCGTGCCGGGTCCCCCAATGGGCGACCCGCCGGGCTAGCTTCGCGGACTCGTCGTCCGCGAACCGGAAGTGGATGCCAGACGACACGGGCGTCGACGATGTCGTCGCACAGCCGCGAGAAACTGCTGAACGTCCGCGTCACGCCGAGCGGCGCGGTGGGAGTCGGCAGCGTGGTGCCGCTGTACGTCGCCACGTCACGCCCGTAGTGGTCCTGCAGCGTGTCGACGACCGAGCAGCCGATGCTCGTGAGGCCGGATGGGTGGTCGGGGTAGGGCGGCGCGACGATCAGCGACGTCCAGGCGTGTCGGCCTCCGTCGCGGCGTTGCCGTCGTTCGCGGCCTCGTGGATCGCGGTGATCGGCCGCCAGAACACGTAGCGCGCCTTGTCGCGCCACGTCACGATCGCCGCATCGGCGGCGTTTGCGTACGCGAGCGCGAACAGCCGCGCGTTGTCGGCAACGCTGCCACCCTGCGTGCTCGCGATCGACCGCAGCGCGCTCGCGATCGTCGCGCGTCGGGTTGGTCAGCCCCCAGATCTGCGCCGCGGCGGTCTGGTCGCTCGTCCGGGTCGTGCTCGACGCCGAACCGATCTCCTTCACCTCGTTGAAGTCGACGGCGTACGCCCGCGTGTGGAGCGCATGCGGCGGCCGGACGCGGAACAGGTCAGGGTTCCGGAGCACGAACGGCGTGACGTCCTTCAGCCAGGCGGCGGGGTCGTTGACGCCGCTCGTCAGCCGCCATTCGCCGGACAGCGTCCCACCGGAAACGTGAAGAACGGCGGGACGGGGAAGCGGGCCATCGCCGGCCCGTGCCGCGATCATCGCGGTGGCGGCGGCCACGCCCGTGGCGATGCCGCCCTCGCGCGCAGGTCCGGGCGGACCCCGCCGAGCGTGTTCGTGTAGGCCGCCTCGATCAACGCGACGCGCCCGGCAACAAACCCGGCCGCGCCGTCGACCCCGCCGTTGAGGAGCATGTGGCGCGCGGCGGCCGCGACGGCGGCCTCTTGCGAGTACCACGGCTCGGCAACCGGCGAGGAGGCGTACGGCTCGTGGCCGCCGGCGATCGCGTTGACCGCGTCGTAGACAGCAACGTGGACCATCGCGAGGTTCACGGCACCGATGGCGCCCTGGCCAGCGCCTGGAGGTACGGCGTTTCCGGGCGACGCCAGCGCCCCCGCGGCGGTCGCGTTCCAGTCGGTGACGACGTCCGCGCGCACCGGAGCGGCCGTGGCGAGCACAGAGAGCGCGGCGACCGCCGTCATGGCGAGCAGCACACGCCAGCGCGAAATCTGCGGCAGCGGGGTACGACACGCGAAACCGTGCATCACCAGCTCCTCATCGGTAGACCGGGCCAGGACCGAGCGCCCCGGTGATAGGCAGGCAGATCTGGTACCCGATGGCGTATTCACCACCGCGATTACGGCAACACTACCGCAGAGCAGGCGGGGTCTTGTCAACCCTCATCTCCGCCTAATTCACCGCCGTCACCCGCAGCCGTGGCTACAGTCCCGACCGTGGCGCTGCGCCGGGATCGACGCCTCCGAGCTGGCGCGGGTCATGGGGACCTCCATCGAGATGATCGAGCGCCACTACGGCACGCTTGTCGAGCGGCGCGGCCGCGAGATCGCGAGTCGCCCGCTCGACGCGTTCGACGCGAGCAGGACGACGGCGAGGGGCAAGACCGCCAACCCCTGACAGCCGCGAAAACGTGGCGGTCTTGTCGGCCTTGGCGGTCTTGCTGAGCTGGCGGTCTTGACCGTTTGGGCCACTAATCGGGCCACGATAGAGTTCGATCAGGTGCCGACCGCTGCGAGGAAATCCGCCGATATGCAGGCCAAACGTGGAGCGCGCCCGAGAGGATTCGAACCTCTGACCTTCGGTTCCGTAGACCGACGCTCTATCCAGCTGAGCTACGGGCGCAGAACAGCGGCTGCGCAGTGTAGCCGCCGCCAGCGGAGAGGGCGGGATTCGAACCCGCGATGGAGATTTCCTCCCCATACTCGCTTAGCAGGCGAGTGCCTTCAGCCACTCGGCCACCTCTCCGGGACCCCGGTGTACGGCCCGGGTTCGTGGCCAGTGTAAAGGCTGCTCTCGCGCGCGTATCGGCGTTACGTCGCGGTAAGACCTGAGGTCTACGCTCGCATCATGTTCCTGTTCCGTGAGAAGACGAAGATGATCGAGCCGGATCGCGCGCTGCCCGGACGGGAGACGCGCGATGCCGGTGCCGGCGAGCCATGACGTGCTCGGGACCCCGCTGACGCCGCCGTTCCCCGAGCAGATGGAGCAGCTCGTGGTCGGGCATGGGCTGCTTCTGGGGCGCCGAGCGCCTGTTCTGGAAGCTCGACGGCGTCTACACGACCGCGGTCGGCTACGCGGGCGGGTACACGCCGAACCCGACGTACGAGGAGGTCTGCAGCGGCTCGACCGGCCACACCGAGGCGGTGCTGGTCGTCTTCGACCCCGCGAAGGTCTCGCTCGACGAGCGTGCTGCGCACCTTCTGGGAGGGCCACGACCCGACGCAGGGCATGCGCCAGGGCAACGACGTCGGGCACCCAGTACCGCTCGGCCGTCTACTACGGCTCCGACGAGCAGCGCGCGGCGATCGAGGCGTCGCGCGAGCGCTACCAGGCGTCGCTGACCGCCGCCGGGCTCGGCGAGATCACGACCGAGATCGCCCCCGCCGGGCCGTTCTACTACGCCGAGGCGCTACCACCAGCAGTACCTCGACAAGCACCCGAACGGCTACTGCGGCCTCGGCGGCACGGGCGTCTCCTGCCCGGTCGGGCTCGGCGCCGAGGCGGAGTAGCGCAAGCGGTTACCCTCGGCCTCCCCGGAGGGGTGGCAGAGTGGTCGAATGCGGCGGTCTTGAAAACCGCTGGGCCGGTTCACCCGGTCCCGTGGGTTCGAATCCCACCCCCTCCGCTCCGGCCCCGCCACCCCTACTCCTCCACGGGGGCCGTGAGCGTGATCCGCGGGGCGGGCTCGTCCGCGTCCGGGCCGCCGGTCCAGGCCACGCGCTCGCCGCCGCGATACGTCTGGAACGCGGGGAACACGAGCTGGTCACCCGGGTTCCCGTCCGGGATGCGGACGGAGATCGGGAACTCCTCGAACTGGTCGGGGCGGATGATCCCGCCCTTCTTTCGGTTGCCCGTCCACACGATGCGGGTGAACCGCTCGGACACGGAGAACCCGCCGAGGTCGACCGGCGCGTCGAGCCTCTTGCGGGTCAGCTTGGCCTTCCACCCCGGGACCTTCTTGTAGGACAGGAAGTAGAAGCCGTCGGGCAGCCGCAGGTCGACCTTCACCGTGCCCTTGTTGTCGCGCTCGTTGGGCACGCGGACGTTCAGGACGGTGAAGCCGCCCGCCGCGGTCTCGCGCGGGTTGACGGTCACGTGCGCCGAGGCGACGGCCGGCGCGGCGAGGGTCGCGGCGGCGGCGCCGCCGCGATCAGGGACTTCCTCATGGAGTTGTGCTCCTCGTGTGGTGGGTTGGAGATCAGCGAAGCCGGAAGGACCAGGTCTTGCTCTGCACGTGGCCGTCGGAGCTCAGCCATCGCACGGTCGCGCGGTAGCTCCCGGCCTTCAGACCGGGCTTGAGGCGCGCGCGCAGCCGGCGGTCGCCGCGGACCAGGCGGGCCTCGCCGCGGCTCACCTTCGTCCCGGAGGCGGTGCGCACCGTCAGCTGCCCGTCGGGGATCGAGCCGCGGAACACGACCTCGACCGCGCGGAGGCTGCGATCGACGGTGGCTCGGTTCTTGGGCGAGGTCGACTTGATCGGCGTGTGCGCGACGGCGGCGGCGGGCGCCGCCAGCGCCGCGCAGGCGGTGGCGGCAGCCACCGCGTGGCGAATCGACATGGGGTTCTCCTTCCTCATGGGGTACGGGCACGACGTGCGGTGATCAGGCCGCCGACGCCGGCGAGCAGGCCGAGCGTCCCGACGACGAGCGCGGCGATGGCGAGTCCGTCGGAGTCGCCGCCGGCGTCGGCGGCGGGGCGGTGGGCGCCGGCGCGCTCGCGGCTCCGCCGCAGAGCCGGGAGCGCCGTGGCCCCCGCCCTCGGCGCCGGCGGTGAGCGTGACGGTCGGCGCCGGCTCGTCAGCGTCCTCGGGGCCGATCCAGCGCGCGACCTCACCGCCCTGGTAGGTCTGCAGCGCCTTGAACGTGAGCTTGGAGCCGGGCGCGCCGTCCGGCATCCCGAGCGAGAGGCCGAAGTCCTGGAACTCGCCGGGCTCGATGATCCCGCCGCGCGCCGGATCGCCGGTCCACGTGATCCGCGCGATCCGCTCGTCGATCAGCTCGAGCCCCTCGACCTCGATCGGCTTGTCGAGCTTCTCCTTCGTGATCTTGACCGACCAGCCCGGGCACGGGCTCGTAGGAGGCGAACGCGAAGCCCGGAGGCATCTGGACGTCGACCTTCACCGTCCCCTTGTCGTCGCGCTCGTTCGGCACGCGCACGTCGAGGCGGGTGAACCCGCCCGCCGGCGCCGTGTCCGGCTGGACGGTCACGTGCGCGGCGGCCGACGCCGGCGCGGCCAGCGCCAGCGCGGCGAAGGCCGCCGGGATGAGGTGTCGCATGGGCTCCTTCACTTGATCGGGACCTCGAAATGGGTGCGGAACTCGTCGAAGTCGGACACGCGCGCGACGACCTCGAGCATCCAGTCGCCGGCCGGCGCGAGCGGCGCGCCGCCGATCACGTAGTGGCCCGGGCCGGCACGGCGCGATTCGAGCTCGATCGGCGCGATGTCGCGCGCCGGCATCGACGCCTCGACGGTCAGCTCCTTCGTCGCGTTCCACTGGCTGCCGTCCGCGCGATCGAAGAAGTAGAGGTGGACCTCGTTCGGTCCGGCGAGCGCCGGCTCGACGGTGAGCTCGGCGCGCGCGGGGCCGAGCTCGGCGGAGGCGGAGTAGGGGCCGGTCGCCTGGACCTCGCTCGGCGAGTAGCCCGCGAGCGCGCCGGTCGCGGCGAGCGCGGCGACGCCGAGCGCGACCTCGGCGCGGAGCGCTCGGCGCAGCGCGACGCCCGGACGGCCCGGCGGAGCGCCGGCGCGCGCCTCGCGCGCGAGTGCCGGCAGCGTGCGCCGCCGGTTCCAGGCGCCGAGACCCAGCAGGCCGAGGACGAGCACGCTCTTCACGACGATCGCGCGGCCGTAGGCGGTGTCGACGAGGTCGTCGACGGCGCCGAGCTGGAGCAGCGCCTGCAGGATCCCGCCGGTCAGCAGCGCGGCGACCGAGACGAGCGCCAGCGTCGAGAAGCGCCCGACCGCGCCCGACAGCAGGCGTGTGCGGTCCGACGGCTCCAGCCGCCGCGTCGCGGCCGGCAGGGCGACGACCAGCGTGGCGATCCCGCCGATCCACGCCGACGCCGCGACGCACGTGCAGGACGTTGGCGGGCAGCAGGACGGCGACCGGATCCTGCACGCTCGCGTGACCGCCGAGCGCCGGCAGGCAGACCAGCCACCCCAGCGGCAGCGCGAGCGCCGCGAGCCAGGGTCCCGAGCGGCGCACCGCCAAGCCGGCGGCGCCGACCGTCGCCGGCCGCGCGGCGGGTGCCGCCGCACGACGGACCACCGCGAGCGCGAGCACGGACAGCCACGCGAGCGCGCCGAGACCCCACACCGTGCCGAAGCGCGTGTCGAGCACCGCCCCGATCTCCCCGGCGCCGTCCCAGAACGTCGTACCGCCCGCGGTCGCCGCCTGGAGCGGCAGCGCGAGCAGCGCGGACGCGAGCCCGAGCGCGCCCGCGCCGATCAGCAGCCGGCGCCAGCGGGCCGCGAAGGCGTCCGACGCCGCGGTCCACGCGCCGCCGGGCGCGGCGAGCGCCACGAGCGCCGGCACCCAGACGAGCAGCAGCACCGCCAGCGCGCCGACCGCGAGCGCGATCGCGGTGAACTGCAGCGCGCGGGCCACGGCGAACGCGACCGACGTGACGGGGCCGCTGCCCTCGCCGTCGAGCAGCTCGCCCACGGTCACCCCGGAGGTCGCGACGCCCGGTGCCCCGACGCCGAACACGAAGCCGCCCGAGACCGGGTGCGAGTCGGCGGAGATGACGCGGTACGTCGTCGTGTAGCCGCCGTCCGGCAGGTCGCCGCGCAGCCGCACAGCCACTGCGCTGTCCTGGCCGCCGGGATGGAACGCGGTGCCCTGCTGGACCTCCTTGCCCGCGGCGTCGTACACGCGGACGGCGCCGAACTCGATCTCCACCGGCTCGCTGAAGCGCAGCACGACCTGACGCCGGCGCCGCGTCGAGCGCCGTGCCCCGCTCGGGCGTGGTCGACTCGAGCAGCGCGTGCGCCGACGCGGGCGCGGCGGCGGCCGCCCATGCGAAGCCGGCGAGCACGACCAGGAGCGAGAGGCGGCGGATCACCAGGCCTCCGCCTCGGCGGCCCGATCCTCGCCCACGCGGCGCCGGTACCGCACGACGGCGACCGCGATGCAGCACGCGATCAGGAACGCGGAGCCCGCGAGGATCGCGCCGAGCGGCGGACCGCCGCCGGGCAGCGGGGTCCAGAACAGCGTCCCGCCGATCGCGCCCCGCGTCCCCGCCGATCTCCACCGGCACCTTCCAGTCGAAGACCTTCGACTTGACCGACGTGTCGGTCACCTGCTGCGGCGTGCTCGTGTCCCATCCAGTGCGCGCGGTGGTCGTGCCACTCGAAGCGCCCGGTCTTGTCGATCTCCTTCCACCGCGGCGGGCCCTTGCCGTCGACGCCCGCCGGCACGTCGACGTTCCCGAAGCGGTCGTCGTTGACGTAGTACGCCTCCGAGTCGGTGTTGACCTCGACGGTCCCGTCGGCGCGCACGCGCGCGTAGGGCTCCTCGTCGTAGCCCTCGATCACCACGTCCTCGCCGCTCGTGTTGTGGAGCAGGAGCCGGTCGTCGCGGTTGAGGACCTCGACGGTCACGCCCGGCGTCGCCGGGGTGATCTCGTCCACCTGGGAGAGGTAGTGCGGATTCCCCTGGTGGGCGAGCGCCGGCCCGGGCGCGATCAGGGTGGCGAGCAGCGCGCCGGCGAGCACGCGGCTTCGGATGCGGGTGGCGAGAGGCGACCCTCGCCGGGTCGTGGTCGGCGCGCGCACGCGCTCGTCCCTCCTCGGTTCGACGGCAGGAGACCGGGCGCGCGCCCGGCCTTCGCCGTGAACCGCGCGCCGCTAGCTGAGGACGATCGAGCGCGCCGGCGGCGGGCGCATCGCGAGCGCGGCGGCGATCAGGCGGCCCGCACGGCGGACCACCATCACGTCGTAGAGGCGCGGGGCCGGCAGCGCGCGCCGGCGGCGCACGGGCGCGTGGCGCGAACGCAGACGGACGATCAGCCGCTCGCCGGGCATGAGCCGGTGGGCGACCATCGCGAACAGCGCGATCGCGGGGGCCATGGCGAGCATGAACACCGGCGCCGCCAGCACGAGCGCCACCGCGACGAGCAGCAGCGCGGCGAGCAGGACCCTGCGGCGGAACGCCTGTGAGCGCAGTCGGGCCATGGAAGCGAGCGACCGTATCACGGCGATCCAGCGCACGGTGCAGCCGCGCGCTGAGCGCGTGGCGCTCGCGTACGGCGGGCAGTGAGGAGGGGCGCGGATTGCCGCGGCGCTCACTTGGGGCGCCTTGACCACCCATGCGGTGGTCAACGCGCCCCACGTCCGTCCTCAATACCGCCGTACACCAGCGCCGGCGCCCTCAGAGGATGGAACTAACGAGAATCATCCTCAGTATGATCTCGCTCCATGACCGGTCCGCGCGCGCTCGCCCTCGGCCTCCTGCTCTGCCTCGCTCCACTCGTCGCCGCCGGCTGCGGCGACGACTCCGGCGCCGCGGGCGGCGGCTCGGGCGTCACGGTCGTCGCGACGACGACGCAGGCGGCGGACTTCGCGCGCGCGGTCGGCGGCGACCGCGCGAAGGTCGTCGGCCTGCTCCCCGCGAACGCCGACCCGCACGACTACGAGGTGCGGCCCGCAGACGTGAAGGCGCTCGCCGACGCCGACCTCGTGATCAGCTCGGGCGGCGACCTCGACCACTGGCTCGCGCCGGCGATCGACAGCTCGGGCACCGGCGCGGACCACCTGACGCTGATCGACCACGTCCGGACGCTGGACGGCGCGGAGGAGGGCGGCGACGGGCACGCGATCGATCCGCACTGGTGGCAGGACCCGCGCAACGCGTCAAGGCCGTGGCCGCGGTCGAGGCCGCGCTCGGCACTGCCGACGCGGACGGCGCCGCGACCTACAAGCGCAACGCGGCGGACTACACCAGCCGGCTCACCGCGCTCGACGGCGCGGTCGCGACGTGCATCGAGAAGATCCCGCCGGCGCAGCGCAAGCTGGTCACCACGCACGACGCGCTCGGCTATTACGCCGACCGCTACGGGCTGGACGTGGTCGGGGCCGTGATCCCCTCGCTCTCCACCCAGGCCCAGGCGTCCGCGGGCGAGGTGACGACGCTGGTCGACACGATCAAGCGCGAGCAGGTCAAGGCGATCTTCGCCGAGAGCTCGGTGAACCCGAAGATCGAGCAGGTGGTCGCCGACCAGGCCGGCGCGACGATCGGCAAGGCGCTGTGGGCCGACACCCTGGGCCCGAAGGGCTCCGACGGCGAGACCTACCTGAAGTCGATCGCCTCCAACACCCGCGCGATCGTGGACGGCCTGAGCGGCGGCGCGGTCAGCTGCACGCTGCCGGGCTGACGCCGCTAACGGCGCCCGCGGCCCATCCGGTCGAGCTCCTCCAGCGACTGCCCGGCGCCGAGCGCCACGCACTCGAGCGGCGCGTCGGCGACGCGGACCGGCATGCCGGTCTCGGCCTCCAGCCGCTGCTCGAGGCCGCGCAGGAGCGCCCCGCCCCCGGCGAGCAGGATGCCCTCCTTGGTGATGTCCGCCGCGAGCTCGGGCGGCGTCTCCTCCAGCGCCGCGTGGACCGCGGCCAGGATGTCGTCCATCGGGCCGGCGATCGCGGAGCTGACCTCCTCGCTCGTCAGCCGGATCTCGCGCGGCAGGCCGGACATCAGGTCGCGCCCGCGCACGTCGGCGACGAGCTCCTCCGGCTGCGGCATCGCCGCGGCGACCGCGAGCTTGATCGCCTCAGCGCTCTGCGAGCCGATCGCCATGCGGTGCTCGTTGCGGATGTGGTTGGTGATCGCCTCGTCGAGGTCGTAGCCGCCGACCCGCAGCGAGCGGCTCACCACGAGGCCGCCGAGCGAGATCACCGCGACCTCGCTCGTGCCGCCGCCGATGTCGACGACCATGCGCCCGACCGGCTCGGCGATCGGCAAGCCGGCGCCGATCGCCGCGGCGAGCGACTCCTCGATCAGGTGCACCTCGCGCGCGCCCGCGGACAGGGACGCCTCCTCGACCGCCCGGCGCTCGACCTCCGTCACGCCCGACGGCGCGCACATGACGAGGCGGGGCCGGGAGAAGCGGCTCGACAGCACCTTGTCCATGAAGCGGCGCAGCATCGCCTCCGTGACCTCGAAGTCCGCGATCACGCCGTGGCGCAGCGGGCGGTCGGCGGAGATGCTGGCCGGCGTGCGGCCGATCATCATCTGCGCCTCGGACCCGACCGCATGGACCTCGCCGGTGCGCTCGTCGATCGCCACCACCGACGGCTCGGAGAGGACGATCCCGCGCCCGCGCACGTACACGACCGTGTTCGCGGTGCCCAGGTCGATGGCCATGTCGCCGACGTGACGCAGGGCGGCGAAGACCCCGCGCCGCCGGTTCCGTCCTCGCGGCGTCACGCTCCCGACCCTAGCGGGACGCCGTGCGCGGCCGCGGGCGCGGGCTTGCGTCAGCCGTCACGTGGAATGCCGGAGAGAGCGGGCTGGCCGCGGCCGGCGGGTTGACCGGGCGGGCGTGCCGAGCTTCGATGCAGGAGCGATGCCGCAGCCGTCGCACATCTACGCGAGCACGCTCCACCGGCGCGGCCGGCGCTGGAGCCGGCGCCGCCCGATCTGGCCCGCGGCGGCGCTGAGCGCCCTGCTCGTGCTCGCCGCCGTCCTGCTGATCGGCGGCCTCGGCTAACCGGCCTGACGGCGGCTACCCGCAGCTCCCGCGGCGCACCCCACGCATGCAGCACCTCGGGGATCGCGACCGACCGGTCGTCGCGCTGGCCGTTCTCGACGATCGCGATCAGCGTGCGGCCGACGGCCACGGCCGTGCCGTTGAGCGTCGCCACGTGGCGGGGGCCGCCCTCGCCGGGGCGATACCTGATGTTCAGCCGGCGCGCCTGGAAGTCGGTCGTGTTCGACGTCGAGGTCAGCTCGCGGTAGCGCTGCTGGCCCGGCAGCCACGCCTCGCAGTCGTACTTCTTCACGGCCGACGAGCCGAGATCGTCCACCGCGATGTTCACCACGCGGTACGGGATGCCGAGCGCCGTGAGGATCTCCTCCTCGTTGGCGAGCAGCCGCTCGTGCTCCGCGGCGGCGTCCCCCGGCTCCACGAACGAGAACATCTCGACCTTGTCGAACTGGTGCACGCGGAACAGGCCGCGCGTGTCGCGCCCGGCCGCGCCGGCCTCGCGCCGGAAGCAGGGCGAGAACCCCGCGTAGCGGAGCGGCAGCCGCTCGCCGTCGAGGATCTCGCCCGCGTGCAGCGACGCGAGCGCGACCTCGCTCGTGCCCGTGAGATAGAGCGGGTCGTCGGCCAGGCGGTAGATCTGCTGCTCGGTGTCGGGCAGGAAGCCGGTGCCGTAGAGCGCCTCCTCGCGCACGAGCACCGGCGGGATGACGGGCTCGAACCCCTTGCCGCGCAGCACCTCGAGCGCCCAGCGGACGAGCGCCAGCTCGAGCAGCACGAGATCGCCCTTGAGGTAGGCGAAGCGCGATCCCGCCACGCGCGCGCCCGCCTCCATGTCGATCCACTCGCCGGCGAGCTCCAGGTGATCGTTGCCGGTCCGTCCCGCCTCGCCGCGCTCGTAGAGCACGTCGTCCGCGTCGGGCGCGGTGGGGTCCGGCGGGTTCGGCAGCAGGGAGAGCGCCTCGTCGAGCTCGGCCTGCACGCCGTCGAGCTCCTCGCGCAGCGCCTTGCCGCGGCGCGCCACCTCCTGCATCTCGGCGATCGCGCCGCTCGCGTCCTCGCCCGCCTGCTTGGCCGCCGCGATCGCCTGCGAGGACGCGTTCTGCTGCGCCCTGATGCCCTCGACCTCGGGCAGCAGCTCGCGCCGCCGCACGTCGAGCGCGAGCACCCGGTCGAGCCGGGCGTCCGAGCCGTCGCGCCGCCGTGCGAGCGCTGCGCGGACGGGCTCCGGGTCTGCGCGGATGGACTTGAGGTCCAGCACGGCACGCCCTACGGGGTGGGCGCTTCGCTGGCCTCGCGCCCGGAGTACTTCGCGACGAAGTCCGCGACCTTCTCGGCTTCCTCGCCCACGACGATGTCCTGCGGCATCGGGCCGGAGGAGAAGCCGCCGTTCTCGATCGCGTAGAGCACCTGGTCCTTCTGCTCCTTGCGCTGGTTGAAGTTCGGGCCGTCCTTGTACTCGCGGTCGTTCGGGTTCGTGGCCGAGCCCTCGGTCCCGGCGGCGGCCAGCGTGTGGCAGCCCGAGCAGCGCTGCTGGAAGATCTTCGCGCCCTCGTAGTCCGGATCGGTCTTGGCGAGCTCGATGCCCTCCTCACCGCACGAGGCGGCGAGCGCTGAGCCGGCGACGGCGAGGGCGACGAGCAGGCGGCGGGGCATGAAGGCGGCACAGCATACGGAACAATCCCCCGCGCTGATGCCGCTGCACCCCGTCGAGCCCGACCGCTTCCGCGCGGTCATGGGGCACTTCACCACCGGCGTCGCCGTCGTGACCGCGACGGGGCCCGAGGGCCCCGTCGGCATGACCGCGAACGCGGTCTGCTCGCTCTCGCTCAACCCGCTGCTGCTGCTCGTCTGCTTCGACAACGAGGCGCGCACGCTGAGGGTCGTGCGGGAGACGGAGCAGTTCGGGGTCAACGTGCTGGCGGCGGGCCAGGAGGCGATCGCCCGCCGCTTCGCGTCCAAGCTGCCGGAGGCGGAGAAGTTCAGCGGCGTGCCGCACGCCGTGCACGACGGGATCCCGGTGCTGGAGGACTCGCTCGCGTGGGTCGGCTGCACGCTCGAGCGACTCGTCCCCGGCGGCGACCACACGATCGGGATCGGCGCCGTGGAGGCCGCGGAGGCCGGCGCGCGCACGGAGCCGCTGGTGTGGTTCCGCGGCGCGTACGGCGGCCTGGGATGACCGCCGTCCACATCGTCCTCGGCGTGCTCCTGATCGCGGTCAACCTCGGCGCGGGCCTGTACGGCGCGTGGGCGTGGTGGCAGTGGCGCGACGCGCCGGGCTTCTGGCCGCTGCTGCGCGCCGGCCAGCTGCTGGTGGCGATCGAAGCCGTGATCGGCCTCGTGCTGTCCCTCTCGGGCAAGGAGCTGCCGCCGCTGCACCTCGTCTACGGGCTCACGCCGCTCGGCGTCGCGTTCCTGGCCGAGCAGCTCCGGCTCGTCGCGGCGCAGGCCGAGCTCGACCACCGCAAGCTGGAGGGAAGGGACGCGATCGCGTCCCTGCCGGAGGCCGAGCAGCGGGCGCTCGTGCTGGCGATCCTGCGCCGCGAGATGGGCGTGATGGCGGCCTCTGCGCTCGTCGTGGCGCTGTTGGGGGTACGGGCCTCGGGATGGATCTGAAATCCGGCGCGCTCTCAGTGCAGAATGTCACTAAGTAACACTCCCGCACAAGCAGTGCTACAAATCCCGTCCGAATGATCCGCTCCTACCTTCCGGCGCTCGTCTTCCTGGGCCTCGGCGCGTTGCTCGGGCTGGTCTTCGTGACGATCAACTCGGCGCTCGGGAGGTTCGTCGGGCGCAACCCGGCCCCGCGCTCCCAGGGCGACGCGTACGAGTGCGGTCTGCCGTCCGACGTCAAGCAGAACTTCCGCTTCGGGATCTCCTTCTACCTCGTCGCGATGCTGTTCATCCTGTTCGACATCGAGACGATCCTGCTCTACCCCGTAGCGCTGCAGCTCGGCGCGTTCGGGGCCTTCGCCCTGGTGGAGACCATCGTCTTCATCGTCCTGCTGTTGATCGCCTACGTGTACGTGTGGCGGAGAGGGGCACTCGAATGGAGGTGACCCGGCAGCAGCTCGGCTCGGGCGCCAACGCGGAGTTCCGCGCCCGGCAGCTCCGCGCGCGCGACATGCTGCGCGGCGACCTCGACGGCCCGGAGCTCGAGCAGCACGTCGAGCAGTCCGTGCTCACGACGACGATGGAGAAGGCCGGCCGCTGGGCGGTGGGCAACGCGAACTTCCCGCTCTCGTTCGGGCTCGCCTGCTGCGCGATCGAGTGGATGTCGCACATCGGACCACGCATCGACATCGCGCGCTTCGGCTTCGAGGCGGCGCGCGCGACCCCGCGCCAGGCCGACACGATCTTCCTGTCGGGCCGGATCTCGATCAAGATGGCCCCGGTCATCCGGCGCGTCTACGAGCAGATGCTCGAGCCGCGCTACGTGATCGCGATGGGCGCGTGCTCGTCCTCGATGGGCGTGTACAACAACTACGCGATCGTGCCCGGCGACAAGTTCCTGCCGATCGACGTGCACGTCCCCGGCTGCCCGCCGCGCCCGGAGTCGCTCGTCCACGGCATCCTCAAGCTGCGCGCCGCGATCCTGGCGCACCCCGACGAGGGCTGGCGGAGCCGCTACGGCGGCCGCGGGACCGAGGAGGTCGTCGCCGACCTCGAGCGCGAGGACCCGGACGCGATCCACACGATCAACGTGCCCGGCGGCGACTGATGCCCGATGCGACCGGACTCGAGCTGATCGCGCAGGAGCTGCGCGACGCGAACGCCGATTCCGTACTCGACACCGTCTACTTCCGCGACCAGGCCGCGGTGCTCGTCGCGCCCGCCGCGGTCCCGGCGGCGCTCCAGCACCTGAAGGGCAAGGGCTACGCGTTCCTCGCGTCGGTCCACGGCGTCGACTACTTCCCCGAGGAGCCCCGCCTCGGCGTCCACTACGAGCTGCTCGACATGCACGAGGTCGACCGCATCACGGTCCGCACGCGCGTGACGATCGACGCGCCGAACGTCCCGAGCGTGACGCCCGAGTGGCCGACCGCCGACCACCAGGAGCGCGAGGTCTACGACATGTTCGGCGTGATCTTCGACGGTCACCCCGACCTGCGCCGGATCCTCATGCCCGAGGACTACGAGGGCTACCCGCAGCGGCGCGACTTCCCGCTCGGCGGGGAGCCCGTCCTGTTCACGCACAACGAGCGCACGACGCCGGAGTGGTGGCAATGAGCGACATCGAGACGCGCGACCAGCGGTTGACGCCGGACATCCCGTACCGCGAGCGGGAGGAGTCGATCGAGCTCTCCCACATCGCGCACCCGGACTCCGAGGAGCTGCTGACGATCAACTTCGGGCCGCACCATCCCGCGACGCACGGCGTCCTGCGGCTGATGGCGACGCTCGAGGCCGAGGTCGTCCGGGACGTCAAGCCGGTGATCGGCTACCTCCACACCGGCATCGAGAAGACCGCCGAGGACAAGGCGTACTGGAAGGTCATCCCGGTCGTCGAGCGGATGGACTACCTCGCCTACTACTTCAACGCGATGGCGTTCTGCGGCGCGGTCGAGACGATCCTCGACCTCGAGGTCCCGCCGCGCGCGCAGTACCTGCGCGTGATCCACATGGAGCTCAACCGGATCATGTCCCACCTGGTCTGGCTGGGCACCACCGCGCTGGACCTCGGCGCGATCTCGATGTTCTGGTACTGCTTCCGCGACCGCGAGCAGATCCTCGACCTGTTCGAGATGTCGTCCGGCCAGCGCATGCACACGCGCTACTTCCAGGTCGGCGGGGTCTTCGAGGACATCCCGCCCGGCTGGGAGCCGAAGGTCCGCGAGTTCACGAAGATCATGCCCGATCGCGTCGACCAGTTCCTGGCGCTGCTGATGAAGAACGAGATCGTGCTGCAGCGCCTGCGGGGCGTCGCCGCCGTCGACGAGGAGACGCTGCTCGGCCACGGCGTCACCGGCCCGCTGCTGCGCGCGGTCGGGAACCCGTGGGACCTGCGCAAGGCCGCGCCGTACTCCTCCTACGAGCACTTCGACTTCAAGATCCCCGTCGGCACGACCGGCGACAACTGGGACCGCATGATCGTCCGGATCATGGAGATCAACGAGTCCGTCCGGATCATCGACCAGGCGCTCGACGGCCTCCCCGACGGCGCGTACATCACGCCCGACCGGAAGTACGCGCTGCCGCCGCGCCACGAGCTCGCCACGAGCATGGAGGCGCTCATCCACCACTTCAAGCTGGTGACCGAGGGCTTCCGCGTGCCGCCCGGGGAGATCTACTACCCGATCGAGTCCCCGCGCGGGGAGATGGGCTGCTTCGTACGCGCCGACGGGTCCTCCAAGCCCGCGCGCGTGCACATGCGCGACCCGTCGTTCGTCAACCTGCAGGGCTTCCGCCCGATGGTGCGCGACCTCTACATCGCGGACTTCATCGCGACGCTCGGCATGCTCGACCCGATCCTGGGCGGAGTCGACCGCTGATGGCCATCGATCCCTCCCGCATCCGCCGCTTCGAGCACGGCAGCCGCGTGCCCGGCTGGGACGAGGCCGTCGACCTCTGGAAGGACCCCGCCGAGGTCCCCGATCCCGCCACCACGCCGGTGCCGGACGAGCTGCGCGCGGAGATCGAGTCCTACATGAGCCGCTACCCCGACCCCCGCTCGGCCACGATCCCGGCGCTGCACGCCGCGCAGCGGCTGCACGGCTACTGCTCGCCGACCGCGATCGAGCAGGTCGCATGCGTGATGCGGCTCACCCCTGCCGACCTCATCGCGGTCGCCACGTTCTACGACATGTTCGAGACGGCGCCCAAGGGGCCGGTCGACGTGTTCGTCTGCACCAACATCTCCTGCTCGCTGCGCGGCGCCGACGGCGTCTTCGCGGCGATGCTCGACGCCGCGGGCGACGACCCGCAGTTCCACGTGAAATCGTTCGAGTGCCTCGGCGCCTGCGACATCGCGCCGATGGCGTCAGTCGACGGCGAGTACGTCGGCCCGCTCGAGGAGTCCGACTGCCGCCAGATCGTCGACGACGTCAAGGCCGGCCGGCCGGTCCTCATCTCCAAGCAGCTGCGGCACAGAAAGGCAGCGGGTTCGTAGCCGTGCGGCTCCTCTTCGACAACATCGACCAACCCGGCCTGCACACGCTCGACTTCTACCGCCGCGAGCGCGGCGGCTACGAGATGCTCGCCAAAGCGCTCCAGATGGAGCCGGCCGACGTGCTCGCCGAGCTGCAGCGGTCCGGCCTGCGCGGCCGCGGCGGCGCGGGCTTCGCGATGGGCACGAAGGCGTCGTTCCTGCCCAAGGGCGACATGGACAAGTACGTCGTCTGCAACGCCGACGAGTCGGAGCCCGGGACGTTCAAGGACCGCGAGCTGATGCAGAAGAACCCGCACATGCTCATCGAGGGCATCTGCATCGCCGCGCACGCGGTCAGCGCGAACAAGGCGTACATCTTCGTCCGCGGCGAGTACGAGCTGCAGGCCAGGATGGTCGAGCAGGCCCTCGAGGAGGCGAAGGCGGCAGGGCTCATCGCGCCGCTCGACCTGTGGGTCCACCGCGGCGCCGGCGCGTACATCTGCGGCGAGGAGACCGCGCTGCTCGACGCCCTCGAGGGCAAGCGCGGCAACCCGCGGCTCAAGCCGCCGTTCCCCGCCGTGCAGGGTCTCTACAAGGGCCCGACGCTGATCAACAACGTCGAGACGCTGATGAACGCCCCGATCATCCTGCGGATGGGCGGGGAGGAGTACGCGACGATCGGCACCGAGCGCTCCACGGGGACGAAGATCGTGTCGATCTCGGGCTGCGTCGAGCGCCCCGGCAACTACGAGGTCGTACTCGGCACGCCGACACGCGAGCTCATCTACGACCTCGCCGGCGGCCCGCTCGCCGGCAAGCGGATCAAGTGCTTCTTCCCCGGCGGCTCCAGCGCGCCCGTGCTCCCCGGCACCGACGAGTTCCTCGACGTCCCCTACGACTTCGACTCGATGGCGAAGGCCGGCTCGATGATCGGCTCCGGCGCGATCATCGTCGTCGACGAGGACGTCTCGATCGTCCAGCTCGCGCTCAAGACGGCGAAGTTCTACCGCCACGAGTCGTGCGGCAAGTGCACCCCGTGCCGCGAGGGCACGAACTGGACCGTGAAGATGCTCGAGCGCATCGACAGCGGCGAGGCGACGCCGATGGACCTCGACATCATGGCCTCGGTCTGCGACCAGATCATCGGCAACTGCCTCTGCGTGCTCGGTGACTCGATGGCGATGCCGATCGGCGCGATGATCAAGTGGTTCCGCGACGAGTTCGAGGCGCACATCGACGAGGCGCGCGAGCGCAACGGCCTGGGCGCGGCCAACCCGCAGGTCAACCGCGACGAGCAGGCCGGCCCGACGCCGGTCCTCACCTGATGCCGCGGCCCGACGTCAAGCTCATCACGCTCACGATCGACGGCCGCGAGGTCTCCGCGCCGGAGAACTCGATGCTGGTCGACGCCGCCAAGCACGGCGACGTCGAGATCCCGGTCTTCTGCTACGAGCCCAAGCTCGGGCAGCCGGTCGGGGCGTGCCGCATGTGCCTGGTCGAGATCGAGGGGATCCCGAAGCTGCAGACCGGCTGCTCCACGCCGGTCAAGGACGGCATGGTCGTCCACACGCAGACCGAGCGCGTGCACGCCGCGCAGCGCGCGGTGGTCGAGTTCCTGCTGATCAACCACCCGCTCGACTGCCCGGTCTGCGACAAGGGCGGCGAGTGCCCGCTGCAGGACATCACGTTCGGCTGGGGCGCGGGCACGTCGCGCTTCATCGAGCCCAAGCGCCACTTCCGCAAGCCGCTCGAGCTCTCGCCGCTGATCGCGATCGACCGCGAGCGCTGCATCCTCTGCTACCGCTGCGTGCGCTTCTCGCAGGAGATCGCCGAGGACTACCAGCTGGTGTTCGAGGAGCGCGGCGCGCACACGTTCGTCGGCACGTTCGACGGCCACCCGTACGTCGCGCCGTTCAGCGGCAACATCATCGAGCTGTGCCCCGTCGGCGCACTCACCTCGACGGCGTACCGCTTCCGCGCGCGCCCGTGGGACATCGAGGGCGCCGGGACGATCTGCACGTACTGCCCGTCGCAGTGCAACGTCGAGCTGACCGTCCGCGACGACCGCGTCATGCGCGTGCTCGCGCGCGACCACGACGAGGTCGACGACGGCTGGCTGTGCGACAAGGGGCGCTTCGCGTACCAGTCGACGCACGTCGACGAGCGGATCACCCAGCCGCTCGTGCGCGAGGGCGACCGGCTGATGCCCGCGTCGTGGGACAAGGCGCTCGGCGCGGCGGCCGCCGCGCTGAAGAAGGCCGGCCCGAAGGCGGCCGCGCTGGCCGGCGGCGACACGACCAACGAGGAGGCGTTCCTCCTCCAGCGCCTGTTCCGCGGCGGCCTCGGCTCCGGCCGGCTCGCGGGAAGCCCGGCGCGTGCGCTCACCCCCGAGCTGTCGCGCGCGCTCGCGGACCCCGCGCTGCAGGCCACCGTCCCCGACCTCGAGTTCGCCCACGCGGTGCTCGTCCTCGACTGCGACCCGGTCGACGACGCGCCGATCCTCGACCTCCGCATCCGCAAGGGCGTGCGCCGCAACGGCGTGGGGCTCGCCGTCGCGAGCGCGCGGCCGGGCGCGCTCGATCCGAACGCCCACACGGTGCTCCGCTACGCGCCGGGAGCCGGCCAGGCGCTGCTCGTCGGCCTGGACGCCGCGCTCGGCGGCGACGAGGGGAACCTCGGCGGCGCCGCCACCGCGGCCGGCTCCGACGCCGCCACGGTGCGCGACCTGGCGACGTGGCTCTCGGATGCCGGCGACCAGGTCGTCATCCTCTACGGCGAACGGCTGCTGAACGGACCGCGCGGCCCCGAGGCCGCGCAGGCGCTGCTCAACCTCGCGACCCGCCTCGGCCTGACCGCCCACGAGGGCGCCGGCCTGCTCGAGATCCCGTGCGCGACGAACGGCCGCGGCATCCGCGAGGCGGGCTTCGCGACCGCGCACGGTCCGGGCTACACGCCCGCGCCCGCCGCCGACACCGAGGGCGAGCCGTCGGTCCTCTACCTGCTGCACGCCGACCCCGCGCAGCTCGAGCACGACCGCGCGCTGTGGGAGGACCGGCTCGCCAAGGCGACATCGGTGATCGCCCACGCCGCCACGCTGAGCGGCCCGCTCTCCGAGCACGCCGACGTCGTCTTCCCCGCCGAGGCCTACGCGGAGAAGGAGGGCACGATCGTGCACCCCGACGGCCGCGTGCAGCGCCTGCGCGTCGCGATCGGGCGGCCCGGCGGCTTCCGCGGCGACGGCGTGCGCCCGGGCTGGCAGGTCATCGACGCGCTCGCCGAGCGCGTCGGCCACGCGCTGGGCATGCAAGCCGGCCCGATGGCCTCGCGCGAGCTGTTCGACAGCGTGCCGTTCTACGCCGGGCTCACGCTCGACGAGATCGGCGGCCGCGGCGTGCGCTGGCCCGCGACCGCGGCGGCGACCGCGCTCGACGTCGCGCCGTGGGAGCTCGTGCCGCTGAGCGTGCCGCCGCTGACCGGCGCCGCGGAGAACGGCACGCTGCGCCTGGGCACGTGGCGGCCACTGTGGGCGGCGCCCGAGGTCGACCTCTCGCCCGCGCTGCACTTCATGCAGCCGCGGCAGGTCGTCGAGCTCTCGCCGCTCGACGCCGGCAAGCTCGGCGTGCGCGACGGAGACGAGGTCGAGGTCGGTTCCAATGGCACCCGCGTGCGCGGCCCCGCGCGGCTGCGCGCCGCCGTCCCCGGCGGCTCCGTGTTCCTGGTCGAGGGGACGCACGACCAGCCGGCCAACGTGCTGACCGAGCCGCTCGTCGCCGTCCGGCGCGTCGGCGCCGGGGACGGTGCCGCATGACGCACTTCGCCGAGGTCGGCTACTACGAGTCGTGGTGGATCCAGCTGCTCAAGGCGCTGGTGATCTTCGCCGTCATCTTCCAGCTGGTCCCGGTCGTGCTCCTCGCCGAGCGCAAGATCCTCGGCCGCTTCCAGCACCGCTACGGCCCGAACCGCGTCGGTCCGTACGGCGCGCTGCAGCCGATGGCCGACATCGGCAAGCTGCTGTTCAAGGAGCAGTTCCGCCCCAACGGCGCGATCGGCTGGATGTTCGCGCTGGCGCCGGCGATCTCGATGTTCACCGCGGTCGCGGTGCTCGCCATCGTGCCGTTCTCCGACACGGTCGACATCTTCGGCACCCAGGTCGGGCTCTACGGGATCGACCCGAGCATCGGGATCCTCTACGCGTTCGCGTTCGGCGGCATCGCCTTCTACGGCCTGATGCTCGGCGGCTGGGCGTCGGGCGGGAAGTACGCGTTCCTCGGCTCGATGCGCGCCGCGGCGCAGCTGATCTCCTACGAGATCTCCCAGGCGCTGGCGATCGTGGGCGTCGTGATGATGGCCGGGACCCTGTCGCTGACGGAGATCGTCGGCTACCAGCAGGACCACCTGTGGATGATCCTCCCGCAGTTCGTCGGCTTCATCATCTTCTTCGTCGCCAGCTTCGCCGAGACGAACCGCCCCCCGTTCGACCTCCCCGAGGCCGACGCCGAGCTCGTCCAGGGCTACAGCACCGAGTACGGCGGCGGCCGCTTCGCCGCGTACTACGCCGCGGAGTACCTGAACATCATCGTCGTCTCCGCGATCACCACGACCGTCTTCCTCGGCGGCTGGGACATCCCGTTCTGGAACCCGCCGACGTGGGTCGACCCGATCGTGGTCATCGTCAAGACGCTCGTCCTCGTCTTCATGTTCTTCTGGGTGCGCGCCACGCTGCCGCGGCTGCGCTACGACCAGCTGATGTCGCTCGGGTGGAAGGTGTTCCTCCCGCTCGCGACCGCTCAATGCTCTTGTCACAGCGATCCTGGTGGTGGTCACGTAATGCCGTACGACCCCGGACCCGACGTCATCGAGGTGGTGCGCGCCCCCAAGGGCGGGCCCGTCCGCGGCACCTATCGCGCCTTCGGCGAGACGCTGCGCGGGCTGCGCACGACGCTCGGCCGCTGGGTCGAGGGTCCCCTCACGTACCAGTACCCCGAGGAGAAGACGCCGGTCTATCCGCGCTTCCGCGGGCGCCACAAGCTCCATCGCTTCGAGGACAGCGGGCTGGAGAAGTGCGTCGGCTGCTCGCTCTGCGCCGCCGCCTGCCCGGCCGACTGCATCCGCGTCGTCGCCGCCGAGAACACGCCCGACAACCGCGTGAGCGCGGGCGAGCGCTACGCGGCGGTGTACGAGATCAACCTCTCGCGCTGCATCTTCTGCGGCTACTGCGAGGTGGCGTGCCCCTTCGACGCGATCACGATGGGCCAGGACTACGAGCTGTCCGACTACAACCGCTCCGACCTCATCTTCACGAAGGAGATGCTGCTGGCGGAGCCGCTCGAGCGCACGCCGATTCGCTCGACAGGCGAGTAGCCTCAGCGCGCGCATGGCCGAAGTTCTCTTCTTCCTGGCTGCGATCGGCGCGCTCGCCGGCGCGATCGGCACGGTGGCGCTGCGCAACCCGTTCTACTCCGTGCTCTCGCTCGTCTGCCACCTGCTCTCGCTGGCGGCGCTCTTCCTGCTGCTGCGGGCGGAGTTCGTCGCGGCCGCGCAGGTGATCGTGTACGTCGGCGCGGTGATGGTGCTGTACCTGTTCGTGGTCGCCTACGTGGGCGGCGGCGCCGACCCGATCAGCCGCGCGGGGAGCCCAAGCCTGCGCTGGGCGAGCGCGCTGTTCGCCGGGGCGCTGTTCGTCGAGCTGTCGATCGCGGTGCTGGGCACCGGGCTCAGCACGCTGAGCGGCGAGGGCACGGGCTGGTTCGCGGGCTTCGGCACGCCGAGCGAGATCGGGCGGCTGCTGCTCACCGACTTCCTGCTCGCGTTCGAGGTCGCGTCGGTCCTGCTGCTCGTCGCGGCCGTCGGCGCCGTGATCCTCGCGCGCCGGCGCACCGGCCTGGAGGACCCGCGCGAGATCTCCGTCGGCGACCTCATGCGCACCGGCAGCCGCGACCAGGTGACGGGCGGCGACGCCGGCACGATGATCGAGGTGGAGGGACCCACCGGGCGATGAGCATCGAGTGGTATCTCGTCGTCTCCGCGCTCGTGTTCGCCATCGGCGCGGGCGGGATCCTGATCCGGCGCAACCCGCTGGTGATCCTCCTGTGCCTGGAGCTGATGCTCAACGCCGGCAACCTCGCGCTGGTCGCGTTCTCGCGCGCGCACGGCAACCAGGACGGCCAGATCTTCGCGCTGATCGTGATGGTCGTCGCGGCGTGTGAGGTCGCCGTCGGACTCGGCCTGATCGTCGCGATCTACCGCCGGCGCCTGCCGATCGACGTCGACGAGCTGCGGGAGCTGCAAGGGTGAGCCTGGAGACGTACGGCTGGCTGGTGCTGCTGTTCCCGCTCGCGGGCACCGTGCTGATCGGCCTCACGTTCCGCGTGCTGCCGAGCAAGGTGCACGGCTACCTCGGCACGCTGGCGATCGCGCTCTCGTTCGCGTCGGCGATCGGCGCGCTGTTCGCACTGCAGGACCTGAGCGCGGAGGAGCGCCAGGTCACGACGGTCGCGTGGGACTACGCGAACACGGTCGGCGTCGACGCGCAGCTCTCGCTGCTGCTCGACCCGCTGTCGGTGTTCATGGCGCTGGTGGTGTCCGGCGTCTCGACGCTGATCCACCTCTACTCGATCTCCTACATGGCGTCGGACCGCGGCTACACGCGCTTCTTCGCGTACCTGAACTTCTTCGTGTTCAGCATGCTGCTGCTGGTCCTGGCCGGGAACTTCTTCTTCCTGATCGTCGGGTGGGCGTTCGTCGGCGCGGCCTCCTACCTGCTGATCAGCTTCTGGTACCGGCGCACGACCGCCACCGCCGCGGGCATCAAGGCGTTCGTCATCAACGTGGTCGGCGACGCCGGCCTCGTGCTCGGCACGTACTTCCTCTTCAAGCAGACGGGCTCGCTCGACTTCCTGCAGGCGTTCGCGAGCGCGGACGAGTTCTCCCGGAACGACGGCGACGTCGTCGCCGGCTGCCTGCTGCTGCTGGTCGGCGCGTTCGCGAAGTCCGCGCAGGTGCCGCTGCACACCTGGCTCCCGGACGCGATGGAGGGCCCGACACCGGTCTCCGCCCTGATCCACGCCGCCACGATGGTGACCGCGGGCGTCTACCTGATCGCGCGCATGCACCCGTTCTTCGAGCAGGCGCCGTCCGCAGCGGACGTCGGCGCGATCATCGGCTGCGCGACGCTGCTGATCGCCGCGACCATCGGCCTGGTCGTGACCGACCTCAAGCGCGTGATCGCGTACTCGACCATGTCGCAGATCGGCTACATGGTCATGGCGGTCTGCTCGTTCGCGTATGTCTCGGGGCTGTTCCACCTGATGACCCACGCGTTCTTCAAGGCCCTGCTGTTCATGGCGGCCGGCTCGGTGATCTCCGCGATGGCGGGCGAGCAGAACCTCGACAAGATGGGCGGCTTCCGGCGGGCGATGCCCTACACCTTCGGCTGCATGGTGATCGGCGGCCTCTCGCTGACGGGCGTGCCGCCGTTCGCCGGCTTCTTCTCCAAGGACGAGATCCTCGCGTTCACGCTCGCGCGCGACGACTGGCACATCGTGCTCGGCGTGCTCGGCTACGTCGGGTCGTTCCTGACCGCCATCTACACGTGGCGGATGATCTTCCGCGCGTTCTACGGACCGCCGGTCGAGCCGGCGCGCGAGCTCGAGGGCGGGCACCTCCACCACGCGCCCGAGCCCTTCAACCCGGCGTCCGGCGAGGTGGAGGACACCGACGTCGGCTTCCCCGGCCCGGACCACCACATCGCCGAGCGCGAGTGGAGCATGAAGGTCGCGATGGGCCTGCTCGCGGTCGGCGCGACGTTCGCGGGCGTCCTGCAGATCCCGAAGGTGACCGACGTGCTGCACACGTTCCTCGAGCCGTCGCTTCAGCGACTCGCGCTACTACGAGACGCTCGAGCCGTCCGACTCGCTCACGTGGATCGGGCTCGCGGTCGGCGCGGTGCTCGCGTTCGGCGGCATCGCACTCGCGTACCGGCTGTGGGTCGCGGACCCCGAGCGCCGGACCGCGACGGCCTTGCGCCAGCGGCTCGACCCGCTCTACCGCCTGTTCTCGCGCAAGTGGTACTTCGACGAGATCATCGACACGCTCGTCGTCCGCCCGTTCGCGATGTCCGGCCGCTTCGCGCGCGACGTGTTCGAGCGGGTCGTCGTCAACGGCCTGCTCATCGGCGCCCCGACGGGCGCGGTCCGCGCCGGCTCGGCCGCGGTGCGCGCCATGCAGTCCGGCTTCCTGCGCTACTACGCCGCCCTGCTGCTGCTCGGCGTCACCTCCCTCGGCCTCTACTTCCTCATCGCCGCCTCGTGACCATCCACCTCTCGTTCCTGCTCTTCTTCCCGCTCGTCCTGGCGATGCTCGGCGGGCTGATGCCGCGGACGATCGCGCCGCTCGCGCTGCTCGTCGGCTCGCTCGTGTCGCTGGTGTACGCGGTGCTGATGCTGTTCGACTTCCAGACCGGGTCGGCCCGGCTCCAGTACGTGACCGACGAGAGGTGGATCCCGGACCTGGGCGTGCGCTACACGCTCGGCGTCGACGGGCTGAACCTGTGGCTGATCGCGCTGACGGCGCTGCTGTTCTCGGCCACGGCGCTGTGGATCCTGCTGCGGCCGCCGTCCGCGCGCGTGAAGCTGTACGCGTTCCACGTCGGGCTGGCGGAGACCGCGGTGCTCGGCGCGTTCATGGCGCAGGACCTGATGCTGTTCGTCCTGTTCTTCGACCTGATGCTCGTGCCGTTCTACTTCCTCGTCGGGCAGTGGGGCGGCCCGGACCGGGTGGCGGCGACGTTCAAGCTCGTCGTCTACACGCTCGTCGGCTCGCTGCTGATGCTGGCGGCGGCGGTGGCGACCGGGGTGACGGCGGGCGCGGGCCCCGGCGGCGACGTGACCTTCTCGATCCAGGCGCTCGCCGCACGCGCCGACCTCGGCGAGAGCACGCAGCGCTGGCTCTTCGTCGCGTTCGCGCTCGCGTTCCTGATCAAGATGCCGGCGTTCCCGTTCCACGGCTGGATGCCGGACGGCTATCGCAACATGCCGCTGCCGGTGCTGGCGGTGTTCTCGGCCGTGCTCTCGAAGGTCGCCGCCTACGGCTTCCTGCGCATCGTGCTGCCGATCTTTCCCGACGCCACCCAGGACTTCCAGACGCTGATGCTGCTGATCGCGCTCGCCTCGATCCTGTACGGCTCGGCGCAGGCGTTCACGCAGACCAACGCGCGGCTGATCCTCGGCTACTCGTCGGTCGCGCAGCTCGGCTTCATCACGCTCGGGATCTTCGCGCTCGGCGAGGCGGCGGGCGCGCAGGGCGCGCTGCTGCAGATGCTCAACCACGGGCTCGTGGTCGCGCCGCTGTTCTTCATCGTCGCCCTGCTCCGTCGAGCGGACGGGCACGGAGGACATCCGCGAGATGGGCGGCGTGGCGTTCCGCGCGCCGGTGCTCGCGGCGCTGTTCCTGATCGTCGCGCTCGCGACGCTCGCGATGCCCGGCTCGGCGAACTTCGCGGGCGAGTTCCTGATCCTGCTCGGGCGTGTTCAACTCCAAGCTGGTGATCGCGATCATCGCGTTCACCGGCGTGGTGATGGCGTCGGTCTACATGCTGCGGATGTTCATCCGCACGATGCACAACCGCGTCGGCCCGAACGTGAAGTCGTTCGACATCAGCGTCGCGCGACGGCGCTCGTGCTCGTGCCGCTCGTGCTCGTCATCCTCGCGTTCGCGGTCTATCCGCAGCAGGCGCTCGACAACTCCGAGGCCGCGGTCGCAGCGCGTCGTCGCCGCGCCGGCGCGGGCGGCGAGGCGGTCGCGCAGAAGGGAGCCACGCCGTGAGCGCCGTGCTCTTCGCCGCCGACGTCAAGGGCCCCGAGATCGACTGGATGGCGATCTCGCCGCTGGTCGCGCTCGTCGGCGGCGCCTGCATCGTGCTGATGGTCGGGCTGCTGCGCGCGCCGTTCGTGCGCCACACGATCGTGCCGCTGCTGGCGCTCGCGACGCTCGGCGCCGCCGCGGGGCTCAGCATCGCGACGTGGGGCGACAACGTCAGCGTGGTCGCCGGCGCGATGGCGATGGACGACCTGACGCTGTTCCTCGGCCTCGTCTTCATCGCCGCGGCCGCGGGCGCCGTGCTGCTCTCCTGGCGCGGGATCGCGCCGCGCGAGGCGGGGCACGGCGAGTTCTACGCGCTGCTGCTGACCATCGTGCTCGGGATGGTCGTGCTGGCGGGCGCGACGAACCTCGTGACGGTGTTCATCGGCTACGAGCTGCTCTCGATCCCGCTCTACGTGCTGTGCGCGACCGAGATGCGGCGCGCGAGCGGTCGCTCGAGTCGGGGCTCAAGTACCTGATCATCGGGTCGGTCGGCTCGGCGACGCTGCTCTACGGGCTCGCGTTCGTGTACGGCGCGACGGGCGCGACGAGCTTCGCCGGCGATGGCCGCAGGGCGTCGAGACGGTGGGCGACCGACGTGCTGCTGCTGACCGGGCTCGCGCTCGTCGTCGCCGGGCTGGCGTTCAAGGCGTCGATCGCGCCGTTCCACCAGTGGACGCCGGACGTCTACGAGGGCGCGCCGACGCCGATCACGGCGTTCATGGCGGTGGCGACGAAGGCGGCCGCGTTCGGCGTCATCCTCCGCTTCTTCGACGTCGCGGTGATCGGCGCGTCGGACAGCTGGGCGCCGGCGCTGGCGGCGCTCGCGGTGGTCACGATCGTGGTCGGCAACGTCGGCGCGATCGGGCAGTCGTCGCTCAAGCGGCTGCTGGCGTACTCGTCGCGTCGCGCAGGCCGGCTACATGCTCGCGGGCGTCGTCGTGACGACGCAGCTCGGCGTGCGCGCGGTCGTCTTCTACCTCGCGGTCTACCTGTTCATGAACCTGGCGGCGTTCGCGGTGATCGTCGCGCGCGAGCGCGAGACCGGGCTCGGCGACGACATCTCGTCGCTCTACGGGCTCGGCGCCGACCGCCCGCTGCTGGCGTGGCCGATGACGATCGCGATGCTCTCGCTGGCGCGGCTTCCCGGCGACCGCCGGGCTTCTTCGGCAAGGTCTACCTGATCGGCGCGGCGGTCGACAACGGCTACGCGTGGCTCGGCGTCGTGATCGTGCTCGGCTCGGCGATCTCGCTCGCCTACTACCTGCGGGTGGTGTCGGCGGTGTGGATGCGGGCGCCGGACGAGCGGGCCGCCGGCGTGGTCGCCGCCGGCGCGCCGCGGCCGGCGATCGCGGGCGGCTCGGCCGAGGCGGACGCGGACCCCGAGGCGGTGGCGGCGAGCGAGCGCGTGGCAGCGGGCGGGCGGCGGCTGATCCAGCCGGAGGTCGTCGGCGCTCGGCGTGGTGTGCGCGGCGGCGACGGTGTTCTTCGGGGTCTACCCGAGCCCGCTGCTCGACCTGGCGCAGGACGCCGGGCGCGGCGTTCACGAACCTGTTCTAGCGCCCGGGGCGCGAGGATCGGCGCGCGCGGCGGCTGCTGACGGACGTTGACGGCTCAGTATCGCGCGTCAACGTCCGACGTGCGTCGACGGTGGCCCGAATGACGTTGTCGCGCCGGTCGACCCGTCCCCCCTCGACTGCCCGCCGTCCATCTCCGATGGCGCCCGCGAGATGACCCGCGCCGCCACAGCACCCGGGGGGCGAGAGTTCGCGCGCCGCCGCCTACTCCCAGCGTGGCCACGAACCGAACCGCCGGCCAGGCGTCGACCGAGTACGTCGCGATCCTCCTCGTCATCGCCGCCGTCCTCGCGGGCGGCAGCGCCGCCGGCGGCCGGCGATCCCGGGCGTCGGCGACCGGTCGGCAAGACCGTCCGGACCGGCATCTGCATCGTCGGCGGCGACCTGTGCCGGACAGCCGACGCCGCGGCCGCCGGTCTCGCCGCCGTGCGTGACGCGCGAGCGCTCGAACCGGCAGGACACGACGCTCGACATCGCGGTCGTCCGGCTCGGCGGGCACGGCGAGTGGCAGCTCGCGCTGCAGTCCGACGGCGGGGCGGTCGTCACGCGGCTCGAGGAGAACGAGGTCGGCGGGACCGTCGGCGTCGGGCTGACGTTCAGTCCCGTCGGGGATCGAGGGCGCGGCGAGCGCCACCGCGACGATCGGGCTACCGCGGCGGCAAGGCCTGGCGGTTCGCCGACGCGGCGGCGGCCGCGCGCGTTCCTCGACGGCGCGCGGCGCGACGCCGCCGTGCAGGCCGCGCGCGAGCCGGACATGCGCTGGGACGCGCTCACCGGCGCGCGGCAGCGCGGAGGCGGGCGCCGCGATCGCGGACCTCGCCCGCGCCGGCCTCGCGACCTCGGCCGAGCGGCGCGATCGGGCTGCGGCGCGACGGCGCCCGCAGGACGCTCACGCTCGACCTCGGCGCCGAGGATCCCGGCTCGCGGTCGACCTGCCCGGCTTCCCGGCCCGCGCCGGCCGGACTCGCGCTCGGTCGTCGCCGAGGTCACGTGGGAGGACGGCGCGGTCTCGCGAGCTCGCGCTGCGCAGCGCGACGACGCACGGACGGGCGGCTCGAGGAGATCACCGGCGCGGCTCGACCTGCGCGAGCCCGAGAACCGCGCGCTCGCCGAGCGGCTGCTGCGTCCGCGGGCGCGGACGCCCGAGGACCTGCGCGCGCTGGCCGCGCGCGGATCGCGACGCACGGCGTCGTCGAGCGCGCCGGCTACGCGGTGACCGAGCGCCGGCGCGGCGTCAGCGTCGCCGGCCGGCTCGGCATCGCGCTCGGCCTCTCGCACGAGCGGATCACCGCGGAGCGCCGGCTCGTCGACGCGATCGCCTGGGTTCGCGGCGGCCCGCCGCAGCATCGCTTCGACTGCCTCGGCGTGTAACTTCCCGCAATTTGCGGAGTACTTCGTGACGTCTCGCACACAATCCGTCGTACGAAGGAGGAAGCGATGGAGTTCATGAAGCGCCTCGAGCCCGTGTGGCTCACGCTGGTCGTCATCGGAGCCCTCAACTGGCTCATGGTCGGCCTCTTCGACACGAACGTCGTGACGGAGATCTTCGGGTCCGGGACCGCGAGCGACGTCGTCTACGTCATCGTCGGCGATCGCCGGCCTCGCGATGCTGCCGCGGCTGTTCGAGGACGTCCGCCTCGGCCGGCGGACCGCACGCACCCCACCGGCGCCTGACGCGCACAGCCGTCCCGGGCCGGGGGTGCACACCCGGCCCGGGCGGCCTCCCCGCGCCGAGTTTGCGGCTTCGCCCCCGTGCCATCGGGTCGCGGCGCTAGCCTCACCGCTCCGGTGCGTTACCCGTCCGACAACCTCACCGAAGCCGAGCGCGCGCGGCTCGCGCCGCACGTGACCGACCTCGACGGGCCGGTGTTCGCGCTCGTCAACCTGCCCGAGACGGTCAAGGGCGCGCTGTTCGCCCGCTACTCGCGCTACCCGGGCACGCTGCGCCGGCTGTTCCTCGAGGAGTTCGCCGACTCGCTGCCGGAGGGCGGCGCGTGGGACGGCGACGAGGGCGAGCGCGCGGCGGCAGCTCTACGAGCGCATCTTCGTCGGCTACGGCGACGACTCGGTCGCGCAGCTCGGCGGCGCGCACGTCGCCTGCGAGTGGGTCTCCAACGTGCTGACCAAGGTGCTCCAGCGCCCGCGGCTCGCCGCCTACCTCGAGCAGTCGACGCGCTACATCGCCTACGACGCGCCGATGCCGGGCGGCGGCTACCGCTACTACCGCGACCCCGAGCTCGGGCCGGAGTACGAGGCGGCGATGGACGCGCTGTTCGACACCTACGCCGCCGCGCTCCCGCGCGTGCGCGCGTGGGTCGACGCGACGTTCCCGCGCGCGGACGGCGAGCCCGAGGCCGCGCGCGCCCGCGCGGTCAACGCCAAGGCGCTCGACCTGCTGCGCGGCCTGCTGCCGGCCGCGTCGCTGTCGCACATGGGCATCTACGCGACCGGCCAGGCCTACGAGCAGCTGATCCTGCACCTGATCGGCCACCCGCTGCCCGAGGCGCGCCGCTACGGCGAGCTGATCCTCGCCGCGATCAAGGCCGTCATGCCGAGCTTCGTCTCGCGCGTCGAGCGGCCCGACCGCGGCGGCGCGTGGGCCGGCTACCTCGCCGAGCGGCGCGCGGCGGGCGAGCGCTGGGCGGCGCGGCTCGGGCTCGAGGACGCCGACCCGGCCGACGCGCGGCCGTCGGTCGCGCTGACGCACGTCGACGGCGACGAGGAGCAGCTGCTCGCGGCGCTGCTGTTCGAGGCCGCCGGGACGAGCGAGGAGCGGATCCGCGCGACGGTCGCCGCGCTGCCCGACGCCGAGCGCGGCGCGCTGCTCGCCGACCTGGTCGGCGAGCGGGCGAACCGCCGGCACCGCCCCGGCCGCGGCTTCGAGGCGCTCCGCTACCGCTTCGAGATCGTCTCGGACTACGGCGCGTTCCGCGACCTCCAGCGCCACCGGATGCTCACCGTGCAGTGGCAGGGGCTGACGCCCGACCTCGGCGCCGGCGATCCCCGACGAGGTCGTGGCCGCCGGCGAGGGCGACGCCTACCGCGCGGCGCTCGACCGCTCGGCCGCCGAGTACCACCGGCTCGCCGGCGCCGGGCTCGCCGCCGCGGCGCCCTACGCGCTCTGCCTCGGCTACCGGATCCGCTACGTGCTCGACCTGAACGCGCGCGAGGCGATGCACCTGATCGAGCTGCGCTCGGGCCGCGAGGGCCACCCGGCCTACCGCGCGGTCGCACACCAGATGCACGCGCTGATCGCCGAGCGCCACCCGCCGTCGCGGCGGCGATGACGCACGTCGACACGTCCGCGGAGCCGCGGCTCGAGCGGATCCTGTCCGAGATGCGCCAGCAGTCCCGCCGCGCCGCGCTCGCGGGCTGAACCGCCCGTTCACGCGCGCCGGCTGAACCGACCCCTCACGCGCGGCGGTCGAGCCGCCCTCTCACGCCCGCCAGGGCGGCAGCGCCCAGAGCGCGCGCAGGCGTCCCCGCGCGCCCGCGCCGCTCCCGAGCTCGCGGCGCAGCGCGCGGCGGCCGCGCGGCGTCGGCGCGACGGCGGTCGGCGCGTAGCGGCCGGCGCGCAGCGCGCGCAGGTAGGCGGCCGCCTCGGGCGAGCGGCCGAGCCGCCGCTCGAGCTGCTGGAGCGTGCGTGCCCGTCGGTCGGGCCGGCCGATCCGCCGCAGCGCCGCCTCCAGCTCGGCGACCGCACGGTCGAGCGCCGCCGCCGGGCTCAGGCTGCGCCGCCGCCAGCGCAGCACGAGCCACGCCGCGAGCGCGAGCGAGCGAGCACGGCCGGCAGCGCGAACCACCACCACGGCGGTGCCGCCGCCGTCCGCGCGCCGGCACCGCCGCCGCCGGCCTGTCCGGACTGCTGGCCGAGCAGGTCCGGGCGGACGCCGCCGCGTGCGCGGCGGCCGAGCCGCCGAGCTCGTCCGCGGCGTCGCCGCCGCCCTGGTCGGTCTCCGGCGGGCGCTCGAGCGCCGCGATCTGCGACCGCGCCGGGGTCGCCGCCGGGGTCGGGTCGAACGTGACCCAGCCGAACTCGTCGAACCACGCCTCGACCCACGAGTGCGCGTCGGTGTCGCGCACGATCCAGGCGTGCTTGCGCTCGGAGTAGCCGCCCGGGCGAGAAGCCGGTCACGACGCGCGCCGGGATCCCGCCCATCCGCAGCAGCAGCGCCATCGCGCCGGAGAAGTGCTGGCAGTAGCCGCTCTTCGTCTCGAACAGGAACCCGTCGAGCGTCGCGCGGCCGGGCGAGACCGGGTCCGGCGTCTCGTCGTAGGTGAAGCCGTCCTGCAGGTAGCGGTTCGACGGCCGCGACGTACTCGTACGGCGTCCGGGACTCGCGCATCAGCTGCTTCGCGAGCCGCCACGTGCGCCGCGTACGGCGAGGCGCCGCAGCGCCTCGTCGCCGTCGTTGGAGCGCACGAGCGTCTGGAACGAGGCGAACGGCGTGCGCCGCCGCGGCCGAGCGGCTCGAACGGCGGGAAGCGGACTTGCGCGCGCAGCCGCAGCCTGCGCAGCTCGCGGCTGTCCGACGGCTGGGCGGCGGCGTCGCCGGCGCCCTCCAGGCCGGGCGGCAGCGGCGCCTCGGTCTCGGTCGGGATCACCAGGTCGAGGTCGCGCGACTGCCGGCGCGTCGGCGCCGGACGTCGACTCCGTGAGCTGCGGCCGGGCTCGGCCGCGGCACGTACGCCTTGGCCGTGTAGGAGTCGCCGCCGCGGAACGGGATGTCCGAGCGCCACATGCCCGGCTCGCCCGACGGGCCGCACCGGCCGGCCGGTGTCCTCCACGCTCGAGCGTCGTCCCCGGCGCGATCACGCGTGCTGGTCTCGATCCGCCGCAGCGTCACCCGGAGCGTCTGCGCGCCAGGCCGGCCGCGCCTCCCAGCCGTTCGCGCAGGTCGAGGCTCGGGTCGGCCTGCGCCGAGCCGGTCGGATGCCGGTGTCGACCCACGTCTCGCCGTCGAAGTCGTCGAGGTCGGCGACCTTCCAGTACGACGGCCGGCGGGCGTCGACGCGCAGCACCTCCGCGCCGTCGCGCGGCCACGTGATCGGCGCCGTAGCTGTGGCCCCAGTCGAAGCTGAGCGGCTCGTCCGGTCCGAGGCGCTCGGCGAACGCCTTGTAGTCGAACCACGGGTCGCTCCCCGTTGGCCGCGGACGCGAGCGGGAGCGCGCCGGCCAGCGCCAGCGCCAGCATCGCCGCGATGCCGAGCCCTGGCCGCAGCGGCAGCCGCTCGAGCCAGAGGAAGCAGACGGTCAGCGCGGTCAGCACGATGCCGAGCGCGACCGGCTCGGTCCCGCCGAGCGAGACGACCGGCGCGGCGACGAGCACGAGCAGCAGCGCGAGCGACAGGAACTGGTAGCCGCGGCCGCCTTCCGCGCGGCCAGAACGCGAGCAGCGCGGCGAGCACGCACAGCAGCGCGCCGAGCAGCTGCAGCGTCAGGCTCGGCCACGGGTCCGCTCCGCGATAGGGCATCTGCACGCTGGCGAGCGCCTCGGCGCCCCTCGAGAGCCCGGCGCCCGAGCTCGTCGAGCCGGCGCGGCTTGAGCAGCGCGAGGTCGAGCCCGGCGGCGGCGTAGGCGGCGACCAGCGCGAGCGCCGCGACGGCGAGCGTCGCGGTGCCGCGGAAGCGCGTGCGGCGGTCGGCCCAGAGGACGGCCGCGGCCGCCGCGACCGCGACGAGCACCCACAGGATCGCGTGGCCCGCGGAGAGCCCGTGCGATCATCCGCTGCCACTGCAGCGCGCCGAGCAGCGCGAGCGCCGCGAACCCGCCCAGCCGGGCCACTGACGGCGGCAGCAGCGCGGGCGGGCGGCGATGTGGCGGCGCGGCGGGCGTCTCCTCCACGCCGCCTAGGATGGCATGCCGCGCTCGCTCCTCAGCCGCGGCGCAGCTCGATCCGGCGGATCTTGCCGGTCAGCGTCTTCGGCAGCGTGTCGATGAACTCGATCCGGCGCGGGTAGGCGTGCGCGCCCAACCGGCGCGGACGAACGCCTTGATGTCGTCGGCCACCGCGTCCGACGGCTCGACGCCCCCGGCGACGACGATGAACGCCTTGACGACGTTGCCGCGCCGCTCGTCGGGCGACGCGACCGCCGCCGCCTCCGCGACCGCGGCGTGCTCGAGGCACGCCGACTCGACCTCGAACGGCCCGATGCGGTAGCCGGCGGCGATGATCACGTCGTCGGCGCGCCCCTCGTACCAGTAGTAGCCGTCCTCGTCGGTGCGCGCGGCGTCCTTGCGTGTGGAACCACGCGCCGCCGAACGTCTCCTCCGACGCCTCCTCGTTGTTCCAGTAGCCGAGCGGGTAGTGCGGGTTCGAGCGCGCCCGCAGGCAGATCTCGCCGCGCTCGCCGGCCTCGACCGGGCGCTCGTCCTCGTCGAGGATCCGCACGTCCCAGCCCGGCATCGGCTTGCCCATCGAGCCCTCGCGCACGTCGAGGAACGGGTAGTTCGCGACCAGCGGATAGGACTCGGTCAGCCCGTAGTAGTCGAGCACCGTGAGGCCGTACTGCTCGCGGAACCAGCGGATCGCCTCGGGGTTGAGCGGCTCGCCCGCGCTGCACACGACGCGGAAGCGCTGCGGGTAGCGCTCGCCGGCGTCGGCGATCGACATCATCGAGCGCATCGCCGTCGGCGTGGTGAACACGTTGGCGGCCCCGTGGCGGGAGAGGACGTCGAGCTGCCGGTGCGGATCGAAGCCGCCCTCGCGCTGGTAGACCAGCTGCACGGCGCCGAACCGCCACGGGCCGAACAGCGGCGCGATCCCCGCCGCCCACGCCCACTCGCCCATGCCGTGGAACAGCTCTCCGTCGCGCACGTCGTGGCAGTAGACGAACTCCTCGTGCGCGAGCAGGTAGCGGTGCGCGTGCAGGATGCCCTTCGCGAGGCCGGTCGTGCCGGAGGAGTAGTAGAGCTGCGCCGGGTCGTCGGCGCTCGTGTCCTCGGGCGTGAAGCGCTCGTCCCCGCCGGCGGGCAGGTCCTCGATCAGCAGCACGTGCTCGACGAGCCCGGGATCGATGCGCCCGGCATTGGCGGCGTCGGTGAGCAGCACCTTGGCGCCGGAGTCGGCGACGCGATGCCGGATCCCCTCGTCGCCGTAGAGCACCGACATCGACAGCAGGATCGCGCCGCACTTGAACGTGCCGAAGAACGCGGCGGCCGTCTCGGGCGTGGGCGGGAGCAGCATGGCGACGCGGTCGCCCTTCTCGACGCCGTGCTCGCGCAACTGCACGGCGAACCGGTTCGATGCCGCCTGCAGCTCGCCCCAATGGACCTCCCGGACGTTCCCCCGGAAGTCCTCGTGGATCATCGCCAGCTTGTCCGCCGGGTGCTTGTCGCAGACGTCGGCCGCGATGTTGTAGCGCTCCGGCACGTTCCACCCGTGCTCGGCGCGTGCCTGCTCGTAGCTCGTCGGCGTGGTGATCATCGTGGCTCCCTCTCCTCGCTAGCCGACGTTCTACCCCATCGCGGCCGCCCTGGCATCCTGCGCGGATGCCCGACGTCCGAGCGTCCGACGCCGAGCGGGAGCGGACCGTCGAGCACCTGCGCGACCACGCTCTCGCCGGGCGGCTCACGGTCGACGAGCTCGACGAGCGCTGCGCGCGGGCCTACGCGGCGATCACGGTCTCGGAGCTGACCGAGCTGCTCGCCGACCTCCCCACGCCCGCGCCCGCGCGTCAGGCGGCGGCGACGTCACCCGCACCTTCCCTGGGGCCGCCGGGCGTGCGGCCGTTCACGTACGAGTGGCACCATCCCGTGTCGCCCGAGAACGCGATGGACGCGGCGCTCCATCACATCGCGCCGGCGCTCAACCGCCAGGGCTACGAGCTCGCGGACCGCACGGAGACCCGGCTGGACTTCACGTACTCCTACCGCCCCGGCTGGACGTACCTGGCGGCGATCGTGCTGCCGCCGTTCAGCCTCCTCGTGCTCCTGCACCGAGTGCAGGAGCGGATCGTGATCGAGCTCGAGCCCGACCGCCGGCGCGGTGGCACGCGCATGATCGTGCGCGGCAGCGCCCCGAAGCGCGTGCGGCGCGCGTTCGCGCAGCTGCTGGCGCCGTAGCGGCCAGCAGCTGCGCGCGCTTGCGCGGTCAGCTCGCGAGCTTGACCCGCGCCGTGCTGCGCCACCCGTTGCCGTTGGCGTCACGGGCGTCGATCTGCAACTTCGCGCCGATCCCCTTCGCCGGCGCGCCGGCGATCAGCCGGCGGCCGCGGCGCGTGAGCCGCATGCGCACGGTCTCGGACTTCCGGCGGTCGATCCGGAACTTCCCTGCGGCGAGCGTCTTGCCTCCGCGACGGGCCCGCACCTTGCCCTTGCAGACCTTGGTCGCGACGCACTTGAGCGTCACCCCGGCGCCGCCGCCGGCGACGTGGAGGGCCTTGCCGGACGTCTTGACCCGCGGGAGCCCGCCGAGCACGACGTCGCAGCCGCGCAGGAAGTCGCGCCGGTCGACGACCGCGAGGTCGGGTCCCTTGCCGCAGTCCACGTGGTCCTCGGCGCTGTCGACCGCGTTGATCAGGTCGAAGCCCTTGCCGCCGGACAGACGGTCCTCGCCGTCGGTGCCCGTGACCCGGTCGTTGCCGTCGTCGCCGTTCAGCGTGCTCTTGATGAGCCCGGCGAGGCCCGCGGCGCCCTTGATCCGGTCGCCGCCGCCGGCAGCGTTCAGCAGCAGGCTCTCGGTCGTGCCGATGTCGACGCTGAACGGGGCCGGGTCGGTGCGGTCGAACGACACGCGTCCCGCGACGGCCGCCGGCTTGACGGTGAACTTCTCCGCCCCACTGCCGCCGTTGACCTCGGCGGTGTCGTTGCCGGCGCCGCCCTCGTTGGTGTCGTCATCGTCGCCCGGGTTCCACACCATCGTGTCGTCGCCGCCGTCGCCGCGCACGTCGTCGCGCGTGCCGGGCGGGTTGTCGTCGCCCGCGATCCGGTCGTTGCCCTCGCCGCCGGAGAGGAGGTCCGCCGCGTCGCCGCCGTCGATCGAGTCGTTGCCGTCGGCGCCCTCGACGTCGAGCTTGAAGCCCGGGTCGAAGCCGGGGTCGGCGGTCACCGAGTCATCGCCGCCGTTCAGGTTGAGGTCGAGCCGCTCGGCGGTCCCGATGTCGATGTTGAACGGGCCGGGCGGGGTGGTGAGGCGGTCGAAGAGGATCCGCCCGGGCGTCGCGGACGGCTTGACCGTGAACTGCTCGGGGAGCGGCGCGCCGTTGACCTCGATCGTGTCGACGCCGTCGCCGCCCTCGTTGAGGTCGTCGTCGTCGCCGCCGTTCCAGACGATCGTGTCGTTGCCGGCCCCGCCGCGCGCGTCGTCGCGCGGACCCGGGAGCGGCGGGTTGTCGTCGGGCGTGATCCGGTCGTCGCCGTCGCCGCCGTTCATGAGGTCGGCGCCGTCGCCGCCGTCGAGCGTGTCGTTGCCCGCGCCGCCGTCGATGTCGAGCTTGAAGCCGAGGGCGTCGAGCCCTGGGTCGGAGACGAGCGAGTCGTCGCCGCCGTTGGCGTTGAAGTCGAGGCGCTCGGAGGTGCCGATGTCGAGCGTGAACGGGCCGGGCGGGGTCGGGCCGGTGCGGTCGAACTGCACGCGGCCGGCCGTCGCCGACGGCTTGACCGTGAACTGCTCGCCACCCCCGCCGCCGTTCATCTCGATCGTGTCGGTGCCGTCGCCGCCGTCCATCTTGTCGCTGTCGTGGCCGGGGTTCCAGACGAGCGTGTCGTCGCCCGCCTGGCCCTCGAACACGTCGAAGCTGCCGGCCGCCTTGTTCTCGTCTCCGACGATGCGGTCGTTGCCGTCGCCGCCGCGCATCGTGTCGGTGTGCTCGGTGCCGGTGATCGTGTCGTTGTCGCCCCCGCCGTCGATCGTGACCGAGGTGATCGACGGGTAGTCGGTGTCCACCGCGTCGTCGCGGTCCTGGACGCCGCTCAGGTCGATCACGTTCGCGCCGTCGCCGCCGGTCACGGCGATCGAGGTGATCGCGTCGCAGGCGGCCGCGCCGGAGTTCGGGTCCTGGCCGTTGACCTTCACCTGGTTGGCCAGGCAGGTGATGGCGATGCCGTCGTTGGCCTCGCCGGTGACGGTCAGCGCGCCGGCCGCCACCGTCGAGGTGACATTCGCGCTCGCCACGGCCGGGAACGCCAATGCCGCCACCGCGGCGGCCCCGGCGAGCATGCCGGGACGACTGATCCTTCGCGCCATCTGATTCCTCTCCTTGGAACGGGGGGTTCGCGGAGAAGACGCAAAAAGCCGCCGCGATATTTCAGCCGGTCACTCCTCGTCGGCCTGGCGCTCCTTGATCTTGTCGCCCAGCTGGGCCATCACGTCGGGGTCGCGGAGCGTGGTGACGTCGCCGAGCTCGCGGCCCTCGGCGATGTCCCGGAGCAGCCGGCGCATGATCTTGCCCGACCGCGTCTTGGGCAGGTCGTCGGCCCAGATGATGCGCTTCGGGCGCGCGAGCTTGCCGATCCGCTTGGCGACGTGCTCGCGGATCTCGACGATCAGCTCGTCGCTCCCGTCGCCGCCGCCCTCCAGCGTGACGAACGCCGTGACCGACTGGCCGGTGTCCTCGTCGGCCTGCCCGATCACCGCCGCCTCGGCGACGTGCACGTAGGAGACGATCGCGGACTCGATCTCGGCGGTGCTCATGCGGTGACCGGAGACGTTGAGCACGTCGTCGATGCGCCCGATGATCCAGAAGTAGCCGTCCTCGTCGCGGCGCGCGGCGTCCCCGACGGTGTAGGCCTCGGTGCCGAACTTCGACCAGTAGGTCTCGATGAAGCGGTCGTCCTCCTTGTAGAGCGTGCGCAGCATGCCGGGCCACGGGCGCTCGAGCGTGAGGAAGCCCTGCTCGGCGCCCGCGTCCTCGTGGTCGTCGTCCACGACCGCGGCCTTGATCCCGGGCAGCGGCTTGCCGGCGCTGCCGGGCTTGGCCGGCAGGATGCCGGGAAGCGTGGTGATCATGATCCCGCCGGTCTCGGTCTGCCACCACGTGTCGACGATCGGGCAGCGCCCGCCGCCGATCACCTTGTGGTACCAGAGCCAGGCCTTCGGGTTGATCGGCTCGCCCACGGTGCCGAGGAGCCGCAGCGAGGACAGGTCATGGCGCTCCGGATACTCGGCGCCCCACTTGATGCAGGCGCGGATCGCGGTCGGCGCGGTGTAGAAGATCGTGACGCCGTAGCGCTCGCACAGCTCCCACCAGATGTCCTTGTCCGGGTAGTCGGGCGCGCCCTCGTACATCACGCTCGTCGCGCCGTTCGCGAGCGGCCCGTAGACGATGTAGGAGTGCCCGGTGACCCAGCCGACGTCGGCCGAGCACCAGTAGACGTCCTCCTCCGGCTTGAGGTCGAACACCGCCTTGTGCGTCCACGCGACCTGCGTCAGGTAGCCGCCGGTTGTGTGCAGGATCCCCTTCGGCTTGGCCGTCGAGCCCGACGTGTAGAGGATGAACAGCGGATGCTCGGCGTCGAGCGGCTCGGCCGGGCACTCGGGATCGGCCGCGTCCATGAGCTCGTGGAACCAGGCGTCCTTCTCGGCCATCGGCGCGCCGTTGCCGGCGTGCTGGACGACGATGCACGGCAGGTCGGGCATCACCTCGTCGACCTGCTCCTTGATCGGCGCGGTCCGGCCCTTGCGCCGAGCGCCGTCGACCGTGATCAGCGCCTTGGCGTCGGAGAACTCCATCCGCTCCTTGACCGACTCCGCGCTGAAGCCGCCGAACACGACGTTGTGGACGGCCCCGATGCGGGCGCACGCGAGCATCGCCACGGCCACCTGCGGGATCATCGGGAGGAAGATCCCGACGACGTCGCCCTTGCCGATGCCCGCGGTTCTTCAACGCGTTCGCGAAGCGCTGCACGTCCGCGTGCAACTCGGCGTAGCTGACGTCGCGCTCCTCGCCCTCCTCGCCCCGCCAGTGGAAGGCGACCCGCTCCCCGAGGCCGGCTTCCACGTGGCGGTCGAGGCAGTTGTAGGAGACGTTGAGCTCGCCTCCGACGAACCACTTGGCGAACGGCGGGTTCGACCAGTCCAGCACCTGGTCCCACTTCCGGAACCAGTGCAGCGACTCGGCCTGCTGCGCCCAGAACCCCTCCGGGTCCGCCTCGGCCTCGTCGTAGATCGACGGGTCCGAGTAGACCGCGCGCTCCCGGAACTCCTCCGGGGGCGGGAAGGTCTCCTGCTCCAGCAGCTGGCCCAGTTCCTGGTCGAGCGTCGCGCCGTCCGCCATGTGTTCTCCTCCGGATCTCGTCTCTGCGGCGAACCCTAGTGACCCGACAGCGCCTTCTCAGCCCCGAGGCCCGTCTCGGAGCGGACGAACAGCTCCGGGAACGAGTGCTCGGTCGCCTTCTCGGTGCTCAGCAGGGTGCCGAGGATGCAGCCGAGGAAGCCGAGCGGGATCGAGACGATGCCCGGGTTGGCCAGCGTCCAGCCGATCGGCGAGCCGGTCTCGGAGTCCGCGCCCGGCCACACGCCCGGCGAGACGATGATCAGGAAGATCGCCGACAGCACGCCGAGCAGCACGCCGCAGACCGCGCCCATGGTGTTGAACCGCCGCCAGGTGAGCGCGAGCAGCAGCGCCGGGAAGTTCGCGCTCGCAGCGATCGCGAACGCGAGCCCGACCATGAACGACACGTTCAGGCCCGACCCGCCGATGACCGCCACGACGATCGCGATCGCGCCGATCGACGCCGCGGCGATCTTCGCCACCCAGACCTCCTCGTGCTCGGAGTCCTTGTGCTCGCGGATGATGCTCGACCAGACGTCATGGGCGACCGCCGACGACGCGCTGAGCACCAGGCCGGCGACCACGGCGAGGATCGTCGCGAACGCGATGCCCGCGATCACCGCCAGGAACAGGTCGCCGCCGAACGTGCCGGCGCCGCCGCCCAGCTCCGCGGCCAGATTCGGCGCGGCGAGGTTGCCGCCCTTGCCGGCCGCCTCGACGCCACCCGGGCCGAGGATCGCGCGGGCGCCGAAGCCGATGCACGTCGTGAGCAGGTAGAAGAACCCGATCAGGAACATCGCCACGACGACCGAGCTGCGCGCCGCGCGCGCGTTCGGGACAGTGAAGAACCGCATCAGGATGTGCGGCAGGCCGGCGGTGCCCAGCACGAGCGCGAGTCCGAGCGAGACGGTGTCCATCGGCGTGTCGAGGAACGTGCCAGGGGCCAGGGAGAACGTGTTCTCCGCACCCGTGGCCTGCTTCTCGGCCCGGTTGAACAGCTCGATCGGGTTCCATCCGACCTTGCCGAGCACGAACAGCGACATCACGACGATGCCGGCCATCAGCAGCACGGCCTTGATGATCTGCACCCACGTCGTGGCGAGCATGCCGCCGAAGATGACGTAGCAGAGCATGAACGCTCCGGTGAGGATCACCGCGGGCGTGAAGTCGATCCCGACCAGCGCCTGGATCAGCACGCCCGCCCCGACCATCTGGGCGATCAGGTAGAACGCCGCGACCGACAGCGTGCCCATCGCCGCGGCCGTGCGCGCCGGCCGCTCGCGCAGGCGGAACGCCAGCACGTCGGCGATCGTGAACTTGCCGGCGTTGCGCATGCGCTCGGCCAGCAGGAACATCACGGTGAGGAACGCGACGAGGAACCCGATCGAGTACAGGAACCCGTCGAAGCCGTAGAGGAAGATCAGGCCGGCGATGCCGAGGAACGACGCCGCCGAGAGGTAGTCGCCGGAGATCGCGAGGCCGTTCTGCATGCTCGTGATCTGGCGTCCCGCGGCATAGAACGTCGTCGCGCCGGTCGTGCGCTTGGACGCCCAGTAGGTGATGCCGAGGGTGATCGAGAGGACGATCGTGAAGATCACGACCGCCTCGGTGTTGATGTCCGCCGCGAAGGTGATCATCGCTGCACCCCCGCCGCCGGCGTGGTGCCGACACGCTCACGCTCGAAGCGGCGCGTCTCGGGATGGCGCTCGTCCTCCACGTAGGCCGCGATCGCGCGCTCGGCCATCGGATCGAACTCGCGATCGGACTTGCGCAGGTACCACAGGCCGAGCACGGCGACCATCACGATCTGGGTCAGCGCGAGGCAGTAGCCGACCGTCAGGCCCTGGTAGACCCGCTCCCCCATGAAGTCCTGCGCGTAGGCCGTCAGGAGGATGAAGCCCATGTACCAGCTCAGGTAAAAGACCGTGCACGGGATCACGAACCGGCGGCGCCTGTGTACCAGCTCCTGGAACTCGGGCGACCGTTCGATCGCCTCCCAGTCGACGGGTGGCTGTGCCATCTGTCTTCTCCTCTCGTGAGCGACGACGATCGCCGAGGTCCTACCCCGGGTAGACCCCTACTTCGTGACGGATCGCTCAAGGGTCGACCGGGTCGATGAACGGCGTCTGCGGCGCGACGAACGGCGCCCGCTCGGCCGCGTGCGCGCGTATCCTCGGCGCCAACCTAAAGAGGGTCAGACCCTCTTTAGGTTCGGGGGGAGCTGAGTGGACGTCGCCCTGGGGGTCGTGCTGGGCATGGTGCTCGCGGCATCGCTGGCCGCCGGCTGGCGGCTGGTCCGCGCCCCGCGCGTGCTCGATCCCGGCGGCGCGGCCATGCAGCGCGCCGTCCACGCGGCGACCGCGATCCTGCCGCACCTGCGCCGCGGGCTCACGCCGGAGAGCGCGGGCTCGGCCGCGCCGCCGCTGCGGATCCTCACCGGCGCCGACGCCGTCGCGCTCGGCGAGCTCGAGACGCTGCTCGGATACGACGGCCCGGGCGCCGACCATCACCACGCGGGCGACCCGCTGGAGCGGCTCGTGCCCGCGCGGCGCGAGGACCGCGTGCACGTGGAGCCGCGGCTCGCCTGCGCGGAGCCGGGCTGCCCGCTGCGCTCGGCGATCGTCGCGCCGCTGACCGTGCGCGGGCGCCGCGTCGGGGTTCTGGTGGCGCTCTACGGGCGGCCCGGCCGCGTGCGGCTCGAGCAGTCGCGGGTCGTGGCCGAGGCGGCCGCGCTCGTCTCCGCGATGGTCGAGCTGTCCGAGCTGGAGGCGCAGGGCGAGCGGCTCGCCCGCGCCGAGCTGCGGGCGCTGCGCGCGCAGATCTCGCCGCACTTCATCTACAACGCCCTCGCCGCCGTCGCCGCGTTCATCCACTCGCGCCCGGAGGAGGCGCGCGAGCTGCTGATCGAGTTCTCGGAGTTCATCCGGTACGCGTTCGCGCGCCAGCGCCCGTACGTGACGCTCGCCGACGAGCTCCAGTACGTCGAGAAGTACCTGCGGCTGGAGCAGGCGCGGTTCGGCGAGCGGCTGCGCGTGCGCGTGCAGGTCGACCCCGAGGTGCTGCACGCGGTCGTGCCGGTGCTGTCGCTGCAGCCGCTGGTGGAGAACGCGGTCCGCCACGGGGTGGAGTCGCGCGCCTCCGGCGGGCTGGTGTCGATCGAGGGGCGCGACCTGGGCGCCGACGTCGAGCTGCGCGTGTCCGACGACGGAGCGGGCATCGATCCCGACCGTGCGGCGGCCGCGCTCGCCGGGCGCGGGCCCGGGCATCGGCCTGGGCAACGTGCACGGGCGGCTGCAGAGCACGTTCGGCGAGGGCTACGGGCTCATGGTCGAGAACGGGGCGGGGACGACGGTCGTGATGACGCTGCCGAAGTTCCGCGCGGGGGTGCGCGCCGGATGAGCGACGGTCTCGCGCTGCTGGCCGTCGACGACGAGCGCCCCGCGCTCGAGGACCTCGTGCGCATGCTGCGCGCGTCACCGCTGGTCGCCGGCGTCGACGGCGCGGCGTCGGCCTCCGAGGCGCTCGTCGCGCTCGGCGACGACGGCGCCGCCTACGACGGGCTGTTCCTCGACGTGCGCATGCCGGGCCTGGACGGGCTCGAGCTGGCGCGCGTGCTGCGCCGCTTCGAGCGCCCGCCGGGGATCGTGTTCGTGTCCGCGTTCGACGACGCCGCCGTCGACGCGTTCGAGCTGGCGGCGCTCGACTACCTCGTCAAGCCGGTCTCGCGCCGGCGCCTCGACGAGGCGATCGAGCGCGTCCACCGCGCCGCGGGCCCCGCCGCGCGCGGCGCCGAGGCGGTCGACGGTGACCTGCTGCCCGTCGACGCGCTGCGCGGCGGCGGCACGCGGCTGCTCGCGCGCGGCTCGATCCTCTACCTGCAGGCGCACGGCGACTACGTGCGCGTCGCGTCCGACGAGGGGCGCTTCCTGCTCCGGGCGCGCATGGCCGAGCTGGAGGCGCGCTGGTCGGGGCACGGCTTCGCCCGCGTGCACCGCGGCTATCTCGTCAACCTGCGCCGCGCGGTCGAGGTGCGGCCGCAGCTCAACGGGACGGCGGTGCTGGTGATGGCCGACGGCGCCGAGGTGCCGATCGCGCGCCGGCAGGTCGGCGAGCTGCGACGGCGGCTGGCGGTGTGAGCGCCCCGCGCACGCCGCGCGACGAGCTGGCCGAGGCGACCGCCCACGGCGGCCTCTACCTGCGCCGCCTGATCCGCCGGCAGCTCGGCCTCAGCCTGCTCACGCTGGTCGCGTTCGGCGGCTTCCTCGGCTCGCTCCCGCTCGCGCTCTACCTGCTGCCGGGGCTGCAGGACGTCGACGTGCTCGGCGTGCCGCTCCCGCTGTTCGCGATCGTCGTGCCGCCGTTCCCGATCTTCGTCGCGTTCGGCTGGCTCTACGCCCGCCGTGCGGAGGCGCTCGAGCAGGAGTTCCGCGAGCTGGTGGAGCCCGGCGAGTGATCGCGCTGCTGGCGATCCTCGGCGTCACCGGCGCCACGGTCGGGCTCGGCGTCTACGGCGTGCGCTTCGCGCGCACCACGTCGGACCTGTTCGTCGCGTCGCGCGCGGTGACGCCGTGGTGGAACGCCGCCGCGATCTCCGGCGAGTACCTCTCGGCCGCGTCGTTCCTCGGCATCGCGGGCCTGCAGATGAAGATCGGCTCGGGCGCGCTCTGGCTCCCGCTCGGCTTCACCGCCGGCTACCTCGCGCTGCTGCTGTTCGTCGCGGCGCCGCTGCGGCGGTTCGGCGCGTACACGATCTCCGACTTCGCGGAGGCGCGCCTGCGCTCGCCGCGGCTGCGCTCCCTCTCGGCGTGCATCGTGCTGCTGATCGGCGGCTTCTACCTCGTGCCGCAGCTCAAGGGCGCCGGGCTGACGCTCGGCGAGGTGGTCGGGGCGCCGTACTGGGTCGGCGTCGTCGCGGTCGGGGCGGTGGTGGCGCTCAACGTGGCGCTCGGCGGCATGCGCGGGATCACCTACGTGCAGGCGTTCCAGTACTGGCTCAAGACGTTCGCGATCGCGCTGCCCGCGTGCCTGCTGCTGCTCCACCTCGGCGGGCTGCCGGAGCGCGCCGCGATGTTCGGCCACGACTACCCGCGCGCGCCGGAGGGCGGCCTGTCCGTCGCGCTCGACGAGCCGGTCGACGCCACGTTCCCGGAGGCCGCGACCGTGCGCGTGGACGGGCGCGAGCTGTCGGTGGGGCGGGAGGAGGAGGTGCGCCTGCCCGCCGGGCTGGTCGAGCTGCCCGCGGGCACCGCGGTGCCGGTCGCCGAGGGGACCGACGCGCAGACCGGCGCGGAGTGGGCGGCGCCCGTCTCCGACACCGGCGACGCCTCGCCGCTGTTCGTCTACTCGCTGCTGATCGCGACGTTCCTGGGGACCATGGGGCTCCCGCACATCCTCGTCCGCTTCTACACGAACCGCGACGGGCCGGCGGCGCGGCGCACGACGGTGCGCGTGCTCGGCCTGCTCGGCGTCTTCTACGTGTTCCCCTCGGTGTACGGCGCGCTCGGGCGGGTGCTCACCCCGGAGCTGTACCTGACCGGCGAGACCGACACGGTGGTGCTCCGCCTGCCCGAGGCCGCCTGGCCGGGGCTGGGCGGGGAGCTGCTCGGCGCGCTCGTCGCGGCCGGGGCGTTCGCGGCGTTCATGTCGACCGCCTCCGGGCTGCTCGTCTCGCTCGCGGGCACGGTCACGCACGACTTCCGCCGCGGCGTGGCGCGCAGCGCGACCGACCGCCGGGTCCGCTTCCGCGCCGCCGCGCTGGGCGCCATGGTCGTGCCCGCGCTGCTCGCGCTCGTCGCGCGCGGGCTCGACATCTCGGTGCTGGTCGGCTGGGCGTTCGCGCTCGCCGCGTCGACGTTCTGCCCGCTGCTGCTGCTGGGGATCTGGTGGGACCGGCTGACCGCGCGCGGGGCCGCGGCCGGGCTCGTGACCGGCGCCGCGACGGCGACGGCCGCGATCTTCACCGGGCTGCTGGCCGGCCCGGGCGGCCGCACGCTCGAGGCGCTCCTCACGCAGCCCGCGGTGCTCAGCGTGCCGCTCGCGTTCGCGACGATGACGCTCGTCTCGCTGCTCGACGCGAAGCCGCGGCGCGCGCCCGACGCCGAGCTGCTCGCGCTCCACGCGCCGGAGGGGCTCGGGCTGGGGTTGGAGGAGGACGAGGGCGTCGGTGGCGGCGTCGCCGGCCCGGCGCCGGTTGGGCAAGCGTCCACGTCAGCGGCGCGTTGAGGGCGGCCGCCAACGTCCGTCGGGTCCGGCGGCCTACCGCCGCTTGCGCTTGCGCTTGCGGGCCGACGCGCTGGGCGACGGACCCGCGCCGACCGCCTCGGGCTCCGCCTGCGGCGCCGGCGGCTCGTACACCTCGCCGCGGCGCTCGGCCGCCGCGCGCGCACGCCGCTCGCGGACCTCCGCCTGCGACGGCCACGGCTCGGCCTCCCCGCTCCGCCACGCCGGTGGGCTCCCGCCCGGCCAGCGGCCGGAGAACAGGACACCGAGCATGAGCAGCCAGAAGCACTGCACCACCGGCAGCGGTCCGCCGAACGGCAGGATCTGCAGCACGCCGGTGATGATCCCCAGCACGCCCATGAACTTGGTGAGCAGGCCGACGCGCATCGCGTTGAGCGATATGAACACCAGCGCGAGCGCGAGTCCGAGCGCGCCCGGCAGGCCGAGCAGCGAGGCGAACACGGTCACGCCGTTCGCGCTGACGTCCGCCGCGGCGTCGACGGTATGCGGCCCGTCGAGGAAGTCCTTGATCGCGAGGTTGGTCCCGAGCGCCGCCAGGATCGTCGAGAACCCCTGCAGGGTGCCGGCGATGAGCGGCAGGTAGAGGATGAGCCGCGGGAACTCCGGCCGGCGGGTGCGGACCGCGACCGCCAGGTACGTCAGCGCCCAGCCGAGCGCGACGTAGCCGATCCCGACCAGCACGCTCGACAGCAGCACCCCGGTCGCGCGCTCGTCGTAGTACTCGAGCGTCGTCGTCCGCAGCGACTGCATCGTGCCGATCGGGCCGGGCTCGGCCGCGCGCGACAGCGTCTCGAGCAGCCCGTGGCGCGGCAGGTCCGACAGGATCAGGCCGCGCCAGACGGTGCCGACGAAGATGCCGACGGCCGCGATCCCGGCGGCGATCGTCGCGGACTTGCGCTGGCGCGCCTCCCAGGCGAGGTTGTCTTCGGGTGCTTCGGCGGCCACGAGGCGGTGAATCGTAGCCGGGGCGCCGCTCAGGACCGGCCGCTCAGGCGCGAGAGCCGGTCCCCGGCGGCCAGCACGAGGTCGAGGAACGGCGCCGCCAGGCGCAGCGCGCCCTCGAAGCGGCGCCGGGCGGCGCGCTGGGTCGGGCTCAGGTTCGCCATGGCCGGGAGTGTAGGCCCGGTAGCATGGAGCGGATGGAGGGCTTTGGCTTCTTTCAGGACCCCGACTTCCAGAAGCGGCTCCAGGAGATGGCCGAGCAGATGCAGGCCACGCAGAACCTCGCCTGGGCCGACAACGCGATCAAGCTCGCCGTCGACATGACGGTGGCGGCGATCAACCGCGTCAACATCCAGGGCACGACGGAACAGCAGGCTCAGCAGATCCGCTCGGTCATGGCGACGGTCTTCCCGGAGGCCGTCACGCTGGTGCGCGAGGCTCGGGAGGGGCTGTCCTAGCCTCCCGCCCGGCCGCGATCACCTCCTTGAACGACCGGAAGCGGAAGATGAACACGATCGCGGCGAAGCCGCAGGCGAACGTCGTCGCGGCGATCGCGATCTGCTGCCCGACCGAGTAGGCGGCGACGGTCGCGCCGGCCGCCGTGCCGGCGAACACCTTCACGAGCAGCGCCTGCTGGACGCCGGCCCCGCCGGGCGTGAACGGGACGAGCGCCGCGACGGCGTTCACGCCGAGCACCAGCAGCACGTTCTTCACCGACCCGCCCACGTTGAACGCCGACAGCAGGCACCAGAACGCGGCGAAGCGCAGGAGCCAGCCGGCGAACTGGACCAGCCAGACCTCGCGGAAGTACCGCCGCCGGTCAGAGCAGGATCGTGAGTCCCTGCCGCACGCGCTCCCAGAACGCGCGCACGCGCGCGGACAGCAGCGCGAACGCGGCGAGCGCGGCGATCGCCAGGGCGGTCAGGAGGAAGAGCGCGAAGCGCGGGTGCGAGGCGAAGAAGGCAAGGTCGAACGCCGGCAGCTTGGAGAAGTCCGGCGGCTTGGGGAACGCGCCCTGGGTGAACGCGAAGAGCAGGATCGGGATCGCCATCGTGAGGTCGAAGATCGTCTCGACGGCGAACGACGACGCGACCGCGGGGTAGTTGGAGTTCGGCACCGACGTCTTGGTCAGGAACAGCCGCACGACGTCGCCGCCGCGAGCCGGCACGACCGAGTTGAAGCCGTAGCCCGCCAGGTACGCGCCCCAGATATTGCGGTATTGGATCTCCACGTCCGGGAACGCGGCGCGCAGGATGTGGAACGACGCGCGGGCGCGCAGGCTGAGGTACCCGACGAACACCGCCAGGCCGAGCAGCAGGGCGAACCAGTTGACCGCGGCGAGGTTCGAGAAGAAGTCGCCGACCGCGTCGAAGAACGACGAGAAGGAGCTGCCGATCGACGCGAGGGGCACCGCTCCTAGCCTAGGGCGCCCCCCGCGTGAACGCGCTCCGGAGCACGACCCGCGTCTCGGTCTCGGTCACGCCGCCGTCGCGCTTGAGGTGGCGCAGGAGGCGGTCCAGTTCGGCGGTGTCGCGGCAGGCGACGCGGAGCTGGTAGTCGAACCGGCCCGTGACGTGCACGGCGTCGGTGACCGGCTCCAGCTTGGCGGTCTCCGCCTCGAACTCCTCGTTCGTGCCCGACGCGGCGAGTCGCACGTCGATCAGCGCCACGAGCCGGCGGCCGGCGGCGCCGTGGTCGACCGTGGCGGTGAAGCCGGTGATCACGCCGTCGCTCCGCAGGCGGCGGACGCGGTCGGCGGCGGCGTTGGCGCTCAGGCCCACGGCGGCGCCCAGGTCGCGGAACGAGATCCGCCCGTTCCGCATGAGCTCGCCGAGGATCTCTCGGTCGGTGGCGTCCATGCCGCGATTGTCTCAGCTTGCGCCGGTTGCCACTGGAGAAACGGCGGCCGCCCCCGCTACCACGGGCGCATGGTCGAGCCGCTCGTCGCAGGACTGATCGCCGGCTGGGGCGTCGCGATCCCGCTCGGCGCGATCGGCGTGATGGTCGTCGACCTCGGGACGCGCGGCGGCTTCCGGCCGGCCGCGGCGGCAGCGGCCGGCGTCGCGACGGCCGACCTGCTCTACGCCGCGGTGGCGGCCGCGGCCGGCGCCGCGGCGGCAGCGGCGCTCGCGCCGCACGAGCACGCGCTGCGCATGCTGAGCGCGGCGGTGCTGGCGGCGCTGGGCGTGTACGGGCTGCGCGCGGCCCGGCGCGCGGCGACGTCCTCCTCGCACCCTGCCGCGACCGGCGCCCCGGCCCGCGGCCACCGCGTGTACCTCCGCTTCGTCGCGCTCACATCGATCAACCCGCTCACGGTCGCCTACTTCGCGGCGCTCATCGCCGGCCTGCCGGCGGTCGCGTCGGCGTCCGCGGCGGCCAAGGTCGCGTTCGTCCTCGCGGCCGGCGCCGCCTCGCTGAGCTGGCAGCTCGTCCTCGCCGGGACGGGCGCGGCGCTGCATCACCGGCTCCCGCCGTCGGCGCGCCTGTACACGGCGGTGGCCGGCAACGCGATCGTGCTCGCCCTCGCCGTGCGGATGGCCCTCGCCGCGTAGGCTGCCGCGATGGCCTTCCGAACCCTCCGCATCGACGAGCTCGACCCGATCGAAGTGGCCGGCGTGCGCTGGCATCCCGTCCGGCACGCACTCGGCGTGGGCGGATTCGGCGTGAACGCCTACTCGGCCGGCGCGGGGGAGGAGGTCATCGAGGAGCACACCGAGGCCGACGACGACGGGCGCGGCCACGAGGAGATGTACGTGGTGCTCACCGGCGAGGCCCGGTTCGAGGTCGACGGCGAGACGATCGACGCGCCCGCCGGGACGATGGTCTTCCTGCCCGAGCCGACCTCGCGCCGCCATGCCGTCGCGCAGTCGGACGGGACGACCGTGCTCGCGCTCGGCGGCGAGCCGGGCGTGCCGTACGAGGTCTCCCCCTGGGAGTGGCGCTTCCGCGCCCAGCCCTACATCGACGCGGAGGAGTGGGAGCAGGGCATCGCGCTCATGCAGGAGGGCCTCCGGGCGCGGCCCGGCGACGCTTCCCTGCTCTACAACCTCGCGTGCTTCGAGGCGCACCTCGGGCGGCTCGACGACGCCAACGCGCACCTGCGCGAGGCGGCCGAGGCGGAGCCGGACCACGTGCAGGAGTGGGCCGCGGGCGACACGGACCTCGATCCGCTGCGCGAGCGGTCCGACTTCCCGCTGTGAGCGCGCGGGCGGCGCTGCCGCCGCGCGTCCCCGCCGTGCTCGAGGCCGCCGGCGACACGCTCGAGGACGATGCGCGGCTCGTCGAGGTCCGGCTCGCGGACGTGGCCGCCCACGGGCTCGCGGCGCGCGGCATCGAGCTGGAGCGGATGCGCATGGAGGGCTGCGAGCTCGACGGCGCGCAGCTCGCACGGCCGAGCCTGCGCGACGTCGTGCTCGAGCGCTGCAGCCTCGCGGGCGCGCTCGTGCGGGACGCGACGATCTCGCGCACGCGCTTCGAGGGGTGCCGGCTCAGCGGGCTGACGTGGGCGGAGGGCGCGCTCGAGGACGTCACGTTCCGCGACTGCCGGCTCGACCTCGCGGGCTTCCGCTTCACCCGGCTGCAGCGGGTCGCGTTCGAGGAGTGCGTCCTGCGCGACGCCGACTTCGCGGAGGCGCGCTGCAGGTGGGTGCGCTTCGACGGCTGCGACCTGACCGGCGCGGGGTTCGCCGGCGCGCGCTTCGACGCGTCGGAGCTGCGCGGGTGCACGCTCGACGGGATCACGGGCGTGGAAGGGCTCCGCGGCGCGGCGCTGGAGTGGGCGGAGATCGTCGGGCTCGCGGGGACGCTCGCCGGCGCGCTCGGCCTGCGGGTGCTCGACGACGGCGAGTAGCGGGCACAATCGGCGCCATGGCCGACTACACCAGGATCAACCTCAAGCAGGACGTCGAGGACATGGCACCGAGGTTCGGCTTGTCGCCCGGCCTCGAGTCGCGCTTCGCGCGCGTGCCGCTCGGGCTCGAGGAGTCCGGCGTCTCCTACTTCAGGATCGCGCCGGGCTTCCGCATGCCGTTCGGCCATCGCCACGGCCGGCAGGAGGAGGTCTACGTGATCGTGAGCGGGAGCGCGCGGATCAAGCTCGAGGACGAGATCGTGGAGCTGCGGGAGTGGGACCTGGTCCGGGTCCCGGCGACGACCACCCGCGCGCTCGAGGGCGGCCCCGAGGGCGCCGAGGTGCTCGCGTTCGGGGCGCCGTCGGACGAGAACAAGGACGTCGAGCAGGTCCCGGCCTGGTGGACCGACTGACCGCGCTCAGGAACGCGCCGGCGTGCAGGCGATCGTGCCGGCGTCGTAGACCTTCCCGCGCGCGTCGACCTGGCGGAAGTCCAGCGCGCCCCGGCGCAGCGTGAGCCGCGTCGCGGTGGGAACGCCCGTCCGGATCGCCGCGACGGCGTGCCGCCGGGCCCGAGCGCGCAGCTCATGCCCGCCGCCCCGGACACCAGCACCTGCACGCCGTCGATCGGCGCGAGCCGTGCGTAGAGGTGGTTGTGGCCGACGAGGTTGACCGCCGTCCGCCCGGCCAGCGCGCGCCAGATCGGCGCCTGGTCGGGATTGTCGCCGTGGGCGGTGTCGGCGGCGACGTACCGCCCGCGGTGGCCGGCCGCGATCCGGCACGTGCCGCCGTGCCGCGCCACCTGCCGGCGCACCCACGCGCCCTCGCGGCGCGGGTCGGACTCCGAGGAGTAGGCGATCACCTGCCAGCCGGACACCGGATCGACGGAGCTGCGATGGAGCGCGCGCCCGCTGCTCCAGCCACGCTCGCGGCGCCAGTACGGGAGGTAGCCGACATCGCGACCGGCGTACTCGTGGTTGCCGATGACGGGATCCGTCCGCCCGGCGAGCCGGCCGTAGACCGGGTCGTAGTGCTCCGCGAACTCGCGCGCGGCCCCGGTCTCGTAGACGTCGCCGAGGTAGATGAAGCGATCGGGACGCTGGGCGGCGACGTAGCGCGCGAGCCGCCGGCCGGCCGCGCTCCCGTCCGCGCCGTCGCCCACCGCCCACACCACGGTCCCGGCGCGGGCGGCGCCCGGTCCGGCCTCCCGCTCGTCCCCTCCGGACCCGAGCAGCACGGCCGCGACGAGCAGCACGAGCGCGAGCACGCCGCCGGCGAGCCTCCCGGCCATCTTCCCCTCCTCGCGTCCCGCCGCTACGAAGCGGCGGCTCCCAGCTCGTCCAGCGCCTTGAGCACGACCTCGTCATGCGTCTTGGGCGAGACCTTCGGGAAGACCTTCGCGACCTTGCCCTCGGGGTCGATCAGGAACGTCGAGCGGAGCGCGCCCCAGTAGGTGCGGCCGTAGTTGGTCTTCTCCGCCCAGACGCCGTAGAGCTCGCACACGGCGTGGTCCTCGTCGGCGAGCAGCCGGAAGTTCAGCGACTGCTTGTCGGCGAACTTCTTGACGGCCTTGACGGGGTCGGGCGAGACGCCGAGGACGACGGCGCCTGCCGCCTCGTAGTCGGCGCGGTGGTCGCGGATCCCGCACGCCTGCGTGGTGCAGCCGGGGGTGTCGGCCTTGGGATAGAAGTAGAGGACGACGGGCCGGCCGCGGAAGTCCGCGAGCGAGACGTCGTCGCCCTCCTGGTCGGGCAGCGTGAAGTCGGGGGCGGTGGTGCCTTCTTCGATCATGCCTTGAGGATGCCACGCGCCTCTGGTACAACCAGTTCATCCAACTGGTCCAACCAGTGCTCCTGTCCGATCGCATCCACGCCCAGCTGCGGGCCGACATCCTCTCCGGCGCCCTCGCGCCCGGCGCCGCGGTCCCCTCGGAGCGGCGCCTCTCCGAGCAGCTCGGCGCCAGCCGCCACGCCGTGCGGGAGGCGCTCAAGCGGCTCCAGGAGTCCGGGCTCGTCCGCATCAGCCACGGCGGAGCGACCCGCGTGCGCGACTGGCGCCACGACGGCGGGCTGGACCTGCTCCTCGCGCTCGCGGCGTCCGGACGAGGTGCCGCCCGAGCTCGAGGCCGAGCGCGCGGCGCTGGAGCTGCGCGCGTGCATCGGCGCCGACGCCGCGCGCCGGTGCGCGGAGCGGGCGAGCGCCGCGCAGCGGGCCGAGATCACCGCGCGGGCCGAGGCGCTCGCCGCCGCGGAGGCGCTCGAGGCGCGCAACGTCGAGTACGAGCGCCTCTGGGACGTGATCGTCGACGGCGCGGGGAACGTCGCCTACCGGCTCGCGCTCAACACGCTCGTCGCCGGGCAGCACGTGCTCGTCCTGGACGCCGAGCGCGTGGGCGCCGAGTTGGAGGACGCGGAGCACGATCCGCGCGCTGGCGCGGGCGATCGCCGACGGCCGCGCCGATGAAGCGCGCACGACCGCCGCCGAGCTGCTGGAGCGCTCGGCATGACCGAGGTCCTGTACTACGCCGTCCCGTTCTTCGTCCTGCTCCTGCTCGTCGAGGCGCTCACCTACCGCCACCTCCAGAGCGACGGCCTCGTGGGCTACGAGCTGGAGGACACGCGCACGAGCCTGCTCATGGGCACCGGCAACGTGGTCGTCAACGTCGTGTGGAAGCTCGGGGTCGTCGCCGTCTACGCGGCGCTGTACGAGCTGACGCCGCTGCGGCTCGACCCCGGCGACTGGTGGGTCTGGGTGCTGCTGTTCTTCCTCGACGACCTCGCCTACTACTGGTTCCACCGCGTCAGCCACGAGAGCCGCGTGTTCTGGGCGAGCCACGTCGTCCACCACTCCTCCCAGCACTACAACCTCTCGACGGCGCTCCGCCAGACCTGGGTGCCGATGACCTACCTGCCGTTCTGGCTGGCGCTCCCGCTGCTGGGCTTCGAGCCCTGGATGGTGCTGCTCGCCCAGAGCTGGAGCCTCATCTACCAGTTCGGGCTGCACACGGAGCGGATCGGGCGGCTCCCGCGCCCGCTCGAGGCCGTGCTCAACACGCCGTCGCACCACCGCGTGCACCACGGCGCGAACGAGCAGTACCTGGACCGCAACTACGGCGGCATCCTCGTCATCTGGGACCGCCTCTTCGGCACGTTCGAGCCGGAGGGCGAGCGCGTGCGCTACGGGTTGACGAAGAACCTCGCGACGTTCAACCCGGTGCGGGTCGCCTTCCACGAGTACGCCGCGCTCGGCCGCGACCTGCGGGCGGCGCGCTCCTGGCGCACGCGCTGGAACGTGCTCCTGCGCGGGCCCGGCTACGAGCCGCCTACTTCAGCAGCCGAGAGAGCCGGCGGTCCTTGAGCACCCGGCCCTCGGTCTGGTCGGTCGGGCAGTACGTCATCACGTAGTCCTCGTAGAACACCGCCTCGAGGACGGTCCCGCACTGCGGGCACGGCTCGCCCTGGTGCGCGTGCACCCGCGTCGGCTTGGGGAACTTCTCCGGCAGCGGGAGGTCGACGCGCTCCTCGTAGACGTCGAGCACGCGCCCGAGCTCGGACGCCATCGCGGCGCGCAGCGCCTCGGCCTCCTCGTCGCTCAGGTCGTCGCCGCGCTTGAACGGCGAGAGCCGCGCGACGTTGAGGATCTCGTCCACCCACGTCCGGCCGATACCGGTGATCACCTGCTGGTCGCGCAGGAGCGTGTGCAGCGGGCGCGGCGCGTCGAGCAGCTCGCGCAGCGGCGGCGGGTCGGGCCACGCCTCGGGACCGAGCCCGGCGAGCGACTCCTCCCCCTCCAGGTCCTCCGCCCGCAGCACCTTGACCCACGCGGCCTGCTTGGAGCCGAACTCCCGCACGCGCAGCTCGCGCCCGCCTGGCATGCGCAGCAGCAGGCGCGACGTCCGGTCGCGGAGCGAGGCGCGCTTGTCGTAGAGCTGGATCCGCCCGGCGGACATCAGGTGCAGCAGCACCACGAGGTCGTCGAGCTCGAGCAGCAGCAGCTTCCCGCGGCGCGACACGCCGGTGAACTGCCGGCCCTCGAGCGCGTGCAGCGGCGGGTCGAACGTCTTGAGCGCGTTGATGCCCGGGGCGAGTGCCGACTCCACCGTCTCGCCCGGGAGCGCCGCGCCGAGACGGCGCGCGACGATCTCCATCTCGGGAAGCTCGGGCATGGCCTCCACTCTAGAGTCCCCCGGCAGTCATGCAGGCCTGGATCCAGCGCGAGTCGGAGTCGATCGCACGGCGCGCCGAGCGCGAGCTGGAGGCGCTCGTCGCGGTCTCCTCGCCGTCGGGCGACGTCCACGGCGCCGAGGAGTGCGCCGCGGTCTGCGCCGCGCTGCTGCCCGCCGACGCGGAGGTCGAGCGGCCGCCGTGCTCGTCGCCCGGCCATGCTCCCGACCTGCTCGCGCGCGTGCGCGGGACCGGGTCGCGGCGGATCCTGCTGCTCGGCCACGTCGACACCGTCATCGCCCACCCGCACCACAAGGCGCTGCGGCGCGACGGCGAGCAGCTGCTCGGCTCGGGAGCGGTCGACATGAAGGGCGGCGTCGTGCTCGCGCTCGGCGCGCTGCGCGCGCTCGCCGGCCGGCGCGCCGACTTCGCCGAGGCCGCGCTCCTGCTCGTGTGCGACGAGGAGTGGCGGACCGCGCCCTTCGCCCACGTCGAGCGCTTCGCCGGCTGGGACGCGTGCCTGTGCTTCGAGGCCGGCGAGCTGACGCCGGACGGTGCGGAGGGCGTCGTCGTCCGGCGCAAGGCGGCCGGGACGATCAAGGTGCGCGCGAAGGGCCGCGCCGCGCACTCGGGCTCGGCGCCCGACCGCGGGCGCAACGCGCTCCTCGCGCTCGCGGCGGCCGCGCAGGCGGTCGCCGCCCGCCACGCCCCCGACGGTCCCGACCACCTCACGGCCGTGCCGACCGTGCTCCACGCGGGCGACGCGTTCAACGTCGTCCCCGGCCGCGGCGAGCTGACCTGCGACCTGCGCGCGGACTCCGACGCGGCGATCATCGCGGTGCGGGAGGCGATCCCGCCCGACGTCGGCGGCGTGACGCTCGAGCCGGAGCTGATGCGGCTGTGGCCGGGCATGGATGCCGAGGCGGCCACCGTGTCGCTGCGCGAGCGCGCGAGCGCCGCGCTGGGCCGCCCGGTGGCCGGCGTGCGCCGCGGGGGCGCCAGCGACGCGAGCCACCTCGCGCGCGTGATCCCGCTGACGGTCGACGGGCTCGGCCCGCGCGGCGGCAAGGCGCACAACCCGGGCGAGTTCGTGCTCGCCGGGTCGCTCGCGAGCCGCGCCGAGGTCGCGCTCGCGGTGATCGACGCCGCGCTGGCGGCGTAGAACCGGCTACAGGATCGTCAGGTCGAGCCGGCTGAGCTGCTCCGGGTCGGCGACGATGTCCATCTCGACGATCCTTCGGTTCCGGATCGTGAAGCCCGCGATCGAGAACGGCCGCCCGTCCCGGAGGTTGACCGTGCCGACCGCGCCGTTGACGAGCGCCGGCCGCACCTCGATGTCGAGTTGCGAGAAGGCGGACGCCTGGCGGGCCACGTTGGCCGCTCCGCGGACAAGCCTCGACGCGCCGAGGGAAACGGCGCCGCCGTCGGCCCTGAGGACCACGTCGGGGTCCAGCACCTCGAGCAGCGCCTCGAAGTCGCCCTCGCGCGCGGCCGCGAGGAAGGCGTCGAGGACCTCGCGCTGGCTGTCGAGGTCGGCGTCGGGGATCGCGGGCTCGCCCTGGACCCGGCGGCGGGCGCGGCTCGCGAGCTGGCGCGCCGCCTCGGGTGAGCGGTCCACGATCGGCGCGATCTCGTCGAACGGCACCGCGAACATGTCGTGCAGGACGAACGCGAGCCGCTCGGCCGGGTTCAGCGTCTCGAGCACCACGAGCAGCGCCAGGCCGACGGAGTCGGCCAAGAGCGCCTCGTGCTCGGGGTCGGTGCCGTCGGCGCGGTCGACGATCGGCTCCGGCATGCGCACATCGAGGGGTTGCTCGCTCCGCGTTCGGCGCGAGCGCAGCATGTTCAGCGAGACGCGCGAGACGACGGTCGTCAGCCATCCGCCGAGGTTGTCCACCTCGTCCGCGTCGATCCGGCTGAGGCGCAGCCACGTCTCCTGGACGGCGTCGTCGGCCTCGCTCAGCGAGCCGAGCATCCGGTAGGCGACGGCGCGCAGCCGGGTCCGGTGCTCCTCGAAATGCTGCGCCAAGAACTCGTGCTCATCCATCGGTCACATCCGATCGTCGGGGTGGGTCATAGCAGTGGACCCGCCCGACGCGGGCGATGTGACAAAGGAGAACCAGGATGACGCCTCAGACCCAGACCCAGGCCACCGACAGCGCCGGCGCCGCCCAGGGCCGCTGGCGTCTCGATCCCGTGCGATCGCGCGTCGAGTTCCACGTGCGCAACTTCTACGGCCTCATGACCGTCAAGGGGCGCTTCACGAGCTACGACGGCACCCTCGAGCTGGGCGCGCAACCAGTCGTGCAGCTGATCATCGACGCCGCCAGCCTCGACACCGGGCACGCCAAGCGCGACAAGCACCTGCGCTCAGCCGACTTCTTCGACGTCGAGCGCCATGCGCACGTCCGCTTCACGTCCGGCAGCGCCAGCGCCGACGGCGACTCGCTGAAGGTGCGCGGGCAGCTCCACGCCGCCGGCAAGCAGATCCCGCTCGAGCTCGACGCGGCGGTGCGCGTCGTCGACGGCGAGCTGGAGGTCGAGGCCGTCACGTACGCCGACCAGCGTCAGCTTGGCATGACCTGGAGCCCGCTCGGGATGGTGCGCGCCCCCAGCAAGCTGATCGTCCGCGCCCGCCTCATCCGCGAGGAAGGAGCCGCTTTCGAGTAGACCGCTGCTCAGTCCGGATCGCCCGGCAGCGCGCTGAGCGCGAGCGACTCCAGCTCGCGCGGGCGCATCAGCACGAGCAGCTCGCCGCGGCCCGCGCTCACCCGGACGCCGGCGACCCCGCCCTTCTTGAAGTCCACGCGGCCGCCGGTCAGGTCGAGCACGACCTGCTCGAACGACGGGTTGTGGCCCACGACGAGGATCCGCGCGCCGTCCTCGTGCTCGGCGAGCAGCTCGAGCACCGTGTCCACGTTGAAGCCCTTGCCGATGGCTTCGCGCTGCTCGTGCGTGACGTTGAGCTTCTCGCACGCCAGCTCAGCGGTCGCGGCCGCCCGCACGAGCGGGCTCGTGTAGCACGCCGCGAACTCGAGGCCGAGGCGGGCGAGCGCCTCGCCCGCGGCGACGGCCTGGCGCTCGCCGCGCGGGGTCAGCTCACGGTCGAAGTCCTCCTTGGACTCGTGCGGGACCGCCTCTCCGTGCCGGAGGAGCCAGAGCTGCTGGTGCGCCATCGGCGTGAGCGTATCCCGCCGTCAATTTGTGAACGGGATCGAGAACCGCACCGAGGTCCCCGCGGGCGCGTCGGCGAGCCAGATCCGCCCGCCGTGCGCCTCCACGATCGCGCGCGAGATCGCCAGCCCCAGGCCGGCCCCGTTGCTCGGCCGCGCGGCCGAGGCGCCGCCGCGGAAGAACGGCTCGAAGACCCGCTCGCGCTCGTCCGCCGCGATCCCGTCGCCCGTGTCGGCCACCTCGATCTCCACCGCGTCGCCCGCCGGCGCCGCGCGCACGACGACCGAGCCGTCCGCGGGCGTGTGGCGGATGGCGTTCTGGATCAGGTTGAACAGGACGCGCTGGAGCTTCTCGGGATCGCCCCGCGCCGGTCGCAGGTCGGCCGGCAGCTCGGTGCGCACCTGCACGTGGCGCGCGTCGGCCTGCACGCGCATCGCCTCGACGGTCTCCCCGACGAGCTCGTCGAGCCGCACCTGCTCGAGGCTCCAGGCGATCTCCCCGGCTTCCAGGCGCGAGAGCTCGAACAGGTCGTCGATCAGCGCGGAGAGCGCGTCGACGTGGGTGCTCATCTGGGCGAGGTACGCGCGGCGCGTGACGTCGTCGACCACGTCGTCCGCGATCGCGTCCGTGAGCAGCCGCAGCGACGTGATCGGCGTGCGCAGGTCGTGCGAGACGGCGGCGATCAGCTCGCGCCGCATGCGCTCCGCGTCGTCCATCACCCCGCCGCCCATCAGCTCGACCGACCGCAGGGCGATCACGACCGCGAACGCCGTCACGACGCCGACGACGAGCGCGTCGTGTGCGGAGACGAACATCAGCGCGACCCCCGCGCCGATCGCGACGACGAGCTGCCCGACGGCGATCGCGATCCCGAGCGCGAGCTGGCGGCGCGGCGAGCCGAGCCGCCGCCGGCGTGCGCGGGCGACGTGGGCGAGCGCGAGGGCCGGCGCGCCCAGGACCGCCAGCAGCGCGAACGTCATCGCGCCGTCGCGCAGCCCGTAGACCAGCGCGACCACGCCGGCGGCCAGCAGCGCCGCGCCGGCGCCGAGCAGGGCCGAGCGGCGCACGCTCACGGCTGGAACCGGTAGCCGACGCCCCACACGGTCTGCACGTGGCGCGGCTGCGCCGGATCGGCCTCGATCTTCGCGCGCAGCCGGCGCACGTGCACGGTGACGGTGGACGTGTCGGAGTAGAACGCGTACTGCCACACCGCGTCCATCAGCTGGGTGCGGGTGAACGCCTGGCCGGGGTGGCGGGCGAGGAACAGCAGCAGGTCGAACTCGCGCTGCGTCAGCGAGACCTCCTCGCCGCGCACGAACACCCGCCGCGCCGCCGGGTCGATCGTGACGTCGCCATGCTCGATCGGCGGCGCCTTGTCCGGGGCGGGATCGACCCGCCGCAGCACGGCGTCGACGCGGGCGACCAGCTCGGCCGGGGAGAACGGCTTGACGACGTAGTCGTCGGCGCCCTGCCGCAGCCCGATCACGCGATCGGACTCCTCCCCCTTCGCGGTGAGCAGGATCACCGCGACGCGGTCGCGCGGCCCGGTGTCGCCGAGGTCGCGGATGCGCCGCATCACCTCGAGCCCGTCGAGGCCGGGCAGCATGAGGTCGAGCACGACGAGGTCGGGCCGCTGCTCGCCCGCGAGCTGGATCGCCTGCGGCCCGTCGCCCGCCACGCGCGTGTCGTAGCCGGCGCGCTCGAGATAGCGCGAGACGACCTCCGCGATCGTCGGCTCGTCGTCTACGACCAGCACGGAGCCGCGCGAGGACATCCGCGGATTGTCGGAGGGCGACCGCGTCCGCACAACCCCCGGCGCGGCGCGTTCACCGAACGTTCAGTACGCGCGGATCGGCGGTCCGGTGATCGTCACGCCGTCGGGGCGCGTCCACTTGGCGCGGTAGCGGTGCTTCGAGTGGTGGGCGGTGCCGAAGCCGTAGACGCCGCTGGTCTGCAGCGCGGTGAGCCGCTTCCACCGCCCGCTGCCGATCTGGTGCTCGATCGTGACCTGGGTCGGCCCGGTGGCCGGGCGCACGCGGCCCCAGAGCACGTCGCGCGCCCCGTAGCGCGTCGCCGCCAGCGGCAGGATGAACGCGTTGTAGGCGGGCTTCTTCGTCCCCTTCGAGGTGCGCAGCCCCGTCTCGAAGCCCGAGTATCGCTGCGACCGCGGGCCCTTGCGCGGCTGGTCGTCCCGGAGCAGGTACTGCGAGAACGCCTTCACGCGCGGGTTGGCGTAGGCGATGCGCTCGGACATCGCGGTGTACTCGGCCTGCGCGCGAACGACACGCCCGCGAGCGGGTCCGGCTTGCTCTGGATCCCGAACTCGGTCAGGTAGATCCCGCGCCCGCTCGCGATCGCGCCCGCGCGCGCGGCCTTGTCGAGCGCGGAGGTCAGCCGGCCGAGCGAGCCGATGCTGACCTCGTCGGTGTTCGTCGACACGAACGACGGGTTCCCCTTGCGGGTGTAGGCGTGGTGCGCGTAGCCGTCGATCCGCAGCTTCTTGCAGCCGGAGGACTTCTTGTAGTTCTTGTCCAGGCACAGCGCGCCGCGCAGGAACGCGAGCGGGGAGACGACGTTCTGGTTGCCGATCGGCGCGGTCTCGCCGAACAGCACCTTGTCGCGCGAGCCGCCGGGCGCGCCGTGGATCGCGCTCTCCCCGGCCGCGTAGAGGCCTCGGTAGAGCCGCGGCGTGTGCGGCTTGCCGTGCTTGTACTGCGGTCCGAGGAACTCGGGATGGTTCGGCTCGTTCCAGATCGACCACAGGTTCACGCGATCGCCGTAGCGGATCGCGACGGCGCGCGCCCAGCGCCCGAACAGCTTGGCGCTCGGATCGTCGACGCTTGCCCTTGTGCCGCTTGGTCGCCCACCTCGGGACCGGGCCGGTGAGCGTCAGCTGCACGGTCATCTTGCGCCGCTGGATCGAGTCGACCAGCCGGTCGAGGAGGTCCCATGTGCCGGCCGGGTAGCGCGTTCGGGTCGGACATGTTGAACCGGGGCGCGGACTTGGACGTGGGCCGCGCGGAGAACTGGCGCCAGTAGACGAGCGCGCGGACCTGGCGGACGCCGAAGCCCTGGATCTCGTCGAGCGTCGCCTCGCGAGCGCTGTCGGACAGCAGCTCGCCCGGGGCCTCGAACGTCATCACCTGCTTGCTCGACGCCTGCGCGGCGGGCGCGAGCAGCACGGCAGCGAGCAGCGCGAGGAGTGGGATGGGGAGGTATCGGTGCATGGTCAGACGTACGAACCCGCCCGGCGGGGCGCGGTTTCGGTCGGCGTCCGAGGTTAGCCACCGGCCGCGAGCGCCACGACGCCGGCCAGGGTGACGAGCACGCCGGCGTTCTGGGTGCGCGTGAGGCGCTCGTGCAGCACCACGCGCGCGAGCATGACGGTGACGGCGGGATACAGGGAGCCGAGCACGCCGACGACGCTGAGCAGCCCGCGGCCGGCGGCGAGCACGAACAGCAGGTTGGCCAGCAGGTCGAACACGCCGACCGCGGCGATCGCGGCGAGGGCGGCGGGCGCCGTGCGGGAGCTTCGGGCCGGACGACGGCGCACGCCACGAGCAGGATCACGCACGTCGGCGGTGCGTGCCGACAGCAGCACCCACGCGACGTCGCCGGTCTCCTCGGCGCGGTCGATCCCGGCGAAGAACGAGCCGAAGCCGACCGCCGCGAGCAGCGCCAGCCCGATCGCGACGCGCCCGCTGCGCCGCGGTGTCCGGCGTCCTCGCTGGGCGCCTCCCGCGATGCGAGGACGACGCCGGCGCACGCGAGCCCGATGCCGGCGACCTGCAGCGCCCCGGGGCGCTCGCCCGACGCCAGCCCGACGAGCACCGGGATCGAGACGCCGGTGGCCGAGATCGGCGCGACGACGCTCATCGTCCCGATCGAGAGCGCGCGGTAGAACGCCACGAGCCCGAGCAGGCCGAGCCCGCCGACGGTCGCCGCCCACAGCGTCGAGGCCGTGTCGTGCTCGTCGGCGCGCCGGCCAGCACGGCGACGATCAGGATCGCAAGCGCGAGCCCCTGCGAGAGCACGAGCACCGCGAGCAGCGCGTGCCGCCGGCTCTGGAAGCCGCCGAGGAAGTCGGACAGGCCCCACGAGAGCGAGGAGAGCGAGAGCGAGGACGGCGGCCAGCAAGCCGCGGAGGCTACGTCAACTCGATGAGCGTCAAAGGGGGGCTCGGCCCCGAACGTGCGCTTGTAGCGCCGGCGGATCAGGTCGTAGCGCCGCAGCGCCTCGGAGTGGCGCCCGCGGCGGAGCATGAGCGTGAGCAGCTCGCGCTGGGCCTCCAGATCGAGCGGCTCGAGCTCCACCAGCTGCTGCAGGTGCTCCGCGGCCGCGTCCTCCTCGCCCGCGTCGCGGCAGATCCCCGCGAGACCGCGCAGGACCTGCACGGCGAGGTCGCGCAGGCGCTCGCGCTCGGCCAGCGCCCACTCCGCGTACGGCTCGTCGGCGAGGAACGTCCCGCCGTAGGCCCGCGCGGCGGCCGCCAGGGTCTGCTCGGCGCGCTCCGTCGCCCCGGCCTGCAGCTCCTGCAGCCCGGCGCGGGCGCGCGCCTCGAAGTCGTCGGCGTCGATCGCGACGCGGCCGGGCGCCAGCTCGTAGCCGCCGGCGCGGGCGACGACGTAGCCCGACGGCTTGCCGCGCGGCCGCTCGGGCTCGAGCCGGTCGCGCAGCGTGTGGATCGCCTGCCGCACGCTGCTCGCGCCCGCGCGGCCCGCGTGCGGCCAGAAGACCTCGAGCAGCTCCTCGAGCGGCACGACGCGCCCGCGCTCGCAGACCAGGTACTTCAGGAGCTGGCCGGGACGGTGGCCGAGCCACTCCTCCGTCGCCGCCTCGCCGCCCACCTCGATGCTCATGCGCCCGAGCGCCCGCACCACCAGGCGCGGCGGCAGCTCCTCGCGCGGCAGCCCCGCCGGGCCGGCGAGCCGGTGCAGCGTGACGAGCGACCTGTCCCGCCCCGGTGGCGACCGTCGAGGACCACGCCGAGGCGCCGTCGGACAGCTGCAGCTGGCGCTGGGTGCTCTCGCCGCCCAGCGCGAGCGCGCTCACGCAGCCGCCGCGGGCGCAGGCGAGCAGCTCGCAGCAGCGGGATCCGGGCGCGGCGCGGGAACGCGAGCATCACGCTCGCCGCGCGGTTCGCCGCGAGCAGCCGGCCGTCGCCGTCGAACACGAGGGCCGCGTCGGGAAGCGCCTCGAACACGGCCTCCCAGGACACGCCGGCCGACGGCGCGACGGTGCCGGTGCGGGAGGCCGCGGCGTCGGTGGGGGGGCTCGGCTTCACGGGGTCAGGGTCCCAGCAGCGTCATCGACGCCAAACCGTACATGTGTCCACCGGTTGAGCTTAACGCTCATTTGACTCGGCAGGTAACAGCGGGTTGACCACCCCCCTTTACGGTGCGCAACCGTCATGGGGATCGGAAGGGATCTCGGCCCCGACTGCAGGGAGAGGACCAGACCAGCCGGATGCTCAGCACGATCGGAGGTGCCGATGGGGCGATCCGCCGCGAGGCGGATCAGATCGAGGCCGCGCTCGGGCGCGGACGGTTCCGGCGTTGCCGCCAGCTCGATCACTCCCCCAGGGCCGAGCGACTCGTGCTGATCGCCGTCGCGCGGGCCAAGGACGGTGACGCCGACGCGCTGCGGTTCCTCTACCTGCGCTACGCGGACAACGTCTACGGCTACGTCTGCTCGATCGTGCGCGACGAGTTCGAGGCCGAGGACGTCACCCAGCAGATCTTCGCCAAGCTGATGACCGCGCTCCCCCGCTACGAGCCGCGCGTCGTCCCGTTCTCGGCCTGGATCCTGCGGGTCGCCCACAACGCGGCGATCGACCACGTGCGCGCGCGCCGGCCCGTGCCGCTGGAGGAGGTCCACCCGCCGGACGCCGCGGCCGACGACGGCGCGGACAGCCGCGAGCGGTTCGCCGACCTGCGGCTCGCGCTCGACGCGCTGCCCGCCGAGCAGCGCGACGTGATCGTGCTGCGCTTCCTCGTCGGCCTCACGCCGCGCGAGATCGCCGAGCGCATGGGCCGCTCGGAGGACGCCGTGCACGGCCTGCAGCACCGCGGCCGGCGCCGCCTGCGCAGCGAGATGCTCGCGCTCGCGGCGTAGCTCGCGTCAGTCGCGCTTGCCGCGGCCGTAGAGCAGCTTGAGCAGCCGGCCGATCAGCTTCGTCCGGCCCGGGCGGAACGGATAGAACCACAGGTCGCCCTTCGGCGGCGCGAAGCGCGTCACGAGCAGCGACTGCTGGCGGCAGTACTTGCGGATCCCGCCCGCGCCGTGGCGCGAGCCCAGGCCCGACGCCTTCCAGCCGCCCATCGGCAGCTCGAGCGCGAGGTAGTTGAGCTGGGCGTCGTTGACGCAGACCGCTCCGGCCTCCACCCGCCGCGCGACGGCCTCGCCGCGCGCGGCGTCCTTCGTCCACACCGACGCGGCGAGGCCGTACTCGGAGTCGTTGGCCAGCCGCACCGCCTCGTCGGCGTCGGCGACCTTCATGATCGGCACGGTCGGCCCGAACGTCTCCTCGGTCATGCACGCCATCGAGTGGTCGACGTCGACGAGCACGGTCGGCTCGTAGAAGCGCCCGCCGTCCTCGCGGGCCGCGCCGCCGGTGAGCACGCGGGCGCCGGCCTCGCGCGCCTGCTCGACGTGGCGGCTGACGATGTCGAGCTGCGGCGGCGAACGTGACCGCGCCGACGTCGACGGTGCCGGGGCCGCTCGGACACGCCCTGGCGCAGCGCGGCGACCTTGCGCGTGACCTTGTCGACGAACGCGTCGTAGATCGGCGCCTCGACGTACACGCGCTCGACCGAGATGCACGTCTGGCCGCCGTTCTGCATCGAGTAGTACGACGGCCGCGCTCGCCGCGCGCTCGAGGTCGGCGTCGGCGAGCACGATCATCGGGTCCTTGCCGCCGAGCTCGAGCGAGACCGGCGTGAGCGTCCGCGCCGCGCGCTCCATGATCTTCTTGCCGGTCGCGGTCGAGCCGGTGAACATCACCATGTCGACCTCGTCGACCAGCGCCGCGCCGGTCGCTGCCGTCGCCGGTGGCGACCGCGAAGACGTCCTCCGGCAGCCCGCACTCGCGCAGCGCACTCGGCCATCAGCAGCGACGTGAGCGGCGTGACCTCCGACGGCTTGAGCACGACCGCGTTGCCGGCCGCGAGCGCCGGGATGCAGTCGCCGAACGAGTTCGTCAGCGGGTAGTTCCACGGCCCGATCACGCCGATCACGCCGAGCGGCCGGTAGCGCACGACGAGCTTGCGGCCGGCGACGAACGGGCTCGACGTGCGGACCTTCTCGTCGGCGAGGTAGCGCGGCGCGTGCTTGGCCCAGAAGCCGAACGCGGCCGACGCCGTAGCTGATCTCGTTGAGCAGCGCGTCGTCGTGCGTCTTGCCGGTCTCGGACACGATCGTCTCGACGACGCGGTCGGTGTTGTCGATCAGCCACTTCTGCGCGCGGCGCAGGACCTCCGCGCGGCCGTCGAAGCCGAGCGCCTCCCAGGCGGGCTGCGCGGCGCGCGCGCGCGCGACGAGCGCGCGGACGTCGTCGGCGGCAGGCGATCGGCACCGTCGCGATCACGCTCGCCGGTCGCGGGGTTCTGGACCTGGATGCCCGCCGCGGCGGGCTGCTGCTCGACGGTGGCCATCGGCGAGGCTATCGCAGCCGACGCGGTGTCAGTTGAAGCTCGACGCTTCTCGATCCGAGCGGCCTCGCTGCGGCCGGTCGCGGCCGTCGGTCGGGAGCGCCTCGAGCTTGTCGACGACGTCCATGCCGGACGTCACCTCGCCGAACACGGTGTGCTTGCCGTCCAGCCACGGCGCGGCGTCCGTGGTGACGATGAAGAACTGCGAGCCGTTCGTGTCCGGGCCGGCGTTGGCCATCGCGAGCGCGCCGCGCACGATCTTGTGGTCGTTGATCTCGTCCTCGAACGTGTAGCCCGGGCCGCCGGTGCCGGTGCCCTGCGGGCAGCCGCCCTGGATCATGAAGTCGCGGATGATGCGGTGGAACGATCAGGCCGTCGTAGAAGCCCTTCTCCGCCAGGTCGCGCATGTTGCCGACGGTCTTGGGCGCGTCGTCGTCGAACATCTCGAAGACGATGTCGCCGTGGTTCGTGGTCATGGTCATCGTCGGACATGCGGGTCATCCTTTCGCGAGCTCGAGGCGGAGCGTGTAGCCGCGGACGTCGGTGCCGTCGACGGAGTCGGCCACGCGGGCCGCCTGGTCGGCGGGCACCTCGAAGAGCATGAACTGCTCCAGCAGGCGCACGTTGCGGATCGCCTCGCCGTCCAGGCCGGTCGCGGCGACCGCGGAGATCAGGTCGGACTCGGCGAGGCCCGCGGCGCGGCCGCCGGAGGCGATCAGCTTGCGGAAGGCGCCGTCGCCGTTGACGGCCGCGCGCCGCGTCGTGCGGCTTGCGGTGGCGGCGCGGGCGGCGCTCCTGCACCTTCGCCGGGCGCGACGTGCGCGCCCTCCGCCCACGGCGAGATGCGCGTGTTGGCGTTCTTCTCGATCGCGGCCAGTTCGCGCGCCTGGCGCGGCTCGACGAACGTGATCGCGCGACCGGAGCGGCCGACGCGGCCGGTGCGGCCGATCCGGTGCACGTAGACGTCGGGCGACGTCGGGACGTCGAAGTTGATGATGTGCGTGACGGTCGAGATGTCCAGCCCGCGCGCGGCGACGTCGGTGGCCACGAGGATCTGCACGCGCCCGCTCTTGAACGCGATCATCACGCCGTCGCGGCCGCCCTGGCGTCATGTCGCCGTGCAGCGCCTTGACGTTCATGCCGCGGTCGCGCAGCGTGCGGTAGAGCTGCTCGCAGCGGATCTTGGTGCGCACGAACACGATCGCCTGGTCGGGCCGCTCGGCCTCCAGCACGCGCGCGAGCGTCTCGGTCTTATCCGCCGCCTTGGTCTCGACGAAGAACTGCTCGACGGTGTCGATCGTCAGCGTCGCGGACTTGACCTTGACCGTGACCGGGTCGTACAGGTGGCGCTGGGCGAGCGCGCGGATCTCGGCCGGCATCGTCGCGCTGAACAGCGCGGTCTGGCGGCCGTTCGGCGTCATGCAGAGGATCTTCTCGACGTCCTCGAGGAAGCCGAGGTCGAGCATCTCGTCGGCCTCGTCGAGCACGAGGTAGCGGCAGGAGTGCAGCGACGAGCGAGTGGCGCGAGATCAGGTCGAGCACGCGCCCGACCGTGCCGACGACGACCTGCGCGCCCTGCTTGAGCTGCGCCTGCTGGGTGCGGATCGGCGCGCCGCCGAACACGGCGACGGGGTCGATGCCGCGGTACTTGCCGTACGTCCGCAGCGCCTGCGTGACCTGGATGCAGAGCTCGCGCGTCGGCGTGAGCACGAGCGCCTGCGTGTCGGGATCCTCGGGGTCGACGAAGTCGAGCATCGGCAGCCCGAACGCGGCGGTCTTGCCGGTGCCGGTCTGCGCCTGGCCGATCACGTCGCGGCCGGCGAGCAGCTCCGGGATCGCCTGCTCCTGGATCGGGCTCGGCGACTCGTAGCCGACGTCGCGGAGGGCGGAGAGGACAGCATCTGAGAGCCGAAGGTCGGCGAAGGTGGTCATCCGGGGCCGAGAGCTTAGAACTCGCGTAACGCGTAGTGACTAGGGCCATTCCACCTCGTGAGGTGTGGTCAACCCGACCGAGTGATCGACCGGTCCTCCGCTAGCTTCGCGTCGCATGACAGATGACGCCATCGTCGTCGAGGGACTCAAGAAGTCCTACGGCTCGGTGGACGCGCTCGCGGGCGTCGACTTCGCCGCGCCGACGGGCACGCGTGCTCGGCCTGCTCGGCCCGAACGGCGCCGGGCAAGACCACAGCGGTGCGGATCCTCGCGACGCTGCTCGAGCGCCGACGCGGGCACCGCGCGCGTCGCGGGCCTCGACGTCGAGCGCGACGCGGCCGCGCTGCGCGCCAAGATCGGGCTGGCCGGCCAGTACGCGGCCGTCGACGAGAACCTGACCGGCTTCGAGAACCTCGAGATGGTCGGCCAGCTCTACCACATGCCGCGCGCCGACGCGCGCACGCGCGCGGACGAGCTGCTCGAGCGCTTCGACCTGACGCGACGCCGCGAAGCGGCCCGCGAAGACGTACTCCGGCGGCATGCGCCGCCGGCTCGACCTCGCCGCCGCGCTCGTGTTCCGCCCGCCGGTGCTGTTCCTCGACGAGCCGACCACCGGGCTCGACCCGCGCAGCCGGCTCGCGCTCTGGGAGACGATCGAGGGCCGCGTCGCGGCCGGCACCACCGTGCTGCTGACGACGCAGTACCTCGACGAGGCCGACCGGCTCGCCGACCAGATCGTCGTGATCGACCACGGCGAGCGTGATCGCCGAGGGCACCTCGGACGAGCTGAAGGCCCAGATCGGCGGCGAGCGGCTCGACGTCGTGCTCGAGGACACCGCGCGACGCCGAGCGCGCGGTGGCGGTGCTGGCGGAGATGTGCCTCGAGCGGCCGACGCTCGAGGGCAGCACCGTGCAGCGCGCCTGTGCGCAGCACCGCGGCATGATCGCCGAGGTCGGTGCGCCGGCTCGACGCGGTCGGGCGTCGGGATCGACGACATCGCCCTGCACCGGCCGACGCTCGACGACGTGTTCATCTCGCTCACCGGCCACGCGGCCGCCGAGGAGCCGAGCGCACCGAGCTGCCGATCCCCGAGGAGGTGGCCGCATGAGCACGCTCGCACTGTCGCGTCTCGGACACGCTCGTGCTCGCGCGCCGCAACCTGATGCGGATCCCGCGCCAGCCGGACCTGCTGATCGCCTACACGATCCAGCCGGTGATGTTCGTGCTGCTGTTCGTCTACGTGTTCGGCGGCGCGATCGACGCCGGGCTTCGACTACGTCGACTTCCTGATGCCGGGCATCATCGTCCAGTCGATCGCGTTCGGCGGGTTCGTGACCGCGCTCGGCCTGTCCGAGGACGTGCAGAAGGGCCTGATCGACCGCTTCCGCTCGCTGCCGATGTCGCGCGCCGCGGTGCTGACCGGGCGGACGTTCTCCGACATCGTCCTGAACTGCCTGTCGCTCGTCGTGCTGTTCGCGGTCGGCTTCGCCGCCGGGTTCAACTTCATCGACGCGACGGTCGGCGAGATCGTGCTCGGGATCGTGCTGCTGCTGCTGATCGGCTACGCGTTCTCGTGGATCTTCGCGCTCGTCGGGCTGTTCTCGTCCTCGCCGGAGACCGCGAACTCGATCGGCTTCACGCTGATCTTCCCGCTCACGTTCGCCTCGTCGGTGTTCGTGCCCGCGGCCTCGATGCCCGACGGCCTGCGGCAGTTCGCCGAGGCCAACCCGTTCACGACGGTCGCGGACGCGATGCGCTCGCTGTGGATCGGGACGCCGGCGCACACCGACGTGTGGATGTCGTTCGTCTGGTGCTTCGGGCTGATCGCGATCTTCGCGCCGCTCGCCGTCGTCGCGCTACCGCCAGGTCGCGGCGCTAAGGTGAGTCAGCGCGACGGGTCGAGCACAGCTTGCCGGAGGTCCGGCGCGCCTGGAGGTCCTCGTGCGCGCGGCGGACCTCCGAGAGCGGGTAGGTCTCGCCCTCGACGACGCGCAGCTCGCCGGCGGCGGCGCGCTCGAACAGCTCCTGCAGCGGCGCGTCGATCATCTCCGCCGGGCGCGCGCAGGCAGTGCATGAGCCAGAAGCCGACGACGGCGCGGCTCTTGCGCATCAGCGCGCCGGTCGCGACCGTGTTCGGCTCGCGCGACGCGATGCCGTAGGTGACGAGCCGGCCGAACGGCGCGAGCGCGTCGAGGCTCGCGTCGAACACGCGCCCGCCGGCCATCTCGAGCACGACGTCGACGCGCTCGCCGAGGTTCGCCTCGACCAGCGCGTCGGCGAGGTCCTCGCGCGTGACGTCGACGGCGGCGTCGGCGCCGAGCTCGAGCGCGAGCTCGCGCTTGTCCTCGCTCGAGCGCGGTCGCGATCACGCGGCCGGCGCCGAACGGCCTGCCGAGCTGGACGGCGAGCGAGCCGACGCCGCCGGCCGCGGCGTGCACGACGACGCTCTCGCCCGGGCGCGAGCGTGCGCGCGACGTGCGGTACAGGTGCCACGCGGTCAGGCCCTGGAGCAGCAGCGCGAGCGCGGTCGCGTCGCTCACGCCGTCGGGGATCGGGAACGTCGTCGCGGCCGGCGCGGCGACGTACTCCGCGTAGCCGCCGGTGCCGACGAGCGACGACGACGCGCTGTCCGGCGCTGAAGCCGCGCGCCGTCGCGCTCGACCACGCCGGCGACCTCGGCGCCCGGGGTCGAGCGGCAGCTCGTAGCGGGCGAGGTAGGAGTTCTCGCGCGCGTGGGTGTCGGCGAAGTTGACGCCGGCGCTCGTGACGCGGACGAGGACGTGGTGCTCGTCGGGCTCGGGCACCGGCGCGTCCTCGACCAGCTCGAGGACCTCGGGGCCGCCCCACTCGCTGATCCGGATGGCGCGCATGCGCCGGAAGGCTAGGCCCTCCGCTAGCCTCTCGCGCCGCCTATGACGCTCACCGTGGTCGGATCCATCGCCTTCGACGCCGTCGAGACCCCGTCCGGGAGCCGCGACCGGCTGCTCGGCGGCTCGGCCGTGCACTTCGCGATCGCCTCCTCGCAGTTCGCGCCAGACCCGCATCGTCGGCCCGGTCGGCGACGACTTCGGCGAGGAGGAGTACGCGATCCTGCACCGCCGCGGCGTGATCACCGACGACGTCGAGCACGTCGCCGGCGGCAAGACGTTCTTCTGGGCCGGCCGCTACCACCGCGACATCAACCAGCGCGACACGCTGCAGACCGACCTCAACGTCTTCGAGGACTTCCAGCCGAAGCTGTCGCAGGCGTCGCGCGACGCCGAGGTGCTGTTCCTCGGGCAACATCCAGCCCGACCTGCAGCGCGAGGTGCGCGAGCAGTGCCGCGGCGCGCGCTTCGTCGCGATGGACTCGATGAACCTGTGGATCGACATCGCGCACGAGTCGCTGCTGAAGACGATCGCGCTCGTCGACTGCCTCGTGCTCAACGACTCCGAGCTCAAGCAGCTCACCGACGAGCCCAACCTGATCCGCGCCGCGCACAAGGCGCTCGACCTCGGTCCGCGCGTCGTGATCGCCAAGCAGGGCGAGTACGGCTCGGCGATGATCACGCGCGACGGCGTTCTTCGGCCTCACCGCGTACCCGACGAGCGGACATCGTCGAGCCGACGGGCGCCGGCGACACGTTCGCGGGCGGCCTGATGGGCTACCTCGCCGCCCACGGCGGCGACGTCGACGACGCGACGCTGCGCCGCGCGATGGCCTACGGCACCGCGTGCGCCTCGTTCAACGTCGAGGGCTTCGGCTCCGAGCGCCTGTACGAGCTCGAGCGCGCCGAGATCGACGCGCGCGTCGCCGAGCTCGAGCGCAACAGCCGCTTCTAGGCCAGCGCGGCGCTCGTCGCACCGACGACGACCTCCCCGCCCCGTGGGTGTGTGGAGCAGGGGTGTGCGACGGCGGCGGGCGCCGTCCGGGCCTGGCGAAGGGCGTGCGAGCGGGATGGGCGGGCGCCGCGGCGAACGGGGAGGTCGCCGGTTGCGTTCGAGCTTGTGCCGAGCATCTTCCGCCGCGCGACGCGCCCTGCGCACATCGGGGTGATCCCCCTGACCCCGGGCGCCTTGCCTGACCGAGGGCGCACGGTCGGCGTAGCATCCGCCGCGATGGAGTGGACGATGTTCTTCCTCTTCGTCGCGCTCAAGGTGCCGCTGCTCGCGCTCTGCTGGCTCGTGTGGTGGGCGATCCGGCAGGTGCCCGACGACGACGAGCAGCCGGGCGGGGACGGCGGCAGCAGGCGGCGCCCGCATCCGCACGCGCCGCTCCCGCGCCCGCCGCGCCGCGGCCCGCACGGCGATCCCGCGCCGCGCCGCCGCCGCGCGTCCGCGCCGGTGACCGCGCGGGCGCGCGAGCTCGAGCGATAGCGTTCGGGCGTGCCCGCGCCCACCTCCGTCCTCTCCGACGGCACGATCCGCCGCCTCGTCGAGGACGGCCGCGTCGTCATCGATCCCTGGGACCCCGCGATGGTCCAGCCCGCCTCGGTCGACCTGCGGCTGGGCGACTCGTTCCGCGTCTTCCACAACCACCGCGCCGCCGCGATCGACCTGCGCGACCCGCCGACGAACCTGACCGAGGAGGTCGTGATCGAGGGTGACGAGCCGTTCGTCATCCACCCCGGCGAGTTCGCGCTCGGGCCGCACGCAGGAGCACGTCGAGATCCCCGACGACGTCGTGGCGCGCATCGAGGGCAAGAGCTCGCCTCGGCCGGCTCGGGCTGATCGTCCACGCGACCGCCGGCTTCGTCGACCCGGGCTTCAAGGGCACGCTGACGCTGGAGATCACCAACCTCACGCGCGTCCCGATCAAGCTCTACACCGGCCTGCCGATCGCCCAGCTCTCGTTCATGACGCTCGACGCGCCCGGCCGAGCACCCGTACGGCTCGCCCGAGCTGGGCTCGCACTACCAGGGCCAGACGGCCGCGACGGAGTCCCGCTACGGGCGGGCGGTCCGGTAGCTTTCCGCGCCATGCTCGCGACGCTGCTGACCTTCGCCGCCGAGGCCGCCGAGGAGGAGACCTCGCAAGACCGCCTTCTACGTCCTGGGCGGCGTCGCCGCCGCGTGGGCCGTCGATCCTGTTCGCGATCGGCATGCGCTCGCGAGTCGTTCCCGGGCTCCGCCGGAGCGCAGCGCGGCGTCATCGCGATCAGCGTGCTGCGTCGTGATCGGGGCGATGGCCAGCGCAGTGCTGACCGCCGGATAGCTCCGCGGTGCCATAGTGCAGGTATGGGAACCGAGGAGCAGAGCACGAACGGCGGCGGAGTAGCCACCGCGTCCGAGACGCTGACCGTCACGGACAACCGGACGGGCAAGAGCTACGAGATCCCGATCGAGGACGGGACGATCCGCGCGCCCGCGCTGCGCGAGATCAAGGTGTCGGACGACGACTTCGGCCTGATGACCTACGACCCGGCGTACATGAACACGGCGTCGTGTCGCTCGGCCATCACCTACCTCGACGGCGACAACGGCGTGCTCGAGTACCGCGGCTACCCGATCGAGCAGCTCGCCGAGCAGTCGACCTACCTCGAGGTCGCGTACCTGCTGATCCACGGCGAGCTGCCCACCCAGGCGCAGCTCGACGACTGGACGCACGAGGTGACGATCCACACGTTCGTGCACGAGAACGTCAAGACGTTCATGCAGGGGTTCCGCTACGACGCCCACCCGATGGGCATGCTGGTCGCCTCGGTCGGCGCGCTGTCGACGTTCTATCCCGACGCGTCGAAGATCAAGGACGCCGACATCCGCTACGAGCAGATCGTCCGGCTCGTGGCCAAGATGCCGACGCTGGCGGCGTTCTCCTACCGCCACAACATGGGCCAGCCGTACGTCTATCCGGACAACGACCTGCGCTATCCCGGCAACTTCCTCTCGATGATGTACAAGATGACCGAGCTCAAGTACGAGCCGGATCCCCGGCTCGAGCGCGCGCTCGACATCCTCTTCATCCTCCACGCCGACCACGAGCAGAACTGCTCGACCTCCGCGGTGCGCGCGGTCGGCTCCTCCCAGGTCGACCCGTACTCGGCGGTCGCCGCCGGCGTCGCCGCGCTCTACGGCCCGCTGCACGGCGGCGCCAACGAGGCGGTGCTGCGGATGCTGCGCCGGATCGAGACGAAGGAGAACATCCCGGACTTCATCACCGGCGTGAAGGAGGGCAAGGAGCGCCTGATGGGCTTCGGCCACCGGGTCTACAAGAACTACGACCCGCGCGCGCGGATCATCAAGACGGCCGCCGACGAGGTGTTCGAGGTCACCGGGACGAACCCGCTGCTCGACATCGCGCTCGAGCTCGAGAAGCACGCGCTCGAGGACGACTACTTCGTCAAGCGCAAGCTCTACCCGAACGTCGACTTCTACTCGGGCCTGATCTACGAGGCGCTCGGCCTGCCGGTCGAGATGTTCCCCGTGCATGTTCGCGATCCCGCGCACGAGCGGCTGGATCGCGCAGTGGCTGGAGATGATCGAGGACGACGAGCAGAAGATCGCCCGGCCGCGGCAGATCTACACGGGCGAGCGCTCGCGCGAGTACGTCCCGCTCGACCGCCGGAGCTAGCGGGGATCCGCCGCTTCTCCCCGCTCGCGGCCTGACCCGGCCGCTCACCTTTCGCGCCCTCCGGCCGATGTCTATGGGGCATGCGCGCCGCGCAGTCCCTGACGCTGCCTGCCTTCGAGGCGACGGTGGCCGCGACACCGGACCATGTCCGGGCGCTGGAGGCTGCGCTGGTGTCGGCCCGCGCCGCCGAGGAGCGCTTCCGCGGCCTCGTGGAGTCGATCGAGGCGATCCCGTACATCTCCGAGTGGGACGCGCGCGGCACGATCCGCTACATCTCGCCGCAGGTCGAGGCGGTGCTCGGCTACGCGCCCGAGCGGTGGTACGCGGGCGCCGACGTGTGGGAGGACAACCTCCATCCCGACGACCGCGAGCGGGTGCTGGCGGCTTCGGCGCGCACGTACACCGAGCAGCGCGACTTCGCGTGCGAGTACCGCATGCACGCCGCGGACGGGCGCGTCGTGTGGATCGCCGAGCGCGAGACGATCGTGCGCGACGCCGAGGCGCGGCCCAGCTTCTGCCGCGGCGTGATGTTCGACGTCACGCGCTTGAAGACCACCGAGGAGCGGCTCGTGGCGGCGGAGGCCGCGCTGCGCGAGGAGCGCGACCTCGCCCGTCGCTACCTCGAGGTCGCCCGCACGCTGCTGCTCGTGCTCGACGTCGACGGCTCCGTGCGGCTGCTCAACCAGTACGGCCACGAGCTGCTCGGCTACCCGCCCGGCTCGCTGGTCGGATGCGACTGGTTCGGGACCATGCTGCCGCTGGAGACGCGCGGGGCCGTGCGGGACGCGTACGCGGGCGGGATGGAGACCACGTCGCAGACCGATCGCGACGACGGCGTGAGCGAGTGGGAGCTGCTCACCGCGACCGGCGAGCGGCGCACGATCGCCTGGCGCCACACGGTGCTGCGGGACCCCGACGGCCGCGCCACCGGCGCGCTCGCGTCGGGCGAGGACATCACGGACCGGCTGCGGGCAGAGGCGGAGATCCGCCGCCTGGCGTACACCGATCCGCTCACGGGCCTGGCGAACCGCTCGCACTTCGACGCCGAGCTGCGCGCCGCGGTGGACGGGGGCGGCCCGGTCGGGCTGCTGTTCGTCGACCTCGACGAGTTCAAGGACGTCAACGACACGCTCGGCCACGGGGTGGGCGACGAACTGCTGCGCGCGGTCGGGGGCCGGCTCGCGGGCGCGAGCGGCGCCGGGGTGGTCGGCCGGCACGGCGGGGACGAGTTCCTCGTGCTGCTGCCGTGGCTCCCGGAGAACGCGCAGGCCGCCGCGCGCGCCGCAGCGGACGCGGTGACGGAGCGGCTCGGCGAGCCGTTCGGCCTGGCGGGCCGCACGGTGCGGATCCGCGCGAGCGTGGGCTGCGCGGTGTTCCCCCACGACGCCGGCGACGCCGACGCGCTGCTGCGCCGCGCGGACGCCGAGATGTACCGCATCAAGTGGCGGTCAAGGGCCCAGGAGCCGGGCCGATGAGGAGAGACGTGGTGCCGAGCCGCAGCCTGAGAGCCCTGCTCGTGGACGTCGGCCCGTCCCGGCGCGGGCTGATGATGGGCGCGCTCGAGGACGCCGGGTGGTCGGTGCACGCCGAGCCGGTGACCGGGACCGACGCGCTCTCCGCGGCGCTCGCGCGGCGCGGCTGGGACGTGGTGATCTACGGTGGGGACGGCCCCGAGCCGGTGCCGGCGCGCAAGGCGATGGCGCTCGTGCGCGTGGCCGACCCGCAGCTGGCGTTCGTCGCCGCGGTGCCCTCCGTGCGTCCGGGCGCCCTGTCCGCGTTCGTGCAGGGCTTCGGCCCGGAGGCGATCATCGCGCCCGACCCCGCCCGGCTGCCGGAGATCCTCGAGCAGGTGCTCGCGGCGGCGCACGACGCGCGACCGGACGCCGACAGCGCCCACAAGCTGCTGCTCGCCCAGCAGGCGATCACCGACCATGTCGCCGCCGGCCTCGCGCCCGACGAGCTGTGCGCACGGGTGCTCGCGACGCTCGGCGAGACGCTCGGCTGGACGTACGGCGCCGTCTGGCGGCCCGACGGCGAGTCGGGCATGCTGCGCGCCACCGCGCTGTGGCACGACCCGGCGGCCGGGCCGGCGATGAGCGCGTTCGCCGACGTCTCGCGGCGCCTGAAGATCGCGCCGGGGCGCGGCCTGCCGGGGCGCGCGTACGCGTTCCGCCGGCCCGCGTGGGTCGCCGACGTCCGCGCCGACGGCAACATGCCGCGCCACACGCACGCGCTGCGGGCCGGGCTGACCGCGGCCGTCGCGTTCCCGATCGCGCTCGCCGACGACTGCGCGGGCGTGATCGAGTTCTTCGCCGACGAGATCCACGAGCCCGACGCGCAGGTCGCCGCGATGTTCGCGACGGTGGGCGGGCAGCTCGCGCAGTACCTCGAGCGGCGCCGCCTGCAGGCCGACGAGAGCCGGCGCGTCGAGGGGATGCTCCGGGCCGAGCGCGACCGCGCGCAGCGCTACCTCGACGTCGCGGGCACGATGATCGTCGTGCTGGACCGTGACGGACGGATCCTGCTCATCAACCGCAAGGGCGGCTCGGTGCTCGACCGCTCCGAGGACGAGCTGCTGGGCGAGGACTGGTTCGAGCTGGCCGTGCCGGAACAGGAGCGCGGCCCGCTGCGCAGCGGGTTCGACCAGCTGATGCGGGGCGAGGCGCCGCTCGTCGAGCGGCTCGAGAGCGCGGTGACGACGCAGGGCGGCGAGCTGCGCACGATCGCCTGGCACCACACGGTCCTGCACGACGCCGACGGCTCGGTCGCCGGCACGCTCTCCTCCGGCGAGGACGTCACCGACCGGCACCGGGCCGAGCAGCAGATCACGTACCTCGCGTACCACGACACGCTCACCGGGCTCGCGAACCGGACGCTGCTCGAGGAGCATCTCAAGCTCGCGCTCGCGCGCTCGCGCCGGACCGGAGCGGGCGTGGCGCTGCTCCAGCTCGACGTCGACAACTTCAAGCTGGTCAACGACTCGCTCGGGCACGGGGCGGGCGACGAGCTGATCTGCCGGCTGGCCGCGCGGCTGCAGGAGTCGGTGCGCGCGACCGACCTGCTGGCGCGCACGGGCGGCGACGGGTTCCTGCTGCTGCTCGCCGACCTCCACGACGACCCGGCGGCCGCGGCCGAGCACGTGGCGGGCCAGATCGTCGGCTGCCTGGCCGAGCCGTTCATGGTCGCCGGGGCCGAGTTCCAGGTCTCGGCATCGATCGGCATCGCGCTCGCGCCGCGCGACGCGCGCGACGCCGAGGCGCTGCTCGCGCACGCCGACTCGGCGATGTACCAGGCCAAGGAGGTCGCCCGCGGGGGCTGGGCGGTCTACGCGCAGGCGGGGCGCGACCCGCTCGAGCGGCTCTCGATGGCGGCGCGGCTGCGGCGCGCGCTGGTCGCGGACGAGTTCCAGCTCCACTACCAGCCGATCTTCGCCACGCAGAGCGGCGAGCTGGTCGCGCTGGAGGCGCTGCTGCGCTGGCACGACCCCGAGCGCGGCGGGCTCGTCCCGCCGAGCGAGTTCATCCCCGTCGCCGAGGAGACGGGGCTGATCGAGTCGATCGGCGACTGGGTGATCGGCGCGGTGTTCGCGCAGCAGGTCGCGTGGACGGCGCGGGGACTGGCGCCGCAGATCTCGGTCAACGTGTCGCCGCGGCAGCTGCGCCGCGTGGACTTCCTCGGCCGCGTGAAGGAGCACCTGCGCGCGACGGGGGCGGACCCGGAGCGGATCATCATCGAGCTCACCGAGTCCGCGATGCTGCAGGACCACGACGACGCGGAGTCGATCCTGCGGGAGCTGCACGACCTCGGGCTGCGGCTCGCGCTCGACGACTTCGGCGCCGGCTACTCCTCCCTGTCGCGGCTGCGCGAGATGCCGATGGACACGCTCAAGATCGACCGGGCGTTCCTGCGCGAGGTGCCCGAGAACGGCGAAGCGGCCGCGATCGTGACCGCGATCCTCAGCCTGGCCCGTGCGCTCGGCCGCTTCGTGGTCGCCGAGGGCGTGGAGACCGAGGAGCAGCGCCGCTTCCTCGAGGAGCAGCAGTGCCCGCTGATCCAGGGCTTCCTCCTCGCCCGGCCGATGCCGGTCGCCGACGTGGAATCGCTCATGGCCGCGGAGCTCGCACCAACCTACCAAGCGGGGACTGTCCCCCTTTAGGATTGCTTCGCGTGTGGCGCGTGACGGTGCGCAACGGCCCGCAGGTGGAGAAGCTCCGCGCGGCCGGGCTGGAGGAGGCGCTCGACCTGGTCGAGCGCGAGGGGCGCGCGCTGTCCGCCGGGCCGGGACGGCGGCCCGTCGGCCTGCGCTCGCGGACGTTCTCGCCGCAGCAGCAGGTGGCGGGGCGGATCGAGCTCGCCGGGCGCGGCGTGCGGGCGGGGATCGACGTGCGCGGCGACGGGGAGGCCGAGGCCTGGACCGGCCGCGTGCGGCGGCAGCTGATCGAGCAGGAGGGGCGCGAGACGCCCTACGACGCGCTGCGCCGCGTCGTCGCTCAGAGCACGAGCGTGGACCCGTAGCGCCGCAGCCAGGTCGCGTGGGTGCGCCAGTCCGGCACGCGCGACGCGAGCAGCGCCCAGAAGCGCGGCGAGTGGTCCATCACCTCGAGGTGGCAGACCTCGTGCTCGACGACGTAGTCGAGGATCTCGGGCGGCGCGAGCAGCAGGCGCCAGTTGAACGACATCTTCCCCTCGGACGAGCACGACGCCCAGCGGGTGCGCTGGCCGCGGATCGTCAGGCCGGCGTAGCGCGAGCCGGCGCGCGCGGTGGCGGCGTCGAGCCGCGGGGCGATCTCGGCGCGGGCCGCGCGGCGGTAGAACCGCTCGAGCGCCGGGTAGGGGTCGCCCTCGGGCACGAGCAGCACGTCGCCGCGGCGGTGCACCCGCTCGCGGCCCGGCTGGGCGTGCAGCGTCAGCGTCTCGCCGAGATATGGCACCGTGCCGGCCGGCCGCGCGACCTCGGCGGCGGCGCGCGCGAGCGTCCGGCGGCGGCGGGCGATCCAGGGCGCGAGCTCCTCGACGGCCTCGGCCGCGGCCTTGTCGGGCGCGCGGCGGGGCAGGGTCACGGTCACGCTGCCGTCCGCGTCGACGGTGACCCGGACGCGGCGGGCGCGGGGGGAGCGGCGGATGCGGTACTCGGCGACGGCCATGGGCGGGCGGCGCTTGAGGCTAGCGGCGGCGCCGGTCGGGTCGGGTCGGGTAACGCGTCCCGCCTCAGAGGACCCGGAGCGTCGCCAGCGACGTGTCGCGCGCCACGATCGCGCCCCCGAGGTCGCGCGCCTCGCGCAGGTAGCGCACGGCGTCCTCCGACACGCGGAAGCCCTCGAGGATGACCGGGATCCCCGGCGGGTAGACCTCGACCTCCTCGGCGGCGACGCGGCCGACCGCCTGGTCGAGCGGCACCTCCTGGCCGATCGCCTTCGCGTAGCGGCGCGCGTGATACGGGTGCATGACCGGCCGGTCGTCGATCGCGCGGAACGGGTTGGCCGGCATGCGCTTCTCCTCGCCGCCGGGCAGCTCCTCCCCCGCGAGGATGTCCTCCAGCGCGGCGACGGTGGCCTCGACCGCCGCCTCCTCGAGCTGGAACGTGGTGATGAACGTGATCGTGTTGACACCGGCCTTCTCGACCACGATGCCGCGCTCGACGAGCGCCTCGGAGACCGCGAAGCCGCTCAGCGCGTATCCGCTCAGCGCCACGGTCGTCTTGACCTTGTCGCACCCGGCGACGTGCCCGTAGTGCTGCCCGATCCACGAGGGGTCGTCGAGGTGCCGCAGCCGCGGCAGCCGCTCGCGCAGCAGCGCCTTGAACGCGCGCGTGCGCCCGATGCACGCGCCGAGCGCGTCGCGGCCGGTCGCGGCGAGCGAGCGGACCGCGGCGTCGGCGGAGGCGAGCAGGTGGTAGCTCGGCGACGTCGTCACGTACTCGCGGAACGCCTCCTCCATCAGCTCGGAGTCCACGCGGCCCTCGCGCCAGTGGATCAGCCCCGTCTGCTGGAGCCCGCCGGCGAGCTTGTGCGTGGACTGCACCGCGACGTCGGCGCCGGCGTCCATCGCCGACGGCGGCAGCTCGGGGTGGAAGTGCAGGTGCCCGCCCCACGCCTCGTCGACGAACAGCATCGCGTGGTCGGACGCGTCGTGGACCGCGGCGGCGATCGCGTGCGTGTTCGCGCACAGCCCCTCGTAGGTCGGCGACGTGTAGACGACCGCGAGCGCCTCGGGGTAGCGCCGCAGGCCGGCGAGGACCTGCTCGACCGACGGCGGCAGCACCGCCTCGAACTCCGCGTCGTAGGGCGAGGGGAGGAAGCGGAACTCCAGCCCGTACGCCTTGATCGCGTTGATCGTCGAGTGGTGGCAGTTGCGCGCGACGAGGATCAGCGCGTCCGGCCGCTCGAGCGCCAGCATGCGCAGCACGACGAAGTTCGAGCCGGTCGAGCCGTGCACGGAGAACATCGTCCGGTCGGCGCCCTGCACGTCCGCGGCGAACCGCTCGGCCTCGGCGAACACGCCGGTGTGGTCGACGAGCGTGCCGAAGAAGCCGGCGCTGATCGAGACGTCCGAGGCGTAGAAGTCCTCGATCCGCTCCTGGTCGACGAGCGTCGAGGGCGTGCACCAGCGGTGGTAGTGGCGCACCTCCTCGTTGAGGACGCGCACGATGGGCGAGGGGGTCGGGCGGGTGGAGGCGTCGAGCGTCATCGGCGTCAGCCATGATGGCGGGTGATGGCGGAATCCCGGGTGCGGTTACCTCGCGGCGTCTCGCCGCCCTTCACGGTGTTCCTCAACGGCGTGCGCCAGGAGGAGGGCGCCGACTACCGCGTGGCCGGCGGCGAGCTCGTCTTCGACCGCGAGCTGGTGCAGGAGGGCAAGCTCGGGGCCTGGCGCTGGTTCCTCGGCGCCTGGGGGATCGGGACGTACCGGCGCGACGACCAGGTCGACGTGGCCTGGGACGCCGGCGGGCGCCCGCGGGTCGCCCACAAGCTCGACGTGGTGAAGGCCGCCGACTAGGCCGGGACGGCGCCGCGCCACGGCACCATCAGCCGCAGCGCGGTGAGGATCGCGCGCGTCGCCGGCGAGCGGTTGAGCGTGTAGAAGTGGATCCCCGGCGCGCCGTTGGCGAGCAGCTCGGCGCACTGCAGCGTCGCGTACGCGACGCCGAGGTCGAGCACCGAGCCTTGCTGGTCGCCGCGCAGCTCGAGCTCGCGCAGCAGCGACGCCGGGATCTTCGACCCGCACATCTCCGTCACGCGCTTGATCTGGCTCGCGTTCGTGATCGGCCAGATGCCGGGGATGATCGGCACGTCGATCCCGATCTCGCGCGCCCGCGCCACGAAGTCGTAGTAGTACTGGTTGTCGAAGAACAGCTGCGTGATCAGGAAGCGCGCGCCGGCGTCGACCTTCTCCTTGAGGTAGCGCAGGTCGCTCTCGGCGTCGGTGGCGTGGACGTGGACCTCGGGGAAGCACGCCGCGCCGATCGCGAACTCGTACTCGTCGCGGATCAGCTCGATCAGCTCGCGCGAGTAGCGCAGGCCGCCCTCGGTCGCGGTCCACTCGGACTGCCCCGCGGGCGGGTCGCCGCGGAGCGCGAGCACGTTCTCGAGCCCGGCGTCGCGCATCGTGTCGAGCATCTCGCGCAGCTCCTCGGTGGTGGCGCCGACGCAGGTGAAGTGCGCCATCCCCTCCATGCCGTAGTCGCGCTTGAGGTGCTTGACGATGTCGATCGTCTTGCGCTTCTCGGTCGTGCTCCCGCCCGCGCCGTAGGTGACCGACACGAACGTGGGGCTCAGGCGCGAGAGCTCGGCGAGCGCCCGGCCGAGGTTGCGCTCGCCCTCGTCGGTGCGGGGCGGGAAGAACTCGAAGGAGAACGAGGGCTCCGAGCCCGCGGCGATCCGTTCGTCGATCCGCATCCGGCGAGGAAGTCTAGGCGGCGGCCCAGCGCGTCGGCTCGCCGTCGAGGCGCCGTACGCGGCCCCGCCGTTCGAGGTGCTCGAGGTAGCAGAGCATCTTGGTCAGCAGCCAGCCGGCGGTCGCCGGCATGAGCTTGTCGCCGTACACGGCGGGCAGCAGGTCGAACGCGGTCGCCTCGCCGCGCGCGCGCAGCTCGGCGAGGATGGCGTCGAGCCGCTCCGCGATCAGCGCGCGGTAGCCCTCGACGTGCCCGTGCAGGTCGGTGAACGGGCGACCGTGGCCGGAGAGCGACAGCCGCACGTCGAGCCCGTCGACGCGCTCGAGCGAGTCCAGGAACTCGCCGACCGGGTCGGGCGTCCAGCCGTGGTCGAAGTAGAGCGAGATGCGGCCGAGCACGTGGTCGCCGGAGATGAGGAGCCGGTGCTCGGGCTGGTGCAGGACGACGTGCGACGGCGCGTGGCCGGGCGTCTCGATCACGTGCCAGGCGCCGAGGTCGGACTCCACGCTGACGCCGGAGACGAGGTCGCGCGCGGGGTCGAGCGGCCCGCTCATCCCCGTCTCGCCGCCGCGCTGGCGTTCCGCCCACGCCTCCAGCGGACCCTCCGGGACGCCGCTCTGGCGGGCGACCTCGACGCGGCGGGCGAGCGCGGCCTCGGGGTCGTCGGCCCGCGCCGTGAGGTGCTCGTGGCGCGGGTGGATCCACAGCTCGCAGCCCGCGCGCTCCTGCACCGCGGCGGCCTGGCCGCAGTGGTCGATGTGGGCGTGGGTGCAGACGAGCAGCCGGACGTGCTCGAGCCGCAGGCCGACCTGCTCGAGCGCGCGCTCCAGGTGCTGCATCGAGCCGGGCGTGTGCATCCCGCAGTCGACGAGCACGATCCCGTCGCCGGCGGCGACCGCCCACGCGTTGCAGTGGGGCACGCCCGGCCAGCGGGAGCGGCAGCCGCAGACGCCAGACGCCGGGCACGACGCGCTCGCCCCGCCCGACCTCGGTCCGCCGCGTCGGCTTCCGCATCGGGCGGACGGTAACGTGCCGCGCATGGCCTCCGACGCCAGGCAGGTCGCCGAGACCTACTTCGCCGCGCTCGCCCGGCGCGACCTGGACGCCGCCGCCGCGTGCTGGGCGCCCGACGGCGTCGACAACCTGATCGACCAGACCGTCGCGCGAGGGCCCCGCGGGCGTGCGGGCGTTCTTCGGCGAGCTGTTCGCGGCCGTCCCCGACTTCGCCCTCGAGGTCGAGACGATCGTCGCGGAGGGCGACCGCGCGGCGGTCCGCTGGCACGCGTCGGGCACGTTCGCCGGCGAGTCCTCGTTCCAGGGCATCGCCCCCACCGGCGGCCGCATCACGCTCACCGGGCTCGACCTCATCGAGGTCCGCGACGGGCTGATCGTGCACAACGACGCGTTCAGCGACGGCCTCGGCCTCGCGCGCCGGATCGGCATGCTGCCGGGGCAGGGCTCGCGCGCGGACGCCGGGATGATGCGGGCGTTCAACGCGAAGTCGAGCGCCGCGCGCCGGCTGGCCGGCGGCGGCGCCGAGCCGGTGGCGGACGGCGTCTGGCGCGTACGCGGCGGCGTGCCGCGCGAGATGAACGTCTACCTGATCGAGGACGACGGCGGCGGCGTGACCGTGTTCGACGCGGGCGTGCGGAGCATGGCCAAGGCGATCACCGCGGCAGGCGCGGGCCTGGGCGGGATCAACCGCGTCGTGCTGGGCCACGGCCACGTCGACCACCGCGGCGCCGCCGGCCGGCTCGGCGCGCCGATCCACTGCCATCCGGACGAGCGCGCGGACGCCGAGGGCGACGCCGGACGGCACTACATGGACCTGAGCCGGCTCGCGCCGCACGCTCGCGTGGTCTACCCGCCGCTGCTGCGGATGTGGGACGGCGGGCCGGTCGAGATCGCCGGGACGATCGCGGAGGGCGAGGACGTCAGCGGCTTCCGCGCCGTGCACGTGCCCGGCCACGCGCCGGGCATGATCGCGCTGTTCCGGGAGCGCGACGGCGTCGCGCTCACCACCGACGCCTTCTACACGCTCGACATCCAGACCGGCATCCACGGCCCGCCGCGCGTGGCGCACGCGGCGTTCAACCAGGACACCGAGCAGGCGCGCGCGTCGATCCGCAAGCTCGCCGGCCTGCGGCCCAGCGCGGCCTGGCCCGGTCACGCCGAGCCGCTCAGGGGCGACGTGGCGGCGCAGCTCGAGCGCGCCGCGACGAGCTGATGGGCAAGCGCAGCCGTCGCCGGGGCGCCGCCGACGCCCTGTCGGCGCCGGAGTCGGAGTACCGCAGCGCCGCCGGCGACCTGCTCGTGCTGCGCGGCGCGATGACGCCGGCGACGCGGCGGCAGTACGCGGGGGTCGCCGGTGGCGGAGTGGGTGGGGCCGCATCCCGTGAGGACGCATGGCAGCGCGCCGTCGAGTTCCTGTTCGAGCGCCTGGCCGTGCGCTGGGAGATCGCCGGCACCGACCCGATCACGAAGCAGAAGGAGCTGCTCGCCCGCTTCCGGTTCGCGTCGCCCGACGAGCGGCGCTGGATCCGCGAGGTCCTGCGCGAGCACCTCGCCGAGCACTTCCCGGAGCTCGACGCGCCGTGACGACGACCGGCCGCGTTCGCCCGCCTGCTGTGCGGGTACTGCCTCGACGCCCAGCCCGGCCAGCAGGTCGTCGTGCGCTCGACCACGCTGGCGGCGCCGCTCCTGCTCGCCGTCCAGCGCGAGCTGCTCGAGCGCGGCGCCTGGCCGCTGCTGCGCACGTCGCTGCCCGGACAGGACGAGGCGTGGTGGGCGGCCGCGCAGGACGCCCACGTCGACGCGTTCGCGCCCGCCGAGCTGGCCGAGGCGGAGCAGACCGACGCGTCGCTCACGATCCAGGCGCCGGACAACACCAGCGCGCTCGCCGGCGTCGACCCCGCCCGCGTGGCCCGTGCCGCGCGCGCCCGCGCGCCGCTCCGCGAGGTGGCGCTGCAGCGTCGCTGGTGCGGGACCCTGTGGCCCACTCCGGCCGTGCGCCCAGCAGGCGCGGCATGGGGACCGCCGAGCTCGGCGGCGTTCGTCCGCCGCGCCACGTTCCTCGACCGCGACGACCCCGCCGCGGCGTGGGGCGAGCTGCGCGAGCGCCAGGCGCGGCTGATCGAGCGGCTCGGCCGCGCCCGCGAGCTGCGCATCGAGGCGGAGGGGACCGACCTGCGGCTCAGCGTCGCCGGCCGCACGTGGGTCAACTCCGACGGCCGCCGCAACATGCCGTCGGGCGAGGTCTTCACCGGCCCGGTCGAGGACTCGGCGGAGGGCCGCATCCGCTTCACGATCCCCTCGAGCCCGCGCGGCGTCGAGGTGGCCGGGATCGAGCTGGAGCTCCGCGCCGGCGTGGTCGTCGACGCGCGCGCGGAGCGCGGCCACGAGTACCTGCTGGCGACGCTCGAGACCGACCCGGGCGCGCGCCGGCTCGGCGAGATCGGGATCGGCACCAACACCGGCATCGACCGCCCGATCGGCTCGATCCTGTTCGACGAGAAGATCGGCGGCACGGTCCACCTCGCCCTCGGCCGCTCCTATCCGGAGACCGGCGGGACGAACGTGAGCGCCGTCCACTGGGACATGATCTGCGACCTGCGCGCCGGCGGCACGCTGTCGGCCGACGGCGAAGCGATCCAGCGCGACGGCGCATTTCTCTGACCTCCGCTACGGTGATCGCCGCCCATGCGCCGGACCAAGATCGTCGCCACCATCGGCCCCGCCTCCCGCGACCCCGAGGTCCTCGTGCAGATGATCGAGGCCGGGATGGACGTCGCCCGCCTGAACTTCTCGCACGGCAGCGCCGAGGAGCACGCCGAGACCGCCGACCGCGTGCGCGCACGCCGCCGACCGGGCCGGGAGGTCCGTGGCGATCCTCCAGGACCTGCCGGGTCCCAAGCTGCGGATCGGCAAGCTGGTCGACGGCATCGCCGAGCTCAAGCCCGGCGACGAGGTCACGTTCGTCTGCGGAGAGAACGAGGCCGAGGGCGACGCCCGGCAGATGTACATCACCTGGGCCGGCCTGGCCGACACCGTCGAGCGCGACGAGGTGATCTACCTCGCCGACGGCGCCGTGCGGCTGCGCATCGACGCGACCCGCCCGGGCGACGGCGAGATCGACGCGGTGGTCGAGATCGGCGGCTCGGTCGCCTCGCGCCAGGGCCTGAACATCCCCGGCGAGACCGCGGCGCTGCCGTCCGTGCCGGAGGAGGACCTCAAGCACCTCGCGACCGGCGAGAGGATCGGCGTCGACCTCGTCGCGCTCTCGTTCGTCCGCCGCGCCGAGGACATCGAGTTCGTGCGCAAGCACACGCGGCTGCCGCTGATCGCCAAGATCGAGAAGCCGCAGGCCGTGCAGCGCGCGGAGGAGATCGTGCGCGCCGCCGACTGCGTGATGGTCGCGCGCGGCGACCTCGGCATCGAGATGCGGATCGAGGAGGTGCCGATCGTCCAGAAGCAGATCATCTCGCTGGCCGGCGCGCTCGCCCGTCCCGTGATCACCGCGACGCAGATGCTCGACTCGATGGTCGCCTCCTCGCGCCCGACCCGCGCCGAGGTGACCGACGTCGCCAACGCGATCCTCGACGGCACCGACGCGGTCATGCTCTCCCAGGAGAGCGCCGTCGGCCAGTACCCGGTCGGCGCCGTCGCGATGCTCGCCGCGATCGCCGAGCGCACCGAGCTGACGGCGCCCTACCGCGAGTGGAACGAGCGCCGCGTGCGGCGCGACCGCCGCGATCCCGCGTACACGCTCGCCTACACGGCCTGCCGCGCGGCGCACGAGCTCGGCCTGGCCGCGCTCGTCTGCCCGACGCTGTCGGGGCGCTCGGCGCGCCTGATCTCCGCCCACCGCCCGACGGTGCCGATCTACGCGCTCTCCCCCGGCCGCGAGACGGTCCGCCGCTGCGGGCTGATGTGGGGCGTCCAGGCGGCGTCGATCCGGCGCATCGAGATCACCGAGGAGCTGATCGCCGAGAGCGCGCGGCGCGTCGTCGAGCTCGGCTGGGTCAAGCCCGGCGAGCGCGTCGGGATCACGGCGGGGCTGCCGTCCGGGAAGCCGGGGACGACGAGCCTGCTGCAGATCCAGACCGTCTGAACGCGCCCGCCGCTCAGGTCCCGTAGAAGGCGGCCTCCTCCCGCCCGAGCTCGGTGACCGGCGGGTCGCCGTACATCCACTCGCGCGCGATCCGGTGGAAGTTCGCGTGGCAGCGCAGCTGGGAGAGCACGGCGAGCGTGAGCATCTCGACCCGGCGGCCGAACAGGTGGTCGGCGGGCAGCGTCTCGTGGCGCATCTGGCCGAAGTGCTGCGAGCGCGGGTCCGACATGTCGATCAGCACCTGCGTCGCGATCTCCGGCTCGCAGCTCGATGTCCTCGTCGAGCACGTACCACCAGGTCGCGTCGCGGAACTGCGCGAGCAGCTTGTCGGGGCGGAAGCGCTCGGGATGCGCGAGGAAGCCGGTCTCCGACCAGATCTCGTGCAGCCGCTCGCCGTCGCCCTCGTGGCCGGCGCGCTGGCACGCGAGCTCGAGCTCGATCAGCTCCTTCGGCATCACCTTGAACAGGCCGAAGTCGAGGAACGCGACCTTGCCGTCGGGCAGCAGCATGAAGTTGCCGGGGTGCGGGTCGCCGGAGAACTGGTGGTGGCGGTACATGCAGCCGAAGAAGAAGCGGAAGACGATCTCGCCGACGCGGTCGCGCGTCGCCTGGTCCATCTCCTTGATCGCGTCGAACCCGGCGCCGCGCACGAACTCGGTGACGATCACCTTCTCGCGCGAGAGGCTCGTCATCACGTCCGGGCACGACGATGAACGGGTGGCCGCGGAAGATCCGCGCGAGCGAGCGCTGGTTCTGCGCCTCCAGCTCGTAGTCGAGCTCCTCGCCGATGCGCGCGCGGAGCTCCTCGGCGGTCGCCTTGACGTCGAGGCCGGGCGCGACCTGCTTCATCAGCCGCAGGATCATCCCGAGGTTCTGCATGTCGGCCCGCACCGCCTGGGCGACGCCCGGGTACTGGACCTTGACCGCCACCTCGCGGCCGTCGGGCAGGCGGGCGCGGTAGACCTGGCCGATCGAGGCGGCGGCGACCGGCTCCTCGTCGAACTCGGCGAACGTCTCGTCCGAGCGGCTCGCTCGAGCTCGGACTCGATCACCTTGCGCATGTCGGAGAAGCGCACCTTCGGCGCCGCGTCGCGCAGCTCGCCGAGCTTGCGCTGGAACTCCTCGCGGTACTCCTCCGGCACAGGCCGACGTCGAGGAACGACAGCACCTGGCCGAGCTTCATCGCCGCGCCCTTCATCGTCCCCAGCGCGGTGACGATCTGCTCCGCGGCCTCGACGTGGCGGCGCTCCAGCGCGGCCTGCTTGCCCTTCTCGTCGCGCGTCAGGTTGGCGGCCTGCGTGCCGAGCTGGCGGGTGCCCTGGCCGGCCGCGAGCCGCGCGATGCGGGCGGTCCGCGCGATGCGCGAGGTCGGGATCCGGTCCTTGGCCATCGCCGGGGATGGTGTCAGGGCGCGGGCGTCGGGGTCGTCGGTCGGCGCCGCCTGGGGCGCGAGGTTCGTCCTGCGGCGCGGCGGTGGCCGTCGGCGTCGGGGTCGGGGTGGGCGTCGGCGTCGGCGTGGGCGTCGGCGTCTCGCGCGCCTCCGGCGGCGTCGGCGTCGGCGTCGGCGTCGGCGTCGGCGTCCTCGTCGCGTCGATGCTTCGCGAGCCGCCGAAGAACGTCGTCCGGCCGCCGCTCTTGCTCGACCGGGATCGCCGGCGAGCAGCTCGGTCGCGGTGACGACGCCCGCGACGCCGACGAACGCGACCAGGCCGGTCACGAGCGCGAGCTTCCACTGGCGGCCCGTGAGCGGCGGCGCTGTGCTGGACCTCGCGCTGCGACGTGGTCTGCGGCAGCGCCTCGAGCTCCTCGGTCGGCGGCGGCGCGAGCGGGTCGAACGGCTCCTCGGCGCGCGCGAGGCGGCGGCGGGTCGAAGACGACGGCGCCGCCCGTCGTCCGGCGCGCGGTCACCGCGGTCACCGTCTCGGCGGGGCGCTTGAGCAGCTCGCTGCACGACGGCCACGATGACCGGCGTCATCGCGGCCGCGAACACCGTGCCCGGCTGCCAGAACATCGGGACCACGAACGCCGCGGTGGCGCTCGCGGCGCCGGCGATCAGGAGCGTCTTGAGCGACAGCCCGCCCTGCGTGCGCGTTGTCATTGCTCACGCCCCTCCACGCTAGCGAGAACGCTCAGGCGCGTTGGACCTGCGAGCCCGGCACGATGTCGTCCGCGCCGTCGGGCCAGCGCACCCAGGCCTTGTGGCCGCCGTCGTAGTCGTCGCCGAGCAGGACCAGCGTCGCCGGCTCGCCCATCGCCGTGCACGTCCTCGCTCGCCCTCGGGGTCCAGCCCGCGCCAGACGCGCACGAACGCGTTGTGCTCCAGCTCGTCGGCGACCGTCGTCGGATCGGTGTGGCCCGGGCGGATCGTCGTCTCCGGCGGCAGCTGCGAGCAGCACGTCCATGATCGAGCGCTTGAGGTCGGCGTAGGTCGTGTGCCCGGGCGCGCGCACGCCGCCGACCGAGTTCTTGAACAGCGTGTCGCCGGTGAACACGTCGGTGCCGTCGACGAGAGCGAGAGCATCCCGCGGGTGTGGCCGGGCGTGTGCGAGCGGCCTCGACCCGCAGCCCGCCGATCTCGAGCTCGTCGCCGGGCTCGAGGTCGCCGGTCGCGCCGTCGACCAGCTCGCGCTCGGCGGGGTGGATCAGCACCTGCGCGTCGGGGAAGCGGTCGAGCACCGCGGCCAGCTCGGCGACGTGGTCGTGGTGGTGATGGGTGAGCAGGACGTGCGTGATGTCGATGCCCTCGGCCTCGGCCGTTGTCGAGCAGCGGCCGGACGGGGCCGCCGGCGTCGACGAGGAAGCCGTCGCCGCCCGGGCCCGCCGCGACGAGGTAGGTGTTCGACAGCCAGTCCGGGTGCATCGAGCGCTCGACGATCATGCGCGGCACCCTAGTGGGTAGCCTCCCGGCCATGGAGCTCATCCACACCTGCTACCGGATCGGCGACATCGACCGCTCCGTCGCGTTCTACGAGGCGCTCGGCTTCGAGGAGCGCCGGCGGATGCCGATCCGCGACGAGGCGATCAACGTCTTCATGGGCCTGCCCGGCGACGGCGACCGGCTCGAGCTGACCTACAACTTCGGCGTCGACTCCTACGAGCTCGGCACCGGCTACAACCACATCGCGCTCACCGTCGACGACCTCGACGGGACGCTCGGCCGCGCTGGCGGAGAAGGGCATCGACCCCGAGAAGCCGCCGTACCGCGTGCGCGAGGGCGGCTCGCGGCTCTGCTTCGTGCGCGACCCCGACGGCTACCGGATCGAGCTGATGCGAGCGCGGCCGATGCTGACGTGGAGCGCCGGCTCGCCGTCATCGACCTCGGCTCGAACTCGTTCCGGCTCGTCGTCTTCACGCACACCGACGACTGGTGGAAGCGGACCGACGAGATCTACGAGCCGGTGCGCGTCGGCGAGCACCAGGAGACCGGCGGGCCGCTCCAGCCCGAGCCGATGGAGCGCGCGCTCGAGACGATCGAGCTGTTCGCCCACTTCTGCCGCGCGACGGGCATCGAGCGCGTCCGGCCGCTCGCCACGTCGGCGATCCGCGAGGCGTCGAACCGCGAGGAGTTCGTGCGCGCGGCGCGCGAGCGCTCCGGGCTCGACGTCGAGGTCCTCTCGCGCGAGGAGGAGGCGCGCTACGGCTACCTCGCCGCGGTCAACTCGACGACGCTGACCGACGGCGTCGCGCTCGACATCGGCGGCGGCTCGATGCAGCTCACGCAGGTCGCCGACCGGCGCGCGCGCGGCGGCGCAGTCGTGGCGGCTCGGCGCGGTCGTGACGACCGAGCGCTTCCTGCCGACGGAGCGCGTCAAGCCCAAGCACCTCAAGGCGCTGCGCGAGCACGTGCGCGACGAGCTCCGCTCGCGCCGTGGCTGGCGGGCGCGCACGGGCGGCTCGCCGGGATCGGCGGCACGGTGCGCAACCTCGCCGGCGATCGTGATGCTCGAGGAGGGCCTGCCCGTCGCTACGGCGTCCAGGGCTTCACGCTGCGCCGCGACGCGCTCGACGCGCTGGTCGAGCGGCTCGCCGAGCTCACGCCGGCCGAGCGGCGCCGCGTGCCCGGGCTCAAGCCCGAGCGCGCCGACCTGATCCTCGCCGGCGCCGTCGTGGTCCAGACCGTGATGGAGGTCGGCGGCTTCGACGCGCTGGAGGTGACCGAGGCCGGCCTGCGCGAGGGCGTCTTCTTCGAGGAGCTGCTCGCGGGCGCAGGACGCGCCGCTGCTGCCCGACGTGCGCGCGGCGTCGGTGCGCAACCTCGCCGCCCAGTACCACCCCGAGGCCGCGCACACCGAGCACGTCGCGAAGCTCGCGCTGGAGATCTGGGACGCGCTCGCGGACGCCGGCGTGCACCCCGGCCGCGCCGACGAGCGCGAGCTGCTGTGGGCCGCGGCGATCCTGCACGACATCGGCACGGCCGTCGACTACGACGACCACCACAAGCACTCGCGCTACCTGATCCTCAACGCCGGCCTGCCCGGCTTCTCGCCGCGCGAGACCGCGCTGATCGGCCAGATGGCCCGCTACCACCGCAAGGGCCAGCCCGGGCTGCGCGAGTTCGCGCCGCTCGGGCCGCAAGGGCGACGAGGAGCTGCTCGCCCGCTGCGCCGCGGTGCTGCGTGTCGCCGAGCAGCTCGAGCGCCCGCGCGACCAGACCGTCCGGCACGCGCGGCGTCGCGGTCCAGGACGGCGACGGTCGAGCTGCGGCTGGAGAGCAAGGTGCGACGTCGACGTCAGCCGCTGGGGCGCCCAGCGCCAGGCCGACGTCTTCCGCAGCGCGCGTTCGGGACCGCGAGCCTCGACGCGTCGACCGGCTGACGGCGTCCGTGCCGTCGAGCCGGGCTTCGCCCTAGGGCGCGAACTGCATCACCTGGTGGATGCCGCTCGGGCGGTTCGTGTACTGCATGTCGACGAGCGGGAGCGGCGTGAACGAGATCTTCACCGTCGGCCGCTTCCACTGCGCCGGGTCGGTGCGTGCCCTGGCGCGCGGCCTCGGCCGCGCGCCGCGTGTCGATCGCCGCCCACAGGTCGTGCGCGCAGCGCCGCGACGTCGCCCTTGCCGCAGTAGCGCACGTTGAACTGCCCGCGCACCGTCGCCGCCCGCGAGCGTCCGCAGGTCCTTGCTCATGTACTGGTGCCAGCCGCCGTACATGCCGCTCGGCGGGCGCTGGAAGCGCGGCTGGCGCGTCTCGAGCGCCTTGCACAGCGACGCGCCGAGCCGGCCGCACAGCGCCGCGCCGGCGAGCTCGTCCCAGATCGCCGCCATCGCCGCCTGGCCCGGCGCGTCGATCGTGCCGTCGCCGTTCGCGTCGACCCAGCTCGCGTCGCCGGCGCTCCAGCTCGTGATCCGGTCGACGACCGCCTGCGCGAGCGGGCTCGGCGCCGTGCCGCTTGGCGAGCACGGCGGTGACCGCCGGCCACATCAGCGCCGCGCGGGTCGGCGGTCGCGCCGCGTTCGCGGCGCCGAGCACGGTCGCCGGCGTGTGCTTCTCGGTCCGCGCCAGCTCCGCGAGCAGCCAGTCGACGCGCTGCGTGCCGCCCTCGTCCCAGCGGTCGTCGCCGGCCGGGAAGTCCTTCGCCGGCTTGTTGTTCCAGTTGACGAGCAGCCCGCTCGGCGGGTCGACGTCCTGCGGGTGCTTGCGCGGCGCGCAGGTAGCCCTTCCACTCGTACCGGCCGCGGCCGTCGACCGGCAGGTCGCCGTTGACGCCCTTCGGGCGCACCGGCAGCCGCCCGGTCGTGAAGAACGCGATGTCCTTCTCGTCGGCGTAGAACGAGTTGAACGTCTGCGGCGTCGCGGCCGCCGCGCGGACGAAGTCGGCGCGCGCTGCGGACGCGGCCGTACGTCAGCTGCTGGAAGAAGATCTGGTCGGTCGTCTCGCGGCCGGCGCTCGAGCGCTTGCGCGAGAGCGCGACGACGCGCTTGGAGCCGGCGACGCGCGCGTAGCCGATCACCGGGCCGTGGACCGTGCGGCGGAAGCGGACGCTGCACGGTCTCGCCGCCCTTGGCTGATCGTGCCGGCGTTGACCGTCTCCATCCGGCGGCACTTGCCCTTGTAGCGGTACTTCGTCGCGCGAGCCGCCGCAGAGCCGTCTCGGCGTAGGTGTCGATGATGTCGGCGCTCGGCCGAGGTGAGCGTCCACGCGAAGCTGCTCGCCGCGGCCGATCAGCATGTAGCCGGGGAACGGCGCCGAGGTCGCGCCGCGGGCGCGGATGCGTCGGGCCCGTAGAGGCCCATCTCCATCGTCAGGCCGGGGTAGTTGTAGCCGATCTGCGGGCCGCCGACGATGATCGGCGTGCCGGTCGCGGAGCGCGTCGCCGTCGACGAGCAGGACGTTGGACGCCTTCGTGCGCGCCGGGGATCGACGGCCGCCGCGGCGTCGTCGCCCGGGCAGCGTGACGCCGGCGGACGCGAAGCTCCCCTTCTCGAGCCGGCACGAGCCCCCTCGGCGGCGCGCGGACACGTGCGTCTGGAGCGGCGCCCGGCGCTCGTCGTGGTCGACGTCTCGGGTCGTTGCGCTGGCGCAGGTCCTCGTAGACCGCGCTGCCCGCGCTTGGCGCCGAACTTGTCGCGCGCCGCGTCGAGGAACAGCGCGTTCGGGACCTCCGCGCCGCCGCCCTCGCCGAGGAACTGGGCCTTGATCGCGTTGAGCGCGTAGATGTCGGCGCGGTCGAACGGCCGCGCGTCCGGGCGGTTCTCCGCGTACCACTGGTTGATGCCCGACGAGGTAGGTGTCGATGTCGCGCAGCACCTGGCGCCCGGCGCTGCCGGCCGCCTTCAGCGCCGCGTCCTGCTGCCGCGTGACCTCGCGCGCGGACGTGCGCGGTCGGCTGGTAGTCGTAGAGCCCGAGGACGAGCTGGATCGCCGGCGCGCCCGGGAGGTCGATCGCGCCCGCGATGCCGTTGTCGCGCGCCTGGTCGAGCAGCAGGTTGCGGTCCTCGGCGACCACGTAGCCGGCGCCGAAGATCACGCCGTCGTCGGTCGCCGGAGTAGATGTGCGGCACGCCGTAGGCGTCGCGCCGGATGCGCGCGGTGAGCGTCCGCGCGCCGGCTTGCGCGCTGATCGTCTCGTCGGTGATCAGCGACGGGTCGTCGGCGGCCAGCAGCTTCGCGGACTTGAAGTAGCCGGTGCCGTCGGCGCTCGGCTGCAGCACCGCGTCGGTGACGTTGCGGCCGAGCGGCGTGAGCCGGTCGTACATCAGCGCCTGGGCGTTCGGCGGGCAGCATCCCCGGGCGTCGTGCGCCCACGCCACGCCCGGCTCCTGCTGCCCGTGCGGGATGACGTTGAGCTCGGTGGCCGCGCCGGCGGTCGCCGGCACCCCGGCGAGGACCAGCGACGCGAGCACGATGGCACGACGGATCATGCGCTTCCTCCTCCTCGGACGGCGCGGAAGCTAGCAGGCCGCTGACGGTCCGTCAGTTCAGTTCTGCGAAGGCCCGACGGGCTGCAGCTCGCGCTCGGCCGCGACCGCCTCGACGGTCTCGACCTCCTCCTCCTCGGAGCGCCCGCCGCCGTCGCCCTCGGCGTCGCAGGTCACGCGCATCATCCCGGTGGCGACCGTCTCGTCGCCGACGACGACGAGGCCGCAGATGACGTCGCCCTCCTCCCAGCCGATCCGCTCGATGTCGAACCAGTTCATGTGCACCTCGGTGCCGGTGCCGCCCCACGGGCACGTCTTGTCGTGCTGCTCCTTGGCCTTGCAGACGGCCTGCATGTTCTTGGCGGAGCGTCGATGCTCACCCCCTCAAGGCTACCCTCAAGCGCAGTGCTCACCCCCGGCATCCTCGCGCGCGGCCCCTGGCAGACCGACCAGGTCGCGACGCGCTGGCGCGAGGATCGCTTCGAGCCCGATCCGGCGCGTGCGGCGCAGGCCGACGCCGCGATCGCCGCGCTCGCAGGACCGCGGCTCGCCGTCGCACGACGGCTGGGCCGCGCGGCTCGCCGCGTTCGAGTCCGGCGGCGGCGGGCTGACCGTCGAGCTGCAGCCGATGCGCTGGGCGCTGCGGCTGATCGGCGACGGACGCGCTCGGCTCGCTCTCCGTGCTCTGCGCGGTGCGCGCCGCCGACGGGCGCTGGCTCGCCGGCCGGCGCGCGGACTGGGTCGCGACGTGGGCCGGCCGCTGGGCGCTCGGCGCCGGCGGCGCGGTCGAGGTCGGCGAGGACCCCGTCGCGGCGCTCGCGCGCGAGCTCGAGGAGGAGTGGTCGGTCGTGCCCGAGCGGCTGACGGTCGAGGCGCTCGTCTGCCTGCCGAACCGGATGGTGATGCTGATCGGCCAGGCCTGGCTGCCCGACGGCGCCGAGGTCACGCGCGACCCCGAGCACGACGAGCACGCCTGGTGGCCGGCCGATCCCGGCCGCCTGGCCGGACGAGGCGACACGCGACGCTGCGCCGGATGGCGCTGCTGCTGGAGGCCGGCGCGGTGACGTTCGAGCAGCTCAAGTGCCTCTCCTTCGCCCACTCGGCGATCTACCTCACGCTGCTGACCGTCTGGCTCGTCCCGGGGCTGAAGACCGCCGAGATGGTCTTCGGCTGGGCGCACGGGCATCGGCTGGATCGTCATGTCGCTGCTCTGCATCGACGCCGTCCGCCGGCGCGTGATCCCGCTCTGGCTCGGCGTGACGGTCGCGATCATCGGCGGCGTCGGTCCGTTCGCCGGCAGCGCCGGGTTCGTCGTCGAGGAACGGCGGCGAAGAGCGCCGGCGACGCGATAAGGTCTGAAGCGGTTCCAATGGCAATCAACACGACGACGGTGGAAGTCGTCATGCCGGCGATGGGTGACTCGGTCAGCGAGGGCACCGTGCTGGAATGGCACAAGGCGGAAGGGGACTCCGTCTCGGCGGACGAGACGCTGGTCGAGATCTCGACGGACAAGGTCGACGCCGAGGTCCCCGCGCCGATCGCCGGCACCGTCGTGAAGGTCCACGCCGCCGAGGGCGACACCGTCGCGCGTCGGCGCCGTGCTCGCCGAGATCGCGCCGACCAACGGCGCGCGCGCCCGCCGCCGCGCGCCGAGCCCGAGCCAGAGCCCGAGGCGCCGAGCCGAGGTCGTCGACATCGTCATGCCGGCGATGGGCGAGTCGGTCTCCGAGGGCGTCGTGCTCGAGTGGGCCAAGGCGGTCGGCGACGCGATCGAGGCCGACGAGACGATCGTCGAGATCTCCACCGACAAGGTCGACGCCGAGGTGCCCGCGCCCGCGTGCGGCACGGTGACCGAGATCCTCGCCGAGGCCGGCGAGACCGTCACCGTCGGCCAGGTGATCGGGCGGATCGCCGCCGGCGCCGGCGCCGCCGCGCGCCGGCCGAGGCGCCCGCGCCCGAGCCGGCCAGCGCGCCGCGCCCGGCCGGCGACGTCGGTCGGTCGAGGTGCCCGACGGCTCCACGCTCACGCCGGTCGCCAAGCGCGTCGCCGCCGCGCACGGCGATCGACCTCGCCGGCGTCCAGGGCAGCGGCCCCGACGGCCGGATCGGCAAGGACGACGTGCTCGCCGCCGTCAACGGCGGCGGGAACGGCGCCGGCGCGGCCGCCGCGCCGGCCGGCAAGCCCGCGGGCGCCACGCTCATCAAGGGCGCCTCGGCGATGCTCGCGCGCTACATGGACGAGTCGCGCGAGGTCCCGACCGCGACCTCGTTCCGCACGATCACCGTCACGACGCTCGACGCGCGCCGCAAGCAGCTCAAGGAGGCCGGCCACCGCGTCTCCTTCACCCACCTGATCGCCTACGCGATCGCGCGCGCCGCGACCGAGCAGATGCCGGTCATGGCGCGCCACTTCGACGAGCATCGACGGCAAGCCGCACGTGATCGACGACGGCGCCGTGCAACCTCGGCATCGCCGTCGACGTCGAGCGCAAGGACGGCGGGCGCACGCTGATGGTCCCGGTGATCCGCGACGCGGGCCGGCTCAGCTTCCCGCAGTTCCTCGACGCGTTCGGCGAGCTGATCACCAAGGCGCGCGAGAACAAGCTCACCGCCGACGACCTGCAGGGCGCCAACGTCTCGCTCACCAACCCGGGCGGCATCGGCACGATCGCCTCCGTCCCGCGGCTGATGAAGGGCCAGGGCACGATCGTCGCCACCGGCGCGATCGGCTACCCGCCCGGCCTCGCCGCGGTCGGCGCCATGATCGGCGCCGAGAAGGTGATGACGATGACGTCGACGTACGACCATCGCGTCATCCAGGGCGCCGAGTCCGGCCAGTTCCTGCAGGTGGTCGAGGCCTACCTGCAGGGCGAGCACGACTTCTACGAGCAGGTCTTCGCCGACCTCGGCGCGCCGCTCGGCGCGGCCCCGCACGCCGCCCGCGCCCGCCGCCGCGGCGGCCGCGCGCAGCGCGACGCCGCGGTCGAGCAGCCGACCGCCGCCGGCGGCGCTGCCCGTCGCGCCCGACGAGACGATGCTGCAGGCGGTCCAGGCCGCGACCTCGCTGCTCAAGGCGCACCGCATGCACGGCCACCTGGCCGCGAAGCTCGACCCGCTCGCGCTCCGAGCCCGAGGGCGACCCGGCGCTCGACCCCGAGACCGTCGGCCTCACGCCCGAGCTGATGGCGCGGATCCCGGCCAAGATCCTGCGCACCTACGTGCCGGGCGCGACGCTCGCCGACGCGCTGCCCGCACCTGCGCGAGACCTACTGCGGCACGATCGCCTACGAGATCGAGCACATCGCGTCGCACCGCCAGCGCACCTGGCTGCGCGAGAAGATCGAGTCCGGCGCGTTCCGCACGCCGCTGACCAACGAGGAGCAGCGCACGCTGCTGCGCCGGCTCACGCAGGTCGACTCGCTCGAGCGCTTCATGCACAAGGCCTACCTGGGCCAGAAGCAGTTCTCGATCGAGGGCCTCGACATGACGGTCCCGATGCTCGACGAGATGATCCAGCTCTCCGCCGCCAACGGCGCGCGCGAGGTCGTCATCGGCATGGCGCACCGCGGCCGGCTCAACGTGCTCGCCCACTGCCTCGGGCGCGCGTACGAGACGATCTTCCGCGAGTTCGAGGGCGCCTCCTCGATCGAGGCGGTCACGACGATCCCGCAGGGCGGCACCGGCGACGTCAAGTACCACCACGGCGCGCAGGGCACCTACCAGCTGCCCGACGACTCCTCGATCATCGTGCGGCTCGAGTCCAACCCGAGCCACCTGGAGTACGTCGGCCCGGTCGTCGAGGGCGCCACGCGCGCGATCCAGACCACGCGCCAGGGCCCGCACGCGCACCTGGACAACAACGCGGCGATCCCGGTGATCCTGCACGGCGACGCGGCCTTCCCGGGCCAGGGCGTCGTCGCGGAGACGCTCAACCTGCAGGGCCTCGACGGCTACACGGTCGGCGGCGACGCTGCACCTGATCCAGAACAACCAGGTCGGCTTCACGACCGACCCGGACGACTCGCGCTCCACGCGCTGGGCCTCGGACCTCGCCAAGGGCTTCGACGTCCCGATCATCCACGTCAACGCCGACGACGTCGCCGCCTGCGTCGCGGCCGTGCGGCTCGCCTTCGCGTTCCGCCAGGAGTTCGGCCACGACGTGCTGATCGACCTGATCGGCTACCGCCGCTTCGGCCACAACGAGGCCGACGAGCCCGCCTACACGCAGCCCGAGATGGCCGCGAAGATCAAGCAGAAGACGTCGGTGCGCGACCTCTACGCCGCGCGGCTCGTCGAGCAGGGCGTCGTCACCCAGGAGGAGGCCGACGGGGTCGCCCAGGAGATCTGGGAGAACCTCGCCGCAGCGCCACCGCGAGCTCAAGGCCGAGCTGGCCGCCTCCGACGAGGAGCAGCCGACCGGCGGCTACGAGCTCGACCGCTCGCCCTCGCCGGAGGTCAAGACCGCGGTCTCGAACGACCGGCTGCCTCGGGCTCAACGAGGACCTGCTGCGGATCCCCGAGGGCTTCACCGTCCACCCGAAGCTCATCAAGCAGCTCGAGCGCCGGCGCGAGACGGTCGGCCCCGACGGCGGGATCGACTGGGCGCAGGCCGAGTCGCTCGCGTTCGCGTCGCTGCTGAGCGAGGGCACGCCGATCCGCCTGACCGGCCAGGACACCGAGCGCGGCACGTTCTCCCAGCGCCACCTCGTCCTGCACGACGCCAAGACCGGCCAGCGGATCTCGCCGATCCAGAACCTGCCGGGCGCGCTCGCGCCGATGGAGCTGCACAACTCGCCGCTGTCGGAGGTCGCCTGCCTCGGCTTCGAGTACGGCTACTCGATGGAGGCGCCGGAGACGCTCGTGCTCTGGGAGGCGCAGTTCGGCGACTTCGTCAACTCCGCGCAGGTGATCATCGACCAGTTCATCGTCTCGGCGCTGTCGAAGTGGGGGCAGTCGACGCGCCTGACGCTGCTGCTGCCGCACGGCTACGAGGGCTCGGGCCCGGAGCACTCCTCCGGCCGGCTCGAGCGCTTCCTGCAGCTCGCCGCCGAGGGCAACATCCGCGTCGCGAACCTCACGACGCCGGCGCAGTACTTCCACCTGCTGCGCCGCCAGGCGCGCGTCGCCAAGCAGCGCCCGCTGGTGATCATGACCCCGAAGTCGCTGCTGCGCCTGCCGCAGGCGACGTCGCGGATCGAGCACCTGGCGGACTCGCGCTTCTTCCCCGTGCTGAGCGAGCCGCGGATCGACGAGGAGAAGGTCACCCGGCTCGTGCTCTGCTCGGGCAAGATCTACTACGACCTCAAGGGCCACGCGACGCGCGAGAACAACGAGACGCGTCGCGATCACGCGCGTCGAGCTGCTCTATCCGTTCCCGCAGCGCCAGATCATGGACGAGGTCGCGCGCTACCCGAACCTGCGCGAGGTCGTGTGGGTGCAGGAGGAGCCGCGCAACATGGGCGCGCGCACGCACATGTCGCCGCGGCTGCTGCAGATCCTGCCGCCGAACCTGGAGTTCGGCTACGTCGGCCGGCCCGAGCGCGCCTCGCCGGGCGAGGGCTACCCGGCCGCGCACACGATGGAGCAGAACCGGATCATCCGCACCGCGCTCGACCCGGACGTGCCGGTGTCGGTCAATCCGACCAAGCAGCCCGGCGAGCGCTAGCCGCCCAGCGCGAGCTACTCGCCTGACGGCGGAACCGGTTCACGGTGAACTCGGCGCCCTGCGGGTCGCGCAGTCCCGCGACCCTGACGGGGCCCTGGTCGTAGGGCGGAACGACGACCGTGCCGCCGAGTTGCACGGCGCGCTCGGCGACCGCGTCGGTGTCGTCGACGGCGAACGTCACGCTCCAGCGCGGCGGCGCGTCGCCGGACGGCGGCACGAGCCACGCGACCGTGTCCGAGAAGCCCGCGGGTACACCGGACTCCGCATGCCGCGCGCGGAGCTCGGGGTCGAGCTCGGCCAGCCGGTCCCCGTACCCGCGCAGGCGCCACATCAGCGTGCCCTTCCCCATCGTCGTGGACTCCCAGCCGAACACCGCGCCGTAGAACCCGTCCGCGCCGCCCACATACGGCGTCTCGAGGTTGCTCCAGTTCCACGTCCCCGGCGCGTTGACCAGCTCGGCCCCGCCCTCTTCCCTGACCGCGAACGCCGCTCCCGACGGGTCCTCGAACAGGTACCCGTGGACGTCGGCCACCGCCTCGCGCACGACCCGCCCGCCCGCCGCGGCGACGCTCGCCTCGGTGGCGATGGCGCTGCCGACGCGCATCGAGGTGGTCCAGACCGGCGTCGAGGGTGCGTCGCTCGTCGGGGAGGTGATCCCAGCGACGTCGCTGCCCTGCAGCCGGGCCACCCGGTCGCGGCCGCGCGCGTCGAACTCCCAGCCGAACAGCGCGCCGTAGAAACGGACCGCGTCGTCGGGGTCCGGCTGGGCGGTCTCGATCCAGCACGGGACGCCGTGGAGATAGCGATCGGCCATCGCGCTACCCGGCCAGCTCCCTGCGCACCGCCTCGCCGGCGGGCGCGAACTCCGGCGAGAGGCGCTCGCAGCAGCGTGAGCCAGCCCGGATGGACCGAGGCCGCCCGGCGGACGGCGTCGGCGCCGGCCGCCACGTCGCCGTTCTGCGCGATCGCCAGGCCGGCCCAGAACAGCAGCTCGTCCGACGCGGGCGCGAGCTCGGCCGCGCGCACGTAGCGTCCCGCCGCCTCGTCGGCGCGGCCCTCGCCCATCAGCTCGTCGGCCTCGCCGGCCAGCTCGTAGGCGCGCTTGAGCCCGAGCAGGCGGCGCAACTCGCCGACCGGATCCTCGTGATCCTCGACGCGGAGGTCGGCGCTGAGCTGCCACGGCTCGCCGGAGGCCGGCGCGACGATCAGGGCGGCGGACTGCCGGCCGCGGACGTCGCCGCCCTCCGCCTCGGCGCCCTCGAGCGCGGTCATCAGCCGCTCCGCGAGGTCGCCGCCGGACGCCGCGAACGCGGCCGACATCGCGTCCGGCACCGTCGCCCGGGCCATCATGTTCGCCTGGCAGCTCCAGTGCTCGCCGGTCGCGTGACCGGCCTCGGGGATGCAGTCGGAGCCGGTGTGCACCGCGACGCGGCCGCGCGCGTCGACGACGCCGACCTGGCGGACGGGGGCGAGCGCGTCCGCGGCCAGCACGCCGGCGAGCGCCGCCGCCGCGTCCTCGCCGCCCTCGAGCCGGTCGAGCGCGTGCGGGCCCGTGCGCGGGCTCGACGACCGACTGCGTCGCGACCGCGCCGATCCCGGGCCGCGCCCAGGTGCAGAGCGAGCCGACCGAGAACCAGTGCGACTGCACCGCCGCGCCGAGCTCGCCGGTGCCGGGATCGAGCGCGACGATCGAGTACGTGCCGTGCGGGCGGGGCATCGGCGGGCGAGCATACTCCGGGTCATGGACCAGCCCCCGCCCGCCCCCGATCGCGCGGCGCGCGTGCTCGCCCGCGTGCGCAACACCCCGCCGGGCTTCGTCCGCACCTACGGCGACGTCTCCCCCGGCGCGCCGCGGTTCGCCGGCACCGTGCTCTTCTCGTGCCACGACCCCGACGTGCCCTGGCACCGGATCGTGCGCGCCGACGGCTCGCTCGCCAAGGGCGAGCGCCAGCGGGCGCTGCTGGAGGCGGAGGGGGTCCCGTTCCGCGGCGAGCGCGTCGACATGCGCGCGGCGCGGCTGCCCGACTGAGGCCTCGTGCGATGTGGCACCAGAGCGTGATCCGCCTCCGTCCCCGCCCGCGCGGGTTCCACCTGATCACGCGCGACGTCGCGGAGGCCGTGCCGGAGATCGGCGAGCTGCGCGTGGGCCTCGCGCACGTGCACATCCTGCACACGTCGGCCTCGCTGACGCTCAACGAGAACGCCTCGCCCGACGTGCGCGACGACTTCGAGGCCTGGTTCGACCACGTGGTGCCCGAGGACGCGCCGTACTGGACGCACACGGTCGAGGGACCGGACGACATGCCGGCGCACATCAAGGCGTCGGTGCTCGGGCCGTCGCTCACGCTGCCGGTCCGCGACGGCGGCTTCGCGCTCGGCACCTGGCAGGGGATCTACCTGTGCGAGCACCGCGACAACGGCGGCGCGCGCTCGCTGATCGTCACCCTCTTCGGCGATTCCTAGGTTGCGCGCATGCTCACCCGAACAGGGTGAGCGCCGGCTCGCGCTCGCCGCGCAGCTCGGCGAGGTCGACCTCGACCCAGTCGAGCCCCCGCGCCTCGGCCAGCACGCGCGCCTGCGGCTTGACCACCTGCGCCGCCAGCACGCCGCGGCAGTCCGCGAGCGCGGGATCGAGCCGGATCCGCTCGAGATAGCGCGACAGCTGCTCGACCGCGTCGATCGTCCCGACGCGCTTGATCTCGACCGCGATCCAGGCGTCGTCCCCGTCGCGGCACATCAGGTCGACGGGGCCGATGTCGGTCGGCCACTCGCGCCGCACCAGCCGGAAGCCCTCGCCGCACCAGTCGGGCGCGTCGGCGAGCGCGACCTGGAGGTCCGCCTCGACGCCGTCCTTCTCCAGCCGCGCGGCGTCGAAGTCCATCGCGTGCGTGACGTCGGAGAGCACCTCGGCCAGCGCGATCTCCAGCTGGTCGTCGCCCTTGCGCTTGCGCACGACGATCCGCCCTTCCTCCTCCTCGATGACCGTGGGCGGCGTCATCCAGTTCAGCGGCTTGTAGCCGCCCGCGTCGGCGTGCACCAGCACCGACCCGTCGGCCTTGATCATGATCAGCCGCAGCGCCTCCGGCAGATGCGCGGTCAGGCGGCCGGTGTACTCGACGGCGCAGCGGGCGACGATCAGGCGCATGGGTGCGACACCGTACTGTCGATTCCGGACGGGGCGGGCCGGCGGCCGGTCGTCCAGATGTGAACGAGCCTGTCGATTTCCGGGCGCCCGTTCGTCATAGGATCGGACGGCGGCGACCGGCGCCGCCTCGACCCAGGAGGCTTCGAATGCGCTACCTGCTCCTCATCTACGGCGACGAGTCGACGTACGGCTCGATGAGCGAAGCCGACCTGCAGGCGGACATGCAGAAGTGGGGGGAGTACACCGAGGCGATCATGGCCGCCGGCGCGAGCCCGGGCGGCGACGCGCTCCAGCCGACCGCGACCGCCACCAGCGTGCGCGAGGAGAACGGCACCCCGCTCGTCACCGACGGCCCGTTCGCCGAGACCCGCGAGCAACTCGGCGGCTACTACCTCCTCGACGTCGAGAACCTCGACGAGGCGATCAAGTGGGCGCAGCGCTGTCCCGGCGTCAGGTACGGGACGATCGAGCTGCGGCCGATCCAGGAGTACGAGCAGGGCTGAACGCCACCACCCGCACCGATGCGGCCGACGCGGTCGCACGCTGCTTCCGCGCGGAGTTCGGGCGCGCGGTCGCGATCCTGGCCGGCGGGCTGGGCGGTGACGTCGATCGCGCAGAGGAGGCCGTGCAGGATGCCTACGCCGTCGCATTGGACCGCTGGCCGCGCGACGGCGTGCCGTCGGTTCCGGCCGGGTGGATCCTCACCACCGCCAAGCGGCGCGCGATCGACCGGCTCCGGCGCGAGGCGGCGCTGCGCGACAAGCAGGCGGTGCTCGCCCGCGAGCTCGAGGAAGCGGTGCGCGACCTGCCCGGCGAGGACGCCGCGATGATCCCCGACGAGCGGCTCGGCCTGGTGTTCGCGTGCTGCCATCCGGCGCTCGCGGTCGAGGCCCAGGTCCCGCTCACGCTCCGGCTCGTCGGCGGCCTGACCGTGCCGGAGATCGCCCGGGCGCTCCTGCTCCCCGAGGCGACCGTGGCGCAGCGGCTCGTGCGGGCGAAGAAGAAGGTGCGGCTGTCGGGCATCCCGGTCGCCGAGCCCCCGCCGGACGCGCTCGACGACCGGCTCGGAGCCGTGCTCGCGGTGCTCTACCTCGTGTTCAACGAGGGCTACGCGGCGACCGGCGGCGACGAGCTCGTGCGCGCGGACATCGCCGCGGAGGCGATCCGGCTCGCCCGCGTCGTGCACACGCTGCTGCCGGACGAGCCCGAGCCGGCCGGGCTGCTCGCGCTGATGCTGCTCCACCACGCGCGCCGCGGCGCGCGGGTCGGCGACGACGGGCGAGCTCGTGCTGCTCGAGGAGCAGGACCGCGACCGCTGGGACCGCGGCATGATCGGCCAGGCGCTCCCGCTCGTCGACCAGGCGCTCACGCTGCGCCGGCCGCCGGGGCCGTACGCGCTGCAGGCCGCGATCGCCGCCGTGCACGCCGAGGCCGTCGGCGCGGAGGCGACCGACTGGCGCCAGATCGCGCTGCTCTACGACGAGCTCGGGCGCGTGCTCCCGACGCCGGTCGTGACGCTCAACCGCGCCGTCGCCGTGGCGATGGCGGACGGGCCGGCGGCCGGGTTGCTGCTGGTCGACGCGCTCGCGGCCGGCGGCGCGCTCGACGACTACCACCTGCTGCACGCCGCGCGGGCGGACCTGCTGCGGCGGGAGGGGCGGCTCGGGGAGGCGGCGACGGCGTATGCGCGGGCGCTGGAGCTGGCGACGAACCCGGCGGAGCGGCGGTTCCTCGCGCGGCGGTTGGAGGAGTGCGGGCCTGACGGTGGCGCGGACGAACGTCAACTGCGGCATTGAGGGGAGGGATCCGTCGGTGGGCGGGCTGCCGTCAACGTCCGATCGCGGCTCGCGACGATCCGGCGTCGCACGTTGACCGTCACTAGTACGCCGTCAACGTCCGGCACTCGGGCGTGTGCGGACCGCGACGGACGTTGCCGTCGCCTCGCGTCCCTCCCTCTCAATGCCGCAGTTGACGTTCGCCGGCGCAAACGAGGCGCCCGCGCCGCTACGCCGCGGCCGACTCCCGCGCGAGCTCACGGGGCGCCGCCGCCAGCACCTGGTCGCGCAGGTCGCGCACCTCAGGATCGTCGCGCAGAGCGAGCGCGCGCTCGCATGCGGCGAGGCACTCCGACGTCCGGTCCGTCCGGGCCAGCGCGTGCGCCAGCCGCGCCCACACCGCCGGCGAGTCCGGCGCCAGCTCCGCCGCCTGCTCGCAGGCCGACACCTCGGCGCCGGTGTCCCCCGCGAGGTGGGCGACCAGCGCGAGGTCGAGCAGGCCCTGCTCCGTCGGCGCGATCACGCGCGCCCGCTCGAGCGCGTCGCGCGCGCCCGCGCGGTCGAAGGTCCGCAGCCGCAGCCGCCCGAGCCGCTCCCACGCCGAGCCGTCGCGCGGCGCCCGCTCGGTCTCGCGCAGCGCCGCGTCGACCGCCTGCGAGAGCGAGCCCATGTCCTCGTAGATCCGGGCGGCCGTCCGGTACGGCGCCGGGCGCTCGCCCTCCTCGCGGATCCAGTCGCGCACGGCGCGCGCGGCGGCGGCGTACTGCCCGGCCTGCCAGTACGCGGTGGTGAGCAGCCGCAGCACGGCGGTGTTGCGCGGCTCCGCGTCGCGCGCGTAGACCAGCCGTCGCGCGGCGAGCGCGAAGTCGCCCTCCGCCAGCGCGTGCTTCGCGGCGGTCATGAAGCGCTCGACGCGCTCGGCGCCCGGGTCGGGCTTCGTGAAGTCGACGAACTGGAGCGATCCGGCCGGCACCGTGCGGATGCCCTGGTTGAACGAGACGCGCGCCCACTGCTGGATGTCGTCGCCGTCGCCGGTGAAGTAGATGCCGTTCACGCTCCCGACGCCCCACTCCGGATAGGAGAGGCAGCGCGCGTAGCGGTGCACGACCGAGTGGTCGGGGACCCGCGAGCCGAACGGATCGTGCTTGGCGGCGTCGGCGGACGCGGAGCGCTGGCGCTGCTCCTCCGCGTACGCCCGCGCGCCCTCCTCGGCGCGGCGCTTGCGCGCGGCCGCGGCGCGAGACCTTCACCGCGTTGCGGGTCACCTTCCCGCCGCGCGACTCCTCGGCCAGACGCTCGAGCTGGTCGGCCGCCTCGTTGACGGCCTTGAGGTGGCGCTCGTGCTGGAGCTGCTTGCCCGGCGGCGCGATGTCGGGATGCCAGCGCTTGGCCTGGCGGCGACGGGCGAGCTGGATGTCGCGCTTGTCGAACGGCGGGTCGATCTCCAGGAGGAGAACCGCTTGCTCGATGTCCAGGACCTGCGGCATGACCCTCTAACGGTACCTAGTCGATGAGCCTCTTCTCCAGCCGCCATTTGGCCAGCCGCGAGGGGTCAGATCTTGCAACCGCGCATCCGTGCGCGATTGCAAGATCTGACCCCTGCTTCAGTCGTCTTCCGTCCGCAGCGGGATCGCGTGACCCGTGCTCGCCCGCGCAGCGTGCGATGGATCGGACGCGGGCTCGCGATCGTCACACCGTTGTGACGATGCGAAGCCGCGGGATATTCCCGGCTATGCGGCGAGCGCCAGCCGCGGCGCGGCGGACGCGGCGACGAGCCCGCTGAACAGCGCGAGCTGCTCCGGCCGCTCCACCATGCCCTCGGCGTGCCACTGGACGCCGAGCCAGAACGGGCGGGCGGGATCCTCGATCGCCTCGATCGTGCCGTCGGGGGCGGTCGCCGAGACCCGCATGCCGGCGCCGACCAACCCGGCCGCCTGGTGGTGGAAGGAGTTGACGTCGAGCACGCCGTCGCCGCAGAGGCCGGCGAGGATCGAGCCCGGCGCGACCGCCACCGTGTGCGCCGGCTCCGTCGCCACGTCCGTCTGCCGGTGGTCGTCGACGTGCTGGCGCAGCGTGCCGCCGCGCGCGACGTTGAGCGCCTGCGCGCCGCGGCAGACGCCCAGCACCGGCATCCCGCGCTCGTCGGCCGCCCGCGCCAGCGCCAGCTCGACGGCGTCGACGGCGTGGTCGGTGGGGCCGAGCCGCTCGTGCCGCTCCGCGGCGCCGTAGGCGATCGGATCGAGGTCCGGGCCGCCGGCGAGGCAGAGCCCGTCGAAGCGCTCCAGGAGCGCGACCGCCAGCGCGGGGTCGTCGGGCGCGATCACGACCGGCAGCCCGCCGCCGGCCTCGATGGCCCGCAGATACGGCAGCCCCAGCCGCAGCTCGCGGGCGGGCGCGCTCTCGTCGCAGCGCAGGAGCGTGGCAAGGGTGCCCGCGTGCCGCTCGGAGGTGAAGACGCCGATCAGGGGCCGCATCATCGAATCATCGGCACTTAGGACGAATTGTCACATGGACAAACGGCCAGTTTCGCCGTCTACCCTCTTAGACCACATGTCGAGCCAATACATCTATTCGATGTACAAGTTGAGCCGGACGCACCCGCCCGACAAGCAGGTGCTGAAGGACATCTCCCTCTCGTTCTTCCCGGGCGCGAAGATCGGCGTGCTCGGCCTCAACGGCTCGGGCAAGTCCACGCTGCTGCGGATCATGGCGGGGCAGGACACCGAGTACCGCGGAGAGGCCCAGCTCGCTCCGGGGGCGACCGTCGGCCTGCTCGAGCAGGAGCCGCACCTGGACCCCGGCAAGGACGTGCGCGGCAACGTCGAGGACGGAGTCGCCGAGGTGCGCGCGCTGCTCGACCGCTTCAACGAGCTCGCCGCCAACTACTCCGACGAGACCGCCGACGAGTTCGCGCGGCTGCAGGACCGGATCGACGCGGCCGACGCGTGGAACCTGGACACCCAGCTCGACCAGGCGATGGACGCGCTCCGGCTCCCGCCGGCGGACGCCGACGTCAGCACGCTCTCCGGCGGCGAGCGCCGCCGCGTCGCGCTCTGCCGGCTCCTGCTCGCCGCTCCCGACCTGCTGCTGCTCGACGAGCCCACGAACCACCTCGACGCCGAGTCGGTCGCGTGGCTGGAGCAGCACCTGGAGGACTACAAGGGCACGATCGTCGCCGTCACCCACGATCGCTACTTCCTCGACAACGTCGCGGGCTGGATCCTCGAGCTCGATCGCGGCCAGGGCCTCCCGTTCAAGGGCAACTACTCGAGCTGGCTGGAGCAGAAGCAGCAGCGGCTCGCCCAGGAGGAGCGCCAGGAGACCGCGCGCCAGCGCACCATCGCGCAGGAGCTGGAGTGGGTGCGCGAGAACCCGAAGGGGCGGCGCAAGAAGGCCAAGGCGCGGCTGAACAACTACGAGCGCCTGCTCGCGGAGGAGCGCAACGTCAAGCTCGACTCCGTCCAGATCCACATCCCGGCCGGGCAGCGCCTCGGCGACAAGGTGATCGAGGCCGACGGGCTCCGCAAGGGCTTCGGCGACCGCCTGCTGATCGAGGACCTCTCGTTCTCCCTGCCGCCGGCGGGCATCGTCGGGATCATCGGCGCCAACGGCGCGGGCAAGACGACGCTGTTCCGCATGATCGTCGGCGAGGAGAAGCCGGACGCCGGCGCGCTCACGCTCGGCGACACGGTCGACCTCGCGTACGTGGACCAGTCCCGCGACGCCCTCGACCCCGACAAGACCGTCTGGGAGGAGATCTCCGACGGCTACGACAACATCAAGGTCGGCGAGCGCGAGATCGCGTCGCGCGCCTACGTGGCCGGGTTCAACTTCAGGGGCTCCGACCAGCAGCGCAAGGTCGGCGTGCTCTCGGGCGGCGAGCGCAACCGCGTGCACCTCGCCAAGCTGCTGCGCCGCGGCGGCAACGTGCTCCTGCTCGACGAGCCGACGAACGACCTCGACGTCGACACGCTGCGCGCGCTGGAAGAGGCGCTGCTCGCGTTCCCGGGCTGCGCGGTGGTCATCTCCCACGATCGCTGGTTCCTCGACCGCGTGGCGACGCACGTGCTCGCGTTCGAGGGCGATTCGCAGGTCACCTGGTTCGAGGGGAACTTCGAGGCGTACGAGGAGCACCGCCACGAGCGCCTCGGCGCAGAGGCCGACCGGCCGCACCGGATCACGTACAAGAAGCTCGTCCGGGCCTAGCGGCACTAGGGTCCACTCCCCACCTGGGGATGAACTCCGTCACCTTTCCTTGACCGGCCCGCATGCGACGGTCTACCGTCGCCCCGTACGTCGGCGTCGGAGTCTCGGAGGAACAAGGTGCGGCAGGGATGCAAGAGCCTCGTGGCCGTCACGGTCGCGATCGTGGCGCTGACGCCTGCCGTCGCGAGTGCGCAGCAGCCGATCGATCCGCTCGGAGGTCAGCTGCGGCTTACGCAGCAGGGGACCGACGGCGACCCGCTCGACGTCGACGCGCAGGTCGCCGACGTCGTCTACAACTCGCAGCGCAACGAGTTCCTCGCGCGTGTGGGAGAACCGCGTCGCCGGCGATATCGAGATCTTCGGCCGGCGCCTCGCCGCCGACGGCTCGCCGATCGGTGCGTCGTTCCAGATCAGCGGCGCCGACGGATCCCGCCGGCTTCGACCTCGCGCGCAGCCCGCCGTCGCGTACGACTTCGAGCGTGACCGGTACGTCGTCGCGTTCACACGGGAGCAGGTCGTCACGGCGATCGCGAGATCTTCGTGCAGATCGTGGGCGGCGACGGGTCCTGATCGACCGCCCCGGCGGGCAGCCCGGGCGGACGCTCAATTCGCGTCCGCGACGAACCAGACGTTCAACGACGAGATCGACGTCGTCTACCGGCCTGACGCGACGGCGACAACTGCCCCGGGCGACGCGTACATCGTGGCCTACGACGGCGACGACACGATCGACGACGAGTTCAACGTCTATGCTCGCCGGGTCTCAACGCGGCCAGCGGGCAGCTTCACCGGTTTCTCGTTCGACAACGTCGTCAGTGAGGCCACGTTGGAAGACGCGGTCGATCCCGTGCTCGTCGCGGTTCCCGGGACGGCGAGACTCGCGGTCGTGTGGGAGGGTTCGACCGTCGGCGGCGACTTCGAGATCTTCGCCCGCCGCGCCGGGAACGTGGGCGACGCTGGCGCCCGACCGGCTCGCAACGGAAGATCACCAACACCGGCGACGCCGCGCACAACGCTCTCGATGCCCTCACGGCGAACACCGGCCCTGCCGGCCGCTTCCTCGTCGCGTACCAGGCGACAAGAGTGACGCGGAGGGCACCGAGATCATCGTCCAGCGGCTCGAGGGCGGGCTCGGCGAGTCGGCACGACGACCAGCAGGTCTCGTCGGCCGGCCCGGCCGGGCTCCGGCGTTCACGTTCAGCGTCGCGTTCGCCCGCAGCGGCGTATCTCCCGGGCCTGGACCGCTACCTCGTGACCTGGATCGGGCAGGACACCGACCGCCCGGGCCTGTCGAACGACGAGCGGGAGGTGATGGGCTCGGCCCTGGCCTCGAGCGGTGCCGAGTTCGAGCCGCAGGACTTCACGATCTCCCGCGTCGGCGTCGACAACGACGAGGACTTCGCTCCCGAGCGACGCGATCGTCGCCGCCAACACGGCGACCAACCGCTGGCTGTCGGTGTGGAGCGCCGACGGCCCGCCGCTCGCCGACAACGAGTTCGAGCTGTTCGGGCGCCAGGTCGGCGAGAACTTCGACCGCGACGGTGACGGCTCTCTCGTTCCGGCCGACTGCAACGACGCCAACCCGGCGATCCGTCCTGGCGCGAACGACGTGTTCGACAACGGGATCGACGAGGACTGCGCCGGCGGGGACGCGCAGAACCCCGATCGGGACGGCGACGGGTCGCCCCGGCCGCAGGACTGCAACGACGCCAACCCGAAGATCCGGCCCGGCATTGCAGACGTCCCGAACAACAGCATCGACGAGGACTGCTCCGGCGGCCCGCGGCGCAAGCGGCCGGACGTCGACATCGAGCGGAGCTTCGCAGTCTTCCGTGGCTTCACGAAGGTGACGCGGCTCCGCATCAAGAAGCTCAAGCCCGGCATGCGGGTCCAGCTGCGGTGCGACGGGAACGGCTGCCCCAAGCCACTCCGCAAGAACAAGGTGAAGCGCGTCCGCATGAAGAAGGCCGGCACCAAGGACTTCACGAAGCTGTTCAAGACGGCGGAGCTCAAGCCCAAGGCCGTGATCGACGTGCGCGTGCTGCAAACTGGCGCCATCGGGCGCGTCGACCGCTTCGTCATCCGTGACGCCAAGCTGCCGAAGCGCGTGCAGCAGTGCATCCCGTTCGGACGGAAGAAGCCGCGCTCCTGTGGGTGAAATGCCCGAATGTCGGGTCGCTCGGCCTTGCCTCTGACCGTGCGCCGCCGGTAGCGTCGGCCGATGCGCGTACTGCTCCTCGCCGTCGCGGCGACCCTCCTGCTCGCTTCACCGGCCGCCGCTGCGCCCGCGTGGCTGGCGCCGGTCGACCTCGGCGGGGAGACCACCTCACCGCCGGACTCGTCTTCGATCGGGCGCGTCGCGCTGGGCGCCGACGGGACCGCAGTCGCGGCGTGGGCGCAGAACGTCCCCGGCGCCGGGAACTGGGTGCTCCAGGTCGCGCGCCGCCAGCCGGGCCAGGGATTCGGCGCGGCGATCACCGTGCCGGCGACGACCGGCGTCGAGACGCCGACCGTCCGTGTCGGCGTCGACGGCGGCGGAAACGCGACGATCCTCTACCGGCTGGGCGGCGGGCTGGTCGTCGTGCCCTGGCCGGCCGCGTCGGCGGCCCCTGAAGCGAAGCAGCCGCTCGAGGCCGGGGGCTCGGCCGAGCTCGCGGTCGGGCGCGGAGGCACGGCCGTCGCCACGTGGATCGACAATCCGGGCGCGAACACCCCTCGCGTCCGCGCCGCGGTGCGGCCTGGAGCGAGCGGCGACTTCGGTCCGGCGAGCTTCATCTCGGACTTCGGCAACCAACTCGGCGGAGGCTCGATCACGGGCCTGGGCGTCGCGGTCGGCGACGGCGGCCACGCCACCGTGGTGTGGTCCCGCGTCACGCTGGTCCCGAACGTCACCCTCGTCGAGGCGAACGAGCGCGCCCCGGGCGGCGGGTTCACCGGCAACGGCGTCTCGCTCTCAGAGTCGGTCGCCCCGGCTCTCGCGACCCAGCCGGCCGTGGCCGTCGATGCGTCCGGGCGCTCAACAGCGCTGTGGACGCGCAACGGCCAGATCGAGTTCGCGGAGCACGCGCCGGGGCAGCCCACCTGGAGTGGCTTCCAGCGCGCGTCGCAGCTCGGCGCGAACGCGAACACGCCGGTCGCGGCCGCGGCGCCGAACGGCGTCGTCGTGGCGGCGTGGGTGTCCAACGGCACGATGGAGGCCGCGACACGCCCCGCCGGGGGCGGATTCGGCGACTACCGGACGTTGTCGGGACCGAGCATGGCCTCGTTCCTGCCGCTGATCACGGTGGGGGCGAACGGCGACGCGCTCATCGCATGGCTCGTCGGCGACACGAAGGCGCTCTTCACCGTGCAGCGCAAGGCGAACGGCACGTACGGGCCGCTGGTCAGCGCCGTCAGCGACGCGGGCCAGCCGGCCGGGGAGTTCCGCAACTTCTTCGCGGCGTCGATCGGCATGGACGACCAGGGCAACGGCGTGGCGGCGTGGACGCGCGACGCGTTCCACAGCACCGCCAGCCACTTCCGCTTCCAGTCCGCCAGCTTCGACGCGGCGGCGCCGACGCTCAACTCCAGCGTGCCTCCGGGCGCCAAGGTCGGCGCGCCGATCGGCATGGCCGCCGCGGCGACCGACCGCGTGTCGCCCGTGTCGATCGCGTGGAACTTCGGCGACGGCAGCGACGGCGGCCGGCGGCGCCGTGTCGCACGCGTTCGGCCGCGCCGGCGCCTTCACCGTCTCGGTCGCAGCGACCGATGCCGCGGGCAACCGGCCAGCCAGTCGCACCCGGTGCTGATCGCAGCGCCGGCGCCCAAGAAGCGAATCACGTCGCCCATCAGCGTCACATGGGGTGTGAGCGGGAAGCGGATCTTCCTGCTCAAGCTCACCATCCGGCGGGCGCTGAAGGGCACCAAGGCCGAGCTGCGCTGCAGCCGCCGGAAGAGCTCGAAGTGCCCGTTCAAGCGCGTGAGCTCGAAGAAGCGGCGCAAGGGCACGATCACGCTGTTCAAGGAGATCTCCGCGTCCAAGGTCGTCGGGAAGAAGAAGCGCAGCTTCATGGCCGGGCAGCGGCTCGAGCTGCGCATCACGAAGAAGGGCTTCATCGGCAAGGTCGCCCGCTACGACCTCAAGAAGGGCAAGATCCCGAGCGCCAAGGACCGCTGCCTGCCGCCGGGGGCCAAGAAGCCGCGCAAGCGCTGCTGACCGCGTAGCCGCCACGCGCGACGTCGTCCGGGTCTGAGCCGCCGCGAGGACTGCGGTCCGGACCGTCGCCGCAACGCCGGACCAGCCGCTATGTTGCGGCTCCCATGATCGCGATACTGGCCTGGGCGGGCCTCGCGACGGTCCTGCTCGGCGCCGCCGCGCTCAAGGCCGCGGACCGCACGGGCAGCACCGTGGCGCTCGCGGCCTACGGCATCCCGGGGCGACTCGCGACGCCCGCGTGGGGCGCGCTGATCGCGGTCGAGGCCGCGCTCGCCGCGGGGATCGCAGCGGGGATCGAGACGGCGGCATACGCGGCCGGCGTCGTGCTCGCCGGCTTCCTCCTGGTCCAGACGGCGGCGCTCGCCCGGGGCGAAGAGGGCGCACCGTGCGGGTGCTTCGGCGCGGGCGGGCGGCTCTCGCGCGCGTCGACGGGCCGGACCGCGCTGCTGGCCGTGGGGTGCGCGGCGCTGCCGCTGCTCGGGTCCGCGCCTGACCTGCCGCTCGTGCTCACGGCCGCCGTCGCCGCCGCGGTCGTCGTCCTCGCCGCGGGCCGGCGCACCGCGCCGCGCGGGGCCCTCGAGATCGAGGATGAAGGGCCGCCGCTGGGCCAGCGCAGCGCGCTGGCGGAGTGGTTCGGAGGCCGGGCGGACCTCACGCTCGCGCTCTTCACCAGCCCCGGCTGCGCGCTCTGCAAGCGCGTCGCTCCCGCCGCCGACGCGCTCCCCGGCGTCGACGTGCGCCGCTTCGACGAGGCCGAGGACCCGGAGGCCTGGGCGGCCGCGCGGGTGCCCGGGGCGCCGTTCGCCGTCGCGCTCGGGCCCGGCGGCGTCGTGCTCGCCAAGGGCACGGTGAACGACGCGCGCCAGCTCGCAATCGGTCGTCGCCGCCGCCCGGGAGCGCAGCCAGGACGCCGGCGGCGGGACGTCGCGGCGCGCGTTCCTCGGCCGCGCCGGCGGCGCTGTGGCCGCGACCGCCGGCGCGGGCATGGTCGGCGCCGTGATCCGCCCGGGCGAGGCGGACGCGTTCCACTTCTGCGGCCACATCTACACGACCGACGGCTGCCCGCATCCGACCGGGCTGCCGCGCATCGACCGCCGCGGCTTCCCGCTCCGCGCGCGGGACGGCAAGCGGATCGACGATCTCGGGCGGGTGATCGACGACTTCGGGAGGCCGCTGGACGAGGACGGCGCCCCGCTCGTCGACCCCGAGGGGCGGCCGCTCCCCTCGGCGCCGCGGACCAAGGTCTGCACCGCCACCGGCACGAGCTACGGCCTCCGCGTCCAGACCGACGGCTCCTGGTACCGCTGCTGCCACGGGCGCGTGCGCAAGCTCGTCGACTGCTGCGCGCCGCACCCGATCCGCATCAACGGCGACCGCTCGCTGAAGGGCTACTGCTACGACAGGCGAAAGGTGTTCTGCGTCATGTACTTCCAGAGCACGGTCCCGTGCTGATCTGCGTCACACTGGCGCGTCACCCGGGCAGGAGGAGACGACGTGCACGCATCCGCACATGCCGCGATGGCGCGCTGCGTGGAGACCTACATGCCCCGCGACCGGCACTACCGGGTCGTGGACTTCGGCTCGCGCCTGCCCCGCGGTCAGGAGCTGACCCACCGCGACCTCCTGCGCAACCACGATTGCGACATCACCGGCGTGGACATCCGGCCGGGCCGCAACGTGGACATCGTCATGGCCGAGCCGTACCGGGTGCCGCTGAAGCCGGACAGCGCCGACGTCATCATCGCGGGGCAGGTGTTCGAGCACATCCCGTTCTTCTGGGCGTCGATGCTCGAGCTCGCCCGGGTGCTGAAGCCCGGCGGACACCTGTTCATCACCGTGCCGTCGCGCGGTCACGTCCACTCGGTCTACGACTGCTGGCGCTACTACCCGGACGGGCTGCGCGCGATGGCGGCGTTCGCCGGCCTCGAGCTGCGCGAGGCGTACACCGACTTCCCGCCGCGCCACGGCAAGCGGCGGCACGACTACGCCGCGATCGACACCGCGAACGCGTACTGGGGCGACACGGTGGGCGTGTTCCGCAAGCCCGAGCGGTATCCGTCGGAGCAGATCGCGGTGGTTCGCGACGCCGTGCTCGAGTGGGCGAACCGGATCGGCGACCTGAGCGGCGTGCCGGCGCCCGTCCCGCGCCAGATCGTGCCGGCCCGCGGCGCCCGCCCGCCCGGCGCGCCCGGTCACGCTCCGCGCGCGGGCCGGCCGGGCGCGGAGGCGGCTGCGGCGGGCGGCGAGGAGGCTGCGGAGCGGATCGTGAGCGCCTCCCGTCCGCCACGACGCCACGGTCCCGAGACCCGGGCGCGCCCCCGGGTCTCTGCCGTGCCGTCCAGGCATGAGAGTCTCCCTCTCCTGATGCACGAGCCCGGTGACCCGTGCCGTGTACCTGGACCGACCTTCCGCGGCCGAGGATATTCCGAGCTCGGATGCTGACCGCCTGCCTGATCGCCGCGGCCCTCGCCGCCGGGGTGACCGGCGCGTGGTCGCCCTGCGGGTTCTCGATGGTGGAGACGCTGGCGCCGCACGGCTACGCACGCCGGCTGCGCACCTCGCTCGCGGCGTGCGCGACGTTCGCCCTCGGCGCGCTGGCCGGCGGCGCCGCGACGTTCGGCGGGCTCGCACTGGCCGGCGCCGCGCTGGGCGCCGGCGGCCCCGTCGCCCTCGGCCTCGCCGCCGTCGTGGCGGTCGCGGCCGCCGCCGCCGAGGCCCGCGGCCTGCGCATCGCGCCGCAGGTCCGCCGCCAGGTGCCCGAGGCGTGGCGCCGTGTGCTGCCGGTCCCGCTCGCCGCCGCCGGCTACGGCGTCCTGCTCGGCCTCGGCTTCACCACGTTCGTGCTGTCGTTCGCCGTCTGGGCGCTCGCGGGGACGAGCATCGCGCTCGGCGACCCCGCGCTGGGCCTTGCGATGGGCGTCGCGTTCGGCGCCGGTCGCGCGCTCCCGGTGATCTGCCTGGCGCCGTTCGCGGGCACCGACCGCGGCGGCGCGATCACCGCCGCGATGTGCGAGCGGCCGGCGATCCTGCTCGGCCTGCGCCGCGTCGACGCCGTCGCGCTGGCGGCGTGCGCGCTCGCGCTGGGGACGGCGCCGACGTGAGCGAGCCGGCCACCGCGTCCGCGCGGACCGCGTTCACGCTGTTCGCCGGAAGCGCCTACGACCCGACCGCGGGCGGCGGGATGGTCGCGTGGCAGCGCCCCAACGGAGTGGCGCTGCTGCTCCGCGGCGGCGCCGCCACCGGCGCTGAGCGGCAGCCATCCGGCGCTCGGCGGCGCTCGGATCGCGTGGCGGGAGGGCAACGACGTCACGATCGCCGACGCCGCGACGCTGCGGCGCGGTCGAGCGGCGCACCGCCGCCGGCGCCGGCTCGCTCGCGCTCTCCGACGGCGCGCTCGCCTGGCGCGCCCGCGACGGCGAGGGGACCGACCGCCTCTGGGTCGCCACGGGCGGCGAGCCGCGGCTGGTGCTGGAGTCGCGCACCCCGACCGAGATCGGCCGCCCCTGCCTCGCCGGCAACCTGCTGCTCTGCCACACCGCCGGCCCGCTCGGCAGCCGCCTGGTGGGCATCGACCTCGACGACCGGAGCGCAGACGCACCTGCGCGCCCAGCCGGGCGCGCAGATCACGAACCCGGCGACCGACGGGACCCGGCTCCTCTACGTGCATGCCACCGGGCAGGTGCAGCAGCTGCGGCTCGGCCCGCTGGCGCCCGCCGACCCGGCGGCGGACCGCGTCCTGCTCGTCCACCCGTCCCCGGGCCAGCGCGACACGGAGCACGAGCACGGCCGCCACCGGCACCGCCAGGGGTACCGCGGCCACCGCCCGCCGCTGCCGCCGCGCGCCCGGCGCGGCGTCGTCGCCACGCTGTGGACCACCGCGCTGAGCGCCGACACGGCGTACGTCACCCGGCTGCGGGCCGTCACCGGGGCCGCGCCGAGCACCGACATCCTCGCCGTGCCCGCGCTCCCCTGACGCCCTTGCGCGTGACACGCGCACGCTGCGGGTAGGAGCGCCACGGACACGAGACGGGAGGCTCACGAATGCCCACGCGTACCCTGCTCGCGCTGCTCGGGGTCAGCGCGCTCCTCGCCGCGCCGGTGACGGCAGGCGCCGACACGCCCTACGAGCACACGACGCAGCCGACCGCGCAGGGCCGCGGCGGGGCCGTCGCAACCGTGGACAGCGTCGCTTCGAGCGCCGCGCGCGACGTCCTGCGCCGCGGCGGCAACGCGGTCGACGCCGCCGTCGCGGCGGGCGCGGTGCTCGGCGTGACCGAGCCGTTCTCCTCCGGCATCGGCGGCGGCGGGTTCATGGTCATCCGCACGCCCAAGGGGAAGATCACGACGATCGACTCGCGCGAGAAGGCGCCCGCCGCCATGCGGCCCGACTCGTTCTTCGAGAACGGCGCCGCGCTCCCGTTCAACGACGCGCGCTACAGCGGGCTCTCCGGCGGCGTCCCGGGGACCGTGGCGGGGTGGAGCGACGCGCTGCGCCGCTACGGCACGTGGTCGCTCGGCCGCGTGCTGCAGCCGGCGATCGACGTCGCCCGGACGGGCTTCGTGATCGACCGCACGTTCTACGAGCAGGCGCAGGACAACGCCGACTACTTCAACGACATCCGCTCGTCGGAGGCGCTCTACCTCGACGCGGACGGCACGGCGCACGACGTCGGCACGGTCCAGCGCAACCCCGACCTCGCGCGCGCCTACGCCCGGATCGCGCGGCACGGGGCTGACGGCTTCTACCGCGGCCCGATCGCCGCGGCGCTGGCGAAGGCCGTGACGAAGCCGCCGCTGACGGCCGGCGCCAACCACACGTGGCGCCCGGGCCTGATGACGCCGCGCGACCTGCGCGCGTACACCGCGCCGGAGCGCGAGCCCACCCGCGTGCGCTACCGCGGTCTCGACGTGTTCGGCATGGGGCCGCCGTCGTCGGGCGGCTCGACCGTCGGCGAGGCGCTCAACATCCTCGAGGAGGCGCCGAGCTGGCCGACACTGTCGGCGACGCAGAAGTACCACTGGTTCCTCGAGGCCTCGCGGTTCGCGTTCGCCGACCGCGGCATGTGGCTCGCGGATCCCGACTACTACGACGTGCCGCTCGCACAGCTGCTCTCCCAGCGCTACGCGCACGAGCGCGCTGCGCTGATCGATCCGGCGAAGGCCCAGCCCGGCGCGGTCCCGCCCGGCGACCCGGGCGTCGCGGCGGCCGACGAGCCGCTGCGGTCGACCACGCATCTCACGGTCGCGGACGCGGCCGGGACCATCGTGGCGTACACGTTCACGATCGAGTCGACCGGCGGGAACGGGATCGTCGTCCCGGGCTGGGGCTTCCTCGTCAACAACGAGCTGACGGACTTCGACTTCACGTCGACGACCGCGGCGAACCGGGCCGGACGGCGGGAAGCGGCCGCGGTCCTCGATCGCGCCGACGATCGTGCAGCGCGACGGCGTCCCGGTCCTCGCGACCGGCTCGCCGGGCGGCTCCACGATCATCACGACCGTCCTGCAGATCCTGATGGAGCGGTTCGACCTCGGCAAGTCGCTCCCGGACGCGATCGCCGCGCCGCGCGCCGCCCAGCGCAACGGCCCGACGACGCAGGCCGAGCCGGCGTTCAGCGCCTCGCCGGTGGGACAGGCGCTCGCGGCGCCGCCGTTCCGCCACTCCTTCGTCCCGCCAGTTCTCACGCCGCCGACCAACGGCGAGATCGGCGCGGCGACGGGGATCGAGCTGCTGCCCGGCGGCGGGTTCCTCGCCGCCGCCGAGCCGGTCCGCCGCGGGGGCGGCTCGGCGCAGGTGGTCAGGCAGCCCTAGCGGCGAAGTCGGCGAGCACGGGGAGCACGGCGCGGGCGCTGTCCACGACGGCGTCCGCGTCGGCCAGCGCCTCGGCGGCGAACGGACCCGTCGCCACGCCGATCACGCGCACCTGGTCCGCGCGGGCGCAGGCGATGTCGCGCGGCGTGTCGCCGATCACGACCGTGCGCTCCCGCGGCCAGCCCCCGGCCCGGACGCGGGCCACCGCCGGGAGCTCGCTGCGGTCCTCGGCGTCGCTGCCGAAGCCGCCCTGACCGGCGGCGAAGTACCCGCCGATGCCCGCGCTGGCGAGCTTGCGGCGCGCGACCGGCTCGAAGTTGCCGGTGACGAGCGCGAGCCGGTAGGTCTCGGGCTCCTCGGCCAGCGCGGCCAGCGCGTCGAGCACGCCCGGAGCGACATGCGCCGACAGGTCCGGCGGGCAGAGCTCCTCGTAGGCGGCGACGGCGGCCTCGGCCACCGCGCCGGCCCGCGCGTCGATCTCCGCATCGGCGACACCGGCCGCGCGCAGCATGTCGCGCGCGATCGCGGCGTCGGTCCGGCCCGCCGCCTCGACCTCCACCCCGTCGAGCTCGACGCCGTGCACCGCGCCGGCCGCCCGGCGCAGCGCGGCGGCATGCGCGCCGGTGGCGCGCAGCAGCAGCGTGCCGTCGATGTCCCAGAGCAGGAGGAGCGGGCTCAGCGCAGGAACGAGACGTCGGCGCTGAGCTTCTGGGCGAACGCGACGATGAGCTTGGCGGTGTTCTCGACGTCCTCGAGCTGCACCATCTCGACAGGCGAGTGCATGTAGCGCAGCGGGATCGAGACGACCCCCGTGGGGATGCCGCCGCGCGCGAGGTGGATCGCGTCGGCGTCGGTGCCCGTGTAGCGCGCCGAGGCGGCGACCGTGAACGGGATCCCCGCCTCCTCGCCGGCGGCGTGCAGCAGCTCGAACACCCGCGGGTCGAGCGTCGAGCCGCGGCCGATCACCGGGCCGGAGCCGAACTTGTGGGAGCCGAGCTCCTTCTCGTCCGAGCCGGGCGCGTCGGTGGCGAACGTGACGTCGACGACGATCGCGACGTCCGGCTGCAGGGTGAACGCGGTCGTGCGGGCGCCCGCGAACGTGATCTCCTCCTGCGTGACCGCGACGCCGGCCACGTCGCCGGGCGCGCCGCCGCCCTCGGCGACCAGGCGCGCGACCTCGAAGGCGACGAAGCAGCCGAGCCGGTTGTCCATCGAGCGCGAGACGATCCGGCCGTTCGGGTACTCGAGCGGCTCGCCCGCGATCACGGCCACGTCGCCGATGCGGACCTTGGCGCGCGCGTCGTCGCCGCCGGCGGCGCCGATGTCGATGTGGAGGTGCCGCAGCTCGGGCACCTGCTTGCGCTCCTCGTCCTTGAGCAGGTGGATCGGCTTCTTCCCGACGACGCCGGGGATGATCCCGTCGCGGGTGGCGAGCTCGACCCGCTGGCCGACGAGGATGATCGGGTCCCACCCGCCGACGCCGCTGAACCAGAGGAAGCCCGTCGTCGTCGATGTGGTGGACGATCAGCCCGATCTCGTCGATGTGGCCGACCACCGCCAGCAGCGGGCCGCCGGCCGTGCCCTTCACGCGCGCGACGGTCGAGCCCACCGTGTCGTGGGTGACCTCCGCGAACGCGGCGGCCTCGTCGCGGAACACCGCGGCGGCCGCCTGCTCGTAGCCGGACGGCCCCGGGGCGGTCAGAAGCTTGCGCAGGACGTCGGGTACGGGCATCGGTCGGGGCACTTTAGCGGGACCCTCGGCAACGGCTTGGTCACATCCCGATGAGCACCCGGCGCATAGCGTCGCTGGAATGAACAGGATCCTGATCGTCGGCCTCGCCGCCACGGCCGCGCTTGGCGCCGGCGCCCGCCGCCGGGGCGGCTCCTGCGCCGGTCACCTCGAGCCGCTCGGGCGAACCCCGGCGCAGGGCGAGGGCGGCGCCGAGATCGCCGCCTACGCGCCTGCAGCGAAGCGGATCTTCGCCACCAACGCGGCCGCCAACCGGCTCGACGTCTACGACGCCGCGAACCCGTCCGCCCCGTCGTTGACCCGCTCGATCGACCTCGCGCCATACGGCGGCGGGCCAAACTCGGTCGACGTCGCGCCCGGCAAGCACGGCGTCGTGGCCGTCGCGGTGGAGGCGGCGGCGAAGACGGACCCCGGAAGCGTCGAGCTCTTCGACGTCTCCGGCGCCCACCTCGCGAGCGTCCCCGCCGGGCCGTTGCCCGACATGCTCACGTTCACCGACGACGGCAAGACGCTGCTGGTCGCCAACGAGGGCGAGCCCGACGGCGTCGTCGACCCCGCCGGCAGCGTCACCGTGATCGACCTGCGCCGCGGCGTCAGCCGTGCCCGGACGCGCACCGCGCGCTTCGACGGTGTGCCGCGACTCGGCCCGATCCGCGACGTCGGGCTCGAGCCCGAGTACATCACCACCGCGTTCGGCGGCCGGCGTCGCGTACGTCTCGCTCCAGGAGGCCAACGCCATCGCGCGTGCTCGACGTCGACGACGCACGCTTCCGCCTGATCCGCGGGCTCGGCTACAAGGACCACGGCGCACGCGGGCAACGCGTTCGATCCGAGCGACCGCGACGGCGGCATCGCGATCAATCCGTGGCAGAACGTGCTCGGCATGTACCAGCCGGACGCGATCGCCGCCTACCAGACCGGCCCGCTCACCTGGATCGCGACCGCGAACGAGGGCGACGCGCTCGCCGACGGCTCCGAGGAGGTGCGCGCGAAGGACCTGGTCGCTCGATCCGACCGCCTTCCCGAACGGCGAGCGCGGCGGACGCCGAGCTCGGCCGGCTGACGGTGACCAACCGCGACGGCGACAGCGACGGCGACGGCGACTACGACCGCCTCTACGCGTTCGGCGGCCGCTCGATGAGCGTGCTCGACCCGCTGGGCGGGATCGTGTCCGACACCGGGGACGAGCTCGAGCGGCTCACCGCGCAGCTGGACGCCGGCAACTTCAACAAGGACAACGCGCCGTCGGCGATCGACAACCGCTCGGACAACAAGGGCCCCGAGCCCGAGGGACTGGACATCGGCCGCGTGCACGGGCGCACTACGCGTTCCTTGCGGCTGAGCGCAGCGGCGGCATCTTCGCCTACGACCTGAGCCACCGCCCGGGTCGCGCGAGCTTCGCCGGGTACGTCAACACGCGGGAGGCCGACCTCGGCCCCGAGGGAGTGCGCTTCGTCGCGGCGGACGACAGCCCGACCGCGGGCCGCTGGTGCTGGTCACCAACGAGATCTCGGGCACGGTCGCGATCCTGGCCGTGCGGCCGACAACGGGGTCAGACCCCATTTAGGTTCGCGCTAGACGGACGTCCGACTCAAGAAGCCGGTGCGTCACGACGACACATTTTCGTACATGGACGACCACGCAAAGCGCCACGGACGGCGCGAGGGCTGGCTCGCGATCCTGGCCCTCGCCATCCGCGCGTTCCCCAACAGCGGCACCTGAGTCAAGCGCCGCGCTCGAGGAGCTGCCGCAGCACGAACGGCAGGATGCCGCCGTGCTGGAAGTACTGGACCTCCTTGGGCGTGTCGATCCGCACCCGCGCGGTGAACTCCTTGTCGTCCGCGCGGACGGTGACCTCCTTGGCCTCGCCGTTCTCGATCCCGGTGATCGAGAACTCCTCCTCACCGGTGAGGCCGAGCGACTGCGCCGACTCGCCCTCGGCGAACTGCAGCGGCAGCACGCCCATCCCGACGAGGTTGGAGCGGTGGATGCGCTCGAACGACTGGGCGATGACCGCGCGGACGCCGAGCAGGTTGGTGCCCTTCGCCGCCCAGTCGCGCGACGAGCCCGACCCGTACTCCTTGCCGGCGAGGACCACGAGCGGCGTGCCCTCGTCGGCGTACCGCATCGCCGCGTCGTAGATCGGCATCTGCTCGCCCTCGGGGAGCTTGAGCGTGAGGCCGCCGACGAGGTCGTCGCGCCCGGCCAGCAGGTTGCGCAGCCGGATGTTCGCGAACGTGCCGCGCACCATCACCTCGTGGTTGCCGCGGCGCGCGCCGTACGAGTTGAACTCGGACTGCTCGACCCCGTGCTCGTTGAGGTAGAGCGCCGCCGGTGAGCCCTTCTTGATCGAGCCCGCCGGCGAGATGTGGTCGGTGGTGACCGAGTCGCCGAGCAGCGCGAGCACGCGCGCGCCCGCGATGTCGCCCTGCGGCTCGGGCTCGCGCGGCACGTCCTCGAGGAACGACGGCCGGCGGACGTAGGTCGAGTCCTCGGCCCACGCGTAGCGGTCGCCCTCGGGCACCTCGAGCGCGTTCCACTCCGGGCCGCCGTCGAACACGTCGCCGTAGGACTTCGTGAACATCTCCGAGCGCACAGCCTCCTCCACCACGCGCCCGACCTCCTCGGAGGAGGGCCAGATGTCGTGCAGGTAGACGTCGTTGCCGTCGGCGTCCTGGCCGAGCGGCTCGTCGAGCAGGTCGATGTCCATCGTGCCGGCCAGCGCGTACGCCACCACGAGCGGCGGCGACGCGAGGTAGTTCATCTTCACGTCGGGGTTGATCCGCCCCTCGAAGTTGCGGTTGCCGCTCAGCACCGAGACGACCGCGAGGTCCTGGTCGTTGACGACCGCGGAGACCTCGTCGGGCAGCGGGCCCGAGTTGCCGATGCACGTCGTGCAGCCGTAGCCGACGAGATGGAAGCCGAGCGCCTCCAGCGGCTCGACCAGCCCCGCCTGCTCGTAGTACTCCATAACGACCTTGGAGCCCGGGGCCAGCGACGTCTTGACCCACGGCTTGGACTGCAGCCCGCGCTCGACGGCGTTGCGGGCGAGCAGCCCCGCGCCGATCATCACCGACGGGTTCGACGTGTTCGTGCACGACGTGATCGCCGCGATCACGACGTGCCCGTGGTCCAGCTCCGTCTCCGTGCCGTCGGCGAGCGTGAGCGGCACCTTCACCGACGTGCGGTCCGCGACCTGCACGCCGCCGGTCCCGGCGCCGGCCTCCTCGCCGCGCGCCTCGTGCTTGACGTAGTGCGGCGCGGTCGGGTCGCTCGCCGGGAACGTCTCCTCGAGCGGCTCGTCGCACTCGTCGGGCTCGGGGAGGAAGCCGTCGAGCGCCATCCGGAACGACGCCTTCGACTCGGTGAGCGAGACGCGGTCCTGGGGCCGCTTGGGCCCGGCGAGCGACGGCACGACGTCGCCGAGGTCCAGCTCCAGCGCGTCGGAGTACGTCGCCTCCTCGGAGTTCTCGTCGTGCCACAGGCCCTGGGCCTTCGCGTAGACCTCGACCCGCTCGACGTGCTCGGGCGAGCGGCCGGAGAACTCCAGGTAGCGCAGCGTCTCGGCGTCGATCGGGAAGATCGCGCACGTCGAGCCGAACTCCGGCGACATGTTGCCGAGCGTGGCCCGGTCGGCGAGCGGCAGGTTCGCGATCCCCTGGCCGTAGAACTCCACGAACTGGCCGACGACGCCGTGCTCGCGCATCCGCTGGGTGACGGTGAGCACCAGGTCGGTCGCGGTCGCGCCCTCCCGCAGCTCGCCGGTGAGCTTGAAGCCGAGCACGCGCGGGATCAGCATCGGCATCGGCTGGCCGAGCATCGCCGCCTCGGCCTCGATCCCGCCGACGCCCCAGCCCAGCACGCCGAGGCCGTTGATCATCGTCGTGTGCGAGTCGGTCCCGACCAGCGTGTCGGGATAGAGCACACCCTCGTCCTCGAACACCACGCGCGCGAGGTACTCGAGGTTGACCTGGTGCACGATCCCGGTGTCCGGCGGCACCGCCTTGAAGCCGTCGAACGCCGTCTGCCCCCAGCGCAGGAACGCGTAGCGCTCGCCGTTGCGCTCGTACTCCTTCTCGGCGTTGATCCGGAACGCCTGGGCGGAGCCGAACGCGTCGACCTGCACCGAGTGGTCGATCACGAGCTCGACCGGCACGAGCGGGTTGATGGCGGACGGATCGCCGCCCATCTCGGCCATCGCGTCGCGCAGCGCGGCCAGGTCGACCACGCAGGGCACGCCCGTGAAGTCCTGCAGGATGACCCGCGCGGGGGTGAAGGCGATCTCGTCGGACGGCTCCGCCTTGGCGTCCCACGTCGCGAGCGCCTCGATGTCCTCGCGCCTGATGCCGACGCCGTCCTCGTTGCGCAGGAGGTTCTCGAGCAGCACCTTCAGCGAGAAGGGCAGCCGCGCGACGTCGTACTTCGACTGCAGCGCGTCCAGGCGGTAGATCTCATATGAGCGCCCGCCGACCTCGAGCTCGGCACGCGCGTCGAAGGAGTTCGCAGAAGTCATGGGACCTCCAGCATGACAAGTAGCCCCTCAGTGGACCTCTGACGGCATCCGCCGCGCGCCGGTCATCTCGAACACCCAGAAGTCCTCGCCCATGACCGGGACCGAGACGTTGTAGACCGGCACGTCGCCCAGCCGGCCCTCGAACGTGCCGGCGTGCGCGTGTCCGTGCAGCACGAGGTCGGGGTGATGCTCGCGCAGCGGCGCCGCGAGCCGGTCGGTGCCGAGGAACGGCCAGATCTCGGTGCGCTCGCCGCGCAGCGTCTCGGTGATCGGCGCGTAGTGGAGCAGCGCGATCCGGAACGGGCACAGCGCGATGGCCCGCAGCGAGGCGTCCAGCGCGTCGGCCTCCTCGATCGACTCCGCGTAGACGCGCCGCATCAGCGGCTCGCCGAAGTCGGGGATGTGGGCGCCCTCGAAGCCGCCGCCGAAGCCCTTCGTGCCGGCGATCCCGACCTCCGTGCCGCACAGCTCGAGCACGCGATGCTCGCGCTCCAGCACGTCGATCCCGCCCTCCTGCAGCACCGCGACCAGCTCGTCGCGCCGGTTGACGTGCCAGTCGTGGTTGCCGAGCACCGCGAGGATCGGGACGTCGAGGCCCTGCACCGCGGCGGCGACCATCGCCCCCTGCTCGGGCTCCCCGTGGGTGGTGAGGTCGCCGGCCAGCAGGACGAGGTCGACCCGGTCGCGCAGGCCGGCGAACGCCGCGGCCCAGTGCTCCAGGTCGCCCTCCCGGCCGAGATGGATGTCCCCGGTGGCCGCGATCCGGATCGCGCACTCGCCGCCGGCGTCCCCACCTGGCATGCTCTCCGAACGGATGCCCATGCCGCGCACCGTACCCGTGTAGAGCCTGCGTATGACGTCCGAAGAGCAGCCGTTCTCCGACATCGAGGCCACGCTCAAGAAGGCGGCTGCCGCGCTGCGCGGCGCCGACGTCCCGTTCCTGCTGGGCGGCAGCCTCGCGTCGTGGGCGCGCGGCGGTCCCGAGACGCGCCACGACCTCGACCTCATGATCAAGCGCGCGGACGTCGAGCGGGCGGTGGCGGCGCTGACCAGCGCCGGCCTGCGCGCCGAGGACCCGCCGGAGGAGTGGCTCGTCAAGGCCTGGGACGGCGACGTGCTCGTCGACCTGATCTTCTCGCCCAAGGGCCTGGTCATGGATGACGACGTGATCGCGCGGGGCGAGGAGATGCCGGTGCTGTCGATGCAGATGCGCGTGATGTCGCTCGAGGACGTGCTGATCACCAAGCTGATGGCGATCACGGAGCACCACCTCCGCTACGACGGGCTGCTGGCGATCGCGCGCGCGCTGCGCGAGCAGGTCGACTGGTCGCACGTGCGCACCGCGACCGTCTCCTCCCCGTTCGCCCGCGCGTTCTTCGTCATGCTCGAAGGACTCGAGATCATCCCGCCCGCGCGCGATGCACCGGAAGCCGGTGCGCGGCCCGAGCCGCGCGTCCGCGTGCTCACATCCGCCGGTTCGGCCCCTGCGGAGGCAGGGTAGCTCTCGCGGTATGGCAGACACCATCACGCCCGGGCGCCTCCGCCGGCTCGCCGAGCTGCGCCCGCAGGGCGCCATGGTCCTCTCCGTCTTCTTCAACCTCGACCCGAGCGAGTTCGCCACGCCCACCGCGCGCGCCACCGAGCTGAACTCGGTCGTGACCGCCGCCGCGCGCAAGGTCGAGGAGGCCGACGGACTCGACCACGAGGCGCGCCTCGCGCTCCGCGCGGACGTCGAGCGCGTGCGCGACGTGCTGAGCGGGCCGGACGTCGCGACCGACGGAGCCCACGGCCTGGCGGTGTTCGCCTGCGGTCCGGCCGGCGTGCTCGAGGTCGTCCGGCTGCCGCACCCGATCGAGTCGCGCGCGATCGTCGACGACCACGCGTGCGTCGAGCCGCTGGTGCGGACGGACTCCACCGCGCGCTGGTGCGTGCTGCTCGTCAACCGCCGGTCGGCGCGGATCTTCCTCGGCGCGGCGGCGGGGCTCCAGGAGCTCGACCACATCCAGGACGACGTGCACCGCCAGCACGACCAGGGCGGCTGGTCCCAGGCGCGCTACCAGCGGTCGGTGGAGCAGGAGAAGCTCAACCACCTGGACCACGCGCTCGACACGCTCTTCGCCCGCTTCAAGCGGACGCCGTTCGACCACCTCGTGGTCGGCGCGCCCGAGGAGCTCGTGACCGAGGTCGAGCAGCGGCTCCACCCGTACCTGCGCGCCCGCCTGGCCGGCCGCCTCGGGATCGACGTGGAGAACTCCTCCGTGGCCGGCGTTCGGGCCGCCGCGGCCGAGGTCATCGACCGCCACATCGCTGCCGTCGAGCGCGAGGCGCTGGACCGCCTCCAGCAGGGCATCGGCCGCGGCGATCGGGGGGTGTCGCGGCCGGGACCCGTGATCGAGGCGCTGGAGCAGGGACGCGTCGAGATCCTCCTGCTGGCCGAGGACTTCGACGCGCCCGAGCTCGACGAGGCGCTCGAGAAGGCGATCAGGCAGTCGGCGCAGGTGCTGGTGATCCGGCACTACGACGACCTGGTGATGCACGGCGGCATCGGCGCCGTGCTTCGCTTCTAGCCGGCCGGGCCCGACCGCGGCTCGGGCTACCGCACCAGCTCGAGGCGCGGGTTCGGCCTGAGCTCGCGCCCCACCTTCGCGCACGGCTTCCCGTCGACGAACACGACGTCGGCGGTGAAGTCGTCCGCGCCGCGGATGAGCGAGGAGCCGACGCCGTAGGAGTCGACCGGCACGTCCGCGTCCTCGAACGCGCGGATGCGGGTCGCGTCGAAGCCCCCCGACGCGACGATCTTGACCGCGTGGTAACCGTGCGCGTCGAGCTCCTCGCGGACCATCCGCACCAGCTCGGCCGCGACGCCCTTCGGGGCCGCCTCCTCGCCGTAGATCCGCACGAGCGACGTGTCGGCGAGCCGGTCGGACGTGTCGAGCCGCACGCCCCAGAGCTTCGGTCCCAGCGCCTCGGCCACCTCGAGCGACGTCCGGACCGAGTCGTTCTCGAAGTCCACCAGCACCGTCACGTTCATCTGGTCGGCGTAGCGGTCGGCGAAGGCGCGCGCCGCCGCGACGGTGTCGCCGGCGTACGCCGCGATCAGCCCGTGCGGGACCGTGCCGACGCCGCGGCCGCCCCACCACGAGGCCTGCGCATCCGTCGAGACGCCGATCGCGCCGGCCACGTGCGCCGCCCAGCCGTCGCCGGTCTGCACGAGCCAGTGGTCGTGGCGGGCGGGGAAGAAGAGGATCGGCTTGCCGCGCGCCGCCTGCACCACCTCGGCGACGTTGCGCATGACCAGCGAGCGCCGCGCCAGCGGGCCGAGGTACACCGTCTCGAGGTGCGCGAACAGCGAGTAGGGCCCCTCGATCGTCAGCACCGTCTCCCACGGCGCGATCGCGTCGCCCTCCCGCAGCGCCCGGACCTCGAGCGCGTCCCAGCCGAGCTCCCACGTGCCGTCGGGCAGCCGGCGCCCGCTGCACTGCTTGAGGATCGCGATCGCCTCGTCGATCCCGCCGAGGATCGACTCCTTGCGCTGGAAGACCTGCATCGTCACGTGCGGGTCACGGCCCACGTGCTCGAGCAGCTCCTTGGTGTAGTTGAAGTACGCGTCGGAGTAGTAGCCGTCGCGGATCCGCTCCACCGGGAGCCGGAAGACGTCGGGCGGCAGGCGCTCCGCGCGCGGGGTCACAGCCATTCGCGCCGCCTCCGCCAGAAGTAGATCGCGGCGAGGATCGTCGGGATCACCAGGCCGATCCCGTCGTAGATCAGGAACGCCTGCAACGAGTCGATCTCGCCGACGAGCCAGCCGAAGTTCTGGCCGAAGAAGCTCGTCACCAGCGTCCAGATGAGGAAGAACGTCGCCAGCACGGTCAGGCGCGTGGCGAGCCGGTTCAGCCGGTTCGCGTTCGCGTTGAAGTACGTCGACGTCAGCGCGCCGAGGTCGTCGGCCTGGCGGTAGAGCTCCTGGGTCACCTGCGCGAGATGGTCGCCGATGTCGCGCAGGTACGGACGCGAGCCGTGGGTGAGCCCCGGCAGGTCGAGGATCGCCTCGGTCGCCTGGCCGAACTGGTCGCGCTGCGAGGCGACCCGCCGCTCCACGGTCAGCACCTGCTGCTTGAGCCGGTAGATCTCGGCCAGCTGCTGGCGGTCGGTGTCGTTGAGCACCATCTCCTCGAGCGCGTCGATGCGCTCCTCGAAGTGGTCGACGACCGGGTAGTACGCGTCGGTCAGCTCGTCGAGCACCCGGTAGATGATGTACTCCTCCTCCCGCGTCCCTTCGGGAACGAGCATGTCGTGGAGCGCCTCGAGGTCCGAGCACGGCACGCGCCGCGCCGTGAAGAGGTAGCCACCGGAGATGTGCAGGTGGACCTCGATCATGTCCACGCCGGCGCCGTCGGCGGAGACGTGCGCGGTCCAGAACACGAGCAGCACGGCCTCGGAATAGCGGTCGACCTTCGGCCGCTGCCCGAACTCGCGCGTGTCCTCCAGCGCCAGCTCGTGGAGCCCGAGCAGCTCGCCGAGCGCGTCCAGGTCCGCGTCAGAGGGCGAGGCGAGGTCGAGCCAGAAGAACTCGTCCCGCGCGCGCAGGGCCTCGATGCGGCCGCGATCGACCTCGGTCAGGACCTCCATTGCTGGCCCAGGACCCTACCCGGGCCTGGGCCCGGCGGTCAGCCGCAGGGCACGAGCGCGCCGTGCTCGGACACCGGCTCCAGCGCGCGCACGACGCGATCGCGCCCGCGTGCGAGGCGGGACATGATCGTCCCGACCGGCACGTCCAGCGCGGCGGCGGCCTCCTTGTAGGAGAGCCCGAGCATGTCGACCGCGACGACGACCTCGCGGAACGGCGAGTCCAGGGACTGCACGACGCCGAGCACCTCGCGGTCCTCCGCGACCCGGTCGGGGCGCAGGCCGGAGCGCGGGTCGGCGGATTCCTCGATCTCGTACAGGCCGACGCTCGCCTGCCGGCGGGCGAGCGAGCGGCGGTCGTCGATGAAGCGGTTCCGGAGCATCGTCATCAGGTAGGCGAGCTCGCTGGTGCCGCGCAGCCGGCGCGGCCTTCGCAGGAGGCTGAGATACGTCTCCTGCACGAGGTCGTCGGCGTCGGCGCGGTTGCCGGACAGCGCGAGCGCCGCGGCGTGCAGCCGGTCGAGATGGCAGAGGGCGGTGTCGGCGTCGAGCCACATGTGGGGACCAATGAGAGCGGGTGGGGAGCGGGCGCTGGGGAATGGGCGCCCATTTCGGGGTGGGTAGAGCTTCCGCCACCCTGCTACGGGCGACCTACGGGTCGTTTACGGCGTGCGCGCGCTGCCGTAAGGTCCGTGCTCATGGAGTTCCGCGTCCTCGGCACGATCGAGGTCGCCGGGCCATCTCCCAGCCCTTCCCCGCCCGGCGCGAAGGAGCGCGCCATCCTGGCGCGGCTCCTGCTCGACCCCGGCCGCACCGTCCCGGCCGACGCGCTGCTGGACGCTGCCTGGGAGGGCGTGCCGCGCGAGGTCGCCGCGCGCTCGCTCGCCGTCCGCGTCGCGAACCTGCGCTCGTTCCTGGAGCCGGACCGGGACCGCGGGATGCCGTCGTCCCTGCTCGTCCGCGACGGTCCCGGCTACCGGCTCGAGATCGAGCCCGAGCAGGTCGACGCGCAGCGCTTCGAGCGCAGCGTGCGCGCCGCGGCGGCGCTCCCGCCCGGCGCGGCGCTGGAGGCGCTCGACGGCGCGCTCGCACTGTGGCGCGGGACGCCGTTCGGCGACCTCGCCGGCGCCGACTGGGCGCAGGCCGAGATCCGGCGGCTGGAGGAGCTCCGCGGGCACGCCGAGGAGGCGCGCGCCCGCGCGCTGGTCGAGCTGGGCCGTCCGCAGGAGGCGGTGCCCGAGCTGCGCCGGCTCGTGGCCGGCGACCCGCTCCGCGAGGAGCTCGCCCGCACGCTCATGGTCGCCCTCTACGGCGCCGGGCGCCAGGTCGATGCGCTCGCCGTGTACCGCGACCTCGCCGCGCGGCTGCGCGAGCTCGGGCTGACCCCGGGCGACGCGACGCGGGAGCTCGAGCGCCGGATCCTGGAGCACGACGCGACGCTGGCGACGGAGCCTCCCGCGACGGCGCCCGGCGTCCGCCGCGCGGCGCCGGTCGGGCGCGAGGCGGAGCTGGCGCGGTTGCGCGCCGCGCTGGCCGCCGCGGTCGCGGGGAGCCGCACCGGGATGATGCTGCGGGGCGAGCCGGGAGCCGGCAAGAGCACGCTCCTCGACGCGTTCGTGCGGGAGTCGGGCGTCGTGACCGGCGTCGGCCAGTGCGTCGGCCATCGCGGACCGGGCGAGCCCTACATGCCGGTGCTCGACGCGCTCGGCGAGCTCGCCCGCGGCCCGGCCGGCGAGGCGGTCGTCGCCACGCTGGCGCAGGTCGCGCCGACGTGGCTGGTGGAGCTGCCGTGGCTGCTCGGCGACGGCCCCGCCGCCGAGACGGTCCGCCACCGCGCGCAGGGCGCCACGCGCGCGCGGATGCTGCGCGAGATGCTCGAGGCGGTCGACGCGATCGCCTCCGCAGCGCCGCTCCTGCTGGTGATCGAGGACCTGCACTGGGCCGACGACTCCACGCTGGACCTGCTCGCGGCGCTGCTGCGCCGCCGCGATCCGGCGCCGCTGCTCGTGCTCGGCACGTACCGCCCGGTGGGGCCGGAGGGAGAGCCGGCCGTCGCCGCGCTCGTGAACGACCTCAGCGTGCGCGGCCTGTGCGCGGAGCTGACGGTCCCGCGCCTGTCCCCCGAGGCGGTCGCGACGTACCTCGAGGCGCGCTTCCCGGCGGCGCCGCTGCCGGACGACCTCGCCGCCGTGCTCGCCCAGCGCACCGGCGGCAACCCGCTGTTCATGCGCAACCTGCTCGACCACTGGCTCGCCGACGGCACGCTGGCCGAGCAGGGCGGCGCGGTGCGGCTCACGCGCCCGCGGGAGACGCTGGAGGCCGGCGTGCCGCCGACGTTGCGCGCGCACATCCGCGACCAGCTCGACCGCCTGCCGCTCGAGGACGCCGAGGTGCTGCAGCGCGGCGAGCGTCGCCGGCCGCGACTTCTCCGCCGACACGCTCGCCGCCGCGCTCGACAGCGACCGCGAGGCGGTCGAGGCCCGCTGCGCCGCGATCGCCCGGCGCACCCCGCTGATCGAGGGGCGCAACGGCGGCCACGCGTTCCCGCACGACCTGCACCGCGAGGTGCTCTACGAGCTCCTCCCGGCCGACGCGCGGGCGCGGTTGCACGCGCGCGTCGGCGCCCATCTCGCCGACGCCTACGGCCCCGCCGCCCCGGACATGGCGGCGGAGCTGGGCTTCCACTTCCTCGCCGGGCGCGACCCCGAGCGGGCCGTGCGGTTCCTGCGCATCGCGGCCGAGCGCGCGTTCGGGCGCAACGCCCACGCCGAGGGCATCCGCCACCTGCGCTCGGCGCTCGACGCCGCGGGGGAGCTGGGAGCGGGCACGGAGCGCACGCGGGCCGAGGTGGAGCTGCTCTCCTCGCTCGGCCAGGCGCTCGTGGCGACCGGCGGCTGGTCGGCCGCCGAGGCCGAGGACGCCCTCCTGCGGGCGCGCAACCGCGCCGCGCGGCTGTCGGACAACGAGCCGCTCGTCTCGGTCCTGCTCGCGCTCGCGACGCTGTACGAGCTGCGGGGAGAGTTCTCGCGCGCGCAGGACATGGCGCAGGAGTGCCAGCGGCTCGCCCCGAGCGGCCAGGACGACCACGCGCTCGAGTCGACCGAGCTGCTCGCGTGCAACCTGTTCCACCAGGGATCGTTCGCGCGGGCGCTGGAGTACGCGGAGCGGGGCGTCGCGCTGTTCGAGTCCGGCGAGGCGCCGGGGACCTACTCGACGTTCCCGGCGACGCTCGGCGACAACGCCGGCGTCTCCTGCCACGACTGGGCGGGGCTGGCGCTGTGGTTCCTCGGCCGGCCCGACGCGGCGCTGGAGCGCGCGACGCACGCGCTGGAGCTCGCGCGCGACCCGAGCCGCGCCTACAGCCTCGCGACGGCGCGGGCGCAGATGGCCGTCGTGCACCAGTGCCGGCGCGAGCCGGAGGCCGCGCTGGAGTGGGCGGAGGCGACGATCGCCGGCGCGCAGCAGCTCGGCTACCTCTACCGGGAGGCGATGGGCCGGGTGCTGCGCGGCTGGTCGCTGGCGCTGCTCGGCGACCCCGAGCAGGGCGTGCGCGAGATCGACGCGGGCATCGCGGCGTCCCGCGGGACCGGCGCGCGGATGGACGACCCGCACTACCTCGGCCTGCTCGCCGACGCCCACCTGCGGCGCGGCGACGCGCCCGCCGGCCTGGCGGCGGTCGCCGAGGCGCTCGAGCACGCGCGGCGCGAGCGCTCCCTCTTCTACGAGCCGGAGCTGCACCGCCTCGACGGCGCGCTGCACGCCGTCGCCGGCGACGCCGAGGCGGCCGAGGCCTCCCTGCGCCACGGGCTCGACCGCGCACGCGAGCAGGGCTCCGCCACGCTGGAGCTGCGCATCGCCACCGACCTCGCCCGCCTCCTGCCCGACGCGGCCCGCGCCGCGGAGGCGCGCGCCGACGTCGCCGCCGCGCTGGCGACGTTCGCCGAGGGCTTCGGCACCCGCGACCTGCGCGAGGCGGGCGCGCTGCTGGAGGGCGCTCAGCCGATGACGCCCGCGCCGGTGAGCACCAGCACGAGCGTGCCGAGCACGACGCGGTAGGCGACGAAGATCGCCGTGGAGTGGTGCGCGAGCCAGCGCAGCAGGAACGCGATCGAGGCGTAGCCGACGATGAACGCGAGCAGCGTCGCGATGATCGTCGCCCCAACGCCGGCGTGCTCGTCACCGCCGATGTCGCGGAGCTCGAAGAGCCCTGACAGCACGACCGCGGGGACGGACAGCAGGAAGGAGTAGCGGGCGGCCGACTCGCGGTCGAAGCCGAGGAACAGGCCCGCGGTGATCGTCGCGCCGGAGCGCGACACGCCCGGCACGAGCGCGCACGCCTGCGCGAAGCCGATCAGGATGCCGTCCCTGCGCTTGATATCCCCGATCAACCGGTTGCGGCGCCCCACGTGCTCGGCGTAGAGCAGGAGCAGGCCGAGCACGATCAGCGTCGTGCCGATCAGGTACAGGTCCCGCGCGCCGCTTTCGATCTGGTCGGAGAAGATGAACCCGAAGATCGCGATCGGGATGGTGCCCAGCAGGATGTACCAACCCATGCGCGCGTCGAGCTCCGAGCGCAGCTCAGGCTGCCGCAGGCTGGCCGTCCAGGTCCGGGCGATGCGCCACAGGTCCGTGCGGAAGTAGAGCAGCACCGCCGCCAAGGTCCCGAGCTGCGTCACCGCGGTGAACGCGGCGCCGGGGTCCTCCCAGCCCAGGAACGCGGGCACGATGCGCAGGTGCGCGGTGCTCGAGACCGGCAGGTACTCCGTGAGGCCCTGCACGATCCCGAGGACGATGGCTTGCAGGGCGTCCACGACGGCGCAGGATCCTAGCCGTCACGGCTGACTGCAGTCTGAACCGCGCTCCGTGGCGCTACAGGGCCGCGAACGCGATCGAGCGAGCGTCGACGTCCGCGCCCGCCGGCAGCGCGGACTCCCAGGTCCACGTGCCGGGCTCCGCGCGGAACAGCCGGCCGCCGGAGCAGATCGCCCAGACGCCGCCATCCGGTGCGGCCGCGAAGCGCTCGACCATGTCGGGCATCGGCGTCTCGATGCCCGCGCCGGCGGGCTCCCAGGTGTCGCCGCCGTCGGCCGACACGACGATCCGGCCGCCCTCGCCCACGTTCAGCGCCGGACCGGCGAGGACGAGGTCGGGCCGCGCCGGCGGCACGATGAGCCCGCGCGTGTAGTCGGCCTCGACCTTCTCCCAGGTCGCGCCGCCGTCGCGCGAGCGGGCGATCCCGCCGCGCCGCTCACCGGGTGCCGGGCGCTGCGTCAGCCAGGCGCTCCCGAGCGCGGCGAAGAGCAGGTCGGGATCCTCCGGATGGCCCGTGACGACGTGGATGTCCTCGTCGCCGGCGATCGGCGAGCACGTCCAGGTCGCGCCGGCGTCGTCGCTCGCGATCAACCCGCCGACCTCGACGGACGCGAGCAGCCGCTCCGTCCGGCCGGGCGGCCCGTAGATGTTGCGCACCGCCCCGGCGCGCGGCGAGTACGGCAGGAACCACGCCTCGTGTCCGGGGATCCGCGTGATCCCGTCCAACTCGTCCCAGCTCGCGCCGCCGTCCTCGCTGCGGAAGATCCGCCCGGGCTCGGTGCCGGCGAGGATGGCGCCCGGCCTGGTCGGGTCAGGTTCGATGCAGCGGAGCGCCGGCGCGGTCAGGCCCGCCTCGACCCGCGTCCACGCCGCGCCGTCGTCGACGCTGCGGAACAGCCCGTTGCCGTAGCTGCCGGCGAGGATCGTGGTCGCATCCCCGGCGCGCCGGGCGTGGAGCGCCGAGATGTGCTCGCCGTCCGGTCCGAGCGGCTCCAGCCGCCCGTCGCGCAGCCGGTGGATGCCGCTCCTCGTTCCGATCCACGTCTCGAACATGCGCGGCAACTGTGCCAGAGGGACGCGGGCGAGTGATGCGCGAACCCCGTCGAGCGGCGCGGCAACGTCATTCCGGCCACGGTCGACCGCCGCCGTCGGACGTTGACCGCGATATGAGCCGTCAACGTCGGTCGGACGGCGCCCGCCGACTGCCGATGGACATTGACGCGCCGCTCGAACCCGCTCCCCTCACTGCCCGTCGTACGCGAACGCCGGCGCCCGGCGCAGCCAATCGCGCTCTTGCCGCGCGGAGTCGTCTCGCGGCGCCGGCGAACGTCAACGACGGGCATTGAGTGGGAGCGGGATCGAGCGCGGCTCAAGTCGCCGGCCGCGCGCGGCAACGTCATTCGGCCATGGTCGACCGCCGCTGTCGGACGTTGACCGCGATATGAGCCGTCAACGTCGGTCGGACGGCGCCCGCCGACTCACGAAGCCACTGCTGCGGCCACCACCGGCGCGTTCCGGGCCCCGTCGCCGCCGAGCGCGACGGTCGCCTTCGCGGTCACGAGGTGGTAGAGCACGAGCACCTGGACGATCGCCAGCGTCTCCGACCGGTGGAGCTCGGTGCCCACGGTGTACTCGCCGAGCCGCTCCGTGCGCAGGTGGCGCGCGAAGTGCATCTTCTGCCACACCGCCTCCTCGATCCCTGCCGCTTCCGCGCGGTCGACGTCCGCGGGGATGCGGACGCGGCGCTCCTCGCCGTCATCGTCGATCGTGATCCCGCGCGTCTCGTCCACGAACGGCGACAGGTCCGGATGCGGCAGATCCGGCCGCAGGAGCAGCTCGGCGTCCAACCCCTTGCCGCCGCCCGCCGTGGGCTGGAACGAGACGACCATGTCGGCGCGCCGCTGCTGGGGGCGGATGAACGCCGCCGAGTCGGACTCGCGCCGGTCGAGCTCCGCGAGCACCTGATCGGTGGTGTAGCCGCGGCGGGAGCAGTCGCGGTCCACCTTCCACTTGCGGCGGACGGCTTCGGGCGGCGCCAGGTAGACCCGCACGTCGTAGAGGTCGCAGAGCTCGTCGGTGTGGTAGCCGAGGAGTCCTTCGAGGACCGCGAAGCCGTGGGGCTCGACGTACGTCGCGGGGCCGAACGTGCCGTCCGTGTGCCGGTACACCGGCTTGAGGATCGGCTCCCCCGCCCGCAGGTGACGCAGGTGCTGCGTCATGATGTCCATGTAGTTGGCGTCCGGATGCAGCGGCGTGATCGCCTGCGTGGATCGCTGGCTGCGGTCGTAGCGGTGGTAGTCGTCGAGGCCCACGTGCGTGACCTGGTCCTCGCCGAGGATCCGCACCAGCCCGCGGGTGATCGTGGTCTTGCCGGCCGCCGAGTCTCCGACGACGCCGAGGATGATCGGCCGGGGCATCAGCCGGCGTTCCCGGGCGCGGCGCGCGAGCTCGCCGTCCTCGTCCTCGTCCTCGAAGACGGAGCTGGCCAGGATGTCCGCGGCCTCGATCGTCACGAGGTCGCCGCGCAGCAGCACCTCCTGCCGTCCGTAGAGCCGGCTCGCCTGGCGCATGCGCGCGCGGTCGATCGCGTTGCGGATGCTGCGGCCGTGCGCGAACCGCGGCCGCCGCACGCGGCGCTCGACGTAGCGGCGCAGCGCCGTCTCGGCATCGGGCGTGAGCTCGTACGCCTGCTGGTCGAGCATCACCGCCGCGATCGCCATCAGCTCGTCGACGTCGAAGTCGGGGAAGTTGATGTGGTGCGCGACGCGCGACCCCATGCCGGGGTTCGAGCGGAAGAACGTCTCCATCCGGTCGCGGTAGCCCGCGAGCACGACGACGAGGCTCTCGCGCTCGGACTCCATGACCTGCAGGAGGATCTCGATCGCCTCCTGGCCGTAGTCGCGCTCGTTCTCCGGCCGGTAGAGGTAGTACGCCTCGTCGATGAAGAGCACGCCGCCGCGGGCGCGCTTGAGCACCTCGCGCGTCTTCGGCGCGGTGTGCCCGACGTACTGGCCGACGAGGTCGTCGCGGGTCACCGAGACGACCTTCGGCCGCTCGATGTAGCCGAGCCGGTGGAGGATCTCCGCCATGCGCAGGGCGACGGTGGTCTTGCCGGTGCCGGGGTTGCCGGTGAAGCTCATGTGCAGCGAGGGCCGTGCGGAGACCAGCCCCTCGGCGCGCCGGAGCCGGTCGATCACGAGCAGCGCCGCGATCTCGCGGATCCGGGCCTTGACCGGCGCCAGCGCGACGAGGTCCGCGTCGAGCTGCGCGAGCACCGCCTCGATGTCGTCCCCGGGCGGGGCCGCCGCCGGCCGGTCCGCGACGAGCGTCTGCGCGGCGCTCATCGCTCGTAGCGCCGCCCGATCGGCGCGTCGGCGGCGTACGGATGCAGTGTGTAGCGGATCTGGCGGTCCGCCTTCTCCTGACGCTCGAGCCGGAAGCCGGGCTCGAACGCCGGCCGGCCCACGATGAACGACAGCGCCGTCGTCTGACGCCCCAGCGAGCGGTCGTAGCAGACCACCTTCACGTACTCGCGGGAGCACTCCTCGCGCGCGGCCCGCAGCTCGGCCAGCGGGATCGCGACGTCGTCCTCGGCGAGGTCGAACATCGGCTGCCCCCACATCTCCCACAGCGAGTTGCGCGGGTGCGGGTCGTCGGTGTGCTCGACCATGATCGACCAGCCGTTGCGCAGGGCGTAGCGCAGCTGCGCCTCGATCTGCTCGTCGGTCAGGTCGGGCAGGAACGAGAACGTCCCCTGGGTGATGCGCATCTCCATGCTCCTAGCTGGGCATCGGCGTGACGAGGACGTCGGCCGTGTCGGTGGAGGTGTAGTCGAAGGTGATGTCCCTCCAGACCTCGAGCGCGGCGTCGAGCTCCGGGCAGCCCTTGGCGGCGTCGACGAGGATGTCGGGCCCCTCGCTGTAGTAGTCGCGGCCCTCGTTGCGGGCCTGGATCATCGCCTCGACGGCGACGCGGTTCGCGGTCGCGCCGGCCGCGATGCCCATCGGGTGGCCGATCGTGCCGCCGCCGAACTGCAGGATCACGTCCTCGCCCAGGTAGTGCAGCAGCTGGTACATCTGGCCGGCGTGGATGCCGCCCGACGCGACCGGCATCACGGCGGGCAGCGAGGCCCAGTCCTGGTCGAAGTAGATGCCGGTCTCCGGGTCGGCGACGTTGTAGCGCTGGCGGCACACGTCGTAGTAGCCCCGGACCATGTTCGGGTCGCCCTCGAGCTTGCCGACGACCGTCCCCGCATGGATGTGATCGACGCCGAGCAGCCGGCACCACTTCGCGATCACGCGGAACGACACGCCGTGGTTCTTCTGGCGCGTGTACGTGCCGTGGCCGGCGCGGTGCAGGTGGAGCAGCACGCCGTTGGCGCGGCACCATTTCGACATCGACGTCATCGCCGTGAAGCCGACGGTGAGGTCCATCATGATGATCGGCGAGCCGATCTCCTTGGCGAACTCCGCCCGCTCGTACATGTCCTCCATCGTGCCGGCGGTGACGTTCATGTAGTGGCCCTTGACCTCGCCGGTCATCGCCGACGCGCGGCTCACAGCCTCCTGGGAGTACAGGAAGCGATCGCGCCACCGCATGAACGGCTGCGAGTTGATGTTCTCGTCGTCCTTGGTGAAGTCCAGGCCGCCGCGCAGCGCCTCGTAGACCACGCGCGAGTAGTTCTTGGCCGACAGCCCGAGCTTGGGCTTCGTGGTCGCCCCGATGAGGGGGCGGCCGAACTTGTCGAGGTACTCGCGCTCCATGACGATCCCGTGCGGCGGGCCCTGGAACGTCTTGACGTAATGCGGCGGGATCCGCATGTCCTCCAGCCGCAGCGCCTTCAGCGCCTTGAAGCCGAAGACGTTGCCGATGATCGACGAGGTGAGGTTCGCGATCGACCCCTCCTCGAAGAGGTCGATGTCATACGCGATGAGGGCGATGTACTGGCCGGGCGTGCCCGGCACGGCATCCACCTTGTAGGCCTTGGCCTGATAGTGCTCGTAGGACGTGAGCCGGTCCGTCCAGACCACCGTCCAGGTCGCCGTCGAGGACTCGCCGGCCACCGCGGCGGCGGCCTCGATCGCGTCGACGCCCTCCTGCGGCGTGATCCTGAACGCGCACAGGATGTCGGTGTCCTTGGGCTCGTAGTCCGGGTCCCAGTACCCCATCTCCGCGTAGGGTGTGACGCCGGAGGCCCAGCGGTCCTTCCTGCCCTCGTCGCTGCTGATCATCACGCCACGGTACGAGCCGCACTGCTAGACCACAAACGAAAGATTCTCGCTGTCACATAGCCTCGCGTCTATTCATGCTGCAACGATCGCGACGGCATGCCGGTCCGAGGGCATAGAGTCGACGGTCATCCCCGGAGGATCCGTGAACCACCCGCCGGCCAGCCACGACGCGTCGCCGCCCACGGCCGACCGCCTGCGTGCGCTGCCGTCCGTCGACCGGCTCGCCACCGCGGTTGCGCGCGCCGAGCTGGCGGAACGGCGTGCCGAGCTGCTCGCGGGCGCCGACGACGACGTCGACCTCGTGGCGCGTGCGCGCGAGCGGCTGCGGCCCTCGCTGCGCCGCGTGCTCAACGCGACGGGCGTGATCGTCCACACCAACCTCGGCCGCGCCCCGCTCGCACCGGCGGCGCGCGCTGCCGTGGCACGCGCGGCGGAGGGCTACGCCAACATCGAGCTCGACCTGGCGGGCGGCGGGCGCGCATCGCGCCACGACCACGTCGAGGGCCTCCTGCGCGAGTTGACCGGCGCGGAGGCCGCCGCGGTGGTCAACAACTGCGCGGCGGCGGTGCTGCTCGCGGTGTCCGCGCTGCCGGGCCCGGGCCGCGAGGTGATCGTCTCGCGCGGGCAGCTGATCGAGATCGGAGGCGGCTTCCGCCTGCCGGAGGTCATCGCCCAGGCCGGCACGCGCCTGGTCGAGGTCGGCACGACCAACCGCACGCGCCTCGCCGACTACGAGTCCGCGATCGGGCCCGAGACCGGCGCGGTCCTGCGCGCGCACCCGTCGAACTTCCGCACGGTGGGCTTCGTCGAGGAGGTGGAGGTCGAGGCGCTCTGCGGGCTCGGCGTCCCGGTCATCGACGACCTCGGCTCCGGCGTGCTGGCCGACGACGCCGGGGAGCTCGCCGGCGAGCCCTCCGTGCGGCGCTCCGTGCGCGCCGGCGTGGCGGTGGCGACGTTCTCGGGCGACAAGCTGCTCGGAGGGCCGCAAGCCGGGATCCTCGTCGGGGCGCGGACGGCGATCGAGGCGTGCCGCGCCCACCCGCTGGCGCGCGCCGTGCGGATCGACAAGCTCTCGCTCGCCGCGCTGGAGGCGACGCTTGCGCTCCACCGCGACCCGGCGCTGGCCCAGGCCGAGCTGCCGGTGCTCGCGATGCTGGCGCTGGACGCCGCCGAGCTGCGGGAGCGCGCGCGCCGGCTGGCGGCGGCCGCCGGCGGCGAGGTGATCGACGCGGTGGGTCGCGTGGGCGGCGGCGCGCTGCCCATGCTGGAGCTGCCCGGTCCGGTGGTGGCGCTCGATCCGGGGCCTGCGGGCGCCGACGCGCTGGCCGCCGCGCTGCGGGCCGGGGACCCCGCGGTCGTCGGCCGGATCGAGCACGGCCGGGTGCTGCTGGACCCCCGCACGCTGGCGTCCGACGAGCTCGACGCCGCCGCGGCGGCGGTCGTCGCCGCGCGCGGATGACGGCTGGAGTGGCCGGGGTCGGTGCCCCAGCCGGTCTTCACGGCGCCGCGAGGGCTCTCGATCCCTTGCGTTAGCCCGGATCGCGTCGGCCGGCTTGGCGCCGCGTGGGCGGAGACCATCGTGCTCGGGACGTCTCGGGGACGCTGCATCGGCGGCCTGGCCGTGCGCGTCGTCGTCGAGCTTTGCTCGGCAGGGTCCGGGCAACCGGACCTACCCAGCCCATCAGCGGAGCCGGGTGCGGTTCCGTCAACGGCAGCCCGACAGGGCCTAGCGCAGCGAGCTGCGAAGCAGTGCCGTTGACGCGGTTCGTGCGGGCCAGCGGACACGGAGCTGGCGTCGGCAGCGCGTCGCTTTCAGGTGTGATTACCGGTCCGAGCGGCGTCTAAGGCGAGACAGCGCCGAGCTCGCGGGGAGTTCCAGCAGCGGCAGTCTGCGGCCGGTGGAGGACGAGCTCCGCTCACCGACTCGACGCGCTCCGTGAGCGAGATAGAACGTCTCGGCGTGTGGATCGCTCTCGATCTCCAGCGTTGCCAAGCCAGCAGTCGCCGCCCGCTCGCACGCCGCAATCAGCAACGCCCGGCCTGCGCCAGTGCCGATCGCTGCCGGCTCGACGAACAGCGCGACGAGCTCGGCCGCATCCAGGTCGAGCACCGACATGCCGACGACGCTGCTGTCCTGGGCGACCCACACTTGGCCGGCCGCGACCTGCTCGGACGTCACGGTGAGCTCCGGCCGACACGCTTCCAGGAATGCGGCGTCGTAGCCCCAATGCGCCTTCGATCGCAACGCCAGCTCGGTGAGTGCGGCCTCCTCACCCGCCTGTGCAGCTCGCACCCGCATCGCGCCATGATTGTGGCGATGCCGCGCTGGTCCTCGTTCGTCGCCAGTCGAGCGTGCGGCTCTCTGAGCGCTTCCGGCCCCGAGATATCACGCCTCAACGCGACACAGGCGTCGGCTAGCGTCGAATAGCGGCCCGCTCGGCGATCGCTGCCATTGAACTCGAGCGCAGCTGGGATCGCGAGCGAGCGGCTCGGAGCGGGCCCGGAAGGCGCGGGCACCCGGAGTGATGAGCACCGAAAGGAACCGAGATGGCTGACGATGTCCAGGTCGCGAACCGCCGGCTCGACGCGAGCGGGAACGAGGCGCTGATCGGCATGGCCCGGATGGGCGCGGATGCGTTCGGGTACACGGCGGACCTGCGGATCGACCGCGGCCTCGCCCAGCTCCTGCGTCTGCGGGTCTCGCAGCTCAACAACTGCACTTACTGCCTCAACCTGCACTACCAGGCGGCGCGCGCGGCGGGCATCCCGCGGGCCAAGATCGACACTCTGACCGCGTGGTGGGAGACCGAGCTTCACTCCGAGGCCGAGCAGGCGGCGCTGCGCTACGCCGAGGCGCTCACGCGCGTCGCCGACACCGATCGCGACGCGGCGTTTCAGCGCTTCCACGACGCACTCGCTCCACACTTCAGCTCGGAGGAGATGCTCGAGATCGTCGCCGTCGTCATCAACATGAACGTCTGGACCCGGATCAAGCTTGCCGAGGGCGCGATGCCGGGCCCGGCGGATTGAACGGCTTCCGGAGCTCCCTGCGGGGGAGCCGATGCCCTGCCCGCCATGCCCGGGTCGAGCGGCTCGCGCTAGAGATCGGCGCGAGGGCGCATCGAGTGCGGAGCGGCCTTGTGTCGATCTGGTGCCATTCGTTGCTACGCCCGCAGTGGCCGGAGTAGTGTGGCGAGCGTCCCAGCCAGAGTGGAGATCGGCCCCCCGCCCTTCCGAAACGGAGGTTGTCATGGCTACTGCCGCTGAGACCAGCAGCGACGTACGTCCTTTCCAGGTCGAGATTCCTGAAGAGGAGCTCGTTGAGCTGCGCCGCCGGGTCGAGGCGACGCGCTTGCCTTCCGAGGAGCTGGTCGCCGATCGCTCGCAGGGCGTGCAACTGGCGACGATCCGGGAGCTCGCCCGCTACTGGATGACCGACTATGACTGGAGAAGGTGCGAGGCGAGACTGAACGCGCTGCCGCAGTTCACGACGCGGATCGACGGCGTGGACATTCACTTCATCCACGTCAGGTCGCGTCACGAGAACGCGTTGCCGCTGATCATGACGCACGGCTGGCCCGGCTCGGTCATCGAGCTGCTCGCGACCATCGGCCCGCTGACCGACCCGACCGCTCACGGCGGCACCCCCGAGGACGCGTTCCACCTGGTGCTGCCGTCACTGCCCGGTTACGGGTTCTCCGGTGAGCCGGCCGAGCTCGGATGGGACGCCAGCCGCACCGCACGCGCGTGGGCGGAGCTGATGCACCGCCTCGGCTACACCCGCTACGTCGCCCAGGGCGGCGACGTGGGTGCCCTCGTCACGGACTTGATGGGCCGCCAGGCGGTCGAGGGTTTGGCCGGCTATCACCTGAACCTGCTCACGGCGGTGCTCGCAATCGGCGATCAACTGCCCAAGGAATCCGAACAGGAACGCGCAGCGGCCGACGCGGTTGCGATGTTCAGGCAGGACGGCTTCGGCTACTTCCTCGAGATGGCCACCCGGCCACAGACGATCGGCTACTCCCTGCTGGATTCACCCGTCGGGCTGGCGGCCTGGTTGCTCGACCACGACACGGACAGCTACTACAAGATCTCCCGCGCGTTCGTCGACGGCGAGCCCGTGGGCAATCTCACCCGGGAGAGCATCGTCGACAACATCACGCTCTACTGGCTGACCGGCACCGCACCGTCGGCGGCCCGGTCGTACTGGGAGGACGCACGAGCGCTGGCCGCAGCGCTTGCGAGCGGTCAGGCTCCTCCGGCGGTCACCGTGCCGGTCGGCTTCACGACGTTCCCCGGCGAGATCTGGGCTTCCCCACGCAGCTGGGTCGAGGCGGCCTACCCCGACCTCGCCTACTTCAACGAGGCCGACAGGGGCGGCCACTTCGCCGCCTGGGAAGAGCCCGACCTCTTCGCCGCCGAGATGCGGGGTGCATTCAGCTCACTGCGCTGACGAACCCATTGCGTTCGGCGGGCAGGTACGACACCGGTGCTCAGCAGGTCCGCCGTTTAGGGGGTTGAAGATGACTCGTCCCGACGGCTGGGTCGTAGTTGAGGTCGCCGGCAGCGTGTGCGGACCTCGTCGATGCGATGGGTCGACCTGAAGCTCGGCGAGATCGAGCTGACGGCCGACGAGCGTGCGGACATGGCTGCACGGTGGTTCGTTCCCTCGGGACTGCCCTTCTGGGTCAGCTCGGGTTTGCGCTTGCGTTTGCGCGGCGCGCGTCCAGCCGCCGGCGCTGCGGCCCGGTCGTCGCCTCCGGGTCGCGCGCGGAGGCGAAGCCCGCTTCGATCACCGCGAAGCGCTCGAGCGCCGAGCCGGCGAGGGTCAGCACGCCGGCGGTGATCGGCGCGTGAGAGGCGCCCGGAGGCGCCGCTGCGGTACCGGACCTTCGTCACGCGCGTCGGCGCGGTGACGAGCTGGCGTGTCGCTGCGCCCTTCGGGCACAGCCGCCCGCGGCTGATCGGCGAGTCGGGATCGCCCTCGATCCGGACGACCCGCCCGTCGTCGACGTACACGCGCTGGCCGCAGCCGACCGCGCAGTACGGGCACACCGACGGCACGACCTTCGCCCCCCGCGTGCGCGGCGCCAGGTCGCGCTGCTTGCGCGACTGCGCCGCTCGTCCGGACGCCGTCGGATCGCGCTTGAGCTGACGCAGGACGGGCGGGAGGCCCGGCATGGCCACGACACTAATGCAAGTCGGCCGTACGGCAAGCCCGGGTGGAGATCGTTCCCGGCGCCTCGCCGGTGATGCTTCGTGAGCAAGGAAGCGCCGCCCGCGCCCGGAAGGAGGAAGTCAGGCGCGAGCGGCGGCTGTGGCAGCGGGCGTCGGGGGGAGGCGAGACGCCCCGACGAGTGCACCGCCGCGGACGCCGCGGATCAACAAGCAGGTCGGTTCGTGTGACAGCCGACGCCTATCAATCGAGCGGGGTCATCCCCGCACGGTGCGCCAGGAGTCCCAGGTGATGCGGAGGATCACGACCGTGATCGCGAGGCCGATGAGCGGGTCGGCGACGGGCAGCCCGATCGCGACGGCGATGGCCGAGGCGATGACGGCGAGCGACACGTACGCGTCGGCGCGAGCGTGCGCGCCGTCGGCGACCAGGGCGGGGCTGTCGAGCCGCCGGCCGGCGCGCGAGCGGATGAGCGCGGCGATCCAGTTGCCGAGGAAGCCCGCGGCGCCGGCCGCGGCCAGCGCGCCGAGGTGATGGACGTCGGCCGGCTCGATGAGACGGTGGACGGCCTCGTACCCGGCCACGCATGCGCTCACGAAGATCGCGAGGACGACGGCCAGGCCGGCCCAGCGCTCGGCGCGGGCGCTGCGAAGCGCGAAGGCGATGCCGAGCGGGATCGCCGTCGCTGCGTCGCCGGCGTTGTGGATCAGGTCCGCGAGCAGCGCCACGCTGCCCGACAGGGCGAAGATCGCGGTCTGAACGGCGGCGGTGAGGCCGAGCACCAGCAGCGCCAGCGCGACGGCGCGCACGCCCTCGTGCGAGCGCTTGATCGACTCGTCGACGAGCCCGTGGGAATGCCCGTGACCGCCGTGGTCGTGGGCTCCGGCGTGCGGGTATGGGTGCGTCGGGTTGGACATTGGACGCTAGGCGGTGGCGGGTTCGGCCGCACGCCGGCGCCCGGCGTGGCCGAGACGGACGTGCTCGACGTGCGAGACGACCTGTTCGAGCAGCTCGGCGACGTGGTCGTCATACAGCTCGTAGACGACCTGGCGACCGTCACGCCGCCCCACGACGAGACCGAGGTGACGCAGCAGGCGGAGCTGGTGCGAGACGGCGGAGCCTTCCATGCGGACGCTCCGGGCGATCTCGTTCACCGACGCCGGGCCTGCGTGCAGACGGGCGAGGATCCGCAGCCGGCTCGGCGCCGACAGCGCCTGGACGCTCTCGGCCGCGGTCTGCGCGAATCCGGCGTCGCCCAGGAGCCGCTCGATGTCACCGTGTTCGCTGCCGTGGGCCATCCGGCGTCGTACTATAGCTGAAGAGATGCTCAGCTATACAGTCATGTACAACGAGGTGGATACATGAACCAGCGTCCTGAGGCCGACGGCAAGCACCTGATGACCGACGTCTGGACCTCGGCCGGCGTGATCATCGGCGTCGCCGGCGTGGCCATCACCGGCTGGGAGCGCCTCGACGCGCTGATCGCGCTGGCCGTGGCCGTCAACATCGTCGCCACGGCAGGCCGGCCGGCGCGCCTTCGTCTCCCTTCACGTGCTGGTCCCGGGCACGTGGAACGTGCAGCGCGGACACGACGTCGTCGAACAGGTGGAGGCCGCCCTGCGCGAGCGCCTGCCCTACGCGACCGTGTTCACCCATCTCGAGCCCGCCGAGGACCCGCGGTCCTTCGACGACACCGCGCTCGACCGCGATCTCACCGCTCGCGATCCGTGAGGTAGCCGGCCGAGAGCGGCAGCGCCGCGGCCACGAGCGTGCCGCCGCCGGCGGGGCTCTCGATTCTCAGGCGCCCGCCGAGTGCGGTCACCCGGTCGCCCAGTCCCACCAGCCCGTGACCGCTGGGATCGGCACCCCCGATCCCGTCGTCGCTGACCTCGACCTGGAGCATCCCGTCCTCCACGGTCGCCCTGATCTCGGCGCGCCCGGCGTGCGCGTGCTTGACGACGTTCGTGAGCGCCTCGGCCACGATGAAGTACGCACTGGCCTCGACCTCCGCCGGGAACCGCTCGGGCCGGAACATCCACGTGAACCGGGAGCTCGAGCCGCGCCACGACCGAGTCGATGCCGGCCCGCAGGCCGCCGCGCGTGAGGACCGCGGGAAGGATTCCGCGTGCGAGCTCGCGCAGCTCCGCGTTGCCCTGCTCGGCCTGCCCGAGCGCCTCGCCCACGAGCGACTCCGCCGCTCCGTCGTTCTGCTCGAGGGCACGCTGCGCGAGCTTCAGCGTGACGATGGTGTGCACCATGCGCTGCTGCACGCCGTCGTGCAGGTCGCGCACCACGGTGCGGCGGGCCTGGTCCCCCGCGGTGAGCAGGCGCGCCCGCGAGGCGGTGAGCTGGTCACGGCTGTCGGCGTTCGCGATGGCGGTGTCCAGCAGCTGGGCGAACTGGGACATCCGCTCCTCGGTGTCGGGCGGGGGCGACTCCTCGTTCTTCCAGCTCGCCGTCACCACCCCCCATAGCCGGCCCTCGACCACGATCGGCGCCGCGACGCTCGAGCGCAGACCTGTGGCGCGCGCAACCTCCGCGAGGGCACCCTCCGCCGACTCGTAGTTCTCCATCCGCGCCGGCCGCGCCGTCCGCCGCACCGTTGCCGTCACGCTCTCGCCTTGCGTGCTCACGCGCGAGCCGACCGGCGTTCGCGCCGCGTCGAGCCCGCGGTGAGCGAGCACCAGGATCTCCTCGCCCGGCTCGAAGCGGTTCAGCGCCACCTGGTCGGCGTCCAGCAGCGCCTCCATCTCCCCGGCGACGGCGTCCAGAACCGCGGCCGGCGAGGCCCCCTCGGCGACCAGCGTCGCCACCCGCCGCAGCGCGGCCTGCTCGTCCGCGAGCCGCTCCGCCCTCGCGTGGGACTCGGTGTTCGCGATCGCGGTCGCCATCAGCTCGGTGAACTGGCCCATGCGCGACTCCGTGTCAGGCGGCAGCGGCTCGGCGCGACGCGTCCCCGCCGCGATGGCCCCCCAGAGCCGGCCTTCCACCACCACCGGCGTGGCCACGACACAGCGAACCCCCTCCGAGTCGTCGTCGATCCGCGCCGCTCGTCGTGTCCGGAACACGCGCGCCGTGATGCTGTCGTCCTCTAGACCAAGGTGAGAGCCGATCGCCAGGTGCTCCGTGTCAGTCCGGCTCGCCACCACGACGGCGCTGCGCTCGTCCTCGTAGCGCAGCATCCGGACCTCCTCCGTGCCGAGCAGCTGCCCGATCTCCTCGGCGATGGCGGCGAAGACGTCCGCCTGGGACGCTTCGCGCGCGACGAGCGTCGCCACGCGCCGCAGGGCGGCCTGCTCGTCGGCGAGCCGCTTCGCCTCCGCCTCGGCCCGGCGGCGCTCGGTCACGTCGCGCGCCATCCGATACATGAGCCTGTCCTCGACGACGGGCGTCGACGTCCACTCGAGCACGCGGTGCGAGCCATCCTTGCGCACGTAGCGGTTCTCGAACGACAGGACGGTCTTCCCGTCACCGATCGCGGCCGCCTCCGACGCGGTCCGCTCACGGTCGTCCGGATGGACCAGGTCGAGGTACGGCCGCGAGAGGAGCTCCTCCTCCGTGTAGCCCAGAATCCGCTCGGCGCCCGGGTTCACGCGCGTGAAGTGTCCGTCGAAGTCGGCGACGACGATGAGGTCGGAGGAGAGCGTGAAGATGCGGTCGAGCTCGTCTTGCGCCCGGGCGCGCCGCACCGAGCTGACCACGAGCGCTGCCGCGAGGCCGGAGAGGACGATGCCTGCGGCGAGGACGATCCAGGGCGCCGCCGCCCCCGCGCCGCCCACGGCTTCCTGAGGCACGAGGACGTCGAATCGCTGTCCCGCCTCCGTGAACGATCTGCTTACGGTCTTCGCGTGTTCACGGGCTTCCGTCGACGTACCGGCGGCCGTGACCTGCACCGCCGGCGCGTCCGTGGCCGCCGCACGCAGCTCCGGGTCCGATACGAACACGACCACGTACCCCGGGCGGAGGACCTCGGCGACGAGATTCGGCGCCGGGGCGACCAGGAAGAGCCCGCCCGTCCCGGTGCTCGGGGGCGCCACCGGGGTCGCGGCCACGCCGTCGAGGCGGGACGCACGAGTCAGTGTCCTGTCCATGCCCGGTTCGCCGCTCAGATCGGTGCCGGGCACTGACAGGGGATCGAAGCCTGAGACCAGCGTCGCCGGCAGATAGGTGGAGCGCGAACCGGCCGGCACGGCGCTGTGGCGCTCGTCGGGTGTCACGATCGGCTGGCCGATACGCCGCTCGTACGCCGCGCGCCGTGAATCGGGGACCTGCTCGACCCAAGCAGCGGCGCCGAAGCCCGCCGGGCTGAGCCACCTCAACGCGTTCCTCGCGAACTGGTCGCTGGTGATCCCGGTGCCGCTGGTGTCCAGCATGAACCGCCGGAGACTCTCGGTGAGCGACGCTCCCTGCGCGACGCGGTCACGGATCTGCGCCGCCGCGACCTCGGCGCGGTGCCGGGAGTCGCGTCGCGTATCTCGCTCGGCGAGCAGGCGGGCGACGAAGAAGCCCGCGACGGTCAGCCCGAGAATCAACGCTATTGGTGCGATGTGTCGCGGCCGCACGGCGAATTCCCCCAAAGATTCTGCTCCGTCGCCATGCCTGCGGCAAGCCGGAGGGCCCGGCGCAGGTCAGCTCACCGCTCGACGCCGGACGCGACGGTCTGGCAGTTCCTGAGCGCCGGATCGATCGACGCCTCGCCGCCGATGACCGCGGAGAACAGCTCGGTGCACTGGTCGCCGACACTCTGGAACTCGGGGATGCCGACGTATTGGACGCCGGGGTTCCCGGGCCGCCTGGTGGTGCCCGGGTTCTCGACCGGCGCGGACTCGATGGCGTGGAGCTCCGGCCCGGCGAACGCACGGGCGGCCTTGTTGTACTCGGGAATCTCGTAGGTCGACCGGCGATTGCCCGCGGGGATCGCCGCCCACCCCCCGGCGATCCTCGTCCCGGCCTCCTTGACGTACTGCGGCCCGGTCGCCCACGAGATGTACCGCCAGGCGAGATCCGCCTTGCTCGACGATGTCAGAGTGGCGAGCGCCCACGACCACAGCCATCCCGACGCCCTGGTCTGCTCGACCGGGGCGGGGGCGTAGCCGTTCTTGCCCTTCACGTCGCTGTCGTCGGCCTCGAGCAGGCCGGCGGCGACGGTCGCGTCGTACCACATCGCCACCTTGCCGTCGAGGTACTGCGCGAGGCACTGGTTGTAGCTCGCGCCGGCGGCGTCGCTCTCGCCCGCGTCCCTCACGAGCCCGGCGTAGAACTGGAGCGCCTTCCGGAACTGAGGGCGGTCGACCATCGCCTCACCCACCGAGCCGTCCGGTTTCGCCGACCACCACGTGCCACCGTACGTGTTCAGCACGGTGGTGAACGTAGCCCCGAGGTCGCCCCAGCCCGGCTTTCCGCGCAGGCAGATCCCGGCCCTCCCCGGAGTGTCGATCCGCCGGGCGATGTCCGCAACCTGTGTCCAGGTGGGGTTCGCCGGCATCTCGATGCCGGCGTCCTTCAAGACGTCCTTGCGGTACATCAGGAAGGACGATTCCGCATAGAACGGGGACGCGTAGAGCCCGCCGTGGTACGAGAGGGCACTCCGTACGGACGGGATGATGTCGTCCAGCTTGTAGGTCGCGTCGGAGGAAGCCATGCGCGTGAGGTCGGCGATATGTCCGTCCTTGCCGAACTGCGGCGCCTCGTACGGGCCGATCATCACCACGTCGAACTGGCGGCGATTCGCGACCTCGTCGCGCGTCGTGACCTCGCGCAAGGTGCCGTTGTCGAGGATCGTGTAGTTCACCTTGATGCGGCTCTTGGCCGTGAACAGCGACGGCGTGAGATGCGCGAGGTCCTGCATCTGAGGGTTGTCGACGATCGCGACGTTGATCGAGCCGCCACCGTTCGACCCACCGTCCTCATCGCCGCCGCCCCAGCAGCCGGGCAGGAGAGTCCCACCGATCGCGACCAGAACCGCGATCGAGGCAAGCCGCCCCTTCCCGCTCATGGCCCTCCTCCTCCTGGGTGAACCCGAGCTTACTCGTGGCGAGCGCCGCGACGAAACCGCGCCGCGCCCCGCCGGGACCGTAAGGCCCGGCGAGGCGCGGGTGCGAGCCCTAGCCAAACGGACGCAGGGCTAGGGCTCTCGTCCCCAGTGCTCCTGCGAGCGGGGCGAGTTCTCGGGTCGTGCGGGATCCGTTTAATGGGCGACGGCCGAGGTCGGCCGAAGTTGGCCGTTGGGCCGGGAAAGTGGACGCTGGCGCACGTACCTGAGACGCGGTGTAGTGTGCCGCGCAATCGCGGCGGCTCATAGGGGGAGCCGTCGAACCGTATAGAGGGAGGGAGCATGTTCAAGACATGCTTGAGCGCGTGCGGCGTGGCAATCGCGACGCTCACGCTCGCCGGGGCCGCACAGGCCAAACCGCCGGACGTGAACTCGGACAAGCTCGAGCGCGCCGTGACGGTGCCGGGCATCGTTGAGCACCAGCGGGCGCTGCAGAACATCGCCGACATGAACGGCGGGACCCGGCACACCGAGACGCCCGGTTACACGGCGTCGGTCGCGTACGTCCGCGAGACGATGAAGCGCGCGGGCTGGAACGTCTCGGTGTCGCCAGTTCAACATGCCCGAGTGGCAGGAGACCGCGGCGCCGGTGTTCCAGCAGCTCACGCCGACGGCGAAGACGTACGTGCCGGGCACGGCCGCTGACGACAACAGTCCTGCGGTCGACTACATCACGTTCGAGTTCTCGCCCACGGCCGACGTTCCGAACGCACGGGTCGTGCCGACGAACGACATCGTGATTCCGAGCCCGGCGACCGACACCAGCAACAGCGGGTGCGAGGCGGCCGACTTCCCCGCCGCCACGAGCGGAGCGATCTCGCTGATCCAGCGCGGCACGTGCCCGTTCGTGCAGAAGCTCGCGAACGCCCAGACGGCGGGCGCGGTTGGCGTGATCCTCTTCAACGAGGGCAACAACGCCGCGCGGATGAACGCCGGCTTCCGCAGCGGCCCGACCGATCTCGCGATCCCGGCCGTGTTCGCCAGCTTCGCGGTCGGCAAGGAGCTCTACGACGCGGCCGCTCAGAACCCGACGGTCCACCTGCAGACCTTCGGCGAGAACGTCGACCGGTTCTTCCCGCAGGTGATCGCGGAGACCAAGAAGGGCGACCCGAAGCACGTCGTGCTTGCGGGCGCGCATCTGGACTCGGTGCCGGCCGGCCCCGGGATCAACGACGACGGATCCGGCACCGCCTGGCAGCTCGAGCTCGGCGAGCAGATCTCCAAGCTCGGCACGCCGCCGCGGCACAAGATCCGGCTCATGTGGTTCGGCGGTGAGGAGGACGGCCTCGTGGGCTCGCAGTACTACGCCGCAAACCTGAGCCAGTCCGAGATCAACAAGATCGACGTGATGATCGACACCGACATGATCGCGTCGCCGAACTACGTGCGTCTGGTCTACGACGGCGACGGAGACGAGCTCGGTCCCGCCGGTCCTCCCGGCTCGGGCGTGATCGAGGACGTGTTCAAGCGCTACTTCCACGAGCGCGACATGGCGACCTTGCCGCAGGCGTTCGACGGTCGCTCGGACTACGTCGGGTTCATCAACCGCGGCATCCCCGGCGGCGGGATCTTCGCCGGCGCCGAGGTCTTGAAGACCCCGGAGCAGGTCGCCGTCTTCGGCGGTGTGGCGGGCGAGCAGTACGACCCGTGCTACCACGAGGACTGCGACAACATCGACACGGTGACCGGCCAGCCGCCGGCGAGCACCATGAACGTGTTCGACACCGACCCGGCGCTCGCCCAGGCGCAGGCCGACTCGTTGAACGGCAACGCGCTGAAGTCGCTGCGTGAGATGTCGGGCGCCGTGACGCACGCCGTGTGGCACTTCGCGCGCGTCAAGAACGCGATCCCGCCGCGTGCGACCACGGCCCGCGTTGCGCGGAAGCACACGCGCAGCTACCGGTTCAAGTACCAGGGTCACCGGAGGGCGCGAACCCGCTGACCGCGGGAACGCATGACCCTGAGCGAGGGGCGGTCGCAAGGCCGCCCCTCGCCTTCAGCGCCGAGCGGTAAGCACTGGCGACGCGCGGCGGCGTGGCGCACGTGCGAAGTCAGGCAACCGCCGCCGCTCCCGGCGATTCACCTCATGTGGCCCTTGTCGGGCCTTGGCTCTCGAGCCCGAGCAGCGCGCGCTGGTCGATCCCGAACCGCTCGGCCAGCCAGTCGGCGTGGTACTCCATGCCGATCGTGGGGTTGTCGTGCTGGCAGTGCTCGGCGCCGGTCTCCTCCTCGCTGATGAGCTTCAGCGTGACGTCGACGCCGCGCGCCTTCGCGTCGTCGTGTACGCGCTGGGCCTGGGTGACGCCGAGGACGTCGTGGCCGCCGTGCACGATGAGGTACGGGCACTGCAGCCCGCCGAGGATGCCGTCGAGGGTGAACGGCTCGGCCATCTCGAGCGCCGAGGCCATCGAGTCAGCGCCGAAGACCCACTTGATGTGATCGGCCAGGCCGTGATCCTCCCCGGCCCCGCCCCACAGATCCTGGATGCTCCAGATGGCGCCATGCGAGACCACCGCGGCGAGGCGGTGCTCGAAGCAGCCCGCGCGGGCGGCGTAGTAGCCGCCGAGGCTCGAGCCCGACACGGCGATCCGCGACACGTCCACGTCGTCGCGCGTCTCGAGGTAGTCGATGCAGCGGCCGACCGGCACCTCGTAGTCGGGCCGGTTGTTGACGCCGAAGCGCCGCAGCGAGGCGCCTTGGCCGGGCCCGTCGACGAGCAGGCAGCTGATGCCGCGCCGTAGCGCGGCGTTGCCGATCATGAAGCAGCAACTCCTCCTTGAAGGAGTCCAGGCCGCCGAAGCCGATCAGCACGGGCTGCTTCGGCACGTCGTAGGGCGCGCGGATGAAATGACCGGCGAGGTGCACCCCGTCCTCATATGGGATCTCGACCTGCGCTGACCGGCGGCGAGAAGTAGCGGCCGGCCTTCTGGAAGGCCTCCTCGCACTTCGTGAAGGTGGCGATCCGCCGCGGGTCGTCGGCGGCCAGCCAGAACTCGGCCGAGCGGTACGTGTCGACGCCGGTCATCGAGATCGGCATCCGCCAGCTCGTCGCGAAGGAGCTGCGCGACACGCCCGAGCCGCCCTTCTCGAACCGCTACCCGGCGTATCCGCACGTCCGCGAGCGCGACGAGGAGCTGGCGCTCGCCGAGCGCGTCATCGACCAGTGGGACGGCGCCGGCGGCCTCATCCACATGGGCCTCGCGATCGAGACCGGGCGCCAACTGGATGCTCCACAACGCGACCTCGGACCAGATCATCCTCGACGGCGTCGAGCTTCGCGCAGCGCCGCAACCTGAAGATCACGAATCACTGCTGCCGCCGGCACGCCCTGGCTGTCGATCAAGGAGTTCACGCGACGCCACCGGCGGCGGCGACGTCGACTACCTGGTCGGCTCGGCGCGCTCGACGGACAACTGGGTGCTCGATCCACTCGCTGCAGCTCACCGACGCGCGAGATCGACGCACGTCGCCCGCTGCGGGCGCAGCGTCGTCACCAACCCGGTCAGCAACGCCTACAGCTGCGACGGCATCGCGCCGGTGAAGCGAGATGTTCGAGGCCGGCGTCAATGTCGGCCTCGGCAGCGACGGTGCCTACGTCAACTGCTCGATGGACATGGTCGAGCAGATGAAGTTCGCGGCGCTCATCCAGAACGTCACCCACATCGACCCGACGCTCATGTCCGCGGAGCGGGCCATCGAGATGGCGACGATCAACAGCGCCAAGGCGCTCGGCATCGACCATCTCGTCGGCTCGCTCGAGGTCGGCAAGAAGGCCGACATCGCCGTCTTCGACTTCGAGAAGGCGCACGTCGACCGTGCGCCAACCGCCCGATCGCGCGCGCTCGTGTTCTCCGCGCACGGCACCGACGTCGACACGGTCGATCGTCAACGGCGAAGCTCGCCTCCGCGGACGGCGAGCTCGTCGGCTTCGACCGTCGAGCAGGAGGTGCTCGCCGAGGCGACGCGCCCGCGCGCGCGAGGTCATCGAACGCGCCGGCATCGCCGAGCGCGTCTTCGTGGACTGGCGCGCTAGGCGAACTCACGCGACACAGGAGATCACATCGATGCGGATCGATTACAACGCGCATCTGGTATCGCGGCCAGCGTCGCGGCGCATCGCCGTCGCCGATGCGGCGGCGACGATTCGGCCTGCGCGCATGACTCCGGCGGCGCTCGGCGCAGGCGGCCGACGCCCTGCCGGGAGATCAAGGTCGCGGTGATCCTGCCTGGCAGCGTCAGCGACCAGGGCTACAACGCCGACGGCGAGCGGGCGCGCGGACGCTCATCAAGACGCGAGCTCGGCGCCGACGTGACGGTCACCGAGAACGTGCCGATCCCCAACCAGACCGACGTCTACCGCCAGTACGCCGAGCCAGGGCTACGACCTCGTCATCGGCTGGGGCGGCCAGTTCACCGACGGCGCCGTCGACGGCGGCCGAGGAGTTCCCCGACGTCGAGTTCCTCGTCGTCAACAGCGGCCGCCAAGAACGGCTCCAACCTCGCCTCGATGGACACGGCGATCGAGCAGTGGCAGTTCCTCGCCGGCTTCCTCACCGCGCAAGCTGTCCGAGACGGCACGGTCGGCTGGGTCGGCGGCCTCTGCTTCCCGGCCACCGCGGCCAACCTCCACGGCGTCGAGCAGGGCGCGGCCGTACGCCAACCCCGACATCGAGTTCGCTGTCGACGTTCACCGGCGACTTCGAGGATCCGACCAAGGCCCAGCAGGCCGCCGCAGGCGATGATCGAGCAGGGCGCGCGACGCGCTGACGCAGCAACCTCAACAACGGGATCTTCGGGATGATCGATGCCGCCGGCGGGCGCCGGCGTCCCGTTCGTCTCCGAGTGGGTCGACAACAGCGACCTCGCGCCCGAGGCCATCGCGTCGTCGGTCCTGAAGTCGCAGGCCCGCTTCGTCGTCGACATCGCGAAGACGGTCCAGGACGGGACGTTCGCCGGCGAGTACCTACCAGTTACGACCTCCCGGCCGACTGGGGGCCGGTCGATGTCCGACACGGACGCTGCTGCCCGACGAGCATCTACCAGGAGGCGCTCGACGTCCAGGAGCAGATCGTCAGCGGGGAGATCGCCCGAAGCACGACAGAGCTGCCCCGCCTAGCGAGTCACGTCCATGGATGGGGCGGCGCACCGCTGGCACCGGCGACGCGCCGCTCCTCGCGCCTCGAGGGCATCACCAAGGCCTATCCCGGCGTCGTCGCGAACGACGCGCGTCAGCATCGACCTGCGGCCGGCGAGATCCACGCCGTCGTCGGCGAGAACGGGGCCGGCAAGACCACGCTCATGGGCGTCGCCTTCGGCCTCCATCACCCCGACGCCGGGCGCGTGCTCGTCGACGGCGCGAGGTCCACGCTCGCAGATCCCGCGCGACGCGCTCGCCGCCGGGCATCGGCTACGTCCAGCAGCACTTCTCGCTCATCCCGACGCTCACGGTCGCGGAGAACCTCGTCCTCGCCGCTGCGCGGCGGCCCGTTCCGGCGCGCCGTCCGGACGCGGCGCGAAGCGTGTCCGCGACCTGTCGCGCCGAGTATCGGGCTCGAGGTCGATCCGGACGCGCGCGTCGAGCACCTGAGCGTCGGCGTGCAGCAGCGAGCCGAGCTGTTGAAGGCGCTCGCTCGCGAGACGCGGGTCCTGATCCTCGACGAGCCGCGCCGCTGCTCACGCCGCAGGAGTCGGACGAGCTCTCCGCGATCCTGCGCCGCCTCGCGGCGAGCCGGGATCGGCATCTTCCTCATCGGCCACAAGCTCGACGAGGTGCTGGCGGGTCGCCGACCGCTTCACGCGTCCTGCGGCGTGGCCGGCTCGTCGCCACGCTGCCGCGCGCCGACGTCGACCGCGAGCCGCCTCGCGCACGCTGATGATCGGCGAGCTCCTCCGGACGGACGCTCGACGCCGACCGGCGCGGTCGAGCGGCCGCGCTGACCGGCGCGCCGTTCGCCTCGAGGTCGCGCGACCTCTCGATCGCGCGGCGACCTCGGCGCGGTTGGCGGTCGAGGGCGTCTCGCTTCACGGTGCGCGGTGGCGAGATCCTCGGCGTCGCGGGCGTCGAGGGCTCCGGACAGGTCGAGCTGACCGAGTGCCCTCGCGGGCTTGCGCGCCCGTGCGCGGCGGGACCGTCCGCGTCGACGGCGCGGTCGTGACCGGCCTGTCGGTCGCGCGCATCCGCCAGGCGCCGGTGTCGCCCATGTGCCGGCGGACCGCCGTCGCGCCGGCATCGTCCGCAACGCTGTCGGTCGCCGAGAGCGCTGTCCTCGCCGAGCGTCGGCGAACGGCCCTGGTCGCCGGTTCGGCCTCGTGCGCCCGCGGCGCGATTCGCAGAGCGAGGCGCGCGACGCTCATCGAGGCGCTTCGACATCCGAGCCGCCTCACGCCGACGTCGCTGGCGGGACGCTGTCCGGCGGCAATCAGCAGAAGGTCGTCCTCGCCCGCGAGATGTCCGCGACGACCCTGGCGTCGTCGTCGCCTGCTACCCCACCCGCGGGCTCGACTTCGCGTCGACCGAGGCCGTCGAGCCGTCAGCTCGTCGCCGCGCGTGATCGCGGCGCCGCGGTCCTCTAGGTCTCGACCGACCTCGACGAGCTGCTCGCGCTCGCCGACCGGATCGTCGTCCTGGACGCACGGTCGCATCACCGGCGAGCTGAGCGCGGGCCGACGCGACGGCCGAGCAGCTCGGCCTCCTGATGGGCGGCGCGCCGCGTGATGGCATCGACGCTCGCGCAGCCGCGCGGCAGGCGTGCTGGTGGCTCGCCTTCGCGCGGTCGCCGCCGTCTGTCGGCGTTCGCTCCTCGCGCTCCTCGTCGCGTTCTGCAGCTGATCGTCGGCCAGCGGCGCCGATCCGTCGGCGCCTTCGCAGCATGGCTCGACGCCGCGTTCGGCTCGCCCGTTCGCGCTCAGCACCACGCATCGAACAAGACGCTGCCGCGGCTCCTTGCCGCGCTCGGGATCGCGCTCGCCCTCCGCGCCGGGCTCTGGAACATCGGCGCCGAGGGCCAGCTCTACATCGGCGCCGCTCGCCGCGGCCGGCGTGGCCCTGCTACGGCCCGCAGCTCGGCTTGCCGCGCCGCTCGCGCATCATCGTCGCGATCGTCGGCGGCGTCGCTCGCCGGCGCGGCGTGGGGGGTCATCCCCGGCGTGCTGCGCGCGCAGCGCGGCATCAGCGAGGTCATCACGTCGCTGATGCTCGTCTACGTCGCGATCCAGCTCGCGAACTACCTCGTCGAGGGGCCGTGGCTGGTGCCCGGCGGCACGTTCCCGCGCCACCGCCATCGCGCCAGCGGACGCCGACGCCTGCCGATCATCTGGCCGGGCACGCTCGCTGAACGCCGGGTCGTGATCGCGGTCGCCGCCGCGGTCGCTCGTCGCGTGGCTGATCGTGTCAGCCGCACGACGCTTCGGCCTGCGGCTCCGCGCGGTCGGCGGCAACGAGCGCGCCGACGCCTCGCGGCGTGCCGCGTCCGCTGGCTGATCGTCGCTGGCGCTCGTGGCGTCAGCGGCGCGTTCGCCGGCGCTGGCCGGCGGCGATCGAGGTGCTCGGCACCCGCGGCCGGCTGATCGAGGGCTTCTCGCCGGGCTACGGCTTCGAGGCGATCGCCATCGCGCTGCTCGGCCGGCTGCAACCCGTTCGGCATCGTCGCGTGCCGCGCTCCTGTTCGGCGCGCTCGACGCCGGCGGCGCCGGGCTCCAGACGACGGCCGAGGGCGTCCCGTCCGCGATCGTGCCAGATCACCGAGCGGCGCTGGCCGTCATCTTCGTCCTCATCGGCACTCGGGCATGCGTGCGACCGCCTCGCGCGCCGCCGACAGGCGCCGAGATGCTCGACCGCTCGCAGAACCGCGAGGCGGGCGCCGTGCGGACGCCGTCGGGGCCGCGGCTGATGGACGACGGCTTCGTCACCCTGCTGCTCGTCGCGGCGATCGGCCTCGCCGCGCCGCTGCTGTTCGCCGCGATCGGCGAGCTCGTCTCGGAGACGGCCGGCGTCATCAACATCGGCCTCGAGGGGATGATGCTCGCCGGCGCGTTCGCCGGCGTGTCGGGGCGCGTTCGCCTCCGGCAGCGTGCTCGTCGGCTTCGCGGCCGTCGCCGCTCGGCGGCGCTCTTGGTCGCCGCGCTGCACGGCCTCACTGTGCCTGGTCTGCGGCGCGAACCAGGTCGTCAGCGGCGTGATCCTGAACGTGCCTCGTGCTCGGCGTCGACGACGTTCGGCCGTCGCGCTCGTCTTCGACTCGCGACCTGTCGCGTTCCGTCGACACGCTGGGCGACGCCCGGATCCCGCTGCTGGCCGACATCCCGGTCGTCGGGCCGGCGCTGTTCGACCAGGACCTCGTGCGTCTACGCGGCCTTCGCTGCTCGTTCCGGCGGCGCTGTGGGTGCTCAACCGGACGATCGGTCGGGCTCAGCCTCAAGGCGGTCGGCGAGCGGCCGGCCGCGGCGGAGTCGCTCGGCGTGCGACGTCAACGCGCGTACGCTGGGCGGCGCTGCTGTTCTGCGGTGCCGCTCGCCGGCATCGGCGGCGGCGCAGCTGACGTTCGCCAGCCTCGGCGCGTTCACCGCAGAACGTCACGGCGGGACGCGGCTTCATCGCGCTGGCCGCCGTCGTCTTCGGGCGCTGGCGGCCGATCGGGACGATGGTCGCAGTGCTGCTGTTCGCGATCGCCGACGCGTTCCAGATCCGCGCACAGGCGCTTGGGATCGACGTGCCCAACCAGTTGCTGGCCATGCTCCCGTACCTCGTGACCGTCATCGCGCTCGCCGGTCCTCGTACGGGGGATGCGCGCCCCGGCGGCGCTCGGCCTGAACTACCGGCGCACGTGAGCGTGGACGCGGTGGCGCTCATCACCGGCGGGGCGACCGGCATCGGCCTGGCGACAGCCCGCGCGCTCGGCCGCGACGGGGCTCGCCTGGCGATCGCGGCGCTGCCCGAAGCGCCGCTGGCGGCGGCGGCCGCCGACTTGCGCGCCGAGGGCATGGAGGTCGTCGCGGTCGAGGCCGACGTCCGCCGCGCGGCCGACGCGAAGCGCGCGGTCGATGCCGCGCTGACCACGTTCGGCGGCCTCGACGCGCTCGTCAACTGCGCCGGGACGTCGGCGGTCGGCCCGCTGGTGGACACGCCCGAGGACGAGTTCGACCGCGTCTTCGACACCAACGTCAAGGGCGTCTACCTCATGTGCCGCGCCGCGATCCCGGCGCTCGTCGCGTCGCCGCGCGGCGCCCTGGTCAATGTCGCCTCGCAGCTGGCGCTCTCGGCGGTCGCCGGCTTCTCCGCGTACTGCGCGTCGAAGGCGGCCGTGCTGCACCTCACCCGCTGCCTGGCGCTCGAGCTCGTCGACGCGGGCGTCGCGCGTCAACGCCGTCTGCCCGGGCGGCGTCGACACGCCGCTGCTGCGCCGCGCGTTCCCGGCCGGTGTCGGTCCACAGGGCACGCTGGACGACCTCGTCGCGGCCCATCCGATCGGGCGCCTCGGCCGCCCGGAGGAGATCGCGGCCGTCATCCGCTTCCTCGTCTCCGACGAGGCCGCGTTCGTCGTCGGCGCCGGCATCGTCGCCGACGGGGGGTACACCCTTGGCTGAGCGCGCGCTAGCGGCGCGGTCCGTCGGCGTCGAGGGCGTCGAGCGTCGCACGCAGGTGGGCGATCGTGAGCTCCACGGCCAGCTTCGCGTCACGCCGGGCGTGCGCCTCGAGCATCGCCGCGTGCTGGTCATCGGACGCGGCGCGCTGCGACGGATCGGCGCGCAGCGAGAGGGCGACGTGGATGGTGGCGGCATCGCGCAGCGACGCGAGGACGCCCCGCAGCTTCGACGACGCGGCCGGCTCGAGCAGGGCGGCGTGGAAATCGCGGTTGAGCAGCACCCAGCGGCTGGGGTCGTCGCAACCGGCCATCGCCCGCTGCAGCTCGCCCGCGCGCGCGAGTTCGGCGTCGGTGGCGTGCTGAACGGCGGAGCGGACGGCGAGCGGCTCGAGCAGCAGCCGCAGGTCGTACACCTCCTGGGCCTCGGCGGGCGTCGGCGTGTGGACGACCGAGCTGCGGTAGGAGTCGAAGTCGACCAGCCCTTCTCCCGCCAGGTCGCGGATCGCCTCGCGGATCGGCGTCCTGCTCACGCCGAGCTTCGCCGCGAGCTCCGCGAGCACCAGCGGCGTGCCGGGCGCCAGCGTGCCGCCGAGGATCGCCCAGCGCAGCTCCTCGACCACCTGCTCGTGCGCCGTGCGCCGGATCACGTCCGCCAGGCCGCCGATCCCGGCCATCTCCCGCGCGCCGCTCATCGGGCCACATCCCCGATCATCCGCCCCTGCCAACCGCTCACTGCACCACGGGACCCATGACGCCATCCGATACACAGCTCTCCGTCGACGCGGGCGAGGCCTTCGCCAGGCTCGCCTCCAACCCGGTCGTCGTGACGATCGACCTGCACCGGGGTCATCTCGACCCGGAGGTGGCGACCCTGCCACTGCCCGCGGACCGCTCGGCCGCGCTGGTCGAGCGCTGCGCCGCTTTCCTGTCGGAGGCGCGCGCGCTCGAGGCGCCGATCGTCCATGTCGTTACCGCCTATCGCGATCGGCCCGAGATCCTGTCCAACCCGTTCTGGGCATACCAGTCCGAGCGCGGGAGCAGCACCCGGGCGAATATCGCCGAGCACAACCTCGAGTGGCTCCCGGGGCTGGAGATGATGCCTCAGCTCGTCGCCGACGGCGACCGCTACGTCACGACGAAGAAGCGCTACGACTGCTTCGTCGGAACCGACCTGGAGTTCATCCTGCGCTCCGGCCGGCACGACGCGCTGATCGTGCTCGGGGTCAACACCAACTCGTGCGTGCTGGCGACGGCGATCGCCGCCTCGGTGCGCGACTACGCAGTCTTCGTGGTGGACGAGGGAGTCGACTCGATGATGGGCCCCGAGCTCGACGGCGCGGCGCGGCGCGTGCTCGACGCCTCCTTCGGCTGGGTGATCGGCGCCGGCGACGCGCTCGAAGGGCTGCGCGCCCTTCGCCACGGTGCCGCGGCGTAGCCGCCGGCTCATCGTGCCCCGGGGCCGGGAACGAACCGGCCCTGCGGCTCCACGACCGGCTCGCCGTCGAGCGCCACGGTCTCCCCGCGCAGCAGGGTGCGCACCACGCGGCCCTGCACCCGGCGCCCCGCATACGGCGTCCAGCCCGCCCGTGAGCGGACGTGCTCGTTGCTGAGCACCCACGTGGCAGCCGGGTCGACGAGCGCGATGTCGGCATCGGCGCCCGGCTCGATCGCCCCCTTGCGCGGCCAGAGGCCGTAGTGTCGCGCCGGCGCCGTCGCGTACACGCGCACGACGTCCTCGAGGGACAGCTTGCCGCGCGCAGCGGCGTCGAGCAGCAGCGGCATCGTCGTGTCGAGCCCGGGCAGGCCGAAGTGGCACTGCCAGATCGAGCCTTCGTGCTTCTGGGCCTGCGTGCTCGGCGCGTGGTCGGAGGACAGGAACGTGAGCTGGCCCTCCCGCAGGAGGCGCCACATGTCGTCCTCGTCGGCGTCGATGCGCGCCCGCGCCGGCGGCGTGAACTTCCGCAATGGGCCGAACGCGTCGATGTCCTGCTCACGCAAGAGGAAGTACTGCGGACATGCCTCGGCGCCGAGGCGGGCCCCCGCGGCGCGTTCGCGCTCGATGAGCCGGACGACGGCGGGTGAGCTGCAGTGTGCGATGCCGATCGCCGCGGCGGCGTGCCGGCTGAGCACTCCCACGACTGCGGCGGCGACCTCCTCGGCGCTGCGGTTGCGCCACTCGGGGATCACGCGCGGGTCCTCGCGCCCGTCGGCCTGCAGGCGCGCCTCGGCGGCCGCGGTGAGGGCCTCGTCCTCGCAATGCACCAGCGCGCTGGCGCGCAGGCGGGCGAAGCGCTCGAACCACGCGAGCAGGCTCGCCGAGTCGTGGCCGGGGACGCCGTGCGTCGTGCAGGTGAAGAGCTTGAAGTACACGATGCCTGCGGCCCACAGCGCGTCGGCCTCGCCTACCTCGCCGGGCCACGCGTGCGCGACGAGGCCGTAGTCGATGAGGGACCGCCCGGTCAGGTGCGCGCGCTTGGCGGCCAGGTCGTCGGCCGTCCGGACCGGATGGGCGTGGGTGTGCTCGAGGATCGTCGTCACGCCGTTGACGGCCGCGGCCGCGGTGCCGGTGGGGAAGTCCTCGCGCGTGGCGTCGCCCGGATCCATGAGGTGCGCGTGCGCCTCGACCATGCCCGGCATCACGAGCAGTCCCTCGGCGTCGATGACGGCCGCCGCCGGCTCCGCAGCTCCGATATGCGCGATGCGGCCGTCGGCGACGTGGACGTCGAGCCGCGCCCGTCCGTGCTCGGTCACCACGGTGCCGTTGCGGACGGCGAGGTCGAAGGATGGGGTCATTCGAACGCGAGCTCCGGCAGTCGGGGAAATCGTATATGAAAGATCGTATACGATTTTCCCGGTGTCTGACCGACCGGCTTTCGCGCCGCGCGTCGACGTCCTCGGCCTCGGCGGGACGATCGCGATGGCCCCCGTCTCCGCGGGAGGCGGCGTCGAGCCGGCGCTCGGTGCCGAGCAGCTCGTCGCGGCCGTGCCCGAGCTGGCGCGGATCGCCGACGTCCACACCGAGACCGTGCGCGCCCTGCCGGGCGCCTCGCTCCAGCTGTCCGACATGCTCGCGGTAGCCGCGGCGGCGCGCGCCGCAGTCGACGCCGGCTCGCGCGGCGTCGTCGTCACCCAGGGCACGGACTCGCTCGAGGAGTCCGCCTACGTGCTCGACCTCGTCTGGGACCGCCCGGAGCCGCTCGTCGTCACCGGCGCCATGCGGCCGGCGAGCGCGTCCGGGGCCGATGGCCCCGCGAACATCGGAGCGGCCGTCGCCGTCGCGGCCTCGGCCGCGGCTCGCGAGCGGGGCTGCCTCGTCGCGTTCGCCGACCGGGTCTTCGCCGCCCGGGCTGTGGCCAAGGTCCACAGCACGCGCCCGGACGCGTTCGTTGCGCCGGGCGCCGGTCCGGTGGGCGCGCTCGACGAGGGCGCCGTGCGCTTCGATGCGCCGCCCGCGGCCCGGGCCGCCGCTCTCGCGCCGCCGGATACGCCGGTCCCGAGCGTCGCGGTGGTGCCCGCGGTGCTCGGCGACGACGGTCGCTTGCTGCGCGCGGCAACCGCCGCCGGCTTCGACGGGCTGGTGCTGGCGGCGATGGGCGCCGGCCACGTTCCCCGGCGCCTGCTCGAGCCGATCGCCGAGGCGGTCGACCGCCTCCCGCTCGTGGCCGCGACGCGCACAGGCTCCGGGCGCCTGCTGCACGGCACCTACGCCTTCCCCGGGAGCGAGCGCGACCTGTGGGCGGCCGGCCTGCTCGACGCCGGCGCGCTCTCACCGCTGAAGGCGCGCATCCTGCTCACGATGGCGGTCTGGTGCGCGCCCGGCGACCGCGTCGAGCAGGAGCGCCTGTTCCGCGAACGTGCGGACTAGGCTGAACTGACTCCATGTTCTCCCGACAGTTGTTGTCTGGGTGAACGGCTGAGGACGGGACGACCCCGTCGCCTTGAGCAGCCGCCGCGTTCAGTGCGACGGTGCCCAGCGCGCCGTGAGCCCCGTGCCGGCGGGCAGGTGGGTCCAGCGCAGTCTCGGCTGGGGGGTGGCGAGGAAGCGAACGGGAGTCGGTGTCTCCTGGATCTCGAGGGGATGCGAGCCTCCGCTTCGGACGAGCGGGCCTGACGATCCAGTCGCGCCTGATGCCGCGCGGGGGCGGAGCGCGGCGCGCATTCGCTCGCTGAGCGACGGGGTGGCCTCGTGGGCTCGGATCGCGCCGGCCCGGATGCGCAGGCAGGCGACGAGGTGGTCGGTGCGGCGGAACGGGTCGGCGGTGACGCGGTCGTCGTCGAACGACAGGGCGGCGGCCGGGGAGCCGGCGATCTCGCCGATCAGGACGCGCCCGGCGAGCGGCGCGCTCGAGTCGAGTGCGGCGAGGCGGCGCAGGGCGTCCGCGTCTTCCTCGGTGGCGAGCCGGAGCTTGTAGGTGTTGGCGGCGAACATGACTTTCTCCTTGAAGTGCAGGGCCGGCGTGTGTCCGGCCTCCGCTTGATTTGTCGTATGTGGCGTGGAGAAAGGATCGATCCAGGGGGCCGTGTGGACCATCGGCTGGCTGGGCGATGGCGCGGCCGAACCGGGCGTCCGCCATCGAGGCGACGGCGCAGTCCCCGGATCGGGGGACATGGCACCGGCGAGTGGGCGCTAGACGGCGCTCGGCGGCGTGTACGGCAGCTCGACGAGCGCGGTCGTTCCCGAGCCGTTCGCGCCGCTGAAAGAGAGCGTGCCTCCCGCGGCCTCGACCCGCGCCCGGTACGACGCCAAGCCGATGTGGCCGCTTGCGGCGCTGTGCTCGGCCGCTTCCTCGTCGATCCCGCGGCCGTCGTCGGCAACCACCAAGCGGGCCCTTCCGCGCTCGTGCGAGAGGGTGATCGTCGCCGAGGTCGCCTCGGCGTGCTTGACGACATTGCTCAGCAGCTCTCTGGCCGCCGCGTACAGCAGACCGTCGACCGGGGTACGCAGTTCGTCGCTCCAACCGTCGAGCTCGACCGCAATCGCCAGCCGCCCTCCGGTCGCTGCCGAGTCGGCGAGCCGGCGCAGCGCGCGCGCCAAGCCGGCGTGCTCGAGCACGGCCGGGTGCAGCTCGGCCACGGTGGAGCGCAGCAGCCGCGAGCTCTCCCCCAATGCAAGGTCCAGCCGGGCGAACGCCTCGGGGTCGGCACGCTCCCGGGCGTCCTCGAGGTCATACCGCGCCCCCAGCAGGTACTGCAGCGCGCCGTCGTGGAGCTGCTCGGCGAGCGCCCGGCGCTCGCGATCCTCGGTGCTCATCAGCTGCCCGACCAGATCGGTGCGATCTTCGAGCAGGTGACCGATCCTCAGCACGCGCGCGCGCTGGATCCACGACAGTCCCACGCAGCCCAGGCTGACGGCGAGCAGCACTCCCGTTCGCAGCGCCACCGAGTCCCACGGCTCGGCGTTGGCCGCCCGCGTGGCGATGCTCACGGCGAGGTACACGCAGATCGTCGGTGCGAGGATCGCCGCGCCGATACGCGGCGCCAGCTGGGTCGCGGCCAGGACCGGCACGAGCAGGAACCCGTTCACGAGCACGTCAGCCGTCCAGCTCTCGTGCGCCGAGGCGCCCGCGAGCACGGTCAGCGTTCCGAGCGCCGCGAGGTCGACGAGCAGCGCGACCCACACGATGCGCAGCGCCGTCCCGCCGCCGCGCCAGCCCCATGCTGCGATGCACGCCACCCAGGCGGCGTATGCGCCGGCCACGACGTAGCAGGCGGTCGCGTTGCGCGCCGGCGAGACGATCGTCACCGTCACGAGCACGAACACCGCCAGCGCGCCGCGCAGCAGAACCTGCAGGCGCAGCCCGAGGCGGGACTGCTCGACGATCGCCGCCCGCAGCTGCGGGCTCGAACCGGCCGGACGGGAGTCAGCAGCGCGCACCGCGCACATATACTCGCCGCCGGAGAGGGCACGATGTCGAACCGCGACAGCAAGGTGACGGTCCTGATCGTCGACGACCACGCCTTCTTTCGCGACGGCCTCAGCCGTGGACTGACGCGGAGCGGACAGATCGCGGTCGTGGCGGAGGCCGGGAACGGGCGCGACGGGCTCGAGGCGATCCGGCGCGAGCGCCCCGCGGTCGCGGTCGTCGACTACCAGATGCCCGACATGGACGGGATCGCCCTGCTGCACGCCGTCACCCGCGAGCGGCTCGCCACCCGGGTCGTGCTGCTCTCCGCCTTCACCGACAGCGCCGTCGTGTTCCGGGCGTTGGAGGAGGGCGCCGCCGGCTACCTGTCCAAGGAGGCCGACCGGCAGGACATCGTCGACGCGGTGCTGGGCGTCGCGCGCGGCGACACCGTCGTCCCCGCAGAACTGGCGGCCGGCCTGGCCGGCGAGATCCGCCTGCGCGCCCAATCGCAGGCGCCCGCGCTCAGCGAGCGCGAACGGCAGGTGCTGCAGGCCTTCGCCCGCGGGCTCTCCATCCCGCAGACCGCCGCCGAGCTCTACATCGAGCCCAGCACGGTCAAGACCCACACCCAGCGGCTCTACGACAAGCTCGGGGTCTCCGACCGTGCCGCGGCGGTCGCCGAGGGGATGCGCCGCGGCCTGCTCGAGTAACCGCTGGTCGCGCGCGGCGTGACCAGCGGCAGGCAGCGCATGCGCCGACTCTGCCGACGCGGCGGTTCTGGTCTCAGGAAGGAGGTCTGCGGCGGCGTGGCGAGGGGGGAGCGCCAAACGTGCGCAGGACGTGTTCGAGCGTCGAGGCGATCAGCTCCTGTGTCGCGTCGCGGGTGGCCTCCCCGGTCAGCCAGCGTCGCGTGGCGGCGCGGTTCAGCCCGGTCCAGCACTCCAGTGCGTAGCGCAGCCGCGGCGAGTCCTCGGCGATCTCGGCGTGACGAGCCGCGACCAGAGCGACGGCGCGGCGCACGAGGTCGACGACCACGCCGCTGGCGTCCGGGTCGGCGATGTCCTCGCCGCGTCCGAGGGTGGCGAGCCAGATCGTGCGGTTCGCCTCGGTCCAGTCGAGCCAGCGCGACACGTCGTCCGCCACGCGCGCACGGGCGCTGCGGCCCACCGGCGGCGCGAAGTTCGTCCTCACGGTGGGCGCCGATCCGCTCGACCAGCGCGATGTAGACCTCCTTTCGCCCGCCGAAGTAGTGGTGCACGAGCCCGCGGGTGACGCCGGCGGCACTCGCGATGTCCTCGATCGAGACCTCGTCGTACGCGCGCTCGGCGAACAGCGCGTTCGCGGCGTCCAGGATCTGCTCGCGCCGCTGTTCGGGAGCGAGGCGGCTGAATTTCGGCGTCGTGCTCATACGTGGACTCTAAGTGTTGTTGGCAATCCGTCAAGAGCTTGATCGCGTACTGCCAACAAGGAGGCTGTGGACCGGCCGCCGCGCACTCGCGCGCGGACGTTCCACACCCCGCAGGCGTGCGTCAGCCGTGCCAGCGATGCACGCGGACCGCCCGCATCGCGCCGACCTCATCCTTGGTCAGGTTCAGCACCGCGGCGTCGGTCTCCATCGCGGCGATCGCACCGATCGGGATCGCGATCTCGCGCTTCCCCCAGAGATGCCCACGCTCGAGCACGATGTGGGTGATGTGCTCGTCGTCGTCGACGACGAAGCCGTCGACGTGTCCGAGGTGATGCCCGTCCGATGAGCGCACGGCGCTCGCGCGGCGGAGCTCGACCTCGCCCTTCGGGATGCGGTCGTAGCGGATCGTGACCTGCTCGTCGTAGTCCACGGCGACTCCGCTGACGCCGCCGGGATCCTGGTAGTACGGCATCGCGAGGATGTCCTGGACGCCGACGTCCCAGTCCGGATCCTCGACGGGGAACTCGCCAAGCCTCAGGTACGCCGCCTCCCGAACCGGGTCGAGCCGGCCGATCTCCGCGATCGTGCGATCCAGCGTGATCCCCGGCTCCCCGGCCGCGCCCGCGCTCGCGCGCTCCACGGGTACGAGCAACGCGCGTTCCGGGCGGCTGTGCGGCTGGACGACCAGGTGCGTGACGCGCCGTGTCGTCGGGTCGATCACGACGTCGGCGACCTCCCCGAACTCACCGTCAGAACAGCGGACCGCACACCCGAGATCGAGTCGCATGACGCCGAGCTTCCCCCTCTGCCGGCGACACGGCATCACCCGAACGGAGTGATCGACTCCCAGCCCGCCACTCGGCCGATCGCCCGTCGCAGCGACACGTCCAATAACCACAGAAACCCCGCGCCGCGGGGCTTCTCAGAGCGGGAGCGACGGGACTCGAACCCGCGACCTCCGGCGTGACAGGCCGGCGCTCTAACCAACTGAGCTACGCCCCCGTGGCGGCGCACAGTATGGCAGCCGCTTCTCGCGAGAGAAGAGGGGCCCACCTCTGGCCGGCAAGGCACGCTCCCCGGCGACCGCAACTGGTCGTCAGAGGGCGTGTTTGCTGGGGCGTCAACCGTACAGCCAGGAGGTGGGCCCCGTGCCCAAGTGTAAGAGGCGGTTCCACGTCGGGCTCGCCGCGGCGGTCGCCGCGTCAGGGGTGTTCGCCGCCACGGCGGCGGCGGCGACGATCGGCGGCGACGACGGGCCGGACCGGCTCATCGGGACGCGCGAGGCCGACGTCGTCAACTCGCTCGGCGGCCCCGATCGCGTGCTCGCGCGCGCGGGCGACGACCGGGTGCTGGCCGGCGACGGCAACGACGTCGTCCGCGCCGGCCCGGGCAACGACGACGTCAACGGCGAGCGCGGGTTCGACCGGCTCTTCGGCGCGTCCGGCAACGACACGCTGCAGGGCTGGCAGGGCCCGGACCGCCTCCGCGGCGGGTTCGGCGACGACACGCTCACCGGCGACGTCCCGCAGGCGGGCGACCGCATCAGCCCCGACCGGCTGTGGGGTGGTCCCGGCGCGGACACGCTGCGCGGCGGCGACGGCCGCGACGTGCTCTTCGGCGGCGCCGACAACGACACCGGCCTCGGCCAGGACGGGAACGACCTCATGGTCGGCGGGCCGGGCGACGACGCGCAGGACGGCGGGCCGGGCAACGACCGGATCTTCGCCAACCGCGGCCGCGACACGACCGAGGGCGGCCCGGGCGACGACGTCCTGTGGGCGCTCATCAAGGCCGACGTGACGGGACCCGGGGACCTCGAGGGCGACATCGTCCGCGGCGGCGACGGGAACGACCGGATCCGCACGCGCGACGGTGAGCAGGACGTGGTCAGCTGCGGTCCCGGCGCCGACGTCGCGATCCTCGACCTCGTCGACGTGATCGAGGGTGCGACCGCGACGGCGCCTGACGGCGACTGCGAACGCGTCGTGCGCGCGGAGCCGCGCCCGGGCGACGACAGCCAGGAGCGCGCTCAGAGCCCTCAGTGACCCGGCCGCGCGTGCTTTCCCGACGCCAGGGGTAAGAGCCCCGGCATGTACATCGGAATCGGCACGCTCATCATCATCATCATCCTGCTGATCATCCTGCTCTGAGCAGGGGCGCGGTCAGCCTCATGCCCCCGGTGAGGCTGACCGCACGGCAGGACTCATGGGAGCCCGCATGGGCGCACGCAGGTGGCGTTGGGAGGCTGAGAGACGTCCCCCGTAGGTCTCCACCTCTCCCCTGGAGGAGCTCCCCAGATGCAGTCCCGGAACTTCGCGGCGCGCGCCGGACGATGGAGCGCGCAGCACCGCAAGAAGGCGATCCTCGGCTGGTTCGCGTTCGTGATCCTCGCCACCGTCATCGGCGGCATGGTCGGCACCAAGACGCTGGCCGACGAGGACACCGGCAACGGTGAATCCAAGCGCGGCGACCAGATCGTCGAGGCCGCCGGCTTCCCCGAGCAGACGGGCGAGACGATCCTGGTGCAGGGCAGGGACGGCCTCAAGGTCGGCGACCCCAGGTTCACCGCGGCGGTCAAGGACGTCGTCACCCGGCTGGAGTCCACGAAGAGCGTCACCAAGGTCGAGAGCCCGCTCGACCCGCAGAACCGCGACAACGTCTCCGACGACGGCCGCTCCGTGCTCGTCAACTTCGAGCTGCCCGGTGACGAGGACACGGCGAAGGACGCCGTCGACGGCCCGCTCGCCGCGGTCGACCGGCTGCAGGAGCAGCATCCCCAGGTCCTGCTCGGCGAGTTCGGCGACGCGTCGGCCGAGAAGGAGATCGGCAAGGCGTTCGAGGAGGACTTCAAGAAGGCCGAGTTCCTCTCGCTGCCGATCACGCTGCTGATCCTGCTCGTGGCGTTCGGCGCCCTCGTCGCCGCCGGCCTGCCGCTGCTGCTCGGCGCGACCGCCGTGATGGGCACGATCGGCCTCCTCGGTCCGATCAGCCAGCTGCACGCGCTGGAGGAGAGCTCCTCGAGCGTGGTGCTGCTCGTCGGCCTGGCGGTCGGCGTCGACTACTGCATGTTCTACCTGCGGCGCGAGATGGAGGAACGCGACGCGGGCCGGACGCCGGACGCGGCGCTGAACGCGGCGGCGGCCACGTCGGGCCGGGCCGTGCTCGTCTCCGGCCTCACGGTCATGGCGGCGATGGCCGGCATGTTCCTCGCGGGCAACGCGGTGTTCGTCTCGTTCGGCATCGGCACGATGCTCGTCGTCGCCGTCGCGATGCTCGGCTCGGTCACCGTCCTCCCGGCGATGCTCTCGTTCCTCTCGCGCAAGGGCTGGACCGAGAAGGGCCGCGTGCCGTGGGTCGCCAAGCGGCGCCACAAGACCCGCGGCGAGTCCAGGGTCTGGGGCGCGATCCTCGACCGCGTGCTCAAGCGCCCGCTCGTGTCGGCTCTGCTGGCCGGCGGCCTGCTCGTCGCGCTCACGATCCCGGCGTTCTCGATGCACACGGTCAACCCGGGCATCCAGGGCCTCCCGCGCAGCCTCGAGGTCATGCAGACCTACGACCGGATGGACGCGGCGTTCCCGGGCGGGAGCGTCCCGGCCGAGACCGTGGTCAAGGCCCCCGACGTCACCGCGCCCGACGTGCGGCGGGCGATCGAGGACCTGCAGACGCAGGCCATCGCCACCGGCCAGCTCGACAAGCCGACCGACGTGGACATCAGCCCCGACAAGACGGTCGCCGTCGTGTCGCTGGCGGTGAAGGGCACGGGCACCGACGCGGCGTCCGACCGCTCGCTCGCGGTCCTGCGCGACGAGGTCGTGCCGGCCACCGTCGGGAAGCTGCAGGGCGCCGAGGTGGCGGTCACGGGCTTCACCGCGGGGTCGAAGGACTTCAACGACGTCATGCGCTCGCACCTGCCGCTCGTGTTCGGCTTCGTGCTCACGCTCGCGTTCATCCTGCTGCTCGTCACGTTCCGGTCGATCGTGGTGCCGATCAAGGCGATCGTGCTCAACCTGCTGTCGGTCGGGGCCGCGTACGGCGTGCTCAAGCTCGTCTTCCAGGACGGGCGCTTCGAGGGCCTGCTCGACTACGACTCGGTCGACGGGATCACGTCGTGGCTGCCGCTGTTCCTGTTCGTGATCCTGTTCGGGCTCTCGATGGACTACCACGTGTTCATCCTCAGCCGCGTGCGGGAGGCGGTCGACAGCGGCATGTCCACCGACCGCGCGGTCGCGCACGGGATCAAGAGCACGGCGGGCGTCGTGACCAGCGCGGCCGCGGTGATGGTGGCCGTGTTCGCGATCTTCGCGACGCTGAGCATGCTCGAGTTCAAGCAGATGGGCGTCGGCCTCGCGGTCGCCGTGCTGATCGACGCGACGATCGTGCGCGCGGTGCTGCTGCCGGCGACGATGAAGCTGCTGGGCGACCGCAACTGGTACCTGCCGAAGCGGCTGCAGTGGCTGCCGAAGCTCGACCACGAGCCGAAGGCGGAGCCGGCAAAGGCATAGGCCCCGCGCGCATGAGAGCGCACGCAGCCGGTCCGTGATCGGATTCGGCTAGGTTTCCGCGCGACATGGCTCGAATCGGACTGCTCACCGGGGGTGGAGACTGCCCCGGCCTCAACGCCGTCATCCGCGCGGTGGTGCGCAAGGGGATCAACACGCACGGACACGAGTTCGTCGGCTTCCGCTACGGCTGGGCGGGCGTGCTCTCGTCGGACGCCATGGACCTGACCAACGAGAGCACGAGCGGGATCCTGCATCGCGGCGGGACGATCCTCGGCACGTCGCGGACGAACGTGTTCAAGGAGGAGCGCGGCCTCGAGCGCGTGCAGTCGTCGCTGCGCAAGCTCAACCTCGACGCGCTCATCCCGATCGGCGGCGAGGACACGCTCGGCGTGGCCGGCAAGCTCGCCGACGCCGGCGTGAACGTGGTCGGCGTTCCGAAGACGATCGACAACGACCTCGCCGGCACCGACTTCACGTTCGGCTTCCAGACCGCCGTGCAGATCGCGACCGACGCGATCGACCGGCTGCACACGACGGCCGAGTCGCACAACCGCGTGATCGTCGTCGAGGTGATGGGCCGCCACGCGGGCTGGATCGCGGCGTACTCGGGCCTGGCCGGCGGCGCCGACGTCGTGCTCGTCCCCGAGCGCCCGTTCGACATCGAGGAGGTCTGCAACCGGCTGCGCCGGCGCCACTCGCGCGGGCGGAACTTCTCGATCGTCGTCGTCGCCGAGGGCGCGACGCCCAAGGACGGCGGTCTGCTGTCGGAGTTCGAGGAGACCGACTCGTTCGGGCACGTCCGCCTCGGCGGGATCGCCATCCAGCTGGAGCGCGAGATCGAGCGGCGCACCGGGTTCGAGGCGCGCATGACGATCCTCGGCCACGTCCAGCGCGGCGGCACGCCGTTGGCGTACGACCGCGTGCTCGGCTCCCGCTTCGGCGTCGAGGCGATCGACGCGGCGACGGACGGCGACTACGGCATGATGGTCGCGCTCCGCGGCACCGAGATCGTGCGCGTTCCGCTGGCGGAGGCGCTCTCCGAGCCCAAGCTGCTCGACCCGAAGCTGTTCGAGACCGCCGAGGTCTTCTTCGGTTGAGCTACCCCTGCTTGCGCGCGAGCGCGTCGGCCAGCTCGGCCTTGCTCATCCTCGACCGCCCGCGGACCCCGGCCCGCTTCGCGCGCTCGTAGAGCTCGTCGCGGGTGTTCCCCTCGACGTCGACGCCGCCGTGGGTGGCCTTCGGGTGGTCGCGGGCCGCCGCGCCGGACTGCTTGGACTGCGGATCGGACGGGCCCTTCTCGTCCTTGGCTTCCCAGTGGTCGCCGACCTTCTCGAACGAGTGCTTGACCGCGGACCACGCGGTCTGGTGCGCGCGCGCCTCGCTGTCGTACTGCTCCTCGGCGGAGTCGAGCGTCTCGGCGTAGGTGCGCTGGGCCTTGACGGGCGAACGCTTCAGCGTGCCCGGGAGGTCTTCCTTGGACGTGGGCATGCCACGGTTCTACCCGCCAGATCGCAGGGGATTCGCCGGATCGCGCTCCTCGACGGCGTGGGGGCTGCCGTACTCGGCGAGCAGGTCGAGGAACGGCACCGCGTCGAACGCCTCCGGCCCGCGCACGCCGGCGCCCTCCCAGACGCCGCCGGCGAGCAGCTCCAGCGCGATCACCGGGTTGATCGCCGTCTGCCACACGACCGCCTGGACGCCGTCGCGCGCCATCGTCTCCTCGTTGTCGGCGATGTGGTGGAGGTAGACCGCGCGCGGCGCGCCGTCGACGCCCGTCCCCGTCACGAGCGTGCCGGCGCAGGTGCGGCCGGTCATCCGGTCGCCGAGCGTCGCCGGGTCGGGCAGCGCCGCGGCCACGACGTCGCGCGGCGCCACCTCCACGCCCTTGACGCGCAGCGGATCGGTGGAGTCGAGCCCGAGCAGCGCCAGCGTCTTGAGCACGCCGATGAACTCGTCGCCGAGCCCGTACTTGAACGTCACGCGCTCGCAGTCCACCCAGCGCGGCACGAGCACGACCTCCTCGTGCTCGACGTTGACGCACTCGACCGGGCCGATCCCGGCGGGGAACTCGAACACCTCCGGCTCGGAGAACGGCGGCGTCGTGTACCAGCCGCGCTCGCGCTCCCAGACCAGCGGCGGGTTGAGGCACTCCTCGATCGTCGTCCAGATCGAGAACGTCGGCGCGAACGCGTAGCCGGAGACCGCCAGGTCGGCGCCGTCGCGCACGCCGATCTCGTCGATCCGCGAGAACAGGTGGTCGGCGGCGTAGCGGGCGAAGACGTCGGAGAGCCCGGGCTCGACGCCGATCCCGCACAGCGCGAGCCGCCCGGCCGCCTCCCACTCCCCCGCCACCGCGAACTGCCGGTCGCCGAGCATCACGCCCGGCTCCTCGAACGGCCGCGACGGGTGGCGCTCCGACAGCGTCATCGCCATGTCGAGGTACGTGCAGCCCGCGCGGCCGGCCGCCGCGAAGATCGGCGGGTTGAGCCACGGGTCGCAGGCGTTGAGGATCGCGTCGGCGCGCTCGGCCTCGGCGAGCGCCACGATCGCGTCCGCGTCCGAGGCGTCGAGCGCCGCGGCGCCGAAGCGCTCGTCGCCGCCGGCGCGCGCGATCGCCGCCCGCGCGCGGTCGGTCGAGAGGTCGGCGAGCACCATCCGCTCGAAGAAGCCTCGGCGCCGCGCGATCGCCGCCACGGCGCTGCCCACGCCGCCGGCCCCGATGACGAGGATCCGCATCGGCGCGGGACTCTATGCGCCCCGGCGGTCGGTCAGTCCTCGGACGGCAGCGAGCCGACGATGTAGTCGTGGCGCGGCGGCGGCGCGTTCGCGTCGCGGCCGTGGATCGACTTCCAGATCGCCTCGTTGAGCGGGATCTCGGGCGTCGCGTCCTCGATCTCGTAGTTCCAGCGCGCCGACTGGCCCGCCATCGGCGCGTTCGGGGCGTTGAACTGCGCGCCCGGCGCGCCGAACGGCGTCACCGCGGGCACCAGCGCGTCGTAGGGCGTCAGGTTCGGCCGGCGCGCGAAGCCCTTCCACATGCGCACCGCGCGCTGGTCGGTGATCGTCATCGGCGGCAGCCCGAGCAGGTCCTCGATCGTCGCCACCATCGCGGCGGTGTCGTAGTGCGTCGAGTCGACCGCGGCCGCCTGGGTGTAGGGGCTGATGACGTACGCGAGCGTGCGGTGGGCGTCGATGTGGTCCGGCCCGTTCTGGGCGTCGTCCTCGGTGACGAAGATCGCCGTGTTCGCCCAGAAGCGGCTGTGCGACACGACGTCGACCAGCCGCCCGAGCGCGAGGTCGTTGTCGGCCATGTAGGCCTGCGGGGTCGCGCGGTCGGGCGTGGTGCCGTGCGTGTGGTCGTTGGGCAGGCGCAGGAGCGTGAGCCGCGGCAGCGGGTCGCGCTTGGGCTCCTGCGCGTAGAGCTCCTCGTAGGCGCGGAACTCCCGCTCCCACTGCGGCAGCCGGTCCGCGTGGTCGGAGCAGAGCAGGTTGAACCCGGCGTAGTACTCGTCCACGTGGTCGCCGAAGCGGGAGTCGTCCAGCCGCGTGGTCGTCGACGTGTTGCCGTTGCCGTCGCAGTCCCCCGGGATCGACGTGTACATCCCGTAGTCGCGGAACGAGACGCCGCGGTCGTACGCGTTGTCCCACAGGAAGCCGCGCGTCGTCGCCGCGGCGCTGCGGAACACGCTCGCGTCGAAGGCCAGCGGCTGCGTGAGGAACAGCTCGGCGACCGAGCGGTTCTCGAAGTCGCGCGCGCGGTGCGCCTTGCGCGGCGACGGCGAGTAGGAGATCGGCCACGTCTTGTTCGTGTAGTCGGTGACGCCCGCCGCGGTCGCCCAGCTCTGCCCGTCGGCCGACACGTCCGCGTCGGCGTAGAAGTTGTCGAACAGGGTGAAGCGGCGGGCGAGCTCGTGGTGGTTGGGCGCGGAGTCGTCGCCGAACAGCGTCAGCGTCGGGTCACCGTCCCCCTTGCCGAGGTTGCCGAGCACCTGGTCGTACGTGCGGTTCTCCTTCACCACGTAGATCACGTGCTTGATCGCCTTCAGGCCGCTCGGGCGCCGGGCGAGCCGGGAGCGCACGCGGTTGTTGCGCAGCACCTTGGCGGTGTACCTGGGCAGCGCCTTCGCCCCGGGGACGGGCATCGTGTTGATCACGCCCTTGGTCATCGTCTGCGTGGAGTCGGCCGCGGCGTCGGCGTAGATCACGTCGCCGGAGCTGCACTCGCCGACCGCGTACGGCCCGGCGCAGCGGTTGGGCTTGTCGCCGACCCGGTTGCCGCCGGTCACCACGAGCCGCTTGCCGTCGGCCGTGATGTCGACGTCGACCGGATACCACGCGGTGGGGATGAAGCCGATGACCTTGCGGCGCGCGACGTCGATCACGGCGAGCGCGTTCTCGCCGCCCAGCGCGACGTACAGCCGCGAGCCGTCGGGGCTCACGGTGAGCCCGTTGGGCATCGCGCCCTCGCGCGCGTTCCAGACGAGCGAGACGTCGATCGTCGAGAGGACGCGGTCGCGTCGCGTGTCGATCACCGAGACCGTGTCGGAGTTCGCGTTGGCCGTGTAGACCTCGTCGCGCTTGGGGTTGGCGGCGATCGCCGAGGGATGGTCGGCCTGCAGCGGGTTGCTCGTGGGCGAGAGCGGGATGGTGTGGAGCGTCGTCTCCTTCGCCGTGTCGATCACCGACACCGACCGGCCGAGCCACTGCGTGACGTAGGCCTTGCGCCCGCCCCGCTCGAACGTCACCCCGAACGGCTGGGCCGCGACGCCGAGGTCGATCACCGAGGTGACGCCGTTCGTGGCGGGATCGATGACCGTGACCGTGCGGCCGGGCGGGTTCGTGCTCCCCGCGCGCCCGTTCAGGTTGTTGGCGACGTACAGCCGGTCGCCGCGCGGCGTGCGGCCGTAGGCGATGCCGGCGGGGAAGCTGGGGACCGGGATCGTCGCGACCTCGCGCAGCGTCGAGCCGACCGAGTAGGCGTGCACGACGTCCTGCCCGCCGCCGGACGCCCACGCGCGGGTTCCGGCCGGGGACATGGCGACGCCGTAGAACACCGCCTCGCCGACGCCGCGGCGCGCGTCGTAGCGGACGTAGGAGCTGCGCCGGCGCAGCGTCAGGTCGAACAGGTCGGCCGAGTTGGAGCGCGAGGCGCCGCTCGAGACCGACAGGAGCTTGGTCGCGCCCGGCGTGAGCACCGACGCGAGCGGGCCCTGGAAGCCGGTCGCCGCGCTCGAGATCCCGAACTGCCGGCCGGCGGGGGTCACGGTCCAGCCCGCGGCGGTGACCGGGCCCTTGCTGCCGGCCGCGTGCGCCGTCGCGGGCGCGACGGCAGCGAGCGCGAGGAGGAGGGCGAGGGCGGATCGGCAGCGCGGCATCGGACGGGAGAACCCGCGCGGAAGGCGATCGACGCGGTTCGCCCAACCGTAGCGAGCCGCCCGGAGCGCTATCGTCAGCCGCCCGATGGCCACCGCCTCCGCCCCGGCGGCAGCGCCGTCCGCGACCTCTCGCGCGCCGCTCGTCCAGCGTCTCCTGCCGGCCGCGGCGACGGTCGTGGGCGTCGCCGTGCTGCTGCGGATCGTCTACGACCAGTACCTCAACTACGACGCCCGCTACGCGCTGGTGTGGGCGCGCGACCTGGCGCGCGGGCTCAAGCCCGACTACGAGGCGGACTTCGCGCCCACGCCGCACCCGCTGGAGACCGCGGTCTCCGTGCTCGCGGTGCCGTTCGGCGACGGCGCGGACACGCTGCTCATCTGGCTCATCCTGCTCTGCTTCGGCCTGCTCGTCTGGCTGACGTACCGGCTCGGGGAGGAGCTGTTCTCCCCGTGGGTCGGCGTGGTCGCCGCGCTCGTCGTGCTCACCCGGCCCGCGCTGCAGCGCGACGCGCTGCTCGGCTACCAGGACACCGGGTTCGCGGTGCTGATCGTCGGCGCCGTGCTGCTCGAGGCGCGCAGGCCCCGGCGCGGCGGAGCGGTGCTCGGCCTGCTGGCCGTGGCGGGGCTGATGCGCCCGGAGGCGTGGGTGCTCGCCGGGCTGTACTGGCTCTACCTGTGGCCGGTGAGCGACTGGAACCGCCGGATCCGGCTCGCCGGGCTCGTCGCGCTCGCCCCCGTGCTCTGGGCCGCGCTGGACTGGTACGTGACCGGCGACCCGCTCCACTCGCTGCACGGCACCGCCGACCTGGCCGAGGCGGTCGACCGGCGGCGGAGCCCAGAGCAGGCCCCGTACTGGACGCTGCAGTACTTCGGCTACGTGCTGCGCGAGCCGATCGTGGTCGGCTTCCCGATCGGCCTCTTCTTCGCCTGGAAGTTCCGGCTGCGCGCGGCGGTGCTGCCGCTCGCGGTCGCGGCGGCGATGACGGCCGTGTTCATGATCGGCCCGATCTTCGGGCTCCCGCTGATCGGCCGCTACGTGCGCACGCCCGCGGTGCTGCTCGCGCTGTTCTACGGGCTCGCGGTGTGCGGCTGGCTGCTGCTGGATCCGGGCCGCACGCGGCGGATCTGGATGTGGGTCGGGCTCGGCACGGCCGCGCTCTCGATCGCGTTCCTGCCGTGGCACCTCGGGATGCTGGGCGACATGCGCGACAACCTCGACGAGCGCGCGCGCGGGTACGAGCAGCTGCGCGCGATCGCCCGCGCGCCGGGCGTCGGCGCGACGGTCGAGCGCTGCGGCGAGAAGGTGACGGCGGCCGAGCACCGCGCGATGCCGCACCTGCGCTGGTGGCTCGACACGCCGCCGTTCTCGCTCAGCACGGTCGAGGCGGGCGCGAGCCCGCTGCAGCGCGTGCTCGTCGCGCCGCGCGACACGCGCGCGATGCGGCGGTTCTACCGCGACCAGTTCCCCGAGGTCGATCCGCCGCCGGCTACGTGCGGGTGGCGCGGAACGCCGGGTGGCGCGTGGATGCCGCGGCGGATTGCGCGCGCGCCGGCTGAGCGGCCCGCGCTTGTGAACGGCGGGCATTGAGGGGAGGGTCGAAGTGCCGCGGCGCTCACGTGGGCGCTTTGACCACCGCATGGGTGGTAAGTCGCCCCACGTCCGCGCCCCGGCCGCACCGCTTCCCTGAGTGCCGCAGTTGACGTTCGCCGGCGTCGCCGACGACGTCTAGACGTCCTCGAGCGTCACGGCGTCCTGCCCGACCTCGAGGAACTCCGTGTACGCGTCGATCACGGCCTCCGGCTCGTCCCACATCCGCAGCACGCCACGGTCCATCCAGATGGCCTGGTCGCACAGCTCGCGCACCGTGCCGAGCGCGTGCGAGACCAGCACGATCGTGCGCGCCTGGCGGCAGAGCTCGCGCATCTTGTTCGCCGACTTGCGCCGGAAGCGCGCGTCGCCGACGGATAGGGCCTCGTCGACGATGAGGATGTCCGGGTCCATGTTGACCGCGACCGAGAACGCGAGCCGGCCGTACATGCCCGACGAGTAGGTCCGCATCGGCATGTCCATGAAGTCCGCGAGCTCCGCGAAGCGGACGATGTCGTCGTACTTCTCCGCCAGCTGCTCGCGGTGCAGGCCGGCCGCGAGCCCGCCCAGCCGCACGTTGTCGCGGCCGGAGAGGTTCTTGTTGAAGCCGACGCCGAGCGCGAGCAGGGTGCTCACGCGCCCGTAGACGTCGATCCGCCCGCTGGTCGGCGGCAGGATCCCCGCGATCGTGCGCACGAGCGTCGACTTGCCGGCGCCGTTGGCGCCCACGATGCCGAGCACGGTGCCGTGCGGGATCGAGAACGAGACGTCCTTGACCGCCTCGACCTCGCGGATCACCTTCTCCCCCCGGCCGAGGCTCGTGAGCATCCCGCGCAGGGTCGGGCGCCGGTCGAACGTCGTCCGGTACGTGACCGAGACGTCCTGGACGACGACGCTGGGAGCGCTAGAGACGGACAGCGAACTCACGCTCCCGGGAGACGAAGAACACGAAGCCGGCGATCAGCAGGCCGAACGCCCACGCGGACGCGACGACCAGCTCGTGCGTGGACGGCGCGACACCCCGGTTGAGCACTTCGCTCCACGCCGCGAGCAGCTGCCCCAGCGGGTTGACGTCGAGCAGGAAGCGGTACTTCTCCGGCATCTCGTCGGCGAAGTAGAGGACCGGCGATGCGAACAGCCACACCCGCAGCAGGTACGGCATCAGGTTCTTGAGGTCGCGGAAGTAGACCTGCAGGGCGCCCACGATCATCGCCAGGCCGGTCGCCATCACGAGCAGCAGCCCGAACAGCGGGATGACCCACAGCGTCACCAGCCCGACCGAGAGACCCGACGCGAAGTGGATCGGGACGTAGATCACCATCGTCGGCACGAAGCGCTTGGTCGCGCTGACGACCGAGGACAGCGGCAGCAGCACGCGCGGGAACGCGCTGTTGAGGATCAGCCGGCCGCCCGTGACGACCGACTTGGTGCCGTCCCGCACCGCGTCGGAGACGAGGTGGTAGGCGAAGATCCCCGCGACCAGGTGGGCGAAGAAGCCCGGACGGCTGGACCCCCCGCGCAGGATGTCGACGAGCACGAAGTACACGCCGGCGAGCAGGAGCGGGTTGAGCACCAGCCACAGCTGCCCGAACACCGTGTTGAAGTGCTGCGCGCGCAGCTTCGTGCGGGAGAGCTCGACCGCGAACGAGCGGCGGCGCCACGCCTCCTTGATGTACGGGAGCAGCGGCGGCATGCCCACGAGGTGCGGCTCGTAGACATGGTGCTCCTCGGCGAAGTCGTTCTCGCGGTGATGCGGGGGTGTGGCGGCGGTGGTCACGTGGCTTTCGATCTACATGATGGGCGGGCGGCCCGCGCGGGTCATCCGCATGAGCGTCCGCGCCTGCAGCCGGCTCCGTCCAGTACAGGGTCCGCGCATACCGTCACGGTAGCCGCGCGCCGCCTCCTGCACGGCCCGCCGGGACTTCAATCGGGGGACGGTGCGCAGCGCGAAGGCGGTCACGTACAGGGCGCCCAGCGGCAGCGGCAGGTAACGGCGTGCGAGCCACACTCGGTTGCGCGCCCCGAAATAGTACGAGTACGCGTGCGGCGTCCCCGTCGGCGAGGGGTGGAGGACCACGACGTCGCCGAGGTAGCGCACGCCGTAGCCGGCGTCCATCACGCGCCAGCCGAGATCGACGCCCTCGTGGACGAAGCGGAACGGCGCCGGCCAGCCGCCGACCTGCTCGAACACGTCGCGCCGGATCCCGACCGCGCCCTCCCAGACCACCGTGATCTCGCTGCTGCGCGCCGGGTCGCCGTTGCGCAGCCGCGGGATCCAGTCGCGGCTGCGGGCGCCGCCGGGCTGCAGCGGCTCCACGTGCAGCTGGAGCATCCCGAGCGCGGGATCGGCCGCGAACGCGGCCGCGACCCGGGCCAGGGCGCCGGGATCCGCGAGCCTGGCGTCGTCGTCGAGGAAGAACAGCAGCTCGCCCTGCACGTGCGGCACCCCGGCGTTGCGCCCGGCCGGGATGCCGTCGTCGGCCGGCAGGGCGACGACGCGCACGCCGTCCGGCAGGCCGCCGGGCTCGCACCCGTTGCCGACGACGACGACGTCGGCCTCGACGTCGCGCTGCGCGAGCAGCGACGCGACCGCCGCGCGCAGGTCGTCGGGACGCCGGCCGGCCGTCAGGACGACGCAGCCGAAGCGCGGGGTCACCGCAGCCGCTCCGAGGCGAGGATCGCGAACAGGTGCCCGGCGGCGGTGATCGCCGCGACGGGGACGAGCGCGATCACCAGCACGCGGGTCGCCTCCAGATCGCCGAGCGCCAGGTCGAGCAGCGCGGCGGCGAGCGCGAGCAGCGTCGCCTCCACCGCCACGAACGCGCGGAAGAACGGGAAGAAGCCGAGCGCCCGGCGCAGCCGCCGCAGGCCGGAGGCGCGCGGCGCCGCCACGGCCACGCTGTCCTCCACCACCGGCTTGCCGGCCTCGGCGCGGGCGACGTGCACGAGCGCGCTCTCGGTCCGCACCATGCAGCGCCAGCACCGCCGCGACGAGCCCGAGCATCGTGTACGTGCCGAGCTCGTCCCAGCCGCCGTCGGCGCGGATCCCCAGCGCGATCGGCAGCAGCGTCTCGGTCAGGTAGTGGCCGAAGCGGTCGAGGTAGATGCCCGCCGGGGAGAACTGCTTGCGCCAGCGGGCGATCTCGCCGTCGGTGCAGTCGAGCAGGATCTGCCCCTGGATCAGCAGCGCGGCGGCCGCGGCGGCGAGCACGCCCGGCAGCGTGAGCACGCCGGCCGCGAGGATGCCGACGGCGATCATCGCCCACGTGACCGCGTTCGGGGTCACGCGCGTCGGGAGCAGCACGCGCGTCACGTAGGGCGAGAGCCGGCGCACGTAGAGCCGCCCGGCCCAGTGCTCTCCGCTGTTGCGCGCGAACAGCGACGCCGGCTGCGTCGCGGCCCGCAGCTCAGCGATCGAAGGCGTCGAGGAAGGCGCGGACACGCTCACTCACCCCCCGCTCGTCGAGCGCCAGGTGCTCGAGCACCGTGTAGCGGTCGGGGCGCGTGCCCGGCGCGTGCACGACGGCCTGGACGAACTGCGCCTCGCTCAGCCCGAGGTCGGCCGGGAGCCGCGGGAGCTCGTGCCGCGTCAGGCACGCGTCGACGGCCGCGGCCATCCGCTCGTCGCCGCGCAGGAACGACGTGAACAGCGTCGCCGCGCCGGCGAGCTCGCCGTGGCGCGCGGTGCCGGGGTAGAGGTGGTCGATCGCGTGGAGGATCTCGTGGTCGCCGCCGCTGCACGGGCGGCTGGAGCCCGCCGTCGCCATCGCCAGGCCGGAGAGCACCAGCGCCTCGGCGAGCGCCACGAGGAAGTCGTCGTCGTCGATCCCGTCGTCGCGGTGGAGGATGGACTTCGCGGCGGTCTGCGCGAACATGACGGCGAGCCCGTCGACCGGCTCGCCGCGCTCGCGCCCCGCGAGCCGCCAGTCCGCGATCGCCGACAGGTTGGACACGACGTCGCCGATCCCCGATCGGCGCATGGCCTGCTCGCTGCGCCGCACGTAGTCGAGGTCGACGACCAGCGCGATCGGCATCTGCACGCCGTAGGAGCCCTTGCGCCCGCCCTCCTCCAGCGACGCGACCGGCGAGGCGATGCCGTCGTGCGCGAGGCTCGTCGCCACCGCGACCATCGGCAGGCCGCTGAGCGTCGAGGCGAGCTTGCCGACGTCGAGCGTGCGCCCGCCGCCGATCCCCACGACCGCGTCGTAGAACCCGGCCCGCAGCCGCTTGGCGAGGCGGTTGGCCTCGTCGACGCCGCCGTCCTCGAGCGCCCAGATGTCGGCGTTCTCGAGCTGCGGCCGCAGCAGCTCGCCGATCTCCGCGCCCAGCCCCGGCCCGACGACCACGGCGACGTGGCCGCCGGAGGAGATCCGGCGGTCGGCGAGCAGTGGGGCGAGCTGGGCGACCGCGCCGGGGCCGATGTCCACGTGCAGCGGCGCCCCGATCATGCGGGTCAGCAGCGGCAAGCGATCTCCCGCGCGCGCTCGAGGTCGCGGTGGTCGTCGACCTCCGCCCAGTCGACCGCGCCGATCGGCGCCACGCCGACCTTGCCGCCGCGGTCCGCGTACTCCTGGAAGCCGTCCTCGTAATAGAGCTGGGGGTCGCGCTCGAACATCGCCCGGAGCGCGTCGGCGAGCGGCGCGGCGGCCGCCGGCTCGATCAGCGTCAGGCCGATGTACTCGCCGTGCGCGGTGGCCGGATCGAGCGCCTTGTTGATCCGCGTCATGTAGCCGTCGCCGCCGACGTGGACCTTCATCTCCTCCTCCGCGAGCGGCTTGACGTCGTCGAGCGCGAGCAGGATGTCGGGGCCGCGGCTCGCCAGCAGCGTCTCCTCGACGCTCGGCGGGTGGACGGTGTCGCCGTTGACGAGCAGCACGCCCTCGCCGAACAGCTCGCGGGCGCACCAGAGCGAGTACGCGTTGTTCCAGATCTCGGCCTTGTCGTTGAAGACGAGCTCCAGCGTCACGCCGTGGCGCCGCTCCAGCGCGGCCTTGCGCTCCTGCACGGCTCCGGCCGCGTAGCCGGTGACGACCGCGACGTCGTCGAGCCCGGCGGCCTTGAGGTTCGCCAGCGCGATGTCGAGGATGGTCCGGTCCCCGTCGACGGGGACCAGCGTCTTGGGCAGCGTGTCGGTGTACGGCGCCAGGCGCCGCCCCGCTCCCGCCGCGAGCACCATCCCGATCACTCCTCGTCCTCCTCCTCGTCCTCGTACACGTCCGGTTGCTGGCCGCGCTCGAACGTCGCCCAGCCGGCGATCGCCTCGCCCACGAACACGATCCCGAGCAGCGCGGCGGCTGCGTAGAACCCGGCGGGCACCGCGGCCGCGGCCGCCAGCGCGTACGCGGCGAGCATGCGGCCGTCCCAGCCCCCGGCGGCGCGGTTGAGCCAGCGCGGCGGGGTGACGCCGCGCTGGCGGAGGCGATAGACGATGTCGTAGTGGCGGAAGGTGATCGCCAGCAGCAGCGTGAACGCGGCGGGCACGGCGGTCCCGCCGGCGAGTGCGGCGACCCACAGGATCCCCGCGTACTCGGCCACGCGCAGCGCCGGCGGCACGGCCCAGCGCAGGCGGTCGCGCAGCGGGCGGCCGGCGGACAGGCCGCCGCTGACGACGAGCGCCGCGAGCGTGGCGCCGGCCAGCGGCCAGGAGGCGCCGTCGCCCGTGATCGCCACGACCGCGAGCAGCACGCTGACGCCGGCCAGCACGAGCCCCGACGCGGGCAGCGGCGGGGACGGGAGGCGCCCGAGGGCGAGGGCCAGCGGACCGTCGTCGCGGTAGGCGTCGAGCGCCCCCGAGCCGGCGACGCTCGCGTGGTCGAGCGCGACGGGCCCGCGGCGCCCGAGCGAGCGCAGGACGCGACCGGTGATCGTGTAGAGCCCGGCGAACCCGCCCCAGGCGAGCAGGACGATGAACGTCGTCCGCGCGTCGAACAGCGCGGCGGTGAGCGAGATCGCCGCGAACCGCTCGCCGATCGGGAAGCCGACGACCTTCTTGACCCAGCGGCCGCGCGGGGAGCGGTCGACGGCGCGCAGGACGTTGCGCACGCGCATGCGCGGCGTCGGTCGCGGCTGGAGTGGAGCCGGGGCCGGCGCGTCCGCGGCGTCGGCCGCGTGCGGCGCCGGCACGGTCGCGCCGAGCACGTCGTGCACCTGCTCGAGCGGCGGCTGGCGCACCGCGCCCATCGCCTGGTGCTCGGCCTGCGGATAGGAGAAGTCGATCGAATGGCGCAGCACCTGGAGCGTGAGGGCGGCGCCGGCGAGCAGCCAGACGTCGTCGCCCGTCCGGGAGGCGCCGATCGCGAGGCCCGCGAAGACCGCGTACTCCTTGGTGCGGTCGAAGATCGAGTCCAGCCACGCGCCGAGCTTGGAGAACGTGCGGGTGTAGCGCGCGAGCTGGCCGTCGACGCAGTCGAACGTGAACGCCGCCTGGAGCAGCAGCGCGCCGGCGATCATCCCCCAGCGGTCGCCGGTGGCGAACGCGGCGGCGGCCAGGAAGCCGATCGCCACCGAGAGCGTGGTGACCCCGTTCGGCGTCCAGCCCCGGCGCGCCGCCCAGCGCGCGATGTACTTGGAGTACGGCGAGACGAAGAACGTCGTGAAGAAGCCGTCGTGGGCCTTGACGGCGGAGTCGAGCAGCGCGCGGTCCTCGTCGTGCTCGCCGATCTTCTCGGCCGCGGTGGCCACGTGCTCAGCCGTCAGCGGGCGGGTCCAGAACAGGCGGCGCAGGTGGCTGCCGCCGACCTTGACGTCGGCGCGGACGAGCCCGCACAGCAGCAGCGAGGGCACATCGCCGGCGGCCGCGGCGACGCGCCGCTCCAGCTCCGCCCGACCCTCCGCCGACAGCTCGACGTCGGCGGCGAGCAGCCCGCTGTCGTCGTCGGCCGCCAGCGCCTCGTCGGAGGGGTGCTCCGCGGCGTCGGGCTCCGCGAGCGCCCGCGCCTCCCGGCGGTGCAGGGCGAGCTTCCAGCGGTCCGACTTGGTGTCGAGCTCGTCCTGCCAGCCGTCGGGCAGCGGCCCGTCGACCAGCTCGGCCAGGTGGTCCGCGACGCCGATCAGCGCCTCGCGGTGCATCGGCGCGACCTTCAACACGCCGAGGAACGTGCCGTTCGGCTGGCTGATGTAGTGGTACGGGCTGCCCGCGCTGACGACGCGCCCGCGGCGCGTGCGGGTGCGGAACCCGACGTAGCGGTAGACGCGCCGGAGCGTGGTGGTCAGCATGCCGGTCGCGGTGCGGGGATCGGCGAGCAGGCCGGCGAGCGCCTCGCGCTGGGTCAGGATGTCGCCGCTCGCGACCACGAGCGCGCCGGTCTCGTCGCGCGCGATCGCGGCGACCGCTCGCAGGTCCGCGGCGAGGTCGGCGCTCCGGTGCAGCCGCACCGCGACGCCGCGGTCGTGGATCGACGGCTCCAGCGCCGCCGCCCACTCGGGGCGCGTGATGACGTGCGCGTGCCGGATGCCGAGGTCGCCGAGCTGCTCCAGCAATCGGCCGAGGAGCGTCGTGTGCTCGTAGGCGAGCGCCGCGGCCGGTCCGCCGTCGCCGGCGCGGGCCGTCGCGATCAGCACCGCGGTGCCCACGGCCGTGCCGCCCGCGCGGGCGCGGCGGCTCCTAGGCTCGCGCGGGGACGGCTGCGCGCGTGACGCGGGGGGTCTGACTGCGGATTCCAAGTCGGTTGCTTTCCAAGGTCCTACGTACGGGTGCCTGCGGCACGATTCGTCACCTCGCCGAGCAGCTCCTCCCACCGCTCGGCGATCGAATCGACCGCGTAGGATCGCGCATTCTCCACCGCCGCAGCGCCGTAGCTGCGGCGCGCGGATTCGTCTTCGATCAGCTTCAGCATGCCGTCCGCGAGGCCCTCGACGTCGCCGTTCGGGACGAGGATCCCGTCCCGGCCGGGCCGGATGATCTCGCCCGGCCCGCGCGGGCAATCGAAGCTCACGACCGGGAGGCCCTTGCTCATGGCCTCGACGATGACCATACCGAAGCCCTCGAAGCGCGAGCTGAGCACGAACAGCGAGGCGCCGGCCATCGCCTCGCCCAGCCGGCGGGTGCGGCCCATCAGCAGCACGCGGTCGTAGAGGCCCCGCTCGAGGATCATGCGGCGCAGGTCGTCGCGGCGCGGGCCGGAGCCGTAGATCCGCAGCTGCCAGTCCGGATGGGCCGCCGCGACCCGCTCCCAGGCGCGGATCAGGAGGTCGAAGCCCTTCTGCGACTCCAGCCGCCCGGCGGCCACGACGACCTTCGAGTCGAGCGGCGCGATCCCGCCGCCCATGCGCGGGACGGCGTTGGGGATGCGCCGGATCCGGACCGGCGCGCCGGCGAGCGCGGCCGCGTAGTCGCGCTCGTCCGCCTCGGTCAGGACGGTGAGCGCGTCGAGGCGGCGGTAGCCGCGTTCGAGGTCGGCGGCCAGGCGCGGCCGGTGGGAGTGGAAGTTCATGTGCTCCTGGCCGATCGTGACGACGCCGGGCGCGGCGAGCCGGGCGGCGAGCAGGTTGAACGCCGGGCGGGTGGTGATGAGGACGCCGCCGCGGAGCGCGCGGATGCGCTCGCAGCAGGCGCAGGTCGGTCCGCAGGCTCGCGTACGGGTACGCGTAGTCCTCCGGGTGCACGAGCAGGCTGGGCAGGCGGTCGAGCAGGCCGCGGTCGCGCTGGTCGTCGATCACGGTCACCTGCGCGCCCTCGGGGAACGGGAAGAACGGGACGTCGCGGCGGCGCATCATGCTGAGCACCTCCACCTCGCCGGCGAGGCCCTCGGCGAGGTTGAAGCTCGTCCGCACCGTGCCGCCGAGCCCATACGCGTGCAGCAGGAGGATCCGCACCCGCGCTGGGGCCAGGCCCGTTGCGTTGCGCCGCGGGAGCCGTGCGGCGAGCCCCAGCGCCAGCCGGTGGGCCGCGACCGCGAGGCCGCCGAGCGCCCGGCGCCGGCTCGACTCCTCGCCCGGCACAGGTGGCTGGGACGCGGGCGCGGCGGGCGGACCGACCCGCACCGAGAGGTTGTCCTCGACCGTGTAGAACGGCCGCAGCTCGAGGCCCTCGGCGGCGACCGGGGGGAAGACGACGACGTCGCGCTTGCCCGGGAGGTCGTCGAGGTGCGTCCCGACGCGCCGGGCGCCGAGCCGCAGGTCCCAGACGCCCGGCCGGGCGAGCCGCGCCAGCTCGAGCCGCGCGCTGAACCGCCCGGCGCCGAGCACCTCGGCCTCGGTCGCGACCTCGGCGCCGTCGTCCCGGTGGCGGGCGACGAGCGGCGCTGCCGCGAGCTCCTCCCCGCCGACCGCGTCGCCCTCGATCACCAGCGCGCCGCCCTGGACCCGCACGCGGGTCGCCTCGGCGTGGGGCGGCAGCGGCGCGACCTCGATCCGCAGCTCGCCCGCTTCGCCGCCACGCGCCTGCACGCGCATCAACCCCGCCGGCGACGCCACGACGGCCGCGAACCTAAAGGGGGACTGTCCCCCTTTATGTTCGGCCGACCAGGTGCCAGGGCCGCGCGCGGCGAGGTCGGCGAGCTCGAGCTCGGCCTCCGCCCCCTCCTCGGTCGCGCGCAGCGGCACGCGCAGCGGCTCGGCGCCGTCGCGGTGGAGCACCAGCTCGGTGGCCGAGCCGGTGAACGTGACGAGGAGCCGGCGCCCCTCCTGGATCGCCGCCACGCGCCTAGCGTACCGGCGGCGCGCTCAGCAGCTCCGGTCGCCCCACGCCGTGCAGGCCACCGTGATGTCGGTGTAGCTGCTCAGCTTCACGACGTCGCCGGCGTCGCGCAGGATCGGCTTCGCGAGGCCCCAGCGCCGGTCGAGCTCGGTGTCGTCCCCGGTGTCGCCGACGACCTGGATGCGCATCGAGCCGCCCGGCGCCAGGACCGAGCCGGGGCCGAAGTGGTAGCTCTCCGGCGGGCTCTTGAGCACGTGCCCGTCGAGGTCGATCGGGCCGGCGCTGACGTTGGTGATCGTCACCGACTCCCGCCGCCCGTTCGGATCGACGCTGAGCGCGACGGCGCCCTGGAGCGGGTCGAAGCACTGGGTCCGGCACGGGTAGACCATCGTGGCGCGGACGTTGCCGAGCGGGTCGAAGAGGTACGCGCCGTCGCCCATCGCGTCCTCGCCGTATCCCGCGTTCGAGAACACCGGCCCCTGCTGGCCCCATGGGAACACGGACGCGTCGTCGCCCTCGGTGCCGACGTCGACGGTGATGATCCCGCCCGGCGGGATCACGGCCTGAGGCGGGAAGACGTAGCGGCGCAGGCCTGCGTCCCGGAGATACCAGTCCCCGAGCGGAACCGGGTTGACGGGATCGAGGTTGCGGATCTTGACCCACTCGCCCGAGGGGTTCGCGGAGTCGACGCCGTCGGCGTCCCAGTTCACCCACAGCTTGAGCGGTGAAGCCGCGCTCGGGCCCACGCCGCACGCGTCTGGGTCGAACAGCCCACGCTGGGCGGTGATCGCCCGTTGCAGCAGCACGTTGTAGCTCGCGTTCACGGACGACTCGGCCCCGGTGGGCCACCACAGCGCGAGCCCCTCGCGCATCAGGAACGTGCCGGCGTCGCGCCAGCGACCGCGGATCTTGACGGCGACGGTCCGCACGAAGCGCCGCTGCGACATGCTCAGCGGGTCCTCCGCCGCCAGCCGCACGATCCCCTTGCTGCGGCGGACGAGCCGCTCCAGCCGCTCCGTCGCCTCGACCGCGTGGCAGTCGCCCTGGCGCTGCCGGGCGCTGTAGACCGTCTGCTCCATCGCCTGGACGCCGGTCATGCGGATGCGGCGCGACGCGGTCGTCCCGTCGCCGCGGATGTCGACGTCCATCGTGTCGCCATCGTTGACGGAGCGGACCGTGGCGGTCCGTACGTCGCACGACCGCCCCGGGACGCCGGCGACGCAGGCGCCCCGCGCCGCATGCGACGGGGCGGGGGCGACGGCGAGCAGCAGGCCGGCGAGCAGCACGAGCAGGAGCGAACGTCGCACGACCACCTCCAACCCACCGGATCGCCCGGAAGTTGCGGTCAGCGGCGGACGCGGCGGCGCACCGCGCGCTCGGCGTCCCGGATCACCCGGACGATCGGCCGCGGCATGCGGCGGCGCAGGTTGCGCTGCCAGCCCGGGCGGCGCTCGACCACGCGCCCGTCCGCGGTGACGGCCAGCATCAGGTGCTCGGCCCCGCGCGCCCGCCGCACCCGCCCCGCCGCGCGGAAGCCGGCGACGATGACGACCGCGTGCACCTCCCACAACGCCTCGGGCAGCGGGCCGCCGGCGGCGGCGCGCGCCGCGACCACCCGCGCGGTCGCCGACAGCACCGCGCGCACGCCGTCAGGCCCGTCGACGAGCCGGACGCCGACCTCGCCCGGCACGCGGTACTCCTCCTGCGTGTCGCGCCGCTTGACCAGCAGCTGCACCGTGCTGCGATCGAGGGCCGCGGTCGCGTCGAGCCCGGCATCCCCCCACAGGATCCGCTCACCCTCGCGCCGGAACCGGAGCGGCTCGAGCTCGGCGTCCACCACCAGCTCGGCGCCGCCCTCGACCTCGCGCAGGGCGACGGCGCGCGCCTGCACCCGCAGCGCGGTCTCGTAGTCGGCCAGCGACTCCAGCGCCGCGTAGTCGCCGGCGCGCAGCAGCCGCGAGCGGGCCTGCAGGTTGAACGGGAGGATCGCGTCGACGCTCTCGGGGAAGCGCTCGACGGCGAGGTCGTGCATCGCCTCGTACAAGGGGCGGCGGCGCTCGCGCTCCGGGTTGGAGTGGATCTTCTCCACGCGGTTGAGCATCTTCCCCCGGTACCAGCGCGAGTAGAGGCGGTCGCGGAACGGGCCGGGCTCGGTGTGCTCGTCGATCACGTCGAGCACCTCGCGCATGAACGCGAAGTACGACTGCGGGTCCAGCCGCCCCCACGACGCGTTGACGTCGCGATCCCGCAGCACCCAGTGGTAACAGGGGTAGTCCGCGAGCACCGAGATGCGCGGCTCGGCGAAGTACGCGCGCATCACGAACACGTGGTCCTCGAGCCGCCGCCGGCCCTCGGGGAAGCGCAGGTCCTGCGCGTCGAGGAACGTGCGCCGCCACAGCTTGTGCGGCGTGAGCAGCCAGACCAGCGCGTCCCAGCTGAGGTCGACGCCCGTCCGGTTGCGCCGGAACAGGTTGCGCGGAACCGACTTGCCGTGTCCGACCACCTTGCCGATCACGATGTCGGCGTCGTCCCGCACCGCCATCGCGTGCATGCGCTCCAGCGCCTCGCGCCCGATCCAGTCGTCGTTGTCGACGAAGTAGACGAACTCGCCGCGCGACAGCTCGATGCCGACGTTGCGGGGCTTGCCGGGCCAGCCCGAGTTCGGGATGTGCTCCACCCGCACGTGCGCGTGCTCCGCCGCGAGCGCGTCGAGCCGCGCCGGCGTCGCGTCGGTCGAGCCGTCGTCGACGAAGATCACCTCGTACTCGTCCGCCGGCAGCGACTGGTCGAGCAGCGTGCGGATGCAGTCGTCGATGTCGTGCCCCGGGTTGTAGACCGGGACGACGACGGAGACCTTGGGCTGCGCCGGCACCGCGCGGCTACGACGGCGGGCTGCACCGCGGGAGCGGGCGCGTAGCCCCAGGCGACGCACAGCTCGTGCAGCGACGGGTGGATCTCGTCGAGCGGAGGCGGCGGCTCGGCCGCCTGCACCTCGCCGGACTTGATCTTGTCCTTCCAGTCGCCGAGCCCGGGCTTCATCCGCCCGTGGTCGAAGCGCCCGTAGTCGAGCATGCTCGCCTCCCACGGGATGCCGAGGAACGCGCACACGGCGCGCGTGACGGCGCGCGGATCGGCGGTCAGCTCCTCGTAGCGGACGGTCAGGCCGGGCCGGGCCGCGCGCGCCTCCTCGATCGCGTTGCCGTAGCGCAGCACCATCCGCGCGTTGCGCTCGGCGGAGTCCTGCGGGCGCGTCTCCTGGCGCGAGCGGGCGATCGACCCGGGATGGCGCAGCAGGTAGATGAAGCGGGCGTCCGGCCAGCAGCGCGCGATCAGGTCGGCGATGAAGACGTCGTTGGGCGTCTTGTTGACGAGGATCGTCTTCCCGGCCGCGTCGAGCTCGCGCTGCAGCAGCCGGTCCCAGAGCAGGAAGCGCAGCTGCTCGTCGTCGAGCCCGATCTCGCCGAGCGCCTTGGCCGCGTACTCCGTCTTGACCCGCACGGCGATGTCGCGCAGGTGCAGCTCCTGGGGGGAGTGGATCCGCGAGTGGCTGTCGAGCAGGACGCGCAGGAGCGTCGAGCCCGAGCGCACGCTGCACATCACGAAGGCCGGCGCTCGCAGCAGGCGGTCGTCGGGCTCCCCGGCGGTGCGGCGACGGGCCTTGGTCCGGCCGCCGATCTTGCGGAGCTCGTAGCCCGTCGCGCGCTTCAGCGCGCGGTTGAATGCCCCCTTCGGCTGCACGGGCCGCAAGTCTACGACCCGCTTCAGCGCACGCTGACGAGGTCGCTCGAGCACGCGGTCAGCGGTCCATCCGCCGCAGCCCGCGCGAGCGCCAGCGCGCCGAGCACGGCGATCATCCCGGCGAGCGCGAGCAGCCCCGGCCAGGTGTGCGCGAAGCTCGGCTCGATCCCGCTCACCGTCGCCTGGCGCGCCAGCTCGAGCACGTACGTCACCGGGTTGTACTCCGCCACGCTCGCGAGCCAGCCGCGCAGCAGCACCTCGGGCGTGTAGGCGGTCGAGAGGAAGACCGCGAGGAAGACGCCCTGCTGCATCAGCGGGCCGGCCTGCTGGGTGCGGAACGTCGAGCGCCATGAACACGCCCCACAGCCCAGCGACCGTGCAGAAGCCGACGCAGGCGACGTAGAGCGCGATCAGGCCCGGGACGCCGCCGGTCAGCTCCGCGCCGAGCGCGAGCCCGACGAGCAGCACGACGGTCGCCGGCACGAGCGAGCGCGTGACCCCGCCGAGGATCGGCCCGACCAGCAGCAGCGGGCGCGGCACGGGCGCCACGAGCAGCCGGTCGAACCAGCCCTGCTCGATGTCGCGCGCGAGGTTGGAGCCGGTCGCCGCGCCGGCGAAGCCCGCGCCCTGCAGGCACGAGAGCGGCACGATCCACGACAGGTAGGAGTCGGTCGGGAAGCCGTCGAGCCCGGTCAGCCGGCCGAACTGCCCGCGACATGCCGAGCAGGAAGACGACCGGCGCGATCGTCGCGGGCAGCAGCGCGCCGCGCACGCGCAGCACCTCGTTGAGCGAGCGGCGCCAGAGGGCGAGCGCGACCGGGAGGACCGACGTCGCGCTCACAGCGTGCGCAGCCGCTCCTTCAGCGCGAACGTCGCGAGCGCGGTCGTCGCGACCGCGAGCAGCACGGCGGCGGCGAGCCCCTCGCAGCGGGTCGCCGAGCGCCGTGGTCGTCCTGGAGCAGCCCGCGCACCGCCTCGACGACGTAGGTCAGCGGGTTGTAGGCGGCGACAGTCGCGCAGCGCGGGCGAGAGCAGGTCGCGCGGGAAGAACGCGGGCGCGGTGAACAGCAGCACGAACACGAACGGGAAGATCGTCTGCAGCAGCGAGAGCGAGCCGGTGCGCAGCGCGATCGCGCTCGCGATGCCGCCGATCCCGACCGCGGTGATCGCGGCAGCACGATCGCCGCCAGGATCGCGACGATCCCGCCCGGGTAGCGCGCGCCGAACACGTACGCGACCGCGAGGAAGAAGGACGACTGCAGCACCGAGAGCCCGAGCGTGCCGGCCTGCCGGCCGAGCACGAGGCTCGTCCGGCGCACCGGCGCGGCGAGCAGGCGGTCGAAGAAGCCGAACTCGATGTCGCCGGCGAGCGCGGTCCCGCTCGTCAGCCCGGCCAGCAGCGCGCCCTGGATGATCGTGCCCGGGAGCACGAACGCCAGGTAGGAGCCGACGTCCGGGAAGCCGCGCAGGCCCTGCGCCGCGCTCGTGCCGCTCGCGATCACCGCGAGCAGCATCAGCGGCAGCACGAACGTCGGCATCAGCAGCTGCGCGCGGCGGAACTGCACGCTCAGCGCACGCCGGCCGAGCGCGAGCACGACCCGCCCCTCGCGGCTCACGCCGCGGCCCCAGCGCCCTCGAGCTGCGAGCCGGTGACGGCCGCGAACACGTCGTCGAGCGTCGGCGACTCGACCTCGACCGACTCGACCACGACGTCGTGCTCGTCGAGCGCGCGGATCACCGCGGGCGATCGCGGCCTTGCCGGCCGCGCTGCGCAGCTCGACCGTGGACGGCGGCGGCGGGGTCGGGCGGCTGGAGGGCGCCGAGCTCGGCGAGCGCCACGCGCGCGCGCTCCGCGCTCGCCGGATCGGCGAGCTCGACGTGCAGCGTCGGCTCGCCCACCCGCGCCTTCAGCGCGTCGGGCGTCCCCTCCGCGACGAGCGTGCCCGCGGCGATGATCCCGACGCGGTCGGCGAGCTGCTCGGCCTCCTCGAGGTACTGCGTCGTGAGGAAGACGGTCGTGCCCTCGTCGTTGAGCGCGCGGACCTCGCGCCACAGCGCGCCGCGGCTCGTCGGGTCCAGGCCGGTCGTCGGCTCGTCGAGGAACAGCACGCGCGGCCGGTGCACGAGCGCCAGCGCGAGGTCGAGCCGGCGCCGCATGCCGCCGGAGTAGCCGCCGACGCGGCGGTCGCGCGGCCTGGGTCAGCCCGACGCGCTCGAGCAGCTCCGTCGCCCGCTGCCGCGCGCCGGGCCCGCGCAGTCCGTGCAGCGCGCCCTGCATCCGCAGCAGCTCGCGCCCGGTCATCAGCGGGTCGATCGCGGCCTCCTGCAGCGCGACGCCGATCTCGCGCCGCACCGCGTCGGCGTCGGCGACGACGTCGTGGCCCGCGACGCGCGCCTCGCCGGCGGTCGGCCGCAGCAGCGTCGTGAGGATGCGCACCGAGGTCGTCTTGCCCGCGCCGTTCGGCCCGAGGAAGCCGTAGATCTCGCCCTCCGCGACGGCGAGGTCGAGCCCGTCGACGGCGCGGATGCCGCCCTTGAACTCGCGCACGAGCCCGCGGACCTCGACGGCGGGTGAGCTGGGATCGGTCATGCTGCGGTGAGCCTAGAGGGGCGGGCTGGCAAGCTCTCTGCCGGTGCCGCCCGACACGCTGAGCCGCCGCGCCGTCAACCGCGCCCTGCTCGCGCGCCAGCTCCTGCTCGCGCGCGAGGACCGCCCGGCCGCGGACGCGATCGAGCACCTCGTCGGCATGCAGGCGCAGGTGCCGGTCGATCCGTACGTCGGCCTGTGGTCGCGGCTGGAGGGCTTCGACCCCGCCGAGCTGTCGGACCTGCTCGCGGCGCGCGCCGCGGTCCGCGCGACGCTGATGCGCGCCACGATCCACCTCGTGAGCGCGCGCGACTGCCTGTTCCTGCGGCCGCTGATGCAGCCGGTGCCGGCGCGCACGTTCAAGGGCCAGTTCGGCCGGCGGGTGGACGGGGTCGATCGCGCGGAGCTGCTGGCCGCCGGACGCGCGCTCGTCGAGGAGCGGCCCCGCACGCGCAGCGAGCTGCGGGCCGAGCTCGGCGCCCGCTGGCCCGACCACGACGCCGAGGCGCTCGCGATGGCGGTCACGTTCGTCGTCCCGCTCGTGCAGGTCACGCCGCGCGGGCTGTGGCGGCGAAGCGGGCAGGCGACCTGGACGACGGTCGAGGCGTGGCTCGGGCGGCCGCTCGAGCCGGATCCGTCACCGGAAGCGCTCGTGCTGCGCTACCTCGCCGCGTTCGGGCCGGCGAGCGTGCCCGACATCCAGGCGTGGTGCGGGTTGACGCGGTTGCGGGAGGTGACCGAGCGCCTGGGGCCGCGGCTGCGCAGGTTCCGCGCCGACGACGGGAGGGAGCTGCTCGACCTGCCCGACGCGCCCCGTCCCGATCCCGGCACGCCCGCGCCGGTGCGCTTCCTGCCGGAGTACGACAACGTCGCGCTCGGGCACGCGGACCGCTCGCACATCGTCGCGTCCGGGCACGATTACTCGGCGCCGGCCGGACGCGGCGGCTGGCGCGGGAGCCTGCTCGCCGACGGCATGATCACCGCGCTGTGGCGGTTGACGGTGGACCGCGGCGCGGCCAAGCTCCGGATCGAGACCTACGCGGCCGTGCCCGCGGCCGCTCACGAGGAGATCGGCGCCGAGGGCGAGCGGCTGATCGACTTCCTCGTCCCCGCGCCGGCCGAGCGCGCGATCGAGATCGTCCCCCGATGACCGTCCCCTCCCTGCAGCTGATCGCCTGGCCGTACCACGCGGGTCTGCGCGACGTGAGCATGGGGCTCGGCGCGACGGCCGCGTTCCCGCTCGTGCTCGGCGGCAACTGCTGCAGCTGCCTGGGGACGGTCGGCGGCGCGGGCCCCGAGGGTCTCGGCGTCGTCTGGTTCGACGCCCACGCCGACTTCGACACCACCGACGACAACCTCTCCGGCTTCACCGACGTGCTCGGCCTCGCGATCCTCACCGGCACGGGCTGGCGCGCGCTGCGCGAGACGATCCCCGGCTTCGCGCCGGTGCCCGAGGAGCGCGTCGTGCTCGCCGCCGTGCGCGACCTCGAGCCCTACCAGCGCAGCCGCCTCGCGGCCTCGGCGGTGCGCACCGTGCCCGGCGCGATCGACGCGGCCGCGCTCGCCGCGGAGCTCGACGGGCTGGCGGCCGCGCGTGTCGCGGGTGTACCTCCACGTCGACCTCGACGCGCTCGACGTGAGCGTCGGCCGCGCGAACCCGTACGCGGCCCCTGGCGGTCCGTCGCTCGACGCGATGCTCGCGGCGATCGCCGGCGTGTTCGAGCGCTTCGAGGTCGCCGCGGCGGCGCTCACCGCGTACGACCCGCGCGTGGACGATGGCGGGATCGCGGACGCGGCGCGGCGCATCGCCGCGCGCATGGCGCGGGGCGCCGCCGATCAGCGCTTGACACGCGCAGGGCCCTGATATATCAACGCGCCCAGGGCCGGACAACCGCGGACAAGGTGGCCACCGATGGGCGTGACGGAAGACAGGAGCGCGACCGCCGACAGCGACGAGCTCGCCGAGTTCGGCTACCGCCAGGAGCTCGACCGGACGCTGGGGAACTTCCACACGTTCGCGGCGGGGATCAGCTACATCTCGATCCTCACGGGCACGTTCCAGCTGTTCTACTTCGGCTTCGCGCTCGGCGGCCCGGCGTACTGGTGGTCGTGGCCGATGGTGTTCGCCGGCCAGCTGATGGTCGCGCTGTGCTTCTGCGAGCTCGCCGCCCGCTTCCCGGTCGCCGGCTCGATCTACAACTGGTCCAAGCGGCTGAGCACGCCGCACGTCGCCTGGCTCGCCGGCTGGATGATGCTCACCGCGTCGATCGTGACGGTCGCCGCGGTCGCGCTCGCCTACCAGATCACGCTGCCGCAGATCTCCGACTTCTTCCAGTTCTACGGCGACGGCACCGGCAAGTACGACTACGCCGTCAACGCCGTGATCCTCGGCACCGTCCTGATCATCTTCACGACGATCATCAACGCGATCGGCGTGAAGCTGATGGCGCAGATCAACAGCTCCGGCGTGTTCATCGAGCTGATCGCCGCCGTGCTGCTGATCGTCGCGTTCGCGGTCAACATCACGCGCGGGCCGGACGTCGTGACCGAGACGCAGGGCCGCGGCGCCGACTGGGAGCTCGGCTACCTCGGCGCGTTCCTCGCCGCCTCGCTCGCCTCCGCCTACGTGATGTACGGGTTCGACACCGCCAGCTCGCTCGGCGAGGAGTCGGTGAACCCGCGCAAGAACGCGCCGCGGGCGATCCTCCGCGCGCTGATCGCCTCGTTCATCATCGGCGGCCTGATCATCCTGCTCGCGATGATGGCGGTGACGAACATCAACGCCCCGGAGATCAGCACCGGCGGCCTGCAGTACATCGTCCTCGACGTCCTCGGCAACACGTCGGCGACCTCTTCCTGTGGTCGCGTGGTGATCGCGATCACGGTCTGCTGCCTCGCGGTGCACACGGCGGCGATCCGGATGATGTTCGCGATGGCGCGCGACAACAACCTGCCCGCCGGCGAGCACCTCGCGCGCATCGACCCGCGCACCAAGACGCCGATCATCCCGGCCGTGCTCATCGGCGTGCTCGCGATCCTGATCCTCGTCGTGAACATCCGCCAGCCGCAGATCTTCGTGGTGATCACGAGCATCGGGATCATCATGATCTACATCGCCTACCTGCTCGTGACCGGGCCGATGCTGCTCGCCCGGATGCGCGGGCAGTGGCGCTCGCAGGACGCGCCGGAGGGCTACTTCTCGCTCGGCCGGTGGGGCTTCGCCGTCAACCTCGCGGCGGTCCTCTGGGGCCTCTTCATGGCGATCAACCTGGCGTGGCCGCGGTCGTCGATCTACAACGCCGACCGAGCCGTTCCACTGGTACCTCAAGTGGGGCGCCGTGCTGTTCGTCGGCGTCGTGATGATCGGCGGCTTCGCCTACTACTGGTTCGTGCAGCGCCACAAGACCGGCACGCTCGCGTCGCACGCGCTCGCCGAGGAGCCGGCGCCGGCGGCCGGTGATCGGCGCGCGGCGCCGTAGATTCGAGCGTCGGTGGACGACGTCGCGGCGTTCCTGCGCCGCCACCCGCCGTTCGACTCGCTCGACGACGGCGGCGGTGGCGGCGGTCGCGGGCGCCGCCGTCGGAGGAGCGCATCCCGCCGGGCGCGCCGATCCTCGAGCGCCCGGACGCGACCTCTGAGCACGCGTTCGTCGTCCGCCGCGGCGCGGTCGAGCTGCGCAGCGACGGCCGCCTGCTCGACCTGCTCGGCGAGGGCGAGCTGTTCGGCTTCGCCTCGATCCTCGCCGAGAGCCCGCTCGGGTTCGTCGCGCGCGCGAGCGAGGACACGGTCGTCTACCGCATCCCGGAGGACGCGATCCGGCCGGTGCTCGAACGGCCCGGCGGCGCTGCGCTTCGTCGCGCGCGTCGCTGTCCGCGCCGCTGCTCGCGGGGCCCGATCCCGGGCCGCCGCCGCAGCTCGCCGCCGACCGGCCGCGTCGCCGAGCTGATCCGCGCGCCGCCGCTCGTCTGCGAGCCGGGCACGCCGGTGCAGGAGGCGGCCGCGCGCGATGGTCGCGCGAGGGCGCGACGTGCGTGCTCGTCGACCTCGGCGGACCGCTCGGGATCGTCACCGACCACGACATCCGCACGCGGGTGGTGGCGGAGGGGCGCCGGGCCGGACACGCCGCTCGCCGACGTGATGAGCGCGCCGGCGCGCACGGTCGCGCCGACCGCACGGGCTCGGAGGCGCTGCTGGAGATGCTCGACCACGGCATCCGCCACCTGCCCGTGCTCGACGCGCGCCGGCGGCTGCTCGGCGTGCTCGACGACGTCGACCTGCTCGCCGCCGAGCACCGCGCGCCGTTCCGCGCTGCGGGCGCTGATCGCGCGCAGCCCGGACGTCGGACGGGCGTCGCTGCGGCCGCCGCGGCGCTCCGTCCCGACCGTGGTCGCGCTGCACGACGCGGGCGTCGCGGCGCCGGCGATCAGCCGCATGATCGCGAGCCTGCACGACACGGTCACGCGCCGCCTGATCGAGCTGGCGATCGCCGAGCTCGGCCCGCCGCCCGTGCCGTTCACGTGGCTGGCGATGGGCAGCTTCGGGCGGCGCGAGCCGTTCCCCGAGCTCCGACGTGGACTGCGCGCTCGCGTGGGAGGGCGAGGACGAGCCGAGACCCGCGCTGCCGATGCGCGCGCTCGCCGCGCGGGTGCTCGACGGGCTCGCCGCGAGCGGGCTGCAGCCCGACGCGCAAGGGCGCGATCGCCTCCTCCGCCGCTGTTCGCCCGTCCCGTGGCCGGGTGGGAGGCCGCGACGCGCGGATGGCTGCGCGAGCCCGATCGCGACCGCGGGCTGATGCTGCTCTCGGTCGTCGGCGAGAGCACGCCGGTGTGGGGCGCGACCGGCGGCGGCGGAGCGGCTCGCCGCGGCGTTCGCCGAGGCGCCCGGCCGCGACAGGAGACGCTGCGGCGGCTCGCGGTCGCCGCGCTGGTCGAGCGGCCGCCGACCGGGTTCTTGCGCGACTTCGTGCTCGAGGCGGGCGGGGTGCGCAGCGGCGCGCTCGACATCAAGCGCAGCGGGCTGCTGCCGATCGAGGCGCTCGCCCGCTGGGCCGCGCTCTCGGCGGGGTCAGCGCCGCGCCGACGCTCGCGCGCCTCGACGCGTCCGAGGCGGCGGGCACGCTGAGCGCGGGCGACGCGGCGGTCCTGCGCGACGCGTTCGAGTTCTTCTGCGCGCTGCGGATGGAGCACCAGGTCGGGCAGCTGCGCGCCGGCACGGAGCCCGACGACCGGATCGAGCCGGCACGGCTCACCCCGCTGACGCGCAGCTCCCTCAAGCAGGCCTTCCGCACCGTCGCCCGCGTCCAACGCGGCATAGCGGGCGAGCTCGGCCTCTCCCCCCGCTGAACCTAAAGAGGGTCTGACCCTCTTTACCTAAACGGGGTCAGACCCTCTTTAGGTTCAGGTCTCCAGCGTCCCCGGACGCGTGAGCGCCCAGATCACCCAGATGTCCAGCGCGATCACGAGGATCGACCAGAAGGGGTAGTAGGGGATGAAGAAGAAGTTCAGGACGGCGCTCAGCGACGCAAGGAAGATCGCCGTCACCCCGGCCCAGGTACTCCGGCTGAACAGACCGAAGCCGGTGATCACCAGGAGGACGCCGAGCAGCAGGTGGATCCAGCCCCAGACGGTCGTATCGAGATCGAACGTGTAGTTCTGGGCGACGACGTAGAAGTTGTCGTCGAAGATCGCGACCAGCCCGGCGATGATCTGGTACACGCCGATGATCGTGAGGACGGTGCCGGCGAAGGCGACCCCGCCGATCGCCCAGCCGGAGACGGGCGGACCCGTCGGGGTTCTGTCGGACATGCGCCCGAGTCTTGCTCTCCGGCGGGTGATCCGACCTCATCCCGAGCGGGTGAATCGCACCGGCTCCGAGCGGTCGCCGGCCACCCGTCACGGCGGCGGGAGCCCGCGCTCGAAGCGCTCTCCCTCGCCGTCGATCACGTAGTAGTCGCCCTGGTCGGCGGTGTGGATGTGGGCGATCGTCCGCAGGCCGGTCGGCTCGTCGAGCGTGCCCGCGGCGATCGAGGTCGTCTCACGCCCCACGGCGCGCCAGAACAGGCTCGCGCCGCACTCGCCGCAGAAGCCGCGCGACCGGCCGTCGGCGTCGTACCAGCGCAGGCCGCCGGCTTCGGTGAGGACGAGGTCGGCGTGCGCGCACGCCGTGTAGGCCGCCGCATGGCCGTGCGTGCGCCGGCAGCGCCGGCAGTGGCAGACGACGACGTCGCGGAGCGGCCCCAGCACCTCGTAGCGCACGCCGCCGCACAGGCAGCCTCCCGTCGCGCTCACGCCGTCCATGCGCGCATTGTCCTAGAGTGCATGGCGTTGTCCCTTGACTGAAAGGCAGTCGCCGTGATCGGTGCGCTCATCCTCGGTCTGGTCGCGGGCTTCATCGGCCGCGCGCTCGTCCCCAACGACGTCTTCAGCGACATGAGCGGCCCGGCGTCCTGGGGCGTCTCGATCCTCCTCGGGCTGGTCGGCGCGTTCGTCGGCTACCTGATCTTCACGCGCCTCCTCGGCATCGGCGACGACGACGCGTTCGACCTGGGCGGGATCGTCAGCGCCATCATCGGCGTCGTGATCGTGCTGCTGGTCGCCGGCTTCGTGCTCGGCCGGGCCGGCGGGCGCAAGCCCCGCACCTCCTGAGCCGTCACGGTCAGATGCGGCTGGCCAGGTCCTCGTAGAACGTCCGCGGTCGCGTGCGCACCAGCCGCGCCTTGCGCGGTGCCGCGTGGACCTGGAGCGCCGCCGACGGCGTCATCTCGTAGACCGTCCGCCCGTCGATCTCGACGGTGAGCGGCGCGCTGTCCGGGTCCATCTCGAGCCGCACGGTGTCGCTGCCCTCCACGACGAGCGAGCGCAGCGGGCTTCCCTGCGTGGCCAGCGGCGTGAGGACGATCGCGTCGAGCGCCGGCGCGACGGCCGGGCCGCCCGCGCCGACGGTGTAGGCGGTGGAGCCCGTCGGCGACGCGATGACCAGGCCGTCGCCGGTCAGCGGGAACAGCGAGGTCCCGCCGACGTTCAGGTGGAGCCGGGCCGTCCCGAAGCCCGGGACCCGCGTGACGACCACGTCGTTGAACGCGATCACGTGACGCTCGTCCTCCATCTCGAGGTCCGTCACCAGCGCCGTGCGCTCGTCGACCCCGGCCTCACCGCGCGCGATCGCGTCGAGCGCCGCGGCCAGGTCGTTGCGGTGGATGTCGGCGAGGAACCCGACGTGACCGAAGTTGACGCCGAGCACGGCCGCGTGGTTGGCCATGCTCAGCTGCAGCGCCCGGAGGATCGTGCCGTCGCCGCCCAGCGCGATGACGAGCTGACACCGCGGGTCCCAGTGGTTGGGCTCGGCGCTCGTGCCGAGCTCGACGACCTCCACGCCCAGCTCGTTGGCCCATGCCTGGATCGTCAGCAGCTGAGGCGAGCAGTCGGCGGCCGGGGTGACGAGCACGCCGACGCGCGAGGTGCCGGGTGTCAGCAGGAGCGCTTCCGAGGCGCCGGCGTGCGTCGCGTCGACCAGCGCGCGGACCGGGGGCTCGAGGTCATCCGGATGCGGCATGCGCGCCGCATCCTACGAGTTGGTGGACGGCCCCGGAGGTTCGTTGCGTACAGTGCCGCCGATGCCGTTCGATGCGCCTCCCGGCGAGATCGCGTATCGGCACCGCGACGCGCGCCAGGGCTTCGAGGTCGCGTTCCCCGCCGCGGCCGGCGACGGCTACCGGATCGCGGGGAGCACCGCCGCCGTCGAGGACGGCGTGGCCTGGGCGGTCGAGTACGAGATCGAGCTGGACGGCGCGTGGGTCACCAGGCGCGCACGCGTGGCCGGGCGGTCGGCGCGCGGGCGGCGCGAGACGATCCTCGAGACCGATGGGTCAGGGAGCTGGACGGTGGACGGCGCGGCCGCTCCCCACCTCGACGGCTGCTTGGACGCCGACCTCGAGTCGTCGTCGCTCACCAACGCGTTCCCGGTGCGCCGGCTCGGCCTCGCCGTCGGCGACGAGGCGCAGGCGCCGGCGGCGTACGTCCGCGCCGCCGATCTCGGGGTGGAGCGCCTCGAGCAGCGATACCAGCGCCTCGCCGACCACGATGGGAGACAGCGGTTCGCGTACGCGGCTCCAGCCTTCGCGTTCCAGACTGGGCTCGTGTACGAGCGCGACGGCTTCGTGCTCGACTACCCGGGGATCGCGAGCCGCGTGCTCTGACACCCGCCGGGATCACGGCACCGGGGGCTTGCGGGTGCCGCGGATGAAGTAGTACGTCGTGGCGTCCACGAGGTAGGCGGCGTACTCGGCATCCCACCCGCGGGCGCGCAGGAGCGCGCGGAAGTGGTCGTTGATGACGACATTGCCGGTCACGAGCGCCGTGAGCTCGGGACGCAGCTCGCGCTCGAGCAGGACCTCGAGCGATTGGCGGGCGAGCATCGGGTCGATCGCTCCGGACGCGCCGATGTTCGCCGCGATCTCCTCGAGGCGCTTGAGGACGTAGAAGTTGGCGGCGGGATGGCAGGCGTGGATCCCTTCGACGACCTCGAGCGTCGAGGTCACGACGAGCCGGCCGACGCTGTCGAGGTCCTGCTCGAGGGGCACCTGGATGATCCGCCACGTCGGCAGCGCGATCCCGTTGATCATGTGGTTCATGTCGAAGCCGTTGCGCGCGGCCGCCTGGACGACCGGGTGCAAGCGCAGCTGCCACGGGATCAGGTGATGGGCCTGCTCGCCGCGCTTGACCTTGCCGGCCTTCAAGAGGCCCTCGCGCAGCAGCGAGCGGCTGCCGAACTCGACGACGTCGTCGCCGTACCGGGCAACCGTCGCCGCCTCGCCGAGCCCGGGCAGGATCCCGATCATCGACATCGAGCCGTTGAAGGCGTCGCCGTGGATGAAGTAGAGGACCGCGTTGGCCAGATCGGCTGCGCCCCCGAAGACGGGCGCCAGACCGATGACGTCGAGGGCGAAGTGGACCTGGTCGAGGGGATCCGCCGGCCCCTGCGCGTTCTTGTACAGCGCCTCCACGCTGCCCGGCTCGGCATACATCGTCGTGTCCGACTGGACGAAGTACTCGCTCGTCTCCGGCGTCTCCGCGGTCAGCACCTTCACGAAGCCCGAGCTCGACGGCAGCAGGCCGACCGCTCCGGGCGGCAGCTGCCCGATGAGGTCGCGGGCCCGCGTCCAGTCGAGCTTCCCGGAGACGACGCCGATGGTCACGGGCGCCCACGAGCTGGGCAGCGCCGCCTCGCCCGCCGCCGGCGTGGCGAGGGCGCCCTCGCCGAGGACGAGCGCCTCGGCGGCCGGGGCGAGCGCGGGCTCGGCCAGCACCGTCGATTCGGGATCCGCCATGGCTCAGGCCACGGCGGCGCCGTTGGTGCCCGCGGCCACCGGCTCGGGCGGCGCGCCGAACACGGCCTGGAAGGCGTGCGCCCGCGCCGGGTCGCCGGCCGCGGCGATCTCCTGCGCGAGGCGCTCCTTGGCCGCGGCGAGGCGCAGCAGCTCGTTGGCCCCCTTGCGCTCGGCGACCTTCTCCTCCTGGAGCTCGAGCGAGTAGCCGTCCAGCGACACGCCCTGGCCCATGATCGCCTCGACGATGACGCCGTCGGTGCGCAGGACGTTGCGCGAGACGCCGAGCAGGAGCCCCGGGATCGTGAAGCCCTCGAGCTCCGAGGTCTTCTCGCGGTTGATGGCCGGGAACCGGGTCTTCGTCCCGTCGGCCTCCTCGTACTCCTTGACGAGCACGAAGTCGTCGTGGGTGTCGCCGCGCCAGTCCCGGATCTCGCGGACCGCGTAGAGGACGTCGGCCTTGACGCGCTCGCGGTCGTCGGCGGTCCGCACGCAGTACTCGAGCAGCCGGTCGATGTCGTAGAGCGGGACCTCCATGCGCGTGTCGGGGAAGCCGTTGAAGAATCCGACCCGCACGTCGACCAGGTGCAGCAGGCTCAGGTGCTCCTGGTTCATCTGGCGGAAGACGAAGTTGAGGGTGCGACTGAGGTTGATGTTCTCGATCTCGCGCTCGATGGCGGTCTCCTCGCCCTCCTCGACCAGCGCCTCGGTGCTCGTGTTGACCTGGATGTCGCGCTGCGCGGAGGCCGCGGCGGAGTGCTTCTCGGTCGCGTTGGTGACGTTCTTGGCGAACTCCTCGCGCGCGCTGTTGCTCGATCCCGACGCCCCGGCCGAGGCGCTCACGCTCGCGACGCCCCAGTTGCCGCTGGCCTCCGCCTCGACGGACCAGGCCTTCGTCTTCTCCTGCGAGTCGGTGGCCGAGTTCTCGCTCTGGATCGAGGACTCGAACTCGTCGGCGGTGTCCTCGGTGTAGGAGTCGAAGATGCTGCTGGCGCTCGTCGTCGTCGTCGTGACGTTCTTGTACGTCGTGATGCTGATGTGGCTGCGCTCGCCGGGCAGCAGCGAGAACGTCTTCACGGTCCGGCCGGCGCCGTAGTCGCCGAGGAAGTTCGACAGGCGGAAGGTCTCGACGAGGTAGATCCCGGGCTTGGGCTCCGTCGGGATCGGCGCCCACTCGACGCCGGCCTGGCCGGACTGCGTGGAGATGATGACCGGGAACAGACCGGCCGCCAGGTTGACCTGCGCCTCGCCGACCTCGACGAGCGGCGGGCGGTCCGTGTCGGTGTCCGGCGTCCCCGCCGGCACGTCGGGCATCGTCGGCCCTGAGCTCGAGCCCGTGCCCGAGCCACCGTCGTCGCCGGACTGCGGCTTGGGCGTCGACTGGCGCTGGCCGCGGCCGCGCGCGGCGCTCGCCGGCCGCGCGGTCCCGTGCACCGCCGGGACGGTGCCCATGGTGAGCAGGTGGTCGAGGAGGTCGCGGTCGAGCTCGGCGATGTCGATCGCGAGCGTGCTGCCCGTCAGGTCCTTGAAGATCGCCGCGTCGTAGACCAGCTCGATGAGGTTGCGCCCCGTGTAGGAGGTGGGCTCGGGGACGTTGTAGCTGAGGATCGAGGCCTCGCCGTCCGGAGACAGCGCGACGAGCGGTTGGGGGGTCATGGTGAAGAGACACCGGGGAGGCTCGATCATTCCCGCCGGGGAGCGAACAACCGACCTGATCCGCGGCGCGGCGGATACGCCGGGCCGAGCCGGGGTATCGCCTCCGTATGAGCGCTCCAGAAAGCACCAGCCGCCGGCGGGCGACGCCATTCGGCCCGCTCATCGACAGGGTCGAGTCGGCCGCGGTCCTGGATCCGGCCGGGAAGGCGATCGCGAAGTGGGTCCGTGGCGCGGTGCCGCCCGGCGCGGTGAAGGACGCGCTCAGCGGGACATGGCAGGGACACGCGCTGCATCCGGTGCTGACCGACGTCGTCATCGGCTCGTTCCTCAGCGCCACAATGCTCGACTTCCTCGGCGGCGACCCCGACGGGCGCGCGCGGGCGCGCCTGATCGGCGTCGGCCTCCTGGCGGCCGGCCCGACCGCCGTGACCGGGGCGAACGACTGGGCCGACGCCGAACCCGCCAGCGACCGCGTCCGGCGCGCCGGCCTGGCTCACGCCGCCTCGAACGCCGGGGCGCTGTCGTTCTACGCGGCCTCGCTGGCGGCCCGGCGACGCGGCGCGCGCCGCAGCGGCGTCCTGCTCGGCCTTGGCGGCGCGACCATGCTGGGCGTCAGCGGCTACCTCGGCGGCCATCTTTCGTTCTCGCGGGGAATCGGACCGGACCAGACCGTCTTCGATCCGGGACCCAGCGACTGGACCGAGGCCGCCGGGGCCGCAGATCTGCCGCAGGGACGTCCGACGCGGGTCGTCGTGGACGAGACCCCCGTGCTGGTCCTGCGCGACGGCGAGCGCTTCTTCGCGCTCCACGACCGGTGCTCGCATCGTGGCTGCTCGCTCAGCGAGCTCGGCGAGATCGAGGGCGAACAGGTCGTCTGCGGGTGCCACGGCTCGACCTTCGACTTGCGTGACGGGTCGATCCTGCGCGGCCCGGCCACCGCGCCGCAGCCCGCGTTCGAGGTACGCGAGCGCGACGGGCGGATCGAGCTGCGCCGCGTGACTGCCTGAGAGGCGGACGCGCGATCATCCGGTTGGGGTGATGCCGGGGGTTCCCGGGGTCTCGGATGATGGGCGCGCGATCACCGACCACTCGAGGAGGTCGTCATGAGCGACACCGTTGAAGCCGAGATCCGCCCGTTTCAGGTCGGTTTCCCGGAAGCCGAGCTCACCGAGCTGCGCCGGCGCATAAACACGACCAGGTGGCCCGAGCGCGAGACGGTCACCGACGACTCGCAGGGCGTGCCGCTCGCGACGATGCAGGAGCTCGCGCGCCACTGGGGGACGGACTACGACTGGCGCAAGTGCGAGGCGAAGCTGAACGCGGTCCCGAACTTCATCACCGAGATCGACGGCCTGGACATCCACTTCCTTCACGTCCGCTCCGAGCACGAGGACGCGCTGCCGCTCATCGTCACGCACGGATGGCCTGGCTCGATCGTCGAGCAGCTGAAGATCATCGAGCCGCTGACCAACCCGACCGCGCATGGCGGGAGTCCGTCGGATGCCTTCCATCTGGTGATCCCGTCGCTGCCCGGACACGGGTTCTCCGGCAAGCCGACCGCCACCGGGTGGGATCCCGTCCGCATCGCACGTGCCTGGGTGGTGCTGATGAAGCGCCTCGGATACACCCGGTTCGTGGCGCAGGGCGGCGACTGGGGGGCGGCGGTCACGCAGACGATGGGCATTCAGGCAGCGCCTGAGTTGCTCGGCATCCACTCCAACATGCCCGGTACGGCGCCCGCCGAGATCAACACGGCGGTCCAGCGCGGCGACCCGGCGCCCGCCGGTCTTTCAGCCGAGGAGACGCGCGCCTACGAGCAGCTGAGCAGCTTCTATGCCAAGCACGTCGCCTACGCGCAGATCATGTCGACGCGCCCGCAGACGCTGTACGGGCTGGCGGACTCACCGATCGATCTGGCGGCGTTCGCCATCGACCACGGCGACGGCACCGGCCAGCCCGGCCTCATCGGACGAGTCCTTCAGGGCGACCTGCCGGGCGACCTCACGCGAGACGACGTCCTCGACAACATCACGCTCTACTGGTTGACGAACACCGGGGTGTCCGCGGCGCGTCTCTACTGGGAGAACAAGGCGTCCTTCTTCGACGCGAAGGACATCTCGATTCCGTTCGCCATCAGCGTGTTCCCCGACGAGCTCTACCAAGCCCCGCGGAGCTGGGCCGAGCGCGCCTACCCCCAGAACCTCATCCACTACAACACGCTCGACCGAGGCGGCCACTTCGCGGCCTGGGAACAGCCGCAGCTCCTCTCAGAAGAGCTGCGAGAGGCCTTCCGGCCGCTCCGGAACGCGGGCGCGACGAGCTGACGGGCGACGCGGTGCCCTGACCGCCTCTGCGGTCGGTGACGGACACCGAGGGTGGGCTCTTCGCGAGCCCTGACTCATCCCCTTCGCCATCCGGTCGACGGATGGGATCGGCCGCGGCTGCGGCGGACGATCGCCGTACCGAACCGAAAGGCAAGACCAATGATCGCCTTGTATGTCGTCATAGCCGTGGTGCTGCTGGGCCTCGCCGCGAGCGTGCGGATCCTCAAGCAGTACGAGCGCGGCGTCCAGTTCCGGCTCGGGCGCGTCAAGGACGGCGCCCGAGGGCCCGGGTTGATCTTCGTCGTGCCGCTCATCGACCACGTGCACCGGGTGTCGCTGCGGATCGTGACGATGCCGATCCAGTCGCAGGGGATCATCACGCGCGACAACGTGAGCGTCGACGTCTCCGCGGTGGCGTACTACCGCGTCGAGGACGCGGTCCGATCGGTGGTCGCGATCGAGAACGTCTCCGCCGCCATCGGCCAGATCGCGCAGACGACGCTGCGCGCGGTCGTCGGGCGCCACACGCTCGACGAGACGCTGTCCGAGACCGAGACGATCAACCAGAACATCCGCGAGATCCTCGACGTCCAGACCGAGGAGTGGGGGGTCAAGGTCACCACCGTCGAGCTCAAGGACATCCAGCTCCCCGACAGCATGCAGCGCGCGATGGCCCGCCAGGCAGAGGCCGAGCGGGAGAAGCGGGCCAAGATCATCGCCGCCGAAGGAGAGGCGCGCGCCGCAGGCGAGCTCGGACATGCCTCGGACGTGATGATGGCCCACCCGCTCGCGCTGCAGCTCCGCAACCTGCAGACGATGGTCGAGATCGGGGTCGACAGGAACTCCACGATCGTGTTCCCGGCGCCGCTGATGAGCACGATCGCCGAGCTCGGCGCGTTCCTGAGCCGCGAGAACGCCGCGGCGGCCATCCCACCCGGCGAGCACCCCTCGCCGGTGCCGACCAACGGCGACGTGGCGCGCTCATGAGCGACGACCGCCACGTCCAGCACCACCTCGACGTCCTGCGCGACCTGCACGCACGGGAGCTGTTCGCCCTGCGCCGGCTCCAGCGGATCTCCGAGGACGAGCGGCGCCTGCTCGATCGCAGGCTCCGCGAGCTCGGCGAGCAGCAGGAGCGCGCCGCGCGATGGCTCGAGGCGGAGTACCGCCGCACGCATTTCGGCAAGTCGCCTGCCGCCTGGCAGGCTGACGAGCGCTGAGGAGCGCGTGCACGAGCCGCCGCAGTCGGGAGTGCGCCGGGAGCCTAGGCGGCCGGGACGTCGGCGCCGGTCGCCTCCGCGTCCTCCACCCGTTCGCTCGTCGTCAGCACGCGCAGCCCTTCGGGCGGCAGGTGCAGGCTCACCGCCTCCCCCTCCTCGAGCGCGACGGGAAGCCGCCTGCCGTCGTTCGGCACCATCGCCTTGAGCAGCTCGCCGCCGAGCACGCGCACGTGCACCTCGTGCGAGCCGCCGAGGAAGACCGATCGCTCGACGATGCCGGGGATCCGGTCGTCGCCGGTGCTGGCGTGCGGCTCGATCTCGATGCGCTCCGGCCGGATCATCACCTTCACGGCGCCGCGTGCGTCGATCGCCCCCTTCTGAGCACGGAACAGGCGCTCGCCGATGCGGACCGTGCATGCCGCGCCGTCGCGCCCCACGGCTTCGGCGACGAGCAGGTTCGAGACGCCGAGGAAATCGGCGACGAACATCGTGCGCGGTTCGTCGTAGATCTCGCGCGGCGGGGCCGCCTGCTCGACGCTGCCCTTGTTCATCACCGCGATCCGGTCGCTCATCGTGAGCGCCTCCTCCTGATCGTGGGTGACGAACACGAACGTGATGCCGAGCTCGGCCTGGAGCGCCTTGAGCTCGACCTGGAGGTTCTTGCGCAACTGCGCATCGAGCGCGCCCAACGGCTCGTCGAGGAGCAGCACGCGCGGCCGCAGCACGAGCGCGCGCGCGAGCGCCACGCGCTGCTGCTGGCCGCCGGAGAGCTGATCGGCCTTGCGCTGCGCGAACTGGGACAGGTTGACGAGCTCGAGCGCCTCGCCCACGCGCTTGGACCGTTCCCCCTTGCTCAGCTTGTGATACTTGAGCCCGAAGGCGACGTTCCGGGCGACGTCGAGGTGCGGGAACAGCGCGTAGCTCTGGAACACCGTGTTGACGTTGCGCTGGTGCGGCGGGACACGCGCGACGTCGCTGCCGTCGAGCATGATCCGCCCGCTGGTCGGGCGCTCGAAGCCCGCGATCATCCGCAGCGTGGTGGTCTTCCCGCACCCGGACGGGCCGAGCAGCGTGAAGAACTCGCCGGGGGGCATGTCGAGGTCGATGCCGTCGACCGCGACGAGCCCTTCGAACGCCTTGGTCAGCTCCTCGAGCCTGATCTCTCCTTCCATCAGACCTCGAGTGTGGCCAGCGACGTGGCCTCTTGGCCGCCGGCGAACCGACGGTAGACGAGGAAGGCGGCCGCGAGCGTCGCCAGCGTGATCGCCAGCCCGATCGTGGCGATCGCGTTGAGCGCCGGCGTGGGCGCGCCGCGCGCGTTCGCGTAGAGGAGCATCGACACCGTCGTCGTGCTCGCGTCGCTCGCGAGGTACTGCGTGACGACGAAGTCGTCGATCGAGATCGCGAACGCGACCGCGGCGCTGGCGACGATCGCGGGCGCGAGCAGCGGCAGCAGGACGCGGAAGAGCTGGTCGCGCGGCGGCGCGCCGAGGTCGGCGGCGGCCTCCTCGAACTCCGGTCCGATCGAGACGAGCCGGCCACGCACGATCACGACCACGTAGGAGAGCGTGAACGTCACCTGCCCGATGGCCTGCGCCTCGGTGCCGAGGCCGATCCCGGGGAAGATGCGCAGGAACAGCAGGAGGAGGGCGACGCCCATCACGATCTCCGGCGTCACGAGCGGCAGCAACATCAGCCCGTTGACGGTGCCGCTCCCGCGTCCGCGCCAGCGCTGGAGCCCGAGCGCCAGCGTCACGCCCAGTGGCACCGCGATCGCCACGCAGATCACGGCCAGCAGCAGGGTGTGCTCGAGCGCGTCCCGGAGCGCGGGGTCGTGGAACACGCTCCCGGTCTCGCCGGTGAACCAGCGGAAGGAGAACCCCTGCCACGTCGTGCGCGAGCGGCCGCTGTTGAACGCGAAGGCGATCGCGAGCAGCACCGGGACGACCGACCAGAGCACGTACATGCCGGTGACAACCGCGAGGAAGCGCGGCCGGCCCCACGGGTTGCGCAGCCGGCTCATGTCGTCTGCGTCCCCGCCCGGCGGGTCGTGCGCAGGTAGTAGAACATCAGCACGAGCAGGAACGCCGACAGCAGCAGCGTCAGCGCCGCGCCGGTGACCTTCTCCGAACCTTGGCGCATGAACTCGTCGATCTGGTTGCCGATCATGTTCGTCTGGGTCGACGCCGAGACGAGGTCGGCGGTGTAGTAGTCCCCGAACATCGGCAGCGCGATGAGCACCGCGCCGGCGAGGATGCCCGGGACCGAGAGCGGCAGCGTCACGCGCAGGAACGCGCTCATCGGGCTCGCGCCGAGGTCGCGCGCCGCCTCGATCTGGCGCTTGTCGATGCGATCGATCGCCACGAACAGCGGCAGGATGAAGAACGGGATGTAGCCGTAGACGAGCGCGAGGATCACCGTCGTCGGCTGACCGTTGAGCCAGCCGCCCGGCTCGTCGAGCAGCCCGATCCACAGGAATGCCCGCTCGATCCCGAGGTTGTGCAGCGCCTTCGACCCGATCCCGTCGGGCGCGAGCAGGTTGATCCACGCGAGCATCCGCATCAAGTAGTTGATCCAGAGGGGGAGGATGAGCGCGAGCAGGATGTAGCCCCTCCAGCGCCCCGCGTGCCGGGCGGTGAAGTACGCGACCGGATAGCCGATCGCCAGCGACAGCGCCACCGCGATCGCGACGAACTCGATCGTGCGCAGCGAGACCGTGAGGAACGGGCCGCCGTGCCAGATGTTCTTGAGCATCTCCAGCACGTAGCCGACGTTCCAGTCCAGCGGGTTCCAGAACGGCACCGGCTGCGACAGCGTGTCCTGGTTGCCGAATGCGACGGCCAGCACCGCGTAGAAGGCCAGGAGGAAGAAGATCGAGAGCCACGCGACGCCTGGCAGCGCGAGCAGGCGCCACGTCCAGCGCGAGCCCATCAACCGGCCTTGAACTTCGACCAGGCGTCATCCCAGAGGCGCTGGCCCGCGACGCTCAACTGGAGCAGTTCCTGGTTCGCGGCGAACTGGTCGGGCCGGACGACCGCCTGCTCGAGGCTCTTCGGGATCAATCCCCGTTTGAGCAGCGTCTCGGCGTCGAGGTTCTTCTGCGGGGGCGTGTAGCCCGTGAAGTTGACGAAGTTGTCGTACGCATTCTTCTCGTCCAGCAGGAAGTTGATGAACTGGTGCGCGAGCACCGGGTTCTTCGCGGTGCGACCGATGGCGAAGAAGTCGTTCTGGACGACGCCGTTCTGGTCGGGCCCCCAGAACGAGAGCACGGAGGGCGGGACGCCCTTCGGCATGTAGTAGAACGCGCCGCCGAGCAGGTCCCCGGACCAGGAGTGGTGGAGCACCGTCTTGCCCTCCGGCAGCGTCTGGTAGTCGGTGATCGTGACCTTCGGGTTGCAGATGCCGCTGAGCTGGGCGAGGTCACGCTCTGCCTTGGCGATCGTGTCGGCGTCCTCGGTGTTGAGGTCGGGCCGCGCGCCGGTCCGCATCGCGTCGCGCTGGATCGGCATGCTGAGCGCGTCGCGACGGTCGTCGAGGATCCCGACCTGGCCGCGATACGCCTGCGCGTGCCAGAAGATGTCCCACGGCACATCCATGCCGGGGATGTCCTCCTTCACCTTGTCGTTGCGCCACCCGATGCCGTCCATCCAGACCACGTACGGGACCGTGTAGCGGCTGTGGCGGTCGTAGAAGGGGTCGGCCAGCTCCGGCCAGACGTTCTTCTCGAGGTTGGGCAGGTACGAGTGGTTCATCGGGAGCATCAGCTTGTGGGCGATCAGGTCGACGATGTTCGCCCCGCTCAGGCCCATGATCAGGTCGAACTCGACGGCGCCGGATGCGAGCTTCGCGATCGCCTCGTCGGAGGAGTTGTAGGTCGCGATCTGCACCTTCGTGGACGTCTCCGCCTGGAACTTCTTGACGGTGGCGGGGTCGACGTAGTCGGCGTAGTTGTAGACCCGCAGCGGGCCACCCTCGGCCGGGCGCCCGTCGGGGATCCCCTTGTTCTCGTCGGTGATCGCCCATGTGACGGAGTTGTCGGGTCGCGGCAGCGGCAGGCCCGCCGGACCGGTGGGCTTCTGGACGACGAGCTCTGCGGCCGCGCCGGTCGGGCCGGCCGCCTCGGCGCCGATGGGCGTCGTCGTGTTGTCGCAGCCTGCCAGCGCGCCGATCGCGCCGATCCCAGCCGCGGCGCCAGCCGTCCCTCGGACGAACTGCCGCCGGTTGAACCGAGCGTGATCCCTGGGATGTTCCATTCGACCCGATTCCGATTCAACCGTGGCGCCGAGCGCCACGTCAAGGCCCGACGCGAGTTGGCACACGCTACTGGGTGACGCCGGGCGTCAGGAGAAACCGACGTCCGGCGGGGCGCGAGCGGCTGTTCGAGCTCGAGACGGCGACGAGCGCTAGGCGTAGCCCGCGCGGCCGCGACCGCGGCGCCGGCCCGTGACGCGAGCAAGGATGCGCGCGGGGAAGCGGACGACCGATCTGCGCTCGCGCCGGTGGCGCGGCGGCCGCCCAGGAGGCTCGTGTCGCGAGTATGCGCCGGACATCAGTCGCACGGTGAGCAGGACGCCGGGGGCATTGAACATGCCCCCAAGGACGGCTTGGCGCCTGCCGTATTCCCTCGTACCTCAGCCCGGCAGGTCCTCGGGCCGCTTCTTGGCGAACGTGCCCTCGAGCATGCCAGTCGCCTGCCCCACCTCGATCAGATAGCCATCGGGGTCGCGCATGTAGCAGCGCACCTCCGCCACTCGGTCGATCGGCTCGGTCACGAACTCGGCCCCCTTGCCTTTCCAATCGCGATAGCACGCGTGGATGTCGGCGACCCTCAGGTTCAGGAAGGTGGAAACCTCATTCGAGGGCTCGTAGGGGACAACCGAGATGCCCGGCTTGTCCGGGGTTGGTCCGCCGCCCGGGTTCATGATGATCCAGCTGTTGGCGAGCTTCACGATGCACGGGTTCTCCTCGAGCACCACCTCGCCGCCGAGGACGTCCGCATAGAAGGTCCTCGAGCGAGCGACGTCTCGCACAATGATGAAGTGGGTCACCACGATGCCTTCGGCGGGCGCCGGCATGTTCTCGATGTTGGGCTGTGGGTCGGTCACCTCTGGCGTCCTCACTTTCAGCGCGGTAGCACCCCAAACGGACCAGCCCGTCCGGCTGGCCGTGCGGGCTGACGCCGGTAACGATAAGGCGAGGAGGCTGCCGCGCCGGCGAGGTCAAGCGCCCGCGAATCTGTAGGCTCGCCACGAGGTCACCTTGGGCACCCGCGCCACACGAGCCGCGGCCCGCGAGCCGGACGCACCGGAGCAGCAGGATCCGGCCGCCGGCGTAGCGGCGCCGTCCAGCGCCGCGACGTTGCTCGACCTCCAGCGCCGCATCGGCAACCGCGGCGTACGGCGGGTGCTCGCCGCGCAGGGCGTTCTGCTCGCCCGCAAGGAGAAGACGAAGACGCGGCTCGAGCGCCTGGACGAGCTGCTCGACAAGTTCAACGTCGACGAGAACGCGGTGATCGCGCACCTCGGCACGCTCGACGACACCGAGAAGCGGATCGTCCTGCGCGACTACCGCACGCGGATCGCCGGCCCGCTCAACGCCTGCGAGATGGTGCGTGCGGTCAAGCATCTGGGAGGCACGCTCGCGACCAAGCTGTCGTGGGTCGCCGCGGCGGGGACGCCCGACTACGGCGACATCCGCGAGCTCGTGACCGACCCGGCGGTCTCGCAGACGGAGCGCAACGCCCTCGCGACCAACGGCTGGCGCGATTGGTTCGTGCGCGTGTGCAACAACGCGACGATGAAGCAGGCCGTGGTCGACCTGCGCTTCAACCTGCCCAACCAGCTCGCGTTCATCGCCGGCGAGCAGTCCGCCACCCTCACCGACTATTCCGAGATCCGGCCGTTCATCGTCGCCAAGACGGTCACCGAGGACGACCGCAACGCGCTCAAGAAATCAGAGTGGCGCGACTGGTTCGTGAGGGTCTGCACGAACCGCACGATGCGCGACGCCGTCGTCGACCTCAAGTTCGACGTCCGGACGAAGATCGAGTGGCTGCGCGCCGAGGGCACCGACGCCGGCCTGTTCAAGTCGGCCATGGCGGCGGCCGCGCGCGCGGAGATCGTCAAGACCGTCAACGACTCCACGCTGATGCGGTGGATCGCCGGCGAGATGGGGGCCCCGTACGCGACCGCGATCGACCAGGTGCTGATCGAGAAGGCCCGGGCCGACGCCCTGCCCGACTTCAAGAACGCCGTCGACCAGATCCCCGAGAACCGCCTCAACGACCTCGACCAGGCGAAGGGCTGGCTCGATTGGATCTCGTCCGACGCCGGCGACGAGCGCTTCGCCTACCTGGCGGCGCGCATCATGCTGATCTCCAAGTACGCCCCGGCGGCGCGGACCGAGGCGCTGCGCGTGCTCTCCACCGAGTTGCTCGACCGCAGCACCGCGCTGCGGATGATCGCCAACCGGGTGCAGGCCGTGATCGTGCCGCGCGGCAAGAAGATGACCGAGCTGGCGGAGTTCGCGCCGCTGCTCACCAGCGACTCGGGCAAGGGTCCGGGCAAGACCTTCGACGGCCGCGACTGGGCGAGCGTGCGCGGCGTCGGGAACGTCAGCCTCAACGGCCGCATGTACGCGGCGCTCACCGAGGAGAACCTGCTCGGCGGCGTGCCGGACGCCGCGGTCGGCGGCGGCGGCTACGCCGTCGGCTACTCGACCACGACGCACGAGTTCGCCCACGTCCTGCACCGGAACGGGCTCAGCGCGGAGCAGAAGAAGCTCGTCTCCAAGCACTACAACCGCAAGCGCAAGGCGACCGAGGCCAAGGAGACGCTGACGAAGGCCGACGTGTGGCCCGACGGCCCGCGCATCAGCCCGACGGCGCCGGCCGACTGGGCCGCGGCGGGCTGGACCGACGCCAAGTGGATCGAGAAAGTCGAGACCATCGCCGAGGACAGTCGCCGCGTCTACGAGAACTACTCGTCCCAGAACGACTTCGAATACTTCGCGCAGCTCTCGAACGTCTACCTCGGGACCAATCTCGGCACCGATCCGACCACCGGCCAGCCGCGCAACAACGGGCGCGCGTGGATCGTGGCCAACGAGGACGCCGAGATGCTCGCGCTGCTCGACCTGTTGTATAAGCAGCGCACCGTGAACGACATCAACGCGAGCGGCGCCCTGACGCCCGGCGGGCTGTGCACGAACCCCGATCCCGGCCCGCCGCCGCCACCGCCCGGGCCCCCGCCGGCCGGCGGGGGGCCATGAGCGAGCGCGCCGTCCGCCACTTCGCCGTCTATGTCGACGGGCGCCTCGCCCTGATCGTCCGCGACAATCCCGGCACCCTGCGCTCGACGGCCGGGCCGCCCGGCGGCGTCGTGGGCGGGGGTGGGCCGCCGCCCCCGCCGCCCGGACCTCCGCCGGGGCCGGACGAGCCGCTGACGCCCGAGCCGCCCCCGGGCACGCACCCGTTCATCGACGCCCAGGCCTACGACCCGGTCAGCGAGGACCGGCTGCGCCGGCTGCTCGACGAGTCCTCGGGCTTCGACGACTACCTCGCGCGCCTCGTCGACGCCGGGTTCGACATCGCCTCCTGCCGGCCCGACGAGGGCTATGACTTCGAGCTGCCGCCCGTCGTGCGCCTGCGCGCGGGCTCGGACCTCGTCGGCGCGGTCTGGCCGGCGCCCGGGCAGTTCACCACGCTCGCGCGCCAGCCCGCCGAGGACGAGCTCGGCTCGGACATCGCGACGGCGACCGCCTACCGCACCGACTGGGCGCCGCAGATCCTCGCCGCGGTGCAGGCCGCCGGCTCGTTCGAGGAGCTGCTCGAGCGACTGCGCGCGGCGGGGCTCAAGACCTAGCCGCGCTCCCACGATCGATGTCGTCGATGAGAAGCCGGTGCAGCGCGACGCACAGCTCCGGGAACGATCACGAGATGCCCAGACGACGGCGCGGAGGTCGGCGGCGAGCGCGGCGAAGATGCCGTTCGGTGGCGGCTATCGCTTGATAGCGCTCGGCGGGATGGGAATAGCCGCCGCGACCAGTGTTCCGCCGTCGGTTGGGCACTCGACCTCGAGGCGCCCGTCGAGCGCGGCCAACCGGTCCCCGAGGCCCTGAAGGCCGCTCCCTTCCGGGCGGGCGCCGCCGACGCCGTCGTCGCGGACCTCGAGCCGGAGCGTCCCGTCCTCGATGCGTGCGGCGACCGCGGCGCTCGCGGCGCGGGCGTGCTTGGCGACGTTGGTCAGCGCTTCGGCGACGACGAAGTACGCGGTCGCCTCGATCGGGGCGGGCAGGCGGTCGGGAGCGACCGCGACGTGCACCGGCATCGGCATCCGCGACGCCAGGGCCTCGACACCCCCGCGGAGCCCGCCCCGCGTCAGCACCGCCGGGAGGATCCCGTGGGCGAGCTCGCGCAGTTCGTGGGTGGCGCGCTCCGCGTGCTCGAGCGCCTGGCCGATGAGCGACCACGCTTCACCGGCGTCGCTCGTGCGCGCGCGCTGGGCCAGCTTGAGCGTGATCACCGTGTGGACGAGGCGCTGCTGTGCGCCGTCGTGCAGGTCGCGCACGACTTGTCGCCGTTCCTCGTCGGCCGCGGCCACGATCCGCGCCCGCGAGGCGGTGAGCGCCGAACGGGCTTCGGCGTTGGCGATCGCGGCGGCGACCAGCTCGGCGAACTCCCCGATCCGGAACTCCGCGTCCGGCGGCAGCGGCTCGGTTGCGGCGGCGCCCATCGCGCCCCATAGCCTGCCGTCCACGATGATCGGCGCGCCGGCTCCGGCGCGGACGCCCAGCGCCCTGAACACCCTCCCGATCGCGCCGCTCGCGTCCGCGTAGTTGTCGATGCGTGCGGGCCGCGCGGTCCTGAACACTTGCGAGGCGATGTTGTTGCCTTCCATGGGAAATCGCGCACCGACGTGGGCCTGGTCGTGAAGCTCGCCCGCGCGGCCGACGAGAGTGGCGGTTCCGTCATCCTCGTACCGGTACAACGCCGTGCTCGTCGCGCCCATGAGCCGCCCGATCTCCTCGGCGACCGTCGCGAACAGCTCGTCGGGCGGAGACTCGCGGGCCACCAACGTCGCCACGCGGCGCAGGGCGGCCTGCTCCTCGGCCAGCGCGCTGGGCTCGGTCACATCCCTCGCGATGCCGTACACGACGCCCAGGTGCGGCATCGTGCGCGTGTTCCACTCGAACCGGCGAACCGAGCCGTCGGCGCAGATGAGGCGGCTCTCGAACTCGCTGACGTCCTCGCCGGTGGCCAGAACAGCGAGCACGTCCTGAGTGCACTTCACGTCGCCGGGGTGGACGAACTCGATGATCGGCCGCGACATGAGCTCCTCGCGCGAGTGGCCCAGCACGCGCTCAAACGACGGGTTGACCAGCTTGTAGTAGCCGTCGAAGCCGACGACGCAGAACAGGTCGCGCGCGAAATCGATGAACTGGGCCAGCTCGTATTCCGGCCCGGGCCCGGGCATGCGCGCAGTATGACTCTCCGCGGTCGGACGCAGGAGACCCCGCTTCGTCGTCTAACGGCCGCGCCCCGCAGCTCCAACCACACGAAGGCGGTGGTACTTGGTCGCATGCAGTTGTTCCGTGGAGTGGGCGGTCCCGGGCTCGAACCGGGGACCTCTTGCTTGTAAGGCAAGCGCTCTGACCAGCTGAGCTAACCGCCCGCGTCTCGCCAGGGATCGTAGAGCGGCGGCCGCTGCAATCATGGCCGGCATGGACCTCGGGCTGGACGGCAAGGTCGCGCTCGTCACGGGTGGCTCGAAGGGGATCGGCTTCGGGATCGCCTCGGGGCTGGCGGCCGAGGGCGCGCGGGTCGCCGTCGCCTCGCGCGACGAGGGGCGGGTGCGAGAGGCCGCGGACCGGATCGGCGGGCACGGCGTCGTGTTCGACTCCAGCAACCTCGACGAGGTGCCGGACGTGATCGCGTCCGTCGAGGAGGCGCTCGGGCCGATCGACGTGTACATCCCGAACACGGGCGGGCCGCCGCCCGGCGATCCGCTCGAGTTCACGCGCGCGCAGTGGGAGGCCGCGAACCGCACGCTCGTGCTCTCTCCCATGGCCTTCCTCGAGCGGCTGCTCCCCGGCATGCGGGCGCGCGGCTGGGGACGCGTCGTGGCGGTCGGGTCGATGTCGGTGCGCGAGCCGATCGGAGCCCTCCAGCTCTCCAATGCCTACCGGCCGGGGCTCGTCGCGGCGTTCAAGGTCCTGGCGAAGAAGTTCGCGCCCGACGGCGTGACGCTCAACACCGTGCTGCCCGGGCGGATCGGGACCGACCGCATCTACGACACCCACGGCTCGCGCGAGACGGCCGAGGCGGCCGCCCGGGAGGAGGTGCCGGCCGGCCGGCTCGGCACGGTCGAGGAGATGGCGGCCGCTGCGGTGTTCCTCTGCTCGGCGCCCGCGAGCTACATCACCGGCACGACCCTGCTGGTCGACGGCGGGCTCACCGTCTCGGTGTAGGCCCGGCCGTGCCGGCGACTCAGGACACTAGACTCCGCCGGGAAGTGCGGGCCGTTAGCTCAATTGGCAGAGCAAGGGACTTCTGGAAGGAGCGCTAGTCGGGAGACCGCTAGTACGTCGGCGGCTATTTGCTGGAACACCCTTAGAGCCCTGGGTACCGAGCAACTCGGTGACAATCCCACGGGATTGGGCGATCAGCAGGCAACCCCGCGGGAGCGGGAGAGCCCTCAGAGGCCATACGCCGCCCACCCTAACGGGATCGGCCGAGGGTGAAGAGATGGTCCAGACCGCAAGCCGGCGCCGGTGGCGCGGGTGGCCGGTGAAAGCCGGTGCGGCAGGTTAATCCCGTGGTTCTGGGTTCGAGTCCCAGACGGCCCACTCCCCTCGAGCGCCGCGCTCAGCGGCGCCCGCGGGCACGGGGCCGGCGGACGTCGAGGTCCAGGTCGAGGCCGTCGCCGGGCGGCAGCAGCGTGGGGTCGACGAACAGCGCGCAGACGTCGACGCTCGTGCAGTCGCAGGACCGCGCGACCCGCAGCCATTCCTTGACCGCGTGCGCGCGGGCGATCAGCGCGTCTATCTGCGGCAGCTTCTCGTCCGCGAGCGTACGGATGTGCCGGCCGGCGTCGTCGCTGCGGTTGTCGGGCCCGGTGAGCGGCGCGATCTCCTCGAGGCTGAGGCCGGCGCGCTGCGCGACGTCGATGATCGACAGCCGGTGGAGCACGTCCTCGCGGTAGCGGCGCTGGCCGGCCACGCGCTCCGGCTCGGGAAGGACGCCGACGCGCTCGTAGAAGCGGATGTGCGATGTCCGCAGCCCGGCCCGCTCGGCGACCTGTCCGATCGTGAGCAGCTGCTCCTGGGCGGTTGGTCGTGGCCATGCGCGGTGTCCTTGACTTGAAGTCGTGTTGAAGGTGCACGGTAGAACGCGAACCACGCCGACCACAAGGGACGCCCATGCCTGACCTCCCCATCGCCTGCACGCTCTCCCCCGACGAGATGACCGAGCGGATGGCGCTGACCGAGGCGCTTGCCGCCGACGGACTGCTCGACCGCGTCGCTACCGCTTCCGGCCTGCGGGTGCGCCTCCGCGACACGCCCGAGATCGCGCGGCGCACGCGCGAGTTGATCGCCGCCGAGGCGGCGTGCTGCCCGTTCCTGGAGTTCGAGCTCCGGCGTGCGGACGGCGACCTGGTGCTCGACATCACCGGGCCGGACGACGCCCGCGCGGCGATCGAGCTGCTCTTCGCGCCGGAGCCGGCGTAGTGGGCTCATAGGTCCAGCCACTCCGGGCGATCGATCCCGGCGTACTCCTGGATCGCGCCGTAGATGCTCTGGACGACGTCGGTGGAGTAGACGGTGAGGCGCGCCGTGCCGTAGGGCAGCACGTTGCCCTTGCGTCGCTTCGACGCCGACGACGGCCGGTTCACGACCGCCCCCCGCAGGCAGCTCTCGGGGAGCGCGAGGCGGGCGAGCCACCAATGCTGGATCTCGCTCGAGCGTCAGGCCATTGCCCAGGAAGCAGTTCACCGAGAACGCGACCGCGGCGTCCGGCACCGCGTAGCAGCCGCGCAGGAACTCCAGGAACGTGTCGAGCAACGCGGCGTCCGCGTTGACGAGTTGAACGGCGTTCCGGCCCTTCGACCCTTCGGCCCAGTAGAGCATGCAGCCGCCGCGATGGATGGCGTCGCCCTGGCGCGCGAGCGCCCGTCCGTGCTCCTGTGCCTCGAGACGGCGCTCACGGCATCGCTCGCGCCGGACGTGCATCCCGAGGAGCTGCCCGTTGAGCGCAGGGTTGCGCGCCAGGAGCGCCTCTTGCTGGGAGCGTGTGAGCTCGATGTCGCGAACCCACAGACTGACCGAGCCCTTGGACACGCCGAGCTGCTGAGCGATGGCGCCGAGCGCCATTCCCTGCTCCGATCGCAGCTTCCTTGCCTCCGCTCGCTTCTCCGGCTTCACGAACATATGTTCGCATGCGCCGCGGACGGAACGGGCGCCAGAAGTTGAACGCCCGAGAAGCCGTTCCAGTACCCCCAGCGAGGGTCGAACTCGCTCTTACGGCGTGAAAGGCCGTCGTGCTCACCGTTACACCATGGGGGCGCGCGCCGGTCATTCTAGGGCCGCCGCGAGTAGGCTCAGCAGGTGGCCGTGAACGTCCCCAGCGACTCGGAGCCGCGCCGCCGGCGCCGGCGGACGCCCGAGGTCGCAGAGCAGGAGATCATCGCCGCCGCCGAGGCGCTGCTGCGCGAGCGGCCGTTCCGCGAGCTGACGGTCGACGAGGTGATGCGGCGCACCGACCTGTCGCGGCCGTCGTTCTACGTGTACTTCCGCGACCGGCACCACCTCGTGCTGCGCGTGGTCGAGCACATCGGCGGCGAGCTGTTCACGATGGCCGACCGCTGGTTCAAGGGCGAGGGCGACGGGCCGGAGCTCGCGCGCGAGGCGACCGAGGGCATCGTCGCCGTGTTCTCCGAGCACGGCCCCGTGCTCCGCGCGCTCGCCGACGCCGCGGCCGACGATCCCGACGTCGACGAGGCCTACGGGCAGCTCGTCAACAGCTTCGTCGACGTGACCGCGGAGCACATCGAGCACGAGGTCGCCGCCGGTCGCATCCTGCCGCTCGACCCGCGCGAGACCGCCACGGCGCTCGTGTGGATGAACGAGCGCTACCTCACGCTGTCGCTCGGCCGGGAGCCGACGACCGAGCGCGCGGTCGTCGCCGGCACGCTGCACACGATCTGGTCGCGCGTGCTCTACGGCAAGGGCTGAGCCAGGTCAGTCGAGCGTCGCCTGCAGGTAGGCGCCGAGCAGGACGGAGCCGCCGGCGATCGCGGCGACGGCAGGTGTGGCGAGCGGCGGCAGGTCGTCGCGCGCGCGCAGCGTCGCGACGAGGTCGGCGGCGTCGGCGAGCAGGCCCGCACGCAGCCAGGCCGCCGCGCCACGGCGGGCGCGCAGGGCGCGCAGCGTGCCGAGCGCGATCGCCACGTCGCGGGCGCCGAGGCCGATCGACAGCACCTGGCCGTCGCGGCGGTCGGCCACGCCGCCGGCCCAGGCGCCGCCGAAGACTCCGGGGGCGAGCGCCAGCCCGCCGCCGAGCGTGAGCCGGCCGGCGGCCTGCACGCGCGCGAGCGTACGTGCGGTCATGGCCGCCCAGGCTACCGCCGGTGGCGGGCTCGGCACCCCGGTCGAGGCCGTAGGCTGAGCGCCGCATGAACGCCCTGCGCCGCCTGCTCCGCGTCGTCGCGATCGACATCGGGCCGTTGCGACGGCACCGGGAGTTCCGGCTGCTCTACGTCGGCCAGGCGGTCTCGTTCGCGGGCTCGATGATCACGTACGTCGCGGTCCCGTTCCAGGTGTACGAGCTGACCGGCTCGACGCTGACCGTCGGCCTGCTCGGGCTTGCCGAGCTCGTCCCGCTGCTCGGCACCGCGCTGCTCGGCGGCGCGCTCGCCGACGCCCACGACCGCCGCCGGCTCGTGCTCGTCGCCGATGCGACGCTCCTGCTCCTCGCGCTGGTGCTCGTCGCCAACGCGCTGCTCGCCGAGCCGCAGGTGTGGGTGTTGTTCGTCGTGGCGGCGGGGATGTCGGCCGCCGGCGGGCTGCAGCGCCCGCCGCTCGACGCGATGCTCCCGCGGCTGGTGCCGCGCGAGGACCTCGCGGCCGCGTCCGCGCTCGACGGGTTCCGCGGCAACGCGGGGCAGATCGCCGGCCCGGCGCTGGCCGGCGTGCTGATCGCGACCCTGGGCCTCGGCGCGACGTACGCGGTCGACGCCGCGTCGTTCCTCGTCTCGCTCGCCGCGCTCGCCCGCATGCGCGCGGTGCCCGCGCCGGCCGAGGCGGCGCCGCCGAGCCTCGACCGCGTCCGCGAGGGGTTGCGCTACGCCGGCTCGCGCCAGGAGCTCACCGGAAGCTACGCGGTCGACATCAACGCGATGCTGTTCGGCATCCCGATCGCGCTGTTCCCCGCGGTCGCGGACCGGTACGGCGGGCCGGAGCTGCTCGGGCTGCTCTACGCCGCCGGCCCGGTCGGCGCGGTGCTGTTCACGCTGATGAGCGGCTGGGTCGGGAAGGTGCGCCGGCACGGCAAGGCGATCGCGCTGAGCGCCGGCTCCTACGGCGTCGCCATCGTCGTGTTCGGGCTCGCCGACGCGCTGCCGCTCGCCCTCGTGGCGCTGGCGGTTGCCGGCGCGTCGGACATGTCCTCGGTGATCTTCCGCCAGACGCTGTGGAACCGGACGATCCCGGACCACATGCGCGGCCGGATGGCGGGGATCGAGCAGCTCTCCTACTCGATCGGCCCGACGCTCGGCACCGCCCGCTCGGGCGCGGTGGCATCGGTCACCAGCGTGCCGTTCTCGATCGCGGCGGGCGGCGCTGTCTGCGTCGCGGGAACCGTGATCCTGTCGGCGCTGCTGCCACGCTTCTGGAAGTACGAGGCCAACGAGCCCGTGCGTGCGTAGCACTGACCCCAGAACGCGTCGATCGTCGTCGCTGGCAAGGACGCAGGGGTAGGGACAGTGCGCCAGCACGGACCTACCCCGAGGACGCCGCCAGCGGCGACGAGAACGCGTTCTGTGTCAGTGCTTGAAGTGGCTGCGGTGGGTGAAGACCATGCTGATCCCCGCGGCGTCGGCGGCCTCGACGACCTCGAGGTCGCGCTTCGAGCCGCCCGGCTGGATGATCGAGGTGATCCCCGCCGCCACCGCGAGCTCGGGCCCGTCGGCGAACGGGAAGAACGCGTCGGAGGCGAGCGCCGCGCCCTGGAGGTCCGAGCCGGTGTCGCGCGCCTTCTCGATCGCCAGCCGGACCGAGTCGACGCGGCTCATCTGACCCGCGCCGATCCCGACCGAGGCAAGGTCGCGCGCGATCACGATCGCGTTGGAGCGCACGTGCTTGCAGACCTTCCAGCCGAACAGCATCTCGCCCCACTCCGCCTCGGACGGCTTGCGCTCGGTGACGACCTCCATCTCCGTCCGGTCCTCGAGGTCGATGTCCCGATCCTGGACGAGCAGCCCGCCCATCACGCGCTTGAGGTCGCGCTCGGCGATGTTGAACCGGCGCCGCTCGTTGTCCTCGAGGATGCGCATGTTCGGCTTGGACTCGAGCAGCTCGAGCGCCTCCTCGGTGAAGCGCGGCGCGAACAGGACCTCGCAGAACTGGGCGACGAGGAGCTCGGCCAGCTCGCCGTCGACGGCGCGGTTGAGGCAGACGACGCCGCCGAACGCCGACTGCGGATCGCACGCGAACGCGCGCTCGTAGGCCTCGCGCGCCGAGCTGCCGACCGCGGCCCCGCACGGGTTGTTGTGCTTGATGATCGCGCAGGCGGGGACGTTGAACTCCTCGACCAGCAGCCGGCCGGAGTTCAGGTCGAGCACGTTGTTGAACGACAGGTCCTTGCCCGCGACCTGCTTGACCATCGACAGCACGTGCATGCGCGCGCCGACCTGCGCGTAGTAGGCCGCGCGCTGGTGCGGGTTCTCGCCGTACGCGAGGTCGGTGACCTTCTCGTACGCCGACATCATCACCGGCGGGAAGTCCTCCTGCTTCTCCGCGAACCAGCGCGCGATCGCGGTGTCGTAGCGGGCGGTGTAGGAGAACGCCTCGGCGGCGAGCGACTCGCGCGTGCCGAGCGAGAGCTTGCCCTCGGCGTCGGTCAGCTCCTGCAGCACCGCGTCGTACATCTCCGGCCGCGTGACGACGGCCGTGAAGCCGAAGTTCTTCGCCGCCGCGCGGATCATCGTCGGCCCGCCGATGTCGATGTTCTCGATCACCTCGTGGTCGGTCGCGCCGCGCCGCGCCGCGGTGCGCTCGAACGGGTAGAGGTTCACGCACACGAGGTCGACGAACTCGATGCCGTGCTCCTCGGCCGCGACCATGTGCTGGGGGTCGTCGCGCAGCGCGAGCAGGCCGGCGTAGAGCTTGGGGTGGAGCGTCTTGACCCGGCCGCCCATGATCTCCGGGAAGCCGGTGAAGTCCTCGATCGGGCGGACCTCGAGGCCGGCCTCGGTCAGCTCGCGCGCCGTGCCGCCGGTGGAGACGAGCTCGACGCCGAGCTCGGCGAGGCCGCGCGCGAAGTCCGCGATGCCGCGCTTGTCGGACACCGACAGCAGCGCGCGACGCACGCGAACATCACCGGGCTGCGTCATCCGGGCGCACCTTACAAGCGGGGCGTCAGCGCTGCACGACGACGCGCCGGGGGTTGTCGGGGTCGAGGTGGACGGCGCCGCGGGTGATGAGCGCGATCACCTCGCAGAGCAGCTCGTGCTCGAACGGCCGCAGCACCGTGCGCACGGTCTGCGCGTCGGTCGCGTCCGGCAGCCCGACCGCGCGCTGCGCGATGATCGGCCCCGTGTCGACGCCCTCGTCGACGAAGTGGACGGTGACGCCGAAGACCTTGACGCCGTAGTCGATCGCCTGCTCGACCGAGCCGATCCCGGGGAACGCTGGAAGCAGCGCCGGGTGGACGTTGATCACCCGCTGCGGGAAGCGCGCGAGGAAGCCCGGGTCGAGGAGCTGCATGTAGCCGGCGAGCACGACCAGCTCGACGCCTGCGCGCTCGAGCCAGTCCGCCATCGCCAGGTCGCGCTCCCGGCGCCCGGCGTGCTCCCCGACCGAGAAAGCCTGGGCGGGTACGCCCGCCGCGCGGGCTCGCGCGAGCGCCCGCGCTTCGGGCTTGTCGGACCCCACGGCGACGACCTCGATCCCCTCGCGCCCGTGGAGCCGGTCCAGGATCGCCTGCAGGTTCGACCCCTCGCCGGACGCGAGGACGCCGACATTCACGCCGCCTCCAGCACCGGGTAATGGCCGCCGCTGGACTTCAGCGTGCCGGCGTCCAGCAGCGCGTCGACGCGCTCGAGCACGGACGGCCCGCTCAGGTGACCGAACGTGCCGTAGTGCGGGAGGCCGTCCCAGCCGTGCTTGAGCAGCACCTTGGAGCGGCCGCCGCGCAGCACCTCGACGGCGCGCGTGCGGCCGAGCGACGGGCGGGCGAGCGCGACGAGCTCGACGATCGCCTCGTCCAGCGCGGCCGTGTCGCCCGCCGCGACGGGGCGCTGCGCGAGCTGGCGCGGCCCGCCGCCGCGGCGGGCGGCCGGCGCGGGCGGCGGCGGGGCGAGCGACGGGTCGCAGACGTCGCAGCAGGGAACCTCGGGCGCCGGCGCGTGGCGGTCGCCGAAGTGGCGCAGGATCCCCTCGCGCCGGCAGGACGAGCCCTCGACCCACGACCACACCGACCGGTACTGGCGCCAGCGCGCCCGGGTGCCCTCCTGGGCGGCGGACCGGCAGAGCGCCAGCGCGCGGCCGTCCCACGCCCCGGTGACCCGGCCGAGGACGCGGTCGGGCGCCGACGGGCTGGGCTGCACGACCCCGACCCGCGCGAGGTGGCCGACGATCGCGCGGACCACCTCCTCGTCGCATCCCGCGAAGCGGGAGAGCTGCTCGACCGGCACGTCGAAGCGCGACGCCTGGCTGCCGGCGACGGCCCGCTCGGCCGACCCGGCCGCGGCGCCGGTCAGTGCCCGCGCCACGGCCTTCAGCGCCGGCTCCTCCACGGTCGAGCGCTCGATGAAGAACACGTGCAGGCCCTTGTCGCGCGCCGAGGCGAACAGCAGGCAGCGCGCCGGCTTGCCGTCGCGCCCCGCGCGGCCCGCCTCCTGGTAGTAGGCCTCGATCGAGCCCGGCACGGCCTCGTGGCAGACCGTCCGCACGTCGGCCTTGTCGACGCCCATGCCGAACGCGTTGGTCGCGACGACGACATCGACGTCGCCGTCCATGAACCGCCGCTGCGCCTCGGCGCGCGCGTCCCGCGGCAGGCCCGCGTGGTACGCGAGCACCGTGGTGCCGAGCTCGTCCGCGAGCCGGACAGCGAGCTTGTCGCACTCCGCGCGCGTGCCGGCATAGACGATCGCCGGCAGCGCGCCCGGCTCGGCGAGCGCCGCCGCGATCCCGCGGTGCCCCGCCTCCTTCGTCGCGCACGGCACGACCGCGAACGAGAGGTTCGGGCGGTCGAACCCCGTCGCGATCCGGACGGGCTCCTCCAGCCCGAGCCGCGCCACGATGTCGTTCGCCACCTGCGGCGTGGCAGTCGCGGTCGACGCGACGATCGCGTCGGCGCCGAGCCAGCGCGCCGCGTCGGCCAGGCGGAAGTAGTCAGGGCGGAAGTCGTGCCCCCACTGGGAGACGCAGTGCGCCTCGTCGACCACGAACAGCCCGATCTTCGCCTGCCGGATCCGCTCCAGGAACCCCGGCGAGGAGAACCGCTCGGGCGCGACGTAGAGCAGCCGCGCCCGGCCGGAGACCGCGCGGTCGAGCGCAGCGCGGTTGGCCGCAGCGTCCTGCTGGGCGTTGACGAGCGCCACCTTGCCCGGCGCCACGCGCTCGAGCGCCTCGACCTGGTCCTGCATCAGCGACACGAGCGGGGAGACCACCAGCGTCAGGTCCGCCCGCATGAGCGCCGGCAGCTGGTAGCAGAGCGACTTGCCCGACCCGGTCGGCATCACCACGAGCACGTCCCGCCCGGCGACCGCCGCCTCGACCGCCTCCTGCTGGCCGGGCCGGAAGCCGGGGAACCCGAACACCTCCGTGCAGCGCCTGCCCGGGCTCGGTCGCCCGCGCGAACGGCCGCGGGGGCTCGGGCCCCAGGCCGGGGAGCGCGGGCGCCAGGAGGGGGTCGGTGACGAGGGGGGCGGACACGGGCGGACGACCATAGACCGTGCTCCGGTCGCCAACGGGCATCCGGCACACTCTTGTTGCAATGTCCCCGATCGACCGCTCGCGGCTGGCCGCGATCCGGGCGCGCGAGCAGTCGGCGTTCGAGCGGCGAGCCCAGCGCTCGGCCGAGCTGACGGCGCGCGCCGCGCGGCACATGCCCGACGGCGTCCCGATGGCGTGGATGGCCGGGCTGTACGACCACCCGCCGCTCTACGTGGCGCACGGCGACGGCTGCCGCTTCACCGACGTCGACGGCAACGCATACGTCGACTTCAACCAGGCCGACCTGAGCGCCACGTGCGGGTTCGCGCCGCCCGCCGTGCTCGACGCCATCGCGGAGCGCGCCGCCCGCGGCCTGCAGTTCCTGCTCCCCGTCGAGGAGGGCATCGACGCCGCCGAGCTGCTCGCCGAGCGCTACGGGCTGCCCGCCTGGCAGTTCACGCTCTCGGCCTCGGGCGCCACCGCGGAGGCGATCCGGCTCGCCCGCCACCGCACCGGCCGCGCGCTGATCGTCGTGTTCGGCGGGCACTACCACGGGCATCTCGACGACACGCTCGTCAGCGGCGACGAGGAGGGCGGGCGGCCGGAGCTGCTGGGCCTGAACGCCCGCGCGGCGGCGGACACGCGCGTCGTGCCGTTCAACGACCTGGCCGCGCTGGAGCGGGTGCTCGAGCGCGGGGGCGTGGCGGCCGTCATCACCGAGCCGGCGCTCACCAACGTCGGCGTCGTCCAGCCGGACGACGGCTTCCACGCGGGCCTGCGCGCGCTCGCGCGCGCACACGGGGCGCTGCTGATCCTCGACGAGACCCACACGCAGACGTCGGCCTACGGCGGCCTCACCCGCGCGTGGGGGCTGGAGCCGGACGTCGTCACGCTCGGCAAGAGCCTCGGCGGCGGTGTGCCGATCGGCGCCTACGGGATGACGGGCGACCTGCGCGAGTGGATGGAGCAGCATCGCGACGCGCACGGCCGGATCGCCGGCCTGGCCACCGGCGGAACCACCTACGCCAACCCGCTCTCGCTCGCCGCGGCGGTCGCGGCGCTCCGGCACGTGCAGACCCCGGCGGCGTTCGAGCACACGCGGACGCTCGGCGAGCAGCTCGCCGGCGGGATCGAGGATGCCGCCGCCCGCTACGGGCTGCCATGGCGCGCGCACCGGCTCGGCGGCCGCTCGGGGTACTGCCTCGAACCCGAGCTGCCCCGCAACGCGGAGGACGCCGAGCGCTCGCTCGACGCCGAGCTGATCGACACCCGGCGGCTGCACATGGCCAACCGCGGCGTGTGGGAGGCGATCGCGAGCGCCGGTCCGGCCGCCTCGTTCGCGCACGATTCCGAGGACGTCGACGAGTACCTGGGTGCGCTCGACCTCTTCCTCGCGGACGTGGCCGGCTAGCGCGTCAGGCCACGGACGCCGGGATTGGAGCTCTCGACGCGCTCGCGATAGCGTCCGCGCTGCTTCTACGCCGCTCAGCACAGACTCGGGGGAGTGAGCCGCGGAAGCGAAACTCGGCGGCCCGAGCCGCGGGCAGTGCACTCGAGGCCCGGACCTCTTCCCGCGAGCGGAGAGGAGAGCAGCACATGGCAGACAACAGAGGCGTCGCCTACATGGGGACGCGCCATGTCGAGGTGCAGGACATCGACTTCCCGACCTTCGAGCTGCAGGACGGCCCGGGCGTCAATCCGGCGAACGTGGGGCGCAAGCTGCCGCACGCGGCGATCCTGAGGATCGTCTCGACGAACATCTGCGGCTCCGACCAGCACATGGTGCGCGGTCGCACGACGGCGCCGGAGGGCCTCATCCTCGGGCACGAGATCACGGGCGAGGTGATCGAGACCGGTCCGGGCGTGGAGTTCATCAAGGAGGGCGACCTCGTCTCGGTCCCGTTCAACATCGCGTGCGGGCGCTGCCGCATGTGCAAGACGGGCAACACGGGCGTCTGCCTCAACGTCAACCCCGACCGCCCCGGATCGGCGTACGGCTACGTCGACATGGGCGGCTGGGTCGGCGGCCAGGCCAACTTCGTGCTCGTGCCGTACGCCGACTGGAACCTGCTCAAGTTCCCCGACAAAGAGCAGGCGATGGACAAGATCCTCGACCTGACGATGCTGTCGGACATCTTCCCGACCGGCTTCCACGGCGCCGTCACGGCCGGGGTCGGGCCGGGATCGACGGTGTACATCGCGGGCGCCGGGCCGGTCGGCCTCGCGGCGGCGTACTCGGCGGTCCTGCTCGGCGCGGCCGTGGTGATCGTCGGTGACCTCATCCCCGAGCGCCTCGAGCAGGCGCGCAGCTTCGGCTGCGAGGCGATCGACATCTCCAAGGGCGAGCCGAAGGACCAGATCGAGCAGATCCTCGGCGTGCCGGAGGTCGATGCGGCGGTCGACGCGGTGGGCTTCGAGGCGCGCGGGCACGGCTCCGACGCCGACCACGAGGCGCCCGCCACGGTGCTGAACTCGATCATGGACGTCACCAGGGCGGCCGGCAAGCTCGGCATCCCGGGCCTGTACGTCACCGGCGACCCCGGCGCGGTCGACGACGCGGCCAAGCAGGGCTCGCTGTCGATCCGCATCGGCCTGGGCTGGGCGAAGTCGCACAGCATCACGACCGGTCAGTGCCCGGTGATGCGTTACCACTACGACCTCATGCAGATGATCCTCGCCGACCGCGCGCACATCGCCGACGCGGTCAACGCGACGGTCATCACGCTCGACGAGGCCCCGAAGGGCTACGAGGACTTCGACCAGGGCGTGGCGAGGAAGTTCGTCCTGAACCCGAACGGGCTGGTCAAGGCCTGAGGCGGTGCTTCAGCGGCTGAGCGGCCCAGGCCGCTCAGCCGCTAGTCCGGCTCGCTCAGCTCGGCGATCAGCGCGCGCAGGTCGGCGGCGCGCTCGCGGACCGCGTGGAAGCGCGGGTGATCGCCGATGGAGCAGCCGTGACCCATCGCGAAGGCGTACTCCCACGAGCCGAGCAGTGCGGTGAGCTCTTCCTGGAGGCTTCGCAGGTCGGTCATGGCTCGTCGTCCCTCATGATCGGGGCCGGCTCGGACGGCATCGCCGAACATCGGACATCGCACGGGTCATTCAAGCCCCGTGCGGCGCCGCCCGGCAACGCCCGTCCGGCTAGTTACGCGCGCACGAGCGGGAGCTCGAAGGCGTCCTTGCCCTGCGACTCGCCGGTGTTCGCCAGCGGGTATTCGCCGGAGAAGCACGCATCGCAGTGCGTGTCGCGCGTGCCCTCGATCGCCTCGTACACGGCTTCGAGCGAGAGGTACGCGAGCGAGTCGGCGCCCAGCTCGGCGGCCACGTCGGCCACGCTCCGGCCGTGGGCGATCATCTCCTCGCGCGTCGACATGTCGATCCCGTAGTGGCAGGGATGGCGGATCGGCGGCGCGGAGATGCGCATGTGGACCTCGCTCGCGCCCGCGTCGCGCAGCATCTGCACGATCTGCCGCGTCGTGTTCCCGCGCACGATCGAGTCGTCGACCACGACGAGCCGCTTGCCGGCGACCACCTCGGGGAGCGGGTTGAACTTCATCCGCAGGCCGTGCTTGCGCAACTCCTGGCCGGGCTGGATGAACGTCCGGGCGACGTAGCGGTTCTTGACGAAGCCGTCGTCCTGCGGCAGCCCGCTCGCCCGGGCGTACCCGCGCGCCGCGGCGTTGCCGGAGTCCGGCACGGCGATCACGAGGTCGGCGTCGGCCGGCGCCTCGCGCGCGAGGATCTCCCCCATGCGGCCGCGGGACACCTGCAGCACCCGGCCGCCGAGGCGCGAGTCCGGGCGCGCGAAGTAGATGTGCTCGAACACGCAGAGCGCGTGCCGCGACCCCTCGACCGCCATGCGCGTCCCGATCCCGTCGCTGGAGAGCGAGACGACCTCGCCCGGTTGCACGTCGCGCAGGAAGCGGGCGCCGATGATGTCGAACGCGCACGTCTCCGACGCGACGCAGTAGTCGTCGCCCATCATGCCGAGCGAGAGCGGCCGCAGGCCGGCGGGATCGCGGAAGGCGACGACGCGGTCCTTGGTCATGACGACCGTCGAGTACGCGCCCTCCATCCGCGTCATCACGTCGGCGACGGCGTCCTCGATCCGGTCGGCCGGATGGGTCGAGAGCAGCGCGGCGATGATCTCCGAGTCCGACGTGGAGCGGAACGTCACCCCGCGCTCGCGCAGCTCGGCGTGGAGCTCGACCGCGTTGACGAGGTTGCCGTTGTGGGCGAGGGCGACCTCGCGCCGGTCGGCGCGCCAGACCGGCTGCGTGTTCTCCCACGAGTTCGCGCCGGTCGTCGAGTAGCGCACGTGCCCGACCGCCATCTCGCCGCGCAGCGCGCGCAGCTTCTGCTCGTCGAACACCTGGTTGACGAGGCCCTTGTCGCGCATCGCCATGATGTGGCCGCCCTGGGCTGCCGCGATGCCTGCCGACTCCTGGCCACGGTGCTGCAGCGCGTACAGGGCGAAGTAGGTGAGCCGGGCGACATCCGAGCCTGGGGCGTGGATGCCGAACACTCCGCACTCGTCGCGTGGTCCGTCACGGAGATCGAACACGACTGGGCGCAGGATAGCGGTGGGATCGGCGCCAACTGCCCGAAGAGCTGTCCGTTGGTCGTTGTATTTCCCGCGCCGAGCGCGGACTATCGCGCCGTCACCAACCTCGGCAGGGAGGCACACGCGTGTCACGGGCTGTACGGATGCTGTTGGCGAGCGCGATCGGCGCTCTTGGATTCGGGGCCATGGCCGGCCCCGCCTCGGCGGGGATCTGGACCGGGATCCCGAGCAACACCGCTGAAGAGATCACCGCGATCGAGTATCGCGGGGGCGACCAGTTCTGGTTCACCACGGGCAGTGGCAAGATCTTCCGCCGGGTGGCGGGGACGTTCCAGCAGGAGTACAGCGGACCGGGCGTCGTCTTCCGCGACATCGAGTTCGACGCCGCGGGCACGATCGGCCTCGCGGTCGGGACCAACGGCCGGCTCGTGCGGTCGATCGACGGCGGCGACAACTGGACCGCGGTTCCGCTGCCGGCCAGCCGGAGCACCACGAGCGAGACGGACTGCGCGGTCTCGCAGCCCGCGGGAGACCTCGACAGCGTCAGGGTGGACGGTCTCGGACGTGCCTGGATCGTCGGGAGCGGCGCGCAGATCTGGCGGTCGACCGGTACCGGCGGGACGCTCGGCACCGGCTGGGCCGATGCCAATGACGGCGCCGGCGCCGCGTGCGCGATCGCCGGGAGGGACTTCGACGCGATGGTGTTCATCCCGGGCGACCCGGGCGGCTACTTCATCGCCAAGTCCTTCGGCCAGGTGTTCTTCTCCTCCGATCCGTTCACGACGTCGGCGAGCGAGAAGACCGGCGCCGCCGGCAACGGCTTCGTCTCCCTGCGCCGCGCGGTGGGCGACCCGGGCAACACCAACCGCATGTGGGCCGTCGTCCCCGGCAACGGCGGAACGTCGTACGTCAAGCGCACGATCGACGGATGGAACAGCGAGTCGGACTGGGCACTCGGCAACTCCGACAAGCGCGAGTTCTCCAACGCCTACGACATCGACTACGCCGGTGGGAGCGTGCTCACGGCAGGCGCCGGAGGCATGGTGCTGCACTCGATCGACGGTGAGACGTTCTACTACGACGACGCCGACGGCGTGCTCGCGACGCAGGACTGGCGTGCGGCCTCCCTGGCCGACGGCGCCAACGGGGCCATCGGCGGCACGAACGGCAAGCTGGCGATCACGACCGCCGCCAACGTCACGCCCGACGTGACGAAGCCGACCGGCACGATCTCCGGGCCCGCGTCGGCGAACGCCGGGCGGCCGGTCACGTTCACGCTCAACGCCGCCGACACCGGCGGCTCCGGGCTCAACCCCGCCTCGTACTCGTGGACCTCCGCGGGCCTGCCCAACCAGGGCGGGGCGTCCGTCGCGTACACGTTCCCGAGCGCCGGCTTCTACACCGTCAGGATCACGTTCGCCGACAACGCCGGCAACACCGCCGAGGCGACGAGGAGCATCACGATCAACCGGGCGACCGCGGGCGGGAGCAGCCTGCCGGTGTCGTTCACCGGGCCCGGCAACCAGCTCAGCGCCAAGATCGTCGGCAACCGCGTCCGGGTGCGGGCGCGCGGGACCATCAAGCCGCCGGCCGGCGTGAGCGTGAGGACGGCGTGCAAGGGCAAGGTGAAGCTCACCGTCAAGAAGCAGCGCACGACGCTCGCCACGCGCAGCGCGAAGCTCAAGCTCACGCGGGGCAAGTGCCGCTTCGGCAAGACGATCTTCATCAAGCGCAGCAAGGTCGGCAAGCGGACGACGCGGCTCAGGCTCAAGGTCAGCTTCGCCGGCAACCGGGTCCTCCGGGCCGGCTCGACGACCAAGACGCTCGTCATCAGGAAGTAGCGCCGCTGCGGCACACGGGGGCCGGGACGGCGCGCCGTCCCGGCTTCCGTACGGCCGTTACGCTCTCGTGCGGACACGTACGAGGAGATCGAGCATGGCCGTGACATCCCCCATCACGCTGGACCGCCAGCGCCTGCAGGACCTGATCGAGCGCGAGGAGAAGCAGCTCAACGACCGCACCGGGAAGTCGGCGGAGATGTTCCGCCGCGCCGACAAGGTGCTGAGCGCGGGCGTCGCGTCGTCGTACCAGCTGCGCGATCCGTGGCCGATCTACCTCGAGCGGGGCGTCGGACCCAAGGTGTGGGACGTCGACGGCAACGAGATGTGGGACTTCCACAACGGCTTCGGCGCGATGGTCCAGGGCCACGCGCACCCGGTGATCGGCGCGGCGCTCCAAGAGCGCTACCAGCACGGCACCCACTTCGCCGCCCCGACCGAGGACGCGATCGTCGTGGGCGAGGAGCTCGCCCGGCGCTGGGACCTGCCGAAGTGGCGCTACACGAACTCCGGCTCCGAGTCGACGATGGACGCGATCCGGATCGCGCGGGCCTACACCGGCCGCGAGACGATCATGAAGATCTTCGGCTCATACCACGGCCACCACGACGCGGTGATGGTCTCCATCGGCGTCGAGTACGACAAGATCGGCGACCCGGACAACCTCGCCTCGCTCGCTTACGGCGCCGGCATCCCGCAGGCCGTCGTCGACCTGACGATCGCCGTGCCGTTCAACGACGCCGGCGCGATGGAGCGCCGGATCGAGCGGCTGGAGGCCGAGGGCCGCAAGCCCGCCTGCCTGATCATGGAGGCGGCGATGATGAACCTCGGGATCGTGCTCCCCGAGCCCGGATACCTCGAGGCCGTGCGCGAGATCACCCAGCGCCACGGGATCGTCCTGATCTTCGACGAGGTCAAGACCGGCCTGACGATCGCGGCCGGCGGCGCGACCGAGCGCTGGGGCGTCAAGCCGGACATGGTCACGCTGGCGAAGGCCCTCGGCGGCGGCGTTCCGACCGGCGCGATCGGCGGCTCCGAGGAGGTCTTCACCGTCGTCGAGGACGGCAGCGTCTACCAGGTCGGCACCTACAACGGGAACCCGCTCGGCATGGCGGCGGTGCGCGCGAACCTGCTCGAGGTCATGACCCCGGACGCCTACGCGCACCTCGACCACCTGAACGACCGCATCCTCGCCGGCTGCACGGGCGTGATCCAGAAGTACAACCTCCCGGGCTACGCGATCGGCGTCGCCGGCAAGGGCTGCGTGACGTTCTCGACGCAGAAGATCGTCGACTACGCGACGTTCAAGGCCAGCCAGGACAAGGACCTGTCCGAGCTCGCGTGGCTGTTCAACATGAACCGCGGCATCTTCATGACGCCGGGCCGCGAGGAGGAGTGGACGCTGTCGGTGACCCACACCGACGAGGCGATCGACGCCTACGTCGCGGTGTTCGACGAGATGGCGGACGAGCTGACCCGCTGACGCGGGGTCCTTGCCGGTGGCGGCCTGACGCGCGATAGCGTGCCGCCGTGGCTGCGCCGGAGTCCGACAAGCGGGTCGAGCCGCTCGAGCTGTTCTTCGACCTCGTCTTCGTCTTCGCCCTCACCCAGGTCACGGCCCGCATGGCCGACGACCTGTCGTGGGGCGGTCTGCTCCGCGGGCTGCTCGTGCTCGCGGCGATCTGGTGGGCCTGGGCCGCGTACGCGTGGCTGACCAACGAGGTCGACGGCGGCCGCCGCGACGTCCGGCTCGCGATCTTCGGCGCGATGATCGCGATGCTGATCGCCTCGCTCGCGATCCCGGGCGCGTTCGAGGGGGACGCGCTGCTGTTCGCGTGCGCCTACCTGGGCGTGCGCGTGATGCACGTCCTCCTGTTCGCCGCGGGGACGGACGACGTGGACGTGCGCGACGCGGCGCGCGCGCTCGCCCCGGTCGCGATCGCGGCGCCCGCCCTGCTGCTCGTCGCCAGCGCGCTCGACGGCGCCGCGCAGACCGGCGTCTGGATCGCCGCGCTGCTGATCGACTACGTCGGCGGCGCGCTGCGCGGGATCGGCGGCTGGCGCCTCTCGCCCGGCCACTTCGCCGAGCGCCACGGCCTGATCGTGATCATCGCGCTGGGCGAGTCGATCGTCGCCATCGGCGTCGGCGCCGCGGGGCTCCCGCTGCACGCCGGCGAGCTCGCGGCCGCCACGCTCGGCGTGATCGTCTCCGCCGCGCTGTGGTGGGTCTACTTCGACGCGGCGCTCGAGCGGGTCGAGGAGCGGCTCCACGCCATCCCGGCGGGCCGCGAGCGCAACGTGACCGCCCGCGACTCCTTCAGCTTCCTGCACCTCCCGCTGGTCGCCGGGATCGTGCTGCTCGCGCTCGGCGTGAAGAAGACGCTGGAGCACGTCGACGAGTCGCTCGAGACCGTCTCCGCCGCCGCGCTGTGCGGCGGCGTCGCGCTCTACCTCGCGTCCGACGTCGCGTTCCGGCGGCGCTGCCTCGGCCTGCTCGAACGCCCGCGCCTGGTCGCCGCCGCGGCGTCCCTCGCACTGCTGCCGCTCGCGGTCGAGCTGCCGTCGCTCGCAGCGCTGGCGTGCGTCGCCGCCGTCTGCGCGGCGCTCGTGGCCTACGAGTCGCTCGGCGCCTGACGCGCGGGCTCAGTCGAGCTCGAGCGCGATGAGCGCGAGGTCGTCGAAGCGCGGCGTCGGCGCCTGGCCGAGCGCGTTCTCGCACAGCGTCTCGAGGTCCGGCGCCTCAGCCGCGATCGCGGCGATGCGGTCGATGCCGATGTCGAGCGGCTCGGTCCGGCGCTCGATCAAGCCGTCCGTGAACAGCACGACCCGCGAGCCGGGCTCGAGCTCGCGCTCGCCGGACGGCCACGGATCGAGGTCCACGACGCCGAGCGGCGGGCCGCCCGCCCCGCCGAGCCACTCGCCGCGCCCGCCCTCCGCGATCACCACCGGCACGTGGCCGGCGCTCGCCCAGCGCAGCCGCCGCGCGGGCCCGTCCAGCTCCAGGTAGACCATCGTGCTCGCCATCGCGCCCGCCTGGGCGGCGGCGTGGGCGTTCAGCGCCATGACCGTCTCGGAGGGGTTGTTCCCCGCGAGCACAGCGCCGCGGAGCGCGTTGCGCAGCCGTACGGCCTCCACCGCCGCCTCGATCCCGTGGCCGACGACGTCCCCGATCGCCACGCCCATCGCGCCGCCGGGAAGCTGGAACACGTCGTACCAGTCGCCGCCCAGTCCCCGCTCGGCCGGCTGGTAGCGGCCGGCGAACCGGACGCCCGGCACCTCGGGGAGCCGCGCCGGCTGCAGCGCGGCCACCAGCGTGTCGGCGACGTGACGGTCGCGCTCGTAGCGCTGGGCGCGCACGATGACCGACGCGAACCGCTCGGCCGACACCGCCAGCAACTGGCGGTCGAGCTCGGAGAAGACGCCCGGCGCCGACGCTCCCACCCAGATCGTCCCGCGCAGCCGGTGGTCGACGATGAGCGGCGCGGCGAGCAGCGAGCGCACGCCGGCCGCGGCGAGCGGCGCCACGCCGGGCTCCGGGGCGGCCTCCGCGAGGTCGGGGACCGCGACGGTCTGCGGAACCGTCCCGATCCGGCCGGCGAAGCCCTCCCCCAGCCGCAGCGCGGTCCGCTGATCCGTCGCGAGCCCGCGGGCCAGCCGGCGGACCAGGCCGCCCTGGCCGTCGAGGAGATCGATCACGGCGACGTCGGCGGCGAACGTGTCCGCGCACGCGGCGGTGATGTCGTCGAGCAGCCCGTCGAGCTCGCGCGCGGTGCTCGTCGCGTCGGTCAGCCCTTGCAGCCGCAGCAGCAGCGCGCTCACCTCGCGCGCATCCCTGCGGGCGGCGAGGCGCCCCAGCTCGCATCTGCGCGAGCGCCGCCGAGTCGTCCAGCTGCGCGAGGTCCGCCTCGCTCCACGCGCGCGGCTCGCGATCGATCGCCGCGAGGGCACCGACCGCTCGGCCGTCGTCCGCGAGCAGCGGGATACCCGCATACGCGACGATGCCCAGCTCGGCGAGGGCGCCGTTGTCCCGCAGCCACGGCACCGTCCGCGAGTCGGGAACCACCAGCGGCGCCGCGCCCGCCACGACGAACTGCCCGAGCGAGTGCGAAAGCGGCCACTCCGCGCGCGCGAACCACGACTCGTCGAGCCAGGCGGAGGCGGCGAGCAGCTCGCGGTCGGCGTCGACGACCGTCGCCAGGACCGCTGGGACGCCCAGCTGGGCGGCGGTCATCCCGGCGATCCGCTGGAGCGTCTCGGACGGCGGCCCGCCGAGCAGCTCCGTCCGCCGCAGCGCGGCCAGACGTGCGGGGTCGGCGAGCGCGGCGAGGTCGGGCGGTGCGGAGCGATCGACGGGCACGGACGCGTGTTCCCCGCCGGGGTCCACTCGCATGCCTACCGCATCAGGGCGGTGAGCCCGTCCGCGTGTACGGCGTCCAGCTCGCGTACGGGGATGGAGAGGGCGCCGGCGATCCGGAGCTCGTCGCCGCCGACGATGCCGACGATCGTCGCGGCGCCGCCGAACGCCGTGAACGCGTCGCGCGGGCCGGAGACGACGAACGCGCCCGGGGACTCGCCGAACAGCGCGGCATCGGACGTGTCGAGATCCACCTCGGCGCCCAGGCCGCCGGCGACGCAGCACTCGGCCAGCGCGACGGCGAGCCCGCCCTCGGCCACGTCGTGCGCCGAGCGCAGCGCGCCGGAGCGGACCGCCTGGCGGATCGCGGCATGCATCGCGCGCAGCTCGCCCAGGTCCGCCGCGGGCAGCTCGCCCTCCGGCGCCGCGCCGCGCAGCTTCGCCAGCTCCGAGCCGGTCAGCGACGGCGCCCAGCCCCGCGCGGCGATCAGCGCGATAGCGTCGCCCGGCTGCGTGAAGCCGAGCCGGCCGGCCCTGGCCGCGTCCGGCAGCTCGCCCACCATGCCGACGACCGGCGTCGGGTAGATCGGCCCGCCGCCGCCCTCGTTGTAGAGCGACACGTTGCCCCCGACCACCGGCACGCCGAGCGCGCGGCACGCGTCGCCGAGCCCCGCCACGGCGCGCGTGAGCTGCCACGCGATGTGCGGCTTCTCGGGGTTGCCGAAGTTGAGGCAGTTGGTGAGGCCGAGCGGCTCCGCGCCCACGCACGCGAGGTTGGCCGAGCACTCGAGCACCGCCTCGACCGCGCCGCGGTAGGGGTCGCACGCGACGCGGCGGCCGTTGCCGTCGATCGAGACGGCCAGGGCCGGGCGGCGGTCGCCGTCCTCCTCCAGCATCAGCACGGCGGCGTCGGCCTGCTCGGGACGGCGCGCGGTACGGGAGCCGACGATCGAGTCGTACTGCTCGAACACCGGCCGCCGCGACGCGAGGTTGGCCGAGCCGAACAGCGCCTGCAGCGTCTCCTCGGGCGCCTCGTCGCCGTCGAGCACAGCGGGCGGCGCGTCGTAGAGCGGGACGCCCGGAGCAGCCGGCTCGAGGTCGTACGCCGGGCATTCGTCGACGAGCGCGGTCACCGGCAGGTCGCCGACCACCCGGTCGCCGACCAGCACGCGCAGCCGCCGGGTGTCGGTCACGACGCCGATCGCCGTGGCGTTGACCTCCCACTTCTCGCACACGGCGAGCACGTCGTCGACCCGCGCGGGCTCGACGACGCACAGCATCCGCTCCTGCGACTCCGAGATCATGATCTCGAACGGCTCCATGCCGGCCTCGCGCAGCGGCACCTTGCCGACGTCGAGGTCGAGGCCCACCTCGCCCTTCGCCGCCATCTCCGACGAGGACGAGCTCAGGCCCGCCGCGCCGAGGTCCTGCAGCGCGACGAGCAGCCCGCGGTCGAGCAGCTCCAACGAGCACTCGAGCAGCTTCGCCTCCTCGAACGGATCGCCGATCTGCACGGTCGGGCGCTTGCTCGCGTCCTCGTCGCCGAGCTCGGCCGACGCCAGCACCGACGCGCCGCCGATCCCGTCGCGGCCCGTGCGCGCGCCGAACAGGACGACCACGTTGCCGACGCCCGCCGCGGCCGAGCGGATGAGCTTCTCGGTCTCGATCAGCCCGAGGCACATCGCGTTGACGAGGCAGTTCTGCTCGTAGGCCGACTCGAAGTAGATCTCGCCGCCGACGGTCGCGACGCCGATGGAGTTGCCGTAGTGGCCGATGCCCGCGACCGCGCGCTCGAGCAGATAGCGCGACCGCGCGGACTCGGCGGGCTCGCCGAAGCGCAGCGAGTCGAGCACCGCGATCGGCCGAGCGCCGACGGCGAACACGTCGCGGAGGATGCCGCCCACGCCGGTGGCCGCGCCCTCGAACGGCTCGACCGCACTCGGGTGGTTGTGCGACTCGACCTTGAACGCGCACGACAGCCCGCGGCCGACGTCGACCGCGCCGGCGTTCTCGCCCGGGCCCATCACGACGCGCGGGCCCTCCGTCGGAAGCGTCTTGAGCAGCTTGCGGGAGTGCTTGTAGCCGCAGTGCTCGGACCACATGAGGCTGAAGATCGCCAGCTCCACCTCGTTGGGCTCGCGGCCCATGAGCTCGACGATCCGCTCGTACTCGGCATCGGTGAGGCCGAGGTCGGTATGGCGGGAGTCAGCTCCGCGGGTCATCCGGACCCGCGTGAGACCTCATCGGCATCCGGCCGCTGTATCTGAGATCAGTGCGGCCGACTCGAACAGCCGGAGCCCGTCGGCGGAGCCGGTCAGCGGGTCGACGGCATGCTCGGGGTGCGGCATCAGCCCGACGACGTTGCCGGCGGCGTTGCTGACGCCCGCGATGTCCCGCGCCGAGCCGTTGAAGTTCTCGCCGCCCGCGTAGCGCAGCACCACCTGCCCGCTCGCCTCGAGCTCGTCGAGCACGGGATCCGGCGCCCAGAAGCGACCGGTCTGGTGCTTGGCGGGGATCGAGAGCACGTCGCCCGGCTCGCACGCCGCCGTCCACTTCGTGTCCGCGTCGACGACGTCGAGCGCGACCTGGCGGCAGACGAAGCGCAGCGACGTGTTGGGCAGCAGCGCGCCCGGGAGCAGCCCGGCCTCGCAGAGCACCTGGAAGCCGTTGCAGATGCCGAGCACGAGGCCGCCGTGGCGGGCGAAGCGCTCGACCTCCTCCATGATCGGCGAGAACCGCGCGAGCGCGCCCGCCCGCAGGTAGTCGCCGTATGAGAAGCCGCCGGGGACGATGACCGCGTCGACGTCCTGCAGGTCGTGGTCGCGGTGCCAGAGCAGCACGCCCTCGCCCACCCGCGACGCGGCGGCGAGCGCGTCACGCTCGTCGCACGAGCCCGGGAACTGGATCACCCCGAACTTCAAGACGGCGCGCCGCCCACGATCTCGTAGTCCTCCACGAGCGGGTTGGCGAGCAGCCGCTCGCACATCGCCGGCAGCTGGCCGGGGTCCTCGACGTCCAGCTCGACGAGCCGCCCGATGTGGACGTTGCGCACCCCCTCGAAGCCGAGCGCGGGCAGCGCCCGCTCGACCGCCTGCCCCTGCGGGTCCAGGATCCCGGCCTTGGGCCGGATCAGGACGCGCGCTCTCACGCGACGCGCTCCAGCCAGGCGGAGAACGGCTCGCCGGCGAGCTTCTCGTACGCGGTCACGTAGCGGTCGCGTGTGGCGGCGACCACGTCGTCGGGGATCGGCGGCGCCGGCGGCGCCTTGTCCCACCCGGTGCCCGCGGCCCAGTCGCGCACGTACTGCTTGTCGAACGACGGCTGGCCGCGGCCGACCTCGTACTGGTCGGCCGGCCAGAACCGCGACGAGTCGGGCGTGCAGACCTCGTCGCCCAGCGTCAGCGTCCCGTCGGCGTCGAACCCGAGCTCGAACTTCGTGTCGGCGAGGATCACGCCGCGCTCGCGCGCATGCCGCGCGACCGCCTCGTACACGCGGATCGAGATGTCACGGAGCTGCTCGGCCAGCTCGCGCGAGCCGACCAGCTCTGCCGCCTGCGCGATGTCGATCGCCTCGTCGTGCCCCTCGTCGGCCTTCGTCGACGGCGTGAAGATCGGCTCCGGCAGCTGCTCGGACTCCCGCAGCCCCTCCGGCAGCTCGATCCCGGACACCGCGCCGGTGCGCTGGTAGTCCTTCCAGCCCGAGCCCGTGATGTAGCCGCGCACCACGCACTCGACCGGCAGCATCTCCAGCCGCTTGACCCGCAGCGCGCGCCCGCGCAGCTCCTCGGGCACGCCGTCGGTGGTGGAGAGGAAGTGGTTCGGGACGATGTCCCGCGTGAGGTCGAACCAGAGCACGGAGAGGCCGGTGAGCACCTTGCCCTTGTCCGGGATCTCGGTCGGGTGGACGACGTCGTAGGTGGAGATGCGGTCCGAGGCGACCATCAGGAGGTCGTCTCCGAGGTCGTAGATCTCGCGGACCTTGCCCTTGGCGAGGAGAGGGAGCGTCACCCGCACCACGCTACCAACGGCGTCGGCGCGCGCGCACGCGCCGGAACCCCGTTCACAGCTCGTACGGGAAGTTCGTCAGCGTCTCGTGGCCGTCCTCGGTCACCACCACCAGGTCCTCGAGCCGGCACCCGCCGTAGCCCTGGCGGTAGCACCCGGGCTCGAGCGTGATCACGTCGCCCGCGAGCAGCGTGTCGGGCGAGCGCGAGAGCGCCGGCCGCTCGTGGACCTCGAGGCCGACGCCGTGGCCGAGACCGTGGAAGTACCCGTCGCGCAGCACCTCGCCCTCGGGCTTCGTCAGCTGCGTCGGCTTCCCGGCGGCGATGTACGGCTCGCACGAGCGGCGGTAGATCGCCTGGGCGTCCGCGCCGGCCCGCACCTCCGGGTAGACCAGGTCGAGCGACTCCTTCGTGAGCTGCCAGTACTCCGCCAGCTCGTCGCCCGGCGCTCCGCCGCCCGCCACGAACGTGCGCGTCATGTCCGCCCAGCAGCGCGACGCGCGGTCGCGCGGCCAGATGTCGACGATGACCGGCTCGCCGGCGACCAGGGCGCCGTGGCCGGACTCGTGGCCGTCCGCCGACTGGGCCCCGTGCGACACGATCACGTCGCCGGGCAGGTCGCAGCCGAGCTCGTCGCACACCGCGGTCATCGCGTCGCGCACCTCCTCGGAGGTGAGCCCGGGCCGCAGCTCGCGGATCAGCTGGGCGCCGGCGGCCATCGCGGCGTCGGCGGCGAGCTGCGCGCGCCGGATGCCCTCCAGCTGCGCGCCCGTCTTCGTCCGGCGGCGCAGCACGAACGTCTCGGGCTCGACGTCGAGCGTCAGCCCGTTCGCACGGAGGTGGTCGGCGACGGCGACCGGGAACTCCGGCGGGACCGCCGCGCGCTCCAACCCGAGCTCGCGGCACGCCCGCAGCGCGATCTCCAGCGCGAACTCGTGGCGCGAGATCCCGCTCGCGAGCAGCTGGTCGCCGCCGAGCGTGGACGGGTCGAGGATGTCGATGCCCAGCGTCGCGACCTTGTCGGCGTCGAGCACGCTGACGGTCGCGGCGCGGCGGCCGTCGACCTCGGCGTAGAGGAACGGGTCGATGATCCCGACGGGGATCGCGTGGAACAGGTCGGGCGACGCGTCAGGAGCGCCGTAGATAAGGATGCTTCGCCCACCTGCCTCCGCAGGCTCCGGCAGGCGTGCGACGTTACCGTGCAGGGGAGATCACCTCGTCGAGACGCGCCAGCACCTCCGGGACGTGGCGCGTGTAGTGGCCGTAGTCGAAGATCGCGTCGAGGTCGAGGTCCACGCCGGGCTCGGCCTCGAGCAGCGCGCGCAGCGGCGTCTGGGTGTCCCACGCCTGCTGGGCGAGCCGCTGCACGATGCGGTACGCGTCGTCGCGCTGCATCCCGCCGGCGACGAGCGCGAGCAGCACGCGCTGGGAGAACAGCGCGCCGTGGGTCAGCTCGAGGTTGGCGAGCATCCGGTCGGCGTGGACCGTCATCCCGTTCACGACCCGCAGCGCGAGGTGCTGCATGTAGTCGAGCGCGATCGTCGCGTCGGGCAGGATCACCCGCTCCGCCCCGGAGTGCGAGATGTCGCGCTCGTGCCACAGCGCGACGTCCTCCAGCCCCGTCTGGGCGTAGCCCCGCAGCACGCGGGCCAGGCCGGTGATCCGCTCGGTGGTGATCGGGTTGCGCTTGTGCGGCATCGCGCTCGAGCCCTTCTGGCCGGCGCGGAACGGCTCCTCCACCTCGCGCACCTCGGTGCGCTGCAGGTGGCGGATCTCGGTCGCGAAGCGCTCGAGCCCCGCGCCCGCGAGCGCGATCGCCTGCAGCACCTCGGCGTGGCGGTCGCGCGGCACGACCTGGGTGGAGACGGGCTCGCGCGCGAGCCCGAGCCGCTCCAGCACGCGCGCCTCGTACTCCGGGCCGAGCGTCGCGTACGTGCCGACCGCGCCGGAGATCGCGCCGGTCGCGACCTGGTCGAACGCGCGCGCCAGGCGCTCGGCGTTGCGGTGCGCCTCGAACGCGAAGCCGGCGAGCTTGAGGCCGAACGTCGTCGGCTCGGCGTGCACGCCGTGGGTGCGGCCGACGCAGAGCGTGTCCGCGTGCTCGTGCGCCCGCTCGGCCAGCGCGGCGGCAAGCGCGCGGGCGCCGGGGACGATGACGTCGCCGGCGCGGCGCAGCTGGAGCGCGAGCGCCGTGTCGAGCACGTCCGAGGACGTCAGCCCGTAGTGGATCCAGCGCCCCGCCTCGCCCGCCGACGCGCCGAGCACGTCGACGAACGCGGCCACGTCGTGATCGGTGACCTGCTCGCGCTCCTGCACGGCCTCGACCGTGAACGTGGCCGTGCGGATCGCCTGCAGGTCGGCCTCGGACGGCCCGTCGAGCGCCTCGGCCGCCGCGACCTCCACGTCGCGCCAGGCGGTCATGCGGGCCTCGTCGGTCCAGACGGCGCCGATCTCGGGTCGGGTGTAGCGGGGGATCATGGCTCGGTTGAATGAAAGCGGACGTGGGGGCTATAGCGCGCGCCGGGCTTTACCGATGACGCTCGTGATGGACGCTCGTCGGATACCAGCACGCGCGGTCGTGCCCGCCGTGATCGTGCTCGCGGCGGTCGTCGCGCAGCTGCTCGTCACCGACGACCTGCTGATCAGCGCCGGCATCGCCGTGCTCGCGTTCTGGATGCTCGGCTCCTCGCTGCGCACCGAGCGCCGGGCGGTCGCGCTGGCCGAGCGCATGACGCAGAGCCTGCGCGAGAGCCAGACCGAGCTGGCGCGCTCCAACGCCGAGCTGGAGCGCTTCGCCTACGTCGCGTCCCACGACCTGCGCGAGCCGCTGCGCACGATCACCAGCTTCCTCGGCCTGCTCTCGCGGCGCCACGGCTGGCGGCTCGACGACGACGGGCGCGAGTTCGTCGAGCTCGCGGTCGCCGGCGCGAAGCGGATGGACCTGCTGATCGCGGAGCTGCTCGAGTACTCGCGGACCGGGCGCAGCGAGACGACGTCGGAGCCGACCGACGTCCACAGCGCGTGGAGCGTCGCGGTCCGCAACCTGTCGGCGGCGATCGGCGACGCGGGCGCCGAGGTCACGTCCGGCCCGCTCCCGGTCGTCATCGCCGATCGCGGCGAGATGGTCCAGGTGCTCCAGAACCTGCTCGGCAACGCGATCAAGTACGGCGGCGCCGCGCCGTGCATCCGCGCCGAGGCCGTCCGCCGTGGCGACGAGTGGGAGATCTCGGTCTGCGACGACGGGCCGGGGATCGACGCGCGCCACCACGACCGCATCTTCGTGCTGCTCCAGCGGCTGCACCGGCAGGACGAGGTCGAGGGCACCGGGATGGGGCTCGCGATCTGCAAGAAGATCGTCGAGGCGCACGGGGGTCGGATCTGGGTCGAGTCGGAGCCGGGCGAGGGCGCCCGGTTCACGTTCGCGCTGCCGGCCGCCGAGGCGGCCCGCGTCCGCGAGCCCGGGGTCAGGCCCGTTGCGTTGCGCTCATCGGCGTGAGGGTCTGCCGCCGGCGCCGTTGCGCAACGCAACGGGCCTGACCCCAGCTGTTCACGCCTCGAGGATCCGCGCTGCCAGCACGGCCGCGTTGCGGGCGCTGTCGACGCCCACGCACGCGACGGGCACGCCCGGGGGCATCTGGGCGATGGAGAGGAGCGCGTCGAGCCCGCCGGCGACGGACTTCGACGACGTCAGCGGCACCCCGATCACCGGCAGCGTCGTGTGCGCGGCGACCACGCCGGGCAACGCCGCGGAGAGGCCGGCGCCCGCGATGATCACGCGCAGTCCGCGCATCCGCGCGTTGCGCGCGTAGTCGGCGACCACGTCGGGATCGCGGTGGGCCGACATCACCCGGACCTCGTGCCCGATCCCGCGCTGCTCGAGCTCCTTCGACGCCCCCTCCATCGCGGGCAGGTCGCTCTTGGAGCCCATCACGATGCCGACGCGCGGCGCGCCGACCTCCATCTCGGAGAACTCCTCCTCGACCTCGGCCTCGGCGAGCGCTTCCGGCGCCCCCTCGGCCGGCGTGGCGTGTCCCCGCTCCTCCTCCGTCACGAGGCGATGTCGCGGCGCAGCTGGGCGCCCTCGAAGGCGATCATGTCGGCGGCAGCATACGCGGCAGCCCGGGCGGCCGCGCGGTCGTCGCCGAGGGCCGTCACGCCGAGCACGCGGCCGCCCGCGGTGACGACCTCCTCGCCGCGCTCCGCGGTGCCCGCGTGGAACAGCTCGACCCCCGCCGGCAGCCCGTCGAGGCCGGCGATCGCGTCGCCCGACGACGAGCTCTGCGGATAGCCGCGCGACGCCAGCACGACGCACACCGCGGCCCGCGGATCCCACTCCAGCTCGACGCCCGCGAGCCCGCCCGGCTCCATCGACGCCAGCAGCACCGCGAGCAGGTCCGAGCGCAGCCGGGGGAGAACCACCTGCGTCTCGGGATCCCCGAAGCGCACGTTGAACTCGACCACCCTCGCGCCGTCGTCCGTGAGCATCAGCCCGGCGTAGAGGACGCCGTGGAACGGCGTGCCGCGGCGGGCCAGCTCGTCGAGAACGGGCTGGTGGACGGAGGCGATGACGCCGGGCACGAGCGCGTCGGCCTCCGGCACCGGCGAGTAGGAGCCCATGCCGCCGGTGTTCGGGCCGGTGTCGCCGTCGCCGATCCGCTTGTAGTCGCGCGCCGGAGCGAGCGGCACGGCGCGCTCGCCGTCGCACAGCGCCAGCAGCGAGAGCTCCTCGCCGGCCATGAACTCCTCCACGACAACCGGAAGATCGCCGAAGCGGTGGGCGACGAGCATGTCCTCGAGCGCCGCGCGCGCCTCTCCCTCGTCGGCGGCGATCACGACGCCCTTGCCCGCTGCGAGCCCGTCGGCCTTGATCACGGCCGGGTAGCCGTCCACCGCGGCGAGGCCCTCGTCCACGGTCGTGACGACGCGATGCGCCGCGGTGGGGACGCCTGCCGCGGCCATGATCTCCTTCGCGAACGCCTTCGAGCCCTCAAGCCGCGCGGCGGCGGCGACGGGCCCGAAGTAGCGCACGCCCGCGGCCCCGAGCGCATCGCCGAGGCCGGCGACGAGCGGCGCCTCCGGCCCGACGACGACGAAGTCGACGCCGGCATCGCGCGCCGCGGCGGCGAGCGCCGCGGGATCGCCGGCCGGCGCGTCGAGCACCCGCGCGTCGCGCCGGATCCCCGCGTTCCCCGGCACGCACAGCACCTCGGGCGCCTGCGGGGAGCGCAGCAGCGTGCGGACGAGCGCGTGCTCGCGCCCGCCGGACCCGACGACGAGGACCCTCACACGGCCCCGATGAAGTCGTCGATGGGGATCGCGGACAGCGACTCGTAGCGGGCGGTCCCGCGCGAGCCGAGCTCGAGCGACACGCGCGCCATCGTCGTCTCGTCAGGCGCCTCGACGACGCTGATGAAGTCGACGTGGCCCAGCGTGGCCCATTGCGCCTTCACCGTGGCGCCGAGCTGCTCGACCTCCCGGTTCACCTCGCGGATGCGCGCCGGATTGTTCTTGATCGTCTGGACGCCGTCGGGGGTCAGCGTGCACAGCATGATGTAGGTCGGCACCGTGGCTCCTCTCTCACTGGCGGATCTCGAGGCTGCGTTCTATCCCATCGCGGGCTACAGTGCGCGCCATGTCCGCACGCATCCCCGCCGCCACCGGCGCGCTGTTCATCGCCCTGCTGGTGCCGGCGAGCGCGCAGGCGGTCGTCACGATCGAACCGCTGAAGCCGTGTTACGTGTCGGCGGAGACCCCTGCCGGGCCGCAGACGGAGGGCATCCTCATCCGCGCGACCGGCTTCACGCCCAACTCCACGGTCGATCTCTCCCTCGACGGCCAGCCGGTTCAGGGCGGCCAGGGGCTGCAGGTGGACAACACCGGCCTCCTGGCGCTCCCGTCGGCCGTGCCGGCTCCGTTCGTCGCGAACGGGACGCGCGAGTTCCCCCTCACGTTGACCGAGGTCAACAACCCGGCCAACACGGCGACCGCGACGGCGATGACGGCCGCGCTCGACGTGGGCGTGAAGCCGCGCCGGGCCAGGCCCTCGAAGATCATCCGGTTCAAGGGCGGCGGCTTCACAGCCCCCACCGGGGTCTACGCGCACTACCTGTTCAAGGGCAAGCTCCGCAAGACCGTGCGGATGGTGCGCAAGACGAACGTCTGCGGCGGCTGGACGGCGCACCGGCCGCAGATCCCCGTCAAGCGGCCGAAGGCCGGACTGTGGACCATCCAGTTCGACCAGTCCAAGCGCTACCGCGACGCGACCGACCCGAACTCAGGCTTCAACGGCGTCTCGTTCCGGGTCGGCATCTCGGTCACGTTCGTCCGGCGCCCGGGTTAGCTCGAAGCGAAGCTCCCCGTCGGCCGCGTCGACGCGGATGTGATCGCCCGCGCCGAAGTCGCCCTGGAGCAGGCCGAGCGCGAGCCGGTCGACCAGGTGCTTCTGGATCACCCGCTTGAGCGGCCGCGCACCGTAGGTCGGGTCGTAGCCCATGTCGCCCAGCAGCTGCCGGGCGGCGTCGGTCAGCTCGACCGAGACGCCGCGCTCGGACACGCGGCCGATCAGCCGCGCGACCTGCAGGTCGACGATCTGGCTCAGGTGCTCGCGCGAGAGCGGCTCGAACTCGACGATGTCGTCGAGGCGGTTGATGAACTCGGGCTTGAACTGCGCCTCGACGCCCCGCCGGCCTCCCGGGACGTTCGACGTCATGATCAGCACGGTGTTCTTGAAGTCCACCGTGTGACCCTGGCCGTCGGTCAGGCGGCCGTCGTCCATGACCTGGAGGAGCACGTTGAACACGTCGCTGTGCGCCTTCTCGATCTCGTCGAGCAGCACGACGGAGTACGGGCGCCGGCGCACCGCTTCGGTGAGCTGGCCGCCCTCCTCGTAGCCGACGTAGCCGGGGGGCGCGCCGACGAGGCGGGAGACCGCGTGCTTCTCCATGTACTCCGACATGTCGATCCGGACCATGGCGTCCTGGGAGTCGAACATGAACTCGGCGAGCGCGCGCGCCAGCTCGGTCTTGCCGACGCCGGTCGGGCCGAGGAAGAGGAACGTGCCGATCGGCCGGTCGGGGTCCTGCAACCCGGCGCGTGAGCGGCGCAGGGCGTTGGAGACGGCGACGACCGCCTCGTCCTGCCCGATCACCCGCTTGTGCAGGCGCTCCTCCATGTGGATCAGCTTCTCGACCTCGCCCTCGAGCATGCGGGAGACGGGGATGCCCGTCCACTTCGCGACGACCTCGGCGATCTCGTCGGCGTCGACGCGCTCGGACAGGTAGACCGGCGGCTCGACGTCGCCGCTCTCGGCGCGCTGCTCGGCCGCGGCGAGCTGCTGCTCGAGCTCGGGGATCTCGCCGTGGCGCAGCTCGGCGGCGCGCTGGTAGTCGAGCTCGCGCTCGGCGCGCTCGAGCTCCTTGCGCGCCTCGTCGAGCCGCTCCCGCAGCTTGCCGTGGCCCTCGGCCTGCTGCTTCTCGCGCTCCCACTGCGCCTTCATGCCGGCGAACTGCTCGCGCAGGTCGGCCAGCTCGCGCTCGATCTGCTCCCGCCGCTCGGCGGCGGTCTCGTCGCGCTCGACGGCCACCAGCTCGATCTCGAGCTGCTTGATGCGCCGGTCGACCTCGTCGATCTCGGTCGGCATCGACGTGATCTCGATCGAGACGCGCGACGCGGCCTCGTCGACCAGGTCGATCGCCTTGTCGGGGAGGAACCGGTCGGTGATGTAGCGGTGCGACAGCGTCGCGGCGGCGATCAGCGCCGCGTCGGTGATCGTGACCTTGTGGTGCGCCTCGTAGCGCTCCTTGAGGCCGCGCAGGATCGCGATCGTCGCCTCGACGCTCGGCTCGCCGACCGTGATCGGCTGGAAGCGGCGCTCCAGCGCGGCGTCCTTCTCGACGTGCTTGCGGTACTCGTCGAGCGTCGTCGCGCCGACCGCGCGCAGCTCCCCGCGCGCGAGCATCGGCTTCAGCAGGTTGGCGGCGTCGACCGCGCCCTCCGCGGCGCCGGCGCCGACGATCGTGTGGAGCTCGTCGATGAAGAGGATGATCTCGCCGCGCGCGTCGGCGATCTCCTTGAGCACCGCCTTCAAGCGCTCCTCGAACTCGCCGCGGTACTTCGAGCCCGCCAGCAGCGCGCCGATGTCGAGCGCGATGATCCGGCGGTCGCGGAGCGACTCGGGCACGTCGCCGGACACGATGCGCTGGGCGAGGCCCTCGACGATCGCGGTCTTGCCGACGCCGGGCTCGCCGATCAGCACGGGGTTGTTCTTCGTGCGGCGCGAGAGGACCTGGATGACGCGGCGGATCTCGTCGTCGCGCCCGATCACCGGGTCGAGCTTGCCGTCCTCTGCGGCGCGGGTGAGGTCGTTGCCGAACTTCTCCAGCGACTCGTACGCGTCCTCGGCGTTCTCGCTCGTCGCGCGGTGGGAGCCGCGGATCTCGGACACCACCTGGGCGATCGCCTGCTTGGTGGCGCCGTTGGCGCGCAGCACCTCGCCGGCGGACGAGTTGTGGCCGGCGAGCGAGAGCAGCAGGTGCTCGGTGGTGATGAACTCGTCCTTCATCTCGCGCGCCTCGTGCTCGGCGGCGCGCAGGACGGCCATCAGGTCGGGGTCGGTCGTCGGCTCGGCGACGGTCGCGAGCGTCGGGAGCGCGGCCAGCGCGGCGTCCACGTCCGCGTCGATCGACGCGCCGATGCGGTCGAGGATCTTGCGGACGAGCGCGTCGTCGGCGCGCAGCATCGCCGCGAGGAGATGGATCGGGGCCACCTGCGCGTGCTTGCGCTCGGCGGCGAGGGAGATCGAGGCCTGGATGGCCTCGCGGGACTTCTGGGTGAAGCGGTCGAGTTGCATGGGCCTCTTCGAAATCTCAGTCGGGGAGACTTAGATTCTAGCCGCTCAACGCTCCAGGTCGTGAATGGAGACGAGGCCGGTCTCCAGCGCCCTCCGGACCAGCTCGGTCCGCTTGTGGTACTGCGGGACGTCACCGACCTCGAACGCGTCGAACAGCGCCCGCATGTGCGTCTTGACCGTCTCCACGCTCACGAACAGCGCCTCGGCGATCTCGCGGTTGGACGCCGCCCCACCGCCGCGCTCGAGCGCCGGCCGGCAGAGCTCGACCAGCACCTTGCGCTGCGACTCGGTGGGGTTGGGGATCACGCGGTCGAGCGCCGGGGTCGTGCGCCGCAGGTCGTCGTCGCCGGCGGCGTGGAAGATCAGCTGGGTGCGGCCGATGCGCACGACGTCGCCGTCGCGCAGCACGTGCGGGCCGTTGATGCGGGATGAGTTGACGAGCGTGCCGTTCGACGACCCGCGGTCCTCGACCGTCCACGCGCCGCCGACCTGCTCGAGCAGCGCGTGGGCGCGCGAGACCTCGGTGTCCCACGTGAGCGCGACCTCGCAGGCCGCCAGACGGCCGACCGACAGCCGCACCCGCTCCGGCCCCAGCTCGAGGATCCGCTGGGCGTCGTCGCCGTCGCGGTACTCCAGGAACGCCGCCCCCGTGCGCTGCGCCGCGATCACGGCCTGGAGCTCCACGGGCGTCCGCCGGTGCAATCCCAGGGCTTCAGTCACGAGGCCACTGTAAGCCATAGAGTGCGCCGGTCCCACGACGAAGGAGCACGCTGGCATGCCTGGAACCCCCCCGCCACTCTGGCCCGGTTATGACGCGGCCGGAGAGGACGACCTGCTCGACCTGCTCAACCGGACCGACGAAACGGCGAACAGCGACGATCCGACGGTCAACACGGCGGTCTCGACCGCGCTGGCCACCGCGATCGCGCGGCACGAGGCGCTCAAGAAGGAGCAGGACCCCGAGAACTATCGCCCGCGGCTGCACGAGCGCGCGGCCGCCGTCGCCGGGGGGTGGAAGCCGTAGGAGCCGGGCGCGTCCTCAACGTCGGGCCGTCACCGGCCCGCGAGGACGATCACACGCCCGACGCGGCCGAGGCGGCGGGCCATCTGCGCGCGGTCGATCCGCCCGAGCGGGTCGACCTGCGCGCGCCGTGGTACACGGTGTGCGACCAGCACAAGACCGGCTCGTGCGTCGGCTGGGCGCTCGCCGATTCCGTGATGTGGCGCCAGCTCGTGGCGGCGAGCCGGCTCGCCGAGGGCGAGCGGCTCTCGCCGCGCTTCATGTGGATGGCCGCGAAGGAGATGCGGGCCAAGCTCACCGAGGTCAAGGGCGAGCCCGCCTGGCGTCCGACGACCTTCCTCGAGCTGGGGGTCACCGACGTGAAGAGCGCCCTCGACGTGGCGCGCATCTACGGCGCCGCGCTCGAGAAGGAGCTGCCGTTCGACGACGGGCTCTTCCCCGGCGACATCGACCAGTTCTACGCGTCGGCGGCACAGCGCAAGATCACCCACTACTACCGGCTGGATCCCGACGACGACCGCTCGGCCTGGTTCCTGCACTGGCGGCGCTGGATCGACCAGCACGGGCCGGTCCTCGTGGTGCTGACCGTCGACCGGGCGTTCGTGGCCGGCGAGCGCAGGCTGGACGACTACGACGAAGCGTCCGCATCGTTCAACCATGCCGCCGCGCTGGTCGGCTACGGGCCGAACGGCTTCCTGATCCGCTGCAGCTGGGGCGACACGTGGGGGCAGGGCGGCCACGTGGTCGCCACCGAGCAGTACATGGGGAACGCGACGCTGGAGAGCTACGGCATCGTGGTCTGACCCAGCGACGCGGCGATCCACGGGAGGCCGAGATCGCGGGCCAGCGCCAGGCCGCGGTCGCGCAGCGCGTCCGCCCGCGCCGGTGAGACGCCGCTCTGCAACCAGTCGGCGATCGCGGCCAGCTCCCACCCCGGAGCACGCCAGCGCGCGGCGAGCTCGACGGCTTGCGCGAAGTGGGCCGCCGCCTCCTCGTGCCGGCCGGCGGCGGCGTCGAGCAGCCCCAGCGGCCGCGCGACGGGGCCGAATGCGGCGCACGCGTCGTCCATGACCACGTTGCGGCCGGCGTGCGGGGCCAGCGCCCCGGCCAGCTGATCGACCTGGTCCGGCGTGCCCCATTCGGCGACCGGCTCGGCGAGGAGGACGAGGCCGCAGAGCCAGTCCGGGGTGCGGAGGATCGCCGCCAGGCCGTCGCTCGTGCAGGCCGCCGCCGTCTGGCGGGCGCCGTCGGCGCGCAGGCTCCACTCCACCTGCGCCAGCATCGCGCGCCACACCGGCAGGGCCGGATGGCGCTCCGCGTAGTCGCGCAGCGGCGCGAGCGGCGCTTCACTCGCGCGGCGGCGCTGGAGCGCGAGCGCCACGCGCTGGGCGGTGTACTCCTGGTCGGCCGCGCCCGAGCGGCGGTTCAGCTCCGCCGCCTCCTCGGCGAGCTGCTCGCCCTCGGCGAGCCGGCCGGCGAACGTGGCGCGGGCGGCCTGGAGCACCAGCAGGTACCAGCGGTAGTACGTCCGGCGGCTCTCCGCGGTGAGCCGCGCGAGGTGATCGAGCTCGGCGTCCACGACGGCGAGCTCCCCCGTCTTGAGCGCATCGCGCAGGCGGGTCATGCGCGCCCAGAAGACCGCCGCCAGATCGGCGCCCCGCACCGCGCGCACCAGCACCTCCTCGGTGGCGTCGCGGCGGACGGCGTCGCGTTCCGGCGGCCAGTTGACCAGGGCGGCCGCGGCGAGGAGCGAGACCAGCGCCTCGTCGTCGCCGAGGCGGCGGGCCATCGCCACCCCCTCGTCGACCAGCGCCTCGCGCCGCGCCTGGTCGGTGACGGGGTCGAGCCGCTGGCCGAGCCGGGCGGAGGCGCGGGCGCGCAGCGCGCTGTCGTGCGGCGGCAGGAGGTCCAGCGCCTCCTGGAGGAGCGCGATCGCGTCGGTGTCGATCAACCCGTACTGCTGCACCTCGGAGAAGCCCAGCGCCGCCCGGGCGTGGATCTCGGCGGCGCCGCTGCGGCGCGCGGCCGCCGCGACGCTGCGGAACCGGGCGCGGGCTGCGTCGATGTCGCCCGCGGCGAACGTCGCCGCGGCGAACGCCAGCGACGTCTCCAGGCGGACGGGCGCGGTGACCTCCACGCCCAGCTCGAGCGCCTCCAGGGCGCCGGCGTAGTGGGCGGCGGCCTCCGCGTGCGCCTGCAGCGCCGCCGCCTCGCGGGCCGCCTCGAGCGACAGGTCCCAGGCCGGCTGCGGATCAGCGCCGCAGCGGGCGGCCGCCAGCGCGTGATGGGCCGCCTCGGCGGCGGTGGCGTCGCCGCCGGCTTCCAGCGACTCCTGCAGCAGGGCCGCGGCGGAGGCATGGAGCCGCGCCCGCAACGCCGGCGGCAGCTCGTCGTAGACCGCGTCGCGGACGATCGCGTGGGCGAAGCCGAAGCGGCCGGGCGCGTCGGGCCGCGCCTCGAGGAGCCGGCCGGACAGCGCGGGCTGCAGCGCCTGCGCGACGCTCTCCCGGCCCAGGCCGCCGATGCGGGCGACGCCCGCGATGGTGAACGGGCGGCCCACGACGCCGGCGATCGCGAGCACCTCCCGCGTCGCCGGCATCGAGCGGCTCCAGCCGCCGCCCGACCACCTCGCGCACACGGTCGGGCACGACGACCGGCAGCGTCGCGCCGTCGCCGTAGAGCTCGCCCCGCTCCGCCAGCAGCCGCACCAGCTCGCGCAGGAAGAACGGGTTGCCCGCCGTGCGCTCGTGCAGCTCGTGGAGCGCCCCCGCGCCCACGTCCGCGTCGGGCGGGAAGAAGCGCGCCACCGCGGCCTCCGGCAGGCCGCTCAGCGGGACGCGGCTCAACCGGCGGTCGCGCTCGATGTCGTCGAGCAGGCCGGCGAGCGCGTGCCCGGGGGTCAGCTCGGCGCTGCGGTAGGTGAGCACGACGAGCAGCTGGGCGTCCGGGGCGGCCTGGAGCAGATGGCCGAGCAGCAGGAGCGAGGAGCGGTCGACGGCATGGAGGTCCTCGAGCGCGATGAAGAGCGGCCGCTCGCTCGCCGCCGACCGCACGAGCTGCGCGACGGCGTCGAACAGCCGCAGCCGCTCCTCCTCGCCGTCGCGCGCCGGTGCCGCGCCGCTCGGCGCCTCCGCGGGAGGGCGGCCCTCGCCGGTGAGCCGGCGGACGTCGCCGAGCACGCGTGCGGGCAGGCCGCTCGCCGCGGCCACGAGGGGACGCAGCGCCGCGCGCCACGGGCCGTACGCGCGCGACTCCTCCTCCGCACGCCCGCGGACCACGGCCGCGCCGCGCGCGCCGGCGTCGGCCGCGGCCTCGTCGACGATGCGCGTCTTGCCGATCCCGGGCTCCCCCGCGATCGCGACCACGTGGGCGCTCCCGGCGCGGGCGGCGTCGAGCGCGCGGCGGAGGCTCGCCAGCTCGGCGTCGCGGCCGATCAGCGGCTCGCGGTCCGCCGCGACGAGGACGACGGGGACCGTCGGCGCCCCGCCCAGCCGGTCGAGCGCGTCGCGCACCTCCGCCGCCTGCTGCGGTCGGTCGGCGGCCCGCTTGGCGAGCAGGGCGAGGACCAGCGCGTCGAGCCCCGGCGGGACGTCGCCGGCGTGGCGCGACGGCGGCTCCGGCTCGGCGTAGCGGTGCTGCGCGAGCAGCGCCAGCGCATCCGCGCCGGTGAACGGAGGACGGCCGCACAGCAGCTCCCACAGCGTCGCCCCGAGCGCGTAGAGGTCGGACTGCGGCAGCGGCGCCTCGCCCGCGCCCTGCTCGGGCGCCTGGTAGTACGGCGTCCCCGTCGCGGACGCGGCGGAGCTGACCGGGTCGTCGGAGGCCATCGCGATGCCGAAGTCGCCCAGCCCCGCGCTGCCGTCGCCCGCGAGCCACACGTTGTCGGGCTTCACGTCCCGGTGCACGACGCCGTGCTCGTGCGCGTGGGCGAGCGCGTCGGCGAGCGAGCGGCCGGTGCGCAGGACCTCGTCGACCGGGAGCCGGCCGCCCGGCGCCGCGGCGAGCCGCTCGGCCAGCGAGCCGCCCGCCATGTAGCGGGCGACGATGTGCAGGACGTCGCCGTCCTCGACCGCGTCGTAGACGGTGACGATGTTCGGGTGGTCGCCGAGCCGCGCCATCAGGCGCGCCTCGCGCCGCATCCGCGCGCGGGCCTCGGCCCCGGCCGCGCCTGAGCGGGCGCGCGCGATGGCGACGGGCCGGTCCAGCGTGAGGTCGTGCGCGAGCCATACCTCCTTGGCGCCACCCCGCCCGAGCATGCGCTGCGGCAGGTAGCGGCCGGCGATCAGGTCCACCGGCTCGGTCCGCGCCGACATCGCCGTATCCGCCAGCGACGTGCACGCCGGGCACTCGCCTGCCCCCGGGGCCAGCGGGCGGCCGCAACTCGGGCAGGGGGTGGAAGGCTCGTCGGGCACCAGCGGGGCGGCGAATTCTATGGGGGTGACGACGTTCACCCCCATGGCGGGTGTGCGCGCGGGCGCGGAGGCGGGAGTCTCATGTCCGGCCGCTTCCCCCGGCGGCCATCGCAAGGAGGCACACATGCTGTTCGCTCCCCAGATCGCACAGCTGCTGGCACGGCCCTCGGGCCACCGCCTGCAAGCGCCCACCGCCCCGCGCACCCGCCGCGATCTCCTCCGCGGCTTGCGGTTCCCCCGCCGCAGCGGTAGCGCGGTGGCGGTCGGGCGCCTCCTTCACCGGCCGCGCCCCCGGGTCCGGTGACCTGGCGGGCAGGTGGACGCCGGCGGGGCATCACCCGCCGGCGTCCACGTGCTCGCCGCTCCGGCCATCGGCATTCCGTGGTCGACTGAAAACTGCCCGATAGGGCAGGGTTATCCGCCCGTTGCGGCGGGCACGCTGTTTTCTAGGCCATGGTTGATGAGGGGATCCACCGTCGGGCCGTGCGGCGATCTGCACTCGTCGCCCTCTTCTGTGCTTCTGACGCTCGCTGCGTGGAGCCAGGCTCCCGCGCATGCGGATCCCGGCCTTCCGGCCGCCGTGCCGCAGGTGGATCCGGCGCCGGTCGCCGACGCGGTCGCGCAGGTCGTCAACGCCGTTCCGGCGCCGGCCGAGCCCGCACCGCCGCCCGCGTCCGAGCCGCCCGCGCCGGCGCCGGACCAGGCGACGCCGGCAGCGGCGGCCGTCGTCGAGAAGGCGGCCGAGACCGTGGCGCCGGCGGCGGAGAAGGCGGCCGAGACCGTGGCGCCGGTGGCGAAGCCGGCGGAGACGGTGGCGCCGGTCGTCGATCAGGTGGCGAAGGCGACCGAGCCGGTCCTGACGACCGTGACGCCGGTCGTCGACGAGGTCGCCAAGGCGACCGAGCCGGTCCTGGCGACCGTGGCGCCGGTCGTCGACCAGGTCGCCGAAGGCGACCGAGCCGGCCGTGGAGTCGGTGGCGCCGGTCGTCGATCAGGTCGCCAAGGCGAGCCGAGCCGGTCGTCGAAGTCGGTGGCGCCGGTCGTCGATCAGGTCGCCAAGGCGACCGAGCCGGTCGTGAAGTCGGTGGCGCCGGTCGTCGACCAGGTCGTCAAGGCGACCGCGCCGGTCCTGACGACCGTGACGCCGGTCGTCGATCAGGTCGCCAAGGCGACCGCGCCGGTCGTGACGACCGTCGCGCCGGTCGTCGATCAGGTCGTCAAGACGACCGCGCCGGTCGTGACGACCGTGGCGCCGGTCGTCGATCAGGTCGTCAAGGCGACCGCGCCGGTCGTGACGACCGTGACGCCGGTCGTCGACCAGGTCGTCAAGGCGACCGCGCCGGTCGTGAACGTCGCGTGCGCGCCGGTCGTCGACGCAGGTCGTCAAGGCGACCGCGCCGGTCGTGACGACCGTGGCGCCGGTCATCGACCAGGTCGTCAAGGCGACCGCGCCGGTCGTGACGACCGTGGCGCCGGTCGTCGACGCAGGTCGTCAAGGCGACCGCGCCGGTCGTGACGACCGTGGCGCCGGTCGTCGACGCAGGTCGTCAAGGCGACCGCGCCGGTCGTGACGAGCGTGGCGCCGGTCGTCGACCAGGTCGTCAAGGCGACCGCGCCGGTCGTGACGAGCGTGGCGCCGGTCGTCGACCAGGTCGTCAAGGCGACCGCGCCGGTCGTGACGATCGTGACGCCGGTCATCGACCAGGGGCCGACGTCGCCGTCCGCGCCGATGAGCTTGCCGATCGCCGACGTGAAGGCTCCGGTCCTGGCGACGCCGGCGACCGTCCGCGTACCGGCCGTGTCGACGGGTCCGGCCGCAGTCGACCCGCGTATCGCGAGCACGGCGCTCGACGCGGCGCCGGTCGAGTCCGCCGGCGGGTCGCCGACCGCGTCCGTCCCGTCCACCTGGACCGCGCTGGTCCCGCCGCCGGTCACGACGGCCGATCCGATCGCGCCCGGTCCGGTCCCGGTCGGCGCGGACCGTGCCCCGGTCAGCCGCGACGGCGCGCGCGTCCACTCACCGGCCCTCCCGGCGTCCTTCCCGCCCGCCGCTGAGCGCTTCCGCGCGGCGGCCGGCACGTCGCCGGCCGGGACCGTGAGCACGGACGCCGGCGGCACGTCGCAGGCCTCGACGGACCTTCCGGCACCGGCCCCCGCGGGTACGGCCGGCACCGGTGCTGCAGCCGCCTCGGGCGCCGCCTCGGCGGCGGCCGCCATGGCCATCCTCTTTTTCCTCTTGCTCGTCCCCTGCCTCCGGTACGGCAGGGTCGTGCTCGCATCGGCCCGCTGGCGGCCGGTGCTCTTCGTCTCCCTGCTCGAGCGACCCGGCTGAGCCCTTCGGGGTTCCGCAGCCGGTAGTTGCCGGGCCCTTGCGCCCGGCGTCCTGAACGCTCGAAGCAGACAAGGAGACACAACCCATGCAATGCACGTGCATTGCGCTGGCAGCACGAATCGTGGGGGTCATGGCCCTGGCGCTCGTGCTCGTGCCGGCGACCAATGCGACGGCCGACGGCCAGAGGGCGACCGCGACCGAGCGCCTGCTGATCCCCTCCGCGGGATGGCAGGGCCGACCGATCCGGCACCCGCACCGCCACCCGGCCGTCCTGGCGTCATCCGCAGACCGCCCGCTGCAAGGGTGGTCCGCTGGACCCGTATCGATGGGGACCGGATCGCACCGCCCGTCCGGCTCTCAGCGGGTCCGGGAGGTCCAACGGCGGCTTGGGACCCTGGGGTACCGGCCGGGTCCGATCGACGGCATCTTCGGCCCCCGCACCCGCGCGGCGGTCGGCTGGTTCCAGGTCAAGCACGGCCTCCAGGTGAACGGCCGCGCGACGCTCGCGATGGTCCGGCACCTGCGGACCCGCACGCGGCCGGGAGCCGGAGCGGGCGAGCGGCGCCTCGTTGCGGAGTCGCCGATGCCCTCGCAGAGCCGCACCACGGTCCAGGCGTCGGCGAGCGACGCCACTCCCGGCTGGCTGGCTCCCGCCGGGCTGGCGCTGCTGTCGTTCGCCATCGGGTTCGCCGCGGTCGTCCTGCTCCAGCGCAGGCGCCTGGCGGAGGAGCCGGCGCCGGCGCTCGCACTGCCCGCCCCGCGGCCGGTCCGCGCGCTGGGCTACGTGCGGGTGGAGCCCGAGCGGGCACGGCTGGAGGCACGCGCCGCGGCCATCGAGGCGCGGTGCGCGGATCACGGGATGGCGCTCGCCGGCCTGGTCACCGACGACGACGCCGACGATCGCGCCGGCCGTCAGCGCCCCGGGCTCGCGTTCGCGCTCGATCAGCTCGCGACGGGCGAGGCCGACTGCCTCGTCGTCGGCCGGCTCGGGCACCTCACGAGATCCCCCGCCGAGCTGGACGAGCTGCTCGACAAGATGTCCGAGCGCGAGACGCCGCTCGTGGTGCTCAACGCGGACCCGGGAACGAAGCGAACGTGGCGATGGTCCGGCGCCCGGGACATCCCCATCACGGGCCCGGCCGACCCAAGGGGGCGTCCCGATGGCTGATCGCTCCGAACGGGATCCCCGCGACCCGCTGGACGCCGGCTACCTCGAGGCCAAGCGCATCGGGTACGCCGCAGCGCGGATCGCCGACCACGCCCAGCGGGAGCTGCTCCTGCTCGAGCGTGCGGCACAAGTGGCCGACGACGACGTGGCGCGCGACCTCGAGTACGAGGCCGGCACCGCGCACCGCGACTCAGTGGCGCTGAAGGAGGAACACGGCCTGGACCGCTGAACCGCACTCGCACCAGCCGCGCCTCAGCAGCTCTTCGGCTAGCGGCGACGGCGCACGCGCACCGGCACGAGGTCGGTGGAGACCGCCTCGTAGCGGACGATCTCGGCCTTCACGGAGCGCTTGACCTCCTCGAGCCCCGCGATCTCGGCCTCGAGCTCGACGGCGCGGCGCTCGAGCGCGCCGACCTTGCGCTGCATCCGCTCCAGCTGGGCCTCCAGCTGGAAGACCTTCTCCACGCCGGCGAGGTTCATCCCGCCGTCCGACGTCAGCGCCTGGATCCGGCGCAGGCGCTCCACGTCCGCGTGGGAGTAGAGGCGCGTGCCCTTCGGCGAGCGCTTGGGCTCGATCAGGCCGCGCGCCTCGTACATCCGCAGCGTCTGCGGGTGCATCTCCGCCAGCTCGGCCGCGACGGAGATCATGAACACGCCGCGGTCGTACTCGACCCGCGCGGTGACCCGTCCGAGGCGCTCCTCTCCTCTGCGGGCCGCGCCCATCAGGTCCCCTGTCCGGCCTCGCGCAGGATCCGCTCGCGCGGGTTGCCGTTCATGACCTTGGACAGCTCGTCGACCGCGCGGCGCTGCTCGTCCGACAGCTCGCCCGGCACGTCGATCACGAAGCGGTAGTGCAGGTCGCCCTTGCCGTTGCCGCCCGGCACCGCCGGCCCCTCGCCGCGCAGGCGCTGGACCGTGCCGTGCTTCGTCCCGGGCGGGACCCGCAGCTTCTTCGTCCCGTGCAGCGTCGGGACCTCGACGTCCGCCCCGCCGAGCGCCTCGGCGACCGTGATCGGGACCTCGACCTCGAGGTTGTCGCCCTTGCTCTTGAACACCGGCGACTCGGTGACGTGCGTGATGACGTACAGGTCGCCGGCGGGGCCGCCGCGCAGACCCGCCTCGCCCTTGCCGGCCAGCCGGATCCGCGAGCCGTCCTTCACGCCCGCCGGGATGTTCACGCGGTACTTCTTGAGCTCGCGCATGCGGCCCTGCCCGTGGCAGGTGTGGCAGGGCTTCTCGATCACGGTGCCCGAGCCGCCGCAGCGCTCGCACGGGCGGGTGATGGAGAACAGGCCCTGGCCCTGGGACTCCACGCCGCGACCATGGCAGACGGGGCAGACGACCGGCTGCGTCCCCGGCTCGGCGCCGGTGCCGCGGCAGGTCGGGCACGCGGAGTGCGTCGCCACGGAGACCGGCACCTGCGCGCCCTCGACGGCCTGCTCGAACGACAGCGACACCGTCGTCTCGAGATCGCGCCCGCCCTCGGCCGCCGGGCGGGTGCGCGTGCCGCGCCCGCCGCCCGCGTTGAAGATGCCAGACAGGATGTCGGAGAAGCTGCCGAAATCGGCGCCGCCGGCGCCGCCGGCCGCGCCGCCCGGGCCGAACGGCCCGGTCCCGGCGAACAGGCCGCCGCGGTCGTACTTCTTGCGCTTCTCGGCGTCCGAGAGCACGTCGTAGGCCTCGGAGACCTCCTTGAAGCGCTCCTCCGCGCCGGCGTCGTTGTTCGTGTCCGGGTGGTACTGGCGCGCGAGCTTGCGGTACGCCTTCTTGATCTCGTCCTGCGACGCCTTCTTGTCGACGCCGAGGGTCTTGTAGTAGTCGGGGTTGCGCGCCACGGATCCCTCCTACTGCGCGACGACCACGCGCGCGGGCCGCAGGATCTGGCCGTTGATGCGGAAGCCCTGCTGGTAGACCTCCAGCACGATGCCCGACTCCGCGCCCTCGGCCGGCTGCTGGGCCATCGCCTCGTGCTCGTTCGGGTCGAACGGCTCGCCGGCCGGCGAGAACGCCTGGATGCCGGACTTGGCCAGCGCGCCGAGCAGCTCGTCGCGCACCAGGGCGAAGCCCCGGATCACGTCGCCGTCGGCGTGCCCCTCGGCGCCCTTGAGCGAGAGCTCGAGGTGGTCGAGGGCGGGCAGCAACTCCTTGGCGAGCTTCGCCGCGCCGCGTTCGGCCGAGACGGCGTTCTCGCGCGCCATCCGCTTGCGGTAGTTCTCGAAGTCCGCCTGGGTGCGCTTGGCCAGCTCGAGGTACTTGGCGGCCTCGTCCTCTGCGGCCTTGAGCTTGGGCTCTCCGGCCGGCGGGGCCTCGGCGTCGGCGAACGACGTCTCGCCCGTCCCCGGGGCGTCCGGGTCGGGCGGAGCCGCCGCCGAGAACTCCTCCTCGGCGGCGGCTGCCTCGCTTCGCTCCTCACCGCGGCCGGCTGGCGCCGGCGCTCGCTTGGTCAGGTCGTCGGCCATCACTTCTGCTCGTCGACGACCTCGGCGTCCACGACCTCCTCGTCGTCCGAGGAGGAGGCGGCGCCGTTGGTCGAGCCCCCGCCGTCCTGCGCCGCCGCGGCCTGCTCGGCCTGCGCGCGCTCGTACATCTGCTCGGAGACCTTGTGGAACGCGGTCTGCAGGCGGTCGGTCTTGGCCCGGAGGTCCTCGGCGTCCTCGGACTCCAGGACCGCGCGGACCTCCTTGATCGCGTCCTCGATCTCGCGCTTGGACGCCTCGTCGAGCTGCTCGCCGAGCTCCTTGACCTGCTTCTCCGCCTGGTAGGCGGCGTTCTCGGCGTTGTTGCGCGCCTCGGCGAGCTCGCGCAGGCGCTTGTCCTCGTCGGCGTGCGACTCGGCGTCCTGGACCATGCGCTTGATCTCGTCGTCGGAGAGCCCGGAGCCCGCCTTGATCTCGATCTTCTGCTCCTTGCCGGTGCCCAGGTCCTTCGCGGACACGGAGAGGATGCCGTTGGCGTCGATGTCGAAGCCGACCTCGATCTGCGGGATGCCGCGCGGCGCCGGCGGGATGCCGGTGAGCTGGAACTTGCCCAGCGACTTGTTGTAGGTCGCCATCTCGCGCTCGCCCTGGAGGACGTGGATCTCCACGCTCGGCTGGTTGTCCTCGGCGGTCGAGAACACCTCGCCCTTGCGGGTCGGGATCGTCGTGTTGCGCTCGATCAGCTTGGTCATCACGCCGCCCTTGGTCTCGATGCCGAGGGTGAGCGGGGTGACGTCGAGCAGGAGCACGTCCTTGACGTCGCCGGCCAGCACGCCCGCCTGGATGGCGGCGCCGACGGCGACGACCTCGTCCGGGTTGACGCCGCGGTGCGGCTCCTTGCCGGTGAGCTCCTTGACCTTCTCCTGGATCGCGGGCATGCGGGTCATGCCGCCCACGAGGACGATGTGGTCGATGTCCTTGACGCCCTTGTCCTTGGCGTCGTCGAGCGCCTGGCGGACCGGGCCGACGACGCGCTCGACGAGCGGCGAGGCCAGCTCGTTGAGCTTCGCGCGGGTGAGGCGCACGTCGAGGTGCTTCGGGCCGGAGGCGTCAGCGGTGATGAACGGCAGGTTGATCTGCGTCTCCTGGGCGGAGGACAGCTCGATCTTGGCCTTCTCGGCCGCCTCGTAGAGGCGCTGGAGGGCCATCTTGTCGGCGGTCAGGTCGATGCCCTGGTCGCGCTTGAACTCCGCCGCGAGCCAGTCGACGATCGCCTTGTCGAAGTTGTCGCCGCCGAGGTGGTTGTCACCCGCGGTCGACTTGACCTCGAAGACGCCGTCGCCGATCTCCAGCACCGACACGTCGAACGTGCCGCCGCCGAGGTCGAAGACGAGGATCGTCTGGTCGGACTCCTTGTCGAGCCCGTAGGCGAGCGAGGCCGCCGTCGGCTCGTTGATGATGCGCTTGACCTCCAGGCCGGCGATCCGGCCGGCGTCCTTGGTCGCCTGGCGCTGATCGTCGTTGAAGTACGCGGGGACGGTGATGACCGCGGAGTCGACGGTCTCGCCGAGATAGGCCTCGGCGTCGGCCTTCAGCTTCTGCAGGATCATCGCGGAGATCTCCGGCGGCGAGTGCTGCTTGCCGCCCGCCTCGACGCGCGCGTCGCCGCCGGGGCCGGCGACGACCTTGTAGGGGACGATCTGCTCCTCCTCGCGCACCTCGGCCTCCTTGCGGCCCATGAAGCGCTTGATGGAGAAGACGGTGTTCTCGGGGTTCGTGACCGCCTGGCGCTTGGCGACGGTGCCCACGAGCCGCTCGCCGCCCTTGCTGAAGGCGACGACCGACGGCGTGGTGCGACCGCCCTCCGCGTTCTCGATCACTGTGGGCTCGCCGCCCTCGAGGACGGCCATGCACGAGTTCGTCGTGCCGAGGTCGATGCCGATGGTCTTGGCCATGTGTGGTGAGGCTCCTTGCTGCGACAAATCTCAGTCGGGTTGACGAAGATCTTAGCGCTCGACCCGGTAGGTCTCCAGGCCCCGCGCGCGGTAGTTGGCGAGTGCGTGCGGGCCGTCGAGCGTGCAGGTGTGGACCCATACGCGGGAGCCCAGCTCGAAGCCGCGGCGCAGCGCGTGCTCGAGCAGCGCGCCGCCGAGACCGCGGCCGTGGAAGGCGGGAAGGAGGCCGAAGTAGGCGATCTCCACGTGGTCGCCGACGGGGTCGAGCTCGTAGTAGCCCGCGTCGGGGACGACCCAGGTCTCCACTTCCTCCGCGTGCGACTGCCACCACGCGTCGGTGCGCCCGCGGTGCAGCGTCCAGGAGTAGTCCGCGCCCACGGTCTCGTAGAAGCGCCGGTTGACGGCGCCGTCGGGCGGGTCGACCTTGACGATCTGCGCGCTGCCGCGCGCGGGCCGGATCAGCGCCGGATCGCGCATCTCTAGGTAGGTCGTGACGACTTCCACCACACGCAGCCCCTCCGCAGCTCGCATTCGGGGCACTGCGGCCGCTGGGCGTGGCAGGTGCGGCGGCCGTGGCGCAGCAGGTTGACGTGGAACTCGAGCTCCTGGCCGCGCGGGGTGATCGCGAGCATGTCGTCGTGCAGCTCCTCGAACGGCGCGCCCGGGCGGAACAGCCCGAGCCGGGTGCCGACGCGCGACACGTGCGTGTCCACCGGGACGTCGCGCATGCCGAACGCGAACAGCAGCACGCAGGCCGCGGTCTTGCGGCCCACGCCCGGCAGGCGGGTCAGGTCGGCGCGGGCGTCCTCCACGCTCATGCCGGCGAGGTGGTCGAGGGAGGGCGGATCGTCGAGCGCGCGCAGGATGTCCTGGATCCGCTGCGACTTGACCTTGCTGATGCCGCCGGGCCGGATCGCCTCCTCGATCTCCTCGTTCGGCGCGTCGCGGACCGCGCTCCAGCTGGGGAAGCGGGCGCGCAGGCGCAGGAACGCGACGTCGCGGTTGCGGTCGTTGGTCGACTGCGAGAGCACGGTGAGGATGAGCTCGTCGAGCGGGCGGCGATGCGGGGGCGCGGCAGGGCGGCCGTAGAGGAGCCGGAGCCGATCGCGGACGGCGAGCACGCGGCGGCGGGAGGGCGGGGTCCAGTCGCGGCGGGCGATCGTCTGCATGGCGGCCGGGACGATACGAGGGCGCGGGTCGTGGGTGGCGGGACGCGCGGCGGTTGTGTACGGCTGGCATCGAGGGAGGGGCCGGAGTGCCGCGGCGCTCATGTGGGGCGCCTTGACCACCCATACGGTGGTCAAAGCGCCCCGCGTGCGGTGCGGGGCGACTTGAGGGCAATCAGCACCCCTAACTCGCCCCGGATGAGCGCCGAGGCACTCGGCACCCTCCCTCGATGCCGCAGTTGACGTTCGGCGGCGTCGCCGGGACGCATGAGCTGATCGAATACGCCGCCGATGATCGAGACCCACAGCGCCGAGCTCGACGGCATCCCGGTCACCTGGCGCTCCGCCCCCTCCAGCGACCCACCGGTCCTCTGGCTCCACGGCGTCCCCGACCACTCCGAGCTGTGGACGCCGTTCCTGGAGCGCGCCGGCGGCATCGCACCCGACCTGCCCGGCTTCGGTGCGAGCGGCAAGCGCGGCGACGTCGACTACTCGATCGACGGCTACGCCGACTGGCTGGAGCGCTTCTGCGCGTTCGCCGAGCTCGATCGCGTACGGCTTGTGATGCACGACTGGGGCGTCGTCGGGCTCGCGTTCGCCCAGCGCGCGCCCGACCGGGTCGAGCGGCTGGTGGCGATCGACACCGTCCCGCTGCTCCCGGGCTACCGCTGGCACCCGGTCGCCCGGATCTGGCGCACGCCGCTGCTCGGAGAGGTCGCGATGGGGATGTCGATCGGACCCGTGATGCGCCGCGCGCTCCCCGCCGGCCGCGCCGAGCCAGTGCTCGCCGCGTTCGATCCCGGCACCCAGCGGGCGATCCTGCGGCTGTACCGCGCCAGCCCTCCGGAGGTGCTCGCGGCCGCCGGCGCCCGGCTCGGCTCGGTGACCGCGCCCGCGCTGGTCCTGCACGGCGACCGCGACCCCTACATCCCCGCGCGCTTCGCGGACGGGCTCGCGGCCGCGCTCGGCGACGGCCGCGTCGAGCACGTCGGGGGCGCCGGGCACTGGCCGTGGCTCGAGCGCCCCGAGGTGATCGGGCGTGTGTGCGACTTCGCGACGGGGTAGCGGCGCCGTGAAGGTTGCGTTGCGACGGTCGACAGGACGCGACCGGTCTCGCTAAGGTCCCCGCCCCGCGACGGAATGCCTGCAATTCAGGCTCGGACGCCCTGTCCACGTCGGCTCACGCCATGATCCGGATCGCGCCCACGCTCGGCGCCGTGCTCGTCACGGCGCTCGCCACCGCCGCCCCCGCGGCGACGGCTGCCCCCACCCTCAATCACTTCGAGCGCGCGGTCATCCGCGGGCTCAACGACGCGCGCGCCCAGCAGGGCCTGGGGCCGGTGCGCCCGCTGCGCCCGCTCAACCGCGCCGCCGACCGCCACTCGCAGGACATGCTGCGCAGCGACTTCTTCGACCACCCGTCGAGCGACGGCACGCCGTTCGACCGCCGCGTGCGGCGCTTCTTCGACGCGCGGATGGTGGGGGAGACGCTCGCCTCGCTCCCGCGGCGCCGCGGCGGCGCGGCCGTCGTCGTGCAGATGTGGATGAACTCGGCGGTGCATCGGGCGATCGTCCTGGAGCCGGGCTTCCGCCGCATCGGCGTCGCGCGCCGGTGGGGCACGCTCGGCGCCCAGCGGAACGCCGTCGTGACGGCCGACTTCGCCTCCGGCGGCTGAGCGCAACGCGCCACGCGGTTCGCCTCGAATCTGCGGCCCCTCTAGGCTCGATGGCCGTGGTGCGACGCGATCTGTCCCATCCGCTCGTCCCCACGCTGGCCGCCGCCGCCTTGGGCGTCGCCTACCTGATCGCCGCTCCTGAGACGGCGGACATGGCGGCGCACACCTACCGCACCTGGCTCTGGCACCAGGTGGGGTTCGCGACGTGGAACGCCCAGTGGTACGGCGGCCATCACATGGCCGGCTACTCCCTGCTGTACCCGCCGCTCGCGGCGGTCGTGGGCACGCGACTGCTCGGCGTGGTCGCCGGGGTCGCGGCGGTCGGATTGTTCGCCGTGATCGCCCGGCGCATGGCCCCGACGCCGGCCGCCGGCGCGCTCGCCGCCTGGCTGTTCCTCGGCGGCGTGATGAGCAACGTCGTGATCGGGCGCATGCCGTTCACGCTGGGGATCGCGCTCGCCGTCGGCGCGTGGGCGTGCACGCGGCGCTCGCGCCTCGCCGCCGCGGTGCTCTCGCTCGCGAGCGTGTGGGCGAGCCCCGTCGCCGGCGTGTTCCTGACCGTCGCCGCGGTCGCGATGCTCGCCGGGGCGCGCCTGAACGGCGACGCGCCGCGGCAGCCGGCCGACTGGCGCACCGCGCTGGCGCTCGGCGGGCCCGCGGTCGTGGGCGGGCTGACGATGGCGGCGCTGTTCCCGGAGGGCGGCTCGGACCACTTCGTCGGCACGGCGTTCTGGCCGATGCTGCTCGTCTGCCTCGGGGCGCTCGCGCTCGTCGACCCGACGCGCCGCACGGCGATCTGGGCGGCCGGCATCTACGTCGCGATCCTGATCGCCGCGTTCGCGATCCCCAACTCGCTCGGGCAGAACGCGCTGCGCCCCGGCGTCGTGCTGGGTCCGGCGCTGCTCGTCCTGTTCGCCCGCCCGCGGGCGCCGCGGGCGGCGCTCGTGGTGATCGCGGTTGCGCTGCTCTACCTGCAGTGGCTGCCCGCCGTCCGCGCCGTCGAGGAGGCGCGCGGCGACCCCTCCACGCACGCCGCGTTCCACGACGAGGTGCTGCGCTTCCTCCAGCCACGCGCGCGACCGGGCGAGCGGCTGGAGGTCCCGCTCACCCGCAACCACTGGGAGGCGACCTACCTGGCGCAGGACTACCCGCTGGCGCGTGGCTGGCACCGGCAGCTCGACCGCAAGGTCAACCCGCTCTTCTACGACAGCAAGCACCCGCTCACCGCCGATGAATACGAGGGCTGGCTGTGGAAGAACGCGGTGCGCTGGGTGGCGCTCCCGAACGCGCCGCTGGACTTCTCCGCCAAGGCGGAGCGCGAGCTGCTGCTCGACGGGCTGCCCTTCCTCAAGCCGATCCACGAGTCGGCGGACTGGCGCATCTGGGAGGTGCTCGACACCGAGCCGCCCGTGTCGGGCGCCGCGCGGCTGACCGCCGCCGGCGCCGACGGGTTCGACCTGGAGGCGACCAAGCCCGGACCGGTGATCGTGCGCCAGCACGGGACGCCCTACTGGACCGTCGCCGCGGGCGACGGCTGCGTGTCCGAGGACGCCGCCACGGGATGGACGCGCGTCGACGTCCGGCGGGCCGGGATGGTCCGCGTGCGAGCGCGCTTCTCGGCCTCCGGAGCGCTCCGGCGCGAGCCGCGCTGCGCCGACACCACGACCGGTCCGGGTGGCCCCCTGCGCACGAGTGCGGTCAGCCCCCCTGTCGGGAGCCGGTGAATGACGGGTAGCCTTCGGCGGGTGATGCGGACGCTCCCCAACCGCTTCGCGGCCCGTTTCCTACCCAAGGGCTGGCCCGATCTCCTCCGACAGCTCCTGCTGTTCTGCGGCGCGTACTGGCTCTACCGGTTCGTGCGCGGGTTCACCGACGGCCGCGTCGCGCAGGCGTTCGACAACGCGCGCGAGCTGATCCGGATCGAGCAGGGCCTCGGGCTCTTCATCGAGCCCGCCGTGCACGCATGGGCGCGCGGATCCTCGTGGATCATCGACGGCGCGAGCTGGATGTACGTCAACTCGCACTTCACGATCACGACGGTCACGCTGGCGTTCATCTACCTGCGGCGCAACGCGAGCTTCTACTTCATCCGCAACATGTTCATGGTCGCGATGGGGATCGCGCTCGTGCTCTACGCGGCGTACCCGACCGCTCCGCCGCGGTTCATGCCGGAGTACGGCTTCTCGGACTCGGTCGCGCAGTTCACCGGCCTGACCGCCGACGGATCCTCAGCCGACGCGCTGTACAACCCGTTCGCGGCCGTGCCCTCGATGCACGTCGCGTTCGCGCTGATGCTCGGCGTCCCGATGGCGAGGATGGCGCGCCACATGTGGGCCAAGGCGCTCTGGGTGACGTATCCCGCGCTCGTCACGTTCGTGGTCGTCGCCACCGCCAACCACTGGTGGTTCGACGCGTTCACCGGCGCGCTGACCGCCGGGGTCGCGGCGCTCGCGGCGATGGCGTTCGCCCGCGCCCGGCCCGCCGCGTGGGCGTGGATGCCGGTCGCTCCCGCGCCTGCCGCGCGGTAGGGCGACTAGCATTCGCGGGCGTCCATGCCCTCTCCGCCGCTCGAACGGGCGCGTCCATCGGCGCGCGAGTACCAGGCGCTGGTGCGCAACCGGCTGATCGACTCGCGCCTCACGCCGAACGCGATCTCGCTCACCGGGCTCGTCCTCTGCGTCGTGGCCGCGGTGCTCGTGTTCGAGGAGTACTACTTCCTCGGCGGGCTCGCGTTCATCCTCGGCTCGGTGTGCGACACCCTTGACGGGCGCTACTCGCGCATGTCGGGGAAGGGCACGAGCTTCGGCGCGTTCCTGGACTCCACCCTGGACCGCATGGAGGAGGGGATCGTGCTGACCGCGGTCGCCTACCAGTTCTCCCAGGCGGGCGACGACGCCGCGGTGGCCGCCGTCGTCGTGGCGGTGCTGGCGTCGCTGATGGTGTCCTACACCCGGGCGCGCGCCGAGGCGCTGGGCGTGGAGTGCAAGGTCGGCATCGCCGACCGCGCCGTGCGCGTCGTGATCCTGTCGGCCGGCCTCGTGCTGGCCAAGGGCGCCGGGATCTTCGACGTGGAGCTGCTCGAGCCGGCCGTGTGGCTGCTCGCGGTGCTGTCGGTGATCACCGTCGGCCAGCGCATCTTCCACGTCCGCCAGGAGCTCGCCCGCGCCGCCGCGCTGTAACGCCAGGCCCCCGGCGGGGTCTGTCAACCGGATAACCGAACCGATCACGAGGTACGAGAACTTGAGCACCAACGGCAAGGGGCGTTACCAGGAGGACAAGGTGCGCGTCGCCATCATCGGCGTCGGCAACTGCGCGTCCTCCTTCGTGCAAGGCGTCCACTACTACAAGGACGCCGACCCCGCCGAGCAGGTTCCCGGCCTCATGCACGTGGACCTCGGCGGCTACCAGGTCCGCGACATCGAGTTCTCGGCGGCGTTCGACATCGACGCCGAGAAGGTCGGCAAGGACCTCTCCGAGGCGATCTTCGCCGGGCAGAACAACACGCTGAACTTCGCGGGGGAGATCCCCAGCCTCGGCATCGAGGTCATGCGCGGCATGACCCACGACGGCCTCGGCAAGTACCTGTCGCAGAAGATCACCAAGGCGCCGGGCTCGACCGTGGACATCGCCCAGGTGCTCAAGGACACGCGCACCGACGTCGTCGTCTCCTACCTTCCCGTCGGCTCCGAGCAGGCGACGAAGTGGTACGTCGAGCAGATCCTCGAGGCCGGCTGCGGCTTCGTGAACTGCATCCCGGTGTTCATCGCACGCGAGGACTACTGGAACAACCGCTTCATCAAGGCGGGCCTGCCGATCGTGGGCGACGACATCAAGTCGCAGGTCGGCGCGACCATCGTCCACCGCCAGCTGGCGCGCCTGTTCCACGACCGCGGCGTCAAGCTGCTGCGCACGTCGCAGCTCAACGTCGGCGGGAACATGGACTTCTTCAACATGCTCGAGCGCGAGCGGCTGGAGTCCAAGAAGATCTCCAAGACCAACGCGGTCACGTCGGTGATGGGCCACGAGCTGCCCGCCGACGACGTCCACGTCGGCCCGTCGGACTACGTGCCGTGGCTGACCGACCGCAAGTGGGCCCACATCCGCCTCGAGGGCCAGGCGTTCGGCGACGTGCCGCTGCAGGCCGAGCTCAAGCTCGAGGTGTGGGACTCCCCCAACTCGGCCGGCATCGTCATCGACGCCGTGCGCTGCTGCAAGCTCGCGCTCAACCACGGCGTCGCCGGCCAGCTCGACGGCCCGTCCTCCTACCTCATGAAGTCCCCGCACGACCAGCGGCCGGACGACGAGGCGCGCGAGGCGACCGAGGAGTTCATCGAGAAGCACGCCCGCCTGACCAAGGCCGCGAAGGCGGCGAAGGACAAGGTGGCCGGGTCCGAGGAGCAGGTCTCGGCGTAGCGCGGTGCGCCGCGGAGCCCTCGCGCTGGGGCTGGTGCTGGCGGCGGCCCTGGTCGCCGCCCGCCCGGCTGCTGCGGCGCCGGCTCCCGCGGACGTCCGGGTCATGTCGTTCAACGTCTGGCTCGGTGGCGACGTCGTCGACTTCGGCGGCGTCGTCGCGGCGATCCGGGGGGCGCGGGCCGACATCGTCGGCCTGCAGGAGGCCGAGGGCAACACGCGTCGGATCGCGGCCGCGCTCGGCTGGCCTTACTGGAGCGACCGGCTGCACGTCGTGTCGCGCTACCCGCTGATCGACACCCCGGGAGCGAAGGGCGAGTACGTGCTCGCCCAGATCCGGCCGGGCCAGGTCTTCGCGCTCGCGAACGTCCACCTGACGTCGAGTCCCTACGGCCCGTACCTGGTGCGCGCCGGCCGCACGCTCGAACAGGTGCTGAAGGTCGAGCGCTCCACCCGCGTGCCGGAGATCCGCGCGGCGATCCGCAGCGTCCGCCCGGCTCTGCGGCGCGGGATCCCGACCTTGATGACGGGCGACTTCAACACGCCGTCGCACCTCGACTGGACGCCCGCGGTCGACGCCGTCCGAGCGGACGTCCGCTACCCCGTGGCGTGGCCGGTGACGAGGGCGCTCGCGAGCGCCGGGTTCCAGGACGCCTACCGCGCGATCCATCCCGACCCGGTGGCGAGCCCGGGGATCACGTGGACGTTCGGCTATCCGTTCCCGCGCGTGCGGCGCAACGAGGTCGTCGACCGGATCGACCTGATCCAGGCGTCGGCGGGCGTCCAGGTGCTCGACGCGGGCATCGCCGGCCCGCCGGGCACGCCGGACGTGACCGTGCCGGTCGACCCGTACCCGTCGGACCACCGCGGCGTCGTGGCGACCGTGCGGCTCGCGCCGGCGGCGCCGGCGCCGTTCGCGTCGGTGCTCGACCGGCGCGTCGAGCGCGGCGACCCGATCCCGCGTGCGCTACGCCGCCCCGCGCGGCGGCGGGCAGGAGCACCTCGCGATCGTCCGCGCCGGCGGGCGGCCGGGCAGCGCGCTGATGACGCTCCCGCCGCAGGAGGCGAGCTTCTACGGCGCCGTCACGTTCGGCTCGGGCGCGCTCCGGCCGGGACGCTACGACGCGCTGCTCGTCGACGCTCGCGACCAGGTCCTCTCGCGCAGCACGTTCTGGGTCGTGCGCCCCGGGGCCACGCCGCGCGTGCGCGTGCGCCGGCCCGTCCGCGCCGGCGACGCGATCCGGCTCGCGTGGCGCAACGCGCCCGCCAACCGGCGCGACTGGGTCGGGATCTGGAAGGCCGGCGATCCCGACCTCTACAACGGCTACCTGACGTTCGCCTACACCGGCGCGACGGTCGCGGGCGCCACCCGGATCGCGGGCGACCGGCAGACGTTCCCGCCCGGCCGCTACGTCGCCCGGCTGATGAAGGACGACGGCTACGGCGTGCTCGCGCAGGCGCCCTTCACGATCGCTCGCCCCTGACCCCGCAACGGTCCGCCTATGCTTCCCCGCTGGTGAGCGAGCCCTTCGCCATCGCGCAGGTCACCCCCCACCCCTGGGAGGACGAGCACGAGGTCAACGCCTTCGTGCGCTCGCTCGCGGAGGGGCTCGCGGCGCGCGGGCACCGGATGGTGGTGCTCGCCCCGTCGCGGTCGCCCGAGCTGGTGCGCGAGTCGCGCCGCCTGATCCGGGCCGGCGACTTCTTCGCCCCCGCGGGCGAGGTGCGGGTGCTCGGCGTCGGCGAGCTGCTGCCGCTGGCCCCGTCGCGGCGCGGGACGCCGCCGGCGCCGCCGCTCGACGTCGCGCGCACGATCGACGACGTGCTGAGCCGGGCGCCGTTCGACTTCGTCCACGTCCACGAGCCGTTCGCGCCGAGCACCGCGTCGGTCGCCCTGCGCCATTCGCGCGCGCTGAACGTCGGGACGTTCCACGCGCCGGCGGAGCGGGTGATCTCCACCCAGGTCGCCCGCCGGTTCGTCGAGCGGTTCTTCGGCCGGCTCGACGCCCGCACGGCGTCGTTCGACGCGACCCGCGAGCTGATGGAGCGCGCCTTCCCCGCCACGTACCGCGTGCTGAGCCCCGGCGCCGACCTCGTCGGACGGGCCGCGACCCGCGCGGACGGGCCGCTGCGCATCGCCTTCCTCGACCACGAGGACCGGCAGGCGCTGCGGCTGTTCCTGCGCGCGCTGCGGCGGCTGCCGGCCGAGCCGGACTGGCGCGCCACGGTGTTCGCGCCGGTCGGCGCCCGCACGAGCGCGCTGCGCAGCCGGGTGCGCGACCACGTCGACGTCGTGACCGCGGAGGACACCTCGGAGGCGGCCGTGCTCGCGGACGCCGACGTCGTCGTCGCCGCGTCGGTCGGCCAGGCGCCCGCGCCCGGGCTCCTCGTGCGCGCGCTCGGGGCCGGCGCCGTGCCGCTCGCCGCGCGGCTGCCCGCCTACGAGGAGGTGCTGCGCGACGGCGAGCTCGGGCTGCTGTTCGAGCCGGGCGACTCCGAGACGCTCGCCGCCCAGCTCACGCGGCTGCTGGTGGACGCCCCGTTGCGCGAGTCGCTCGCGGGCGCGGTGGCCGCCCGCGCGCCGGAGCTCGCGTGGAGCGGGGTTGCGGAGCGCTTCGAGACGCTCTACCGCGAGGTCGCGGCGCGCCGGCATCCGCCGCGCGCGGACGGCGCGCTGCGGGCGCGGCTCGCCGCCCGCAGGCTGATCGACGTCGACCTGCACATGCACACCGACCATTCGTCGGACTGCGCGACCCCGGTCGACGTGCTGCTGGCGACCGCGCGCGAGGAGGGCCTCGGCGCGATCGCGGTGACCGACCACAACGAGGTCTCCGGCGCAATCGACGCGCGCGCCAAGGCCGAGGAGTACGGCGTCAAGGTGATCGTCGGCGAGGAGGTGATGACCGCCCACCAGGGCGAGGTGATCGGCCTCTTCATCGAGGAGAAGATCCCGCGCGGGATGACGCTCGGCGAGACCATCGCGGAGATCAAGCGCCAGGGCGGCCTCGTCTACGTCCCGCATCCGTTCGACCGCATGCACTCCGTCCCCGACTACGAGCACCTGCTCGCGGTGGTCGAGGACGTCGACGCGATCGAGGTCTTCAACCCCCGCATCGCGATCCCGGCGTACAACGAGGAGGCCGTGCGCTTCGCCGGCAAGTACCGGATCGTCGGCGGCGCCGGCTCGGACGCCCACGTCGCGCAGGGCCTCGGGTCGCTGCGCATCCGCATGCGCGACTTCGACGGCCCGGAGGAGTTCCTCGCGTCGCTCGCGGACGCCGACATCGTGGGCCGGCCGTCGTCGCTCTACTACGCGCAGGTGCAGGCGCTGAAGTTCCTCCAGACGCGCGCCACGCCGCCGGGCGCGAGGCGCGCGGCACGGGAGCGGAAGATCCGCCGGGCGACGTCCGGCCGCAATCGTTGATGCAGGGACAAGGGGAACCACGCGGCACGGCCAAACCCCTCGCTGGGATGCCGGCCACCGACGACGAGATCCGCGAGAAGTACCTGGAGCGAGCGATCCGCGAGCTCAACCACTTCACCCGCGACCTGCAGAGCTGCACCGCCTGTCCGCGCGGCAGCCTGATGCCGATCCTGGGCTCCGGCCATCCGCAGGCGGACGTCTTCCTGCTCAAGTACGCCCCCACCGGCTCGGAGATCGAGGAGGGCGTCGCGTTCTACGGGCGCTCCGGGACCGCGCTGATGAAGTCGCTCAAGCGGCTCGAGATCGATCCGCTCGCCGTGTACGGGACGCTGTGCGTCAAATGCCCGGTGCCCGACACCGCGCTCGCGGCGCCGGAGTGCGTCGCCCGGCTGGTCGAGGAGATCGCGATCGTGCAGCCGCGGATGGTCGTGGTCATGGGCCCCGAGGCGCTCGAGACGCTCAACGAGCTGGCGCTCCCGCTCGCCCAGGAGGTCGCGGAGCGGCCCGGCGAGATCCAGGCGCTGACCCCGTCGATCGAGGCGCTCTACGTCCCGAGCATCGACGAGGCGCTCGACGAGGAGTCGGCGAAGCGCGCGTTCTGGACGGCGTTCCGGAAGCTCGGCGAGTGGTACGCCGACTTCCCGCCCTACTGAGCCAGCCAGTACGCGTAGGTCGGCGAGGAGCGGATGAGCTTCCAGCGCGCCACGACCCGCTTCCCGTCGCGCGCGTATGACGCGCTGAGCCGGGTGTAATGGCCCTTGCGGACCCGCCCCGCGCGGATCACGGCCTTCCAGCTCGAGAACGTGCCGCCCGCGCAGTCGGGATCGCAGTCGTTGATGAACATGCGGCCGTCGCCGCGCGCCCCCGAGCGGCGGAACTTCGTCCACCGGATCGTCCCGTGGTCGGGCGGCGCCCCCGAGCCGGCGCCGCCGAGCCAGCCGCTGCCGTCACCGGACACCAGGATCGCCGCCGGCCGCACCTTGAAGCCGTCGACGCCGTCGTGCAGCTTCGGCCTGGCCTGCGCCGGCGCGGCCGCGACCAGCCCCGCCAGCATCACCGCTGCTGCCGCGCATGCTCTCGACGTCACGGCTACCGGATCCGGATCGGGGTGCCGAGCGGCATCAGCTTCGCGAGCCGCACGATCTTCGCGTTCGGCACGCGGACGCAGCCGTGCGACGGGCGGCCGGGGATCAGCTCCGGCTGGTTGGTGCCGTGGATCCCCACGACGCCGCCGCCCGGCCAGTCCGTCAGCGTCGCCGAGTAGGCCGACGTGCCGAATGCCCACGGCCCGTAGACCGGGCTGCCGCCGAGGTTGCGCAGCCGCTCGCGGACCCAGAAGCTGCCCTTCGGCGTGACCGTCGCGCGCGCGCCGACGCCGACGCGCGAGCTCCAGATCTTCTTGCCGCGCTTGCGCAGGGTCGCCTTGAGCGTCCGGCGGTCGATCGTCAGATGCGTCTCGACCTCCTGGAGGCTGGAGAGCTGCTCCTCCCGCACCCAGCCGGTCCGGCCGTTGGGCCGGCCGGGGACGCGGATCTGCAGCCACACCCGCTCCTCGTCGTCGAGCCGCGACCGCAGCACGACGTAGACCTCCGGCAGCCCGTCCTCGGTGTTCCAGCGCAGCTTCGCGATCGTCCTGCCCCGCTCCGACGGCTTGCTCCGGACCTTGCCGATCAGGTTGGTGTGCGCCCAGCGGGTGAGCGTGCGCTCGTTGGAGAGGAGCTCGTCACCCAGCGGCGAGCGGTCGCCCTTCTCACGCAGCGGGGGTGGGCCGGCCGCCGAAGCGGCGGCGGGAGCCGCGAGGGCGGCGGCGAGGAGGCACAGCGGGAGGAGTCGGCGAGTCATGTGGGGGCGGATTCTAGGTCGGCGACCCGGCGGCGCCCCCGAGGGGGCGCCGCCGTGGCACGTGGTCAGCCGGTGAACTGCGGCGTGCCGGCCTGGCGGGTGCAGCGTTGGAAGCTCAGCCGCAGCGTCCGCGTCGCGGTGCGCGACTCGGCCGCGAACACGACGCGGGCCCGGACGCGATGGACGCCGAAGCCGAGCTTGCGGGGGTTGATCCGCAGCGCGAACGACCGCTGTCCGCGCTTGGCGTCGATCCGCGTCAGCTGCCGGCCGTCGAGGTGGAACGTCACCTGCTGGATCCGGCGCCCGGTGACGGTGGTCTTGAACGCCGTGCGCGCGCACCCGCCGGGACCCCGCATGCGCGCGGTGCCGGAGACGATCTCCTCGGGCAGGACCTCCTGGCGGTCCTGCGGCCGCGAGGCGGGCGGGTCGGCCGGCGGCGTGCCCGGCGGGGTGACGTTCACGGTCGCCGTGTCGGTGTCCCGGACCGGGGTGTCGTGCTTGTCGGTCGCCGTCGCCTCGGCCGTGTTGACGAACTGGGCGCCGTCGGCCGCGGTGACCACGTGATCGCAGCGATACGTCCAGGCCTCGGTCTCGTCGAGCTCGGCATCCCCGTCGGCGTCGCCGCCGGCGTAGGCCGGGCTCGCGTCGCAGCGGTCGTCGGCGACCTCCACGCCGACGAGCGCGCCCGCACCCGCGTTCGTGACCGTGAGGAGGTACTCGGCGGTCTGGCCGGCCTGGAGCGTCGCGTCCTTGCGCCACTCCTGGTCGCCGGCGCGGCGGACCTGCTTGAGCAGGTCGATCGCCGGGCGCGCGTTGGTGAACGTGCAGGTCACGGTCTCGCCCGACGAGAGCTCGATCGCGGCCGGGTCGGAGCCGTCGCTGCACTCGGCCCCGGCCAGCGCGTAGCCCGCGTACGGCAGCTCCGCGACGCCGTACGTGCCCGGCTGCAGGGAGGAGAACCGCTTGCCCGCCGTCTCGCTCGCCGCGAGCGAGAAGTCGCCGAGCGTGGCGCTCGAGAAGCCGAACGCGTCCGTCTGCGTGCCGCCGAGGTTGACCTTCCTGACGACGATCGCGCCCCGCTGGTAGTTGCCGAAGTCCTTGCCGGTGTAGATGTGCGAGCCGTTGCTGAACGTCAGCGTGTGCGCGCACGCGGCGGGGAAGGAGCACTGGTCGAGCGGCAGCGGCTGGCCGGCGACGGGCAGCTCACGCACGTCGTAGGTGCGCGGCACGTGGTCGGGCACCCACCAGCGGATGCCGGTGATCGCGTAGTTGCCGGAGGCGTCCGTCCTTGACGCCGTTGGCGTTGAGGTCGTGCCACTTCTTGCCCTTGACCGAGCCGTCCGTCGCGAGCGCCGGCGCCGCGCCGTTCCGCCGCGGGCCTCTCTCCCAGGAGCCCCGCGCCGATGAACCTTGAAGTGCTGGTCAGTATGTGGACACGTGGCCGACGCCTCAACCGTCCATGTGTCCAGGGATTAGACTCCGCCTCATGGACCTCGAGGAGCGCACGCTCGAGACCGTCGGCGAGCACTGCGAGGAGTGCGGCGCGAAGCTCACGAAAGCGGAGCTCGAGACCGCGATGGAGTCCGGCGGGCCCGCCTTGTGCACCGTCCACGCGGTGGAGGCGACGGCCCTGGACCCCGACGCGCTCGACGAGCCGCCGGCCTGAGCTACATCTCGAGCACGATCTTGCCGAGCTTGGCGCCGGCCTGGAAGCGCGCGTAGGCGTCGCCGACCGCGTCGAGCGGGAACGTCGCGCAGACCGGGACGCTGAGGTCGCCCGACGCGAAGCCCGGCAGGACCGCCCGCTCCACGCGCCGGGCGGCGTCGGCCTTGTCCTCCAGCGACCGCGGCCGCAGCACCGAGCCGTGGATCCGCGCCCGCTTGCCCATCAGCACGTGCAGGTTCAGCTCCACCTTCGCGCCGGCCTGCACGCCGATGACGCACAGGCGCCCGCCCTGGGCGAGCGCCCGCAGGTTGCCGGGCATGTTCGGCGCGCCGACGAGCTCCATGATCACGTCGAACGGCCCGAAGTCCTCGAAGCCCTCGGGCTCGAGCGCGTTCACGCCGAGCGCGGCGATGTGCTCGCGCGCGGCGGGATCGCGGACGGTCGCGCTCACGCGCGCGCCGGCCATCGTCGCGAGCTGCACCGCCGCCATGCCCACGCCGCCGGCGGCGCCGTGCACGAGGACGCGCTCCCCGACGGTCAGCCCGGCCTGCGTGAAGAGCGCATCGTGGGCGGTGGTGAACGCCTCCGGCACGCCGCCGGCCGCGGTCCAGTCGAGCTCGTCGGGCACCGGCATCGCCGCGCGCTCGTGCACGAGCGCCAGCTCGCCCTGGCCGCCCCCGCCGACCACCGCCATCACGCGGTCGCCGAGCTCGAAGCGCGTCACGCCGCGGCCGAGGCCCACGACCTCGCCCGCCAGCTCCAGCCCGGGAATGTCCTGCGGCGAGCCGGGCGGCGCGGGATAGCCGCCGAGGAGCTGGTGGATGTCGGCGCCGTTCAGGCCGGCGGCGTGCACGCGCACGAGCAGCTCGTTGCCCTGCGGCTCCGGATCGGGGTGCTCCTGGACGCCGATCTCGCCGTCGCGGATCGTCGCGGCGCGCATGGCGCCGATGCTTGCACACCGCAAGCGGCGCGTGCGCTGCGCCGTTGATCGGAAAAAAGAAATGTCCGGGTATTCGTCGAAAGTGATTGATCGACGGGTCGCCTGGCACGTACAAACGCCGCTCATGATGCCGCTCCCCCACCCGAGCCTGCCATTCGTGCCACCGCTGTGGCGCGAGAGCCGGATCGGGCTCGAATGGGCGGCGCTGCGGCGCTCGGACGTCTACCGGGGCGCGGGCGTCCCGGCCGGCGAGGGCCGCGGCGTGCTGCTCATACCGGGCTTCATGGCCGGGGACGGCTCGCTCGGCACGCTGACGCAGTGGCTGCGCGCGGCCGGCTGGCGCACCAAGCGCGCCGGGATCCGCGCGAACCTGGCCTGCTCGGAGGTCGCGTGCGCGCGGCTGGAGGAGCGGCTGGAGACGGTCGCCGCGCAGACCGGCGGCCGCGTCACGATCATCGGCCAGAGCCGCGGCGGCGTGTTCGCGAAGGCGCTCGGCGCCCGCCGCCCCGACCTCGTCTCGGGCATCGTGACGCTCGGCTCGCCGGTGCGCTCGCAGCTCGCGATCCATCCGCTCGTCCTCGCCCAGGTCGGCGTGGTCGCGACGATCGGCAGCGGCGCGGTGCCGGGGTTGATGTCGTGGCGCTGCCTGAAGGGCGAGTGCTGCGCGCCGTTCCGCGCCGCGCTCGCGGGTCCGTTCCCCTCCGACGTCGGCTACGTCGCGCTGTACTCGCGCTCCGACGGGATCGTCGACTGGCGCTCGTGCATGGACCCCGACGCCGACGCGCGCGTCGAGGTCCACGGCTCGCATTGCGGGATGAGCCTCAACCCGGAGGCGTACCGCGCGATCGGGCGCGCCCTCGGCAGCTTCAGCACCCGCGAGGACGGCTGGGCGCAGGCGGCCTGACGGCTGCCGCGCGCGGCGTGGCTCAGGCGCGCTCGAGCAGCGCGACCGCCTCGATGTGCGGCGTCTGCGGGAACATGTCGACCGGGCGGACGCGGCGGAGCACGTAGCCGGCCTCGACCAGCTGGGCCGCGTTCGGCGCCAGCGTCGTCGGGTTGCAGGAGACGTAGACGATCCGCTTCGGCGCGGCCTCGATGATCCGGCGCACGACCTTCTGCGACAGGCCGGCGCGCGGCGGGTCGATCACGGCGACGTCGGGCTTGCCGGCCTCCTCCACCAGGTCGCGCATGGCCAGGCGGATGTCGCCCGCGAAGAAGCGCGCGTTGGTGATCTCGTTGCGGCGGGCGTTGTCGATCGCGTCCGCGACGGCGGTCTCGACGATCTCCACGCCGACGACCTCGCGGGCGCGGCTGGCGAGCGAGAGGCCGATCGTGCCGATGCCGCAGTAGAGGTCGAAGACGCGCTCGTGGCCGCGGAGCCCCGCGAGGTCGACCGCGGTGCCGTAGAGGATCTCGGCCATCTCGGTGTTCGTCTGGAAGAACGCCTCCGGCGAGATGAGGAACTCGAGGTCGCCGAGCCGCTCGCGCAGGCGCTTGGAGCCCTTGATCCGCGCCGTCTCGCCCCCCTGGGTGCTCTCGCCGAGGCCGGCGGTCTGCGTCCAGAACAGCCCTTCGCAATCGACGGCGGCGGCGAGGCTGTCGACGTCGATCGCGCCCGGGGACGTGACGAGCCGCACCTGCAGCTCGCCGGTGCGCCGGCCCTCGCGCACGACGAGGTTGCGCAGCAGGCCGCGCTGGTCGCGGCGGTCCCATGCCGACAGGCCCTGCTCGCGCGCCCAGAGGAGCACCTGCTCGCGGGCGAGGTTGCCGCGCTCGGAGGCGAGCAGGCAGTCGACGAGCGGGACGATCTGGTCGAACCGGCCGGGCGCGTGGAACCCGCACACGAGGGTGCCGTCGGGAGCGGTGCCGAACGAGTACTCGAGCTTGTTGCGGTAGCGCCACTGCTCCAGGGCCGGCACGATCGGGTCCTGCTCGAAGCCTTCGAGCTTGCCGATGCGGCGCAGCGCGTCGCCGACCTGCTCGGCCTTGACCTCGAGCTGGCGGTCGTAGGCGAGCACCTGCCACGGCGCGCCGGGGTGGTCGGCCTTGGGCTCGATCCGGTCGGGCGACGGCTCGAGGATCTCGACCGCCCGCGCCTCGGCGTAGGCGCGCTTCGACTTCCCCACCACCGCGCGCACGCGGTCGCCGGGCAGCGCGCCCGATACGAACACGACGTAGCCGTCGAGGCGCGCGACGCCGCTCCCGCCGTGGGCGAGGGTGTCGACGGTCAGCTCGAGCTCGGCGCCGCGAGCGGGGCGCGTGGAAGTCTGGGGAGCGGGCACCCCTCCGAGAGTCCACGGCCGGTCAGGCCCGTTGCGTTGCCCGAACGCGCGGTCGGCCTCCGCGGAGGCGATCCCCGGGCAACGCAACGGGCCTGCCCCGCTCAGCTGGCGCTCGATCGCGCCCAGGACGGTCTTGCGGTTCGCGTTCGCCTTCTCGTACTCGCGCACCTTGCGCAGGTCGGCGTCGCTCATCCCGTCGAGCTCGGCGGCCACCTCGGCGGCGGTCAGGTCGTCGTAGCCCGTGATCGGGAACTCCGGGCCGAGGCCCGCGACGCGGCGCGCGGCCTCGAGCGGCCCGCGGGCCACGAGCTGCTCGAGCAGCTCGTCCGCCTGCGTGCGGCCGCGGGCGAGCAGGTCGGCCACGAGGTCGGCGGCGTCGCCGCGCGTGATGCGGCCGCGCTCCACCATCTCGTCGACCACCTCCTGCAGGCGGGCGCGCGTGAGGACGACGAGGTCCAGCGGGTTCGTGGTCCTGCGTGTCTCCGGCATTTGGGGCACTCCTCCCGGCAGCGACCCTACTCCTCCGGCGCGACGAGCCACTCGAGGAGCGCCTTCTGCGCGTGCCGGCGGTTCTCCGCCTGGTCCCAGATCCGCTGCCGGCCGCCGTAGAGCACCGCCTCGGTGATCTCCTCGCCCGGATGCGCCGGCAGGCAGTGCAGCGCGAACGCGCCGGGGGCGGCGCGGTCGAGCAGCGCGTCGTCGATCCGGTACGGAGCGAGCGCGCGGCGGCGGGCATCGGCCGTGCCCGCGTCGTCGCTCATCGAGACCCAGACGTCGGTGTAGACGACGTCCGCTCCGTCGACGGCGGCGGCCGGGTCGCCGGTGAGCCGGGCGCCCGCGATCGGCTCGACCTGGTAGCCGTCGGGCGCGGCGACCGTGACCTCCACGCCGGCGAGCGCGCCGGCGACCGCGAGCGAGCGCGCGACGTTGTTGCCGTCGCCGACGTACGCGAGCCGGCGGCCGGCGAGGTCGCCGAACGCCTCGCGCATCGTCAGGAGGTCGGCGAGCGCCTGGCACGGGTGGTGCTCGGGAGAGAGCATGTTCACCACGGGCACGGTGGCGTGGCGGGCCAGCTCGGCGAGCGTCTCCTCGCTCCCGGTCCGCAGCCCGATCGCCGCGACGTGGCGCGAGAGGACGAGCGCGGTGTCGCGCACCGACTCCCCGCGCGTCAGCTGCAGCTCGCCGGGCCGCATCACCATCGGGTGGCCGCCGAGCTCGACGACGCCGGCCTCGAAGCTCGTGCGCGTCCGCGTGGACGGCTGCTCGAAGACGAGCGCGACGCTCCGTCCCTCCAGCACGCGCGACGACAGCGGCGCCGCCTTGAGCGCGAGCGCGCGGTCGAGCAGCGCTGCCAGGTCGTCCGGGGAGAGCTCGGAGCCGGTGAGGAAGTGGCGCGGCAAGCGCGGGAGTGTACGGCCGCGCCGGCGCGCTGCACGCGCGCCGGCGCGGGTTCGAGTCCGGTTCAGGCGAACGCCGGCCGGTAGCGCTCGGCGTGGCCGCGGCGGCGCGCCAGCGCGGCGAGCGGCGCCAGCAGCGCGCGCACCATCCACGCCGGCGGGAACGGCGCCCGCACCTCGCGCCGGAAGCGCTGCACGAACAGCGCGAGGTGCAGCGGCTTGGGCATGCCCGAGCGCAGCACCTTGCCCTCGCCGGCGAGCTCGGCGGCGGTGCACAGCAGCTCCTCCATGTCGAGCGCAGGCGCGACCTGCACGCGCGCACGGGCCGGGCCGTCGCCGCTGTTGACGAACTTGTGCACCCGGCCGGCGGGGACGACGACCGAGTCGCCGGCCTCGGCGACGATCCTGCGCAGGCCGAGCCGGAACGTCATCGTGCCCTCGAGCACGTGGAAGCGCTCCTCCTGCTCGGGGTGCACGTGCGCGCCGGGCACGCGCCCGTCGGGGGAGAGCTCGAGCTCGAACTCGAGCAGCTCGCCGTCGCCGTCGGCCGCCGTGCGCAGGAACTCGATGCGCTCGCCGCTGACGGGGTTCTCGATGATCTGTCCGCTGTACGCCATGGTCGCTCCAGGAGGTCGGTGTGGTCGCGACCAAGGCTCTCCGGGAGCGGCCCGGCTGTCGTCAGCCGGGACGACGATCCGGCGTCCGCGGCGAGGCTGATCTTCGCCACCACCCTGCGGGGGACGCCTCCTCCCGCAGGAGGAGACCGGTGTCCTACTCCGGGGGGCGGCCGGGCGTGACCAGACCCGACTCGTACGCGAGCACGACGGCCTGGACGCGGTCGCGCAGGCCGAGCTTCCCGAGCAGGTGGGTGACGTGCGTCTTGACGGTCGTGTCGCTGAGGACGAGCGCCTCGGCGATCTCCGCGTTCGACATGCCGCGCGCCACCAGGCGCAGGACCTCGGTCTCGCGCGGGGTCAGCTCGTCGAGCGCCTCCGGCCGGGATCGGTGGGCCGGCCCGAGGCGGCCGAACTCCTCGATCAGCCGGCGCGTCACGGTCGGGGCGAGCAGCGCCTCTCCGCCGGCGACGGCGCGGATCCCGCCGACGAGCTGGGCGGGGGGCGTGTCCTTGAGCAGGAAGCCGCTCGCACCGGCCTGGAGCGCGTCGAAGACGTACTCGTCGAGGTCGTAGGTGGTGAGGACGAGCACGCGCGCGGGATGCCGGGCGGTGATCTCGCGCGTGGCGGCGATCCCGTCCAGCTCCGGCATGCGGATGTCCATCAGCACGACGTCGGGCCGGAACCGGGACGTGCCGTGGACCGCCTCGTGGCCGTTGGACGCCTCGCCGACCACCTCGATGTCGTCGTGGTTCTCGAGCACGAGCCGGAACCCGGCGCGCACCAGGGACTGGTCGTCGGCGATCAGGACGCGGATGCTCACGGCTCCCCCAGCGGCAGCCGCGCGCGGACGGCGAACCCGCCGCCAGGGCGGCGGCCGGCGTCCAGCGTGCCGCCGTAGAGCGCCGCGCGCTCGCGCATGCCGATCAGGCCATGACCCTGACCGCCGCCGTTGCGGGCCCCGCGGCCGGCGTCCGGCCCGCTGCCGTCGTCGCCGATCTCCAGCTCGACAGCGCGCTGTCCGTAGCGCACGACGACCCAGGCCCGCGCGGCGCCCGCATGCTTGGACGCGTTCGCCAGCGCCTCCTGGACGATGCGGAAGGCGGCGAGGTCGACGCCGGCGGCCAGCCGATCCGGCTCCCCCTCGACGCGCAGCTCGACGGGGAGGCCGCCGGCGCGGGCGCGCTGGGCGAGCGCGTCCACGCGCGCGAGGGACGGCGGCGGTGCGGCGCGGGTCGCGTCCGGGAGGGCGGTGATCCGGTGCAGCTCGGCGGTCGCCTCGCGCCCGACGGACGCGATCAGCGCGGCGCACTCGGCAGCGCGCGCCGGGTCGCGCTCGACCACGCCGTCCGCACCGGCGGCCTGGATCGCGATCACGCTGATGTTGTGCGCGACCGCGTCGTGCAGCTCGCGCGCGACCCGCACGCGCTCGGCCATCACCGCCGCGCGGGCATCGCGGGCGCGGGTGCGCTCGATCTGCGCGGCCCGCTCGCGCGCCTCGCCCGTCAGCAGGCGCTGACCACGCACGATCCGCCCGACGGTCCACGGCACCGCGGCGCCGCCGAGCAGGGCCGCGGGCACGCCGTCGGGGTAGAAGGCCGCGGCGTGCGCGACGTCGCCGAGCGCGAACAGCGCGAGCCCGGCGATCGCGACCCGCCGCTCGGCGTACGCGCCGATCGCGTACGCACCGCATGTCAGCGCGGCGATGTCGGAGACCGGGAAGGAGTCGAGCTCGAGGACCGCGCTCTGGACGGCCACGGCGGCGAGCACCGCCAGCGCCGCCGGGACGGGGTGCGAGCGGCGCCAGAGCAGCGGGGCGACCATCAGCGCGGCGATCAGCGCGGCGAACGGCCGATCGCCGGCCGGCGCGATGGTGAGCAGCTCGATCCAGGCGCCGGCGAGGAGCACGGCGACCAGCAGCCGGTCCAGCCGCCGCGGGTCCCCGAGCGGCGGCTCGGCGGCGTCGTGGGGCGCCGGGGCGGCCGGGACGGTCGCGTCCCGGGTGTCCGCGGTGGCGCGGACGTCCGGGGTGGGCGCCGGGGGCGCGAGGCGCGGCGCCTCCCCGTCGCGGCGGAGGATCCCGAGCACGCGGCGCACGTCGGCGAGCGCCTCGCGAGCGCCGGCGGCGATGCTCGCGAGCAGCCGGCGCGCGGCGTCGTGCTCCCCGGCCGTCAGCCGCGCTGACAGCTCGCCCGCCTCGCGGGAGATCTCGCGGAGGCGGTCGGCGACCGCGGCTTGGAGGTCGGCCGCGATGCGCATCCGCTCCTCCTCGGCGGCGTCGCGCAGGTCGCGCTCGCGCTCGCGCTGCCGGCGCGCCGCCTTCGCCTCCAGTGCCCGATGCAGCCGCGTCTGCCCTTGCGCCCACCGGCCCACGAGGAGCGGCAGCCCGACGGCGACGAGGGTCAGCACCGCGGCCGCCGGACCGTCGACCGCGGGGTCGAACGCGATGCGGATCACGGCGATGCCCGCCGCGAGCAGCGCGGCCGCGGCCAGCCCGCGGGTCGACGTGACGTAGCGGCCGGCGCTGTAGACCGCGATCAGGATGGCGATCAGCGGCGACGCCGGCTGGGCGGTGAAGAAGTCGCCGGCGACCGCCTGGACGAGCAGCCCGGCGGCGACCGCGGCGAGCGCGAGCAGCGGCATGTCGCGACGCATGGCGAGCGGAAGCGTCGCGACGGGGACGGCGAGCATCCGCACCAGCCGGACGTCGCCGTCGACGGGCGCGAGCGCCGCCTCGAGCTCGCCCGCCGCGGTGAGCGCCAGCGCGAGCAGGAGGTCCAGCCGCGCCGGCGTGCCGCGGCGCGTGACGATGCCCAGGATCTCCCGCACCGCGCCAACGTAGCGCCCGTCCGCCGGCCCGTCCTCCTGCGCGGCGACGAGGCGGCCCTCCTCCTCAGGTAGGAGGTCCGGCTCCGGCTCCGGCCTGCGGACGAGGGGCAGATGGCAACCGCGGGGGACGACGGCACCGGCCGCCGGTGCGACCTTGGGCCGGGCCATGACCGACCAGACCCTCACCCAGGCCGCGTCCTCCGCCCGGCCCGCCCGCCGGCTCCCGCCCTCGCTCCGCCGCGCGGTGCTGACCGCGCACATCATCGCGTCCGTCGCGCTGCTCGGCGACTGCGCCGCGCTGCTCGCCATGAGCGTCCGGGCCGCCGCGACGAGCGACCCCGCGCTCGCCGCGTCCTCCTACGAGCTGATGTCCATGTTCAGCATGGTCTTCGGGATCCCGCTCAGCCTCGCGTCGCTCGCCACCGGGCTCACGCTCGGACTCGGCACGAGCTGGGGCGTGCTGCGGCACCGGTGGGTCACGGCGAAGCTGCTGATCATCCTCTCGGTCATCCTCGTCGGCGCGCTCGTGATCGGCCCGTCGGAGGCCGCGATGGTGGACGGCTCCGGCGGTCGCGAGCCGGTGCTGATCGTCGCCGCGGCGTACGACGTGCTCGCGCTCTGCGTCGCGACCGGGCTGTCGGTCTACAAGCCCCGGCGGCGCGCCAGCCGGTAGCGTCGCGCGATCCTCCTGCTCAGCTGGAACCTCTTCCACGGCCGGGCGCAGCCGGCGGCTGGGCGGCCGCTGGCGGTCGAGTTCTGCCGCGCGCTGGCCGGCTGGTCGTGGGACGTCGCGCTGCTGCAGGAGGTGCCGCCGTGGTGGCCCTCGAGGCTGGCTCTGGCGACCGGGGCGCAGGCGCGGATGGCGCTCACGTCGCGCAACTCGTGCCTGCCGGTCCGCCGCGCGATCGCTTCACGCAACCCGGATCTGCCGGCCGCGGCGGGCGGCGGCTGCAACGCGATCCTCGTGCGCGGCGCGGCGATCGCCGAGCACCGCGAGCGGGAGCTGACCCGGCAGCCGGAGCGGCGCGTGATGCACGGCGTGCGACTGGAGGGAGGGGAGTGGATCGTCAACCTCCACGCGTCGACCCACCCGCCCGAGCAGCGCCGCGCCGACCTGCTCGGCGCCGCGGCGACCGCGCTCGAATGGGCGGCGGGCGCGCCGCTCGCGTTCGGCGGCGACCTCAACTCGACGCAGCCGGCGATGCCGGGGCTCCTTCACATCGCGGGCCACCACGTCGATCACCTCTTCACCGAGGGGCGCCCGGCGGCGTCGGAGCCCGAGGTGCTCGACGCCGGCGCGCTCTCGGATCACCGGCCGCTGCGGGTGGCGGTGGCGCCAGACCTCAGCCGCGCTGCAACCCGAACCCCCGCAGCATGAGCAGCGCCTTCTCCCCCAGCGTCCCCGGCTTCGGCAGGACGCCGAGCGCGACCGCCGCGCCGTAGACGTCGAAGAACGCCCGCACGCGGTACAGCCGCTCCTCGCGCAGCTCCGCGAAGAACACGACGTGCACGACGACGAAGCGGTTGGTCGCCGAGAGGCCTTCGAGCGGCCCGCGGTGCGTGCCCAGCAGCTTGGCCGGCGCGCTCGCGTGGCCGCCGTCGCTGAGCCGCGGGCCGATCGGCTGGAGCCGGACGTCCGGGAACGCCTCCCACACCTTGCGCCGCCCGGCGCGCGATCGCGTCGGCGCCCTGGAGCGGCTCGGGCAGGAGCGGGTCCTCGTAGTGGACCTCGGGATGGCAGAGGGGATCGAAGGCCGCCGGATCCCGCCCCGACCAGGCCCGCTCCCAGCCGTCGAACAACTCGTCCGCGGTGCTCAGAACGCCGCGACCCCGTCTTCGGGAGTGGACGCCTGCGCGTGCAGGCGGCGCGGGATGCGGCCGGCGCGATACGCGAGCCGCCCGCCCTCGACGCCCAGCCGGATCGCGCGCGCCATCGCGGTCGGGTCCTCGGCGCGCGAGACGGCGCTCGCGCACAGGACGGCGTCGCAGCCGAGCTCCATCGCCAGCGCGGCGTCGGACGCGGTCCCGACCCCCGCGTCGAGGATCACCGGCACGCCGGCGCGCTCGCAGATCAGGCGCAGGTTGTAGGTGTTCAGCAGCCCCATGCCGGAGCCGATCGGCGAGCCGAGCGGCATGACCGCCGCGCAGCCGACGTCCTCCAGCCGGCGCGCCAGGATCGGGTCGTCGTTCGTGTACGGGAGCACGACGAAGCCGTCGTCGACGAGCTCCTCGGCGGCCTCCAGCAGGGCGGGCGCGTCGGGCAGCAGCGTCCGGTCGTCGCCGATCACCTCGAGCTTGACCCAGTCGGTGCCGAACGCCTCCCGCGCCAGCCGGGCGGTGAGGACGGCGTCGCGCGCCGTGTAGCAGCCGGCCGTGTTGGGGAGGAGCTGGACGCCCGCGGCGCCGAGGACGTCGACCAGCGAGCCGCGCGCCCCCGGGTCGATCCGCCGCAGCGCGACCGTGACGAGCTCGCTGCCGCTCGCCTCGATCGCCGCCGAGATCGCCTCGAGCGAGCGGAAGCCGCCGGTGCCGAGAAGCAGCCGCGAGCCCAGCTCGCGCCCGGCGATCGTCAGCGGGTCCGCCGCCACGGAATGGTCGGTGGCGCTCATTCAGCCTCCCTGGATCGCGCGCAGGACCTCGACCCGCGCACCGTCGTCGAGCTCGGTGGTCTCCCATTCGCCGCGCGGCACGACCTCGGCGTCGACCGCGACCGCCACGCCGCGCCCACCGCCGGGGACCTCGAGCGCGTCGAGCAGCGCGCGCACGGTCGTGCCGGGCGCGAGGTCGCGCGCCTCGCCGTTGAGCAGGATCGTCATGCCGGCACCCGCGCGAAGCGCGCCGGGTCGGCGGGCGCGGCCCAGTCGGGCAGCTCGTCGCCGGCGAGCGCGGCCGCGGCCAGCTCGCCCGCCAGCCCCGACAGCAGGATCCCGTTGCGGAACAGGCCCGCCGCCCAGACGAGCCCGTCGAGCGTGCCGCGGCCGATCGCGGGGAGGTTGTCCGGCGTCGCGGGGCGCAGGCCGGCCAGCACCTCCTCGAGCTCGAGCTCGAGCACGCCCGGCACGACCTCGGAGACGTCGCGCAGCAGCTCGAACACGCCGCCCGCGGTGGGCGCGGTGTCGAAGCCGCGCTCCTCCATCGTCGCGCCGAGCACGTAGCGGCCGTCGGCGCGCGGGACGAGGTAGGCGTCGTGGGTGCGGATCGTGCGCTCCACCAGCCCCGGGCCGCCGGGATCCCGCAGGCGCAGCACCTGGCCCTTGACCGGCCGCACCGGCACGTCGCCGAAGCGCCCGGCGTGGGCGCCGGCGGCCACCACGACCGCGCCGGCCTCGACGGTCCCGCCGTCGGCCAGCGCCACGCCGGCGACGCGGTCCCCGTCGCGAAGGAGGCCCGACACCGGCGTATCCGCCCGCAGCGCGCCGCCCGCGCGGCGCACGGCCTCGGCCAGCGCCGCGACCAGGCGGCGGGGATCGACGGAGTGGTCGCCCGCGATGTCGAGCGCGAGCCGCACGGTCGGCGCCAGCGCCGGCTCCGCGCGCCGGGCGGCGGTGGGCAGCAGCCGCTCCACGTCCAGGCCGTGCCGCCGCCGGAACGCGAGCAGCCGGTCGAGCGACTCCGCCTCGTCGCGATCGCGCGCGACGACGAGCGTGCCCGAGCGGCGCAGCCCGGGGTCGACGCCGGACGCGTCGGCCAGCTCGGCGCAGAACGCCGGGAACCCGGCCGCCGCGCGCAGGCTCATGTCGAGCAGCGCGTCCTCGCCGAAGTTGGCCTCGGCGACCGGGGCGAGCATGCCGGCGGCGGCGTGCCACGCGCCCGGCTCGCCCGCGTCCAGCACGCACACGCGCAGCCCGCGCTGCGCCGCGCGCCACGCGCTCGCGAGGCCGATCGGCCCGCCGCCGACGACGGCGACGTCCGGTTTGGCTTGCTCCACCGACAGTGCTGTTCACTCCTTCCCTACGCCGGCACGACCCGGATCAGGTTCGACGGTCGGCGCCCCGGTGGCGCCCTCTCAGCCCGAATCGCGGGCTCCCGTATGCGCAGAGACTAGCGCGGGCCGTGCTTGACTTGGACCCCATGAGCGCGCGCGACCGGATCGCCTCGACCCGCCTGTACCTGGTCTGCGACGCGCGCCCGCGCGCCTTCCTCGACGCGGCGCTGCGCGGCGGCGTCGACCTGATCCAGCTGCGCGACAAGACGCTCGCGGACGACGAGCTGATCGTGGCCGCGCGCGACTTCCGCGCCGCGGCTGACGCCGCCGGGCGCGCTGTTCATCCTCAACGACCGGCCCGATCTCGTGGAGTGCGTGCCGCGCCGACGGCGTGCACGTGGGCCAGGACGACGCGAGCGTCGCCGAGGCGCGCGCCGCGGTCGGCGCCGAGCGGATCGTCGGGCGCTCGACGCACGCGCCGGCGCAGGGCGCCGAGGCCGATCACGACCCCGATGTCGACTACGTCGTGGTCGGGCCCGGTCCACGCGACGCCGACCAAGCCGGGCCGCCCGGCCGCGGGACTGGGATACGTGGAGTGGGCCGCGGCGAACCTCACGACGCCGTGGTTCGCCATCGGCGGGCTCGACGCCGGCAACGTCGGCGAGGTCGCGGCCCGGGGAGCGAGCCGGATCGTCGTCGTGCGGGCGATCGCGGAGGCCGCCGATCCGGAGGCCGCGGCGCGTGCGCTGCGGGAGCGCCTGGAGGCCCCCGTTGGGGCGCAGTCGTAAGCGGCGCAACGCAACGGGCCTGGCCCCACCGCAGGCGGGCGTCGCCGGACCCCGCGCATGACCGCATGGCGCGCGGGTATGCGCGCGGTCGTGAGCGCGACGCCGCGGCTCGCGCTGCGCTCAAGCCGCTGGCGCCCGGAGAGCGGCCGCGCGCCGTCACCCTCGCCGCGCTGCTGGCCGCCGCGCTCGGCGTGGCGAACATCGTGCTCCTCCTCGCCGGCTACGAGGTCGACGACAACGGTCAGTCGACCGTCGGCGCGCTGATCTTCGCCGCGCTGATGGCCGCCGCCGCGATCGGGATGTGGCAGTGCCGCTACTGGGCGGTGCTCGGCTTCGAGGCGCTGCTCGGCATCGCGATCGTGTTCTCCGCCCTGAGCCTCATGGTCGCCTCCAACCTCGTGGCGGTGCTGCTGTGCCTGGCGATCATCGCGATCGCCGGCCCGCTGTTCTGGTTCCTGATCCGCGCCATGGCCCGGATCCAGATGCCGGCGCGGCGGCCGCACGAGCCGGTCGGCTAGCCTGCACCGCCACCATGCCTGAGAGCGCTTACGACTGCATCGTCATCGGATCCGGACCGGGGGGGTACGTGACGGCGATCCGCGCGGCCCAGCTCGGCATGAAGACCGCCGTGGTCGAGAAGGACGACGTCATCGGCGGCCGCTGCCTGAACTACGCGTGCATCCCGGCGAAGGCGGTGCTGCGCGTGGCCGACATCCTGTCGGAGATCGACGACGCGTCCGAGTTCGGCATCACCGTGCCCGACCGCCAGATCGACTTCGCCGCGGTCGGCGAGCGCCGCCGCAAGGTGATCAAGACCCTCACCGGCGGCGTCGGCGGCCTGATGAAGAAGAACAACATCGACGTGATCCAGGGCGTCGGGTCGCTCACGGCCGACGCGAACGTGCGGGTCGGCGACACCGAGTACGAGGCCAAGACCGTCGTGCTCGCCACCGGCTCGGTCCCCAAGCCGGTCCCCGGCACCACCTTCGGCGGCCGCGTGATCGGCACGGAGGAGGCGTGGGCGCTGGAGCAGCTGCCGCAGACGCTCGCGATCATCGGCGCGGGCGCGTCGGGCACCGAGATCGCGTCCGCCTACGGACGCATGGGCACGAAGGTGCTGCTGTTCGAGGCGCTCGACCGCGTGCTCCCCACCGAGGACGCCGACATCTCCAAGGTCGGCCGGCCGGGCGCTGACCAAGCAGAACATCGAGATCCACACCGGCACGCTGATGCAGGACGTCCAGCCCGGCGACGCGTCGGTCACGTTCTCCTACGGCGACGCAGCGCGGCGGAGGCCGACTGGCTCGTGATCGCCGCCGGCCGCGGGCCCGACATCGAGGCGCTCGGCCTCGAGGCCGCTGGCGTCGAGCTCGACGAGAACGGGCTGGTCGCGGTCGACGGGCGCCAGCGCACGTCGCGCGAGAACGTCTACGCGATCGGCGACATCGTGCGCGGCCCCGCGCTCGCCCACAAGGCGTCCGACGAGGGCATCATCGCCGTCGAGGACGCCGCGGGCCTGGCCACGCACCCGATCGACCTCATCGACATCCCCCGCGCGACGTTCTGCGCGCCGAACGTCGCCTCGTTCGGCCTCACCGAGGAGCAGGCGCGCGAGCAGGGGCTCGACGTCGTCGTCGGCAAGCTGCAGTACGGCGCGGTCGGCGCCGGCACGGTCTACGGCGACCGCGCCGGCATCATCAAGATCATCGGCGACAAGAAGTACGGCGAGCTCGTCGGCGGCCACATCGTCGGCGCCAAGGCCGTCGACCTCATCCAGGAGCTGGTGAACGCCAAGGCGCTCGAGGGCGGGTACGCCGAGGTCGCGCGCATCGTGCACGGCCACCCGACGTTCTCCGAGGGCGTCATGGAGGCCGCCCGCGCCGCCGATGGTTGGCTCATCCACGGCTGAGCTGCGCCTGCGGCCCGCGCGCGAGGACGACCTCGACTACGTCGTCGCGGCCGAGGCCGACCCCGACAACGCCCCGTTCCTCGCTCCCTCCCCGCGCGAGGAGCACCTGGGCTTCCTGCGCGACCCGCGCCAGCGCCACCTCATCGCCGAGGCCGGCGGCCGGCCCGTGGGCTTCGCGCTGCTGCGGCTGCATCCCGAGGACCGCGCGGTCGAGCTGCGCCGGCTGGCCGTGACGGAGAAGGGCCGCGGCTACGGGCGGGCCGCGCTGCGGCTGGCGATGGCGGAGGCGTTCGAGGAGCACGGCGCGCACCGGCTGTGGCTCGACGTCAAGCCGCGCAACGAGCGCGCACGCTCGCTCTACCGCAGCGCGGGCTTCGTCGAGGAGGGCACCCTGCGGGACGCGCTCTTCTACGACGGCCGCTTCGAGTCGCTCGTCGTCATGTCGATCCTGCGGCCGGAGTGGACGGGGTGACCGCGGCCTTCTACTACGACCTCGCGTCGCCCGACGCGTACCTCGCGGCCGAGCGCGTCGTCGGGGTGCTCGGCACCGTGCCGGAGTTCATCCCGGTCCGGATCGGCAGCGTCGGCGGGTTCCGCTGCGCCGAGGAGGAGGCGATCTACCGCGCGGACGTGGAGCAGCGCGCCGCGGCATACGGGCTGCATGCCGGTGCGCTGGCCGGCGGAGCTGCCCGCCGACACCGAGTGGGCGATGCTCGTCGCGACCTACGCCAAGCAGACCGGCCGCGTCGTCGCCTACTCGATGGCCGCGTTCCGCCAGGCGTTCGCCGCGGGCCGCGACCTGGGCGAGCGCGACTGGGTGCTCGTGGCCGCCGCCGCGGCGGAGATGCACCCGTCGGCCGTGAAGAAGTCCGCCGAGCTGCGCGGCACGCGCAGGCGGCTGGACGAGGCGACGGCGGCCGCCCGCGCGGCGGGCGTGGCGGACGTCCCGGCGGTCCGCGTCGGCGACCGCGTGTTCCACGGCGACCGCGCGCTCGACGCCGCCGCGAGCGCGCTCGGAGCCCTCGCGTGAAGGCCAACCGCGAGTACGAGCTGATCGTCCGCCGCGGCGGCCGCGGGCCGGCCGCGCTGGCCGACCCCGACCGCGTCGACCAGGTCGAGATCGTGGAGATCGCCAGCGGCGAGGTGGCGCTGTTCTGGGACACCGCGCCCACCCAGACGCGCCGCCTGTCGCGAGCGCTCAAGACGGATCTCGCCCAGCTCGAAGCGGAGGACTTCGTCCGCCGCTGGAGGCGCTGGGAGCCGGGCTAAAGCAACCTCGGGGTCGTGCCGAAGTAAGACGTGGCGAGACTCATCCCCTCCCCTCGCCAGCAGGCGGCGGCGCAACCCTCTCCTCATCACCGCGTCGCTGCCACTTGTGTGACGGGGCGCCGGCTCCCTCATCAGCCGGCGCCCCCACCACACCGCCTCTGTCGCGACTCGGTCGCAACGAGTATTAGAACCGCGCGGGCGCCACGCGCGCACTGGTGGGCATCTCTATCCCCACCAAGGAGTTGCGCATGCGCAGATCCGCCATCCTCGGCGCGGCCTCGGCGGCCGCGCTGGCCGCCGGAGCGCTGGCTGTGAGCAGCGGCAGCGGCTCGAGTCACCGGGAGGCGCCGGGCATCCTCGGCGATCCGACCGCGGACAACACCGACCTGTACGCGTTCACGGCGCCGGACGCGCCGGACAAGCTCACGATCGTGTCGGACTGGATCCCGTTCGAGGATCCGTCGGGCGGGCCGTACTTCGGCAAGCTGGACCCGAAGGCCCGGTACTACGTGAAGATCGACAACACCGGCGACGGGGTCGAGGACGTGGCCTACCGCTGGCAGTTCAAGCAGAAGTTCCGCAACCCGAACTCGTTCCTGTACGCGGCGCCGACCGTCGACTCGGTCGACGACCCGGACATCAACTTCGTCCAGACGTACGACCTCGTACCGCGAGACGTACCGCAAGGGCGACCTGACCGGTCAGCGGCGGATCGCGAACGACGTGCCGGTCGCGCCCGACAACGTCGGGCCGAAGACGATCCCCGACTACGGCAAGGTGTCCGGCGGCGCGGTGCGCGGGCTCCCCAACGGCGGGAAGACGTTCGTCGGGCCCGCCGACGACCCGTTCTTCATCGACCTCGCGGCCGTGTTCGACGGGATCAACATCGACAAGCCGGGGCGCCCGGGCATCGGCCTCGGCAACCAGGGCGGCGGCAAGGACGACGTCGCCGGCTACAACACGCACTCGTTCGTGCTGCAGGTGCCCGAGTCCGAGGTGACGCGGGACGGGCGCAAGGTCTCCGGGGCCTCCGGCGGCAACGCGGTCGTCGGCGTGTGGTCCACGACCGAGCGCCAGCGGGTGAGCGTGCTCTCGAGCCGCCGCCACGGCAAGCGGGCGCGCGCGCATCGCAACTGGACGCAGGTGAGCCGCGCTCGGCAACCCGCTGATCAACGAGGTGATCATCCCGATCGGCCTCAAGGACAAGTTCAACCGCACGTCGCCGGCCGACGACGCGGCGAACTTCGGCGCGGCCGCTCTGGCGCCCGAGCCGGCCCGGCTGCTCAACGCGCTGTTCAAGCTGGGCGTGAAGGAGACCGGCCGCACGGACATCGTGCAGGCGCTGCTGACCGGCGTCCCCGGGCTCACGCAGATCGGCTCCAAGCCGGTCCCGGCCGACACGCTGAAGGTCAACCTCGGCGTGCCGCCGAGCGCCACGCCGAACCGGTTCGGCGTGCTCGCGAACGACGTCGCCGGGTTCCCGAACGGGCGCCGGCTGACGGATGACGTCGTCGACATCGAGCTGCGCGTCATCGCCGGCGCGCTGCTGCAAGCCCGAGCAGGGCGGCAAGCAGATCCCGCTCGGGGACGGCGTCGACATGAACGACAAGCCGTTCCGCACGACGTTCCCGTACGTCGCGCTGCCCGACTCGGCGTTCGACTCGAAGCTCAAGCGAGTCGAGCCCGCCCACGCGCCGGTGCCCCAGCCGCCGGCCTGACCGACCCCCGGGGTCAGGCCCGTTGCGTTGCGTTGCGCAACGGGCCTGGCCCCACTGGTCGACCACTTCCCATGACTGCTCACCCTTCCCACCGCGCGCTCGCGGTCCTCGTCAGCTTCGCGGCCGCGCTCGCGGCGTTCCTCCTCCTCCGCGGCGCCGAGCCGCCGTCGCCGCGCGCCGGCGGGGCGGGCGCCGTCGCGCCGTCGGCCTCCCGGCCGGCGCGCGAGCACCGACGCGAGATCGCGCGGCTGCAGGGCGCGCGTGCGCGCCGCGCCGCGCGACACCGCCCCGCGCGTGCAGCTCGCCGGCGCCTACCTCCAGAAGGCGCGCGAGACCGGCGATCCCGCGCTTCTACACGCGCGCCGACGGACTGCTGCGCGCGGCGCTCGCCGCGCAAGCCCGGCGACGCCGACGCGCTCGTCGCGAGCGCGGGCCTCGCCCTCTCGCGACACGACTTCCGCCGCGGCCTGGCGCTCGCCCGGCGCGCCCGTGCGGCCCGGCCCGCCGCGCTCGCCGCGTATCCCGCGCTCGTCGACGCGCTCGTCGAGCTGGGCCGGTTCGGCGCGGCCGAGCGCGCGCTCCAGCGGCTCGTCGACGCGAAGCCTGCGCTCGCCGCCTACGCCCGCGTGTCCTACCTGCGCGAGCTGCACGGCGACCTCGACGGCGCCGTGGCGGCGATGCGCCGTGCGATCGACGCCGGCGGTCCGACGCCGGAGAGCGTCGCCGCCGTGCAGTCGCTGCTGGGCGGGCTCGAGCTCGCCCGCGGGCGGCCGGACGCGGCGGAGCGCCGAGCACCGCGCCGCGCTCGCCGCGGTGCCCGGCTATCCGGCGGCCGAGGCGGGGCTCGCCCGCCTCGCGGCCGCGCGCGGCGACCTCGCCGCCGCGACCCGCCGCTGGCGAGGCGCTGGCCGAGCGGCTGCCGCTGCCCGAGTACGTGATCGGGCTCGGCGAGGCGCAGCTCGCGGCCGGCCACGTGGTCGCCGGACAGCGCGAGCTCGCGCTGATCGGCGCGGAGCAGCGGCTGGTCGCGGGCGGCGTGAACGTCGACGCGGAGCTGGCCGTGTTCGAGGCCGACCACGGCTCGGCGAGCCGCGCGCTCGCGCTGGCCCGCCGCGCGTGGCGCGCCGCGCCCGGGCTCCGCGCCGCCGACGCGCGCGGCTGGGCGCTGACGCGCGAGCGGACGGCCGGCGGCGGGCCTGCGCTGGGCGCACCGCGCGCTGCGACTCGGCAGCCGCGACCCGATCCTGCGGTATCACGCGGGGACGGCGGCGCTGAGGGCCGGGCGCGGGGCGGAGGGGCGGCGTGACCTGAGGCTGGCGCTCCGCCACGGCCTCGCCGGCTGGCCCTGGCAGGCGGCGCAGGCGCGCGCGGCGCTGGCGGAAGGCGGCGCGCGATGAGGGCCCGGATCGCGGCGATCGCCGTCGCCCTCTTCGGCTTGGGCGTCGCGGCCGGCACGGCCGACGCGCATCCGCTCGGGAACTTCTCGGTCAACCACCTCACGGTCGTGAAGATCTCCGCCGACCGCGTCGACGTGCGCTACGTGCTCGACCAGGCCGAGATCCCCACGTTCCGCGAGCGCGGGCCTGAGCGACGCCGAGATCCTGGAGCGCAAGCAGCGCGAGGTCGCCGAGCGGCTGGAGCTGACCGTCGACGGCCGCGCGGTCGCGCTGCGCCCGGCCGGCGCGCCGGTGCTCACCCATCCCGCCGGGCAGGGCGGGCTGCGGACGACGCGGCTCGAGCTGCCGCTGCGCGCGGCGGCCGCGCGGGCGCGAAGGCGGTGTCCGTCCGGGACGGGACGTTCGCCGGCCGCGTCGGCTGGGTCGCCGTGCAGGCGCTGCCGGGCGAGCGGACGCACGTGCGCACGCAGGCTCCTGCGACCGACCCGACCGGCGGCCTGCGCCGCTACCCGGAGGACCTGCTCGCGAGCCCGAGCCACGTGCGCGACGCGGACTTCGCCGTGCGGCCGGGCGGCGGGACGCTCGACGCCGGCACCGGCCGGGTCAGCACCGCGGGCGGCGACGCACGGTCGGAGGACGGCTTCGCCGGCCTCCTCGTCCGGCGACGGCGTGCTCGTCCTGCTGCTGCTCGCCGCGTTCGGCTGGGGCGCGCTGCACGCGCTCTCGCCGGGGCACGGCAAGGCGATGGTCGCCGCCTACCTCGTCGGCACGCGCGGCAGCACCCGCGACGCGATCGTGCTGGGCGCGACGGTCACGGTGACGCACACGGCGGGGGTGATCGCGCTCGGCGCGGTCGCGCTCGGCCTCTCCGCCTGGATCCTGCCCGAGGACCTGTACCCGTGGCTCACGCTGGTGTCCGGGCTGCTCGTCGTGAGCGTCGGCGCGGCCGTCCTGCGCGGCCGCGTGCGCGGGTCGGGCCACGCACACGGGCATTCGCACGACCACGATCACGGTCACGACCACCCGCACCATCACGGCCCCGAGGGCGCGCGGGCGCGGCGGCGGAGCCTGCTCGCGATGGGCGCGTCGGCCGGGCTGATCCCGTGCCCGTCGGCGCTGGTCGTCCTGCTCGGCGCGGTCGCGCAGCATCGGATCGGGCTCGGGCTCGTCCTCATCGTCGCGTTCTCCGCCGGCCTCGCGGCGACGCTGACCGGGCTCGGCATCGCGGTCGTCCACGCCGGCCGGGTGCTCGCGCGCCTGCCGGTCCCCGGTCGGCTCGTGGCCGCCGTGCCGGCGGTCTCGGCGGCGCTGATCGTGGTCGTCGGGCTCGTCGCTGACCGTTCAGGCGGTGCCCCAGCTGGCGTGATTGATCCGGTCGCGGGGGTCGTGCGCATTGGTGGTCTGAGGCGGCTGAGCGGGGGCACCGCCGCACCAAGGCATCCACCACTCCATGACCGTCCCCCATCGCACCGAGGCGCTCGCCGCGCCCTCGCTGACCGCTGCCGTCGTCGCGCTCCGCACCCGCGGGATGCGCGTGTCGGGTCCGCGTCGCACGCTGCTCGAGGCGCTCTACGCGGCCGCCGAGCCGCTGACCGCGGAGGAGCTCGCCGGCGAGCTCGACCTCGCGAGCGTCTACCGCAACCTCGACGCGCTCGAGGCCGTCGGGCTCGTCCGCCACGTGCACGTCGGCCACGGGCCCGGGATGTACGCGCTCGCCGCCCGGCGCGACCGCGGCTACGCCGCGTGCGAGGGCTGCGGCCGCCACGCCGCGCTGGACGCGGACGCGCTCGCCGCCGTCCGCGCCGTGGTGGGCGCGGCGACCGGCTTCACCAGCGACTTCTCCCACTTCCCGATCGTCGGGCGCTGCCCCGACTGCGCACACCCTGAGATCCCCGATCCGGCAAAGGAGCACCATGCACATCCCTGACGGGTTCCTCTCCCCCGAGGTGGCGGCCGGCACGGCGGTCGTCGCGACCGGCGCGGTGGCCATGGGCCTGCGGCGCGCCGGCACGCGGCTCGACGACCGCGTCGTCCCGCTGCTGGGCGTCACCGGCGCGTTCGTGTTCGCCGCGCAGATGCTCAACTTCCCCGTCGCCGGCGGCACGAGCGGCCACTTCCTCGGCGCGGCGCTCGCCACGGTGCTGCTCGGGCCGTGGCTCGCGTGCCTGGTGCTCGCGGTCGTGATCGCCACGCAAAGCTTCGTGTTCGCCGACGGCGGCGTGAGCGCCCTCGGCGCCAACGTGATGAACATGGGCGTCGTCGGCGCGCTCGTCACCGGTGGGCTGATGCTCGCCGCGCGCCGCGTGCTGCCGCGCCGCCGCGGCGCGCTGCTCGCCGTCGCGGGCGCCGGCGCGTGGCTCTCGGTCGTGGCCGGCGCCGCGTCCACCTCGGTCTGCCTCGCGGTCTCGGGGACTGTCCCGCTCGCCACCGTCCTGCCGGCGATGGTCGGCGTGCACGTGCTGATCGGGGCCGGCGAGGCGGTCGTGACGGTCGGCGCGCTGAGCGCGCTGATGGCCACGCGACCCGATCTCGTCGGCGGCTGGGCTCCGGCGCACACGTCCCACGCCGCCGTCCGGCCGCTGCCGCAGGGGGCGTGAGCGATGCGCTGGTTCACGGTCCTCGCGCTCGCGGTCGCGGTCGCCCTCGGCACCGCGCTCTCGCCGTTCGCCTCGAGCTCGCCGGACGGCCTGGAGAAGGTCGCCGAGCGGCAGGGCTTCCTCGACCGCGGCCGGCCGGCGCCGGTGCAGGAGAGGGCGCCCGTGCCGGACTACGCGTTCCCGGGCGTCCACGACGCGCGCCTGGCAACCGGGCTCGCGGGCTTCGCCGGCACCCTGGTCGTCTTCCTGCTGGCCACCGGCGTGGTGGCGGTCGTCCGCCGGCCGAGGGCGGCATGAGCGGCGTCCACGCGCTCGAGTCCGCCGGGCTCGCCGGGGATCCGGCGAGCGCGGTGCACCGGCTCGACGCCCGCGCGAAGCTGCTCGGCCTCGCCGGCCTCACGCTCGTCGCCGCGACCGCGCCGCGGGCCGCGTGGCCGCTGCTGGCCGGCTGCGCCGCGCTGCTCGCCGGCGTCGCGCTCGCGGCGCGGGTGCCGGCCGGCGTGCTGGGCCGCCGCGTGCTCGTCGTGGTCCCGGTCGTCGCGCTGGCCGCCGCCTCGCTGCCGTTCGTGCACGCGGGCGGCGCCGAGCACGCCCTCGGCCCGCTGCACGTCTCCGACGTCGGGCTCGCGGTGTTCGGCACGGCCGTGGCCAAGGCCGGGGTCGGCACGCTCAGCGCCGTCCTGCTGGCCGCGACCACGACGGTGCCGGCGGCGCTCGAGGCGCTGCGGCGGCTCCGCGCCCCCGCGCTGCTCGTCGCGATCGCCGGGGTGACGTGGCGCTACGTGTTCGTGCTCGCCGCCGAGGTGGGGCGCATGCGCTCCGCGCTCGCCGCCCGCGGCCACCGGCCGCGCCACCTGCTCCACGGCGCGGTCACCGGCCGGCTCGCCACCGCGCTGTTCCTGCGCGCGCACGCCCGCGGCGAGCGCGTCCACGTCGCGATGGCGGCGCGCGGCTGGAGCGGGACACCGCCCCGTGCCGCGGCGCGCCCGCTGGCGCGCGCCGACGCCGGCTTCGTGGCCGTCCTGGCCGGACTCCCGGTCCTCGCGCGCATCGCGCTGGAGGTGGTCGCATGACCTGCGCCGTGAACGCCCGCGGGCTGACGTTCGCCTACGCGCCGGGCTCGCACGTCCTCACGGGGCTCGACCTCGTCGTCGGCCACGGGGAGCGCGTCGCCGTGCTCGGGCCGAACGGCGCCGGCAAGACCACGCTCATGCTCCACCTCAACGGCCTCCTCCGCGGCGGCGGCGAGCTGGAGGTCGCGGGCCTGCCGGTCCGCCCCGACACCCTGCCCGCGCTCCGCGCCCGTGTCGGGCTCGTGTTCCAGGACCCCGACGACCAGCTGTTCATGACGACCGTGGCCGAGGACGTCGGCTTCGGCCCGCGCAACCTGGGCCACACCGAGGAGGAGGTCGCCGACCGGACGGGCGAGGCGCTCCGGGCGGTGCGCATGGAGCACGCGGCCGACCGCGCGCCGCACCAGCTCTCGATGGGCGAGCGGCGGCGCGTGGCGATCGCCGGCGTGCTCGCGATGGACCCGCAGCTGCTGGTCCTCGACGAGCCGTCCGCGAACCTCGACCCGCGCGCCCGGCGCGAGCTGCTGGACCTGCTCGCGGCGCTGGACCGCACGCTGCTCGTGGTCACCCACGACCTCCCGTTCGCGGCCGAGCTGTGCGAGCGCGCCGTGATCCTCTCGCACGGCCGGATCGTCGCCGACGGAGCGTGCGACGCCCTGCTCGCGGACACCGCGCTGCTCGCCGGACACGATCTCGAGCTGCCGGCCGGCTTCGATCCCTCGCGCGTGCGCCGCAGGCCGCGTCCGAGTACCGTCAGATAACGGTCCGGTGGCCATCAAGACCGGCCCGCCGCTGCCGATCCACGGGGCAGCGGCGGACGTGTGTTCGCCTGACCGTTCCCCAACCGACGATGAACCCGCCCGTCACCGCCGCATCGACCCCGCCGGCCGGCATCGCGCCTGCCGGCAGCGGCGTGCCCGCGGACCGGCTGTGGACGATGACGCACGACCTGCTGGCGGCGGCCGGCGCCGACCGCCGCCTGACCTGGACGAACCCCGCCTGGCAGCCGCTGCTGGGATGGACCGCGGAGGAGCTGCGCGCCGACTCATACCACCGGCTCGTGCACCCGGACGACCTGGAGCGGACCGCCGCGTTCGAGCGCGACGTGCTCGCCGGCCGCGCCGGCGACCGCCCCGAGACCGAGGTCCGCCTGCGCGCCAGCGACGGCAGCTACCGCTGGCTCGTGTTCAGCGCCAGCCACTCGGTCGCCGACGAGCTCGTGTTCCTCTGCGGCAAGGACATGACCGCCCGCAGGCAGGGCGAGGAGGAGCTGCGCGCGGCCGACGAGCGCTTCCGCGCCGTCACCGCGTCCACCCGCGACGGGATCATCTCCGCCGACGGCAACGGCCGGATCATCTTCTGGAACGCCGGCGCCGAGGCGATCTTCGGCCACACGGGCGCCGAGATCGTCGGCCGCCCGCTCACCGACCTGATGCCCGAGCGCTACCGCGACGCCCACCGCGCCGGGATCGCGCGCTTCCTCGCGACGGGCGAGGGCCGCCTGACCGGCTCCACCGTCGAGGTCGAGGGGCTGCACGGCGACGGCTCCGAGTTCCCGATCGAGCTGTCGCTCGGCTCCTGGACCCACAACGGCCAGACCTGCTTCACCGGCGTCGTCCGCGACATGTCGGATCGCGTGCGCGCCCGCCACGCGCTGCGCGAAGCCGAGGAGCGCTTCGCCGGCGCGTTCGAGGGGGCCGCCGTCGGGCTCATGCTCGCCGCGCCCGACGGGACCGTGCTGCGCGCCAACCGCGCGCTCTGCGAGCTGACCGGCTGGCCGGAGGAGGAGCTGGCCGGCCGCCGCTTCGACGAGCTCGTGCATCCCGACGAGCGCGGCGCCGACGACCCGGCGCTGGAGGCGATGCTCTCCGGGCGCACGCAGCGGCTCGCGTCCGAGCGCCGCTTCCTCGTCGCCGACGGCGGCACGCGGTTCGTGCGCATCAACCTCTCGCTCATCCGCGACCCCGCGGACGAGCCGCTGCACTTCGTCGGCCAGATCGAGGACGTGACCGAGCGGCGCCGCATGATCGAGGCGCTCACCCTCTCGGAGGCCCGGTACAAGGGCCTGATCGCGCACCTGCCCGACTCCACGATCCACCTCTTCGACCACGACCTGCGGCTGCTGTTGTCCGAGGGCGAGCGGATGCGCGTCCACGGCTACGACCCGCACGCGCTCGAGGGCCGGCTGCTGCGCGACGCCGTCCCGCCCGAGGCCTACGAGCGGCTCGCGCCGGAGTACCGCGCCGCGCTGGCCGGCGAGACGCGCTCGTTCGACCTCGACTCGCTCGACGGCGAGGCCGCGTACTGGGTCCAGATCGCGCCGCTGCGCGACGACGTCGGCCGCATCATCGGCGGCATGGCGATCGCCCGCGACATCACCGCGCGCCGCCGCGCGGAGCGGGCGCTCGAGCAGCGCGCCGGGGAGCTCGAGCGCTCCAACGCCGAGCTGGAGCAGTTCGCCTACGTCGCGTCGCACGACCTCTCCGAGCCGCTGCGGATGGTCTCCAGCTACCTGCAGCTGCTGCGCCGCCGCTACCACGGCAAGCTCGACGCCGACGCCGACCAGTTCATCGACTTCGCCGTCGACGGCGCCGGCCGGATGCGCGACCTGATCGACGACCTGCTCACGTACTCGCGCGCCGGCCGCGGCGACGGGCCGCCCGCGCCGGTCGACAGCCGGGACCTGGTCGAGCACGTCGTGGAGTTCCTGCAGACGGCCGAGGACGCCCGCGAGGCGCGCTTCACCCTCGGCGAGCTCCCCACGGTCGTCGGCGACCGCCACCAGCTCGGGCAGCTGTTCCAGAACCTGATCGGCAACGCGGTGAAGTTCGTGCCGGAGGACCGCATCCCCGAGATCGCGGTCGGCGCCGCGCGCGACGGCGACCGCTGGCGGTTCGAGGTCGCCGACAACGGCATCGGCATGGAGCCGGCGCACGCCGAGCGGATCTTCCGCATGTTCCAGCGCCTGCACACGCGCGACGAGTACCCCGGCACCGGCATCGGCCTGGCGATCGCGAAGAAGGTCGTCGAGCGCCACGACGGGACGATCTGGGCCGAGCCGCGGCCCGAGGGCGGCAGCCGCTTCTGCTTCACGCTTCCGGCGGCGAGGGCGACGCCGTGACCGAGCGCACGATCCTGCTCGTCGAGGACAACGCGGGCGACGTGCGCCTGACGCGCGAGGCGCTGCGCGAGGCCGACCTCGAGGTCGAGCTCACCGCCGTCGCGGACGGCGAGCAGGCGCTCGCGTTCCTGCGCAACGAGGGCGAGCACGCCGGCGCCGCGCGGCCCGACCTGATCCTGCTCGACCTCAACCTGCCGAAGAAGAACGGGCTCGAGGTGCTGGAGGAGATCAAGCGCGACCCCGCCCTGCGCACGACGCCGGTGATCATGCTCACCACGTCCTCCTCCGCCCGCGACGTCGCCGCGTCGTACGACCGCGGCGTCAACTGCTACGTGGTCAAGCCGCTCGACCTCGACGACTTCACCGGGCTGGTCCAGGCCATCAACGGCTTCTGGCTCGAGGTCGCGCGGCTGCCGCCGCGCTGACGCCGCGCGGGCGCGCCTTATACGCTGGTGGGCATGGCCGACGTCGCGATGCCCCGCCTGTCCGACTCCATGGAGGAGGGCACGATCCTGAAGTGGCTGAAGTCCGACGGGGACGAGGTCAAGCGCGGCGAGGAGCTCGTCGAGATCGAGACCGACAAGGCCAACATGACGTACGAGTCCGACGAGGCGGGCGTGCTCAAGATCGTCGCCCAGGAGGGCGACACGCTCGCGGTCGGCGAGACGATCGCGAAGATCGGCGGGGACGCCGGCAGCGGCGGGCAGGCCGAAGAGCCCGAGCCCGCGCGCGGGGAGCCGGAGCCCGAGCCGGACTCGAGCCCGCGCGCGAGGACGTGCCGCGCGCCGAGGACTCCGCGCCGGAGGAGGAGCGCGAGGAGGAGCCGGCGCCGGTCGCGACGGCCGAGCCGACGAGCCGCGGCCCGACGACGGCAACGGACGCGTGAAGGCGTCGCCGATCGCGCGCCGGATGGCGCGCGACCTCGGCGTCGAGCTCGCCGCGCTGGAGGGCACCGGTCCCGGCGGGCGGATCGTGAAGGCCGACGTGGAGGCCGCCGCGCAGAACGGCGGCACGTCGAGGAGGCGCCCGCGCCGCGCAGGAGGAGGCGCCGGCGGAGGAGCAGGCGCCCGAGCGCGAGGCCCCCAAGCCGGTCGCGTCCGGCGGCGACGCCGGGCAAGGGCGAGACGACGATCGAGGAGCTCACCCGGCTGCAGCAGACGATCGCGCGCCGGATGGCGGAGTCCAAGGCGACCGCGCCCGAGTTCGTCATCACCTGCGAGGTCGACATGGAGGCGGCGGTCGAGTTCCGCAAGCAGCTCAAGGCCGCGGCCGGCGAGAACCCGGCGCCGTCGTTCAACGACTTCGTCGTCAAGGCCGCCGCGCTGGCGCTGCGCGAGTTCCCGCGCGCCAACGGCGCCTACCGGGACGGCAAGTTCGAGCTGTACTCGCGCATCAACGTCGGCATCGCGGTCGCCGGCCAGGACGCGCTGATCGTGCCGACGATCTTCGACGCCGACCGCAAGTCGCTCGGCGAGATCTCGCGCGACGCGCGCGCGCTCGCCGAGCGCGTCCGCGCGGGCCAGATCACGCCGCCCGAGCTGTCCTCCGGCACGTTCAGCGTGTCGAACCTCGGCATGTTCGGCATCAAGCGCTTCAACGCCGTGATCAACCCGCCGCAGGCGGCGATCCTCGCCGTCGGCGAGATGACGCCGCGCCCGGTCGTGCGCGACGGCGAGGTCACCGTGCGCGCGATCATGGAGCTCACGCTCACCTGCGACCACCGCATCCTCTACGGCGCCGACGCGCGCCCAGTTCCTCGGCCGCATCCGCGAGCGGCTCGAGAACCCGCTCTCGCTCGCGCTCTGAGGTGCAGCCGGCGGCTTCGCGGGCGCCCGGCGCTTGCGTACGGCTGGCATTGAGGGAAGCGGGCTCGGCCGGAACGGCGGGACGCGGGGCGAATTGACCACCGCATAGGTGGTTAAGTCGCCCCAACTGGCGCGCCGGGTCGTCCGGGGCGACTTGAGTGCAATAGCGCGCTCTAGTCGATCAGCCGCTTCTCGGTCCGCCAGATCGCAGGCGCCACATCACGAAGCCGAAGGCGAGGATCGCGGCGACGTGCCCGACGTCGTCCCAGCCCTGCCAGCCGAACGCCGCGTGGCGGACGAGCTCGACGCAGTGGAACAGCGGGTTGACCTGGCCGAGCACCTGCGCCCACTCCGGCAGGCCCGAGAGCGGGAAGTACGTGCCGGCCACGAGCACCGCCGGCGTGACGACGATGCTCGTGATGTAGGAGAACGTGTCGGCCGACTTCATGATCGCCGACACGAGCACGCCGAACGACGCCCAGCCGAAGCCGGTGATGAACGCGATCGGCGGGACGGCGAACATGCCCCACGCCGGGTCGAGGCCGAACACCATCGCCACCAGCATCGGGACCGAGCCGTAGACCCCGGCGCGCGCGGCGACCCACAGCACCTCGCCGGTCACCAGCTCCTCGGTGTCGACCGGCGCGGCCAGGATCGCGTCGTACGTGTGCTGGAACTCGCGCTTGAAGTACGTCCCGTACATCGTCGCGAACACCGACGAGAACATGACCGCCGTGGCGACGGTGCCGGTGCCGACGAACTCGACGTAGTCGTAGCCGCCGACGGTGGAGACGAGCGAGCCGAAGCCGAAGCCGAACGCGAGCAGGTAGATCGTCGGCTCGACGGTCGAGGCGAACGTCGTGCCGCGCCAGTACGAGGAGTAGTTGATGACCTCGCGCACGAGCACGCCGGCGAGCGCGGGGCGCTCGAGCCGGCCGAGCCGCCGCCTCCTCAGGCTTGCGGTCGTCATGCGATCTCCTCTCCCGTCAGCAGCACGAACACGTCCTCGAGGTTGGCCGGGCGGCGCTCGCCGTCCGGCGCGTTCCCGTTGATCCGCAGCACCGCGACCGAGGTGCCGGTGCGGCGCGTCAGGTGGCCGGCGGCGACCGCCTCCGCCTCGACCTCGGCGAGCCGCGCCGGCGAGCCGTAGATCTCGACCGCCTCCGCGCCCGCGTGCTCGCGGACGAGCAGCTCCGGCGGCCCGACGGCGACGACCTTGCCGTGCGACATGATCGTCACGGTGTCGGCGAGGCGCTCGGCCTCCTCGATGTAGTGGGTCGACATCAGGATCGAGACGCCCTCCGCGCGCAGCCGGTCGATCAGCGCCCAGATCTCCTGGCGCACCTGCGGGTCCAGGCCGACCGTCGGCTCGTCCATGAGCAGCAGCCGCGGCCGGTGCACGAGCGCGCGGGCGATCAGCAGCCGCCGGCGCATGCCGCCCGAGAGCTTGTCGACCTTCGTGTCGCGGCGGTCGGAGAGGTTCGCGATCGCCAGCGTGCGCTCGATCGCCTCGCGCCGCTCGGCGCGCGGGACGCGGTAGAGATACGTGAACACGACGAGGTTCTGCTACACCGTCAGCGTCGTGTCGAGGTTGTCCTGCTGCGGCACGACGCCCATCTGGGCGCGCGCGGACTTCGACTCGCGCGGCAGCGAGTGGCCCAGCACCTCGAGCTCGCCCCGGTCGGCGATCGCCTGCGCGGTGAGGAGCTTCATCGTCGTGCTCTTGCCGGCGCCGTTCGGGCCGAGCAGGCCGACGCAGGCACCCTCGGGGACGTCCAGGTCGAGGCCGTCGACCGCCTGGATCGGGCCGAAGGACTTGGCGACGTCGCGAAGGCGTATTGCGTGCATGGGCTCCAGAAGCTAGGGCGGCGGATGGCGCTGCCACCAGGGGACATTGGTCTTAGGACCGCGGCGGAGGCGTGAACTCATCGGCCCGCCAGGGTTTTCCCCAGTGTTTAGCGCATCGCGGAATTGCGCTCCTGCCGCCCTGTCCTTCCCGGTGAACCGCATCGGCCCGCTCGGGCCACCGCGACAAGAAGGAGCAGGCCTTGCGAAGCAAGACGCTCATCCGCACCCTCGCGGTCGCCGCCTCGGCGACCGTGCTCGGCGGGACCGGTATCGCCGCTGCCCAGATCGAACCCGTCACCGGCGGGACCGGCATCCCCGGTACCCAGATCGAACCCGTCCCCGGCGGGCAGCCCGTCCCGGGCGGACCGGTCCTCATCAGCCCGTGCGTGCTGGCGGCGCAGGCCGAGCCGAACACCAACGTCGTGCCTGGTGGCCCGGCCGGCGATCTGCTGATCGGCACGCCCGACCGGGACATCATCATCGGCAACGGGGGCCCGGACACGATCCTCGGCCGCGGCGGCGACGACCTGATCTGCGCCGACGACGGCAACGACACCGTCAACCCCGGCAACGGCGCCGACACGGTGCTGGGCGGGAACGGCGGCGACACCGTCCGCGCGTCGCTCGGCAACGACACCATCAACGGCGGCAGCGCCCCCGACGTGCTCGCGGGCGGCGGCGGCGAGGACACCATCGACGGCTTCGACGGCAACGACGAGCTGCGCGGCGGACCCGATCACGACACGCTCGACGGCGGCCTGGGCAACGACCTGGTCGACGGCGGAGCCGGCGACGACAGCCTGGTGGGCGGCGAGGGCGACGACACGGTCGACGGCGGGCCGGGCAACGACGGGCAGATCGCCGCCTTCCTGAACGGCGGCCCCGGCGAGGACACCGTCACCGGCGGCCCGGACAACGACGTCGTGCACGGCGGGGTCGACAACGACGTCCTCAGCGGCGACGCCGGCCAGGACGACGTGTTCGGCGACGACGACGACGACGAGGTCCGCGGTGGCGCAGGGCGCGACTTCCTGCATGGCTCGGCCGGCAGGGACAACCTGTCCGGCGGACCCGGCAACGACCAGCTGAACGCGGACGCCGGCGAGGACAACCTGTTCGGCGGACCCGGTGACGACACCGGCCTGTTCGGCGGCGAGGACCGCGACAACATCAACGGCGGCCCCGGCACCGACGCGCCGTGCGATCCCGGCCCGGCCGGCGACGGCGACACGATCAGCAACTGCGAGTAGGAGCAGGTCGTGGGCAGCAGGACGCTCATCCTCAAGATCGCGGTCGTCGCCTCGGCGACGGCCGCGATGCTGGGCGCCGGGATCCTGTCCCTCGGCTACCGGCCGACGCGCGCCGGGCTGTTGGGCTCCATCGACTCGTCGCGCTACCACGTGCACCGGCCGCCGGTCGGTGTCGACGATCAGGCAGAGCCAGCGGCGCGGGTCGTTGCCCGGCACGCAGGCGCGGTAGACCTCCGGCGCGTACGCGCGGCATGTCGACCCGGTCGAGGCCCGGGCGCCCACTCCGGCGCGTGTGCGGTGACGTAGGCCGCGCACGGCGCGCCGACATCGCGTCCTCGTCGTCGTGCTCGGCCGCCACGGCCGGGCGGTGCGCGAGGCCCGCGACGAGGATGCACCGCGGTGAGCGATCACAGACGAGCGCCGTGCCCGCGTAGTCGTGGGCGATCGGGCGCGGCAGGTCGCGGCCGGCGGCGCCGCAGCGCCGATCGCCGCGAGCGGCGCGACGACCGCGAGCAGGAACAGGTTCGCGAAGCCGGCGAGCAGCACGCCGCCGACGAGTCCCGGGCGGCGTCCCCTCGTACGGCGGGAGCGCGCTGATCAGGACCCCGTCGACCGCGGTCAGCCCGAAGAACGCGGGCCACAGCCACGCGCCGCGCATGCGCCAGCGCAGCCGTGCGGGCCAGAGTCGCTCCACCCGCTCGGAGTGCTGCACCCCTCGGAGGGTAACCTTGGGCCGAACACGGCAAGACTCGCAGCGGCGATCCCGCGCGGGCGGCCGGCACCAACGGGGCGCGCCGGCGGATCCCGGGCGGGCTCCACGAGGAAGGGTGGTGGTTCCGCCAGATGGCGACGGAAACGTCTCGGACCGGCCCTGACGTACCGCGTCGGTCACCGAGCACCTGCACGCTTGGAGGACCGCGATCGGGCTCCTCCGCGCGATGCTCATCGATGCGCGGCATCGAGGAGCGGGCGATGATGCTCTACCGCCAGGGCAAGGTCCCGGGCTCGTTCTACGACGGCTTCGGGCAGGAGGCCGTATCTGCCGGGCCGGCGTGGGCGATGCACGGGCACGACCGCCTCTGCATCCTGCACCGCGACCTCGCCGCGCACCTGATCCGCGGCGTCCCGGCCGCGCGCATCTTCGGCCAGTACATGGGCCGCGCCGGCGGCATCACCGGCGGGCGCGACGGCAACGTGCACTTCGGCGAGCGGCGCGTCGGCTGCGTCGGGATGGTCTCGATGCTGCCCGACATGATGCTCGTGGCCGCCGGCCTCGGGATGGCGTTCAAGCTGCGCGGCGAGCAGCGCGCGGCGCTCACCTGGTTCGGCGACGGCTCGACGTCGCGCGGCGACTTCCACGAGGCGATGAACTGGGCCGGCGTGCAGAAGCTGCCGGTGATCTTCATCCTCGAGAACAACCAGTACGCGTACTCGACCCCGACGACGTCGCAGTTCGCGGTCGACCCCGTCGAGCGCGCCGCGACCTACGGCTTCCCCGGCGTGAGCGTCGACGGCAACGACGTCGAGGCGATGTTCGAGGCGACGCGCCAGGCGCGCGAGCGAGCGATCGCCGGCGAGGGCCCGACGATGATCGAGGCCGTGACGATGCGCATGCACGGCCACGCCGCGCACGACGACATGAAGTACGTGCCGGCCGAGCAGATCGAGGAGTGGCGGCGCAAGGACCCGATCGACCGCCAGGTGCGCGGCTCGAGGCGCTCGGCGTCGACGTCGCGGCGCTGCGCGCCGAGGTCAAGGCCGAGATCGACGCGGCCGTCGAGGAGGCGCTGGCGATGCCGATGCCCGACGGCGACACCGCGACCGACCGGCTGTTCGCCGACGAGCCGGCGCTGCTCGAGGACGGCGCGTCGCGCTGGAGCGGGTTCTAGCCATGCCGACCATGACCTACCTGCAGGCGATCTCCGACGGCATGCGCGAGGAGATGCGCGCCGACGAGCGCGTGTTCGTGATGGGCGAGGACATCGGCGTCTTCGGCGGCGCGTTCAAGGTGACCGACGGCTTCATCGACGAGTTCGGCGCCGGAGCGCGTGATGGACACGCCGCTGGCCGAGTCGGGGATCGTCGGCACCGCGATCGGCGCCGCGGCCGAGGGCCTGCGGCCGATCGCCGAGATGCAGTTCTCCGACTTCATCTCGTGCGGCTTCGACCAGCTCGTCAACGTCGCGGGGAAGATGTTCTACCGCCAGGGGCTGAGCGTGAACATCACGGTCCGGCTGCCGTCCGGCGGCGGCTTCTCCGGCGGCCCGTTCCACTCGCAGAACCCGGAGGCGTGGTTCATGCACGCCCCGGGCCTGAAGGTCGTCGCGCCGTCGACGGCCGAGGACGCGAAGGGGCTGATCATCAAGGCGGTGCGCGACCCCAACCCGGTCGTCTTCATGGAGCACAAGCACCTGTACCGCCGGATCAAGGGCGACGTGCCCGAGGGCGCGTACGAGACCGACTTCACCGCGCGCGTGGCGCGCGAGGGGACCGACCTCGTCGTGATCGCGTACGGCGCGATGGTGCACACCGCGCTCGAGGCGACCGCGGACCTCGACGCGTCGGTCGAGGTGCTCGACCTGCGCTCGCTCGTGCCGCTCGACGAGGAGGCGATCCTCGCGTCGGTGCGCAAGTGCTCGAAGGTCGTGATCGTCGACGAGGCCAACCAGATGTGCGCCGCCGGGCGCGCAGGTGGCCGCGCTGATCGCCGAGCAGCGGCTGGGAGGACCTCGACGGGCCGGTCGTCCGCGTGGCGACGCCGGACGTCCCGATCCCGTTCTCGCCGACGCTCGAGCAGGCCGTGCTGCCGCAGGTCGACGACGTGCGCGAGGCGGTGAGGGAGCTCCTTGACTACTGAGATCACGATGCCGCAGATGGGCGTGTCCGTCGCCGAGGGCACCGTCGTCGAGTGGAAGAAGCAGGTCGGCGACTGGGTCGAGGCCGACGAGGTCATCGCCTCGATCTCGACCGACAAGATCGACACCGACGTCGAGGCGCCCGCGGCCGGGCGGCTGCAGGAGATCGTCGTCGCCGTCGGCGAGACCGTCGACGTCGGCACGGTGCTCGCGCTGATCGCGACCGACGCCAAGCCGGGCGAGGCGCACACGTCGGAGGGCACGAGCGAGGCGGACGCCGCGCTCGAGGCGCCCGGCGAGGCCGGCGCGCTCCAGGGCGACGCCGAGCGGCCGCAGCCGCGGCGCTACTCGCCGGTCGTCATGCGGATGGCGGCCGAGCACGACATCGACCTCTCGCCGATCGAGGGGACCGGCCGCGGCGGGCGCGTGCGCAAGCAGGACGTGCTCGCGTACCTCGAGAACGGCGCATCGACCGCCGAGCCGCCGATGCACATCGAGTCGCCGTACAAGCCCGACGAGCCGGCAGCTCCGAAGAAGCGGCAGCCGCGGTTCACCCGCGAGCCCGACGAGCCGGCCCCGCGCCGGCGCCGGCCGCGGGCAGCGGCCCGCTCTCGCGCATGCGCCAGTCGATCGGGCGGGCGATGGTCGAGTCGCTCCAGACCGCCGCGACGTGCACGACGATCGTCGAGGCCGACATGTCCCGCGTCGACGCGGCGCGCAAGGCGCTCGGCGTCACGTACCTGCCGATCATCGCCCGCGCGACGATCGAGACGCTGCGCGAGTTCCCGTCGCTCAACGCGACGCTCGAGGGCGAGACGTTCACGACGTACGAGGGCGTGCACCTCGGCGTCGCGGTCTCGCTCGGCGAGGGCGGCCTGATCGTCCCGGTGATCCGCGACGCGCAGGAGCTCTCGGTCGAGGGTCTCGCGGCGCGGCATCAAGGACCTCGCCAAGCGGGCGCGCGAGAACGCGCTCACGCCCGACGAGGTCCGCGGCGGCTCGTTCACGATCACGAACCCGGGCGGCTACGGCTCGATCATCGCGACGCCGGTGATCAACCAGCCGCAGGTCGCGATCCTCGACACCGAGGCGGTCGTCAAGCGGCCGGTCGTCGTCACCGACGAGCTCGGCAACGACTCGATCGCGATCCGGCACATGACGTACCTGTGCATGAGCTGGGACCACCGGGCGCTCGACGGCGCCCTGGCGGCCCGGTTCCTACGCGCGCTCGCCGACCGGCTGGAGGCCTGGCCGGTCTGACGACCACTCGTACTGCAGCTCGCGCGCGGCGGCCTCGGCCAGGCCGGGGCCGCCGAAGCGCTCGAGCAGTGCAGCGCGAGGTCGAGCCCGCACGCCGGCGCGCCGGCGGTGAGGACGTCGCCGTCGTCGACCACGCGCGCCTCGACCACGTCGATCGTGCCGCGCGCGCGGAGGTCGTCGACGCGCCGCGGGTTGGTCGTGGCGCGGCGGCCGTCGAGGATCCCGGAGGCGGCGAGCAGCAGCGCGCCGGTGCAGACCGACGCGACGATGGTGCCCGCGGCGTGCCGCGCGGCGATCGCGGCCGGGATCTCGCCGCGCTGCGCCTGCGCCCAGGCGCCCTCGGGCGCCGGTCGAACCAGCCGCCGCCGGGCACGAGCAGCAGGTCCGGGCGCTCTGACAGGGCGGCGTGCGGAGCGGACCACGGCGCCGTGGTCGGCGCGCACGTCGCGCGCGCCCTCGAGCGTGACGAGCGGGCGGTCACGTCGTCGCGGACGGTCGCGAGGCCGGCCAGGACCTCCCACGGGTCCGAGCGCGTCGAGCTCGTCGAAGCCGTCGAAGAGGAGGATCTCGGCGTTCATGGATGGAGCGTCCCACCGCGGTCGTCACCGCGTCGAGTGGCAGGAATGCCATAGTCCGATAGATTCCTGCCATGCCGCATCGCGTCGTCGCCCTGATCGCCAACGAGGTCGTCGCGTTCGACCTCGCGATCCCGGCGCAGGTGTTCGGGCGCGAGCCAGGGCGCTACTCCTGGGCGGTCTGCGCTCCGGTGCCGGGTCCCGTGCCGACCGAGACCGGGTTCGACGTGGTCGTGCCGCACGGGCTCGAGGCGCTCGCGGACGCCGACACGGTGATCGTGCCGGGGATCGGCGACCGTGCGTGGCCGCTGCCTCCCGCGGCGCTCGACGCGCTCCGCGCCGCGGCCGCGACCGGGCGCGCGGGTCGCGTCGATCTGCACGGGCGCGTTCGTGCTCGCCGCGGCCGGGCTGCTCGACGGCCGGCGCGCGACCACGCACTGGGGCTACGCGGCGCGGCTCGCGCGCGAGTTCCCGCGCGTGCGACGTCGACCCGGACGTGCTCTACGTCGACGAGGGCGACGTGCTGACGTCCGCCGGCGTCGCGGCCGGCGTCGATCTCTGCCTGCACATCGTGCGGCGCGACCTCGGCGCCGAGGCCGCGAACGCGATCGCCCGCCGGATGGTCGTCGCCGCGCACCGCGACGGCGGTCAGGCGCAGTACGTCGAGCGCCCGCTCCCGGCGGGCGGCGGCGGCCTCGCCGCCGACGCGGTCGTGGATGGACGAGCGGCTCGCCGAGCCGCTGACCGTCGAGGAGATGGCGCGACACGCCGGCTACAGCCCGCGCTCGTTCGCCCGCCGCTTCCGGGCCGAGACCGGCACGACGCCGCTGCAGTGGCTGATCGCCCGGCGGGTGGCGGAGGCGCAGCGGCTGCTCGAGGGCACCGACTGCGCGGTCGACGAGGTGGCGGCGCGCGTGCGGGTTCGGTGGCGCGGTCGCGCTGCGGCAGCACTTCGGGCGGGTGGTGGGGACGTCGCCGACCGCGTATCGGCGGACGTTCCGGGGGGCGCCGGCGAACGGCGGGCATTGAGGAGAGGGCTCGGACGGTCGCGCTCGCGCGATGACGCCGAACGTCGGGCAGCACCCCGTATACGCGCGGCTCACCGACGTTCGGCGTCGCGGCGCGGCCGATCCCGCTCCCCTCAATGCCCGCCGTGCGCCCGACCCGCCGCCCACGTACCATGGAAGACGGTGGACCTCTGGACCTGCAACCTCGGGACCATCGAGTACCGCGAGGCGGCCGCGCTGCAGGAGGACCTCCGCGAGCGCGTGATCGCGGACGAGCTCCCCGATCTCCTGCTCCTGCTCGAGCACCCGCCCGTCTACACGCTCGGCCGCCGCTCGGACCCGGACGACCTCCCGTTCGGCGCCGGCTTCTGGCGCGCCCGCGGGATCGACGTCGTCCAGACCCCGCGCGGCGGCAAGCTCACCTACCACGGCCCGGGCCAGCTCGTCGGCTACCCGATCATGCACACCACCGACATCCCCGCCTACGTCCGCACGATGGAGCACGCGATCGTCGCCGCGCTCGCCGCAGGAGGGCATCGAGGCGCGCGGCCGCGACCACGAGGGGCCGCAGTTCACCGGCGTCTGGGTCGAGGACCGCAAGATCGCCTCGATCGGCGTCCACGTCTCCAAGGGCGTGACGACGCACGGGTTCGCGATCAACGTCGACAACGACGTCGAGCCGTTCCACCAGGTCACCGCCTGCGGGCTGCCCGGCGTGCGGATGACGTCGATCGCGCTCGAGACCGGCCGGACCGGCGGCCTGCCCTGCTTCCGCAAGCGGATGGCCTACGCGTTCGCGCGGGCGCACGGGAGGCGCCAGCGCATCGTGGCGCCGGCCCGCCTCGACGTGACGCGGGCACCGGTCGCGGCGTGAGCGCCACGCGGGTCGTCGCCGGCCTGCGCCGGCGCGGCAGCCTGCTGCGCGAGCGCGGCGACGCCGTCGAGTGCCCCGTCTGCGGCCACCGGTTCCGCCGCTTCAAGCCCGACTGGAACCGCGCCGGCGCGATCTGCTGGCGCTGCGGCGCCCACGAGCGGCACCGCGCCGTCGCGCTGCTCTGGCGCGAGCGGCCGGAGCTGCTCGCCGGCGCGGCGAGCCTGCTGCACTTCGCGCCCGAGTGGTGCTTCCGCTACACGCCCCTCCCGCCCGGCCTGCGCTACGTCACCGCCGACCTCGACCCGGACAAGGGCGACCTCGCGCTCGACGTCCGCGCGCTCGACCTCCCCGGCGCAGCGTTCGACGCGATCGTCTGCAGCCACGTGCTCGAGCACGTCGACCGCGACCGCGACGCCCTGGCCGAGCTGCGCCGCGTCGTGGCGCCGGACGGCTGGGTGCTGCTGATGGTCCCGCAGGACCTCGGCCGCGCGGAGACGTATGAGGATGCGTCGATCACCGACCCCGCCGGGCGGCGCGCCGCGTTCTGGCAGCACGACCACGTCCGCCTCTACGGGCGCGACTTCGCCGGCCGAGTCGCCGCGGCCGGATTCGACGTCGAGGTGATCGCGATGAGCGACGTGCTCGGCCCCGGGGCGGCCGCGCGCCACGGGCTCATCCCGGGCGACCTGATCCACCTCTGCCGACCGATACCCTCCATCCGGTGAGCACGACCGAGGTCCGGCTGCACGTCACGCGCTCGCGCGCGAACCCCGGCGGGATGGACGTCACGAAGGTGCTCGGGCACCGACACGCAGCCGTTCCGCGGGCCGCAAGCCGTCGTGGTTCAAGGTCCCGCCGCCGGGCGGCGCCAAGTACCGCGAGCTCAGCCGGATGATCCGCGACGAGGAGCTCCACACGGTCTGCCAGGAGGCCGCCTGCCCGAACGTCGGCGACTGCTGGGAGCGCGGCACCGCCACGTTCATGATCCTCGGCGACACGTGCACGCGCCGCTGCGGCTTCTGCAACGTCAAGACCGGCAAGCCGACCTGGAACGACCCGCTCGAGCCGCTGCGCGTCGCGCGCTCGATCGCCAAGATGGGCCTGCGCCACGCGGTCATCACGTCCGTCGACCGCGACGACCTGCCCGACTACGGCGCCGGCGTCTGGTGCGGCGTGATCCGCTCGATCCGGATGCAGGCGCCGTGGTGCAAGGTCGAGTGCCTCACGCCCGACTTCCGCGGCGAGGAGATGCCGCTCGCGAAGGTGATCGCCGAGCGCCCCGACGTCTTCAACCACAACGTCGAGGTCGTGCCGCGGCTCTACCCGGTCGCCCGGCGCGGCTCGCGCTGGGAGCGCTCGCTGCGGGTGCTGCGCCAACGCCAAGGAGATGGGCGGCGACGAGGTGACGACGAAGTCCGGCCTGATGGTCGGGCTCGGCGAGACCCACGACGAGATGGTCGACGCGTTCGGCCGGCTGCGCGAGCAGGGCGTGCAGGTGCTCACCGTCGGGCAGTACCTGCGCCCGACCGAGCGCCACCTGCCGGTCGTGCGCTACTGGCATCCCGACGAGTTCAAGGCGCTCGAGGACGCCGCGTACGAGCTCGGCTTCGAGCACATCGCCGCCGGCCCGCTGGTCCGCTCCAGCTACCACGCCGACGAGCACGTCAAGCAGGACCGGCCGGGCAGCCGGGCCGCTCGCCGCGGCCGCGGCGTCGAGCTAGCCGCACGTCCGCTCGCCGCCTACCCGCACTGACGGCGGCAGCGAGCGCACGTAGTTTCCAGTCCACGGTCGCCGGCGGGGCGGCCGCGTGAATTCGGAGACCGGGAGGCGCGACGTGACTGCCAAGATGAGCGAAGAGCGCCGGCGCTGGCTGGCGCTGTACGTGCTCTGCACGGGCGTGCTGATGATCGTGATCGACGCCACGATCGTGAACGTCGCGCTGCCGTCGATCCAGGAGGACCTCGGCTTCTCCCAGAGCAACCTGGCGTGGGTCGTGAACGCCTACCTGATCGCGTTCGGCGGGCTGCTGCTCCTCGCCGGCCGCATGGGCGATCTGCTCGGACAGCGGCGCATCTTCCTCATCGGGCTCGCCGTGTTCACCGTGGCCTCGCTGCTGTGCGCGGTGGCCCAGACCCAGGCCATGCTGATCGGCGCACGCTTCGTGCAGGGCGTCGGCGGCGCGCTCGCCTCCGCCGTGATCCTCGGCATGGTCGTGACGATGTTCCCCGAGCCGCGCGAGCAGGCCAAGGCGATCGGCGTCTACGGGTTCGTCGCGTCCGCGGGCGGCTCGATCGGGCTGCTGGCCGGCGGCGCGCTGACCGAGGCGATCAGCTGGCACTGGATCTTCTTCGTGAACGTGCCGATCGGCATCGTGACCGCGCTGCTCGCCGTCCGGCTGGTGGACGCACCGCGACGGGGTCGGCCTCAAGGCCGGCGCCGACGTGCCGGGCGCCACGCTGCTCACGGGCGGGCTGATGCTCGGCGTGTACACGATCCTCCAGGTCCACGCAGCAGGGCTGGGGCTCGGCCCGCACGCTCGGGTTCGGCGCCGTCGCGATCGCCCTGGTGGCGGCGTTCGTCGCTCCGCCAGGCGCGCATCCCCAACCCGCTGATGCCGCTGCGCCTGTTCCGCTCGCGCAACGTGGCGGGAGCGAACCTGATCCAGGCGCTGCTGGTGATGGGGATGTTCGGCATGTTCTTCCTCGGAGCGCTCTACATGCAGCAGATCCTGGGCTACGGCGCGTTCGACGTCGGCCTCGCGTTCCTGCCGGCGACGATCGTCATGGGCGTGATGTCGCTCCGCGTCTCCGGCCCGGTGATCATGCGCTTCGGCCCGCGGACGCCGCTCATCGCGAGCCTGGTGAGCATCGCCGCCGGCCTGCTGCTGTTCGCCCGCACGCCGGTCGACGGCAGCTACGTGACCGACATCGCCCCGGCCATGATCCTGATCGGCCTCGGCGCCGGCCTCGGCTTCCCGTCGCTGATGGGGCTCGCCATGTCGAGCGCCACGCCGAGCGACTCGGGCCTGGCCTCCGGCCTCGTCAACACCAGCGTGCAGGTCGGCGGTGCGATCGGCCTCGCCCTGCTGGCCACGCTCGCCACGCAACGCACCGACGCGCTCCTCGCCGACGGCGAGTCGGCCGCCTCGGCGCTCAACTCCGGCTTCCACCTCGCCTACCTGATCGGCGCCGGACTGGTCGGCGTCGCGGTCGTGCTCGCCGTCGTCGTGCTGCGCCCGCACGGCGCGGCCGCCGAGGACGAGGGCGCGGCGGCCGGCGCGGACCTCGTCTACGCCGACTAGGCCTGGACGAGCCCGTTCCGGTACGCGTACGCGACCGCCTGCGCGCGGTCGCGTACGCCGGCCTTCGCGAACACGCGGTTGACGTGGCTCTTCACGGTCGCCTGGCTGACGACGAGGCGCTCGGCGATCTGCGAGTTGCTGAGCCCCTCCGCGATCAGCGTGAGCACCTCCGCCTCGCGCGGGGTGAGCCCGTCCGGCAGCGCGGGCGCGTCGGCGTCCGCGAGCCCCGCGAGCACGTGGGCCTGGACCGCCGGGTCGAGCGCGGCCTCGCCGCGCGCGACCGCGGTGATCGCCGCCTCGATCTCCTCGGCTCCCGCGTCCTTCGTCAGGTAGCCGCGCGCGCCGGCGCGCAGCGCGCTCAGCACCGTCGGCTCGTCGGCGTAGGTGGTGAGCGCGATCACGCGCGCCTGCGGGCGCGCCTCGGCGATCCGGCGCGTCGCCTCGATCCCGTCGACGCGCGGCATCCGCAGGTCCATCAGGACCACGTCGGGCGCACGGGCGACCGCCAGCCGCACCGCCTCCTCGCCGTCCGCCGCGGTGCCGACGACCTCGATGCCCGGCAGCAGGCCGAGCAGCATCGCGAGGCCCTCCCGGACCACCCGCTGGTCGTCGGCGAGCAGCACGCGGATCGGATCGCCGGTCGTCATGCCGGGATGTAGAGCTCGACGCGGAAGCCATCCGGGGTGGGCGCCGCGGCGAGCCGGCCGCCGAGCAGCTCGGCGCGCTCGCGCATCCCCGTGAGGCCGTAGCCGAGGCCCGGGCTCGTGCGCGCCGTTCGCGCCGGCGCCGCGGTCCTCGACGGTCAGCCACGTCCCGTCGTCGGCATAGCGCAGCCGCAGGTCGACGTGCTCGGCGTCGGCGTGGCGGCGCACGTTCGTCAGCGCCTCCTGGGCGGTCCGGTAGACCGCCAGGCGCGCCTCGGAGGACAGCTCGCGCGGCTCGCCGTCGAAGGCGAGCGCGGTGTCGACGCCGGTCTGCTCGCGGAACTCGTCGGCGAGCGCCCCGAGCCGGTCCGGCCCCGGCATGTCGCCGCCGCGCAGCGCCTCGATCGCGCGCCGCGCCTCGTCCAGCCCGCCCTTCGCCAGGTGGTGGCTGCGCTCGACCGCCTCGACCACGCTCTGGTCGGCGCCGGTGCTGCGGGCGAGCAGGCGGGCGCCCTCGAGCTGCACGGCCAGCGCGGAGAGCGAGTGGGCCAGCACGTCGTGCATCTCGCGGGCGAGGTGCTGGCGCTCGCGCAGGGTGACCGCCTGGGCCTGCGCGTCGCGGCTCGCCTCCAGCTCCTCGACGAGCTGCTCCGCGCGCGCCTGCCCGACCCGGAACTGACGCGCCATGTAGCCGAGGAAGAAGAAGATGATCGCGCTGGTGTCGGCGATGATCGTGTCGGCGAGCGTCCCGTCGCGCGCGATCAGCTCGTGCAGCGCGCTGACGACCACGATGCCGGCCGTGAACAGCGGGATCGCCCGGCGCGGCTCCAGCTGCGCGCAGGCGACGCCGAGCGTGATGTAGAGCGCCCCCACACCGGCGCCGTCGGGCTGGACGACCGCGAGCACGAGCGCGCATGCGCCGATCGCCGCGATCAGCCACGGTCGCGGCCGCGGGTCGACGTACCGCGTGCGGTGCACGATGCCGTGGGTGAGCAACCCCACGAACGCGACGAGCACAAGCAGCACGATCAGCCCGTTGCCGTGCAGCGCCGGGTGCGGCTCGGACTGCACCGCGGACGTCACGATCAGCAGCCCGAGCACCACGGCCAGGAACGGCAGGATCCAGCGGCCACGGTTGTACACGGCGCCAACGATAGGCCGCGTGCGGCAGCGCGACATCGGCGCGCGGGTGGATCCGCGGCTCAACCCGGGGGTGGAGCGCGGTTGGAACCGCGCGCCGATGACGGCGGCGCGAACCGCGCCTAGCGTGGCGGACATGTTCCTCCCCTCTCCCTCCACCGCGGTCGAGCAGGCCGTGCACGTCCGCGGTCTGCGCATGCGCTACGGCGACGTCGAGGCGGTCCGCGGGATCGATCTCGACGTCCGCCGCGGCGACATCCTCGCCCTGCTCGGCCCCAACGGCGCCGGCAAGACCTCCACGGTCGAGATCCTCGAGGGCTTCCGCACGGCGACCGCCGGCGAGGTCTCCGTGCTGGGCGCCGACCCGCGCACCGCGCCGCGCGCCTGGCGCGACCGGATCGGGATCGTGCTGCAGGAGTCCGCGCCGGAGTCGAACCTCAGCGTGCGCGAGTGCCTGCAGCTCTACGCCGGGTACTACAGCGCGCCCCGGGACGTCGACGAGACGATCGCGCTGGTCGGGCTGGAGGAGCAGCACGGGCAGGACGCGACCAAGCTCTCCGGCGGCCAGCGGCGCCGGCTCGACGTGGCGCTCGCGCTCATCGGCGACCCGGAGCTGCTCTTCCTCGACGAGCCGACGACCGGCTTCGACCCGGCCGCGCGGCGACGCACCTGGGAGGTCATCGGCGACCTGCGGGCGCTCGGCAAGACGATCCTCCTCACCACGCACTACATGGAGGAGGCCGAGCGGCTCGCCGACCGGATCGTGGTCATGGCGCGCGGCGAGGTCGTCGCCGACGGCACGCCCGCCACGCTGGGCGGGCGCGACCGGGCGGCGGCGATCGTGTCCTTCACGCTGCCCCCGGGCGCGGGCGAGCCGCCGATGGGCGCGACTCCTGACGACCGCGGGCGCGTCGCGGTGCGCACCGAGCGGCCGATGGCGGAGCTGCACGAGCTCACCGGCTGGGCGCTCGACCGGGAGCTGGAGCTGACCGACCTCGAGGTCCGGCGGCCCACGCTCGAAGACATCTACCTCGAGTTGACGCGATGATCCAGGTCCTCTTCCTCCACCAGCTGCGCTACGACGTGCTGGCGATGCGCCGCAACCGGCGCTCGCAGTTCTTCATCCTGCTGCTGCCGCTGCTGCTGCTCTCGGTGTTCGCCGGCCTGTACGGCACATCGACCGTCGAGGTCGCCGGCCAGGAGGTCGCCGCCAATCGCGCGAGCGTCCCCGGCGTGATGAGCCTCGCCGTGCTCAGCAGCTCGTTCATGGCGCTGGTGATGACCGTCGTCTACCAGCGCGAGAACGGCATCCTCAAGCGGCGCCGCGCGGCGCCGGTGACCGCCGCGGTGCTCGTGATCTCGCGCGCCGTCACTTCGACGGTGTCGAGCGTCGCCGCGGTGCTGGTGCTGGTGGTCTTCGCGCGCGCCGCGTTCGGCATCGATCCGCCGCCCGGCGGGCTGCTCCCGACGCTGCTCGCGGTGCTCGTCGGCTCGCTCTGCTTCGCGTGCTGCGGGTACCTGGTGGCTTCGCTCGTGACGACCGTCGAGTCGGCACAGCCGATCCTGCAGGTGACGCTGCTGCCGCTGCAGCTGTTGTCCGGGCTCTACTTCCCGATGTCGCAGCTGCCCGCATGGCTGCAGCACGTGGCGAACGCGTTCCCGCTCGCGCACCTGACCGACGCCCTCCAGCACGCGTGGCTGCCGACCGGCGCCACGGTCGCGTGGGGCGATCTCGCGATCATGGCGCTGTGGGCCGCCGGCGCGGCGTTCGTCGCGGCGCGTCGCTTCAGGTGGCTGCCGGCCGGGTAGCTGCGGGGCACCGGGTACGGTGCACCGCCGGTGTTCCCGCTCAAGGACAACATCCCGACCCTGCGGTTCCCCGTGGTCACGTTGACGCTGATCGTCATCAACGTGATCGCGTACTTCTTCTGGCAGAAGGGCGGGCTCACGCTGGGGAGCCCGACCAGCCACGACTACATCTGCAACCTCTACGACTACGCGGAGATCCCGTACGAGGTCACGCATCCGGGGAAGCAGGTCGGCACGCAGGGATGCCCGCCGCCGACCGCCCCCACGTGGCTGACGCTGTTCACGTCGATGTTCATGCACGGCGGGCTGCTCCACCTGGGCGGGAACATGCTGTTCCTGTGGATCTTCGGCAACAACGTCGAGGACTCGATGGGCCCGCTGGAAGTACATCGTCTTCTACCTGCTCGCCGGGCTCTCGGCGACGGCGCTGCAGGTGGCGACGCACCCGGACGGGACGGTCCCGAGCATCGGCGCGTCAGGCGCGATCGCCGGCGTGCTCGGCGGCTACCTGCTCCTGTTCCCGCGCGCGCGGGTGATCACGCTGGTCTTCATCATCTTCTTCGTGACGATCATCCAGCTGCCCGCCCTGTGGTTCCTCGGCATCTGGTTCCTGCAGCAGCTGCTGTTCAGCTACTTCGAGCTCAGCTCGGCCGGGTCGGGAGGCGGCGTCGCGTACTTCGCGCACATCGGCGGCTTCGTCTTCGGGCTGGCGGCGATCAAGCTGTTCGCCGACGAGCGCAAACAGCGCGAGCAGGCCGACCGGATGCGGTTCTAGATTGCGCACGTTGATCCTCGTGCTGGCGCTCGGCTTCATCGCGGTCCTCGCGTTCCTCACGCTCTTCGTGCTGTTCGCGAGCGGCCCGGACGTGCTCGTCGTGATCTCGCTGGCGGTGCTCGGGCTGTTCGCGGTCGGGGTCATCGGCGCGCTCTCGACACCGCCGCGCGACGGCTGAGCGGTGCGCTGGGCGCGGAGGCTCATGGCGCTGCTCGTGCTGGCCGCCGCCGGGGCGGTGGCGTACGCGCTGATCGGGCACGACGAGGGCGCGACGTCGCCGGTGGGCGCCGCGTCGCCGCCGGCGCCGCTCCCGACCGCCGGTCCGGCGCCGCTGGGGAGCGCGGGGACCGCGCCGTCGCCGCTGGCCGTGCGCCTCGACGACCCGCGCGACGCGCTGCGGGTCGAGTTCAAGCATCCGCCGCGCGCCGGCCTGCTGTTCGACCTCAACACCGGCCGCGTCCTGTGGCGGCGCAACGCGACGCGCGTGCTCCCGATCGCGTCGCTGACCAAGATGATGACCGCGCTGCTCGTCGCCGAGCGGGTGCCGCGCGAGGGGCGGGTGCGGATCACGGCGGAGACGCTGCGCTACCGCGGATCGGGCGTCGGGCTGCTCCCGCGCGGGAAGCTGATCGGCGTGCAGACGATGCTGCACGGGCTGCTGCTCGTGTCGGGCAACGACGCGGCCATCGCGCTCGCCCAGCGCGCCGCGCACGGCAGCGTGCAGCGGTTCGTGCGGCTGATGAACCAGCGCGCGCGGGCGATGGGCCTGGCGTGCACGCGCTTCTCGACGCCGAGCGGGATCCGCGACGCCGGCAACCACTCCTGCGCGGGCGACCTGGCCGCGCTGGCGCGCGCGGTGCTGCGCACGCCGCGGGTGGCGCGGATCGTGCGGCGGCGCTCCGCGGTGCTGCGGTTCCCGATCAAGGGCGGCAAGCTCTACCTCTACAACACGAACCCGCTGCTGCGCGCGGGCTACCGCGGCACGACCGGCGTCAAGACCGGCTATACCGTGGCGGCGGGGCGCTGCCTGGTCGCGACCGTGCAGCGCGGCGGGACGCGGCTCGGCGTCGTGCTCCTGCACTCGCGCGATCCAGGATCGCAAGCGCGCAAGCTGCTCGACCGCGGCTTCCGGGCCCACCGCTGACCGCCACTGGAGACCCTGCCATGGACCCGAACGCACCCGGCCGCAAGGCCGATCACCTCCGGATCGCGGCCGAGCCGGGGATCGAGCACACGGGCGGCTCGGGCCTCGAGCAGGTGCGGCTCCGGCATCGCGCGCTGCCGGAGCGCGACCTCGCCGACGTGAGCCTGCGCTGCGACCTGTTCGGCGCCGGGCTCGGCGCGCCGCTGCTGATCTCCGCCATGACCGGCGGCACCGACGAGGCGGGCGAGGTCAACGCGAGGCTGGCGTCCGCGGCGGCCGAGCACCGGATCGCGATCGTGCTCGGCTCCGGGCGGCCGCTGCTCGACGACCCGGCGCTGCTGCCGACGTACCGGCCGCCGGGCGGCCCGCGGCCGCCGCTGCTGCTCGCGAACCTCGGCGCGGCCCAGGTGCGCGGGCCGGGCGCGCCGCAGCGCGCGGAGCGGCTCGTCGAGCTGCTCGACGCCGACGGGCTCTCGATCCATCTCAACCCGGTCCAGGAGGCCGTGCAGCCGGAGGGACAGCCCGTGTTCTCGGGCGTGCTCGACGGGATCGCCGCGGTCGTCGAGCGGCTCGCCCCGCGGCCCGTGGTCGTCAAGGAGGTCGGGTTCGGCATGGATCCCGAGGACGTCCGGGCGCTCGCCGCGGCCGGCGTGGCCGCCGTCGACGTGGCGGGCGCCGGCGGGACGAACTGGGCGCTGATCGAGGGACGCCGCGACACCCGCGCCGGCGCGGTCGCGGCGGCGTTCGCGGGCTGGGGCGTCCCGACCGTGGACGCGCTGGCGGGCGCGCGCGCCGCGGCCCCGGGGTTGCCGGTGATCGCGTCCGGCGGCCTGCGCGACGGCGTCGACGTGGCGAAGTGCCTCGCGCTGGGCGCGGTGGCGGCCGGCCTCGCGCGGCCGTTCCTCATCGCCGCGCGGGCGGATCGGGCGAGCGAGGCGGTCGGCGCGGCGATCGCGCAGCTGCGCGTGGCGACGTGGGCCGCGGGCGCGCCGGCCACTGCCGCGCTCGGGCCTGAGCACCTGCGCTGAGCGCGGGCGCGTCGCCGGCGCGCTGTGACGGCGGGTTCGCTGGTCCGCTGGATCGCCCGTCGCCGCGGTAGGCGCCGTCGGCGGGTCGTCGTGCCGAGCGGCAGTCCCGCACCTTCGATGCCGTAGTTCACGGCGTCGCGCCGCCGAGGGTTCGTTTCTGACCGTCGGGCGTCAGCGCTGCGTGGTGCCTCGTCGGGTATCGCCGCCGGCTCGTCGCCGGGGCGTCGTGCTCGCGGCTCGACGGATCGCGGCCGCCGGAGCGTTCTCCGGCGACGCGACCGCCCGCCGGGCCGGCAGCGGCCCGAGTCCGGCGGAGCAGGCGCAGCTCCCGCGCGGCGGGCGCACCGTGCTGCCGGACCGCCGCGTGGTCGCGTTCTACGGCGCGCCGCAGTCGCCCGAGCTCGGCGCGCTGGGGATCGGCACGCCGGACCAGGCCGCGCGCCGGCTCGAGCGGCAGGCGCGCCGCTACGACCGCCCGCGACCGGCCGGTCCTGCCGGCGCTCGAGCTGATCGCCGTGATCGCGAACGCCGACGCGGGCGAGGACGGCATGTACCGCGGCCGCCAGCCCGACGCCGTCATCCGCCGCTACCTGCGCGCCGCGCGCCGGCACGACATGCTGCTGGTGCTCGACATCCAGCCGGGCCGCTCGGACTTCTTCACCGAGAGCGACGCGGCTCGAGCGCTGGCTGCGCGAGCCCGACGTCGGCCTCGCGCTCGACCCGGAGTGGCGCGTCGCCGACGGGCGAGGTGCCGGGCCAGGTGATCGGGCACGTCGGCGCGCGCGAGGTCAACGCGACGTCAGCCTGGCTCGCGCAGCTCGTCGCACGCGCACGCACCTGCCGCAGAAGCTGTTCATCGTGCACCAGTTCACCGACGACATGGTCGACGACACCCAGCTCAAGCGCCGCGACGGGCTGGCGATGGTGCTCAACGCCGACGGCTTCGGCACCCAGGCGGTGAAGGTCGCCAAGTACCACGCGTTCACGCGCGCGGCGAAGACCTTCGACCAGGGGCTTCAAGCTGTTCTACGAGGAGGACGCCGGGCTGATGAGCCCGGGCGAGGTGCTGCGGCTGCGGCCGGCGCCCGACGTCGTCGTCTACGAGTAGCAGCGGCGCACGCCGGAGTACGGCCGCGGCGACAGCCGTATCACGTCCGTCGCCCTGTCCATCACCGCGTCGCGACCTGTGCCGGGCGCAGCGACAGCGAGAAGCTCGTCGATCGGCCGGTCGTCATCGGATCACGAAGATGAGCTTGACCTTCTTGTCCGGGCCGATGACGAACACGTTGCGGACGGTCTGGTTGTCGGCCGGCGTGCGCTGGGTCGGGTCGCCCTCGGTCGCCGCCGGCAGCATGCCGTAGAGCTTGGAGACGTTGAAGTCGGCGTCGGCGATGATCGGGTAGTTCGGCGCCTGGCCCTGGGTCTCCGCGATGTCCTCGGCCCACTTGGCGTGGTTGTCCATCGGGTCGGCGGAGAGCCCGACGATCTTCACGTTCCGGCGATCGAACTCGGGCTTGATCTTCGCCATGTAGCCGAGCTCGGTCGTGCAGACCGGGGTGAAGTCGCGCGGATGCGAGAAGAGCACGCCCCACGAGTCGCCGAGCCACTCGTGGAACCGCATCGGCCCCTCGGTCGTCTGCGCCTCGAAGTCCGGTGCGGTGTCGCCGATCTGCAGAGCCATCTTCCTCCTCCTAGTTCCGTTGTTCACGCATGGGCCGGCGCCTTGCCGGCCGCCAGCAGCGTCGCGCCGACCGCGCCGCCGAGGTCGCCGAGCGAGGCGAGCAGCACCTCCGGCGGGCGGTGGTCGGCGAACAGGTGCGGCATCATCGCGTCGCGGATCTTGCTCCACGTACGGCTCGCCGAGCCGCAGGCCGAGCCCGCCGCCGATCACCACGGCGTCGACGTCGAGCAGGTTGAGCGAGGACGCGACGGCGACGCCGATCGCGTCGACGGCCCGGTCGACGAGGTGGTGGGCGAGCTTGTCGTCGCGCTCGAGCGCCGCTGGCCCAGATGCCGCTCGACGAGCCGCGGCTTGCCGCGCTCCTCCATGATCTCGAACAGCACGGTCTTCTCGCCCTCGTCGACCTTCTCGCGCGCGCGCACCTCCATCGCGCCGCGGCCCGCGTAGGCCTCCATGCAGCCGATCCGCCCGCACGGGCACTTGCGCCCGTCGCACTTCACGACGACGTGGCCGATCTCGCCGGCCGCGCCGCGGCCCTCCCACAGCTTGCCGTCGAGCACGATCCCGCCGCCGACGCCGGTGCCCCAGAACACGCCGAGGAGCGACTTGTACGGCTTGCCGGCGCCGAGCTCGAACTCCGCCTGGGTGGCGACGTTGACGTCGTTGGAGAGCGCCGACCGGCGCGTCGAGCGCCGCCTCCAGCTTCTCGCCCAGCGGGTAGGTGCCCTCCCAGTCGGGCAGGTTGCGGGCGCTCGTCACGGTGCCGGCCTCGTCGTCGACGGCGCCCGGGCGAGCCGACGCCGACCGCCGTGAGCTCGCCCGGGCCGACGCCGGCCTGCGTCGAGCGCCTCGCGCAGCGCACGCGATCATCGCGAGCGCGACGTCGGCGGGGCCGCCGGTCGTCGGCGTCGGGATGACGCGCAGGAGCCGAGCACCTCGTGCGCCGTCGTCCACCACCACCGCTTGGATCTTCGTCCCGCCGAGGTCGATGCCGCCGTACCGTGCCATTCCTCTCCTCTACCCGATCCGGCGGGCATCGTCGCAGGTCGGATCCGCTAGCGTCCGCCTGAACACCGACGTTCAACGGGAGAGAGCGGCCTTGGACCTGAACGACACGCCGGAGCTGGCCGAGTACCGCGCGCACGGTGCGCGCCTGGCTCGAGGAGCACAAGCACGAGGCGCCCGCCAGCCGCGACGACGACGACGAGTCCGTCGCGGCCCGGCGGCGCTGGCAGCGGCGCCTCGCCGAGGGCGGGCTGGCCGCGGTCACCTGGCCCGCCGAGTACGGCGGCGCCGGCCTCGGGCCGCTCCACCAGGTCGTCGTCAACCAGGAGATCGGCCGCGCCGGCGTGCTCGGCGATCTTCGACATCATCGGCGTGGGGATGCTCGGGCCGACGCTGATCGCGCACGGCTCCGAGGAGCAGAAGCAGCGCCACCTCGGGCCGATGCTGACCGCCGACGAGGTCTGGTGCCAGCTGTTCTCCGAGCCGGCCGCCGGCTCCGACCTGGCCGGCGTCCAGACGCGCGCCGAGCAGCAGCCCGACGGCTCCTGGCGGCTCTCGGGCCAGAAGGTCTGGACGACCAACGCGCAGCACGCGTCGTTCGGCCTGCTGCTCGCGCGCACGAACCCCGACGTGCCGAAGCACAAGGGCCTGACGATGTTCATCGTGCCGATGGACGCCGAGGGCGTCGACGGTCCGGCCGCTGCGGCAGATCTCCGGCGAGGCGCACTTCAACGAGGTGTTCCTCGACGACGTGCCGCTGCCGGCCGGCGCCGAGGTCGGACCGGTCGACGGCGGCTGGGGCGTCGGCATGACGACGCTGATGTTCGAGCGCGTGGCGATCGGCCTCGGCGGCGAGGGATTCGGCTGGCGCGCCGACCGCTTCGCCCACGCGCTGCTCGACGACGAGGCGTGCACGCGCGACGCCGAGACGCGCCACCGCTTCGGCGAGATCGCGACCGAGTTCCTCGCGCTGCGCTTCACCGGCTACCGGATGCTCACGTCGCTGCAACGCGGCCAGATCCCGGGCGCGGAGGGCGCGCTGGCCAAGGTCACGACGATCCGCGCGGCGATCGCCGCCGGCGACCTGATCTGCGACGTGCTCGGGCCCGACGGGCCTGTCCGACGAGCGCTTCGGCGAGCTGGTGTCCGACATGCCGGGCCTGAAGTCGGCCGGCGGGACCGAGGAGATCCTGCGCAACATGGTCGGCGAGCGCGTGCTCGGCCTCCCGCCGGAGCCGCGGCTCGACAAGGGGATCCCGTTCAGCGAGCTGCGCGCCAAGGAGACGCGAGGCCGTCGCGTGAACTTCGCGCTCTCCGACGAGCAGGAGTTCCTCAAGGAGGCCGCGCGCGGCGTGCTCTCGCGCGTCAAGACCGTCGAGGCGGCGCGCGAGGCGCTCGACGGCGCGGCGCTGCCGGACCTCTGGCCCGCCGCGGTCGAGGCCGGCTGGCCGGGCCTGCTGGTGTCCGAGGCCAACGGCGGCGCGGAGCTGAGCGCGCTCGAGGCGATGCTGGTGTTCGAGGAGCTCGGCCGCGTGCTGGCGAGCGTGCCGCTGCTCGGACACCTCCCGGCGACGTTCCTGCTCGACCGCGCCGGCGCGACCGACGTCGTCGCCGCGCTGGCCGCCGGCGAGGCGCGCGCCGCGTACGTCCCCGCCCGCCCGCCCACCGACCTGAGCGACGGCTGGACCGTCGAGCCGCCGCTCGGCCTGACCCGCGCGCCCGCCCCGGCGTACGCCGGCGGCGCGGTGACCGGGACGGTCGTCGTGGGTTCCGGACGCCCCCGGCGCCGACCACCTCGTCGTCGTGCTCGACGACGGGCGCGCCGCGCTCGTCGACGCCGGCGCCGCGCGCGATCGAGCCCGCGACGCTCTACGACGCGACCCGCTCGCTCGGCCACGTCACGTTCGACGCCGCGCCCGCCACGCTGCTCGACGCTCGGCGCCCGGCGACACCGCGGCCGCCTGGTACATCGCCCAGGCGCTGATCGCCGCCGAGGCGGTCGGCGCGGTCGACGTCGCGCTCGAGACGAGCGTCGCGTACGCCAAGGAGCGCCACACGTTCGGGCGCGCGATCGGCTCCTACCAGGCGGTCAAGCACGAGCTGGTCGAGATCCTGCGCGGGCTCGACAACGCCCGCTCGCTCATGTACTACGCGGGCTGGGCGGCGCAGGACAAGCCGGACGAGTTCCCGCTCGCGGCCTCCGCGTTCCGGCTCGCGGCCGGCAAGGCGTTCGACCACGCCGCCCGCGCGCAGATCTCCGTCCACGGCGGCATCGGCGCGACGTGGGAGCACGACGCGCCGCTGTACTTCCGCCGCGCGCAGCTCTCCCGCCGGCTGCTCGGCGGCACCGCCGGCGCGGCCGACCGCGTCGCGGGCGAGCTGCATCACGGCAGCGCGCGCGGAGGCCGCCTAGCGTCGGCCGGTCACCTGCCGCACGAGCGGGAGCAGCAGCGAGCGCGGGCGACCACGCGCCCGCCGAGCATCGACGCGCGGTTCTTCGAGCCCCGGGATCGCGCTGCGGCGACCGGCGACCATCGCGTCGATGCCGCTGCGCGCGACCTCGGGCGCCTCCATCCACAGGAACGCCGGGCAGCATCGCCTCCGCGTCGCCCGGCGCCGGCGTTCGCGCCGAACTCGGTGTGGGTGAAGCCCGGGCACAGGCACGTCACGCTCACGCCGGTGCCGCCCAGCTCGGCGTGCACCGCCTCGGAGAACGACTGCACGAACGCCTTGCTCGCGGCGTAGGTGGCGAAGCCCGGCAGCGGCTGGAACGCGGCCGTCGAGGCGACGTTGAGGACCGCGCCGGCGCCGTCGTCGACCATCTGCGCGCAGGAACGCGCCGGTCAGGTGGTGGACGGCCTCGACGTTGAGCCGGACGACCTGCTGCTCGCGCTCGAGGTCGGCCTCGAGCAGCGTCGCGACCGTGCCGAGCCCGGCGTTGTTGCAGACGCCGACGATCCGGCGCTCGCCGGCCTGCAGCCGCGCGACGAGCGCGTGCCGGCGCGTCCGGCGTCGGTCGAGGTCGCACGGCTCGACGTCGGCGTGGACGCCGTGCGTGAGCCGCAGCTCCTCCGCCAGCTCGCGCAGCCGGTCGGCGCGGCGCGCCACGAGCACGAGGTTGTAGTTGCGCCGGGCGAGCTCGCGCGCGAGCTCGGCGCCGATCCCGGCCGAGGCGCCGGTGACCAGGACGGTGGTGTCGAGCGTAGGAGGAGGTAGGGCCATGACGCGCAATAGTGCCCGCTGAGTGGTTCTCTGGACGCACCACCGCTGGCGCTTCCCGCTGCCGGCGCAGCATCGGTTCCCGATCGACGAAGTACGAGCTGCTCGCCGAGCGGGTCGTCGCGGACGGGATCGCGCGCGCCGCACGAGCTGCACGAGGCGGACGCCGCCGAGTGGGCCGAGCTGGCCGCCGTCCACGACTGCGGGCTGCTCGCGCGTATCCGCGAGGGCTGCCTGACCACGCGCGAGCAGCGCGGCCTCGGGCTGCCGTGGTCGGAGGCGCTGGTCGAGCGCGGCCGCCGCTCCGTCGGCGGGACGATCGCCGCCGCCCGCCATGCGCTCGCCCACGACGTGGCGCTGAACCTCGGCGGCGGCACGCACCACGCCGGGCGCGACTTCGCGCGCGGGTACTGCCTGTTCAACGACGTCGCCGTCGCGCTCGCGGCGCTGCGCCGCGACGGTGCCGCCGGCCGCGCGATCGTGGTCGACTGCGACGTGCACCAGGGCGACGGCACGGCGCGAGATCTTCGCCGCGGACGAGCGCACGTTCACGCTCTCGCTGCACGGCGCGCGCAACTACCCGTTCACGCGCATCCCGTCGGACCTCGACGTCGACATCGCGACCGGCACGGGCGACGCGCGGTACCTGCGGGCGCTGCGCGAGGCGCTCGACTTCGCGCTCGACCGCGCCCGGCCGGACTTCGCGTTCTACCTCGCCGGCGCCGATCCGTGGGAGGGCGACCGGCTCGGCCGGCTCGCGCTGAGCAAGGCGGGGCTGCTGGCCCGCGACGAGCTGGTGCTCGACGGGCTGCTGGAAGCGGGCGCCGCGGTCTGCGTCGTGCTGGCCGGCGGCTACGCGGACGACGTGCGCGACACGGTCGACATCAACGCGGCGACGGCCGCGGCGGTGGCCGGGCGCACCCACGTCCTCACCCCCGGTTAGGGGATTTCAGGAACAAAGGGTTCCCGCACGCGTGCGGAGTGTTTACATTGGAGGAGCGAGCTTCGAAAGGTTCAGGGCGAAGCGCGTCCAGGCCCTCCCTCACGGGTGGGCCGTACGACCGTGACCCCCGGACAGCCGCCACCCCTCCCTTCCCCCGGCGCTGGGGGCACGATGCGTCCGGCGTCGGGGTGGCGGCATCTACCCTTCTAGGCCGCACCGGGGGCGTGGTGCTAACGGGAACACGCCGGCCTTGCATGCCGGAGTTAGGGGTTCGATTCCCCTCGCCTCCACGTCGACCTTCTCGGTGATAAGTTATGCAGCACCGCATAATGTTGTCCTGCATAATCTGAATGAGCTTCGAGTTCCCCGCTGTTGAGCGGTTCGTGAACCGCGAGCGTGACCTCGCCGCGTTGGACGACCTGGTGGACCAGCGACGACCGCAACGCGTTGAACCTGCTCGGACGCCGCAGGGTCGGGAAGTCGTGGCTGTTTCGCCGGTTCGCGCACGGCAAGCCCGCGACCGTGCTGGTTGCCGAACGGCTGGCACCCGGAGCCCAGCTCACACGGCTTGCGGCTCAGCTCGAGCCCGCGTTGGGCGTGCGACCCCAGATCGCTGACGTCGCCGAGCTCTTCCAGCTCATGTACCAGCTCGGGGCGGACGGGCCACATCTGGTTGTGCTCGACGAGTTCCCGTACCTGCTGCCAGCCGCCAGGAGCGGCCGGGATGAGCTCCTGACCTCGGTCCAGGCCGTGATGGAAACGGCACGCGACCGCTCGCAGACCAAGCTGGTGCTTTGCGGCTCACACGTACAGCAGATGCAGGCGCTGATCAGCGAAGGATCCGCACTACGCGGCCGGATGACGACCCTGCGCGTCGATCCATTGCAGTTCGGCGAAACAGGCGCCCTGATCGAGGACAGCGACCCAGCCAAACGGATCGAGCGGTACGCGGTAGCGGGCGGCATGGCCCGCTACCTGGCCGAGCTCGGATCCGGCGGGCCACTCGACGCGCTGATCTGCGACCGGCTGCTCAACCCGAACGGTCCGCTGTTCAACGACCCTCGCGAGGTGCTCGAACACGAGCTCGCCCAGGTCGCGACGTACTTCTCGATCCTGCAGGAGCTCGCCGGCGGCGAGAAGGCGCTCGGCGACCTCGCGGGCGCACTGCGCACGCCTGCCACCAGCATGCCGAGGCCGCTGGGCGTCCTGCGCGAGATGGCGGTGATCGAGCGGCGCGCTCCGATCAACGCGCGCGCAAACGAGAAGAGCAGCCGCTATCGAATCTCCGACCCGTTCCTGCGGTTCTGGTTCCGGTTCGTGTTCCCCTATCAGGAGGACCTGGCGGCTGGTCTCGCGCCGAGCGACCTCTACACGCTGGAGGTCGAGCCGGAACTGGCCGATCACGTCGCGCCCGTCTTCGAGTCACTGTGTCGCGAATGGGTACGGCGCAATCGCGGCGAGAAGGTCTCTCGGGTCGGGAGCTGGTGGGGTCCGACCACCCAAGCCGGCCGCGGGCAGAATCGCTTCAGCGAGGAAATCGACATGGTCGGCGTGGGTCGCAACCGCGCTGCGGTGATCGGCGAGTGCAAGTGGACCAGCAAGCCGTTGAGCGTGTCGATCCTCGCGGCCCTGAAGGACTTCAAGCTCCCAGCGCTCCTTCAGAGCGGCCTCAAGCCGGCGGCGGAGGTCGAGACCGTGCTCTTCAGCCGGTCCGGCTTCACCGACGGGCTGATCGAGGCGGCCGCGCGTGACCCACAGCTCACACTCGTCTCGCTCGACGAACTCGTCGCCGGCTTCTGACCGCCGCGCAGGGACGGCGTGACCGCCTGACGTTTGCCGCTGTCGCCGGCCGGAGATCACGGATCGACCTCCTCGCCGGTGTCCGCGTCGAACAGCAGCACGGCGCCCGCCGGGCAGGCCCGGGCAGCGGCCCTGAGCCGCTCGTCGGTGCTGCCGCCGATGACGACGGCGAGGTCATCCACGCGGAACGCCTCTGGGGCGATGGCCGCGCAGTCGCCGTGCCCAAGGCACGCGTGGTTGTCGATCTCGGCGATGAGGGTCATGCGGCGCTCCTGTCTGAGACGTCGTGTGGTGGTTGGATCCGGGCGCGCGCCGCCCGCAGCGCGGACGGCGGGCGGTCGACGAGCAGGACGGCGGTGACGCGGCCGTCGCGGACGTGGTCGAGCTCGAACCGGCCGGAGGCGAGATCGCCGTGGCTCGTGCGCTCGTCCGCGTCGCGCGGGTCGCCGACGCAGACGAGCCGCACACCGTGCTGGTCGCTCCAGAACGACGCGGGCGCGGGCCGCCGCGCGGGGCGCCCGAGCAGCGCGTCCGCGACGGCGGCGCCGCCGCGGGAGGCCGCCTCCCAGTGGCCGCCGGGCGCCGGGTGTCCCGTGCGCCGGTCGATCGTGCAGGCGGCGTCGCCGGCCCCGAAGACGTGGGGCAGCGCCGTGCGGCCCTGGGCGTCGACGAGCACGCCGCCCGGGTCGAGCCCGCTGCCGGCGACCCACTCGACGGCGGGCCGCACGCCGACCCCGACGAGCACGTGGGCGCACTCGACGCGACTGCCGTCGCTCAGGACGAGCTCGTCAACCGTCCCGCCGCCGCGCGCGGCCGCCACGGTCGTGCCCGTCCGCACGGCCACGCCGGCGGATCGGTGCAGCGCGGTCAGCCATGCCGCGGCGCGCGGGCCGAGCACGCCCGCCAGCGGCCGCGGCGCCGCCTCGATCACGGTCACCTCGACGCCGGCGCGCGCGGCCGTCGCAGCCGCCTCGAGGCCGATGAGCCCGGCGCCGACCACGGCGAGCGGGCCGCCTGCCGCCAGCGCGGCGCGCAGGCGCCCGGCGTCGGCGAGCGTTCGCAGCGCGAGGACGTTGCCGAACGGCTCGAGCGCGGGGAGCGACCGCGCCCTGGCGCCGGTCGCGATCAGGAGGTCGTCGTACGGGACGCGCTCGCGCCCGTCGACGACGACCTCGCGCCGTCCGGCGTCGAGCGCCGACACCGAGCGGCCGACGCGCAGCTCGATCCCCTGCTCGGCGTACCAGTCCGCAGGCCGGAACGCGACGTCCACGTCCGCCGACGCGAGCGCCTCCTTGGAGAGCGGCGGCCGGTCGTAGGGGCGGACGGGCTCGGCGCAGAGGATCGTCACCGGCCGGTCGTCGCCGGCGGCGCGCAGCGCCTCGCAGCAGCGCTGGGCGGCGAGGCCGCCGCCCGCGATCACGAGTCCCGCGGTCATGCCGGGAGCACCGGGGCGACGGCGGCGGACGGATTGAAGGGACGGCGTGACACGGCTGCTCCTGGGCGAGGATCTGCGGACGCGCCCACCGTGCACGACGCGCCGCCAAGGCGCGCCAAAGTCCACGCAAAGCCTCGGGAAAACCGCTCTGCGAGCGGATGCCGGGGCGGCGCGGGCGTTCCGGGGCAGGAGCCACCCGCGCCGCCTTGTTCCGGCGAAGCCTCGTCGGGAGAGCGAGGCGAGCCGTGCGCCTTCCCCCGTTCCTGGGAAGCCAGCGGCTCTGGGCTCTCGCATCGGCCGTCCGGCCGTCCCGGTGAAGCCCCGGGCGGGCCGATTCGATCAGGTGTCCAGGAAGACGGTGCCGTCGAGCACGACGACGGCGTCGCCGCCCACCCGAACGCGATCGCCCTCGAGCCGGCAGTCGAGCCGGGCGGGACGGCCCATCTCCACGCCCTGGGTCACCGTGACGCGCAGCACGCCGGTGCGCTGGGCGAGGTAGGCGCAGAGCGGGCCCGCGGCCGAGCCCGTCGCCGGATCCTCCCCCGGCTCCGCGGCGGCGAAGAAGGAGCGGGCGCGCGCCGTGCCGGCCTCCGGCTCGGGCGCGACCAGGTAGAGGCACGTCGCGCCGTGCTGCGCCAGCAGCGGGGCGATGCGGTCGTGGTCGCGCCACACGCGTCCCAGCGCGCCGGCGTCGCGCACGGGCGCGATCACGTGCTCCAGGCCCGTGGAGACGACCTGGCAGGGCAGCTCGGGATGCGCGACCTCCTCGTCGAGGCCGACGGTGCCGAGCACCTCGCCGGGATCGAGCTCCGGCCCGAACACGGCCGGCTCCTGCAGCATCGAGGCGTGGGTGACCCCGTCCGCGACGTCGACGTCGATCGGCTGCAGACCGGCGCGGGTCTCCTGGGTGTACGTGACGCTGCCCTCGCTGCGGGCGCGCGCCATTGCGGCGGCGACGCCGAGGGACGGGTGCCCCGCGAACGGGATCTCACCCGCCGGCATCCAGATCCGGTTGCGGTAGTCGGCGCCGTCGGCGGTCGGCGACTGGACGAAGGAGGTCTCCGACAGCCGGGTCTCGCGGGCGAACGCGTGCATCACGTCGTCGGGCACGCCGTCGGCGTCGTGGACCACGGCGAGCGGGTTCCCGCTGAGGCGCGTCGACGTGAAGACGTCGAGCAGTGTGTAGCGGCGGGCCACCTAACTCCCGGAGCGCAGACGGGAGGCTGCCCTATCGGCGGTCACGCGGATCGCGACGGTCAGCCGGACGTCGAGCACCGGAACGATCAACTGTCGAAGTCGAAGTCGCGCGGCGGCTTCTGCTCGAACCAGAGCCGGTCGTGCTCCGGCGTCTCCTGGAGGAAGTCGGGTGTCTCCTCCAGCACGTCCTCGTCGGTCGCGGGCTCCTCGTCCGGGCGCACCACCTCGGGCTCCGGCTCCACGTCGGGCGGGGTGAACTCCGCGGTCGGCTGGCCCACGGCGGGCTCTGGGCGCTCGTCCTCCTCCAGCCACGGCTCGTCGCGGGGCGCGGGCGGGGCGGGCTCGGGATCCGGCTCGGGCAGCGCTGGCTCCGGCTCGGGCTCGAGCGCCGGCTCGGGCTCATGCTCGGCCACCTCGGCGGCCGGTTCCTCCGCGACCGGCGCCGGCGGCGCGGGATCCGCCTGCACGCCGTCGGGACGTGCGAACTCCCCGCTGCGCGGATCGCCCAGCGCCTCGTCCTCCTGCCGGGCGACCTCGTCGGGGTCGGCCCCGCGGCGGCGCTTGAGCTCGAGGTGCTCGCGGATGGCGTCGTCGAGCAGTCCCATCAGTCCTCCAACAGCCTACTCAGCCTTCACGGTGCGGTTCTTCCCAGAACGTTTGGCCCGGTACAGCGCGGCATCGGCGGCCGCGACGAGCGCGTCCTTGTCCACCTTGGCGGAGTGTGGCAGCGATGCGGCGCCGAACGAAGCGGTCACCCGCAGCGTGCCCTCGCCCTCGAGCAGCGGGAGCTGGAGCGCCTCGATGCGCTGGCGCACGCGCTCGGCGAACTCGAACGCGCCCTGCAGCCCGGTCTGGGGCAGCGCGACCGCCATCTCCTCGCCGCCGTAGCGCGCGGGCTCGTCGATCTCGCGCGAGGACTCGCGCAGCACCCGCGCCACCTCGCGCAGCACGAGGTCGCCCTGCAGGTGGCCGTACGTGTCGTTGACGCGCTTGAAGTTGTCGATGTCGAGCATGATCAGGCCCAGCTCCTGCCCGAAGCGTCTGGTCCGCTCGACCTCCGCCGCCATGACCTCCTGGAAGCGGCGGTGGTTGAACAGGCCGGTGAGCTCGTCCGTGACCGCCTGGCGCTGGATCGTCTCGTGCAGGTCGACGTTCTCGATCGAGATCGCGGCCTGGTTCGTGAGGTATTCGAACAGCTCGCGCTGGCGCTCGGAGAACGGGCGGCCGGGACGGGCGATCGAGATCACGCCGAGCACGCCGTCCTCCGGCTCGGGCGCCGCCAGCGGCCGGGCGAGCGCGTTGGCGCCCGAGATCTGGGTCTCGGCCGCCTCGCCGGCCTCGAGCGCGGCGGCCTCGGCGGCCTGCACGGCGGCCATGTAGGAGGAGACGTCGCCGGCGCGCGCGGCCTCCGACAGCGTGCCGTTGGCGCCGTGGCGCATCACCACGCGGCCGCACTCGGCGCCGACGCCGTCCACGGCGGTCTGCACGACGATCCCGAGCAGCGCGTCCCGGTCCAGGCCCTTGCCGAGCGACTCGCCGACGCGCCGCACGGTCTCCTGCAGCCGCTGGCGCTCGAGCTGGAGCTCCTCCAGCCGGGCCTCGAGCTGGCGGGCCATCGAGTTGAACTCGCGTCCCAGCGCCGCGAACTCGTCGTTCCCCTCGGTCGGGACCTCGACGGAGAAGTCGCCCTTGCCGATGTGCTTCGCGGCATCCAGCAGGCGGGTCGTCTGCAGGCCCAGCGAGCGCGCGGCCATGAGCGCGAACGCGAGCGCGCAGACGAGGAACGCGAGCAGGATGAGGATGATCCCGAGCGTGTTCTCCGACACCGCGTTCTGCAGCTCGCTCTCGGGGATGAGCACGTGCACGCCGAGCGTGCCGCCGTCGAACCCGCGCGTCTCGAAGCCCGTCACGCGGTACGTGTCGCCGTCGACCTGCGTCTCGCCGGTCATCGGCACGGGGCTGTCAGGGTCGCCCTCGAGCGTTCCGGCGATCGGGCGGCCGTTCTGCAGGAGCAGCACCTCGTAGCCGGTCACGCGCCCCAGCAGCGTCGCGTAGTCCTCCGCGGTCGTGACCGAGAGGTCCATCTGCCCCGCGGGGTCGCCGGCGGCATCGACGACGGGACTGCGCGCGGCAGCGACGGCGTCGCCCGTGCCCACCTCGACGGGCTCCTCGCCGCGCAGCGTGAGCCGGACGCGGACGGCGCCGCCGCGCTCGGCGAGGACCTCCAGCCGCCGGTGCTGGGCGGCTCGGTCGTGGTCGCGCACGGCCACCGCCAGGGCCGCGTCCGTGCTGGCCGTCTGGGCGACCACCTCGGCCCGCTCGCGGGAGTCCTGATACAGCTCGTCCGCGGCGAGCTTCGCCTGCCCGAGCGCCGCGTCGTTCTTGCCCTCCTCGGAGTCCCGCACGATGAGGATGCCGACGGTCGCGACCGCCAGCACCGGCAGGATCACCAGGAGGATGAAGAATAAGGTGAGGCGGTTGCGGAAGCTCACGGGCGTCCCTCGACGGGGCCAGCCTACGTGGGACGCCCCAGCTGCGGGATCCCCCGGCTACAATCGGTTGGCCGTGGCGGGCCGAAATCCTGCCTCTGCACCCTTAACCCGGGGCTATAGCTCAGTTGGGAGAGCGCCTGGATCGCACCCAGGAGGTCGGGGGTTCGAGTCCCCCTAGCTCCACTGGCCCGTGGATGGCTCCCGTGCCGCCGCCGGCGGACGATGGCGCACTGCTGTGCGGGCGCGGCCGGCGACGGCGGTGGGCTTCGCTGTCCGTCTCGCGGCGCCGGTCAGCCCGCGTAGGCGAACGTCGTCCCGTAGCCGCAGACGCCGCGATAGTGAAAGTGCAGCGGGCCGTCGTCCACGCGAAGCTCGTCGGAGGTGAGTTCCTCCCCGTCTCGGTCGTGGCCGGGGATCACGCAGGTCACCGTCTCGGACGCGTGATGACGGTCCCGGATGCGGACGCTGATGTGATCGCGGATGCGCAGACGCTGCCGACGACGCGTGTGGTCGACATCGATGGCGACGGCTCGTACGGCGACCAGCTCGCTCGCCTTCCATGCCCACGGGAAGTGGGTCGCCGCGTCGCCGCCGCGCTGGCCCGTGAAGATGCCCTCCAACGCGGCGCGCTGTCGCGTGGTCGCGCGGTCGTCGAGGTACAGGATCCACGTCCACGGCGAGCCCGGCTCATCGTCGCTGTAGCGCGACGCGACGGCCACCGTCATGCCCGCCAGGTCGACACGGTCGGCCTCCCCATCGTGGATCAGCCACGACAACACGCCAAGGCAGACGCCATGGGTCGAGCGGCCGCCGGGCGTTCCGTTGATCCTGCGACACGGGCAGATCGCGTCGCAGTTGCAGGATTCGAAGTAGCTGCCGCGCAGTGACCAGGCGATCGGCCGACTCTCCCACAATGGGTCTGCGGCGCGCGACGGCACATGCGGCGGTGCTCACCTCCGCGAAAACGAGCGCCTGGCGGGCGCTCGTTTCATTCAGGCCCCGGGCCGGTTATGGTCGCTCGATGGGACACGCGAGGGCGCCGGAGCCAGACCGCTCCGCCGCGCGGGGCGCAGACCAGGCGCGCCGTCCGAGGGCCGGGCCCGGCTCGCTGCTCGCGCTGCAGCAGACCGCCGGCAACCGCGCCGTCGGCGCCATCCTCGCGCGCGAGCCGCAGATCAGCAAGCGCTGGGGCGACGAGGCCGGCAAGGCGACCTACCTCGACGTGTCGCCCAAGGTGATGAGCGGCCGGCTGCACCTCCCCGACCTCCAGCTCTATACCTGGGCCGACAAGGAGAACAAGGTGCGGGGGCTGCCGCTCGAGGGCGCCGTCCTCAACAGCCTCAAGCTCGTCAACCCGACGCTGCGCCTCAGCTCGATCAACCAGCGCCTGAGCGGTCGGGCGACGCTCTCCTGGGACACAGGCAACCCCTACTCGACCCCCACGGAGGCTGACGTCCAGCTCGCCATCTGGCGCAAGAAAGGGACGCTGCGCTTCGACGTGACGGCCGAGGCCATGGGCCTCGAGGGCGAGGCGAAGATCAAGGTCACCCTCCCCAAGCACGACAATCTCGAAGACCTCTGGAAGGACATCGAGGCGGCCGTCCGCAAGGCGGTGCCGACGCTCGAGCTCGGCCCGATCAAGGCGGACACGCTCAAGCTCCTCGAGAACCTCATCAACGGCAAGATCGATCAGAAGGTCTTCGTGAAAGGTCTCACGGCGATCGTCTCCCGGCTCAAGAAGAACGCCCCGAAGGCGCTCGAGAAAGCGCTGTGGGGCGCGCTGTCGGAGGTGTTCCCGAAGATCGAGGCGAAGATCAAGGTCCACAATCCGATCCCGGTGCTGCCGGACACGAGGGGCAGCGCCCACGCGGGCATCAAGCCGAGCGGGCCGTACGCGGACCTCACGGTGTACGGCACGGTGCTCGCCCCGCCAGGCAAGGTCAGCTCCACGCTCGCGCCGGTGCTCGGCGTCTACGGCGAGCGCTGGGAGCTCGGGAAGAAGCTGTCCTTCCAGGGCGGTCTGCTGCAGAAGCTCAACCCGGACGCCTTCGCGAAGCCGGGGTCCTCGTTCGCCGACAAGTTCCCGACCGCGCTCTACGGCGAGGTCACGTACACGCGCGAGCTCGACAGCGGCTACGAGCTGAGCGTCACATTCTCGCTCAAGCTCAGCACCGACGAGATCGGGCAGGGACCGCAGCAGCCGAGCCGTACCGACATGTTCTCCGACCGGGTTCGCGACTCGCTGAAGGCCGGCGGTGGCCGCACCGAATCCGGTCAGACGCCGCAGCCCGGCGACGTGCCGACAATGATCGGCGTCACCGTGTCCGGCACCCACGACCTCGGCAAGTAAGCGCGACGACCCCGCGACGCCGGGGCGGGGCCCGCCTCCCCGGCCATCCGATGTCGCTACGGAACGTGGAGCGGACGTGTGCCCTCGTAGTACCTCCGCTGCTGTTCGACGCCCTTGCGCAGCGTGTTGTCGCGGGTCTGCGGCTGTGTGCTGTTGCCCTGGGCCGCATCGCTGCCGCCCGAGCTGCCGCCGTTCTGCGCGGGAACCGCGGATTCGGCCTCTACGTCGGGGACCTGGATCGCCCGTTCCGTGGCCGCGTCTGCGCCGCAGCCGGCCGCCGCCAAGGCGATCGCCGTGGCTCCGATGGCCAGCATCCTTCTGTCCATCTCGTCCTCCTTGCCTTGTGGATCGTGCTTGCGCGAGAAAGGAGGGAGTCCTGGGTCTGCCTGATACCTCGCGCCGTCAGGGGTCAGTGATCGGCGCTCGCTGTTCGACGGCGCGGTGACCGCGGTGATGCGGCGGGCCGGAATACGACTCCTGCGCCGATGTCATCTCTGGTAGGCGCAGCACCCACCAGCCATCGAAGCAAGGAGGCAGCGATGCCCGTCGTTCTCAACCTGACCGCGCGCGGTCGGCGCCGTGCCGGCGCCCGGATGGCCCGGCCAGCCCGCGCCAGCGCAGCCGGCAAAGTCATTCAGGCGCCCGGGCGTGCCGCGGGCTGGCTCGTTGCGGCTTGCGCGGCCTGGGGGCGTCCCAACGGCCGGTGAATCGTGTCGCGCCACTCGTCGGCCATGACCGGCATCGAGCGGCACGACGCACGAGGCAGGGCCGTTCTTCCGACGTCGTCGCAGCACCTCGGCTCGCGGTTCGTCCTGGACCTCGACGGCCTAACGTCGAGCGTCGTGAACCCAACCGCGGGTGACGCCCATCCCGCAGGGCGCTGCCGTCGCGGCCCACCGGCTACTCCATCGGAGGCAGACGAAAGACGCTCCCACGGACCGACGACACACGCGCCGTGAGGCGCGAGCATTCGGGTGTCCCCCACCAGTCTCGAGGAGCAAGACCAAGCGTCCCTCGCCAATCGTTCGCGTCCCCCATGTCCGCCCGGCCTCAGTCCCGCATCACCCGACTGCTCCATCTCTTGTGCTGGTGGTTCGGCCACCGCTGGACGCCCTGGGAGCGCCCCGTCCGATTGATCGAGACCTGCCGCTGCGACCGCTGCGGCATGACACGCACGCGCCGGCTCGGCCTCGTGTGAAGAAGCCACGGCGGTACAACTCGCGCCGGGAGTCGATGTTCGACAGCCGGACGGAGGCCTGGGAGGCCGTCGGCCTGGCGGCCGAGATCCGTCGACGCGAGGTTCGGCGCGCGCGGGCACAGGCCGCCGTGCTGCTGCCGCTGTTCGCGGGCGTGATCGTCGCCTACTCGCAACGCAAGCACATATTCGCCCCTTCCGCGGACACGCCCGTGCAGATAGCCGCGGTGCTCGCCGTCGTGATCCTCGGGTGGGCCGTCGCGCGCGATGTCGGCCGGGCCGCCGCTCCGACCTTCTTCCGGCATCTGGATCCGCCGACTGCGGGAACGGTCGGATTCCTCATCCGGCTGGTCACGATCGCCGTCACCCTGCTCGTCGCGCTGTCGATCGCGCAGGTCAGCCCGAGCACCGTCCTCGCGGGTAGCGCGTTCACCGCCGTGATCCTGGGCCTGGCCGCTCAGCAAACGCTCGGCAACCTGTTCGCGGGGGTCGTGTTGGTGAGCGCGCGTCCGTTCCAGGTGGGTGAGCGCCTCCGCCTGCAGGCGGGTGGCCTCGCCGGCGAGGTAGAGGGCGTGGTCAGCTCGCTGGGGCTCCTCTACACCACGCTCGCACGCGGCGAGGACCGTGTCATGGTGCCGAACAGCGTGGTGCTCGGCGCGGCCGTCGCCCCGCGGGGGGAACCCGACGGAGTCGACGTGAGCGTGCGCCTCGGGCCCGACATGCGGCCGACCCAGGTGCAGGCGATCCTGGATGAGCGGATCACGACGCCGACTCGAGATGCGGCCACGGTCCTCATCGAGGAGATCGATGGCGACGACCTCGTGGTGCGGATCCGCGCCACGCCCGAGAACCCGGTCGACGGGGCACGTCTGGCGGACGAGGTCGTCGAGGCGCTGAGCGTCCACGCACGAGCGCAGAGGCACGAGTGAAGTTCTAGGTCGCCAGGCGGCGTGCCGTCTCGGCGATGAGGACGAGCGCGAACAGCAGTCCGAGCTGCTGCAGCAGCCCGACGACGTACGTCAGTGCCGCGGCCCTGAGCACCCGCTCGATCTCGTCGGTCTCCTCCGCATCCGTGAATCCCGTGCTCCGCAGCAGGGCGAGCGCGCGATGGCTCGCCCCGAACTCGACGGGCAGCGTGGCCAGCGCGAAGACGACCATCCCGGCGGCGTAGGCGATCGACAGCGCCATCAGGATCGGGATGTCGAGCCAGAACCCGCCGATGAAGAAGAACCCGGACCAGGGGGCGAGCTTGGCGAGCGGCTCCCCGACCACGCGGCGCGCGCGGTAGACCCGGCTGCCCTCCGCATCCTGGTAGGCGTGGGACACCTCGTGAGCGGCGATCCCGACCGCCGCGACGCTGCGTTCGCGGGCGACCACCTCGGACAACCGCAGCGTGTGCGTTGCGCCGTCGTAGTGGTCGCTCAGGAACCCGGGCGTCAGCTCGAGGCGGACTTGGCCGAGCCCATGGGCGTCCAACAACGTTCTCGCCAGCTGCGCGCCGGTCACGCCGGCGCGGTTGGCGACCGCGCGGTAGCGCGCGAACACGGACCGAAGGCGCCGCTGCACGAACACCCCGACGACGAGGGGAGCCAGCAGCAGCAGCCAGAACAGCTCGATCACCGCGCGACACGCTCCTGCGAGCTCAGCATCATCAGGAAGCTATCCCCAGCCCGCGGGCGTACCGCGCGCGCGGTACGACGAAGATCCGCCCGGAAGCTGACGACAGCCGCGGTGCGAGCCACGAGCATCCGAACGTATCCGGGCACCGATCTCATCGCTCAAGCTGCACGTCATCGACGACGTCACCGTCGGGGTCGCCATCCCGGGCGACACCGCTCCGGTGCAGCTCGGGGACCTCGACCAGCGCCTGGCGGCGGCCGCCGTGCAGGCGCGGTGCCTGATCGTCGACATGAGCTGCGGCCAGCTGGCGAGTCCCGAGCTGGCGCGCGCGGTCGCGCGGCAGATCGAGCGCGCCCGCCGCCGCGGCTACAGCGTCGCGATCGTGAGCCCCGGCCCGGAGGTCGCCCGCGCGATCGCCGCCATGGGCTCGAGTCGAGCGGTCGAGCTCATGCCCACGGTCGACGAGGCGCTCGCGCGCGTGCGCGGCCGGCTCACTCCGCGCCGCACGATCACCGTGCGGGCGGCGTGACGCCCGCGCAGCCTGCTCCCGGTGCGAGCAATGGCAGCCACCGCTCAGCCTCCCGCCTGGCTGGTGGACGAGTTCATCGAGAGCTGGGTGAGGTGGTGCGAGGCCCGCGCGAGGAGGACGCCGCGCGGATCCACTCCCGATTCACGTACGGGATCCGAACAGCCGCCTAGCGGCGGGCGGCCTCCCGGGAGCGATGACGGGGTGGAGGCGTCGCGCGCTTGCTGTGCACGCGGAAGTAGCGGTCGTAGACGACGATCTCCGCGGCGCCGGTTTCGGCGGCGTGGACGGCCGCGGCGCGCTCGGCCGCGGTCTCGCTGACGTGCGCGGAGAGGATGCGGTCGCCCCCTTCCGGCTTCACGCGCCAGACGCCGCCGGCGTCAGAGCACACAACGATTCGTTCGGCCATCGTGCAGCGAGCATGGCGGCCGGCGGCGCGGCAGTCGATCCTCCGATCGGTCGATCGAGCGGCGGACGTTCGACTAAGCCCTGAGCGGTAGGCGAATCCGTCTCGTGCCGAACGACGTGCGTTAACCGCTCGTACAGGATTCCGAGCGATGTCGAGGACGGCTACGGAGCGGTGGTGCCGCCTCCGAAGTCGTCGAGGAACGAGGACGACGCGGCCAGCATCGAGATGCCGATCTTGCCGCCGCGGCTGTTGAAGTACGCCTGGTCCGCGGCGTTCAACACCACGGTCGCGACGACACTGCCGTTGCGGCGGATCTGCACCGTGCCCGCGTTGGTCACCCGGGCTCCGAGCTGGGCGCCGTTGGCGAAGGTGACCGGGCGACGCGGATAGAGCGTCCACGAGCGCGCGTTGGCCCGCAGCGCCGACACGGTCACGCCGCGGGCGCGGGCGTCGTAGGTCACCGTGATCGCAGCGGCGTTGGCGATGTCACCGGCGCCCACCTTCAGCAGCAGGCCCTGCGACACGCTGCGGCTGTCGATCGTCGACAGCGTGACGAACGCCTCCTGCGTGGGGCCGAACTCGGTGTTCCAGTAGATCGGCCCGCCCGCCTGGACGTCGAGACGGTTGGAGGCGATCCGGTAGAACGCGCTGTGCGTCAGCCCTCGCCAGCTCCCGCCGAGGCTGCCGTTCGCCCGGTTGAAGTCGTCGAGCAGCTGCGTTCGCGAGGCCGTCACGGCTGCGAACGCGTCGAGCTTGCCTTCGCCCCACACGTTGTTGTCGTCGTCGGTGCCCCCGCAGGAGAGGTCGGCGACGTCAACGGCGCTGCCGTCGAGTATGCCCTCGGTCGCCGCGACGTCTCCGATGAGCGCCGGCGCACCCGACCAGATCAGGGCGACCGTCCCGGCCGTGTGCGGCGAGGCCATCGAGGTCCCGGTCCCGAGGCTGTACCCGCCTCCGGGCACCGCCGACCTGACGTCGACGCCCGGCGCCGCCAGATTGGGCTTCACCTCGCCGTTCTCGCCGGGGCCGCGCGAGGAGAAGGGGGCGATGTTGCCGTTGATGTCGAAGGCACCGGTGCCGTAGGTGGCGACGTAACCGGCCGGCGCGCCGTCCGTGTCGCACGTGGGGCCGACGTTGCCGATCGACGCGGCTGGGAAGATGCCGGCGGCTCGCCACGCTTCGACGGTCGCCTTGTACCAGAAGTCCTCGCTGGGAGCTCCGCCCCACGAGTTGTTGACGATGTTCGGGCGCAGGTCGGGCCGCGGGTTGTTGCCCGCGAGGTCCGTGGGCGCGAGGATCCATTGCCCGGCGGCGAGCAGCGCGAAGTCCGAGCAGTCTCTGGTCTCGCAGCCCTTGGCCGCGATCCAGCGTGCGCCGGGCGCCACGCCGATCTGGTTGCCGGCGCCGTCGTCGCCGACCATGGTCCCCATCGTGTGCGTGCCGTGGCCGTTGTTGTCGCACGGCGCGGCCGACGGCACTCCACACACGCCCGACGGGTCGTACCAGTTGTAGTTGTGGTCGAAGCCGCTGCCCGTGTTGCCGCGGTACTGTCGCGCGAGCGCGGGATGGTCGAACTGGACGCCCGTGTCGATGTTGGCGACCACGATCCCGTCCCCGCGGACCCCGTAGGTCGACCAGACGTCGTCGGCGTGGATCGCATGGATGCCCCACTCCACCGCCGCGATGCCGGCGCCGGCGTCGGCCTGGAGCTCGGGGACCGAGTACGTGCGGGACGGCACCAGGCGCTCGACCTCGGGCCGCGCGGCGAGCTCGTCGGCCAGAGCGTTCGATCCGTCATGGACGTAGATCGCGTTGGCGATGTAGTACGGGTCGAAGTCGATGCCCTTCGCCCGCAGCCGGGCGCGCACCACGGCCTGGCTCGTGTCCGCGGTCTCGCTGAGCGCCTCGACGACGGCTGTGCCCCGTGCCTTCCAGTTGCGGACGCGCGTCGCGTCCGCGAGCTCCGCGTCCGCCTTGAACACCACCCAGTAATCGGTGGTCGACGCAGCGGCCGGCGGAGCCGCCGCGGCCGGCCGCGTCGCGAGCGTGCCGGCGATCGACGGCGAGCAACAGGACGAGCAGACCCACCAATCGTCGCCGCGCTGCGCCGACGCGACGCGGCTGGAACAGGGCACTAGGGTCCGTCGCACGCCCGTACATCGCACGCCTCCGGGGGTTGGCGTGCGCACCATCCGTTCTAGTGCGCAACCGCGGCGCAAACCTACTCCAATCCGCCGGTCAGGACAGCGATTTGCGCTGACCCAATGCGAACCGCGCGGTGGGCATGTGCGTATCGCCAGCGGAATCGCATCTCCAAACTGGACGGGAGGACATGTCGATGACGCGGGCGCCAGCGGGCCCACTGCCGAGCTGGCGATCCGGGGAGCGATCGAGGACGCGGGGGTATCGGCCAGCGCGTCCGGGCTGAATACCTGCACCCTGGTCGGCGAGCCGCAGGTATTTCCGCGCCCGAATGACCCCTTCAGGCGCTTCTTCAGCGCGCAGGTGACGGTGTCCTGCACGTAGCCCGGCAGCGCTCGAGCCAATCCGCGGGTAGCAGGGTCGTCCGTCCGGCTGCCGCGCGGGTCGGCCTGCGACAGATCCTCTGCGGTCGGTGCTTGTCGAGTGTCAGCGGCCGGCGCGATGGGCGGCGATGAAGCGTCGGCCCGGTGTGGGATCGACCCCGAAGCGCTCCGCGTAGCGCTCGTGGACCTCCTCCCAGGACTCGTGTGCCTCCGCTTCGGAGAGAAAGCCGCCGGCGAGGTGAGGCTCGAGCCGCGAGAAGTAGGAGTCCCAGCCCGTGGCGGTCTGAGCGGCGAGCGTGCGGTCGTCGAAGACGTGCGTGAAGACGAGCAGGCAGCCGCCTTCCCGGGCGGCCAGCTCGAAGCTGTATCGCTCGCCGTTGAAGGTCCAGGCGAGGCGGTGCGGTGCGTCGACGTCGGTCACCTCCCCGGTCGCCCCGCCGGCCTCGAAGGTCTCGCCGGCGGCGGGGGTCCAGTCGGCCGCGGCGGGAAACCAGAGCTCGAGCTCAGCGGGCTCGCTGACGGCGCGCCACACCCGCTCGACGGGGTGAGCGAGCCGGCGCTCGAAGCGCAGCGCCGGGCGCCCGTCGATCGTCTCCAGGGTTCCGTCCGTCATGGATTGGCCTCCAGGTGTCGTTCCAGGTCGTCGAGGCTCTCGGACCAGAGTGCGCGGTAGCGCGCAAGCCACGCGTCGACCTCGGCAAGGGGCTCGGCTCGCAGCGCGTACTGACGCCGCTTGCCATCGGCGCGCACCGTCACGAGCCCGGCCTCGCGCAGCACCTTCAGGTGCTTGGAGACTCCGGGCTGGCTGAGCGCGAGGCGCTCGACCAGCTCCCCAGCGGGTCGCTCCCCGTCGCGCAGCAAGTCGAGAATCTGCCTGCGGTGCGGCTCGGCCAGGGCGCCGTAAGCACTCATCCCGTTTCATATTACCAACAGGCAATATGTTGCGCGCGAAGCGTCAGGCCGGCGTGGCGGGGACAGCTTGCCCGGTGCCGTGCGGTTGGCTGAGCTGAAGGCCCGTCAGGCGTCCCAGGGCGGCGAGGCCGTCGTCGGTCCCGGGCCAATGGCGGCGGACCACCGCAGCGCCGGCGCGGCGCACGACCGACCGGAGCGCGAGGCTGACGATGATGGCGTCGTCGGCGTAGCCGAGCACCGGCACGAAGTCGGGCACGAGGTCGATCGGGATCGCGAGGTAGCCGAGCAGCAGCCAGAGCCGGACGCGGGCGGCACGCGGCACGCTGGCGTCAGCGGCCAAGCGCCGAAGCAGCCGCAGGAGGTCGGGCAGCAGGCGCGATGCCTCGCCGAGCAGATTGCCCTTGGGCCGGGTCACCAGCAGCGCGCCGAGCAGGACGAGGTAGGTGAGGACCAGACCGATGGCGATGGTCACTACGAGCGTCATGTGTTCTCCGGGACGGCACGAAGCGCACGTTGCTCAGCGGCCGGTTGCGCGTCGCGGGCGAAGGCCTCGGACTCGAAGGCCTCAAGCGCTCGGGCGCAGCGCTCGACCGCGGCATGGGCCTCGGCTCGACGCGGGGCGCCGAAGTAGTCGCGGCGGTCGATCTTGGCCAGCCAGGCACGGAAGCGCTCGAGGTCGGCTTCGGATTCCTCGACTTCCTCGTACGTGGCGCGATCCCGGTCGCGCTCGCTGCGGAGCTCGTCGAGGAAGGCGGGGACGCGTTCGAGCACTTCGCCGTACTCGTCGTCGCGTGCCGCTTGCAGCTCGGACACGACCTGCGCCTCCTCGTCGGCGTCGTCGAACGCGATGCGCAGCACCCGTGCGGTGCCTCCGTTGCCCCGCACTCGATCGACGAGCCGGCGGATCTCGCGCTCGACGTCGGGGCGAGCCGGGAGCACGCACACCGATTGGTGCAGGTACAGCGCCCCGAGCGAGCGCAGCTTGCGCCAGATCGCAACGCGCAGCGAGTCGGCGGCGCCGGCGCTCGACGCCGTCACCAACAGCCACGCCTCGCCCTGAGTGTGCTCGTCGTTCGGCTCGATGTTACGAGCGTATCAGCTGGCTGCTACGCGCGGAACTCAGCGAGTGGACTTGGATGCCGGGGCTCGTACAGACCGACCTCGCCCGCGCCGGGTATCTGGAACCGCGCCATCCGGCCCCAGCCCTCATCCTCGATCGGCGACACGAATTCGACGCCCTTGGCCTCGAGCTGCTCGACGGCCTGTTCGATGTCGTGGCACATGAAGAACAGTGCGTGCTGTCCCGGCCCGCGGCCCCAGCCAGAGCCCGGATGGACCGCGAGCTCGCCCGGCGGCAGCGCGAAGATGAGCCAGCCATCGCCCGCATCCACTCCGTCGAAGCCCAGGACGTCGCGCAAGAACGCTCGTGCTCGCTCGGCGTCCTCCGCGAAGATGATCGTGTGCGTCCCGCTGATCATGTCGCCGATCGTAGCCCCGTTCTGGAGCGTGACGACCATTCCGCTTAGGGCGGCGGCGCCTGGTCGAGCTGCCGCGACAGCCATGCGCTGAGCAGCGCTCCGCCGGCCGCCAGGCCAACGGCACCGGGGAATACGCCCGTGCGGAGGTGGTCGCGCGCGAGCAAGACGGCGGCCACGTCGATGCCGTCCACAAGGGCCGACGCTTCGAGCCATCCGCGCGCCGGTGCGCCGCGGTCCACGGCGAAGAGCACCCCGAGCCCGAGTCCGAGGTCACGGGCGCCGACCATGCGAGCGAAGAGGCGCGTCCCGCCCTTGGATCCCTCGCGGCCGATCATCGTGCGGCCGACGAACCCCGGCGCCAGAAGCGACACCACGCCGATGACGATCCTCGCGCGCGCCATGCTGACCGCCAGGTTCCTTCCGTCCATCGCGCCTCATCGTACGAGATCAGCGGCCGACACTGCGCACGAGTCGGGTGCAACTGACGATACTGTCGGCATGAGTGCGGGGGCCGCGCAGGTCCGACTCTCGAGGGTGATCGGGGCGATGTCGTATGCGCTCGACGTCACGGAGGGTGAATCTCCGGGGCATGCCGTCCGAACCTGCAAGATCGGCATGCGTCTTGCGCAGGTCCTCGAACTGGACGCCGACACACGGTCGTGCCTGTTCTACGCACTGTTGCTCAAGGACGCGGGCTGCTCGGCGAACTCGGCGAAGATGGCGGCGCTGTTCGGCGCCGACGATCACGTCGCCAAGCGGACCTCCAAGCGCGTCGACTGGTCGGGGCGCCTTCCGGCGTTCGTGTGGTCGCTGCGTACGGTCGCGCCGGGAGGCGCGGTCCGAGGTCGCCTGGATCGGTTGATGGCGATCAAGGCCGAGGGCGAGGTGACGCGCGCGCTGATGCAATCCCGGTGCGACCGCGGTGCCGAGATCGCGCTCATGCTCGGGCTCGAGGTCGAGACGGCCGAGGCGATCCGCGCGCTCGACGAGCACTGGGACGGTGGCGGTCAACCGCGCGGGCTGCGAGCGGACGAGATCCCGCTCCTCGGGCGGATCCTCTGCCTCGCCCAGACGACGGAGATCTTCCACGCGGCGGGCGGCATCCGCGCGGCCTGGCGCGTGGCCCGCAGGCGGCGCGGGCGGTGGTTCGACCCCGCGCTCGTCGATGCGCTGGGGACGCTCGTCGCAGATGCGGCGTTCTGGAGCTCGCTGCAGGAGGGCGACATCGCGTGGTGGGAGCCCGAGGACCGGCTGCTGACCGCCGACGATGCGCGGCTGGATGGGATCGCCGGCGCCTTCGCGGGCGTCGTGGACGCGAAGTCGCCGTGGACGTACCGCCACTCGGATCGTGCCTGCTTGATCGTCGTCGGCCTGGCGAGCGCGCTCGGCGCGGATGTGGGGATGCTGCGCGACCTACGCCGCGCGGCGCTGCTGCACGATGTCGGCAAGCTGGCGATCTCCAACCGGATCCTCGACAAGCCGGCGCCGCTCACAAGAGCGGAGTTTGCCCGGATCAAGGAGCACCCCGTCATCACCGAGCGGATCCTGGCGCGGGTTCCGGGCTGCGAGCACATCGCGTCGGTGGCGTGCGCTCACCACGAGCGCCTCGATGGCGGCGGCTATCCGCGCGGACTGTCCGCAGCGGAGCTGACGATGCCCATGCGGCTGCTCGCGATGGCTGACGTATACGAGGCCCTCACCTCCGAGCGCCCGTACCGGCCGGCGCTGCGCTCGGAAGAGGCGCTCGCCGTCATCCGCGCCGACGTTCCGGAGCGGCTCGACCGGGAGGCGTTCACGGTGCTCGACCGGCTGCTGGCCGAGGACGCCGGCGCGTGGCACTCGCCGGGCGAGCGCCACGACGCTCGCCGCGCCGAGGCGGTGCTCAACCCCCAGGCGCGCGCGCGATCGACCTGAGCGCCCGCTCGAGCCGTTCGATCCCCACCGCGCGCGTGAGGTTCGCTTCGACGTAGCGGCGGCCGTTGAGCCCCATCGCCCGCGCCCGCTCGGGATCTGCGGTGATCCTCGCGACCGCCTCGGCGAGCGCCGCCGGCTCCTCGGGCGGGCACACGACGCCGGCATCGGCGCGGGTGATGACCTCGGCGGTCCAGCCCGAGGCCGAAGCCACAACCGGCCGGGCGGCCGCCATGTACTCCAGCACCTTGGTGGAGAGCGCGTCGGCGAGGAATGGCGCGTCCCGCTGGCTCGCAACCGCGACGTCGGCGGAGGCCAGCAGCTCGGGCAGCTGCGTCCGCGGCAGCCGGCCGGCGAAGGTCACGCTGCGGAGCCCGAGCCCGCGGGCTCGCGCCTCCAGCTCGGCGCGCTCGGCGCCGTCGCCCACGATGAGGAACTCGTAGCCGCCGTCGGCCTGCTCGAGCAGCCGCGCCGCCTCGATCACTGTGCCAACGGAGTGGCCCATGCCGATCGTCCCGCAGTAGACGACGCGCCCGGGCACCGGGCGGGCGTCGCCGTCGAGCGGAAAGCGCGCCGGGTCGACACCGTGCGGAACGACGATCAGCCGTTCCGCGCCCTGGCCGCGCTTCACCAGCGTGCGCTCGAGCCCGGGGGTCGGAACGGCGATCACGTCGGCGTGGCGGTACACGAACTCCTCCAGGGCGCGGGCCGCCCGGATCGCGCCGGGGTGGCGCAGGGCGCCGAACTGGATCGCGGCGTCGGGCCACAGATCGGCGACGTTGAGCAGCAGCGGCGCCCGCCCGAGCGCGGCCACCACGACGCCGGCCGCCGCGGTGAACAGCGGCGGCGTCTCGACGATGACCGCGTCGGCGCGTCCCGCGCGGGCCGCGCCCACGATCGAGGACAGCGCGAACGAGAGGTGGTTGAGCAGCCGCCGGCCCACGCCGCGGTTGGGCGCGGGGTAGACGGCGGTGCGCACGATGCGCAGCTCGCCCAGCCGCTCGACCTGGAAGCGGCGGCCGCGATACGGCGCCTGGACGACGCCGTCCGGGTAGTTCGGGAAGCCGGTGACGACCGTGACGTCGTGGCCGCGTGCCGACAGGCCCTCGGCGAGCTCCAGCAGGCGCGTCTGGGGCGCCCCGACCTCCGGATGGAAGTAGTGCGTGAGCAGGACCACGCGCACCGCGCGGCCACTATACGCTCGTTCCGTGGCACAGCTCCGGGATCGTCAGGCATGACGCTCCTCGTCGAGGCACCGCCTGCCCTCGAGCCCGAGCGGCGCTACATCCTCGACGTCGTCCTCGCCGACTGGCTCGGGCTCGGATGGCGGCTCGACGTCCAGGAGCGGCGCGACGTCCGGATCGCGCTCGACGGCGACGATGACGGCCGCTGCATCACGCTGCCCGACGTCTTGTTCGCGACTCCGGCCTGGCTCGAGGCGGCGTCGATGCCCGGCGCGTCGCTGGACTGGCGCCCGGTTCCGGAGATCGCCGCCGGGCCATTGGCGCCGGCGCAGAGCCTGCCGATCCTGTACGGCGCGGGCGGCGAGCTCATCCGCGTCGAGCCCCCGGCCGTCGAGCTCGGCGTGGACGTGTTCGGCGGCTGCTTCTTCATGCTGTCTCGCTACGAGGAGCGCGTGGTGGCTGCGCGCGACGGGTACGGGCGCTTCCCGGCCTCCGCCTCGATCGCCCAGCGCAACGGCTTCCTGGGGCTGCCGGTGGCCGACGCGTATGTGGAGCTGCTGTGGGCGGCGCTGCGCCATCAGTGGCCCAGGCTGGAGCGCCGGCCGCGGGAGTTCCGGGTCGCGCTCACCCACGACGTCGACGATCCGCTCGCCTCGCTCGGACGGCGCCCATACGAGCGCCTACGGCAACTCGGGGCCGACGCCCTCGTTCGCCGCGACCCCGCCCTGATGGCGCGGCGGCTGCGCTCCTGGGCGGAGGCCGGGCGCGGCGACCACCGCTTCGACCCGAACAACACGTTCGACTTCCTGATGGACGTGAGCGAGCGACACGGACTGGTGAGCGCGTTCTACTTCCTGGCGACCGACGGCGCGATGTCAGCGCACGATCCCGCGTACACGGTCGAGCATCCGTGGATCGAGGAGCTCATGCGGCGCATCCATCGGCGCGGCCACGAGATCGGCTTCCACGCGGGGTTCGACACCTACCTCGATCCGCAGCGCACCCGGGACGAGTTCGACCGGCTGCGGCGGTCGGCGGAGCGCGCCGGCGTGCGCCAGGACGCCTGGGGCGGCCGCCAGCACTACCTGCGCTGGGACAACCCGTCGACATGGTCGAACTGGGACCGCGCCGGGCTGGCCTACGACACGACGCTGGCCTACGCGGACCGGATCGGCTTCCGAGCGGGAACGTGCCACGAGTACCAGGCCTTCCATCTCCTCGAGCGGCGCCCGCTGCGGTTGCGCGAGCGCCCGTTCCAGGCGATGGATCGCACGGTGTTCGCCTACATGGGCCTGTCGCCGGACGCGGCCCGCGACGCGATCCTGAGCGTTGCGGCGGAATGCCGGCGCTACGGCGGCATCCTCTCCCTGCTGTGGCACAACAACGCCCTCCTGACCGCGCGGGAGAAGCACTGGTACGCGCAGCTGGTGACCGCCGTCAGCCGCCCGGCATAGGAGATCCTCGACGGGCGTATCGTTCGTCACGATGCGCCGCGCAGCCCTCGTCGCGCTGGTCGCCCTGCCGTTCGCCGCCGCCGCCTGCTGGGGAGGGGAGGACGGGTCACCGCCGGCCGGGGAGCGCGGATCCGCGGCACCGGGGTCCGCGGCGGGTGACGGCGCCAACGTGCGAAGCGCGGCGTCGTACAACGCGACGGTCGCCGCCGATTCGCTGGCCAACACGCGGATCGGCGGACCGTACGCGACGGTGCTCGCGTACCGCTTCCGATCGCGGTGGACGGGCACGGTTCAGGGCGTCCGGTTCTACGTCGTCCTGAACAGCGACGGCCGCGCCGGGTACAGCGGCGGCAGCGGCGGCACGCTGCGCGTGGCGCTCGCCCCCGACTCCGCCGGGCGCCGGCACGTGCCGGCGCGCCGTTCGCTCGCCGGCGCCACGTTCCATCCTCCGACGCGCGACGCATGGCCGCTGGTCTCCTTCCGCAAGCCGGCGCGCGTCGTCGCCGGTCGCTCCTACTACGTCGTCTTCACGAACCTCGATCCCGACCCGAGGCGCAACTACGTCTCGGTCAACGCGCTCGTCTCACGGGGCCGCCGCGACGCGGGGCCGCGGGTCCCGAACGGACTCGCGGTGCTGCTGTCCGCGGCGCCGGACGGCGGGCGCACCCCGGGCAGATGGGAGACGCGGGCCGAGCGGCGAGGCGACCGCTACGCGCCGATCCTCGAGGTCGTCGGCGGCCGCGCGGACCAGCACCTGGGCGTCGGCTACATGGAGGTCTGGGTGAACAACCCCAAGCCGATCGGGGGCCGGGCGATGGTGCGCGAGCTGATCGCCCCGACAGCGGACGTGGCCGTCACCGGCGCATGGCTGCGCGTGCGCCGCCGGGAGGGGACGACGGCTCCGCTCGAGCTCCGGATCGAACGCGCATCGGGCGGCGTGCTCGGCGCCGGGACGGTGCCGGCGCGGGCGGTCCCGACCGGCCACGCGGGATGGGTGCGCGTGCGCTTCGGGCAACCGGTCCCGCTCGAGCGCGGCGCACAGCTCGCGCTGACCGCCGCGTCGACCGCAGGCTCCGCCTATGAGGCGTTCGCGATCCGGAAGGGCACCGAGTTCGGCTTCGATCCCCGCACCGTGTTCGACAAGGGTTACGCGCAGTTCACGCAGCGCGGGGCCTGGGTGGGCTGGGATCAGTGGGGCGGGCACGACCTGCATACCGGCGATCTGCAGTTCGCCCTCGAGCTCGCCGGGGCGTGAGTCGTCAGACGACGCGCGCCGCCTTCCGCAAGCGGTAGCGAGCTCCGTCGAACAGGCGCTCGAGATCCATCCGCGCGTTCGTCGCGGGCGCCGCGCCCCAGGCGCGCGGGTGGAGGAGCAGCTCGACGACGCGGGCGCCGCGCGCGAGCGCCGGCGCCGGGTCCACCGGCGACCAGCGCTCCGGGCCGCCGCCGTCCGAGCACCGCACGTCGACGTGCTCCTCGATGTCGTACCCCTCGAGCCGCGCGCCGATCTGCGTCCGGAACACCGGGTCGTCGAGCAGCTCCACGTTCCCGACGTCCACTGCGCGGTTGGCGAAGTCCCCGTGCGAGGCGAGCACGTCGAGCGGGAGCCCGCTGTCCGCCCGCAGCTCGGCCAGCGCGCCGCGCAGTCGCTCCCGCGCCGGGACGATCAGCTCCCGCGCCGCGCCGGCGGTGGCCGCGCCGTGCTCCTTGATCAGCGTCGCGAGCTCCTCGTAGTGGTAGCCCACCTCGCAGCCGGCGGCGGCGAGCTCGCGCATGAACGGCACGTCCCAGGTGGAGCGGCGGAAGAAGTACGTTCCCGCGATCCCCAGTTGCCGCTCGATCTCCCACATCCGCCGCGCCCGTGGCACGTCGGAGTCGACGTCGTGGCGCAGGAGCAGGACGCGGGCACGCGGGGCGAGCGCGCCGGCGGCGACGCGCTCCGCGAACGCCGACAGGGTCATGGTCTCGTACCGCTGCTCCACCGCGCGGCCGAGGAGCCGCCGCAGCTCGTCGAGGCGCTCGGGCTCCAGGTAGTCGCGATACACGCGCGTGGCGACTGCCGTGGCGAGCCCTCCGGGGAGGGCGTGCCGCTTCACGCCAGCAGCTCGCGGTAGAGCCCCACGAGCACGGCGGCCTGCGTCTCCCACGAGTAGCGCTCCTCGGCGGCTCGCCGCGCACGCGCCCCCATGGCCCGCGCGCGGGCGTCGTCGTCGAGCAGCCGCGCGATCGCCTCGCCGAGCAGCCGCGGCGACCCGTGCGGCACGGACACCCCGCAGTCGTGCGCGTCCAGGATCGCGCGCCAGCGCGGGACGTCGGTTGCGATGACTGGCAACCCGGCCGCCATGTACTCGAACAGCTTGACCGGATAGGCGTCGACGTAGTTGCGGACCGGGTGCAGCGGGATCACGCCGACCTTCACGTGCGCGAGCAGGTCGGGGACGCGGTCGTGCTGCACGCGTCCGAGATAGCGCACCCGCGGCCAGCCGGCGGACCGCTCGAGCTCGCCGCGGAGCGCGGGCGGCGAGATCGCGCCGGCCAGGTGCAGCTCCGCGTCCACGTGCGCCATCGCGTCGACGAGCTCGCGCGCGCCGCGCACGCGCGTGATCCCGCCGACGTAGCAGGCGGCCCGCAGGCGATCCTCCCACCGCCCCGCCGGGCGCAGCTCCGACAGCCGCGGGTAGTTCGCGATCAGCGCGACGCGCGCCTGGTGCGGGCGCAGGCGGTCGAGCGCGGCCGGGCTCGGGGAGACCACCGCGTCGAGCCTCGCGACGCACGCCGCCTCGAGCCGTGCGAACGAGCGCGCCACGCTCGCGCGCGCCGCCACCGGGATCCACTCCTTGCTGCGGATCTGCGTCGGCACGTCCTCGTGTGCGTCGTAGACCACGCGCTTGCCCGCGCGCGCGAGCCGGACCCCACACGGCAGCAGCTCGGGGTCGTGGAAGTGGTAGAGGTCGGCGTCGACCGCCGCCGCGGCGCGGTAGGCGGCGATGGGCCGGCGCAGCATGCGCTCCACCCGGTTGCGGGCCGTGCCGCGCAGCGCGACGACGGAGACGCCGTCGAGCACGACGTCCTCGTCGTGCGGCGCGATCAGCGTGACGTCATAGCCGGCATCCCGGAGCGACGCGCACTCCTTGTGCAGGATGCGATGGTCGTCGACCGGGTGCACGGTCGTGATGTGGCAGACGCGCTTCACCGCTGAGCGACGTCGCCGGCCTGCCTGAGCTCGCGCGTCCACCGCACGTAATGGGGCCGGAATCCCAGATGCGTCTTGAACTCGCGCAGGCCGGCACCGGCGCCGAAGAACATGTCGTAGAACAGGTAGCGGGTCTGCGGGCGGACGGATCTGACATGCCCGACGATCTCCGCCGTGAGCAGGAACATGACGCCGTTGCCGAGATGGTCCCCGTGGCCCATCACGCGCGCCATCGCGGCGATGTCGCCGGCGTACTCCACCTTGCCGTAGGCGACGAGGACATCGTCGCGGAAGACCCCGAGGTACTCGATGTGCGGACCGGTCTCCCAGTGCGCGTCGGGATCGAGATACTCCGCATCGATCGGCCGGCCCTGCCGCTCGGGGAGCGACGAGTGGATGTCGAGCAGCTCGGCCCGCCGGTCGTCGGCGTGGAACGCCCGGGCGCTGTAGCCGAGCCTGGCCGCACGCCGGACCCGGCGGCGCGCGTAGCGCCTGGTCGAGAGGTAGTCCTCGACATCGGTGATGTCGTCGAGTGGCAGCAGCGCGACCCCGACCGCCTTGAGCCGCACGACCTTGTAGCGCGGGTGCCGGCTGCGAAACCGCCGCAGCGTCGCTTCCTCGTCGGCCTCGCCGCGCGACAGGACGACCTTGACGCGCGGCATCGTCGCGGCCGTGTGGAGATCGTCGAGCAGGCCCCGCAGGTTCATGACGCCCCGGGCGTACGGCGCCGATGCAGCACCGACCGCGCCGCTCGCCCGTACGCGGCGACGTCCGACCAGCGCGGCACGGCCAGCTCGCGCATCGACACCGCGAGCATGCGCGCGCAGAGCGCCACCAGAGCGAGCGCGGCGAGCGCATAGGCGACCGTGGTCGACGCGGCCGCACCGGTCAGGCCGAACGCGGCCGCGCCCGCGGCGGCCAGCGTGCCGTTGACCACCAGCATGCCCGTGGCGATCAGCACGAACTCGTTCTGGCGCTCGAGCCGCGTGAGGAGGAAGTGCCGCAGCACTTCCACGACGCACACGCACGCGCTCGCCGGGACCAGGAACGCGTACGGCTGCCAGATCTCGCTGTAGGCATCGCCGAAGACGGGGCCGGCGGCGACGGCCACCACGGGGAGCGAGAGGCCGCCGCCCACGAGCACCACGATCACGCTGTGGCGGACCGCCGTGCTCACGCGCGCCGCGACCTCCTCCTCCGGCGCGGTCATGATCGAGTGGTAGCTCGCGGTGAGCAGCGCGCGGGACAGGAGCAGGAGGTTGGCCGCGAGCGCGACGGGGATCGAGTAGACGCCGGCCGCGCTCACCGAGATGACGGCCGCGACGACGAACACGTCGATCCGCGAGCACAGCAGCGAGGTCCCGTTGGCGAGCGCGACACGGATCGATCGCCGCATGATGCTCGCCGCGACCAGCCAGGCACGCCGGACCAGCACGGTGCCGGCCCGCAGGGCGCCCGCGAACTGCACCGTCGCGGTCACCGCCGCGCCGGCGGCCCATGCGGCGATGAGCGTCCCGGGCGTCGGCTCGAACAGGATCGCGGCGATCACGGTGGCGACGAACGGGGCGACCGCCATCCCGATGTCGGTCACGCTCACCCGCAGGACGTCGCCGCGCGCCTGCGCGATCGCCATCTCGAAGCTCGAGTAGGTCACCAGCGCGGTCAGGATCGCCGTGCAGGCGAGCGCCGCGAGCGTCGCGCCGCTGGTCAGGAAGCCGACGAGGACGCACGCCGGGAGCAACACGAGCGCCGAGCCCACGCCGATCGCGAAGCTCGCGCCATGCAGGACCGGTTCGCCGTGGCGCCGGTGGATGAGATCGGCCGCGAGCACGGTCGTGCCGCCGGTGAGGATCGTCGCGCCGATGCCGGCCCAGGTGGTGAGCAGCGCGTAGACCCCGCGCCCGTGCGTGTCCAGCACGTTGGTGGTGAGGATGGCGAGCCCGAGCGTGGCTGCGCCGCTGGTCATGCGCGCGAGCAGGTTCAGCGCGCTCGCGCGCGCCAGCGCCCGCCCGGACGGGGCCGGGGTGCCGTCCCGGCTCGAGGACGCTGTGGCCGGCGATGCCGTGCGCGTCTCTTGAGCACCCACCTCGCTTACGGCCATCCCCTCGCATCCACTCGTCAGGGCGGTACGGCCTGGGGCCCGACCGGGCCAGCGATCATCATGGACCCGCGCCCGATGACGTGCAACCGACCTGGCGCTTGACGCGGGGTCAGGTCGCGGCGAACATCGCTGGCGTTGTGGAGCGGACGCGCCGCGTGCCTCGGCATCTCGGGCGCCTGACGCTGGCGCGCCGGGCGTGCTGATGCCGTGACCGCACGGGTCCTGGCACCGCAGCTCCCCCCGCGGACCGATCTCGGGCCCGGGGCCGCGGCGCTCGCCGCCGCCGCGGCAGCGTTCGCGGCGGTCGCCGCGCTGACCATCGGGCCTGTCGCCCTCGCCATCCCGCCGGCGATCGCCGGTGGCCTCTTCCTCGTTCGCGAGCCGCTGGCCCTGCTCACGCTCTACTTGTACATCGGGCTCTTCAAGGAGCAGGCGATCGTGAACGCCGTTCCCGCGGACGTCACGCTCCTGCTCGGCCTGCTGCTGGCCGGCGTCTGCTGCGCCCGCTGGGCCGCCGGACGGGCGCGTCGCATCCCGCTCGGCTTCGCGGCACCACTGGCGGTCATCGGCATGCTGCTCCTCGTCAGCCTGACCTGGACGCCGTCGAGCGCGTACGGCGGCGAGAAGGCGCTGAAGTTCATCACGCTCACCTCGCTGGCCGCCCTCGCGCCGTTCTTCCTGGTCGAGCGGGAGCGCGACCTCAGGCGCTTCCTGTCGTGGACGATCGCGATGGCGGCCTTCGCGGCCGTCGTCACCGTCGCCGGCCCGCCGGCGGAGGACGACCGGCTGACGATCGGCATCGAGGGCAACACGATCGGCATCTCGCACCTGCTCTGCACGGCTGCGGCGATCCTGCTGGTCGGCGTGCTGACCGAGCTGTACCGGCCACGCCGGTGGCTGCTCCTCGCAAGCGCGGCCCTGATCGTGGTCGCGGCGGCGATCGGCTCGCGCGGTCCGCTCCTGGGCCTCGGCTTCGCGCTCGCGGTCACCGGCGCCGTGTACCTCGCGCGCGTGCCGCGCAAGGTGGCGCCGGTCCTGCTGCTGGTGGTCGCGGCCGCCGCGCTGTTGCCGTTCCTCTCGCTCCCGCAGGACTCGGCCGAGCGGCTGAGCCGAGCGGCGCGCGACCCGGTCGGCGCGCTGGAGGCCGATCCACGGTCGACGGCGTTCGGGCAGGCGGTCGACCTGATCGAGCAGCAGCCGCTGACGGGCATCGGCGCCGGCGGGTTCCAGAGCGTCGGGACGCTCGCCGTTCCTCCCGAGGACTACCCCCACAACATGTTCCTGGAGGTCTGGTCGGAGCTCGGGCTGCTGGCCGTCGTCGTGCTCGCGGCGTCGATCGCCGCCGTGCTCGTCGGGCTCTGGCGCGGCGCGTGGCGGCTCCCGCAGGGCGTCCCCCTGCGACTGCTGTACGTCGTCATCGCCGTCTTCCTCTTCAACCTGCTCGAGACGCAGATCACCGGCGACGTGAACGAGAACCGCACCTTTTGGACGGTCTTCGGCCTGGCCTGGCTGATCGTCCGGGACGGCGTTCCGGGCCCGCATCCGGCGTCGGCGACCGGGATCGAACATCCGTGACCGCAAAGCGCCCTCAGCCCCCGCCATTCTGCATATGCTCTGGAGGCGCATGACCGGCTATTCCGGCATGGATCTTCCGAGGTTCCTTGCGCTGGTCCGCGCGCGCAGTTGGCTCATCGGCGGGATCGTCGGCGCGGCGTTCCTGCTCGCGCTCGTGGCGTCCCTGCTCCAGCCCAGCCGCTACGAGGCGACCGCCGACCTCCTGTTCGGCCGCACGTCGACGGCCGACGCCATCGTCGCCGGTGGTGTGACCGATACGGGCGTGGTGCCGGAGCGAGCGGCCGCCACCAACCTCGCGCTCGCGTCGCTCGACGGCGTGGCGGTCCGGGTCAAGGAGCGGCTCGGCGCGACGTCGTCGGCCGAGGAGCTCAAGGATGCCGTCTCGGTCGAGGCCCGCGGCGCAACGGACCTCGGGACCGTGACCGCGAGCTGGGACACGCCCGAAGGGGCGGCGGCCGTGGCCAACGCGTTCGCCGAGCAGATCGTCGCGGTACGCCGCGAGGCGGGGCAGGCCGACATCCAGCGTGCCATCGACGCGTTGAACGCGACGCTGGCCGGGGAGCCGGCGCCCGCGGCCGGCACCCCGGCCGCCCCCGAATCCGCGTCGACGCGCGCGCTCCGCGCGCGCATCTCGCAGCTGCAGGCCCTGAAGGCGCTGGAGAGCGGTGGCGTCCGCGTCGTCGAGCGGGCCACCCCGCCGGAGGCGCGCACCTCTCCCCGACCGCTCCGCAACGCGCTCATCGCGGCCGTCGTGGCCCTGGCGCTCGCGCTGTTCCTCGTCGCGGCGCTCGCCCGGTTCGACCAGCGGATCGGGGACGAGGACGAGCTCGCGGACCTGATGGGCGCGCCGGTGCTGGCACGGATCCCGCGCGTCCGCTCCCGGCGGCTGCTGTCGGCGAGCACCGCCCACGAGGAGGCGGCCTACCTCGAGGCATTCGAGTTCCTTCGCCTCAACCTGCAGCTCACGGGGCCCGAGCACCGCGACCTGGTGCTCGCCGTGACGAGCGCCGGGGAGGGCGACGGCAAGACCAGCGTCGTGAGCTCGCTGGCCCTCTCGCTCGGACTCGGCGGAGCCGACGTGGTGGCGGTCGACCTCGACGTGCAGAAGCCGGAGCTCTACCACCACCTCACGGCGTTCGACGTGCCGGTGAACGGCGTGCCTCCGGCCGACCTCGAGGAGGATGGGGGCGAGCCGGTCGGCGCGGCGCCGCCGGGCTCCCCGCGCCGCGTCTACTCCGGCGACGACGTCACCGCCGGCCTGCGCCAGCTCGCGCGGTCGGGCGGCAATGCGCGCCGCGCGGCCGAGTTGCTGAAGGCCAGCGGCCGCGACATCCCGGAGTCGACCCTGCGCCGGTGGAAGGTCCATCACGCGGCGCTCTACGCCGAGATCGACGCGTCGCGGAGCGCCGGGGACGGCGGAGTCGTCGCCGACGAGGCGAACGCCGCGCACGATCTGACGATGCCGACGCTGCACCCGCACGTACGGTTGCTGGCCGCGGGCCCTCCTGCGGTGCCGCTCCGCCGCGAGTGGCTCAGACGGCTGTTCGCACGGCTGCGCGAGAACGCCGACTACGTGCTGGTCGACACCGTCCCGGTGTCCACCGTCGCGGACGCCTCGGCGGTCGCCTCGGCCGTGGACGGGGTCATCCTCGTCGTCGACCTCGAGCGGAACCGCCGCCGCGACCTGCTGGCCGCCAAGAAGCAGCTCGCCAACGCTCGCGCCGACGTCCGAGGCATCGTGATCAACCGCGCCGCGGTGCACGCTCCCGCCTACAGCCACCAGGATCTCGACGATGAGCCGGCGGACGAGCCGGACACCTGAGGATCCGGCGCGACCGCGCGTCAGCCGGGCGTGAAGACGTGACTGCGGTACCAGTCGTAGGTGCGCTCGATCCCGCTCGTCAACCCGAACCGCGGCACATAGCCGATCAGCTCCCCCATCCTCGCCATGTCGGGGCAACGGCGAGGCGGTGAGCCCGGGGTCGCGGGGAGCGGGACGATCGCGACCTGCTTGCCGACGGTCGTCGCGATCAGCTCGGCGAGCTCGCCGATCGACACTTCGGGCTCCGAGACACCGACGTTCAGCGTCTCGCCGCGGCACGCGGGCGAGGACGCGGCGCGCCAGATCATCTCGACCGCGTCGTCGATGTAGCAGAAGGTGCGCCGGTGGTCGACGGACGCGACCTCGAGCCGATCCCCCGGGCCTGCGTCGTGCGCCCGCTGGAGCAGCTCGGGTATCACGTGCGCGAGGCCCATGCGCGGCCCGTACACGTTGTGCGGCCGCAGGATCGTGAACGGAACGCCCGCATGCCGGCAGATCGCCTCGCCGTAGATCTTCGAGAGCATGTACGCGCTGCGCGGCTCGCTCAGCGGGCTGACCGTCAGAGGTGTCGACTCCGGCGTGGGGAACGCCAGCCCGAAGCCGGCCAGCGTGCCGGCGTAGACCTCGCTGGTCGACAGGAAGACCATGCGCTCGAGGGCGGGCTGCCGCGCTGCCGTGGCGACGACGTTCTGGAGCATCGTCACGCTGTCGCTCAGGACCGCCAGCGGCTGCCGGGCGACGCGCGCCACGCCCACGATCGCGGCAAGATGGATGACGTGGCCGTAGGGCTCGTCGAGGTCGTCGAGCGCGTGCGGGAGACGCAGGTCCCGCTCGAGGACGCGGACCCGGCCCGAATCGTGCAGCGAGGCCACCCCGGCGTCCCGGACCGCGCGCGAGAAGTCGTCGACGAGGTCCACCTCGAGCCCCTCGTCGACGAGGCGCGCGGCGAGGTGGGCGCCGATGAATCCGGCGCCACCGGTGATCAGCACGCGGCTCATGTGCGCTCGCCGCGTCCGATGCACGCGATGGTGCAGCCGAGGCCGGCCAGCGTCGCGCGCTGCGCGGGCGAGAGGACGTCGAAGGAATCGAGCACCACCGGCCGGGCGTCGCCGAGCCAACGCTCAAGCTCAAGTCGACGGTACGCCTTGTGCGGAACGGCGAAGACCACAGCGTCCACGCCCGCCGGCGGCGGCGGATCGCCGAGCACGCGGATGCCGAGCTCGGGCCAGTGCCGCACGAGCGGGTCGTGGCAGATCACCGTCGCGCCCCGAGCGTGGGCCTCCCGCACGAACGTCTCGGACGGCGACTGACGCGTGTCGGCCACGTCCTCCCGGTAGCTCACGCCCATGAGCGCGATCGTCGCTCCGTCGAGGCCGCGCGGCAGCAGCGCGTCGAGCTTGCGCAGGCTCACCAGCGGCATGGCCCGGTTGACGCTCACGGCGAGCGACGAGAACGGGAACTCCAGGTCGGGTCGGTGATGGAGCTCGCGTGCCGAGATGGCGCCCATCAGCGGGTCCTTCGTGAGGCAGTAGCCGCCGACCCCGAACCCGGGACGGCGCATGTTGGAGTGGGTCGGGCGCTGCCGGATCGTCGAGATCACGCTGAACAGGTCGACGCCGACCGCTTCGGCGAACCGGCCCCACTCCTCCATGAAGGCGATGATGGTGGCTCGATAGCTGTTCTCGAGCACCTTCGCCAGCTCGCAGGCCGTCGTCGACGGCAGCCGGGAGAGCGGATGCGCCCCCACGTCGATCACCTGCGACAGGAACGCCTCGCACGCGTCCGCCGCCGCCTCCGTGTGGCCGGCGTAGCTGCGCGGGAACGCCGCGATCGAGTCGTAGTACGACGCGCCGGGCATGACCCGCTCATAGGAGTACGCCAGGCGGATGGAGTCCGCCGGCAGGCCCCGCGCCGCGAGTGCCCGGGCGAGCTCCGGCGCCACGACCTTCTCGGTCGTGCCAGGCGGAACGGTGGTCTCGAGGATGATGAGCGAGTCCGGCGGCATCTGGGACCCGAGCGTCCGGATCGCCGCCCGGAAGCCGTCGAGGCGCGCGGTCGGGCGGCCGTCGGCATGCAGCACGTCGAGCGGCAGGTCGACGAGCGTCACCGACGCGAGCGCGTACGCCCGCTCGTCGGTCGTGGCCACGAGGTTCCCGCCCGCCACGGCCGAGGCGAGGGCCGCCTTGAGCTTCTCATCGCTCGCCGCGACCGGAAGCCGCCCGCCGTTGATCGCATCGACCTTGGCGAGGCCGTCGGAGGTCGGGAGGTCGACGCCCACGACCATGAAGCGAGGGCCGCCGCGCGCCGCGCGCGCATCCGCGACGACGGTGGCCATGGCGGAGCCGACGAAGCCGAGTCCCTGGACGCACACGACGGGCAGATCCCGCCCTGTCGCGCCGTTCCCCGCTGCGCCCGCCAGGTCGCCGATGCACGCCGGCGCACGAGTCGTCTCGATCATCTGCCGCGGCTCTCGTCGGCGCCCGGCCAGCTCCTCGATGAGCGCGTCGGCGACCTCGTCGACCTGCGCCTCCGTCATGTGCGGGAACAAGGGCAGCGTGAGGATGCGCTCCCCGAGCTCGTCCGTCCGTGGGAGCGGGCGGCCGGGCAGCTTCCGGTATGCCGAGAACCGATGGATCGGCGGATAGTGGACGCTCGTCTGGATCCGGCGGGCGGCAAGTGCCTCGCGCACTCCTCGGCGACTCGTCCCGCGCGGCAGGACGACCACCGCGAGATGGTGGGCCGACACCTCGCGCGGGGGGTCGTCGGCGAGGGCGACCGTGAGCCCGGCGACCTCATCCAGGCGCTCGCGATAGCGGGCCGCCAGTCGCGCCCGCGCCGCATTCGCGGCAGCGAGGCGTGGGAGCTGGACGAGGCCGATCGCGGCCCTCATCTCGTCCATGCGGTAGTTGAAGGCGGGCGCCACGACGTCGTAGTCCGCGGCATGCCCGCGTTGCCGGTCCCACGTCACCGCCGTCATGGCGTGGGAGCGGAGGAGCCGGACGGCGTCCGCCAGGCCTGCGTCGTCGGTCACGACCATCCCGCCCTCGCCGACCGGCAGGTTCTTGTTCGAGAAGAAGCTGAAGCAGCCGGCATCGCCGAGCGTCCCGCACGCCCGCCCGTGGTAGACGCCGCCCGGTGCGTGGGCCGCATCCTCGATCAGCACGAGCCCCCGGCGCGCGGCGATCGCCTGGAGGGCGCCCATGTCGCACGGGACCCCGCCGTAGTGGAGCGCGAGGATCGCCTTGCTGCGCGGGCCCGCGGCGGCCTCGACGTCATTCGGGTCGGCGTTGAGGTCCCGTTCGCCGGTGACGTCGCAGAACACGGGCGTCGCACCCGCGTGGCGCACGACACTCGCCGCCGCGACGAAGTTGAGCGAGGGCAGGATCACCTCGTCGCCGGGGCCGCAACCGGACGCGAGCAGGGAGAGGTGGAGCGCCGCGGTTCCGCTCGCGACCGCGACGGCGTGCTCGGCGCCCACGAACCGGGCGAAAGCGCGCTCGAACTCGGCGACGCGCGGCCCGCTGCTCCACCAGCCGGAGGCGACGGCGTCGCGCACCGCGCCGAGGATCTCCTCGTCGATCGCGACATCCGCGAGCGGGACGCTCCAGGTGGGCGCGAGCTCAGCACGGCGGGGCGAATCGGGGCGCACCGTCATGCCGGCCCCTCGAGGACGTCCCGGCGGCGGAGCGTGATCGCGCCCGTCGCCCGATCCACCGCCACCGGCTGGCCGAAGACGAGCGTGAGCACGGTCGCGGCCGATGATCCGGAGATCACGGCGCGTGCTCAGGCGCGCGGCGTAGAGGCGATCGAGCGCGACCTTCTGCGGCAGCAACCGGTTCACGTAATGCCCGTGCGGATCGTGGGGGTCCAGGATCGATCCTTCGCGCGCGAAGGCGAGTTGCGTGAAGCCGGTGATCCCGGGGCGGCGCCTGAGGATCAGCTCATAGTCGCGACGGAAGCGGTTCACGAAGCTCGGCGACTCGGGGCGCGGCCCGACGAGGCTCATCTCGCCCCGCACCACGTGCCAGAGCTGGGGAAGCTCGTCGAGCTTGGTGCGTGCGAGCCACGCGCCGAGCCGCGTCAAGCGCTCGTCGCCCGCCACGGTCAACGCGGCGCCCCGGGCGTCCGCCCGCATCTTGCGGAACTTGAGCATGCGCAGCGGCCGCCCACGGAAGCCCGCTCGGTCGCAGCGATACAGGACCGGACCGGGCGAGTCGAGCACGACGAGCAGCGCGATCAGCACGAACAGCGGCGCCAGCAGCGCGAGCGCCAGCGCCGCGACGATCACGTCGATCGTCCGCTTGAGGGCGGCGCGCGGCACGTCCGCAGGTCGCGTGCTCATGCGCGCCCGTTCCCGTCTGTCGTCAGCCGGGACGCGGCCGGGACGCGGCCGTTCTCGGCCCGGATCGCCGGGACCACCTCGCGCGGCGGGAACAGCAACGGCTCCAGGTCGTACTTCTCGGGGAACCGCTCCACCTCCGCCGCCGCGCGCTCGTACTCGCCGACGGTGCCGATGTCGAACCACTCGGCATCGCTCTCCCAGGCGGCGACCCGCTCGCCCGCCGCCAGCAGCCGCAGCACGAGATCCGGGAACTGGCACGCGCCGCGCGGGAGATAGCGCAGGACTCGCTCGTCGTAGACGTAGATGCCCATGCTGACCTGGTAGTGGAGCGTCGGCTTCTCGATGTAGCCGCGCACGAAGCCGTCGCTGGACTCGATGACCCCGAGGTCGACGTCGACATGCTGGGCGTGCATGGCGACCGTGAGCGCGGCGTCCTCTCGCCGGTGGCACTCGAGCAACTGCCGGTAGTCGAGCGTCGTCAGCACGTCGCCGTTCATCACGATGAACGTGCCGCTCAGATCCGGCACCGCCGCCAGCGCACCGGCCGTGCCCAGCGGCTCGGACTCCCAGTGGTACGCCAGCTGCAGCCCGGGCGGGAGATCCGCGTTCGCGAGATAGACGCGGATGAGCTGCCCCAGGTAGCTGACGCACAGGTCGATCTCGTCGACGCCGGCCTTCGCCAGCGAGCGGATGATGTGCTCGAGCACGGGCCGGTCGCCGATCGGCACCAGCGGCTTGGGGATGACGGTGGTGTAGGGACGCAGACGCGTCCCAAGCCCTCCAGCCAGGATGACCGCTCTCATGCGGTCTCCTTCCAGGCGACGGAACGGCTGGCGATTCCTGTCGTGGATGGCGTCTTGTCGCCGAGGGCGAACAGGTCTGAACGCATCGACATCTTCCTTCGCGAACGCACTTGGGGAACGGTGCGCGCTGAACGCGCCCCCTGCCAGTGGGGCTCAGAATCCGCAGCGCGGGTCAGCCGGGACGTTCGCGCAGCGTGGTGAAGCCGGCGTGTCCGCGGACGACCAGCCGGAGGCGATGGCGGCGAAGCTCCTGGGCGGCGACGAATGCGAGACCCAGGAGGAGCGCGGCCCACACCGACGCCGCGCCGGCGGCGGCCGAGGCCGCGCTGCTGGCCGCGCCGAACGTGTGGTTGGACGGTGCCAGCGGTGAGCCCAAGCCGTATCGGGTGTCTCCGCTCGCGGTCGCGGGGGGGCTCGCGGGATGGGTCTCGGCCGCGGAGCCGGCGGCGCGTTTCGCCGCGAGCCTGTGTGGCCTCGGCGAAGCGGGGGACGGCAGCCCCGTGACCGGTGGCGGCTCGGTGCGCGGGCTCGACCGCGGGGACGGGGACCCCGGCGTCGCGGGATGCCGCGTGCCGCCTGGTCCGCCCGGGGGCGAGGGGCGATCCGCGAGAGCCCCGTACAGTCGCGCCGTCTCCGGCTCGCCGGCGGACGTCGGAGCCGGTGAGGAGGCAGGCGCCGAGCGGCCGGCCGATACGTCCTGCGGAACGCCGACGCCGGCGGTGCCGGCGGTCCTCGTGCCCGGATCCGCCGCCGTGGTCGTCGTCGCGGGCGCGCTCGCCGGATCGATGGCGCCGGTCTCCGGGCCGTCGGCGCCGGTCGGGCCGGCGACCGCTTCGCTGCGCACGTCGCCGGCGGTCGATGCGGAGCGCGAGGTCCCGGACTCGGCGCTCGCGTCCCGGCCGCCGGTACCGGCCGTCGCGCCGGCGGCCGCGTCATCGCCTGCCGGGCGAGCGACCCCGGGGACGGCGTCCGCGGCCCGGTCGTCTCCGGCCTCCGGCGGGCCGCCCGGCGCCGGGGAGAACCTCGGCCCGGCGTTGGCGCCGCTCCGCCCGGCTACGGTCCCTGAGCCGGCCGGAGCCGGGGCGGGGGAGGCGGCAGGGGCCGGAGCAGCCGTGCCGGCCGGCGGGGTGGCGGCCGGCGTGGCCGGGACCGTGTTTCGCGGGGAGCGGCGCCTCGTCGGCCGCGGCGCTGCCCGTGTGGGCGCCGAGCAGCCCGAGGCCGACGGCAAGCGTGCACCGCCATCGGTACCTGGGGGAGCCGCGGTCGACACCGCGCGCTGGGGCATAGTCACATCCCGGCAAGACTGGCCCTCGTCAGTTCGCGGGGGGATCAGAGCGACACCCGGAATCTAGTCGCTGGGCGGCACGCGCCGCCACCGCCCGGTTCAATCGAGAACAACCGCTAGCCGGTGCATAGCGAACCTGGCGCGGCGCCCCTCACGCTCGCGCTGCGTGACGCGGCGATGAGTTCGGCCCGGCGTGCCGGTCATAAGGTTCTGGGCGTCGACGTTGACGTGACGAACACCGACCGGAGGTAACGATGCCGGACTTCAAGATCGGAACCCGCGAGGAATGGCAGGCGGCTCGCGATGAGCTTGCCAAGCTCGAGGCTGAGCAAGCCGAGCTCAGCCAGAAGGTGACCGAGCAGCGCCGTCAGCTGCCCTGGGTCCCGGTGCAGAACGAGTACCAGTTCGATACCCAGGACGGGAAGAAGACGCTGGCCGAGCTCTTCGACGGGCGCTCGCAGCTGCTCGCCTACAACATCATGTTCGGGCCGGATTACGAGGTCGGCGCCTGTCCCGGGTGTTCGAACCTGGGGGACGAGCTGGACGCCACGCGCGTGCACCTGAACCACCGCGACGTGACGCTGATCTGCTTCTCGCGCGCGCCGATCGATCGGCTCACCGCCTACAAGGAGCGTATGGGCTGGCAGTTCCCCTACGTCTCGACCTATCAGACGGACTTTCCGTTCGACTTCGGGCTCGCCCTCACCCCCGAGCAGGCGGGGGAGATCCCCGAGGTCAAGGGGATGATCGACAACCCGCCCGAGTGGCTCGAGGACTGGGGGCGGCAGGTCGGAGCCAAGCTCGAGGACGGCCTGCGCGAGGGCCCGAGCTTCATCGCCTTCGCGCGCGAGAACGGAAGCGTGTACCACACCTACACGGTGATGGCACCCGATCCGTTCGTCGCCCCGTATCACTCGTTCCTGCTCGCGCGCACGCCGAAGGCCGAGTCCGAGGAGCCTCGCGCCTGGCGCAAGGACGAGTACCCGGGCTGATCGCGAAACGCGCCGGCTTGCGCGCCGCCCCGCGGTCTTGCGCGGAGTAGCCTGGTCGTATGCTCCGACGTCCGGCCGCGCCGCTGGTTGCGGCGCTCGGCTGCGTGCTCGCTACGACGGTCGTGTGGCTCCTTGCCTTCCAGACGGAAGCCGGGGCCCGGCTGGACAGCACCGTGCTCGGTGGCTTCACGGGTCTGCGCGACTCGCGCGTCGAGCCGCTGGCGGACGCTGCCGCTCATCTGGCAGACCCCGTTCCGAGTGCTGTGCTGGGCCTGGTGCTCGTGTGCGTCGCGTTGGCCGGTCACCGACCGCGCCGCGCGCTCGTGGTGGGGATGGTGCTGGCCGGCGCGACCCTGACGACCCAGCTGCTCAAGCCGCTCGCGACCGTTGCGCGCCCCGCTGACCCGCCCCCGCTCGCGCCGCTGGAGGACGCCTGGCCCAGCGGCCACACCACGGCCGCGATGGCGCTCGCGCTCTGCCTGGTGCTTGTCGCCCCGGCGCGCTGGCGGCCGTTGGCCGCCGCAGTGGGCGGAGCATTCGCGGTCGCCGAGGCGTACGGGCTGCTCGTGATGGGCTGGCATTACCCGAGCGACGTGGCCGCTGCGTTCTGCGTGGCGACGGGCTGGCTGGCGCTGGGCGTCGCCGCGCTGCGCGTCATGACCGGTCGCACGACGGAGACCGGACTGCGCTGGCGGACGGTGTTCGCGCCCGCGGCCGTCACGGCGCTCGCCGGCGCCGGGCTCGCCGCCGGCACCATGCTCTTGCGCCCCGCCCGCGCCGCGTCCTACGTCGAGGAGCACACGACGTTCGTCGCCGCGGCGATCGCCCTGGGGGCAGCCGGCCTGGCGCTGGCTGCCGTCACGGCGGCGGCGCTCCCACTGATCGAGCGCGAAGCGCCTCCCTCAGCCCGTCGTTGAATCCGAATTCGACCGGTGGCGCGTCGAGGTCGCGGCGAGGTGGCGCACCCGGCGCGCCGCGGATCGGGCGGCGAGCGCAGCCTTCGCCTTGGGTCCGGCCTTCCAGACGGAGAAGTACGGGGTCTGCCGACCGCCGAACCCGCGGACGAAGTGCTCGATCGGCTCGAGTACCGACCCCTCGAAGTCGAACGTCCGCGAGACCGTCGACGCGAACCGGATGGCCTCCCAGTACAGCAATGCGTTGGCGCCGCTCGCCTGAAGTCCCGGGTCGCGGGCGTTGATGATGGGATAGAGCGCTCCGCTCGTCCCAGACGAGATAGAGGACCGCGTGAGTCCTCCCCTGCGCGTCGACCGCGCCGAGGATCCGCCGGGCTCCGCGCGCCGCGCAGGCCGCGTCGATCCGGCGCACGAGGTCATCCGAGTACGGTGGGCGGCGGCCCTGGCGCGCAAACGTCTCGGCGTTCAGGCGCAGGACTGGATCGAGCGGATGGTCGGGGTCGACCTGAACGACGTTCTCCGCCTTCCGGATCCCACGCCGGACGTGGTCCTGGAACTCGCTGCGAACGCGGTCGAGATCGGAGAGATCGTCGATGCGGTAGGTGTACCGGACGGTCGCTTCGAAGCCGGCCCAGTAGAACGGGAGCCAGTTCGTCAAGCTCGGCGAGAAGCTCATGCGGAAGAGATCGACTCGCGGCAGCAGCTCGATCATCCGGCCGAGCAGTTTCTTCTCCGTCTCGAGCCTGCGCGCGTACTTGCCTTCGAGCGGGGCCAGCCAGGGGCCGAGCGTCTGCGTGAGATGCGGCTGCACTATCGCCGTCACGCCGAGGCTCCGGCGCTGCACGTATGGCAGGCGCGCGACCACCTCGTCGCCCCGTCGCACCACGGCTGTGCTCCAACACCCCGGCGCGACGCTGTCGAGCCACCACGGCTGCTCGAAGACCGAGTTGACCCATGGGATCGAGTCGCTCGGCGTCCCCGCTGGGGTCACGAGTGGGTGTGCAACCACCGTATGTCCCGCCACGTCTTGTCCTCTCCGAAGCGCAGATCCTGCGCCAGCCACCACGCCGCGGACCGATTGCCGATCACGTCGGCGACGCCGTAGGGAGCGCCGACGTCTCCATACGCCACATAGACCCGCATGCGGACCCCCAGCCGTCGCGCGACAAGTGCCGGAGCGCGGAACGGCAGGCCGTAGAAGAGCTCCGCCTCGCACGGCGTGTGCCACGTCGAGAGCCGGCGCAGCGACTCGGCCAGCAGGTCGGCCGCGTGCGTCGCGACGGCCACGCCGGCGGCGTGGCCCGACAACCGGTCCACCACTTCGAGGAACCCCTCGTCCGCGTCGACCGTCGCGTCGCCGTCCGCCCACTGGCCCTTCACGACCCGGACCGCAAGCCCGAGGTCGACGGCGCGCGAGGCATCGTCGGCGCTCCGCCGCCATCGTGCCGGCAAGGTGGTGCCGAGCACGTCCGTGCGCGGGGCGCCCTCGAGGAGCAGCCACGTGTCGTCAGCGGTCGACGGGGCCAGGGCGTCGAGATGCAGGCGCCGCCCCGACTGCGCCGCGGCCGACGCCAGCTCCGCGAAGAGCCGAGCGTCGAAGTCGAGGGCGGGCAACTTGACCGACACGTACGCGTCAAGACCGTCCGCTGCGAGCGCTTCGAACGCCCCCATGTGGACCCCGGCCACTTCACGAGCGCTCTCGCCCCGGCTCGCGGAGTAGCCGATCGTCGACGCGAGCCCGTACGTCGCAAGACGCCGGCAGACGGCCAGTGCGTCATCGAGTCCGGGACCCGCGCGATACGCCACTGCCCGCCGGTGCCGGATGCGACGGAACCGCCTGGATGCGATCGGATCGCTCGACAACTCCAACCCGCCCCCTGTACTTGGCGTGTGGACACTCGGATCCTCTGCCCACGCGGCGCCGGAGTCAAGCACTGGGAGGTCGGGCCCGAGCCCTGGCCCAAGGGACAGGTCTGTGCGTTCGAGCGCGCCCGGCACCGCGATCGAATCGACCAGTCCCTTCCCTTACGGGCAAGACCGGCGCTCACGGAGGGATGGGCGTGGTCACGCCGATCCTTCGATCGGCGCCGGTCTTGCCCGTCAGTGAAGGGACTGGTCGCCCTCGCAACGGTTCCGCGGCGCCGCCAACGTGACGACCTGTCCCTTGGGCCTGCTCCCTAGCTGCGACCGTCCCTAGCTGCGATCGTCGCTAGCCGCGACCGGCCCTCGATGCGATCCAGGCGAGCGTACGCTGCGTCGCGAGCGGGCGGACCTGGTCGAGCGCGACGGCATGCAGGTCCTGGTCGACTACATGCACACCGGTGTGTACGGTCCGCGATGCCCGCCGGCGGTGCGCAACCGGGTCGACGCCATGATGGCCGGCGCCCCGGTTCAGGGAGCGGCCGCAGCCCTGCGCGGTCGCGCGGAGCGGCCCGACTACCGCCCCCGGCTCCGGCAGCTCGATGTCCCCGCGTTCGTGTGCACGGGCTCCGATGACCCCTGGTCGGACGCGGCGGTGACCGCCGAGATCGTCGAGCACCTCCAGCGCCCGGAGCTCGTCGTCGTCGACGGCGCCGGGCACCTCCCGAACCTCGAAGCCGAGGCCGTCTTCAACCGCGCTCTCGTCGGGTTCCTGACACGACACGCACCACGCTAGCCGGGGCGACGCCGGCGTCCTCGCCGATTCAGGCCGGCAGGGTGCCCGGAGCGCCGAGGATCTCGATGCCGGCCTCGGCGGCGGCCCGGCCCACGACGGCCGGGTCGAACGGGCGCCCGGCCGGCGGCAGCACGTCGGCCGGGGCCGGCGCGGCGACCTCGCGCACGAAGGCGTCGAAGCCGGCGGGCGTGGTGATCACCAGCCAGTGGGCCTCGTCGGACTCGACGCGGTACGCGTGCGGCACGTCGCGCGGCGCGAGCGCCGCCTGGCCGGGGCCGAGGACGATCCGCTCGCCCGCGACGAACAGGGTGAGCTCGCCCTCGAGCACATAGAACGCCTCGTCGTCGCGATGGTGGACGTGCAGCGGCGGCATGTCGCCACGCCGCCCGCGCTCGTCGATGAGCGCGAGCGCTCCGCCGCTGGCCTCCCCGTCGACGTGGATGTGGACGAGGTTGTCGATGAACCAGAGCGGCTGCGTCCGCCCGGACGGTGCGGTGGTGTTCATGGCGAGCTCCCTTCTACTAACCTCCAACTTGGAGTTACTTAACATCCAAGATGGACCCATGTCAAGAGCCCCGAGACTGACGCCGTTCTCCTTCGTGATCCTTGCGCTCGTCGGGCGCGGCGGAGCCGGGCCGCACGACATCGTCAGGATGATGCGCGAGGGCGCGATCTTCTGGACGACCTCGGAGAGCCACTATTACGCCGAGCCCAGGCGGCTCGCCATGCTCGGTTTCCTACAGGCGCGCACCGAGCCCGGCCGCACGGGACCGCGCACCCATTACGAGCTCACCGACGCCGGCCGCGAGGCGCTCAGCGCATGGCTCGCGGAGCCGGCGGCCATGCCGCGCGTGCAGAACGAGTGCGTCGTCAAGCTGCTGGCCGCCGACTTCTCCGACGACGCCACGATCGCAGCCAGCCTCGCCGCAGTGCGTGCCGACATCCAGCGCGCCTACCGTGATCTGGAGGAGATGGAGCGGCGCGCGGTCGAGATCCCCCACCGCACGCGGTACCTGCGGCTGATCAACGACTACGCCCGGCGCTCGCTCGACGCCCAGCGCGAGTGGCTCGACGCCGTTCAGGAGGAGCTCGAGCCGCAACCGTAGGTCCCGCTGACCTCACGGAGGAAGGGGCGGACGCCTTCCGCGAGCTCGTATGGGTGCTCGTGATAGGCCGCGTGCGTGCCCGGGGTGGTGGCGACATCGACGCCCAGGCGCTCGGCGAGCCGGCCGGCGATCTCGGCGAAGAAGGGAAGGCCGTCGTCGCTGACGAGCAGGCGCACGGGCACCGCGATCGCGGTCAGCGCCTCGTCGTCGGGCAGGTACAGCTCGTAGGTCCCGAGCTCGACCCCGATCAACGTGCCCGCCGTGGCGCGCAGGCGCTCACGAAGCTCAGGCGCCAGCCGGTTCCAGCCGTCGTCGCCGGCTATGTAGCACCAGAAGCGCTCCACGGCTGCCGGCGGCCCGCCGGCCTCCATCGCCTGCCGGACCCGCGCCCTCACGGGTGCTCGAACCGCATCGAAGTCGTCGACCAGCGCGTACAACCCCGGCTCGTGCAGGATCGCGCCGCGGACCGCTCCGGGGTGGCGGATCATCAGACACACCGTGAAGTTCCCGCCGCTGCTCGTGCTGAAGACCGCCGCCGGACCGGTCCCGAGCGCATTCAACAGCGCCGCCGCGTCGTCGGCCTGCTCCTCCGGCGACGTCGTCTGCCAGCCGGCCGGGACCGGACTCCGCCCGTTGCCGCGCCGGTCATAGCTGACGACCGTGAACTCATCGGCCAGCAGGTCGGCGAACGCATCGAAATGACCGCCATCCCCCGTCGATCCCATGATCAGGAGGACCGGCGGCCCCGTGCCCCGCACCTCGTAGTAGAGCTCGGTCCCGTTGACGGTCACTCTCGCCATCTGCGCAGCCCCGGTCGCGTTTCGGAATTCTCATCCTCTCGCGGCACCGGCGCAAGTGCCCGCTGTCCCGTTGACACGATCGGGTGGTAAGCATAGACTTACGGTGCGTGAGGGCTTACCGAGAAGGACTGACCGCACTCGGCGACCCGACGAGGCGGGCGATCTTCGAGCGCCTCGCCGATCGAGCCCCGGGCGGTCGGCGAGCTCGCCCGCGAGCTGCCGGTCAGCCGGCCCGCCGTCTCGCAGCACCTGAAGGTGCTCAAGGACGCCGGTCTGGTGATCGACCGGCCCGCGGGCACGCGCCGCATCTACCACCTCGATCCCGAGGGCGTCGGCGCGCTTCGCGCCTACTTCGACCAGTTCTGGACCAGAGCCCTCACGGCCTACAAGGCGACCGTCGAGCAACGATCAGAGGAGATCTCGTGAGCACCCAGGCAGCAGACACGTCCGTGCGGGCGTCGATCGTCGTCGAGGCGCCGCTCGAGCGTGCGTTCTCGGTCTTCACCGACGACATCGGGACCTGGTTCCCACGTGAGTACAACCTGCTCGACGTGGACATCGCCGAGCGCGTGTTCGAGCCGCGCGCGGGCGGCCGGGTCTACGACCGCGGCGTCGACGGCAGCGAGTGCCACTGGGCCCGCGTGCTCGCCTACGAGCCACCGCAGCGGGTGGTGATCAGCTGGGACATCAGCCCCCGATGGCAGATCGAGACCGACCCCGAGAAGACGAGCGAGATCGAGGTGCGATTCATCCCCGAGGCTCCGGAGCGCACGCGCGTCGAACTGGAGCACCGCAACCTCGATCGCCACGGCGAAGGCTGGGAGCAGACGCGCGAGTCGGTCGCCGGCGAGGGCGGCTGGCCCGGCTGCCTGCGGGCGTTCGGCGAGCGCGTGGCGGCGTAGAGCGCGGCCGGCATGCCACACGGGCGCTCATGTGGCATCGCCGACCGTTCACGGCGCAACACGTAACCGATCTGACCGGCGACCTGGCGGACCGCGAACCGACCCGCGCAGCATCGCGTCGAACATCGCCGCTCTTCGAGGGGCGATGTGTCCAGTCGCGGACAGCGGGGTCGTCGTTCACCGCCGGGTCGACGATCCCCTCCGCGCCTGGGTTCAGTGCGGTTCGCGCAGCCGCTGGACCACGGGTCGGCGCGTCAGGGCTTGATCGTGATGCGGCCCGACGCCATGGGCACGAGCAGCAGGCGCGCACCGGTGCTCTCGAGGAACTCGTCGATCGCCTGGCGCGCGCCCTGCCAGAAGCCGTAGTCGTCGAAGATCACGACCCCGCCCGGCGACACCCGGTCGTAGAGGTGGTCGAGCTCGTGGCGCGTCGACTCGTACCAGTCGGTGTCGAGCCGGAGGATCGCGATGCGGTCCGGCGCCTGCGCCGGGACGGTCTCCTCGACCATGCCGGGATGGAAGTGCACGCGCGACGCGGGATAGCCCGTCTCGGCCATGCCCGCCTGCACGTCGTCGAGCGACGCGACCGCCCACACCTTCTTCGTCCTCGCGCGGGTGGCGAGCAGCTCGGCGGCCGGCGTGCCGTCGACGCGGCGGTCCTCGTCGGTCGGGGGCGGCATCCCCTCGAACGTGTCGAAGAGATGCAGGTCGCGGTCGGTCACGCCGCGCGCGAGCAGCGTGCGGGCGACGGCCTGCATGCTCCCCCCGCGCCACACGCCGCACTCCACGATCGAGCCCGGGATCCCGTGGTCGACCACGTAGCGGGTCGCGAGGATCAGCGCGAACAGCTTCGCGGGCGCGGTCATCGTGCGCGGCTTGACGCTCCGGATGGTGGCGCGCGCCTCCTTGTCGAAGTGCGCCGGCAGCGGGCGCGGCCGCGCCTTGGGCTTGGCGGGCGCGAGTCGCTCCGCCCGGACGAGCGCGTAGCCCGTCGCGCGGGTCAGCCCGGCGTTCAGGGCCTGCTTCAAGGGCATCGCTGCACCGTACCTACGGGGCGGAAGCACCGCGTCGAGATCGCAGCAGCTGGTCGAGGAGGGCGTCCCAGCGCGCGCCGAGGGCATCCACCGTGTAGTCGCCGGCGGTGCGCGCCGCTTCGGCGCCGAGCCGGCGCCGGAGCTCCTCGTCGGCGACGAGCTCCAGCATGCCCTCGGCCAGGGCGTCGACGTCCTCGGCCGGGACGAGGAGCCCGTTGCGGTGGTCCTCGATGATGTCGCGCGGGCCGGTCCGGCAGTCGAAGCTGACGACCGGCAGGCCCTTGCTCATCGCCTCCACGAGGATGAGGGGGAATCCCTCGGACCTGGAGCTGAGCGCGAACACGGCGGCACGCTCCATCTCCTCGCCCAGGTGCCGGGCCGGTCCCGGCAGGCTCACGACGTCGGTGAGCTGCAGCGCGTCGGCCAGGAGCCGCAGGTCTCGCTTCTGCTGACCGCGCCCGCAGATGAGCAGCCGCCAGTCCGGATGGGCCGCGGCGACGCGGGCGAACGCCTGGATCAGGAGGTCGAACCCCTTCTGGGGCGCCAGCCGGCCGGCGGCGAGGATCGTCGTGCCGGTCAGCGGAGCCCGGTCGCCGCCCAGCGCCCTGACGGCATTGGGGATGACCGACACGTTGATCGGATCGGGCACGAAGCGGCTGAACGCATCCGCGTCCTGGTCGGTCAGCACCACCAGCGCGTCGAGCCGCGGATACCGTCCGGCGATCTCCGCTCGGACGTCCTCGCGGTGCGCTTCGAGGTACATCTGCTCCTGCCCGACCGCGATGACGCCGGGAAGCGACAGGTCGGCGGCGAGGAGGTTCAGCGAGGCGTGGGTGCCGATCAGGATGCCTGAGCGGCCCCGCAACCTGCGGGCCAGCTGCACGTCCGTCCACAGGCTGCACACCGCGAACGGGCGGGTCCGCGGGGGCATGAGCGCGCTGGATCGGGAGCGCAGGACCCTGCGCAGGAGCCTGAGGCCGATCGGCGCCGGCTTCCGGCGCCGATCGTCGAGCGCCGTCACCTTGACGCCGGGAGGGAACGCGAAGAACGGCTTGTTCCGGCGCCGCACCACGCTGATGATCTCGACGTCGTGACGGGCGGCCAGATAGCCGGCGAGGTTCAGAGCGCTGCGGATGGTGCCGCCCATGCCCCAGGCGCTGCCGAGCAGGATCGTGACGTTCGCCCGGCCGTTCTCCTCGGGCCGCCCGCGGGGCGGCGTGCGGATGTAGCGCAGCAGCGCCTGGCGCACGGCTCGAGCGCCGGTCCGGGCCAGCCCGCGGCGAAGGGAGTGCAGGCCGGCACGGGCGCGGGACGGCATCAGAGCGGCACGTTATACCGGTACGTCGTGCCGCTCGCGCCGCGCTCGGCTTGCTAGGAATCAGGGACATGCGCGAACGCGATCCGGCAAGGCCGCTCCACGTGACGGTGTGGGGGGAGAACGTCCACGAGCGGCTCGAGGACGACGTGCGCGCGCGCTATCCGCAGGGGATGCACGCCGCGATCGCCGACGGCATCGCCGCGCTCCTCGGCGACTCGGCGCGCACGGCGACGGCGACGCTGCAGGAGCCCGAGCACGGGCTCGCGCAGGCGGTGCTGGACGACACGGACGTGCTGACCTGGTGGGGGCATGCCGCCCACGACGAGGTCGATGACGCCGTGGCCGAGCGCGTGCACGAGGCGGTGCTGGGCGGCATGGGCCTCGTGGCCTTGCACTCCGCCCATTACGCGAAGGTCTTCCGCCGTCTGCTGGGCACGTCGTGCAGCCTGCGCTGGCGCAACGACGGCGAGCGCGAGCTGGTCTGGACGGTCGATCCCGCGCATCCGATCGCGGCCGGGGTCCCGCACCCGATCGTCCTCGAGGCGCAGGAGATGTACGGCGAGCACTTCGACATCCCCCCGCCCGACGAGCTGGTGTTCGTCAGCTCGTTCGCCGGCGGCGAGGTGTTCCGCAGCGGCTGCTGCTTCCGGCGCGGCGCCGGGCGGATCTTCTACTTCAGCCCCGGGGATCAGGACTACCCGGTCTACCACCACCCCGACGTCCAGCGCGTGATCGCCAACGCGGTCCGGTGGGCGGCGCCGGCGCCGTGGATCGAGCGCGCCGTGCCCGGCAGCCCGCAGTCGCCGCGCGGATGGTTCGAGGCAGCGCGCTAGTGGACGACATCCGGGTGGGCGTCATCGGCGTCGGCTGGGCCGGCCGCCAGCACCTCGCGGCCTACGACGCGCTCGCCGGCGTGCGCGTCGGCGCCCTCGCCGGACTCGAGGAGCCGGCCCGGTCGGCGCTCGCCGCGAAGCACGGGGTCGAGCACGAGGTCGCCCGCTGGCAGGATCTGCTGGAGCTCGACGGGCTCGACGCGGTGAGCGTCGCGGTGCCCACGTTCCTGCATGCCCCGATCGCGATCGCCGCGCTCGAACGCGGCCTGCACGTCCTCTCGGAGAAGCCGATCGCGCGCAACGAGGCCGAGGCGCGCTCGATGGTCCAGGCCGCGCGGCAGGCGAACCGAGTGCTCGACGTCGGGTTCAACCACCGCCAGCGGGGCGACATCCAGGAGCTCAAGGAGGTCATCGACGCCGGCCGGCTGGGGCGGCCGTACTACGCGAAGGCGTGGTGGCTCCGGCGGTCCGGGATACCGGGGGAGGGCACCTGGTTCACCACGTCGGAGTTCGCGGGCGGCGGCCCGCTCGTCGACATCGGCGTGCATGTCCTCGACTACTCGCTCTTCCTGCTCGGCAACCCCGCGGTCACCGCCGTGAGCGCATCGACCTACGACCTGCTCGCGACCGCGGGCTTCGGGTTCAACCGCGAATCGAGCAAGACGAGCATCGCCGGCTCGACCGGCTTCGACGTGGAGGACCTCGCCACCGTGTTCGCGCGGCTCGAGGACGGCGGCACGCTGCTCGTCGAGGCGAGCTGGGCCGCGCACCGGACCGAGGGCGACGCGTTCGGCATCACGCTCTTCGGGACGCAGGGCGGCGCCGAGCTGATCGTCGAGGACTACGCGCCGAGCGGCTCGCTCCGGGTCTTCACCGATGACGACGGCGCCGCCGTCGAGACGCGGCTGACCGCGCCGCCCGGCGCCGGGCACCGGGCCGTCGTCGAGCAGTTCCTGGCGAAGGTCCGGTCGGGCCGGTGGCAGGAACATGACGGCACGGCGGCGATCGAGCTCGCCCGCATCGTCGACGCGTGCTACCGCTCTGCCGCCGAGCAGCGCGAGATCCGCCTCACCGGCTGAACCCGGACCCGGCCGGAGCCCGGCCGCTCACTTGACCTGCGATCCCCCGGTGTGGGGGAATGGGCCGATCCCGTCCACGAGGGTTGGAGGCGGTCATGTCGGCAGAGCTCGTTCGGCGCGCAAAGACGTTGACGGCGGTGGTGTTCGCGCTGCTCTGCGTCCTGCCGGGAGCGGCGGGGGCCGCCGAGACCCATGGCGGTCGCCAGGGCCTCACCTGGACGAGCTGCCATCCCGAGGCCGGACCCTCGTTCCAGTGTGCGGTCGCGCGGGTGCCGCTCGACTACTCGCGCCCGCAGGGCCAGACGATCGCCATCGCGCTGACGCGCCTGCCCGCGAGCGATCCGTCGCGGCGCATCGGCTCGCTGTTCCTCAATCCCGGCGGGCCCGGCGGCTCGGGCGTCGACTACGTGCTCGGCGCCGGACCGTACCTCTACACCGACGAGGTGCGCGCCCGCTTCGACCTCGTGGGCTTCGATCCCCGGGGCGTCATCCGCAGCACCCCGCTGCGCTGCTTCGGAAGCGAGGCGGAATGGCCGCCGTTCACGCCGTTCGCGTTCCCGCTGACGCGCGAGCAGGAGCAGGAGTGGATCGCGGTGGACCGGGCGATCGACGCCGCGTGCAGTCGCAGCGGCGGGCCGATCATGGACCACATGTCGACGGCGAACGTCGCGCGCGACCTCGACGTCCTGCGCCGTCTGGTCGGAGACGCCAAGCTCAGCTACGCCGGGGTCTCCTACGGCTCGTACATCGGTGTCGTGTACGCGAACCTGTTCCCGCACCGCGTGCGGGCGCTCGTCGTCGACGGCGTGCTGGACCCGATCGCGTGGGCGACCGGCCGCGGAGCGGAGGGCGTCTTCGTCCCGTTCTCGACCCGGGTGCGCAGCGACGCCGGCGCCCAGGCGACGCTGAACGAGTTCTTCCGGCTCTGCGACGCCGGCGGCCCGCGCTGCGCGTTCTCCGGCGACGCCGCGGAGCGCTTCGCCGCGCTCGCGAAGCAGCTGCGCCAGGAGCCCGTGGAGGTCACCTACGACGACGGCACGAGCGAGATCATCGACTACTCGATCCTGATCGCGGCCACGCTCGGAGGCATGTACGACTCCCTGGGCTGGCCCGATCTCGCGACGTGGCTGGCCGGTGTCGAGGACGCGGCGGAATCGGCGCGGACCGCCCCTCGGCTCCAACGCTTCCGCTATGCCGGACGTCCCAGGTACCTGCCGCCGCAGGCGATGCCCGGCGCCCCGGGCGGGATCGAGGAGGAGTACATGAACTTCCTCGAGTCCTTCCCGGGCGTGGCGTGCGCGGACAGCACGAACCCGCGCAGCTACGCGGCATGGTCGATCAACGGGGCGCTCGCGGATGCCCGCTTCGGCTACTTCGGACGCCTCTGGACGTGGGCCAGCAGCATCTGCGCCGAATGGCCCGGCTCGGACCGCGATCGGTACACCGGCCCGTTCACCCGCACCACGGCGAACCCGGTGCTGGTGGTCGGCAACCGCTTCGATCCGGCGACGCGCTACGAGGGCGCGGTGACCGTGCACAACCTGCTGCCCCGTTCGGCGCTGCTGACCCTGGAAGCGTGGGGCCACACGTCGCTGTTCCTCTCGCGCTGCGCTGACGAGGCGATCGGCAGCTACCTGGTCGCGGTCGCGACGCCGGCGCCCGGCGCGACCTGCAAGCAGGACGCCGTGCCCTTCGCCGGCGGCTAGCTCGCCCCGGAAGAGATCTTCGAGGAGGTGTCGAATTCGCCGGTCCCCGTTTGTCTAATGCTCGACCATCCGACAAGGAGGACCGATGAAGTACATGCTGCTGATCCACCAGGGAACCGCTCCGACCCCCCGGTCGCCGGAGGAATGGGCGCGCCTCTCCGAGGACGAGCAGAAGGCGGTCTACGAGGCGTACGGGACGATCAACCAGACGCCCGGCGTCACGCCCGGCCTGCAGCTGCAGGACCCGGAGACCGCCACCACGGTGCGGGTGCAGGACGGCAGGACGCTGACGACGGACGGCCCGTTCGTCGACACCAAGGAGGCGCTCGGCGGCTACCTGATCTTCGAGGCCGACGACCTCGACGCCGCGATCGAGCTGGCCGCGCGGATCCCCGCCGCCGGCATGGGCGGCGCGATCGAGGTGCGTCCGATCGCGGAGTGGTAGCGATCCTCGAACAGACCTTCCGCGACCAGTGGGGCCGGGTCCTCGCCGCGATGATCGGCTTCCTCGGCGACTTCGACCTCGCCGAGGAGGCCGCGCAGGAGGCCTTCGCGATCGCCGCCGAGCGCTGGCCGCGCGACGGGGTGCCCAGCAACCCGGGCGCGTGGCTCGTGACGACCGCGCGCAACCGGGCCATCAACCGCATCCGCCGCGACCGCACGCTGGCCGAGAAGACCCGCCTGCTCGAGGTGCCCGAGGCAGTGGAGGACAGCGTGGACGCGACGACCTTCCCCGACGAGCGGCTCGAGCTCGTCTTCACCTGCTGTCACCCGGCGCTCGCCACCGAGGCGCAGGTGGCGCTCACCCTGCGCACGCTCGGCGGCCTGACCACCGGCGAGATCGCGCGCGCGTTCCTGGTCCCGGAGCCGACGATGGCGCAGCGGCTGGTGCGGGCGAAGCGCAAGATCCAGGCAGCCGGGATCCCGTTCCGCGTGCCGCCCGACCACCTGCTGCCCGACCGGCTCGCCGCGGTGCTGGCGGTCTTCTACCTGATCTTCAACGAGGGCTACGCGGGCCGCGGCGACCTGGCGGCCGAGGCGATCCACCTGGGGCGGGCGCTCGCGGAGCTGATGCCCGACGAGCCCGAGGTGCACGGGCTGCTCGCGATCATGCTGCTGCACGACGCGCGCCGCGAGGCGCGGTTCCGCGACGGCGACATGGTGCTGCTCGCCGACCAGGACCGCTCGCTGTGGGACACGGCGCAGATCGCCGAGGGGCGCGCTGCGCTGGATCGGGCCTTCGCGCTGCGCGGGAGCGGCCCGTACGTGGTGCAGGCGGCGATCGCGTCGCTGCACGCCGATGACCCGCACGACTGGCCGCAGATCGCCGCGCTCTACGGCGAGCTCCACCGGCTCACCGGCTCGCCGGTCGTCGAGCTGAACCGCGCCGTCGCGATCGCCGAGGCGGAGGGACCCGAGGCGGGGCTCGACATCGTCGAGCGCCTCGAGCTCGACGACTACCGCTACCTGCACTCGACGCGCGCCGAGCTGCTGCGCCGCCTGGGGCGGACGGAGGAGGCGCGCGAGGCGTATCGGCGGGCGCTGGCGCTGGTCCACGACGAGCCCGAGCGGCGACTGTTCGAGCGGCGGCTGGCCGCGCTCTAGCATGAATGGTGCGATGGGACGAGTCTGGGTTCTCGATCTGGATCCGAGCGGCACGGGCGCCGAGATGCGCCCGCTCGACTCCGTGCTCGAGAAGCCGAAGGCCAAGCCGGACCTCGCGCTCGTGCGGCCGAAGTCCCGGCCGAAGCCGGAAGCCGCGCCCGAGCCACGCGAGCCGCGCCGGTTCAAGGTCGTGGACGTGATGACCGGGCAGGTCAAGGCCGAGGACGCGAGCGCGCGCGCAACCGTCGAGCTCCTAGCCGACGAGCGGCGCCTCGCCGACGTGCAGGTCTACGTCTGGGAGACGACCGGCGAGCGGTGGCGCCTGCTCACGCTCGGCGAGCAGCGGACGCTCTGGTCCGCCGCGCGCTCGGACGGCTGACGCACCGACCTGCCCGTCAGGCCACCGGGCGCACCTTGCGCTCCCAGCTGCCGTGATCGAACACGGCGGCGAGCGCCTCGGCGACGCGCGCCTTGAGGATCGGCTCCCAGGTCGACGAGCGGAACGCCACCAGATCATCCAGCCGCTTGATCTCGATCGGCGGCGTGCCCTTCGCGAGCTCGGCCTCGATCTGCGGCAGCATCTCGAGTGCCTCGTCGGTGAACTGGAAGCAGTAGGTGGCGAGCTCCATGCGAACATACGTTCGCAGAGATCGCGCAGCGACGCAACCCCGCTACCACAGCGATGCTTACGGCCGGTGCGCCTTCGCGGCGGCCGTGATCGTCCGGGCCGCGGTGATCAGCGCGAGGTGGCTGAACGCCTGGGGGAAGTTGCCGACCTGGCGGCGGCGCTCGACGTCGTACTGCTCGGCGAGCAGGCCGAGGTCGTTGCGCAAGCCGAGCAGGCGCTCGAACAGCGCGCGGGCCTCGTCGACGCGGCCGTTGAGGGCCAGCGCGTCGACGAGCCAGAACGAGCACGCCAGGAACTGCCCCTCCCCGCCGGGCAGCCCGTCGTCGGTGTCCGACGTCGAGTAGCGCGACAGCAGGCCCTCGCGGCTCAGGCCGGCGCGGACCGCGTCGATCGTGCCCGTCACGCGCTCGTCGTCGCCCGGCAGGAACCCGACGAGCGGGATCAGCAGGACGCTCGCGTCGAGCTCGGCCGAGCCGTAGTACTGGGTGAACGTGCGCCGCTCCGGGTCGTAGCCCTCGCTGCACACCTGCGCGTGGATCTCGGCCTTGAGATCCTTCCAATGGGCGAGCGGCGCGTCGAGCGAGAACTGCTCGACGAGGGTGGTGACGCGATCGAAGACCAGCCAGGCCATGACCTTCGAGTGGGTGAAGTGGCGGCGCGGGCCGCGCGCCTCCCAGATCCCGTTGTCGGGCTCGGTCCAGACCTGCTCGACGTGCTCGATCAGCGCGCGCCAGCGAGGCCAGAGGCCCGCCGCCGGGCCGCCGCCGAGATGCTTGGCGGCGACCGCCGCGACGTCGGCGAGCTCGCCGTAGACGTCGAGCTGGAACTGCTCGGACGCGGCGTTGCCGATCCGCACGGGGCGCGAGCCCTCGTAGCCCGGCAGCTCCGGCAGCTCGAACTCGGTCAGCCGCCGCTCGCCCCCGACGCCGTACATGATCTGCAGGCTGCTCGGGTGGCCCGCACTCACCCGGACGACGAAGTCGCGGAAGGCCAGCGCCTCGTCGATGTAGCCGCCGCCGATCAGCGCGTTCAGCGTCAGTACCGAGTCGCGCAGCCAGCAGTAGCGATAGTCCCAGTTGCGTACGCCGCCGAGGTCCTCGGGCAGCGAGGTGGTCGGCGCGGCGACGAGCGCGCCGGTCAGCTCGTGGGTCATCGCCTTGAGCACGATCAGCGATTCGAGCACGGCGTCGCGGTACTCGCCGTCGTAGGTGCAGCGATCCGCCCACCCGCGCCAGCCGGCCTCCGCGCGGGCGAGCGCGGAGTCGGCGTCCTCGACGGCCGGCGCGGGCTCGAACGACGGGTACCAGCCGAGGACGAACCGCTCGCTCGCGCCCTCGATCACCGGGAACTCGGCGACGACCGTGCCGTCCCGCACGTCGAGCGCCAGCGGTGTGCTCAGCCGGAACGCGTCGGGACCCGCCACGGCCACCGCCCCGTCGGGCGCCGGCTCCACCCAGGGGACGATCGTGCCGTAGTCGGGCCGCAGGACCAGCTCCATGCGCATCGGCACGCGCCCCCGTAGCCCTTCGACGATGCGGACGAGCTTGGGCGAGCCCCCGCGGCGGCGGGGCATGAAGTCGATGACGCGTGCCTCCCCGTCCGCGGTCTCGAAGTCGGTCTCGAGCACCAGCGTCCTCGGGCGGTAGCGCCGCGTCGTGGCGACGACGTCGCCCGCTGGCGCGAGCCGCCAGCGACCGTGGCGCTCGTCGCCCAGCAGCGCCGTGAAGCACGACGCCGAGTCGAACCGCGGCAGGCAGAGCCAGTCCACCGAGCCGTCGCGACCGACCAGCGCGGCCGTCTGGAGATCCCCGACCAGGGCGTAGTCCTCGATGCGCATCGAAACCGCGCCGATCCTGCCGCGGTCGGGGTGACGCGGCATCACCCGCTCCGGGTGAGCCCTACTCGTCGAACTCGTGCTCGTAGCCCTGGCCGGTCCTCGGCTTGGAGCCGAAGCCCTGCTGCAGCCCACCGGTCCGCACGCCCGGCGGCGGCCCGCCGGGCTGGGGGTCGCCGGCGCGGCCGCGGTGGCTCGGCCGGTCGCGGTCGCGGCTGGGCTGGACCCGCTTGGGCTCGCCCCGCTGCTTGGGGAAGTGCGGCGGCCAGGGCGCGTCGCCGAGACCGCCCTCCTCGTCGCGCCGGGCGAGGTCGAGGAGCTGGTCGAGCGACCCCGGCCGGTCGTCCATGTCGGCCGCCGGGTCGCCGGACGAGCGGAGGCGATCCGGCACGGTGTCGAGGCGCAGGTCGCCGGCCTCGACGTCGGGCACCTCGTCCCACCGCAGCGCGCACGACACGCGCGCGTCGGGGGTCGGGCGCACGGAGTAGCACGACGCCACGGTGCGGTCGCGCGCGTTCTGGTTGTAGTCGATGAACACGCCGTGGCGCTCCTCCTTCCACCACTTGCTCGTCGCCAGGTCCGGCGCGCGGCGCTCGACCTCGCGCGCCAGCGCCAGCGCGGCGCGGCGGACCTCGAGGAAGTCCCACTCGGGCTCCACCCGGACGAACACGTGGATGCCCTTCGACCCCGAGGTCTTCGGGTAGCCGGTGAGCCCGTTCTCGACGAGCACGTCGCGCACGACCATCGCCGTCCGGCGCACCGCATCCCATCCGATCCCGGGGGTCGGGTCGAGATCGACGCGCAGCTCGTCCGGGTGGTCGAGGTCGCCGCGCCGGGCGGGCCAGGGGTTGAAGTCGATGACGCCGAGGTTGACGGCCCAGGCGAGGTGCGCGGCGTCGTTGGCCACGAGCTCCTCGGCGGTGCGGCCGGACGGGAACGCCACGGTCGCCGTCTGCAGCCACTCGGGGACCTTCTGCGGCACGCGCTTCTGCCAGATCGGATCCTCCATGATCCCGTTCACGAAGCGCTTCATCACGGTCGGCCGCTCGGCGAGATGCACGAGCGCGGCCTCGGCCACCGTCGCGTAGTACTCCGCGAGATCCAGCTTCGTCCAGCCCGGACCGGGGAAGTAGACCTTTCCCGGGTTCGAGAGCCGGACCTCGCGTCCCGCCAGCTCGAGCATCGTGTGGTCGGTCTTCGCCACGAGCGAAGGAGCGTACCTTCCGGCACGCGGCTACGGCGCCGAGCCGACCGCGCCGGTGCCCTCGGGCAGGTCGTCCGGGGGCCGGCCGCCGGCGCCGAGGGCGGGCACGTGCTGGTGCCCGTAGCCGGTCGCGATGTTGATGGCGTCGAGCTGCACGGTGCCCGTCTCCCACGCGCGCAGCGCGACGTCGCGCTGACCGCGGACGCGCTCGAGCAGCGCGGCGCGGGCGGACGGGTCGGCGAGCGCGAGCCGGTACGTCTCCACCATCTCGAACACGCCGTTCACCGCGGTGGCGAGCGCGCCGCGGGCGACGTTCGTGCCGGTCTCCCCGGACGGCGAGTCCGCGAAGTAGCGGCGCGCGGCACGGGTCGCGCGGACCCAGTCGCCCACGTCGGCGGCGGAGGCGAGCGGGCCGACCTTCGCCGTGCTCCCGGGCGGCAGCGTGCGGGCGATGCCGTCGACCACCGGGCCGAGGTCGCCGGCGAAGCCGCGGGCGCGATCGGTGAGCTCCTTGACCTGCTCCTTGTCGCGCGTCTGCGTGGCCTTCTGGAGCCGCTCCGCTTCGCGCCGGGCCGCCTCCTCGGGCGACTCGGGCGTCGCGGCCGCGGCGGCGCGCCCGGATGCGCCGGGATCGTCGCCGCCGCCCGCGATCGCGGCGGCCGCGACGGCGACGGGGACGAGCAGGCAGGCGGCGGCGACCACGCCGAGCCAGAACTGCCGCGTCCGGTACGCCGGCGGCGCGGGAGCCTCGGCGGCCTTGCCCGCCGGCGCGGTCCCGTCGCCGGCGGCGGCCTGCCGCCGCGCGCGCCGGTCGCTTCTCTTCGCCACGGCGCGCGAGTATACGTCCGGAACCCAACCTAAAGAGGGTCAGACCCTCTTTAGGTTCGCTAGCGCACGTCGTTGCGCTTCACGCGCCAGAAGCCGAGCACGATCGGCAGCAGCACCCAGAGCGCCGCCGACGTCGCGACGCGCGCCCACTCGGTGCCGCTCAGCGCGTGCTCGCTCATCTCCGCCATCGTGCGCCCCTGGTCCAGCCACTTCGCGGCGCCCTCGAGCGCGTGGATCTCGCCGATCGCGCCCCATGCGGTGGGGAGGACGAAGAACAGCACGATCGCCGGCGCCGAGGCGAGCAGGACGGCGCCGAAGCCGACGCCCGCGATGACCGAGAGCGCCACGGACAGCCCGTTCTGGCCGATGATCGCGGCCGAGAGCGACCACGTGTCGCTCGCGCTCCCGCCGAACACCGCCGTCGCCACCAGCCCGGTCGCGAGGCACAGCTGGTAGGCGACGAACGACAGCGCGGCGGCCGCCAGCAGCTTGGCCGCCAGGACGCGCGAGCGGTGCGGCACGAGCGTGAACGTGATCAGCGACGTGCGCTGCGACCACTCCGACGTGACGAGCAGGATGCCCGCGACCGGGCCGAGGAGCGAGATCGGCACGGACGCGATCCCGACGAAGTTGCGCAGCGTCCGGTCCACCTCGTCCATCGCGAGGCCGGCGATGACGACCACCGCGACGGTCAGCAGTGCCGTGGAGAACAGCAGCCAGAAGCCGGCGCGCGTGTCGGTCATCTTGCGCAGCTCGACGAGCGTGAGCCGGCCGAGGCCGGGGCGGACGTCCGCGCCGCGCGCGGGCGCGGGGGCGGGGAGGACGGCGGCGCTCATCGGGTGGCCTCCACGAAGTCGGCGGGCAGCGCGTCCGGCGCCGCGGTCGTCAGGTCGAAGAACAGCTGCTCGAGCCCGCCGTTCTCGGACGGCTCGAGCCGGCTGAGGGCGACGCCGCCCGCGAGCGCGGCGCGGCCGACGTCCTCGGGCTCGGCGTCGACGAGGTACCCGCCGTCGCTCGCCGCGCGCGCCTCGAGCCCGGCGGCGATCAGCGCGGCCGCCAGCGCGGCCTCGTCGCCCGCCCGCACGAGCGTGCCCGAGCCGGCCAGCAGCTCGGCGCGGGTGCCCTGCGCCATGATCTTCCCGGCCCCGATGATCACCATCCGGTCGGCGGTCGCCTCGACCTCGTAGAGCAGGTGGGAGGAGAGCAGCACCGTGCCGCCGCGATCGGCGAAGTCGCGCAGCAGGTCGCGCATCCAGCGCATCCCCTCCGGGTCGAGCCCGTTGACCGGCTCGTCGAGGATCAGCACCTGGGGATCGCCGAGGAGCGCGTGCGCGATCCCGAGCCGCTGGCGCATGCCGAGCGAGTACTGGCGCACGCGCTTGCGCGCCGCCGAGCGATCCAGCCCGACGAGCTCGAGCAGCGCGTCGACCCGTCCCTCGTCGACGGCCATCGTCTGCGCCGAGACGGCGAGCGCCTCGCGCCCGCGCCGGCCGCCGTGCTGCGCCGCGGCGTCGAGCAGGATCCCGACCCGGCGGCCGGGGTTCGGCAGGTCGCGGTAGGGGCCGTCGATCACGGCGGCGTCGCCGGCGTCGGGCTCCAGCAGCCCGCACAGCATCCGCATCGTGGTGGTCTTGCCCGCGCCGTTCGGCCCGAGGAACCCGGTGACGGTCCCCGGGTCGCAGCGGAACGACACGTCGTCGACGACGACGTTGCCGCCGAGGCGCTTCGTCAGTCCATGCGCTTCGATCATGGCCGGGAGCATCGGGGGCGCGCGGCGCGCCGGCCACGGACCGGGGGCCACGATCACCGCGCCCGTGGTCGATGCGGGCATCGACTTCGGTAGGGGGTCGCGCGCGCCGCCGGCCGTACGCTGTGCACGACGATGACCGGCACGGCCGAGCAGCCGTCGAGCACGCCGCGGTGGCACAACCCGCTGCTGCCCGGCGAGCTGCGGGAGCATCCCGACGGGCGCCGCTCGGCGCGCGACTGGGTGGTCGACGTCCTCATGTACCTGATCGCGATCGGCGTCGGGATCGCGGTCGCCGCCGACACGTGGGACGAGCACGGCGAGCTCATGATGCTGATCGACATCGTCCTCGGCGTCGCCTGCCTGATCCTGCTGTGGTGGCGCCGCTCGCGGCCCGGCCGCGTCGGCGTCCTCACCGCGGCGGCGTCCATCCTCTCGGGGCTCGCCGCGGGCCCCGCGCTGGTCGCCGGGTTCAACGTCGCGCTGCGCGGCACCCGGCGCGAGATCGCCGCGGTCGTCGCCGTCACGGGGGCGGCGATCGTGCTCTTCCCGGTCATCTACCCGCCCGGGGACTCGCTGCTGCTCAACATCTTCGTCGGCGCCCTGCTCATGGCGGTGGTCATCGGCTGGGGCCTGTTCGCGCGCGTGCGGCGCGAGCAGGTGCTGTCGCTGCGCGAGCGCGCGGCACGCATGGAGGCCGAGCAGCAGCTGCGGATCGACCAGGCGCGCGACGCGGAGCGCCGGCGGATCGCGCGCGAGATGCACGACGTGCTCGCGCACCGCGTCTCGCTGCTCAGCCTGCACGCGGGCGCGCTCGAGTTCCACCGCGACGCCGCGCCGGAGGAGGTCGCCGAGGCGGCGGGCGTGATCCGGGCGTCGGCGCACGCCGCGCTGGAGGAGCTGCGCCAGGTGATCGGCGTCCTCCGCGACGGCGCGGAGGAGCCGCGCGCCGGAGCCGCCCCAGCCGACGCTCGCGGACATCCCCGCGCTCGTCGACGAGAGCCGGGCGGCCGGGATGCGGGTGCACTGCCGGCTCGACGTCCCCGACGCCGCGACCGCGCCCGCGGCGCTCGGCCGGACCGTCTACCGCATCGTGCAGGAGGGCCTGACCAACGCGCGCAAGCACGCGCCCGCCGCCGCGGTCGACGTGACGATCGCCGCCGGCGAGCAGCTCGTGGTCGAGGTCGTCAGCCGGCGCCCGGTCGGCGTCGCCGTGGCGGCGGAGCCGCTGCCGGGCGCGGGGAGCGGGCTGGTCGGGCTGGGAGAGCGCGTCGCGCTCGCCGGCGGCGAGCTGCGGCACGGGCCGGACGCGGCCGGCGACTTCGTCCTGCGCGCGACGCTGCCGTGGACGGCGTGATCCGCGTCCTGCTCGTCGACGACGACCCGCTCGTGCGCTCCGGGCTGCGGATGATGCTGGCCGGGGCGGAGCGGGTGGAGGTGGTCGGCGAGGCGGACGACGGCCGCGGCGTGCTCCCCGCGGTCGACCTGCACCGGCCGGACGTGGTGCTGATGGACATCCGCATGCCGCAGCTCGACGGGATCGCCGCCACCCGGCTGCTGCGCGCGCAGCCGAGCCCGCCCGCCGTGGTCGTGCTCACGACGTTCGACGCCGACGAGCACGTCCTGCGCGCGCTCCGCGCCGGGGCCGCCGGCTTCCTGCTCAAGGACACGCCGCCGGCGGAGATCGTCCGCGCGATCGAGCTGGTGCACGCGGGCGACGGGATGCTCTCACCCGGCGTCACGCGCCGGCTGATCGCGCTCGTCGCCGGCGACGACGAGGAGGCGGCGCGCGGCGAGCGGGCGCGCGAGCGGCTCGCGACGCTGACCGCGCGCGAGCACGAGGTGGCGCTCGCGGTCGGCGCCGGCCGGGCCAACGCCGAGATCGCGCGCGAGCTGCACATGAGCGTGGCGACGGTGAAGGCGCACGTGTCCCGGCTCCTGGCCAAGCTCGAGGTGGAGAACCGGATCCAGATCGCGCTGCTGGTGCAGGACGCGACCGGTCGCAGCTAGGGCGCCGGGCGCGGCTGTCCGGTTTCGCCATGCCCCGACGTCTTGAACGGGCAGACTTCCGTTCGAAGACAGGAGCCCCATGCACGCGACCGACCTCACCGACCGGCGCGCCGTCGACGTCGACGGCGCGCCCGCCTCGTACCTCACCGCCGGCGACGGCCCGATCGTGCTGCTGCTGCACGGCACGTACTGGAGCCGCGTCTGGCAGCCGATGATCGCCCCGCTCGCCGAGGCAGGGCTGCGCCCGGTCGCGGTCGACCTGCCGGGCTGCGGCCGCTCGGGCGGCGAGCTGACGCTGGAGACCGCGGCCGTGCCCGCCCTCACGGGCTGGGTGGAGCGCTTCCTCGACGCGCTCGGCGCGCCGGCGCCGCTGCGGGTCGCGGGCCACGACATCGGCGGCGCGATCGCCCAGCGCCTGACCGTGCGCGGCGCCCGCGACGTGGAGCGGCTCGCGCTCGTCAACTCCGTCACCTACGACTCCTGGCCGGTCCCGGGCGTCGCGCGCTACCGCGACCCGGCGGTCGTCGCGGCGACGACGGCCGAGGAGCTGGTCGAGGCGCGCCGGACGGCGCTCACCGCGGCGATCGGCCGGCCGATCGAGGGCGACGAGCTCGCCGAGTACCTCAGCCCGTGGACCGACCTGCGCGTCGCACGCTCCTGGATGGCGCTGGCCGGCGCGGCGGACCCGCGCTACACGCTCGAGCTGGTCGGCGAGCTCGCCGCCGCGGCGCCCCCGACGCTGCTGCTCTGGGGCGAGGACGACACGTTCCAGCGCGTCGCGTACGCCGAGCGCTACGCGGCCGAGATCCCGGGCGCGGCGCTGCGCCGGATCCCCGGCGCCGGCCACATCCCGATGGAGAGCGCGCCGGAGCTCGCCGGGGCGGCGCTGGCCGAGTGGTTCGCGTGACGCTCGAGGCGGTCTTCCGCGCCGAGCAGGCGGCGATCCGCCGGCGCCTGCGGCGTATGACGGGCGATCCGGAGACCGCGGAGGACCTGAGCCAGGAGACGTTCGTGCGCGCGTGGTCCCGGGCGCCGCGCGATGCGCCCGCGCCGGTTCTCGCGGCCTGGCTGCACCGGACCGCGACCAACCTCGGGCTCGACGAGCTGCGCCGCCGCGCGCGCCGCCCGGCGGCGGCGCTCGGTGATCCGCCGGACGCGCGGGACGACAGCGGCGCGCTCCGCGAGGCGCTCGGCGCGCTGCCGCTGCCCGACCGCGCGGCGCTCGCGCTGCGCTTCCAGGCCGGGCTCACGCTGCGCGAGCTCGGGAGCGTGCTCGGGATCTCCGAGGAGGCGGCGCGCAAGCGGGTGGCCCGCGGCCGCGCACGGCTCCGGGCCGCGCTCGACGAGCAGGGCGCCGATCCGCTCCCGCTCATCCTCCTGCTCGTCCGCGAGGACGAGGCGGCGCCCTACGAGCGCTGGCTCGCGGACGCCGGCGCGCGCGTCCGCGTCCACCGCGACGGGCTGCGCGAGCGCGACGTGCTGTTCGCGGGCGCTCTCGTCGTCGCCGGCTCGGTCACCGACGTGCACCCCGCGCTGTACGGCGAGCGGCCGGGCCCGCACCTGAGCGGGACGCCGGACCTGCGGCGCGACCGGCGCGACCTGGCCGCGCTCCGCACGGCGCTACGCGCCGACCTGCCGCTGCTCGGGGTCTGCAGCGGCCACCAGCTCCTGAACCTCGCCACGGGCGGAACGCTGCATCAGCACCTGCCGGCTGACGACCGCCACGCGGGGGAGGAGCACGCCGTGCGGACGCAGGCCCGCACCCGTGCGCGCCATGTGCTCGGCACGCGCATGCGGGTCCGCAGCGACCACCACCAGGGAGTCCGGCGCGTCGGCGCCCGGCTGCGCGTGACGGCGACGTCGCCCGACGGGCTCGTCGAGGGGATCGAGCGCACCGACCGCCGGTTCGCGGTCGGCGTCCAGTGGCGCCCCCAGCTCGATGCCGGCGCCCCCGCCGGCCGGCGGTTGGCGGAGGCGCTCGTCGCTGCGGCTCAGGCCGCGGTCGCCGTCGGCTGACGCTCGTCGGTCGTCGCGTCGGCCGCGCCCTGCGTCCCGTCGCTCCGGCGGCGCTTGCGCGCCGCCACGGCCCCGGCCACGCCGACGCCGGCCACCACGGGCAGTGCCTTGACCGGCGTGGGCGCCTTCTTCGCCGCGGCCTTCGTGGTCCGGTACGCAGCCCAGCCCTTGACCGTCTTCGTGGTGCCCTTGGCGGCCTTGCTGATGGCCTTGAACTTGAGGTACGTGCCGACGGTGTCGACCGCGCGGCGCCTCTTCGACTTTGTGCGGTTGCGGATGCGCATAAGACGACGCTACCCAAACCGCAGCGCGCATGCACGCGAGATCTCGTGTGCCATGGTGAAAGTGGTGCGCCGCTCCCGTTCAAGCACGCGCGCCCGCGTCGCCATGCTCGCGGGCGCCCTGGTCCTCGTCGCCCTGCTCGCCGGCCTCGCACTGCGCGGCGACGCCCCCGCTCCGGGCGTCCCGGTGGTGCCGACGCCGCCCGGAGAGCAGGGCGGCGGTCAGCCGATCCCGGACCCGTTCGCGTACGACCCCGGCGACGAGGACGTGCTCGTGCGCCGCGCCGCCGCGGGGACCGCGCACGTGCTCTACGCCCGCTCGCCGGGGGGCGCGGCCGCGACCGCGGAGCGGGTCACGCGGTGGCGCCCGCAGGTCGAGGCGGCCGCGAAGCAGGCCGGCGTCGCGCCCGACCTCCTCGAGGCGCTCGTGTTCCTCGAGAGCGCCGGGCGGGAGGACGCCATGGCCGGCGACACCGCGGGTGCCGTGGGGCTGACGCAGATCCTCGCCGAGACCGGCCAGAACCTGCTCGGCATGCACGTGGACGTCCGGCGCAGCGCCCGCCTCACGCGCCGGATCGACCGCGCCCTGCGACACCTCGACCTGGCCAAGGCGCAGTCCCTGCGCCGCGAGCGGCGCACCGTGGACGACCGGTACGACCCCGGCAAGGCGCTGGAGGGGACGGCCCGGTACCTCACGATCGCGCTGCGGGAGCTCGGCCGCGAGGACCTCGCGTTCGTCTCGTACCACATGGGGATCGGGAACCTCCAGGGTGTGCTGAAGGCGTACGGCGAGGAGCGGCCGTCGTACGCGCGGGTCTACTTCGACTCGACGCCCGAGCACCACGGCGACGTGCAGCGGCGGCTCGCGTCGTTCGGGGACGACTCCTCGACGTACCTGTGGAAGCTCTACGCGGCGCGCGACATCATGCGCATGTCCCGCGAGGACCCGGCGGAGCTGGCGCGGCTGCAGTCGCTCCAGACCGCGAAGAACTCGGCCGAGGAGGTCCTCCACCCCCTCGACGGCACGCCGCGGTTCGACACGCCCGACGCGCTGAAGGCGGCGTGGGACGACGGCGACATCCGCGCGTTCCCGAACCAGCCGGAGCTGACCGGGCTGGCGCGCGACGGGCGCATGGGCGAGCTGGCGCAGCGGGTCGGCGCCGAGCCCGCGCTCTACCGCGGGCTGCGGCCGGAGGCGCTGGCGATGGCGCTCTACATCGGGGCGCAGACGCGCGAGTTCGCCGGCGGAGACGGCCCGCTCGTCGTGACGTCGACGGTGCGCGACGAGGCCTACCAGCAGCAGCTCATGCGCCGCAACCGCGAGGCGACGCACAACTACTCGCTCCACACGACGGGCTGGTCGTTCGACGTCGCGCGGATCTACGAGTCCAAGCGCCAGGCGCTCGCCTTCCAGTTCGTCCTCGACCGGCTCCAGGTGCTCGACGCCATCGCGTGGGTGCGCGAGCCCGGCGCGATCCACATCACGGTCTCGAGCGACGCGAAGTCGCTGCTCCCGCTGCTCGAGCGCCTGGGCTAGGCCGCCGCGCTCTCCGGCGACTCCGGCTCGGACTCCGCGATGACCGCCTCCGCCGCCGGCGCGCTCGCCGCGGCGCGGGCCTCGTAGGCGGCGCGGGCGCCGTGGTCGGCCTGGGTCAGCGCGCGGTCGATCTTCAGCGCGCGGCCGAGCGCCTCGCGCGCACGCCGGGGCAGGAGGTTGGCGACCGACAGCGTCGGGCCGATCGACTTGGGCACGAAGACGTCGAAGCGCGGGAACTTCAGCGCGTCGACGACCGCGTCGGCGACGTCCTCGACGGACGAGTTCTTGAACGCGGGCACCTCGCCCATGCCGGCCGACAGCTCCGTGTTGACGAAGTTCGGCATCACGACGGAGACCTCGACGCCCGTGCCGCGCAGCTCCGCCCGCGCGCCCTCCGAGAGCCCGACGACGCCGTGCTTCGTCGCGCTGTAGGTCGCGATGTGCGGATAGCCGGTCTTGCCCGCGCTCGAGGCGACGTTGACGATGTGGCCGGTCCCGCGCGGCTTCATCCGGCGCATCGCCTCCTTGGTGCCGTGGACCACGGCGTGGAGGTTGATCTCGATCATGCGGACGGCGGTGGCGTCGTCCTCCTCGTCGAGCGGGCCGACAGCCATGATCCCCGCGTTGTTGACGAGCACGTCGATCGGGCCGAGCCGCTGCTCGACCTCGTCGAGGAAGGCCGTGAAGCCGGGGCGGTCGGTGACGTCCACGTGCATGCCCACGGCGCCGTTGCCGAGCTCCGCGGCCGCCGCCTGGGCCGCCACGGCGTCGACGTCGCCGATCGCGACGCGGCAGCCCTCGCTGGTCAGCGCGAGCGCCAGCGCCTTGCCGATCCCCCGGCCGCCGCCGGTGACGACGGCGACTCTGCCGTGCAACGAGCGCGGCTGCTTGGCCATGTGTCAGCTCCTCCTCTTCCGACGCGATGTCAGCGAGATAGAGGCTACAGGTAGGCCCCGCCGGGAAGGTACGCCCGGAAGGAGCCCGTCTCGCCGCGCAGGAACACGCCGCCGCCCGTCCGCAGCTCGAGGCCCGCGGCGACGGCGACGCCGATCGCCCACTGCTGGGCGCCGGTGAGCCACTCGATCTCGGCCTCGCCGCCGGCCGGGATGCGCGCCAGCACGGTGCGCAGCAGCGCGGCGGCGGCCTCCTCGTCGGTCGCCGCGAGCAGCTTCAGCGCGCCGCCGCGATGGACCGCGTAGCCGCGGCCGGGGAACGCGAGCCGCTCGCATCCCGCCTCGGCGAGGGCATCCAGGTCGCCGCCGTGCGGCGCGCCGCGCACGCTGCGATCGACGGCCGCGGCCAGCGCGTGGTCGGCGTCGGTGAACGGCCGGACCTCCGGGGCGGCTTCGGTGTCGCGCGGCGTGCCGTGCGCGGAGGCGCTGGGATGGAGCGCGAACCCGGCGCGCGCGTAGGCGCGGAGCGCCCGAGGGTCGTGTGAGGCGAGGATGATCCAGCCGCGCGCGCCGTCGCCGTACGCGAGCGCGCGCCGCAGCAGCGCGGTGCCGAGGCCGGCGGACTGCAGGCCGGGGCGGACCGCGAGGAGGGAGAGGCCCCAGAGCCCCTCGCGCACGAGCGCGAGCGCGACGCCGGCGAGCGCGCCGTCCTCGGCGTCGGCGACCCAGCAGCCCCCGGGATCCGTGGCGAGCAGGTGGCGCAGCCGCACGTACGCGGCGGCGGGGTCCGGGCGGGCCGGAGGTGGCCGGCCGTCGCGGCGCTCGAGCTCCTCGAACGCCGCGATCGAGAGCTCGTTCACCGCCTCGGCGTCCTGATCGCGCATGGGTCGCAGCTCCGGCATGGCGCCCACGATAGGCACGTCCGGGGCGTAGCGGCCCCTACAGTCCGGGGGCATGAGCGTGCGCGAGGAGCCCGGCACCTTCCTCCACGACGGCCGGCGGCTGGCCTATCGGATCTACGGCGACGGCCCGCGGGTGACCGTCCTGCTGCACGGCCTGCTGCTCAGCCAGCGCATGCACCTGCCGCTGGCGCGGGCGCTCGCCGAGCGCGGGAACCGGGTCGTCACGCTCGACCTGCGCGGCCACGGCGAGTCGGACCGGCCGCCGGACATGTGGCGCTACGGCATGGGCTTCTTCGCCCAGGACGTCGTCGCGCTCCTGGACCACCTCGGGTTCGACGAGGCGGTCGTGGGCGGCACGTCGCTGGGCGCCAACACGACGCTCGAGGTCGCCTCGCTCGCGCCGGAGCGGCTGCGCGGCATGGTGATCGAGATGCCCGTGCTCGACAACGCGCTGCTCGCGTGCGCGGTCGCGTTCACGCCGCTGATGGTGGCGCTGACGGTCGGCGAGCCGGTGATGAAGGCCCTCTCGCGCCTCACCAGCCTGGTGCCGGGGCGCGCCGTGCCGTGGGCGGCCAACGTGCTGCTCGACACCGTGCGCCAGGAGCCGGCGCCGAGCGCCGCCGTCCTGCAGGGTGTCTTCGCGGGCCGGACCGCGCCCCACGGCAGCGAGCGGCGGACGTTCACGAGCCCGGCGCTGGTGATCGGGCACCATCGCGATCCGGTCCACCCGTTCTCCGACGCCGGCCTGCTCGCCGAGGAGCTGCCGAACGCGCGGCTCCTGGAGGCCAGCTCGATCCTGGAGCTGCGGATCGCTCCCGACCGGCTGACGGACGAGATCGCCGCGTTCATCGAGGAGTGCTGGCGACCGCGATCGGCGCAGCGCGGCAAGCGCCGGGCCGCACGTTCATAAGGCTCCGCTACCCTTTCCGCCCTCGTGGCCAGTCGTCAGGAGGAGAAAGAAGCACGCCGCCGGGAGCGGCTGGAGCGCGAGCGCAAGGAGGCGGCGTCGGCCGCACGGCGCAAGCGGCTGCAGATGGTCGGCGGAGGCGTGCTCGCCGCTGCCGCGATCGCGGCCGTGGTGGTGGCGATCGCCGCCGGGTTCGGCGGCGGCGACGAGAACGAGGCCTCCGCGCCGTCCTCTGGCGCGGCGGCGTCGGTGAAGCTGCCGGAGCAGACGATCTCGGACTACGAGCAGGCCGCGAAGGCCGCGGGCTGCACGCTGACCAACCCGCCGTTCGAGGGCCAGAGCCACGAGGACAAGAACTTCAAGGCCTCGGACTACAAGACGAACCCGCCGACGTCGGGCAACCACACGCCCGACTGGTACGACGACGGCGTCTACGAGCCGGGCACGACGCCGAGCCTCGGCATGCTCGTCCACCCGCTCGAGCACGGCCGCATCGAGGTCCAGTACAAGCCCGGCACGCCGAAGGCCGACGTCGCCAAGCTCGAGGCGCTGCTCAACGAGCAGAACGAGGGCTACCACATGCTCCTGTTCGAGAACACGACCGGGATGGACGCGCAGGTCGCCGCCACGGCGTGGACGCATTCGCTCACGTGCCCGAAGATGAACGACAAGGTCTTCGACGCGATCCGCACGTTCCGCGGCCGCTACATCGACAAGGGTCCCGAGACCGTCCCCTAGGCGGACGGCGGCGGCGCGGTCGAGCCGCGCGTCACCAGCTCGAGCGGTAGCACCACCTCCCGCTCGGTGTTCTGCTCCATCAGCAGCCGCCCGGCCTCGCGTCCCTTCTCGATCAGCGGCTGGCGCACGGTTGTGAGGTCGGCGGTCTCGGCCTCCGGCACGTCGTCGAAGCCGGTGATCGAGACGTCGCCCGGCACGTCGAGGCCGAGCTCGCGCGCGGCGCGCATCGCGCCGAAGGCGAGGACGTCGGTGGCGCACAGCAGCACGGTCGGACGCGGGTCGCGCGAGAGCAGCTCGCGCGCCGCCGACGCGGCGGGCCCGATGAAGTTCGCCATCGTGTCGTAGACGGGCATCGGCTCGACGGTGTCCATGCCCGCGATGTAGCCGGCCACCCGGTCGCGCGCGACCTGGCAGTTGCTGCGCCCGATGCGGTCGACGTCGGCGAGGCCCTGGTAGCCGTCGTCGACGAGCCGGTCGACGAGGATCGCCGCACGCTCGTGCCCGAGCGACTTGACGTGCTCGGCGGCCGCGCGCGCGCCCGCGTAGTCGTCGATCCCGACGAAGAAGCTGCCGGCCGAGCGCGGTTCGTCCACGATCACGACGGGCAGCTGCCGCGCCAGCGCGGCGGAGACCGCCGGGTGGGTGTCGGGCATGCAGTACAGGCAGAACGCGCCGACGACCGCGTCGCGCACCGCCACCACCTCCTGCTCCTCGCCGCGCATGCCCGGCAGCAGGAGCAGCTCGTAGCCCTTGGCCTCCGTCGCCTCCGTCAGGCCCTGGAGGAAGCCGACCGCGCCCGGGTCGGTGAACGCGTAGGAGAGGCGCTCGGAGAACATCAGCCCGATCGCGCCGCGCCGGCCGGACCGCAGCCGGCGGGCGGCTGGGTCCGGACCGGCGTAGCCGAGTTCCTTCGCGGTCTCCAGGACCTTCCGGCGCAGCTCGGGGGCGAGCTGGTCAGGCCGGTTGTAGGCGTTGGAGACCGTCGTCCGTGAGACGCCCAGGGCGTCGGCGATCGTCTGCAGCGTCACCCGCTCTGCCACCGGGACCGTTCTACCGGTTCCGGCGAGACGCGGTCGGCCAGCGCGATCAGAGACGAGGCGACGACGCGGCGCGTCGCCGCTGCCGGAACGGCCTCTTCGAACGGGCTGGACCGGCGCGTCGGGCAGCGCGGACTGCGCGTGGGACTCGGTGGCCTGGCGCGAGAACAGTGCGGAGATCGGGAGCATTGGGGAGGCTCCTTTCAGCGGTCGGTTGGGGAGGGGGAGAGAGATCTGGGGAGGATCTGTATCGATACAGTACCCGACGCTTCTGAATCGGTCAAGACGAATGTCGCGGGATCGTCACATGGCGGACGTCGTGCGCGGCTCTTGCGTTTGTGAACGGCTGGCATCGAGGGGAGCGGGGTCGAGCGGGAGCGGCGACAGCGTCATGCGCTCCCGCTCGACCGGCGGGCGTCGGACGTTCGGCGCGATATGCGCCGGCAACGTCGGACGGCGCGCTCGGCGGGCGACGCGATCGACGTTGCCGCGCTCGCCCGCGCGTCCGGCACCCACAACCGGACCCGCCCCCTCGATGCCAGCCGTTCACCAGCGCGCGACCCGCGTCAAACGAGCGACGCGCGGACGCACCGGCCCTCAACCACCCGGCGGCTCGCGCCACCCGCCCGTCTGCCCCCGGTACAGCCCGTTGCCCCCGAGGACCATCCGCGCGGTCCGCAGCAGGATCTCGAGGTCGAGCCGGAGCGAGGCGTGCTCGACGTACCAGAGGTCGAGCTCGATCCGCTCGTGCCAGGGCAGCGACGCCCGGCCGTTGACCTGCGCCCAGCCCGTCAGGCCCGGCCGGACGCTCAGGCGCCCGCGCTGGCGCCCGGTGTAGCGGTCGACCTGGACCTGCACCGTGGGGCGCGGCCCGACGATCGACATCTCCCCCCGCAGGACGTTGACCAGGTTGGGCAGCTCGTCCATCGACGTCCGTCGCAGCACCGCGCCGAGCCGGGTGATGCGGGAGTCGCCCGCGTCGACCGCGAGCCCCGAGCCCATGGTCTCGGCGCCGCTGACCATCGTGCGCAGCTTGTAGAGGTCGAACGGCTCGCCGTCGCGCCCGACCCGGCGCTGCCGGTAGATCGGATGCCCGTGCGTCTCGATCCGGATGAGGAGCGCCGCGACCCCGAGGACCGGGGCCGCGACGATCAGCGCGACACCGGCGACCGCGACGTCGAGCGCCCGCTTGCCGTGGTAGCTCACCGCGTCCCCTCCGGGGCCTCCCACCCGGCCGGCGTGCCGTGGCGCAGGTGGTCGTAGAGGCCCGCGGCAAGCGCGGCCGTGGTGGCGACGTAGTAGCGGGCGACGAGCAGCGGGCGCAGGCGGCACGCGGCCGCCCGCGGCGGCGGCGCCGAGCAGTCCGGCCTGCGCGAGCGCGGCGGCGCGGTACGCCGGGCCTTCGCGCAGGAGCGCGAGGGTCGCGCCCGCGACGGCGACGTGCAGGAGCGGCGACGCGTAGCGCAGCACGCGGTGCGACAGGATCATCAGCCCGTACAGCGGCGGGTAGCCGCGCGGGGAGACCATCCCGCCGCGCAGGACGATCGGCCACGCGTGGCTCATCATCCGCCGCTTGCGCGCCCACTCCCCCTCGATCGACGGCACCATCTTCTCCGTCGCCCGCGCGTCCGGCGCGTACACCGCGCGGCGGCCCCGCTTGACGACGGAGTACGGGAACGAGAGATCGTGGCCCATGACCGCGTCGACGTGCATGTACGCGTCCCGCCGCAGCGCGTAGATCGCCCCGTTCCCCGCCGTGACCGACGCGAGCGCCGACTCGTTCTCTCGCAGCCACATCTCGTAGCGCCAGTACAGGCCCTCCTGGTTGGTGCCGGCGTCGTTGAGGAAGCGCACCTGGCCGCAGACGTAGCCGACGGACGGATCCGCGAACGGCGCGAGCAGGGCGCGCAGGGCGCCGGGCTCCCACGCGGCGTTCGCGTCCGAGAACGCGAGCAGGTCGCCCGACGACGCCGCGACGGCCGCGTCCTGGGCGCGCACCTTGCCGCCGCGCGGGAGCTCGAGCACGCGGTCGGCGCCGGCCGCGCGGGCGCGCTCGGCGGTCGCGTCGGCGCCGCCGTCGACCGCGACGACGATCTCCAGCCGATCGCGCGGCCAGTCGAGCGCGAGCGCGTTCGCGACCTTGTCCGCGATGACCGCCTCCTCGTTGTAGGCGGCGACGATCAGCGACACCGCCGGCGTCCCGATGTCGCCGCCGGGCGCGACGGGCGGGTTGCCGCGCGCGCGGCGCAGGGCGGCGAGGAACGCGCCGTAGCCGACCTGTGCCCAGGCGAGCTTGGCGGCGGCGCTCCAGAAGATCGCGCGGGCGAGCGGGCGTTGCATCGGCGGGGCATGGTGGCAGGAGTCGAACCCGCGCGGTCGCGCCGGGCAACGCAACGGGCCTGGCGCCGGCCGGGCGCGCAACACTTGCGGCATGAGCCGCCTGCTGGCCCCCACGCTGTCCGACGGCACGGTCGGGGTGCGGGCCATGCGCGAGACCGACATCCCGGCGATCGTGGCCGCGTGCCAGGACCCCGAGATCCCGCGCTGGACCCGGGTGCCGCCGCATTACACGCGCGAGGACGCCGAGCGGTTCCTCGCGATCGCGGCGACCGAGGCGGCCGCCGGCGAGGGGCTCGCGCTCGCGGTCACCGGCGAGGACGACCGGCTGGTCGGCACGATCGGGCTGATGGAGCTCGACGGCGAGGGCTCCGGCGAGATCGGCTACTGGACGGCCGCCGAGGCCCGCGGGCGCGGGCTGACCACCCGCGCGGTGGTGCTCCTGCGCGACTGGGCGCACGACGCGCTCGGGCTGACCACGATCGAGATCCTCGCCCACGGGGACAATCGCCCGTCGCAGCTGGTGGCGGAGCGGGCCGGCTTCGCCGACACCGGCGAGACCGCCACGATCAAGCGCATGCCGCCGGGCCGCCAGCAGGGCTACAAGCGATACGTCTGGCATTCGTAGCGCTTCGGGCCGAAACCGGCGCGGCGCGCAGGACGGTGCGTCAACATGGCCGGCGACATGGAGGTCGCGGTCTCGTACTGCATCGTGAACACCGAGCAGCGCGCGCTCCTGCTGCGATGCCTCGACGCGGTGGCGCGGGAGCGGGCGGCGCTGCCGTTCGCGACCGAGGTGCTCGTGCTCGACAACGCGTCGGGCGACGGCTCGGCCGGCGCCGCGCGCGCCCACCCGGCGGTCGACGAGCTGGTCCGCCTGGGGCAGCGCCGCGGCAAGGGGGCGAACGACTCGGCGCTGCTGCAGCGTGCGCGCGGCCGCTACTGCCTGCTGCTCAACGAGGACGCCGAGCTGCGGCCGGGCGCGACCGCCGCCCTCGTGGCCGCGGTGGAGTCGCGCGCCGGCGCGGCGGCCGCCGGCGCCGAGCTGGTCGGCGAGGGCGGCTCGCGGCAGGCGTCGGCGTGGCGCTTCCCGTCGCCGGGGACCGCCCTGCTCACCGCGCTCGGCCTGCACAAGCCGTTCGTCGTCCAGAGCCGCGGGCGCCGCACGCGCGCCGTCGACTGGTCGCAGTCGGCCGCGCTGCTCGTGCGCCGCGACGCGGCCGAGCGGATCGGCTGGCTCGACCCGGCGTTCTTCGTCTACTCCGACGAGGTCGACTTCTGCAAGCGGCTGCACGACGCCGGCTGGACCGTGCTGTTCGCGCCGGAGGCGCAGGCGACCCACCACGAGCGGCACGGCGGCGGCACGGTGCCGGAGCGGCGGATCGTCGAGCTGTCGCGCAACCGCGACCGCTACATGCGCAAGCACCACGGACCCGCGGCGGCGCTCGCCGTGCGCTGGCTGACCGCGTGGACCTACGCCGTCCGCTCGGTGCTGGCCGTCGCGGCGCCCGGCCACGACCCGCGGCGCTACCGCCGCCACGTGACCGCGACGCTGTTCCCGCGCCGCGGGGAGGGTCTCGCCGAGGCCGCGGCCGACTTCAACCGCGGACCGCGCCTCTAACGTGGACCCGATGAGCCTGCTGCACGAGCAGCCGCTGCTGGCGCTCCTGCTGCCCGCCCGGCTGGAGGCGTTCGCGCTGCGCGAGCCGGTGGAGCGGCTGCTCGCCGCGCCCGGGGCGGTCGCCGTCGAGCCGCCGCGCGTGCCGCTCTCGGTCGCGTTCGCGCGCATCGTCGCCCGCCGCCAGGTCAAGCGGATGCGGCTCCCGGGCGTCCCGCACGCGATCGCGGTCTTCGCGCCGCAGCAGATCCCGCTCGCCGCGGCGATGATCGAGCGCAACCCGGAGGCCGAGCTGTGGGCGCTCGGCGATCCCTACCGCGAGGCCGACTTCACGCTGGACCTCGCCGCCGCGACCGACCTACGCGCGGCGTGGGAGCGGATGGAGCGGCTCGGGATCGAGTCCGGCCGGCTCGGCTCCGAGCGCGACCTCTGACGCGGCCCGGCGGCTCGGCGGGCGCCGTGCCAGCACCGCGCCGACCGCGAGCAGCGTCCACGTCACCGGGTCCTCGAGGAAGGCCGCGTACATCCACGTGTGCACGACGACGGCGACGAACCCGGCCGCGACCACGGCCCGATAGGGGTCGTTGCGCGCGCCGCTCAACAGCCGCGCCAGCGCCGCCGCGAGCAGCGCGAGGTAGACCGCGAGCCCGATGATCCCCTGCTCGGCCGCCACCGTGAGCGGGATCGTGTGCGAGGCCGAGACCGCGTCGCTGCGCGCGCCGAACCCGTGCGCCAGGTACTCCTCCGGGAACGATCCCGAGCCCCAGCCCCACAGCGGCCGATCCCCGGCCAGCTCGACGCCGCCGCGCATCAGCTCGTAGCGCCCCGACGTGGCGTCGTCGAGCGACTCGGCGTTGCCGAGGTCCAGCCGCAGGGCGGAGGGGAACGCGAGCACGACGATCAGCGCGACCGCCACGCCCGCGACGACGACCGGCAGCACCTTGTGCAGCGGGAACCGCAGCGCGGCGAGGACGAACAGTCCGGCGAGCAGGCTCGCGAAGCTCGACTGCGACAGCGTCAGCACGAGCCCGCCCCACAGCACCGCCAGGGCCGCCGTCGCCAGCCCGACCGTGCGCGGCCGCCGCTCCCACAGCAGCACCCCCGCGAGCCCGAGCATCACCAGCGCGAGGAAGCGGCCGTAGATGTTCGGGTCGAAGAACAGCGAGTTGACCCGGAAGTACTCCTCCAGCTCGTTCGACGCGATCACCTTCGGGTTGAGCAGCAGCGTGCGCGTCGCGTACTCGACGAACCCGATGCCGGCGAAGACCAGCGCGAGCCCGATCAGGATCGCGAAGCCGAGCTGCAGCCGCCGCCGCGACCACTCGACGTCGCGCAGCACCGCGAACAGCAGCGCGAACGGGACGTAGAAGAACACGGTCTGCTCGATCGCCTTGTCGAGCGAGGTGGAGTACGCGGCCTGCAGCGCGTAGAGCAGCACCGAGCCGGCGAGCAGCCACTCCATCGCCCCGTTGGCGCGCGGCGGGTCGAACGCCTCGCCGTCCCGGGCGCGGGGCACCGCCCAGGCGAGCGCGGCCGCGGCGATCACGAGGTAGAGCGGCACGAGCAGGTTCGCGGTCGAGCCGCCGGCCTCGACCGGCACGCGGAACGGCAGCGCCGCGAGCGCCGCGAGCGGCAGGAACGCGGGCCGGCGGCTGAACAGCACGGCGAGCGGGCCGACCACGAGCGCGGCGGCCAGCGCGCCCCCCGCCAGCGCGGGGAGCGGGTGCTCGCGCACGGTCTCGAGCTGCGGCGTCTCCCAGATCGACAGGATCAGCAGCACCGGCGTGAGCGCCAGCGCGCCGAGCATCGCCCAGGCCCGCGCGGCGGACGTGCGCCCGAGGATCGCGGTGGCCGCCAGCGCGGCCGCGACCGCGATGCCGAGCGCGCGGACGCCCTCGGGTCCGGCGGCGGTGTCGGCGGCCAGGGCGAGCATCTAGAACGACCTGATCTCCGGCTTCGCGCCGCGCAGGATGTCGGCGATGTTGCGCGTGAGCTGCTGGACCGGCACCGAGCCGGCGCGCAGCTGCGCACCCCACTGGGGCAGCCCGACGCGGATCACCATGCCCTTGCCGACCTCGCTCAGCGCCACCGCGGGATAGGCGTCGGGCACCGGCTCGTCGCTCGTCTCAGCGTCCTGGAGCGCCTTCAGATCGACGGCGGCGAGCGCCACCCGCACGCGATCGGACGGGTCCGACTCCTCGACCTCCGAGAACCCGGGCAGCGCCTCGACGCCGGTCAGCAGCCCGGTCGCGCCCTCGTCGGCGATCGGCTGGAGCGGCTCGGAGCCGGGCAGCCGCCGCACGGGGCGCAGGCGGGTGCCGAACGGGTCGGTGTCGGTCGGCGGCAGCGGCCGCAGCAGGCGGTCGCGCGCCACGTCGACGCCCCGTCGCAGCGAGTCGGCGCCGAACGACGCGACCCGCCCGCCCTCCGTCGCATAGCGGCGCAGCCGCCGCGCCAGCTCGGTCGAGACCCAGCGGAACGGGCCCGCGAGGATCACGCCCTGGCGCTCGCCGGTCAGGCCCGAGCGCGACGCGGCGAGCGTGAGGTCGGTGGTGAGGTCGTAGTGGATCTTCTGGCCGTCCAGGAACGCGAGCAGCGCGGACACCTGATCGCCGAAGCCGGCGGGCAGCCCGCCGGCGAGCAGGCGCGGGTAGGCGGCGGAGCTGCCGTTCTCCAGCGTGTTGGGAAGCCCGTCGCGGTCGTCGTCGAGCGTGTCGAGGCCGAACCACGTGGCCGCGGGGAGGACGACCAGGATCGGCGCCGCCTTGTCGCCCTGGACGGCGAACGGCACCGTCGTCGAGCTCGCGCCGGACTTCACCCGCAGCACGTAGACGCCCGACGGGCCGGCCGGGGCCCGCACGGTGAGCTGGCCGCCCGACGGCTTGCGTCCCTTCGTCGGCGGCTCCCTGCGCAGCGCGCGGCGGCGGCTCCGCGGGACCGGCGGCTGCTCGGCCGCACCGACGCGGAAGATCCGCCAGCGGTACGGGCGCCCGCGCGAGTCCACCGCGAACGTGACCCGCTCGCCGGCGCGGACCGGGTCGGCCGGCGGCCGGGCCAGCAGCGAGCGGACGCTCACGCCCGGCTGCCCGCGCACGGGGCCTGGTCCGTCCGGCGCGGAGCGGCCGACGTTCCCGGCCTGGTCGCGCACCAGGGCGACGAGCTGGTACGTGCCGGGCGGCGCGGGCGCGCCGCCGGCCTTCCCGTCCCACTCGCCGTCGCGCTCGCCCGGCGGCAGCGTGAAGCCGGCGACCTCGCGCGGGCTCGGGAGGTCGGTGCGCAGGACGCGCATGCGCGTGGGAGAGCGGTCGGACACCACGCGCACGCGGAACGGCACCGGGCCGGCGACCGGGCCGGTGATCCACTTGCTCCCGTCGGGTCCGCCGGCGAGCACGGTCGGTCGCGGCGCGGTCGTGTCGACCGACAGGCCGGGGTTGAGCGTGACCGCCCGGCCACCCCGGCGCAGGCTCACCCGCAGGCGGTAGAACCCCTCGGGCGCGACGGCGCCGGCGGCCGTGCGGCCGTCCCAGCGCACCCGCACGGCCCGGTCCTCGGTCGCCGGCACCGCGGACGCGAGCCGCCGGACCTCGGTACCGGCCGTATCGACCACGGCGATCGTGACGTCGTCGTCCTTGCGCACCCGCACGCGGATCTTCGCCACGTCGCGGCGGCCGTCGCCGTTGGGGGAGAAGTGCTGGGTGATCCGCGTGATCGTCGCGACCGGCGGCGCGCTCTTCAGGCGCTGGGCGGCGAAGAACGCGGAGAACGTCGCTGCGACGAGCAGGACGAAGACGGCGCGCGCGAAGAGGCTCACCGGCGGCGGGTCGCTGACTACGGCGCCTGATCCGAGCCCGCGAGCACCACGACGTCGGCGTCGGGAGCCAGGGACGCGGTCTCGGAGTCCAGCGGCTCGAACCGCTCGATGGAGAGCACCTTGCCGACCGCGCGCGCCGAGCCGCGGTCGCCGTCCGCGTAGTAGATGACCGACTCCTGGATCGTCTGGTCGCGGATGTTGGTCTCGGTGACGCCGCGCTGGTAGCCCTTCGCCGCGACCTCGTCGGCGAGCTGGCCGGCGAGGCCGGTGAACGTCGTGCCGTTGAGCACCGCGACGTTCGTCTCGGCCGGGGGCTTGGCCGCCGCGGTGGAGCCGCCACCGCCGTCGCCGTCGCCGCCGCCCTGCGAGTCCGCCGGGCTCTCGGTCGGCGGCGGGGCGGCCTGGTTGGGCGGCGGCGGCGCGTCGTCGCCACCGAGCAGCTGGGAGCCGAGGAACACGCCGCCGCCGAGGATCAGGACGGTGAGGCCGACGAGCAGCGCGATCGTGCCGGCGGAGCGCCCCTCGCGCGGGGGCTTGGCGCCCGGGCGGCGGGCGGGCGGGGCGGGCGGGCGGCGGCCGCCCGCCGCGCGGCGTGGCCGACGGCTTGGCCTGCCGCAGCGGCGCCGCCGCCGGCGGGCGGGGTGTGACGCCGACGCGCTGGGCGGGCGTCGCGCGCGGCACCGCGGCGGCCGCCGGGATCTCGCCGGGCACGGGCTCAGGCGCAGCGGGCTCGTCCGGCGTCTGCTCGTCGGCGGGCGCCTCGGGGGCGGCGGGGGCCGTCCCCTGCGGCTCGCTCGGCGCGGGCTCGCCGCTCTCGTCCGGCTCCGCCTGCGCGGGCGCGGCCGCGCCGTTGGCGGACGCCGCGGCGGGAGCGCCGTCGGCGGCCTGCTCGTCCTCCTCCTTCGCGGCGGGCGCGGCGCCGTTCGAGGGCAGCGGCCCGGCGGGCAGGCTGCCGCCCGGTCCCAGCGCGGGCACCGGCGCGGGCACGTTGCCGTTCGTCACCGGATCCGCCTCGACCGCCTCGGCGAGCTCCGTCGCCTGCGCTGCCGCGGCCGGCGCGGGCATCTCCGCCAGGCGCCGCGGCGGAGCGATCCCGCCGGCGGCGGTCTGGGCCGGCTTGCCGGGCATCGCCGGCGGGCGGCGGGCGGCGGTGACGGTCGCCTGGGCGACGACGCGCTGCTCGAGCTCGCGCGCACGCTCGGGCGCGCGGCCGGCCCATTCGCGCAGGCGCTTCATCTCGCGAGCCTGCGAGAAGTACAGCAACGAGAGCACGGCCAGGCCGAAGAAGGCGGCGATGCCGACGTAGGCGCCGTACTTCTCGACCTGGTCCTGGAAGGAAAGGGCGAACAGGACCATGGAGAACGAGCCGCTGATTCTAGGCGTCGTCCCGGCTGCTCGGCGATTCCACCGTCAGGGCGGTGCTCGGATCGAGCGCCGGAGGCACCTGCCGGACCGCCGAGAGCTCGCCCACCTTGGCCGCCAGGGCGGCCGCGTCGCCGTCCAGCACGAGCCAGTTCACCTGGTCGAAAGTCTCCTGCTCCCACGCGGGATCGAGCCGCGGATGCTCGGCTCGCAGGAGCTTCTGCGAGGGCGTCGGCTGCGGCCGCTCGTACGGGTTGAACAGCTCCTCGTGCAGCTTCTCGCCAGGCCGCGGGCCGATCACCTCGATCGCGATGTCGCGGTCCGGCTCGAGGCCCGAGAGCCGGATCATGTCGCGCGCGAGGTCCATGATCTTCACGGGCTCGCCCATCTCGAGCACGAACACCTCGCCGCCGTCGACGAGCGAGCCGGCCCGGATGACCAGCTGGACGGCCTCCGGGATGGTCATGAAGTAGCGGGTCATGTCGCGGTGCGTGACCGTGACCGGGCCGCCGGCGGCGATCTGCCGGCGGAAGATCGGGACGACCGAGCCGGAGGAGCCGAGCACGTTGCCGAACCGCACGGCGCAGTACGCCGTGCCGGGATAGCGCTGGTCGGCCGCCTCGACCGCCCACTCGGCGAGCGCCTTGGACGCCCCCATCACGGTCGCGGGGGAGACGGCCTTGTCGGTCGAGACGAGCACGAACGCGGTGACGCCCGCCTCGCCGGCGACCTGGCACATCAACCGCGTCGCGAGCGCGTTGTTGCGCACGGCCTCGACCGGGTTCTCCTCCATCAGGTGCACGTGCTTGTACGCGGCGGCGTGGAAGACGATCGACGGGCGGTGCTCGGCGAACACCTCGCGCATCCGCTCGCCCTCCTTGCAGTCGGCGAGCACCGCGACCGTGTTGAGCACGTGGCGGTCCTCGACGAGCTCGCGCCGGATCTTGAACAGGTTGTCCTCGGCGTGGTCGAGCAGGATCAGCTTGCTCGGCCCCACGCGCGAGATCTGACGGCAGAGCTCGGAGCCGATCGATCCGCCGGCGCCGGTGACGAGCACGATGCGGCCGGTGAGGTAGCCGCCGACGCGGTCGATGTCCATCCGCACCGGCTCGCGGCCGAGCATGTCCTCCACCTCGACCGCGCGCACCTGGCGCAGGACGCGGCCGCCGTCCTGGAGCAGCTCGAACACCGTCGGCATCGTGCGCACCGGCACGCCGCGCTCGCGGCAGGCGGCGACGACGCGGGCGCGCATGGTGCCCGGCGCGGAGGGGATCGCGATCAGCACCTCGTCGGGCTCGACGTCCTCGAGCACGCGCGGCAGCTCCTTTGTGGTGCCGAGCACCGACAGGCCGCGGTCGATCCGCGCGCGCTGCTTGCGGGGGTCGTCGTCGACGAACCCGACGGGCCGGAAGCCGAGCTGCGGGTTGCGCATGATCTCGCGCAGCAGCAGACGCCCGCCGTCGCCGGCGCCGACGATCACGACCGACCGCGCGCCGCGCCGGGCGCGGAATCCGCGCAGCGGGCGCTCGTAGAGCATGTGCACGGCGAACCGCGCGCCGCCGATGAACACGAGCATCAGCAGCCCATAGAGCACGAGCACGCCCGTCGGCACGGGGACCGAGTTGAAGCGGCCGTTGGCGGCGTCGAACAGCAGCCGCGGCTGCACGACCGCGACGTAGCCCAGCAGCGAGAACGTCGCGACCACGCACGCCTGCGCGATCTGCAGGTAGTCGCGCTGCGTCGCGTAGCGCATCCAGTGCCGGTAGAGGCCGAACAGCGCGAACACGAACACGCTGCCGAAGACCACGAACAGGATGGTGCGATCGAACAGGTCGGAGTAGAGCGCCGGGACGTCGCCGTCGAACCGCAGCTCGAACGCGAGGTAGTAGGCGAGAGCCACCAATCCGGCGTCCACCACCACCTGGGGGAGGCTGTGACGATGGAACGGGAGGGCTGCCGCCAGGCGGATCCGCCGGCGCATGCGGCGGGATTCTACCCGCGCAGGCCGTCGACCAGCAGGCTGGTGAAGACCTCCGGATCGCGCCGGACGCGCTCCACCGCCGGCGCGCCCGCGCGCTTGACGACAGTCACGTCCTCCGCGCGCTCGAGCCGCCGCAGCCGCCCCTCCGCGATCAGCCGCTCGTCGACGGCGCCGAGCCGGCCTTCGAACGTCGTCCACACCGGCGTGCCGAGCGCGACGGCCTCGCGGTTCATCGTCCCGCCCGCGGACACCACCACGTCGGCGCACGCGATCAGCGACTGGGCGTCGATCGCCCGCTCCGGCACGACGTAGCCGCCGGCGGCGGCCAGCTCGGCCCGCTGCTCGGGCGTGCGCGGCAGCACCACGACCTGCGCCTGCTCGCGCAGCCGCTCGAGCAGGGGGGCGAACAGCGGGTGCTCGAAGCGGTGGTAGAGCGACACGGCCGGCGGCGTGCGCACGACCGCGAGCGGCGCGCCGCCGTCCAGCCCGAGCTCGGCCAGCACCGCCGCGTCCGGCGTGAAGTCGGCGAGGTAGTACTCCTCCTTGAGTCCCGCGTAGCGCCGCAGCTTGCGCGCGGTCGCGCCGTAGGGCGCCAGCCGCTCGGGCGGGATCGCGTCCGGGACGACGACCCGCCGCGCGAGCCGGCAGTTCACGGTGTGCTGGACCTTCGCCCACTCGTAGTCGAACGTGGTCGCGCTCGGGATCCCCAGCAGCTTCGCCGCGACCGTGACGTCGTTGGAGCCGTGGCCGAGCGCGACGTCGAACCGGCGGCTCTTCGCCCAGCGCGCGAGGGCGAGCGAGCGCGACGCGAGGCCGAGCCCCTTCGCGGCGAGCCGGCCGCCACGGTGGTGCCCGATCGCGGTGTGCGCGATGCCGAACCGCTCGAGCAGCCCGAGCGTCTGCGCGAAGTCCCGCGCGGTGACCTCCACCCGCGCCCCGCGCCCCTCCAGCGCGCGGATGACCGGGCGCATCACGAGCACGTGGGGCGAGTTGGTCAGGTCAACCCAGATCCGCATTCCGCACGGCGGCGACGACCTCGCCGGCCTGCTCGCGGGTGAGGACGGGGCTCATCGGGATCGCCAGGTGCGTGCGCGCCGCCTCATCGGTGCCGGGCAGCTCGACGTGCGACCACGGCCGCATCGCCACCTGGCGGTGCAGCGGGGTGCGGTAGTAGCCCTTGTTGCCGATCCCGGCGGCGCCGAGCGCGGCGCCCAGCTCCTCCGCGCGCGGGTGGCGGATGACGTAGAGGTGCCACGCCGGGTCGCAGCCGTCGACCGGGACCGGGAGCCCCGCCAGCTCGCCCAGGCCGGCGTCGGCGTAGCGCGCGGCGGCGGCGCGGCGGCCGTCGCACCACGCGTCGAGATGCGGCAGCTCCAGCCGCAGCAGTGCGGCCTGCAGCTCGTCCAGGCGCGAGTTGTGGCCGACCAGCTCGAACGACACCTTGTCGCGCGAGCCGTGGAAGCGCAGCATCGCCAGCCGCTCGGCGAGCGCCGCGTCGGGCGTGGCGATCGCGCCCCCGTCCCCGAACGCGCCGAGGTTCTTGGACGGGAAGAACGAGAACGTGCCCGCCGCGCCGAGCGCGCCCGCGTGGCGGCCGTCGGCGATGCGCGAGCCGACCGCCTGGGCGGCGTCCTCCAGCACGGGGACGCCGAGCGCCGCGATCTCCCCGACCGGCGCGACGTTGCCGAACAGGTGCACGGCCATCACGACCTTCGTGCCGGGCGTCAGCGCGGCGCGGACGGTGTCGGCCGTGACGCAGAAGTGCTCCGGGTCGACGTCGCAGAAGATCGGGTTGGCGCCGATCAGCGCGATCGCCTCCGCGGACGCGTAGAACGTGAACGAGGGCACGACCACGTCGTCGCCCGGGCCGACGCCCATCGCCCGCAGGGCGAGCACGAGCGCGTCGGTGCCGTTGGCGACGCCGAGGACGTGGGGTGCGCCGACCTGCTGGGCCAGCTCGCGCTCGAACGCCGCGACCTCCGGGCCGAGGATGTAGCGCCCGGCCTCGAGCACCTCGGCGGCCTTGGCGTTCAACGCGTCGCGCAGCGGCGCGAGTGGCGTCTTCGTGTCGAAGAGGGGGACGGCCATTCGCGCGAGAACCCTAGAGCAGCCATACTTCGATTCGGCCGGCCGCCCGAGCGGGTACAAGCACCTGGACACCATGTTCACCTCGCAATCCCTGCGCGCCGTCGTCCCGCCGGGTGCCCTCACCGTCACCGAGCAGCGGCTCGACGACGTCGTGCACGAGCTCGCGGTGCGCGGCACGCTCGACGCGACCACGATGCGCGAGCTGACCACGCGGATCGACGCCGCGCTGGCCGCGGGCGTGCGCTGGCTGATCGTCGACATCGCCGAGGCGACGGCCGTCGCCGACGCCGCGCTCGACGCGCTCGTCACCGCAGCGCGGGAGCTGCGCGCGCGCAAGGGCGAGTTGATCCTCGCGGGCGCGGCGGGCGAGGTGGCGGAGCGGCTCGCGGGGCTCGAGGTCGCGCACCGGCCGGCCCAGGCGGCGAACGTCGACCAGGCGATCATGATCCTGAAGCTCCTGCGGCCGAAGACCGACATCCAGCGCCCGCAGCCGCGCGCCAAGCAGCGCATCACGTCGCTCACCCTCCCGCGCATCGAGCCGACCAGCTAGCGCCGGGCTGGATGACGCGCGGTGGTCCGGCACATCAGCCGATCGCCGGATGGCAGAGCGCCGCCAGGCCCGCGACTCTCGATCCCGATGGACCGGTCTCACCTCCCTCCGGTCCCTCCACGCCGGTGCGAGCGGGGTGGCCGTTGCCCCCGGTCACCCGCTCTGCCGGCGGCCCCCTTCGTCCATGTGCGCCATTGCGACCGTCCACCAGCCTTCCCGCGTACGCGATGATCTCGGGATGCCTCCGCCGCGCGTACAGGTCGTGGTGGCCGACGATCACCCGCTCTTCCGCGAGGGGATCGAGCGCGCGGTCCGCGAGCGCCCCGACCTCGAGCTGGTCGCGTCGGCGGCCGACGGGCGCGAGGCGCTCGCGCGCATCCGCGAGCTGGCGCCGCGGGTGGCCGTGCTCGACATGCGGCTCCCCGGGCTCGACGGGCTGCAGATCCTCAACGCGGTGACGCGCGACGCGCTGCCGACGCGCGTCCTCATCCTCTCCGCCTCCGGCGACGCCGAGCTCGTCTACCGCGCCGTCCAGGGCGGCGCGGCCGGCTACTTCCGCAAGGAGGCCGACCGGCAGGCCATCCTCGACGCGATCGCGGCCGTGGCGCGTGGATCGACGGTGATCGAGCCCGGCCTGCAGGCCGGGGTGTTCGACCAGATCCGCGCGCGGGGCGCCGGCGACGACCGCCCGATCCTCACCGCCCGCGAGCGCGAGGTGCTCGCGCTGATGGCCGAGGGCGCGTCGGGTCCGCAGATCGCCGACCGCCTGATCATCGCGCTCCCGACGGTCAAGACGCACCAGGCGCGGCTGTACGAGAAGCTCGGCGTGTCGGACCGTGCGGCCGCGGTCGCGGAGGCGATGCGGCGCGGCCTGCTCGAATGAGCCGCCCGCCCGAGCCGGACCCGCGCGAGGACCGGGGACCGGGGGTCAGCCCGCTCTGGCTCGCGGCGCTGCGCGCGGCGCTCGTCCCGGTCGTCGCGCTGGGCGCGACGCTGGTCGACCACCCGAACGTGCACACGGGCGCGTTCCCGTACCTGCTCGCCGCGTTCGCGCTCTGGTCCGCCGCGCTGCTCGCGCTGCGCGCCCTCGAGGCACAGGGCCGCGCGCGGCCGCCGGCGGGGCTGGATCGCGTGGAGCCGTTCGTCGACCTCGCCGCGATCGTGGCGCTGACGTACTCGTCGGGCGGGCCGTTCTCGGAGACCGCCATGGCGTTCTTCGTGCTCCCCGTGCTGGCCGCGGCGCGCCTGCGGCCGGCGGTCACCGCGGCCTGGTCGCTCGGGGCGATCGGCGCGTTCGTGCTGCTCTCGTTCGTCCATCCCACCGCCGGCCAGGGCGAGGCGACCGACCGCATGGTGAGCCAGGTGGCCTACCTCGCGCTGGTCGGCGCGGCGGCGACGCTCGTGTCGCACGTGCTCAGCCAGCGCGACGCCGCGATCGCGCACCTCGCCGAGGAGCGCGGGCGGCTCGCCTCGCACGCGCTCACCGCGGAGCAGCGCGAGCGCCGCCGGCTCGCCGAGCTGCTGCACGACGAGGCGGTCCAGACGCTGTCGCTCGCCCGGCAGGAGCTGCTGGACTACCACCGCACCGGCGAGGAGGCGGCGTTCGAGCGCGCTCGCGCCGCGATCGACGAGACGCTGACGCAGCTCCGCGGCGAGATCTTCGAGCTGCACCCGCACGTGCTCGACCACGCCGGGCTCCAGGCGGCCCTGTCGGCGATCGCGGAGCGCAGCGCACAGCGCACCGGCGCGGAGTTCACCGTCGCGGTGGATCCCCTCGCGGCCGGCGTGCATGACGAGCTGCTGGTCGTGCTCGCCCGCGAGCTCATGGCGAACGCGACCAAGCACAGCGGCGCGAGGCGAGTCGTCGTGTCGGTGGCGGTGGACTCCGAGCAGGTCGAGCTGAACGTGCGCGACGACGGCCACGGCTTCGACGTGCGCGCACGGCGGGCGACCGCGCTGCTGGACGGCCACATCGGGCTGGCGTCGTGCGAGCAGCGCGTGCGCTCGGCCGGCGGCGAGCTCGTGGTGTCGAGCCGCCCCGGCGCCGGGACCAGCGTCCGGGTCACGCTGCCGCTCGCCGGCGCCGTCCGGATGACCACCGTGTCATCCGGCTGGAGTGCACGGTAGGTCCGATCGCGTCATCCGGACGAGCGATCGAAGCGGCGGCGCGCGTGGCGGACCATGGGACGCATGTCCATGAACCCCCGCCAACTCCTCGCCGTCGCCGCCATCGCCGTGGTGTGCGGCGGGCTGGCAGGTCTCGTCGTCGCGTCGATCGATGACGGCGGCGATGGCGGCGGCAGCGGCGGCACCGTCGCGCAGCTGCCGGCGGCCCGCAACACGTCGGGCGCCGCCACGCCCAGCTCCATCTACCGCGCGGACTCGCCCGGCGTCGTCACGGTGACCGACGCGGCGAACGCGCCTGCTCAGGCGAACCCGTTCGTGCCGCAGACGCAGCAGAAGGTCCAGCAACTCGGATCCGGCTTCGTGATCGACACGCAGGGCCACGTCATCACGAACGACCACGTGATCGCCGGCGGCTCGGACATCCGCGTCAGCTTCGGCAACGGCCGCCGCTACACGACCAAGGTCGTCGGCGCCGATCCCGCGAGCGACGTGGCGGTCCTGAAGGTGAACGCGCCGCAGTCGATGCTGCACCCGGTGGCGTTCGCGCCGTCGACCGGCGTCCAGCCCGGCGATCCCGTGTATGCGATCGGCAACCCGTTCGGCCTGGACCGGACGATGACGGCCGGCATCGTGAGCGCGGTCGGCCGCGACATCCAGGCGCCCGACGGCCGGACGATCCCGAACGCGATCCAGACCGACACGGCGATCAACCACGGCAGCTCGGGCGGGCCGCTGCTCGACACATCCGGTCGCGTGGTGGGCGTGACCTCGCAGATCCAGGGCGGCACCGTCGACGCCAACGTCGGCGTCGGCTTCGCGGTGCCCGGCGACACGGCGCGATCGGTCGCGCAGGAGCTGATCGCGCACGGGACCGCCTCGCATGCCTGGCTCGGCCTACAGGCGCAGACGACCTCGAAGGGGGTTGCGGTCGCCAAGGTCAGCTCCGGCAGCCCCGCCGCGAAGGCCGGGCTCGTGGCCGGGCGTGACGTGATCGTCTCGCTCGACGGGCGCGCGGTCCGCACCTCGACGGACCTCGCCGGGGCGGTCGCGGAGCGCCGGCCGGGCGACCGGATCACGCTGCACGTGGTGCGCGGAGGCGCGGGCCGCGACGTGACGGTCACGCTCGGCAACCTCCCCGCCGCGGCCTGAGGCGGTCCTCTACGGCCTGAGGGGGTCTTCTACCCTGGGCGGTCGCGTGCTCGTGACCGCCTCCATCACCGACCCGCTCGTGCAGTGGGCGGTCGACGTTGTCGACGCCATGGGGCTGCCGGGGATCTTCCTCCTCATGGTGGCCGAGAGCGCGTGCATCCCGATCCCCTCCGAGGCGACGTTCCTGTTCGCGGGCTTCAACGTCGCGCGCGGCGAGTACTCAGTGCTCGCCGTGGTCGCCACGGGCACGGCCGCGAACGTGGTCGGGTCCTGGATCGCGTACGCGGTCGGCTACTACGGCCGCATCGACATCCTGGAGAAGCACGGCAGGAAGCTGCACATCAAGCCTTCGTACCTCAAGTGGGCCGACGACTGGTTCGAGCGCTACGGCTCGGCGACCGTGTTCTTCTCCCGCATGCTGCCGATCGTGCGGACGTTCATCTCGCTGCCGGCGGGCGTCGCGCGGATGCCGTTCTGGCGCTTCACGGTGCTGACGACGCTCGGCTGCATCCCCTGGATCCTCATGCTCACGCTGATCGGGCGCGAGGTCGGCGACAACTGGGAGAAGTGGAAGGACAGCCTGCACTACGTCGACTACGCGGTCGCGGCGGGGATCGTGCTCGGCCTGCTGTGGCTCTTCCTGCGCCGGCGCCGCGGCAGCAAGGCGGGCGGCGAGCCGGCCGCCGATGCGCCGAACTGAGCGCGAGGCGCTCGCGCTCGGCCTCCTCCACGGGCCGGTGGAGCTGGTCCCGGTCTCCTCGTCCGGGCACGTCGCGGCGGTTCCGTGGCTGCTGGGCTGGGAGGTGGCCGGGTGGGACGGCGAGCGGCGCAAGGAGCTGGAGGTCGCGCTGCACGCGGGGACCGCGCTCGCGCTGCTGATCGTCGCGCGGCCGGCGCGGCTGCGGCCGGGGCTGCTCGCCGCCGCGGTGCTCCCTCCGGCGCTCGCGGGGCTGGCGCTGGAGCGGCGGATCGAGCAGCGGCTCGGCACGCCGGTCACGCTCGCGGCGGGGCTGCTGGCGGGCGGGCTCGCGCTCGTGCTCGCCGACCGGGTGGAGCCGACGCGGAGCGCCGAGGAGGCCGGCGCGCGCGACGGCGCGTGGCTCGGCCTCGCGCAGGCGGCCGCGCTGATCCCGGGGGTCTCGCGCAGCGGCGCGACGCTCGCGGCGGCGCGCTGGCTCGGCTTCTCGCGCGCGGACGCCTCCCGGCTCTCCTGGGAGGTCGCGCTGCCGGTGCTCCTCGGCGCCACCGGCCTGAAGGCGTCGCGCGTAACGCCAACCTCAAGAGGGACTGTCCCTCTTTATGTTGGCGCCGGTGCGGCGTTCGCCTCGACGCTCGCCACCGCGGGCGCGATCGGGATCGAGCGGCGCGCGCCGCTGTGGCCGTGGGCCGCGTGGCGAGCCGGGCTCGCGGCCGCCATCCTCGCCGTGCGGCAGAATCGCGGGCGATGAGCGACGCGTACGCCCGAGCCGGCGTGGACACGAGCGCGGCCGACCGCGCGATCGGGGCGCTCGTCGGGGTGCTGCGCGCGATCGACACCGGCCGCGCCTCCCGCGCCGTCCCGCTCCCCGGCCACTACGCCGCCGTGCTGCGAGGTCGCGCCGAACCTCGGCATCGCGATCGGGACCGACGGCGTCGGCTCCAAGCTGATCGTCGCCGAGCGGACCGGGCGCTACGACACGGTCGGGATCGACTGCGTCGCGATGAACGTCAACGACGTCGTCTGCGTCGGGGCCGAGCCGATCGCGGTCGTCGACTACCTCGCGGTCGAGCAGACCGACCCCGACGTGTTCGCCGCGATCGCCCGCGGGCTGAAGGCGGGCGCCGAGCAGGCGGGCGTCGAGATCCCGGGCGGCGAGGTGGCCGTGCTGCCCGAGCTGATCCGCGGCCACCCGTCCCCGACGGGGTTCGACCTCACCGCGGCGTGCTTCGGCACCGTGGCGCTCGACCGCATCGTGACCGGGGCGGCCTGCGCGCCCGGCGACGCGCTGATCGGGCTCCCGTCGAGCGGCCTGCACTCCAACGGCTACACGCTGGCGCGGCGCGTGCTGGAGCCGCTCGGGCTCGACGCGCGCCCTCACGCGCTCGGCGGGGCGTCGGTCGCCGACGCGCTGCTCGAGCCGACCGTGATCTACGTGCGCGCGGTGCTCGAGCTGCTGCGCTCCGGCCTGCCCGTGCACGGGCTCGCCCACATCACGGGCGGCGGGCTGTCGAACCTGCTGCGGCTCAACGCCGGCGTCGGGTTCGCGGTCGAGTCGCCGCTGCCGGTGCCCGGGGTGTACGAGGTGATCCGCGAGCACGGCGACGTGCCGGAGGCGGAGCTGTGGGACGTCTTCAACATGGGCTGCGGCTTCGTCGCGGTCGTCCCGGAGTCGGCGGCGGACGACGCCGTCGCGCTCCTCGGCGCTCGCCACCCCGGGACCGCGCGGATCGGGAGCGTCACCGCCGAGGCGGGCGCGGTCGGCGTGCCGCCGCTCGGCGTCGTGCTCTAGTGGCCTGAGTCGAGTTCGGCGGCACCGCGGCGGATGCCGGGTCGTGCCTGCCGGTTCACGGCATCCGCGAGCATGCTGGTTGCACGTGACCGGATGCCGGGGGCCGCGGCGCGGGCCGGCCGCCGACTGCCGTCGAAGTTGCGACTCAGGCCACTAGTCCGTCTCGTGCGGGTCGGGCGGCGGGAGCTCGCCGTCGTCCTCGTCGCGCTCAGGGTCGCCGACGGCGCCCGGCACGCCGGGGTCCGCCACCTTCGCGTCCCAGTCCTTGCGGGCCTCGTCGATGTGCTCGCCGACCCGCTCGGACCGCTCCTCCATGTCGGCCAGCTCGCGCTCGGCGGCCGCCGCCTCCCGCTCGTATTCCTCGGTCATGCGTCGTCGTCTACCCGTTCCTCGGATTCCGCGCGCTCGCCGAGCTTCTCCTCCAGGTAGGCGGCGCGCTCCGCGCGGCGCTCGTGCGTCTGCTCGTCGGCCGGCTGGTCGGCGGCTTCGGCGCCGGCACGCTCGGCGCGCTCGCGCCTGGTCTGCTCGACGCGGAGCTCCTCGGTCTTCGGATCGCCCATGGACCAGAGGCTACGCTTCGCCGTCGATGCGGTTCGACTGCGCGCCCCCGCGCGTTGAAGCTGGCCGGGTTCACGCTCGACGAGGCGACGGGCCTGCGCATGGCGTCGGGGGAGGGGATCCGGCGCGGCGCGTCTCCTTGCCGAACACGTCGGGCTCGGCGTCCCGCATCGGCGACTCCTCATCGAGCAGGCCGAGGCTGCGCGCCTCCGCCTCCGTGTAGGTCCGGATCGGCGTGACGCCGTGCTCGCCGGCGCCGACCAGCACGATCTCGCCGCCGGCGCGCACGAGGTGCCGCGAGCGGCTGGTGCCGAGCGGGAGCGTGGCGATCGTCGTCAGCCCCGAGCCCTCCGCGCCGGCCTGCTTGGACGCCTTGACCTGCTTGAGCACCCAGGTCAGGCCGTAGATGACGCCGATGACGACGGCGAGGCCGACGATCGTGCGGACGATGCTCCCGCCCGACGCGCCGACGTGCTCCGACGCCTGCTGCTTGGTCTCGTCGGGGAGGTGCAGCGGCGTCTGCTCGCCGTCGGCGGCGACGGCCAGCGAAGGAGCCAGCAGGACGCCGGTGAGGGCGACCGCGGACGTGCGGACAAGAGCAGGAAGGAGCTGCATTCCACCGAGGAACGGGCGACTCTGGATCGGAGCCAGCCCGGGTAGTCGGCCGGTCAGGCGGGGGCTTGAGGCCCGGCGCGGCGCTCGAACCGCAGCTCGTTCACGACCGCTCCCGCGAGCAGGATCAGCGCGAGCACGTAGAACCAGACCAGCACGATCAGGACGAACACGAACGACGTGCCGATCCGCAGCGACGTGACGTTGGAGAGGTAGAGCGGGAAGCCGTAGTCGACGATCACCATCGCGAGCAGCGCGCCCGCGGCGCCGGGCCAGATGCTGCGCCACGGGATCGGTCCGCGCGGCACGCGCCAGTAGACGAGGCAGAGGATCCCGAACAGCAGCACCATGCTGCCGGTGAGCGTGAGCCCGTAGACGACCCCGCGGACGTTTCCGAGCCCGAACGGCAGGTCGGCGGTGCCGCGGAGTACGAAGCCCTGGAGCGCCGGGATGCTCACGCTCGCGACGAAGAACAGCAGCACGACGGCGAGCATCCCGAGCCCGAACAGCTTCTGCCGCACCCAGGACCGGCACTCCCGGTGGTAGATGCGGCAGAACGCGGTGTCGAGCGCGCCCCAGAACGAGCACGAGAACCACGTCGCCGCGACGATCGCCACGATCCCGACCGAGGTCGAGGACTCGCGCACGCGGCGCAGGCCGTCGAGCAGCGTCGAGTCGGCCGCGTCGGGGAACAGGCGCTGCAGGTCCTCGACCACGGACGCCTCGACGTCCTCGGAGGCGAGGATGCGGCCGGCGACGAACAGCGCGACGAGCGCGAGCGGGAAGACCGACAGCATGAGGTTGTAGGCGACCATCGCCGCCATGCCCGTGAGGTTGTCCTCGTAGGACTTGCGGAAGAAGGCCGCGACGGCCCGCGGCATGCGGGCACTATGGCGGGCTACTCGGCGTCGGGGCCCGACAACATTCGTCCTGTTTGTGCGCTTTGCCTCAAGGAGGTGGTATCTCTATCCATGTGAGCAACTTCGCCGCCGTCTCCGAGGCTCGACGCACGCGGCTGAAGGAGCTGCTCGCCCGGCTCGAGCAGCTGCCCGCCTCCGCCAATCGCAACAGGATGCTCAGCGAGGTCCGCTCCCGGGCCGTCGACCTGGACACCGGGGTGGCGCCTCGGGCGATGCTGCCGGTGCACGAGCCGATCCACGGCCCGAGACGGCCGCCGACTACTCGGCGTCAGGGGCCGGCCGCCGACGGCCGGTGACCATCAACGAGGTAGCGACCGGCGGCCGCCGGTGCTGACCTCGGTCACGCGCAGGCTGAACTCCTCGTCGATCACCACGACCTCGCCGCGCGCGATCGGCATGCCGTTGACCAGCAGGTCGACGGGTTCGCCCGCGAGGCGGTTGAGCGTGATGATCGAGCCCGGGCCGAGCGCGAGCGTCTCGGCGCGCTCCAGGAACACCTGGGCGGCGAGGTGAAGGACGGGGTCTCCACGCTCCGGTTCATCGCCCGGCCGGGGCGCGACTTGAGTGGCTCGACGGCCGTACGAGATGCGGGCGCCCGGTTTGAGCAGCGCGCCGGGGGGCGGCGTCGCTCAGCGCGCGTAGAGCGTGCCGGCGCAGGCGTCGAGCAGCTCGCGCTCCACGTCCGGCACGAGCGGCGCGAGCTCCGCGTCGATCGCCGCCGACGCGGCGCCGTCGAGCTCCACTCGCGGGGAGCGGTGCGCGCGCCGCTCGAGCAGGGCGATCCGCAGCCCGGTCGGCGGGTGGCTGTCCAGCAGCCGTGTGCCCTCCAGCCGCGCAACGCGCCGGCGGCGCTCCCGCTCGCGCTCCGGCACCGAGCCGACGGCCGTGCGCGCCTCGTCGAGCAGGCCGCTCGCATCGCGCGCGCCGGCGACCGCCCGGCGGCGGACCGGCCCGTCGACGACGGTGGCGAGCAGCGTGCTCTCGCCGAGCGCGATCGCCGCGTCGGTCCCGGCGACGTCCGCCGCCAGCGCGTCCGCGAGGTACTCGGCGCGGCGGGAGTCGTGCATGAGCAGGTGCAGCTCGGCGGCGAGCATCCCCTCGACCGGCAGGCGCAGGACGCGCTGCAGCATGGTCGTGAGCCACTCGAGCGCCTCCATGCGCTCGTGCTGGGGGCCGCGGGCGGGCGTCAGCAGCCCGGCGAGCTCCCCGAGCCCGTCGATCGCGCTGCCGATGAACCACCCGCGCGTCACGTCGCCGTTGCGTCCGTGGGCCAGCTCGTGGGCGACGAGGGCGACGCGCTGGCCGGGCGGCAGCACCGCGAGCAGGGGCAGTCCGACGCCGAGCACCCGCAGGCGGCGCAGGCCGGCGCGCCACCAGTGGGCGTTGAAGCGCGCCTCGACGACGATCCGGTCGGGCGGCGCCGTCGCCAGCGCGGCGGCGACCTCGTCGACCAGCGCCCACAGGGCGGGCGCCTCCCCGCGATCGACGAGCCGCTCCCGCGGCGCCCGCGCGGCGCGCGGCCGCATCAGGACGCCGGCGGCGATCATGAGCGCGCCGAGGAGCATCGGCATCGGCTGGAGCCACCCGAGCCACAGCGCCGCGGCGCCGCCGGCCAGCAGCGCCAGGCACAGGAGGTGGACCACGCCCGCGACGGCGTACGCGAGCGCGAGCGATGGGGTGAGCTGCCGCTCGAGCGTCGCGGCGCGTGCGAGGCGCCGGTGCGCGCGCTCGCCCGCCCTCCGGCCCGCCTCGACGTACGCGCGCTCGGCGGCCGTGCGCGGCAGGCGCGGCGTGGGCGGCGGGTCGAGGCCCCAGCCGCACTCGCACCACGCGGGATATCCCACGTCGGTCGCCACCGTGCCGTCGCAGCTCGGGCAGCGCATGGAGCGATCTTCGCCGGTCGGGTCCGTTTCCTTCAAGCCAGGGCGCGCGGGGTGGGCGAGGATGACCGCATGGAACAGCGCATCAGCCTCATCACCCTCGGCGTCGCCGACCTCCGGCGCGCGATGGACTTCTACACGGCACTCGGCTGGGACGGGCGGACGCCGGACGGCGACGTCGCCTTCTTCCAGGCGGGCGGGCTCGTGTTCGGGCTGTGGGGCCGCGACAAGCTCGCCGCCGACAGCGAGGTCGAGGACCCCGGCGGCTGGGGCGGCGTCACGCTCGCCCACAACGTCCGCTCCCCGGAGGAGGTCGACGCGGTGCTCGACCAGGTGCGCGCCGCGGGCGGGCACGTCGCGCGCGAGGGCGGCAAGACGTTCTACGGCGGCTACTCGGGCGTGTTCATCGACCCGGACGGCCACCCGTGGGAGGTCGCGCACAACCCCGGCTGGACGATCGCGGAGGACGGGAGCGTCTCGATGGGCTGAGGCCGATCCCCCCAGGTCAGCGCCGCGGCGCGAGCGCGCCCGGCGTGAGCCCGGCCAGCTCCACCATCTCCCGCGTCATGTGCGCCTGGTCGGCGTATCCGGCGGCCAGGGCGGCGGTGGCGAGCGGCTCGCCGCCGGAGACGAGCGCGAGCGCGGCGCGGAACCGGGCGACGCGGGCGAACGTCTTCGGGCCGTAGCCGACGGCGGCGGCGAAGCGGCGGCGCAGATGGCGCTCCCCGAGGCCCAGCGCGGCGGCCAGCGCGGGCACGGGCGTCGCCGGCGCGCGAACGAGCCGGCGAGCCGCCTCGAGCACGCGCGCGTCGATCGCCGACGCGGCCAGCCGCGGTCGCAGCGCCTGCGCCAGGGCGACCGGATCGTCCCCGGCCCGCTCGCCGACCTCGCGGCCGGCGCGACCCCACAGGTCCTCGAGCGGCACGCGGCGATCGCGCAGCTCCTCGGCGCCGATGCCGAGCGCGGCGCCGCCCACCCCCGGCCGCAGCCGGAGCCCGGCCAGCACCTCGCCGCGTTCGGCGCGCCCGGGCACGGGGCCGGTATCGGGACCGGCCACGAACGCGCGGCCGTCGCGCACGACCACGTCCAGGCAGCCGTCGGGGAGGACGAGGGTCTCGTCGCCCGTCCCCGTCCGGATCCAGAGGCAGCGGACCAGGTGCGCCAGCTCGTGTGGCGGGGGGAGCTCGCGGTAGGCCACGAGCACATCGTTGCGCATCGACCCTCACCGCCTATCTTCCCGCGGCATGACCGAGCGGGAGATCAAGCGCGCGCGCGTGGCCGGCGTGCTCGACGCGCACGGCCTCGACGAGCTCGTGCTGCGCGATCCGGCGAACCTCTCGTGGTACCTCTGCGGCGCCCGCGTGCACGTGGTGCCGATGGTCGACTCCGCGATCCTCGAGGTCACCGTCGGCCGCGACGGCGAGGAGCTGCGCACGTCGGTGATCGAGGCGCCGCGCCTGGTCGCCGAGGAGCTCCCGGCGGACGCCCCGCCGCTGCGCGCGCTGCCCTGGTGGGAGCCGCTCGGCGCGCCGGCGCTCGCGCGCACGGCGCAGGGCGGCGGGGGTCTCGACGCTCCCGCGCGCGGGAGCGACCACGCGCGGCCCGGCGAGCTCGACGCCGGCGAAGCGGTCATGCTCGCCCGCTCGGCGCTGACCGATCCCGAGATCGAGCGCTACCGCGCGCTGGGGCGCGACACCGCCGCGGCGACTGGCGCCGCGCTGCGCGGCGCGCGCACGGAGGAGCCGGAGTTCGCGCTCGCCGGCCGTGCCGCGCGGGAGCTCTACGACCGCGGGGTCGAGCCGCTGGTGCTGCTCGTCGCGGGCGCGGAGCGCCTGCCGCTCCACCGCCACCCGCTGCCGACCGCCGCGCCGCTCGGCGCGCGGACGATGCTCGTCGTCTGCGGTCGCCGGCACGGGCTCGTCTGCGCGGTCACCCGCCTGCGCGCGTTCACGCCGCTCGCCGCGGAGGAGCGCGCGCTCTACGGCCGGCTGCTCGGCGTGGAGGCCGCGTACCTCGACGCGACCCGACCCGGCGCGCGCATCGGCGACATCGTCACCGCCGGCGCGTCCGCCTACGCGGAGCACGGCTTCCCAGCGGACGAGTGGCACAACCACCACCAGGGCGGGCCGACCGGGTACACCACGCGCGACTACCTCGCCGGCCCGGCGACCGATCACGTCGCCCAGGACCGCCAGGCGTTCGCCTGGAACCCGTCGGGCGGCGGCTTCAAGGTCGAGGACACCGTGCTCGCCACCGCGGACGGCCTCGAGATCCTCAGCCCGGAACACGAGTGGCCGTCGGTCACCGCCGGCGGGCGCCAGCGCCCCGACGTGCTCGCCTGAACTGCCACGGCCGGGGTCAGGCCCGTTGCGTTGCACCAAGAACGCTCCCGCGGAGGACCGCGGCGACGGTGTGCAACGCAACGGGCCTGACCCCAGCGGTCGGCCCTCAGGTTCGGAGCGTCAGCGGCGGGATCGCCGCCGCCAGCGGGGTGCCCGGCGGCGCCGGCTGGGCCGGGTCGGCGACCGGGCCCGGGTCCGGCACGTGGACCAGCTCGCCGTACGCGCCGAGCTCGAGCAGACCGCGTTCGGCGTCCTCGCACGAGGAGGGGTCGTCGACGCGCTGGCGCAGGAACTGCTGGACCGGCGTGCGGGCCGCGATCGCCGCGTCGGTGAGCGCGTCGCTCCCGGACTGGTAGGCGCCGATCGCGATCAGGTCCTCCTTGTCGCGATAGGCCGCCATCAGCCGCCGGACCTCCTCGCCGGCCGCGCGCACCGCGGGCGACGTGACCTCGCCGACGAGCCGCGACACGCTCGCGAGCACGTCGACCGGCGGGGAGTGGCCGGCGTGGGCCAGGTGGCGGGAGAGCACGACTGCCGGGCCTTGCCCTGGCGCTCGAGCGCCATGAGCTGCTCGACGATCGCCGACGTTGTCGACCCCCGACGCGAGACCCGAGAGCCCGAGGCACGTCACGGCCTAGAGCGCCCCGCCGCTCATCACGTCGAGCAGGCGGGAAGGCGGGATCGTCCGCAGCACCTCGCCGTCGAGCGTGCGCACCTCGATGATCGTGCGCCCGGTGCCCTCGTCGCGGCGGAAGTGCAGCTCGCGGTTGGCGGACGCCAGCTGCGCGGCACGCTCCCACGCGGCGTCGACCTCGGCCAGCACCTCGGGCGGCGGGCTCGCCGGCATCGCGTCGACGGCGACCGCGGCCTCGACGGGCGCGGCCGGCGCGGGCTTGGTCGCCGTCCCGCGCGCGGTGGGCGCGGCGGCGGCCGACTGAAGCGTCAGGTGGCCGATCTCGAAGGTCATCTCGACCCCTGATCGGCCGGGCGACCCAGGACTTGAGCTAGCCCACCACGGAGAACAGCAATGCGTCCTCCGAGAGCTGCTGCTTGAGCGTGCACTTGAGCTGCGAGTGGATCTGGCAGACGCGGCTCTCGGACACGCCGAGGATGTCGCCGATCTCGCGCAGCGTGAGGTTCTTGACGTAGAGGAGGACGGCGACCTCGCGGTCGCGCTGGGGGAGCGTGTCGAACGCGCGGCGGAACTTGTCCTTGGCGTCGCTGACGGCCGCGGCCTGCTCGGGATCGAGGCGCGAGTCGGTGGCGGCGAGCGTGTCGATCCGCTCGACGGTCGCCTCGTCGTCGGAGATCACGAGCGTGTTGAGCGAGGTGACGTCAGAGACCGCGATGTCGTCCTGGCGGCGGCGCAGCTCCTCCGGCGTGACGGCCAGCATCTCGGCCAGCTCCTCGCGGGTGGGGCCGCGTCCGTGCAGGGAGGTGAACTGCTCGCGCGCCTTGTGGATGTCGCGCTCCCAGCGGCGCAGCGAGCGCGGCGCCCAGTCCTGTCGGCGGAGCTCGTCGAGCACCGCGCCGTGGATCCGGGTCCAGGCGAACTGCTCGAGCGTCGCGCCCTTGTCCGGGTCGTAGCGGTCGATCGAGGCGATCAGCGCCTCGAGCCCGCAGGAGATGAAGTCCTCGACCTCGCAGCGCGCCGGCAGCTCACGGACCTTCTTGAAGACGATGTACTTCACGAGCGGCGCGTAGGTCATGACCAGGCGGTTGCGGGCCTGGACGTCGCCGGTCGCCTTGTAGGCACGCCAGAGGGCGAGCGCGTCCTCGGGCGAGATCCTCTTCTTGCCTGTGCCCGAGGACGAAGTCCTTTGGGTAGCGGGCGTGGCGGCGGCTGCGGTCTTCATGAGGGTCGGGGGCTCCTGGAAGCGTGGGGCACGGCGGTGGACGCAGCAGGTATCGGCATAGGGTCCAGACCCCAACATCACCGATTCGGGGTAATTGCTTGCTTTTCCAGTCCGTAGGCCCAGGCGAGCACCTCGGCGACCGCCGCCCTGTCCTCGGGCACGTCCTGGCCGAGGGCGAGGACGCTCAGCGCCTCGGCCAGCTGCGGGTCCTCGCGGACCGGCACGCCGGCCGCCTGCGCGGCGGCGAGGATCTTCTCGGCGACGTGCCCGCGACCCGACGCCACGACCTTCGGCGCGCCCGCGCCCTCGTAGCGCAGGGCGGTGACGCGGCGCTTCTCAGGCATACGCGTCGAACGGGTCCCGGCGCGGCGTGACCCGCACCTGCGCCGCGCGGCCGGTCTTCTCGGCCAGCGCGTCCCGCAGCCGGCCGGCCGCCTCGCTCGCGAGGTCGAGCGCCGCGCCCGGCGGCGCGGCGACATTCGCGCTCACGTTCCCGCGCGCGAGGTCGACGCGCAGGTCGATTTGGCCGAGCACGGCGGAGTCGAACGCCAGCGCGACCGTGGCGGTCGCGTCGCCGCCGGAGCCGCGGCGCGGCTGCTCCTCCACGACGAGCCGCGGCGGTGGCGGCGCGGGCGGCGCGGCGGCCTGGGCGGCGGCGAGCATCGCCTGCTGGTCGAGCCGCAGCGTGACCTGCTCGGCGGTGACCTCCGCAACCTTGAGGTGCAGCGTCTGCCCGGGTTGGACCTCCGGCGGCAACTGGGCGACGAGCGGCACGCCGGCCAGCACGATCACGCCGTGCCCGGCCTCGCGCGCGGCGACGCGCGCGACGACGCTCCCGCCCTCGCGCAGCGTGCGCTCCGGCAGCTGGGCGCGCAGCGCCAGGGCGTCGAGGGCGATCCGCTCGATCATGCGTCCACAAGCATCGCGCCCCTCAAGGCGCCGTTCGGCCCGCCGACTACCCCGGGGCACATGGACCGTGGGCTCTACATCGCCGCTTCGGGGATGCTCGCCGAGCAGATCCGGCAGGACCAGATCGCGAACGACCTGGCGAACGCGGCGACGCCGGGGTACAAGAGCGATCGCACCGCCCAGCGCGAGTTCGGGGAGCTGCTGCTCACCAACCGCGCGAACGGCGCGGCGATCGGCGGTCAGTCGACCGCGGTGCAGGTGGACAACGTCGAGACCGACTTCTCGCCCAAGCCCAGCCGGGACACGGGCGAGCCGCTGGACTTCGCCATCACCGGCGAGGGGTTCTTCGGCGTCCGCACCGCGCAAGGCGTCCGCTACACGCGCAACGGACAGTTCACGGTCAGCCCGCAGGGGCTCCTCGTGACCGCCCAGGGCGATCCGGTGCTCGGCCGCGGCGGACGCACCGTGCGCGTCGGGGACGACGGCCGGGTGGACCCGCGCGCCGTCGATGTCGTGCGCCTTGAGAACCCCCGCAAGGAGGGCGACAACCTCGTCACGGGGTCCCCTCCGGCGGCAGTGGAACGGGCCAGGTGCGAGCGGGCGCGCTGGAGGCATCCGGCGCGGACGCGGCGCGATCCATGGTGGACATGATCGCCTCGCTCCGCGCGTTCGAGGCCGGCCAGCGCGTGATCCACACGATCGACGAGACGCTCGCGAAGTCGGCCTCGCAGGTCGGCAGCGTCAGCTAGAAGGGCTGGGGTCAGGCCCGTTGCGTTGCACGGCAGAGTCGCCGCCGTCGAGCGACGGCGGCGCACCGCCGTGCAACGCAACGGGCCTGACCCCACGCTCAAGGAACCACGACCCGAGCCGACAAGAGGGGACGCATGCTCGAAGGACTCAACTCGGCCGCGGCGGGGATGGCTGCGCAGCAGCAGCGCCTCGACGCCGTCGCCAACGATCTGGCCAACGCGAACACGACCGGCTACAAGCACGTCCGCGTCGGGTTCCGCGACCGTCTACACCCAGACCGGCCGCTCGTCGGCGCAGGGCCCGCAGACCGGCGCCGACGGTCACCAACCCGTGGCTGCACTACGGCGACTACAGCGTCGAGCTGTCCGATTCCGACACCGAGCGGGTGGGCGCCGGCGACCCCGCGGAGATCGACGTCTGGGTCACCGTCCGGGCCGCCCCGGAGCTGTCGGACTTCAGTTGCAACCTCCGCGCGCCGATTGTGATCTGGAAGGGCCGCGGCCACCAGGTGATCAACGAGGCGCCGGACGCATCAGTCCGGGCTCCGCTGTTCGCCGGCGCCGGCGCGGTCCAGGCGGCATAGCCGCTCCCAACCGTTCCAGTCGCGCTTTCCAAGGAGGAGACGCAACGTGCTCATCATCACCAGGAAGCCGGGCGAGAAGATCATGCTGGGCGACGACGTCGTCGTCCACGTGATGGAGATCGTCGGCAACTCCGTGCGCGTCGGCATCCAGGCGCCGCGCTCGCTCCCGGTCTACCGCGAGGAGATCTGGGACGCGATGCGCCAGGAGAACCAGGCTGCCGCCAAGGCGGCGCCCGGGGCGCTCCCGGCTCCAGCGCGCCCCGCCTCCTGACCGGCCTGTTCGCTTCCTGCCCTGGCGGGTACGGTCTAGTTCTCGTGTTCGAGTCCGCGTGAGGAGCAGATACTGATGGCCCCGTCCCCGTTCCGGCGCCGGAAGGCCGCCAAGACCGTGCGCAACCTGGCGATCGCCGAGGCGGCGATCGCCCTCGCCAAGCACCGTGCGCTTGCCGCCGCGCCCAGCCGCCGCTCCCGCCGGCCCAGCGCGAAGCTGCTGCTGCTCGGCGGCGTCGTCGCCGCGGCCGGTGCGGCCGCGCTGCTCAAGCGCGACAAGGTGGCCGCGCTGCTGCCGTCCCGCACGGGCGAGCCCGAGCCGTACACGCCGCCGCAGCAATCGAATTACGACGCACCCGGCCCGGTCGCCAACACCGCGACGCCGGTCCCGGCGCCCGACTCGCAGGAGCGGCCGCGGCCGGCCATCGACGAGGCAGCCGAGGAAGCCGCTGCGGCGGCGGAGGCGCGCGCGATCGGCGGGACGACCAGCGACTACGCGGGCGTCGAGCCGGGCGAGCCGGCGGACGAGGCCCACCGCCCGCTGGCCGAGGCGGGCGAGGGCGAGTCCGAGGGCGACGAGCAGTCCGACGCCGACCTCGAGACGAACGCCGAGTTCCGCGACGACGCCCCGAGCGACGCCGAGCGCCAGATCGACGACACGATCGAGGAGGCCGGGCAGCCGTCGGAGGGCGAAACGCTCGACACGGTCGAGGACCGGACGGACGAGCCGTCCGCGTCGTCGGAGGACGAGCCGGACACGCAGGGATCGTTCCTCCCGCCCGAGCCGCCCGCGGGGACCGTCGATGCCAGCCGCGAGAGCGAGCCGGCCGAGGACGCCGCGTCCGGCGGCGCCGCCTCCGACGAGACGCTCGCCGACACGCCCGGCGGCGGCATCTCCGGGCGGCCGTTCGCCGGGCTGGACGACAAGCCCGAAGGCGAAGGCGAGGGCGGCGACGCGCCCGCCGGGGAACAGCCGGCGGCCGAGGGCGGCTCCGACCAGGACGACTCCGACGACTGGCGCACCTGGTCCGGCCGCTCGGTGAACCCGTAGACGCCTTCTACCACCGCGACGGGGACGCGCTCGTCCCCACCGAGCTGACCCGGGGTCCCTGGGACCCCGGCGCCCAGCACGCCGGGCCGCCGTCGGGCCTGCTGGCCCGCGCGGTCGAGGCGCCCGGCCGGCTCGTCGGGCGCATCACGATCGAGATCCTGCGGCCGGTGCCGCTCGCGCCGCTCGCCGTCGCGTCGCGCGTCCTCCGTCCGGGGCGCGCCGTGGAGCTGGTCGAGGCGGTGCTGGCCGAGGCGGGCGGGGAGCGGCGCGAGGTCGCGCGGGCGACCGCGTGGCGGCTGCGGCCCCAGGACGGCGTCCCGCCCGAGGCGGCCGAGGCGCCGCCGCCCGGCCCGCACGCCGGCCGCGCGGTGCCGTTCTTCCCGACGGGCGAGGAGGTCGGCTACCACACGGCGATGGACTACTCGTTCGTCACGGGCGCGTTCCTCGAGCCCGGGCCGGCGCTCGTGTGGATGCGGATGCGCCAGCCTCTCGTCGACGACGAGCCGCCCTCGCCGCTGGTCCGCGTGCTCGTCGCCGCCGACTCGGGGAACGGCGTCAGCGCCGCGCTCGACTACCGGCGGTTCCTGTTCATCAACACGGAGCTCACGGTCCACCTGGTGCGCGAGCCCGCCGGCGAGTGGGTGTGCCTGGATTCGGTCACCCGGACCGGCGAGCGCGGGGTCGGCCTCGCCGAGACCGTGCTGTGGGACGAGCGCGCTCGGCTCGGTCGAGCGGCGCAGACCCTGCTCGTCCGCCCGCGCGAGACCTGATGGGCCGGACCGGGTTCCGGTTGGGTGCCGCCGAGTCCGGAGAAGACGTAGGTGATCGGCCCCGGGTCGCCGAACACTTGCCTGCAGGCGCCAGCATGACCCAGGAGATGGAGACGGTTCCCAGATCGGCCACAATACGCATGAGCCTATGAGCACGCTGGTCGGCATGTGCCTGAACGGCCGGTACCGCCTGGACGCCCAGATCGGCGCCGGTGGCATGTCCACGGTCTACCGCGCGTTCGACACCACGCTCGAGCGCCGCGTCGCGGTGAAGCTGATGCACCGCGAGATCGCGTCGGACTCCGACCAGCTCGAGCGCTTCCGCCGCGAGGCGCGCTCCGTCGCGCAGCTCAGCCACCCGCACATCGTCGGCGTGATCGACGCGGGCGAGGAGGACGGGCGCCCCTACATCGTGCTCGAGTACGTCGAGGGCGAGACGCTCAAGGAGCGCATCCGGCGCATGGGCCGGCTGCCGATCGACGAGGCGATCGCGTACGCGATCGAGATCGCCCGCGCGCTCGGCGCGGCGCACGCGGGCGCGATCGTGCACCGCGACATCAAGCCCCAGAACGTCCTCGTGGACGAGGAGGGCTCGGCGAAGGTCACCGACTTCGGCATCGCCCGCTCGCTGGAGGACGAAGGCCTGACCGCCGACGGCCGCGTGCTCGGCACGACCGACTACGTGTCCCCGGAGCAGGCGCTCGGCCACGACGTCGACGGCCAGTCCGACATCTACTCGCTCGGCATCGTGCTGTTCGAGATGCTGACCGGCGACGTCCCCTTCCACGGCGAGAACCAGGTCTCGGTCGCGATGAAGCACGTGCGCGAGGACCTGCCCGACGTGCAGGTCATGCGCCCCGAGGTCTCCGCCCGGCTGGCCGCCGTGCTCGACCGGATGACGGAGAAGGACCTGGGGCTGCGCCACCCGGACGCCGCGGCGGTCGAGGCCGACCTCGAGGACGCGCTCGCCGCGGAGGCGTCGCGCACCGGGACCTCGACCGGCGAGGCGACCGCCGTCCTGCGCACGCTGCCGGCCGACGCGCGCCGCCGGCTCCCGCTGCGGCTGCGGCTGCGGCTCCCCGTGCTGCTGCTCCTGCTCATGATCGCCGTCGGCGCCGCCGCGGTGTACCTGATCGCCGACCAGCTCGGCGAGCGCACGCAGCGCGGCACCGGCCCGGGGACGAGCACGCCGGCGCCGGGCGAGCAGATCGTCTCGGTCAAGGCGACGTCGGCCAACGACTACGACCCGCTCGGCGACGACAAGCAGGAGCACTCCGACACGGCGCGCCTGGCGGTCGACCAGGACCCCGACACCGCGTGGACCACCGAGAGCTACACCGGCAACGCGCTGTCCAAGCCGAACGGCGACCCGCCGGGCGTCGGGCTCTACGTGGACGCCGAGCCGTCGGTGAACGGCAAGCGGCTCGAGATCCAGACGCCGGACCCGGGCTGGACGATGGAGATCTACGGGACGCGGTCCAAGCCGCCGGACGAGTGGCCGAGCGACGCCTGGACCAAGCTCGGCGGCGGGACCGTCGAGAAGCCCAAGCAGAGCTTCAAGCTCGACACCGGCGACCGCCGCTACCGCTACTACCTGGTCTGGATCACCGCGCTGCCCCCGGGCCAGGACAAGGTCTCGATCACCCAGCTCACGCTGTCCGCACCCAAGACCTAGAACGTATGCCCTGAACGTTCGGCGCGGTGGCGCTCGAGCGCGATCTCCAGCAGCCGGTCGCACGCCTCGGGCCACGGCACGCCCGTCGCCTCCCAGAGCTTCGGGAACGCCGACGTCGGCGTCATCCCCGGCAGCGTGTTGAGCTCGTTGACCAGCACCCGCCCGTCCTCGACGAAGAAGTCGACGCGCGCCAGCCCGGCGCAGCCCACGCGCAGGAACGTGTCGACCGCGAGGCGGCGGACCTCCTCGGCCGCGCCGTCCGGGATCGCGGCGGGCACGCGCAGCTCGACGCCGCCCGGGGAGTACTTCGCCTCGTAGTCGTACCACTCGGCACCGCCCAGCAGCACGACCTCGCCGGGCACGGACGCCTCCGCCTCGTAGAGCCCGATGACCGCGCACTCGACCTCGGTGCCGCCGCTGAACGCCTCCACGATCACGAGCGGGTCGTGCGCGAACGCCGCCTCGAGAGCGGCGTCCAGCTCGCCCGCGTCGTGCACCTTGCCGATCCCGACCGAGGAGCCCAGCCGCGCCGGCTTGACGAACAGCGGCAGGCCGAGCGGAGCGAGCTCGGCACGCACCGCGTCCGGCTCGGCGCGCCAGCGCGCCTCGCGCACCGCCGCGTAGGCGACCTGCGGCACGCCCGCCGCCGCGAGCACGTCCTTGAACACGATCTTGTCCATGCAGAGCGAGGAGGCGAGCACGCCCGCGCCGACGTACGGCACGCCGAGCAGCTCCAGGAGGCCCTGGACCGTGCCGTCCTCGCCGAACGGGCCGTGCAGCACGGGGAACGCGACGTCCGCCCCGAGCAGCCCGCCGCCCGGCGCGAGCGCCAGCGGCGTCCCGTCGGGCCCGCGCCACCCGCCCTCGCGCTCGAGCAGCACCGGGATCGCCTCGTGGCCGCCCGCGGCCAGGCCGCCGATCACGGCCTCCGCCGACGCGAGCGACACGTCGTGCTCGGACGAGCGGCCGCCGTGCAGGACCGCGACCTTCACGGCTGGACGGCGGGCGTCGGGGTGGCGGTCGGTTCGGGAGCCGGCGGTTCGAAGCGCCCCACCTTGATCGTGACCGTCGATCCCTTCGGCCGCGGCGTGTCCGCGCCGGGGTCCTGCTCGACCACGATCCCGTCCTCGTCGGGCGTCTGCACCGGCGTGTCCTGGACCTTGACCTTGAACCCTGCGTCCTTCAGGTCGGCCACCGCCTCGTCCTCGGGCGCGTCGATCACGCCCGGGACGGGCACGTCGGCCGGCGCCTTGGCGACGACGAGCGCGACCGTCTTGCCCTTCGCCAGCTCGGTGCCGGCCGCGGGATCCTGCCGCAGCACCGTGCCGGGATCGGCGTCCTGGGACTCCTCCTCCTTCACCGACGCCTGCAGCCCGGCGTCCTGGAGCGTCCGCTCGGCCTCGTCGCGCGGGCGGCCCACGACGTCGGGCACCGCGATCTTCTCCTTGCCGCGGGAGACGATCAGCGTGACCGTCGTCCCCTTGCGCGCCGTCGAGCCCTCCGGCGGCGACGTCTCGATCACGCGGTCCGCCTTCACCGTGTCGGAGAACTCCCGCCGCTCGTCGGTCTTGAAGCCCGCCTTGCGCAGCGCGTCGGCCGCGGCCTCCGCGGTCAATCCCTCCACCAGCGGCACGGGCGCCTCCCCCGGACCGCTCGACACGGTGATGGTGACGACCGAGCCCTCGTCGGTCTCGGCGCCCGGCTCGGGGCGCTGGCCGGCGACGCGGTCCTCCGGCACGGTGTCGGACTGGATCGGGACGACGTCGACCTCGAAGCCGGCGTTCTGGAGGATCTGCGCCGCGCTGCTCGACTTCTTGCCGACCACGTCCGGCACCTGCTTCTTGTCCGGGGTGAGCAGCGCCCACGCGCCGATCGCCAGCGCCAGGAGCGCGAGCACGACGAGCGCGATCAGCGCGATCCGGCGCCAGTTGCGGCGGTCCGCCTCCTCCAGCGCCGCGACGGGATCCTCCGCGAGCGGCTCGACGTACGCGCCGGTCATCGCCCGCTCCAGCGCGGCGATGAACGCGTCGGCGTCCTGGAAGCGCTCGTCCGGGTCCTTGCGCAGCGCGCGCATCACGACCGCGTCGAGCCCGGGCGGCACGGCGGGGTTGCGCGTGGCCGGAGGGAGCGGGTCCTCCGACACCTGCTTGAGCGCGATCGTGACCGGCGAGTCCGCGTCGAACGGCGGCGCGCCGGTCAGCAGCTCGTAGAGCACCACGCCGATCGAGTAGAGGTCGGAGCGCGCGTCGACCGGGTGGCCCTGCGCCTGCTCGGGGGACAGGTACTGCGCGGTGCCCATGATCGAGCCCGTCTCGGTCATGTCCGACGCGCCGGCGCGCGCGATCCCGAAGTCGGTGACCTTCGCGCGACCCTCCTCGTCGACGATCACGTTGTGCGGCTTGATGTCGCGATGCACGACCCCGCGCCGGTGCGCGAACCGGGCGGCCTTGAGGATCTGGAGCACGATGTCGACGGCGAGCGCCGGATCGAGCGCGCCGTGCTCGCGGACGACCTGCTTGAGGTTGCGGCCCGCGAGCAGCTCCATCGCGATGTAGTACGTGCCGTCCCACGCGCCGCGGTCGAACACCTGCACGATGTTCGGGTGGTTCAGGCCGGCCGCGCTCGACGCCTCGCGCCGGAAGCGCTCGACGAACTCCGGGTCCTCGGCGAAGCGGCGGTGCAGCAGCTTGAGCGCGACGCGCCGCCCCAGCTGGGTGTCCTCCGCCTCGTAGACGTCGGCCATCCCGCCGGAGCCGAGCCGGCCGATGATCCGGTACCGGCCGTCGACCATCGTGTCGGGCGCGATCCCCTGCATCACTGCCCCAGCGCCTGGAGGACGCTCTTGGCGATCGGCGCGGCGGTGACCCCGCCGGTCCCGCCCTGGAAGCGCTCGAGCGTGATCGCGACGGCCACCTCGGGCGTGAAGCACATGAACCACGGCTGGTTGAGGCCGCTGTTGTTGAGCTCGGCGGTGCCCGTCTTGCCGGCCACCTCGACGCCCTCGAGCGCCGCCGCCGTGCCGGTGCCCTCCCGTACGACCTGCTTCATCATCACCGTCAGCTCGCGCGCGGTCTGGAGGGACATGACCTGCTCGGCCTCCTCGGGCTCGACCTCGTCGACCGTGCGCCCGTCAGGATCGACGGCCTTGGCCATGATGTGCGGCTTCAACCGGACGCCGCCGTTGCCGATCGTCTGCGCGACCGATGCCATCTGCAGCGGCGTGGCGAACAGGTCGCCCTGGCCGATCGCCACGCGCCCGACGTCGACGCGGTCCGACGTCATCGGCACGAGCTTCCCGGCCTTGCGCACGCCTGACGCCGTCATCTGCTGGTCGGGATAGTCCATCGGGGGCTCGGCGTAGAAGCCGTAGCGCTCCATGTAGCGCTGCATCGTGCGCCCGCCGAGCTTCTCGCCGACCTCCGCCCAGACCGTGTTGACCGAGTTGGTGAGCGCGAACGTGAGGTCGATGTCGCCGAACGACTCGCCGCCGAAGTTGTTGAGCGGGACGCCGGAGATCACCTTGCCGTTCTCGCCGCTGACCCGCGAGTCGGGCCGGTAGCGGCCCGTGTCGAGCGCGGCGGTCGCGGTGACGACCTTCATCGTCGAGCCGGGCGGGTAGCCGTTCTGCGTGGCGCGGTTGACGAGCGGGGCGTTGGCGTGATCGCGGTTGAGCCGGGCGAACGTCGCGGGATCGCCGAGCCCGTTCGGGTCGTAGCTCGGGTCCGACGCCATCGCGAGCACCCCGCCGGTCTTGACGTTCAGCGCGACGAGCGCGCCCTTGTGGCCGGAGGCGCGCAGCGCGTCGACCGCGGCCTGCTGCGCCTCGGCGTTCAGCGTCGTGCGCACGTCGTCGCCCTCGTTGGAACGGCCGAGGATCGACTCGAGCGCGGTCACGAGCTCGGTCCGGCGCCCGGTCAGCTCGTCGTTGCGCGAGCGCTCCAGGCCGGCGCGTCCGATCGTCGTGAACGAGTAGCCGACCGCGTGGGCGAACAGGTCGTCGGTCGGGTAGCGGCGCGTGAAGATGTCGCCGGGCCGGCGGATCGAGCGCGCCAGCACCCGGCCGTCGGCCGAGCGGATCGTGCCGCGGCGGATCTTCTGCTCCTCCAGGAGCTCGCGCCGGTTGAGCGCGTTGTCTCGCAGCGCCTCCGCGTCGAACACGGTCCAGCGCGAGGTGAACACGACCAGCAGGCCGAACAGCGCGATGACGAGCATGTAGAGGCGGAGGACGGGCGCGTTCATCGCACGGGCCGCCGGGCCTGGTCGGAGATCAGCAGCAGCAGCGCCAGCAGCACGAAGTTGGCCACGATCGACGAGCCGCCGTAGGAGACGAACGGCAGCGTCACCCCGGTCAGCGGGATCACCTTCGTGACGCCGCCGACGATCACGAACACCTGCAGCGCGAACACCGCGGTGAGCCCCGCCGCGAGCAGCTTCGAGAACGAGTCGCGCGCGAGCATCGCGATCTTGAACCCACGCTCGACGACCATCAGGTAGACGAGCAGCAGCCCGCACGCGCCGGCGAGTCCCAGCTCGTTCGTGATCACGGCGTAGATCAGGTCCGTCTGCGGCGCGGGGAGGATCGCGCTGCCGTTGGGCTGGGTGATCAGCGCCTGGCCGAAGCCCGTGCCGAACAGCCCGCCGTCAGCCTGGGCGAACAGCGACTGCGCGATCTGGTACGAGCCGCCCGGCTCCGCGTACAGCACGGGGTCGAACGGGTCGCGCCACGTGTCGATCCGGTTCTGGATGTGCCCGACGGTGTTGGCGAAGAACCAGGCGCCGAGCCCGAACAGCCCCAGCCCCATCGCCACGAACGAGAACCGGTTCGTCGCCACGTAGAGCAGCGCGAGGAACCCGCCGAAGAACATCAGCGACGAGCCGAGGTCGCGGATGAACACGAGCATCACCATCGCGGCGCCCCACACGACGAGCAGCGGCCCGAAGTGCTTGAGCGGCGGGATCGTCACGCCCGCGATCCGGCGCGAGCCCTGCACGAGGATCTGGCGCGTGTCGCGCAGGTACGCGGCGAGGAAGATGACGATCGCGATCTTCCCGAACTCCGCCGGCTGGAACGAGATCGGCCCGATCCCGACGCCGAGGTACGCGCCGTTGACCTGTTGCCCGATCCCCGGCACGCGCGGGAGCAGCAGCAGGAGCAGCCCGGCCGCGGCGACCGTGTACCGGTAGCGCTCCAGCACGCGGAAGTCGCGCAGGAACACGATCGTCGCCGCGAACAGGATGAGCCCGACGACGAACCACTGGGCCTGCTCGCGGGCGAGCGTCTCGTCGATCCGGTAGATCACGACGAGCCCGAAGCACGCGAGCACCGCGACGAGCGGGAACAGGTACGGGTCGGCGTACGGCAGCGTCGCGCGGATCACGAAGTGCCCGCACAGGCACAGCCCGAGGAAGCCTGCGCCGTAGGTGAGCGAGACGTCGGAGAGCTCCGCCGACTGCTGGAGGAAGATCGCGGCGAAGCCAGCGGTGAGCAGCAGCGAGGCGGGGACGAGCGCGAGCAGCTCGCGATTGCGAGCGCTCACTCGACCTGGCCCTTCTCCAGCCGGATCACGAGGTCCTCGGCGTCGTCGCGCGAGCGCAGCTGGTGGTCGGTGAAGCGCTCGCGCCGCGCGGCCGGGACGTCGGCGAGCGGCACGCCCGACTCGTAGTACGTCTCGTAGAGGTCGATCCCGAACGGCAGCTCGTAGGGCAGCCCGCGGTAGATCGCGACGGTCCGGCCCGGGCCTGCGTCGGTGCCGACGAAGTAGACCGCCCGGGTCGCGAGCCAGGCGCCCACGACCAGCGGCACCACGACGGCGAGCATCAGCAGCAGCATGCCGCCCGAGCGCCGGCGCCGGCGCCGCCCGGGCTCGGCCGGCACCGGGAGCGCGACCGTGCGTTCCGGCGGCTCATCGCCCGCGGGTGGCTCGCGGGCCGGAGCCGCTGCACCGCCCTCTTGCGTCTCCGGGCGCGTCGCCTGGAGGGCCACGGTCCCGTGGCGGCGGTACTCGGCTTCAGCCTCGTCGGCCGCGCGCACGGCCGCGCCGACCTCGTGTGCGTCGAGGCCCGTCGGCTTGCTCACGCCCTGCCGCGGCTCCACCGCCTCGCCCGAGAACGTCTCGTACTCGGCGGTCATCGCGGCCTCCGACTCGGCCGTGGCGGTCCCGTCCCCGCCGCTGCGCCGGTCCTCGACCTCCTCGAGCCGGAAGAGGACGACCGTGATGTTGTCGCGTCCGCCGGCCTCGTTGGCGGCCGCGATCAGCGCGCGGCCGGTCTGCTCGAGCGAGCGCTCGCGATCCTCCAGCAGCTCCTTGAGCTGGGCCTCGGGCACCATCCCGGTCAGCCCGTCGGAGCACAGCAGGAACAGGTCGCCGTTGCGCGCCGGGAACACCTCGGTGTCGACCTCGACCTCGGGGTACGCGCCGAGCGCGCGCGTGATCACCGACCGCTGCGGGTGCGACTCGGCCTGCTCCTCGGTCAGCTTGCCGCGGGCGACGAGCTCGCCGACGAGCGAGTGGTCGCGCGTGAGCCGGATCAGGTCGCCGTCGCGCAGCAGATAGCAGCGCGAGTCCCCGACGTGCGCGACCACCACGTTGTCGCCGTCCAGGTACGCCGCGGTCACGGTGGTGCCCATCCCGGCGCGGTCCGGATCGTCGCGCGCCTGCCGGTGGATCTCCGCGTTCGCGGCCTGGATCATCTCGGCGAGCCCCTTGGCCGGGTCGCGCCTGTCGGGCAGGCCGCCCTCGAACTGCTTGACGGCCAGCTCCGACGCCACCTCGCCCGCCTGCGCGCCGCCCATCCCGTCGGCGACCACGAACAGCGGCGCGCGGACGTAGTAGTTGTCCTCGTTGCCCTGGCGCTGGCGCCCCAGGTCGGAATCGTGGAAGTGCTCGGCGATCCGGAGCATTCGTCAGGTGTGGTCAGCGCTCGAAGGTGAAGTCGGAGTCGCCGATGCGGATGCGGTCCCCCGGGTGGAGGGGCTGCGGCCCGCGCAGCGGCTCGTCGTTGAGGTACGTCCCGTTGGTCGAGCCCAGATCCTCCAACACGATGACATCCCCGCGTGGGACGAGCCGTGCGTGGCGGGAGGAGGCGAACGAGTCCTCGAGCACGATGTCGGCCTGCTCGCCGCGCCCGAGCAGCGCGCCGTCCGCGAGGTCGTAGGCGGCGCCGACCTTCAGCCCGGCGCCCGATCCCACCCGCAGCCTCGGGCTGCCTCCGGCGCGCTCGAGCGCGCCGGCCGTGTGCAGGCCGGTGGCGTCGGCGTAGCCCGGCGCGGCCGCCGGCTCGGCGCCGTCGTAGGCGCTGCGGCGCAGGTCCTTGAGCGCGGAGCGGGCCATCCAGAGCAGGAACAGGTACAGGATCGCGAGGAACCCGAACTTCAGTGCGACGGCGACCGGGTCGAGCACGGGCCGCTACTCCAGCTCGAAGGTCGCGCGGGAGGTGCCCAACTCGATCACGTCGCCGGGCTTGATCGACTGCGGCCGGCTGGGATCGACCCGCCGGCCGTTGACCTTGACGCCGTTGGTGGAGCCGAGGTCGCGCACGATCCACGAGCCGCCCGACGGGCGCACCTCGGCGTGCTTGCGCGACACGTTGGCGTCGTCGACCACGATGTCGGCCTCGCTCGAGCGCCCCAGCGTCGCCCCGTTGGAGCCGAGCAGCTCGGCGCGCCCTCCGATCCGCAGGCGCGCCGTCCCGCGCCGCGGATGGGGCTCGCGCAGCGGCTCGGACAGCCGGTCCGAGGTCGAGTAGACCATCGTGTGGCCCTCCTCGGCCGGCTCCGGCTCGGCCGCCGGGTCCTCGTGCGGCCGGACCAGCCGCGCCTGGATGCCGAACTCGCCCAGCCGCAGGCGCTCGTCCGTCTTGAACGTGATCTCGGGCGGCGTGAGCAGCGCGACGCGCTCGCGCCGGGCGTGCTCGAGCAGGTAGCCGGAGAGCTCCGCGCGCAGCTCGTCCTCGTAGCCGGAGAACTGCTCGCGGTCCTCGGGCGAGAGCCAGACGGCGTACTCGTTCGGCACGTACGTGCGGCTGAGCGACTGGACGCGGTGCTCGTCCATCTCGCGCGCCAGCTTGCGCGCGATCTCCACCGGCCGGACCTCGGACTTGAAGGCGCGCGAGAACGTGCCCTCCACCAGGCCGGCGAGCTTGGACTCCAGGTTGCGCAGCACGCTCATCGCGGGCGACCCGATCGCATGCGTGACAAGTATGGTGGCTCGGCTCAGGGATCGCCCGCGGCGGGCTCTTCGGCCGCCGGGCGGCGCAGGTGCGCGAGCGCGAGCGCGAGGGCCGCCGCGACCACCGCGCCGGGCAGCAGGCCGTGGGGCGCGCTCTGGCCGACGCGGCCGCCGAGCGCCTCCCCCAGCGCGATCGCGACGGCGGCGACGCCGGCGCTCCACGCCGTCGCGGCGACGACGTCGGACGCGAGCGAGCGGCCGCGCACGAGCCACGGCAGGACGAGCGCCGCGCACGCCCAGACGGCGCCGATCAGCAGCGCGCCCGAGGCGACCGCGGGCCCGATCACGTCGCCGGCGGTGATGCCGGGCGCGCCGTCGAAGCCGGCCCGCGCCGGCATGTCGGGAGCCGGGCCGAACACGAGCGCGCGCTCGAGCAGCGGCTCCGCCAGCACGAGCCACCAGGCCCCCAGGAAGCCGAGCGCGAGCCGGGTGCTCCAGTGCGGCGCGCGGCCGGCGAGCACGGGATAGGCGCCCGCGAGCCCGAGCAGACCCAGCGCCGGCGCGGCGGCGGGGAGCGCCCACGCGCGGCCGTCGGCCCGCAGCAGCAGCGGCGGCGCCAGGGCCAGCGCGCCCACGAGCAGCGCCGCGCCGGGCCGCTGGACCGGCCCGAGCGTGAGCAGGATCGGCACGCCGACCGCGGCGGCGAGCCAGCCGAGCCGCGGCAGGAGTGCGACGAGCGCCGCCGTCGCGAGCGCCGCCAGCGCCGGCGGCACGGCCGCCTCGGGCGTGAGCCCCGCCAGCGCCGCCCACGCGAGCGCGCCCGCCGCCGCCGGGGCCACGAGGCGCCCGATCGCGGGCGGGAGCGCCGGGAGCTCGCGCTCCAGCGGGTGCGGCGCGATCAAGCCTCCCTCGTCGGAGACCTCGCCGAGCGCGTCGGCGAGCGCGTCGAACAGGTCGTCGAGCTCGCCGCGCTGCTCGGGGTTGGGCGCGATCGCGCGGTCGAGCGCCGCGCAGAGGTCGCGCGGGAGGTCCGCACGGCGGCGCCCGAGGGGCGGGAGCACGGTGCCGATGCGCCGCGCGGTCGCGGTCGGGGAGCCGGCCTTGACCGGGTTCTCGCCGGCCAGCGCCTCGTAGAGCACGAGCCCGAGCGCATAGAGGTCGGCGTGCTCGTCGACCGCTCGGCCCGCCGCCTGCTCGGGCGCCATGTAGGCGAGCGTGCCGACGACGTCGCCGGTCCGCGTCAGCGCGTCCTCGCCCGCGAGGTGCGCGACGCCGAAGTCCGTCAGCTTCGCCGCCCCGCGCCGGGAGGTCGGCGCGTCGGGGACGATCACGTTCTGCGGCTTGACGTCGCGGTGGATCACGCCCCGCTCGTGGGCGTGGGCGAGCGCGTCGGCGAGCGCGAGGCCGATCCGCAGCACGTCGCGGTCCGAGAGCTCGCCGGCCGCCTCGAGCTGCGCGAGCGTGCGGCCCTCCACCAGCTCGGACACGAGGTAGCGGGAGTCCTCGTCCTCCCCGGCGTCGAACAGCGCGACGATCGCGTCGTGGTCGAGCCGCGCGACGGCGCGCGCCTCGCGCTGCGCCCGCTCCGGCGCGACCCCGCCGGCCGGGATCACCTTGACCGCGACGGGCCGGCCGAGACGCTCGTCCCGCGCGGCGAAGACGGTGCCGAAGCCGCCCGCACCGAGGCGCGCCCCGAGCCGGTACCGGCCCATGGCCAAAGCGGCGTCTACGGCCGTCGGCAGCTCCTCCGTGGCGGGCACGTCGGCTCAGTTCCACGCGCGCGATACGGCCCCTTCCGGCTGCACGGAAGGGTTCACGCTAAAGCGCGGCGAAAGAGTCCAGCCGAGCCGCCTCATATCCTTACTCCACGATCCACCCGGCTGCGCGAGGGGCGCGCGGCCCCTTGAGGAGATTCTTTCTTGTCCTTCTTCGACGAGGACGACGAGCCACGTAGCGGTACGCGGGTCCGGCCCCGGCGTTCAGCGCCGAACCGCGGGGGCGGCGCGTCTCCGGACCGTCAGACCGTCCTGATTCGCCAGGTCGTGCTGTTCGGCGGCTTCCTGCTGGTCGTCGTGCTCCTCATCTTCGTCGTGAACGGCTGCCGCCAGTCGGCCAAGGAGACCGCGCTCAAGGACTACAACCGCGACGTCGCGTCGATCGTGCGCGACTCCGACACCCAGGTGGGCAAGCCGTTCTTCGACCTGCTCCGGAACCCGAGCACGGGTGATCTGTCGACCCAGATCGCGGGCTACAAGGTGCAGGCCGACCAGCAGTACCAGCAGGCCAAGAAGCTCTCGACGCCGGGGGAGATGACGGCGGCGCAGCGCTCGTTCCTCATCGCGATGGAGATGCGGCGCGACGGCCTGCAGCAGGTCGCCGACCAGGTGCGCACCGCGCTCAGCTCGAACCCCGAGCAGGCCGACCAGGCGATCAACGAGATCGCCGGCGCGATGGCGATGTTCCTCACCTCCGACGTGATCTACACCCAGCGTGTGTACCCGACGATCGCGGCCGAGCTCAAGGACGCCGACGTCGGCGCCCAGCGCCTGCAGCGCACGCGGTTCCTCCCGGGCTGGCAGTGGCTGGATCCCAACACGGTCGCGGACGCGCTCGGCCAGCAGCTCTCCGCCGACGCCGCGGGCGGCACCGGCCGCGAGCCGGCGCCGGGTCTGCACGGCACCGGCATCGACTCGGTCACGGTGGGGGACCAGACGCTCAATCCTGACGCCCCGAACCGGGTCGCCTACGGCGCCGACACCGAGTTCACCGTCAACTTCACCAACCAGGGCGAGAACGACGAGGTCGACATCGACGTCGTGCTGAGGATCGACGGCGGGCCCAAGCCGATCCGCGTGACGAAGAACGTCGCATCGGTCGCGGCCGGGGAGACGGCGTCGGCCACGCTGAGCCTCGACTCGCCGCCGCCGTTCGACACCCCGGTGGACATCGCCGTCGAGGTGAAGGCGGTGCCGGGCGAGCAGAAGAAGGACAACAACAAGGCGACCTTCTCGGCGCTGTTCTCCCAGCAGTAGCGTCTCGTAACCTCTGACGGCGTGAACGACCTGACCGATCCGGCCGGCATCGCCGCGCTGGCGGCCGGCGCGCTGGCGCTGATCTCGCTCGTGCTGTGGTGCGTTCTGGCGGTGCGGGTGCGCAGGCTGCGCGGCGCGCAGCAGGTCGTGCTCGGCGCGTCCGGCCGAGAGGACCTCGTCTCGCACGCCGCCGGGCTGCAGGAGGCGTTCGTGCAGCTCAACGACCGCGTGGAGGACATGGCCGCGCAGCTGGACGAGCGGATGGCGCAAGCCGAGGAGCGGCTCGACGGCGCGATCGCGTACCGCGCGCTGGTCCGCTACGACGCCTACGGGGAGCTGTCGGGGCACCAGTCCGCGTCGCTCGCGCTGCTCGACGCGGAGCGCAACGGCGTCGTGCTCTCCTCGATCGCGCATCGCGACACCGCGCGGCTCTACTGCAAGCAGGTCGTCGACGGCCGCGGCGAGCACCTGCTCTCGCCCGAGGAGGACGAGGCGATCCGCCGCGCGCTGGCGGGCGAGCGCGGCAGCGCGGTGCTCGAGAGCTGATGCGCGCGGGCTACCTGGGGCCGCCGGGTACCAACTCGCACGACGCGCTCGTCGTCGGCGGGCTGGACGCCGACCCGGTCGCGCTCCCGACGGTCGCCGCGGTCGTACGGGCCGTGCAGGACGGCGACGTCGAGCGCGGCCTCGTCCCGCTCGAGAACTCGCGGGAGGGAGGCGTGGGCGCCACGCTCGACGCGCTGGTCTTCGACGGCCCCGACGTCGTGATCGTCGGTGAGCTGGTCCACGGCGTCACCTACTGCCTGGCCGCCGCGGAGCCGATCGCGCCCGACGAGGTGCGGACGGTGCACTCGCACCCGCAGGCGCTCGGCCAGTGCGCGGGGTTCCTGAGCGAGCAGCTCCCGGGCGCCGCGATCGTGGCCGAGCCCTCGACCGCGGACGCCGTCCGCGCGGTCGCCGAGGGCGGGGACCTCGCCGGCGCGGAGCCGCACGCCGCGATCGGCACGCGCCACGCCGCGCGGCTCTACGGGGCGACGGTGCTGGCCGAGGCGATCGAGGACGACCCGCAGAACCAGACCCGCTTCGGGCTCCTGGCGAGCGTGCGCCAAGGGACTGACCCGGCAGCGGCGGACGAGCCCTCCGCCTACAAGACCGCGCTCGTCTTCTGGGGCGGCGGCGACCTCCAGCCCGGCTGGCTCGTCGACTGCCTCACGGAGTTCTCCTCGCGCGGCATCAGCCTCTCCCGCATCGAGTCGCGGCCGCGCCGGATCGGGCTCGGCCACTACATGTTCTTCTGCGACCTGGTGGGGGCGGCTTCGAATCCCGACGTCGCCGCCGCGATCGCCGGTGTGCGGGGTCATTGCGAGGCGGCGCGGGTGCTCGGCTCGTACCCCGTTTCCGCCTGAATCGACGGAGCGACCCACTACACTCCGGCCAGCGATGGCCACTGCCGTACCCCCAGCGCCAAGGGGGTCCGTGTCGCTCGCCGACCGCCGGCGGCACGGATCGACTGCCGACGGTTCCGGCCGTTGGTCAGGTGGTCGTGTGCTGGTGCTCAACGCGACGTACGAGCCCATCAACGTGTGCACGGTGCGCCGCGCGACGGTGCTGCTGCTCAAGGAGAAGGCCGAGGTCATCGAGATCGGCACGCACGATCTCCACTGGGCGCGCGGCTCGATGACCAAGCCGGTCGTGATCCGGCTCGTCACCTACGTGCGGATCCCGCGTGACTCGCACAAGCGCAAGATCACGCGGCGGGCGGTGTTCGCCCGCGACGGGTGGGAGTGCCAGTACTGCGGCGCGCGCACCAGCCTGACCGTCGACCACGTGATCCCGCGCTCGAAGGGCGGCGGGTCGGACTGGGAGAACATCGTCGCCTCGTGCGCGCCGTGCAACCGCCGCAAGGGCGACCGGCTGCCGCACCAGATCAACATGCATCCCCGCGTCAAGCCGCGCATCCCGAGCCCGAACGTCTTCATCCAACTCGCCTCGCCGACCATCCCGGCGACGTGGAAGCAGTACCTCTTGCCGGAAGCTGCGTAGCCGGCCCTTCAGGCCGTCCCCGCACTTCGCTACTCTGGCGAGACCAGAGAAAGGGGGTGGTCCGAAGTTGAGTGACAGTTCTTACGGGACCCTGGAGGTGCCCGGCCGCTAGTACCAGCCTGGTGCTGGACCCGCTGGTCAGCGGAATCCACACCGAGGCACCGTCGTCGTCGGCGCCGGAGTTCGTCCCCCCGGCCGCTTAGACCAGCCGTCGTCGGCCAAGTAGTCCAGCAAGAAGTCCCGAGGGCCCCGGTGTCGACCGGGGCCCTCGGTGGTTAATGGAGCGCTACTCGTCCTCGACGTCGGAGTCGGGCATGTCGTCGGCCGCCACCTCGGGGATGTCGAGCAGCTCCTCGGCGTCGGGCTCGGCGACGAAGACGCCGTCGCCGTCGGTGCCCGCCGCGAGCTCCGCCTCGAGCACGGCCTGCCCGTCGTCCGCGACGGTCTCGGGCGCGTCGGACTCCATCACGAGCGCGACCGCCGACACGAGGTCGTCCTCGCGCACGTTCATCAGCCGGAAGCCCTGGGCGTTGCGGCCGAGCGGCCGCAGCTCGCGCACCGCGATGCGCTGGATCATCCCGTTCTGGGAGATGAACACGAGCTGGTGGTGGTCGCGGACCACGAGGGCGGCGGCCAGCGCGCCCTTCGCCTCGGTCTGCTGGATCGTCTTGACGCCCTTCGCGCCGCGCGACGTCTTGCGGTAGTCGGCGACCGGCGTGCGCTTGCCGAAGCCGTTCTCGGTCACGACCAGCAGGTACTGGTCGTCGCGCGCGATGTCCATCGCGATGACCTCGTTGTCGTCGCCGCTGACGTCCATCCCGCGCACGCCGCTGGTGTCGCGGCCCATCGAGCGGACGTCATCCTCGGAGAAGCGCACCGTGAGGCCCTTCTTGGAGACCATCAGGACCTCATCGCCCTCGTCGACCTGGCGCACGGCGACGAGCTCGTCGTCCTCGCGGATCTTGATCGCGATGATGCCGTCGGCCTTGATCGGCGTGTTGTACGCCTGCAGCTCGGTCTTCTTGACCGTGCCGCTCCTGGTCGCGAAGAGCACGTACTTCGACTCGCCGTAGTCGCGCGTGGCCAGCACCGACTGCACGCGCTCGCCCTCGCGGAGCGGCAGCACGTTGCCGAGGTGCCGGCCCTTGGACTGGCGCGACGGCGCGTCGGGGAGGTCGTAGACCTTCGAGCGGTAGACCTTGCCGCGGTTGGTGAAGAACAGCAGGTAGTCGTGCGTCGAGGTGACGAAGAGGTGCTCGATGTAGTCCTCGTCCTTCATCCCCATGCCGGTCACGCCGACTCCGCCGCGGCGCTGCTGGCGGTAGGTGGCGAGGGGGAGCGACTTGATGTAGCCGGACTTGGTGATCGTGATCACCATCTGCTGGTCCTGGATGAGGTCCTCGATGTCGAGGTCGTCCTCGGCGTACGTGATCTGCGTGCGGCGGTCGTCGCCGTAGCGCTCGCGGATCTCGCCAAGCTCCTCCTTGATCAGCCCGAGGACCTTCTCCTCGTCGCCGAGCAGCTCGCGCAGCTCGCGGATCCGCTCGACCTTGTCGGCGTGCTCGCGCTTGATCGCGTCGGACTCGAGCGCGGTCAGCTGCTGCAGGCGCAGCTCGAGGATCGCCTGCGCCTGGATGTAGCTCAGGCCGAACTGGTCGATCAGGCCCGTGCGCGCGACGTCGCGGTCGCGCGAGCCGCGGATCAGCTCGATCACGGCGTCCAGGTTGTCCAGTGCGATGAGCAGGCCCTCGAGGCGGTGGACCTGGGCCTCGAGCGTCCGCAGCTCGTGCTTGGAGCGCCGGACGATGACCTCGCGCTGGTGCTGGACGTAGTTGTGGATGATCGACCGCAGCGGCAGCGTCCGCGGCACGTTGTCGACCAGCGCCACCGCGTTGACGCCGAACGTCGTCTGCATCGCGGTGTGCTTGTAGAGCTTGTTGAGCACGACCTTCGGGATCACGCCGCGCTTGAGCTCGATCACGATCCGCATGCCCTTGCGGTCGGTCTCGTCGCGCAGGTCGGAGATCTCGGAGATCTTCTTGTCGTGGACGAGCTCGGCGATCTTGCGGATCAGGCCGCCGTCGCCGCCCTTCTTCACCATGAAGGGCAGCTCGGTGACGATGATCGCCTCCTTGCCGTGGCCGATGTCCTCGGAGTGGGCACGCGCCCGGACGCGGACGCGGCCGCGGCCGGTCTCGTACGCCTCACGGATGCCGGTCACTCCGAGGATCACGCCGCCGGTCGGGAAGTCCGGGCCCTTGATGTGCTGCATCAGCCCGGCGGTGTCGATGTCGGGATCCTCGATGTAGGCGATCACGGCGTCGATCGTCTCGCGCAGGTTGTGCGGCGGGATGTTCGTCGCCATGCCGACCGCGATGCCCGACGAGCCGTTGACCAGCAGGTTCGGGAAGCGGGCCGGCAGGACGACGGGCTCCTGCTTGCGGCCGTCGTAGTTGGGCTGGAAGTCGACGGTGTCGGCGTCGAGGTCGCGCAGCATCTCGCGCGCGAGCGGCGCGAGCCGCGCCTCGGTGTACCGCATCGCCGCGGCGGGGTCGTCGTCGACCGAGCCGAAGTTGCCCTGGCCGTCGACGAGCGGGCTGCGCATCGAGAAGTCCTGCGCGAGCCGCACCAGCGTGTCGTAGATCGCCGAATCGCCGTGCGGGTGGTAGTTGCCCATCACGTCGCCGACGATGCGGGCGCACTTGGAGTACGGCCGGTTCGGCTGCAGGCCGGCCTCGTTCATGGCGAACAGCACCCGGCGGTGGACGGGCTTCAACCCGTCGCGGACGTCAGGCAGCGCGCGCCCGACGATGACGGACATGGCGTAGTCGAGATAGGAGGAGCGCATCTCCTCCTCGAGCCCGCGTGGCTCGATGTTCCCGCCGCCGATCAGATCAGAGGTGGCCATTCGTCGTCACCTCCTTAGATGTCGAGGATCGCGACACGGGCGTTCTCCTCGATGAACTCGCGCCGCGGCTCGACCTTGTCGCCCATCAGCATCGTGAAGAGGCGGTCGGCGGCGGCGGCATCGTCCATCGTGACCTGCTGGAGCGTCCGCGTCTCGGGGTCCATGGTGGTCTCGCGCAGCTGGTCGGCGTTCATCTCGCCGAGGCCCTTGAAGCGCTGGAGGCCGATGCCCTTGGCGGCGATGTCCATGACCGTCCGCCGGAGCTCCTCGAACGAGAGGGCCTCTTCACGCTCAGAGCCCAGCACGACGTCGAACGGCGGCGTGCCGGCCATCTTGACCAGCTCGGCGTGCACGCGCGCGAGCTGGCGGTACTCGTTGGCCTCGAACAGCGAGCGCCGCATCAGGTGCGTGCGCGCGAGGTTGGTCTTGCGCTCGACGGCCTTGATGCGCAGGACGCCGTCGGTCGCGGGCAGCAGCTCGGTGGTGTACGGCTCGCCCTCCGGCGTCTCGCGCCGGACCAGATCCTCCAGCGCCTCGACCGACATCACCTGCTCGTCGAGGATCTGCGACTCCTCGAGGAACAGCACCGTGTCGTGCCCGTGCTCGGCCCGCAGCGCCGACGCCCAGCCCTCGTACTGCTTGAGCAGTCGCGAATAGCGCTGCCAGCGCGTCTCGGTGAGCTTGAACGCCTGGCCCGCGTGGTCGGTGATCTCGAAGCGCTCGAGCTTGTCGCCGAGCAGGATCTCCTCCAGCTCGGAGTCCTTCTCGATGTAGCGCTCCTGCTGGCCCTGCTTGAGCTTGTAGAGCGGCGGCTTGGCGATGTAGATGTAGCCGGCCTCGATCAGCTCCTGCATCTCGCGGAACAGGAGCGTGAGGATCAGCGTGCGGATGTGGGCGCCGTCCACGTCGGCGTCCGTCATCAGGATGATCTTGTGGTAGCGCAGGCGCTCGGTGTCGAACTCCTCGCGCACGCCGGTGCCGAGCGCCGTGATCAGCGCCTGGATCTCGTTGTTCTGCAGGACCTTGTCGATCCGCGCCTTCTCGACGTTGAGGATCTTGCCGCGCAGCGGGAGCACCGCCTGGGTGGAGCGGTCGCGGCCCTGCTTGGCCGAGCCGCCGGCGGAGTCGCCCTCGACGACGAACAGCTCGGTGAGCGACGGGTCGCGGATCGAGCAGTCGGCGAGCTTGCCCGGCAGCGCGGAGTTCTCGAGCGCCGACTTGCGCCGGGTGAGGTCGCGCGCCTTGCGCGCGGCCGCGCGCGCCTGGGCGGCCGAGACCGCCTTGCGGATCACGGCGTTGCCCTCGGAGGGGTTCTCCTCGAGGAACTCGGCGAGCGCGGCGTTCACGACGGAGGCGACGAAGCCCTCCATCCCGGGGTTGCCGAGCTTGGTCTTCGTCTGGCCCTCGAACTGCGGGTCCGACAGCTTCACCGAGATCACGGCGGTCAGGCCCTCGCGCACGTCCTCGCCGGAGAGGTTGTCGTCCTTCTCCTTCAGGTGGCCCTTTTCGCGCGCGAACCGGTTGAGGGTGCGGGTCAGGGCCGACCGGAACCCGGAGAGGTGCGAGCCGCCCTCGTGGGTGTTGATGTTGTTGGCGAACGCGAAGATCGACTCCTGGTAGGAGCCGGTCCACTGCATGGCGACCTCGACGGCGCCCTCGTCGCTCTCCTCCTCGAAGTAGATGACCTTGCGCTGGACGGGGTCCTTGTTCTCGTTGAGATAGTGGACGAAGTCCTGGATGCCGCCCTCGTAGTGGAACTCGGAGCGGTGGCCCTCGGCGCGCTCGTCGGTGATCGAGATGCGCAGGCCGCGGGTGAGGAACGCCGTCTCGCGCAGACGCTGCTCGAGCGTCGAGAAGTCGAACTCGAGCGACTCGAAGATCTCCGCGTCCGGGAGGAACGTGATGATCGTGCCGGTCTCCTTGGTGGGCGCGCCCTTCTGCATCTCGCCCTGCGGCACGCCGCGCACGTAGTCCTGCGTCCAGGTGAATCCGTCGCGCCGGACCTCGACGTGGAACTGCTCCGACAACGCGTTGACGACGGAGACGCCGACGCCGTGCAGGCCACCCGACACCTTGTAGCCGCCGCCGTCGCCGAACTTGCCGCCGGCGTGCAGCACGGTGAGCACGACCTCGAGGGCGGACTTGCCCTCTTTCTCCATCGTGTCGACGGGGATGCCGCGACCGTTGTCCGTGACCGTGACGGAGCTGTCGGGGTGGATCGCGACGGTGACCGCGTCGCAGTAGCCCGCCAGCGCCTCGTCGACGGAGTTGTCGACGACCTCGTAGACCAGGTGGTGCAGGCCCCGCACGCCGGTCGAGCCGATGTACATGCCCGGGCGCTTGCGCACGGCCTCGAGACCCTCCAGGACGGTGATGTCCTGGGCGTCGTAGCCCGAGCGAGGCTGGCTGGTCTTGTCCTGGTCGTCTGCCAAGGGTTCCTCCGAGTCACACACACGCGACGCCCCGGCGGGAGAGCTGTTCTCAGCGGCCGGGGCGTGGCGCAAACAGTGCCCATAAGACTAGCACAAGCACCCCTTGGATCCGGTCGGAGGAGTGTTGAGAAAGTGCTGCAAATCCGTAGAAAATCTCGCGTCTAGGAACGGGGTGGCCGCGGCTGCGGCCGGAGGGCCCGCACAGCAGGCCTGCCGAGCCGCTCGTTGAGCCGCTCCACGACCCGCTCGGAGAGCAGGTCGAGCTCCTGCGCCCAGACCGCCGAGGCGCATGCGACGGTCACGACGCCGTCTCGCTCCCCGTCCGGCGTGCACTGGGCGGCGAACGCCTCGCCGGCAGCGGAATCCCACGCCCGCTGGACCTCCGCGAGCAGGGTGGCGGGCGCCAGCCGGGTGGTCAGCCGGTCGAGCGCGACGGCGAGCGGGCGCGGTCCGCGGCGCCTCATGCCGCCTCCTGGAGCACCGTGCCCTCGGCGATCGCGAGCCGGGCGACGTCGGCGTCCTCGCCGCCGGGCACGTGCGCGAGGTCGGTCGTGGTGATGAGGCTCTGCCCACCCTCCCGGAGCACGGCGACGAGGCGCGCACGGCGTCCCGCGTCGAGCTCGCTCATGACGTCGTCGAGCAGCATCAGCGGTGGGGTGCCGCGCGATTCCGCGAGCGCCTCCCGCTCCGCGAGCAGGAGCGCCAGGAGCCCGAGCCGCTGCTGCCCGCGCGAGCCGTAGGCGCGCAGCTCGCGCCCCTCGCGCCGCAGCACCAGCTCGTCGCGATGCGGCCCGTGGCCGGTGAACCCGCGCTCGAGATCCGAGTCGGTCCGCTCCGCCAGCTCGGCGGCGAGCGCGTCCGCTGTCGCGGCCTTGGAGCGCGGGCGGTAGCCGACTTCCGCGTCGCCGGAGAGCCCCAGGCCGTCGGCGTGCGCTCTGAAGCGCGGGAGGAGGTCCTCCACGACCTGTGCGCGGTCGGCCATCAGCGCGATGCCGTGGCGGGCGAGCTCGGCGTCCCAGGTCGGCAGCGAGCCGCGTCCGGACCGCCCGGCGCGGATCGCCGCGACGAGCGCATTGCGCTGGCCGAGCGCGGCGCTGTAGGCGCGGCGCGTGGCGGCCCGCGCCGGGCGCAGCGCCGCGACGACCTGGTCGAGGTGCGCGCGACGCAAGGCCGGCGCGCCGGTCACGAGGTCCAGGCGATCGGGCAGGAAGACCGAGACGAGCGGACGCGTCGCGATGTCGGTCAAACGCTCGACGGCCGCGCCGTCGACCCTGAGCCGCTTGGGCTCGCCCGGCTGGAAGCCGACGCTGAGCTCGTGGCGGTCGCCGGCGTCGTCCTCGCAGTGCAGCTCCAGCCGCGTCAACTCGGCCCCGAACCGCACGCACTCGCGCTCGTTCCCGGTGCGGCAGGAGCGGCCGGTGCAGGCGAAGTAGACCGCCTCGAGGAGATTCGTCTTGCCGGCGCCGTTCCGGCCGGTCACGACCGTCAGGCCCGGTCCGAGCTGCACCTCCGCCGCCGCGTAGGTGCGGAAGTCGCGCAGGGTGAGCCGGGTGGCGAGCATCGCCTCTCCAGGATGGCGCGGCGCTACACGTTCAGGCGGATCGGCATCAGGAGGTACACGAACCCGCTGCCGTCGGCCGCCTCGATCAGCCCGGGCCGCAGCGGCGAGATGAGCCTGAGCAGCACATCGCCGGAGTCGACCGCCTCCAGCCCGTCCCGCAGGAACTCGGGGTTGAAGCCGATCTCGAGCGGCTCGCCGCGGAACGGCACCGGCAGCGTCTCGCGCGCCTCTCCCACGTCCGGCGTCCGGGCCGAGACCGTCAGCTCGCCCTCGCTGAAGGCGAGCCGCAGCGGCGCGTTCTTCTGCGCCAGCAGCGAGATGCGGCGCACGACGTCGGTGATCTCGGCGCCGGCGAGCTGCAGCTCGTGCTCGAACGCATCGGGCAGCAGCTGGCGGTAGTTCGGGAACTGGCCGTCGATCAGGCGCGACGACAGGACGATCCCTCCCGCCTCGAAGATCACCTGGTTCGTGCGCACCGCGACGCTCAGCTCATCCTCGGCGGACTGACCCACGATCCGGCTGAGCTCCTGCAGCGCCCGCGCCGGCACGTTCGCCTCGAAGGCGCCGGCGAGCGGCGCCTCCAGCTTCGTCTCCTTGACCGACAGGCGGTAGGAGTCGGTCGCCACCATGCGCAGCTCGTCCCCCGTCGCGGAGACGAGGATCCCGGTGAGCACCGGGCGCGTCTCGTCGCGGGACGCCGAGCGCGCGACCTTCGCCACGGTCGCGACGAACGCCGGCCCCGGCACCTGGACGCGTCCGTCTCCCTCCGGCTCGGGGAACGGCGGGAAGTCCTCCAGCCGGAGCGTCCGGATGTGGAACGTCGCCGCGCCGGCGACGATCTCCACGTCCTGCTCCTGTGCGCGCAGCTCGAGCGTGACCGAGTCGCCCGGCAGCGAGCGGATGACGTCGACGAGCAGCCGCGCCGGAAGGACGACGGCGCCCTCGCGGACCACCTCGCCGTCGAGCGGGACGCGCAGCCCGATCTCCATGTCGGTCGCCCGGAGCTCGATGCCCGAGCCCGACGCCAGGATCTGGACGCCGGAGAGCGCCTGGACCGCGCTGCGCGTCGAGGCGGCCCGGGTGACGGTCTGCAGCTGCGCGAACAACGCGTCGCGCTGTGTTGAAAGTTTCATCTCGTTGCCTGCTTCAGATTCGATTCGGACGACTACTCAAGTTGAGATCACCGTCATAAGGGGTGTGGATGGTGTGCACAACCGCCGGAGAACCCGCACGCTGCGGCCTGGAAGCTGTGCGGCGACTGTGCACAGGGCCGTGGAAGTCTGCCAGCCGCGGCGGCGTCACGCGGCCGGCCCGGGATGACGCAGGATCTCGGTGAGACGGCGGACCGTCTCGAACGCGTCGGGGTCGCCGGCGATGCGCTCGGCCGTGCGCCGGTAGGCGTGCAGGACGGTCGTGTGGTTGCGCCCGCCGAAGGCGCGGCCGATGGCGGGCAGCGTCTGATCGGTGAGCTCGCGTGCGAGGTACATCGCGACCTGGCGGGGCCAGGCGACGGCGCCCGCGCGGCTGCTGGAGACGAGCGCCTCGACCGAGACGCCGAAGGCGTCGGCGGTGTGCTCCTGGATCTCGCGCACGGTCATCGAGCGGCTGCGGCCCTTGCGGTCGGGGTAGAGGCCGTCGAGCACCTCGGCGGTGAGCTCGGGGGTGAGCGGGCGACCGGTGAGCGACCCGAACGCGACGACGCGGATCAGGGCGCCCTCGAGTGCGCGGACGTTCTCGGTCACGCGTTCGGCGATGAGCTGGAGCGCGGCGGGATCGAGCGCCCCGACGGCGTCCTGCTGGACGCGCTTGCGCAGGATGGTCAGGCGCGTGGAGAGGTCCGGCGCCCGGACGTCGGTGACGAGTCCGGCCTCGAAGCGCTCGCGCAGCCGCACCTCCATCTCGCCGAGGTCGCGCGGCAGGCGGTCCGAGGTGAGCACGATCTGCGCGCCGGCCTGGTGCAGCGCGTTGAAGGTGTGGAAGAACTCCTGCTCGGTGCGGGCCTTGGCCTGAAGGAACTGCACGTCGTCGACGAGCAGCACGTCGACACCGCGGTAGGCCGCCTTGAAGCTCTCGATGTCGTGACCGTGGAGGGCGCCGAGGAAGTGGTTCGTGAACGCCTCGGCGGTCGTGTATCGGACCGTCGTGCCGCCGCCGTAGGCGGTCGCGTAGTTCCCGATCGAGTTCAGGAGATGCGTCTTGCCGAGCCCAGGTGGGCCGCAGATGAAGAGGGGGTTGTACGCGAGGCCGGGCATCTCGGCGACGGCGAGCGCGGCGGCGTGCGCGAGCCGGTTGGAGTCGCCGATGACGAACTGCTCGAACGTGTGGCGAGGGTTGAACGAGAGGGCGCGATGCGGCTCGGCGCCGCGATCCGCCCGGCTCGGCGTGGTGCCCGGAGCGACCAGCTCGACGCGGACGTCGGGCCCGAGCACGGCGGCCGTGCAGCCTGCGAGCAGGCGCCCGAACCGCTGCTCGACCCAGGGCCGGATCGCGTCCGGCGCTTCGACGAGGAGCGTCCCCTCGCGCAGCGCGCGAGCGGAGAGCGGCTCCAGCCACTGGTGCCAGGTCGAGTCGGACACGGCCCGGTGCAACTCGGTGCGGATCGGGCGCCAGCAGGATGGGTGCTCGTCGTCGGTCACAGGCGCGTGCGAAGTCCTCCCCGGCGGAGACGGGAGTGGAAAAGCAATGGAACAAGGGGCCCCTGGGGAGGGCCGGAGGGCGAACATAGCACGGGCCCAAGGACCCGTCCGGAGGCGATTTTCGGGGCGTCGCAAATCGCGCGGAAAAGGTGTCGGGCGCGCGCCGGCGTGCCGGCTGGGGCGCATGTTGACGGCTGTGCACGGCGTGTGCACGAACCTGTTGATGGGGTTCGCCGAGCGCCCCCGCAGCCGCGCCCCGGCGGGGGCGGGCGTCGCCGTCCACGCTCGCCCGGACCGGTTGGCTATCCTGTCGGCCCCTGCGCGCACCCGGCGCGCCGACCACTTACGGCTCATGAAGCGCACCTACCAGCCCAAGAAGCGCAAGCGCGCCCGCACCCATGGCTTCCGCGCCCGGATGAGCACCCGTGCCGGCCGCATCGTGCTCAAGCGGCGTCGCAACAAGGGCCGCAAGCGGCTCACCGTCTAGTGGCCGAGCGCCCGAGCGGCGGGCGAAGCCCGAAGCGGCGCAGGCTGTCGCGCAGCGCCGAGTTCGAGCGCGTCTACCGGCAGGGCCGTTCGAAGGCGAACCGCTACCTGGTGCTCTACGCGTTCCCGCGCGAGGAGGAGCAGCCGGCCGCGGATGCGGACGGTCCGCGGCTCGGACTCTCCGTCTCGCGGCGCGTCGGAGGCGCTGTGGACCGGACCAAGGTCAAGCGGCTCCTGCGCGAGGCGTTCTGGGCGGAGTCCGAGCGGTTGCCGACCGGGTCGGATTACGTCGTGGTGGCTCGTCCCGACAGCCGCGAGCTCGCCGAGCGGGACGGCATGGGCGGGGTCCGCATGGCGCTCGCCGAGCTGGTCGACGCGATGAGCGGCGGCGGAAGCGAGGCGACGGCATGATCGCGCGCCGCGCCGCGCTGGTCCCGATCCGCGTCTACCAGCGCGTGATCTCGCCGGCGTTCCCGCGCCGCTGCAAGTATCACCCGACCTGCTCGGCATACGCCGTGCAGGCCATCGAGTCCTACGGCATACTGCGCGGCGCCGTTCTCGCGGCCTGGCGCCTCCTGCGCTGCAACCCGTTCAGCCACGGCGGCTATGACCCCGTGTCCGCGCAGACGCTGTTCTCCCGCACCCGCACCTCCGACTCCAACCGTTCCTGAGCCTTGTCTTCCGTCTTTCAGCCGCTGATCGACTTCTTCGAGCAGATCCTGCTCATCTTCCACGACGACCTCGGGCTGGGCTGGGGAACGTCGATCGTGGCCCTCACGGTGGTCGTGCGCGCGGCGCTGATGCCGCTCACGATCAAGCAGTTCAAGTCCATGCAGAACATGGCCAAGTTCCAGCCGGAGATCAAGAAGCTCCAGGAGCGCTACAAGGGGGACCGCGAGCGCCTCAACCAGGAGATGATGAAGTTCTACCGGGAGAACAAGGTCAACCCGTTCGCCTCGTGTCTCCCGCTCATCGCGCAGCTCCCGGTCTTCCTCGCGCTGTTCTACATGCTGCAGAAGGACCTGCGCCTCGACGTCTGCCCGGACGTGAACCCGCCCGGCACCTCGAACCCGGTCCCTTGCGGCCCCGGCGGGCCGGCGGAGTTCCTGTTCATCCCCGACATCACCGACAAGGCGACCGGCGGCGTCCTGATCGCGCTGATCGTGCTCTACGTCGGCTCGCAGCTGCTCTCGACGATCCTGATGTCGACGGCCACGGACCGCACTCAGCGGATGATCTTCCTGGCGCTGCCGTTCGTCTTCGTGATCTTCGTCATCAACTTCCCGGCGGGCCTGCTCGTCTACTGGATCACGACGAACCTCTGGACGATCGTGCAGCAGGCGATCGTGCGGAAGCGCCTCGGGCCGCTGCGACCACCCTCCGACGACGGGGAAGCGCCACCCATGTCGATCATGGATCGGGTGCTGCATCGCGGAAGCGTGCCGGCGCCCGCGGCCGCGACGTCTCGCCCAGCGACGCCCGCAGGCACGCCGAGCGGCGGGAACTCGAAGGCCAACTCGAAGGCCAACTCCGCGCCCAAGAGCCGGCCCGCGGCTCCACCGCCACCATCTCCACGTAAGAAGAAGAAGCGCTCCGGGAGGCGACGATGAGCGAGCAGGACCCGACCCCGTCCGAGCGCGTGCGCGATCTGCTCGAGCACGTCAACGAGGCACTCGAGCTCGACGCCGAGGTCGAGATCGTCGACGATGGTGAGCGCATCCGGGGCGTGCTCCACGGCGAGGACATGGGGCTGTTCATCGGCCGCCACGGCCAGACGATCGACGCGATCCAGCACCTCGCCTTCAAGGTGGCCGCCCGCGGCGAGTCGCCCGCCCCGAAGGTCGAGGTCGATGCGGCCGGCTATCGGGATCGCCGCCGGCAGGCGCTGGAACGCCAGGCCGACCAGGCTGCGGCCGACGCGGTCCGGTCCTCCCGTCCCGTCGCGCTGGACGCCATGAGCGCGACCGAGCGCAAGGTCGTGCACGAGTACCTGAAGGACCGGGGCGACGTCGAGACGTACTCCGAGGGGACCGAGCCGGATCGGCACCTCGTCGTGGCGCCGCTCGGCGACTGACGCGTCCCGCCGCAGCGTGCCGGGTCGAGACCGTTTCACGTGAAACGCTCGGGCGCGTGCGGCACCGCGCTTGTGCTTGGGGCCGTCGAGTCCCACAGGGTCCGTTTCAGGCGAGGCCGGCCGTCGGCTGTGGCGTCGCACGCGGCGCTCGACGGCGCAGAAACGTTTCACGTGAAACGCTGCGGACCGCGAGCCGATCCTCTTCGGGCGTCAGGAGGCCCGGGTCGACCGTCGCTCCCGCGGCTGGCTCGGCAGCGGCCCGGATCCTCGTCCGGTCGACGGTCCGGAGAACCGATGCACCTGGACGAAATGGGCGTCTGCGCTGCCGGGCTGTGGCGGCTGCTCGGTCGCCAACGTTCGGTCTCCGTTTCACGTGAAACGGTACCTCGTGCGACGGCGCTGCTCGGCGCCACGTCCGACGCAGCGTTTCACGTGAAACGCTGCGGGCGTGGATGTTTCACGTGAAACGGTCGGCCATGGCGGAATCTGAACTGCGGGGCGAGATCGAAGTGCTGCTCGGCCGGTACGGCGTCGACGTGGACGCGGCCGAGTCGCTCGCCGTGCTGCTCGACCTGCTCGCTGGGCCCGAGGCACCGACCTCGGTACACGATCCACGTGCCGGGCTGCACGTGCACCTCGCCGACTCCCTGGCTGGGCTCGACGTCCCGGATGTCCGTGGCGCGGAGGTGATCGCCGACCTCGGCGCGGGCGCGGGGCCGCCCGGCCTCGTCCTGGCGGCCGTCCTCCCGCGGGCGCGCGTGATCCTTGTCGAGTCGGCCGGGCGTAAATGCGAGTTCCTTCGCTCGGCGGTGACGCAGATGGGCCTGGCCAACGTCGAGGTCGTCTGGGGTCGCGCCGAGGAATGGCATGACGGACTCGGGCGCTGCGACGTCGTGTGCGCCCGCGCGCTCGCCGCACTCCCGGTCCTCTGCGAATACGCCGCGCCGCTCCTGCGCGAAGGCGGCGCGCTCGTCGCGTGGAAGGGCGCGGTCGACGAGGAGGAGGCGGCAGACACGGCCGCGGCCGCCGAGCACCTCGGGCTCGCGGTCGAGCCGGTCCGTGCCGTCTCCCCATTCCCCGGCTCGGAGCGGCGCACGCTGCACGTGGTGCGCAAGATCGCGCCCACGCCACCCGGTTTCCCGCGGCGCGCGGGAATTGCGACGAAACGCCCGCTGTCTGCCAGAAAACTGCGCTGAGAGCGCACCAACTTCCGCGCAACCGGCCCATTCCCGGGCACATCCGCCGCAGCCGCCGCTAGCGTCGGACGCCGTCATGGGCATCGTGTACGCCATCGCCAACCAGAAGGGCGGGGTCGGGAAGACCACCACCGCGGTCAACGTCGCGGCGTGCATCGCCGAGGCCGGCTACGGGACCCTGCTCGTCGACGTCGATCCACAGGGCAACGCGACGGTGGGGGTCGGCGTCGATCGCCACGACGGCCTCGGCCTCTATGACGTGCTCAGCGGCGAGGTACAGGCGACGGACGCCGTGCGGCCCACGGCCGTCGAGCGGTTGTCCATCCTCGCCTCGACACCCGATCTTGCGGGGGCGACGATGGAGCTCCCGCGGCTGCCCGGCTCGGAGCGCCGCCTGCGCGACGCGCTCGCGTCCGTACGCGACGCGTACGCCTACACGCTGCTGGACTGCCCGCCGTCGCTGGGGCCGTTGACGGTGAACGCGCTCGTTGCCGCCGACCGGGTGATCGTGCCCGTGCAGACGGAGTACTTCGCGCTCGAAGGCCTCGCCGGCCTCCTGGACACGCTGTCGCTGATCCAGCGCGAGCTGAACCCTCGCCTCACCGTCGCGGGCATGCTGCTCACCATGCACGACGCCCGGACCAAGCTCGGCCAGGACGTGGAGGCCGAGGTGCGCCGGCACTTCCCGTCGCTGGTGTTCGACACGGTGATCCCGCGCAACATCCGCCTCGGCGAGGCGCCGAGCTTCGGCCGTCCCGTCATCCACCACGATCCGCATTGCGCCGGCGCGGATGCCTACTTCGAGCTTGCCAAGGAGGTGGCCGCGCGTGGCTGAGCGCACTCGTGGCATGGGCCGCGGCCTCGCGGCGATCCTGACGACCACGGAGGCGGAGGCCGATCTGCGGGAGTTGCCCGTCGAGTTGATCGCCCCGAACCCGCAGCAGCCGCGGCGGGTCTTCGACGAGGCGTCCCTCGTCGCGCTGGCCGAGTCGCTGAAGGAACGGGGGGTGCTGCAACCGGTGCTCGTCCGGCCGGTGCCCGGCGGGACCTACGAGCTGATCGCCGGCGAGCGGCGCTGGCGGGCCGCCCAGCTGGCGGGGCTGGACACGGTGCCGGCGATGATCCGGCCGCACGACGATGCGGAGTCGCTCGAGCTGGCGCTGATCGAGAACATGGCGCGCGAGGACCTGAACCCGCTCGAGGCGGCCCGTGCCGTCGCGGCGCTCGTCGAGGAGCTGGGCCTGACGCGTGAGGACGTCGGCCGGCGGGTCGGACGGTCGCGTGTGGCCGTCTCCAACCTGCTGCGGCTGCTCGAGCTGCCCGACGAGGCGCTGTCGCTGATCGCCGACGGCGTGCTGTCCGAGGGCCACGGCCGCGCCCTGCTCATGGCGCCCGACCATGACGCCCGCCGCCGGCTCGCCCGCGACGCCGGCGCCCATGGCTGGTCGGTCCGCCAGACCGAGGCGCGTGCCCGCGCCGCGGCCGGTCGTGAGGATGGCGAGATCGCCGCGACCCGGATCGAGCGCCCGCTGCATCCGGATCAGGCGGAAGCCGCCGAGCGGCTCGGTGAGGCGTTCGGGCGTGTGCTCGGCGCCGACGTGCGGGTGACCCCGAAGGCGAACGGCTACCGCCTCCAGTTCGCCTTCGATTCGCTCGACGAGGCGCTCGAAGCGGCCGAGCGGCTGGGCGTCACCGCGGCCGCCTGAGCGCTCCCGGCGGACCCGTCCGGGGTCGCTATCATCGGCGAGCCCGCGGGCGATTAGCTCAGTCGGTTAGAGCGCTTCTCTGATAAGGAAGAGGTCCCTGGTTCGAATCCAGGATCGCCCATGAAAAAGGCCCGCGACGCGGGCCTTTCTCGTTCCGGATGCCGGCGCAGATCAGGCCGCGTCGACCGTGATCTTGGCGACGCCGACGACGAGCCCGCCGGCTAGGGCGTCCGTCCCGAAGGTGTCGTTGAGCAGCGTGGCCGCCTCGTCCTTGAGCTTGACCGTCGTGCCCTCGAGCACCGCCGTGGAGCCCGCGGTCCGCAGTGGCTTCAACGTGCGGCCGTCGAGGAAGAACAGCGGAGCGCTCTCGGCCGCGACCGCGCCGTCGACGCTGACCTTCCCGGTCAGCACGGACGCGCCCGGATCGACGACGAAATCGGTCAGCTCCACGGTCTTGCCGCCGCCTGTCAGGCTGAGCCCGCTGCCGTCGTGGTCGATCTCGCCCTGCACGAACGGGGCGACCGAGCCGGGCTTGTAGTACGTGACCTTGCCGCCGGTGATCGGGAAGCGCGCGACGCCCGCCTTGGTGATCTCGCCGTTGCCGACCGGCGCCGGGGTGAGCTGGAGCGTTCCGAGCGCGTCGACGAAGCCGCTGTCGAGCATGACCTCGGTCTTCTGACCAGAGAGGCGGTCGATCTGCGCCACGGGCTTCGGCGCTGGAGCAGCGGACGCGCTGGACTGCTCGTCGTCGTCGCCGCAGGCGGCGGCGCCGAGCGCGAGCACGGCGACGGCGGCCATCGCGGCCAGTGGACGCAACATGTGAGGGCCCCTTTCGGAGTGGAGGAGGTAACGCTGTGGCTCCCTGCGGCCCTATTCGCGCGACCCCCGCCGAGCGGATGCGTCAAAAGCGCGGATTTGGCGTCGGGAGAGCTCCGCTGGAGCGCTCCTCCCGACGCCTATACTGGGGCGTCCGGCACCCTGGTTCGCAAGGAGCGCCCCGCTTGCAGGAGATGGTCATCTACGGCGTGAGCTTCGACATGGTCGGCAAGCAGCCGATCGTCCTGCTCAAGGCCGTCGACACGAACAAGTTCCTGCCGATCTGGATCGGCCATCCGGAGGCCGCCGCGATCCTGATGAAGCTCCAGGGCGCCTCGACCCCGCGCCCGATGACGCACGACCTGCTCTTCGAGATGCTGGGCGAGCTCGACGTCAACTGCTCTCGCGTCTCGGTGACCGAGCTGCGCGAGAACACGTTCTACGCGTCGATCACGCTCACCGTGAACGGCCGCGAGGTCGAGATCGACTCCCGGCCCAGCGACGCGCTGGCGCTGGCGGTCCGCTCCGGCGCCCCGATCTTCGCCGCCGAGGACGTCATCGCCGAGTCGGCGATCGAGTTCGAGCACGAGGTCGAGGACACCGAGGAGGTCGTCGACAAGTTCAAGGAGTTCCTCGACCAGGTGTCGCCCGAGGACTTCCAGGGCGGCAGCGAGTAGCCGGCTACGCCGGCGTCCGCGCCAGCGCCAGGTCGAGCACGCGCTCGACGAAGGCCGTGAAGGAGATGCCCGCCGCCTCGGCGGCCTGCGGGAGCAAGGACGTCTCGGTCAGGCCGGGGATCGCGTTCGCTTCGAGCACCGTCAGCTCGCCGGTCGCGGCGTCGAGCATCAGGTCGATGCGGGCGAACCCGTAGCAGCCGAGGACCCGGTAGACGTCGAGCGCCAGGCCCCGGGCCTGGCGCGTCGTCTCGTCGTCGAGCGCGGCGGGGCAGACGAAGTCGGTGCGCCCGATCTCGTAGCGCGCCTCGAAGTCGTAGCGATCGCCGCCGCGCGGGATCGCCTCGACCACGGGGAGCGCCTCCGGGCCGTCCGGCCCGTCGAGCACCGAGACGGCGAGCTCCCGGCCCACGACGTGGCGCTCGAGCAGGACCTTGGTGTCGTAGGAGAACGCCGCGACGATCGCGGCCGGGACCTCGGCGGCCGTCGGCGCGAAGCGGATCCCGAGCGCGGAGCCCTGCGCCGCCGGCTTGACGACGACCGGGAAGTCGAGCCGCTCCTCGATCGCCGGCAGGGCGTGCGCGGCCCCGAGCGACTCGAACGCGGTCTGGCTGAACGCGTAGAAGTCGGGCGTCGGCAGCCCGGCGTCCCGTAGCGCGTGCTTCGCGAGCACCTTGTCCATGCAGCGCATGCAGGCGGACGGCCCCGACGCGGTGTAGGGCACGCCGACGAGCTCGAGGATCTCCTGCACGGTGCCGTCCTCGCCGTCGCGGCCATGGAGGGCCACGAATGCGACGTCCGGCCGCGCGGCCTCGAGTCGCTCGACGAGGTCCGGCCCGACGTCGATGGCGATCACCTCGTGGCCCAGCCGTTCCAGCGCGTCACGGACGCGTGCGCCGGAGCGCAGCGAGACCTGGCGCTCGAGCGACTGACCGCCTTCCAGTACGGCGACGCGGCTCATCGCTCGCCGCCGGCGCGCCGGCGCAGCGGCAGCACCCGTGCGCCCGGCGCGCCGTCGTCGGCGGACGGGGCGCGGCGGCGAGGAGCGGGCTCGGCGCCGGTGAGCGTCGAGTACAGCCGCACCTGCTCGCTGACGACCTTGCCGATCCGCCGCACGCCCTCGCGCAGGTCGTCCTCGGGGACGCCGGCGAAGTTCAGGCGCATCGACGAGCCGCCGCGCCCGTCGAGATAGGCCGCACGGCCCGGCACGAACGCCACGTGCTCGCGCAGGGCGCGCGCGAGCAGATCCGACGTGTCGATGTAGTCGGGAAGCGTCGCCCAGATGAACAGCCCGCCCTCGGGCCGCGTCCACTCGGTCTCGTGCGGCAGATGCTCGGCGAGCGCGTCGAGCATCGTGTCGCGGCGGCGCCGGTACAGCTCGCGCAGCCGCATCAGGAGGTCGCGCCAGTTGCGCTGGCTGAAGTACTCGACCACGAAGTGCTGGCCGAAGGTCGAGGAGCAGAGGTCCGCTCCCTGCTTGCCGAGGTTGAGCTTCTCCAGCACCGGCCTCGGTGCTGCCGTCCAGCCGAGCCGGAGTCCCGGCGCCAGGATCTTCGAGAACGTGCCGAGGTAGATGACGTACTCGCCGCGGTCGAGCGCGTAGAGCGGCGGCAGCGGGTCGCCCGTGTAGCGCAACAGCCCGTACGGGTTGTCCTCCAGCACGAGCAACTCGCGCTCGGCGGCCAGCCGGACGAGCCGGCGGCGGCGCTCCAGCGACATCGTGACGCCGGCCGGGTTATGGAACGTCGGCACCGTGTAGATGAACTTGGGCGTCCGGCCGTCCCGGTCGAGCCGGTCGAGCGTCTCCTCCAGCGCGTCGATGCGCATGCCGTCGGCGTCCATCTCGATCTGCACGACGTCGGCCTCGTAGGCGCTGAACGTGGGCACGGCGCCGGGGTAGGTCGGGCCCTCTGCGACGATCACGTCGCCCGGGTCGATCAGCGTCTTGCAGACGAGGTCGATGACCTGCTGGCCGCCTGTCGTGACGAGGAGGTCGTCCGTGCCGACGTCCATACCCTCGTCGGCCATCACCTCGACGATGCAGGCCTTCAGCTCCTCCATGCCCTCCGTGGGCCCGTACTGGAGCGCGCGCGCGGAGGCGTCCGCCGCGACGCGTGCCATCAGCGCGGCCACGTCCTCTGCCGGGAACGTGGTGGTGTCGGGCAGCCCGCCCGCGAGGGAGATGACCTCCGGGCGCGCGGTGATCGCCATCATGTCGCGCATGGCGGAGGACTTCATGCCCTGGGTCCGCTGCGCGAACAGCCCGGCGTAGCGCTCGAGGTCGCGCGCGGTCGTCCGCGACCGGCCCATACCGGGGGATTCGCCGCGAGAGCCCGGGCCCCTTGGCGTCTCGTCTATCGTCATGCCGCCTCGGGCACCCTAGCGCGCATGGACTTCCTCCTCGACCTCCTCCAGGGCGCCGGTCTGGCAGCCGCGATCGGCATCCGGCCGTTCCTGCCGGTGCTGCTCGCGGGAGCGCTCGCGTCGGCCGACGTGGGGATCGACTTCAGCGGAACCGACTTCAGCTTCCTGGAGGCGTGGCCCTTCCTGCTCGGTGTGCTCGTCCTGGTCGCCGCGCTCGACATCGCGGGCCGCCGCGCGGGGCGTGACGCCGTCGATCGCCCGCCGCTGCTCTACGCGCTGGCCGCCGTGGCCCTCATACTCGGCGCGCTCGTCGCGGCCGGGTCTGTCGCCGATCGCTCGGACGACTGGTGGGCGGGCGCGATCACCGGGCTGGTATGCGCGGCGCTCGGCTTCCAGGCGGCACGCCTGCTGTTCGCCCGCGTCCGGCGCCGGCTCGACGACCAGGCGGCGAACGCGCTTCCGGTGTACGCCGAGGGCGCGGCGCTCGGTGCCGCCGGTGTGTCCATCCTGTTCCCGCCGCTGGCACTGCTCGTCATCGGCGGGCTGGTCTGGCTGCTCTTCGGCGGGCGTCGCCGCGCCGGCGAGAAGTACGCCGGCCTGCGCATCCTGCGCTAGCTCGCCGTGAAGGCTCGCAAGAAGCTCGTCCTCGCCGTCATCGACGCGATGAAGCCCGCCATGCTCGAGCAGGCGATCGCCGCCGGCCGCGCGCCGGCGCTCCAGCTGCTGATGGAGCGAGGGCACCACACCGACGAGTGCGTCGCCGCCTTCCCGTCGGTGACGCCGGTGTGCTCCGCGTCGATCGCGACCGGCACCGGCCCGGACCGGCACCTGATCCCCGCGATGAACTGGTACCACCGCGGCGAGGAGCGCTACGTCGAGTACGGCACGAGCTTCAAGGCCTCGCAGGCGTTCGGGTTCAAGCGCTCCCTGACGGACACGATCTACCGGATGAACGGCGAGCACCTGTCGCGGGACACGCCGACGGTGTTCGAGACGCTCGACGACGCGGACGTCCGCACGGCAGGAACCACGTACCTGATGTATCGCGGCCGTCACCGACACGAGGTGACGAACGAGACGGCGCTCACACGCATCGCCTCGGTGGTGTTCAAGGAGCCTGTGCTGGGCCCGCGGGAGTTCTTCTACGCGGACCTCTTCGCGTCGCGTCGCACCGGTTGCCGGTCGCAGCTCGGGCTGCCCGGGGTGCGCGACCAGCACGCCGGCTGCGTCGGCCAGTACCTGGTCGAGCACGACCTGTTCGACTTCCTGCTGCTCTCGCTGCCCGACAACGACACGCACTCGCACAAGCAGGGTCCCGACGCGCAGGTCACCTCGCTGGCCGCCGCCGACCAGCAGATCGAGCGGTTGATGCACGCGGCCGGCGGGCCGGACGCGTTTCTCGAGGACCACGCGGTCATCGTCTGCTCGGACCATTCGCAGTCGCAGGTCGAGGACGAGATCGACCTGTTCCGCGCCTTCGACGGGTTCGAGGTGCTCCCGCCGAGCGGCGTGCGCGAGAGCAAGACCGGAACCGCGGAGATCGCCGTGTGCCCGAACTCGCGGGCCGCGCAGGTCTACGTCCTGGACCGGGACGCCCGCGCGCGGATGGTCCCACGCGTCGTCCGGACGCTGCTGGCGCTCGAAGGCGTCGACCTCGTGATGCACCTCACGGACCACCCTGACGGCGAGGCCGCGGTCCGCTCCGAGCACGGCGAGCTGCGGTTCGCGCCGCGAGGCGACCTCGCCGACCTGCGCGGGGGGAGCTGGGGGGTCGACGGCGACCTCGCGGTGCTCGACCTCACGGTGCGCGACGGCCGGGTCGCCTCGGCGCGATATCCGGACGCCCTCGCTCGCGTCTGGGCGGCGCTCCGCTGCCGGACCGCCGGTGAGGTCCTGGCGTCCGCCCGTCCCGGGTGGGAGTTCCTGGACTGGGGTCGGTCGCACCACATCGGCGGTGGGTCGCACGGCGCCCTCCACGCGAACGACTCCCTCGGGTCGCTGCTCTGGTGCGGGACGGGTCCGGACAGCGCCGGCGTGCGCGACCAGTGGACGCTCAGCGACATCGTCCCGATGATCCTGGACCACTTCGACCTGGCGGGCTGAGTCGCGGTGGGTCCGCGTGTTTCACGTGAAACGCGGCCGTCGCCGGGGCTCGCTCGCAGGGAGCGGGCGTTTCACGTGAAACGCTTCACGGCGTACGTGGTCGTCGCCCTCGCTGCGATGCTCGTCGCGGCGCCGGCCGGCGCCGCACAGTCGACGATCGGCGGATCGCCGCCGCTCGTCGTTCCGGACCGCCCCGACACGCCGCCGCCCGGGTACACACGGACCGCTCGCGCGATGACCGCGCTCGCGGCGGCGCGGCCGGAGGTGCGCCGGGAGCGGGCCCAGCACCGGCCGGCGTACAGCCGCGCGTACGTGGCCGGCCGCGGCCGCTGGCAGGTGTCGTTCTACGTGCCGCCGGAGCACGGCACCCGGAGCGACGAGATCGCGCAGGTCGTCGTCGACGATCGCAGCGGCCGCGTGCTCGAGGTGTGGACCGGCCCGCAGGTGGAGTGGACGATGGCGCGCGGGATCCCCGGCCAATTCGGCCGAGCGGTCAACGCGCCGTGGGTGTGGATCGGCCTCTGCATCGCCTTCGTGGCTCCGTTCCTGCGCCCGCCGCTCCGGATGCTGCATGCCGATCTCGCGGTGCTGCTGGCCTTCTCGATCTCGTACGCGTTCTTCGGCGCCGGCGATCTCGACATCTCGGTGCCGTCGGCGTATCCGTTGCTGGCGTACCTGCTCGCACGCATGCTGTGGGTCGCGTTCCGGCCACCACGAGCGCAGCCGATCCGGCTCACGCTCTCGCCGAACGCGCTGCTGCTCGGCCTCGTGTTCCTCGTCGGGTTCCGGCTCGCGCTGAACGTCACGAACGGGAACGTGATCGACGTCGGGTACTCCGGCGTGATCGGCGCGGACCGACTGCTCCACGGCGATTCGCTGTACGGCGGGTTCCCGCCCGACAACCCGCACGGTGACACCTACGGCCCCCTCGCCTATCTCGCGTACGTCCCGTTCGTGCTGGCATTTCCGTGGGGCGGCGCGTGGGACGATCTCCCGGCCGCCCACGCGGCCGCGATCGCGTTCGATCTCGCGTGCCTGGCCGGGATGTGGCTCGCGGGCCGGCGCCTGGGCGGTCGCCCGCTCGCGGTGCTGCTCGCGTACCTGTGGGCCGCCTGCCCGTTCACGCTGCTCGTCGAGAACTCCGCGGCGAACGACGCACTGGTCGCCGCGCTCGTGCTCGCGGCGTTCCTCTCATTGCGCCGGCCCGCCGCGCGCGGCGCGCTCGCGATGGCGGCTGGACTTACGAAGTTCGCGCCGCTCGGGCTCGTCCCGCTGTTCGTCGCGTACGGCCGGGGCCGCGCGCGGAGCCTCGCCGCTGCGCTGGCGACAGCCGTGGCCGTCCTGGCGCCGGTCGCGCTGGGCCCCGGGCTCGAGCGGTTCTGGGACCGGACGCTCGGGTTCCAGGGCGAGCGCTCGTCGCCCTTCTCCATCTGGGGCCTGTACGGCGGGCTCGACGCGGTGCAGGCCGGCGTGACCGTCCTGGCCGCGGCGCTCGCGCTCGCCGTCGCGTTCGTTCCGCGCGAGCGCGACGAGGTCACCGTGGCGGCGCTCGGCGCGGCGGTGCTGATCGCCCTCCAGCTCACCGTCACGCACTGGTTCTACCTCTACCTCGTCTGGTTCCTGCCCCTGCTCCTCGTCGCGCTGCTGGCGCGGCACGGCGTCAGGGCACCGGGCGCAGCACCTGCTCGATCGACTGCGCCCGCCGTTCCGGTCCACACGTGATCAGCACCGCGTTGATCCACGGGTCCTCCTCGGCCGGGTCGTAGCGCTGCGGCATGTGCGTGCGCATCACGGCGATCGACTGCTCGCGCCGCACGCCGATCACGCCGCCGCGGGCGCCGGTCATGCCGACGTCCGTGATGTAGGCGGTCCCGCCCGGGAGCACCCGGGCGTCCGCGGTCGGGACGTGCGTGTGGGTGCCGACGACGGCGGTCACCTTGCCGTCCAGGTGCCAGCCCAGCGCGACCTTCTCGCTGGTCGCCTCCGCGTGCATGTCGACGAGCACGTGATCGGCGCGCGCGACCTCCTTCAGCGCCTCGTCCGCGACCAGCAGCGCCGGCGCGGCCTGATTCATGTAGAGGTTGCCGGCGAGGTTGACCACCCCGAGGGTGACGCCGTCGCGCTCGACCAGCGCGGTCCCGCGCCCGGGCTGGCTCGGAAGGAAGTTGGCGGGCCGGATGATCTCGCGGCGCTCTTCGAGGTAGGGCCAGACCTCGCGGTGCCGGTAGGTGTGGTTGCCGAGCGTGATCACGTCGGCTCCGGCCTTGAACAGCTCGTCGGCGTGCTTCGGCGTGATGCCGATCCCGCCCGCGGCGTTCTCGCCGTTGACGACGACGAAGTCCGCCCGGAGCTCGGTGCGCAGGTCGTCGAGCGCCGTCCGGAGCGCGCGCCGCCCGGCCGAGCCGACGACGTCGCCGACGAAGAGGATCGCGGTCAAGCGGCAGACGCTAGTGCACCGTCGGCGCCGCGCGCATACTTGGGGGGATGCAGGAGGGCGAGGACGACATCGGCGCGGGCGGGGTCGAGGACCCGCTGACCCCGGACCCCGGCGCCGCACCCCAGGCGGTCGAGCCGGTCGTGGTGCCGCGCTGGATCCAGGCCGTGGTCCTGCCGCTCGCGATCGTCGGCGCCTACCTGCTGGTCAAGGCCGCAGGCCCGGTCGCCCTCATCTTCGTCGTCGCCGCGCTGATCGCGCTCCTCCTCAACCCGTTCGTCGTCATGCTCCAGCGCGCACGCATCCCGCGCGGGCTCGCGGTCCTCTGCGTGTATCTCGCCCTGATCGTCGTGCTCGCCAGCATCGTGGCGCTGCTCGCCGATCCCATCGGCGACCAGGCCTCGAAGTTCTCCGACGCCGTGCCGGGGATCGTCGACGACGCCAACGCCGAGCTGTCGGACCTGCAGGGCTGGCTCGACGACAACGGCATCGACGTCCAGGTCGCCGATCAGGGCAAGACGGCCTTCGAGACGCTCGGGGACCGGGTCACGGAGGGCTCCGGCGACCTCGTCGCCTTCACGCGCGACGCGATCACCACGATCATCGAGGGCTCGATCGCCCTGATCCTCGTGATCGTGCTGTCGGTCTACATGCTGCTCTACGGCGAGCGGATCGGCGCGACGGTGCGGTCCCTCGTCCCGCGCGGCGACGGGACGCCGGAGGACGACTACCCGACACGGGTCCAGGGGGCGGTCTTCGGCTACGTCCGCGGCCAGCTGCTGTTCTCGGTGATCATGGGCACGAGCGCGGGCATCGCGCTGTGGATCATGGGATCGCTCGGCGTGTTCCCGGACGGGAAGACGTACGCGCTGGTGTTCGGCGCGTTCTACGGCTTCGCGGAGCTGATCCCGTACGTCGGTCCGGCGATCGGCGCCGCTCCCCCGATCATCGTCGCGCTGTTCAGCGGCGAGCCGCTGGACGCGCTGTGGCTGGGGATCATGTTCACGGCGCTGCAGCAGATCGAGGGCCACATCGTCGCCCCGACGGTGTTCTCCCAGGCCCTGCGGATCAACCCGCTGCTGGTGATCCTCGCGCTCCTCATCGGCGGCCGGCTCTACGGGATCGCGGGCGCGTTCCTCGCCCTTCCGCTCGCGGCCGTCCTCCGCGAGAGCGCCGTCTACTTCCGCCAGCACCTCGTGCTCGAGCCGTGGGGCACGCCCACCGCCGCCCAGCTGGGATACCGCGCCCGGCCACCGACGCCGCCGCCGCGGGGCCGGCGGTGCCCCGAGTGCGGCACGACCGCCGCGGAGGAGGCCGCCTACTGCGCGGCGTGCGGGACCGAGCTGGCCGGCGCCGACGAGGCCGCCACCGCCGCGTCGGCCGCACCCTCGTAGATAGCCTGGGAGAGGAATGGCGGCGTCACGGACCGATGCACCCGAGGCGCTGCGGGCCGAGGCGCTGTCGAAGAGCTACGGCGACCGGCGCGCGCTGCAGGACGTGTCGTTCACCGCTGCGCCGGGCGAGCTCGTCGCGATCATCGGGCCGAACGGCGCCGGGAAGACGACGCTCCTCCAGATCCTCGCCGGCGCTCTGGCGCCGACCGCCGGGAGCGTGTCGCTGGACCGCCGCGAGGTCGGCTGGGTCCCGCAGCAGGCGGCCATCTACTCGAAGCTGTCCGTGGGCGAGAACCTGCGCCTGTTCGCGCGGCTCGAGAAGGTGCCGGACGTGGATGCGACCGTCGAGCGCATGCTCGACCAGACCGAGCTGCGCGACCGCGCCGGCGATCCCGTCGGAAAGCTGTCGGGTGGCAACCAGCAGCGGGTGAACATCGCCGTCGGCCTGCTCGGCGATCCGGCCGTGCTGCTGCTCGACGAGCCGTCCTCCTCGCTGGATCCGCGCCAGCGCGAGCGGCTGTGGGCGTTCGTCTCCGGGCTCGCGCGCGACGGCGGCACGACCGTCGTCTACTCCACCCACAACGTCGCCGAGGCCGAGCGCTTCGCCGACCGGCTGCTCGTGCTCGCCGACGGCGAGCTGCTGTTCACCGGGACGCCGTCCGAGCTCGAGCGGGCGACCGGCGAGCACGACGCGATCGACTTCGAGGGAGCCTTCGTCCGGTTCCTCCGCAGCCGGGGCCACTGACGCCGTGCGCTGGCTCCTGCTCAAGGACCTGCAGATCCTGCGCCGGTCGCCGCTCCTGGTGGCGCTGCTCGTGCTCTACCCGTTGGTCGTCGCGCTCCTCGTCGGCGCCGCGCTCTCGTCCGGGCCGTCCAAGCCGAAGGTCGCATTCGCCAACCTCGTGCCGCCGGAGCAGGCGAAGATCGACGTCGGCGGCGAGCAGCTCGACGCCACGAGCTACGCCTCCGAGCTGTTCGACAAGGTCGACCCGATCCGCGTGGACACGCGCGAGGAGGCGATCGCGAAGGTCGAGTCCGGCGAGGCGCTCGGCGCGCTGGTGATCCCGCCCGACGTGATCGAGCGTCTGCAGGGCACGCTCGGCCTGGGCGGCGGCGACCCGGCCACCGTCGAGGTCTACTACAGCGCCGAGAACCCGCTCAAGCGCCGCTACGTGCAGTCGACGATCGACGCGACGCTGGCCGACGCCAACAAGGCGCTGTCGGACGAGATCTTCAAGGCGTCGGCCCGCTACCTCGGCCTGATCGTGGAGGGCGGCAAGGTCTCGCTGCCGCTGGTCGGCGACGTGGACATCCTCGGGCTGCGCCGCACCCAGGCGATCATCGACGCGGCGATCGCCGGGCTGCCGGACGGCTCGCCGTCGCGGGTCGCGCTGCAGCAGGTCTCGCGCTTCGCACGGCTCGCGGCCGACAACCTCGACGTGTCCAAGCCGATCCTCGCCTCGATCGCGAGCCCCGTGCAGGTGAAGGAGCGGGCGATCGCGGGCTCTGACACCTCGCTCGACGTGTTCGGCGTCGAGGTCGCGGTCGTGCTCTCGCTGATGTTCGTGACGCTGCTGCTGGCGGCCGGGATGCTCGCGCTGGAGCGGGAGGAGCACGCGTTCGGCCGGCTCGTGCGCGGGCTGGTGTCCCGGACCGGTCTGCTGGCCGAGAAGATCGGGCTGGCGGGCCTCTGCGCCTGGGCGCTGGCCGCGGTCATGCTCGCCGTGCTCGTGGCGTTCCTCGACCTGGGCTGGAGTCGCACGCCGATATGGCTGGCCGTGCTCGCCGTCGCCGCCGTCGCGTTCGCGGCCCTCGGCGTCGCGATCGGCGGCGTCACGCGCGAGGTGCGCGCCTCCTCGCTGCTGGCGTTCATGCTCGCGCTGCCGGTCGCCGCGCTCGCCCTCATCCCCTCCGGCGCCGTGGGCGGGACGCTGTATGACGCGATCCGGATCATCTCAGCCGTGTTCCCGTTCAAGCCGGCGCTGGACGCGCTCGACGCGGCGCTCAACGGCGGCGCGCTGCTCGTGCCGTTGCTGCACCTCGCGGCGCTCGCGCTCGCGTTCGCCGCGGTCGCGCGGCTCTCGCTGCGGCGCTTCGCATAGCCCGCTGGGCTCTAAGCTGCAAGCGTGTTCCCGGCCACCCGCATGCGCCGCCTCCGCAAGACCGGGCTCCTGCGCGGGCTCGTGCGCGAGACCGAGCTCTCGCCGGCGCACCTGGTCTACCCGATGTTCGTGCGCCACGGCATCGAGGGCCGCGTCCCGATCCCGAGCATGCCCGGCATCGACCACCTCTCGATCGGCGCCGCCGTCCAGGAGGCCGGCGAGGCTGCCGCGCTCGGGATCCCCGCCGTGCTCCTGTTCGGCCTGCCGGCCGGCAAGGACGAGGAGGGCTCCGGCGCGTGGGACGACGAGGGCATCGTCCAGCTGGCGACCCGGGCGATCAAGGCCGCCCATCCGGAGCTGCTGGTGATCTGCGACCTCTGCCTGTGCGAGTACACGAGCCACGGCCACTGCGGGGTGCTGCGCGACGACGGCGTCGTGGACAACGACCTGACGCTGGAGCTGCTCGCGCGCACGGCGGTGTCGCAGGCCGACGCCGGCGCGGACGTGCTCGCGCCGAGCGACATGATGGACGGCCGGGTGGGCGCGCTGCGCGCCGCCCTCGACGACCACGGCCTGGCGGAGACGCCGATCATGGCCTACTCCGCCAAGTACGCGTCCGCGTTCTACGGGCCGTTCCGCGAGGCCGCCGAGTCGGCGCCCGCGCGCGGCGACCGGCGCGGCTACCAGATGGATCCCGCCAACGCGCTCGAAGGAGTCCGCGAGGCCGAGCTCGACGCGGCCGAGGGCGCCGACGTGATCATGGTCAAGCCGGCGCTGCCATACCTCGACGTGATCAGGCGCGTCAAGGACGCGACCCGGCTCCCGGTCGCGGCGTACAACGTCAGCGGCGAGTACGCGATGCTGAAGGCCGCGGTCGCCGCGGGGCTCCTGGAGGAGCGTCCCGCCGTGCTCGAGGCGCTCACCGGCATCCGCCGGGCCGGCGCGGACATCGTGATCACCTACCACGCAAAGGACGTCGCCGCATGGCTGACCTGACATCGGCCGGAGGTCCGAGCTTGCGAGGACCGGAGGACGAAACTCCTCGGCCGAAGGCCGTATCCAAGGTCCGGTCCCGGCGAGGCGGCTCGGCCGTCCCGCTCGACGAGACCGACAAGCAGCTGCTCAACCTGATGCAGGGCCGGTTCCCGCTCGAGCCGCGGCCGTTCGCGCGCGTCGCCGAGCTGGCGGAGCTGCCCGAGGCCGAGGTGCTCGAGCGCGTCCAGTACCTGCTCGACAAGCGGATCATCCGCGAGATCACGCCGATCTTCGACACGCGGGCATTCGGCTACGCGTCGATGCTCGTCGCCGCCAAGGTCGACCCCGAGAACCCGCACCGCGCGGCGCAGTTCATCAACACCCATCCGGGCGTCACGCACAACTACCTGCGCGACCACGACTTCAACCTGTGGTTCACGATCGCGGTGGAGGCCGACTCCGCCCTCGGCCTGGACGGCACGCTGGACGTCCTGGCCGAGCGCACCGGCGCGGAGTCGATCCGGCAGCTCCCCACCCTCAAGCTCTTCAAGATCCGCATGGACCTCGAGATGGAGGGCGGCACCGACGCGCTGAGCGCTCCGGGCCAGGCGGTCGAGCCGCTGGAGCTCGACCCGATCGAGCTGAGCGAGGAGGACATCGCCACGGTGCGCGCGACGCAGGGCCCGATGCCGGTGGTCTCCGAGCCGTACGCGCCCGCCGCCGAGCGGCTCGGCGTGCCGGTCGAGGCCGTGCTCGAGCGCCTGGAGTCGCTGCGGCAGCGCGGCGGGCTGCGCCGCGTCGCCGCGATCCTCTACCACCGCCGCGCGGGCTTCTCGGCCAACGGCATGGGCGTCTGGGCGGTGCCGGACGGCGAGATCCTCGACACCGGGAAGCGGATGGCCGCGTTCCGCGGGATCTCCCATTGCTACCAGCGGCCGACCTATGCCGACTGGCCGTACTCGGTGTTCACGATGGCCCACGGCCGCTCCAAGGACGAGTGCGACGCGATCCTCGACTCGATCGCGGACGCCACCGGGATCACCGACCGCGCGACGCTGTACTCGAGCACCGAGTTCAAGAAGGTGCGGATGCTCTACTTCACCGACGCGTTCGCGCGCTGGGAAGAGGAGCACGGGCGCTGAGCACCTCGCTCTCCGACACCCGCTCCGCCGAGCTCTATCACCGCGCCGTCCGCCTGCTGCCGGGCGGCGTCAACTCCCCGGTCCGTGCGATGCGGGCGATCGGGCGCGACCCGATCTTCATCGAGCGCGCCGCGGGGGCCGAGATCACCGACGTCGACGGCAACACGTACGTCGACTACGTCTGCTCCTGGGGGCCGCTGATCCTCGGCCACGCCCACCCGTCCGTGCTGACGGCGGTCACGGCGGCGGCCGCGCTCGGCACGAGCTACGGCGCGCCGACCGCGGCCGAGGTGGAGCTGGCCGAGCTGGTCACGCAGCGGATGCCGGCGGTCGACATGCTGCGGATGACCTCGTCGGGCACCGAGGCGTCGATGAGCGCGATCCGCCTGGCTCGCGCCGCGACGGGGCGCGAGACGCTCGTGAAGTTCGCCGGCGCCTACCACGGGCACGTCGACGGGCTGCTGGCGCAGGCCGGCTCCGGCCTGGCCACGCAGGGCATCCCCTCTTCGCCCGGCGTGCCGGAGTCCGCCACGCGGGCCACGGTCATCGTGCCGTGGAACGACGAGGCGGCCGTGCGCGCCGCATTCGCCGAGCACGACGTCGCGGCCCTGCTGGTGGAGCCCTACGCCGCCAACATGGGGCTCGTCCTGCCCGAGCCGGGCTTCCTCGACCTGCTCCGCTGGCTCGCCACCGAGCACGGCGCCATGCTCGTCTTCGACGAGGTCATCACCGGGTTCCGCGTCTCGGCGGGGGGCGCGCAGGAGCTGACCGGCGTGCTGCCCGACATCACCGTGATGGGCAAGGTGATCGGCGGCGGGCTGCCGGCCGCGGCCTACGGCGGATCGGTCGACCTGATGAACCGGATCGCGCCCGCCGGCGACGTCTACCAGGCGGGCACGTTGTCCGGCAATCCGCTGGCGGTCGCCGCGGGACGGGCGACGCTCGAGCACCTCGACGAGGACGCCTACGTCCATCTGGCCGCGACGACGGAGGCGCTCGCGACCGGCCTGCGCGCCGCCGCCGGCAGCCGCCCGGTGCAGGTCGAGTGGGCGCCGGGCCTGCTCACCGTGTTCTTCTCGGAGGCGCCCGTGCGCGACTACGCCGGCGCCGCCGCCTGCGACACCGAGGCGTACGCGGCCTGGTGCCGCGCGCTCCTGGCCCGCGGCGTGTACCCGCCGCCGTCGCAGTTCGAGGCCTGGTTCCCGTCGCTCGCCCATTCGCACGAGCACGTCGCACGCACGCTCGAGGTCGCGGCGGCCGCGTTCGGCGAAATCGCATGAGCGAGGGGAACGTGCTCGACCGCCTGGCCGCCGCGCTCCGCACCGACGGCGGGCTGATGGCCGAGGCGGTCTCCGAGACGGGCCAGGCCGACGGATCGCTGGGCGCCGCCGCCGCGGCCGGGCCGCGGGCCGCCGGCCGGGAGGAGGACTACGCGCTGCTCGTCGAGGCGATCGTCGAGGGCTACCTCCAGCATTACGGCACCGGCCGCGTGATGCGGCCCGACGATCCCGACCTCGCGCTGCTCGCGGGCGACCGCCTCTACGCCCTCGGCCTCGCCCGGCTGGCCGAGCTGGGCGACCTCGACGCGGTCGCGCAGCTGGCCGACGTCATCTCGCTCGCCGCGCAGGCCCACGCGGAAGGCGACACGGACCGCGCCGAGGCGATCTGGACGGCCGGCGCGGCCGCCGTCGGGCACGGCAGCGGGCCTGAGCTGGAGGCGGCCAAGGCGGCCGCCCGGGCCGGCGCCGCCGGCGCCGCCCGCGCCCTGCGCGCCGCCGCGCCAGCACGCTGACCTCAGCCGCCCCAAGGTGGGGCCTACTTGCTGCCGGCGTCGTTATTGTTCTGCTCCCGCCATGGCCGACGGACGCAAAGAGCCCAAGAGCAAGTACACCCTCGATCGGGGGATGCCCGGCGCCTTCGAGGGCGAGACGGTCACGCGCCGCCGCTTCATGACCGGGACGGTCCACGGCGCCGGCCTGATCGCGGTGTCCGCGTTCGCGCTGCCGGCGCTCGGGTTCGCGGCCGGCTCGGCGCTGTTCGACCGCCCGCCGGTCGAGTGGGAGGCGATCGGCGCGGAGGGGGACTTCCCGGACGACACGTACCTCCCGCGCACGATCACGGAGGTCGCCGGCATCGGGCAGGTCGGCCGCACGACGATCTACGTCCGCGCGCGCAACGACAAGATCGACGCCCCGCCGAACCCGCCCGGCTACGACGAGCAGTACGTCGCGATCTCCACGCGCTGCATGCACCTCGGGTGCCCGGTGCGCTACATCGACGCCGCCAAGCGCTTCGTGTGCCCGTGCCACGGCGGCGTGTACGACTTTGCGGGCCTCGTCGACGGCGGCCCGCCGGTGCGGCCGCTCGACCGCTTCTACACGCGGGTCCGGAACGGCCAGGTGGAGGTCGGCCCGCGCTACTCGGTCAACAGCGAGTTCCGCCGCTTCCCCTCCTACCGCGATCCTGCGCAGGACCTCGACGGCATCGGCCAGTACCTCTATCCCGGCCGGTTCTCCACGCCCAAGATGGACTAGCGACATGAAGCTCCCGCACGCACCCCTTCCCTCCGCCCTCCGGACCAAGCCCAAGCGCCCCGGCGAGTCCGAGCGCGTCAAGCCGCTCGACCATGCCAAGGAAGCCGGCATCGCGACCGTCGACTGGGTCGACGAGCGCACGTCGCTGTCGGGCCCGGCGCGCTGGGTCATGTTCCGGAAGGTCCCGCGCGGGACGAACTGGTTCTACACGCTGGGCTCGGCGACGCTGTTCGCGTTCCTCTCGCAGGCGGTCACCGGCGTCTTCCTCGCGATGTACTACGACCCCTCGGTCACCAACGCCTACGAGTCGACGCGCCACATCACCAACGAGGTCTTCCTCGGCGAGTTCGTGCGCGGCATGCACAAGTGGGGCTCGACGGTGATGGTCGTCCTGGTGTGCCTGCACCTGGCCAGGACGTTCTTCTTCGGCGCCTACAAGTACCCCCGCGAGCTGAACTGGGTGATCGGCGTCGTGCTGCTGATCCTCACGTTCGTGATGTCGTTCACCGGCTACCTGCTGCCGTTCGACCAGCGCTCCTACTGGGCCACGATCGTGGGCGTGAACATCAACGGCACCGGTCCGCTCGTCGGACCGTTCCTGTCCGACTTCCTCCGTGGCGGGGCGGAGTTCGGATCCACGACGCTCTCGCGCTTCTACGCGATCCACATGCTGCTGATCCCGGGCGCGATCTTCGCGCTGATCGGCGCCCACCTCTACCTCGTCACCAAGCTCGGCACGACCGCGCCGCCGTGGCTGAAGGCCGAGGGCTCCGATGGCCTGCGGGAGGAGCGGGTCTAGCGTGAACCAGCGCGAGAAGGAGCTCTACCTCCGCGAGTACTCGATCCTGAAGTCGCAGGGGAAGCCGTTCTTCCCCTACGCGGTGGCGAAGGACTCGGTGATGGCGTGCATCGTCCTGCTCGCGATCATCTCGATGTCGATCATCTTCGGCGCCGAGCTGGGGCCGAAGGCGGACCCGACGACGACCACCTACGTCCCGCGGCCGGAGTGGTACTTCTTCTTCCTCTTCGAGGTCCTGCGGGTCATCAAGCCCGCCGTGCTGACCCCGGTCGCCACGATCGGCGTGCCGACGCTCTGCATGGTGCTGCTGATCCTGCTGCCGTTCATCGACCGCGGGCCGGAGCGCCGGCCCGAGCGGCGCCCGATCGCCACGATCGCGGGCATCCTGACGATCTTCGCCATGGGCTACCTCACCTACCTCGGCGCCGCGGCCGGCTCGCCGAACTCGATCGACTACCCGGTGGCCCCCCAGTACGAGGAGGGCAAGCTCATCGTGGCCCAGTCCGGCTGCCTGGCCTGCCACAAGATCGGCGAGAACGGCAACGGCGGGCCGGGGCCGAACCTGACCGACATCGCCGACAAGCTCCCGAAGGCGGCGATCCTGCGCACGCTGGAGAACCCGACCGCGCCGATGCCGTCCTTCGCCGGGCTGCCCGAGGAGAAGAAGACCGCGATGGTGAACTTCCTCTCCCAGCTCCACGGCGAGTAGTAGCCTCACGCCGCCATGGCGTCCCCGCAGGCCCGGACGGGCACCTTGGAAGAGGCGCAGGTGCGCGCGATGTTCGACCGCATCGCCCGCGTGTACGACCTCATGAACTCGCTCATGACCGCGGGCCTGCACCACCGCTGGCGCGAGCGCGCGGCCGATCTCGCCGCGCTCGGCCCGGGCGGCCGGGCGCTGGATGTCGCGTCGGGGACCGGCGACCTGGCGGTGGAGCTGGCGCGGCGCGTCGGGCCGTCCGGCACCGTGGTCGGCTCGGACTTCTCCGAGGCGATGCTCGACCGCGCGCGCCAGAAGTCCTCCGCGGTCACCTGGGAATGGGCCAACGCCCTCGAGCTGCCCTACCCCGACGACGGGTTCGACGCCGCGACGGTCGGGTTCGGCGCGCGGAACTTCTCCGACCTGGACCGTGGGCTGGCCGAGATGGCGCGCGTCGTCCGGCCCGGCGGCCGCGTGGTGATCCTGGAGATCACGACGCCCCAGCGGCCGCCGCTCTCGACGTTCTTCTCGATCTGGTTCGACCGGATCGTGCCGGCGCTCGGCAAGCTGGCCGGCGATCCCGATGCCTACGCGTACCTGCCGAGCTCGGTCAAGCGCTTCCCGGCGCCCGACGCGCTGGCGGAGCGGCTGGTGGGCGCGGGGCTCACCGACGTCCGCTGGATCCTCACGGCGGGCGGGATCATCGCGCTCCACGTCGGGACGGTGCCGTGAGCAGCGCCGAGGAGGTGCTCGCCCTCGTCGAGGCCGGCGGCGCGCACGTCCCCGCCCTGATGACGCGGCTGGAGGCGCGCCTGGAGGAGCTGGCCACGTCGCACGGCGAGCTGCTCGCCGAGCACGCCGGCGCGACGATCCGCGCCGGCGGGAAGCGGCTGCGGCCGCTGCTCGTGTTCCTCGCCGCGGGCGACAAGGCGGAGCCGAACCACGACGGCGTGCTGCGGGCCGCGGTGGCGGTCGAGCTGATCCACTCCGCCACGCTCGTGCACGACGACGTGCTGGACGCGGCGCCGCTGCGGCGCGGCCGCCCGACCGTGGTGGCGACGGCAGGCCGGGCGATCGCGACCGCGACCGGGGACCTGCTGTTCTCCCGCGCGTTCGCCGAGCTGGCCGGGAACGGGCGCCCGGACGAGATCCGGGTGCTGTCGGACGCCTCCTCCGGCCTGGCCGAGGGCGAGCTGCTCCAGCGCGAGGACGCGTGGAACGTGGACGTCTCGCGCGAGCGCTACCTGCACCGCTGCGACCTCAAGACCGCGCGGCTGTTCCAGGCGGCCTGCCGGCTCGGTGCGCTGGAGGGCGGCGGGCAGGCGGACTCCCTCGGCGACTTCGGCCGCCGGATCGGGCTCGCGTTCCAGCTGCTCGACGACGTGCTCGACGTCTCCGGTCCGGCGGAGCGGACCGGCAAGCACCGCGGCACCGACCTGCTCGACGGCACGGTCACGCTCCCGTTCATCCTGGCGCGCGAGCGCGATCCGGAGCTGGCCGCGCTCGACCTGCGCGGGATCCGCACCCCCGACCAGGCCGAGGCCGTCTGCGACGCGATCGCCGCAACCGGCGTGCTGGACCAGGCGCGTACGGAGGCGCTGGAGATGGTGGCGGCCGCGAAGGCGGACCTGCCGGCGCTGCCGGAGCCGCAGCGGGCTGCGCTGGAGCTGGTGGCGGACTCGGTCGCCGACCGGTACGCCTAGAAATCCATCGGCCAGATGGCGTCGGAGTCCAGCGCGCTGGTGAAGCGCTCGGTCTCCTCTTCCATGTTGGCGCGCGTGAGCCGCTTGAGGTCGCGGACGAGCGCCTCGGTGCCGTGGTCGAGCTCCTCGTCGAACCGGTCGACGGTCGCCTGGTCGTACATCCCCACGGTGGACCACTCGCAGTTGGGGCAGCGGAGCTGGACCTCCCAATGCGTCGGGGAAGCCTCCTCCCACTGGACCGGATAGACCAGCCGCTTCGCGCAGTCGGGGCAGACGTGGAGGTCGACGACCTCGTGGGTGGAGCCCGCGAAGGGGTCCGGCGCGTGCGCCGGCTGGTTCTCGAAGTAGACGACCTCGATGGCGCGACCCGACGGAAGGACGACGCGGCGGACGTAGTTGGAGTGGTCTGGGTGGCTCATGGTGTTCCGAGTGGCGCTTTATGGGGTCTGCGCCCTACATCGGTACGGCAGCGCGGGACTTGAGCGGGACTCGTCGCATATCGGACGGATCCGCAGTCGCTAGGCTGCGCGTATTCCTCGATGGGAGCTGAACCACCCATGACGAACGCATTCATCGCGGGCCTCGGGCCCCTCGAGCTCGGCATCATCCTGATCATCGTGCTGGTGATCGTGGGCGGAAAGCGCCTGCCCCAGCTCGGCCGCCAGGTCGGCGGCGGGGTCCGCGAGTTCAAGGACACGGTCACGCGGAAGGCCGACGAGCGCTTTGACGACGACGACAGCAGCCGCAGCGACGCCCAGGCGGCGCTCGGCCGTCCCGCGGATGAGCAGGAGCCGCTGGACGGCGAGGTCATGCGCGAGCGCTCCTAGCGCGCCCGCCCGCACCCGCTCCGCCGCAGTGCCATGGCCACCAGGCTGAAGCCCATCGCGCACGACGAGCGTCTCTCGCTCGTCGAGCACCTCGACGAGCTGCGGACGCGGATCATCATCTGCGTCGCCGCGTTCGCGGTGATCTTCGGCATCTGCCTCTGGCAGGACGACCGGATCCTCAGGATCGTCAACGAGCCGCTGGCCAAGGCGCAGACCAACAAGCCGTGCGACCAGACGCGCGACCCGCTCGAGCAGAGCGCGTGCTGGCAGACGGCCCAGAAGCGGGTCAACGAGCGGATCGCGGCGACGGCGCGCGCCCTCGCCGCCTCGGCCGCGTCCTCTGACGAGCCGGCGCTGCGCGCCCAGGCCGACGCGCTGTCGCGCGCGGCGGCGGCCGCCGTGGAGGCGAGCCCGCGCGGCTCGCCCCGGCGCCCGGTCACCCTGGGCGTCGGCGAGCCGCTGACCGCGACGCTGACGGTCGCCGGCTACGCGGCGCTGCTCATCGCCCTTCCGCTGCTCCTCTACCAGCTCTACGCGTTCGTGCTCCCGGCGTTCTCGCCGACCGAGCGCCAGGTCGCGCTGCCGCTGATGCTGCTCGTCCCGTTCCTGTTCTACGGCGGGGTGGTGTTCGCGTACTACGTGATCCTGCCGGCGGCCGTCGACTTCCTGCAGAACTTCAACGACGACAGCTACGACGTCCTGCTGCAGGCGCGCGACTACTACAAGTTCTCGGTGATGGTCCTGGCGGCGATGGGCGCGCTGTTCCAGCTCCCGCTCGTCATCCTCGCGATCACCCGGATGGGGATACTCACGCCCCGGCAGCTGCGGAAGAACCGGCGCTACGCGATCCTCGTCATAGCGATCGTGGCCGCCCTGCTGCCCGGCGGGGACCCCGTGACCATGCTCCTCATCATGCTCCCGATCGTGTTCCTCTACGAGGGCTCTATCCTTCTCGCCGCGCTGCTCGACCGGCGTGCCGCGCGGGCCAGCGCCCGCGAGGAGGGCGACGACGCCGGCACCGAGCTGACCCACTCCGACTCAGACGACTGATGCTCTTCGACCTCAGAGGCTCTGGCCGCCGCCGCGTGGTCAAAGTCGTGTACATCACGCTCGCGTTCCTCATGGGCGGCGGCCTCGTGTTCTTCGGGATCGGCGGCGGCGGCGCCCTGCCGGGCGGGCTCGTCGACGCGATCACGCAGGGCGGCGGCGGGGACAGCGGCAGCGACCGCTTCCGCGAGCAGGAGCAGGCCGCGACCGCGAAGGCCCGCGCGAACCCGACGAACGCCGCGGCCTGGGCCGCCGTCGCGCGCGCCCGGTTCACCCTGGCCAACTCGGGCGAGAACATCGACCAGAACACCGGCAACTACACCGACGCGGGCGCCGAGCAGCTGGCCGCCGCGGGCCGCGCCTGGCAGGAGCACCTCAAGCTGGCGGGCAAGAAGCCGGACCCGCGCGTGGCCAGCCTCATGGTCCAGGCCTACGCGGGCATCGGCGACCTCGACCACGCGACGCAGGCGCAGGAGATCGTCGCGGAGGACCGCAACTCCGCCGGCGCGTACGCGACGCTGGCGACGGTCGCCTACCAGGCGGGCCAGGTCCGCAAGGGCGATCTGGCGACGGCGAAGGCGCTCGAGCTGACCGAGCCCGACATGCGCGAGGCGCTCAAGGGGCAGCTCGAGACGGCCAAGACGCAGGCGCTCGCACAGGCCGCGCAGGACGGCCAGACGCCGGCTCCCACGGCCACTCCGACGCCGGACAAGTAGAAGTAGCCCGGCGCTACAATCTCGGCCGCGCCCTTGTAGCTCAACTGGCAGAGCAGCGGACTCTTAATCCGAAGGTTCCAGGTTCGATTCCTGGCGGGGGCACTCTCAGTCACTGGCGAGATCGAGTGGCGAGTATCGCGATTCTGCGGCCCCAGCGACCCATTCGTCGTGGCGGACCGTTCGCACCGAAGCTAGTGTCGGCCTCGTGAGGCTGCCCGACGGAGCTTCGATCGCGGTCATCGGCGCCGGCCCCTCAGGAGTCACCGCGGCGAAGTATGCGCTCGAGGCCGGCTTCGACGTGACGGTGTTCGAGGCCGGCGACGCCATCGGCGGGCAGTGGTACACGACGGCGCCCCACAGCGGCGTGTGGCCGGGAATGCGCACCAACACGAGCCGCGCGATGACCGCATTCTCCGACTTCCCCGCTCCGGCTGAGCACGCGCTCCACCCGGCCGCCGCGCAGGTGCGCGCGTACCTCGAGGACTACGCCCGCGCTTCCGGCGTCGTCGACCATGTTCGGCTTCACTCGCGCGTCGGTGAGGTGCAACCGGGCTGGACGGTCGACGGCGAGCCGTTCGACGCCGTCGTCGTCGCCTCCGGCCGCTTCCGCAAGCCGCGGCTCCCACGCGTCGTCGACGCGTTCCGCGGCGAGACGCTCCACGCGTTCGACTATCCGGGCGCTGAACGGCTACAGGATCGCACCACGCTCGTCTACGGCAACGGCATCAGCGGTCTGGAGATCGCCTCGGACCTCGCGTCGCACGCACCGGTCATCTCAGCATTCCGCAAGCCGCGGTACGTGATCCAGAAGGTGGTCGACGGCGTCTCCTCCGACTGGCAGTGGTACACCCTGTTCGGCGCGCTCGAGCGGCGCCTGTCGTCCTCCGACGAGTGGAGCTGCCGGCAGCGCGAGCGTATCCTCCGCGTAGCCGGCAACCCCGCCGACTTCGGCGCGCCGGAGCCGAGTGACGATCTCCGCGTCGCGGGCGTGTCGCTCTGTCAGGACTACCTGCAGCAGGTGCGCGACGGCAGCATCGCGTGCCGTCCCGGCATCGCCTCGATCGACGGGCTGAACGTCACCTTCACCGACGGCTCGACCGCGGCCGTCGAGGTCATCATCTGCGCGACCGGCTACGACATCGACATTCCGTACCTGAGCCAGCGCATCTGGGACGTGCTCGGACCGGATCTCCCGCTGTACCAGCGGACGTTTCACCCGGACCTGCCCGGCCTCGGTGTCATCGGTCAGTTCCTGGCGCAGGGGCCGTACTTCCCGCTGCTCGAGCTGCAGGCGCGCTGGATCGCGGCGGTCTGGAGCGGCGAGGCGACGCTGCCCGACGACGCGCTCATGCGGGACGTGATCCGGCAACCGCGACCGCCGCTCGACGCCCACAACGCGCTCGCGCTGACCCTCTCCGAGGAGCTCGGCGTCGCCCCCGAGCCGACGGACTGGCCCGACCTCAGCGAACCCCTGGTGTTCGGCCCGCTGCTACCGCCGCGCTATCGGCTCTCGGGGCCCGGCGCCATCCCGGAAGCGGTCGCCATGTTCGCCCAACAGCTCGCAGCATCCCCGCGCACCCCGGTCGACGCCGCCGACATCGACGCGCTACGCAGGTTCAGCGGGGACGCGACGGCGGCGATGATCGCCGGATCCACCCCCGTCGGCTGATGACGCACCGGCCGCCCTCGCGGTCCCAGTAGCAGTGGTCTGTTCGGCGACGGACTCGGCGAGTTCTTCGACGAGGGGCACACGTGCCAACCCGGCGGCGGCGACCGCTACGCCGCCTTCTCCGGGCACGGGAGCCGGTTCGTGGACGACGTCCGGTCGTGGCAGACGGTGGAGCCCGCGATCGACTTCACCGCGACCGCCGCCCTGGCGTTCGCGCTGAGCGCCGCAGCGCGCTAGACGCCGCGCAGCAGGGACCGTGCCAGGCCGGCGAGCAGCGCCGCGCCGATGCCGCCGGCGTGCGCGAGCTCCTCGACCTCCACGCCGGCCGCCCGCAGTCGCCCGGCCAGCGCCGGGCCGCCGTCGGCCGGCCCGCCGCCGGAGACGACCGTCGCCGGTGGCGCGCCCTCGACCGGTGCGGTGCGAAGCGAGGAGGCGTACGGCACCGACGCCTGCCACGCGTCGAGCTCCGGATGGATCAGGACCTGGCGGCCGACCGCCGGCCACCACTCGTCCCGGGCGTGCAGCGTGACGGCGGCGGCGAGCGCCGCTCCCGATCCCTCGCCTCCGACGACGATCCGGCCCGGGTCGGCGTCGAGCTCCTCCGCGTGGTCCGCGGCCCAGCCGAGCACAGACGCCGCGTCGTCGAACGCCGTCGAGGCGGGCTCCGCCGGCCCGGACCGCGGGGGAGCCGAGAGCACCACGACGCCCGCGAGCCGGCAGAGCGCGCGGCAGAGCGAGCTCGCGTCGCGCTCGGGGTCCGGGAAGAACACGAGCAGCGCCGGCCGGACGTCCGCCGCCGCCGGCCACGTGACCGACGCCCGCAGGGCTCCCGTCCGGCCGCGCAGGCGCAGCTCGGCCACCCGCTGGAGCCGCGAGTGCGCGCGCGGCGGGGACGGCGGGCGATCGAGGGCCAGAGCGGTCATGCCCGGCATGGTGCCCCGGACGCGCGGGAAACGGAAAGGCCGATCCCGCATGACGGTCGTGCACGACTCGCATGACCGGATCGCGCGCGGGCGTCCATAATCGATGCCATGAACGACCGCGGGAAGCTGCTCGCCTTTCCACAGGCGCCCGACGCGATCGAGATCCGCCACCTGCGGGCGTTCGTCACCGTCGCGGAGGAGCTGAACTTCGGCCGCGCCGCCGCGCGGCTCCATGTCTCACAGCCCGCGCTGAGCCGCCAGGTGCGAGCGCTCGAGCGGCTCCTCGGATGCGAGCTGCTGCGGCGCTCGACGCACCGCGTGGAGCTCACGCTCGCCGGCGAGGCGCTCCTCGACCGCGCGCGCCGGCTCCTGCGCGACCTCGACGACGCGGTGGCCACGACGCAGACCGTCGGCGGGGAGGTCGCCCGCCGGCTCGCGCAGCTCTGGCAGCCGCTCGTCGACCTGACGTCGTCGGATGCGGACATCCAGCAGACGCGCGCCGCGTACGAGGCGCTGCACGCGGAGTTCGCGCCGCCCGAGGGCATCGGCGTGAGCCCAGCCAACGCCGGCGGCGTCCCGTCGCTGCTGCTCGGCCGCGACCCCGACGAGCCGCCCTCGATCCTCTACCTCCACGGCGGCGGCTACATCCTCGGGTCGGCGTTCGGCTACCGGCCGCTGGCGGGCGCTCTGGCCGTCGCCGCGGGCACGAGCGCGCTCGTGCCGGAGTACCGCCTCGCGCCGGAGCACCCGTTCCCCGCCGCGCTCGAAGACGCGGTCAGCGCGTACCAGTGGATGGTCGGGCACGGCGCCGACCCCGAGCGGGTCACGGTCGCCGGCGACTCGGCGGGCGGCGGCCTGGCGCTCGCGCTGCTGCTCACGCTCAGGGAGCGTGGCCTCCCGCTGCCGGGCGCGAGCGTCCTGCTCTGTCCCGCGGTCGACCTGACGTTCGGCCTGCTCATCCCGCGGGAGGGCGACCCGGTCGCCGAGACGACGCTCCAGTTCGCGCACCTGTCGGCCGAGGCGTACCTCGCGGGCCACCCGATCGACGACCCCATGGTCAGCCCGCTGCGCGCCGACCTCACGGGCCTGCCGCCGATGCTGATCCAGGCGGCGACCGGCGACCTCCAGCGACCCGATGCGCAGGCGCTCGCCGACCGGGCGGGGAGCCACGGCGTCGACGTGCGGCTGGAGCTGTACCCGGTCGACACGCACGTCTTCCACTTCTTCTGGTCGTTCCTGCCCGAGGCGTCCGACGCGCTCGAGTCGGCGGGCCGCTTCGCCGCCGGCATCCGGGCGGGCGAGCCCATCAGCGCCGACGCCGGCTGAGTGGTCCCGTCGCGCGGCGCGCGAATGGCCCTACGCGGCGGTCCACAGGCGCAACACACTCCGCGGCATGTCCGTCATCAGCCAGGAGTCCCTCCCGTTCAGCCGGATCGCCCGCGAGCTGGTCGGGCGCGACCACGGCGCAGGCGTCTGCCTGATCTTCGTCGACGCGCAGCCGGGCGAGGGGCCCGGCCTGCACAAGCACCCCTACGAGGAGGTGTTCATCACGCAGGAGGGGCGCTGCACGTTCCACGTCGGCGACGACGAGTTCGAGGTCGCCGCCGGGGAGATCGTCGTCGCGCCGCCCGACGTCCCGCACCGCTTCGTCAACAGCGGCGACGGGCCGCTGCGGCAGATCGACATCCACGTGAGCCCGCACTTCGTCACGGAGTGGCTCAACGAGTAGCCTGCCGGGATGCCGAAAGGGAACCTGGCCGCCGGGCAGCGCGTGAGCGACCTGCTGCGCGCCACGGCCGGCACGGTGGACCTGGCGGCGATCGACACGCGCGCGACGCCCGGCTTCGACGGCGGCAAGGCCGACGCCGAGAAGGCGGCGCCGGCGCTCGGCGAGCGGCTCGCGACCCGGCAGGAGCAGCTCTACGCCGAGGGCAGGACGGGCGGCTCGCGCAGCGTCCTGCTGGTACTGCAGGGCATGGACACGTCCGGCAAGGGCGGGACGGTCAAGCACGTCGTCGGCCATCTCGATCCGGGCGGCGTCCACGTCGCCTCGTTCGGCAAGCCGACGCCGGAGGAGCTCGCGCACGACTTCCTCTGGCGCATCCGCGCGCAGCAGCCGCGCCCGGGCAAGCTCGGCGTCTTCGACCGCTCCCACTACGAGGACGTGGTCACCGTCCGCGTGCTCGGTCTCGTCGACGAGGACACCTGGACGCGCCGCTACGACGTCGTCAACCGGTTCGAGGAGGAGCTCGTCGCCGGCGGCACCCGGATCGTCAAGTGCTTCCTGCACATCTCGCGCGAGGAGCAGAAGGAGCGGCTCCTGGCCCGCCTGGACGATCCCACCAAGCACTGGAAGTTCAACCCGGACGACCTCGACAACCGCGAGCGCTGGGATGACTACATGAGCGCGTACGGAGACGCGATCGAGCGCTGCAGCACCGAGATCGCGCCGTGGCACGTGGTGCCCGCCGATCGCAAGTGGTACCGCAACTGGGCGATCACGAACCTCCTGCTCGAGGAGCTCGACGCGATGGGCCTGCGCTGGCCGGAGGCGAGCTTCGACGTCGCCGCCGAGCGGGCGCGGCTGCTCGCGATGCCGTAGCGCTCAGCTGACGGCGCGCAGGTGGCGCAGCGGCCGCCCGCGCAGCGAGCGGACGACGCCCTCCAGCACGGCCTCGTCGGCCTCCGCGCGGCCGTCGGTCACCGCGTCGATGACGCGGCGCTTGCGCTCGATCAGCTCGAGCATCGTCTCGTCGAGCGTCTTCGCCGCGAGCAGGTACCACGCGGTGACCGCGTCGTGCTGGCCGATCCGGTGGCAGCGGTCCTCGGCCTGGTCGTGCATCGCGGGCGTCCACTCGAGGTCGAGGAACGCGACGTTCGACGCGCGCGTGAGCGTGATGCCCTGGCCGGCGACGCGCGTCGCGCAGACGAGCAGCTGGGACTCGCCGGACTGGAAGGCCTGCACGGCCGCCTCGCGGGCGGTGATCGAGTCGCGGCCCACGAGGTGCAGGGCGTCCGGGAAGCGCTCCAGGAGCCGGTCCTGCATCTCCCGGTGCCCGGCGAACACCACGAGCGGCTCGTCAGAGGCCAGGAAGTCCTCGATCCACGCCATCGCCGCGGAGCCCTTCCCGCGCGACGCGAGCCGGCGCAGCGCGTTGAGCTGGGCGAGCCGCTCCGCCCGCAGGGCCGCCGCCACCATGCGATCGAGCTCGCGCAGGTCGAGCGGCTGCTCGCGCAGCCAGGCGATCACGTCCTCCTCGGCGAGGCGGTATTCGCGCTCGTTGTCGAGCGCCACCGGCACCGCGACCTGGCGCTTGGCCGGGAGCTGCGGCAGCACGTCGGCCTTCGAGCGGCGCACGAAGCAGCGCCGGCGCAGGTGCCAGTGGATCCGCTCCTCCGCCCCGATGCCCTGGAAGCGGCGGGCGAAGCGCGCGCCGGAGCCGAAGTCCTCCAGCCGGCCGATGATCCGCAGCTGGGCGATCAGCTCCTCGGCGTGGTTCATGACCGGCGTCCCGGTGAGGGCGAGCCGCAGCGCGTCGGGCGGGAGCGACTCGGCCAGGCGCCGCACGGCCTGCGTGCGCTTCGCGCGCGGGTTCTTGACGTAGTGCGACTCGTCGAGCACCAGCGCCTTCGGCCGGCGCAGCGCGAGCCGCGTCCGGTGCGCGTGCACGATGTCGTAGTTGACGATCGTGATGTCGGCCGCGGGCGCGACGGTGCCGGTGCCGGACACGACGGCGACCGAGCGGTGCGGCAGCCAGTGGCCGGCCTCTCGCTCCCAGTTGAGCTTGAGCGACGCCGGGCAGATCACGACCGCCGGATAGGCGTCGTCCTGCTCGAGCGCGGCGAGCGCCTGGACCGTCTTGCCGAGGCCCTGCTCGTCGGCGAGGAACGTCTTGCGCGCGCGCAGCACGTACGCGACGCCGGCGCGCTGGAACGGGCGCAGCTCGCCGCCGAGCGCCGATTCGACCTCCAGCTCCGGCCCGTCGTGGGCGCGCGAGCGGCGCACGTCCTCGATCGCGGCGTCGTGCTCGACCCGCAGCCGCTCCAGCACCTCGCGGGCGTTCGGCGCGACCTCGACGCCGTAGGTCCGCAGGTAGTGCTCCAGCGGCTCGACGAGGTACGGGTCGACGGGGAGCGAGCGGCCGTGCGCCTCGCAGGCCGGCAGCGCCAGGAACGCCGGGATCGTGTCCGGATCCCAGTTGACGTCGAGCGTGAAGCGCGGCTCGCCCACGCTCTCGACCAGCGCGAGCGTGGCCGGCGCGGGCTCCTGGCCGACCTGCAGCTTGCCGGCGCAGCGCAGCGCGCGCCTGTCCAGCCGCGCCCCGCGCAGCTCCAACAGCGCGTCAGCGGTCTCCTGTGCGAACGGGAGCCAGAGCCGCCCGCCGCGCTCCTCGGCCGCGGGCGCGAGCTCGTCGGGGAGCTCGCCCGAGATCGTCTCCAGCACGAACGCGCCGCGCCCGTCGAGCCGCGCGGCGCCGACGCGCCCGACCCAGCCGCTCGTCGCGTCCGCCAGCCACGCGCTGACCTCGTCGGCGACGACCAGCGCCGGGTAGCGCTCGATCACGCCCTTGACGTACGGGGCGGTGGAGTCGGCCTGCGGCGCCCACCACTCCTTGGCGTCCCAGTCGAACCGGCGGCCTGGGATCGCGCGCACGGCGTCGACGATGTCGGCCCGGTAGGGGAACGCGAAGACCACGTGCGCGTGGCCGTGGCGGTCGGCGCGGAGCTCGACGTTCTGAGCGGGCTCCACGAGACGCACGAGACCTCTTACGGTAGCGCGGCGGTAGGCTGCGACCCATGTGGCTCGCGAGCGTCAACGGCACCGTCACGCCGGTCGAAGAGGCCCGGATCCCGGTCTCCGACGAGGGCCTGCTGCGCGGCGACGGCGGCTTCGAGGTCCTGCGCGTCTACGGCGGCCGCCCGTTCGCCCTCGAGGACCACTTCGCCCGGCTGGCGCACACGTGCGCGGGGCTGCGGCTGGAGGCCGACCTGGACGCGTTCCGGGCGGAGGCGCTCGCGGTGGTGAACGAGCCGGAGTCGCTCCTGCGCCTCGTCGTCACGCGCGGCGGGCACCGGATCGCGATCGGCGAGCCGCTGCCGTCCGCGCCCGCCGGTCGCCCGCGTGGCGACCGTGACCTACGCGCCCACCCGCGTGCTGAACGGCCTGAAGACGCTGTCCTACGCCGCGAACATGCTCGCCGGCCGGATCGCCAAGGAGCAGGGCGCCGACGAGGCGCTGCTCGTCACCCCGCACGGGCGCGTGCTGGAGGGCCCGACGTGGACGTTCTTCTGGATCGCGGGCGGGCGGCTGCACACGCCGCCGCTCTCCGACGGCATCCTCGACTCGATCACGCGTCGGCGGCTGCTCGAGGAGCTCGACGTCACCGAGGCGCCGTGCACGCTGGACGACGTCCGCGCGGCCGAGGAGGCGTTCATCGCCTCATCGGTGCGCGAGGTGATGCCGATCGCGGCCGTCGACGACATCGAGCTGCCGCACGCGCCCGGACCCGTCACCGACGCGGCGCACGCGGCGTTCAGGCAGCGCGTCGCGCGTGAGCTGGCGTCGGAGGCCGCCGCGGCCTGACGGCCGCGCGCGCGGGAACTCCGCCCGTCGACCAGTCGAGGTACCAGAGGAGGTGGCGGGACGCCCCGACCACGCCTTGTACGGTGCCGCGAACAGCGCTTCCGAGCATGGACCGCCGATACCCCGATAAACAGGCCGGAAACGGCAAGGTCCTGACGGTCATAGGCAACCGGCCGCAGTTCATCAAGGCCGCCGCCGTCTCCGGCCCGCTGCGCGCGGTGGCCGACGAGGTGCTCGTCCACACGGGCCAGCACTACGACGAGGCGCTCTCCCAGGTCTTCTTCGACGAGCTCGGGCTGCCGCGGCCCGAGCACCGGCTGGAGCTGGGCGGCGGCAGCAACGCGGCCCAGACGGCCCGCATGCTCGCGGCGCTGGAACCGCTGCTGGCGAGCGAGCGGCCTGCGCTCGTGCTCGTCTACGGCGACACCAACTCCACGCTCGCCGGCGCCCTGGCCGGGGCGCAGGCGGGGATCCCGGTCGCGCACGTGGAGGCGGGCATGCGCTCGTACGACCGCACGATGCCGGAGGAGCTCAACCGCGTGCTGACCGACCACGCGAGCGCGCTGCTGCTGTGCTCGGCGGAGGCGCCCGCGGCGATCCTCCGCGGCGAGCGGGTGGCGGGCGAGATCGAGGTCGTGGGCGACGTGATGGTCGACGTCGCGCGGCTGCTGGGTCCGCGCGCGGCGGCGCGGACGGAGGTGCTGGACCGCTTCGGCGTCGCGCCCGGCGCGTACGTGCTCGCCACCGCGCATCGCGCCGGCAACGTCGACGACCCGGCGCGGCTGGAGGCGCTCGTCGCAGCTGCTCACCGCGGTACCGGGCCCGGTGCTGTTGCCGCTGCATCCGCGCACCGCCGCGCGGCTGGACGCGGCCGGGCTGCGCGGGCGGCTCGAGGCCGGGGGCGTCGTGCTCGCCCCTCCGCTCGGCTACCTGGACTTCACCGGGCTCCTGCACCATGCCGCGCGCGGTGCTGACCGACTCCGGCGGCGTGCAGAAGGAGGCGTACCTCGCGGGCGTGCCGTGCGTCACGCTGCGCGCGACGACGGAGTGGGGCGAGACGGTGGACGCCGGCTGGAACGTGCTGGTGGACCTCGACGCCGCCGCTGCCGTGCGGGCCCTGGAGCGCCGTCCGCCGCCGGAGCGGCCGCCGCTCTACGGCGACGGGCGGGCCGGAGAGCGGGTCGCCGCGGCGCTCGCTCGTAGGATGGGCGCGTGACCTCGATCTCCGTGGGCGTCGCGGGCCTCGGCTACTGGGGGCCGAACCTGGCGCGCAACTTCGCCGCCATCCCGGGCTGCGAGCTGACCTGGCTGTGCGACGGCGACGCCGCGGCGCTGGAGCGCGTCGGCGCGGCGCTGCCGGGCGCGCGGCGCACGCGGTCGCTCGACGAGCTGCTCGCCGACCCGGCGCTCGACGCCGTCGTCCTCGCCACGCCCGTGCCGAGCCACGCCGACCTCGCGGAGCGCGTGCTGCGGGCGGGCAAGCACTGCTTCGTGGAGAAGCCGCTGGCCCAGACCGTCGCCGAGGCCGAGCGCGCCGTGGCCGCCGCGGCGGAGAGCGGCCGCACGCTGATGGTCGGCCACCTGCTCGAGTACCACCCGGGCGTCGCGAAGCTCAAGGAGATCGCCGACGGGGGCGAGCTCGGCGACATCCACTACATCTACTCCAACCGGCTCAACCTCGGGAAGCTGCGCGCCGACGAGAACGCGCTCTGGTCGCTCGGCGCGCACGACGTCTCCGTGCTGCTGCACCTCGCGGGCGAGGAGCCGCACGAGGTCGAGGCGCGGGGCGAGTCCTACATGCGCCAGGGGATCGAGGACGTCGTCTTCGGCTTCCTCCGCTTCCCGTCGGGCCTCGCCGCCCACCTGCATCTGTCGTGGCTCGACCCGCACAAGGAGCGTCGCTTCACCGTCGTTGGTTCCCGGCGCATGGCGACGTTCGACGACATGGATCTGGAGCGCAAGGTGACGGTCTACGACAAGGGCTTCGACCAGGACTCGTCGTCCTGGGGCGAGTACATCACGCGCTCGGGCGACATCTGGAGCCCGAGCATCGGCAACCGCGAGCCGCTGCGGCTGGAGTGCGAGCACTTCGTCGCGTGCCTGCGCGAGGGCCGCACGCCGGTCTCGGACGGCGCGTCCGGCCTGCGCGTGGTCCGCGTGCTCGCGGGCCTGCAGGAGAAGCTGGACGCGACGCGCAGGGCGCAGCGTGCAGCCATCTGACCTCGGCCCCGGACTGCTCCTCGGGGAGGGCGTGCAGGTCGGGGAGAACGTGAGCTTCGGCGCGTACGTCGTCGTCCACCCAGGCACGGTGATCGGGGACGGCTGCGTGATCCAGGACGGCGCGATCGTCGGCAAGCCGCCGAAGCTGGCGCGCCACTCCTCCGCGCCGCGCGAGGCGCCGCCGCCGCTGGTGCTGGGCCCCGGCGCGGTCGTGTGCGCACGGGCGATCGTGTTCGCCGGCGCGGAGATCGGCGCGGACGCCATCCTCGGCGACCAGTCGTTCGTCCGCGAGCGCGCGCGGATCGGCGAGGGGACGGTGATCGGGCGCGGCTCGGCGATCGACAACGACGTGCTGATCGCCGCGCGCGTGCGGATCCAGACCGACGTCTACATCACCGCGTTCTCCGAGATCGAGGACGACGTGTTCGTCGGCCCGGGCGCGTGCACGACCAACGACAGCACGATGGCGCGCCACGCGCCGGACCACCCGATCCGCGGCGCGACGCTGCGGCGCGCGTGCCGGATCGGCGGCGGGACGGTGCTCTGCCCGGGCGTCGAGGTCGGCGAGGAGGCGTTCGTCGCGGCCGGTGCCGTGGTGACGAAGGACGTGCCCGCCCGCGCGGTGGTCATGGGCGTGCCGGGCCGTGCCCTGCGCGAGGTCCCGGACGCGGACCTCATCGAGCGCTGGCGATAGCGTTCCGGCGCATGAGCGAGCGTCCGAGCGACCGCGGCGTGACTCCCGGCGATCCGCTGGCCCCGGGGCCGGAGGCGCCGGTGCACGAGTCCGCGCTGCCCGTCCAGGGCTACACCGGCGGCTACTCCTCCCCGCCGCCCCCGGGCGCGTTCGGCCCGGCGGCGGCCGGCCCCCTCCCGGCGCCCGCTCCGGCCACCGGCCGCTACGCGCTCGCCGGGTGGTGGTCGCGGGTCGGCGCCGCGCTGATCGACGGGATCATCGTCGGCATCGGCGCGCTGCTGATCCTGGCGCTCTTCGGATCGGTCTTCTCGATCGGGTTCTTCGCCTCGGACGAGGCCGGGATCGTGTCGCTCATCGTCGGCCTGATGCTCTCGTTCGTCGCGATCGCGATCGTCGCGCTGCTCTACTCGCCGCTGATGATGGCCCGGACCAACGGCAGGACGCTCGGGCGCATGGCGGTCGGCATCCGGGTCGTGCGGGCGAAGGGGCAGCCGATGACGTTCGCCTGGGCGATGCTGCGCGAGGTCGTCGTCAAGGCGCTCCTGTTCGGCATCGTGAGCTCGGTCACGTTCGGGCTGGCCAGCATCCTCGACGTGCTGTGGCCGCTGTGGGACGAGGAGAATCGCGCGCTGCACGACTTCATCGTCGACACGCGGGTCGTGCGGGACCGCTAAGCGAGCGCGGCGCGCTGGAACGGCGCGGTGGCGCGGCCCGCGTCGGTCCAGATGATCTGGTCGCGCCCCGGGCCGACGCTGATCAGCGCGATCGGGACGCCGACGAAGTCCGACAGGTAGGCGAGGTAGTCGCGCGCGGCCTGCGGGAGCTCCTCCTCGGAGCGGCATTCGGTGATGTCCTCGTCCCAGCCCGGCAGCTCCTCGTAGACGCCGCCCGCGTGGTGCAGCACCGACTGGTGGTACGGGAAGTGGTCGAAGATCGCCTCGTTCGGGCTGCGGTAGTGCGTGCAGACGCGCAGCGGGCCGAGGCCGCTCAGCACGTCGAGCTTCGTGACCGCCAGGTGCGTCAGCGTGTTCAGGCGCGCGGCGTAGCGGAGCGCCACGAGGTCCATCCAGCCGACGCGGCGTGCGCGCCCGGTCGTCGTGCCGTACTCCCCGCCGGCCTCGCGCATCGCGGCGCCGAGCTCGTCGTCGAGCTCGGTCGGGAACGGGCCGGCGCCGACGCGCGTCGCGTACGCCTTCGTCACGCCCCAGATCTCGTCGAGGTCCTTCGGGCCGGCGCCGGTGCCGGTTGCCGCGCTCGCCGCGACGGGGTTGGACGAGGTGACGAACGGATACGTGCCGTGGTCGATGTCGAGCAGCGTGCCCTGGGCGCCCTCGAAGATGACGTCGCCGCCCTCGTCGAGGTGCTTCCAGGTCAGCCGCGCGGTGTCGGCGATGTACTGCTCGATCCGGTGCCCGTAGGTGAGGTAGTCCTCGGTCATCGACTGCAGGTCGAGGTCCGGCGACTTGGCGTACGGGCGCAGCGAGAGCCGCTTGGGCTCCATCGCGGCCATGATCTTCTTCTTGAGGATCTTCTCGTCGAGCAGGTCCTGCACGCGGATCCCGAGGCGCGCTGCCTTGTCGGCGTACGCCGGGCCGATGCCGCGGCGGGTCGTGCCGATCTGGAGCTTGCCGAGCTTCGTCTCCCCCGCGTGGTCGAGCAGCATGTGGTACGGCATGATCAGGTGCGCGTTGGCGCTGATCTTCAGCCCGGAGAGGTCGATCCCCTTGGCGCGCAGGTCGTCGAGCTCGTCGGTGAGGACCTTCGGGTCGATCACGACGCCGTTGCCGATCGCGCACGGCTTGCCCGGATAGAGGATCCCCGACGGGATCAGGTGGAACTTCCACTTCACGCCGTCGCGGACGATCGTGTGGCCGGCGTTGTTGCCGCCCTGGAAGCGGATGACGAGGTCCGCGTTCTCGGCGAGCAGGTCGGTGATCTTGCCCTTGCCCTCGTCGCCCCACTGGGCGCCGATGATGACGATGCCGGCCATTTCGGAGTGCAGTCTACGAAGGGAACGAGGTGCGCCGCGGGCGCGGCTCGCCGTACGCCGGCTCCCCGTCCCAATCCGGCAGCGACGGCTCGTAGGGGATCTCGCGCCGCTGGTCCTCGCCGAACATCGGCTTGGGGTCGCCGCAGATCTCGTACAGGCGCGACACCGTGCGCTGCCCGATCTGCTCGACCAGCCCGTCGTCGCCCTCCGGCTTGATCAGGTTCGTCGTGACCATGACCGCCTTGCCGTCCTCGTAGCGGGTGTTGACGATCGTGTAGAGCTGCTCGAGCACCCACGGCGACGTCTGCTCGGCCCCCACGTCGTCGACATGCAGGAGGTCGACCGCGCTCAGGCGGTCGATCAGGTCGTTGAGCGAGTACTGGGCGTCGTCCTGGTAGGTGTCGCGCAGCAGCGCGAGCAGGCGCGGGAGCGAGTAGATCGCCACCGTGCGGTCGGCCTCCATCGCGGCCTTGGAGATCAGCATCGCGAGCGTCGTCTTGCCCGTCCCGACGTCGCCGGTGAACCAGATCCCGTTGCCCTCGTCGAGCTGCTCCGCGACCGTGCGCACGTACTGGCGCACCTCGCGGACGACGCTCTGGTTCGCGCGCTCGATCGAGATCAGCGGCTCGCGCTCCAGCGACACCTCGCGGTAGCGCTTGGGGATCCGGCCCTCCAGCGCGGCGGCGCGCTTGCGCGCGATCCGCCCCGGCCGGCAGGAGCAGGGCCGCGCGCGCCGGGCGGCCTCGTCGTAGAGGAACCCGGAGCCGTCGCAGCGTCCGTCGGGGCAGGTGGCCATGGTCGTATCAGTAGCGGTCGTCGCCGACGTAGGACATGAACCGCGGGTACTCCTTCTGGAAGGTGAGCTCGACGGTGGCGAGCCCGCCGTTGCGGTGCTTGGAGATGATCAGGTCCGCGATCCCTTCCCGCTCGGACTCGCGGTCGTAGTACTCGTCGCGGTAGATGAACATCACGACGTCCGCGTCCTGCTCGATCGAGTTGTGGACGATCACGTCGTCGGCGACGAAGTTGTGGAGCCGATCGACGGTGAGGTCGTAGACGTCCGCCTCGCCGTCCGGCTCGATCGACGTGATCCGGTCCCAGTACACGTCGCTGCCGGCGAGGCGGCCGAGGTCCCCTGATCCCACGATCTCCGCGACCCGCGCGGCGCGCTCGCGGCCGAGGTTGCGCTTGTAGAGCGTCGAGCCGCAGTACTCGGTTCCCAGCTGGGCGTGGAGCTCGCGGGCGGTGACGCCCGCGGCGGCCATCGCGGGCACGACCGTGGAGCGCCAGACACTGCGCGGGACGACGTCGCGATTCGTGACCGGGGTCACGCCGCGGAAATGGCGCTGCAGGGCGGCGGCGACCTCCTTCCGGCGCACACCGACCGCACCGACCACGGCGAGAAAGCGCCGTGAGTCCGCCGCGCCGGAGACGCGCACGTGGAACTGGTCCCGCCCGGCATCCGGCTGCTTCACGCGGGTGAGCCCCGCGACCACGCCGATCCGCAACAGCAGCGACTGGACGTCGCGTGCCAGTCGTTCGCTGCTCGTGGCGTAGTAGATCGCTGCGCGGCCGTCCTTGAACCACAGGCAGCCGTCGGTCGCCCAGAGATGCCGAAGGAAGCGCGCGATCCCGGTGAACGGCTGCTCGAAGACCGGGTCCGGCACGCGCTTCTCGTGCGACCGGAGCCCGAACGCGCCGAGCCGGCTCAGCCACTCCGCGACCGGATTGCGGCGCCCGCGCGCGAGACGCTCCGTCGCGCTCAGGTACACCTGATGCCAGGTGCGCTCCCGCCTGATCGCCGGGGTGATCCGCTCCCCGAACGCCTCCCGCGCCAGGTCGGCGACCAGCTCGGCCAGCTCCGGCTCGCGTGTCGTGTACTGGATCGCATGGCGCGGGAGCGTGCATCCGTCCCCGATCAGGTGGCCGAGCAGCGCCAGCTCCGCGTCCGTCATCGAGACCGTCGACGGCCCGCTGAGACGACGCGGGAGGGCGACGAACGCATCCGGCTCGAGCTCGTCCAGGCGCCGCCAGCCGTCGACCGTGAGGAAGCGGTGGTTCGCGGTTGCCCGGATGCGGCGGCCGATCCTGCGTCCGCAGCGTGAAGACGGGCTTCGTGCCGGTGCTGAACGCTTTCGAGACGCGAGCCGGCTCGAGCTGCCAGGTCTCCCGGTTGAGCGCCATCACGCGGAAGTCGCGCTTGCCGACCAGCTCGTCCATGCGGCGATAGACCCCGGCGTCCGGCAGGAAGACCCGGGTGTCGCCGGTCAGGCAGCCGGACTCGCGGAGATCCGAGAGAACCGGCCGCTTGTCGGTGCGCTGCTCGACGCCGCGGTTGAGCTGGGAGAGCGCGATCACCGGGCAGTCGAGCTCGCGCGCGAGCGTCTTGAGCCCGCGCGAGATCTGGCCGATCTGCTCGACGCGGTTGTCGGTGCGGCCGTCGCCGCGCATCAGCTGCAGGTAGTCGATCAGGATCAGTCCGAGGCCGTCGGGGTGCTGCTGGAGCAGACGGCGGGCCTTCGCGCGCACGTCCAGCACCGAGAGGTCGGACGAGTCGTCGATGAACAGCGGCGACTTGGCGAGCCGGTTCGACGCCTCCATGATCTTCGCCCAGCGCGACGCCGGCACCTTGCCCTTGCGCAGGTCGTCGCCCTTGATCGACGCCTGGGACGCGATGAAGCGCTGCGCGAGCTCGGACTCGGACATCTCGAGCGAGAACAGCGCGACGGCCTTCTCCGCCTCCAGCGCGGCGTTCTCGGCGAAGTTGGCCATCAGCGCGGATTTTCCCATCGACGGCCTCGCCGCGAGGATGACGAGGTTGCCCGGCTGGAAGCCGCCCGTGACGTTGTCGAGGTCCTCGAAGCCGGACGGCGTCCCGGTGATCGCCTTGCCCTCCTGGGAGAGCTTCTCGAGCTTGTCGAGCTCGGCGAAGAGGACGTCGTTGACCGCGCGGAAGTCCTTGCGGCTGTCCTCGTGGGCGACCTCCAGGATCGAGCGCTCCGCGATGTCGACGAGCTCGCGCGGCGGCGCGTCGTGGGAGTGCACGCGCGCCTGGATCTCGTAGGCCGCGCGCAGGAGGCGCCGGAGCATCGCGTTCTCGCGCACGATCCGGGCGTACTGGCGGACGTGGCCGACCGCCGGGACGCTCGCGGCGAGGAGGTCGATCGCGGCGCGCCCGCCGGCCGCCTCGAGCTGCCCTGCCTGCTTGAGGTGCTCGACGAGCGTGAGCGCGTCGACCGGCTCGCCCCCGTTGTGGAGGTCGAGCATCGCCGCGAAGACGATCCCGTGCGCCTCGCGATAGAAGTCCTCCGGGTGGAGGCGCTCGTCGATGATGAGCGCCGGGAGCGCGGTGTCCGACAGCAGCACCGCGCCGAGGACCGACTGCTCGGCCTCGAGGTTCTGCGGCGGCGCGACCGGGCCCTCCGGCATCCGGGGCGGCGCTGTGTTGCCGTTGGTGGTGCGCTCGGGAATGCTCACGGGCGGCCGAGTCTAGGTCGAGGATCGGACCGAACGTACGTTCTGGCAGCAAACTCCGGAGATTCGTCGCTCCGGAACGCGAGCGGCCGCCTCGGAGGGCGGCCGCTCGGCACGTCTGCTTCGCGCTGCGGTTGCGCTACTTCTGCTCGACCACCATGGTCTTGACCGTCGCGGTCACGCCGTTCTCGACCTCCACGACGACCATGCGGGTGCCGACGGTCTTGATCGGCTCGTCCAGGTGCACGTCGCGCTTGTCGATCGTGATGCCGCGCGCCTCCTTGATGGCGTCGACGATGTCCTGCGACGTGACCGAGCCGAAGAGACGGCCGTCGTCGCCGGCCTGATGGGCGATCGTGAGCACCGTCTTGTTGAGCAGCCCGGCGCTCTCCTCGGCCTTCGCGGTCGCGTCCGCGACCGCGCGCTCGGCGGCGACCGCGCGGCGCTCGGCGGCGGCGATCGCGCCGCGCGTGGCGGGCTCGGCGAGCTTGCGCGGGATCAGGAAGTTGCGGAGGTAGCCCTTGGAGACGTCGACGACCGTGCCCTTGGCGCCGAGGTTCTCGTGGTCCTCGAGGAGGATGGCCTGCGGCATCGCGGCCTAGCGCTCCCGGTCGCGGTCGCGGTCTCGGTCGTCGCGGCGCGGACGGCCGCGCTCGTCGCGGTCCTCGCGGTTGTCGCCGACGTACGGCAGCAGCGCGATCTCGCGGGCGCGCTTGACGGCGGTCGCGATCTGGTTCTGGTGCCGGCGGCAGGCGCCCGTGATCCGGCGCGAGCGGATCTTGCCGCGATCCGAGACGTACTTCTTGAGGGTCGTGACGTCCTTGTAGTCGACCTGGTCGACCTTGTCACGGCAGTAACCGCACGACTTGCGGCGCCCGGAGCCGGGGCCGCCCTTCTTGTCACGCCGGCGCGTCGGCCGGCTGCGCTGCTTCGCCACTGTTGAAGATCCTCGCTCGAAGAAGACTGTCCGCACTCACCGCAGCGGAGTGCGCGCGCTCGAAGCGCGGGTTACACAGTGTAGGAGGTCGGCACCGAGCCCGTCCGGCGCTCAGCTCGCCGCGCGGTCGCACAGCTCGCGCGCCGCGCGGTATGCGACGAGCAGATCGGTGCCCTCGACGGCGATGTCGGACCGCTCGGCGAGGTGGTGGTCGCCGTTGACCGACACGCGCACGCCGACCGCGTCGAAGAGGAAGACGTCGGACATCGAGTCGCCGTAGGCGATGGCGTCCTCCAGCGTGAGCCCGTGCTCGGCGCAGAACTCGGCGGCCAGGCGCGGCTTGTCCTGCGGGTTGAGGATCGCGGACTCGTCCAGGGGCAGCTCCGCCGCGCGCGGGAAGCGCGACGCGAACACGGCGTCGAAGCCGAAGTCGAGGAACTGCTCGGCGAAGTAGTCCGGCGACATCGTGATCAGGCACGCGCGCTCGTCGCGGCGGCGGATGTCGGCGAGGACCTCGCGGATGTTGGCGAGGACGGGCGCGGCCGCGAATGCCTGCTGCGCGGTCTCGGGCGCCACGACGCCCCACATGCCGTGCAGCTCCCGCGCGAACTCCACGGCGGTCGCCGTGCCCGACGAGAAGCGCTCCTCCAGAGCCGCGAGGGCCTCGGCGCCGCCGATCGCGGCGGCCAGGAGGACGGGCGCGGTCGTGCCGTGCAGCAGCGTGCCGTCCATGTCGAAGATGTGGGCTCTCACCACACCAGTGTGCGGCACGCGCACGCGACCGAGGTCCCTCGCGAGGGACCTCGGCGGTCGTGCGATCGGATCAGAAGGGGATGTCGTCGTCGGCAGCGGACGAGCCGCCGTTGCTCGCCGGTGCGGCGACCGGCTGGAAGTCGCGGTTGTCGACCGGGACGTCGGAGCGCGGCGTGAACCCGCCGCCACCGCCGCCCTGGCCCTCCTCGCGGCTGCTGAGGAACTGCACCGCGTCGGCGATGATCTCGACCGACTGGCGGTTGTTGCCCTCCTTGTCCTGCCACTCGCGCCACTCGAGCCGGCCGTCGAGCGCGACGGGGCGGCCCTTGGCCAGGAAGCGGGCGCAGTTCTCGCCCTGCGCGCCCCAGACCGTGACGTCGAAGTAGTTGGGCTTGTCCTCCCAGTCGCCGGTGGAGTTGTTCTTGCGGCGCGTGTTGCACGCGATCCGCAGCGAGCAGACCGACATGCCGCTCGGCGTGGAGCGGAGCTCCGGATCGCGCGTCAGATTCCCGGTGAGAACGACGCGGTTGATGTTGGTGGCCGCCATGTGGGGCTCCTTTCCTTCCCTGGCAAAGTCTTTCGGGTGGCCGAGTCTAGGGGTGGTCCCGGCGCATCCAGGAGAAGGCTCGCACGTTGGGCGGATTAATTGACAGCCTCGTTGCAGGCTGTCGCAGAGTCGGCGCTGACTAGCGCTCGATCTCGGCCGGCTGCGGCTGCTCGGCGGCGGCCGCGACGGCCGACATGCTGAGGTCCGGCGGAGTCGGCGTGCCCTTGCGCAGCTTGATGATCCGGAAGCGGTTGACGCCGTCCGTGATCTTCAGCGCGTGGTTGAGCTGGTTGAGCAGCTCCGCCGTGCCCTGGAACTGGAGCAGGTGGTAGTCGGCGTCGCCGCGCTTGCGCACCTCGTAGGCGGTGGGACGCACGCCCCAGTCGTGCCGCGAGACGATGGTCCCCTGGCGATCGATGATCTGCTCGAGGCTCGCCAGGATGTTGGTGCGGCGCTCCTCCTCCGCCTCCGGATCGAGGAGGAGGATGAGGTCGTAGATCGGCTGCTCGGTGGCCATGCGGCGGGCCATGCTAGCAACGTGGGGGCGAACGGGCGGGTGCGCGAGCCTACGCGGAGCATGCGGGAGCGCGTGCGCTGGGGCAACGTCGGGCGGGTGGCCGGAGTGGTGGCGGTCGTCGCGCTCGTGGTCGCGTGGCCGCGGCTCGGCGGGGATGACGTCGTGGCGCCGGGTGGGGAGGCGGTGCCGCTGGTGGCGCCCGCGCCTACGCGCGTCCTCGCCTCGCCCTGCTCCGGCGCCGCGGGCGGTGCCGGCGCCCACGGGAACTGCGCAGGTGGGGAGGGTGAGGGAGAAGCCGGAGCGGCGGCGGGTCCGGCGTCCGGCGCCGCGCGACGAGGCGCCCGCGCCGCCGCCGCCCGCGCCGCCGCCGGTCCCGCTCACCCGTGCGCCCGCGTCGCCGCCGCCGGCGCCGACGGTCGATCCCGCCGAGCGGGAGTTCGGCTTCGAGCGCTGACGCGGCGGCGACCGCACGAGAACGCGAGCGCCTCAGCTCTCCGCCGTGACTCCCCGCGCCTTCTTGCGGATGTCGGCGATCTGCTCGTCGATCCAGTCCCCCGGATCGCGCGACGTGACGATCTCCTTCAGCCCCGCCGCCCGCCGCGCGCGCTCCCCCGGCTGCATCGTCAGCGCGGCGTAGATCGAGTCCGCCAGCTCCTGCACGTCGAACGGGTTGACCGAGAGCGCGAACTCGCCCAGCTCCTCGTGCGCCCCCGTGTTCTCGCTGAGGATCGAGACCCCGTCGCGCTCGTTGACGAGCGGCCCCTCCTTCGCCACCAGGTTCATGCCGTCGAACATGGCGTTGACCATCATCACGTCGTAGTGCTTGTACGACGCGACCGCCTCGTCGAGGTCGTCGCGCAGCTTGAGGCTGATCGGCATCCAGTCCGTCGTCCCGTGCCGGTGGTTGACGACGGCCACGAGCGCCTCGATCCGCTCCAGGTACTCCGCGTACTCGGGCACGTCGGTCCGCGACGGCATGAGCTGCGCGGTGAACGTGATGCGCTCGATGAACTCGGGGTGCTGCTCGAGGAAGATGTCGAACCCGGTGAACCCGCGGAGCACGTTCTTGGAGAGGTCCGCGCGGTCGACGCGCAGGATCGCGTACTCCCGCCGGCGCGCCAGCAGGTCCTGCTCGAACTCGCGCACGCGATCGCGCCGTGCGAGCGCCTGCGTCGCGCGGAAGTCGATCGGCAGCGGGTAGGCGCGCACCCACACTTCGCGGTCGTCGCAGTGGACGATGCCCCGCTCCATGTCGACCTCGAGATCGAGCAGGTCCTCGCAGCACTGCAGGAAGTTGCGCCGGTAGGACCGGGTGTGGAAGCCGATGATGTCGTTGGCCAGCACCCCGCGGTAGATCTCCTCGCGGATGTTGGACGGCAGCACGCGCCAGGCGTCCGACTGCGTCCACGGGATGTGGACGAAGTGGTGCAGGAACGCGTCCGGCCGCGCGCGCCGGACCATCCCGGGCAGCGTGTAGAGCTGGTAGTCGTGGACCATCACGACCGGCTCGTCGACCCCGTCGATCTCCTCGAGCACCGCCACGGCGAGGTCCTCGTTCACGACGTTGTAGCCGAACTCGAACGCCTCGACCTCGTGCCGGCGGATGTCCGGCGCGTTGCTCTGGTCCCAGAGGTAGTGCTGGATGAACCAGAGCATCGGGTTGGCGAAGATGTTGTAGAAGCGGTCGTAGGCCTCGGGATCCGACGCCACGAAGCGCACGCGGAAGTCGCCGCCGTCGGGCGCCTTGATCTCGAACGCCTGCCCGCCGTGCTCGCGCGCCACCTCGACGTCGCCCTCGGTCATCGACGACGCGATCCAGACCGCGTCGCGGTGCGACGCCAGGCCGATCAGCGCTGTCGCGAGCCCGCCGGTCCCCCGCTTGACCGAACCGTCCTCCTGGTAGGTGACCGGACCCCGGTTGGAGACCAGCACCAGAGGTGCGCCGCCGTTCGACATCCCAGCTACTACAGCACCTCGTGCATGATCTGGAGGTAATCGCGTAGGTAACGCGGCGTCAGGAAGTGGGTCCGGACGTACTCCTTGCCCCGCCGCCCGAGGGCCTTGCCGAGCGACGGATCCTCGACGATGTCGAGCGCCCGCTCGGCGCACTCCTGCACGCTGGAGACCAGGTAGCCCGAGACCCCGTTCTCCACCTGCAGCGGGATCCCGCCGACGTCGCCGCCGATGAACGGGCGTCCCTTCCACAGCGCCTCGGACACCGTCAGCCCGAACCCCTCCCGCGTCGACTTCTGGATCACGACGTCCGCGAGCGACTGGAACGCGTTGACCTCGATCGCGCCGACGTTGGAGAAGTTGTTGAGGATGTGGATGTCGGGATCGCCGTCGGCGTGGGCCAGCGTGGAGTTGTAGAAGTCCCACCCCTCGGGGTCGTCGGACGCCATCGAGCCGACGAGCGCGAGCTGCACGTCGGGCCGCGCCGCCTTGACGATCCGGTACGCGTCGATCACCCCGATCGGGTCCTTCCACGGGTCGAAGCGCGAGACCTGGCACAGCATCGGGCGGGCGGTGTCGATCCCGAACTGCGCGCACACGAACTCCGCGTCCTCGAGCGAGAGCGCCATGTTCTTCGGCGCGAGCGGGTCGATCGCCGGCGGCACGATGTGCACGCCGCCGTTCATGCCGGCCGGCACGTAGGCCGGCACGTGGAAGAGCGACGCCGGATAGTCCTGCACGTACGGCAGCAGCCGCTCCATCGTCGCCGGGTTCGGCGTGGAGACGTCGATGTGGCAGCGCCAGATCCAGCCCGCGGCCTTCTCGGGCACGAGCGTGTGCAGCGCCGCCGGCTGCGGGTCGTGCACGACGCAGACGTCCCACCCGCCCGACAGCTCGCGGGCGTTCATCTCGTTGTACTGCGCCCAGGTCGCCCACTGCTCGTCGGTGAGGTCCTGCGGGTTGCCCTGCAGCGCGTTGTGCATCAGCTTCGTCGCGTTGAAGAACTCCTCGCGGCCGTAGATGACCTGCCACTCCACCTCGAGCCCGACGTCGCGCATGAGCGGGACGAGCGTGTAGAGGATCTCCGAGACGCCGCCGCCGAACGCGGTTGCGGACAGGTGGACGACGCGCCGCCCCGCCAGCGGCTCCGCCAGCTCGCGGATCTCCTCCACGAGCGGACGTCCGACCAGGTGCGTGTAGTCGGCGAGGCTCTTGTGGGCGAGGGCGACGGGCTGGAGCACGGACGGCCGGACGATACCTGGGCGCGCGGCCGATCAGCCCGCGTCAGGCTGGCTGGACAGCGGCCGGCTGCCGAGCTTGATGCGCACCTCGCGGCGCTCGCCGTCGCGCCATGCCTCCAGCTTGACCGTCGCCCCGGGGTCGAGCAGCGCGACCGCGCGGGAGAGGTCGTCGGGATCGTCGACCGGCCGGCCGTCGATGCTGGTGATCACGTCACCGCCGTCGCGGAAGCTGCGGACCTGGAAGACGGTCTCCTTGTCGCTGCCGCCGCGCAGTCCGGCGTCCGCCGCCGGCCCGTCGCCGACGACGTCCTGCACCCACGCCCCCTTGCCCACCGGCAGGTCGAAGCGCTCGCGCAGCTGCGGATAGATCGGGACGGTCTCGACGCCGAGGTAGGCGTAGGCCACCTTGCCGTCGCTGCGCAGCTGGTCGAGCGCGCGCCGCGCCACGTCGACCGGGACGGCGAAGCCGACGCCCTCGCCCCCGCCGCTGTTCGTCTTGATCTGCTGGTTGATCCCGATCACCTTGCCGTCGGGGTCGACCAGCGGGCCGCCGGAGTTGCCGGGGTTGATGGCGGCGTCGGTCTGGATCGCGCCGGCGATCTGGAAGGCCGTCAGGCCGGAGATCGAGCGGTCGACCGCCGAGACGACGCCGACCGAGAGCGACTGGCGCTCGGAGAACGGCGAGCCGATCGCCGCCACGGGCGTCCCGACCTTGACGGTCTCGGAGCGGCCGAGCGGCAGCGGCCGCAGCGTGAGGCCCTTCGGGTCGACCTCGAGCAGCGCGACGTCGGACTCCGGGTCATAGCCCTTCACGTCCGCCTCGACCTGGTTGCCGTCGGCGAACTCGACGTACACCTTGCGGGCCTCGCGCAGATCGGGCACGCTGCCCGTCGTGACCACGTGCGCGTTGGTGGCGATGTCGCCGTCGCCGTTGAGCACGAAGCCGGAGCCGACGCCGCCGCTGGCGTCGCCGAGGTCCTTGAGCGAGTCGCCGCCGAACAGCGAGATCACGGTGACGACGCCCGGCGCCTCCTCCTTGTAGATCGCCTGGGGGTCGAATCCGGCGCCGTCGCCGCCCAGCCCGTCGATCACCTCGACGCGCGTGGTCGTCGTCGTCCGCGACGAGGAGCCGTCGCCGCCGCTCTCGTCGTCCCCGCCGCCGAAGCCGCAGCCGGTTGCGCCGGCGAGGGCGGCGAGCGTCGCGAGGAGGGCGGCCGCGGTGCGCGTCATGCCGGCAGCGTGAGCTTGAAGGCCGTCTGCCCGGGGACCGAGCGCACCGTCAGCCGGCCATGCATCTGGTCCGCCAGCTCGCGCGCGATCGCGAGGCCCAGGCCTGCGCCGCGGGCGCCGTCGGCGGACGTGAAGAAGGGCTCGAAGATGTGCGGCATGGTCTGATGGCGGATGCCGAGACCCGAGTCGGCGACTTCCAGGGTGACATGCCCATCCTCGCGAGCGGCCGAAACCACGATGGTCGTGCCCGCGGGCGTGTGCACGAGCGCGTTGTCGAGCAGGATCCGCATCACCTGCGCGACCCGCTCGGGATCGCAGTCGATCTCGATCGGATCGGGCGCGGCCCGTACCTCCAGTTCGGCCTCGTGGGTCGTGATCGCGGGCGTGAACTCGCTCGCGACCTCGCGCGCCAGCTGGCCCACGTCGGTCGGCTCCGGCCGCAGCTCCAGCGCGCCGGACTCGAGCCGCGAGAGGTCGAGCAGCTCGGTCGCGAGCTTGCGCATGCGCGCCACCTGGCCGCGCAGCTGGCCGAGGAACTGCGCCCGGGTCTCCTCGTCGAGCTCCTCGTCCTCCAGCAGCTCGAGGAAGCCCCCGAGCGAGAAGATCGGCGTGCGCAGCTCGTGCGAGGCGGACGCGATGAACTGCTTGCGGGCGGTGTCCAGCCGCGCGAGCTGGCGCTGCATGTCGTCGAACGCGGTGGCGAGCTGGCCCAGCTCGTCGTCGGAGTCGGCCTTGATCGGGTTGGAGAAGTCACCGGCCGCGACCTTGCGCGCGGCGCGCTCGAGCCGCTTGACGCGCGACGTCAGCGCCCGGGCCACGAGGTAGCCGCCGATCGCGGCGAGCACGAGCGCGATCGCGCCCGCGACGAGGATGCGCTGGCGGATCAGCTGCACGTTTGCCTGCACGTCGCTGAGCGAGCCGGCGAACACCGCCACGCCGTGGATCCTGCCGTTGCGGGTCAGCGGCTGGGCGGCCAGCGCCTGCCGCCCGACGTCGGTCTCGGCCGCGCCGGTGACCTGCTTCCCGGTCTGCACCGCGCGCGCCGCCACGTCCTGGACGTCGGCGAGGCCCGCGGATCCGGGCCCGGAATCGGCCACGGCGAGCATCTGCAGGACCGGCTCGGTCTTGACCTGCAGCAGCGTCACCTCCGCGTTGGAGAACTTGGCGGCGACGTTCGTGCGGGCCGCGATCACGTCCTCCTCGCTCCGCGCTCCGACGATCCCCCGCAGGTCCGCGGACTCGCGGCGGGCGTCGCCGGCGAGCCGCTCCACCTTCTGGGCGACCAGCTCCTCCTCGAGGCGCGGGGTGACGTAGAAGTAGACGATCGCGATCGCGCCCGCGACGATCAGCGCGAAGATCACGGTCAAGCGGTTGCGGAGCGACCGCAGGGGCCGCGGCATCGTCACTCCTCGGCCGTGTCGCGGAACCGGTAGCCGACCCCGCGCACGGTGAAGATGTAGTCCGGCTCCTTGGCGTCGGTCTCGATCTTCTCCCGCAGGTGCCGGATGTGGACGTCGATCGTGCGCGGGTCGCGGTACGCGGAGTCGCCCCACACGCGCGAGAGGAGCATGTCCCGCGTGTAGACGCGGCCCGGGTTGGAGGCGAGCGCGTGGAGGATCTCGAACTCGACGAACGTGGTCGGGATCGGCTTGCCGTCGAGCGTCACCGTGCGCTTGGACGGGTCGATGCGCAGCGCGAGCACGTCGATCGGCTGCTCGTCGCCCTCCTCCGGCCGGGCCATGCCGGCGCGCCGCAGCGCGGCCTTGACGCGTGAGCGGAACTCGCGCATCGAGAACGGCTTGGTGATGTAGTCGTCGGCGCCCAGCTCGAGCCCGAGCACCTTGTCGATCTCCTCCGACTTCGCCGTCAGCATGATGATCGGCACGGACGAGCGGGCGCGCAACCGGCGGCACACCTCGAGCCCGTCCATCTTGGGCAGCATCACGTCGAGCACGACGAGGTCGAAGGTCTGCTCGGCGAAGCGGGCGAGCGCCTCGCGGCCGTCCGAAGCCTGCACGACCTCATAGCCGTCGCGCTGCAACGGGAACGACAGCAGCGTCTGGATCGGCTGCTCGTCATCGACCAGAAGGATGCGCGCTGGACGGTCAGGCATACGACAAGCGTAGTCACCGCTTGGCGTCACTCCGCGGAGAGCGGTTTCGCCTGCCGGGCGAGACGCTCCTTCGTCGCGCTCGCCGAGATCGGTTTCGCCTGCCAGGCGAGACGCTCCTTCGTCGCGCTCGCCTTCGGCGACGTTACGGTGAGTGACCGTGCTGGACGTCCGGGTCTACCGGGCGGCGTTCTTGCCCGCCCTACTTGCGCTGTTCGTGGTCGCCTTCTCGCTCGCGGGGCGTCCGTCGCCGGCGCGCACGCGCGCGGTCGCCGACGCGTTCGATCCCAGCCGGGCGTACGGCAGCGCCACGATCCGCGACTCGCTGGTGCAGCTGGGCGAGGCGTTCCCGCAGCGGCGGCCGGGGTCCAGCGGCGACACCGCGCTGGGCGACCGGGTCGGCCAGGTCTTCCGCGCGGCGGGGTTCCAGGTCTCCACCACGCGCACCAAGGGGCGCACGGTCGACGGCGAGACGGAGCTGGAGACGGTCGTCGGCGTCCGGCCGGGGCTCTCGAGCCGCCGCATCGTGGTGCTCGCGCACCGCGACGCGCTGGACTCGCCGGGACTCGCCGACCTGTCGGGCACCGCGGCGCTGCTCGAGCTGGCGCGGATCTTCCGCACGCGCGTGCCGTCCACGGAGTCCGACTCGTCGCAGCCCAAGCGGCCGCAGCTCGTGGGCCGCGACCTGCGCAAGACGCTCGTGCTCGTCTCGACGTCCGGCGGGAGCGGCGGCGGCGCGGGCGCGCGGGCGTGGGCGAGCGCGCAGGACGCGGGGGCCATCGACGGCGTGCTGGTGCTCGGCGACCTCGCGTCCGCGGAGTGGCACAAGCCGTGGGTCGTGCCGTGGTCCAACGGCCACGAGCAGCCTCCGCTGGGCTGGCAGCGCACGGTCGAGGCGGCGGTGCGCCAGGAGGTCGGGAGCGATCCGGGTGGCTCGCGGGCGAGCGCGCAGTGGGCGCGGCGCGCGCTCCCGCTGACCGTGGGAGAGCAGGGCGAGGTCGAACCGCGAAGGGCTGCCGGGGGTGCTGCTGCAGATCAGCGGCGAGCGGGGTCCGCCGCGGGGCGCGCGCATCTCGCGGCAGCGCTACACCGAGATGGGCCGGGCGGCGCTGCGCACGGTGATCGCGCTCGACGAGGCGGGCCGGAGCCCCTCCGGCGAGACGCGTCCGCCGTTCGCCGGCGAGCCGGACGGCGTCGTCACGCTGCGCAACGTGCTGCCGGGCTGGAGCGTCCGGCTGCTCGTGCTCTGCCTTCTGCTCCCGGCGCTGCTCGCCGCCCTCGACGCGTTCTTCCGCGCGCGCCGGCACCGGCTGCACGCGGGGGCGTGGGTCGCCTGGGCGCTGGCGGCCGGGGCCGCGGTGCCGCTCGCCTGGGCGTGGCTGCGGGTGCTCGCGATCGTGGGCGCGCTGCCGGCGCCGCGCGGTCCGGTGCTCCCGTCCGACCTCCCGCTCTCGTCCGGTCAGGCCGCCGCGCTGGCGTCGGTCGTGCTGGCGCTGGTGGCCGGCGTCGTGGCGGCGCGGATGCTCGCGCTGTCCGGGAGCCGCGCGCGCGGCAACCCCGCGGCCGGCGCGGCGGGCGCCGCGGTCGGCGCCATCGTGTGCGGCGTCGCGCTGCTCGTGTGGCTCGTCAACCCGTACGCGGCCGCGTTGCTGCTGCCTGCGGCGCACCTGTGGCTGTTCCTCGGCGCGCCGCAGACGCGGCTGCGCGGCGCGTGGGGCTGGATCGCCCTGCTCGCGGGGCTGCTCGCGCCGGCGCTCGTGCTCGTGGCGCAGATGGACGCGCTGCGGATCGGCCCGCTCGGGCTGGCCCGGATGTGGCTCCTGGCCAGCGCCGGCGGGCACGTGTCCGTCTGGTCGGCGCTGGCGGTCGGCGCGCTCGCGGGCTCGGTGGCCGCGCTGGTGCGCATCCTCCTGGCCCGCCGGCGGATCGCCGCCACGGCGCCGCCCGACGACGAGCGCCTGCGCACCCGCGGTCCGGCGTCGTATGCCGGTCCCGGCTCGCTCGGCGGCACGGAGTCCGCGCTGCGCCGCTGATGCGGGCGTCGCCCCCTGCCGAGACCCCGGCGCCGCCCGCGACGACGGCGGATCCGGTCCGGCGCCGCGGCCGCCGCGCGCTGCGGGCCCTCTCCACGATCCTCATCGTCGCCGGCGCGCTCGTGCTGGCCGACGGGATCGCGACGCTCGCGTGGAAGGAGCCCGTCACCGCCGTCTACGCCCGCGTGCAGCAGGAGCGCCTCGAGGACGAGCTGGCGGCGCTCGAGCGCGCGCAGCCGGAGCGTCGCGAGCTGGCGCGGCTGCCCGCGCCGCGCAGCCGGCTCGGCTTCGCCGCGCGGGCGCTGGCGCGCCGCAGCGCGGCCGGCGATCCCGTCGGCAGGCTGAAGGCGCCGGCGATCGGGCTCAGCGCGGTCGTCGTCCAGGGCACGGGCGGCGGCGAGCTGCGGACCGGCCCCGGGCACTATCCCGGCACGGCGCTGCCGGGCCAGCGCGGCACCGTCGCGATCGCCGGCCATCGGACCACGTACGGCGCGCCGTTCCGGCGCGTCGACGACCTGCGCCGCGGCGACCCGATCGAGCTCGCGATGCCGTACGGCCGCTTCACGTACCGCGTCGAGCGCACGCGCATCGTGCCGCCCACCGCCGTCGACGTCGTCGCCCCCGTGGCGTACGATCGCCTCGTGCTGACCGCCTGCCATCCCCTGTACTCGGCAGCCGAGCGGATCGCGGTCTTCGCTCGACTCACCAGGTTCCGGTGAAGACCCCATGGCCGACGATCCGATCCCTGCCGATGCTGCTCATGCGATGCAGACCGTGACCCGATATCAGCAGCTAGAAAGGTCCGCGCGAGGCCGCTTCGGACGGGAGGTCCCGGCGCCCGCGACGGAAGACGTACAGATGGCTGACGCAAGGAAGACGATGCAGAGCGACCACGGCGACGAGTGCTTCGAGACGGGCCGGTACGAGATCGACGCCGACGCCGTGGCGGACGCCATCATCACCCGCCTCATGGCCGGCCGGACGCTGCCCGGGCGCCCCGCCGACGAGCGCTAGCTGCCGCTTCGCCGCGCGCCGTTCGCCGGCGCTTGTCATGATCCGCACATGAGGGATGAGCTCGAGCGCCTGCGCCGCCGGACGCTGGGCGTGCTCGCCCGGGCATACGCCGCCGGGCAGCTCTCGACCGACACGCTCGAGGGCCGTGTCGCGGACGCGCTCCAGGCGGCGGACCGACGCGACCTGCGGCTCTGCCTCTGGGACCTTCCGCTGCCGGCGCGGCGCTGGCGGCCGGGGCGGGCGGGCGCTCCGCCGGCCGCGCTGATCCTGGAGGACGACGAGGATTCGCTGCGCGTCGACCTCGGATCTGCGCCGGGCGCGATCGTGATCGGCCGCCACGGCTCGTGCGCGGTGCGCGTCGCGAACACGTCGGTCTCGCGCCGGCATGCGGCCGTGTCGCGCCGTGCCGGGCGTTGCCACGTGCGGGACCTCGGCTCGCGCAACGGCACGACGCTCAACGGCCGGCCCGTCGAGGTCGCCGAGTTGCGGCGCGGCGACCGGCTCACGCTCGGCGAGGTCCTGGTCCGCGTGGTCTGAGCGGGTCGTGCGGCCTGCGAAGGGTTGACGTGCGCTCGCGCCCGTCGTCACGCCACGAAGCCGCCGAACCCGGCCCGCGCTAGTGCTCGAAACCGCGCCAGCCCGCCGCGCCGGACGGGGCGCCGCGCCACTCCAGGCCCGGCTCGCCCGCCTCGACGGCGCCGATCCAGGTCAGCGGCGCGGCCGCCTCCGCCGCCGCGCGATCGGCCGGCGCGACGCAGACGCAGAGCTCGAAGTCCTCGCCCCCGGTCGCCGCCAGTTCGGCCGGGTCGCGGCTGAGCGCGTGGGCGACCTCGGTCACCCCGGGCGCCAGCGGGAGCGCGGCCGCGTCGAGCACGAGCCGCACGTTCCCGGCCTCCGCCAGCCGCCGCGCGTCCGAGGCCAGCCCGTCGGAGAGGTCGAGCATGGCGCGCACGCCGGCCGCGGCCAGCGCGTGGCCCTCCGCGAGCCGCGGGTGCGGCCGCAGGTAGCGGGCGATCAGGTCCGCGGCGTGGCCGCCGCCGGCCGCCGGGGAGCCGCCGGCCTCCTGCGCGCGGCCCTCCAGCACCGCGAGCCCCGCGACCGCGGCGCCGAGCGTGCCGGTCACGCCGACCAGGTCCCCGGGCCGCGCGCCGGACCGGCCGACGAGCGGATCCTCCGCCCCCGCCCAGCCCACCACGGTCACGGCGACGGTGAGGACCGGGCCGGTGACGATGTCCCCGCCCGCGATCGTCGTCCCGGTCGCCTCCGCCAGCGCCTCGGCGCCCTCGTGCAGCGCGAGCGCCTGGGCGTCGGACAGGCTCGGCGGCAGGACGACGCCGAGGTAGGCCTCGCCGGGCAGCGCGCCCATCGCGGCGAGGTCGGAGAGCGCCGCGGCCAGCGCGCGATGCCCGACGTCCGCCGGTGACGCCTGGCCGAGGCGGAAGTGGGTGCCGTCGACCATCACGTCGACGGACGTGACGGCGAACGCGTCGCCCCGCACGACCGCGGCGTCGTCGCCGAGCCAGCGGACGACGCGCGCGCCGTCGCGGCGCGTCAGCGCGGCGCCGATCGCCTCGATCAGCGCGAGCTCACGCACGAGCGGACGCGGGCCCGCCGGTGAGGCGGGCCACGCGATTCCTAACGATGGCGATAGACGATGCGCGCGCGGTTGAGGTCGTACGGCGAGACCTCGACGCGCACCCGATCCCCCGGCAGGATCCGGATGCGGAAGCGGCGCATCTTGCCGGCGACGTGGCCGAGCACCTCGTGGCCGTTGTCGAGCTGCACCCGGAACATCGCGTTCGGGAGCGCCTCCACGACCTCGCCTTCGAATTCGACTTTCTCTTCTTTGGCCAAGAGCTAGATGATCCTGACGTTCGTAGCCTGCGGGCCCTTGCCGGACTCGCCGAGCTCGTACTCGACCTTCGCGCCCTCGGCGAGCGTGCGGAACCCGTCACCCGCAATACCCGAGAAGTGCACGAACGCATCCTTTCCCCCGTCGTCGGGGGTGATGAAGCCGAAGCCCTTCTCGTCGCTGAACCACTTGACGACACCAGTTGCCATACAACACCTCCTCACTGCTGGATCGAATGCGCGAGGGGTGCTGCCGGGCACTGCCTTCCCGCATGCTTCGACCGCCATCGTCGGCGGACACAACGGGCGTGGTTATACCAGCGCGGAGCGCGCCTGTGGGGTCAGGCCCGTTGCGTTGCACGCCGGGCCGTTCCGCGAAGACCGGCGCGGCGGACGTGCAACGCAACGGGCCTGACCCCAGCCGTCAGCCGGGCGGAGGAGCGGTCGCGCCGCCGCCGTTGCCGGTGTCGGGCGGCGGCTGCGTGTCGGGCGGCGGCTGCGGCGCCGACTCGTACTGGTCGGGGTCGAAGCCGCCGTTGCCCTTGTCCGGCTTCGTCTCGCCGGTGGTGTCGTCCGGCGCGGGCGCCCCGCCGGTGCCGTCGGCGTTCGGGTCGGGCGTCGCCGCCGGGTCGGTCGTCTCGTCGTCCGCCCCGACCAGCTTGCCGCCGGACTTGGCGTACTTGCCGAAGAACGGCGAGGACACGAACGGATGCTTCGGCGGCGAGAAGTCGCCGCAGTAGCTGCCCTTGATCCGCTTCATGTAGTCGCCCCAGATGTCGGCGGGGAACGTGCCGCCGTCGACGTTGCGGCCGAAGTACAGGCCGTTCATCTGGATGTCGTCCTTGGGATAGCCGACCCACACCGCGGTCGTGTGGCGCGGCGTGAAGCCGACGAACCAGGCGTCCGTGTTGTTGTCGGTCGTGCCGGTCTTGCCGGCGGCGGGGCAGCCGATGTTGGCATGGGTGCCGGTGCCGCTCTGGATGTTCTGCTCGAGGATCTCCCGGCCCTCGGCCGCGACGCCGTCCTCGAAGATCCGCACCTTCTTGACCCGGAAGCGGGCGGGCAGCTCGTCGCCCTCCTCCACGCGGCCGTCGGGGAACTTGATCTTCTTGATCGCCGTCGGCCGCAGCCGGTAGCCGCCGGAGGCGATGCTCGCGTACGCGGTCGCCATCTCGAGCGGCGAGACGCCGTTCTCGAGGCCGCCGAGCGTCTCCGCCGGGTAGCCCTTCAGCGTCGACGTGATGCCCATGTCGCGGGCCGTCTTCTTGACCTCGTCGGGACCGAGGTCCATCGCGAGCTGGATGTAGATGGAGTTGTCGGACTTCAGCGTCGCCTGGCGCAGGCTCAGGGTGCCGGCGCTCGTGCCGCCGTAGGTCTTGACGTCGATGTGCCCGTAGAGCGGATCGTCGAGGATCGTCGGCGAGACCGAGGTGTAGTGCGTCGAGTCGGGATCGACGCCGCGGCGCAGCGCCGTCATCAGCGCCATCACCTTGAACGTCGAGCCGGGCCGGCGATGGCCCTGGGCGGCGAGGTTGAAGTTCGACTGGCCGTAGTCGCCCGACGAGGCCATGGCCTCGATGTAGCCGTTCCGCGGATCGAGCGTCACGATCGCCGACGACGGGCCGATCCCGCCGATGTGGTCGGAGATCGAGTCGCGCGCCTCGGCCTGCTTGTCGAGGTCGATCGTCGTGAAGACCTTCATCCCGCCCGCGCGCACGGTCTGCGCGCCGTACTCGCGGAACAGCTGGTCCTTGACGTAGTCGAAGAAGTACTCCTCGCGGCGCTTGGAGAAGTACGAGGACAGCTTGAGCCCGAGCGGCTTCGCGATCGCCGCGTCGGCCTCGGCCTGCGGGATCATCTTCAGCTCGGCCATCTTGCGCAGCACCTCGTCGCGGCGGTTCCTCGCCGCCTTGCGGCTGCGCGTGGGCGAGTAGTCCGACGGCGCCTGCGGGAGGCCGGCGAGCAGCGCGGCCTGCTGGAGGTTGAGGTCCTGGAGGTTCTTGGAGAAGTAGATCTTCGCCGCGGCCTTGATGCCGATCGCCGACTGGCCGCCGACGGTGCCGTACGGGATCGAGTCGAGGTACTTCTCCAGGATCCACTCCTTGGAGTGCTCGTCCTCGAGCTCCTCGGCGAGCTTCGCCTCGCGGATCTTGCGCGTATAGGTCCGCTCGCTGGAGATGTAGAGCGAGCGGACGAGCTGCATCGTGATCGTCGAGCCGCCCTGGACGGTCTTGCGCGACGTGAAGTTCTTGATCGCCGCGCGGACGACGCCCTCGTAGTCGACGCCCTTGTGCTTGTAGAAGCGCTCGTCCTCGATCGCGATCGTGGCGTCCTTGACGACCTGCGGGATGTCGGAGGAACGCAGCGGCAGGTGCAGCTCGTCGGCCTGGATGAACCCGAGCGGTCGCCCGTCGCCGGCGTACACGCGGGTGTTGTCGCCGGTCGCCTTCGGCTTGAGCGAGGACAGCGGCGGGGCCGATGCGGCGATGGAGACGACGTAGAGGACGCCGGCCAGCCCCGCGAGCACGACGAGGATCCCCACCACCATGAGGGCGAGGAAGGCCTTGTTGCGCGGCCCGCCGCTTCCGCGACGGCGCCGCCTCATCCGCTGGGCATGACTCATGACGGCGAACCCGTGATTGTAGGACGCCCCGGCCTCTTCGACCTCGGGCGCCAAAGCCCTACACGGCGGTCGTCAGCAGCCCCTCGGCCTGCAGCCGCTCGAGGCACCGGCGCCGCAGCGCGGCCTCGCGCGGCCCGCGTTCCGGGGGCGGGCACGGGTCGCCGCCGACGGTGAGGCGGATGCCCTCGACCGTGCTCTCGGCGACGGTCACGGTCTGGCCGGTCTCCTCCGCCAGCACCTGCACGGCGCGGGCCACGTCCGTCGTCAGCGGCACCCAGATCTGCACGTCGAGCGCGATCACACCCGCGCCGAGGGTGTCGTTGCGGAGGATGCCGCTGGCCAGCTTCTCGTTCGGGATCACGATCTGCTGGCCGCTCGGGGCGCGCAGGAACGTGTAGGTCAGGCGGATGTCGTCGACGACGCCGTACTGCTCCTCCACGTAGACCCAGTCGCCGACGCGCAGCGGCTGCGTGACGGCGAGCATGATCCCGGCGATGAAGTTCGCCAGGGTCTGGCGGGCCGCGAAGCCGAGGATCGCGGCGGCGATGGCGCCGGAGGCCAGCAGCGACGCGGCGAGCCGGTTGATGCCGTCGAACTGGGCGAGCGCGACCGCGACGCCGATCGCGATGATCCCGGCGTAGACCAGCCGGCGGATGAAGCGCAGGCGCGTGTCGGTCGCGGCCGAGAGCTCGCCGCGGACGACCGCCGAGGCGAGGCGCTCTCCGCGGTGCGCGAGCGTCCGGTCGAGCAGCGTGGCGAGCACGACCGCGACGACGACCGAGATGATCGCCGTCACCCAGGCGCTGTTCTCGTCCCAGAACGTGCTGGCAAGATCCGCCGGCATGGGCCGCGAGGTTAGAGGGAGGGCCGTGCTCCTCGACGCCATGGGGACGCTGCTGACGTTCGGCGACCCGGTGCCGCGCCTGCGGGAGGCGCTCCGCGCGCGGCTCGGCGCGGACGTCGGGGAAGCGGCGGCGCGCGCCGCCGTCCGGGCCGAGATCGCGCACTACCGCGCGCACCTGCACCTCGGGCGGGACGCGCGGTCGCTCGCCGCACTTCGGGCGGCCTGTGCCGAGGCGATGCGGCCGGCCCTGGGCGCCCCGGCCGCCGGGGCGCCGGTGGAGGAGCTGACCGCGGCGCTCCTCGACGCGCTCGCGTTCTCGGCCTATCCGGACAGCGCGCCCGCCCTGCGCGCGCTGCGCGCCGGCGGATGGGTTCTCGTGGTGGTCTCGAACTGGGACGCGTCGCTGCACGAACGGCTGGCCGAGACGGGCCTGGCCGACCTGGTCGACGGCGCGGTCGCTTCGGCCGAGCTCGGCGCGGCGAAGCCCGACGGCGCGATCTTCGCGCGCGGGCTCGCGCTGGCAGGCGTGGAGCCGGACGCCGCCTGGCACGTCGGCGACAGCGTCGAGGCGGACGTCGAGGGAGCGCTGGCGGCCGGCATCCGCCCGGTCCTGATCCGGCGGCCGGGTGCGCCGTATCCGGACGGCGGGGCCGCGGCGGCTCCGCTCGACGGGGTGCCGGTGATCCGCGGCCTGGACGAGCTGCCGACGCTGCTCGCGGGCGACGCGCCCTAGGCTTCGACCCCCGCATGTCGAGCATCCCGCCTCCCTCCCGCGACCCGCGCGGGCCGCTGCCGCCGCGTCCCGAGCTGCCGGAGGGGGTGTCGCGGCCGGAGCCGCCGCCGGAGCCGCCGAGCGGCGACGGTCTGTCCTGGGCGCGGCGGGTTCCGCTCTGGGCGCCGTTCGCGGTCGCGTTCGCGGCGTTCGTGCTCGCGAGCATCGCCTACGCGGTGATCGTCGGCGCCGCCGGCCTGAGCGCGGACGAGGCGGACGAGGTCCCGGGGCCGGTGCTCGGCGCCACGTTCGTGCAGGACGCGCTGCTGATCGGCGGCGCGGTGATCCTCGTCCAGCTGGCCGTCAAGACCGGGACGGCGGCGAGTCTCGGGCTGCGGCGGACGCGCCTGTGGCCCGCGATCGGCTGGGGCGCGGCGGTGATGGCGACGTACTGGCTGACGAGCGGGCTGCTCGTGGCGATCTTCGGCGAGCCGCCGGAGCAGGACATCACCGAGGAGATCAAGTCCGAGAACGGCGCGCTCGCGCTCGCGGGCTGGGTCGCGATCACCTGCGTGATGGCGCCGCTGGCGGAGGAGGTGTTCTTCCGCGGCCTGCTGTTCCCGGTGCTGCGCTCGCGCTTCGGCGTCGCCTGGGGGGTGATCGTGACCGGTGCGCTGTTCTCGCTCGTGCACGCGCTCGGGTCCCCGACCGAGGCGCTGATCGTGCTGTTCGTGCTCGGGTCCGGCCTCTGCCTGCTGTACCTTCGCACCGGTTCCCTGCTCCCGTGCATCGGGTTGCACGCGCTCAACAACGCGATCTCGTTCGCGGCGACAAAGGAAATGGCATGGCCGGTGGCGGTACTGACTGTGGTGGGCAGCGTCGTCGTGACGGTCTCGATCGGTCTCGCGTTCGCGCGCCCGCGCCCGCAGCCGGCCGCCGTGTGAGGCGCGCCGCGCTGGCCGCGGTCGCCGGCGCGCTGCTGCTCCCCGCCGCCGCTGCCGCGCAGGCGCCGCCCCCGCCCCCTGCTCCTCCCCCGCCGCCGCCTCCGCCCGTCCCCCAGCTGGCGCTGCAGGTCCAGCGTGCGCTGCCGGTCGGCCACGACCTCGTCGTGTTCCGCAAGCGGGCGTACGTCGTCACCGGCGCGATGACGCCCGCCGTCCCGGGCCAGCAGGTGCAGCTGGCGATCCACCGCAACGGCAAGCGCCTCCGCACGGCGCGCGTCGCGGTGGGCCCCGACGGGACGTTCAGCCGCCGCATGCCGACCCGCCGCCAGGGCCGCTTCAGCGTGCGGGTGATGCACGCCGCGACGCCGGAGCTCGGGGCCGCGCGCGGGCCCAAGGTCAAGGTCGGCGTGGTCGAGCCGCGCGCCGCGCAGGGCGCGCGCGGGCCGCTCGTCAAGCTGCTGCAGCGCAGCCTCGCCCGGCTGCACTACGCGGTCCCGATCAACGGCAGCTTCGACGCCGCCACCGGACGGGCGGTCATGGCGTTCCGCAAGGTCAACGGCATGGCCCGGCGCTACGACGCCGACCGGCGCGTGATCACCAAGGCGGTCTCGGGCAAGGGCGCGTTCAAGGTCCGCCACCCCGGCGCCGGCCGTCACGTGGAGGCGGATCTCTCCCGCCAGGTGCTGGCGCTGATCGACGGCGGCAAGGTCGTCGCGACGTACCACACGTCGAGCGGCGCGCCCGCCACGCCCACGGTCATCGGGACGTTCCGGGTCTACCTCAAGACGCCGGGGACGAACGCGAAGGGCATGGTGCACTCGTCGTACTTCATCCGCGGATACGCGATCCACGGCTACGTCGACGTGCCGGCGTTCAACGCCAGCCACGGCTGCCTGCGCATCCCGATCCCGGATGCCTCGCGCGTCTTCAACTGGCTGCGCATCGGCGATCGCGTCATCGTCTACCCGTAGCGTTCGGGACCTGATGGATGCCAAGCAGACGCTCCTCGAGGAGCTGCGCCGCCATGCCCTGATCCTGGGCGAGGTCACGCTCACGAGCGGCGCGACCGCCCAGTACTACGTCGACGCGAAGCGGGCCATCCTGCGCCCCGCCGGCTTCCGCGCGCTCGCCGAGCTGGTCGCCGGCTACGCCCGCGACTGGGAGGCGACCGCCGTCGGCGGCCTCACGATGGGAGCGGACGCGCCGGCCTGCGCAGCACTCGCGGGCGGCGCGGACGTCAAGGCGTTCTTCGTGCGCAAGGAGGCCAAGGCGCACGGGCTGCAGCGCAAGGTCGAGGGGCCGCCGCTCGAGCCTGGCGAGCGCTGCCTGATCGTGGAGGACGTGGTCACGTCCGGCGGCTCCACCGTGCAGGCGATCGAGGCCGTGCAGGCCGAGGGGCACGTGGTGTGCGGCGTCGTCAGCGTGCTCGACCGGCTGGCCGGCGGCGCCGAGGCGATCCGCCTCGCCTCGGCCGGCGCGCCGTACGCGCCGCTCGCCACGATCGACGACGTCCATCCCGGGCGACCGGACAAGTAACCCGTGCCGTCCTAGGTAACGCGGCTGTTACCAGAATCCGGGTATCCGATGCAATACAACGCCCCGAGCAGGATTCGAACCTGCGGCCTACTCCTTAGGAGGGAGTCGCTCTATCCAACTGAGCTATCGGGGCCGAGGAAGGGATCGTAGTCCGGCATGCAGTACTTGACATAGGCGGCAGTGGATACACTGCCGCGCCGGCCGAAAGCCTCGGGGAAGGTGCCGGCCGGTAGGACCCAAGGGGAACGTTCGTGGCACGACGGCCGGGGATTGCCGTCGCGCAGGAGGGACAACATCATCACCATCGCATCACCACGCAGTGCGGGGCTGCGCCCGTGAGCACTGGCGATCCCGCCGGGCTCGTTCATGAGCAGGACGACCAGACGGTCGTCGTCGGGCAGGCTGCCGGTGAGCAGAAGATCACCGCGCGCTCGCCGATGCAGCTGTTCTGGCGTCGGCTCCGCCGCGACCGCGTCGCGATGACCGCGCTCGTCTTCATCGTCCTCCTGATCCTCATGGCGATCTTCGCGCCCCTCGTCGTCTCGATCGCCGGCACGCCCGACCCGAAGGCGCAGAACTCGCAGGCGCTCGACCTCTTCGGCGGCCCGACCGGACCCGACGCCGAGCATCCGTTCGGCGTCGACCAGCTCGGCCGCGACGTCTTCTCCCGCACGATCTACGGCGCCCGCGTCTCGCTCGAGGTCGCGCTCATCGCCACCGGTCTCGCCGTCGTGATCGGCACGGCGATCGGGCTGGTCGCCGGCTTCTACCGCGGCTGGACCGACACGATCCTCTCGCGCTTCACCGACGTCGTGCTGGCGTTCCCGATCCTCCTGCTCGGGCTGGGGCTCGCGGCGGCCTGCTCCGGCGCCAACGGCTGCTTCGGCGGCCTGATCGAGCCCGGCCTCCCCGTCGTGATCATGGTGATCGCGATCATCAACTGGACGTACATCGCGCGCATCGTGCGAGGCCAGGTGCTCTCGCTGCGCGAGAAGGAGTTCGTCGAGGCGGCGCGCTCGCTGGGCGCCTCCAACCCGCGCATCGTCGTGCGCGAGATCCTCCCCAACCTGCTGGCGCCGCTGATCGTCTACTCGTCGCTGCTGATCCCGGCCAACATCCTGCTCGAGGCGGCCCTGTCGTTCCTCGGCGTGGGCGTGGCGGGCGGGACCGCGTCGTGGGGAGCGATGATCTCCGACGCCACCAACCTCTTCCCCGACGCGTGGTGGTTCATGCTCTTCCCGGGCCTCGCGCTCCTCCTCACCGTGCTGGCGTTCAACCTCGTGGGCGATGGGCTGCAGGACGCCCTCGACCCCCGCCGGCGGTGAGGCCCATGCTCGTCACGCACCTCACAATCAGTCATCAACGAAAGGACCAAGTCCATGTCTAGGTCTTTGTGGAAGACCTTGCTCGCGCTCGCCGCGCTCGTGACCCTGTTCGGGTTCAGCGCGTGCGGCGGCGGCGACGACGAGAGCAGCGACAGCGGCACTCCCGCGCAGAGCGATGAGGGCGGCGGCGCTTCTGCGAACGTCACCGACCAGCTGTTCGCCGGCACGGCGCTCGACAACATCAAGGACCCCGCGCAGGGCAAGAAGGGCGGCAAGCTGACCGTCCTGTCCGGCGGCGACGTGGACTACATGGATCCGGGCAAGACGTACTACACGTACTCGATCGGGATCATCAACGCGATGCACCGCGGCCTCTTCAGCTACCCGCCGGCCGAGGAGTCCAAGCCGGTGCCGGACCTCGCCGACGGCGAGGCGGAGATCTCCCCCGACGGCAAGACCGTCACGGTGAAGATCAAGCCGGGCGTGATGTTCTCCAAGCCGGTGAGCCGCGAGGTCGAGGCGAAGGACGTCAAGTACGCGATCGAGCGCGCCTTCACCGCGAACGTCGCGAACGGCTACGCCCGCGTCTACCTGGGCGATCTCAAGGGCGCCCCGAAGGAGGCGGGCGACTACCAGGAGATCCCGGGCATCGAGACGCCGGACAAGAACACGATCGTCTTCCACCTCACCAAGGGCACGGGCGCGGCGCTCGTCGGCGCGCTGTCGATGCCGATCTCGGTGCCGGTGCCGAAGGAGTTCGCGCAGCAGTACGACGAGAAGAACCCGTCCACGTACGGCGAGGAGTACGCGGTCTACACCGGGCCGTACATGGTCGAGTCCGATGCTCAGGGCAAGGCGACGGGCTACGTGGCCGGCAAGACCATCAAGCTGGTCCGCAACCCCGACTACGCGCCGGTCGACGACTACCGCCCGGCCTACCTGGACGAGATCGAGTTCCAGGCCGGCAACGAGGACACCGCCGTCGCGGCCCGCCGCATCCTGTCGGGCGAGAACCTGGCCGGCGGCGACATCGAGCCGCCCTCGCGGCAGCTCAAGACGCTCCTCTCGAGCAACAAGACGGAGCTGTCCGCGGTGCCGGGCGGCGGCTGGCGCATGATCTCGATGGACAACAGCCGTCCGCCGTTCAACGACATCAACGTCCGCAAGGCCGTGATCGCCGGCTTCAACCGCGTCGCGGCGCGCCAGCAGCGCGGCGGCGAGGCGCTCGGCCCGATCGCCCAGCACTTCATCCCGCCGGGCATGGCCGGGTTCGAGGAGTCCAACGGCGTCGAGGGCTGGACCGCCGAGGAGGACTGGATGCAGAAGCCCGAGGGCGATCGCGCCCTGTCCGCCGAGTACTTCAAGAAGGCCGGCATGGCTTCGGGCAAGTACGAGGGCGGCGGCGAGGTCCTGATCGTCGGCGACAACGCCGACCCGGACAAGTCGATCGCGCAGATCACCGAGCAGCAGCTCCAGGAGATGGGCTTCAAGACGAAGCTCCGCCTGCTCACGCGCGACACGATGTTCACGAAGTTCTGCAACGTGCCGGCCTCCGAGGCCAACGTCTGCCCGTCGGTGGGCTGGTCGAAGGACTTCTCGGACCCGCAGACGATGATCGACCCGACGTTCAACGGCGAGAACATCCCCCCGACGCAGAACTCCAACTGGCCCGAGCTCGACGTGCCGGAGGTCAACAAGGCGATCGACGAGGCGAAGCTCGCCACCGACCCCGCGGAGCGCGCGCAGAAGTGGGCCGCGGCGAACAAGCTGGTCACCGAGCAGGCCGCGACGATCCCGTACATGTGGGACTACCAGGCAGTGGCCATCTCGCCGAACATGCGCGGTGTCCAGAACGCCTACAGCACGACCTGGGACTGGACCTTCACCTCCGTCAAGTAGGAGAGGCTCCCGTCCTGATCCATCAGCCGGCCGGCCCGCCGCACCCGCGGCGGGCCGGCCCGGCGCCCTTCTAGACCCAGCCACTCATGGCCCGCTACATCATCCGCCGCCTCGCCGGCATGGTCCTGCTGCTGATCCTCGTCAGCGCGGTCACCTTCGTCGTCTTCAACGTCTTCCCGTCGACCGACCCGGCCGCGCTGCGCGCCGGGCGTCAGCCGACGCCCGAGGTGATCGCGGCGATCCGCCAGGACCTCGGCCTCGACCGCCCGAAGTACGAGCAGTTCGCGACGTACATCTGGGATATCTTCGCCCATCAGGACTTCGGCAGGAGCTACGTCAGCAACGTGGACGTGCTCGACCAGATCAGGCAGAACCTGCCCGCGACGATCTCGCTCACGATCGGCGGCGTCGTGATCTGGCTGTTCTTCGGGCTCTCGATCGGCATCATCTCGGCGGTCCGGCACCGCACGGTCTTCGACCGCCTCGCGATCGGCCTGTCGCTCGTCGCGATCTCCGCGCCGGTGTACTGGCTCGGGCTCGTCGCGCTCTATCTGTTCGCGCCCGACTTCGGGGTGCTCCCCTTACCGTTCGTCGGCGGTCAGGGCTCATACGTCCCGTTCTCGGACAGTCCCGACAAGTGGTTCGAGTCGCTGATCCTGCCGTGGTTCGTGCTCGCCACGACGTTCGCCGCCGTCTACGCGCGGCTGCTGCGAGGGTCGCTGCTCGACGTGCTCAACGAGGACTACATCCGCACCGCGCGCGCCAAGGGCCTGCGCGAGCGCACGGTCGTGCTCAAGCATGGCGTGCGCTCCGCGATCACGCCCGTGGTGACGGTGCTCGGCCTCGACATCGGCATCCTGCTCGGCGGTGCCATCCTGACCGAGTCGGTCTTCAACATCCCCGGCGTGGGGCGCCTCGCCTACGACGCGATCGTCCGCGGCGACTTGCCGATCGTCCAGGGCACCGTCCTGTTCGGGGCGTTCTTCATCGTCATCATGAATCTCCTCGTGGACATCCTGTACGCATTCCTCGACCCGAGGGTCCGGTACTAGCCGTGGCGCTGCTCGAAGTCCGCGACCTCGCGGTCCAGTTCGCGACCGACGACGGCGTCGTCCGTGCGGTCGACGGCGTGTCGTACTCCGTCGACGCGCATCGCTCGCTCGGCATCGTCGGCGAGTCCGGCTCCGGCAAGAGCGTCTCCAACCTCACGGTGCTCGGCCTCACCCGCGCGGCCAACGCCTCGTTCACCGGCGAGGTGCTCTTCGAGGGGCGCGACCTGCTGAAGATGCCCGAGGAGGAGCTGCGCAAGATCCGCGGCGAGGAGATCGCGATGATCTTCCAGGATCCGCTCTCCTCGCTGCACCCGTTCTACCGCGTCGGCAGCCAGCTGATCGAGGCCGTGCGCGCGCACCACGACGTGTCGAAGGCCGCCGCGCGCGACCGGGCGATCGAGATGCTGCAGCTCGTCGGGATCCCCGAGCCGCGCAGCCGCGTCGACGCCTACCCGCACGAGTTCTCCGGCGGCATGCGCCAGCGCGCGATGATCGCGATGGCGCTGATCAACGCAGCCGAAGCTGCTGATCGCCGACGAGCCGACGACCGCGCTCGACGTGACCGTGCAGGCGCAGATCCTCGAGCTGATCGAGCGGCTGCAGGCCGAGACCGGGACCGCGGTGATCATGATCACCCACGACCTCGGCGTCGTGGCCGAGGTGACCGACGAGATCGCGGTGATGTACGCCGGCCGGATCGTGGAGCGGGCGGCGACGCGCGAGCTGTTCGCGGCGCCCCAGCACCCGTACACCTGGGGGCTGCTGCGCTCCATCCCGCGCCTCGACTCCCCGCGCGACGAGGAGCTGGTGCCGATCGAGGGCCGGCCTCCGTCGATGATCCTGCGTCCGAGCGGTTGCGCGTTCCACCCGCGCTGCCCGTTCGTGCGCGAGCGCCACAAGCAGGTCGACCCGCAGCTCGAGCCCCTCGAGGGCAAGCCCGATCACGAGGTCGCGTGCCTGCTCTCCGCCCAGACGCGTGCCGACCTGTGGGGGCGGCTCCGCACGGGCGAGCTGCCCGAGCGGGCCCGCGCCGCCGTACCGCTGGGGGATGCCGCCGAATGAGCGTCGACACGACCAAGCAGGACGCCGAGCCCCTGCCGACGCAGGGCGACGCGCTGATCGAGGTCCGCGACCTCGTCAAGGAGTTCCCGATCAAGGGGAGCTACCTGGTGCGGCGCCAGCTCGGCGCCGTCCACGCGGTCGACGGCGTGTCGTTCGACGTGCGCCGCGGCGAGACGTTCGGGATCGTGGGGGAGAGCGGCTGCGGCAAGTCGACCACGGCGCGGCTCCTGCTGCGCCTGCTCGAGCCGACGTCGGGCTCCGTGCGCTTCGACGGTCGCGAGATCGCCACGATGAGCAGCGGCGACATCAAGCCGCTGCGGCGCGAGATGCAGATGATCTTCCAGGATCCGTACTCGTCGCTGAACCCGCGGCGGACGGTCGGCACGATCATCTCCGACCCGTTCGCGATCCACGGGATGCACCAGGGCAAGGGCGAGCGCAAGCGGGTGGTCCAGGAGCTGATGGACACCGTCGGCCTGAACCCCGAGCACTACAACCGCTACCCGCACGAGTTCTCCGGCGGGCAGCGGCAGCGCATCGGCGTGGCGCGCGCGCTGGCGCTCAAGCCGAAGCTGATCGTGGCCGACGAGCCGGTCTCCGCGCTCGACGTCTCGATCCAGGCGCAGATCCTCAACCTGCTGCGCGACCTGCAGCGCGAGTTCGGGCTGACGCTGATCTTCATCGCCCACGACCTGTCGGTCGTGCGCCACATGTGCGACCGCGTGGCGGTGATGTACCTGGGCAAGATCGTCGAGCTCGCCAACTCCGACCAGCTCTACAGCCACCCGCGCATGCCCTACACGGGCGCGCTGATGTCGGCCGTGCCGGTCGCCGACCCGGAGCTGGCGGCGACCAAGAAGCGGCAGCTGCTCGCCGGCGACGTCCCGTCCCCGACCAACCCGCCGCCGGCGTGCCGGTTCCACACCCGCTGCTGGAAGGCGCAGGAGATCTGCCGCACGCAGGAGCCGGAGCTGGAGGTCAAGGACGGCGGCAACATCGCCGCGTGTCACTTCCCGCTCACGGACGAGGAGATCGCCGAGCGCGTGCCGTCGGCCAAGACGATGCGCTGAGCTTGACCGCGCAGGGCGCGCTCGGGGACAATGGCGCCGATGCCACCCGCGGCCCGCGTCGGCGATATGCACACCTGCCCGATGTTCGACGGGCCGAAGCCGCACGTCGGGGGCCCGGTCCTGCCGCCGGGCGCGCCGACGGTCCTGATCGCCGGGATGCCGGCCGCGCGCGTCGGCGACATGTGCACGTGCGCGGGCCCGCCGGACGCGATCGCGATGGGGTCGACGCGCGTGATGATCGGCGGGATGCCCGCCGCGCGCATGGGTGACATGACGGCGCACGGCGGCGTGATCGTCGTGGGCGCGCCGACGGTGATGATCAACTAGCGCGCGGCTCGCGCGGCTCGCGTGTCGTGCGGCTCGTTCGAGGCGGGCTGTGACGGTGGTGAACGGCGGGCATTGAGGGCGGGTCCGGTTGGGGAGCCGGGCTCGCTCGGACCCACTCCCTCACTGCCCGCAGTTCACAAGCGCTGAAGCCCGCCACACACGCGCCGTCAAGACGCAGACGCGGCCCGCCGCGCCAACCGCGCGAGCCGCTCGTCCCACTGCGCGCCGACCGACGCCATCCACGCCATCGCCTCGCCCATCGGCTCCGGGTTGAGCGCGTAGCGGAGCTCGCGGCCCTCGCGGCGCGCGGCGACGAGCCCCGCGCGGTCCAGGGCGGCGAGGTGCTTCGCCACCGCCTGGCGCGTCACGGGCAGCTCGAGCGCGAGGCGGGACGCGCTCGCCGGCTCGCGCGCCAGGCGGCCGATGACCTCCCGGCGGGTCGGGTCGGCGAGCGCGGAGAAGACCGCGTCGACGTCCATCGCTAGGCGTACGCGAGCGCGGCGGCGCGGGCGAGCGCCATCACGGTCGTCGCCCGCGGGCGCCAATGGATGGGGATGCCGTGGACCTCGAGCGGGACCAGCGGGCGCTCCTCGACGATCACCCGGGTGCCGCCGGGATGGTCGTCCAGCGTCCACTCCACGCGCGACGGGACGCCGGTCGCGTCGTCGTCCCAGCGGAAGCGCAGGCGCCGCCGGTCCTCGACCTCCTCGACCACGCCCTCGCGCTCCTCGCCGCTCGCGGCCCAGACCGCGCGCACCGGGGCGCCCTCCTCCGGCTCGAGCTCGACCTCGTCGGCCAGCCACTCGCGCAGCTCGGCGGGCTCGGTCAGCAGCTCCCAGGCACGCTCGCGCTCGACTGGTAGGACGATCTCTCGACGGACGGTGGACACGGCGCCTCCTGCAACTCGACAGTTGCGCATAGGCTAGCATGTGCAACTCAACGGTTGCACTAACGGAGGTCGCATGCCACTCGTACCGATGGTGATCCAGCAGGACCCGCGCGGTGAGCGCTCGTTCGACATCTACTCGCGGCTGCTCAACGAGCGCGTCGTCTTCCTCGGCACCGAGGTCAACGACGAGGTCGCGAACCTCGTCAACGCGCAGCTCCTGCACCTCGAGGCCGCCGACCCCGAGAAGGAGATCCAGCTCTACGTCAACTGCCCGGGCGGCGTCGTCTACTCCGGGCTGTCGATCTACGACACGATGCGGTTCATCAAGCCCGACGTGCGGACGATCTGCTGCGGGATCGCGATGTCGATGGGGTCGCTGATCCTCGCCGGCGGCACCGCCGGCAAGCGCCAGGCGCTGCCGAACTCGCGCATCCTGATCCACCAGCCGACCGGCGGCTTCCAGGGCCAGACGACCGACATCGAGATCCATGCCCGCGAGTCGGCGTTCCTGCGCAAGCGGCTGGAGGAGATCTACGCCGAGCACACGGGCCGCTCCGCCGAGGAGCTGCGGCGCGACATGGAGCGCGATCGCTTCTTCACGCCCGAGGAGGCGGTCGACTACGGCCTGATCGACCGCGTGCACGCCGACCGCAACGGCAACGGCTACCCCGCGGGCTCGTCCTCGTCGTCCTCGTCGTCCACGTAGAGGGACTCGGAGGCGAGCTCGCGGTCGTCGGCGTCCCACAGCTTCACGTCGAGGAAGTCCGAGCGGTACGCGTCGGGCGCGATCAGCGTGAAGCGCTCCTCGACCAGCGCGCACTGGTCGACCGCGAGCCCGGCGAGCTCGGCGGTCGCGACGCGCGCGCGGGCGAGGAGCGGGACGCCCCAGACGAGCGTCATGTCCGCGGTGCGGCCGCCCTCGCCGCGCCAGGTGCCGATGACCTCCTCGCACAGATCGATCCGCCAGTCCGGGTTGCGCTCCGCGGTCTCCTCGGTGAAGTCGGCGCGGGCGGTGAAGTCGGCGGGCTCGGGGTCGCCGGGCACGAAGGAGACGAAGCCGAACAGCTCGAGGCCGGTCGTCGTGCCGGCGGTCACGGGCACGTAGGTGCGGCCGTCCCACGTGCGGTCCGGGAACCAGCGCAGCTCGCGCGCCTCGCCGATCTCCTGGCCCTCGGCGTCGATCCGCAGGCAGGCGGCGAGGAACTCGGCCTGCAGCGTGTGTGCCCAGGCGCCGTGCGGCAATCCCTCCTGGGGGGGCTCGGCGGCGAAGCGGCAGACGAAGCGTTCAACGGGCGGCATGGGCGCGGAAGCCTATCCGCCATGGGGTCAGGCCCGTTGCGTTGCGTTCAGCCACACGCGGAGTCGGCCGCGAGCGGCCACACGCAACGCAACGGGCCTGACCCCGGCCGTCAGGTTTCGAGGAGGAGCGTGACCGGGCCGTCGTTGACCAGCTCGACGGCCATCTCGGCGCCGAACACGCCGCGGGCGGCGCCGAGGCGATCGCAGAAGCGCTCGTAGAGCGGCTCCGCGTGCTCCGGCCGGGCGGCGGCGACGTACGACGGGCGATTGCCCCGGCGGGCGTCGCCGTAGAGCGTGAACTGCGAGACGCAGAGCACCTCGCGATCGCCGAGCGGGTCGTTCATCCGCCCGTCGCGGTCGGGGAAGACGCGCAGCGCGCGCACCTTGTCGGCGAGCTTGTCCGCGTCCTCGGGGCCGTCGTCGTGGGTGACGCCGAGCAGCACCAGGAGGCCGGGGCCGATCGCCGCCACGCGCTCATCGCCCACGCTGACCGACGCGCGACCGACCCGCTGGATCAGCGCGCGCATCAGACCAGGGTCGCGCCGACGGCGACGGGGAGCGCGATCGCCGTCGTGCAGGCGATCGCGGCCGCGCTGAGCCGCAGGTGCAGCCCGAACTCGTGCGCGAGCACGACCGAGCTGAGCCCCACCGGGGTCGCGGCGAGCAGCACGTAGGCCGCCGGCACGTCGATGAACGGCGCGGCGACCGCGAGCAGCACCAGCGGCGCGACGACGAGGCGCATGGCGACCGCAAGGCCGGCGGCGCGCGTGAACGGCTCCCGCCCGGCGCTCCCGCTCCGCCGCTCGGCGGCGAGCGTCATCCCGATCGCGAGGAAGCCGAGCGGCAGCAGGACGTAGACGAGCACGCGGCTGGCGTCGACCAGCACGTCCGGCGCCAGCGCCGCGGGCGCGACGAGACCGGCGAGCACCGCGTAGAGCGGCGGATTGCGGGTCAGGAACGCGCGCACGCGCGCGCCGACGCTCCCGCCCGCCTTCGTGCCGAGCGCGGTCGCCACGCCGAAGCAGCCGAGGAAGAACACCGGCCCTTGCACGAGCGTGTCATAGAGCACGGCCTGGCCGAGGTGCTCGGGCCCGAGCAGCGCGGCGACGACCGGGAACCCGAGGTAGCTGGTGTTGCCGTGGATGCTCGCGTTGACGACCGAGCCGGTCGTCGCGCGCGACAGCCCGAGGGCGCTGCGGCTGGCTGCGTAGGCGATCGCTCCCGTGAGCGCGAGCGCGACGATGCCCAGTCCCACGCCGGCGCCGACGTCCGCGGTCAGCTGCAGGTGCGCGACGTTGAAGAAGATCACCGGCGGGAGCAGCGCGTACAGCATGGTGCGCAGGATGTGGCGCGCGGCGCCGCCCGCCCGGGCGCCGTACCGCCGCTCGGCGCCGACGCCACTCGCGGTGGCGCCCGCGATCGCGAGCACGACGTAGAGCACGGCAGAGAAGACTAGAACGCCGGTTGCGGCGCGCTACCGGGGCACTGTCAGCTCTCGCGCAGCTCCGCCGCCGCCTGCTCGGGGGCGACGACGCACAGGTACACCCCGGTGCCGAGCTCCAGCCCGGCGAGGTGCGTCAGGCGCGGAAGGATGTCGATGCGCCAGCAGAAGTGGTCGGCGCCGCGCGGGGCGGTGCGGACCCACAGGTTCAGCGGCGGCATCCCGCCCAGCCGGCGGTGGAGGCGGCTGAGCGCGTCGTGCACGAGCCCGGCGGCCAGCGGCCCGTCGTCCTCGAAGCGCGCGCGGGGGCGCCGCGGCGCGATCATGAGCTGGAACGGCAGCCGCGAGGCGTACGGCGCGAGCAGCACGGCCTCGTCGTCGACGGCCACCACCCGCTCGCGCCGGCGCACCTCCTCCTGCACGAGGTCGGCGAGCAGGTTGCCGCCCATCGTCCGCGTCGCGTAGGCGCCGAAGCGCTCGCGCTCGCGCGCCACCGCCGCGGGGACGAAGTCGAGCGCGTAGAGCTGCGCGTGCGTGTGCGGCAGCGACGCGCCGCCTTCGCGGCCCTCGTTGACGAGCAGGTGCACGCAGGCGGCGTCCGCGTGCGCGCGCATCCGCTCGCGCCACACCTCCATCGCCTCGCCGAGCTGTCCGGGCGCGAGGTCGGCGATCGAGTAGACCGCTTCGGGCGCGTTCACGATGACCTCGTGCGCGCCGGTCGCCGGCTGGGCGGTGAACAGGTCGGGGACGGCCTCGGGCTCGGGCGCGGCGCCGTCCGGCGCGAGCGCCGGGTACAGGTTCGGCACGACGCGTACGCTCCATCCGGGCGTGTCGGGCTCGCCGCCGTCCGGGCGGACGGCGTACACCTCGGGCGGCGTGCGGTCCTCGTGGCCGGGGAAGAACGGGTCGCGCTCGGTGTCGATCGGGGTGACCGCCTCGAGGTCGAAGTGCCCACCGGGCCGGCCGGCGCGGGCCGCCGCGATGATCACCTTCAGACCGGTGAGGGGGTCGACGCGGACTTCGTTGCTCATGCGCCGAGGTATCGCTCCACGTCGGCGGCGAGCTGCTGCTTGGACGTGTACCCGCCCTGGTGGATGAACGCGGTCTTCCCGCGGGCGTCGAGGAACAGCGTGATCGGGTAGTTCGCGGGCGCCTTCAGCTCGCGCGCGATCTTCTCGTCCGGGTCCTCGTATGACGGGAACGGGACGGGGTACTCGCCGAGGAACTTGCGCGCGGGCTGCTCGGAGTCGCCGGCGTTGAGGCCGAGGAACGCGATGTCCTTCCCGCGCTCGGTCGCGAGCTGCTGGAACGCCGGGAACTCCGCGCGGCACGGGTTGCACCACGACGCCCACTTGTTGATCACGACCGGATGGCCCTTCAGCTCGCCCAGCCGCCGCTCGAACGCGGGGATCCCGCCGCCGAGCAGCTCGCCCGACTGCGCGTGCAGCGCGGCGAGCGGCGCGGGCGCGCCGGCGAGCTCGCGCTTGGCGGTCGCGAGGTCGAACGGCGCCTGCGACGTCGCCGGTTCGGCGCCCTTGTCCCCCGCCTGGGAGAGGCCGACGACCAGCACACCGGTCAGGATGACGACGCCGAGGAGCCAGGGCAGGGCGCGCTTCACGCCCCATACGGTAGCCCCGGGGATGTGGTCCTCCGCACGGTCTGCTTCAATTGAGTGTCTCGCGGAGCACCGATCCTCGAGGCCTCCCGGGTTACCCGCAGACCAGGCCTCGGATCTCGGGCCGCGAATTCGCGGAGTCGTGCGCAGTCAGTCGCGTCTCCCCTCACCTGTCATCCCACCGAGCCGTATGGCCGATCCCACGTCAGTGGCCGTCGAGGCCACGCCTGCCATCCCCTCCGCCGACGCGATCGAGCGCGCGGCGGCGTTCACCCGTGAGCCGTTCGTGCTCGAGGGCGAGGACGCCGCGGCGCAGCTCGCGCCCGGCACCGCCCGGCGGCGCGCGCTCGACGCCGCGCTGGCGGAGCTGGACGCCGGCGCGAAGGTGCCGTCGGTGGCCTGGCGCCAGCGCTGGTCGCTGCTGCTGGGCCTCGACCGGCTGCTCAGCGCCGACGAGCCCAAGCTCGTCGACGGCACCGTGCTGTCGGCCCACCAGGTCGACGCGCTCTCCGGCACGCTGACCGCGCTGCTCGCCGAGTCCGGCAACGGCTCGGCGTCGAACGGGCGCGTCGGCGAGGACGCGCCGGCGCCGCTCGCGTCGGTCGCGATCCCGGGGGAGGAGGAGCTCGACGACGAGGACGAGCCGGAGGAGCCGCAGGACTGGGAGGACGACGGCGCCGGCGAGGTCGACGACGAGGAGCAGCTCCCGGAGGCGCCCGACGACCCGAATGCCGCCAAGCGCTTCTGGTTCGAGCACGCGACCGGCGCCGGCAAGACGGTCGCGGCGCTCGGCTTCGTCGAGGGCTCGCGCACCGGCGGCACGCTGATCCTCACCCACCGGCGCAACCTCGTCGACCAGTTCCTCGGCGAGCTCCGGGACCGCGGCTACGGCAAGCGCATCTCGCCGCCGCTCGTGCGCGGCCAGGATCGCGGGGACGGCCCGGTGACCGTCGAGACCTACCAGTGGTTCGTGCGCAACGCCGGCAACGTCTCGGACGCGTACACGATCGTGATCTGCGACGAGGCGCACACGGCGCTCGGCGAGAAGACGTCGGCCGCGATCCGCAACTGGCACGAGCCGGTGTTCGTCGGCATGACCGCGACCGGCGCGCTGATCGCCCGCCACGTCACCGACCTCTTCCCGACGCAGACCTCGCGCTTCGACCTCGCGCAGGCCGCCCGGCGCGGCGTGATCTCACCGCTGCGCTGCGTCCGGATCCCGCCCGGGCCGGGCGTGCGCACGATCGCCAAGGTGCCGTTGCGCCGCGGCGAGGTCGACACCGAGTTCGACCAGGAGATGCTGGCCGAGCTGCTCGACCAGCTGCCGTTCAACCTGGCGGTCGCCGACCTCTACAAGACGCGCTTCAACGGCGTGCCGGGCGTCGTCTACGCCGCCGGCGTGCGCCACGCCTACAACGTCGCCGAGGCGTTCCGCGACGTCGGGCTGAAGGCGCAGGCCGTGTCGGGCGAGACGCCGAAGCGCGAGCTCGCCGAGATCCTCGCGCACTACGAGCGCGGCGACATCGACGTCCTCGTCAACGCCCAGCTGCTCGCCGAGGGGTGGAACTCGCCGCGCGCGACCGTCTGCATGCACCTCGCGCCGACCGCGTCCAGGCGCATCTACCAGCAGCGCGTCGGGCGCGTCACGCGCCGGCACCCGGGCAAGGAGGCCGGCATCGTCGTCGACTTCGTCCATCCGGCGACCAAGCACGACGACCCCGTGGTCACGCTGCACTCGCTGCTCGACCGCGAGGTCTACCGCGGCGGCGCGATCGTGGTCGGCCCGGTGCGCCGCGGGCGCGGGCGGCGGCTGCGCGTGGAGCGCCGCGTGCTCCCGGTGACCGCCGACGAGAACCGGCGGATCGAGGTCTTCGAGCGCGAGCTGTGGCGGATCGCCGTCGAGCATCTCGACTACGGCGAGCAGGTGCAGTGGGCGGCGCTGGCGGGCGCTCGCGTCACGCCGGCCGGCTGGCGCCGGGCCCGCGCGATGCTGCACTTCGACCAGGGCGGCGAGCTCAAGCGCACGTTCCTGATCACCGCCGTCGACCGCAACAAGAACGCCCAGCTGCGCCTGCGCGCGCTGCAGGAGATCGCGGCGTCGCGCGACGCCGAGGCGTTCGACCGCGCGCTGGACTTCGTCGAGTCCTGGCCGCGCGACGACAAGCGCGAGGGCGTGAAGGTCGTGCTGCAGGCGCTCGCGGAGAAGAAGATCGGCCGGCGCGACCAGGCCAACAACTGGATCTGGCGCTGCGCGAACATGACCCGCGAGGTGCACGAGGAGTACGCCGTGCAGCGCTGGCCCGAGACCAAGCGGCTGCTCGGGCTGCTCGTGAACTCGAGCGGCGGCGCGCACGCGCGCAACGCGCGCCGGCTCGTGCACGCCGCGCGCCAGCAGGACCGGCGGCTCTCCGCCGCGCTGCTCGCGGCCGCGATCCCGCACACCGCGGAGGCGAGCGAGGTCGTCAACGGCGCGCGCACGCGCATGTCGCGCAAGCCGGCGGCGCTCGCGCGCGAGCTGCTGCGGAACTTCCCGAAGGGCAAGGGCCGGCGCGGGACGCGCCGGCGCAAGAAGAAGGGCGCCGAGGGCGTCGCGCCGGAGGCGGCGCTGGCGCTGGAGGCGGTCGCCGACGTCGGCGTCCTGGAGGAGCCGGACGGCGCCGAGGCGGTCGACGCCACCCAGGAGGAGACGGTCGAGGCGCCGCCCGCGCCGCGCAAGCGCCCGCGCCGCAAGCCCGTCGCGGCCGAGGGCCCGCCGTCACCGCTGCTCGCGGCGGCCGCGGCGGTCGAGGCGGCGGCGATGGCCATCCAGGACGAGGCGGCGCCGAAGCCGGCCACCCGCCGCCGCGCGGCGAAGAAGGCGGCCCCGGCCGAGGCCGTGGCCGAGGCGACGCCGAAGCGCGCGACGCGCCGGCGGACCGCGAAGCCGGCGCCCGAGGCCGAGACCGAGGTCGTCGAGTCCGCGGCCGAAGCGGCGCCGAAGCCGGCGACCCGCCGCCGTGCGGCGAAGACGGCGGCGAAGAAGCCGGCGACCGGCCGGCGGACGGCGAAGCAGGCCGAGTCATCCGGAGCCGCCGCGGACGAGGCGCCGAAGCCCGCTGCCCGCCGGCGGACCGCCAAGCCGGCGGCCAAGGCCGCCGTCAAGCCGGCCACCCGCAAGCGGACCGCGAAGCGGGCGGCGGAGGCCGAAGCGGACGACGCGGTGGCCGCCAAGACGGCGCCGAAGCGAGCGACCCGCCGGCGCGCGGTCACGAAGGCCGTCGACGGAGCCGTCGAGGTGCCGCCCGCTCCGGCGCCGGGCGCGGCGGACGCGCCGAAGGCCAAGCCGGCGGCCCGGCGCCGCACCAAGGCGCCCGAAGCGGCCTGACCGGATAGGCCCGCTGCGGGCCGGGTAGGCTCGCCGGGGCATGCGCTGGCGCCGTGGCGGATCCACCGAAGATGTGATCGACGTCCGCGGCGGCGGCGGCGGCCGCGGTGCGCGGCGCGGCGGGGCCGCAGTGCCCGTCGGCGGCGGCGTGGGGCTCCTGGGCGTGCTCATCTTCCTCGCGATCCAGCTCCTCGGCGGCGGCTCCGGCGGCGCCTTCGACGTCCCGCCGGGCTTCGACACGTCCGCGCGCGCGCCGAGCGGCAGCCCGATCCCCGCCGATCAGGACTCGGAGAAGGACCTCAAGGACTTCTCCGTCTTCGTCTTCAACAACGCGCAGGCGATGTGGGCGCGGACCTTCGAGGCCCAGGGCCAGCGGTACGAGCGGGCGAAGCTCGTCCTCTACCGCGACGGCGTCCAGACCGGGTGCGGCTCGGCCAGCTCGGCCGTCGGGCCGTTCTACTGCCCCGCCGACGGGTACGTCTACCTCGACCTCTCGTTCTACCGCGACATGGCGCGGCAGCTGCGGGCGAGCGGCGACTTCGCGTGGGCGTACGTGATCGCGCACGAGCTCGGCCACCACGTCCAGCAGCAGCTCGGCACGAGCGCGGAGGTCGACCGCATCCGGCGCAGCGACCCCGAGCGCGCGAACGAGGCGTCGGTGCGGCTGGAGCTGCAGGCGGATTGCTACGCGGGCGTCTGGGCGCACTCCGTCTTCGAAGCGGGGGCGCTCGATCCGGGCGACATCGAGGAGGCGATCACCGCCTCGGAGGCCGTCGGCGACGATCGCCTCCAGCAACAGGCGGGCCGGCAGATCAACCCCGACACGTTCACGCACGGCTCGTCCGCACAGCGGCGCTCCTGGTTCGAGCGCGGTCGGGCCGGCGGCGACCCGGCCGACTGCGACACGTTCTCGGCGGAGCAGCTCTAGTCCTGCGCGTTCGTCGGCCCGTTCGGCCTTGCCGCGGAGCCGGACAGCTGGCAGGGTCGCTCCGTGGCCACGCCAGCACGCCACCACCGGGACGCGCCACCCGGCGCTGCGAAGCGCATCGAGCCGGCGCAGCGCACCGGAACCGCGCCGCCCGTGCGGCTGGAGTCCCTCACCCCGGCGTCGGTGCGCTCGCTGCAGCGCGCCGCCGGGAACGCCGCGGTGGCGGGGATGGTCCGCCGGCGCGTGCTCGCGCGCGCCCCCGGGCCGCTGGCGCCCGCCCAGGAGCGAGCGGCGGTGGCGGCCGGCAAGGCGCTGCTCACCCGCACCGGGGTGCGCGTCCTCCAGGAGATCGTCAACACCACCGTCGACGGCGGGTTCGGGCCCATCACCGCGCAGGCCGTCGCCACGTTCCAGGGCGCGAGCGCGCTCGGCCAGACGGGCATCGTCGACCGGGCGACCCTCGACGCGCTCGTCGCCTCCGCCGTCACCAACGCGATGCAGGACGAGGCGATCTTCCTCGTCGCCGACTGGGAGAACCTCGACATCGTGAGCGGGACGCTCACCGTCCGGCACGACCCGGCGCTCGCGGGCATCGTGGACTCGAACATGACCCGCCAGGGCGGCGACCTGCGCGTGATCACGATCGGGACGGCCGCGTTCGCGAACTCGACGCGGCTCGGGAACGCGATCCGCACGAACGTCGGCGCCGCCAATCCCGCGCACCCCGCCCCGGCGGCCGCTCCGGCGAGCCTGACGCCGGCGCAGGCGGCCGCCGCGACGCGCTTCAACCGCTCGAAGTTCCGCGACCGGCGCTCGGCGGAGATCATCCAGTCGCTCTGCGGCGCCGCCCTCACGGGGACGCTGACCGACGACACCGCGCAGCGGATCACCGTGATCCAGGGCGCCGCCGGCCTCACCCAGGACGGCAAGGTCGGGCGCCAGACGCTGCGCGAGCTCGTGCGCCGGCTCGACGTCGCGGGCCAGCGCGACGCCGCGATCCGCCTGATCATCGACTTCCACCGCTTCAACGAGGACGGGCTGCTCGACATCGCCTTCGACGCGACCGTCACGACGAGCAACGCGGAGACCGGCAGCGCGCAGATCCCGGGGCCGACGACGATCCGGGTCGGCCCGAGCGCGTTCACGCAGGGCTACGAGGGCCTCGTCCACACGATCGCCCACGAGCTCGAGCACACGCGCCAGCGGCGCGTCGGCGTGCAGAACCGCAACCTGCGCGAGTTCCTCGGCGAGCGGATCGAGATCCTGAGCGTGGGCATGGAGGAGGAGAACTTCGCCGGCCTCGTCGACGACGCCGGGCGGGCGCTCGCCCAGTTCAACGCGATGCCGGCTGCGCTGCGCAAGCAGAACTGGGCGCGGTTCGTCGAGGTCCGGACGAAGGTGCGGGCGCGCTTCGCGGCCGCCCCCGCGGCCGACCAGGCCGCCAACGCGGCGCTGCTCGCGAACTACAACGCGGTGGTGAGGCCGCCGTGAGCCCGCTGCGCGTCGAGGCGGCGCTGGAGGGGCCGGCCCCCCGGTCGAGTCCCGCGCCGGTCACGGTGACGGTCACGAACGTCTCCGATTCGCCGGTGCTCCTGAACCGCCGCCTCGCCCCCGGCTACCGCGACTCGACCTCGCGCGAGCTCTGGGCCGAGGTGCACGACGAGACCGGCGCCCCGGCCACGGTCGCCACGATCGACTACGAGCGCGACCTCCCCGCGCCCGACGACTACACGGAGCTGGCCCCGGGCGAGGCGGTCGCCGGCCGGTTCGACCTCTTCCACTACGCCCGTCCGCAGCGCCCCGGCCGCTACGAGGTCACGATCGTCTACCAGGCCGACGAGCCGGTGGCCCGGCCGCCTGAAGGGATCGTCGCCGGCGAGCACGCCGCCGATCCGGTCGTGCTCGACGTCGAGTAGCGCCGGCTCACGCCCGGGGCCGCTGGTACGTTCGAAGGGCATGCACGGATACACCCTCTTCGACACCGCGCTCGGCCGCTGCGCGATCGCCTGGAGCGATCACGGCATCGCCGCCGTCGAGCTCCCCGACCGCGACGAGGCCGCCATGCGCCGCCGCGTGCGCCGGGCGCTGCCCGACGCGCGGGAGGCCGCGCCGCCGCCAGAGGTCGCGGATGCGATCGACGCGATCACCGGCCTGTTCGACGGCCGGCCGGACGACCTCGGGTCGGTGGTCCTCGACATGGACGACGTGCCCGAGTTCCACCGCCGGGTCTACGACGTGGCGCGCTCGATTCCGCCTGGCGAGACGCTGTCCTACGGCGAGGTCGCGGCACGGCTCGGCGAGCCCGGGGCGGCCCAGGCGGTCGGCCGGGCGCTCGGGCGCAACCCGTTCCCGATCGTCGTCCCCTGCCACCGGGTCCTCGCCGCCAACGGCGCGCTGCACGGCTTCTCGGCCCCGGGCGGGATCGAGACCAAGCGGCGCATGCTGGCGATCGAGGGCGCGGGCGCGCCGACGCTGTTCGACTAGTGTCCCGAGCGCCGAGGTGGACCTCGCCGGCGTCGAGCGTGACGAGCGCCCCGCCGGCGAGGCGGACCAGCAGCGCCCCGGTGTCGTCGATCCCCGCGCCGATGCCCTCGCCGTCCGCCCAGCGGACCGGCTGGTCGCGGAGCGCATCGCGGGCACGGAGCGCGGCGAGGGAGTCCTCCGGCGACTCGTCGAGGCGCCGCTCGAGCAGGCGCAGCAGCTCCTCCAGCGCCGGCTCGAGGTCGCCGGGCGCGCGCCCGAGGCTGGCCGCGCGGTCGCGCAGGTCGGTCGGGAGGTCGGCGAGGTCGACCGCGACGTTGACGCCGATCCCCAGCACCGCCCAGCCGTCCTGCCCGCGCGCCTCGACGAGGATCCCGGCCAGCTTCCGGCCGTCGAGCAGGACGTCGTTCGGCCACTTGACGCGGGCGTCGTCGCCGGCCAGGTCGGCGACCGCGAGGCCGGCGCGGAGCGGCAGGAGCGGGTCGTAGTCGCGCAGCAGGAGCGAGAGCAGGAGGGCGCCGCCGCGGGGCCCGGCCCACGTGCGGCCCTGCCGGCCGCGTCCCGCCGTCTGCACGCCTGCGGTGACCAGCGCGCCGTGCGGCGCGCCGGCCGCGGCGAGCGCCCGCGCGCGGTCGTTGGTCGACGCGGTCTCGCGCAGGTGCAGCCGCGGCCGCCCGAGCGCGCTCGTCATGCCGCGGGCCCGGCCCGTTGGCCGGCCGCCTCGCCCGCGCGCGCCTCGACGGCCGCGGCGAGCGTGACCTCGTCGCCCGGCCGGACCCGCAGCGCCTGCGCCGCGTCGCCGCGGTTGACCGCGATCGCCGCGGTGCGGGCCGCGTCCTCATAGACGAGCGCGTCGCCGGGCTCCACGTCGGCGAACGTGCGCGCGTACGTCGCGTCGAGGCGGCCGTCACCGGCCGTCACCGCGACGGGGTGGCCGATGCGGAGGCCCGCCGCGGCGAGGTCGCCGTGGCCGGCGACCAGCGAGACGTTGCCGAAGCTGTCGATGCCGAGGACGGTCGCGACGAGCGTGCCCTGCGCGTGCCGGGCACGGGGGACGTCGAGCGGGGCGAGCTCCACCGGCTCGAGCGGCGGCCCGGCGCCGGCGAGCGGCTCCCCCGCGGCCAGCCGGGCGGCGACGGGCGCGAAGAGGTCGCGGCCGTGGAACGTCGCCGCGACCGGCTCGAGCCGCCACGGGGACTCGGAGATCTCGACGACCTCGGCGATCCCGCCGAACCGCTCGGACGCCGGGAGCAGCAGGCCGTTGTCGGGCCCGACGAGCAGCCGGTCCTCCTCGGCGGTCCGCAGCGCGATCGCCCGCCGCCGCGCGCCGACCTCCGGATCGACGACCGCGAGGTGCACGCCCGCCGGCGCGTACGGCAGCGCGCGGGCGAGCGTGAGCGCGCCCTGCAGCACGCGGTGGCGGGGGATCCCGTGGGTGAGGTCGATCACGCGCACCTCCGGCGCGATCCGCGCGATCACCGCGTGCACCACGCCGACGAACTCGTCGGCGGTGCCGTAGTCGGACAGGAACGTCACCGGCCGCACGCGCGGAGGGTACCCCTGGGGTCAGGCCCGTTCGTTGCGCGATCGGCGCCGGGGTGTTCACCGACGGGTGGCCGCGCAACGCAACGGGCCTGACCCCACCGTTAGCCCGGCTGTCCGCCAGGAGGGCGGCGACGAGGCCGTCCGGGGTGTGCGGGTCGGCCTCGATGCCGGGTTCCAGGCCGGCCTCGCGCAGCGCGGCGCTCGTCGCCGGGCCGATCGAGGCGATGCGCGGGCCGTCGAGGGAGCCCGCCGCGGCGAGGAAGGAGCGCACGGTCGACGCCGACGTGAACGTGACGTAGTCGGCCGCGGCGGCGGCCGCCGCCGTGTCGGCGTCGAGCGGCTCGGCCACCGTCTCGTAGAGCGCGAGCACGTCGACGGCGGCCCCGCGCTCGCGCAGCGCGTCGGGGAGCACGTCGCGGCCCTCGCGCCCGCGCACGACCAGCGCGCGCTCGACCGGCGTCCCCGCCAGCGCGTCGGCCAGCCCCTCGGCGACGGCCCGCTCGGGCACGAGGTCGGCGCGGATGCCGTGCTCGTCCAGCGCGCGCGCCGTCCCGGGCCCGATCGCCGCCACCGTGGCTCCCGCCAGCGCACGGGCGTCGCGGCCGACCGCCGCCAGGCGCTCGAACAGCGCGTGCACGCCGTTCGGCGAGGTGAGGCAGACGAGGTCGAACGCGGCGAGGTCGGGCAGCTCCGCCGCCAGCGGGCGGATCCGGATCGCCGGCGCCTCGATCACCTCGGCGCCCAGCTCGCGCAGCCGCGCGGCCAGCGCGCTCGCCTGGGGGCGCGCCCGCGTGACCGCGACCGTGCGCCCGTGCAGCGGCCGGCGCTCGAGCCAGGCGAGCTGCTCCCGCAGCGCCGCGACCGGGCCGACCAGCGTGATGGCCGGCGCGCGGATCCGCTCCGCGGCGGCGCGCTCGGCGACGTCGCCGAGCGTGGCCAGCACGGTCCGCTGCCCCGGGAGCGTCCCGCGCTCGACCACCGCGACCGGCTCGCCGGCCGGCCGCCCGCCGGCGACGAGCTGCTGCGCGATCCGCGGCAGCGCGCGGACGCCCATGTAGAACACGAGCGTTCCCGGGAACGCCGCGAGCGCCGGCCAGTCCAGCGCGGAGTCCGGCTTGCCGGGGTCTTCGTGGCCGGTGACGAACGCGACGCCGGACGCCAGGTCGCGATGGGTCACCGGGATGCCGGCGTAGGCCGGCGCCGCCACGCCGGCCGTCACGCCGGGCACGACCTCGAACGGCACCCCCGCCTCGACGCACACCAGCGCCTCCTCCCCGCCGCGCCCGAACACGAACGGATCGCCGCCCTTCAACCGGACGACGTCCTTGCCGGCGCGCGCCCGCTCGATCAGCAGCCGGTTGGTCTCCGACTGCGGCACCTGCGCGCCGCCACCCTGCTTCCCGACGAACACGAGCTCAGCGTCGGGGCGCGCGCCGTCGAGCGCGCCGGCCGGGATCAGCCGGTCGTGCAGGATCACGTCGGCGCGCGCGATCAGCTCCGCCGCGCGGACGGTGAGGAGGCCCGGGTCGCCCGGACCGGCGCCGACCAGGTACACGGTGCCGGGCGTCACGCCATCGCCTCGGCGCGCGCGAGCAGCTCGGCGGCGCCCATCGACAGCAGCCGCTCGGCGAGCGGATCCGCGGCGTCCTCGCCCGCGACCTCGTCGAGGAGCCATTCCGATCCGTCGGGGAGTCCGGCGAACGCCCGCGTCCGGCCGCCGGCCGAGTGCACGCCGATCGCCGTGTGGCACGAGGCCCCGAGCCGGGCGGCCACGTCGCGCTCGACGTCCAGCGCGGCATGCGCGTCGTCGTCGTCCAGCGCCTCGAACACGGTGCCGGCGCGTGCCTGGACGAGCAGGCAGCCCTGGCCGGGGGCGGGGACGAAGACGGCGTCCTCCAGCGGCACGGCGACCACGTCGTCGCGCCCCAGCCGCGCCAGCCCCGCGGCCGCCAGGACCAGCGCGCCGACCTCGCCGTCCGCGAGCTTGCGCAAGCGCGTGTCGACGTTGCCGCGCAACTCGACCACCTCCAGGTCCGGCCGCACCGCGAGCAGCTGCGCGCGCCGCCGCAGCGCGCTCGTCCCCACGCGCGCGCCCTCCGGCAGGGCGTCGAGCGACGGCGCGCCGACCAGCACGTCGCGCGGATCCTCCCGCGGCGGGACCGCGGCGATGGACGTCCCGCTGGCGAGCTCGCCCGGCACGTCCTTGGCGCTGTGCACCGCGAGGTCGATCTCGCCGCCGAGCAGCGCCAGCTCCAGAGCGCCCGTCCAGCGCGACTTGTCTCCGACCGCCCGCTGGAGGTCGCCGGCGGTCGTGATCTCCACGATCTCCACGTCGCCCGCGAGCCGCTCCGCCACCCAGCGCGCCTGCGCCAGCGCGAGCACGCTGCCCCGGGTGCCGAGCCGCAGGCGGCTCAAGAGCGCCGGGGCACCCAGCCGGCCTCGCCGGCGGGCACAGGCAGCTCGTGCACCTCGGCGCCGGCCTGCTCCTCGCCGGGCGCGTCCTCGAGCCCGAACAGCTCGCGCAGGAGCGAGAGCCGCGCGTGGCGCCGGTCGCCGTCGAGCGCCCGGAGCCGCTGCGTCGGCTCGTGCAGCAGCCGCTTCACGGCCGCGCGGAGCATCGCCTCGACCCGCTCGCGATCGCGCTCCGTCATCCCCTCCCAGCGGGGCGCGTTCTCCGCCAGCAGCTCGCCGACGAGCCGGTCGGCCTGCTCGCGCAGCGCCGCGATGGTCGGCAGGACCTCGAGCGTCCCGAGCCAGCCCGCGAACGCCTGGATCTCCTCCTCGACGATGCCCTCCGCGCGCCGCGCCTCGATCCGGCGCTCGTGGTGGGTGCGGGCGACCTGGGCCTGGAGGCCGTCGATGTCGACCAGCGTCACGCCCGGCAGCGAGCCGCAGTCCGGGTCGATGTCACGCGGGACCGCGAGGTCGAGCAGCAGCAGCGGCCGGCCCCCGCGGGTCTCGGTGACCAGCGCCAGCTCCTCGGCGCCGACGATCGAGTGCGGCGAGGCGGTCGAGGCGACGACGATGTCCGCCCGCTCGAGCTCCGCCGGCAGGCCGTCGAACGCGATGGTGTCGCCGCCGAAGCGCTTGGCGAGCGCGATCGCGCGCTCGCGGCGGCGGTTCGCCACGAACATCGTCGAGACGCCCTGCTCGGACAGCGCGCGGGCGGTCAGCTCGGCCGTCTCCCCCGCGCCGATGATCAGCACGTGGCGGCTGGCCAGCTCCCCGAGCGCCGTCCGCGCGGCCTCGACCGCGACGGACGCGACGCTCGCGCCGCCGGCGCCGATCGCCGTGTCGGTGCGCACGCGCTTCCCGGTGGCCAGCGCCGCGCGGAACAGCTTGTTCGTCAGCGGCCCGGTGGTGCGCGCGGCGAGCGCCGTCTCGTAGGCGCGCTTCACCTGGCCCTGCACCTCGGCCTCGCCGACGATCATCGACTCCAGCCCGCTGGTCACGCGGTAGAGATGGCGCGCGGCGTCGCAGTTGCGGTGCGAGTAGATCGCGTCGAGCAGCTCCGTCGGGCGGATCCCGGCCTGGCGCGCGAGCATGCCGAGCACGGTCGTCTCGGCCTCCACCGGATCGCCGACCACGACGTACAGCTCGGTCCGGTTGCAGGTGGAGAGCACGACCGCCTCGCGGATCTCCGGGTGCGCCCCGAGCTCGCGCATGAATGCCTCGGCGCGGCCCTCGGGGAGCGCGACGCGCTCGCGCAGCGACAGCGGCGCGGTCTTGTGCGACGTCCCGAGGAGGAGCAGCTCGCTCACACGCGCTCCTCCTCGCGCTCCGCCGCGCCGTCGCCGTCGCGGCGCTCCACGATCTCCGACAGCTCGGAGATCTCGCGCTCGATCCGCCCGAGCTTGGTCGCCATGATCGAGACGTAGATCAGGATCAGCGCGAGGAAGACCAGGTAGGCGGCCGCGACGTACGGGCCGGCGTCGTCGAGTGGGAGTGCGGGCATCTAGAGCTGTTGGGGAGCGGCGCTCCGGTCAAGCGGCGCGAGGCCGTCGTCCCCGGCCAGCCGGCGCCGGAGCGAGCGCAGCTGGATCGAGGCGGACTTGGATGCGAGCTCGTACTTCCACAGTGTCGCGAACAGGCAGGCCATTCCCACCAGCGAGACGAGGAACGTCATGCGCATCTCGCCCGGCATCGAGCCGCCCGTCGTGCTCAGGACCCGCGGGTGCGTGAGCGACTCCGCCATCCGCACCGCCATGAAGTTGAGGGGTACGAACGCGCCGGCGACGACCGCGAACACGGCCGCGTAGCGCGCCTGGCGCTCGGGATCCTCGATCGAGAACCGGAGCGGCTGATAGCAGGCGTAGAGCAGGAAGACGATCAGGAACGAGACGAGCGTCGGCTCGTCCCACACCCACCAGTGGCCCCACGACGCGCGCGCCCAGATCGAGCCGGTGATCAGCACGCCGACGGCCAGGATCAGCGAGATGTGGATCGCGACATAGGAGCGCAGGTCGTCCGCGCGGTCACCCGAGCGCAGGTGCTTGATGCCGTAGATCCCGCCGAGGACGAAGCCTCCCAGCGCGACGATCGCCAGCGGCACGTGGACGTAGAAGATCTTCTGGACGAAGCCCTGGTCGGCGTCGTTCGGCGCGTAGAAGAACACGAGCGCGAACGCGCCCGTGACGAGCACGGCTGAGGCGATGGACAGGGCGCGGAGCCCGCGGCCGAAGGTCATGTCCCGGCGCTACTCCTCCAGCAGGAAGTCGAAGACGGCGTAGGCGAGGAGCCCGAACACCGCATCATAGAGGGCCAGGACCGCCAGCCAGCGCACTGGGAACTCGTCCGCGCCCCCCGCGGCGACGAGGGGGGAGGTCGCCTCCGCCGCCGCGATCACGACCGGCACCAGCAGCGGCAGCGCGATCAGCGGGATGATCAGGTCGCGCGCCCGCGTCTGCACGCCCAGCGCGCCGACCAGCGTCCCCACCACCGCGATCCCGGCGTCGGCGAGCACGAGCACGGCCAGCAGCTCGGGCAGCGCCTGGCCGATCCCCGGCTCGAGCAGCAGCACGGCGAACGCCGGCACCGCGACGATCTCGACGGCGACGAGGAAGCCGAACAGCACCGCCGCCTTCGCCACGAACAGCGCCGTGCGGTCGACCGGCGCCATCAGGAACCCGTCGAAGCCGCCCTGCTCGCGCTCGGCGACGAACAGCCGGTTCATGCCGAGGACCGCGGCCAGCAGGAGCGTCACCCACAGCACCCCGGCCGCGAGATCCCCGGCGAGCGAGCCGCGGTCCAGGCCGAAGTGGAAGAGCACGAACGTGGAGATGCTGAACATCAGCATCGCCGGGACCGACTCGAACGACCGGCGCTCGAGCTGCAGGTCCTTGCGGATCAGCGCCGAGACCGTCCCCCTCACGCGTACAGCCCTCGCACGTCGGCGAGCGACACGCCGGCGACGGGCGCCCAGATCGCCTGCCGTCCGCCGCGCAGCCCGAGGACCCAGTCCGCCTCGGCCAGCCCGAGCTCGGCGTCGTGGGAGATCAGCACGCGAGCGGGGCTCGACTCGCGCCCGATCAGCGGCGCGACGGCGAGCGCGCCGCCGGGATCGAGGTTGGCGAGCGGCTCGTCGAGCAGCAGCAGCTCGGGCTCGTGGAGCACCGCACGGCAGATCGCCGCGCGCTGGGTCATCCCGCGCGAGAGCGTGCGCACGGGCTCGTCCGCGCGCATGGCCAGCCCGACCTGCTCGCAGAGGACCTCCACGCGGCCGGGGTCGACCCCGTGCAGCCGCGCGTGGAAGCGCAGGTTCTCCCGCACGGTGAGGTCGCGGTAGAGCAGCGGCTCGTGAGCCAGCAGCCCGGTCCGCCCGCGGGCGCGGTACGCGTCGCGCGGCAGCTCCGCTCCGAGCACCGCCGCCCGGCCGGCGTGCGGCCGCAGCAGCCCGGCGAGGATGCGCAGCAGCGTCGTCTTGCCCGCGCCGTTGGCGCCGAACACGGCCACGGTCGCGCCGGCCGGCAGCGTGAACGAGACGTCGCGCAACGCGACCCGCTCGCCGTAGGCGCGTCCCACCCCCTCCAGCGCGACCGCGGGGGCGCTACCCGCCGTCGTGGCGGCCGTTGCCATGGCTGGAGTCCCCGCGCAGCGTCTGCACCGCGTGCTTCAGCACCGGCGCGATCACGGGGAAGAGCTGCTCGACGGCCTTCGGGCTGCCGGGGAAGTTCACGATCAGCGTCGACTCGGCGATCCCGGCGATCCCGCGCGTGAGGATCCCGAGCGGCGTGTGCCGGGCGCCCTCGGCGCGCATCGCCTCGGCCAGGCCGGGCGCCTCGCGGTGGATCACGACGCGGGTCGCCTCCGGCGTGATGTCGTCGGGCGTCATGCCGGTGCCGCCGGTGGTGAAGATCAGGTCGCAGCGCTGGTCGACGAAGTGGTGGAGCCGGTCCTCGATGAGCGCGAAGTCGTCCGGCACGACCTCCATCCCGAGGATCTCGCACCCCGCCTCCTCGGCGAGCGCGGCGAGCACCGGGCCGGAGCGGTCATCGCTCAGGCGCTGGGCCACCGAGGTGGAGATGGTGAGGATCGCGGTGCGGATGGCCACTGAGCCTAGGCGGTCAGCTCGCGGAAGCGCGAAACGTCGACGTTCCCGCCGGAGAGGATGACGCCCGCGCGCAGGCCGGTCGCGTCGACCTTCCCGTGCACGAGCGCGGCGAGCGCCGACGCGCCGCTCGGCTCCAGCACGAGCTTGAGGCGCTCGAACGCGAACCGCATCGCGGCGACGATCTCGGCGTCGGAGACCGTCACCACGGCGGCGACCCGCGCCCGGACGACCGGGAACGTGCGCGCGCCGGGGATGTCGAGCTGCTGGCCGTCGGCGATCGTGCGCCCGATGGGGACCCTGACGCGCTCGCCTGCGGCCAGCGAGCGCGCGGTGTCGTCGCCGGTCTCCGGCTCCACGCCGATCACGCGGCAGTCCGGGCAGAGCCCGGCCGCGGCCGTGGCCGAGCCCGCGATCAGCCCGCCGCCGCCGACCGGCACGAGCAGCACGTCCAGCGCCCCGCCGTCCTCGATCAGCTCGAGCGCCGCGGTGCCCTGGCCGGCCATGATCCGCTCGTCGTCGTAGGGGTGGACGATGGTGAGCCCTTCGCGCTCGGCCAGCTCCGCGAGCAGCGCCTCGCGGTCCGCGCCGTAGCGGTCGAAGCGCAGGATGCGCGCGCCGTACGCCTCCGTCGCGGCGGCCTTGGACGCGGGCGCGTCCTCGGGCATGAGGATCGTGGCCGGGATCTCGTGCAGCGCGGCGGAGAGCGCGAGCGCCTGGGCGTGGTTGCCCGACGAGGCGGTGACCACGCCGCAGGCGCGCTCGGCGGGATCGAGCGAGGCGACGGTGTTGAACGCGCCGCGGAACTTGAACGCGCCGGCGCGCTGGAGGTTCTCGGGCTTGAGGCGCACCTGCGCGCCGGTGCGGGCGTCGAGCGTGCGCGAGGTCACGACGGGCGTGCGGTGCGCGACGCCGTCCAGGCGCGCGGCCGCCCGGCGGACGTCGTCGAGCTCGATCACGCCGCGGCGGGCGTGTGCGAGCGCTGAGCCGCCTCGATGAGGTCGCGCACGGCAACCTCGTCGCCCCGGCGCAGCAGCTCGATCGGGTCCGGGTCGCCGTTGACGATCTCCTCGAAGAACGCCTTGCGGTCCTGGTAGGTCGGCAGCGTGCCCTTCGCCCAGCCGCGGACCTCGTTGAGCATCACCGCGAGGCGGGCGTACTCCTCGCCGAACTCCTCCGCGACCTGGCGCTTGATGCGCTTCGCGAGCGCGGGCGAGGCGCCCGCCGTGGAGATGGCGATCGCGAGCGGGCCGGTGCGGACGATCGCCGGGAGGATGAAGTTGCACAGCGGCGGGACGTCGACGATGTTGACGAGCATCGCGCGGCGCTCGGCGTCCTCGTAGACGCGGATGTTCGTGTCGGTGTCGTCGGTCGCGGCGATCGCGATGAAGGTCCGCTCGAGGTCACCCGGGGCATACTCGCGGCGGAGCCACTCGATCGACCCCTCGGCGGCGAGCGCCTGCAGCTCGGGGACAGCGTCGGGCGCGACGAGCACGACCCTGCCGTCGCAGGCGAGCAGGCCCTCGACCTTCTCCAGGCCGATCTCCCCGCCGCCGACGACGAGGCAGCGGCGGCCGGTCAGCTTGAGGCAGGCGATGTAGAACGGGGTCTCGAGCATCCCCTGAACGCACGTCTGATCGCACAGTCCGCGGCGGAACTGGCAGACGCATTCCTTGCCCTGATACGCGGCGGCCGGCATCGCGCTTCACGGTACTACGGGCGGCCCAGCGCCTCGCGACCCAGGCGCAGCGCCGTGCGGGCGAGCGGAAGCGCGCCACCGCGGAGCGTCGCCCAGCGCTCTGACTCGCGCCCGTGCAGCAGGCGCGCCGACGCCGTCGCGGCGCGCAGCAGGGCGGGGTCGTACGGCAGCCAGCGGGCGGAGCGCAGGCGGGTCGGCTGCGAGGCGAGCTGGCGGGAGGCGACGTACTTGGCGAGCCGCACCGGGGCGGCCGGCGACGCGACTCCGTGCTCGTTGATCCATGCGATGTCCGCGCCGAGCCCGCGGGCCACCCGTTCGCCGTGCGTGAGGTCGCCGGTCCAGACCGAGAGCGTGCCGGCCGGCCCGGCGGCCAGCGCGATCGCGTCCTCCTCGCTCGCGGCCTCCACGAGCGCGAGGACGGGACCGGGGACCGGCTCGTGCAGCAGCGCGGCGCCGGGCGGCACGCCGCGCAGGACCGCGGGGGCGTAGAACGCGCCGTCGGCGCCGCGGACCTCGACGGGGCCGCCGCACAGGCGCGTCGCGCCGGCCGCCTCGGCCGCGGCGACGAGCTCCTCGACGCGGTCGCGTTCGGCCGCGCTCGCGAGCGGGCCGACCTCGGTGTCGGGCCGGCGCGGGTCGCCGACGCGCAGCCGCCGCGCGGCGGCGTCGATCCCGGCGGCCAGCTCCGGCGCCTGCGGCCGCACGGCGATCGCCCGGCCGACCGCGGCGTGGCGGCGGCCGCCGCCGGCGAACGCGGCCCAGACGGCGCCGTCGACGACCCGGTCGAGCGGCGCGCCGTCGAGCACCAGCATCGTGCCCTTCGCCGCCGGCGGATCGAGCGTGATGACGCGGGCGGCCGGCTCGAGCTCGTCCTCGCCCACGAGCTGGAACAGCTCCTCGGGCAGGCCGGAGCGGATGAACGCGTTCTGCATCCGGGCGGCGGCGCGCGGCGCCGCGGGAGCGAGCAGCACCGCGTTGCCCGCGAGCAGCGCCGCCGCGACCTCGAGCAGCGGTCCGGCCCAGGCCGAGCCGTCGCGCACGTGGACGCCGACGACGCCCAGCGGCGCCTGGACGAGCGTGGAGCGCCGCCCGGCGCGCAGCGCGGGGACCGGCCCGAGCCGGCGGTCGGCGAGCGCGCGCGGGCCGTCGCTCGCGAGACCGTGCAGCCCGCCGACGGAGGGGAGCAGCTCGGCGAGCGTCGCCTCGCTGCGCGGCTGGCCGGCCTCAGCCGCGAGCAGATCGGCGAGGGCGTCGAGCTCGTCCAGCACCGCCATGGCGGCGCGCCGCAGGTATCGCGCCCGGTCTCCCGGGGCCACGAGCGCCCACAGCGGCTGCGCGGCGGCGGCACGATCGGTCGCGGACATGCCGGCGCACGCTACCGGCTGGGGTCAGGCCCGTTGCGTTGCACGGTCCGAGCGTGGCCGCGAAGCTGACGGCACCCTCGTGCAACGCAACGGGCCTGACCCTTAGGCTCGTGCCCATGAGCCGCTACGGGAAGCGCCCGGACCTCATCGTGCACGAGGAGGAGCCGTTCAACGCGGAGACCGGGCTCGCCGCGCTCGGCGAGGGCCCGCTGACCGCCACCGACGCGTTCTACGTGCGCGGGCACGGCGCGGTGCCCGAGATCGACCCCACCGCGTGGCGGCTCCGGGTGCACGGCCTGGTCGAGCGCGAGCTGGACCTCTCGCTCGCGACGCTGCGCGAGGCGTTCCGCGAGCGCGAGGTGACCGCGACGCTGCAGTGCGCGGGCAATCGCCGCGCGGGCCTCATCGCGATCCGCGACATCCCGGGGGAGGCGCCGTGGGGTCCCGGCGCGACCGGCACCGCGACCTGGGCCGGCATCGCGCTCGCCGACGTCCTCGCGCTCGCCGGGCCGCTCGCCGACGCCGCGCACGTCGGCTTCGACGGCGCCGACCTCTGCCCCGAGGCAAAGCCGGCGCAGCGCTTCGGCGGGTCGATCCCGCTCGACAAGGCATGCCGGCGCGAGGTGCTGCTGGCCTGGGAGATGAACGGCGAGCCGCTCTCGCCGGTCCACGGCGCGCCGCTGCGCGCGGTCGTGCCCGGGTACATCGGCGCGCGCAGCGTGAAGTGGCTCGAGCGGATCGAGCTGCGCTCGCGGCCGTGGCAGGGCTACTTCCAGCACGTCGCCTACCGGCTGCTGCCCGAGGACGGGACGCCGGGCCCGGGCGCGGGCATGCCGCTCGGCCTGGTGGCGCTCAACGCCGACGTGCTCTCGCCTGCCGACGGCGCGACCGTGCCGGCCGGCCCGGTCGAGGTCCGCGGCTACGCGTTCGCGGGCGGCGAGCGCCACGTCGCGCGCGTCGACGTCTCGATCGACGGCGCCGCGAGCTGGACGCAGGCCGAGCTGCTCGACGACCTCGGCCCGTGGGCCTGGCGCCAGTGGCGGATCACGGTCGGCCTGGCGCCGGGCGAGCACGAGATCCTGGTGCGCGCCTGGGATTCCTCGGCGGCGACCCAGCCCGAGGACGAGGCCGCGCTCTGGAACCCGAAGGGCTACGTGAACAACGCCCGCCCGCGGGTCCGTGTCCACGCCCGAACCTGAGGACCCCCCCCGCAGGGGGACTGTCCCCGTTCAGGTGGTCTTTACGCGGTAGCTCGTGTAGACGACCCCGGAATCGAACCTGCGGGTGTCGATCAGCTCCAGGGGGATCCGCTCGTCGAGCGGGGGGAAGAACGGCGTGCCCGCGCCGAGGACGATCGGGTAGGCGAACAGCCGGATCTCGTCGACCAGGCCGGCGCGCAGCAGCGATCCGCCCAGGCCCGCGCCGCCGGCGGCGAGCTCGCCGCCGTCGCCCTGCTTGAGCCGTGCGACCTCCTCGACCGCGTCCCCGCGGACGAGCCGGGAGCCCGGGTCGACCTGCTCGAGCGTGCTCGAGAACACGACGCGCGGCGTCGCGTTCCAGATGCGGGCGAACTCCACGACCGACGGGGAAGCGGCGGGATCGTCGGCGGCGGTGGGCCAGTACGCCGCCATCAGCTCGTACAGCCGGCGGCCGTACAGGTCGGCGCCCGCGGCGCGCGCCTGCTCGTTGTGGAACGTGTGCAGCTCCTCGTCGGGAGTCGCCCAGCCCAGGTCCCGGCCCGGGCCCTCCATGTAGCCGTCGAGGGAGACCTGCATCGAGTAGACAAGGGTTCGGCTCATGGCGCTAAGACCACCACACGCCGCCGGACTCATCAGGCGAACCGCGCGACGCGCTCGGCCTCGCGGCGCAGCGCAGCGTCGAGCGCGGGCGGCAGGGGCGCGAACGGGTCGAGCGCGACGCGCCCGCGGCGCATCGTCCATGTCGCCACCGCGCGGCCGTCGGCGATCGCGGTCGCGCGCACGATGCCGCCGCCCGGGTGGACGCGCCGGGCGTGGGCGGGATCGACCGCGAAGCTCCGCTCCTTCCAGCCGAGGAGGTAGGGATCGAAGGCCCCGAGCAGCCGCGGCGGGGCGCGCCCCGGCCGCCGGGAGCGGCCCGCGAGGTCGACCAGGTCGCCGGTCTGCTCCAGCTCCCCCGAGATCGCCGCGAGACCGGCCCGCGCATCGCGCAGCCCCAGCCCGGACCAGGCCGCCAGGTCGGCGGCGCCCGCCGGCCCGTGGCCGCGCAGGTAGCGGCGCGCCAGCTCGGCGAGCGCCGCGTCGCGGTCGGGAGACGGCCGCGCGCGGCCGAGCCAGTCGCGGGCGAGCGCGAACGCGTGCCCGCCGTCCTGGACCGGGCCGAGCACGATCGTGCCGCGGCCGGCGGCGAGCGCGAGCAGATGCGGCACGGCCTGCCCCTCGGCGGGGAGTCCCGCGGCCCGCAGCCGCTCGGCGAGCTGCGGCCGCGGCAGCGGGCCCTCCTTCGCCAGCGCCCGCTCGACGACCGCGACGGCCCGCGCGGCGTCCGCGTCGCTCACGCCGAGCTGCCCGAGCCGCCGCCGGATCGTGGCCGCGTTCTGGCCGGCGGTGAGCGCGAGCAGCCACGCGTGGTCCTCGCGGGCGACGAGATGCAGCGTGCCGCGCATGAGCCACGCGACCACGAGCGAGCCGCCGGCGCCGAGCGCGGCGTCGACGTCGCCCGGAGCGGATGCGGCACCGCGGGCGCGCAGCGCGAGCCGGGCGGCCCGCAGGTCCTGCGCCTGCACCGCGAGGAGGTGCGCGACGGCGCCCGCGGGCCCCGTCCGCTCGTGCCGGCCGAGCAGCTGCGCCGCGGCGCGCCGGCGGCGCAGCTCGGCGGGCGTCATTCCGCGACGAGCAGCCGGGTCGTCAAGTCTCGCGCCCGCGCGCCCGCCGGAGCTCCGCCAGCCGCTCGAGGAAGGCGGGCTCGCCGTCGTCCGGCGTGTAGAAGCGGACGCCCTCGCGGCCGGCCGGCAGGTGCTCCTGGTCGTTGACGTGGCCGGGCTCGTCGTGCGGGTTCTCGTAGCCCACGCCGCGGCCCATCTTGCGCATCGCGGGGATCGCCGCGTTGCGCAGCGCGCCCGGCGGCGGCTCGGCGCCGCGCTCGGCGATGTGCGCCCGCGCGCCCAGGATCGCCCGCTTGGCGGCATTGGACTTCGGCGCCAGCGAGAGGTAGATCGCCGCCTGCGCGAGCGCGAACTGGCACTCCGGCACCCCGACGTGCTCGACCGCCTGCGCGGCGGCGATCGCGATCGGCAGCGCCTGGGGGTCGGCGTTGCCGATGTCCTCGGACGCGAGCACGATCATCCGCCGCGCGATGTAGCGGGCGTCCTCGCCGCCCTCGAGCATCGCGGCGAGGTAGTAGAGCGACGCGTCGGGATCGGAGCCGCGCGTCGACTTGATCCAGGCCGAGATGTAGTCGTAGTGCTGGTCGCCCGCCTTGTCGTAGAGGACGGCCTTGCGCTGCATCGCGTCCTCGGCGTCCGCGACTGTGATGCGGGCCGAGTCGCCCCGCGCCGCCGTCTCGCAGGCGAGCTCGAGCGCGTTGAGCGCCGACCGCGCGTCCCCGCCCGAGCGTGCGGCGAGGAACGCGATCGCGTCGTCCTCGACCTCGGCGTCCCCGCACTCGCCGCCGTCCAGCGCCCGGCGCAGCAGGCCCTCGACGTCGGCGGCCTCCAGCGCCAGCAGCTCGTAGACCTGCGCGCGGGAGAGCAGCGCCGAGTTCACCTCGAAGTACGGGTTCTCCGTCGTCGCCCCGATGAGCGTGACGAGGCCCTCCTCGACCGCCGGCAGCAGCGCGTCCTGCTGCGCCTTGTTGAACCGGTGGATCTCGTCGAGGAAGAAGATCGTCGCCCGGCCTCCGCGCTGGCGCTCGCGCGCCCTGGCGATCACCTCGCGCACCTCCGGCCGGCCGGCGTTCACGGCCGAGAGCTCCTCGAACGCGGCGTCGGCGTGCTCCGCGGCCATCCGCGCGAGCGTGGTCTTGCCCGTCCCCGGCGGGCCGTAGAGGACCATCGAGTGCGGGCGGCCCGACTCGATCGCCGTGCGCAGCGCGGAGCCGGGCGCGAGCAGGTGCTCCTGGCCGACGAACTCGTCGAGCGTCCGCGGCCGCATGCGCGCGGCCAGCGGCCCATCGAGGGGCGGAGCCTCAGGCCGCGCCTCGTCGGGCTCCTCGGGCTGGAACAGCTGATCCACGCACTGAAGGTAGCCTCCGGCCCAGTCGTGCGCGTCCCGCTTCGCACCGTGCTCCGGGAGTGGGGCCGCCTCGGGCTGATCGGCTTCGGCGGCCCACCGGCCCACGTGGCGCTGCTGCGCGAGCTCGTCGTCGACCGGCGCGGCTGGATCGACGCGCGCGAGTTCGAGGACGCGAACGCGGCGTGTCAGCTCCTGCCGGGCCCGGCGTCGACGCAGCTGGCGATCTACTGCGGGCTGCGCGTCGGCGGTCTGCCGGGGGCGCTGGTCGGCGGGTTCGGCTTCATCGTGCCCGGCCTGGTGATGGTGCTCGCCATCGCCGCGCTCGCCCTCGGCGACGCGCCGCCCGAGTGGATCCTCGGCATCGGCGCGGGAGCCGGCGCGGCGGTCGTCGCGGTCGTCGTCCAGGCGGGGATCGGGCTCGGCCGCAGCTCGCTGGCCGGCCGGCGCGACGTGCGCGCGCCGCTGTACGTCGCCGCCGGGTTCGCCGTCGTCATCGTCGCGGGCCCGTACGTCGTGCTCGTGCTGATCGCCGCCGGCCTGCTGGAGCTGGCCTGGCGCCGCCGCGCCCGGCTCGCGCTGCACGCCTGGCCGGTCGTCCTGGTCGCCGCGGCGACCGGCGCGTCGCAGCTGCCGGCGGTGGCGTGGACCGCCCTCAAGGTCGGCGCGCTCTCGTACGGCGGCGGCTTCGTGATCATCCCGCTGATGCAGGGGGACGCCGTCGACCGGCACGGCTGGATGAGCGACGCCGAGTTCCTCAACGCCGTCGCGTTCGGCCAGATCACGCCCGGCCCGGTGACCCACACCGTCGCGCTCGTCGGCTGGGCCGCGGCCGGGCTGCTCGGCGCGCTCGTGGCCGCCGCGATCGCGTTCGCGCCGTCGTTCCTGGCGATCCTCCTCGGCGGCGAGCGCTTCGGCCGCCTGCGCGAGAACCGCTCCGCCCGCGCGTTCCTCGACGGCGCCGGGCCGGCGGCCGTCGGCGCGATCCTCGGCGCGGCGGTGCCGCTCGCGATGGGGGTGCAGGAGTGGTGGCAGATCGCGGTGCTGGTGGGCGCTGCCGTGCTCCTGCTGCTGCGCCGGGCGCCGCTGTGGGCGCTGGGCGGCGGGGCGATCGTGGGCCTCGCCGTGGCGCTCGCGGGCGGACCGCTCCCCTAGGGACGGCTACCGTCTGGGGCATGGACCTCCAGGCCGAGGCGACCGACGTCCTCTCCCGGCTCATCCGCTTCGAGACCGTCAACCCGCCCGGGAACGAGCGCGCGTGCCAGGAGTGGCTGAAGGGCTACCTCGAGGACGCGGGGCTCGAGTGCGAGCTGCTGGACGCCGGCGATCCGGAGCGGCCGAACCTCGTCGCGCGCCTGCGCGGCGACGCCGAGGGACCGGTGCTGGGCTACCTCTCCCACGTCGACACCGTGCTCGCCGACCCCGCCGACTGGCGCCACGACCCGTGGTCCGGGGAGGTCCACGACGGCGCGGTCTGGGGGCGCGGCGCGATCGACATGAAGTCCCAGACGGCGGCCGAGGTCGTCGCGGCGGCGCATCTCTCCCGCGAGGGCTGGCGCCCGCCGCGCGGCGAGCTGAAGCTGATCTCGGTCGTCGACGAGGAGACCGGCGGACGGCTGGGCGCGCAATGGCTCACCGAGCAGCGCCCGGACGCCGCGCACGTCGACTGGCTCGTCAACGAGGGCGCCGGAGCGGTGATGCCGTACGGCGACCGGCGCCTCTACGGCGTGTGCTGCGCGGAGAAGGGCACGTTCCGGTTCCGCGTCCGGGCGCGGGGCCGCGCCGGCCACGCCTCGGTCCCCGCCCTGGCCGACAACGCGCTGCTCAAGCTGCTCCCCGCGCTCGAGCGGATCGGCACCGGCCGCGCGGCCTACGACGTCGTCGACGAGGCGCGCGAGTTCCTGCGGGCGATCGGCGAGGACCCGGCCGACCCGGACGGCGCCGTCACGCGCATGCGAGCGATCGAGCCGCGCCTCGCCGCGATGCTCGAGCCGACGCTCGGCGCCACGTTCGCCCCGACGCTGATCTCGGCCGGGGAGAAGATCAACGTGATCCCGGCGCGCGCCGAGTTCGCGGTCGACTGCCGCCTCCCGCCGGGCCTGGACCGCGACGTCGCGCAGCGCCGCGCGCACGAGCTGCTCGGCGACGCCGACGGGCTCGAGATCGAGCTGACCGAGTCGATCGTGGGCAACCGCTCGCCGATCGCGACGCCGCTGATGGACGCGATCGGCGACTGGGTCCGCGCGGCGGATCCGGACGGCGACGCGGTCCCCGTCGTGATGCCCGCCTTCACCGACTGCCGCTGGTTCCGGGCCGCGTTCCCGGACTGCATCGCCTACGGCTTCTTCCCGCAGCGCCACCAGACCCTGTACGAGTCGTGGCCGCTGATGCACTCCGCCGACGAGCGCCTCGACGTGCGCGACCTCGGCTTCGCCACGGAATTCTTCGCCGACCTGCCGAGGAGGCTGCTGACGTGACCACCCCAGAGGGCAAGCTGCGATTGGGCGGCATGGCGCTGCGCAACGGGCTGCTCGTGCACGGGCCGACGAGCTGGGCCGCCGCCGTGCGGACCGGCGACGGCGAGATCAAGACCGCGTCGGGGCGCAAGCCGCGGCTGCGCGCCGCCGACGGGATCCCCGGCGTGCGCGGCGTCGCCCGGCTGGCGGAGGCGATGGCGGTGATCCCGCTCGTCAAGCGCGGCCTGCCGGAGACCCGGCTGCCGTTCCAGGATCGCGGCGTGCTCGCGGTCGCTGTCGGCGCGTCGCTCGGCGGCACGCTGCTGCGCCGCCGCCTGCGCGGCGCAGGCGGGGAGGCCGCCGCGGCGGTCGTCTCGTTCATGCCCGCGCTGTTCGCCCTGCGCGGCGGCGAGCTGGCCGCCTACCACGGCGTCGAGCACAAGGCGATCGGCGCGTACGAGGCCGACGACGAGGACGCCCGCGACGCGACGAAGGAGCACGAGCGCTGCGGCTCGCACCTCGTCGCGCCGATGCTTGCCGCCAACCTGGCGGGCACGCTGCTGCTGCGGCGCGTGGCCGCGAAGCCCGGGCCGATCGCCGGCGGCGCCGTCGCGATCGCCTCCTCCGCGGTCGCGGTCGAGGTCTTCGCGTGGTGCGAGCGCAACGCCGAGAGCCCGGTGGCTCGGGCGATCAAGCGGCCGGGCTTCGAGATCCAGCGCCTGGTGGGCACGCGCGAGCCGGACGAGCGCCAGCTGGCGGTCGGACGGGCGGCGCTCGCCGAGATCCTGCGCGCAGAGGGCGCGTCGGACATTCGCTGAATAGGGCCCAGACCCCAGGTCAGGGCGGCTCCGGGCGGGCATACTTCCCGTAATGCCGAGCACGGATGCGATCGCCTGGTACCAGGTGGAGAACTGGATCATCACCTGGGCCCCGATCATCTTCATGGGGCTGCTCGTCTTCTTCATCTGGAAGACGCTGAAGCTGATGCCGAAGACGAAGCCCCAGCAGATCAAGCCGGAGTCGGACTCCTCGATCGCCTGGGCGGACGTCGCGGGATGCGACGAGGCGAAGGCGGAGCTCGCGGAGGTGGTCGAGTTCCTCCGCGACCCGAAGCGGTTCGCGGCGCTCGGCGCGCAGGTGCCGAAGGGCATCATGCTGCACGGGCCGCCGGGCACCGGCAAGACGCTGCTGGCGAAGGCGGTCGCCAACGAGTCCGGCGCGCAGTTCTTCTCCCAGTCGGCCGCCTCGTTCGTCGAGATGTTCGCCGGCCTGGGCGCTGCCCGCATCCGGCGGCTGTTCGCCGAGGCGCGCCAGCACCGCCCGGCGATCATCTTCATCGACGAGCTCGACGCCGTCGGCGCGCGCCGCGGCAGCGACAACAACTCCGAGCGCGAGCAGACGCTCAACCAGCTGCTCGTCGAGATGGACGGCTTCAGCTCCACCGGCGACCTCGTGGTGATCGCCGCGTCGAACCTGCTGGACAAGCTGGACCCGGCGCTGCTCCGGCCGGGTCGCTTCGATCGCCAGATCCTGGTCTCGCCGCCCGACGTCGCCGGTCGTGAGGCGATCCTCAAGGTCCACTCGCGGAACAAGCCGCTGAGCGCCGACGTGGACCTCGCCACGCTCGCCCGCCAGACGTCCGGCCTGTCGGGCGCCGACCTGGCGAACATCTGCAACGAGGCCGCGATCTTCGCCGCACGGGCGCGCCGCGCCGAGCTCCTCCACGGCGACTTCGACGACGCGGTGGAGCGGGTCGTCGCCGGGATGCAGTCGCGCCGCGCGCTCAACGAGCACGAGCGCCGGGTGGTCGCCTGGCACGAGGCCGGCCACGCGCTGTGCGCCGAGCTGCTGCCGGGCGTCGACCGCGTGCACAAGATCTCGATCGTGCCGCGCGGCAACGCGCTCGGATACACGCTCAACCTCCCCCAGGAGGACCGCTACCTCAAGACGCGCGAGGAGCTGATCGACTACATGACCGTGCTGCTCGGCGGGCGGGTGGCCGAGGAGCTCGTGTTCGGGGCGGTCACCACCGGCGCGTCGAACGACCTGCAGCGGGTGGCGGAGATCTCCCGGGCGATGATCCACGAGTACGCGATGGGCACGTCGATCACGTCGCGCAAGATCTCCGCCCACGGCGGCGAGGTGTCCGACCGCACGCGCGAGCTCCGCGACGAGGAGCAGCAGCACCTCGCCGACGAGGCCAAGCGGGCGGCGGGACGGCTGATCTCCGAGCATCGCGACAAGCTCGACGAGATGGCGACGGCGCTGCTGCGCAACGAGGTGCTCGAGCGCGCCGACATCGAGCGCATCATGGCCGGCACCCAGCGCTTCCGGCGCGGCGCCGGCGGGCTGCGCGTGGTCGCCGCGGTCGAGCCCGCTCAGGCGCCGACGACCAACGCGTAGGCATCCGGCTCGGCCGTCACCCGCTCCAGCCCGCCGCGCCGCAGCTCGCCGTCGGCGTTGAACTCGGTCCCCGGCGGGACGTCGACCTCGATCACCCCGGCGCGATGGTGCTCGACGCCGCGCTGCTCGGCGATCGTGCCGCGCCGCAGCCCCCAGGCGCGCCGCGCGAGCCCGATGCGCGAGCCGGCGGGGAGGATCGCGACGTCGAGCACGCCGTCGGCGGGGTCGGCGGCGCCGACCTCGGAGCCGCCGCCGAACGCGCCCGTGACCGCGACGATCACCTGCCAGGCGCCGCCCTCGAACACGGTCGCTCCGCCCGCGCGGACCGCGCAGCGCAGCGGTGAGGCGGTGGCGGCCGCCCGCACGGCGCCGACCCCGTAGGCGAGCGCGCCGAGGCGCGGCTTGAGCGGCGCGGCACGGCGGGCGGCGGCCGAGGCCAGCCCGGCGCTCGCCACGTTGACGAACGGGTGCCCGTCGCCGAGGCGGCCGAGCTCGTACCGGCGCAGCGCCGTCCCGGTCACGGCCAGCTCGGCGGCGGCGATCGGGTCGAGCGGGAGGCCGGTCGCGCGGGCGTAGTCGTTGGCGGTGCCGCCCGGGATGACGGCGAGCGGCACGCCGAGCCGCCCGGCGAGATCGGCGACCGGGCCGATGGTGCCGTCGCCGCCGGCGACCGCGAGGCGCTCCGGCGCTCCGGCCGCCGCCCGCTCGAGCTCGGCGGGGTCGTGCACCGCCACCTCCGCGCCGTGCCCGGCCATGGCGCGCACGAGCGGCGCGGGATCGAGCCCTCCCCCCGAGGCCCGGTTGACGACCAGCCCTATCCGCACCGCGCCAGAGAGTAGCCCCTGCGGGCGTCCGGCCCGCAGGTCTGACCACGTCTGACGGCATCCGGCCGTCGGTGACCGCTTTCGCTCTAATCTGCGGGCAGTGTTCCGGCGAATCGACCACATCGGCATCGCCGTCGACGACCTCGACGCCGCCATCGCGCTGCACGAGCAGACGTACGGCATGCGGGCGGTGCACCGCGAGACGCTGACCGAGCAGGGCGTCGAGGCCGTGCTCTTCGACGTCGGCGAGAACCACGTCGAGCTGCTCCGCCCGCTCGGCGACGACACGCCCGTCGGGCGGTTCCTCGCCAAGCGCGGGCCCGGACTGCACCACATCGCCTACCAGGTGCTCGACCTCCCGGCCGCCCTCGCGCGGCTGCGCGAGGACGGCGTGCGGATGATCGACGTCGTGCCTCGGAAGGGGATCCGGGGGTCGCGCGTCGCGTTCCTGCACCCGAGCGCGAGCGGCTCGATCCTCACCGAGCTCGTCGAGCCAGCTACGCTCCATACATGACGGTGCGACGAGCGGCGATCGGGTTCCAGGGCGGGCAGGTGCTCTCCCTGCGCATCTCCGAGGAGAACCTCAGCGAGCTGCGCCAGTCCCTGGCGCAGGGCAACGGCGGCGGTTGGCGCGAGGTCGAGGCGGCCGACGGCGCCGTCGTGCTCGACCTGGCCCAGGTCGTCTACCTGCGCGTCGAGTCCGACGAGCACCGCGTCGGCTTCTAGAGCGAAGCGATCACTGACGGCCGGATGCCGTCAGACGCCATCAGGTCTGCGGGCCGGATGCCCGCAGGGGCTACCCTGCCGCGGGTGCACGACCTCCGCGTCCGCGTCAACGCGATCGACAGCCTCGGGCGATGAAGGTCGGGATCGTCGGGATGCCGAACGCCGGCAAGTCGTCGCTGTTCAACGCGCTGACGCGCGCCGGCGCCGAGGCGGCGAACTACCCGTTCACGACGATCGAGCCGAACGTCGCCGTCGTGCCGGTGCGCGACCCGCGCCTCGACGCGGTCGCGGCGACCGTGGGCGCCTCGAACGTCGTCCCCGACACGATCGACTTCCATGACATCGCGGGCCTCGTGGCCGGCGCGCACAAGGGCGAGGGGCTGGGCAACCAGTTCCTCGCGAACATCCGCGAGACCGACGCGCTGCTGCACGTCGTCCGCTGCCACCACGACGAAGGGGTGATCCACCCCGACGGCGAGATCGACCCCGCGCGCGACATGGAGACGATCGAGACCGAGCTGGTCTTCGCCGACCTCGAGCAGGCCGAGCGCCGCCACGTGCGGATGGTGCGGGAGGCGCGCGGCGGCGACAAGGCGGCGATCGCGGAGGAGGCCTGGCTGCGCGACGTGATCGCGGCGCTGCAGCGGGGCGAGCCCGCGCGCACCGTCCCGGTCCCCGACGCCGCGCCGGCCGCGCTGCGCAACCTGTCGCCGCTGACCGGCAAGCCGGTGCTCTACGTCGCGAACGTGGACGAGGGCGAGGACGCGGTGCCCTCCGTCGTGGCCGACCACGCCGCCGCGGTCGGCGCCGCCGCGGTGGCGGTGTCCTCGCGCATCGAGGCGGAGCTCTCCGAGCTCGACGAGGACGAGGCCGCGGCGATGCGGGAGGAGCTCGGCGTCGGCGAGACCGGCCTGGACCGCGTCGTCCGCGGCGCGTTCGGGCTGCTCGACCTGATCGCGTTCTTCACCGCCGGGGAGGACAAGCCCGCGCAGAGCTGGCACCTGCGGCGCGGCCTGACCGCGTGGCACGCGGCGGGGGCGATCCACTCCGACATCCAGAAGGGCTTCGTCCGGGCCGAGGTCATCGGCTGGGAGGCGCTCGTCGACGCCGGCGGGTACGCCGCGGCGCGCGATCGCGGCGTGCTGCGCCTGGAGGGGCGCGACTACCCGATGGCCGACGGCGACGTGATCACGGTCAAGTTCACGCCGTAACGGCCGTTACTCCAGGGGAGATGACCGCACGCCCGCCGTTCGTCCTCCTCGTCGAGGCGTCTGACGCCGTGCGGGAGCCGTTGGCGCGCCGCCTCGGCGAGCGGGGGCATCGCGTGGAGGTCGCGTCCGCCGCGGCGTTCGCGCCCGACAGCCGGCCGGACGCGATCGTGCTCGGCTCCGGCGCGCTCGACGCGCTGCTCGGCCGCGAGGAGCTCGCCACGGTGCCGCTGGTCGTGCTCGCCGACGACCGCGCCGCGCTGCTCGGAGCGCTGGAGCGCGGCGCGCACGACGGCGTGGCCGCGCCGTACGACGTCGAGGAGCTCGAGGCGCGCGTGCTGGCCGCGCTGCGCGTGACGGCACACCAGGACGCGCTGCTCGAGGCGAACAGCCGGCTCGCGGCACAGGCGCTCACCGACGAGCTCACCGGGCTGGCGAACCGCCGGCACGGCATGCACCAGCTCGACCGCGAGATCGCGCTGGCGGTGCGCAAGGGGCACGACCTCGGGCTCGTCCGCGTCGACATCGACCACTTCAAGGACATCAACGACGTGCACGGCCACCAGGCCGGCGACCGGGTGCTCGCCGAGGTCGCCCGCCGCCTTGCGGGCTCCGTCCGCGGCGGCGACGACCTCGCCCGCTGGGGCGGCGACGAGTTCGTCGCGATCCTCCCCGACACCGACCGCGCCGGCGTGCGGCGGGCGGCGGAGCGGCTCCGCGCCGGGGTGGCGACCGGGCCCGTGCGGATCGAGGACGGCGACGTCGACGTCACCGTCTCGGTCGGCTGGGCGCACTGGGTGGGCGACACGGCCGGCGACCTGCTCGTCCGTGCCGACCGCGCGCTCTACGCCGCGAAGGACGCGGGCCGCGACACGGTCCGTCCCGCGTAGGCACGGCTGGGGTCAGGCCCGTTGCGTTGCGCCGCCGCCGACGCTCGAGGTCTGCCGTCCCCGCCGGCGGCGCAACGCAACGGGCCTGACCCCACTCAGCCCGCCAGGCGGGCCGACAGGCGGCCCATGCCGAGCGCGCGCGCTGCCTCCGCGCCGCCCGCGCGATCGGTCGGGCGGTCCGGCGGGCGCTTCACCGGCGCGTCGCGCAACGTCGCGATGTCCTTGAACGCGCGCAGCTCGTCGGCCTGCTCGAGCAGCGCGCGGCGCACTGACGGCTTCTCGCGCACCGCCCCGGCGATCGCCGCCTCGAGCGTCCCATGGCGGCGCAGGAGCTCGGCCGCGGTCTTCTCGCCGATCCCCTTCGCGCCCGGCAGCCCGTCGGACGGGTCGCCGCGCAGCGCGATGAAGTCCGGGACCGCCTTCGGCGGGATGCCGTAGCGCTCCTCGACCTCCTCCGCGCCCATCTCGTCGGGGCCCTCCTGGCGCGCGCGCTGGAGCAGGATCGTGATCCCGTCGCCGGCGCACTGGAACATGTCGCGATCGCCGGTGAGGATCTGCGCGGTCCCGCCGGCCGCCACCTCGGCCTTCGCGTAGGCGTACATCAGGTCGTCGGCCTCGAGCTCGTCGTGGCCGGTGACCGTCCAGCCCAGCGCCTCGTACAGCGCGGGCGCGCGCTCCCACTGGTCGGCCAGCGGGTCGGGCATGTCCGGGCGGTGGGCGTGGTACGGCGGGTAGAGCTCGGTGCGGTAGTGCGCCGACTCCTGGCCGAAGCAGCACACGACGGCGCGCGGCTCGTAGCGCTCGACGCACCACAACAGCTGGTTGACGGAGCCCAGCAGCGCGTTGACCGGCCGGCCCTCCGAGTCGGTGATCGAGTCCGGCAGCGCGAAGAACGCGCGGTAGAGCAGGTGCGGGGTGTCGGCGAGCAACAGGGGTTGCGGCATGGTCGCGGAGGATAGGGTCCGCGGCCATGCGCACGATCACCGGACTCGACGAGCTCAAGCAGGCCGAGGGGCAGGACCTCGGCACATCCGACTGGCACGAGGTCACCCAGGAGGCGATCGACGACTTCGCCGACGTCACCGGCGACCACCAATGGATCCACGTCGACCGCGAGCGCGCGAAGGAGACGCCGTTCGGCGGGACCATCGCGCACGGCTACTACACGCTCTCGCTCGCGCCGATGTTCAGCGAGCAGATCTTCGGCCTCGACGGCTTCGCGTTCGCGGTCAACTACGGCCTCAACAAGGTGCGCTTCCCCGCTCCGCTGCCGGTCGGCAGCCGGGTCCGCATGCACGCGCGGCTCGCGGCGCTCGACGACGTCCCGGGCGGCGCGCAGATGACCGTCGAGGTGACGTTCGAGCGCGAGGGCGGCGACAAGCCGGTCTGCGTCGCCGAGACGCTCGCCCGCGTGTACGCCTGACCCACCCGGCCGCTAGTGCAGGAGCGCCTTGATCGCGATCAGGAAGAAGGCCACCGCGCCCACCGCCAGCGCATGGAGGAGCGCACCGCCCAGGCCCGATCCGACCAGCCGCCCGGCCGCGAACCCGTACAAGGCGATCAGGCCGAGGCCGGACCACTTCGCGATCGTGAACGCGGTGTCGACCTCGATCGCGCCCGCCGCGGCCAGGACGAAGAACACGGCCGGGAACGCGATCCCGAACGCCACCGCGGCGCTGTCGGCCGCGACCTCCCGCACCTGTTCGCGCGCGATCCGCCGGCGGGACCGCGTCTCGGTGCCGAGGACGTCGCTGAAGAGCTCGGCCAGCGCGACGGCCACCGCCGTCGCGAGCAGCGTCCCGATCATCACGCCGGCCGATGGCGGATGCGCCTCCAGCGCGGCCACGAGCGCCAGCCCGATGATCGAGCCGTAGATGACGCGCGCGACCTGGGATGAGCCGAGGTGTGCTCGGATCGCCTCGCGCACGGTGCGCGCGAGCTTACCTCAGCGAATCCACACGCCAGGGCCCGCGTCGCCCTTGTAGCGCACGCGGTAGAGGCCCTTGGCGGTCACGCCGGCGTGGTAGCGCCCGCTCCGGCCCGTCCGCGTCTCGCCGGCGGGGATCCAGCGGCCGTGGAACCGGCGCTCGACCCGCACCGCGGCCCCCTTGCGCGCGGGCATCACGCTGCCGGCCAGCCCGCCGACGTCGGGCACCCGCGCGACCAGCGGCTGGGCGGGCTCGGGCGTCTCGGCGGGCAGCGGCGCCGGCGCCTTGCCGGTCTTGATCGAGGTGAAGAACGCCCACGTGTCGAGGAGGCCGAGCCGCGCGCGCAGCGCCGGCCCGCTCACCCGCACCCGCCCGCCGCTGCCGACCACGTCGGCGGCCACGATCCGGGGCGAGCGGCCGCGCGTGATGACCTCGATGCCCTTGAAGCGCCCGCGGACGAGGCCGCGCAGCTTCGCGGCCGCGCTGCGCATCGTCAGCTTGATCGGCCCCCAGCGGTGCTTGGGCGAGACGTCGTCGTACTGGTCCGCGACGGACTTCAGCCACGGCAGCGGCGCGGTGCCGAGGCCGCTCTTCTCGACGTCCTCGGTCCGGCCGCCCGATGTGGAGAAGAAGTACGTGGCGACCGGCGCCCCGTGGTAGGTGACGAGCTGGCCGGCGGTCTGCTGCGTCGCCAGGTTCGTCGAGGGCTGCTCGGCGCCGACGCCGCCGTAGACCTGCGAGCGGGTGTCGGGGTAGTGCTCGAAGCCCGCGCCGCTCTTGGAGGTGGTGAGCGCGTAGGTGCGCGCCGCGACCGCCTGCGCCTTGAGCGCCTCGATCGGCCACGACGCGGGCGACTCGAGCGGGACGACGCCCTGCACGTAGTCGTCGACGTCGACGGCGTTGATCGCGTTCACGCCGCCGAACGTGCCCGGCCGGAACTCCAGCGCGCCGCGGTAGGCGCCGTCCCGGCGCGCGTAGCCGGACGTGCCCTTCAGCGTGAGCGGACCCGCCCCGGTCGCGCGCAGCGGCGCGGGCACGGTCGTGATCTCGCGGCCGCGGCGCGTGAGCAGCTGCACCTGGCCGCCGGCGCGCCCGCGCACCAGGTAGGTGGAGGTCGCCGACAGCTTGCGGCCGCCGGCGCGCGTGGCGCCGGTGAACGCGGCCGAGCCGCTGACCGACTGCAGCAGCACGCGCACCGTGCGCGGCTCGTTCAGGACGCCGACAGAGGTGTCCGTGTAGTAGTGCCCGAGGATGCGCTTGTAGTCCCAGCCGTGGGAGGCGTAGCCCATCGCGCCGTACTGGCTCATCCCGACGCCGTGGCCGAATCCGGCGCCCCGGATCGTGAAGCGCTTGGCCGCATCGGCAGGTGCGGCGGCGCAGGCTGCGACAGCCAGCGCGCAGAGGAAGATGCTGAGGTTCCGAGTCATCGTGCGGCGGGAAACGTCCCTAAGGTTGCCGGACACCGCTTCCATCCGGAAGTTGCGGGAGAAAGGGAGGATGTGACGGAGCGCAAGGCGTCGGACCTGTTCGTCGAGTGCCTGGAGGCCGAGGGCGTCAAGCACGTATTCGGCATCCCCGGCGAGGAGACCTTGGACCTCAACGAGTCGCTCGAGCGCTCGTCGATCACGTTCGTCCCCGTCCGCCACGAGCAGGGCGGCGCGTACATGGCGGACATGTACGGGCGCCTGACCCGGCGCGCGGGAGTCTGCCTCGGCACGCTCGGCCCGGGCGCGACGAACCTGCTCACCGGCGTCGCCGACGCGTTCCTGGACCGCTCGCCGCTGGTCGCGCTGACCGGCCAGGCCGACCTCGAGCGCATGCACAAGGAGTCCCACCAGCACATCGACGTGCTCTCGATGTTCGCGCCGGTGACGAAGTGGAACGTCCGGCTGCACTCGTCGCGCGTGATCCCCGAGGCCGTGCGCAAGGCGTTCAAGGTCGCGCAGGCGCAGAAGCCCGGGCCGACGCACATCGAGCTGCCCGAGGACGTGATGGCCGACATGGTCGACGCCGAGCCGCTCCCGTCGCAGATGCGCGTGCGCCGGCCGGAGCCCAGCGGCGCGGAGCTGCTCGAGGCGGCCGCCGTCATCCGCGCCGCGGCCAACCCGATCGTGCTCGCCGGCAACGGCGTCGCGCGGGTCGGCGCCGCCGCGGCGCTGCGCGAGTTCGCGCGCGCGACCGGCATCGGCGTCGCCGAGACGTTCATGGGCAAGGGCCTGCTCGACTACGAGGACCCGCGGGCGCTCGGCACCGTCGGCCTGCAGTCGCGCGACTACGCGCTCGCCGGGTTCGAGGACGCCGACGTGGTCATCACCGTCGGCTACGACCTGGTCGAGCACGCGCCGAGGAACTGGAACCCGCGCAAGGACAAGCGGATCGTCTGCATCGACACCGCCTCGGCGGAGGTCGACGAGCACTTCATGACCGAGATCGACCTCGTCGGCGACCTCGACCACATCCTCTCGCGCCTGGCCGAGGAGCTCGGGGACAGCGGCGCGCGCGCCACCGACTCGCGCCTGAACGACATCGTGCTCGGCCGGTTCGAGGCCGCGCGCGCCGACGACGCGTTCCCGATGCAGCCGCCGCGCGCGCTGTGGGAGATCCGCCAGGCGCTCGGGCCGCAGGACATGCTGATCTCCGACGTCGGCCTGCACAAGCTGTGGATCGCGCGGATGTTCCCCGCGCACGAGCCCGACACGGTGATGATCGCCAACGGCCTGGCGGGGATGGGCATCGCATTGCCGACCGCGATCGCCGCCAAGCTCGTGCACCCCGAGCGGCGCGTCGTGACCGTGAACGGCGACGGCGGCTTCCTCATGAACGTGCAGGAGCTCGAGACCGCCGTCCGCCTGCGCACGCCGATCGTCAACGTGGTGTGGGAGAACCGCCAGTTCGGCTCGATCGTGTGGAAGCAGGACAAGAAGTTCGGCCGCCACTTCGGCACGGACTTCACCAACCCCGACTTCGTCCGGCTCGCCGGCTCGTTCGGCATGCCGGCCTGGCGCATCGAGGCGGTCGACGACTTCGGCCCCACGCTGCGCCGCGCGCTCGACCTCGACGTCCCGTCGCTGATCGTGCTGCCGATCGACTACTCGCTGGACGTCGCCATCTCAGAAGAACTCGGAACGGAGACCGTCGCCGCATGACCATCACCCAGACCCAGGAGCAGGCCGCCCTCGAGGCGGTGCCGAACCAGTTGTTCGTCGGCGGCGCGTGGCGCGACGCCGGCGGCGGCGAGACGTTCGCGGTCGAGGACCCGGCGACCGGCGAGCCGCTCGTCGAGGTCGCCGACGCCACGCCGCAGGACGCCGTGGCGGCGCTCGACGCGGCCGTCGCCGTGCAGGCCGAGTGGGCCGCGCATCCGCCGCGCGAGCGCGGGGAGATCCTGCGGCGCGCGTTCGAGGCGATCACCGCGCGCGCTGACGAGCTGGCGCTCGTGATGACGCTCGAGATGGGCAAGCCGATCGCGGAGTCCAAGGCCGAGATCACCTATGCGGCCGAGTTCTTCCGCTGGTTCGCGGAGGAGGCGGTGCGGATCGAGGGCCGGTTCGCGACCGCGCCCAACGGCCAGGGGCGGCTGATCACGATGCGCCAGCCGGTCGGCCCGTGCTACGCGATCACGCCGTGGAACTTCCCGATGGCGATGGGCACCCGCAAGCTCGGCCCCGCGATCGCCGCGGGCTGCACGATGGTGATCAAGCCGGCGCAGCAGACGCCGCTCTCGATGCTCGCGCTCGCGCAGATCCTCGCCGAGGCGGGGCTGCCGGAGGGCGTCGTGAACGTGATCACGTCGTCGTCGTCCAGCGAGGTGTCGGCGCCGATCATCGGCGACCCGCGCCTGCGCAAGCTGACGTTCACCGGGTCGACCGAGGTCGGGCGCAAGCTCGTCGAGCAGTCCGCGCAGGGCCTGCTGCGGACGTCGATGGAGCTGGGCGGCAACGCGCCGTTCCTGGTGTTCGCCGACGCCGACGTCGACGCGGCGGTGGAGGGCGCCGTGATCGCGAAGATGCGCAACATGGGCGAGGCGTGCACGGCCGCGAACCGCTTCCACGTCGCCGGCCGGGTCGCCGACGAGTTCGCCGAGAAGCTCGCCGCGAAGCTCGGCTCGATGAAGGTCGGGCGCGGGACCGAGGACGGGGTGCAGGTCGGTCCGCTGATCGACGCGACCCAGCGCGGCAAGGTCGACGATCTGGTGCGCGACGCGATCGCCAAGGGCGCCCAGGCCGTCGTCGGCGGCCACGCGCGCGACGGCGCCGGGTACTTCTACGAGCCCACCGTGCTGGCGGGCGTCGGCTCCGACGCCGAGCTGCTGCGCGAGGAGATCTTCGGCCCGGTCGCGCCGGTGATCGGGTTCGACGAGGAGGAGGCGGCGATCGCGGCGGCCAACGACACCGAGTACGGCCTGGTGGCCTACGTCTACACGTCGGACATCAAGCGCGCGTTCCGCGTCTGCGAGGGCCTGGAGACCGGGATGGTCGGGTTGAACCAGGGCATGGTCTCCAACCCGGCCGCGCCGTTCGGCGGCGTGAAGGCGTCGGGCTTCGGCCGCGAGGGCGGCCGGGAGGGGATCGAGGAGTACCTCGAGACCAAGTACGTCGCGATGGCGATGTGACCCAGCCCCTGGAGCAGGTGCTGGCGTGGTACGAGCTGGCGCGCGCCGAGGGCGTGCCCGAGCCGGAGGCGGCGGCGCTCGCCACCGCCACCCCCGACGGGCGCCCGTCCGTGCGCATGGTGCTCATCCGCGGGATCGACGCCCGCGGCGCCGCGTTCTACACCAACCGCACCAGCCGCAAGGGCCAGGAGCTGGCGGCGAACCCGCACGGCGCGATCGCGATCCACTGGCACGCGCTCCAGCGCCAGATCCGGCTGGAGGGCCTGGTGGAGCCGCTGAGCGACGAGGAGTCCGACGCGTACTTCGCGACCCGCGCCCGCGGCAGCCAGATCGGCGCGTGGGCGTCGGATCAGAGCGCCGTGATCCCCGACTACGAGACGCTGGAGCGCCGCGCCGTCGAGCTCGGGACGCGCTACCCGGCCGACGTCCCGCGCCCGCCGCACTGGGGCGGCTACCTGCTCCGCCCGGACGCGATCGAGTTCTGGCAGGGGCGCCCCAACCGGCTGCACGAGCGCATCCGGTACCGTCGCGAGGGTGACGAGTGGCGTTCCGAGCGCCTCGCCCCCTGAGGTCACCGCCTACTTCCGCCCCGAGGGCCTGGACGGCGTCGAGGCGCTGCACGCGAGCTTCGTCACCCACGCCTATCGGCCGCACTCGCATCCGACCTGGACGGTCGCCGCGATGGAGCGCGGCGCCGCCAGCTTCGAGCTCGACGACACCGACCAGCGCGCCGACGACGGCGAGCTGTTCGTGCTCGAGCCCGAGTCGGTCCACACCGGCGTCGCGGCGGTGCCCGGCGGCTGGGCGTACAAGGTGCTCTACCTCGAGCCCGCGTTGATCGGCGCGTGGGCGGAGGAGGACGCCGCCCCGCAGGCCGCGCGCTGCGTGGTGTTCCGTGACGAGGGACTCCGCGCGGCGCTGCGCGACGCCCATCGCGCGCTGGCGCAGGAGCCGCCCGGGCTGGCGGTCGACGTGGCCGTGCTCGCAGCGGTCGGCGCGCTCCGGCCGCACCTCGCGCCGGCGCCGCCCGTCGCCCGCACGCGTCCCGAGCACGCGGCCGTCCGGCGCGCGCGGGCGTACCTCGAGGAACGCTGGGCGGCGCCGGTGACGCTGTCCGAGCTCGCCGCCCATGCGCGCCTGAGCCGCTTCGAGCTGGCACGCACGTTCCGGGCGCAGGTCGGCCTGCCGCCGCACGCGTTCCAGCTCGATCTCCGGATCGCCCGCGCGCGCACGCGTCTCGCCGCGGGCGATCCGCCCGCGGCTGTCGCGGCGGCCTGCGGGTTCTGCGACCAGGCCCACCTCACCCGGGTGTTCAAGCGCGCGGTCGGGGTGACCCCGGCGCGCTACGCGCGGACGGGCTGACGCGGCGCAAGATCGTCCAAGACGCCGGCGCGACCGTCCGGCATCGTCTCTCCGCGATGGCGGTGACCGACTTCGACACGAAGGTCGCGGTCGTCGTGCGCGACGACCTCGCGGCGTGGCAGCGGCTGAACGTGTGCGCGTTCCTGATGAGCGGCGTCGTGGCCGGCGCGGACGAGCCCGTCGTGGGGCCCGACTACGAGGACGGCTCGGGCCGCCGCTACCTGCCGATGCTCGTCCAGCCGGTGCTCGTGTTCGAGGCCGGGGCAGGGAAGCTGCGCACGGTCTACGAGCGCGCGGTGACGCGCGAGCTGCGCTTCGCGATCTACACCGCCGACCTGTTCGCGACCGGCAAGGACGAGGACAACCGCGCGGCGGTGCGCGGGGTGCAGAGCGACGAGCTCGACCTCGTCGGCCTCGCGGTGCGCGCGCCGCACAAGGCGGTCGACGGCGTGGTGCGCGGGCTCAGCCGCCATCCGTAGTCGGGTTGGGCGTGGTCACGCCGGTCCTGCCCGCCCAGCTACGCTCCCGCCATGCCCGCGTGGAAGGACGTCGTCGCGGCCGGCCGCGCGCTGCCGGAGGTCGAGGAGGGCACGTGGTTCCGCACCCCGTGCCTGCGCGTGCGCAAGAAGTCGTTCTGCCGCATGAAGGAGGACGGGGAGACGCTCGTCGTCCGCGTCGTCGACCTCGAGGACAAGGACGCGCTCCTGCGCTCGGATCCCGCGGTGTTCTTCACGACGCCGCACTACGACGGGTACGCCTACGTGCTCATCCGGCTCGCCGAGGTCGACGCGCGCCAGCTCGCCGAGCTGATCGAGGACGCGTGGCGCCTGTCCGCGCCCAAGCGGCTCGTCACCGCCTACGACGCCGAGCGGTAGCGCGGGCCGAGCTCCGCGCCCGCCGCCGCGCCGCCTGATCCGGCGGCGCGACGACGAGCGCGGTGCCTCCCGCCGTCAGCCGGTGACGCCGCCGGGACGCGGTCTGGGCGCGGGCTGCGACGCGCCGCCGCTCCGCACGCGGAACGTGCGCTGCTGCCGGAGTCGCGTCACGTCGGGCCGCCCGGGCATCGAGACGGTCGCCGTGTCCCGCATCGCCCCGCGCGCGCCGTCGAGCACCCGCGCGGTCACGCGGATGTCGCTGGAGCCTCCGCCGGCGATCCGCGGGATCCGCCAGCAGCTGCGCCCGTCCCGGAGCTGCCGCGGCCGGTTCGCGCGGACGAACACCAGCTCGGACGACAGCTGGTCGCACACCTGCACCCCGTGCACCGCCGCAGGCGTCACGTTGGACACGCGCAGCCGGTAGCGGACCTGCCGGCCGGCGTGCACGTGCCGCGGCCCCCGGATGGCGAGCCCGACCGCGAGCTGATCGAGCGGCGCGCCGCTCGCGGACGTGATCGGCGGCCGATCGTCCCCGCCGCCGATCCAGGTCCGGCTCTGGTCGGTGTCGGGAGTGGCGTCGAACTGGGCCTGCCGCGCCTGCTTCGCCAGCCGCGGGTAGCGCGCCTTGAAGTCGGCCCGCGACACGTTCTGGCGCGGCGTCTGGCTGAAGTCGACGCCGCCGTAGATCAGCGTGCGCTTGTACGCCTGGCCGCCGGACTGGACGTCCCGCTCGACCGTCCATTCGCCGTTGCGCGTCGACGTGAGCATCTGGTTGAACACGTCCATGGGGTTCCACGGCGTGCGGGCGAGCCACGGGGTGACGTCGCCGCTGTTGGCGATCGGGCTCACCGCCGTCGGGTGCTCGCCGCTGCGCTGCCGGAACCACTCGGCCGCGACGCGGGCGAGGTAGACGCGGCGCAGCGCGGCGTACTCGGGCGCGGTGTTCACCGCGTCGATCATGTGCGGCAGGATCAGCCGCTGGAACAGCTCGGCCTTGGCGGCCTCGACCGGCGGCGGCTCGGCCGGGCACCCCGGCCTCCCGACGGCGGGATCGACGATCTCCTCGGACACCATCTTCACGGTCAGCGGCGCGTCGAGGATGTACAGCTCGTCGTTCGTGTCGCGCACGCTCGCCGGCTCGGGGACGATCCACACGCGCGCCGACCAGCAGGCCTCGGGCGCGCGATCGCCGTAGAGCCGCTCGAGCTCGTCCCAGTACTGGTCGCCGAGCTGCGTGTCGGGCCGCGTCAGGTTCACCGCGGAGCGCTTGAGCGCCATGTCGGCGTCGAGCAGCACGCGGCCCACGTCGGTCCGCGCCAGCTGCGGATCGATGATCCGGTCCGGCTGGCTCGGGTTCAGGTTCACCCAGAACGACTGCGGCGGCAGCGCGAGCCAGGTGAAGAACGCGTCCGAGGACTGGCGCGCGGTCTCCAACCCGGTGGCAGGATCGCTCGGCGTGGCGGACGTCGGCGCGCGGAACGCGTAGCCGAGGTCACGCCCTTCGGCGCCGGCCTTGTCCGACACGTAGCGCAGCTCCAGCGACGAGAAGTCGATCCCGCCGAGGCGAGGCGTGGCCAGCGCCCGCGGCAGCGAGCCGCCGCCCTGGCGGCCGCCGCCCGGGTTCATGATCTGCTTGGCCTGGTCGTACTGGCGCACGATCTGCCGGTTCGCCGCCTTGTGCGCCTTCATGCTCTCCTTGCGCACCGCCGGGTCGTCGGGGTAGGGATTCAGGTGGCCCACGGTGGCGTTCCGGAACTCGCGCGCGACCATCGTCTTGCACTTCCGGCCGGGGAGGTTGCACGTCTCGAGCTCCGACAGCATCTTGTCGACCGTGTTGGTGTCGATGCCGAGCGAGCGCATGATGCGCATCGCGCGCTTCTCGGAGTGGCCGGTGGGAGCGTCGGGCGTGTTCTTGCCGGGATCGCTGTGGATGGCCCAGTAGCCCTCCGCGCCGTTGGGGTACTTGAAGTGGAACACGGCGACATTGCTCCCGGGGGAGATCCGGAACGTCGTGCGGTACCACTCGCGGTACGCGAGCAGCTTCTTGAACACGGGGTCCCGTTCCGTCCCCGGGTCGAGCTGCCGTTCCGGCAGCGGCGGTGGTTGCGGCGGCTTCGGCTTGGCCGTGGCCGCCGGCGCCAGCGCGATCAGCAGCGCGGCGACGATGGCGGCGAACGTCGCCGCCAGGGTGCGTCTGAAGGTGGGCATGTGCCTCCCGGTCCGGTCTGCTCCCCTTGCCGAGCAGAGTCGGGGCACAGTGGACCGGTCGCGCCCTGGGCGCGACATGCCACAGCGGGGTGGAGTCGGCCACCCGGTGTCGCGCGTGTTACCCGGCCGCCCAGCCCGTGATCCGCTCGACGTCGAGCGCGATGACGGGTCCCTCCGGGCGCCGCTCGCGGTACTGCGGATAGCGCTCGGCGAGCAGGTCGAGCGCGTGCGCCGCCTCGTGCGCGCCCGTGTCGGGGAGCACGCGGGCGCGCCCGTCGGCGCGCACCCACCAGAGGGCCGACCAGTCCTCCTCGTAGTGGTCGGCGAGCACGGTCGCGCGCGGATCGGCCGCGAGGTCGCCGAGCCGGGCCAGCCTCCGCGTCGCCTTGGGCTTGTGGTCCACGGCGTGGTAGATCACGTCGCCGGCGACCGCGAAGCAGATCGGCACGACACGCGGGCGGCCGTCCGGCGCGACGGTCCCGAATCGCGCGACGCGCGCGGCGCCGAGCAGCGCGCGGGCGCGCGCCTCGTTCATGCCGACCGCCGGCGCGTGGCGATCGAGACCAGGCCGGCGAGGATGAAGGCCGCGCCGAGCAGCTGGAGCGCGCTCGGGTCCTCGCCCAGCAGCACGATCCCCAGGATGATCGATCCGACCGGCTGGATCGTGAGGATCATCGAGGTCAGCGCGGCGGGCAGGCGCGGCAGCGACACCGAGATCAGCAGCCAGCCGAGCACCTGCGACGTCAGCGCGAGCGTGATCAGCCAGCCCGCCGACGGCCAGGCCGGAGCGAGGTCGTCCACGCCGAGCGCGAGCGCCGTCACGAGCGCCGCGACGGCCGCCACCCAGGTCGCGTCGAACAGCGGGCCGGCGGGGCGCCGCAGGTCCTCGTTGCCGTGGCGCAGGATCAGGATGAAGCCGGCGTAGGCGATCCCCGTCAGCGCCCCGAACAGCACGCCGCGCGCCGGATGCGCGCCGTACGCGCCGTCCTCGAACGCGCCGGAGATGAGCACGACGCCCAACAGCGTGAGCGGCAGCGCCGCGAGGATCCGGCGGCCGGGCGCCTCGGAGAGCACCGCCCACGCCGCGAACGGGACGACGACCACCTGGAGGTTGCCGAGCACGGTCGCCAGCCCGGCGCCGACGTCGGCGATCGCCTGGTGCCAGAAGATGAGGTCCGCGGCGAAGAACAGGCCGGCGATCAGCGCGAGCCGCTGCTGCCCTCCCGCGCGGCCGCCGTAGCGCCGCCGCTCCCGCCAGGCCAGCAGCCCGAGCACCGGCAACGCGTATGCGCAGCGGTAGAAGGCCGCGGTCGCCGGGTGCACGCCGGCCTGGTGGACGAGGATCGCCGAGAACGCGATCGTCAACGCGCCGGCGAGCGCGATGAACGGCGCCCGGCCGAGGGCGGCCGGCGCACCGGTCTCTGGCGTGGCGAGCACCGTCATCGTTCCGGCGTGCGCCCGAAGCAGGCGGTGCCGACGCGCCGGAAGCCGAGCCGCTCGTACATCCGGGCGACGGCGTCGTCGGCAGCGGAGAGGAAGACGAGCTCGGCGCCCCGCTCGCGCGCGTGCTCCACGAGCCGTCCGGTGACCGCCGAGCCGATGCCCCGCCGGCGCGCGGACGGCAGCGTCCCCACGGCCATGATCTCCGACACGTCGCCGACGGGCTGGTGGGAGCCGGCGCCGAGCGGACCGGCCTCGCCCTCCGCGACCGCCATCGCCGTGAGGCCGCCGCGCAGCCGCTCGCGCAGGAAGCCGAGGTCGCCGAGCCGCGTCGCCGCCAGGTCCCGCTCCTCCGGCCCCGCGGCGCCGAGCACCGGATCCGCGGACGCGAACGCCAGCTCCACCGCGGCCTGCGCGCCGGCCAGCGCGGGATCGTCGGCGCCGAGCATCCGCACCCCCACGCCCGCCGGCGCGGACGCCGGGGACCACGCGGCCGGCTCGAGCGCGAGCAGCGGCACCTGCCGCACCTCCAGTCCGGCGGCGGTCGCGGCGCCCGCGAGCGACGGCGTCGTCTCGGCGACCCACTCGAACGCCTCGCGCACGCCCAGCTCGCGCTGCCGCGCGCGCACCGCCGCCACGTCGTCGGCGCCGACGTCCTGATCCAGCCCGAGCCGCGGCCGCCCGTAGAAGCGCCACGGGATGCGCGAGACGAACAGCGACAGCGCGCCGTGGTCCTCGACGTCGGCTGCCGCGCGCGGCGCGGCGTCGAAGTACCCCTCGATCCGCCCGAGCAGGTCGGCCTCCGCGCCGACCGCGGTCACGCCGACGAGCCCGCGGCGATCTTGCGCAGGTCCAGCGCCGCGTCGAGCGTGGCCTCGTCGACCCCGTGCTCGCGCGCGACCTCGCGCAGCGTGCGCCCGCTGGCCGACGCGTCCTTGACGATCTCGGTCGCCTTGTCGTAGCCGATGAACGGGTTGAGCGCGGTCGCCACGGCGAGCGTGCCCTCGGCCGACGCCTCGCATCCGGCGAGGTTCGCCTGGATGCCGTCGACGCACTTCTCGGCGAACAGCTCGCTCGTCGACGCGAGCAGCGCGATCGACTGCAGCAGGTTGCGCGCGATCAGCGGGATCCGGACGTTCAGCTCGAACTGGCCCTGCAGGCCGCCGACGGTGATCGCGGTGTCGTTGCCGATCACCTGCGCGCTGACCTGGAGCACGACCTCCGGCATCACCGGGTTCACCTTGCCGGGCATGATCGACGAGCCCTTCTGCAGCTCGGGCAGGAACAGCTCGCCGATGCCCGCCCGCGGCCCTGAGCCCATCAGCGCGAGGTCGTTGGCGATCTTGGTCAGCGAGACGGCGATCACCTTCAGGGCGCCGGACAGCTCGACGAGCGCGTCGCGGTTGCCCTGCGCCTCGAACGGATCCTCCGGCGGGCGCACGTCGAGCCCGAGATCGGACGACAGCCGCTCGCGGACGCGCGCCGCGAACTCCGGGTGCGTGTTCAGGCCGGTGCCGGTCGCGGTCCCGCCGAGCGGGATCTGCGCGACCTGCGGCAGCGCGTTCTCCACCCGCCTGCGGCCGAGCCGCACCTGGGCGGCGTAGCCGGCGAACTCCTGGCCGAGCGTGACCGGGACCGCGTCCATCAGGTGCGTGCGGCCGGCCTTGACGATGTCGGCGAACGCCTCCGCCTTGGCCGCGAGGGAGCGCTCCAGCCGCTCGAGCGCCGGCAGCAGGCGGTGCGTCGCCTCGTCGAGCGCGGCGAGGTGGACGGCGGACGGGAAGACGTCGTTGGACGACTGGCCCATGTTCACGTGGTCGTTCGCGTGCACGGCGTCGCCGGCCAGCGTCCCGATCACCTCGTTGGCGTTCATGTTCGTCGACGTGCCCGAGCCGGTCTGGAAGACGTCGATCGGGAACTGGTCGTCGTGCGCGCCCTGCGCGATCTCGTCGGCCGCGGCGGCGATCCGCTGGGCGACGTCGGCGTCGAGCAGGCCGAGCTCGGCGTTGGCGCGCGCGGCGGCGCCCTTGATGCGGCCGAGCTGGCGCACGACGGCCACGGGCACGCGCTCGCCCGATACGGGGAAGTTGGCGACCGCCTTGGTCGTCTCTCCACCCCACAGCTGCTCGGTGGGATCCTGCACGCTCATGTCTCGCCTCCGGTTCTTGGTGCGGAGGAGAACGCTAGCGCCCGGCGAGCGCGGGATGAGCCACAGTGGGCTCTGGCGTGACGTCGTGCGGGTCGAGCTCGTCGCGGCAGTGCGCGCAGACCAGGACGGGGTCCGCGAGATGGCCGCAGGAGTGGCGCAGGACGACCGGCGGGCCGTCCTCGCACAGGTACTCGTCGCCCCAGCGCATGATCGCCACGACGGCGGGATACAGGCCGAGGCCCTTCTCGGTCAGCTTGTACTCGAAGCGCTCGGGCTCCTCCTGGTAGCGGCGGCGCTCCAGGATCCCGCTGCGCACGAGCAGCTGCAGGCGGGCGGAGAGGATGTTGCGCGCGATGCCGAGGTTGCGCTGCATCACCGAGAAGCGCTTCACGCCGTAGAAGCACTCACGAAGGATCAGCAGTGTCCAGCGCTCACCGAGGATCTCCATCGCGCGGCCGATCGAGCACGTCGGCAGGCGCAAGCTGTCGTCCATCGGCGTGAACGGTAGCGTGCCCTATCGCGCGGCAACCCGGAGCGGCTGGTCGCGCTCGGCCTCGAGCAGCGCGAGCAGTCCGCCGGCGGGGAGCGGGCGCGAGAGGTGGAAGCCCTGCGCGAGGTCGCAGCCGAGCGCGCCGAGCCGCATCCACGTCTCCGCGGACTCCACGCCCTCGGCGACCACCCGCAGGCCGAGGTTGTGCGCGAGCTCGATCGTGGAGCGGACGATCGCCTCGTCGGCCTCGTCGACGGTCATGTCGAGCACGAACGACTTGTCGATCTTGATCGTGTCGACGGGCAGCCGCTTGAGATGGGCGAGCGACGAGTACCCGGTGCCGAAGTCGTCGACCGACAGCCCGACGCCGACCGCGGCCAGCCGCTCGAGCGTGACCTGCGCGCGGCTCGGGTCGTGCATCAGCATCGACTCGGTGATCTCCAGCTCCAGGCAGTCCGGCGGGAGGTCGTGCTCGGCGAGCAGCTCGGGGATCTCGTCCGCCAGGCGCGCGTCGAGGAACGAGCGCGCCGACAGGTTGACCGCGATCGACAGGTCGTGGCCGAGCGCGCGCCAGGAGGCGACGCGCTCGAGCGCCGACTCCAGCACGGCGGTGGTGAGCGCGATGATCAGGCCGGTCTGCTCGGCGATCGGCACGAACTCGGACGGCTCGACGACGCCCAGCTCCGGATGCTCCCAGCGCGCGAGCGCCTCGACGCCGACGATCCGCTCCGTGCGCAGGTCGGCCTTCGGCTGATAGGCGAGCCGCAGCTCGCCGCGGTCGATCGCGCCCGGCAGCGCCGCCGCGAGCTGCAGGCGGCGGGGGCTGTGGTGGTCCTGGCTGCGCTCGAACACCGCGTAGCCGCCCGACGTGGACTTCGCCGCGTACATCGCGATGTCGGCGCGCTGGAGCAGCGTCTCGACGTCGGCGCCGTGCTCGGGGCACCACGCGAGCCCGATCGAGCCGCCGACCTGCAGCGTGGTCGCGTCGACGACGAACGGCTCGCGCAGCCGCTTGAGCACCGTCTCGGCGACGGTCGTGGCGCCGTCGGGGGCGGTGGTGCCGTGCAGGAGGATGCCGAACTCGTCGCCGCCCAGTCGCGCCACGGTGTCGCTCGCGCGGACGGTCGCGCGCAGCCGCGTGGCGACCTCCTGGAGCAGCCGGTCGCCCTGGTGGTGGCCGAGCGTGTCGTTGATCTCCTTGAAGTGGTTGAGGTCCATCAGCATCACGGTGCAGCCGGCGCCCGAGCGCTGTCCGGCGTGGATCGCCTGCTGGGTGCGGTCGCGGAACAGCACGCGGTTCGGCAGCCCGGTGAGCGCGTCGTGGACCGCCTGGTGCTCCTTCGCGATCGCGGCTCGCCCCCCGCGGTGGATGGCGAACAGCGGCAGGAACAGGAGCGTGACCAGCGGCAGCGAGTAGTCGGCGGCGAGGACGATCACGGGCGAGAGCCCGAGCATCAGGCCGGTGGTCGACGCCTGCGAGAGCCAGTCCTCCACCAGGTAGCGGAGCATGCTCACGCCCTCGACCAGCGCGAGCACCGCGGCGACCAGCGACGTGTTGACGATGAAGAAGACGACCGCGGCGGCGAGGATCGCCGGCAGGTCCTCGGGCGCGAAGTGGAACTGGCCGTCGCGCGGCACGTCGGTCAGCAGGCCGAGCACGAGGGCGGCGGCGAGCACCGCGATCGAGTACTGCGCCATGTTGAACGCGATCTTGTGCGCCGGCTTGCGCCGGGCCAGGTCGGCGATGAGGTTGGCCAGCAGCAGCCCCGCCAGCGCCGCCTCGGCACCGCCCGCGATCAGCATCGCGAACGCGAACGTCGTCGACGTCGTGGTCTCTCCCTCGGAGCCGCGCGTGTAGACCTTCAGCGGCGCGAGCTCGCCCAGCAGCACGCAGGCGGCGAACACGAGCAGCTCGTACTCGCCGAACCGGCTCGTGCCGTGCGGGCCGAAGGCGAGCACGACGACGGCCGCGACCGCCCCGAGGACGGTCACGGCCGTGACGTAGGTGCTGAGGTGGCGGCTCCCGCTCACCACTTCCTTCCGAACGAGCGGCTCATGGCCGGATGATCCGTCATCCCCATTTGCTGGCCGCGCCCAGACCCTCGACGAGGATCACGATCAGGCTGGCCGAGATTGCCAGTCGGTACAGCTGCCCCTTCACTCCGGACCTCCTTGCCTGTGGTGTGGGACGCGAGTCGCATCGTCGCCCAGACACCGGAACTTGAGCGATTGGACGATCGTCCGAGCGGCCCCGCGCGCCGTCCTGCCGATGCATTCCGCGATGCTGATGCTGGTCGTGATCGGGCTGTGCCTCCTGACCGTTCCGCTGACCGGCGGCAGGCTGATGCGGCTCGGGGATCTGCGGCTCCGCCTGCCCGGTCTCGCGGTCGCCGGGGTCGCGGTCCAGACGCTGATCGTCACCGTCGCGCCTGGGGATGCGCTCGCCGGCCTGCACGCCCCGCTGCACGTGCTCTCCTACGCGCTGCTCGGCGCCTTCGGCTGGGTCAACCGGCGCGTCGCGGGCGTGCCCGTCGTGCTCGCCGGCGGCGCGCTCAACGCCGTCGCGATCCTCGCCAACGGCGGCGTGATGCCGGCGGATCCGGCGGTCGCCGGCGCGGCCGCCAACCACGCGGCTCCGGGCGAGTTCATCAACTCGACCGCGAACGGCGACGCGCGCCTGGGCTTCCTCGGCGACGTGCTGGCGACGCCGGACTCACTGCCGCTGCAGAACGTCTACAGCGCGGGTGACGTGATCATCGTGGTCGGCCTCTTCGTCGTCGTCCACGCCGCGTGTCACGTGCAGAAGGCGGCCAGCTCCCGCGCCAGGCCGACCGGGTCGTCGTAGGCCATCAGGAAGCCGGTGCCCTCGAGCACGCGGAGGATCGCGTCGGGGAGCAGGTCGCGCGCCTCCTCGGCGATCGCGAGCGGGTGCGCAGGGTCCTCGTCGGCCCACAGCAGCAGCACCGGCACGTCGATCAGGCGGTAGGCGTCCATCAGCTCGGGCTGGTCGCGCGGCCAGTGCCGGATCGCCTTGCTCCACGCCCGTGCGCGGTTGCCGTTGCCGCCGAGGTCCATCGTCGCGTGGCGCACCAGGTCGCGCGCGGCGGGGTTGCCGCGGGCGGAGAGCTCCGGCCCCTTGGACGGCCGGAACGCCAGCCGCGCCGCGTGCGACGCGACGCGGTCGAGGCCGGGCACGGCCGCGAACCGCGCGCCGGTGCGGACCGCACGCTCCGGGCGCAGCGGCGTGCGGTGCAGCGAGGACGACATCAGCACGAGCCGGCTCGGCGTGAGCTGGCGCGACAGCACGGCGCGCAGCAGGAGCAGCGCGCCGATCTCGTGCCCGCCGACGAGCGGGCGCGGCCCGCACGTGTCGCGCACGAAGCCGGCGATCACCTCGGCGAGCCACTCGGGCGAGTAGGGATGGCGCGGCCGGTCCTCGGAGTCGCCGTGGAGCGGCAGGTCGGGCAGCACCAGCCGGAACCGGTCGCCGAGCTCGTCCACCAGCGGCTCCCACTCGCGGTGCGAGAGCCCGGCGGAGTGCAGCAGCGCGAGCGGCGGCCCGGTGCCCGCCTCGCGGTAGGCGATCCGCGCTCCGTCGGGATGGTGGTAGAGGCGGAGCTTCACGGCGTGCAGCCGATCGTAGAGTCAGGGCCCGTGCTGCGTCGCTCGCCATACGACCGCGAGATCCTCCGGCTCGCGATCCCGGCGCTCGGCGCGCTGGCGGCCGAGCCGCTCTACGTGCTCGTGGACACCGCGATCGTCGGCCACCTCGGCACGCCGCAGCTCGCGTCGCTGGCCATCGCCGCGACCGTGCTGTCGACGGCGTTCACCGTGTTCAACTTCCTCACCTACGGCACGACCGCGCAGGTGGCGCGGCTGCACGGCGCCGGGCAGGAGGAGGAGGCCGCGCGGGTCGGCGCGCAGGCGCAGTGGCTGTCGCTGATCATCGGGCTCCTGCTGGTCGCGCTCGTCGCCGGGCTGGCGCGCCCGGTCGCGGTGCTGATGGGCGCGGAGGGGGAGGTGCTCGACGGCGCGGTGACCTACCTGCGGATCGCGGCGCTCGGCGCGCCCGCGTTCATGCTCGCGAGCGCCGGCCAGGGCTACCTGCGCGGGATCGGCGACCTGGCGACGCCGCTGAAGATCCTGATCTCCGCGCACGTGTTCAACGTGCTGATCGAGCTGCTGTTCGTGTACGGCTTCGACTGGGGCCTTGCGGGCTCGGCGTGGGGGACCGTGATCGCCCAGGCGGGGATGGGGCTCGCGTTCTTCGCCGTCCAGCACCGTGCGGGCTGGGAGCGGCCGGTGCTCGCGCGCATGCGCGCGCTGATGCGGGTCGGCTACGAGATCGCGGTGCGCACGAGCGCGCTGCTCGGCGCGTTCCTCGTCGCGTCGGCGGTGCTGGCGCGGGTCGGCCCGGCGTCGCTCGGCGCGCACCAGATCGCGTTCCAGCTCTTCATCTTCCTCGCGCTCGTGCTCGACGCGCTCGCGATCGCGGCGCAGGTGATGGTCGGGCGGATGCTCGGCGCCGGCGACGCCGCGGGCGCGCGGGCCGCGTCGGTGCGGATGATCGGTTGGGCGGCGGCGCTCGGCGCGGCGTTCGGGCTCGTGCTGCTCGCGCTCGGCGACGCGATCCCGCGCCTGTTCACGTCCGACGACGCGGTCGTCGCGCGCGCTCGCGAGATCTGGTGGCTGTTCGCGGCGCTGATGCCGCTCAACGGCGCCGTGTTCGCGCTCGACGGGATCCTGATCGGCGCGGGCGACACGCGCTTCCTGATGTGGGGGATGCTCGCGGCGTCCGCCGTCTACATCCCGATCGCGCTGCTGACCCTGGAGCGCGGCTGGGGCATCATCGGCGTCTGGTCGGGCCTCGCGGCGCTCATCGTCGCGCGGCTCGCGACCTGCGGCGGCCGGTTCCTGAGCGAGCGATGGGCGCTCACGGGCGCGACGCGCGCCCTACCATGAGGCGCCTCATGACCCGTCTCGCCGCTCTCCTGACCGTGCTCGTCCTCGCCGCGCCGGCGCCCGTCGCGCTCGCCCAGACCGGCGGCGGCGGCGGCGGTGGCGGAGGCGGCGGCGGCGCGTTCGGCCCGATCCCGCCCGCCGCGCCGCCCGAGACCGCGACCCCGACGCCGGACCCGTCGATCGAGGCGCAGCAGGGGACCGATCGCACGCTCCTGTTCGTGATCGGCGGCGGGCTGGTCGTGCTCTTCGTGGTCATCGGCCGGGTGATCACGCGCGACGCGCGGCGGACGGTGCACGAAGGGGGCGGCGGCGAGCCGAAGCTGCGCGAGGAGGGCCCGCACCGTCACGCGCGCCAGACCAAGGCGAAGGCGCGCGCGAAGACGAAGGCGCAGCGCCGCGCGCGCCGCCAGAACCGCTAGGCGGCCCCCGCGAGCAGCTACGACGGTGAGACCACCAGGTTGTTCACGCGCAGTACCGCTCGGTTGCGCGGTAGGACGTCGAGGGGACGCTGGAATCCCGTGAACGTGCCGCGGCCGCGGTAGTCGGCGAGCCGCGCGATCTCGCTGCCGCGGGCGAACACGAACACCTGGCCCCGGCTGCCGAACGGGATCGTGCCCTTGTACTCGCTGCCGAGCGCCCGCGACACCGCGTCGCGCGGCGCGCCCGGCGCCAGCACGAGCACGCGATCCCAGTCGAAGCCGGCGACGCGCCGCAGGTCCACCTTCCCGCCGCTCTGGTCCTCGGCCAGCTGGATCGCGCGCGTCAGCTCCTCCGAGAGCTGGTTGTCCGCCGTGATCCGGTCCTCGTCACGGGTCGCGTAGACGACGATCCCGAGGATCAGGAAGGCGGTGGCCAGCAGCGCGCCGACCGCGACCAGCGCGCGGGTCATCGGCCGAAGGCTAGCTGCGACCTATCATCCCCGATCCGCCCATGAGCCCCGTGTACGAGCCGCTGCCGCCGAACGTCTCCTTCCCCGCGCTGGAGGAGCAGGTCCTCGCGCGCTGGCGCGAGCGCGACGTCTTCGGAGCGACGCTGCGCAACCGCGAGGGCGCGCCGCCGTTCGTCTTCTACGAGGGCCCGCCGACGGCCAACGGCTACCCGGGCGCGCACCACGTCCTCGCCCGCGTGTTCAAGGACGTCTTCCCGCGCTACAAGACGATGACCGGGCACCACGTCGAGCGCAAGGGCGGCTGGGACACCCACGGGCTCCCGGTCGAGATCGCGGTCGAGCAGAAGCTGGGCTTCACCTCCAAGGAGGACATCGAGCGCTACGGCATCGCGGAGTTCAACCGCCAGTGCCGCGAGGCGGTGCTCGAGCACCTCGAGGACTGGCGCGCGCTGACCGAGCGGATCGGCTACTGGGTGGACCTCGACGAGGCGTACTACACGCTCGACCCCGACTACATCGAGTCGGTCTGGTGGGCGCTCAAGACGCTGTGGGACCGCGACCTCCTCTACGAGGGCCACAAGGTCGTCCCGTACTGCCCCCGCTGCGGCACGGCGCTCTCCTCGCACGAGGTCGCGCAGGGCTACAAGGACGTCGAGGACCCGTCGGTCTACGTCCGCTTCCCGATCACCCGGCCGGCGCGCGACCTCCGCGAGGGCGACACGCTGATCGTGTGGACGACGACGCCCTGGACGCTCGTCTCGAACGCGGCCGTGGCGGTCGATCCCGACCTGACGTACGTGCGCACGGCGAACGGCGAGATCGTCGCGGAGGCGCTCGCGGAGCGCGTCCTCGGCGAGGACGTCGAGATCACCGACCGCTTCCTCGGCGTGGAGATGCTCGAGGCCGGCTACGAGCCGCCGTTCGACTTCATCCCCGGCGAGGCCTGGGGCCCGAAGGCGCACACCGTGCTGCCCGGCGACTTCGTCACCGCGGAGGACGGCACGGGGATCGTGCACACCGCGATCGCGTTCGGCGAGGACGACTACCGCCTCGGCGCCGAGCAGGGCCTCGAAGTGATCAACCCCGTGCGGCTCGACGGCACGTACGACGAGCGGATCGGCCCCTACGAGGGCCGCTGGGTCAAGGACGCCGACCCCGACCTGATCGAGGACCTGCGCGCGCGCGGCCGGCTGCTGCGCTCCGAGACGTTCGTGCACGCCTACCCGCACTGCTGGCGCTGCGGCACGCCGCTCCTCTACTACGCCAAGCCGTCCTGGTACATCCGCACGTCCTCGCTGCGCGACCGGCTGCTCGCGGCCAACGAGACGGTCGTCTGGCACCCCGCGCACATCAAGCACGGCCGCTTCGGCAAGTGGCTGGAGAACAACGTCGACTGGGCGATCTCGCGCGAGCGCTACTGGGGCACGCCGCTGCCCATCTGGCGCTGCCAGAACGGCCACACCGAGGCGCTCGGCTCGTTCGCCGAGGTCCAGGAGCGGTCCGGCCGCGAGCTGCCCGACCCGCACCGGCCGTACGTCGACGAGCACACGTGGCCGTGCCCCGAGTGCGGCGCGGAGATGCGCCGCGTGCCCGAGGTCATCGACGTGTGGTTCGACTCGGGCTCGATGCCGTTCGCGCAGCGCCACGCGCCGTTCGAGAACGAGGAGCGGTTCCGCGAGACGTTCCCGGCGGACTACATCTGCGAGGCGATCGACCAGACCCGCGGCTGGTTCTACTCGCTGATCGCGATCTCCACGCTGCTGTTCGACCGCGCGCCGTACCGGACCGTGCTCTGCCTCGGGCACATCGCCGATCCCGAGGGCAAGAAGATGTCCAAGTCGCTCGGCAACATCGTGGTGCCCTGGGAGGTCATCCAGCGCCACGGAGCCGACGCGTTCCGCTGGTACTACCTCACGTCCAAGCAGCCGTGGGACGGCTACCTGTTCTCGACCGAGACGGTCGGCGAGTCGGTGCGCCAGTTCCTGCTGCAGCTGTGGAACACGTACGGCTTCTACGTCCTGTACGCGAACGCCAACGAGGTCACCGAGCCCGGCGAGCCGGAGACCGAGCTCGACCGCTGGGCGATCTCCCGCTTGGGAGCGACGATCGCCGAGGTCCGCGACCGGATGGAGGAGTACGACGCGACGCGCGCCGGGCAGGCGATCGCCGCGTTCGTCGACGAGCTCTCCAACTGGTACGTCCGGCGCTCGCGCCGGCGCTTCTGGGACGGCGACCCCGCGGCGTTCGGCACGCTCAAGACGTGCCTCGTCGAGGTGACGAAGCTGCTCGCGCCGTTCACGCCGTTCGTCGCCGACGCCATGTTCGAGAACCTCGACGGCAGCCTGCCGAGCGTCCACCTCGCCGACTTCCCGGAGGCAGGCCCCCGCGATCTCGGCCTGGAGACCGCGATGGCGGTCGCGCGCGAGACGGTCCGGCTCGGGCTGGCCGCGCGCGGGCACGGCAAGCTCAAGGTGCGCCAGCCGCTGCGCGCCGCGGTCGTGGTCGCGGCGGGCGAGGAGCGCGACGCGATCGAGCGCATGCAGGACGTCGTGCTCGACGAGCTCAACGTGAAGGAGCTGCGGTTCGTCTCCGAGGCGGGCGAGCTCGGCTCCTACGAGGTCAAGCCCAACTACCGCTCGCTCGGTCCGCGCTTCGGCAAGCAGATGCCGCAGGTCGCCGCCGCGGTGGCGGCGCTCGACGCCGCCCGGGTGGCGGCGGCGCTGCGCGACGGCGGCCACGTCGGGATCAGCGTGAACGGCAGCGACCACGAGCTGGGACCCGAGGACGTCGTGCTGGCGATGCAGCCGCTCGAGGGCTACCAGCTGGAGCGCGAGGGCTCCCACGCGGTCGCGCTGGAGCTGGAGCTCGACCACGAGCTGCGCCGCGAGGGCCTGGCCCGCGAGGTCGTGCACGCCGTGCAGAACGCGCGCAAGGGCGCCGGGCTGCAGGTGGAGGACCGGATCGAGCTGGCCCTCGGCGGCGACCCGGAGCTACTCGCCGCCGCCCGCGACCACGAGGACTACCTTGCGCAGGAGACGCTCGCGACGAGCGTCTCCCACGACGCGGAGAGCGGCACGGAGGCGACCATCGAGGGCCGCCCGCTCATCGTGTCGCTCCGCCGCGTTTGAACGGCAAACGGCAACGGCAACGGCAACGGCTGGGGTCAGGCCCGTTGCGTTGCGCACGCGCCGTCGGCGGCAGACCCGCGGCGTTCGCTTGCGCAACGCAACGGGCCTGACCCCACCAACTAGGCCAGGGCGGGCTCGATCTCGGCCTCGAGGCGCTTCTTGGGCATCGCGCCCTGGATGCGCTTGGCGACCTGGCCGTTGCGGAAGAGCAGCAGCGTCGGGATCGCCATGATCTGGTACTCCGACGCCGTCTGGATGTTCTCGTCGGTGTTGAGCTTGACGACCTTCAGCTCGGCGCGCTCGCCGGCGATCTCCTCGACGATCGGGGCGACCATGCGGCACGGCCCGCACCACGGCGCCCAGAAGTCGACCAGGACAGGCAGATCTGACTCGATGACCTCTGCCTGGAAGTTGGTGTCGGTGACCTCGGTGACGCCGGCCATGTCGCTCCTTGTCGCGTGCTTACTTCAGAAAGGATAGTACGTGGGGTGAGACCCAGACCTCGACCGCCGCGGAGGCCAGGAGGATGGGTACCGCGATCGCCGTCGTGACGAACGTGGCGGCGAGCAGCTCGTCCCACGCCTTGCGGCGGCTCGCCAGCAGCCAGGCGGCGAGCGGGAGGAACAGCGCGCCCAGCTCCGGCACCGCGTGGGGGAGCAGGGAGACCATCAGCAGCGCCGGGCTGACGGCGTGGGCGTCGGCCACGCTGGACGCCTGCAGCCCCAGCGCGTACGCCTGCGTCGACAGCGAGAACAGCGTCGCCGCGGCGACGAAGCCCATCGCGAGCTTCCCGGCGCGGTCGTGCGCGCTCCGCCACCAGCCGCTGTAGCCCTCCGCGGCCAGCGGCAGCGACGCGCCGGCCATGAAGCCGGCCACGCACGCCATCGCGTGCAGCGAGAGCACCAGGCCGTTGCGGTAGAGGATGAAGCCGTAGTCGCCCCACTCGCCGTTGCCGATCGGGGCGAACACGGTCGGGTCCGGCATGCTCACCATGGCGACGACCCACGTCGCCGTCAGCAGGACCGCGGCGATCGCCAGGCTGCCGAGCGCCCACGGGCGGATCGCCGGCAGCGGACGCGCGCGCCAGCGGCGCAGCGTCGCGCGCGTGTCGTCCCACCCGCGGACGAGGGCGAGCTGCTCGGTGCTCATCACTCCTCTGGATCGGCACGCCGAGCGCGCGCCTGAAGCCGCAGCGCCGGGATCCGCCACGCCGCCTCCAGCGCGACCGTCCCGGTCATCTTCGACTCGCCCTCCCGCCGCTCCCGGAACAGGATCGGGACCTCGACCACCCGCAGCCCCGCCCGCAGCGCGCGATACGTGAGCTCGACCTGGAACGCGTAGCCGCGCGCTCGCGCGGTGCGGAACTCGATCGTCTCGAGCGCCTCGGCGCGAAAGCACTTGAGCCCGCTCGTGAGGTCCCGCACGGGGACGCGCAGCACCGCCCGCGCGTACGCGCAGCCGGCGCGCGAGACCGCCCGCCGCCAAGGCGCCCAGCCCTCCACGCCGCCGCCGTCGACGTAGCGCGAGCCGATCGCCAGGTCGGCGCCGGCGGCGATCGCGTCCAGGAGGCGGGGAATCATCGCGGGGTCGTGCGAGAAGTCGGCGTCGATCTCGCACACGGTGCCCGCGCCGGCCGCGAGCGCATGGTCGAATCCGGCCACGTAGGCGGGACCGAGGCCCCGCTCCCCGCGGCGGTGGAGGACCTCGACCTGCGGGTCGGCGGCGGCCAGCCGCTCGGCGATCAGGCCGGTCCCGTCCGGCGAGGCGTCGTCGACGATCAGCACGCGCGCGCCGGCCGGCGCGACCGCCCGAAGCGCGTGCACCATCCGCTCGAGGTTCTCGGCCTCGCGGTACGTGGGCACGACGATCCAGGGGGTCCCGGGCATGGCGGCCGCGTAGGCTAGAGCGCGTGACGAACGCCCAGATCGCCGCCGCCCTCGACGAGCTCGGAGACCTGTACGAGCTCGACGGCGCAGTCCAATACCGCGTCCTCGCCTATCGCACCGCCGCGCGCACCGTGCGCGAGGCGTCCGTGTCGGTCGAGCAGCTCGTCCGCGACGGGCGCGTGACCGAGCTCTCCGGCATCGGCAAGACGCTGGAGGAGAAGCTCCGGGTGCTGATCGACACCGGGGACATGAAGCAGTCGGAGAAGCTGCGCGCGCAGTTCCCGAGCGGCGTGATCGCGATGATGCACCTCCCGGGCTTCGGCCCCAAGCGGGCGCGCCGCCTCTACGACGAGCTCGGCATCGACTCGCTGGAGAAGCTGCGCGCGGCGGCCGAGGGCCAGCAGCTCCGCGGCCTGCGCGGGTTCGGCGCCAAGGCCGAGGAGAAGCTGCTGGAGACGCTCGCCGCCGGCCACGACGGGAGCCCCGCGCCGCGCTGGCTGCTCTCCCGCGCGCTCCCGGTCGCCGAGCAGATCGTCGACGCGCTGCGCGGCGCGCCGGGTGCCGAGCGGGTCGAGGTCGCCGGATCGCTCCGGCGCTCCGCCGACGCGGTGAAGGACCTCGACATCGTCGCCACCGCCGCCGATCCGGCCGCGCTCGTCTCGGTGTTCGTCGGCCTGCCGCTCGTCGACTCGGTCCAGGCCTCCGGCGAGGCGGGCGCGCGCGTCGTGCTGCACTCCGGCATGTCGGTCGACCTCAAGATCGTCGCGCCGGACCAGTTCGGCAACGTGCTGCAGCACTTCACCGGAGCGAAGGCGCACAACGTCGCGATGCGCGAGGCCGCCGTGCGGCGCGGCCTGCACGTGTCCGAGTACGGGATCCTCGACGACGCGACCGGCGAGACGCTGCGCTGCGCGACCGAGGAGGAGGTCTACGAGCGGCTCGGCCTGCAGTGGGTCCCGCCCGAGCTGCGCGAGGGCCGCGGGGAGCTCGAGGCGGCCGCGGCGGGCACGCTGCCCGACCTGATCACGCTGGAGGACCTGCGCGGCGACCTGCACTCCCACACCGTGCTGTCCGACGGGCGCCAGGAGGTCGAGGCGATGGCGGAGGCGGCGCGAGCCAGGGGCTACGAGTACCTGGCGATCACCGACCACTCAGCGTCGCACGGGTTCGGCAACGACGTGAGCCCCGACGCGCTGCGCGCGCAGATCGACCGCGTGCGCGCGCTCAACGCGGAGCTCGACGGCTTCGAGCTGCTGATCGGCACGGAGACGAACATCCTCACCGACGGCTCGCTCGACTACGACGACGAGCTGCTCGCCCAGCTCGACTGGGTCGTCGCCTCCGCCCACACGTCGTTCGCGATGTCCGAGGCGGACATGACCGCGCGCATGGTGGCGGCGATCGAGCATCCGTACGTCGACGTGATCGGGCACCCGACGGGGCGCAAGATCGAGCTGCGCAACCCGTACGCGCTCGACATCGAGCGGGTGATCGAGGCGGCGGCGCGCACGCACACGATGCTCGAGATCAACGCCGCGCCTGACCGGCGCGACCTGAACGAGATCAATGCGCGCGCGGCCGCGGAGGCGGGCGTCCTGATCGTGGTCGACTCCGACGCCCACTCGGTGCGCAACCTCGACCTGATGCGCTACGGCATCGCGACCGCCCGGCGCGCGTGGCTGACGCCGGAGCAGGTGGCGAACACCCGCCCGTGGGCGGAGCTGCAGAAGCTGCGGAAGCGGAGCCGCGCGGCGGCATGACCGCGGGATTCCGCGCCGGCGTTCGCGCCGGCGTGCCGTTCGGGCTCGCCGGCGGGCTGCTGGCGGCGTCCTTCGGAGTGCTCGCCACCGACGTCGGGATGCCGGGCTGGGCGGCGATCCTGATGTCGGCGATCGTGTTCGCCGGCTCGGCGCAGATCGCCGCGCTCACGATCCTCGGCGCCGGCGGCGGACTCTTCTCGGCGATCGGCGCGGCGGCGCTGATGAACTCGCGCTTCCTGCCGATGGGCATCGCGATCGGGCCCTCGTTCCCGGGCGGCGCGGCCGCGCGCGCCGCGCAGGGGCAGACGGTGGTCGACGCGTCCTGGGCGCTCGCCGCCGACGGCGAGGGCGGGTTCGACCGCCACGTGCTGTTCGGCTCCACGGCGGTCCAGTACGTGATGTGGGTGTCCGGGACCGTGGTGGGCGTGATCGGCGGCTCGGCGCTCGGCGACCCGAAGAACCTCGGCCTGGACGCGATCTACCCGGCGTTCTTCCTCGCGCTCATGATCGCCGAGATCCGGAGCGGGCGCGCGCTGGGCGTCGCCGCCGCGGGAGCGCTGATCGCGTTCGCGCTGATCCCGGTCACGCCCGCGGGCGTCCCGGTCCTGGTCGCCTCGCTCGCGTCGCTGCTCGGGCTCATCCGGCGGTCGGCGTGAGCACCGCCACCGCGGTCGGCTTGATCGCGGCCTGCGCGATCGTCACGGCGGCGATCAAGGGCGTCGGCCCGGTCGCGCTGGGCGGCCGCGACCTGCCGTCCTGGTTCTCCGCGATCGTGGCGATGATGGCGCCGGCGCTGTTCGCGGCGCTCGTGGTGACTCAGGCGCTGGCGGACGGGCGCGAGTGGGCGATCGGGGCGGACACGGCGGGCGTCGCGCTGGCGGGGGTCGCGGCGTGGCGCGGCGCGTCGGTGATCGCGGTCGTCGCGATCGCGGCGGTGACGACGGCGGTGCTGCGCGCCGTGTAGGTGACCCCGGCGAACGTCAACTGCGGGCATTGAGGAGGCGGGTTCAGCCGGTTCCGCGGCAACGTCTCCCGGCTCGCTCGTCGCCGCCCGCGGCCGACGTTGACCGCGCTATGCGCCGTCAACGTCCGACGGCGTACCGCAGACCGGAGCCGACGGACGTTGCCGCAAAGATCCGGGCCCCTCCTCAATGCAGCAGTTGACGTTCGCCGGCGTCGCCTGAACGCCTCATCCGAGCAGCGCGGGAAGCACCCGCTCCGCGACGACCGCGTCGACCGCCGCCGGCGACCACGGCCCGAGCGCACCCCGCGCCCGCTCCGCGTACCCCTCGGCGGGGTCGTCGAGCGCCAGCCGCAGCGCGCCCGCCAGCCCATCGCCGACCAGCCGCGGATCGAGCTCCCGCGCCAGCGGCAGCGCGGCGTACGGCCCCGGCCCCTCGTTCGTCACGAGCACGCACCCGTCCGCGAGCGCCTCGAGCTGCGCGATCCCGTAGTCCTCCCAGCGCGGCGCGGTGACGAACACGCGGGCGCGGCGGAGCAGCGCGCGGTAGTCGGCCGGTGCGACCATGCCCGCGTAGCGGACGCCGTCCTCGCCGGCGCCTTCCACGCCGGCGACCACGAGCGTCTCACCCTCCCGCCGCGCCGACCGCCACGCGGCGAGGACCCGGTCGAGGCCCTTCTTGCGCGGGTTCGCGCCGTAGGTGATCGCGGCGATGTCGCGCTCGGGCGCGGGCGGGCCGGACGCGGCGACGGGGATCGGCACGACGATCGCCGGCCCGTGCGGCGCCGGCGCCTCCGCGAGCGCGCCCGCGCTCGCAGGCAGCAGCAGCGGCGCGGCGGCGAAGCGGCGGCGCTCGACCGGGCGCTGCCAGATCCCGTGGCGCCCCGGGCGGTTCGCCGCCGCCGGGGAGTCGAAGCGGATCGCGCCCGGCTCCGGCCACAGCAGCGCCGAGGTCGTCGTCGCGTACACGATCGCCCGCGGCCGCGCCTCGCGCAGCGCCCGCGCCGCGGCCCGCCGCGCGGGCACCGCCCACGCCAGGTCGGTGAGCGCGAACGTGCGCGGCTCCCGCGCCGTGGCGACCCGCGCGAGGGCGACCGACGCCCCGCCGCGGCGCATGGCGGCGGCGAGCGCGTCGTCGGAGGCGCGGAGCCCGGCGGTCCCGCCGAGCGCGACGACGAGGACGTCGGTCGCCGCCACCTCAGCCGGCCTGGAGGCCCGGCGTGCGGATCAGGCGGATCGGCGCCAGCGGGGCCGTGCGGTCGACGTAGAAGCGGAAGCCGTCGCGCTCCTCGATCGCGGTCACCGCCGCCTCCTGGCGCCGCCACGCCAGCGCCCAGATGATCGCGAAGCCGGCCGCCACCGCGGAGACCTGCGGGAGGAAGATCCCGAGCACGCCCGCGCCGATCGTGGAGAACAGCAGCGGCCAGAGCCGGTTCAGGAGCGTCAGCCCGGGACGCACCTCGGGCAGCGACATCTGCATCCGCGCGTCGGCCAGCAGCCGCGCGATGGGCGGCGTCGCGGCGTTGCGGCGGCCCAGCCACGCGCCCAGCAGCGCCGCCAGCAGCCACCACCCGATGGCCACCTCCATCAGCCCCGCCCGGTCGTCGGTCGCGACCCGGAGCACGGTCAGGATCCCCAGCACGGTGGCCGAGCCCGCGCTGAGCAGGACCGTCGCCTTGAGGAAGTCGACGAACCGCACGCGCGCCGTCAGGCCAGCAGGGCCTTGAGGAGCTCGCGCACGCCGTCGGTCCCCTCCACCATGACGTCCGCCTCCTCCTCGAGCGCCGGCGGCCCCTCGTCGGAGCGCACGCCGACCCGCAGCGCGGTGCCGAGCCTGCCCATCTCGACCAGCTGCTCGAGCCCGTGGAAGGCGTCGATGTCGGTCATGTCGTCGCCGACGTAGAGCGCGGCGACGAGATCGGTGTCCCGCAGCAGCGCGACGATCCCGGCGCCCTTGTCGATCCGCACCGGCGGGCGGATCTCGAGCACCTTGCGTCCCCAGTGCGTCTTGTAGCCGGCGGCCTCCGCGCGCTCGGCGACCGCCCGGATCGCGGCCTCGGCGGCCTCCTCGTCGGGCACGCCGCGCCAGTGCAGCGCGGCAATCGCCTCCTTGTCCTCCAGCCGGACCCGGAGCCGCTTGAGCTCCTCGCTGTACGCCTCGCGCATGAAGCCCTGGATGCGCCGCGTCCACGCCTGCAGCTCGCGGTCCAGCTCGGGCGCGATCGCTCCCGGTCGGAGGACCTCGGAGCCGTGGTTGCCCAGGTAGGCGATCGAGCCGAGCGAGACGATCCGCCGCGCATCCGATGCCCGGCGCCCGGAGACGCACGCGACCGTCCCGTACTTGCGCGCGACCTCGATCAACGGCCGCCGCGTGGTCTCGGGCATGTGCGCGTCATCGGGCTGCGCGACGATCGGCGCCAGCACGCCGTCGACGTCGAGCAGCACCGCTGAGCGCTCGGGGTCCCGCCGGAGCGGCTCCAGCAGCGTGTCCAGCGCAGCGTCCGTCGGCATCGCCCTAGTATGCCGAGCGATGACCCAGACGATCAGCGGCGACGGTTGGGCAGTCGGCAGCATCGGCGGCATGGGCGACGGCCCGGGCTTCCGCAAGGTGCGCAAGGAGCTCGGCGTGACCGCGTTCGGCGTCAACGCCGTGGTCATCCCGCCGGGCTACACCTCCCGCCGCCACCTGCACGAGCGCCAGGAGGAGCTGTACTTCGTCCACCGCGGCACGATCGAGTTCCGGTTCGACGACGATGCGGCGCAGACGCTCGGACCCGGCGGCTTCGCGCGCGTCGACCCGTCGACGGTCCGCTCGCTGCGCAACACGTCCGAGACCGAGGACGCCGTCTACGTGTGCGTCGGCGGCGCCGGCGGCTACGTCGGGCGCGACGGGCTGGTGCCCGAGGGTGAGACGAGCCCGCGCTAGGCCCGCGGCCGCTCGGCGAGCAGGTCGCGGATCTCGGTCAGCAGCTTCGCCTCGTCCGACGGCGCGGGCGTCTCGGCGTCGGCGCCCTCGGCCTGGCGCGCGGCCATCGCCTGCATCGGCACGACGACGACGAAGTAGACGACGGCCGCGACGATGGTGAAGTTGATGAGCGCGTTGATCGTCGAGCCGTAGACGATCTTCGAGCCGTTGACGGTCACGCCGGCGTCGCCGAAGTCCGGCGTTCCGCCGATCGCCCCGATGAGGCCGCCGATGAAGTCGGTGGAGAACGCGGCGACGACGGCGCCGAACGCCACGCCGATCACGACCGCGACCGCGAGGTCGATCACGTTGCCGCGCATGAGGAAGTCCCGGAAGCCCTTGAGCATCTCGCCGTCTAAGGTTCGCGCCCCATGGACGAGCCCCTCCACTGCCTCGTCGAGATCCCGAAGGGCTCCCGCAACAAGTACGAGTGGGACGACGCGCTGGGCGGGATCAAGCTCGACCGCTTCCTGTTCTCCTCGGTCGTCTACCCGACCGACTACGGCTTTGTCACCGACACGCTGGGCGAGGACGGCGACCCGCTCGACGCCATGGTCTGCGTCTCCGAGCCGACGTTCTCGGGCTGCCTGATCCCCGTCACCGCGGTCGCCGTCTTCCGGATGTCGGACGACAAGGGCCAGGACGACAAGATCCTGTGCGTCCCGCGGAAGGACCCGAACTGGAGCGACCTGCGCGAGCTGTCCGACCTCCCGGACCAGCTCCGCACCGAGATCGAGCACTTCTTCTCGATCTACAAGCAGCCGGAGGGCAAGGAGGTCGTCGTCGACGGCTGGTACGAGCGCGACGTCGCCCTGCGGATCATCGACGAGAGCCGCGTCCGCTGGCGGGAGAAGCAGTCCTGACCCGGGTGGTCGCCCTCCGGGGCGGCGCGGTGGAGTCCGAGCACCGCGTCGCCTGGTGCATGGTGCACGCGGACGGGACCGTCGCCGGGCCCGATCCCGACCTGCCCGTGTTCGCGCGCTCGGCGGTGAAGCCGCTGCAGGCGCTCGGCAGCGTGCGCGCGGGCGTGCTGGAGCGGTTCGAGCTGGGCGAGCGGCACCTCGCGCTCGCCTGCGCGTCGCACGGCGGCTGGCCGGCGCACGTGGCGGTCGTCGGCGAGGTGCTGGAGGCGTGCGGGCTGCGCGAGGACGCGCTCGCGTGCGGGCCGGAGCTGCCGCGCGACCCGCGGGCGGCCGGCGACGCCAAGCCGTCCCGCATCCGGCACAACTGCTCCGGCAAGCACGCGTTCGGCCTCGCCCGCTGCCTCGCGGAGGGCTGGCCGCTCGACGGCTACTTCCGCGCCGGCCACCTGCTCCAGGGCGCGATGCGCGACAGCGTCGCCGAGGCGTGCGGCGTCGACCGGGCGAGCGAGGAGGCGACCGACGGGTGCGGGATGCGCACGTTCGCCGTGCCGCTCTCGGCGCTGGCCCGCGCGTTCGGCCGGCTCGCGGGCGGCGGGCTGGGAGCGGCAGGCGACCGCTGCGCGGCGGCGATGCGCGCCCACCCGGAGCTCGTGGCGTTCGAGGGCGCGATCGACACCGAGCTGATGCGCGCGGAGCAAGGCCTCGTCGCCAAGATCGGCGCCGAGGGCGTGCTCGCGATCGGGCTGCGCGACGGCCGCGGCCTGGCGCTGAAGGTGCGCGACGGCTCGCTCCGCGCCGTCCCGCCCGCCGGCGTCGCGCTCGTGCGCTCCGAGCTGGGCCTCGACGCCGCGGTGCCGGACGCGCTCGTCGCCGCGCCGATCGTCAACTCGCGCGGCGTGCGCGTCGGAGAGCTCCGCAGCGCCTAAGACCGGGGTCAGGCCCGTTGCGTTGCGCCCGGTCACGTCAGAGGGCGTGCGGCGTCGATGAGCGCAACGCAACGGGCCTGACCCCAGCCGTGCGTCCCTACGGGAGCCCGTGCTCGAGCGCGCCCTTGACGCTCGCGTCGAGCGCGTTGAGGCGGTAGAGCGCGAGCGCCTCGGCGGATCCGAAGCGCCGGCCGGGCGCGGCGTCCGGCCCGTGGTGGGCGAGCACGCAGTGCAGGAGCGCCACGCGCCGGTCGGGCGCGAGGTCGAGCATGCGCGGCTCCAGCAGCTGCTGGCCGAGGACGACGTGGCCGAGCAGCCGCCCTTCGTCCGACAGCCCGAGCTCCGCGCCGTAGGTGAACTCGCGCGTCTTGCCCAGGTCGTGCACGATCGCCGCGGTCAGCAGCAGGTCGGAGTTCAGCCGCGGGTGCAGCTGGCAGGTCTCCAGCGCCAGCGTCGCGACCGCGACGGTGTGCTCCAGCAGCCCGCCGAGGTATGCGTGGTGACCCTTGCGCGTGCACGGGGCGCGTCGCCACTCGCCGCGCAGCACGTCGTCGCCCAGCAGCGCCTCGAGCAGCGCGCGGAAGCCCGGCTCGTGCACCTCGCGCGCCAGGTGCTCTAGGAAGCCGTCCAGCTCGTCGAGGTTGCGGTAGGCGACCGGCAGGAACGCGGCCGGGTCGGCGTCCTGCGCGCGCTCGATCGCCCGCACCTCCACCTGCAGCTCGTCGCGGAAGCGCTCCACCCTCCCCTGGACCCGCACGAGGTCGCCGCGGTCGAAGCGCCCGCCGAGCAGGTCGGCGTCGCGGAACACCCGCGCGGGCAGCGCGCTGGTGCGATCGCGCAGCTCCAGCGCCAGGTACGGCGTACCGGTCCGCGCGGTCAGGCGGTCCTTGCGGGTGCACGCGTACACGCCGGCGACCTCGTCGCCGGGACGCAGCGCGCTGAGCTCCGCGGTGGGCACGCGTCCGATCATGGTGCGCGAGGCGGACAACATGAAGCGGGACGTCCCTCTTTGGGTTCGAAGGCCGCCGATGGCCGTCCGCTACCGTGGACATGCATGCAGCCGTTGCGCTGGGATCGCCGCCCGGACGGGCTCCGCGCACCAGCGCTGGTGTGCGCCTTCAAGGGCTGGAACGACGCCGGGGAGTCGGCGACGTCGGCGCTGACGTTCCTCGGCGCCGGGCTCGGCGCCGAGCGCTTCGCGGTGATCGATCCGGAGGAGTTCGTCGACTTCCAGGCGACGCGGCCGACCGTGCGGCTCACCGAGGGCCAGCAGCGCGCGATCGACTGGCCCGACATCGAGGTCTACGAGGCGCGCGTGCCGCGCGCGCCGCGCGATCTGGTGATCCTCTCCGGCCCCGAGCCCGCCTACCGCTGGCGCACGTTCTGCAGCACCGTGATCGAGCTCGCCGAGGCGCTGGGCGTCCAGATGGTCGTCACGCTCGGCGCGCTGCTGGCCGACGTGCCCCACTCGCGCCCGGTCAACGTGACCGCGTTCGCGACCGACGACGCGCTGGTCGAGCGGCTCCAGCTCGAGCCGCCCACGTACGAGGGGCCGACCGGGATCGTCGGCGTCCTGCACGACGCGTGCGCCGACGCGGGAATGCCCAGCGCGTCGATGTGGGCCGCGGTCCCGCACTACGTCGCGGTCGTCCCGAACCCCAAGGGCTCGCTGGCCCTGCTGCGGCGGCTCGAGAGCCTGATCGGGATCACGGTCGACGCGGCCGAGCTGGAGGACGCCGCGTCGGAGTACGAGCGGCAGGTCACGCGCGCGGTCGAGATGGATCCCGACGTCCAGTCGTTCGTCGAGAAGCTCGAGCGGGCGGCCGACGAGGAGGAGGGGCGGCCGGATCCCTCCCAGCTGCCGTCGGGCGACGTCCTCGCGCGCGAGTTCCAGCGCTTCCTGCGCCAGCGGGGGAACCCGCCCACGTAATCAAGGCGCTCACCCGAGCTCGCGAGGGTGAGAAAGCCGCAGTAATCAAGGCGCTCACCCGAGCTCGCGAGGGTGAGTAAGCCGCACTCCAGGTACATGCCGTATCGGTTATATTGCCGATATGGCATCTACGTTCGAGGTCCTGGGCGAGCCGCGGCGGCGGGAGATCCTGGACCTGCTGCGCGGCGCCGAGCGGCCGGTCGGCGAGCTGGTCGACCGGCTCGCGCTGAGCCAGCCCGCGGTCTCCAAGCACCTGCGGATCCTGCGCGAGGCGGGGCTGGTGGAGGTGCGGCAGGACGCGCAGCGGCGCTGGTACCGGCTGCGGGCCGAGCCGCTCGCCGAGATCGACGCCTGGCTCGCGCCCTACCGCGCGCTCTGGGAGTCGCACCTCGACGCGCTCGAACGCCACCTCGACGCGATGCCCGACTGAAAGGAGCTTCCCGTGGACGGCTGGGCCACATGCGACACCCTCGGCGGCAAGGCGGTGCTGCGCTTCGAGCGCCGGCTGGGCCACCCGCCGGAGAAGGTCTTCAGGGCGATCAGCGATCCGGCCGAGATGCGGCACTGGTTCCCCGCCGGCGTGGAGACCGAGCTGCGGCCGGGCGCGCCGATCCGCTTCAGCTTCGGCGAGCAGGACGCCGACACGCCGGGGGGCGAGGTCCTGGAGGTCGATCCGCCGAAGCTGCTCGTCTACACCTGGGGCGACGACGTCCTGCGCTGGGAGATCGTGCCCGAGGACGGCGGCTCCCGCCTGTTCTTCTCGCAGACGATCGCGCCGGAGGGCGGGTCGGGCGGCCTGCCCGGGGTCGGCGCGCAACGCGGCGGGCTGGGACGTGTGCCTCGCGCGCCTGGAGGCGCGCGTCGACGGCGACCCGCCGCCGGACCCGGACTGGTTCGCGCTGTTCGAGGCGTACGTCGAGCGCTTCGGGCTCGGCGAGGGCACCGTGCGCGAGTCGGACGGCGGGCTGGTCGCGCGCTTCGAGCGCGACGTGGTGCAGACGCCGGAGCAGGTCTGGGCGCTGCTGACCGGCGGCGCCGAGCCGGGCGTGGGGGCCGCGGCGCCGCGCCGGCTCGCCCCGGCGCCCCCGGGCCGCGTGACGTCCGCCGACCCCGCCCGCGCGATCGCGCTCGAGGCCGAGGACGGCGAGGTGCGCTGGCGGCTGGAGCCGAGGATGCCGGGGTCGCTCATCGTCGTCGAGCAGGCGCTGCGCGAGCTGCGCCCCGCCGCGCTCGCCGCGTGGCAGGTGCATCTGGAGCTGCTGGTCGCCGCGCTGCAGGGGATCGAGCGCTGCTGGCCGGACGAGCGCGTGACGATGCTGGAGGCCCGCTACGCGGCCCGCCTCGCCGCACAGCGGGCGGCCACGCGGCTATAGCTCGCGCAGCGTGCTCCCGCCGTCGACCACCAGCGAGGATCCGGTGACGTAGGAGGCCGCCGGCGACGCGAGGAACGCCACGCACGCGGCCACCTCGGCCGGTGTCCCGGGCCGCTCGATCGGCGTCCGCGCGCCCGCCGCGAGCTCTTCCTCGGAGGACGACGCGGTCGCGATCCACCCGGGCGCGACGGCGTTGACCGTGACGCCGTGCGGCGCCAGCTCCAGCGCCATGCCCCGCATCAGGCCCTCCATCCCGGCCTTCGCCGCGCCGTACGCGGTCGAGCCGGGGATCGCGGTGCGCGGACCGGTGATCGACGAGACCATGACGATGCGGCCGTAGCCGCGCTCGACCATGCCGGGTGCGATCGCGTGCGCGATCAGGAACGCGGTCGAGAGGGTCCGCGCCAGCTCGGTCTCCCACGCGGCGGGATCGAGCGCGACGAACGGCGCCTCGACGACCTCGGCGCCGCTCTGCGCCATGCCCGCGTTGCAGACGAGGACGTCGACGGCGCCGGCCTCGCCCGCGAGTCGCGCCGCCTCGGCCGGGTCGGTCAGGTCCGCCACCAGCCCGGTGGCGCCGAGCTCGCGCGCCCGGTCGTGGATGCGATCGGTGGTGGCCGCCACGGCGACGTCCATGCCGGCGCCCGCGAGCGCGCGGGCGCACGCGAACCCGATCCCGTGCTCGGAGCCGGCTCCGGTGACGAGCGCCCTCACGCGACCAGGGCCGCGACGGCGTCCGCGAACGCTTCCGTGTGGCGGTCGACCTCGGCCTCGGTCGTCGCCGGCGACATCAGCGCCATGTTGTGGAACGGCGTGATCAGCACGCCGCGGTTGAGCAGCGCCAGGTGCAGGTAGTCCTCGAGCTCGGTGTCGGCGGCCGCGGCGGACTCCGCACCGGTGCGCGGCGGCTCGGGCGTGAAGCGGTACTCCGCCCGGGCGCCCAGCTCGACCACGCACCACGGCAGGCCGCGCCCGGCGATCGTCCCGCGCACGCCGGCGGTGAAGCGCTCCTGCAGCGCGGTCATGCGCTCGAACGCCTCCGCGGTCAGCACGGCGTCCAGCGTCGCCCGGGCCGCGGCGAGCGAGAGCGCGTTGCCCGCGAGCGTGCCGCCGACGCCGCCGACGTCCTCGTAGTCGCCTTCGGTGTCCGCCGCCATCCGCCGCGCGACCGCCGCCCGACACGCCGTACGCGCCGATCGGGATGCCGCCGGCGATCGACTTGCCGAGCGTCACGATGTCGGGATCGAGGCCCCACGCGGCGGTGCACCCGCCCGGCCCGGCCGAGAGCGTGTGGGTCTCGTCGATGATCAGCAGCGTGCCGGTGCGCGTGCACGCGGCGCGCGCGCCGTCCCAGAAGCCGGGCTCCGGGAGCACGATGCCGATGTTGGTGAGCGCGGGCTCGGCCAGGACGCAGGCGATCTCCTGCCCGTCCAGCGCCGCCTCGAGCGCCGGCAGGTCGTTGAACTCCACGACCGCGGTCGTCTCGGTCGGGTCGACCGCCGCGCCGACGAGCCCCTCCCGCGCCCGGGGGCGCCCGTCCTCGAGCACGACGAACGTCTCGTCGACCGAGCCGTGGTAGCACCACGCGAACACCAGCACCTTGCGCCGTCCGGTCAGCTGGCGGCAGAACCGCAACGCGAAGCGGTTGGCGTCGGTCGCGGTGAGCGTGAACTGCCACAGCGGCACGCCGAAGCGTCGCGCCAGCTCCCCGCCGACCCAGCCGGCGTCTTCGGTCGGGAGCATCACGGTCGCGCCGCCGCGGACCTCCAGCCGCTCGTGCACGGCCGCCACGGTCGGAGCGGGCGAGTGGCCCGCCATCGCGCCGGTGTCGCCGAGGCAGAGGTCGGCGTACTCGTGCCCGTCGATGTCGACGACCCGGGCCCCGCGTGCCTCGGCGAGGTACACCGGGAAGCCGCCGGACCACTTGCCCATCCACGGCATCGGCACGCCGCCGAGCAGGTGCTGGGTCGCCTGACGGTGGGCGGCGGCCGAGCGCGGGTGCGCGGCGGCGAACCGCTCGCGCTCCGCCGCGAGCAGCGCCCCGACCTTCGCGCCGTCGATCACTTCTCCGCCGCGGGACACGCGATCCGGTAGTCGCACATCGAGCAGGCCGACCACGACGGCGTCGGCTCGAAGCCCTGGCCGAGGATCCCCTCGGCGACCTCGAAGACCGTGTCGGTGATCCAGTCGCGGTCCTCCGCGGAGCGCTCGACCGGCACCTTCTCGTCGTCGAGCACGTAGTAGTAGGCCTGGTGGGCGGCCTCGAGCTGCCAGGACTCGCGCGCCCCGACCGCGTAGAGCGAGAGCTGCACGTCCTCGCGCAGCTGGGTCGCCGACTTCGGCCGCCCGGTCTTGTAGTCGATCAGCTCGTAGCCGCCGTCGGGCAGCTTGTCGACGCGGTCGACCCGCCCGCGCAGCAGGTGCGGACCGAGCTTGAACGCGAACGCGCGCTCGAACCACACCGGCCGGCCGTCCTCGTCCTGGAAGCGCTCGTGGTAGCGCAGCAGCGCCTGGGTCGCCTTCGCGCGCAGCTGGCGCTCCTCCTCGGAGTCGCCGAACCCGCCGCGGCGCCAGCCCGCCTCGAGCAGGCCGAGCAGCTCCGGGAGCGACCCGGCCTCGGCGCCGCCGCCGTGGAAGCGCTCGAGCACCTGGTGGACGAGGATCCCGAAGCGCTGGTTGAGCGTCGGCTCCGACGGGATCCGGAACACGCGCGCGAACTTGTACTTCAGCGGGCACGTCCGGTACGTCTCGATGTCGCTCGCGCTGAGCGCGAGCCCCTCGCCGCGGCGGGGGAGGAACTGCTCGAGCGACGGCTCGGTGCGCTGCGCGACCGCCCGCGCGCGCAGCTTCTCGTCGCGCTCGGCGTCGAGCAGGTACTCGTCCAGCGCCGAGGTCTCGAAGATCTCGCGCTGCTCCGCGGTCGCCGCCTGCAGCAGCCGGGCGTTGACCTCGGGCAGCGCCTCCTGCACCGAGAGCCCGCCGCGCGTCCGCTCCATGAGCGCGGAGAGCTTGAGCACCTCGAGGTAGCGCACGACCGCGTGGGAGACGTCGAGGTCGGTGTCGAAGCGCAGCTCGCCGAGCCGCCCGCCCACCTGCTGCACGGTCGTGAGCAGCTCGTCGCGCAGGAGCCTGAACGTCGACTGGAGCGTCTCCGCGGGCCCGAACAGCTCCTCCTCGCGCACCTCCCACTCCGCGCCGAGCGCCTCGCGCGCCTCCTCGGCGAACGGCGACGGCGGCTGGGCGGAGCCGCGCTCGGTGACCGCGGGGTACGCGATCACGAGCCGCTTGCGGGCGCGGGTCATCGCGACGTGGAGCACCCGGCGCATCTCGCCCACGTGCGCCGCCTTGGAGTCCGGCGGGAGCGCCTCCTTGATGAGCGCGTCGGGGATCGGCTCCAGCGTGCGCTGGCGCGGTCCGGGCATCCGCGCGGCCATGACGCCGAGCACGTAGACGTGGTCGAACTCGAGCCCCTTGGCGGCGCGCATGGTCATCACCTGCACGCCCTGCGGGCGGTCCCCGGCGGCGGCCTCCTCCTCGCGCAGCCCGGCCTCCGCCACGGCGGCGATCGAGCGGGCGAACTCGCGCGCGGTCGCCTGGGGCGAGCGGCGCAGGTAGTCGGCCGCGAGCTCGCCGAACTTGGCGAGGTTCACGAGCCGCTCGACGACCTCCGTGGAGGCCGCGAACAGCAGCTGCCGGCGCAGCCCGAGCCGCTCGATCAGCCGGTGCACGTAGAGGTCCGGCCGCGTCGAGTCCAGCGCGCCGGCCGCCGACCGGTACATCTTCAGGAAGAGCGCGATGCGGTCGCGCGCCTCGGGCGGGATCTGCGGCGACTCCATCGCCGCGCCGAGCGCGGCGACCATGTCGAGCTTGCGCCGGCGGGCGATCTGCGTGCAGCGGGCGAGGTCGATCGCGCGCAGCTCGACCGGCGGCCGCGCGAGCGCGCGCACCACCGCGCCGGCGTCGCCGGGATCGACGAGCAGCCGCAGCCAGGCGAGCAGGTCGCGCACCTCGGCGCGCTGGAAGAACGCCGCCGCGCCCGACAGCCGGTACGGGACCGCGCGCTCCTCGAGCGCGGCCGCCACGGCCTGGCCCTCGCCCTTGACCGAGCGCACGAGCACGCACACCTGCTCCGGGGCGACGTCCTCGCGCGCGACGAGCCGCTCGATGTCCGCCGCCGCGGCCTGGGCCTGCGCGCGCTCGTTGGCGCAGCGCCAGAACGCGACCTCGCCGTCGGGAGCGCCGCCGCGCGGCTCGAGCCGCTTGGGGAGCCGCGTCTCGTCCGGCTCCACCACCGCGCGGGCGGCGGCGACGATGCGCGCGCCGGAGCGATGGCTCTCCGTCAGCCGCACGACCGCGGCCTCCGGCCACTCGGCGCGGAAGTCCGCGACGTTCTTCGTCGACGCGCCGCGGAAGCGGTGGATCGCCTGGTCGTCGTCCGCCGCGGCCGTGACGTTGCCGTGCTCGGCGACGAGCAGCCGCAGCAGCAGGTTCTGCGCGAAGTTGGTGTCCTGGAACTCGTCGACGAGCACGTGCCGGAAGCGGGCGGCGAGGCGCGCGCGGATGTGCGGCTTGGTGCGCAGCAGGCGGAAGGCGTGCAGGACGAGGTCGCCGGCGTCGAGCGTCCCGGCCTCGGCCAGCATCCGGTCGTGGGCGGCGTAGATCGCCGCGAACTCGCGCTCGCGGGCGGCGCGTGCGCGGGCCGTCTCGCCGTCCTCGGGCAGCTTCGCGGCCCACGCCTGGTAGTCGCCGGCGGTCACCAGCTCGTCCTTGAGCCGGTCGATCCGCTGCACGATCGAGCCGAGCACCGCGCTCGGGTTCCCGCGCAGGTCGTGCGAGGCCAGCGGCAGCTCGTCGATCCGGTCCAGCAGCATCGCGAGCCGGTCGGCCGCGGTGACCGGCGCGGCGAACGGGTCGATCCCCGCCTCGAGCGCCTCGTCGCGCAGCAGCCGCGCGCAGAACGCCTGGAACGTCGTGACCGAGAGCTCCTCGTAGGCCGTCGCGCCCATGCGCGTCTCGATCCGGCCGCGCAGGTCGTCCGCCGCGGTGGCCGCGTACGTGAACACGAGGATCGCGTCCGCCGGGGTGCCGTGCGCGGCCAGCCACGCGAAGCGCTCGATCAGCGTGTGCGTCTTGCCCGTGCCGGCGCCCGCGAGGATCAGGAGCGGGCCGCCGGGATGGGTCACCGCCTCCAGCTGCGCTGGCATGGTCTCCGTCACGGGCACCTTCGTAGGATACGGCCGGTGAGCGCCCCCGCACCGGATTGGCTGGGTGCCGCCCGCGCGGCCGTGCGCGAGCTGCGGGAAGTGCTCGCGGCGGCGCCGACGACCGCCGAGCGCGCGCGCGAGACCGGCACGCGCGGCGAGGGCGGCGACCGCACGCTCGAGATCGACGCGGCGGCCGAGGCGGCGGTGTTCCGGCGGCTCGAGGCGCTCCACGCGGACGGCCACCGCTTCGTCGCGACGAGCGAGGAGCGCGGCCGGGTCGACTTCGGCGGCGGCCCGGTGCGCGTCGTCATCGATCCGCTGGACGGCTCGAAGAACGCGAAGCGCGGCCTGCCCCACCACGCGCTCTCGCTGGCCGTGGCCGACGGCGGCACGATGGCGGACGTCGCGTTCGGCTTCGTGCACGACTTCGGCACCGGCGAGGAGTGGGTCGCGCGGCGGGGCGCGGGCGCGACGCTCAACGGCGTGCCGCTCGACCCCGGCGTGCCGGAGCGGCGCGTCGGCGGGAAGCTGGAGCTGCTGGGGATCGAGTCCGCCGACCCGCGTTGGGTGCGCGACTCGGCCGACGCGCTCGCCGAGGTCGCGCACCGCCTGCGCGCGATCGGCGCGATCGCGGTCTCGCTCTGCCAGGTGGCGGCGGCGCGGCTGGACGGGATGGTCACGCTCCGGCGCTCGCGTGCCGTCGACGTGGCGGCGGCGCAGCTGATCGTGCGCGAGGCCGGGGGCGTCGTGGCGTTCACGGCGTGCGTGGATCCGCTCGGCGCGCCGCTGGACGTCATGGAGCCGGTGTCGCCCGTGGTCGCTGCGCGGTCCGAGGCGGCGCTCGCCGAGCTCGCGCGCGTGCCGCGTGCGTGATGCCTCGGGCGCGAGCGAACGTCAACTGCAGCATTGAGGGGAGGGCCGAGTTGTCGCGGCCGGACGCGGGGCGCTTTGACCACCGTATGGGTGGTTAAAGCGCCCCACGTGCATCAACGGAGCGCTTCCGCGGAAGCGCGCCCCCACTCCGTGCCCCCTTCAATGCGGCCGTTGACGTTCGCCGGCGTGGCCTGCACGCAAGGCGGGCCTGCCACCATGGAACGTCATGGTCGACTGGAACCTCGCCGCCAAGGTCGCAGAAGGCGTCGCCGCGCTGCAGCCCGCCGGCGACCCCGCGCCGTTCCAGGCGCTCGTCCGCCCCGCGGACGAGGCCGAGGCGCTCGTCTCCGCCTACACCGGGCTGACGCCGCAGGCCGGCGCGCTGCCGGTCGCCGAGGCGGTCGACCGCAAGCAGTGGGTCGACGCCAACCTGCGCTCGATCCGCGGCGTCCTCGATCCCGCCGCGGACAAGGCCGCCGAGGGCATGGGGTCGCTCGGCGGCGTGGTGGGCAATGCCGCCGGCGCCGTGATCGGCGTCGAGGCGGGCGCGATCTCCGGCTTCCTCGCGGGCCGCGTGCTGGGGCAGTACGAGTTCCCGGTGCTCGATCCCGACGCACCCGCGCGGCTCCTGTTCGTCGCCCCGAACCTCGGCCACGCGGCGACGGCGCTCGAGTCCGAGCCCGACCAGCTGCTGCGCTGGGTCGCGCTGCACGAGATCACGCACGCGCTGCAGTTCGGCGGCGTCCCGTGGCTGCGCCCGCACCTCGCCGGCGTGGTCCGCGAGCTGACCGCGTCCCTGAGCCTCGATCCCGGCCGCCTGTTCAGCGGCGTGCCCGGCCTCGACGACCTGCGCGGCCTGGTCGACACGGTGCGGGAGAACGGGCTCGCCGCCGTCGTGCTCGGCCCGGAGCGGCGCGCGCAGCTGGACGGCATCCAGGCGTTCATGGCGGTGCTGGAGGGCTACGCCGAGCACGTGATGGACGCCGTCGGCGCCGACGTGATCGAGGACCTGCCGCGCCTGCGCGGCGCGATGGAGCGGCGCCGCGCGGACCGCACCGGCCTCCTGCGGCTGCTCGAGAAGCTGATCGGCATGGACATGAAGCTGCGTCAGTACGAGCAGGGCAAGCGCTTCTGCGACGGCGTGGTGGAGCGGGCCGGGATCGCCGGCCTCAACCGCGTCTGGGAGAGCCCGGAGCAGCTGCCGACGATCGCCGAGCTGGACGATCCCGCCGGCTGGCTCGCCCGCACGGCGCCCGCTGCGGCCTGAGCCGACCGCCGGTCGGACCCGGTTCCGCCCGCCGGTCGAAGCGCGCGGCCACCCCGATCCGCCACACTGCGGAAAGAGCCGAACGCCCGTTCCGTATGTCACAAAGTCCGGGCCGGTTCTCCAAGTGTTCACGCGAGAACCTGCAGCAGCGTGTAACAAGGGTAGGAGTGCGGGTTACAAACGTGTGTTCGACGGGAACAGAGCTAGCAAGTTAGTTCTAAGTTCGATACAGTGACCGCACATAGAGGGGCTTGATCCACCACATGGCAGACACCACCACCACCACTCAGACCACGCCGACGCCGACGCCGACGCCGCGAAGCCGACGCCGGCGAAGCGCGCGAGCACCGCGCGTAAGCCGAGCCCGGCGCGCAAGCGCGCCTCGACGCGCTCCACGTCGCGCTCGACCGCCGCCAAGGCGCCGTCGAAGTCGACCGCTCGTCGCAGCCGCACCATCGCGGCCAACGAGACGCGCGAGGCCGTCGCGGCCGACGTGCGCGCCGCCAAGACGACCGCCAAGTACGGCCGGAACATCGCCGAGCGCGCCGCGCTCGTGTCCGTCGGCGCCACGCTCGAGGCCCGCGACCGCGCCGTCGCCCTCGTGAACGACCTGCGCGAGGTGACCACGTCCCGCACGGCAGCCGAGCAGCGCATCGGCACGTTCGAGCGCCGCGGCACCACCGCCCGCAACCGCATGGAGCGCGACGTGCGCAAGGCGCGCACGCGCCTCGAGCGCGAGCTGCGCGGCCGCCGCCGCGACGCCGAGCGCCTCGTCCGCCGCAACCGCTCGCAGGTCGGGAGCGCCGTCCAGTCCGCCAAGGAGCGCGTGACGGCGATCGCGTAAGCGAGCCAACCTTCCCCGTTTCGCCGGCTGGAGAGCGGCGTATTACGGGAAAGTTCGCCGGCCTCATATCCGCCGGCGGATGCAGCACCCTCTCCTCCCTCAACCGCCGCCGTGCCTTCGGGCACGGCGGTGGTGCTTAACCGACGCAAATGGACCCTGCGACAATGCGAGCCATGCCTTCCCGAGACCAGATCCTCGAGGCGCTGAAGGTCGTCATCGACCCCGAGCTGCGGCGCGACATCGTCGAGCTCGACATGGTCCGATCGATCGAGATCAAGGACGGCGGCACCGTCGACGTCACGGTCTCGCTGACGACGCCCGGCTGCCCGATCAAGAACCACTTCGAGACCGCCGTCTCCGACGCCGTCCGCGGCGTCGACGGCGTCACCGCGGTCAACGTCGGCTTCGACGTCCTCACCGACCAGCAGAAGGCCGGCCTGCAGCGCAAGCTCGGTCGCCCCGGCGGGCTGCCCGAGGGCGCGCTCGCGCAGGTCTCCGACGTGCTCTGCATCGGGTCCGGCAAGGGCGGCGTCGGCAAGTCGTCGCTCACCGTCAACCTCGCCTGCGCGCTCGCCGCGGAGGGCAAGAAGGTCGGCGTGCTGGACGCGGACGTCTGGGGCTACTCGATCCCGCGCATGCTCGGCCTCGGCGCCGAGCGGCCGAAGGTGTCGGCCGAGCGCAAGATCCTCCCGCTCGAGGCGCACGGCCTGAAGGTCATGTCGATCGGCTTCTTCCTCGACGAGGACGAGGCGGTCGTGTGGCGCGGGCCGATGCTCCACAAGGCGCTCACGCAGTTCCTCGAGGACGTGGCGTGGGGCGAGCTCGACCACCTGCTGATCGACCTGCCGCCCGGCACCGGCGACGTCTCGATGACGCTCGCGGGGCTGCTGCCGCAGGCGAAGTTCATCATCGTCACGACGCCGCAGCCGACGGCGCAGAAGGTCGCGCGGCGCTCGGCGCAGATGGCCGACAAGGTCAAGCTCGAGATCGCCGGCGTGATCGAGAACATGTCCGGCTTCACGACGCCCTCGGGGGAGCGCTTCCAGCTCTTCGGCGAGGGCGGCGGACAGCTGCTCGCCGACGAGATCGACGTGCCGCTGCTCGGCAAGGTGCCGCTCACGATGCCGCTGCGCGAGGGCTCGGACGCCGGCATCCCGCTGCTGGTCGCCGACCCGGACGACGCGGCGGCGCAGGCGATCCGGCAGGCCGCGCGCGGGATCATCGCGCTGTCGCCGATCGAGCTGCCCGTGCTCCAGGCTCCCGCGCCCGCTGCGGCTCCGCAGCCGGCCGGCATGAGCCTTCCGATGGCGTAGGCGCGATCTACTTGCCGGCGAAGTACACGGCGTTGCGCTGCGCGAACTCGGTCCACTCGTCCGGGAGCTGATCCTCCGCGAAGCACGCGTCGACCGGGCAGGCCTCGACGCACGCGTCGCAGTCGATGCACTCCTCGGGGTCGATGTAGAGCTGCTCGACCTTGTCGTAGTCGGGCTCGTCCGGGGTCGGGTGGATGCAGTCGACCGGGCAGACCTCGACGCACGAGTTGTCCTTGGTACCGATGCAGGGCTCTGCGATGACGTAGGCCATATCTGATCTCTCAGGGTCGGTGAACAGCGGGGACCGAGTCCGGCATTCTAGGCTCCCGGGCCGTGCTTCTGCTCACCGGCGCCACGGGACGGGTCGGATCGGCGCTGCTGCCGCGCCTCACCGCCCGTGGGGCGGCGGTCCGGTGTCTGGTCCGCGACCCGCGACGGCTCGGCTCGGCCCGGGTCCGGGTCCAGCTCGCGCTCGGCGACCTGGCCGATCCGGCGTCGTTCCGGCACGCGCTGCGCGGCGTCCGGACGGTGGTGCACCTCGCCGGCGCGTGGCGCGACCAGCCCGCCGCCGGCCTCGAGGAGCTCAACGGCCTGGCGACGTGGCGCCTGCTGCGCGCCGCCGAGCGGGCGGGCGTCGAGCGCTTCGTCTTCCTCAGCCCGCTCGGCGCGGCCCCGCAGCACGCGCTGCGCGTCCAGCGGGCGAAGGCGCTCGCCGAGCGCGCCGTGCAGGACGCCGCGATGGCGACCGTCACGTTCCGGTCGTCGGCGATCTACGCGCCCGGCGAGCGCCGTCCGCCGCTGCTCGCCGGCGCCGGCGAGGCGCGGATCCAGCCGATCCGGGCCGACGACGTCGCCGCGTGCGTGCTGGCCGCGCTCGACCGCCCCGCGGACGATCACGTGGCGTACGAGCTCGCCGGGCCGGAGGAGCTGACCTGGCGCCGCTTCGCCATGCTCGCGGCCGGGCGCCGGGTGCCGCTCGTGCCGCCGGTCGTCCTCCGGCCGGTCCTGCGCGCGTACGAGGCGCTCACCGGACCCGCGGCGCTGCTGACGTGGGACGAGGCCGCCCGCGTGACGGCGAGCATGACGACGCCCCGCGGCACCGCCGACGCGATCGAGCTCGGCGTCACCCCGCAGCCGCCGGCGTAAGGCAGGGGTCAGGCCCGTTGCGTTGCGCGACTGACGTCGCGGGTCTGCCGCCGGCCGCCGCGCGCGCAACGCAACGGGCCTGACCCCACTACACGGGCTCTGCGATCGCCGGGCGGTGCGCGGCCCACGGCCGCGCGACCTCCATCCGCGCCGCGACCTGCAGGAGTGTCTCCTCGCCGAGCGGGTGGCCGACGAGCTGCACCGCGGTCGGGAGCCCGTCCTCGCCGAAGCCGACGGGGATCGAGATCGCCGGCTGGCCGGTCACGTTGAACAGCGCGGTGTACGGCGCGAACCGGCCCGAGCGGCGCAGGTCGTCCATCGGGTCGTCGCCGCACCCGTTCAGCTCCCCGATCGGCAGCGGCCGCGCGGCCAGGACGGGCGTCAGCAGCAGGTCGTAGTCGGCGAAGAACGCGACCGTGTTGCGGGCGATCGCCTGCAGCTGCGCGAGCGCGGTGAGGTATCCCGTGGACGGCAGCGTCCGGGCGCGCTCCATCACGGCGCGGGAGAGCGGCTCGATCTCGTCGTCGTGCGGCGGGCGCCCGGCGAGCAGCTCGCCGTAGGCGATGCCCAGCGACACCTGGGGGCCGAACACGTCGATGAAGATGTCGAGCGAGTCGGGGCCGGGCTGGGCCGGAGACGCCTCCTCGACGTCGTGTCCGAGCTCCCGCAGCATGCCCGCCGCCTCGTGCAGGCCGCGCACGACCTCCGGATCGCATTCCACGCCGAGCGCGTTGTCGAGCGTCATCGCGATCTTCAGGCGGCCGGGGTCGCGGCGCATCGCCAGCGTGTAGGGCTCCGCCGGGCGCGGCGCCCACGTGGCGTCCCCCGGCTCGTAGCCCGCCAGGACGTCCATCAGGAGCGCGGTCTCGGCGACCGTGCGCGTGAGCACGCCCTCCGCGCCGAGGAACGAGTCCCCGAGGTCGGGGCCGCGCGAGATCCGCCCGCGGCTGGGCTTCAACCCGACCAGGCCGCAGCACGCTGCCGGTATGCGCAGCGACCCGCCGCCGTCGTTGGCGTGTGCGATCGGCACAAGGCCCGCGGCGACCGCGGCGGCGGAGCCGCCCGACGAGCCGCCGGGCGTGCGCGAGGTGTCCCACGGATTGCGCGTCGGGCCGCTGTGGCGCGGCTCGGTCGTCGGCAGGATGCCGAACTCCGGCATGTTCGTCGTCCCGACCACCACGAAGCCGGCGTCGCGCAGCCGGCGCACGAGGTAGGCGCTGTGCGTCGGCCGGTGCCCCGAGAGGAAGCGCCGAGGCGAAGTTCATGCACAGCCCGGACACCGGCGTGTTGGCCTTGACCGCGATCGGGACGCCGGCGAACGGGCGCTCGTCGCGCTGCTCGATCGGCGTCGGCCTCGGCGAGCGCGCGCTCGGCGTCGAGCTCGACGAACGCGCCGAGCTGCGGGTCGATCGCCTCGATCCGGCGCACGCAGGCCTCCACCACTTCGCGCGGGGACACGGACCGGTCGCGAATGCGCGCGGCCAGCTCAACTGCGGACAGGAAGGCGAGTGCGTCCAGCGGATGCCTGAGTCAGCACACTAACCAGTCGGCGCCCGGCGCTGTGCGCACGCCCCGCACCGTAGGCTCAGAGTTATGAGCGAAGTCCAGTCCGGCCTCGAGGGCGTCGTCGCCTTCGCCACCGAGATCGCCGAGCCCGACAAGGAGGGCAGCGCGCTGCGCTACCGCGGCGTCGACATCGAGGAGCTGGTCGGCCACGTGCCGTTCGAGCAGGTCTGGGGGCTGCTCGTCGACGGGACGCTCGAGCCCGGCCTGCCGCCCGCCGAGCCGCACCCGCTGGCGGTCCGATCGGGCGATCCGCGCGTCGACGTGCAGGCCGCGCTCGCGATGCTGGCTCCGGAGTGGGGCTTCCGCGCGCTGATCGACATCGACGAGGCCGAGGCGCGCGACGACCTGGCCCGCGCCTCGGTCATGGCGCTCTCCTTCGTGGCCCAGTCCGCGCGCGGCGCCGGCCGGCCGCCGGTGCCGCAGCGCGAGATCGACAAGGCCGCGTCGATCCCGGAGCGCTTCCTGATCCGCTGGCGCGGCGAGGCCGACCCCGCCCACGTCAAGGCGATCGACGCCTACTGGATCTCCGCCGCCGAGCACGGCATGAACGCGTCCACGTTCACGGTCCGCGTGGTCGCGTCGACCGGCGCCGACGTGGCCGCCGCGCTCTCCGCCGGCGTCGGCGCGCTCTCGGGCCCGCTGCACGGCGGCGCGCCGAGCCGCGTGCTCAAGATGCTCGACGACGTCGAGCGCGAGGGCGACGCCGAGCGCTACGTCAAGGGCGCTGCTGGACCGCGGGGACCGGCTGATGGGCTTCGGCCACCGCGTCTACCGCGCCGAGGACCCGCGCGCCCGCGTGCTGCGGCGCACGAGCAGGGAGATCGGCTCGCACCGGTTCGAGGTCGCCGAGGCGCTCGAGGCAGGCGGCGCTCGCCGAGCTCCGGGCGCGCAAGCCCGACCGCGTGCTCGCCACGAACGTCGAGTTCTGGTCCGCGGTGGTGCTCGACCACGCCGACGTGCCCGCGGAGCTGTTCACGAGCATGTTCACCTGCGCGCGCGTCGCCGGCTGGTCGGCGCACATCCTCGAGCAGAAGCGCGAGGGCCGGCTGATCAGGCCGTCGGCGAAGTACGTGGGGCCGGCGCCTCGCTCGCTGGCGTCGCTCGCCGCATGACGCCGGGCGCTCCGCCGGCCTGCGTACCCTGGCTTTATGACGGACAGCAACGGCATCGAGGTCGCTCGGCCTCGTCCGCGAGTTCAAGAACGGCCCGCGCGCCGTCGACGGCATCGACCTCGCCGTCGCCCCGGGCGAGATCTACGGCTTCCTCGGACCCAACGGGGCGGGCAAGTCGACGACCGTGCTGATGCTGACCACGCTGCTGCCGCCGACGGCCGGCACGGCGCGCGTGGCGGGCCACGACATCGTGCGCGACGGTCCCGCGGTGCGCGCCACGATCGGCGCGGCGCTGCAGGAGGCGGCGCTCGACCCGCTGCTCACCGGCCGCGACCACATGCGGCTGCAGACGACGCTCCAGGGCGTCCCCAAGGCCCAGCGCCGCGCGCGCGGCGACGAGCTGCTCGAGCGCATCGGGCTCGCCGACGCCGCCGACCGCAAGGTCGGCGGCTACTCGGGCGGCATGAAGCGGCGGCTGGACCTCGCGCTCGCGCTCGTGCACCGCCCGCGCGTGCTGTTCCTCGACGAGCCGACCACCGGGCTCGACCCGTCCAGCCGCGCCGACCTGTGGCAGGAGGTCGTCGCGCCTCGCGCGCGACGAGGGCGTCACGGTCTTCCTCACCACGCAGTACCTCGAGGAGGCCGACGTGCTCGCCGACCGCGTCGGGATCATCGACCACGGGCGGATCGTGGCCGAGGGCACGCCGGATGCGCTGAAGGCGCGAGATCGGCCGCCCGTCGGTGCAGGCGGTGCCCGGCCGACCGCGCCGACCGCGACGCGCGTCGCCGGCGTGCTTGCGCCGCTTCGGCGCGCCCGTCCCGGCGCCGCCGGGCGCGGCGGCGGTGCGGCTCGAGTCCGGCGAGGACCTCGTCGCGGTGGTCCGCGCGCTCGACGCGGCCGGCATGCGCGTCGCCGACCTGCAGCTGCACCAGCCGTCGCTCGACGACGTGTTCCTGGCCAAGACCGGCCGCAAGCTCGACGCGGCCGAGGAGGCGAGGGCGGGGGAGCAGCCCGAGGAGCTCGCGGCGTGAGCCTGCTCGGCCAGGGCGCCGAGATGGCGCGCCGCTCGGTGCTGCAGACGCTGCGCCAGCCGGCGATGGTGATCCCGCCGATCGTGTTCCCGCTGATCCTGATGGCGGTCAACGTCGGCGGGCTGCAGGCGGCGACCAACCTGCCCGGGTTCCCGACCGACGAGCTACCTCGACTTCGCGATCGCGTTCCCGTTCATCCAGGGCTCGCTGTTCGCGTCGATCAACGCCGGCTCGAGCCTCGCGCGCGACGTCGAGACGGGGTTCCTCAAGCGCCTCGCGCTGACGCCGATGCAGCGCGTCCGCGCTGCTGCTCGGGAACCTCGCCGGCGTGATGACGGTCGCGCTGCTCGCGTCGTTCGTCTACCTGACCGTCGGGTTCGCGGCCGGGCTGCACGTCGAGGCCGGCGCCGCCGGCGTGCTCGTGCTGCTCGTGCTCGGCGCTGCTGATCGCGCTGGCGTTCGCCTCGCTCGGGCGCGCTGATCGGGCTGCGGACCGGCTCGGGCGAGGCGGTCCAGGGCGTCTTCCCGCTGTTCTTCGTGCTCGTGTTCCTGTCCTCGAGCGCGCTGCCGCGCGACCTGATCGAGCACGGACTGGTTCCGCGCGATCGCGACGATCAACCCGGTCTCCTACCTGTTCGAGGGCCTGCGCTCGCTGGTGATCTTCGGCTGGGACGCGCGAGGCGCTCGCGCTCGGGTTCGGCGTCGCGATCGCGATCGCCGTGCTCGGCGTGCTCGGGCGGCCTCGAGCGCCCTGCGGACGCGGCTGGTGCGGACATGAGGCGCTTCACGGACGTCGCCGTCGCGGTCGCCTGGCGCGTCGATCCACCGGTTCGCTCACCAAGCCGCAGCTGCTGCTGCCGTCGCTGATCTTCCCGCTGTTCTTCTTCGTCGCGTTCGCGGGCGGGCTCTCGAACGTCGGCAACGTGCCGGGCTTCGACTTCCCGTCCGGCTACACGGCGTTCCAGTTCGTCTTCGTGCTGCTGCAGGCGGCGGCGTTCGGCGGCGTGTTCACCGGATTCGCGATCGCGGCGGACTTCGAGTCGGGCTTCTCGCGCCGGCTGTTGCTCGCCGCGCCGCACCGGCTCGGCGTCCTCGCGCGGCTACGCGATCGCCGCGCGGCGTGCGCGCGGTGATCGTCGGCGCGCATGCTGTTCGCGGTCGCGCTCGCGACCGGGATGCAGGTGCACGGCGGCGGGGTCGACCTGTTCGGGCTGGTCGTGCTCGCGCTGCTGGTCAACGTCACCGCGACGCTGTGGGCGGCCGGGGTGGCGATGCGGCTGCGCACGATCCAGGCCGGGCCCGCGATCCAGATGCCCGGTCTTCATCGTCCTCTTCCTCGCGCCGGTCTACGTGCCGCTCCCCCTCCTGTCGGGCTGGGTCGAGGCGGTCGCGCGCGATCAACCCGTTCACGGCGCTCGTCGAGGGCGGCCGCGACCTGATCTCGGGCGGCCACGTGCGCGTCGTGGCTCGTCTACGGCGTGGTGCTCGTGCTGCTGGCGCTGTTCGCGGTCTGGGCCGTGCGCGGGCTGCGCCGCGCCGAGGCCGCCGGCTGATCTGCGCGGGGGCCGGCGCGGACCCGGTCCTCCTGACCGGGTCCGCGCGCGCCTCACTCAGCGGTCGTCGCCGCCGTGACCGCCGTGGCCGTTGCCGTCGCCGCGATGGCCGTTGCCGTGGTCGTCATCGCCGTCGTCGCCGGGGAACTGGCCGCGGATCTCGCCGCCGCCGTACTTCGTGGTGTGCACGTTCGCGTACGCGACGCCGGCGCGCAGCGCGCGGACGAGCTCGCGAACTCGCCCGGCGGCCACGCCCTGGGCGTCCGGCCCGACCACGTTGGCCGCCGTGATCGTGCCCGTGATCGTGGCGGGCTGCGCCGGGCAGGCCTGCGTCCCGGGCGGCGTCGCCCCGGGCGGGTTGAGGTTGGAGCAGAGCCAGACGGAGATGCCGCCGTTGACCGCCTCCTGGCCGACGTGGATGTGCGCCTGCGTGACGGCGCCGCCCTCGAGCCCGGAGTAGCTGAGCTCGATACTTGATCTCCTGCCCGGTGCGGCTGATCTTCGCCCTTGAACGTCCCCTCGCCCGTGGTCATGATCGCCGGGACCTCCTCGAAGCCGCTGAGCGAGGTGCGCAGCTTCCCGCGGTCGCCCGCCACCGCCGCACCGGCGATCACCACCACCCCGACCACCGCGACCGCCAACGCCAGCTTCACCCGCAGACTGCGCATGGGGACCTCCCCTCGAGGGTTGCTCCCGGATCGTACGCAGCGCTCGGCGCGTTGGTTCGCATAGGCTCCGCCGCTTCACACCTTCATCGCCACACAGGGGAGGCAGGATGAAGCGCATCAGACAGGTCCTGGCGGCGGGCGTGGGAGCGCTCGCGTTCGTCGTGGCGCCGGCGGCCGCCGCGGCCCAGGCGCCCTGCGATCCGTTCGGGCCGGCGACATTTCGCGGGGCGGTGCCGACGCCGAAGCAGGTGATCGGCTTCGACCTCGGCAAGCGGGACGTGACCACCGCGCAGTCGGACGCCTACGTGGCCGCCGTCGATGCCGCGTCCGAGCGCGTCGTGACCGGCGAGCTGGGGCGATCGGTGGAGGGTCGTCCGTTGCGGTACGCGATCGTCGGGCGGCCGGAGCGGGTGACGCAGGCCGGGCTCGCCGGCGTGCGCGCCGCGGCCGCCAAGCTCATGGATCCCGCCACGAGCGCCGCCGAGGCGGCCGCCGTCGCCGCGGCGGACCCGGCGGTCCTCTGGATCGCCGCCAACGTGCACGGCGGCGAGGAGAGCGGCACCGACGCGTCGCTGCGCGTCCTCTGGGAGCTGGCCGACCGCAGCGACTGCGCGGCGCAGCGCATCCTCGATGCGGCGGTCGTGGTCATCCTGCCGATCCAGAACCCCGACGGCCGCGAGGCGGACACGCGCCGCAACGCCTATGGCTTCGACATGAACCGCGACTGGTTCGCGCGCACGCAGCCGGAGACCGACGGCAAGGTGGAGCTGCTCCGGCGCTACCCGCCCGTGGTCTTCGTCGACGCCCACGAGATGGGCAACACCGCCGGTTACTTCTTCCCGCCGAACGCCGATCCCGTCTATCACGAGATCTCCGACGAGGCGATCGGGTGGATCAACGGCATGTACGGCCCGGCTATGCAGCGGGTGTTCGACGCCCGCCGGATCCCGTACTTCAACTACGCCAGCTACGACCTGTTCTACATGGGCTACGGCGACACGGTGCCGGCGACCGGCTTCGGCGCGGCGGGCATGACGTTCGAGAAGACCGACTCCGACCCGACGCACAAGCGCGTGGAGGAGCAGTACCTGACCCAATGGACGACGCTGTCCGAGGCGGCTGCGCACAAGCAGGCGGTGCTCGAGGCATGGCACCGATCATGGGTGACGGCGCGCGACGAGGGTCTGGCCGGCCGGCTCCAGCCCAACGAGGTGGTGCAGCCCGAGAACACCGTTCAGCGGGAAGTGCCGGACATCGCCGTCCGCCAGTACTTCATCCGTGACGACGATCCGGCCAAGCGGCGCGAGGTGCAGACGCTCGTCCGCCGGCTGCAGCGCATGGACGTCGAGGTTCGGCGCCTGACGGCGCCGCTCTCCGTGCCCGACTACACGCCCTACGGGCGGTCCGCGCGCGCTGCCACGCTGCCGGCCGGCACCTACGTGGTGCGCCTCGGGCAGCGGCAGAAGCACTGGGTGCAGGCGATGCTCAACGAGGACACGTACACGCCGTTCCCGTACTTCTACGACGTGACGGCGTGGAGCCAGCCGCTCCTGTTCAACGTCGAGGGCGGCTACTCCGGCGCCGCGCCGGCAATGCAGACGGCCGCCGTGTCGCAGCTTCCACAGCCGGCCGTTCCGGCGCCCCCGGCCGACCCGCCGTCGATCGCGCTGTACTCGATGTCGCCCCAGTTCGGGCGCGGGATCGAGTCCTCCGGCTGGCTGCGCTGGCTGCTCGATCGCTGGGGGCTTCCCCACCGCGACGTCACCGCGGCGGAGATCGCCGCCGGCGGCCTGGCCGGCGCGGAGGTGCTGCTCGTCCCCGACGGCTACGCCACGCGCGACCCGTCGGTCCCCGGCGACCCCTACGGCCTGAAGGATCTCGGTCCGGGCGGACAGCGGGCGATCCGCGAATGGGTACAGGCCGGCGGCCGCTACGTCGGATGGCTCGACGGCGCGGTGCTCGCCGCGGCGGTCGGCGTGTCGTCCGCCACGTTCGAGGACGCCGAGGCGCTGGGCATCTCCTCGCCCGGGAGCCTCGTGCGCACGGCAGTGTCGTCCGGTAGCCCGCTGGCGGCCGGCGTCGGCCCGTTCGCCTACGCGTTCTGGGACTCGCGCTACGTGATGCGGGCGAACGGCGCGCCGGCGCCGCTGCGGTTCCCGGACGCCGGCGACGGAGGACTTCTTCGTCTCCGGTTACGCGGACGGCGCGGGCGCCCTGGCGGCTCGGCGGCGGTGGTCGACGAGCGGGTGGGCGCCGGCCGCACGGTGGCGTTCGGGTTCGAGCCGAACTTCCGCGCGTTCACCGACGGCACGCAGCGCGTGCTGCGCAACGCGATCCTCGGTTCCGACCCCGCCGCGGCGGGCATCGCTTCCGTGCGCGCGCGGTCGGCGGAGCGGCGGGTCGCGCGTCACGCGGCGCGGCGGCTGCGCTCGGGGCACGCGCCGGCGCGACTGGTGGTGAAGGCGCAGGGCGAGCGCGCCGCGCGGCGCGTGCTGCGCCGGGTGGGCGTGCGTTCGCGCGTCGTGCGCGCCGGCCGGCGCACGACGTTCCTGATCGGCACGCGCGGGCGCGAGCGGCGACGAGCTGCCGTGGGCGCGCGAGGTCGAGCAGGACCTCAAGGCGAGCGGGGTGCCCGTCGTGATGTACCGGGTGCCCTAGGAACGACGAAGGGCCCGGCGAAGAATCGCCGGGCCCTCTGAGGGTTTCGCTGATGAGGCGGTTTCGCCCTTCGGTCCTCGCAAGCTCGGACCTCCGGTCGACGTTACATCATGCCGCCCATGCCGCCCATGTCGGGCATGCCGCCGCCACCGCCGTTGTCCTTGTCCGGCACCTCGGCCACGATGGCCTCGGTGGTGAGGATGTTCTTGGCGATCGACGCCGCGTTCTGCAGCGCCGAGCGGGTGACCATGGCGGGGTCGATGACGCCCGCGGCGACCAGGTCGACGATCTCGCCGGTCGCGGCGTTGAGGCCGTGCCCGTCGGGCGCCTTGCGGACGTCGTTGACGACGACCGAGCCCTCGAGCCCGGCGTTCTCCGCGATCTGACGGAGCGGCTCCTCGAGCGCGCGCAGCACGATCCGCGCGCCGGTCCGCTCGTCGTCGTCGCTCACCGCGTCGACCTCGATCGCGGTGCTCGCCTCGAGCAGCGCGACGCCGCCGCCCGGCACGATGCCCTCCTCGAGGGCCGCGCGGGTGGCCTGCAGCGCGTCCTCGACGCGGTGCTTCTTCTCCTTCATCTCCGTCTCGGTGGCCGCGCCGACCTTCACGACGGCGACGCCTCCGGACAGCTTCGCGAGGCGCTCCTGGAGCTTCTCGCGATCGAAGTCGGAGTCGGTGTTCTCGATCTCCGTCTTGATCTGGTTGATGCGGCCCTTGATCGCATCGGTCTCGCCGGCGCCGTCCACGATCGTGGTCGTGTCCTTGGCGACGACGATGCGACGGGCGCGGCCGAGCTGCGAGAGCTGCGTGTTCTCGAGCTTGAGGCCCATCTCCTCGGTGATGACCTCGCCGCCCGTGAGGATCGCGATGTCCTCGAGCATGCGCTTGCGGCGGTCGCCGAAGCCCGGAGCCTTGACGGCCACGCCGGTGAACGTGCCGCGCAGCTTGTTGACCACCAGGGTCGCGAGGGCCTCGCCCTCGACGTCCTCGGCGATGATCAGCAGCGGGCTGGCCCGACTGGATGACCTGCTCGAGCACCGGCAGGAGATCGCGCACGGAGCCGATCTTCTGGTTGGCGATGAGGACGTAGGGATCCTCGAGGACCGCCTCCATCCGCTCCTGGTCGGTGACCATGTACGGCGAGATGTAGCCCTTGTCGAACTGCATGCCCTCGGTGAACTCGAGGTCCATGCCGAACGTCTGGCCCTCCTCGACGTTCACGACGCCGTCCTTGCCGACCTTCTCGATCGCATCGGCGATCACGTCGCCGATCTCGTCGTCGCCGGCCGAGATCGTCGCCACGCGGGCGATCTGGTCCTTGCCGGAGATCTCCTTCGACTGCTGGCCGATGTGCTCGACCACCTGGTCGACAGCGACCTCGATGCCGCGCTTGAGCCCGAGCGGGTTCGCGCCGGCGGCCACGTTCTTCAGGCCCTGGCGGACGATCGCCTGCGCGAGCACGGTCGCCGTGGTGGTGCCGTCGCCGGCGACGTCGTTCGTCGCGGTCGCGACCTCGCGCACCAGCTGGGCGCCCTGATTCTGGAAGACGTCCTCGACCTCGATCTCGCGAGCGATGGTCACGCCGTCGTTCGTGATCGTCGGAGCGCCGAACTTCTTGTCGAGGACGACGTAGCGGCCGCGCGGGCCGAGCGTCACCTTGACCGCGTTCGCGACGGCGTCGACGCCCTGCTCGAGCGCCTTGCGCGCGTCGACGTCGTACTTGAGTTCCTTGTGTGCCATGTGTCTGAGTGCCTCTTTCTAGCCCTGGACCTTGGCCAGCACGTCGCTCTCGCGCAGGACGAGCAGCTCCTCGCCGTCCACCTTGATCTCCGTGCCGCCGTACTTGGAGTAGAGGACCTCGTCGCCCTCGGCCACGTCCAGCGGCTGGCGCTGCCCGTTGTCGTCGATCTTGCCGTCGCCGACGGCGAGGACCTTGCCCTTCTGGGGCTTCTCCTTCGCGGTGTCGGGGAGGACGATGCCGGAAGACGGTCGTCTCCTCCTCCTCGACCGCCTTGACGATCAGACGATCGCCGAGGGGCTTGAGCTTCATGCGAGTGAACCTCCGTTGGTTACTTTTGGCACTCGACAGTCGAGAGTGCCAACCTCTGACGGGTCATTCTAGGACGGAAGCGCAGGTCGTCAAGGGGGCGTTGGCACTCTGGTAACGAGAGTGCCAACGATCGGATGGGGTCCAGACCCGCTCAATCCCTGTCGGGATGCTGACGATAAGGGCCTCACCATGCGCACGATCGGCTTCCGCAGCAACATCCTGTTCGCGATCGCCGCGGCCTGCGGCGTCATCGCTGCGCTCGGCCGGCCGTGGTACGGCCCGCCGGCCCCCGGCACCGGGGCGCAGATGGAGGACCTGTTCGGCGACGTCGGCCGCGCTGCTCACCGAACCGCACGGGACGACCGGCTGGGCCGCGCTCGCACACGGCCGACCAGCTGCTCGCCGGTCTCGTCGTCGCCACCGTCCTGCTGCTCGTCGCGACGCTCGTCCCGGTGCTGCAGCGCCCGCTGCGCGCCGCTGGCGCGCTGGTGCGCGCTCGCGACGGTCGCCGTCGTGCTCGTCAAGCTGGTCGACGGACCGGACGCCGCGAGCGATGAGCGAGCCGCGCCACGGGATCTTCCTCGCGCTCGCCGCCTCGCTGGTCCTGCTCGCGAGCAGCTGGACCGTCGCGGCCGCGCCGTCGCGCACGCCGCACGCCGGCGAAGACCTACACGCCGCCGCCTGCGCCGGTGTACGACGCGGACGCGACGTACGGCCCGACTCAGTTCTGAGCGCCGCCGACGCCGCGCAGGCGGTCCTGCAGGTCGGGCGGGTTCTCGACGATCTGCGAGAACCGCACGACCGTCACCGTGTCCTCGAGCGTGATGTCGCGCCCGTAGATCTGCTCCATGAAGTGCACGATCTCCTCGGTGCGCCGGAACTCCGGGTTGTCGTGCTCGATGTCGCGCGGTGAGAGCTCCTTCACGCGCTTGACCTCGACGTTGTCGATCACCGCGTGGAACAGCTTCTCGCGCGGCGAGTACTGGTAGCCCGACGGTGACGAGCACGACCTGGTTCTTGCGGTACTTGTGCCGCTTGTCGCCGAGCCGGATGGTCGCCGTCTTGCGGCCCCGTTTCATCTGGTCCGCGAAGACGGTCGAGTAGAAGTTCAGGACCTGCATCGAGGCGGCACCCTACCCGTTTGCAGCGAGGATCGACAGTGCCCGCTCGATCATCGCGCGCTCGCCCGGATAGCTCAGCCGGCGGCGCGCCTCCGCCAGCGGCATCCAGCGCGCGTCGTCGACCTCGTGGTCGTGATCGGCGGTGTCGCCGTCCTCGAACTCGCACAGGTAGAAGTGGACGGTCTTCTCGATCGGCCGCCCGCCGCGGCGGTAGCTGTAGTCGACCTGCCCGAGCCGCTCGCGCACGGTCGCGGTGATCCCGGTCTCCTCGCGCACCTCGCGCGCGGCGGTCTGCTCCGGGCGCTCGCCGGCCATCGGCCCGCCCTTGGGCAGGCCGAGCACGCGCCGGCGCCCGCGCGGCACGATCACCATCACGTCGTCGCCGCGCACGACGACGCCGCCGTAGGAGACCTCGCGCTCAGTAGACATAGCCCTGCAGCGCTTCGGGGTCGTGGACGGTGAGGCGGCCGCGGCCCTGGGAGATCACGCCGGCTCGCTCGAGCACGGCGAGGAAGCGGCTGGCCGACTCGCGCGAGGAGCCCGCGAGCTTGGCGAGGTCGGCCTGCGTGGCGGTGATCTGGACGTCCGCGGGCCGGCGCCCTCGCCGCGCGCCTGCTCGACGAGCTGGCCGAGCACCGCGGCGACGCGGCTCTGGACCGTCTGGAACGACTGGCGCGCAGGCGCTCGTTCGCCTCCCGCAGTCGCCGGACCAGCGAGACGGCGAGCTTGACCGCGATCTCGGCGTGCTCGGCATCAGCCGGCGCATGTCGCCGCCGAGGATCGCGAGCGCGTCGAGCTCGTCGATCGCCTCGACGGTCGCCGAGCGGCGCTCGTCGTCGAACATCGCGAGCTCGCCGAAGATGTCGCCAGGGCCGAACGTGGCGAGCGTGATCTGGCGCCCGTCGGCGTGCTCGCGGATCGCGCGCGCGTGGCCCTCCCGCACGACGTAGCACGTGTCCGACGCGTCGCCCTCGCGGAACACCGCCTCACCGGGCCGCGAAGCTGCGCGGCACGGCGACGGCGGCGACGGCGCCCAGCTCGGCCGGCCCGAGCTGCTCGAACGCCGGGACCTGCGCCAGCAGTGCGGCTGCGTCCTCGGCGCGAGCTGGCATCCGCGCAGGGATACCACAGAACGGCTGGGGTCAGGCCCGTTGCGTTGCGGTGCACGCAACGCAACGGGCCTGACCCCGGTCAGACGGCGTCGAGGGCGTGCTCGCGGCGGCGGCGGCGCGTGAAGCGCATCCCCGCGCGGCCAGCAGGCCCACCAGCAGCGAGCGGGAGCGCGATCGCGCCGGCGATCAGCGCGACGCCCGCGATCGACCTCGAGCACCCGCAGCGCGTCGCGCGCCGCGTCGCCCGGCGTCCAGCTGCCGTCGTCCTCCGTGATGCCCGGCGCGCCGGCGCTGCGGTCGGCGACCAGCGTGACCGCGACGGTCGAGAACGCGGCGCGGTTGTTGACGCGGCGCACCTCGGCCCGCGCCCGCTCGATCTCGCGCCGACACGAGGCGGAGGCGCGCGCGGATCGACGCGGTCTCCTGCACGGTGACCGCGTCGGCGAGCTGCTGAGCAGGCTCTGGCGCTCGGTCTTCGCGTCCTTCAGCCGGCTGCGCGCGGAGACCGACTGCGCGGTGATGTCCTGCGCCCGCTGGGCGCGCTCCCGCACCGCGCCGAGTCGCGACAGCGTCGGCGATCGCGGCGTCGAGGTTGCGCGTCGGGATGCGCAGCTCGAACGTGCCGCCGCCCCCGTCGGTCGACGAGCTGACCGTGGAGGAGACGACGAAGCCGCCCTGCTGGCGCGTCACCTCCTGGATCCGCGCGCTCACCGTGTCGATGTCGCGCGGACGCGTGGCCAGCGTCAGCGAGGCCGAGCGCTCGACCTTGCGCTGTCCGCGACCGTCGATGCCGGGCGAGCCCGGCGACGGGGCGGGCGCGACGCTGCCCGGCGCGGCCGAGCTCGGGCACCGCGGCGCTCGCGGAGTCCTCGGCGCTGCTGCTGCGCGCGCTGTCGGCCTGCGGCGCGCCGGCGCCGCCGGATGCCTGCTCCGCGCTCCCCGTCGCCGGCGTCCCCGCGCCGCCGCTCCCGGAGTCGTCCCGCCCGCCGAGCGGCGCGGAGATCGCGACGACCGCGACGAGCAGCACGGTGGCCGTGACGCCGAGCGCGGGCGCCATCCAGCTCTGCCAGGCGAACCAGCGGCGGCCCGGACGCGCGCGTGCGCGGGTCCCGTCCTGGGAACCCGCGCTCCACGCGCGTGTCGAGGAAGCGGCCGAAGCCGTCGGTGGGCTGCGGGCGATCCTCGCGCAGCAGCAGCGCGAGCTCGCCCAGCTCGGTCAGGTCGGGCGCGACGCGGCGCCCGGCGAGCGCGTCGTCGAGCGCCTCGAGCTCGCGCTCGACGTCGGGGCTGGGGTCAGGCATGCTCGACGGCCTCCCGGAGCTTGGTCATGGCGCGGTGCAGTTGGGTGCCGGCGTTCGAGACGCTGACGCCGAGGACGGCGGCGATCTCGGCGTTGGCCAGGCCGGCGTGGAACTTGAGCGCGATCAGCTCGCGCTCGCGCGGCTCGAGCGTCCGCCAGCGCGGCGCGCACGGCGGCGCGGCGCAGCGCGGCCTCGGCGCCGTCCTCGGGCAGCGCGGCGTCGACGTCGGCCGGCTCGGCGGTCAGCGCGGCCGCGCGCTTGCGCCGGCGCAGCTCGTCGAGCGCGGCGTTGCGCGCGATGCCGAACAGCCACGCGCGCTCCGAGCCGCGGGCGGCCTTGAACAGGCGCTGCTTGCGGTAGGCGCGCTCGAACGCCGCGGCGGTGACGTCCTCCGCCGCGGCGCGATCGCGCAGCAGCGTCGCGACGTAGGCGTAGACGTCGTCGCGCGCCGCCCGGTAGAGCGCCTCGAAGTCCAGCGGCGCGCTGGACGTCCGCGATGGGAGATGGAGCGGTCAACGTGCTGGTCACATCGGGTACTACGGCCCGTGCGCGACGATGCATCACAGCCGCGCGGCCAAACTGCGCAACCGCGGCCCGCTTCGACTGTTCTTGCTGGCACATGCGTCGCGCCCTCATCATCCTTGCGCTCATCGCCGCCCTCGCGCCCGCGTCGGCCGCGGCCGCGCGCCGCACTCCCGTGGTCTGGGCGACCGTCAACGTGTGCGACACGCAGACGAGCCCGAACCAGATGGGCATCCGCGGCTCGATGTCCGGGCTCACCCGCACGTCGCGCATGTTCATGCGCTTCCGCGTGCAGTTCCAGAACGCCGAAGGGCGCTGGCGCACGATCAAGAGCGGGCGGCTGTCGGACTCGCGCTGGGTCCGCGTCGCGGCGGGGCGCCGCGGCGAGCACGACGCCGGCTGGAGCTTCGAGTTCAAGCCGCCGGCCTCCGGCGGCGCGCACGTCCTGCGCGGCGTGGTGTCGTTCGAGTGGCGGCGCGGCAAGCGCGTGGTCGCAGGCGTCGCGGGTGTGGACGCGAGGAGGGCCACCCGGGCACCGCGGGCGCCGAGCCGCGCCGACTTCAGCGCAGCGACGTGCGAGATCGCCTGAGCGCGATCAGGCGTCGAACAGCCGCGGGTCGTTCGTGATCACGCCGGTCACGCCCGAGCGCCTCGAGCGCGCGGATCCGCGCGCGGTCGTCGACCGTCCAGACGTAGAGGTCGCCGCCGGCGTCGCGCAGCGTCCGCACCAGCCGCGGCGTGACGAGCTTCCAGTGCGCCATCAGCGCGTCGCAGCGGCCGGCGCGCACGTGCGCGGCGGCGATCGCCGGCAGCCGCCGCCGCGCGTTCCAGCAGCAGGCCGTAGGCCGGCACGAGCGTGAGCGGCGAGGCGGTGTAGTCGCGCTTGACGCGCGGCACCGACCAGCCGAGCCGCAGCCGCGGCTCCAGCTCGCGCAGCGCGATCAGGCTGCGCATGAACAGCGTGGAGACGAGCGTGCGCTCGATCAGCCCGTGCTCGCGCAGCGCCTCGACGACGCGCCGCTCGTAGCCCGGCAGCTTGAGGTCGACGTCGAGCTCGACGTGGGCGAACTGCGAGGACGCGAGGTGCGCGAGCCCCTCCTGCAGCGTGAGCGAGTCCGGGCCGACGTGCGCGTAGTCGTGCGAGAGCATCAGCCGGCCGCGCTCCGGCTCGCCCTCGTGCTCGGGCAGCACGTCGAACTCGATCATGTCGACCGCGTGCGCGAGCGCGGCGTCGAACGACGCCGTCGTGTTGCCCGGGCGCGATGTGGTCGGCGCCCTTGTGGCCGACGCGGCGGACGGTCACGTCTGACACGACGGGCACCAGTACGTCGTGCGGTTGTCCTCCCACTGGCCGCGCGAGCGGATCAGCGTGCCGCAGCGCGGGCACGGGCCGCCGGCCCGGCCGTGGATCACGCGGTGCCGCGTCTGCTTGCCGTCGGCGGCCGACTGCTGCATCCGCGGGCGGCACGCGGCGACGATCGCCAGCGCCTCGGCGTCGGAGACCTCGCCGGTCGGGCGCCACGGGTCGATGCGGGCCTCGAAGCAGCCTTCCACCTTCCACAGGTTCCCGATTCCGGCGATCGTGCGCTGATCGAGCAGCGCGTCGCCGATCGGGCGCGTCGGGTCGTCCTCGCGCAGCCGGCGCAGGAAGCGGGCCTCGTCGAACTCCGGCGCGAGGATGTCGGGCCCGAGCGCCGCGAGCCGCTGGTCGAAGCGCGCGCGCGACTCGGTCATCAGCTCCAGCACCGGACCGTTGAGCTGCACGACCTCCCGCTCGCCGCGCCGCAGCACGAGCCAGGCGCTCGCGCGGGCGCGCGCGTCCGCTGTCCAGCACGCGCCAGGAGCCGGTCATGCGCAGGTGCGAGTGGATCGTCAGGCCGCCCTCGAAGCGCACGAACAGGTGCTTGCCGAGGGCATCCACCGCCGTGACGGCGCGGCCGCCGAGCCGCTCCGGCCAGCCGGCGCGGGCGAACCGCGGGTGCGGCGTCGCGATCTCGTCGGGCACGTGGCCGGCGAGGACGGGCCGGATGCGGTTGGCCGCGTAGTGGATCGTGTCGCCCTCGGGCATCTCGTTCTCCAGGGTACGCGCCTCAATCCGGGGCGACCTCCGGCCGATGACCTGGTCAATGGGGCGGCGCGTTTCCCTGCTCGGCCGGTTCAGCGGGCTGAGCCTGCTCGCGATGGTCGCGCTCGGGCTCGCGATCGGGATCGTCCTGCAGGCCCGGATCGAGGCGCGCGCGCTCCGCGAGGCCGAGCGGCTCACGCGCGTGTTCAACCGGCTGGCGGTGGTGCCGAACCTGTCGCGCGCGGACCTCGAGCGGCCGCTCGGCGCCGAGCGGATCCGCGCGCTCGACGCCGCGCTCGGCGGCGTCGAGGACGAGCGCATCCACCTCCTGCACGCGCACGTCTTCGCCGCCGACGGCACGACCGTCTACTCCGACGTCCGGGCGCGGATCGGCACGCCCGCGCGGGGGGAGGGGATCGACCGCGCGCTCGCGGGCGGGCTCGTCTCCGAAGTCGAGCGGACCGGCGACGACGGCGAGACGATCGCCACCTCGCTCGAGGTCTACGTCCCGCTCCGCCTGCCCGGCGGCTCCGCCATCGACGGCGTGACCGAGTTCTACCTCGACTACGGCCCGACCGCGGCCGCCGTGCACGACGACACGCGCGCCCTCTACCTGCTGCTCGGCGGCGGCATGGCGCTGCTCTACCTCTCGCTGTTCGCGATCGTCAGGCTCGCGTCGCGCCGGCTGCGCTTCCAGGCGATGCACGACACGCTGACCGGGCTCCCGAACCGCAGCGCGCTCTACGAGCATGTCGGCCGGGTGACGGCGAGCGTGGGGACGTTCGGCGGGCTCGCCGCGCTGCTGCTGATCGACCTCGACCGCTTCAAGGAGGTCAACGACACGCTGGGGCACGACCACGGCGACCGGCTCCTGCAGGACGTGGCCGAGCGGCTCCGTGCGGCGCTGCGCTCCGGCGACACGCTCGCGCGGCTCGGCGGCGACGAGTTCGCGGTGGTGCTGAAGGACCTGCCCGATCGTGCCGCCTCGGTCGAGCTCGCCACCCGGCTGCTCGGCGCGCTGGAGCGCCCGTTCGTCGTGCGCGGCGTGACCGTCCAGCTGGAGGCGAGCGTCGGCGTGGCGCTCTGCCCCGACCACGGGCTCGACGTCACGACGCTGGTGCGGCGCGCCGACGTGGCGATGTACGAGGCCAAGCGCGAGGAGGGGCACGTGCGCGTCTACGACGCCGCCCGCGATCCGAACTCCCCCGCGCGGCTGCAGCGGGCCGGCGAGCTGCGGACCGCGCTCGCGGCCGGCGAGCTCGTCCTGCACTACCAGCCGAAGGTCTCGGTCGACGGCGGCGAGGTCACCGGCGTGGAGGCGCTGGTCCGGTGGCAGCACCCGGAGCACGGGCTGCTCGCGCCGGCCGAGTTCATCCCGCTCGCCGAGCGCAGCGGCATGATGGGCGACCTGACGCGCTGGGTGATCGACGCGGCGCTCGCGCAGGCGCGCGCGTGGCAGGACCAGGGGATCGAGGTGCCGATCGCGATCAACCTGGCGGCGGCGAACATCCTCGACGCGGCGCTCCCCGGCGCCGTCGCCGAGCGGCTCGCCCACTGGGACGTGCCGGGCGACCGGCTCACGTGCGAGCTGTCCGAGCACACCGTGATGGCCGACCCGCGCCGCGCGCAGGACGTGCTCGACCGGCTGCGGGCGCTCGGCGTGCGGCTCTCGCTCGACGACTACGGCACCGGCCACTCGTCGCTGACCTACCTCAAGCGGCTCCCGCTCGACGAGGTGAAGATCGACCGCGCGTTCGTGGCGGGGATCGTCGGCGACGCGAACGACGCGCTGATCGTGCGCTCGACGATCGACCTCGCCCGCAACCTCGGGCTCGAGGTCGTCGCCGAGGGCGTCGAGGGCGCCGACGTGCTGGACCGGCTGCGCACGCTGCGCTGCCACGAGGCGCAGGGCTTCCACCTGTCGCGGCCGCTCCCGCCCGACGCGCTGGTGGACTGGCTGGCGGGCCGGCGCACCGCGCCGGGTCAGCCGGCCTGAAGCAGCGTCTCGAGCAGCCGCCGCACGCGCGGGAACGTGGGCTCCTGGAGCCGGCCGGCGACGTCCCCGGCGGTATGGCGGAGCGGATCGTCCGGCACGCCGAGCTTGGCGGCGGTCAGCCCGGCGAGGCCGAACTCGCGATGGTCGGAGTTGCCGGACCCGCCGTCGGCGACCCAGCGGGCCCGCAGCCCCGTCCCGTCCGCGGCGGCGACGACGCGCCGGTCGAACCGGCGCAGCTTCGGCGAGCGCAGCCTCAGCTCCCGCCCGCGGCCGACCTCGTCGAGCGAGAGCGCCCAGCGCAGGTCGCTGCGCGCGGCGGGCGCGGACGCGGCGGACCAGCGCGCTCGCCCCGAGGTGGTCCGGCCGGCCCGTGTAGATCCGCTCCTCGGCGCCGGTGGCGACGAGCCAGACGTCGCAGCGCGGCTCGAGCGCGGCGACGCGCGGGGCGAGCGCGACGAGCGTCCCGACGCCCGAGCCGTTGTCCTCCGCTCCGGGCGACGGCGGGACGGTGTCGGCGTGGGCCATCAGGATCCACAGGCACGCGCGCGGCCGCTCGACGACGCCGATCACGTTGCGCGACGCGCCCGTGGCCGGGGACCGCGAAGCGGTCGTGGGTGACCGTGAGGCCGGCGGCGCGGAACGCCGCGGCGACGCGCCGGTGCGCGCGCCGCTCCGCCGCGCCGGCGGCGGGGCGCGGCCCGGCGAGCGCGAGCGAGCGGGCGAACACGTAGCCGGGGTCGTCGGCGCTGCCGAGCAGCGCGAGCGTCGCGGCGGCGGCGGCGAGCATCGGCACACCGTACGCAGTGCCGGGGCGGCTAGTGCGCCGGGATGACCGGGCCGGTCTGCACGGCCTCGAGCGCCGACGCCGGGATCTGCTTGAGCGCGTTCAGGTCGTCGTCGTCCCAGCCCAGGTCGGTGGCGCCCGAGATGTAGATCCGGTTCGGATTGCCGCCGGAGTTGTCGGCGACGAGCGCGCCGTACGTCTTCAGCGCCTGCGGCGACCGCGCGCGCCTGGCCGCCGAGGAACGAGATGTCGTAGCCCGCGTTCAGCCGCAGGCGCAGGCCCATCGGCGGGTCGGCCGCGCCGCCGCTGGCCGCCGCGTGGGTGGCGGGGTGGATGTAGGCGTCGGACGTGCGCGGGACGGTGATCCGGAGCGCATGGCGGATCGCGCCCGCGTCGGCCTCGTCGCGCCGGGCCAGCCCGGGCAGGATCGGCAGCCCGGCGGCGTCGGCCGACGTCCAGCCGTCCGGCCGCAGCGCGTTGGAGCGCAGGTCGAAGACCGCGCCGCTGTACGCGTGCCAGCCGGCGCCGGCGCGCTCGGCGGCGTAGAGCTCGAACAGCCTGCAGTCGCCCTGCGCGGACGACGAGCACGTGCCGGTCCGAGCCGCCCTCGACGGGTGCGTCGAGCGGGATCGGGTACGGGCCGGGATCGGACTCGTCGGCGACGTCGAAGCTGACCGGGACCGCGGGCTGGCCGGCGGGGACCGTGACGAACGGGATCCCGTAGGCCCCGGCGCCGCCGAAGTCGGGCCACAGCGTCATCGCGGCCGGGAACGTGTCCGTGTAGGCGTGCAGCACCGGCGCCCGCGAGACGTCCGTGTTCCACGGGTTGTCGGCTCGGGAACATCGGCGCAGCCGCCGATCGCCGGGCTGCTCGGCGTACGGGTCAGCGGGCGGCGGCGGCGCGGGGTCGCTCCTGCCCGGCGCGTCGCTTTCCGATCGCGGTGATCGTGCACCGAGCGGCGCCGCGCGCAGCGCGAGCGGCGGCACGGCCGGACCGTGTACCGGTAGCGCACGCCCGCCGTCACCCGGCGGTCGGTCCACGCCGTGCGCCCGGCCCTGAGCTTCGCCTTGCGCCCGGCGCGCCGGACCACCCAGCGGGTCTCGCCGCGCGCCCGGTCCTTCCAGGTCAGCTGGACCGCGCCCGGCACGGCCGTGGCCCGCAGCTTGCCGGCCGGCTTCAGGCGCCGCGCGTCCGCGGGCGCGGCGAGCAGGAGCGCCAGGGCGAGGGCGGCGAAGAGGGAGCGCATGGCCATCACTTCGGCGCCAGTGCCCGTTCTCCCGAGGAGCGAACGCTCATCCCGACCTAAAGAGGGACAGTCCCTCTTTATGCGGCTCACGCGCCGATCGTGAGCTTGCGCGGTCCGGCGCGGAAGCCGAGCTCGAGCAGGAGCTCCTCCCACGGCGTGCCCATCACGGGCTCGCCGTTGACCTTCTCGACCCCCAGCTTGCGGATGCGCCCGCGCTCGACGGCCGCGGCGAGCGCCTCGATCGCCGGCGTCAGGCGCGGGTCGTCGTCGTCCACCAGGATCTGCAGGCCCTTGCCGCCGCGCTCGACGTAGAGCACCGGCTCCGCGCCGGCGAGCACGACGTGCGCGCCGGCCTGGCGCGACGGCGAGCGGGTGTCGCGGCGCGGCCACTTCAGCACGGCGCCGTAGGGCTGCGCCGGATCGGTGGCGGCGAGCACGATCGGCGGCGCGGCGTCGTCGTCGCGCTGCGCGCGCAGCCGCTCGGCCGCGCCGGGGAGCGCGAACTGCGCCCCGCCGAGCCCTTCGACGAAGTAGCCGCGCTGGCAGACGCCGATCGTCTCGAGCGCGCCGAACGAGTCATAGAGCGACGAGAAGCCGCCCGGGATCCCCTCGCCGAGCACGTGCTCGCGCGTGACGATGCCGTAGCGCTCGAGCAGCAGCTCGGCCTGGGCGCGGCGGCGTCCCGCGGGATCGGTCGCGCTCGCGGCGAACAGCGGCGCGGTCAGCGACCAGCGCCCCTGGATCTGCGGCTGGGCGCCGGTGCGCCGGGTGCCGAACCGCCGGCGCCGCGCCCGGTCGGCGCGCGCCTGCTGGCCGAACCCGGCGCTCAGCGAGCGCGGCGAGCGCAGCGGCGCGAACGCGTCGTTGGTGACCTCGCCCGCCCAGACGAGGTCCCACAGCGCCGACTGCAGCTCCTCGCTCGGGATGCCGGCGACGTCGACGAGCAGGTCGGTGAAGAAGCAGGCGCCCTGGCGCAGACGCGTCCGGATCGCGTCGTGCGCGCGCTCGGCGAACTGCTCGGCGCTGTCGCCACGGACTCCTGGGGGCGGTCCGAGCAGCGCCGCGTCCTCGCGGAAGTACAGCGCGACCTTGCCGCTGCGCCGCCCGAGCGGCCCGGCGCCGACCCACACGACCTCGCCCGCCGCGCACAGCTGGTCCAGCCACGCGGCGGAGTAGGCGCCGGTGCGGCGCGGCAGGACGTCGCGCTCCCATACCTCGGCGGGCAGCGCGAGGCCCTGCAGCGGCACGAGCACCTCGCGCAGCCGGTCGATCCCCGCGCCGGTCGGCGGGTGGCGGTCGACGCCCTGCCAGCTCGGCAGGAAGCGCGCCAGCGCGCGCTGGTCGGCCGGCTCGATCTCCGCGCGCAGCGCCGCGAGCGACGCGCGCCGCAGCCGCCGCAGCACCTCGGGGTCGCACCACTCGCGCTCCGTGCCGCCGGGCCGCAGCTCGCCGCGGACGAGCTCGCCCGCCCGCTCGAGGCCCGCCAGCACCGGCGTGAGGTCCAGGCCGTAGCGGTCGCGCAGCAGCCGGCCCTCGAACGGGCCGTGCGTGCGCGCCCAGCGGCGCACCAGGCGCTCCATCGCATCGGGCACGTCGGCGAGGAAGGCGGACGGCAGGCCGCCGGGCGGGACGGCGCCCAGCGCGTCGCGGTACAGGCCGGCGTCCTCGGCCGCGACCCAGCGCTCCTCGCCGCCGACCCGCAGCACGACCGCGCGCCGCTCGGCGCCGAGCTGCTCCAGCCACGCGTCGAGATCCGAGCCGGGCGCCACGCGCAGCACGAGCTCGTCGCGAGTGAGGTCGCCGACGCGGCGCAGCACGTCGTGCAGCGCGTCGGCCGAGTCCGCGCGGGTGCGTTCGGACATCCGCTGCAGGTCGGCCTCGACGGACTCGAGCGCGCCGGGGTCGATCAGGTCGCGCAGCTCCTCCTGGCCGAGCAGCTCGCGCAGCAGGTCGCGGTCGAGCGCGAGCGCGGCCGCGCGCCGCTCGGCGTTGGGCGTGTCGCCCTCGTACATGTAGGTCGCGACGTAGTCGAACAGGAGCGAGGAGGCGAACGGCGACGCCGTCGGCGTCTCGACCTCCACGACGCTCAGCTCGCGCGAGTGCAGCTTGCGCAGCAGGTCCTGCAGCCCCGGCACGTCGAGCACGTCGCGCAGGCACTCGCGGTACGTCTCGAGCACGATCGGGAACTCGCCGTAGCGCTTGGCGACCTCCAGCAGCGTCTGCGACTTCAGCCGCTGCTGCCACAGCGGCGTGCGCCGGCCGGGGTAGGCGCGGGGGATGAGCAGCGCGCGGCCCGCGTTCTCGCGGAAGCGGGCGCCGAACAGCGCCGAGCCGCCCAGCTCGCCCACCACGATGTCCTCCACCTCGTCGGGCGGCAGCATCACGAGCTCGGCGCCCGGAGGCTCGTCCGCGTCGGGAAGGTGGACGATGATGCCGTCGTCCGACCAGATCGCATCGGACTCGAGCCCGTACTGCTCGCGGATCCGGGCGCTCAGGGCGAGCCCCCAGGCGGCGTGCACGCGGCCGCCGTAGGGGGAGAGGACGCACAGGCGCCAGTCGCCGATCTCGTCGCGGAAGCGCTCGACCACGATCGCCCGGTCGCTCGGCACGACGCGCGTGGCGGCCTGCTGCTCGAGCAGGAACGCGAGCAGGTTCTGCGCGGCGAGCGGGTCGAGGTCGTAGCCGTCGGCGAGCGTCTCGACGTCCTGCTCGACGGCCCAGCGGCTGAAGGCCCCGATCGCCTCGCCCAGCTCGCGCGGGCGGCCGACGCCGTCGCCCTTCCAGAACGGCACGGCGCCCGGGACGCCCGGCGCCGGGGTGACGACGACGCGGTCGCGCGTGATGTCCTCGATCCGCCAGCTCGACGCCCCGAGCAGGAAGACCTGGCCGGGGCGCGCCTCGTAGACCATCTCCTCGTCGAGCTCGCCGACGCGCCGGCCGTCGGGGAGGTTGACCGAGAAGAGGCCGCGGTCGGGGATCGTCCCCGCGTTCGTGATCGCCAGCGCGCGGGCGCCCTTGCGCGCGCGGATCGTGCCGCCGACGCGGTCCCAGACGATCCGCGGCCGCAGCTCGCCGAACTCCTCGGACGGGTAGCGGCCGTCGAGCATGTCGAGCACGTTCTCGAGCTGGGCGCGCGACAGCTCGGCGAACGAGTACGTGCGCATGATGAGCGCGTGCAGCTGGTCGACCGGCAGCGGGTCCTCGCTCGAGGCCGCCATCGCGACGACCTGCTGGGCGAGCACGTCGAGCGGGTTGCGCGGGACGACGGTCTGCTCGATCAGGCCCTCGCGCATGCGCCGGGCGACGACCGCGCACTCGAGCAGGTCGGCGCGGAACTTCGGGAAGATGCGGCCCTTGGCGGTGTCGCCGACGCCGTGGCCGGAGCGCCCGATCCGCTGCAGCCCGGCGGTGACCGACTTGGGCGACTCGACCTGCAGCACGAGGTCGACCGCGCCCATGTCGATGCCGAGCTCGAGCGAGGACGTCGCGACGAGGCACGGCAGCTCGCCGGCCTTGAGCTGCTCCTCGACGATGAGCCGCTCCTCGCGGGCGAGCGAGCCGTGATGGGCGCGGGCGATCGGCGTCCTGGCTCGCCCTGCGGGCTCGTCACCGGCTGTCGCCTCGGCGAGCTCGTTGAGTCGCAGCGCGAGCCGCTCGGCCCCGCGGCGGTTGTTGACGAACACGATCGTCGAGCGGTGCTCGCGCACCTCGCGCAGGATCTCCGGGTAGATCGCGGGCCAGATCGACTTGCGCGTCGCCTCCTGCCCGGCGAACGGGTCGAGGTCGAGGTCCTTCTGCTCCGGCTCGACCATCGACTCCACGGGCACGTGGATCTTGAGGTCGAGCGGCTTGCGCGTGGCGGTGTCGACGATCGTGCACGTCCGCTTCGGGCCGACCAGGAAGCGCCCGACCTCCTCCAGCGGGTTCTGCGTCGCCGACAGCCCGATGCGCTGCAGATCGGTCCCGGCCTGCTCGGCCAGCCGCTCCAGCGTGAGCGCGAGGTGCGCGCCGCGCTTGGTCTGCGCGACGGCGTGGATCTCGTCGACGATCACCTGCTCGGCGCCCTCGAAGATCGACCGCGCCTGGCTGGTGAGCATCAGGTAGAGCGACTCGGGCGTGGTGATGAGGATGTCCGGCGGGTGGCGGACCATGTCGCGCCGCTCGGACTGCGGCGTGTCGCCGGTCCGGATCGCCACCTTCACGTCGGCGCCGATCCCGCGCAGCGGCGCGCGCAGGTTCTTCTCCACGTCGTAGGAGAGCGCCTTGAGCGGCGAGACGTAGACGAGGCGGGTGCGGTCCGCGCTCGGCTCCTTGACGAGCCGGTCGAGCGCCCACAGGAACGCGGCGAGCGTCTTGCCCGAGCCGGTCGGGCGCGGAGATCAGCGTGTGGGCGCCGGTGGCGATGGCCGGCCAGGCCTGCGCCTGGGCCGGCGTCGGCTCGGCGAACGCCCGCGCGAACCAGTCCCGCACCTGCGGCGTGAAGGCATCAAGTGCGGGATCGGACATACCTTCACGGTACCGACCCGTCCACCCGGGCCATGAGCTCTCGCAGAGCGCCCAGCTCGGTACGCAGCGCCGCCCGTGCAATGCAAGGTCACACTGGTTGCGGGGCGACGAGCGTCCGCCGGTACACGTAGACGACCGCCGCGCCGACGGCGGCCGTGAACGCGGCCGCGGCGAAGCACGCGTGCCAGCCCACCTCCTCGACGAGCAGGCCGCCCAGCGCCGTCCCGGGCGCGAACCCGAGGAGCGTCGCGGTCACCGGCCACGCGTACGCCTCGGTCACCGCCCCCGGTGGCGCCAGCCGGCCGATGAGCTCGTTGCAGGCGGCGGCCTGCGGCGCGATCAGCAGCCCCGCGGGCAGGACCAGCAGCGCCATCGCCGGGATCGAGGACGCGAACAGCGCGGGGAGGTAGCCGAGCGGCAGCAGCAGCGAGAGCCAGACGTAGATCGACTGGAGCGAGCGGGGCCACGTGCGCGCCCCGTAGGCCAGGCCGCCGGCCACGCTCCCGATCGACCACGTCGCCAGCAGGACGCCGGCGAGCTCCGCGGCGCCGTGCTCCTCCGCGAACGCCGGCAGGCTGATCTCGACCGCGCCGAAGCAGAAGCCGACGGGCACGGCGGCGAACGCGACCGTCCGCACGCCGCTGGAGCGGAGCGCGCCCAGCGCCCCGTGGGTGCCGGCCCCGGGGTCGGGCCGCCACGCGCGCGACGGCGGGCGGGTGACGAACGCCGCGGTGCCGAGCAGCGAGCAGCCGGCGCACAGGATCAGCGCCGTGACCGGCGAGGCGACCGCGACGACGAGCGCGGCGATCAGCGGGCCCGCCGTGAACAGCAGCTCCAGCGCGACCGAGTCGACCGCGAACGCGGCCGGGAGCAGGTCCTCCCGCTGGCGCAGCAGCGCGGGCCAGAGGGCGCGCAGCGCGCCGCCGACGTTCGGGACGGCGACGCCGCCGACCAGGCCGCAGGCCACCAGCGAGGCCGACGGCGCGCCGCTCTCCGTCAGCGCGATCAGGGCGCCGGTGGCGGCCGCGTCCACGATCGCGGCCGGCAGCAGCACCCGCCGCTGGCCGAGCCGGTCGATGAGGCGGCTCTGGAACGGCGCGCCGGCCGCGGCGCCAAGGGCGAAGCGCGCCGTCGACGAGGCCGGCCACCACGTAGGAGTCGCGCGCCTCGGAGAGGTACAGGATCGCCGCGAGCGCGTAGACGCCGTACGGCAGCCGCGCCAGCATCGAGGCGAGCAGGAGCGACGCGACGTGCGGCGCGCGGAGGATGGCGGCGTAGCGGGCGCGCCCGGACACGGGGCGCCACGCTATCGGCACGGCTGGGGACAGGCCCGTTGCGTTGCGCAGCGTCCTCGGGTCTCGGCGTCGCCAGTTCGCGCAACGTACGGGTCCGAACCCGAAGTGGACTCTGGAGTCCGGATCGCGCTAGCCTGGGTACTCCCCAGTCCGTCTCCCCGCTCTCCAGGACCACATGTCACTCCAAGACGCTCGCCCGCGCCCGATGCGGAGCCTGTTCATCCTCAGCATGTCCGCGCTCGCGTTCTCGCTCGCGCAGACCATGCTGATCCCGGCCCTCGGCGAGCTGACGCACCAGCTCGGCACCGACGCGAGCGGGATCGCGTGGGTGCTGACCGGCTACCTGCTCGCCGCCGCGGTCGCCACCCCGGTGGCCGGCCGGCTCGGCGACATGTTCGGCAAGCGCCGGCTGCTCGTGCTCTCGCTCGTCGCGTTCGGCCTCGGCTCGACCGTCGCCGCGCTCGGCAGCTCGCTCGAGGTCGTGGTCGTCGGCCGCGTGCTCCAGGGCATGGGCGGCGGCATCTTCCCCCTCTGCTTCGGGATCATCCGCGACGAGTTCCCGCGCGAGCGGGTCGCGGGGAGCATCGGCCTGATCTCCGCGATCTTCGGCATCGGCGGCGGCGCCGGCCTGGTCGGCGGCGGGCTGATCGCCGACCACCTCTCCTACCACTGGATCTTCTGGCTCGGCGCGATCAGCGCCGCGCTCGCCGCGATCGCCACGCAGGTGTGGGTGCCGGAGTCGCCCGAGCGCAAGCCCGGCCGCGTCGACGTGCGCGGCGCGGTGCTGCTGGGCGTGGGGCTGGTGCTGCCGCTGATCGCGATCTCCCGCGCGAACGACTGGGGCTGGGGGAGCACGCGCACGCTCGTGCTGATCGCCGCCGGCCTCGCCGTGCTCGCGATCTGGGTCGCGGTCGAGCGCCGCACCGAGCAGCCGCTCGCCGACATCCCGACGCTGATCAAGCCGCCGGTGCTGCTGACGAACATCGCGACGCTGTTCGTCGGCTTCGGCATGTTCGGCTCGTTCCTGGTCATCCCGCAGCTCGCCGAGCTGCCCGAGTCGACCGGCTTCGGCTTCGGCCTCGGCGCGACCGGCGCCGGGCTGCTGCTGTTCCCGGGCGCGGTGATGATGCTGTTCACCGGGCCGATCTCGGGCGCGCTGGGGACCCGCTTCGGCTCCAAGCTCCCGCTCTCGATCGGCGCGGCGATCACGAGCGCCGGCCTGCTCGGGCTCGGACTCGAACCACGGCTCGGAGCTCGCGGTGGTCGCCTGGTCGTTCCTGATGTCGAGCGGGATCGGGCTGTCGTTCGCGGCGATGGCCAACCTGATCGTCGAGGCGGTGCCGCCCGCGCAGACCGGCGAGGCGACCGGGTTCAACGCGCTCACGCGCTCGGTCGGGGCGTCGATCGGCTCGCAGGTGAGCGCGGCGATCCTGGCGGGGAGCGCGGTCGCCGGCAGCCCGCTGCCGACCGACGAAGGCTTCACCGCCGCGTTCCTCGTGAGCGCCGCCGTCGCCGGCGTGGCGGCCGGCGTCGCGGTCGTGATCCCGCGCGGCGAGCACCAGGCGATCACGGGGCGCGCGCCGCGGTCCGGGACGGCGCTGGCGGAGCGATGAGCACGGACGCGGCGATCGCCCCCAAGCGCGCCGACGCGGTCCGCAACCGCGAGCGCGTCGTCGCCGCCGCCGCGGCCGTCTTCGCCGAGCGCGGGATCGAGGCGAGCGTGCCGGACGTGGCCGCCCGCGCCGGCGTCGGCAAGGCGACGGTGTACCGCTCGTTCCCCACCAAGGAGCACCTGATCGCGGCGGTCGTGCTCGACCGCATGGACGAGTTCGAGCGCCGCGCCCGCGAGCTGCTCGAGGAGCCGGACGCGTGGGCGGCGCTGAACGAGCTGATGACCGAGAAGGCGGTCGAGCACTGCGCCGACCGCACGCTCGCCAGCGCGATCCAGGCCGGCGCCGCGCCGGACCTGCTCGCCGAGGCGCGCCGGCGCATGTGGGGCGCCGTGGAGGACCTGATGGAGCGCGCGAAGGCGCAGGGCCGGATGCGCGCGAACGCCACGTCGGCGGACCTGCGGGTCCTCTGGGGCGGCGCGGCCCGCATGCTCGCCGCCGACGACGTCGACGACCCGGCCGAGTGGCGCCGCTACGCCGCGCTCGTGCTCGACGCGCTGCGCGCCTGATCGGCCAGCGCGCGGGCGCGCTCGAGCACCGCGTCGAGCATCGCCGGCGTCAGCTTGCCCGTGAACGTGTTCTGCTGGCTCGGGTGGAAGCAGCCGAGCAGCGTCGAATCGCCCCGGCCTGCGCCTCCGCGCCGTGGCCGAAGCGCGGTCGCGGCCGCAGCGCCGGCGCGAGCTGCCGGAAGCCGGCCTCCCACGCGAAGGCGCCGAGGCAGACGACGACGCGCACGCGCTCCAGCAGCGCCAGCTCGGCGCGCAGCCAGTCCGCGCAGTTGTCGCGCTCGGACGGGAGCGGCTTGTTGGCCGGCGGCGCGCAGCGCACGGCGGCGGTGATCCAGCAGTCGCGCAGCGCCAGGCCGTCGCCGCAGGTGCGCGGAGACCGGCTGGTTCGCGAAGCCGGTCCGGTGCAGCGCGGCGTACAGGAAGTCGCCCGAGCGGTCGCCCGTGAACACGCGGCCCGTGCGGTTGGCGCCGTGCGCGGCGGGCGCGAGCCCGAGCAGCAGCACCCGCGCGTCCGGGTCGCCGAAGCCGCCGATCGGCCGGCCCCAGTACGTCTCGTCGCGGAACGCCGCGCGCTTCTCCGCGGCCACCTGCTCGCGCCAGGCGACGAGCCGCGGGCAGCGGCGGCAGTCGTGGATCTCAGCCTCCAGCGCGGCGAGCGCGGCAGCGCTCACGCCGGCGTCGCGGCCGCCGCGTGCATCAGCCCGAGCACGAGGCGCTCGACGACCGGCTCGAGGTCGCGGATGTCGTCCGGCTCGCCGGTGCGGATCTGGCGCGACGCCAGCTCGACCACCGCGCCGACGATCGCGAACGCGTCGTGCGGGCGAGGCGAGCCGCGCGACGCCGAAGCGCTCGGCGTCCTCGCGGTTGACCTCGTCGACGTAGGACGCGTACTCGGCGAGCACCCGGTCGCGCCGCTCCATCGCGCGCGGGCCGGCGCCGATGATCTCCACCAGCAGCGTCTGCGCCTCGTCGGGGAACGCGGCGAGCACCTCGAGGAACGTGTGGATGACCGCGCGCACGCGCCCGGCGGCGTCCGACCCCGCGTAGTCGTCGCCGGTCCGCCGCATCGCCTCGAGCACGGCCGTCGTCGCCGCGTCGTGGAGCGCGATGATGCAGTCCTCCTTGTTGTCGAAGTGCTCGTAGAACGTGGCCTTCGACATCCCGGCCTCGCGCGCGATCGCCTCGGCGGTCGCGTCGGCGTACCCGACGCGCGCGAAGATCGCGCCGGCGGCCGCGTAGAGCCGGCGGCGCTGGCGGTCCTGCCGGACCTCCAGCGGCGGGGCATGGCGACCCCGTGGTGCAGTGTCGCGCTCCCGCTCACGCATCGCGTCGCGATGGTATCCGGGTCACTACCCTCTGGGCGCAGCATGCGCCGTCCACTCGCCGTCCTCGCCCTCGTCCTCGCCGCGCTCGCCTCCGGGTGCGCCGGGCGGCGCCTCGTCGTCGAGCGACTTCAGCGGCGAGGAGAAGCAGGTCGCCGACGTCGTCGAGAAGCTGCAGTCCGCGGGCGAGACCGGCGACGCGCGAGGAGATCTGCGACGACATCCTCGCCCGGTCGCTCAGCGACCAGATCAAGGCCGCCGGGTCCAGCTGCGAGCAGGAGCTCGACAAGGCGATCAAGGACGCCGACGACTTCGACCTCACGGTCGAGGCCGTCACGGTGAACGGCGACACCGCGACCGCCAAGGTCAAGGGCCGCGACCGCGGCGCCGACCGGGTGCGCACGTTCCAGTTCGAGCGCGACGGCTCGACCTGGCGCGCGACCAACCTGGGCGCGCTAGGCGGCGGCGCTAGTCGCCGAGCGCCCGTCCGTACTGGCGCTCGTAGTACGCCCGGTAGTCGCCGGAGCGGATCGGGGCCCACCACTCGGTGTTGTCCCGGTACCAGGCGACGGTCCGGTCGAGGCCCTCGTCGAAGCGGACCTGCGGCTCCCAGCCCGAGCGCGCGCACCTTCTCGGACCCGAGCGAGTAGCGGCGGTCGTGGCCCGGGCGGTCGGTGACGTAGTCGATCAGGTCCTCCGACGCGCCCGTGAGCGCGATGATCCGCGTCACGACGTCGAGGTTGACCGCCTCGTCCGGGCCGCCGACGTTGTAGGTCTCGCCGGGCGCGCCGTGGGCCAGCACGTGGCCGATCCCGCGCGCGAAGTCCTCCACGAAGATCCAGTTGCGCACCTGCTGCCCGTCGCCGTACACCGGCAGCGGGTCGCCGTGGAGCGCGTTGAGCACCATCAGCGGGATCAGCTTCTCGGGGTACTGGAACGGCCCGTAGTTGTTCGAGCCGCGGCAGATCAGCGACTCGAGCCCGTAGGTGTGGTGGTAGGAGGCGACGAGCAGGTCGGCGCCGGCCTTGCTGGCGCGAGTAGGGCGAGGACGGCTGCAGCGGCGACCGCTCGGTGAACGAGCCCTGCTCGATCGAGCCGTAGACCTCGTCGGTGGAGACCTGGACGTAGCGGACGCCGCGCTCGCGCGCCGCCTCGAGCAGCACGAACGTGCCGAGCGCGTGGGTGGTGATGAACGCGTCGGGCTCGGCGATCGAGCGGTCGACGTGCGTCTCGGCCGCGAAGTTGACGACCGCGTCGGCGCCGGCCATCGCGTCGGCGACCGCGTCGGCGTCCTCGATGCCCGCGTGCACGAACGCGAAGCCCGTCGCGGTCGCGCAGGTCGGCGAGGTTCTCCTCGCGGCCGGCGTAGGTCAGCTTGTCGAGCACGGTGACGGCGTCGCCGTGCTCGAGCACGCGCTGGCGGACGAAGTTCGAGCCGATGAAGCCGGCTCCGCCGCAGACGAGCAGCTTCATGCGGTGACTCCCAGTTCGAGGTAGGCGTGGAGCCCGTCCTGCCACGGCGGCAGGACCGGGGTGTCCGGGCGCTCGGAGCGCAGGACGGAGTAGGCGGGGCGCGGCGCCGGCCGGCCGAGGTCGGCGGTGCGGCCGCGGGCGAGCTCGACCTCGCTGCCGGTCGCGGCGAACGTGGCGGCGGCGAGGTCGTACCACGAGCACTCGCCGGCGCCGGCGACGTGGCGCAGGCCGCCGAGGCGCTGCTCGGCGATCGCGACGAGCGCGGCCGCGAGGTGGCCGGTGAACGTGGGGCAGCCGACCTGGTCGTCGACGACGGTCAACGCGTCCCGCTCGCCGGCGAGCCGCAGCATCGTGGCGACGAAGTTGCCGCCGTGCGCGCCGAACAGCCATGCGGTGCGGACGATCGCGTGGGCGCCCGGGGCGAGCGCCGCGACGGCGTGCTCGCCGGCGAGCTTGGAGCGGCCGTAGGCGCTGCGCGGGCCGGTCGGCGCCGACTCGAGGTACGGCGTGGTCGCGGTCCCGTCGAAGACGTAGTCGGTCGAGACCTGGACGACGAACGCGCCGGCGTCCGCGGCGGCGGCGGCGACGTGGCCGGCGGCGGCGCCGTTGAGCGCGGTGGCCTCGGCCTCGTGCGCCTCGGCGCCGTCGACGTCGGTCCAGGCGGCGCAGTTGATCACCGCGTCCGGGCGCGCGGCGGCGACGGCGGCGCGCACCGCGGCGGCGTCGCGGACGTCGAGATCGCGCCGCGCGAGCGGGACGACGTCGTGGCCGGCGCGCTCGGCGGCGGCGGCGACGTCGTGCCCCAGCATTCCCGCGGCGCCGGTCAGGAGCAGGCGCATCGCGGCCTATTCCTAGCAGCGCTCGTCATCGGACACGTAACGCGAGGGAGAGCTCGAAACGCGCGTCGGGGTCCTCGAGCCGGTCGCCGAACAGGTCGCGCAGCTGGCGTACGCGATAGCGGACGGTCTGCGGATGCACGCCGAGCGCGGCCGCCACCGCCTGCACCTGGCCCGGCCGGTCGAGCCACGCGGCGAGCGTCTCCCGCAGCCGCGCCCGCGGCCCGTCGGCCAGCCCGTCCAGCGGCGCGAGCCGGCTCGCGGCGAGGTCCGCCGCGACGCCGGGGTCCGCGGCGAGGAGGAGCCGGGCGAGGTGGTCGTCGGTGACGACGAGGCCCGTCGCGGCGAGGCGGCCGGCGACCGCCAGGCGCTGCGTCGAGATCGCCCGGCGCGCGGACGCGCCGCTGCGCGCCCAGTCCACGGTCGGGCCCAGCGCGGCCGGATGCTCCTCCACCGCGGCCTCGAGCCGCCGCCGGCGGCCCGGGGCGTCCGGATCGGGGACGAAGACCAGCGCGGCGCCGAACGCCTCGGCGCCGATCGCGCCCTCGCCGAGCCGGCGCGCGAGCCGGGCCGCGATCGAGTCGAGGAGCGCCTCGCCGGGTTCGCCGTCGTGCGGCGGTCGCCGCCACGAGCGCGGCGAGCTCGCCGCGCGGGAGCGTCCAGCCCGCCGCCGCGGCGGCCGTCCGGACCGCCTCCTGGCCGGCCGGCGGATCCTGCGCGAGCAGCCGGACGAGCCGGCGCCGGCGCCGCTCGCTCTCGCCCGCCGCTGCGGTCTGCTCCTCCGCGTAGCCCTCGGCCGACTCGGCCGACAGCTCGTCGATGTAGGCGAAGATCGCCTCGCCGAGCGCGTAGATCGCCGGCGGCGAGAGCCCGCCGGCGACGCCGGCCTCGACGAACCGGCGCCAGGCGAGCCGCGCGCCGACCCGGTACGCCGCCAGCAGCGCGTCGAGGCTGCGGCCGGAGTGGAACTCGCCGCGCCCGAGGTCGACGTACGTGCGGCGCGACTCGGCGGCGTCGGGCTCGGGGTCGGCGAGCAGGTCGACGAAGCGGTTGAACGCGACCTCCACGCCGAGGCGGACGACCTGCCCGAACGCGCCCTCCATCGCCCGTGCGTAGCCGGGCACCTCGCGCGCGATCGCGGCGATCGTCTCGTCCGCCAGGCCGGGAAGCACGGGGCGCAGCACGTCCGCCGCCTCCGGCGGGACCGCCTCGTACGGCCGCGAGGTCGCCTCCATTGTCACGAGGCTACAGATACCCGCGCTCCGATCCCTCTCACGCGCGATGCATCGGGTCCGATTCAGGCGTAAGACTCAAGGCACGGCTGGGGTCAGGCCCGTTGCGTTGCGCACGGGCGTCTGACGGGAGATCCAGGCCCGACGTGCGCAACGCAACGGGCCTGACCCCAGCCGTGCAGTAACCTGCATCAACGTGCAGGAACGTGCAGCCAGTCAGCTCCTCTCCGCCGAGCGCCGCCAGGCGATCCTGCGCGCCCTCGACCGCGACGGGAAGGTGGTCGCGGCACGGCTGGTCGCGGAGCTCGGCGTGTCCGAGGACACCATCCGCCGCGACCTGCGCGAGCTCGCCGGCCAGGGACTCGTCCAGCGCGTGCACGGCGGCGCGCTGCCGCCGGCTCCGCAGCCCGGCTCGTTCCGGCGCCGCCAGGAGACGTCGGCCGACGAGAAGGCCGCGCTCGCGGGCGCGGCGATCGCGGTGCTCGCCCAGGCGCGCGTCGTCCTGCTCGACGGGTCGACCACCAACCTCGAGCTGGCGCGCCGGCTTCCGGCCGACGTGCAGCGCACGGTGCTGACCAACTCGCCGCCGATCGCGGCCGCGCTCGCCGACCACCCGACCGCCGAGGTCGTGATGATCGGCGGCCGGCTCGACAAGCTCGCGCAGGTCACGGTCGGCGCGGCCGCGGTCGACTTCATCCGCTCGATCCGCGCCGACGCCGTGGTGCTCGGCGTGTGCGCGCTGCACCCGGAGGCCGGGCTGTCGACCGACGACCTCGAGGAGGCGTACGTCAAGCGCGCGATGGTCGAGGCGTCGGCCGACGTGATCGCGCTCGCCACCTCGGACAAGCTGCGCGCCGGCAGCCCGTACCTCGTCGCGCCGGTCGCCGAGCTGACCCACGTCGTGGCCGAGGCCGCCGCGCCCGACGAGCTGCTCGATCCCTACCGGGCCCTCGGCGTGACGGTGACGCGGGCATGACCCCACGCTGGGCCACCACCGGCGTGTTCGTCGTCAACGGCGCCGCGATCGGCGCCTGGATCGCGCAGATCCCGTGGGTGCAGGAGCGCTTCGACCTCTCCAAGAGCGCGATGGGCCTCGTGATCGTCGGCATGGCGATCGCGGTCATCCTCGCGCTGCCGGTCGCCGGCCAGGCGATCGTGCGCCACGGCTCCGAGCGGATCGTGTGGGTCGGCGGCATCGCGCTGGTGCTCGCCATCAACCTGCCGGTGCTGGCGCCGCACCCCATCCTCGTCGCCGCCGGGCTGTTCGTCCTCGGCGCGTCGAGCGCGACCCAGGACGTCGCGATGAACAGCCACGGCGTCAAGGTGGAGAAGGACCTGCACAAGCCGATCATGTCCTCCCTGCACGCCGGCTGGGCGTTCGGCGGCATGGCCGGCGCCGCCTTCTCGGCCGCGTGCTCCGCGCTCGGCCTCGACCCGCGCGTGACCGTCGCGATCACGTCCGTGCTGCTGTTCGCGCTGCTCTACGCGAGCGCGAGCCGGATCGGCCACGGCTCGGCCGCGGCGGGGGAGGAGACGCCGGGCTTCACGCTGCCGTCCCGCGGGGTGGTCCTGCTCGCCGTCCTGTGCCTGCTCGTGATGGTCACCGAGGGCGCGATGGCCGACTGGGGCGGCCTCTACCTCCGCCAGGACCTCGGCGCCAGCGCCGCGCTCGCCGCGCTCGCCTACTCGTTCTTCACGGCCGGCATGACCGTCGGGCGGGTGGCCGGCGACTGGATCAACCATCGCATCGGCGCCGTCGCGCTGTTGCGCTGGGGCGCGCTGCTCACCGGCATCCCGCTCGGCGCGATGCTGCTGATCGGCCAGCCGGCCGTGGCGCTCGCCGGGCTGTTCCTGGTCGGCCTGGGCGTCGCCAACGGCGTGCCGCTCATGTTCAGCGCCGCCGGGCGCCAGCCAGACACGCCGCCGGGCCCCGGCATCGCCGCCGTGTCCTCGATGGGGTCGCTCGGCTTCCTCGCCGGGCCGCCGGTCATCGGCGTCCTCGCGGACGCGGTCTCGCTGCCGTGGGCGCTCTCGCTGCTGATCCTCGGCGCCGTCGTGGTGTTCGCGCTCGCGCGGCGCGCGACCGGGAGCACGCAGGCCGAGCCGCTGCACGCCGCCGAGGAGCAGGCCGTCCAGGTGGCGGCACGATGACGTTCGCCGCGGTGATCTCCGACTTCGACGGCGTGCTCGCCGACTCGTCCGCATCGATCCGGCGCGCCTGGGCGCGCTGGGGTGAGCGCCACGGCATCGACGGCGCCGCGATCCAGGCGGCCAACCACGGCCGGCCGAGCCGCGAGGTCGTGGCCGAGCACGTGGCGCCCGAGCTCGTCACCGCCGAGTCGGCGTGGGTGCTCGAGGCCGAGGTCGCCGACACGGACGGCGTCGTCGCCTATCCCGGGGCGGCCGAGGTGCTCGCGCTGCCGGTCGTGGCGATCGCCACCTCGTGCGAGGCGCCGCTCGCCCGCGTCCGCCTCGCGGCCGCCGGGCTGGAGCCGCCCGCGGTGCTCGTGACGTCCGACGAGGTCGCGCGCGGCAAGCCGGCACCCGACGCCTACCTGCTCGCCGCCGAGCGGCTCGGCGTCGATCCGGCGGCGTGCCTCGTGCTGGAGGACGCGCCGAGCGGTGTCGCCGCCGGTCGCGCGGCCGGCATGACCGTGTGGGCGGTCACGACGACGCACGCGGCGGAGGAGCTCGGCGCCGCCGACCGGATCGCCGGCGGCCTGCCCGAGCTGCTGGGCCTCCTCAGCCGTCGAGCAGCGTGAGCAGGTACTCCCCGTAGCCGCTCTTGACGAGCGGGTCGGCGAGCCGGCGCAGCTCGGCGTCGGAGATGAACCCCTCGCGCCAGGCGATCTCCTCCGGCGAGCCGATCCGCAGGCCCTGCCGCTCCTCGATCACGCGCACGAACTCCGCCGCCTGCATGAGCGAGTCGAACGTGCCGGTGTCCAGCCACGCGGTGCCGCGGTCGAGCACGCCGACCCGCAGCTTGCCCCGCTGCAGGTACTCGCGATTGACGTCGGTGATCTCGATCTCGCCGCGCGGGCTCGGCGCGATGTTGTGCGCGATGTCGACCACGTCGTTGTCGTAGAAGTAGAGCCCGACGACCGCGTAGTGCGACTTCGGCTGCGCCGGCTTCTCCTCGATCGAGACCGCGTGGCGGTGGTCGTCGAACTCCACCACGCCGTAGCGCTCTGGGTCGGCGACGTGGTAGGCGAACACCGCGCCGCCGTCGGGGTCGGTCAGCTCCTTGAGCTGCGCGCCGAGGCCGTAGCCGTAGAAGATGTTGTCGCCGAGGATCATCGCGACGGCGTCGCCGCCGATGAACTCCGCGCCGACGATGAACGCGTCGGCGAGGCCGCGCGGCGTCTCCTGCGCCGCGTACTCGAAGCGGCAGCCGAACTGCGAGCCGTCCCCGAGCAGCCGCCGGAACTGGTCCTGGTCGAACGGCGTCGTGATGATCAGGACCTCGCGGATGCCCGCCATCATCAGCGTCGACAGCGGGTAGTAGATCATCGGCTTGTCGTAGACGGGCATGATCTGCTTCGAGATGGCCTGCGTGATCGGGTACAGCCGCGTGCCCGACCCGCCGGCGAGGATGATCCCCTTCAATACGTGCCTCCCAGCTTGCGGTGGTCCCAGCTCGCGCGGCGGCGCTCGACGAACTGCAGCGCGACGCGCTTGGCCGCCTGCGCGCGCATCGCGGCCTCCAGGTCGGGCTCCAGGGCGCCGCCGCCGTAGCGGGCGGCGAGCTCGGCGCCGACCGCGGCGACCGCGTCGAGCTCGCGGTGGATGGCGGCGTCGCACGCGAGCATGACGCCGCGCAGCTCGCCGTACTCCGTGCCCGTCTCCACCTGCAGCGTGCAGCGCGGATCGCGCTCGAGGTTGCGGACCTTCTGCGACTTCGCGTAGGTCCACGACCACAGCTCGCCGCCCCGGATCACGTACCAGAGCGGCATGAGGTGCGGCCACCCGTCGCGCCCGTTCGTCGCGCACGTCACCGTGCGCGAGGCGGCGAGGAGCTCCGCGGCCTCGCCGGCGGTCATCGCGATCTCCCTGCGGCGGCTCACCGCGAGGAGGGTGCCAGAAGCCGCTCGGCGGCGGCGAGGACGTGCTCGCGCACGTCGGCGGGCTCCAGGACGGCGGCGTCGCCCGCCTCCTTGAGGATCTCCTTGACCAGGTAGCGCTCGCCCTTGAACAGCCACTCGACGATCACGGCGCCGTCGTCGAGCTCGGCGAGCACCGGGCGCTTCTCCGCGACCCAGCGCGCGTGCTCGGGGGCGATCCACACGTGGGCGACCCGCGAGCCCTCGATCTCGCCCGTCCGCTGCCAGCCCTCGACGTCGGCGATCGTGTCGAGCTCGGCGCGCCGCTCGTAGGTCTCGTCGAGCACCTCGATGCGCTTGATCCGGTCCAGGCGGAAGCTGCGCAGCTGGTCCTTGGCCGGGTCGAACACCCGCGCGTACCAGCCCTCGGGGCTGTTGATCAGCGCGTACGGCTCGGCGATCCGCGTCGTGAACTCGTCCTCGTACTCCGCGTAGTACTCCAGCTCGACCAGCCGGCGCGCCTCGATCGCCTCGCCGACCTGGCGCGCGATCGCGTCGTCGGTGCGGGCGTTGGAGACGAGCAATCCCTCCTTGGCGATGTCGCCGAGCGCATGCTCGAGCTTGTCGCGCGCGGTCGGGAGGTGCTCGGACAGGTGGACGCCCAGCAGCTCGATCGCCGCCAGCAGCGCGCGGGCCTCGATCGGCAGCAGCCGCGCGGGGCGGTCGAACGTGTCGGAGTACGGCTCGGGATCGACCTCGATCTCGCCGTTGGGGAGCACCTCCGCGTAGAGGACGTACGCCCCGCCGCCGAAGTTGACGACGTTGAGGACGGCGACGTCCTCGCGCAGCTCCTGCGGCGAGATCTGCAGCTGCTCGCAGACCTTCGCGGAGTCGAGCCGGCGGCCGGCGCGGCCGGCCTGGATCAGGACCGAGGCGAGCGTGACGAGCCGCGCGAAGCGCTCCGGGCGGATACCGGTCGCCTCGCGCGGGCGGACGCCGTCGCCGGGGGCGGCGCGGTCCACGGGCGCGGCCGGGGGCCGGCCGGCGGCGGTGGTGACGAACGGCTCGCCCCGGTGCAGCTCGACGACGCGGTCGAGCCGCCGGTGCAGCTCCTCCGCCAGCTCCGGCGGGCCCAGGACGCGCGCGTGCTGCTCGTACCCGATCGCCCACGCGAGCACGAGCCGGGCGATCGCGTAGGGCGTGCGGAACAGCTGGCCGCCGTCGTCCGTCTCGGTCAGCTCGCCGTAGCGCCCGAAGTTGCGCTCCACGTGCCACGCGATCCGGTCCGAGACCCAGATCTCGGCCGTGTCGCGGGTCTCGCCGAGCTGCCACGGGATCCGGTTGGCGTAGCGCCGGGGGTCGAAGTCGTCGGGGCGCTGGAAGTCGTGCTCGGCCTTGGTGGCGTACGCGACCTTGCCGCGGATGCGCGACAGCCGGAAGACGCGGATGTCGCCGCGCTCGTGCGAGTAGCCGACCAGGTAGAACTGGCCGCCCTCGAACAGCAGCTCGTAGGGATCGACCTTGCGCAGCGCGGTCTCGCCCGTCTGCATCGTGAAGTAGTCGAACTCGATCCGCTTGCGGCGGTAGATCGCGGTGTCGACCTTCGCGAGCCGCGCCGACAGGTCCGCGCCGCCGGCCGAGCCGGTGATGCCGAGCCCGATCGCGCGCTGGGCAGGCGAGCCGAGCGGGCTGGGCCGGCCCCAGGTGAGCTGCTGCAGCGCGAGCCGCAGCGGCTCCGCGTAGGCGAACTCGCCGTCGAGCAGGCTCAGCGCGGTCTGCAGCGCCGCCAGCTCGGCGTCGGTGAACTCCACCGCGGGCAGGAAGAACGCCTCCGGCGCGAGCGAGTAGTTCTCCTGCTCTGAGAACCCGTCGGCGGGCCGGTCGACGGACAGGTGGATGCCGAGCGAGTCCAGCTCGGCGCGGTCCGCGTAGAAGCGCCGCGCGAACGCGTCCTCGGTCATGTCCGAGTAGCCCTCGACGTCGCGCCGGATCTCCGTGGCGGTGACGGGACGCCGCTCGGCCATCAGGTAGGAGATCAGGCTGAGCTGCCGGATCAGCTTCTCGGTGTCCTTCGCCACGACCGCCCACGATAGACCGCGGTTCGGGGCGAAGCTGGAAGCTGTCGCAGTTCCGGCACGGAGTTTCTCCGGTGTTTGCGGAAGAACGGCCGGACTGTGGTTCTGGTGGCAACTGCCGATATACACCACGTCGTGCCGTTGCGCCTTGTCCTCATCGAAGATCACCAGGCGCTGCGGGAAGGGTTGGAGCTGCTGCTGGGCCGGGAGGGGTGCGACGTCGTCGGCACCGCCGGCACGGCCGCGGAGGGCCGGCAGCTCGTCGACGAGCTCGCGCCCGACGTCGCCCTGGTGGACATCCGCCTCGGGGAGGACGACGGGATCGATCTCACGCGGCGGCTGCTCGGCGACGACCCGGACCGCCGCATCGTGCTCTATACGGGCTCCTCCGACGAGGAGCTGCTGTTCAGCGGGCTGGACTCCGGCGCGCGCGGCTACGCGCTCAAGGACGGCTCGCCGCGCGAGCTGGTCGAGGCGCTCGCGCTGGTCTCGAAGGGCGGCAGCTACGTGGACCCGCGCCTGCGCCCCGCACTGCTCTCGCGCCGCTCGACCGAGCGCCTGCCGTCGCTCTCCAACCGCGAGCGCGAGGTCCTCGACCTGCTCGCGCAGGGCCTGACGGGCGAGCAGGTGGCCGAGCTGCTCGTGCTCTCCGCCGAGACGGTCAAGACGCACATCCGCAACGCGATGAGCAAGCTCGAGGCGCACACCCGGGTGCACGCGATCGCGATCGCGCTGCGCGAGGGCTTCATCTCCCCGCCGGACGGAGCCGGCCTCGCCCGTGGCTGACGGCCCGGCGCCCGACGCGCTCAACCGGCTGCGCCACGACCTGCGCACGCCGCTGACGGTCGTCATCGGGTTCGCCGAGATCCTCGCGAGCGACCGCGAGCTGCGCGACGCCGATCGCCGCGACTACGCCCAGCGGGTGCTCGACGCCGGGATCGAGATCCGCGAGCTGATCGACGCCGCGCCGCTCGACTGAGCGCTACGCGGCCTCGCGGTCCGCGAAGAAGGCGCCGCCGCCCAGCGCGCGGTCGTAGCCCGACCAGCGCGAGCCGTCGGGCAGCTCCTTCTCCAGCCGGTCGAACGAGCCGAGCCGGCCGCCCAGGTTGTCGATCATGTGGACGAGCGTCGCCTCGCGCGTGCACGGGACCACCGGCGAGCCGTGCTCGAGCGCGCCGTGGTGGCTGAGGATGATGTGCAGCACCGCCGCGGCGAGGTCGGAGGGGAAGCCGGGCAGGTCCTCGATCAGCCGGCGCACGCGGTAGTAGCCGAGCGGGATCTCGCCCTGCAGCTTGCCCGCGTCGGTGAGGTCGATCGCCACCGGGTCGGCGGTGTACGCGTCGAGCTTGCCGATGTCGTGCAGCAGCGCGCCGCAGACGGCGACGTCGCGGTCGATCCCCGGGAAGGTGGCGGAGATCGAGGAGACCGACTGCGCGACCGTCAGCGAGTGCTCGAGCAGGCCGTGGCGGTACGCCTGGTGGTAGCGCTTGGCGGCCGGCGCGTCGCGAAAGCCCGGCCACGTCTCCGAGCCCGGGCCGAGCACCGCGTCGAGCAGGGACCGCAGGTGCGGGTTCTGGACCGTCGCGAGGAGGTCGCGCAGGTCGGCCTCCATCTGCCCGGCGTCGCGCACGGGGCCGTCGAGCAGCGCCTCGTGGTCGATCTCCTCCGCGCGCGCGGCGCGGAGCGAGCGCAGCGCGATCTCCGGGCCGCGATCGGGGTGGACCGTGTAGCGGCCCTGGACGCGCACGGCGGCGCCGTGCTCGTAGGCCACCTCGTCGCCCTCCGGGACGCACGCCGTCACGGTGCCGGTGCGGTCGCTCAGCATCACGCGCAGCTGCTTGCCGCCGCGCAGCTCGCGCACGAGCAGCACCATGTCGAGCTCTTGACCGTCGGTGAGGTGGCGCACGGACATCGGGTGCGGAAGGTAGTTCCGCGACCGGACGGGATGACAAGATGACGCCGGTGGAGCGGACCGCGCTGATCACCGGCGGCACCGGCGGGCTCGGGCGCGCGGTGGTCGCCGCGTTCGTCGCCGCCGGCTGGCGCGTCGTGGTGCCCGACAAGGCCCCCGCGCCGCTCGAGGGCGCCGAGGTGGTGGAGGCCGACCTGGGCGACCTGGACGCGGTCGCGCGGGTCGTCGAGACGGCGGCCGGCCACGAGTCGACGCCGCTGCGCGCGGTCGTCAACCTCGTCGGCGGCTTCGCGGCGGACCAGCCGGTCGCGACCACGCCGGTGGAGGGGTTCGAGGCGCAGTTCGCGCTCAACCTGCGCCCCACCTACCTCGTGACCCAGGCCGCGCTGCCCGCGCTCGTCGCCGCCGGCGGCGGATCGATCGTCTGCATGTCCTCGCGCTCCGCCCTGTACCCGTTCGCGGGCGCCGCGGGGTACTGCGCGTCCAAGGCCGCGGTGATCGCCTTCGTGCAGGTCGTCGCGCGCGAGCACGCCGCCGACGGCGTGCGCTGCAACGCCGTGCTGCCTTCGATGGTCGACACCCCCGCCAACCGCGCGTCGATGCCGGCCGAGCAGCACGCCAGGCTCACGCCGCCCGAGCAGATCGCGTCGGTCATCCGCTTCCTCTGCAGCGATGAGTCGGTCGCGACGACCGGGGCGACGATCCCCGTATACGGCGGCCCCTGATCAGCCGCCGTAGAAGCGGATCGCCCGGTCGGCGAGCACCCGCGTGCGCCGCTCGTTGCCGACCGCGTTGAACAGGATCGCGACGCCGGGGATGACCCGCCCGGCGAGCTTGCGCGCGGAGCGGATGCCGACCAGCTTGGCCAGCCGCAGCGCCAGCACCTCGTCGCGCTGGAGCTTCGAGCCGACGTAGGCCTCGACGAACGTGGAGCCGATCCCGTCCAGCGCGCGGCGCGCGGTCACGGGGTCGGAGTAGAAGTCGAAGATCACGAGCGCCTCGGCCGGCCGCATCGGGTCGGTCGGGTCGTAGCCGTAGGCGGCCGCGATGTAGAACATGAGCCGCGACTGGATCCACGCGAGCCCGACGAGGTCCGGCACCAGCGTGACGATCCCGCCCACGCCGGTGGCCGCGCCCTCGAAGCGCGCGAGCGTCGCGTGCCGCTTCTTCGCCATCCTGGCCAGCTCCGCGGGCTCCACCTTGAAGCGCTGGCGCTTCTCGGCGGCCCAGCGCTCGGCCTGGGGCCCGAACGTCCGGGCCGCGGCGAGCGCGATGTGCTCCGGCGAGCGGACGGGGTCCAGCCGCAGCCGGTCCCAGAGGCCGGGCGGGAGCTCCCGGGCCGAGGCGGCGTAGTCCATCCGCAGCAGGGTAGGGCGAGCAGCCGGATCGCCCGGGTCCGGCTACCCTGGTCGGCCATGCGCCGGACGATCATGTTCCTGTTCCTCGCCCTTTCGATCCCGGCGTGGGCCCCTTCCACCGCCGGCGCGCAGCCGCAGCCGCCGCCGCCGGAGCAGCGCATCCGGGCCGGCGTCACGGTCTCGGGCGTGGACGTCGGCACGCTCACGGTGGCCGAGGCGCAGGCCAAGCTGGAGCAGACGCTCGGGCCGATCCTCGCGCAGGACGTCGCGGTCGTCGCCGGCGGCAAGCGATTCGCGCTGAAGATGGCCGCCATCAAGTTCGCGTTCCAGGCCGACAAGACGGCGCTGCGCGCGCTCTACGCCGGTCAGAGCGCGCCGCCCGCGGCCGACGGCTCGCTCCCGCCGGCTTCGGCCACCCCGTCGGTGAGCTTCAAGCGCAAGCCGGTCTGGCGGTTCGTGCGCGCGACGGCGAAGCGCGTCGGCGTGGCGCCTCGCGACGCGCGCGTGAAGATCACGCTGACGCGGCTGATCAAGCGCCCCGGCCGCAAGGGCCGGTCGCTGGCCGTGGGGCCGCTGGTCGAGGCCATCCAGGCCACGGTCGCGAACCCGGCGGCGGCGCGGGAGCTCCGTCCGAAGCTCGCGCGGGTGACGCCGAAGATCCAGACGCGGGAGCTGAAGAAGGCCTACCCGTCCGTGATCACGATCGATCGCGACCACTTCCGCCTGCGGCTGTTCAAGCGGCTCAAGTTCGTGAAGGGCTACGGCGTCGCGGTCGGCCAGCCGGCGTACCCGACGCCGACCGGCCAGTTCGCGATCCAGAGCAAGCAGGTCAACCCGACGTGGACGGCGCCGAACTCGCCGTGGGCGGGCGAGATGGCCGGCCAGTCGGTCGGCGGCGGCGCGGCGAACAACCCGCTCAAGGCGCGCTGGATGGGCGTCGACGGGTCGGTCGGGATCCACGGCACCGGCGAGCCGTGGTCGATCGGCACCCGCGCATCGCACGGCTGCATCCGCATGACGGTGCCCGACGTGATCGACCTGTTCGGTCGCGTCGCGATCGGCACGCCGGTCCTCATCAAGTAGCCCCGGCGCCCGCCGCGGGCGTGGTGAGGGCCGGGCGCCCGCGAGGGCGCGTTGAACTGCGGCATCGAGGAGGGGCTCGGACCGCGCGGCAACGTCCGTCGCGCCTCGGTCCTCGCCCGCCGTCCGACGTTGACGCGCATATCGCCGTCAACGTCGGACGCCTGCGCGCCAGATCGCCTCGACGGACCTTGCCGTCTCGCGACACGCGCTTGACAAGGAAGTGAGTGAGTACTACCTTTGCGCTCAGCGTACAAGTTAGTGCTCACTCACAAAGGACCACCAGATGTCTCGTCTCCTCCCCGGTTGGACCCTCGTCGTCACCGCCTTGGCGATCTTCATGGTCAGCCTCGACAACCTCGTGGTCACGAACGCGCTGACCAGCATCCGGCAGGATCTCGGCGCGTCGCTCGAGGCGCTCGAGTGGACCGTCAACGCCTACACGCTCGCCTTCGCGGTCTTCCTGCTGACCGGCGCGGCGCTCGGGGACCGCTACGGCCGCCGGCGCGTCTTCGTCATCGGGCTCTCCATCTTCACCGTCGCGTCCGCCGCCGCCGCGCTGGCGCCCACCACGGGCGCGTTGATCGCCGCCCGTGCGGTGCAGGGCCTCGGCGCCGGCATCGTCGCGCCGCTCAGCCTGACGATCCTCAGCTCCGCCGTCCCCTCCGAGCGGCGCGGCCTCGCGCTCGGCGTGTGGTCGGGCGTCAGCGGCCTCGGCGTCGCGCTCGGGCCGCTGGTCGGCGGCGCCGTGATCCAGGGCATCTCGTGGCAGTGGATCTTCTGGCTGAACGTCCCGGTCGGCATCGCGCTCGCCCCGCTCGCCATGCGCCGGCTGGCCGAGACCCACGGGCCGTCGAGCCGCCTCGACCTGCCGGGCCTGGCCCTCGCGTCGATCGGCCTGCTCGGCGTCGTGTTCGGCATCGTGCGCGGCAACCCGGCCGGCTGGGGCTCGCTCCAGGTCGTCGCGCCGATCGCCGCCGGCGTCGTCCTGCTCGTCGCGTTCGTCGCCTGGGAGCTGCGCGCCAAGGCGCCGATGCTGCCGATGCGGTTCTTCCGCTCGCGCCAGTTCGCGGCCACCAACGGGGTGTCGTTCGCGATGACGTTCGGCATCTTCGGCTCGATCTTCCTGCTCGCCCAGTTCTTCCAGAGCGTGCAGGGCTACTCGCCGCTGGAGGCGGGCCTGCGGACGCTGCCGTGGACCGGCATGCCGATGCTCGTGGCGCCCGTGGCCGGCATCCTGTCCGACAAGGTCGGTGCCCGGCCGCTGATGGCGCTCGGGCTGTTCCTGCAGGCCGCCGCGATCACGTGGCTGGCCACGGTGACCGAGACCGGCGTCGCCTACGGCGCGCTGGTGCCGGCGTTCGTCATGGGAGGGACCGGCATGGCGCTCGTGTTCGCGCCGGCGGCGAACGCGGTGCTCGGCGCGGTGCGGCCCGAGGAGGCCGGCCAGGCCTCCGGCGCGAACAACGCGATCCGCGAGCTGGGCGGCGTGCTCGGCGTCGCCGTGTTCGGCGCGGTGTTCACGGGCGCCGGCGGCTTCGGGTCGCCCCAGGCGTTCGTCGACGGGCTCGTCCCCGCGCTGTGGGTCGGCGCGGCGGTGCTCGTCGGCGGCGGACTGGCCGCGCTGCTCATCCCGGGCAAGCGCTCCGAGCGTGGCGCGCAGGCGCTCGCCGCGCCGGCGGCCGCGTAGCGGCCACGGACACGAGGTGGGCCGGCGCTGCCGGCCTCACCTCGCCGTGGCGGATAGTGTCGGGGCCTATGGGGAACGACCTGTACCGCTTCATTGCCGTCCGAGCTTGAGCGCCTCGCGGCGCGCGCCCGCGAGGAGGGGCGCCTCGGCATCGACACGGAGTTCATGCCCGAGGGCCGTTACCGGCCGCTCCTCTGTCTGATCCAGGTCTGCGTCGGCGAGGAGGTCGTCGTCCTCGACCCGCTGCAGGGCGAGCTCGGCGACCCGGCGCCGCTCGCCGCGGTGCTCGCCGATCCCGCCGTGGAGATCGTCCTGCACGCCGGCCGCCAGGACGTCGCGATCCTCCGCCGCGCCTGGAACACCACGTTCGCCAACGTGTTCGACACCCAGATCGCCGCCGGGTTCGCGGGCTTCTCCGCCCAGGCGGGCTACACGGGCCTGCTGCACGACGTGCTCAAGATCCGGCTGTCGAAGTCGGCCTCGTTCACGCGCTGGGACGCCCGGCCGCTGACGCCCGAGCAGCTCAAGTACGCGCGCGAGGACGTCGAGCACCTGCTGCCGCTGGCCGACGAGCTCCAGCGCCGGCTGCGCGACCGCGGCCGGCTGGAATGGGCGCGCGAGGAGTGCCTCGCGATCGCCGAGGCGACCGACGAGCGCGACCCCGAGGAGACCTGGCGGCGCCTGCCGCGGATCAGCGGCCTGGCGCCGCGCGAGCGCGCGCTCGCGCGCGAGCTCGCGGCCTGGCGCGAGCGCACGGCGGCCGCCGAGGACCGCCCGGTCGGCGCCGTGCTGCGCGACCCGACGCTGGTCGAGCTCGCCAAGCGCGGCCCGAGGAACCCGAAGGAGCTGAGCCAGATCCGCGGGGCGGGGCCGGACGTGGTGCGGCGCCGCTCGCGCGACATCCTCGCCGCGGTCGAGCGCGGCCGCGCCGCCGAGCCGATCCGGCTGGACGAGGGGGAGCGGCTCGCGACCGACTCGGCCGACGGTCCCACGATCGCGCTCGCCGAGGCGCTCGTCCGCGCGCGAGCGCACGAGGCGGGGCTCGCCTACGAGCTGATCGCCGCCCGCGCCGACCTCGCGCCGGTGGTCGTCGCGTCCCGGCGCGGCAAGCCGGAGCCGGACGTCCGCACGCTGCGCGGCTGGCGGCGCGAGCTGGTCGGCGCCGAGCTGCTCGACCTGCTCGCGGGTCAGCGCCGGCTCGGCGTGCTCAACGGCCGCGTGCAGGTGGACTGACGACCTCGAAGTCGCTGCCGCGCAGGCGCCGCAGCTGCTGGAGCTGGTCGTTGTCCCAGCCGGGGTGGGGCGCGCCGGAGACGAACCAGTCCGAGCCGTTGTCGGCGACGATCAGCCCGTACTGCTGCATCGCCCGCGCGACGACGCGCGCCTGGCGCGGCAGGCCGGAGACGTTGACCGACGCCTTCAGCCGGAGCCGTTCGCCCATGCGGGGCAGCGCCGGGTCGGTGGCCGAGGACGCGAAGTGCCGGGCGGGGAAGACGAACGCGCGCCGCGTCTCCGACACGGTCATGCGGAGCGCATGCGTGATCCGCCCGCGGCGGACCTCCTGGTAGCGGGCGAGGAGCGGCAGCATCGGCAGGCCGGCGGCGTCGGCGCTCGTCCAGCCGGCGGGCCGCATCCGCGGCCGGCGCAGGCTCCAGGTCGCGCCCGAGCCGGCGGTCCAGCGGCCGTTCTCGCGGCGCAGCGCGTAGAGCTCGTAGAGCGTGCAGCGGGAGCGGTCGACGAGCAGCGCGTGGCGGTCCCCGTCGGCGGCCGGCCCGCCCTCGATGTGCACCCCGCGGGGGATCGGGTAGCGCACGCGGTCGGACTCGTCCGCGTAGTCGAACGCGACCCGCGACCGCTGCGTGCGCCTGCCGACGACGTCGTAGGGGATGCCGATCGGCCCGCCCTCCCACAGCCCCGAGCCGAAGTCGGCCTTCAGCGTGCCGTCGAGGCCGATCGAGCGGACGATCGCGGCCGAGTCCGGCGCGACCGGGAGCCCGTCCACGCGCTGGTTGGTCGAGAAGTCCGCGGGGAACAGCGGGCAGCCGGCGATCGTGGCGGCGGCCGCGGCGAGCGGGGCGACGGCGAGCATCGCCGAGTTCTATCGGCCGGCGGGCTCGGTTGCGCGAGCGACCGCCCGCGCGCCCGGCAGCGTGAACGTGACGGCGAGGCCGCCGCCGGGCGCCGCTGCCGCGGCGACGCTGCCGCCGTGGCGCTCGGCGACCTGCTTGACGATCGCCAGGCCGAGGCCCGAGCCGGCCTGGCCGCGCGCGTTCGTCGCGCGGAAGAAGCGGTCGAAGATGTGCGGCAGCTCGTCCGCCGGCACGCCGGGGCCGTGGTCGCGGACGGTCAGCGTGCCGCCGCGCAGCGTCACGTCGACCTCGCCGCCGTCGGGCGAGTACTTGGCGGCGTTGTCGAGCAGGTTGTTGACCGCGCGGCCGAGGCGGTCGCCGACGGCGTCGACCGCGACGGGGTCCAGGTCGGTCGAGAAGCGGACGCCGGGGGCGTGGAGGCGGGCGCGCTCCACCGCCTCGGCGACCAGCGCGTCGAGGCGCACGTCGTGGACCTCGGCGGCCGGCTGGTCCCCGCGCGCCAGCTCGATCAGGTCGGCGACCAGCGCGGAGAGCTCCTCGGTCTGGTCCACGACGTCGGACAGCAGGACGCGGCGCTGCGCCGGCTGGAGGTCCTCCTGCTCGAGCAGCAGCTCGGCGTTCGTGCGCAGCGCGGTCACCGGCGTGCGCAGCTCGTGCGACGCGTCGGCGACGAGCTGGCGCTGCGCCGCCTGCGAGCGCTCCAGCCGGTCGAGCACCGCGGCGAAGCGGTCGGCGGCCCGGGTGCCCAGCAGCGCGGCGAGCCCCGTCCCCGCGATGCACAGCAGCCCGAGCACGAGCCGCAGCCGCGCCAGCACCCGGTCGACGCCCGCGAGCGAGCGCCCGAGCATCACGGCGCCCCCGCCGGCGATCGGCGCGGTGAGGACGCGCACGTGGTCGCGCTCGCCGGCGGCTCCGACGCCGTCGCTCGTCCGGTCCGTGCGGCGGTCGCTGAGCCGGGGGTCCGCGGCGCCGGCGGCGACCGCGCGATCGGCGTCCGTCACCGGCAGCGTCCCGCGGCCGACCGTGGCGCGCGGCTCGCCCGAGGCGTCGAGGATCTGCGTGTAGGGCGCCGGCCCGCCGGCGCGGGGCGGGGGCGCGGGCACGCCGCCGAGCGGGCCGCCGCGGTCCTCCGGCGCGCGCAGCCCGAGGTCCGGCCGGGTGCGCTCGATCAGCTGCGTCTGGTCGCGGAGCTGGTCGTCGACCTGCCCGCGCAGCTCGCTGCGCATCACGAGGTAGCAGGCGATCGCCGCCAGCACGACGACGCCCGCCACGACCAGCGTGGTGGTGAGCGCGAGCCGCAGCCTCAGGCTCACTCAGTCCTCCCGCAGCACGTACCCGATCCCGCGCACGGTGTGCAGCAGCCGCGCCTCCCCGCCGGACTCGGTCTTGCGCCGGAGGTAGCCGACGTACACGCCGAGCGCGTTGGACGTGGCTCCGAAGTCGTAGCCCCAGACGCGCTCGAAGATCGCCGAGCGGGTGAGCACCTGGCGCGGATGCTCGAGGAACAGCTCGAGCAGCGCGAACTCGGTGCGGGAGAGCTCGATCCGCCGGCCGCCCCGCCGGACCTCCCGGGCGCCGGGATCCAGCTCGAGGTCGGCGAAGCGCACCGGTCCGCCGGCGGGGTCGCTGCGGCGCAGCAGCGCGCGCAGCCGCGCCTTGAGCTCCTTGAGCGCGAACGGCTTGACGAGGTAGTCGTCGGCGCCCGCGTCCAGGCCCGCGACGCGGTCGTCGACGGCGTCGCGGGCGGTGAGCATGAGCACGGGCGTGCGGTCCCCGGCGGAGCGGAGCCGCCGGCACACCTCCAGCCCGTCGATCCCGGGCATCGCGACGTCCAGGACGATCGCGTCGACGCTGTGCTCGACGAGGTGGTCCAGCGCCGCGCGCCCGTCCTGCGCGACGCGCACCTCGTAATGGTCGAGGCCGAGCGCGCGCTCGAGCGCGCCGCGAACGCTCGGCTCGTCGTCGACGACCAGCACCTTCATATCGGCGGACTCTACGGCGGGCGGCTGAGCGCGGCATAGGAGCGGCTCTCAGAAAGCCCTCCGGAACTCCTTATCCAGAACTTCGGAACACCCGGGAAGGTCCCTTTGGCCATGACCGCCATGACCTTCTCGGGCTCCTCCCCCCTCGCCACGGACGCCCCCACCGTCACGCTGCGCACCGGTGCCCTGCTGCACCGCGTCCGCGCGGCGGCCGCGGCGGTGTGGCGGCTCGCTCCCGGCCGCTACTTCGCGATCCCCGACGGCGACGAGGTCGTCGTGCTGCCGCTCGGCCGGCTCACCCGGATCGGCAGGCGGGCGACCGCCGACATCGTCCTCGACGACAACACGGTCTCCCGCCGCCACGCGCTCGTCCTCGATCGCGGGGGCGCGCCGGTGATCGCCGACGACCGCAGCCTCAACGGCGTCTTCGTCAACGGCCGCCGCGTGCGCGAGGCACGCCTGCACCACGGCGACGAGGTGCAGATCGGGGCGCGGATCATGCGGTTCCTCGAGGTCTGAGTCAGGCGCTCAGCCAGGCGCCGAACGCGGGCCGCATCGTCCCGTCCGGCTCGAGCAGCCCGCAGTCGTAGTCGGGGTCGGCGTAGACCGTGTACTGCGTGAAGAGCCCGACGCCGGCCGTGCGCTCCGACCGTGCGACCGCGTCCGCCAGCATCACCGCCTGGTCGGCGCGCTGTCGGTCGGGCGGCTGGACCACGCCCGTGCGGCGCTCGACGCCGACCAGCCGCACGCCGCCCTCGGTGGCGTACAGCAGCGGCCCGCCGTCGTCCGCGCGCCGGCCGTTCCAGCGCCCGGCGATCTGCGCCCGCATCGCGCTCGCCCGGTCGCCGCCCAGCTCGCAGTCGTTGTAGTTGTGGTACGACCACACCCAGTGGTCGCCGCCGGCGAAGCCGCGCCGCTCGAGCGCCGGGAGGAGCGCCTCGACGAACGGCCGCCGCTCCGTGATCCGCCACGGGCGGTCGGACTCGGCGTCGGAGATCGACGGGCCGAGGCACGTGGCGGCATGGTCGTGGCGGGCGGCGACCGCGTCGACCGTCGACATCATCCACGCGACCCGTTCGGCGATGTCGTCCTGCGGCCACATCTGCAGGTTCGGCTCGTTGATCACCTCGAAGCACGCCATCCGGCCCGGCGTAGCGATCCCACAGCGCCTCCACGAAGGTCGCCCACGGGCTGTACGGGCCGTGGCCGGAGTCCGGCAGCCGCCACTCGGGCGACTTCGTGCCCGTCGCGCTCGGCGTTGTGGTTGACCCAGCGCGGGTAGCGCCAGGGGATGAGGATGACCTGCAGGCCGTCGGCGACGGCGGCGTCGACCTGGGCGTCGATCGAGGCGAGGACCGGGGCGCCGGGGTTGGCCGGATCGCCGAGCGCGAGGTCGCCGCGCGGCTGCACGAACGTCCAGTCGACCCAGAGCCGGAGGTGCGTGGTGCGGGCGATCAGCGGCGCCGCCCACGGCTGCGCGCGCAGCACGGTGTAGTCCTGCGGCGAGCCGGGCGCGCGCGTGCCCTGCGGCGTGAGGTCGATCCCGCGGCCCATCGTCGCCGGGATCGACGGGTCCGGCGGCATCGCCGACGCCCGCGCGCCGCGCAGCGCGAGCCATGCCGCGCCGGCTCCGGCGAGGGCCTCGCGTCGCGTGATCCGCATGGGACCATGGAAGCAGGGCGATCAGGTGGTGGCTCGTACCGGCGTGCCCCCGGGGGCGGGCGTCTCGACGGCAGCCTCGCGGCGCGATGCGCGGGTCATCAGGCCCGGCGGCAGCCGTCCGCCGGTGGAGAGCCAGGACCCCGCGAGGATCAGCAGCAGCCCGGCGACGGCGCTCAGCCCGACGTTCTCACCCAGCAGCAGGACGCCGAGCGTGACCGCGACGACCGGGTTCACGTACGTGATCACGGTGGCCCGGCCCGGGCCGACCTCGTGGATCAGCGCGAAGAACAGCAGGAAGGCGAGCGCGCTGCACAGGAGTCCGAGGACGAGCACCGAGAGGATCGTGTCGCCGGACGGCACGGAGCTCGGCGCCGAGCCGATCGCCGCCGGTCGTCAGCACGAGCAGCGGAGATGCCCATCGAGGCGGTCACCGGGCCGACCGGGTCGAGCGTGGCGAGCCGGTGCTTGATGATCATCGGCCCGGCTGCGTAGCCGACCGCGGCGATCAGGATCGCGAGCGCGCCGAGCAGCTCGCCCGGGCGGCCGGCGACGTCGAGCCCGAGCAGCACCACCACGCCGGCGAAGCCGATCACGAGCCCGACCAGGCGCGAGCCCTCCGCCCGCTCGTCGGGATCGACGCGCAGCGCCATCAGCGCGACGACGAGCGGCACGGCGGCGATCAGGATCGCGGCGAGCCCGGACGACACGCGCTGCTCGCCGAAGCCGATCAGCGGCCACGGCAGCACGATCTCCACCACCGAGTAGATCAGCAGCGCCTTCCAGTGCCGCGTCGAGCCCGCGCAGCACGCCCTTGTGGATCGCGTAGGGCAGCAGGACCGCGAACGCGACGGCGATCCGGCCCCAGGCCACCATGACCGGCGAGAGGTCCTCGACCGCGAGCTTGATGAACAGGTACGGGATGCCCCACAGCACGGAGACCGCGGCGAACAGCGTCCACGCGCGGGCCGACATCCCGGAGGCAGGCATCGCGCGCATTAACAGCATGCGCGCGGTCGCGGCTCCAGTCCGATCGCTTGCGCAGGACTCAGCAGCGGCGCTGATGGGTTACGGTCGGCGGTCATGCCGACCAGGATCGCGCTGCTGGGCGACAAGGACCTCGGGTACGTCACCCACCGCGCGCTCGAGGCCGCGGTCGACGCAGCTGCCGGCCGGCGTCGAGGCGGAGTGGGTCGGCGACCGACGCGCCCGAGGCGCGTGCGCCGGACGCGTTCGACGGCGTCTGGCTGCTGCCGGGCACGCCGTACCGCGACGACGACGCGGCGATCGCCGCGATCGGCTGGGCGCTCGACGCCGGGCACGCCGCTGCTCGGCACGTGCGGCGGCTTCCAGTACGCGGTGCTCGCGCTGGCCCGCCGGCTGCGCCGGGATCGAGGACGCGGCGCACGCCGAGGTCGAGCCCGGACGCGGAGTCGGCGGTCGTCGCGCCGCTCGCCTGCAGCCTGGTCGGCGAGGAGCGCGAGGTCACGTGCGTGCCGGGCACCCGGCTCGCCGCGATCTGCGGCACCGCGCCGTTCACCGGCTTCCACTGGTGCAACTACGGCTGGCGGATGCGTTCGAGCAGCGCCTGACGGCGGCCGGCGTGGTCGTCTCCGCCCGCGCGCCCGACGCCGGCGTCGAGGCGATCGAGCTGCCCGGCCACCCGTTCTTCGTCGCGACGCTGTTCCAGCCGCAGATCGGCGCGCTCGTCCGGCGCGCCGCTGCACCCGCTGATCACGGCGTTCGTGCGGGAGGCGGCGCGTGTGCGCGTCGCCGGTTGACGAGCGCGTCGAGCGCTGGATCGCCGACGATCCCGACCCGGAGGCCCGGGCGGAGCTGCGCGAGCTGCTGGACGCGGGGCGCCGGCGACGAGCTGCGCGAGCGGTTCGCCCACGGGCTGACGTTCGGCACCGCCGGACTGCGCGGCCGGCTCGGCGCGGGGCCGTCGCGCATGAACGTCGCGACCGTGCGGCGCGCGAGCGCCGGCCTCGCCCGCCACCTGCTCGACGCGGTCCCCGGCGCCGCGGAGGCGGGCATCGTGGTCGGCCACGACGCGCGGCACGGCTCGGCCCGCTTCGCCGCCGAGGCCGCCGCGGTCTTCTCCGGCGCCGGGCTGCGGACCCGCCGGCTGCCGCCCCTCGCGCCGACCCCGCTGCTCGCGTTCGCCGTCCGCCAGCTGGGCTGCGCCGCCGGGGTCATGGTCACGGCGAGCCACAACCCGGCGCACGACAACGGCTACAAGGTGTACCTCGGCGACGGAGCGCAGATCTCGCCGCCCGCCGACGAGCAGATCGCGGCGGCGATCGACGCGGTCGGCCCGCTCGCCGGCGTCCCGCTGGGCGACGGCGGGGAGCCGCTGGCCGGCGAGATCGCGGACGCGTACCTCGACGCGATCCTCGCCGAGCTGCCCGCGACCGAGGCGCGGGCGCTGCGGATCGTCTACACGCCGCTGCACGGCGTCGGCGGGCCCCTGTGCCTGGAGGCGCTGGACCGCGCCGGCTTCGCCGCTCCCGGCGTCGTGGCCGAGCAGGCCGCTCCGGATCCGGACTTCCCGACCGCCCCGCGGCCGAACCCGGAGGAGCCGGGCGTCCTGGACCTCGCGATCGCGGCCGCGGAGCGGGAGGGCGCGGACGTCGTGCTCGCCAACGACCCCGACGCGGACCGGCTCGCGGTCGCGATCCCCGACGGCGGCGGGTGGCGCCGGCTGCACGGCGACGAGACCGGCGCGCTGCTCGCCGACTTCCTGCTCGAGCACGCGCCCTACCCGGAGCGGTCGCTGCTCGTGACGACGGTCGCGTCGTCGACGCTGCTGGCGCGCATGGCCGAAGCGACCGGCGCCCGGTACGCGGAGACGCTCACGGGCTTCAAGTGGATCATGCGCGCGGTGGCGGAGGCGCCTGAGCACCGGCTGCTGCTCGGCTACGAGGAGGCGCTCGGCTACGCCGTGTCCGACGTCGTGCGCGACAAGGACGGCATCTCGGCCGTGCTGGTGATGGCCCAGCTCGCCGCGCAGGAGAAGCGCGCGGGCCGCACGCTGGCGGACCGGCTGGACGACATCGCCGCCCGCTACGGCCGCCACGCGACCGAGCCGGTCACCGTCGAGCTGGAGGGAGCGGACGGCGCCGAGCGGCGCGAGCGCATCATGGCCGCGCTGCGCGCCGATCCGCCGGCGACGCTGCTCGGCCGCCCCGTCGGCGCCGTCGAGGACCTGCTGCGATGGCGCGCGCGGGCTGCCGCCGTCCGACGTGCTCGTGCTGCGCGCGGAGGGCGCCCGCGTGGTCATCCGCCCGAGCGGCACCGAGCCGAAGCTCAAGGCGTACCTCGAGGTCGTGGTCGACGGGCCGGACAAGGCGGGCGCGGCCGAGGCGCTGCGCCGCCTCCGCGCGGAGATCGCCGCGCTGCTCGGCGCCTGAGCGCTACGTCGCGTACACGCGGTCGTACAGGGCGACGATCTCGGCGGCGCCGGGCACGCGCGGGTTGAACCCGGGGCTGCCGCTCTCCAGCGCGGCCTCCGCCATGTCGGCCTTCACCGCGTCGAAGCGGTCGCGCTCGGCGAGCGTCGCCAGGCGCGGGATCTCGAGGTCGTCGTTGAGCTGCTGCAGCGCGTCGACGAGATCGTCGACGCCCAGCACGCTCGCGACCCGCGCGTAGCGCTCCGGCGCGCCCTCCAGGCTCCAGCGCGTCACCTCGGGGAGCAGCACCGCGTTGCTCAGTCCGTGCGGGACGTGGAAGTGCGCGCCGATCGGCCGGCTCATGCCGTGCACGAGCGCGACCGAGGCGTTGGAGAACGCCATGCCCGCCAGCGTGGCGCCGAGCGCCATCGCCGCGCGCGCCTCGCGGTCCTCCGGCTCCGCCCACGCGCGCCGCAGGTTGGCGCCGATCAGCGCGGCCGCGCGCAGCGCCCAGTCGTCGGTCACCGGGCTCGCCTTGGCGGACACGTAGGACTCGATCGCGTGGGTGAGCGAGTCGACGCCGACGAACGCGGTGAGGTCGCGGGGGCACGACAGCGTGAGCTCGTAGTCGATCAGCGCCGCGTCGCAGAGCAGGTGGTCGTCGAGCAGCATCATCTTCACGTGCCGCTCGGTGTCGGTGATCACGGTCACGCGCGTGACCTCGGAGCCCGTCCCCGCCGTCGTCGGGACGCCGATCAGCGGCAGCCCCGGACCCGGGATCAGGCCGTACCCGGCGTAGTCGCCGATCGTGCCCTCGTTGCGCGCCATCACCGCCACGGCCTTGCCGGTGTCGAGCGAGGATCCGCCGCCGACGGCGATCACCCCGTCGCATCCGTGCTCCTCGGCCGCCGCGAGGCCGGCCGCGACGTTCTCCGTCGTCGGATCGGGCTGCACCCCGGCGAACACCGGCGCGTCCAGCGCGTCCGCGAACCCGGGCACCGGACCGTGCTCGGCCATGAACGGATCGCACACCAGCAGCGGGCGGCGCATCCCGAGCCGCGCGGCCACGGCGCCCAGCTCGCTGCTGCAGCCGCCCTCGATCACGATCTGCGCCGGAAGATGCAGCTCGGCTGCGTGCATCACGGTCGCGGAAGCTAGCGCACGCGCCCGTGTCAGACGGTGGACGAGGCACCCCCGCGCGTCCTCAAGCGGCCATGTGGGGTGCCGATACCCACCAGTGAACCCGCGTGACCGCTTCGCTTCCACCGCCGGCAGGCAGCGACCCTCACGGCAGGGGCGGCGACGCCGATCCCGCGGCCATCCACGATCTCTTCGAGGAGCTCGCGTACGCCGGCGAGATCACGCCGGACGGCCACTACGTGGACCACGCGTCCTGGCCGACGTTCGCGCGCGTCCTCGGTGGCTCCGCACCCGACGACATGCCGCCGGGCGACCTCTGGGAGTCGCGCATCCACCCCGACGACCTGGGCCGCTACCAGCGCTTCAACCGCCGGCTGCTCGAGGGCGAGGACGCGGAGGTCACCTACCGGCTGCATCGGCCTCGACGGCGTCACCCGGACGCTCCGGGACCGCGCCCGCCCGCGCCCCGGTCCCGGCGGCAGCGACGCTGGTGCAGGGCATCACGTCCGACGTCACGGTGCGCCACGAGGCCGACGCCCGCCTGGCGGAGGCGAGCGACCGCTTCAGCCGTCTGCTCGACGTGGTCGGCGAGCACGTCTACCTCGCGCTCGCGTTCCCGGACGGCCGCATCCAGGAGCTGTTCCAGGGCCCCGGCGCGGACCGGCTGCTGGGCGGCGCCGAGCCCGACGCCGCGATGGAGAACTGGAACGCCGCCGTGCACCCGGACGACCGGCTCCGCCTACGACGCGTTCAACCGCGCGCTCGCCGCCGGCGAGGCCGGCGAGGTCGAGTACCGCCTGATCGGCGCGGACGGCGTCACCCGCTGGGTGCACGACCGCGCCGCCACCCGCCAGCGCCCCGACGGCACGTTCGAGATCAGCGGCATCGTCTCCGACGTGACCGAGCGGCGCCGCATGCGCGCCGAGCTGGCCGAGGCGCACGCCGCGCTCTCGCGCGTGGTCGAGGCGATGGACGACCACCTCTACACGGTCCGGGTCGGAGCCGACGGGAGCGCCCGTGCCGTCTATCGCGGCCCGAACCGCGAGGCGCTGGCCGGCGGCGCGCTGCCCGCGACGAGCGCACCGTGGGAGACGCTCGTGCACCCGGACGATCGCGAGCGCTGGTGGGCGGCCGTCGACCGGCTGCCCGACGGCGAGCCGATCGAGCTCGAGTACCGCGTGATCGGCCTCGACGGCGCCGAGCGCATCGTGCTCGACCACCTGCGCCCGCGCCGCGAGCCCGACGGGACGCTGTTCTACGACGGCGTCACGCGCGACATCACCGAGCGCCGGCGGCTCGAGGACGAGCTGCGGCGCGCCCGCGCCGACGCCGAGCTGCGCGCCCGCACGGACGAGCTCACCGGCGCCTTCAACCGCCGCCACTTCGCCGAGATCGTCGGCGAGGCGCTGAGCGCGGACCCGCGCGGCTGCGGCCTGCTCCTGCTCGACGCCGACCACTTCAAGCAGGTCAACGACGCGTACGGGCACATGGTGGGCGACGCGGTGCTCGTCGAGCTCGCGCGCCGCCTCCGGGCCTGCCTCGGGCCCGCCGACTGCCTCGCGCGCTGGGGCGGCGAGGAGTTCGCCGTGCTGCTGCAGGGCGTCGGCTCCGACGCCGAGCTCGATCGCCGCGCGCAGCGGCTGCGGCGCGCCGTCGCGCGCGACGCCGATCGCCGCCGACGGGGTCAGCGTGCGGCTCACGATCTCGATCGGCGCCGCGCGCGGCGGCGGCGAGCTCGACAGCCTCGACGCGCTGGTCGAGGCCGCCGACCGCTGCCTCTACGTCGCGAAGCGCCACGGCCGCAACCGCGTCTCGCTCGTCCCGCACGTCGTCGCGGCGGAGACGACGGCGGGCGAGCCGGAGGCCGTGTCGATCGCCCGGGCGTTCGCGTTCGCCGCCGCCGTCCGCGAGAAGGCGCCCGAGGCGCACGCCGAGCAGGTCGCGCACCTCGCCGCGCTCACGGCGGAGCGGATGGCGCTGCCCGACGGCGTCGTGCTGCGCTGCCGGCTCGGCGGCTGGCTCCACGACGTCGGCAAGGCGGCGATCCCCGAGCGGATCCTCGACAAGCCCGGCGCGCTCGACGACGCGGAGTGGGCGCTCGATGCGCACGCATCCGGTCGTCGGCGAGGACATCGTGCGCGGGTCGCCGCGCTGCGCGACGGCGCGGCGGCGGTCCGCCACCACCACGAGCGCTACGACGGCGGCGGGCTACCCGGACGGCCTGGCCGGCGCGGCGATCCCGATCGAGGCGCGCGATCGTCGCGGCCGCCGACGCCTACTCGGCGATGACGGCCGACCGCGTGTACTCCGTGACCCGCACGCCGGAGGAGGCCGCCGCCGAGCTGCGGCGCGGCGCCGGCACCCACCTGGACCCGGCCGTGGTCGCCGCGCTGCTCGACGTGCTCGGGCTCGCCGTGCGACCCGCGCTGCGGGTCGCCTGACCGCGCCCGGCGCCGTCTACGCTGCGGGCCCGATGGAGCTCCCGCTCGCGATCATCCGGCTCGGCGCCGGCGACCTCGATGCCTGCCTCGCGCTGGCCGCCGATCGCGGCTGGCAGCCGGAGCGGCGCAAGTGGGCGCTGCTGTTCGAGGTCGGCGAGGTGTACGGGATCCGCGACCCGGCCGGCGGCCTGGCCGGGTGCGTGACGCTCACGCGCTACGGGCCGGAGCTGGCGATCGTGGGCATGATGCTGGTCGCGTCGCGGTTCGCCAGGCGCGGGCTCGGCCGGCGGCTGATGACCCAGGTGCTGAGCGAGGCCGGCGACAGCACCGTCTTCCTCTACGCGACGCCGCTCGGCCGCCCGCTGTACGAGCAGATCGGCTTCCGCCCGGTCGGCGAGATGACGACGAGCATCGGCCGGTTCACCGGCGCGCCCGCGGGCGGCACGCGACCGGCGGAGGCGGGCGATCGCGACGCGATCATGGCGCTCGACGCCGCCGCGGCCGGCGCCGATCGCACCGACCTGCTGACCCGCTACTTCCGGCTCGCCGAGCAGCTGCGCGTGCTCGAGCACGACGGCGAGGTGCGCGGGTTCGCCGCGGCGGCGGCGAACGTCGACAACGTCGTGGTGGGTCCGCTCGTCGCGCCGGACCTCGACGCGGCGCGCACGCTGATCGCCGACGTCGCGAGCGCGATCGACGCGCCGGTCCGGCTCGACCTCGACCACCGCCACGACGGCCTGCGCGAGTGGGCGCGGGAGCGCGGGGTCGCGCCGAGCTTCGACACGTCGGTCATGGTCCACGGCGACGGCGAGCTGCCCGGCGCCCGCGAGCGCCTCGTGCTGCCGGTGATGCAGGCGCTGGGCTGAGCGAGCCCGGCGTTGACGGCAGGATGGGCGTGGTCACGGCCTAGTTGCGGCGTGCCCCGGCTGCGACGCGCTCCCTCGGCTGCCGCGACGGCAACCGCACGCCGCGCGTGACCGCGACGCCGACGAGGCAGAGCGCGCCGCCGGCCAGCGCGAGCGCCGGCGGCGTCTCGCCGAGGATGGCCCAGCCGAGCAGCACCGCGATCGGCGGCACGAGGTACGTCGTCGCGCCCATCTTCCCGGCGCTGGTGCGCTTGAGCGCGTACGCCCAGGTCGTGAAGCCGATCGCGGTCGGGAACACGCCGAGGTAGGCGGTCCACGCGACCGAGGACGCGGGCGCGTCGCCGAGCTCGCGCACGCAGCCCGGGCGCGAACGGCAGGCAGGCGACGGCGCCGATCAGGCACGCCATGAACGTCACCTGCAGCGCGGACGTCCGCTCGAGCAGCGGCTTCTGTGCGACCACTCCGCCCGCGTAGGCCGCGGCGGCGGCGACGCACAGCGCCGCGCCCCACCCGGCGTCGACGCTGCGCTCGGACGTCGCGAGCCCGATCACGATCGCGCCCGCGAACGCGATCGCGCAGCCGGTGAGGAGCGAGCGCGGGAAGCCCTTCGTGCAACAGGACGCCCGCCAGCACCGCGAGGATGACCGGGCCGACGTTGACCAGCATCGCCGCCGTGCCCGCGTCGATGCGCTGCTCGGCGGCGTTGAGCAGCACGTTGTAGGCACCGAACCAGAGCAGCCCGCAGGCGAGCAGGCGAGGGATCGCGTCGCGCGGCGGCAGCGCGTCGCGGCGGAGCGCCACGAACGTGCCGAGCGCGGCGGCGCCGACGAGCAGGCGCCCGAGCGTCAGCGGTCCGGCGGAGAGGTCCTCGCCGGCGGCGCGGATGCCGACGAACGCGGAGGCCCACAAGCACACCGTCACGCCCGCCGCGGCCGCGCCGGTCGCGTTCGCTCGATCCATCGCCCACACGGTAGGGCCGGAACGCTTCGGCCCCCGCCGAACCTAAAGAGGGTCAGACCCCCTTTAGGTTCGCGCCGCTCTGGCACGCCGTGCGCGACCGAACATAAACGGGGTCTGACCCTCTTTAGGTGTGGTAGGACCCGCGCGTGCTCCGGCTCCCCGATCCGTCCCTCGTCGTGCTCGTCGGGGCCACGGCGTCGGGGAAGTCGGACTGGGCCGCGCGCTGGTTCCACCCCGACCAGGTCGTCTCGTCGGACCGGCTGCGCGCCGTGGTCGGGCTCGGCGAGCGCGACCAGCGTGCGAGCCGCGACGCGTTCGAGGTGCTCGACCTGATCGTCGCCAAGCGGCTGCGCCGCCGGCTGACGACCGTGATCGACTCGACCGGCCTGGATCCCAAGCGCCGCGCGGCCTGGCGCGAGCTCGCGGAGCGCCACGGCGTGCCCGCGTACGCCGTGCTGCTCGACGCGCCCGAGGCCGAGGTCCGCGCCCGCAACCGTGCCCGCACCGCCCCGGTGCCGGCGAAGGTCGTCGCCGCGCAGCTGCGCGAGGCCGCGAGCGCCGCCGAGCAGCTCACCGCAGAGGGCTTCGCCGGCGTCCACCCCGCGGACGCCGTCGCGCTCGTCCCGCCCGCGTTCCTGACCGCCCCCGCGGCGGCCGCCCGCCAGAAGGAGGATCCGATGACGCTCGACTTCGGGCTGCAGGTCTCGCGCTTCGACTGGCCCGGCCATCCCGCGACGACGGCATCGACGCTGGCGGACGTCGCGCGCGCCGCCGAGACGGCCGGCTTCACGAGCCTGTGGGTGATGGACCACTTCCTGCAGATCCCGCAGATCGGCCGCGAGTGGGAGGACATGCTCGAGAGCAACACGACGCTCGGCTACCTCGCCGGCGTGACCGAGCGGATGAAGCTCGGCACGCTCGTCACCGGCATCACGTACCGCAACCTCGGCCACCTCGCCAAGATCCTCGCGACGCTCGACGTCCTCTCCGGCGGGCGCGCCGTGTGCGGACTCGGCGCCGCCTGGTTCGAGCGCGAGCACCGGCTGTACGGCTGGGACTTCCCGCCGCTCGCCGAGCGCTTCGCCCGCCTCGAGGACGCGCTCGAGCTGCTGCCGCTCATGTGGGGCCCGGGCGCTCCGCGCTTCGAGGGCCGGACGGTCACCGTGGAGGAGGCCGTCTGCTACCCGCGGCCGCTGCAGGAGCGGATCCCGATCCTCGTCGGCGGCTCGGGCGAGCGGCGCACGCTGCGGCTCGTCGCGCGGCACGCCGACGCCTGCAACGTGTTCGGCGACCCGGACACGGTGCGCCACAAGCTCGCGGTCCTGCGCGAGCACTGCGCGACCGAGAAGCGCGACCCGGCGACGATCACCGTCACCCATCTCGCCCCCGCCCGCGTCATCGGGCCCGGCGAGCCGCGCGAGGGACGCGGCGCGGCGACGGCGGAGGAGCACATCGGCCGCTACCGGGAGCTGGCCGAGGCCGGCGTGGAGACCGCGATCGTCGGGCTCGGCGACGCCGACGGGCCGGCGAGCGTGGAGCGCTTCGCCGAGGTCGTCGCGGCGTTCCGCGCCTGATCCGCCTGCCATCCTCCGGGCGCGATGGGGATCTACGCCGCCGCCGGGAACAGCAGCCGCACCTACCTCCACCGCTTCCTGGAGCGCGCGGGCGAAGCGGTCCGGCCCGGTCAGCGGGTGCTGGACGCGGGCGCGGGGCGGGCGCCGTACCGCGCCCTGTTCACCCACGCCCGCTACGAGACCGCCGACTTCGTCGCGGTCAAGGGGAAGAAGTACGTGGCGCCCGACTACGTGTGCGACCTCGCGCAGATCCCGGTGGAGGACGCGCGCTTCGACCACGTGCTGCTCACCCAGGTGCTCGAGCACATCCCCGAGCCCCCGACGGTGCTCGCCGAGCTCCACCGGGTGATGAAGCCGGGCGCGACGCTGTGGCTCACCGCCCCGCTGTTCTACGCGGAGCACGAGAAGCCATACGACTTCTTCCGCTACACCCAGTTCGGACTCCGCCGCCTGCTCGAGAACGCGGGGTTCGAGGTGCGCGAGATCGACTGGATGGAGGGCTACCTGGGCACGCTCAGCTACCAGGCGCGCGTGCTCAGCCGCTCGCTGCCGTCGTCGCGCGCCGACTACGGCGGCGGCGTCCGCGGTCTGGCGCTGGCGGCCGCGGCGAAGGTCTCCAAGCGCGTTGCGGGGCGGGCCGCGAACGGGCTGGCGAGCCTCGACCTCCGCTACAAGTTCGTCGGCAAGGGACTGCCGAAGAACTACCAGGTGGTCGCGACCAAGCCGGATACGGTGTGACGATGCCGGACGTCGTCCTGCCGGAGGGGCGCTACCTCTCGTGCGCGCTCCGCGTCAGCCTCGCCGCGGGCGGCCAGACGCGCGCGCTGCTGATGCGCAACCGCATGCTCGCGCGAGCGGGCGCGCGGCCCGACGTCCTCGTCCTCGGCGCGGCCCCGGACTTCGAGGAGCGACGCGATGAGCTGCTCGAGCGCGGGCTGCTCGACGGCGTCGGGCTCCTCAGCATCTACGAGCACTACCGCGAGCACGGCTGGGGTGACGCGGAGCCCACTGGGGAGACCCTCGCGGACCTGAGCGCCCATTGCATCCGGGAGGAGGCCGACTCCGGCGGCGCCCCGTGGAAGCTCACCTACCGCGCCCCGGACGAGCCCCGCGCGATCTACGACTACCTGCGCCCGGACGGCTCGACCTACCTGCGCACCCCCGCGTTCGGCCTGGCCCGCGGCTCGCGCGGCCGCGGCAGGATCCAGCAGGTCGGCGCGGACCGACAGGTCGTGGGCGAGTTCCCAGGCGCCGCCCAGTGGTTCCGGCACTGGATCCGCGAGCTGATCGACCCGGAGGGCCGCACGTTCCTGTTCGTCGACTCGCGCTTCGCCGTCCCCCACGTCGTCCCGATCCGGACCAAGCGCGTCCACGTCGTCTACGTCATGCACAACCTCCACGTCCTGAAGCCGTACCGCTGGGACTCCGAGGTCAACACCCCGTACGCGCGCGTCCTCAAGCGGATCGACGCGATGGACGCCATGGTCACGCTCACCGAGCGCCAGCGCGACGACATCGCCCAGCGCCGGGGGCGGACGACGAACATGTTCGTGGTCCCGAACCCGGTCGACCCGCCCACGCGCGCCGGAGCCGGAGGCGCCGCGCGACCCCCACCGCGTCACGATCCTTGCCCGGCTCGAGCCGCAGAAGCGCCTGCAGGACGCCGTCGCCGCGTTCGAGCGGGTCGTGCGGTCGGTGCCGGAGGCGCGACTGGACATCTACGGCGACGGCACCGGGCGCGAGGATCTGCAAGCGGAGATCGACCGCCGGCAGCTCGGGGCGAGCGTCACCCTGCACGGCTTCGACCCGGAGGCACGCGACGCGCTGTGGCGGTCGAGCGCGTTCCTGATGACCAGCTTGTTCGAGGGCTACCCGCTGTCGACCCTCGAGAGCATGAGCTGCGGCTGCCCGGTGGTGAGCTACGACATCAAGTACGGCCCGCGCGAGCAGATCACCGACGGCGTCGACGGATTCCTCGTCCCGCGCGGGGACATCGACGGCCTCGCCGACCGGATCGTCGAGCTGCTGCGGTCTCCGGAGCTGGTGTCCCGGATGAGCGCCGCCGCGCGCGAGACGGCCGCCCGGCACGGAGCGGACCACTTCCTCGCCGACTGGGCGGACGTGCTCGAGCGCGTCGTGGAGCTGCGGCCGGACCGGACGCGGATCGACGACGTCGCGCTCGAGACGACGCGGCTGCGCCGGGTGCGCGGCGACCGGCTGCAGTTCGCCGCCGTCCTCCGCGTGAAGGCCTCGACCCGGCGCGCCAAGCTCGGCTCCGCCGACGTCCGGCTCTCCGCCGTCGACGACGCGAGCGGAGCGGTGACCGAGCTGCCGCTCAAGGTCAAGCACGCAGACGGCGAGCTCCGGCTCCACACGCCGGCCGGGCTGCGCGGCGGACCCGTCGTCCCTCCCGGCACGCGCCTGCGGCTGCGGCTGCTCTGGAACAACTCGGCCTGGGAGACCGGTCTCGAGGGCCTGGACGACGGGTCAGAGGCGGGCGAGCGGCAGCTCGCCGCTCACGCCTGAGCGGGCGCGCCGGCCCTGCGGAAGGAGGCGGCGTGGCGCCGCCACTCGCCGCGCTCGGGCACCAGGGCCTGCTGCCACGGCTTGACGGCGTCCGCCCAGTGGACGAGGCCGGGCCCGGCGGCCGGCATCCGCGTGGGCACGAACGCCCACCGGTCCGGCACGGTCGCCCGCGCCGGCCCGCACAGGTAGTGCAGCGCCTCGGCGTGGTCGAGGCCGAACTCGCGGACGAGCGGCAGCGCCTGCGCGGTGAAGCCGTCGCGCCGCAGGCGATCGAGGTCGAGCACGAGCACGTCGGTGGAGAACGCGTCGAAGTCGAACGCGTGGCGCGCGTGCGCCGTGCGCCGCAGCGCCGCGGCCGCCAGCGTGCGGTCCTCGAGCCGCGCCGCCGCGGCGTCGATGACGCCGAAGCCGCTGACGTCGGCGATCCCGGGACGGGGAGCCGCCGCGACCCCGTGCCCGCCGAGGTCCAGGTCCACCAGCTCGGCGACGTCGGCGGTCGCCACCGAGGGCAGCGGCAGGACGACCAGGCGGTCCACGTCGGGCAGCAGGTGGGGCAGCAACAGCGCCGGCTCGGGGCCCAGGCCGCGCGTCGGGACCCAGGTGAACGACAGGTCCGGGAAGCGGTCGGCGAGCCGCTGCTCGATCGCGTCTGCGCCGGGGCGCGCGAGCACCCACAGGTGCAGCGGGCGCGACCCGTGCTCCTCCAGCGACGCGGCGAGCACGGAGGCGTTCAGGAAGCCGCCCTTGGCGAGGTGGATCGCGCAGTGGACCGCGTCGTCCGCAGCCGGGGGCCCGTGGGCGGCCGAGCGCGAGATCGCCGCCACCGCCTTCTCCTCGAACGCCACCGGGGCCAGCTGCGCCGGCAGGCTCCGCCGCCGCTCGGCGGCCGCGACGTCGGCCGCCGTGATCTCGCGCCACAGCGCGTAGACCTCGTCCTCCGGCCGGCCGGAGAGGATCGCGGTGAACACCTGCTCGAGCTTGGCGAGGAGCCCGTCGCGGATCGCGCCGAACGCCGCGTCGGAGATGTCGATCAGCCCGTCGAACCGGACGTCCGAGCGGTTCCGCGGCTGGAAGTCGACGTCCATGCCGAGCGAGCGCACCGGCAGGTAGCAGTGCAGCCGCGACGTGACCACCCCGCGGTGCTCGCGCCGGTAGGTCTCCAGCAGGTCGAGCGCCGCGTAGACGTTCGCGACGAACGCGCGCCGCCGGACCGCGCCGCTGCTGTGCTTGAAGCTGGGCGCGCCGGCGGGCACCTCGTCCGCCGGCATGTCCACGTACGCGACCGGAGCGGAGGGGCCGGGCGGCGCCGTCAGGTCCGGGAAGACCGTGTCGATCGTGGTCGTGAGGCAGCCGGAGAAGAACGCCGGCACGCCGATCGAGAGCAGCAGGTCGACCGTCGTCCAGTCGCGGCAGCCGACCGGGCCATAGCGCTTGAGGTACTCGATCGCGTCCGGCGTGAGGAGCTCGCGCTTGTTGCAGTGGAACGAGACGAAGATCGGCCGCAGGTTGCGGTGCAGCGGGAACCCGTGGCGCATCCTGAACAGCGAGTGCATGAACCAGCCGAAGCAGAGCATCCACGTGTCTTCCGGGATCGGCTCGTAGATCGAGGCGTCGCGGTGCGCGGTGATGATCTCGAGGTCCGCCTCGACGCCGCCGCGCCGGCGCTCGGGCCGCGTCCGGCGCCGCAGCTGCTCGAGCAGGTCGACCAGCTCCTCGCGGCCGTGCAGCCGTACGCCCTGGTGGCGGACGAGGTGGCCGAGCGCCGCGATCGTCTGGACGTGGTCGCCGATGTTGGCGGACGCCTTCGTCGCGGACGGGTGGCCGTAATCCATCACCGCGAACGTCCGTCGGCCGCCGGGCGGCGCGGGCGCCGGCGGCGAGTCGGGCTCCGCCGCGACCCATGGCCGCATCCAGTCGCGGTGCAGCTCGCCGTTGCGCCAGGCCGGCGAGTCCTCCCGCACGTGGCGGTCGAAGATCGCGAACACGTCGCGCGCGAGCTCCGCCTCCCCGAGCCCCCAGACGGCGGCGAGGATCTCGTGCCAGCTCTTGGCCCGCACCTCGGCGGGATCCTCGGCGACGAGCGCACGGATCTCGCGCAGCGCCTCCTCGGGCGCCACGGTGAGGCCCGAGCGGACGTACTCCGCGGGCGCGTAGGTCGCCCACGTGACGCGCGGGAGCCCGCGCAGCTCCTGCCAGGCGAGCTCGCGGTAGCCGCGCCGCGCGGCCGCGATGCCCGCGGCGAGGTGGCCGAGGGCCGCCGTCTCCGGCCGCGCGCGCAGGGACTCGGCGATCGCCACCGCCGTGTCGTGCTGCTTCGCCCCCACCAGCGAGCGGACCTGGGCGATGATCGCGCGGTCGAGCGGCTCGCCGCGCTCGAGCATGCGGACGAGCGCCTCGCGATGCGGCGGCGGCCCGTCGGCGGGCGCGGGCGCCGCGGCAGGCGCGGGCGCCGCGGCGGGCGCGGCGGGCGGCGCGGTGCGCGCGGAACGCAGCGCGCGCCGCATCCGCGGAGGAAGGAGGCGCCGGCCGAGGCGGCGCACGGTCACCGCGGCGGTCCCGACCGGACGACGTGCAGCTTCGCCCGGCGCTCGAGCCGGAACTCGTCGCGACCCGAGAAGTACTCGTCCACCGCCGTGCGGCACCCCGACCACGCGTAGTAGTCGTCGAGCACGATCCGGCCGCCGGGGACCACGAGCGGCGCGATCCGCTCCAGGCACGTCATCGTCGACTCGTACCAGTCGCCGTCCAGGTGCGCGAGCGCGACCGGCTCGTCGAGGTCGATCGTGTCCTCGAACAGGCCCTGGATCAGCTCGACGTTGTGCTCGTCCACCGGCACGCCGAGCCGCGTGAACGAGTCCGTGACCTCGGCGTAGAGGTCGTCGCGGTAGCCGTAGTAGGTGTCGCCGCCGACGCCCCTGGCCTCCCCGCCGACGATCGCCTCGTAGCGGCGATGCACGTCGGGTCCGTCGCGCTCGGTCGGCGGCGGGATCATGCCGAAGACGTCGTAGACCTTCATCGGCCGCTCGGCCGCCTTCGCGGCGGCCATCACGATCGCCGACCCGCCGCGCGCGGTGCCGGCCTCGACCACGAGGCCCGGCAGCCGGCGGTCCTCGATGTCGAGCACGATCGACGCGAGGTCGCGCAGGTGGTCCCGCTTGAGGTAGGTGAGGTGCTCGGCGCGCGCCCGCGCGATCGTCTCCTCGACCTCGGGCGGCAGGGCCCGCGCCGTCTCGCCGCGCGCGGCGCGGAGCTTCGAGCGCGCGGTCTTCAGCTTCGCGCGCGTCTCGCGCAGCTCCGCCTCGACCTCGGGCGCGAGCCATCGCGCGAGCCTGCGCCGGATCCGCCGCGCCGCACCGCTTGCGTTGGGCTTCCTCATGGCGGGCGAGCCAGTCTAGCCGCCGGTCACCGCAGCGGCACGCGGGCGCGGAGCCGGGTGCCGCCGCCGGGCGGGCTCTCGAGCTCCAGGGCGCCCTGCACCGCGCCGAGCCGGTCGTGGAGCCCTCGCAGTCCCGTTCCGCGCTGCTCGTCCGCCCCGCCGCAGCCGTCGTCGGCGACCTCGGCCTCGGCCCAGCCCGGGCCGCGCGACAGCCTCACGGTGGCGCCGGACGCCCCGGCGTAGCGGACGACGTTCGTGAGCGCCTCGGAGACCGTGTAGTAGAGCGCCGTCTCGAACGAGGGCGCCAGCCGGTCCGGCAGGTCGTCGTCCAGCTCGACGGGGACCGGGCAGCGCAGCGTGAGCGCGCGCACCGCCGGGCCGAGCCCCTGCTCGGTCAGCACCGCCGGGTGGATGCCCCGCGCGAGCTCGCGCAGCTCCGCGAGCCCGGCGTCCAGCTCGGCGCGCGCCTCGCGGAGCAGCTCCGCGCCGCGGCCGCTCGCCGGCAGCTCCCGCTCGGCGGCGCAGAGCCGCAGCAGCGCGCTGAGCAGGCGCTGCTGCGCGCCGTCGTGCAGGTCGCGGGCGAGCCGCTGCCGGGCGTCGTCGGCGGCGGCGAAGATGCGCACCCGCGCCGCCTCCAGCTCCGCGATGTGCGCGGCCTCGGCGTCGCGCTTGCGCAGCAGCTGCTCGGCGGCCCGCCGCTCGGTGATGTCGAAGATGATCCCGTCCAGCCACTGGTGCCCGCTGCGGTCGACGGTCCTGATCCCCCGGTCCAGGATCCAGCGCCAGCCGCCGTCGATGCGCGCCACGCGGTACTCCAGCGCGAACGGCCGGTCCGCGGCGATCGCCACCCGGCATTCCGCGTGCACCCGGGCGAGGTCGTCGGCGTGGATGATCGAGCTGAAGCTGCGCCGGGCGCTGGCGATGAAGTCGCCGGCCGGGTAGCCGGTGATCGTCTCGATGTCGTCGCCGATGCCGATCATGGTCCAGTCGGCGTCGACCTCGCAGCGGTAGACCGCGCCCGGCACGTTCTCCATCAGCGAGCGCAGCAGGCTCTCGGGATCGAAGCTGACATGTGCGGCGCCGGCCACCGTCTCCGACCCTAGCCCGGGGGAGGGACGACCGTCAACGCGCGCCCGATGTCCTTGCTCCGAGCGCCCCGGCCGGACATGATCCACGCATGACTCCTGAACCGGGCGCGCCCGACACCATCGTCCTCATCCACGGCTTCTGGGTGACTCCGCGGAGCTGGGAGCACTGGATCACCCACTACGAGGGGCGCGGCTATCGCGTGCTCGCGCCCGCGTACCCGGGGTTCGAGGTGGAGGTCGAGGCGCTCAACGCCGACACGTCGCCGATCGAGGCGGTGACCGTGCCGCAGATCGTCGAGCACCTCGAGGCCGTGGTCGGCGCGCTCGACGTGCCCCCGATCCTCATCGGCCACTCGGCCGGCGGCGTCTTCACGCAGGTCCTGCTCGACCACGGCTTCGGCGCCGCGGGCGTGGCGATCAACTCGGCGCCGACCGAGGGCGTCAAGCGGGTGCCGCTGGCGCAGGTCAGGGCGACGTTCCCGGTGCTCAAGAACCCGGCCAACCGCCACCGCGCCGTCGGCTTCACGCACGACCAGTGGCACTACGCGTTCACGAACACGTTCAGCGACGAGGAGTCCCGCGCGCTGTACGAGCGCTACCACATCCCGGCGTCCGGCGCGATCTTCTGGGGCAGCGCGCTCGCCAACATCCATCCGGGTCGCGACGACACCTACGTGAACTACGCGAACGACGCGCGCGCGCCGCTGCTGTTCATCTCCGGCAGCGAGGACCACCTGATGCCGCCCTCGCTCCAGCGCTCCAACGCCAAGCACTACAAGTCCGACACGATCACCGAGGTCAAGGAGTTCGAGGGCCCGCATCTCCTGCCCGCCGCGCCGGGCTGGGAGGACGTGGCCGACTACGCGCTGGACTGGGCCGTCGCCCATGCCGCGCCCGCTGCGACGGTGCCGGACCCGCCGCAATAGCTTGCGGATCACCCACATCGGCGGCCCGACCGTCCTGATCGAGGTCGGGGGCTGGCGGCTGCTGACGGATCCCACGTTCGACGCCCCCGGCCGCCGCTACGCGTTCGGCTGGGGGACCTCGTCGCGCAAGGTGGCCGGACCGGCGATCGCCGCCGCCGAGCTCGCGCCGATCGACGCGGTGCTGCTCTCCCACGACCACCACGCCGACAACCTCGACGACGCGGGCCGGGCGCTGCTCCCGGCCGCGGACGCCGTGGTCACCACCGCGTCGGGCGCGCGGCGGCTCGGCGGCGCGGCGCGCGGCCTGGAGCCGTGGGCGAGCACGCGGCTCGAGGCGCCCGGGCGGGCGGCGATCGAGATCACCGCCACCCCCTGCCGGCACGGACCGCCCCTGAGCCACGTGCTCGTGGGCGACGTGGTCGGGTTCGCGCTCCGCTGGGACGGCCAGGAGCACGGCGTCGTCTGGATCTCGGGCGACACGGTGCTCTACGACGGGGTGCGCGGCGTCGCCGAGCGGCTCCAGGTCGGCACCGCGCTCCTGCACCTGGGCGGCGTGCGCTTCCCGATCACGGGCCCGCTGCGCTACACGATGACCGCGCGCGACGCCGTCGAGCTCCTCGGCATGGTCCGGCCGCACACCGCGATCCCGATCCACTACGAGGGCTGGCAGCACTTCCAGGAGGGCCGCGACGAGATCGAGCGCGAGCTCGCGACGGCGCCGGACGACGTCAGGTCGAGCATCACGTGGCTCCCGATCGGCGCCGGGGTCGAGGTCGAGGCATGAGCGCGCCTGAGCGCGCCGTGACGCTCATCACCGCGTTCGAGGTCCCGCCGGACGCGGACGAGCCGTTCGTCGGGGCCTGGGAGCGGGCGCGCGCGGCGAAGGGCGCGGTCCGCGCGACCGCGCTGCACCGCGCGCTGCGTCCGGACGTCGACTTCCGCTTCGTCGAGGTGACGCTCGCGGACTCGGCCGAGGCGTCGGGGGAGGACGTCGCGATCCCGTTCCCGGCGCACCCCGGGGTGTACGAGGTGGTGCGCGAGGACGCGACGCCGGACGTCGCGGGCGGCGTGGTGCTCATCAACCCGTTCGAGGTGCCCGACGGCGAGGACGAGCGGCTCCTCACCGGCTGGGACCGGGCGCGGGGCGCGCTCGCGCAGCAGCGCGGCTACCTCGGCACGCGGCTCCATCGCAGCCTCGGGCCGGCCAGGTTCCGCTTCGTCAACGTCGCCCGCTGGTCGAGCCCGCTGATGTTCGCGCGGGCGCTCGCGCGGCCGGAGTTCCAGGAGGCCGCCCGGGCGATCCCGTTCCCCGCCCACCCGGCGCTGTACCTGGTGGTCCGCGACTGACGATCAGCCGATGCGGCCGAGCGCCCGGGTCGCGATCGCGGTAGAACCGCTCCCGCTGGAACGCGGCGAACAGCAGCGGCCGCTCAGCCTGCGCGCAGCTCTCGATCGCGCGGCTGAGCGCGCATCGCCCGACATCGCAACGCACCATCGAGGTGTAGCTCTATGCGGAGTCGAGCGCGCTGCGGGCCGCGTCACGGAAGGGCGTGAGGTCGAAGGGGATCAGGCTCCGGATGCGGTCCTCGCGCGCGACCGTCGGGTTGCGCAGGCCTTCGACGAGCGGGCGGGCGACCCTGGCTCCCACGGGCGTGACGAGGTGCAGCCAGTACGACGAGAGCCGCGGGCTGAGCAGCGGCACCTCGACGACGAGCGGTCGCCGCCCGCGCAGACGCGCGATGCCCTGGATCATCGCGCCGTACGTGAGAACCTCCGGACCGCCGACGTCGAAGCCCTCGCCCAGCGCCTCCATCCTGCCCGCGACGCCGGTGAGGTAGCGGACGACATCGGCGAGGGCGATCGGCTGCGTCGGGGTCGAGACCCATCTCGGCGCCACCATCACCGGCAGGCGGTCGACGAGCGCGACGATCGTCTCGAACGCCGCGCTGCCGCGGCCGACGACCACGGCGGCTCGGAGCGTTGTGACGGGGACGGCCCCGGACGAGAGCGCGGCGGCCGTCTCGATCCTGCTCCGGAGGTGCGCCGAGAGGTCGGACCGCTCCTCGCCCAGGCCGCCGAGGTAGACGATCTGCGCCACGCCGGCCCGCTCCGCCTCCGCCGCGACGTTTTCCGCGGCTCGGCGATCGAGCTCGGGGAAGTTGCGCGCGCCGAGCGAGTGGACCAGGTAGTAGGCGACGTCGACGCCCTCGAGTGCGCCGCGGATCGAGTCGGTGACGTCCGCGGCGACGGGGCGGACACCGGGGAGATCCGGCGCGGCGCCCCGGCGCGAGACGGCGAGGACCTCGCCGCGCTGCGCCAGCGCGGGCACGAGCGCGCGGCCGACGAACCCGGTCGCTCCGACGACCGCGGTCCTCACGCCGTCACCTCTCGGTCGCTTGCCATACCGCTAACTATACAGATCCTCGACAAGCTCTTGACAAACTCGCAACGCGCGGGCTACCGTCCTGGCCATGAACAAACTCTCCACAGGACGTAGACGGATGCCGTCGTTCCGAACCATCTCCGCCGTCGCCGCCGTCTCCCTGACGGCCGCCGGACTGTCAGCGCCGGCAGGCGCTCGCCCCCACGGCGCCGCTAACCGCGGCGCGGACAAGGACATTGTCGAGACCGCCGTCGCGGCCGGGAAGTTCACGACGCTCGCGTCGCTGCTGACGAAGGCCGGGCTCGCGGAGACGCTCCAGGGCAAGGGGCCCTACACCGTGTTCGCGCCAACGGACGCGGCGTTCGCCAAGGTGCCGAAGGCGACCCTGGACGAGCTCGCCGGCGACCGCGCGAAGCTCCGGTCGGTCCTGCTCTACCACGTCGCCAAGGGCAAGCTCACCGCGGCCAAGGTCGTCAAGCGGCGCTCTGTGAAGACGCTGAACGGCACGCGGGTCCGCGTCCGCGTGCGTGGCAGCAAGGTGTTCGTCGGCGGCGGACGCGTCGTCACCCCCGACGTCGCCGCCTCCAACGGGGTCATCCACGCCATCAACAAGGTGCTGATCCCGCGCTAGCCGGCCTCGCCCCGACCGGCTACGGCTTGAGGATCACCTTCACGCACTCGTCCTCCTTGTGCTTGAACATGTCGTAGCCGCGCGGGGCGTCGTCGAGCGAGAGGTGGTGGGAGACCACGAAGCTCGGGTCGATCTCGCCGTTCTGGACCCGCTCGAGCAGCGGCCGCATGTAGCGCTGGACGTGGCACTGGGCGCTCTTGATCGTCAGCCCCCGGTTCATCACCGCGCCCATCGGGAACTTGTCGATGAGGCCGCCGTAGGCGCCGATGACCGAGACGATCCCGCCGTTGCGGCAGGCCAGGATCGCCTCGCGCAGCGGGCGAGCTCGCGCACGCCGACGAGGCGCTGGCTCGCGCGGCTGCGGAGTCGTCACGTACGCCGATGAGCCCGTTCACGGCGCCCGGGGTGAGGAGCTGCGGAACGCCAGGCCGAAGCTGAACCAGCCGAGGAAGCGCGAGCCCGTCCTCGGGGAGCTTGCGCCGCTCGGTGGCATGCGGTGGATCGATCCGCCTGCCCAGACCGGGAACGCGCATGGCGCTCATGGATCGCACTCCTGGGCGCTCGAAGGCTGGCGAACAGCGCGCATCGGTCATCCTCGCGGGCGGCGCGATCAGGCACAGAGCCCAGACGGGCAGGCTGGCCACGCCGACCGCCAGGACCACCAACAGCAAGCCGTGGACAACCGACAGCGGCAACAACACGCCCTGTCCACCAGTCGGCCACGCACCGGGATCAAGGCGCCGTCGGCGATCGTCATGACCGCCGCCACCAAACCGGCCGACGCGATCGAGTGCTCGGCCTGAACGGCGAGGACCACCGCGAAGGTCAGGCCGGTTGACACCCCGGCCACCACCGCCCCGAGAAGTCCGACCGGACCTGGCCGTCGCCCAGCAGGCGGACGGTAGGCAGCCGACGCCATCGCGACGCACTCTCGCACGCGCTGTTTCAGGCCGAGGCGCCCGGTTTCGGCGGGTCGACCCGGTCGCGAGCGTCTGCTGTGGGAAGAAGACGGGCCCGACGGGCGTCCTCTCTTTCATGCCCATCCGCCGCCCGACGGTGAGCCGGCTGAAGCCGCTCCGTCAGCTGATCGACTCCGGCACGCCGTGACCGCGCGACAGGCGACGACGCGCGTCACGACAGCGCGACGCGCGAGCGGCCATGTCGATCCGGCAGCGTGGGCGGCGTGGCGGCCCGGCGCGCGGCTGGAACCGTTCACGATCGGGATCGAGGAGGAGTTCATGCTCCTCGATCCTCGCGACTGCTCGCTAGCGTTCCGCTCGGACGAGGTGATCGCCGACCTGCCGCCGGACCTGCGCGATCGCGTGACGCTCGAGACGCACGCCGCCGTCATGGAGATCGCCACCGGGGTGCATCGCCGAGTCCCCGATGCGGTCGCCGAGCTCGCGGAACTTCGCCGAAGGCTCTCCCGCGCGCTCGCCGAGCAGGGGCTGCGCGCCGCCGTCGCCGGCACGCACCCGTCGGCGCGGTGGAGCGACACCGTCATCTCGTCTCACCCGCGCTACCGCGAGATCGGCCGGTCGATGCGCGTGCTGGCGGAACGCGAACCGACGCTCGCCACGCATGTCCACGTCGGGGTCGCGACCCCCGAAGCGGCGGTCCGGCTCCTGAACCGACTTCGGCGGCACCTGCCGCTGCTGCTCGCGCTGTCGGCGAACTCGCCGTTCTGGCAGGGAAGGGCCACGGGGTTCGCATCGACCCGCACCACGCTCTTCGACGCCTTCCCGCGAACCGGCCCCCCGCGCAGCTTTCGCGACTACGCGGATTGGGCCGGCACGGTCGACGCACTGCTTCGTTCAGGCGCGATCGCGGATCCCTCGTTCCTGTGGTGGGACGTCCGGCTGCAGCCGCGTCTAGGCACCGTCGAGGTCCGCATCATGGACGGACAGACGACGGTCGAGGACGTGGCCGCCCTCGCGGCCCTCGTCCAGTCGCTCGCGCATCTCGAGCTCGAGCGACCCGACCCCGGCGTCGAGGAACCGGGGACCGAGCTGGTCGAAGAGGCCCGCTTCCTGGCCGCCCGCGACGGCATGCAGGCCCTCCTGATCGACGTCGACTCCGCGGCGCGCGTCCCCGCGATCGCACAGCTCGATCGGGTCCTCGCCGCCTGCCACCGCCACGCCGAGCGGCTCGGCTGCGCACGCGAGCTCGCCGGGCTGCGCGCGCTGGCGGTGAGCAACGGCGCGGTGCGCCAACTCGCGCAGGGCGACGGGGATCTGCGACGCGTGACCGCCTGCCTCGCCCGCGCCCACGCTCCGCGCATGCCGGTCGCCGTCGAACCCCGGCGCGAACCGGCCCGCCGGGCGGCGTAGCGGCGGCCGGATCGCGACGTACAAGGTCCCGCCACTGCCGGAGAGGTGGGTGCCGGCGCAGCACTCCTGCTACCTGCGATGCGCGCGGGCGTCCGGTCCGCGAGACTCCTCCGCATGCCGATGCGATGCCTGATCGTCGACGACGACCCCGGACTGCTTCGCGCGGCCGGGGCGCTGCTGGAGCGCGAGGGGATCTCGGTCGTGGGCGTCGCTTCGACGAGCGACGAGGCGGTGCGCGCGGTCGAGCGGCTGCGACCCGACGTCACGCTTGTCGACGTCGACCTCGGCGATGAGAGCGGCCTCGACCTCGCCTGGCGACTCGCCCACGGACCGCCGGCGGCACGATCGACCGCGATCTTGATCTCGGCGTACCCCGCGGCGGACCTGGCCGACCTCGTCGAGGCCAGCCCGGCGGCCGGATTCGTGTCCAAGACAGACCTCTCGGCCGGCGCGATCCACGCACTCCTCCAGCAGCACCGCGCCACCCGCGCCGGCGCTACCGAGACTCCAGAAACCTGATGACCGATCATCGACACCTCGACGAGCTGCTCCGCGCGCAGGACGGGGATGCCGGCTGCACCGCCGGCGAGGACATCCTCGACGCCTATGTCGACCTCGAGCTCGCCGGGGAGGACCCGGCTCGCGTGTTCCCGGGCACGGCGATCCACCTCCGGAGCTGCCCCGGCTGCCAGGCCGATCACGACGGACTGCTCGAAGCGGCGCGCCGCTTCGCCGACGTCAAGCCCGGGTAGCGGTCCGCCCGCTCGTCGAGCTCACAGATCGAGCACCAGGTCGTCGTGCGGCCGTGAGCAGCAGATGAGCGCGCTGCCGACGGCGGGGGGTTCGACCGGGTCGGGGTTGTAGTCGACCGTGCCGGCGATGAGCGTCGTCTCGCAGTTGTGGCAGACGCCCGTGCGGCACGACCAGCGGACGGGTACGTCGCAGGCCTCGGCGAGCTCGAGCAGGCTCGCGTAGTCGCCGCCCCACGGGATCGCGAGGTTGCTGCGGGCGAACTCGATCGTCGGGCCGCTCCCGGGTTCGCCGGCGGGTGGGTGAGGCGCCCGCGCGGGCGTTGGGGCGATCCCGGGAGTCAGGCCCGGTGCGGGTCCGAACGGCTCGGTGTGGATGTGGGACGCGTCGAGGCCGATCGCGGCCAGGCCGGCGCTGATCTCCTCCATGAACGGTGCCGGACCGCACAGGTATGCCTCGGCATCGCGCGGTGGATCGAGCTCGGCGAGCACTGACGGGGTGAGACGGCCCGCGCGGTCGAAATCACGGCCTTCGCGGTCGTCCGAGCCGGGACAGCTGTAGTAGACGCGGGTACGGACGTTCGGGAGCGAGGCAAGGAGCGTGCGCGCCTCGGTGGCGAAGGAATGGTCGCGTCTGGTGCGCGCGCCGTGGAGCCACCAGATCTCGCGATCGGAGTGCTCCTCCGCCAATGCGTGAACCATCGCGAGGACCGGCGTCGCGCCGATGCCCGCGCTGATCAGCAGGACGGGCGCGCGCGTCCCGTCCAGGATGAAGGTGCCACGGGGCGCCGCGATGTCGACCCGGTCGCCGACGGCGAGCCGGGTGTGGAGATAGCCGCTGGCGGTGCCGCCGTCCTCCCGCTTGACGGTGATGCGGTAGTAGCCGGCGCCGGGCGGTCCCGACAGCGAGTAGTTCCGGAGCACCGGTCGCTGACCGTTCCCGGGCCGGATCCGCAGCGTGAGGTACTGGCCAGGGCGTGCCGCAGGCAGCGTCGCGCCGCCGGGGTCCTCGAGGCGGATGGAGATCACGGAGTCGCTCTCGCGCTCGATCGCGGCGACAGCCAGCCGGCGAAAGCCGGGCCAGGCCGGCGGCGGGCTCGTGACGGCCAGGCCGGCATTGCCGGCACCGGGCCCTCCGTCGAGCAGGGCGCGGAACGACGCCTGCCAGCCGGGGCTGAGCGCGGCGATGCGGAGCGCTCGGAGCAGCCCCTGCCGCGGGTGCCCGGGGAGGTAGAGCAGCGCGTCGACCTCGGCGACCGTCATCTGCTCCTGTCCGGAGGCGACCTTGACGATCTCGTCACCCGCCTGGACCTCGCCCTCTTCGAGCACGCGGAAGTAGAAGCCGGGGCGGCGGTGGGAGACCAGCAGCGCCGGAATGCGCGGATCGTTCAGGCGGATGCCCACGCGGTAACACGTCACGCGGGGCTGGGTGACCTCGAAGAGGGCGTCGCCGATCCGGTAGCGGTCGCCGATGCAGACCTCGTCGTCGCTCAGCCCGTCCACCGTGAAGTTCTCTCCGAACTGCCCGTGGACGAAGTCGCTTCGTCCGAGCTCGTTCTCCCAGTAGCGATAGGAGTCGATCTGGTAGACGAAGACGGCACGTTGCTCGCCGCCGTGCCCGGCGAGATCGCCCTGGCCGTCGCCGTCCACGTTGAGCTTGCGCACCCGGCGAGGGCCGCTGACCGGGTTCTTGAAGACGCCCGTGAACACGGTCTTCCCCTGCCATGGCACGTCCTTGGGCATGCCGACGTTGACCGACAGAAGCCGTCCGCTCATCGGGGCCCGAGCCCCTCCACGCTCAGCACGGCGCCGGCCTCATCGATGCTCAGGGTACGGTCCATGAAGGCCCATCAGCGCTCCGAGCCCACGTGACGCGCCAGGAACACCCCGATGAGCTCGGCGATCTCGTCGCTGTGCGTCGCGGTCGCGAAGTGACCGGTGTCGAGCAGATGCAGCTCTGCGCCGGGCAGGTCCTGGAGATACGCATGCGCGCCGGCCTCGGGGAAGAAGGCGTCGTTCCTGCCCCAGGCCAGGAGCGCGGGCGGTTGGTGGGTGCGCAGGTACTCGTGCCAGTTCGGATACAGCGCCACGTTGCTCCGGTAGTCGAAGAGCAGATCGAGCATCACCCGGTCGCGGCCGGGGAGATCCATGTACCGCTGGTCGAGCTCCCAGAGATCCGGGTTGACGGTCACCGGATCCGGGACGCCGTCGACGTACTGCGAACGGGTGACGTCCAGTTGCAGCAGGGCGCGAATCGCGGATTCGTTGCCGGCGCGATCGGCCCAATAGGGCTTCAGGCCCTGCATGTTGGGTCCAAGGCCGTCCTCGTACGCGTTGCCGTTCTGGATCACGAGCGCCGCGATGCGCTCGGGGTGGCGCGTGGCGAGTCGAAACCCGACGGGCGCGCCGAAGTCGAACATGTACACGCTGAAGCGCTCCAGTCCCTTTGCCTGCGTGAACGTGTCGATGACCGCCGCGAGGCGGTCGAACGTCGTCTCGCCGGCCAGCGCGGCGCTGCGCCCGAACCCCGGGTAGTCGGGCGCCACCAGGTGATAGCGGTCCGCGAGCTTGCCGATCAGGTGCTCGTACTGGGCCGAGGAGCTGGGGAACCCCTCGAGCAGGAGCAGGGTCGGCGCCGCGGTGTCACCGGCCTCTCGGTAGAAGATCTCGCTGCCGTCGACCTCGATCGTGCGGTACTGCGTCATCGCGTCTCTCCGGTCTCTCGCTCCGGGCGGCGGGCGCCGGCCGTCAGCACCGTCAGTGGCGTCGACGTCGCGCCGTCTTACCGTCTCCGCGAACGCGCAGCCGGCGACGGTAAGAACCGCCGCCTCGGTGCCACTGATGCCCGTGAGACCGCTCCCGCGACGTCCGCATGACGTGCACGACCTCGAACGCACAGCCGAAGATTGGATCCGGCCGTACACCGACGCCCATCACCTCCGACGCACGCGCGACTGGGCGCTCAGGCTGCAGCCCGCCGCGCCGCTCGCGGTTCGACTGGCCGCTCTGACCCATGACATGGAGCGCCATTTCCCGGGCGGCCCCACGATGGATCCGGCCTCCATGGAGCCCGACGACATGCGCTACCTCCGCGCCCACGCCGAGCGCTCGAGCGCAATCGTGACCTCGTGGCTGCGCGACCAAGCCGCATCGCCCGAGCTCGCGGCCGCGGTCGGTGATCTGGTCCGCCGCCACGAGACCGGCGGGTCGCCCGCCGCGGACCTCGTCCAAGCGGCCGACTCGCTCTCCTTTCTCGAGACCAAGCGCGGCCTGATGCAGCGCTGGCTCGCCGAGGACCGCTGCGACCTTGCGCGGGCCGAACGCCAGGCCACCTGGATGGCCGAGCGGATCCGGCTTCCGGCCGCCCGTCCGCTCGCCGAGCCGCTGCTGGCCGAAACACTGCGACTGCTCCGCCTCTGAGGGCTAGCGGAAGTAACCCCTTGCCGATGTCTCGTCCCAGCCGTATCGCTGAAGCGCGGGCAGGGACGAACGAGCGAGTGAGATCCCGTACTCGGGCTCGCTCTGCTTGCCGACGTTGTCCCGGTCGGTGAAGGGAGGCGGCGCGCTGCGCCACTCGGTGCTGGGCACCAGGTACACAGCCGGAACCTCCGCGTCGGCCAGCAGCACGATGGCCGCGAACCGGTCGCTCGCGGGCTGAAGCCGGCGCTTGGTCCAGAAGACGTAGCCGCCGACCCGCTGGGTGGAGACGAACACCTCGAGGGCGCGGCCGGTCGGGGTCCGCACAGCAAGCTTGCCGTCGATCAGGGAGCTCGGCGCCTGCACGGTGCACCCGAGGTTCTCCAGTCGTTCTGTGACGGTTGCCTTGCCGAGCGCGATGCGCTCGCTCCGGCTCAGTTGCGACCAACGCTCAGTCATGTTTCCGTGCGCGCTCACGAACTCTCACTTTCACCGTTCGGCCTCGTGTCGCGACGGTTAGTTCGACCGATCACGCGGTTCTTACCGCCGACGGCGCACGACGGCATGTAAGAGCCGACGGTCAAGGGTGGGACCCATCCCGTCCAGGGCGATCCCTAGGACCGCCGGCCAGCCCTCGGACCTCTTTGGTCACCTGCAGGATCTGCCTGGACAGGTCGAGCAGCTCCTTGTTCTGCTGGTCCTCCTCCTGGACCGTGGTCCACTGCTCGTCGGCGATCACCTGGCGCTTCGCGTCGGCGCGGTTCTGGCTGATCATCACGAAGGTGGAAAGGAAGATCGCCTCGAGCGAGACGATCATCGTCAGGAGGCCGTAGGGGTAGCTCTCGACCCCGAAGCCGATCCAGCAGCCGAACCAGATGATGTGGATGTAGACGAACAGCATCGATCCCGCGAAGGCGGTGATCCTGTCCGCGATCCGGCTCTGCCCCGCCTCGGCACGCTCCCGTTCGTGCTTCAGCAGTGCCGGGTCGATCGGAGGCCTCGGCTTGGGGATCGGCGTGAGGAACCTGTGCAGCCGCCGGCCACGCGTCGTGTGGCCCGGCGCTCCGCGCCGGCGCCCCGAGGAAGGGGGCGTCGGCGCGGAGCTTGAGGATGCGCGGTGGTTCGGAGGAACCATGGCGTCGGTGGAACCCGCCGTCAGCTCGACGATGCCGGCGAAGCTGGGGCGTACGGCTCGGACCCGGAGCCTGAGGTCGCGCCGTTGGTCGCGCCGTTTGCCTTGTGGTCGCCGAATGCCTGGTCGACGTCCTCCGGCAGGCGCCGGAGCTCGAACGCGTACACGATCCGCATCGCGCCGATGGCGACGGCCCAGATTCCGCCGACGGTGATGATCGCCGCCAGCGTGGCACCGGGGTTGGCCAGAGCAAGGACGCCGAGCGACACCTCGGCCAGACCGAGCAGGAGCAGCAGCCACCAGTCAGAAAGGACCCTGCGAGCCGCGAATGCTCCGGAGACGCTGATCGTCCCGAGCACGATCAGCCACGAGCCGACGAAGATCCCGAGCACGGTCAAGCTCGGCGACGGCCAGACGATGATCACGACTCCCGCAGCCGCCGAGAGGACCCCGGTGACGAGGTTGGCGATGCGGTGGTCGATGCCGACCGTGAGCATCGCCCAGACGCCCTCGAAGATGAACAGCGCTCCGATGAACGTGGAGAGGCTGCGGATGCTCCAGTCGATGCTGAAGATCAGCACGCCGGCGATGACCAGGACGATGCCGTTGAGCAGCAGCGTCGTCCAGTTGCGAGCCAGCCGCTCGGCCGCGTCGTGCGTGAGCCGGCGGCCGAAGCTGGTGAATGATGCGGGTGTGACGAACATCTGATTCTCCAATGGATGTGGGTTGTGTCTCAGGCGGGGACCGCAGAATCCGCCAGGTACTCGAGGACGCCGCCGATGTCCGACACGGCGCTCGCGTCCGCCCCCTCGCGCACGAGCGCCTCGACCTCGTGGCCTTCGGCGACGAGCGCCTCGACGACAGCTCGTCCGATGTAGCCGTTGCCGCCGGTGATGAATACACGCATGCGGATCCTCTTCGGGTAGGTAGTTAGAAAACTAAGTACCGACCCAGCCAAGGACTTTCGATAGCGGCGGGCGATCAGTCGACACCGGAAGCGAATCAGCCGGCGCCGTTCGCCGTCACCGGTCCGCGGACGCTCCCGTGGTGAGCCTGCGCAGCAGCGCGACGGCCGCATGCTTCTCCGCCAGCGACAGGCCCGACATGAGCTCGCGGAGCTGCTCCACGTGCTCCGGAAACACGTCCGCGACGAGCGCGCGACCCTTCTGGGTCAGCTCGCCGATGACGGTCCGCTGGTCGTCTTCGCCGGCCACCCGCCGCACCAGGCCGCGTTCCTCGAGCTTGTTGACGACATAGGTGGTACTGGCTGCGGTCACCAGGATCCGGTCGCAGATCGCGCCCAGCGTCATCGGACCCTTGTGATAGAGCGCCTCGAGCACCGCGAACTCGCTGATTCCCAGGCCGCGCTCGGCAAGCTGCGGCCGCACGCCGCGCTCGAGCGCCCGGTACGTGCGGCCGAGCGTGATCATCAGCCGCAGCGTCGCCTCGCGATCGCCCTCTCCGTCTGCCGAACCGCGCGCGCTCGCCGTGCGCGACTCGTGGTCGTCGACGCCGGAGGACATGGTTGGAACTCTAAGTGCTGGTCGACAGCCCGCCGGGCGGCGGCGCGCGCCTCACAGCCGCGATCGGCGGCCTCAGACGTTCGGCGGCGACAGGTGAGTGAGAAGCTCGGCCCCCGCGCTCACGAGCCTCGACCGAGCTCGCGCAGCGCGTCGACGCGGTTGCGCAGCTGCTCGTGCGCGCGCTCGTCGCTCCACTCCACGCCGATGCCGGACTCGACGTGCTCGGCCTTCTGGCGATGGTCGTCGATCTCCTCGACCTCGAGTGCGACCGCCACCCAGCCGGGCGCCGCCGGCATGTGATCCGCGGCGATGTGCGCGCGCCCGCGCGCCGTGAACGCCTGGTCGTGCTCGCCGCCGATGAACAGCGCCACCCGCGGGTGCGCGACCAGGCGGGCGAGCGAACCGCGTTCGTGCCTGAGCGCGAACATGATGCGGCGATCGCCGGCGCGAACCGGCGCCGTCACCGGGATGGCATGCGGCGCCTGGTCGAGCGTGCTGAGCACCGCGATCGTCATCGCCGGCCACTCGGGCAGAACGGGAAGCTCGGCGTGCCCGCGGACACCGGGCACGATCACCGGCTTGTCCTTCTTGAGCGCGCCGATCGTGGCGTCGTCGAGGTTGAGGTGCGCCTTGACGAGCTCGGGCGGCGTGAGCGCCATCCACTGGTTGAGCGAGACGTCGGCGAAACGGTCGCTGCGGAACATCTCGAGGAAGCGCAGCGGCTCGTCGCCGGTGTTCTGCACGTAGTGCCCCATCGCGAAGGGGACGTAGCCGACGTCGCCCGCCCGGTAGTCGAACGTGCGCGACCGCCCGGACGACGCGAACACGCCCATCCGGCCGCTGCCGGAGATGAAGTACTGCCACTCGTCGGCGTTGGGATGCCAGTGCAGCTCGCGCAGGCCGCCCGGCTCGATCTCCACGAGCGCCGCGGCGATCGTGCTCGCCGCCGGGAAGCTCGAGGAGTCGACGATGCGGACCTGGCCGCCGGCGACCTTGGTCGGATCCTGCTCGGAGAGCTTGTAGCTGTAGGAGGTCGGGACCGTCCCGGCCGGCGCCGCGACCGCGTCCTGGGCGAGCGCCGGTGGGACGGCGCCCGAGAAGATGTAGCGCTCGGTATCAGGGTTGAGCGGGATGCCGGCGAACGCCGCCTCGCCGACGCCGAAGTTCCGCGCGAGCACGTCGCGCGGGGTGCGCGCGAACCAGTCGGTGATCAGGAACGTCTCGTTCTCGGAGAACGAGCCGCTGTCGAAGACGAGCAGGAACTCGCACCCGTCGTCGAGTCCCTGGATCGAGTGCGGGATCCCGGCCGGGAAGTTCCACAGGTCGCCGGGGCCGACGTCGTCGATGAAGTTGCGCCCCTCCGCATCGATGGCGGTGATCCGCGCGCGCCCGGCGATCATGTAGGCCCACTCGGCCTCCTTGTGCCAGTGCATCTCGCGGATGCCGCCGGGCTTGAGGCGCATGTTGACACCGGCGAGCTCGGTCGCGATCGGCAGCTCGCGCTCGGTCACCTCGCGCGCCCAGCCGCCGGTCACGAGGCGGTTGCGGGCGGTCGAGAACGAGAACTTCAGGTTCGGGATGGTTCCAGCGTCGGTCGGCGGCGGAGCGAGCAGCGAAGCGTTCTCGCGCTCCAGGGGCACGTTGCGCGGGCCGAGGATGCTGGCGCCGGTGCCGTTGCGGATCGGCTCTGGTGAGGGCATGTGTCGTCCTTGGGCGTTCGGGGACTGCCACGCTAAGGGCAGGCGAGCGCGCCGCCGAGCGTCATTCGCGACCGTTCGATCGGCTGTCGCTGTCGCCGGCCAGGAAGGCGTCGACGTCGGCGGCGAACTCGGCGTGGTGCTGGAACAGGAAGCCGTGCGCCGCGTCCGGGTAGATCTTCAGGCGCGCCTGTGGAATGAGACCGGCCAGCAGATAGGAGTAGCGCGGGAGGATCATGGGGTCGCTGTCGCCGTTGGCCACGAACACGGGCTTGTCCATCGCCGAGACCCGCTCGAGCAGGGAGTGGTTCGGCTGTCCCCAGGCGCACACCGCGTCGTACTGCGCCAGCCGGGTCTGCCAGCTGGTCGGTGCGTCGCGGTCGACCGTGCGCGCCCCGAACACGCGCCCGGCGACCTGCTGTCCCGCCGCGCGGCCCGCCTCGGAGCCGGTGAAGAAGACGGCGAGGTAGTCGGCCGCCGAGGTCTCTGGCTTGCCGACTGCGCCGATCACCTCAGGCGCCCAACCGTGCATGCCGCTCGCTCCCTGCGGAGCCGAAGCGGCGAGCACCACCCTGCGGACGGTCGAAGGGCGCACGAGAGCGATCTCCTGGGCCAGGAAGCTGCCGATCGAGAACCCGAGCAGATCGACCGCTCCGACTCCCAGCGCATCGATGAAGTCGATCGCGTCGAGCGCCATCTGCGCGATCGTGTTCGGCGTCGTCCCACTCGAGGCGGCGACCCCCCGGTTGTCGAAGGTGATCACCTGACGGCCGAGGGCGAGCGCGTCGATGAGCGCGGGATCCCAGTTGTCGAGGTTGCCACGAAAGTGCTGCAGCGTCACCAGCGGGGTCCCATCAGCGGCGCCCGTGGTGCGGTAGGCGTAGTCGACGCCGTTGACGGCACTGAGCACGTGGGTTTCAGCGTCGACGTACGTCGCGACCGGCGTGTTCTCGGACACCGGCTCTCCTTTCGCGTTCGTCAGGTCGGGGGTGAGCGTCGATCGAGCCTGGCTCTGTTCGATGATCCAGGAAGCCGCGAGCGTGGTCCAGGCCGGAACGAGGACCGCGCACGCCTGCCGGGCGGCGTAGATTGGGCGTCGTGGCCGGCAGCCTTTCGTCCTGGCTCTCCGACGCGCAGCTGCAGACGCTGCGCGCGCACGGCGACGAGCACACCGCCGAGGTCGGAGACGTGCTGTACCGCGTCGGCGACCGCACGTATCCGTTCATCGCGATCGTCGAGGGCGAGGCGACCATCCTCGATGCCCACGGCAACGAGATCGTGCGCCATGTGGCGCATGGCTTCCTGGGCGAGCTGAACCTGCTCTCCGGCCAGACCGTCTATGTGACCGCGGTGGTCACGCAGCCGATGCGCTACATCGCAGTCGACCGTGACAAGTTCCGGCGCCTGCTCTTCGACGACGAGGAGCTCAGCGACGCGGTCACCTCGGTGTTCGTGCGCCGGCGCGACGCGCTCCAGCAGGTCGACGACCTCGGCGTGGAGATCATCGGACCGCGCTCATCGCAGGCCACGCGCGCCATCGTCGAGTACGTCCGGCGCAATCGGATCGCGCACGTCTGGCGCGACACCGACGAGCCGGCCGCGGAGGCGCTGGCCGACGGTCTGCGCCCCGACCAGCTTCCGGTCGTCGTGCTGCCGGGCGGGCTTCGGCTCGAGGCGCCGAGCTGGGGCGAGGTGTCGCGGGCGCTCGGCATCGGTGCCGAGCTCGCGCCGCGCGAGGAGGTCGACCTGCTCGTCGTCGGCGGCGGGCCGGGCGGAATCGGCGCGGCCGTCTACGGCGCGTCCGAGGGGCTCGACACGCTCGTGATCGAGAGCACCGCACTCGGAGGGCAGGCGGGCACGTCGCGGCGGATCGAGAACTACCTGGGCTTCCCGGCCGGCATCAGCGGGTCGGAGCTGACCAGCCGCGCCGTGACACAGGCGCGCAAGTTCAGCGCGCGGTTTGCCTCGCCGTACCGCGCCGTCGCGCTCGAGCCGGCCGCGAACGAGGGAGAGCGGCACGTCGTGCGACTCGAGGGCGGGAGCGAGGTCGCGGCGCGCGCGGTCGTGCTGGCGACCGGCGCGGAGTACCGCCGGCTCGACCTGCCCAACCTCGCCGACTTCGAGGGCACGAGCGTCTTCTACGCGGCCGGGCCGCCCGAGGCGCGGCAGTGCGCCGCGACGCGCGTCGGGGTCGTCGGCGGAGGGAACTCGGCGGCGCAGGCGGCGATCTGGCTCGCGCGCGGCGGCGCGCTCGTGACGCTGTTGCACCGGCGCGCGGACCTGCGCGAGACGATGTCGGACTACCTCCTCCACGACCTTGCCCGGTACGGCGTCGAGGTGCGCGACCGCAGCGAGATCGGCGAGCTGCACGGCGCGCACGGGCGGCTCGACGGTGTCACGCTGAAGGACGGCGCGCTGCTGCCGGTCAAGTTCCTCTTCATGTTCCTCGGCGCGCTGCCGTGCACGGGCTGGCTCGGCGACACCGTTGCGCGCGATGCGACCGGGTTCGTGCTGACCGGCGATGCCGCCGGGCAGCGGAGCATCCTCGACACCAGCGTGCCCGGCGTGTTCGCCGTCGGCGACGTGCGCTCAGGGTCGGTGAAGCGCTGCGCGACCGCGGTCGGCGAGGGGGCGATGGTCGTCCGCTTCGTCCACGAGCGGATGACCGGCGGTCCGCCGGTGGCTGCGGCAACCAAGAGCTAGACGTGGTCGCCGGCGATCGGCTCTCCGAGGATTATCCCGTCGGGGGTGATGTCGAACTCGCGGATCTCGGGGTCGTGGGCGCTTGCGCGTGACTTGAGGACGGTCACCGTGCGCAGCAGGCGTGACTCGGCGCGGAGGTATTGCAGCAGGATGACGTTGTCGGACAGGTGCGAGATTCCGTACTCGGCCAGCCGGCCGACGTGGAAGAGGTCGGGTATCTCGCTGGTCATGATCGGGCTGATGCCGGCGCGCGAGAGGCGTTGGGTGAGCGAGTAGATGAACTCGCGGAACCGGATGGGATCGGGGGTCGCGTATTGCAGGTCGCTCAAGCTGTCGATCATCACGCGCGTGGCGCCGGTGGTCTCGATGAGGTCGAGTAGCTCGTACACCCACTCGTCGATGTAGACATCGTTGGGCGAGCGGTACATGACGGCCACCCGGTCGTTCTCGAGCGACCAGCCGAAGCCGCGGGCGACCTTCTGTAGTTGGCTCGGGTTCTCCTGCAGCGTCGCGATCACGCCGGGCTCGCCGTTCGCGGCCCCGTGGAAGATGAAGTGGAGGCCCATCAAGGTCTTGCCGGCACCCGACGGCCCGGCTACCAGCGTGGAGCTCCCCGGCCCGTAGCCCTCCTCGAGCATCCGGTCGAGCGGCGCGATGCCGGACGAGATCCGGCCTTCGCTCAGCCGGTAGTCGTCCTGCCTGATGGGATCGGCGAGCCGGGGGAAGACCGTGATCCCGTCCCTGGAGAGGCGATAGGCGTGACGTCCCGAGCGAAAGTCGTTCCCGCGCAGCTTGGTCACCTGGACAAGGCGGAGCGTGCGCTCGTTCATACGCTCTGTCGCGAGCGAGATGATCCCGTCGGCCACGGCGAACTCCGGCGCCGTGCGCGCCTCGTCGTCGCTGTATTCGCCGATCCAGAAGGTGGTTGCGGGGAAGGCCGTCAGCATTGCGGCCAGGTCGTGCAGGAAGCGCCGGAAGCCCCGCGCGTCGTCGGCGAATGCGGCCAGCGCCTTGAAGCTGTCGATCGCGATCAGCCCGGGCCTCCGCTCCTTGATCAGCTCGGCGATGCGCTCGCTGACGGCGGACAGGCCGCCCTCGCCGGACACCGCACGACCGAGATCCTCGTAGAAGACCGACCGGCCGATTGCCTCGCGATCGAAGAAGCTGAGCGTCTGGGCGTAGCGAATGATCTTCTCGAACGGCTCCGAGACCGTGGAGAGGTAGATCGCAGGGCGTTCCTCGGTCGCGCCCGCGAACATCAACTGCTGGCAGAGCATCGTCTTTCCTGAGCCCGGGAGCCCCATGATCAGGTTGATGCCGTGGACCGGCATACCGCCGCCGAGGATCAGGTCGAGCCCGGGGTCGCCGCTTGTGACGCGCTCGCCCATCAGTCGCCCCCCTGCCCGCGGCGGGCGACCAGCGCGCTCGCTCCGAGCAGGTCCTTGACGGTTGAGACGAGCTCGAGCGGGTCGACCGGCTTGAGCAGAAAGGCGTCAGCGCCCGCGGCCAGGGCTTCGTCTCGAGCCTGCAGGACGGAGATGGCCAGCACGCTTCCAACCCCGTGCTGCTTCAGGCGCCGGCACAGGTCCGCGCCCCGGCCTCCCGAGATCAGCAGCTCCACGATCGCGAGCTGGGGCCGGCTCTCGAGCCACTGCTCCTCGGCTTCGCCGGCCGTGAATGCCAGCGTCACCTCGTACCCCTCGGTGCGGAGGAAGAACTGCTCCAGGTCCGCCGCCACGGGATCGCGTTCGGCGACCAGCACGAGCAGCCGCGTGGCATCGCTTCGGTCGTCAGCAGTCAGGCGCTGGCCATCCTCTCGGTGTTCGGCGAGCAGTCGATGAGCGTCGGCCGCCGAGAGGCCACGCGAAACCTCTGCCGCGATGAAGCGGAGCTGCTCCATCTGCTCGCGGGAGTACACGCGGTGTCCGCCCGGGCTCCGTTCCGGGACGATCGTCCCGTAGCGCTCCTCCCAGTTGCGGATCGTCGCGACGGGAATTCCCAGCATTCGAGACACCGCACCGATGCTGTAGACGCCGCGGCCGCTCCCATCCTCACCAATCACGGCCGGCATGCTAACCGATCGCGCCGCGAAGTGGCGAGTTCCTGAAGCGTATCTGACGAGGTTTTGTCCCTACGACCTCTTCACAACTTCGTCAACGCATGGTACGGTCGCTGCGTTGGCGGAAATCACACCAGAGCTGGGGACTTCCCTGGGAGAGGAGGGACGATCTTCATGAGGTTGCTCACTCACCCGAGCGCCGGGTCCGGAGGTCGTGAGGAGGTGGACGGCGCGGAAACGAGTCGCTCGTCATCCGACGGCGGGCGTCGCCCGGGATCAGCTCGGGCGGTCGGCCTCGAGCCTTTCGCCGTGAAGGTGCAGCGGCGCGAAGACGCCGCGATCGTGCAGCCCCGCGGCGAGCTCGACGTTGCCACCGTCGAGACGTTGCGCGCCGCGCTGGGCGCCGTCAGGAGCGCCGGGCGCCTGGTGCTCGATCTGCGCGGCTTGTCGTTCATCGACTCCACGGGCCTGCACCTGCTGGTGGCGCTCCACCAGCGCACGCAGCGCGACGGATGTCAGCTGACGATCCTTGCGCCCGCGGCTCCGATCGACAGAGCGATCCGGCTGTGCGGGCTTGACGAGTGGCTGCCGTTTGTCGACGCATAGACGGCGGGCCGGGCGAATCAGCGAGCGGTCCTCAACAGGGCAGGTGACCAAGACCAAGCGCGCGCACGGTGCGCCCAGGCCGCGTCGTGCGCGCGCGCCCGGCCCGCACGGCCGCCGTGCTCGCGCGCTCCTCCTGCGTCAGAGCAAGAGCCTCGCTCAGGTCGGTCGGTTCTCCGGATGACACCCCCGCGGCTGTCATCCCGTTGCGCAAGTGTCCGCCGAGGCTCGACTCGCTACCGCGTTCGCCTGGATGCGAGCGCCCTGACGGTAGCGCCCTCACGCTGCCCCGGACGACCTGCGAGCGCGTCGTCCGGCCGGGCACGGACAACCCGAACGGCAGGGAAAGCAGGCGCGAGCCGGCCGGCGGGTCGGAAGCTCGCGTCTCGTCCGAGGCGGGCGTCGTGAACCAGCAGCAGGGATGGCTTCTCGCTCCTATGTCAAGTCTTGTGAGTGTTGATGCCTAGATCGGGTTGGGCGGCGAGTTCGTCAATGAGCAGGGTGCGGAAGACGACGTCGGAGAGTCGCCGGCGCAGGAGGCGCAGCGCTTCGGCTTTGGTGCTGCCGTGTCTGATGCGTTTGGCGATGTAGTCGCAGCCTTGGGGCCAGCCGCGGGCCTGGGTGAGGGCAACGCGGTGTAGCGCGGCGTTGACTTGGCGGTTGCCGCCGCGGTTGAGGCGGAAGCGGGTGGTGGTGCCCGAGCTGGCGGGTTGGGGTGCGGTTCCGTTCCAGCGCGCGTAGGCGCTCTTGGAGCGGAAGCGTTGGGCACCGGCGGTCTCGCCGACGAGCTTGGCGGCGGTCAGGGCCCCGCAGCCGGGGACGACGAGCAGTGTCGGTGCGAACTCGCGGATGAGCGGGGTGATCTCGCGCTCGAGTTCGTTGATGCGGCGGTTGAGCGCGCGGACTCGATCGAGAAACTCGCGCGTGATCGTCGCGATCAATCGGTCGATCGAGGCCAGCCGGGCGCCGACGCGTTCGACGACGTGTTGGAGCTTGAGGCCGCGAGCCGGGATCTCAAGGTCGGGCGCGATCTCGTGCAGGTGCCAACAGATCCGGCTTTGCAGGCGGGTTCGCTCGGCGACCAGGTCGTCACGTTGGTCGACCAACAGCCGCACCTGCCGCGACGGACCATCGAGCTGCGCGACCGGCAGGTCCGGCTCGCGCCACGCTGCTCGCGCCATGGCGAACGCGTCGATCGCGTCCGACTTGCCGGGCTGCCGCGCGCTGCGCCGGACGCCGGCGATCATCTGCGTCAGGACCCTAAGGACCTGCTCGCCGGCGCGCAGCAGGTCGGCCTCCAGCGTCCGGGTCAGGTGCCGGCAGTCCTCGATCGCCCAACGCCGAGCCGGCCACCGGCTCGCCCACGCGATCGCCGCCAGGTGCCCGTCCGCCGACGCCGCAAACGTCTTGGTCGCGAGCTCTCGACCGAGGTCATCGGCCGCCACGAGTGTGTGCGTGCGTTTGTGCGCGTCGACGCCGATCACCACCGCCGCCTCGCCTTTCATCTGGCCTCCTCTCGCCGTTACGATCGACGCGTCGCAGTGGCGGTCGGGAGAGACATGCCTCAGTCGAGAGACTGATCAGGCTCTTATGAAGTCACGCCCGGCCGCGCTGCGGCACCCAGCGGGCGGCATGACAAGCAACGGCCACGACCGCATCCGGCCGGGCAGCATGGAAACGAGCCAACCCGCCGAGCGCACCCTCCCACGGTCTCACTGATGCATGGAAAGGACGATTCTGCGGGTCGCGAGACGCCTATGGATTCTTAGACCGTCACCGCGCCGCCGGCGACGTCGAGGCCTGAAAGACGACCTCTCAAGGGTAGGGAGGCGGAGATGGTTTGGATCCAGCTGGCTGTTCTCGCCGTGATGCTTGCCGCCCGCGCGCGGTCCTCGGCCCCATGACCGTGTCGGCGTCAGATCGTGTCCGTCCTGTCATGCCGGCCGCGCTCGCGGTCGCCGCTGTGGCGCTCTTCGCCCTGCTGCTCCTCGCCGGCGCGGACGCTGCAGTCGCCGGGGCGGCCGGCGTCGTCCTGCTGGTGGTCGCCTGCGGCCTGGCTCTCATCGGATGGCATGCCGCACGCAGCCGTGAGCGCCGACTCGCAGCCGTCGCCGACGCCCTGCGGAAGGAGCGCTCCGATGAGCGGGAGCGGTTCGAGCGCCACCTGCGGCGACTCGAGCAAGCCCTCGCGCAGGAGCGCGTCCTCCTGCGCCGGCTGCGCGACTCGTGGCAGGCGGAGCGCGAATGGAGCCGCGAGCTCCGCAGTCAGCTGCAGGACCTCCACGGCCGGTCCTCCGGGCGGGAAGACGTGCTCGAGCTCGTGCTCAAGGCCTCCATCCAGCTGGTGAACGCGCAGAAGGGACTGCTGCTCGCCAAGGATGACGACGACGGCGACGGCGACCTCAACCTCGTCAGCGCCGTGGGGTTCTGCCACGACCCGGAGCACAGCAGCGTCGTGCAACGCTTCGCGCGCGAGGTGCTCGCGCGCGACCGGATCGTGCGCGAGGATGATCCGGCCCGGCCCGAGGACGGGGGGTCGGCGGCCGACGAGGAGATCGAAGCGCTCGTGGCCGTCCCGCTCTACCTGCGGGATCGGTTCCACGGCGTCATCTTGTGCGTCAACCGGCCGGGCGGCTTCGCGGAGCTGGACGACGAGGTCCTGCTCGCGCTGGGCAATCACGCCGGCGCCGCGGTCAGCCAGGGCCGGCTGGGCCGTGACCTCCGCGAGGCGCATCGTGCCACCGTCCGCGTGCTCGCCGAAGCCGTGTCGGCGCGGGATCCCCTGCTGCACCGCGAGTCCGTCGCGTTGTCGGTCCTGGCCAGCCGGCTCGCCGGCGACCTCGGGCTCGACGAGGACGACCGCGACGGCCTCGTGATCGCGACGTTGTTGCGCGTCGTCGGGTACCTCCCGCTCTCGGAGCGGGTCTTCCAGGGCCGCGATCCGCTCACGCCGGACGAGCGTGCCCTGATCTCGCTGCATCCGCGCCTGGGCTTCGAGATCCTCCGCCAGGCCCCCTCCCTCCGGGAACCCGGGATGGCGGTGCTGTTCCACCACGAGCGCTACGACGGACACGGCTACCCCGCCCGGCTCGCGGGCGAGGACATACCGCTCGTCGCCCGTGCGCTGAGCGTCCTGGAGGCCTACGGCGCCATCACGCACGACCGCCCGCACCGTGCCGCGCGCAGCTCGGAGGACGCCTGCCGGGAGCTCGTCGCCCACGCCGGCACGCAGTTCGACCCACGTGGAAGAGCGGGCTGCCCTCAATGTTGGCGGCGCCGAGCAACTGCCGGACGTAGAAGGCCCCGCGCGTCTCGTCTGCGACTTCGTCTTCGCTGAACGTGTACGTCTGGTCGGGGAAGTGGCCGCAGAAGATGATCGCGTGCGCCCACACGTTGCGGATGATGTTTGCCGTGACGTTGGCCGCCAGGGTGCTCTTGAACCCCTTGCGACCGGAGAGCAGCGGATAGGCGATGTAGTCCTTCGCGATCTGGCGGCCGGCCTTGCGCGCCATGCCCTTGAGCTCGCGCTTGAGCGCCTTGGAGGACTTCTCGCCCTTCCTGATCGCGTCGAGGTCGAGGTCGTGAAAGGCGACGCCCCACTCGAAGAACGCCATCAGCAGCACGTTGTAGACCGGCTGGAACAGATAGATAGGGACCCACTTCTGGTGCGGGTCGATCCGCATGATCTTGTAGCCGAGGTCCTTGTCCTTGCCCCGGATGTTCGTGTAGGTGTGGTGGATGTAGTTGTGGGAGTGCTTCCAGGCCTCGGGCGTCGACGCCGAGTCCCAATCCCAGGACGATGAATTGATGTAGGGGTCCTGCATCCAGTCCCACTGACCGTGCATGACGTTGTGGCCGATCTCCATGTTCTCGAGGATCTTGGCCAGCGACAGCGTCGCCGTTCCGGCGACCCACGCCGGCTTGTACCGCGCCGCGAACAGCAGGACCCGGCCGAGCACCGCCAGCCTGCGGTGCATCTCGATCATGCCGGTGATGTAGCGCCGGTCGCGCTCGCCTAACTCCGCGAAGACCTCGTCGTGGATGGCGTCGAACTCGCGCGCGAGATCCTCGATCTGATCGTTCGTCAGGCGGCGTAGCGGGCTATCGATCGTCGTGTCCACGGCGTTCCTCGTTCGGTTCAGAGCTCGATCTCCACCGGACCCTCTGGCGCGTTGATGCAGGTACGGATCATCTCGCCCTCCGTGCCCGACACATTCCCGGTGCGGAGGTCTCGTACCCGTCCGGAGCACAGGCGACCCACGCAGGTGTGGCAGATCCCCATCCGGCAGCCGAAGGGGAGCGCGACGCCCGCCTTCTCGCCGGCGACCAGGATCGGCGTCTCGCCGTCCGACTCCGCCGTCTCGCCGCTCGCCTCGAAGGAGATCGTGCCGCCCTCGCCCCCCGCACCGTCGCCGCCGATGACCGGCTGGAAGCGCTCCATGTGCAAGCGGCCGGCGTCGCCGTGCTGCTTCCAGTGGGCGTGCATCGCGTCGAGCATCTCGCTCGGGCCGCTGAGAAACGCCTCGCGCCCGCGCCAATCCGGGCAGAGACGGTCGAGGTCCTCCGGGCCCAGCCGTCCGAACTCGCCGGTGCGCTGCACGTGGAGCCGGTAACCGGAGTGCCGGTCCGCCAGCTCGTCGAACTGGTCGCGGAAGATGACGGCGTCGGCCGTCCGCGCGGAGTGCAGATGGACGACGTCGTGCAGCGCGGCCGCGCCGGGCGAGGTCGCGCAGCATGCTCATGATCGGCGCACAAATGGTCGGAAACGACGTTCTTGAGCCCAGCGTCGAGGATTCCCGGGCCCGAGAGTCCGGCAGGCCGCGAACGGTTCCGCCTCGCCGACGATGTCGCCACCAACAGCTCGAAAGCGATGCCCGGTTCCAGCACGCCGTGCGAATGGCGGCCGCGCGCGAGGGCGCGTCTGGCTTCGACCAGCGCCTCCCCCATCGCGAAGCACGGGTGACCGGGACCGTGCTGGCGGCCCCAGATCGCATACGTGGATCATCCGCTGCTCGTCGAGCAGGTCGGCCTCTCCTTGCAGGCCGTAGTTGAGCCAGAGCCACGAGATCTCCGGATCAAGCTCGGCGGCCGCAGCCCGGGCATCTAGAGCACCGCCACCCGCGTAATTACCTGCAGCGCGACGGCCCGGACCGCCGTCAGCGTGATGCCCGGACCGCTCCTCTCAGTGATCACGCACCCCTGGCTCGGCGGCGCGCTCACGCGTCGGCGTCGGAATGCTGGTCGGTGTCGCCCCGCGGAGGCGGCGGAGCTCGTCGCGACCGATCCGACGCGGCATCGTATGCTCGGCGCGGCCCAGGGGCTGGGGCGATCCGGCTGCTCCACTTGGCCGAGAACGCCCTTCACGAAGCCCTGGGGGCGACGGGCGGGCGGTCCTGTTCGGCCACGACTGGGCGCGATCGCCGCGTACGGTGCGGCCAACTTCGCGCCCGAGCGTTGCCGCCTGGTCACCGCGGCAATCCCGCCGCTCGGCGCGATCGGCCCCGCCTCGCTCCTGCATCCGTAGCAGGCAGCTGCGACTCCGGCGCTATCGGTTCCGTGCAACTGCGCAGCCGACGACGATGTCTGCCTAATCGACCTTCCGCCTCCGCGACTTGCGGCAGCGCGGGAAGGGGTGTCAGCGAGCGCACAGAGCGGGCGAGCCGCGTTTGATCCTCGAGCACGATGGCGAGGCTGCAAGAGACAGCTTGGCGCTGGGCTTCACCTGTGCGTCCTCCACTTCGTCCTCCGGTCTTGCTGTCCCGGAGGACCCTCTACTTCGATAGGACGCGGTATGAACGCTTCTCAGAAGAAGGTCCTGCAGTACCTGGGCGAGGCCCAGGCCAGCGAGCACGCGTTGCTGCGCGTGCTGCAGTCACAGATCGCCATGACGCCCCGCGGCGCCTACCGCACGGCGCTCGAGCAGCACCTGCGTCAGACCCGCCGAGCACGCCGATCGCGTCGGTGAGCGCCGCCGCGAGCTCGGCCAGGGCGGCAATCCGCTGACCGCCGCGGTAGGTGCCGTCGAAAGCGTCGTCGGACAGGCGCTGGCGCTGGGCAAGACGCCGTTCGACCTGCTGCGCGGCTCCGGCGGCGAGGAGAAGGTGCTCAAGAACGCCAAGGACGCCTGCGCGTCCGAGGCCCTGGAGATCGCGACCTACACCGCGATCGAGCGCCTCGCCGCCGCCGTCGGGGACGACGAGACGGCCATGCTGGCCGCGTCGATCCGCGCCGACGAGGAGAAGATGCTCCAGCGTGTCCTGCGCGAGATTCCCAAGCTCACGGATGCCGTGGTGCGCGCCGAGGTCAGGGGCGATCCGTCTTACGACGTGACCGAGACGGGCGCGGCCGACGCCGTGCGCGACGCCGCCACGGCCGTCGAAGCGACGGTACGCGTGACCGGCACGCGGGCCAAGCGCACCGCACGCCAGGCGCGCAAGGTCCCGGGCGTCGCGCGTGCGGAAGGCGAGCTCAAGGGCGCCGTCGCGTCCGAGGGCGACCTGGCGATCGCCCGTTACGACACGCTCACCGCGGAGGAGATCATCGGCCGGCTGGCCGCGCTCTCCCAGATCGACCTGGCCAAGATCGACGCCTACGAGCGCCGGCACGAGGACCGCAGCACCGTCCTGGGCCGCATCGGCACGCTGCGCGGCGACGAGCCCTGGACCGGCTATGACGAGCTGACCGCCGCCGAGGTGCAGGCCGTCCTGTCCGAGGGCGACGACGAGCGCGCCCAGCAGGTCCGCGCCTACGAGCGCGGCCACAAGAACCGCGCCGGCGTCCTGCAGGCCGCCGAGCGCGAGCTCGCCAACGCCTAGCGGCGTCGGACCCACACCCCCCAACTCCCGCCGCAACGCCCCATCACCGCTACGGCAGACGGCGCGCAAGCTGTGTGCGCGACTTGACGTCGAGCTTGCGGAACGCCTTGCGCAGGTGGTACTCGACCGTGCTCGGGCTGATGAAGAGCTGAGCGGCGATCTCTCGATTGGTGCTTCCCTGCGCCGCAAGGCGCGAGATCTGCAACTCCTGCGGGGTGAGCTGGTCGATCGTGTCGGCGGTCCGGCTGCGGGCCCGCTCGCCTGTCGCCTGCAGCTCGACCCGCGCGCGCTCGGCGAACGCCTCCATCCCGAAGCCGGAGAAGAGGTCGTGAGCGGCGCGCAACTCGTCACGCGCGTCGAGGCGGCGGCGCTCCCGTCGCAGCCACTCGCCGTAGAGCAGGTGCGCGCGCGCGAGGTCCAGACGCAGGCGCGTCGGCTGCAGACGGTCGATCGCGTCGCGGTAGAGCGTCTCGGCCTCTTCCCCCCGATCCAGGAGCGCACGGGAGCGCGCTTCGACGCCCAGCGCCCAGGGAGTGCCGCTGGCGCGCGTGGATTCGCTCAACACCGCGAGGGCTTCGGCCGCACGCTTGGCTCGACCGCTGCGGCTGGCCGCTTCGATCAGCTCGACCGTCGCGAAGGTCGAGAACCAGGGCTCGCGTGGATCCACCGTCGCCTGCGCCGCTGAGGCGAACGCGTCGTCGTACCGAGCCAGGCCGTTGTAGAGCACGGCGGTCACCCACTGCGACAGCGTGAGGCCCATCCCCTCGCCACGGGCGATGAAGTCCGGCGTGCTGGTTCGGGCCAATCGCTGCACCTCGTCTTCACGGCCGCGAAAAGCGGCGACCGCGAGCGCCCCGTACGCCGGGACCATCCGACCGTCGGTCGCCTCGGCGAGTGCGTCCGCCTGCTCGACCAGCGACGCGGCCGCGCGCGTCTCTCCCGCGAAGAGGTGGACCCCCACGCGAGTGCTGAACGCGAGCGGCAGGTGCGCCAGCGCGCCGGCCGCACGGGCCGCTCGGATCTGGCGCAACGTCAGCGAGTCCCAGCCTTCGTAGTCCCAGATGAATCCCGCCGCCCGGCCGCCCAGCCACAACCACCGCAGGCCTTCCTCGGTTCTGATCTCGCCGCTGTGGAAGGCGCGCACCGCCTCGCGCAAGATCGGCGTTCCGGCCGCGTGCCCTTCGCTGATCAGCAGCGCCAACCCGTCGAGAAGCAGATCCGCCGCTCGCGCGCGGAGGCTCCGGTGGGGGTGCCACACGTGCCGCGGCGGCCACCGCTCGAGCATCGGCCTCGCCTCCCAGGCGACCGGCGAACAGGGCGGCGGACAGCGCGTCGAGGTAGGTCTCCCGTGAACGCCGCACATCCACCGGCTCGAGCCGCTTGGCCGCCGTGAGCAACAGGGACGGCGCCTCGCTCCCGCGATTGGCGGCGAACGAGATCCGAGCCCGGAGCACGTCGGCCTCGGCGCGCTGGAATTCATCCAGCGGGCCGGCCTCCGCGCCCGCGACGAGCCTGAGCGCCTCATCGAATGCACCCGCCTGCTGCCTCGCCTGGGCCGCCGCGAGGGCGCGCCCGGCGCGGCGCGCGGGGTCGAGCGTCAACACGGAGGAGCGCTCGAGGAAGGCCGCGGCGGCGGCGAAGCCCCCGCGCGCTTGTGCTCGGGCTGCAGAACGCTCGAGCTCGGCGGCGACGTCCTCGTCGGGCATGGATGTCGCCTGCGCCCGGTGCCAGGCGCGGCGATCCGGGTCGGTATCCGGATCGGTCGCTTCGGCGAGGGCGCGGTGGACCTCGCTGCGCTCGTCGGCCCCGGCCGCGCGATACACCGCCGAGCGAGCCAGCGGATGACGAAAGACGACGCCGGCGCCGAGGGACAGCAAGCCGTCCGATTCGACCGTGCGTGCTGCTGACTCGGGGATTCCGAGGCCCTGTGCCGCCCGCCACAGGAGCGCCAGATCGCCGACGGGGTCGGCGGCGGCCACGAGCAACAATCGCCGCGCGTCGCGTGGGAGCCGCGCGAGCCGCCGCGCGAAGCTCTCCTCGATGCTGGCGGACAGGGGCAGCGCCGCGGGCAAGCCGAACCCACCCGCGAGCTGCGCCGGTGCCAGCTCGCGCGGCAGCTCCAGCAGGGCGAGCGGATTCCCGCGCGTCTCGACGACGATCCGCTCCAGCACCTGCTCATCGAGCCGGGCCGGCAAGATGGATTCCAACAGCGCTCGCGCGTCGCGATGCCCCAGGGGCCCGACGTGAAGCTCCGGGAACCCGGCGAGCGCGTCGGGTAGCTCACGCGCCGCGAACACGAGCGCGACCTTCTCCGCCAACAGGCGGCGAGCGACGAACGCGAGCGCGCGCGCCGACGCACGATCGAGCCACTGCGCATCATCGACCACGCAGAGCAGCGGCCGCTCCTCGGCGGCCTCGGACAGCAGGCCGAGGGCGGCCAGCCCGACCAGGAACGGGCTCGGCGCCGGCCCTGCGCTGAGGCCGAACGCGACGGCGAGCGCGTCGCGCTGGGGAGCCGGGAGGTGTTCCGAGAGGTCGAGGCGGGGCGCGCACAGCTGGTGAAGGGCCGCGTACGGGAGCTCGATCTCCTGTTCGACCCCGAGCGCTCGGACGGCCCGGAACTCCCGTCCCGCCTCGACCGCGTACTCGAGCAGTGCCGTCTTGCCGACGCCCGGCTCTCCGTGCACCACGAGCACGCCGCCGCGTCCGCCGCGTGCGGCTTCGAGGAGCCGGTCGAGCACCTCGCGCTCGCGACGCCGGCCGAGTAGCTGCTCTCCCGGCGCCCAAACCGGTGTCGATGCTCCGCTCATCTCGTCTGGAGAGAGCATGACTGAGGACGACACTCGGGTCGCGACTAAGGAATTCCCGGATTCGATCGCGTGGCGGGGGCGCGAGGATCGCACCCATGCACGTGGCACTCACCGGCGCGACCGGGTTCATCGGATCGCACGTACTCACCGAATTGCGCGAACACGGCCACGACGTGACCGCGCTCGCTCGCAACGACGACCACGCCCAGGTCCTCGCGGCCCGCGGCGCTTCGCCGGTCGTGGTCGACTTCTACGATCGCCCGGCGGTCGTCGGCCGGCTGCGCAGCGCGGACGCTGCCATCCACACGGCCAGTCCGGGGGACGCCACCAGCGCCGACCTGGACGCCGCGATGGTCGACGCGGCGATCGAGGCCTTCGCCGGCACCGGCAGGCCCTACCTCCACATCAGTGGTGCGTGGGTCTACGGGGCCAACCCCGCCATCACCGAGGACTCCCCGTTCGATCCGCCCGCAATGGTGGCCTGGAGGGAGCCGATCGAACGCCGCCTGCTCGACGCGAGCACGATGCGCGGCGTCGTGATCATGTCCGGCGTCGCGTACGGCGACGGCGGAGGCGGGCTTCCCGGACTCCTCCTCGGCTCACCCCGAGACGACGCGGGCAACCTGATCATGCTCGGCACCGGTCGGCAGCGCTGGTCGACGGTCCATGTCGCGGACCTGGCGAACGCGTTCCGGCGCGCGCTGGAAGACGACTCGGCTCGCGGCTACTACGTCATCGCTGACGGAAAAAACCCGACCGTTGCCGAGCTCACGGAGGCCGCGGCGGTCGCGGCCGGCGCTGCCGGGGCGGTCCCCGGCTCCGACGATGAGGCCCGGGCACGCCTCGGCGACTATTTCGCCGAAGTCCTCCTGCTCGACCAGGCCGCCGACGCGGCCAAGGCGCGAGCCGACCTCGATTGGCGTCCATCCCGTCCGGGACTCGTCGAGGAGTTCCGCCAGGGGAGCTACCGCAAAGTGGCGGCCGGCTGACCATGAGCACCGCCGATACGACGACCGAGGCCTTTGCGGACACGCGCCCCGGCGCCGACGCCCTGCCGGACTACGCGCCGGTTCCGCGCTCTGCGCTGGGCCCCGCGCTCAACGAGCGGGGCTACTACGTCGGCCGCGTCGAGCGGAACCTCTACTGGGTCACCGACGGCACCTACCAGTCGGCCTTCCTGACGACCGCTGACGGCGTCGTCCTACTCGACGCGCCGCCCACCATCGGGCACAACATCCAGCGGGCGGTGGACGAGATCGCCGCCGCCAACGGCGTGAGCAACAAGGTGAGCCATCTCATCTACTCGCACCACCACGCCGACCACGCCGGCGCGTCGTCGCTGTTCGACAAGAGCGTCGTGCGCATCGGCCACGAGGAGACGCGCACGCTCCTGCTGCGCGACGACGACCCCGCGAGGCCCGCGCCCGAGGAGACCTTCGAGGACCGCCGCACCCTCGAGATCGCCGGCGAGCGGATCGAGCTGGCCTGGCACGGCTCCAACCACTCGCCCGACAACATCTACATCCACCTGCCCGACCACGACACGCTGATGCTCGTGGACATCGTCAACCCGGGGTGGGCGCCCGTGTACCTCGCCAACCTCACCGAGGACATCCCCGGCTACATCGAGGCACCGGCCACCGCCCTCTCGTACCCGTGGAAGCACTTCATCGGCGGCCACCTCGGCAGGCTCGGCACCCGCGAGGACGTGACCGTGCACCAGCAGTACATGGCGGACATCGCCGCGAGCGTCCGGACGGCGATCGACACGGTCGACCCCACGCCCTACTTCGTCAAGTACGGCGACAACGCCTGGGCCGCGGTGCGCGGACTGCTCGACGCGACGACGGCCGCCGCCGCGGCGCCGGTCATCCAGAAGTACACCGGCGTGCTCGCGGCGGCCGACGTCTTCACCGCCAGCACCACGTTCTGGGTCATGGAGTCGATCCGGCTCGACCTGGGCTACGGCTCGCAGGTGCACCCGTGACGTCGAGCGGTGCCACGCTTCGAGGAGGGACCTGATGGATATGGGGATCATCGGCGCCGGCCGGCTCGGCCAGGCGATGGCGCGGACCGCGCTGCGCGCCGGTCGCCAGGTCGTGATGGCCAACAGCCGCGGGCCGGGATCGCTGGCGTCGTTGGTCGCGACGCTCGGTGAGGGAGCATCGGCCGGCACGGTCGACGCGGCCGCCTCGGCGGACATCGTCGTCCTCGCCGTGCCGTGGCCGCGCGTGCGAGAGGCCGTCGAAGGGCTCGGCTTGGGACGGCCGGATCGTCATCGACGCGACGAACGACTTCGACCCCAGCGACCTCAACGGGTCGACCTCGAGCCGGGTGCTCGCCGACCTCGTCCCGGGCGCGCGCGTCGTCAAGGCCGCGAACACCCTCGGCGCAGCGGTCCTCGGTTCGGACCCGCACGAGGGCGGGGGCCGGCGCGTGATCTTCCTCTCGGGCGACGACGGCGAGGCGAAGTCCGAGGTGACCGCGCTGTTCGAGGACGCGGGCTTTGTCGCCATCGACCTTGGCGGCCTGGTCACAGGCGGCGCGATGCAGCAGCTCGGCGGTCCGCTGAACGGCGTGAACCTGATCCAGCTTCCATGAGCGACCATTCCTCGATCTCCGCCGCAGAGGCCGCCGACCGGCTGGCGATCCGCGAGCTCGTCGACGCATACGCGTTCTGCGCCGATACTCGTGACGTCGAAGGGCAGAAGGCGCTCTTCACCGACGACACCCAGTTCGTCGTCCACATGGCCGGCGAGGGCTCCGACGCGACCGACGATCTGCGTGGCCGGGAGTCGCTGACGCCCGTGTTCGAGAATCTGAACACGTACGAGGTCACGATGCACTTCAACGGCCAGAGCACCGTGGCGCTCGACGGCGACCGCGCGACCGGGGAGACCTACTGCCTGGCCCACCACGTCTACACGGCCGACGGCGAACGCAAGCTCATGATCGCCGCGCTCCGCTATCAGGACGCCTTCGTCAAGACGGATGGGACGTGGCGGTTCGCCGAGCGCCGGCTCTACGTCCGTTGGACCGAGACCCGCGCTCTCGAGGCGGCCGGGGTTGCCTGAAGCGCTCGTCCGTCGCGAGGATCAGCGCATGGCCCCCGCCCCCCTGGTGGATATCCGTGCTCGGTCGCCGTGCCGGGCGCGGGTGTCGCGGCGAGACGCGCGCGAGGAGCCGGCGACGAGGCGACCGCCGCCCCACGCCGTGCTCCTCGCCATGCTCGACCGCGTCAGCCGCCCGGCTCGTGTCCCGCGCTCCTACGCGAGCGCCTTGGCCTTCAGCGCCTCGAACTCCTCCTGCGTGATCGCGCCGGAGTCGAGCAGCTCCTTGGCCTTCGCGATCTCGGCGGCGGACCCGCCGCCGGCCGTGTCGCGCACGTAGTCGTCGAACTGTTGCTGCTGGGCCTTCGCCTCCTTGACGCTGCGCTCCTGCATCCCGTCGTGCTCGACGATCAGATAGATCAGCACCCCCAGCCACGGCAGGATCACGACGAAGACCACCCATGCCGCCTTCGCCCAGCCACCGATGTCGCTGCGACGGAAAACGTCGATCAGCACGGTGATCACGATCCAGATCCAGATCACCCAGAGAAAGAAGATGAGTATCGACCAGAACACGTCTATGAACGGATAGTCAGCCGCCATCACCATCTGCGCGAGTCTCCCCTTGATTGCCTGCGGATACAGCGCGAATACTCCTCCATCGGTCGGACGGGCACCAGCACGGGGTCCGCGTCGGACCGTCGACATGCTTTCGGCCGGGAGTAGACTCCCGCCGAAGTTGCCTCGAGAGTCCGGCTCGACCTACGCACACGTCGCCGGGCTGCCGCTCGTGATCGAGCGCTGCGAGCTGCGGCCGCTCGTGCGCGACACCTCCGGCGGGTTCACCAAGGTCTCGATCGTCGTGCGGCTCACCGGCGGCTCGCACGCCGGCGAGGGCGAGGACATCACGTGGGACCAGATCGACCAGATCGAGTTCCTCAGGGGCGGGGCCGACCTCGCCTGGCTGCACGGGGCCCGCACGTTCGACGAGTTCTCGAGGCTGCTCGGTCTGGCCAACCTCTTCCCGGTCGCCCCGATCCGCGACAGCGCCCGCGAGTACCGCCGGTGGGCGTTCGAGAGCGCGGCGCTGGACCTCGCACTGCGCCAGAACGGCCTCTCGCTCCAGGACGCCGTCGGCCGTCAGGCCGATCCGGTGAGGTTCGTGGCATCGGTCCGGATCGGCGACCCGCCGAGCCTGCTCCCGCTCCAGGTGCGGCTCGGCGTGGACCCGCGGCTGCGCTTCAAGCTGGACCCGACGGCCGGCTGGGGCGACGACCTCGTCGGCGAGCTCGCGCGCCTCGGCTGCGTCGACGTCATCGACCTGAAGGGCCGCTACCGCAACGCCGCCGTCGCGATGGACGCCGAGCCGGGCCTGTATCGCCGCGTGATCGAGGGACTCCCCGAGGCGTGGATCGAGGACCCGGGGCTCGAGCCGGCGACCCGGGACCTGCTCGAGCCCCACCGCGAGCGGATCACCTGGGACGAGCCGATCCACTCGATCGCGGACATCGAGGGCCTGCCGTGGCGGCCGCGCATGCTCAACCTCAAGCCCGCCCGCTTCGGCAGCCTGCAGGCGCTGTTCGACACCTATGACCACTGCGCGGCGCACGACATCGGCGCCTACGGCGGCGGGATGTTCGAGCAGGGTCCGGGGCGCGGGCAGCTCCAATACCTGGCCTCGCTGTTCCACCCGGACGCCCCCAACGACATCGCCCCCATGGGCTACAACCTCGAGACGCCGCCGCACGACCTGGCGCGCTCGCCGCTCGCGCCCGAGCCGCACGCGACCGGCTTCCGCTGGGGGACCTACGACGGCCGCCGCAGCATCCGTGAGCCCGAGGGGGGAGCCGGCACTCTGTAGGCTCGCGGCATGTCCGAGCGCGCGCTGCTGATGATCGCCGACATCGGCGGTTACACCGACTACATGCGCGCGCACCGGATGAGCCTCGCCCACGCCGAGGTGAACACCGCGCGGCTGCTCGAAGCGGTGATCGACGCGGCCGGGGACTTCGAGCTGATCGAGATCGAGGGCGACGCGGCGTTCCTCTCGCGCCCGGCCGACGGCGACACGACGATGACGGCGATGACCGAGGCCGTCGTGGGCATGCACCGCGCGTTCCACAGCGAGCGCCGCTATGTCGCGGCCAACCTGTGCCCGTGCGACGGCTGCGAGCAGACGGCGAACCTCAAGCTGAAGTTCGTCGCGCACGTCGGCGAGGTGGCCACGCAGACGATCCGCGACCGGCGCAAGCTCGTCGGGCTCGACGTGATCCTCGTCCACCGGCTGCTGAAGAACTCAGTCGAGACGCCCGAGTACGTCCTCATCTCGAGGAGCTCTACCGGACCGGTGGCGCCGCGCTGTCCGATCGCGTGCAGGAGGTCCCGCACGACCTCGAAGGGATCGGGCCCGTGCTCACCTACGTCACGGACATCGAGGACGTCGCGGGCCCGCTCCCTCCACTACCGGATCCCCGCTGGCTCGGGCGGATCGGGAGGACGCTCGACGTCGCCGGCCGCGGCATGCCGTACATGCTGGGCGTGCGCCGCCGGCGTCGCATCGCCGCCGGCTGAGCCCGCGCGCCGGAGCCGCTCGGCGTCCGCCTCGAGCCGGCTCGTCACCAGCTCCTCGCCCGCGGCCGCGGCCGCCGGGTAGCCGGTCACGGCGGTCAGGTAGGCGCTGCGCCGCAGCCGGCACACCTGCAGGTGCGCGTCCGCACCGGCGCGGACGGTGGCCGACCGCGGTTGGTCGCGCAGCAGCGCGATCTCGCCGAAGCCGTCGCCGGCGCCGAGCGTCGTGACGAGGCGCCCGTCCAGGATCACCTCGGCGCGACCGGCGTGCACGACGTAGAAGTAGTCGCCGGGCTCACCCTGCCGGAACACCGTGTCCCCGGGCGCGAAGCCGGCGTGCTCGAGCCCGCCGGCGAGCTGCTCGATGGTCGCCACCGGCAGCGTGCCCAGCATGTGGACCGCGCGCATGGTCTCGATGTCCGCGTCGCGTACCTGTACCTCCGCATCGAGGCGCCGGAGCGCGGGCCGGCTCGCGGCCACGGCCAGCGGAGCGAGCAGCCCGGTCGCCACGAGGGCCCAGCGCACCCCGAGCAGCTCGACGACCACCGGCGTCACGAGCGCGCCGGCCGCGATCCCGAGCGTGAGGATCGCCTCGAAGCCCGCGAACATCCGCGCGAGGACGCGCTCGTCGGCCAGGCGGGCCAGGAGCGTGAAGCCGCCGACGTCGATGAGCGCGTTGCCGTCGACGACGCCGAGCAGCAGGATCGCCGCCGCCTGCTCCGGGACGGCGCCGATGACGACCAGCGACGCCCCGAACAGCGCGATCCCGACGCCGAACCAGGGCGCGAGCCGCCGCGCCCGACCAGCCCGAAGGCGAGGATCGACCCGAGCATCCCGCCGGCGCCGACGGCCGCCGTGAGGACGCCGACGCCCGGATCGCCCGTGCCCAGCAGCTCGATCGCGACCACGACGATGAAGACGGTCAGGCAGCCGCGCGCGAACGTCTGCACCACGCCGAGCGCCGTGATCAGCGTTAGCCCGCGATCGGCCGCGATGGTCGCGAAACCCTGCAGCACCTCGTGGCCGCCGCGCTCCGGGGCCGCGCGGCGCGGAGGGCGCGTCGTAGGAGAGGCGGACCACGACCAGGCCGCCCGAGCAGCGACGCGGCTGCGCAGGCCGCGCACCACCGCCGCCGGGCCGCTCGCCGCGCAGCAGCATCGCCCGCGGCGGCGTAGACCTCCGAGCGTGCCGGCGCGAGTCGCGCCTGCCGCGGACGGCGGTCGCCCTTGTCAGCTGCGCGCGCGGACGAGCGCACAGCGCCGGCAGCAGCGCCCAGTGCGCCGAGCTGGTACAGCGCCAGCGCGACCGTCGCCACGACTGCCAGTCCGTCGATCCGCGGCGGTCGCGCCGTCTGACGGCTGCGATCACCTGCGCGCATGCCGCCGAGCGCCGCGGACGCGGACCAGCCCGACCCGCGCCAGGAGCCGATCGCGGCGCACCCGGTCGGCCGCTGTTGCGAGCAACGGCGCCCGGAGCGCCGACGCCGCCATGCGCGCGCCCGGTCACGATGCCCGACCGCTCCGACGCCGCCGTCGCGAATACGCCTCGACGTCGAGCCCGACCACGAACGCGCGCTCGCTTGCCCAGATCGCGCCGACCGCGTCAGCCGCCATCGGCCGACTGGTGTCCCCGCGCTCCTACGCGAGCGCCTTGGCCTTCAGCGCCTCGAACTCCTCCTGCGTGATCGCGCCGGAGTCGAGCAGCTCCTTGGCCTTCGCGATCTCGGCGGCGGACCCGCCGCCGGCCGTGTCGCGCACGTAGTCGTCGAACTGTTGCTGCTGGGCCTTCGCTTCCTTGACGCTGCGCTCCTGCATCCCGTCGTGCTCGACGATCAGATAGATCAGCACCCCCAGCCACGGCAGGATCACGACGAAGACCACCCACGCCGCCTTCGCCCAGCCACCGATGTCGCTGCGACGGAAAACGTCGATCAGCACGGTGATCACGATCCAGATCCAGATCACCCAGAGAAAGAAGATGAGTATCGACCAGAACACGTCTATGAACGGATAGTCAGCCGCCATCACCATCTGTGCGAGTCTCCCCTTGGTCGCCTGCGATTCAGCGCGAATACTCCTCCATCGGTCGGACGGTCACCAGCACGCGGCGTCCGCGTCGGAACCGTCGACAAGCTTTCAGGCCGGGAGTAGACTCCCGCCGAAGTTGCCTCGCGAGTCCGGCTCGACCTACGCACACGTCGCCGGGCTGCCGCTCGTGATCGAGCGCTGCGAGCTGCGGCCGCTCGTGCGCGACACCTCCGGCGGGTTCACCAAGGTCTCGATCGTCGTGCGGCTCACCGGCGGCTCGCACGCCGGCGAGGGCGAGGACATCACGTGGGACCAGATCGACCAGATCGAGTTCCTCAGGGGCGGGGCCGACCTCGCCTGGCTGCACGGGGCCCGCACGTTCGACGAGTTCTCGAGGCTGCTCGGCCTGGCCAACCTCTTCCCGGTCGCCCCGATCCGCGACAGCGCCCGCGAGTACCGCCGGTGGGCGTTCGAGAGCGCGGCGCTGGACCTCGCCCTGCGCCAGAACGGCCTCTCGCTCCAGGACGCCGTCGGCCGTCAGGCCGAGCCGGTGAGGTTCGTGGCATCGGTCCGGATCGGCGACCCGCCGAGCCTGCTCCCGCTCCAGGTGCGGCTCGGCGTGGACCCGCGGCTGCGCTTCAAGCTGGACCCGACGGCCGGCTGGGGCGACGACCTCGTCGGCGAGCTCGCGCGCCTCGGCTGCGTCGACGTCATCGACCTGAAGGGCCGCTACCGCAACGCCGCCGTCGCGATGGACGCCGAGCCGGGCCTGTATCGCCGCGTGATCGAGGGACTCCCCGAGGCGTGGATCGAGGACCCGGGGCTCGAGCCGGCGACCCGGGACCTGCTCGAGCCCCACCGCGAGCGGATCACCTGGGACGAGCCGATCCACTCGATCGCGGACATCGAGGGCCTGCCGTGGCGGCCGCGCATGCTCAACCTCAAGCCCGCCCGCTTCGGCAGCGTGCAGGCCCTGTTCGACACCTATGACCACTGCGCGGCGCACGACATCGGCGCCTACGGCGGCGGGATGTTCGAGCAGGGTCCGGGGCGCGGGCAGCTCCAGTACCTGGCCTCGCTGTTCCACCCGGACGCCCCCAACGACATCGCCCCCATGGGCTACAACCTCGAGACGCCGCCGCACGACCTGCCGCGCTCGCCGCTCGCGCCCGAGCCGCACGCGACCGGCTTCCGCTGGGGGACCTACGACGGCCGCCGCAGCATCCGTGAGCCCGAGGGGGGAGCCGGCACTCTGTAGGCTCGCGGCATGTCCGAGCGCGCGCTGCTGATGATCGCCGACATCGGCGGTTACACCGACTACATGCGCGCGCACCGGATGAGCCTCGCCCACGCCGAGGTGAACACCGCGCGGCTGCTCGAAGCGGTGATCGACGCGGCCGGGGACTTCGAGCTGATCGAGATCGAGGGCGACGCGGCGTTCCTCTCGCGCCCGGCCGACGGCGACACGACGATGACGGCGATGACCGAGGCCGTCGTGGGCATGCACCGCGCGTTCCACAGCGAGCGCCGCTATGTCGCGGCCAACCTGTGCCCGTGCGACGGCTGCGAGCAGACGGCGAACCTCAAGCTGAAGTTCGTCGCGCACGTCGGCGAGGTGGCCACGCAGACGATCCGCGACCGGCGCAAGCTCGTCGGGCTCGACGTGATCCTCGTCCACCGGCTGCTGAAGAACTCCGTCGAGGCGCCCGAGTACGTCCTCATCTCAGAGGAGCTCTACCGGACCGGTGGCGCCGCGCTGTCCGATCGCGTGCAGGAGGTCCCGCACGACCTCGAAGGGATCGGGCCCGTGCTCACCTACGTCACGGACATCGAGGACGTCGCGGGCCCGCTCCCTCCGCTACCGGATCCCCGCTGGCTCGGGCGGATCGGGAGGACGCTCGACGTCGCCGGCCGCGGCATGCCGTACATGCTGGGCGTGCGCCGCCGGCGTCGCGTCGCCGCCGGCTGAGCCCGCGCGCCGGAGCCGCTCGGCGTCCGCCTCGAGCCGGCTCGTCACCAGCTCCTCGCCCGCGGCCGCGGCCGCCGGGTAGCCGGTCACGGCGGTCAGGTAGGCGCTGCGCCGCAGCCGGCACACCTGCAGGTGCGCGTCCGCACCGGCGCGGACGGTGGCCGACCGCGGCTGGTCGCGCAGCAGCGCGATCTCGCCGAAGCCGTCGCCGGCGCCGAGCGTCGTGACGAGGCGCCCGTCGAGGATCACCTCGGCGCGACCGGCGTGCACGACGTAGAAGTAGTCGCCGGGCTCACCCTGCCGGAACACCGTGTCCCCGGGCGCGAAGCCGGCGTGCTCGAGCCCGCCGGCGAGCTGCTCGATGGTCGCCACCGGCAGCGTGCCCAGCATGTGGACCGCGCGCATGGTCTCGATGTCCGCGTCGCGTACCTGTACCTCCGCATCGAGGCGCCGGAGCGCGGGCCGGCTCGCGGCCACGGCCAGCGGAGCGAGCAGCCCGGTCGCCACGAGCGCCCAGCGCACCCCGAGCAGCTCGACGACCACCGGCGTCACGAGCGCGCCGGCCGCGATCCCGAGCGTGAGGATCGCCTCGAAGCCCGCGAACATCCGCGCGAGGACGCGCTCGTCGGCCAGGCGGGCCAGGAGCGTGAAGCCGCCGACGTCGATGAGGGCGTTCCCGATGCCGACGACGCCGAGCAGCAGGATCGCCACCGCCTGCTCGGGGACGGCGCCGATGACGACCAGCGGCGCCCCGAACAGCGCGATCCCGACGCCGAACCAGAGCGCGAGCCGGCCGCGCCCGACCAGCCCGAAGGCGAGGATCGACCCGAGCATCCCGCCGGCGCCGACGGCCGCCGTGAGGATGCCGACGCCGGGGTCCCCCGTGTCGAGGAGCTCGATCGCGACCACCACGATGAAGACGGTCAGGCAGCCGCGCGTGAAGGTCTGCACGAAGCCGAGCGACGTGATCAGCGTTAGCCCGCGATCGGCCGCGATGGTCGCGAAACCCTGGAGGATCTCGTGACCGCCGCGCCCCGCGGCCTGCGGGCGCGGAGGCGCGTCGTAGGAGAGGCCGACCACGACCAGGCCGCCCAGCAGCGACGCGGCCGCGCAGGCCGCGAATACGGCCGCCGGCCCGCTCACGGCGAGCAGGATCGCCGCGGCGGCGGGGCCGCCGAGCGTGGCGAGCGAGTCGAGCAGGCCGCGGACGGCGTTCGCGCGCGTCAGCTGCCGGGGGGAGGTGCACAGCGCCGGGAGCAGCGCCGAGTGCGCCGGCCGGAACAGCGCCTGCGCGACCGTCGCCACGACCGCGAGGCCGTAGATCGCGGCGATCGGGCCTGCGGCGGCGGTCACCAACGCGATGCCGCCCAGCGCCACGGCGCGGACCAGGCCGACGCACGTCAGGACCCGCTCGCGGCGCACCCGGTCGGCCACCGTCGCGAGCCACGGCGCCAGGAACGCCGCCGCGGCCATGCGGGCGGCCGTGACGATCCCGACCGCCCCCACGCCGCCGGCGCGGAACGCCACGATGCCGAGGGCGACCATGAACGCGCTCTCGCTCGCCCAGAGCGCGCCGAACGAGACCTGCGCGCGGCCGATCGGCCCGCTCCGGGACATTGCGCGACTATCCCAGAACGACGAAACCGCGCACGAGAGCGCGGTTTCGGAGTGCCCTCGCCAGGAATCGAACCTGGAACCACCGGTCTCGTACGTGGCGCGTAGACCGCGGCCGACGTCCGCCCGCGTGAGCAGCCCGGCCGATACGAGCCGCCGCAGGCGGTCGGCGAGGGTGTTCGAGGCGATCCCCTCCTCCGAGCTCTCCTGGAGGACGCGGAAGTGCCGCCGGTTGCCGAACATGACGTCGCGCAGAACGAGCAGCGACCATTGCGGACCACTACTTGCAAATCGCAATCACCTTCGAAGGGGTCGCGGATGCCGGACACCACCTGCCACATGTCGATCTCGCTCGACGGCTTCGTCGCCGGGCCGGACCAGAGTCGCGAGCACCCGCTCGGGAAGCGCGGAAGGGAGGTCCACCGCTGGCACCTCGGCGACGAGCGCGCCAACGAGGCCGACGAGACGGCGACCGGCTGGCTCATGCGCCCGCGCGGCGCCTACGTCATGGGCCGCAACATGTTCGGGCCGATCCGCGGCGAGTGGGACGAGGACTGGCGGGGGTGGTGGGGGCCCGAGCCGCCCTACCACGCACCGGTGTTCGTGCTCACCCACCACCCCCACGAACCCATCGAGATGGAGGGCGGGACGACCTTCCACTTCGTCACCAACGGCTTCGACGCCGCCTATACCCAGGCGTGTGAAACGGCCGGTGAGGGCGGTGTCGACATCGCCGGCGGCGCGTCGACCGTGCGGCAGGCGCTCGTCGCCGGGGTCGTCGACGAGCTTACGCTCGACATCGCTCCGGTCCTGCTCGGCTCCGGCGAGCGGATCTTCGATGGCGTCGAGTCGTTCGGGCTGGAGCCCGTCGAGGCGTTGCATTCGCCGCTGGCGACCCACATCCGCTACCGCCGGGCGGGGTAGCCGGCACGCATCTACGCCACGCCTCGAGGGTCACTCGCGCGCCGACTGAGCAGCGCCCATCCTGACAACGCCACTCCGAGCGCGACTGCGGTGCCGAAGCCGAGCACGGTGTTGGCTGCGGAGACGCCCTGCGAAAGCGCTATCCCGGCTCCGACCACGGGAATCGAGAGCCCGAAGAGTGCCGTGATGATCAGCGTGGAGGTCATCGCGACTCGTTCCTCGGGGGCGGCAGCCTCGAGCACGATCCCGGTCGTGCCCTTGAAGACCAGGCCTGCGCCGGCCCCGATCAGTGCGCCGCCGACCAGAAACAGCACGAGGCTCGGCGTCGAGAGGCGGACGGCCGTCACGATCAACGCAACACCGGCCAGCATCGACGTCACCCCGAGGGCGAGCACGCGGGGTGCTCGCAGCTTTCCCGTCGCGAGTTGGGACAGCACCCCTGAGGAAAAGACGAGGAACAGCGTCGCTCCCGCGAGGGCGTGTGATGGCCGGTCAAACGTTGTTGCCAGGTAGAAGCGGAACGCACCTGCTGCGGATTACAGGAGGCGGTCGAGGGTGATCGGAATCGAGCGGATGCGTCGACCGGTGGCGTGATGGACCCCGTTTGCGATGGCAGCGGCGATGCCGACGAGGCCGATCTCGCCGACGCCCTTGGCTCCGAGTGGCGTGAGCGGATCCGGTTCTCCGACGAAGACGACGTCGATGTCCGGAGCGTCGGCATTGACCGGGATGAGGTAGTCGCCAAAGGTGGCGTTGGTGACGCGGCCGGTGCCGGGGTCGATGATGTTCTCCTCGAGCAGGGCCTGGCCGATGCCGCCGATGGTGCCGCCGATGATCTGGCTGCGCGCGGTCTTCTCGTTGAGGATGCGGCCGGCGTCGACGACGGTTGTGATGCGTGCGACGCGGATGAGGCCGAGGTCTTCGTCGACGCGAACTTCGACGAACTTGGCCGCGAACGGGCCTGAGTTGGCCAGCTCGACGTCCCGGCTGGGCGGCGTGGCCTCCGCGTCGGCGGTGAGTTCGTCGAGGCCGTGACGGGCGAGGATGTCGGTGTAGCGCTCGCCGGCGCGCGGGTCGTCGCGGCGGTGGATGCGTCCGTCGCCGACCGTCACCTCGTCGAGCGAGCAGCCGCGCAGAGGCGATCGGTCGTCGTCGGCGACGGTGTCGAGGAATCGCTGTATCAGCGCGCCGCAGACTGCATGGACGGCGTTTCCGAGCGACGCGGTGAGGCCAGAGCCGCCGGCAGCCGGCGACCAGGGCATGTCGGAGTCGCCGAGCTCGAAGCGGACGTGGTCGAGTGGGAGGCCGAGCCGCTCGCCGGAAAGCTGGCGCATCACGGTTCTGGTGCCTGTGCCCGGGTCGCTCGCGGCGCTGCGGACGTCCGCCTGCCCGTCCCGGGTGATGGTCGCGCGTGCTTGGCAGCGGACCTGAAACCAGCTCCAGCTGAGGGCGGCGAGGCCGTAGCCGATCTTCCAGTGGCCGTCGCGCATCGAGCCGATCTCGGGGTCGCGGCCTGTCCAGCCGAAGCGCTCCGCCCCGATCGCGTAGCACTCATGCAGCGCATTGCTCGACCACGGCAGTCCCGATTGCGGGTGAACCTCGGCGTAGTTGCGCAGGCGCAGCTCGAGCGGGTCGAGGCCAAGCTCATAGGCCAGTTCGTCGATCGCAGATTCGAGCGCGAAGTTGCCCTGGGCGTGCCCTGGGCCGCGCATCGATCCTGGCAATGGGATGTTCAGGCGCCGCTGCCGGTCGGTGGTGGCGACGTTGACGCAGGCGTACGAGCGCGCGGTAGCGCCGGTGATCGGCTCGATGCTCGCGTGCACGATCGCGGCGCTGTTGGTCGAGACGTGCTCGATCGCGACGAGCTCGCCGTCGCGGCGAGCGCCCATCCGGATCGTCTGCACGCTGCCGGGTCGGTGGCCGACGCCCGTGAACATCTCCGGGCGGGTGAGGACGAGCTTGACCGGGCGCCCAACGGCACGGGCGGCGAGAACGGTGAGGATCACGTGCTGCCAGACGAAGAGGCCGGCCCCGAACGCGCCGCCGACGTAGGGCGCATGGACCCGGACTGCGGCCGGCTCGATCCCGAGCACTCCGGCGATTGTCGCCCGCGTGTACGCGGGCCACTGCGTCGCGTCGTGCACAGTGACGGTGTCGCCCTCCCAGGCGGCAACGGTCGCGAACAGCCCGAGCGGGTTGTTGGTGTTCGCGGCGGTGGTGTACGTCGCCTCGTGGATGACGTCGGCCTCAGCGAGGCCGACGTCGACGTCTCCGCGCTGTGTGTCGGTGTCCCAGGGGGTGGCCTCGAGCTCGCTCCGCGGGTCGTCGAAATCCATCAGAAGTGGGTCGCCGGGCTCGTAGTCGACCTTGACCAGGCGCGCCGCCGCGGCGGCCTCGTGCGGCGTCGCCGCGACGACGACGGCGACGTACTGTCCGTGGTGATGGATGCGGTCGTCCTGCAGGGGCGGCGGCGGAGCGAGGCCCAGCAGCCCGAACGGGGCGGGCGTGAGCTTCGGGGCCGTCCCGTGGGTGATGACCGTGAGGACTCCCGCTGCCGCGCGAGCGTCCGCGTCGTCGATCTCGATCACCCGGCCGGACGCGATGGTGCTGCGCACCAGCGCCGCGTGTGCGAGATCCGGGTAGGTGACGTCGGTCGGGTAGGCCGCGGCACCGCGCACCTTGGCGGGGCCGTCGACGCGGTCGACACCGGGACCGAGTGCCGTGGTCATCCGGCCACCGTCTCCAGCGCCCGCACGATTGTCCGCTTGGCGAGCTCGACCTTGAACGCCGTCCCCGAAACGACGAAGGGGTCGGCGATCGTCGCCTCGGCAGCCTCGCGGAACACGGCGGTGCCCGGGGCGGCGCCGATCAGCACTTCCTCCGCGGCTGCCGCGCGCCAGGGAATCGTCCCGACCCCGCCGAGCGCGACGCGTGCCCCGGACATCACGCCGTCCTCGATCAGGAGCGACACAGCCGCCGATGTGATCGCGAACTCATAGGAGGCGCGGTCGCGCACCTTCAAATAGCCCGAGCGTGCGCCGGCCGGAAGCAGCGGGATCTCGATCGCGGTGATCAGCTCGCCGTGGGCGAGGACGTTCTCGAGGTCGGGTCGATCGCCCGGCAGACGGTAGAGCTCGGTCAACGGGATGGTCCGCTGTCCGTCCGTCCCCTGGGCGTGCACGACAGCGTCGAGCGCGACCAACGGCACACAGAGATCCGAGGCGTGCAGCGCGATGCAATGTGCGCTTGCGCCCAGGATCGCATGCATTCGCGCCGGACCGGAAACAGCTGAGCACCCGCTCCCGGGTGTTCGCTTGTTGCACGCGGGCACCGACGGATCGCGGAAGTAGCGACAGCGCGTGCGTTGCAGCAGGTTCCCGCCGATGGTCGCCATGTTGCGAAGCTGCGTCGAGGCGCCCGCGAGCAACGCTTCGCGCACGAACGCCGCCCGCACGTCGAGCACCGGGTCGGCGGCGATCTCCTCCATCGTCGTCAACGCCCCGACGACGAGCGCATCGCCGTGAAGGGTGATCCCACGGAGCGGCAAGCGCGTGATGTCGACCAGTCGGCGCCGGGTTCTAGCACCCGGTCCTTGAGGATCAAGTCGATCTGCGTCGTGCCCCCGCCGAAGTACACCGTGCCTCCGAGTCGCCGCTCACCGACGCGACCGCCGCGGCGACGTCATCCGCACGGACGTACTCGAACG
>CAVVWS010000002.1:0-5107 GCA_963752015.1 uncultured Solirubrobacteraceae bacterium | reverse complement strand
GCGCGTCGATGACGCCGCCGACCTGCTGCCCGCCGTTGATCGCCGCGCGCACCGCGGCCACCTCCGCCGAGTAGCCGAGCAGGATCGCGCCGGCGATCCGGCCGTCCTCGATCACGAGCTTGCGGTACTTCCCGCCGGGCTCCTCGAGCGCGACGATCTCGTCGCCGTCACGCTCCTCGACGCGGCCGAGCGACGCCAGCTCGACGCCGACGACCTTCAGAATCGTGAACGGGATCGAGCCGCGGTACTCCTTCTCGCCGCCGACGGCGTTGTCGGCCGCGACTTCTGCCTGTTCGACCGCGACGGGCCACAGGCCGTGCACGCGGCCGGCGTGCTCGGCGACATCGCCGGCGGCGAGGATCGAGTAGTCCTGCGTGCGCATCCGCTCGTCGACCAGCACGCCGCGGTTGACGGCGAGCCCGGCCGACCGGGCCAGCTCGGTGTTCGGCGCGATGCCGGCAGCGGCGAGGAAGACCTCGGCCTCGATGCCACGCCCGTCGGCGAGCCGCGCCATGTTGACGCGCCCGTTCCCGTCCAGCGCGACGGTCTCGGCGCTGGTCAGTATCTCCAGGCCCAGCCCTTCGAGGTAGTGCCGGAGCAGCTCGGAGGCGCGCGCGTCGAGCTGGCGGCGCAGCAGCCGGTCGCCACGCTCCAGCACGGTGGTGCGCAGCCCGAGCTTGTGCAGCGCGTAGGCGGCCTCCAGCCCGAGCAGCCCGCCGCCGGCGACCACCGCGCGGCGCGCGGAATGGCGCTGCGCGAACGCGCGCAGGCCGAGCGCGTCGTCGGCGGTGCGCAGCACGAACGTGCCGGCACCGCCGAACCCCTCGATCGGCGGCACGAACGAGCGCGAGCCGGTGGCGAGGATCAGCCGGTCGTAGTCCAGCGTCTCGCCGGTGCCGAGCAGGACCTGCTTGCGGATCCGGTCGATCGAGCGCGCGCGCGTGTTCAGCCACGGCGTGATCCCGTGCTCCTCGTACCACTGCTCGGGGTTCAGGTAGAGGCCCTGCATCGCCGAGCGCCCGTAGATCAGGCGGGCGATGCCCATGCGGTTGTAGAGGTGGTGGGACTCCTCGGCGACGACATCGACGTGCGCGAGCGGATGGCGCCGGCGCACGTGGTCGGCGGCGGTGACGCCGGCGATCCCGTTGCCGAGCACGACGACCCGCTCGACCGACCGGTCGTAGGAGAACTGCGCGATCCGGGAGAGCGACGGCTTCGCGGGCTTCTCGGGCTCCAGCTTCATCGTCACCGGACCCTGGACGCGCGCGCAGCACGCCATCCGGGTGTTGTCGGCCAGCCCGAGCCGGTCGAGCGTCGAGCGCTCGTCGTCGGAGATGGCGGACAGGTGCTCCATCCCCTCCGACACGCAGACGGGGTCGGCGCCGCAGACGCCCATGCGGCAGCCGGACTCGATCGGCAGTCCGCCGGCCTCCGCCGCCTCGAGCAGCGTCATCCCCGGTTTCGCGACGACCCGCGTGCCCTGCGGCTCGAACGTCACCTCCGGCGCGCCGGCCGAGAGCGCGCGGTGCGACGCCATCGAGCGCCCGGCGGCCAGGTCGACGAGCGGCTTGGCCGAGGGCTTCGCGGCCGGCGCCGCGCCGGCCTGCGCGGTGAACGCGCGCTCCTTGGCCAGCGTCCGCAACGCCCACCCCGCGGCGAGCGCGATCGCGACGGCCCGCGCGCCCCACATCACGGGCTCCGCCCAGGGCGCGGCGGCGTACCAGTAGAAGAGCGAGAACCCGGTCGCCGCGAACAGCGTCGTGACCGTGTGCGTGGAGACCTTCAGCAGCGAGTCGAGCGCATAGAACGCGGCCACGCTCACGGCGAGGCAGAGCGCGAGCTGCCCGTACAGCGACGCGATCTCCTCGCTCCCGCGCGCCTCGGGCAGCGTGAAGAACGCGACCACGAGCCCGGGGAACGCCGCCGCGAACAGCTTGCGGTAGCCGCTCCAGTACGGGTCGCCGTCGTTGAGGTCCGCCAGGTAGGCGACCTTGGGGTTGAAGTCGTAGCAGGACTTCGTGCAGCCGACGCAGGGCGTGCAGTGCGAGTTGGCGACGAGCTTGTACGGCGTCTGGCCGTACAGCCGCTGGATCGGGAGCAGCGGGCAGATCGACGAGCACCAGCCGCTCTTGCCCTTGAGCAGCATGCCGCCGACGAAGCCGCCCGACAGCGCGCCGACCAGGAGCAGCGCGCTCGCGGGGCCGGAGTCGTCGAGGCCGATCTTGCGCAGCGAGACGAACAGGATGAAGAGGCCCGCGGCGATCACGAAGCCGTACTCCTGCAGCCATGCCGGCGCCGTCAGCGCCTTCGACAGCCCCAGCACGCGCGGCGTCTGGTTCGAGGACGACAGCGGGCACACGTTCCGCCACAGGCCCGGCGCGACGAGCCACAGCAGCGGCAGCGCGGGGATCACGATCGTCCACATCACGTAGAGGCCGTCGTCGGGCACGAGGACGAGCGCCATCGCGAGGCCGAGCGCGCCCAGCAGCGTCACGACGCGGATCGCCTGCCACGCGCCGAGCGGCAGCCGCGTCGGGATCTGCGTGTAGTTCGGGAACGCGGTCACCGCGCTCAGCCCGTCCAGCCCGGCAGCCCGGGGCCGGCGCTCCGCAGGTGCGCGGCGAGCCCGCGCGCGAGGTCGACGAGGACGGTGCGGCCGAGCCGCGGGTCGCGCGCAGCGAGCGCCTCGTAGGCGTCCCAGCTCATGCGCGCCAGCTCGCCGTGCCCGCGCGCGAGCAGCGTCACGGCGCGCGGCTGGGCATCGAGGAACGCGGCGACGCCGAGCACCGACGGCGCGAGCACCTCGGCGCCGCTCCCCTCGACCTCGAGGCGCCCGTCGAGCAGCAGGTAGAACGCGCGATCGCGCTGGCCCGCGCGCAGCGGGACGTCACCCGGATGGAACCGGAGCGTCTCGGTCGCCGCCAGCACGGCGTCCCACTCCTGTCCGGTCGCGCCGGGCAGGAAGCCGGGTTCCGGGGCGGGCTCGCGGCCGCCGCCGAGCGTCGGGTAGTCGAAGAAGCCCGAGGTGTCCATGGCGGTCAGGGCGTGGGGTCGATCGCGCTGACGGTGTCGTCGGCGAAGTTCGTCACCCAGAGGGCGCCCTTCGTCGCCGTGATCCCGATCGGGTTGTTGCCGACGGCGATCGACGACCCGGCGACGCGGTTGGTCCGCGGGTCGATGCGCGTGACCGAGTTCGACTTGCTGTTGACCACCCACACGGACCCGAGCGCCGCGACGAGCTCCTTCGGCCGCTCGCCGACCTTGATCTGCTTCTCCACCTCGAACGTCTTGGGGTTCACGCGCGTGACCGTGTTGTCGTGCAGCGTTCGAGACCCAGACGGCGCCGAAGCCCTCCGTCACGCCGCGGGCGCCCTTCCCGGTGGGGAGCGCCTCGCCCTTCACCTGGGCGGTCGCGATGTCGATCCGCGACAGCGTGCCGTCGCGGAAGTTCGTCACCCACACCTCGGAGCCGACGAAGATGCCGATCGGGTGGTCGCCCACGCCGATCGGGTCGCCGACCGTCTGCGCCTGCGCGCGGTCGATGCGCTGCACGGTGTCGTCGCCGGTGTTGGCGACCCAGGCGAGCTGCACGCCGAGCGAGATGCCCTCCGCCTCGTTGCCGATCGGGATCGTGGCGGTCGGAGTGAGCGTGGGCTCGCTCTCGAGGCGCGTCAGACGATCGCTCTCCGTGTCGACCACCCACAGCGTCCCCTTGCCGGCGACGATCTGGTCCGGGTTCGTCCCCACCCGGACGGGCTCGCCGACCACCGCGTCCCGATCCGCGTCGATCTGCAGGAGCGTCCCGTCCTTCGCGTGCGAGACGTAGATGTCCTTGCCGTCGGCGGTGATGCCGTCGGGGCCGTCGCCGACCGGGATCGTCGCCACGACCTTGGGCTGGGGTGCTCGCCGTGGCGGTCGCGGTCGGCGTGGGGGCGCCCGCGCGCGGCTCGTCCTCGCCGCCGAGCACACCGCCGGCGCCGAGCGCCGCGACCGCGCCGGCGGCCAGGAGCGTCGACGGGAGCGCGAGGAGCAGCGCGATTCGGCGCCGCCGCGGCCAGCCGGCCGGGCCGGCGGGCTTCGGCGCCTCCGCCGCGGAGACGGGCGCCGCTGCAGGAGCCGGCGCCGCGGCGGCCGGGAAGGCGGCGGCGACGGAGGCCGGCCGCGGGGCCGGTGTGTCGGGGGCGCGCGACGGCTGCTCCAGCGCGTCGCCGGTGGCGACGCTGCCGGCGGGCGCGGGCGCGACCTCGCCCTGGAGCGCCGCCAAGGCTGCGCGCGCGAGGTCGCCCGCCGACGCGTAGCGCTCCTCCGGCGCCTTCGCCATCGCGGTGCCGATCACGACGTCGAGCCCGGCCGGGATGCCGGCGGCGAGCGGGCTTGCCGCCGGCGCGGGATCGTTGAGGTGCGCGTACATCTTCGCCAGCTCGGAGTCGCGCGGGAACGGCACGCGGCCGGTGAGCGAGTGGAAGAGGACGGCGCCCAGCGCGTACACGTCGGCGCGGGCGTCCGCGTGCTCGCCGCGGATCTGCTCGGGCGCCGCGAAGTCCGGCGTGCCGACGAAGCTGCCGGTGCGGGTGACGCCGCCGCTCGCCGCCGCGCTCTTGGTCAGCCCGAAGTCGGTGAGGTACGCGTGCTCCTCCTCCCCCTGCGCGATCAGGACGTTCGGCGGCTTGACGTCGCGGTGCACGAGCCCGCGCCGGTGCGCGGCGTCGAGCGCGCCGGCGATCTGCCAGACGATGCGCACGGCGCGCTCGGGATCCAGGCGCTGGGAGGAGTCGACCAGCGCCCGCAGGTCCGTGCCCTCGACGTAGCGCATCGCGAGGTAGAGGACGCCGTCTGCCTCGCCGGCCTCGAAGATCGGCACGACGTTGGGGTGATCGATCGACGCGGCGACCTGCGCCTCGGACTTGAAGCGCTCGCGGAAGTCGGGGTTGTCCGCGTACTGCGCGGCGATCACCTTCAGCGCGACCGGACGCCCGAGCCCGAGCTGGGTGGCGCGGTACACGACTCCCATGCCGCCCTGGCCGGCGACGCCGTCGATGCGATAGCCACCGAGCGCCGTACCTGGCTCCAGGTGGGGTATGGAGAGGTACATGTCCCTACGACGCCT
>CAVVWS010000001.1:0-941694 GCA_963752015.1 uncultured Solirubrobacteraceae bacterium | reverse complement strand
GTCGGATATCAGCATGCCCTCGACGCAGAAGATCGACGATGCGCGCGGTACGAGGAGCGCGCCGACGTCGAGCTCGCGCGCGATCGCGGCGGCGTGCAGCGGGCCGGCGCCGCCGGCGACGACGAGCGGGAAGTCGCGTGGATCAAGGGCGCGGCGCACGCTCACCTCGCGCACCCCGGTCGCCATCGCCACGCTGACCAGGTCGTAGACGCCCGCCGCGGTGTCCTCGACGCTGAGCTCGAGCGCCGCTGCGAGCGGCTCGAGCGCGCGCACGGCGGCCCCGCGGTCGAGTCGCATCCCGCCGTGCTCGAAGGACGCTTCGCCGAGGTAACCCAGGACGAGGTCGGCATCCGTCACGGTCGGCTGCGTGCCGCCGCGCCCGTAGCACGCAGGGCCGGGCTGGGCGCCCGCGCTCTGCGGGCCGACGTGCAGCAGGCCGCCTTCGTCGAGCCACGCGATCGAGCCGCCGCCTGCGCCGATCGTGTGGATGTCGATCATCGGCAGCGCGAGCCGCCAGCGGTCGACGATGCCGTCGACCATCACGAGCGGTTCGCCACCGCTGACGAGCGCTGCGTCGAAGCTCGTGCCGCCCATGTCCACCGTGATGCAGTCCCGCAGCCCGTATGGCGCGAGCTGCCACAACCCGGCGCTCGGTCCCGCAGCCGGACCGGAGTGCAGCGACAGCGCGGCGCGTTCGGAGAGCTCGGCCGGCGAGGCGATGCCGCCGTTGCATTGCATCATCAGCAGCGTGCCTCCGAATGCGAGCTCGTCGAGGCGCCTCGTCAGGGCGCTCAGATAGCGGGAGATGATGGGCCCGACGTAGGCGTTGAGCACCGTCGTAGAGGTGCGGTCGTAGTAGCGCACCTGCGGCAGCAGGTCGCTCGACGCCGTGACGTATGCGTCGGGCATCAACTCGGCGACCAGGTCGCGTGCACGGCGCTCATGCCCGGGCTCTGTGGGCGAGTGCATGAACGCGATCGCGACCGCTTCCACGCCGTCAGCCGCGAACGTCTCGGCCGCAGCGCGCACGTCCCCGATGTCCAGGGGCGCCAACTCGTCGCCCTTGTAGTCGATCCGGCCGCGGACGGGCAGCCGCAGATGGCGCGGCACGAGCGGCTTGGGCGGAGCGAGCCGGTTGTCGTAGGGGTCCTCGCGCGTGCCGTCGCGCAGCGCGAGCGTGTCCCGGAAGCCCTCGGTCACGAGCAGACCGGTCCGCGCCCCGCTGTGGGTGAGCAGCGCGTTCGTCGTGACGGTGGTGCCGTGCACGATCACGTCGAGCCGGGCAACGAGCCCCTCCAGTGTGAGGTCCAGCCGCGCCGCCAGCTCGGCGAGCCCCGTCACGAGGCCGCGCGAGGGATCGTCGGTCGTGCTGCTCGTCTTGTGGACGAGCCGCACGCCGTCGCCGACGAGCAGGAAGTCGGTGAACGTCCCGCCTACGTCGACGCCGATCCGGTAGCTCACGCCCCGTCCCTCAGGCGGGCCGTCGCCTGCGCGTCGACCGACCGCTCGCCGGCGGCCAGCGCGACGCCGTAGTCGCGCCTCGCGGCCTCGGGTGAGAGCAGGCCGTCGCGCACCTCCCCGAGCACGAGCTCGGGATCGCGCCGGCGGGCGTCACCGTACCCGCCGCCGCCGCCGTTGATCGCCTCGCACACGGTTCCCGGCGGAATGTGCTCGATGATCTCCTTGGAGCCCCACGCGCGCGTGCTGCCGTCGGGAAAGCGCAAGTGCAGCTCGTTGAGCCCGCCGGGTCCGCCGCCGAACAGGCCCTCGGCCGGACCGGCGCCCTCGGCCGCGACGTCGTCGCCGATCGTCGTGCCCGTCTCGCCCTCGCCGTAGAAGGTCCAGCTCGAGCGGGTGCCGTAGCCGCCACGCCACTCGCCGTGGCCGGCCGAGTCGGGCAGGTACTCGCAGTAGTGCATGAGGTGGGGCGTCGAAAGCTCGAACATCTCCATGTCCGGCGAACGCATGCTGCCCGGCGTGCCCGTGAAGCCGAGCGCGTCGTAGCCGTCGGCGCCGCGCATCGCGCCCGGTCCGCCGCGCTGGAAGATCGTCAGCGACACCGACGGCGCGTTCGTGCGCGGGTCGATCGCGGTGAGCGCGGTGCAGAGGTACTGGTTCCATCCGGCGGTGACCCGATCAGGCAGCACGTCGGCGAGCGCCCGCATGATCGCCTCGAGCACTTCGTCGCACATCTGGTTGCCGAAGATCGTCGACGCCGGGAACCGCGGGTCGAGCAGCGAGCCCTTGCGGAAGACGGCGTGGACCGGCGCGAACAGGCCATGGTTGGTGGGCATCGTGAGCCCGCCCGCGGCCAGCAGCATCAGGAAGGCGATCCGGATCGCGCCGATCGCCGACGCGGCGGGCATGTTCGTGAAGCCCGGCGCCTGGTCATCGGTGTCGGAGAAGTCGAACGTGATCTCGGAGCCCGCGATGGTCACCGCGACCGCGATCCGGTAGCGCCTGGTCGGGTCGATGCCGTCGGAGACCATCCAGCTCTCGCCGTGGTACGTACCGTCGGGCCAGCGCCTCAGCTCGGCGCGGACCTGCCGCTCGGAGGCGTCGATCACGTAGTCGATATGAGCGTCGAAGCGCTCGACGCCGTACCGTCCCAGCACGTCGGCGAGGCGGCGCTTGCCGATCGTGCACGCGCCGATCATCGCCTTGATGTCCTCGGCGACGATCTCGAACCGGATGTTCGCTCGCACGAGGTCCCACACGTCGCGGCGCAGCTCTCCGCGGTCGTGGATCTTCAACGGCGGGATGCGGAAGGCCTCCTGCCAGATCTCTCGCGCGCGCGGGTCATAGCCGCCCGCCGTCATGCCTCCGATGTCTGCGACGTGCCCCTTGCTCGCGCTCCACGCGACGAGTTCGTCCTCGTGGAAGATCGGCAGGAAGACGCCGACGTCCGCGTTCTGGTTGCCACCGCTGTAGACGTCGTTGTGGAGGATGACGTCGCCGTCGTGCAGGTCGTCACCGAAGTACTCGATGATCCGTTGCAGCGGTGGCTCTGCGCCGTTGGCGATGATCGAGGCGTACTCGGTCTGGGCGAGCGTGCGCCCGCCGCGGTCGAAGATCACGGTCACGAGATCGCCGATCTCGTTGAAGATCGGCGAGCGCGAGGTGCGCATCAGCACGGTCGCCATCTCGCGGGTGATCGCCTGCACGCGGCGCTGCAGCACGGAGGCGAGGATCGGATCCGCGCCGGGCATGCGTGCATGAGACCACAGTTGGCCTGCCGACGTCCAAGCGCCGGCGACCAGACGAAATCACAGGGCTGCTCGTCCGACCCGGCTGTGCATCTCCACGCCAGCGCGTCGACGTCGGGTCCGGGTGCGACCTGCCCCGATGCAGTCCCGCAGGCGCAGCCGCCCTTACAGTTCGCGTGATGACGGCCGCCCGCGTGAATGGGGACGAGGAGGCCGTGCGCTCGAGGTCATGGAGCCTTTGCTTGCTCGCCGAGACCGAACCGGGCAGGAGGAACCGGCGCGCGATCGACGCGGCCTTCCTGCTGTTCGCGGCGATCGTGATCGGGCTGACAGCGGTCGTCGCCTCGTCTGCCGAGCGTAGAGACGAGGACGTCGCGCAGGCGCTCCAGACCGTTCTCGGCTGGGCCGATTCGCTGTGGCGCCTTGCCTTCGTCGCACTGCTTCTGCTCGCGCTCGTCGTTGCTCTCGACGTGCTCCTACAGCGGCGGTGGAGCCTGGCTCGCGACCTGCTGCTCGCGGCACTCCTCGCCGTCGCCGCCGGCTTCGTGCTCGGTGGCGTCGTCGAGTCCGACTGGGTTCCGATCGACGATCACCTGCTGTCGAACTGGGGCTATCCCGACCTGAGGCTCGCGACGGCCACAGCGATTCTCGTCGTCGCACGGCCGGAGCTCGTGCGCTGGGTTCGCTTGGCGGCGGCGTGGACCCTGCCATTCGCCTCCATCGGTGCGGTCGTGCTGGGCGCTGGACTGCCATCCGGCGCCCTCGGCGCGCTGGCGCTCGGCCTTGCGGCGGGGGCTGCCGTCCGGCTCGTGTTCGGGACGGCCGCCGGCGTGCCGCCGACCGAGCACGTGCGCTCGGCGCTCGCGGCGCTCGGCCTCGAGATCGCCGAACTGGCGCCGGCCACTCGGCAGCGCGTCGGCTATGCCGAGTATGTCGGCCGCGACGCGCTGGGTTCGCTCAGGGTGAGACTCCTCGGTCGCGACGCGCAGGATGCGCAGCGGCTCGCGCGGCGCTGGCGCCTTCTCGCCTATCGCGACCCACCTCGGAGCGCGCCGGTGGGGCGCCTCGAGCAGGTCGAGCATGAAGGGCTCGCGCTGTTCATGGCCGCTCAGGCAGGCGTCCGCGTACCCGAGGTGGTGATCGCCGCCCTTGGCCCAGAACACGACGCACTCATCGTCACTCGCCAGCCGGATGTGGCCCCGCTGGAACTCGCGAGCCACGACCAACTGGCCGACGAGACCCTCCTCGATCTGATGCGCCAGGTCGCCGAGTTGCACCGAGCAGGCATCTCCCACGGGCGGCTCAATCTGAGCAACGTGCTCCCGTCTGCGGATGGGCCGATGCTCGTCGACCTGTCGGCCGCGACGCTCGGCGCTCCGCGGTCGGCGCTCGACATCGACGTGGCAGAGCTACTCGTCGCGAGCTGCTGCCTTGTCGGCCCTGAGCGCACGCTGGCCAGAGCGGTCGAGGCCGGCTTCGGCGACGCCCTGGCCCGCGTCCAGCCGTATCTCCAACGCGCCGCGCTCACGCCGCACACGCGCGATCTTGCCCGCGGGCACGATGTCGACCTGAAGAAGCTGCGCGCGGACGTGAGCGAGGCAACCGGGACGCCGGTTCCCGACGTCGCGGAGATGCGGCGGATCCGTCCTAAGGACGTCCTGATGATGGCGGCGCTCGTCTTTGCCGCCTACCTGCTGGTCAGCCAGCTCGCGGACATCGGGTTCGACACGCTCGTCGATGAGCTCGGCAAGGCCGAACTCGCCTGGGTGGTCGTTGCGCTGATCGTTGCGCAGGCGGCGTTGATCTGGTCGGCGGTCTCGGTGCGCGGGGCAGTGACCGCGCCGCTTCCACTTCTGCCGTGTGTCGTGCTCCAGTCCGCGATCAAGTTCATCAACCTGACGGTGCCGAGCTCCGCGGGCCGGATCGGGATGAACGTGCGCTTTCTGCAGCGGCAAGGCGTGCCGGGCGCCCGGGCGGTGGCCTCGGGGGCCGTCGACGACGCGTCCGAGACGATCGTGCAGGTGGCCCTCTTCCTGATCGCGGTCTCGTTCGTGAACGTCGACGTGGACATCGACCGGTTCAGCGGCACAGGCCCCGACACGCGCCTCCTGATCGGGATCGGCGTGGCGCTGCTTCTGAGCGGCGCCGTACTGTTCGCGGTGCCGAAGGTGCGCAAGAAGGTCGTGCCGGAGATTCAGGGCGCCCTGAGCGGTGTCTGGAGCGTCGCTCGCGTCCGGCGCAAGCGGGTCGAGCTCTTTGGCGGGAACGTGCTCTCCGAGCTCACGTATGCGCTCGCCCTGGGTGCGACGTGCCTTGCGTACGGCGCTCATCTCAACCTCGCTGAGCTCGTGTTCGTGAACAGCGCAACGGCTGTCGTGTCGGGCTTGATCCCGGTGCCCGGCGGCATCGGCGCAGCTGAAGCAGCACTTGCCGCGGGCCTCATTGCGGTCGGGGTCGACCAGTCGACGGCGTTCGCGGTCGCCATCACCCAGCGACTCTGCACGTTCTACCTGCCGCCCATCTGGGGCTACATCTCGCTGCGCTGGCTCAGCAACAACGGCTACATCTGAACCGCGAGAGCGTCAGCCGCTCAGGGCGAGCAGCCGGGCACAGTTTGGCGAGGGTCCACGAGTAACGTCTCCCGCGATGCACCTCCTCGACCGGATCCGAACGGCGGCGGATCGCGTCACCGCGCGCCTGACGCTCGTCGGCGTGGATCCGCACGACGACGAGGACCTGCGTGCTCGAAAGGCCCTGCTGATCCTGATCTCAGCGTTGATCCTGCCGGTCGCGGCGTTGTGGGGGGCGCTGTATCTCGCGTTCGGATCGCCGGTCGGCGTGGTGCCGCTCGTGTACTTCGGCATCCTGTTCGGTGCGATCGTCGTGTTCGCGCGCACGCGCAACTTCGCGTGGCTGCTCGGCGTGGGCCAGGTCGATATCCTGCTCGCGCCGACGCTCTCGATGATCCCGCTCGGCGGATTCCTCGAGTCCGGCGGCGTCGGCCTGTGGGGGATTCTCGCCCCGCTTGCAGCGCTCGTCTTCAGCGACGTCAGGTCGGCGACCCGCTGGTACGTCGCGTACCTCATCGTGTTCCTCGGATCGGGGATCGCGGGCGAGGCCATCGGCCCGATCTGGGCGCCGCTGCCGGGCTGGTTCACGAGCACGATGCTGGCCCTGAACATCGCGGTGGGCGGCACCATCGTGTTCACGCTGCTCGCGGTGTTCGCCCGCCAGCGCGGCGATGCGCTAGCAGCGCTCCGGCTGGAACAGGCTAAGGCCGAGAACCTCCTGCTCAACATCCTGCCGCGCTCGATCGCCGACAAGCTGAAGGCCCAGACTCAGCCGATCGCGGATCAGTTCGGATCGGCCTCGATCCTGTTCGCCGACGTGGTCGACTTCACACGCTGGTCGGAGCGACTCCCGCCCGCCGAGGTGGTCGGCTACCTCGATCACCTGTTCAGTCATTTCGACGACCTCGCGGAGCGGTACGGGCTCGAGAAGATCAAGACCATCGGCGATTGCTACATGGTCGCCGCCGGCGTTCCGACACCACGCCCCGACCATGCTCGCGCGCTCGCGCTCACGGCGCTCGACATGCTCGAGGCGATGCGCTCGGACGACGAAGTCGGGCGCCTCGGCCTCGAGCTCCGGGTCGGCATCAATTCGGGCCCGGTGGTGGCCGGCGTGATCGGCCGGAAGCGCTTCCTCTACGACCTCTGGGGCGACGCCGTGAACACGGCCAGTCGCATGGAGTCCCACGGGACGCCGGGGCGGATTCAGATCACCCGCGCGACGTATGAGCTGCTCGCCGACGAGTTCGAGTGCGAGCCGCGGGGGGCGATCGCGGTCAAGGGGAAGGGCGAGATCGAAGCGTGGTACGTAATCCGTCCCAGGGGCGACCGCCCGTCAGCCGCCAACGACGTGGCGCGCGAGCCGACGCTCGCGGACCGAGGGCACGCCTGATCTCGTCAGCGCATCCCTGCGGCTCTGACCGACACCCGAGCTGTACCGCCGCTCGTCGCGCAAAGCAGCACTCCGTCGCCGCGCCGATCCTCTGTCGGAGGCCATCCCGCCCGTCGGGCACCCGACGCCGGACGCCACGGCGCGGATACCGTGCCGACCGTGGCCGACCTGGTGCCGATCGAGGAGATTCGCGCGGCGGCCCGTGCGATAGCGGATCACGTCGAGCGGACGCCCACGGTCGCCAGCGCCGGGATGACGGCGCTGCTCGGCGTCCCGACGACGCTCAAGCTCGAGCTGCTCCAGCGGTCGGGATCCTTCAAGCCGCGCGGCGTGGCGAACAAGCTCCTGGCCCTCAGCGCGGCTGAGCGCGATGCGGGCGTCGTCGCGGTGAGCGGCGGCAACCACGGCATCGCGGTCGCAGAGGTGGCGGGTGGGATGGACATCCGAGCGACGGTGGTGATGGCACGCTCCGCGCCACCGCGCTCGATCGAGCGCATCCGCGCGGCTGGTGCCGATCTGCGGCTGACCGAGGACATGGGCAGCGCGTTCGTGTCGCTCCAGGAGCTGGTGGACGAGGGGATGACGCTCGTGCACCCATTCGACGATCCGGTCGTGGTCGCCGGCCAGGGGACCGTCGGCCTTGAGCTTGCCGACGACGCGCCGCAGCTCACTGACGTGCTCGTAAGCATCGGCGGCGGCGGGCTCATCGCCGGTGTCGCCGTCGCGCTCAAGACCTCGTTGCCCGACGTCCGGGTCTGGGGCGTGGAAACCGAGGGCGCCGACGCGATGGCGCGCGCGCTTGCCGCCAACGAACCGGTCGAGATCGCGCCGAGCTCGATCGCGAGCACGCTCAGCGCGCCGCACGTCTCCCCGCTCACCCTCGAGCACGTCCGACAGCTCGTCGAGGAGGTCTTCGTGGTCTCGGATACCGATGCGATGCGCGGCGTCGTCGAGTTCGCCGAGGAGGCGAAGCTGTGGGTCGAACCGGCGACGGGCTGCCTCGTTCCCGCGGCGCGACGGGTGATCGAACGCGTAGACGACGACGTGTCGCTCGGGTTCGTCGTCTGTGGCGGCAACGTCACCCACAGCGACGTGCGCGCCTGGGCCGATCGGCTGCTGTAACGCGCCGTCCCGTCTGGCATCGGGGCGATGGCCAGCTGGACTCGGACGGCCGACCTGCCAAGTGCGGATCTAGGTCTTCGTCGTCCGCGCAGGCGGCCGCGGCGTAGAGTCGCTCCATGGATTTTGTCCTTTACGGCCCTGGCGAGGGCGAGCACCACGACGCCGGTCCAGCGCAGATCGACATCAAGGCCACCGGCGAGCACACCGGCGGTTCGTTCTTCCTCGCAGAAAGCACGCTCGCGCCCGGCTTCGCCGGTCCCCCGCCGCACCGCCACCGCGAGCTCCACGACATGTTCTACGTGCTCGAGGGCACGCTCACGCTGCGACTCGGCGACCGAACCATCGAGGCCGGTCCCGGCAGCTTTGCGTGTGTCCCGCCGGGTGTCGTGCACACCTTCCGCAACGACAGCGAGAGTCCGGTCCGGCTGCTCAACTTCAACACGCCAGCCGGATGGGAGAACTACATGCGCGACGTGGCAGAGGCCGCACAGTCAGGACCGCTGACTCCTGAAGCCTTCGCTCGCGTCGCCTCACGCTACGACTTCGAGTTCACGCGCTAGCAGCGTCGCGCTGCCGCTTCGAGGCTTGCTGTTTCGATTCGGCTCGTCGGTGATGTCCGACGCTGAGGAGAAGGTCCCGACCGGGCGGCGAGCTGACTCTCTTTGAGGCTGTCGACCTGTCTGGTCTGACTTCCTTCTGTTGTGTCGCTCGTCGCCGGTCGGGGATGTCCGGCGTGACTTGATAGGAGCGTGGCAGCGCCCATAGCAAGCCGTGTCGGCCGGACGTCCAGCATCCGGACGTGAAAGGACGTGGACAAGGGCCATGATCGTGATCGGGGCGGACACCCACAAGAGTTCGCACACGATCGCCGCCGTCGAGATGGCGACGGGTCAGGTACTGGGTGACAAGACGGTTCAGGTTGGCGCCCGCGGATTTGCGGCGCTGCTGGTCTGGGCGCGGGCTGTCGGCGGCGAGCGGGTTTGGGCACTCGAGGATTGCCGGCACGTGTCCGGCGCGCTCGAGCGGTTCCTCATCGGTCGCGGTGAGCGTGTCGTTCGCGTGTCGACGCGGTTGATGGCGGGCACGCGGCGTTCGAGCCGTGAGCGCGGTAAGAGCGATCAGATCGACGCGATCTCGGTCGCGCGGGCCGCGTTGGCGACCGGGATCGAGACGCTGCCGACCGCGGCGCTCGCCGGCCCGGAGCTCGACGTGCGGCTGCTCGTCGACCACCGCGAGCGCCTCGTCCGCACGCGGGTCGCGCTCAACAGCACACTGCAGTGGAACCTCCACGACCTCTGGCCCGAGCTAACCCTGCCGGGCGGCGCGCTGTTCTCGAGCAAGTGGAGCGCGAAAATCGCCCGGCGCCTGGCCCGCGCCGAGCAAACGATGCGCGTCCGCATCGCCCGCGACGAGCTGCGCCGCCTGCGCGAACTGACGGCCACCATCAAGGCCCTCGAAGTCGAGATCGCCGACCTCGTCACCGAGCTCGCGCCGCAACTGGTGGCCGAGCCGGGCTGCGGCCCGTTGACGGCCGCCAAGCTCGTCGGTGAGATCGCCGGCGCTGACCGGTTCGCCTCAGACGCCAAGCTGGCCAGAGCCGCCGGCATCGCGCCGATCCCGGCCAGCTCCGGGCGCAGCGACCGCCACCGCCTGGACCGCGGCGGCAACCGCCAAATCAACGCCGCCATCCACCGCATGGCCATCACCCGCGCCCGCTGCGACCCCAAGACGCAGGACTACATCGCGCGCAAGAAGACCGAAGGCAAGACCAACCGCGACGCCATCCGCTGCCTCAAACGCCACCTCGCGCGCCGCATCTGGCAGCTCCTGCGCGCGCCCACCCCGACCCGGAGCCAAGCACTCACACCATCAACTTCTTGACATAGGAGCAGCAGATTCGACACTCGCGTGCTCTCGCCTCAAGCGTCGCTCCTCGCGATCGGAGATTCAGGTGCATCACGTGCACCCTGACGAGACCGGGTTCGGGATGGTCGAATGCCTCGAGCACCGTACCGGACGCAGCGAGCGTCGGCAAGGACCGCGGTGCATCCTGGACGGTGGCTGCGGCGCGCTGGAACCGAAAGCGCGGCCCGGGTGTAGTGGCGATATGAGCCCTCGACGGATGCCGGCGATGATGAGCATCGCGGCCGCGCTGGCGGTGGCGCCGACGCTGGTCGCCCGCGGCGAGGACGCGAGCGATCGCACGCCTCCGCCCGTGCCGCCCAGGGAGCGGCCGATGGGGGCCGTCGAGAACTGCTCGACGCGTTCGATGGCGGAGTTTCCGGGGGCCTACTCGGACCCGCACAACGTGGTCGTCGGACCGCTCGTCCTCGTCGGCGCAGCACACACGCCCGCGAGAACCGTTCGCAGATACGGCGGCAACAAGTTCCCGTTGCTGGTACGGGCCGGGCATCGCGTCACCGTCGCGCTGTCGCAGGAGACGCGTCGCTTCGCCGGACTCGGCTACGGTCCGCTCCCGCAGGGGGTGGACCTGGCTCCGAGCGACGGCCATCGCGTGGTGACGTTCAAGGCCTGCCGGCCCGGCAAGAACTCGGGAAGCAACGCCGACGGGCGACCGGTCACGTTCTGGTCGGGGTTCGTGCTGGTCTCCTCACCCCGCTGCGTCCCCCTCGAGGTGTGGGTGGACGCTGAAATCTCCCCACGCCACCGCTCGCTCCGGATGGGCGTACGCCAGTGCCCCCGAGCCCCGGCCGGCGAGGTGTAGTACCTCGCAGCCTTTCGGTCGTTCACGCCCGAGCCCCGCTCAGTCCGATCGCGGCCCGCTCCGCGACGGCCGGGACCCGGCGAAGCGGCGCTGCTCACCCGAGCCACGAGGAGGAGCCGGTGTCCAGTCCGGTGGCGCGAGTCGGACTCCCACCACGGAGCGAACCGGCCGCGAGGCACTGCTCTTGCCCCCACCCAACGCGTGAACCGGGCGGAAGCGCTTGACCGGCCACGGTGTGACGGCTCAGACTGCCCGCCATGATCCGCATCTTGAACGACATGCCGCCCGGGGTCCTCGGACTCGAAGCCGTCGACGACGTCGAGCGGGAGGACTACGAGAACGTGATCGTGCCCGCCGTCGAGGCGGCGATTGCCCAGCACGGCAAGGTCCGGATCGTCTACGTGCTCGGCCACGAGTTCGACGAGTACGAGGGGGAGGCCGTGTGGGAGGACATCAAGTTCGGCGTGCGCCACCCCGCCTCGTTCGAGCGGATGGCGATCGTCACCGACGCGCGCTGGGCGGGTCCCGCGACCAAGGTCTTCAGCGTGCTGTGGCCCGGACGGGCGCGCGCCTTCCGACTCGCCGAACTCGACGCCGCCAAGCGTTGGGCAGCCGCCGACACGGACGACTGAACGCGACGTGCGTGGCCGGCGATCGCTTCTCGCGCGAAGCGATAGCGCGATTGCGATCTTGAGCGGCTTGCCCATGACCGAAGATGCCGAGATGAGATTGCCGCTGCAGCTGGACCACTGCGTCATCCACGTCTCAGACTGGGGCGCATCGAATGCGTTCTATCGCGACGTGCTCGGAGCAGAGCTCGTCCCGATGCGGCAACGGTGGGCGTACCGGTTAGGCAGCCAGCAGCTCAATGTCCACGGCCCGGGAGTCGACCCGACTCCCGTTGCCCGGCTGCCCGTCCAACCAGGCAACAGCGACCTCTGCTTCGTCTACGACGGACCGATCGACGACGCGATCGTGCATCTCGGCGCGCACGACGTGCGGATCGAGCTCGGTCCGGTCGAGCGACCAGGAGCGCGGGGAACAGGCCTCAGCGTGTACTTCCGCGACCCCGACGGAAGCCTGCTCGAGCTCATCAGCTACCACGAGGGACGCCGCTGATGCTATTCGCCGCAACGCAGCACTGCTCCCGTCGGAACGTCTACGGCGCAGCCGCAGGGCGCAGGGAGCCGCCGTCCCCTCCGGTAAACCGAGCGTCGTCGAGGATCGGCGAAGGCCTGAAGCCCTTGACGATCAGGTAGATCGCAAACGCCGCCTCGAAGGCGCCCTCGGGCACCGAGAAGAGGGCGTGCAGGCCGTCCTGCTCGTAGGCGCCGAACAGGACCGCGATCGACGACGCGAAGATCAGCGGACCGCCGATGACGCCCAGCATCGCGAGCCGTGGCGGCATCAGTCCGGTGCGGTACATCAGCCAGCCGAGCAGGATGCCGTTGACGCCGACGCAGAATCCCGGCCCGAGCAGGAACGTCCAGTCGTGGATCGCGACCAGGGTCTGCCCCGCGATGTCGAGCGAGGTTTCGTCCGCGCCGATTGACGCGGCCAGGTCGTCGCGCAGGGTGACGACCGAGAGAAGGCTGATCGCGCCGACCCCGATGATCGTCGCCTCGATCGTGCGCGAGGCGACGTAGCTGAGCGAGAGGGTTTCGCTGTATCGCCTGAGGATCGGAAACATCACGACCGCCGTGCCGACGTTGCCGATCATCAGGAAGATTTCCAGGAGGGCACCCAGCGTGACGCGGGTGTCGTCGCCGGAGCCGAGGATGTAGTCGGTGTCGTTGAGCACCGGGTCGTAGAGAATGAGCGCGGCGGGGATGGACGTTAGAAACGTCGAGGCCATGAGCCAGCCGGCGATACGAGCGGTCCTTCTCTGCTGCGCCGACTGCTCTGGCAGGGAAATCGACATGCCCGCCTGTACGTCATGAGCAGCGAGATTCCTCTCGCTTCACGCGTGCGCGACGACTTCACCGACGCGCAGACCGAGCAACTCCACGAGGCGCTGATGGCGCATGTCGCCCAATGGGACTATCCGGTGATCGCCCGCGTTGAGGGCGGTCACACCGACCCGATGCCGACCTTCCCGCTCGGCGTGACCGTCGAAGTGGACCCAGATCTGGTGATCCGCGAGACCCGGTCACAGCAGCGCGGTCGCACGCTCTCCGCCTGGACGCTCGAAAGGCCCCCGGAGCTGACGATTCACAGCGCAACAATCGGTGTCAGTCGGGGAGATGCGTGGGCCGGCACGGACGAGCTCAGCCGGTGACGATGCCGGCGACCAGGTTGATCGTGGTGGCCAGAATCGCAGTGCCGAAGACGTAGGACAACAACGTGTGCCGCAGCACTACTGCGCGGATGGTCGCGTTCGAGACGTCGGTGTCTGACACCTGGTACGTCATGCCCAGGTTGTAACTGAAATAGAAGAAGTCACGGAACGCCGGTGGGTCGTCTGAGTTGAAGTCGATTCCGCCGGCGGACGTCTCGTAGTAGAGGTACGCGTAGCGGGCGGCGTACATCAGGTGCAGTCCTGCCCAGGTCGCGAAGACCCCGGCGAGCGCGGTGGCTGCGTGGCCGGTGTCGGAGGCCCCCCGACCGAGCAGCACCACGATGCTGATCAGCGCGAAGAGAGCGGCACCGACGACGACGAGCTCCTCGACGACCGGTTGGAACTCCTCACGGTGGGCGTTGCGGTGGGTGCTACCGGCATCCATGGGCCAGAGCAGGATCCAGCCGGCAGCGACGAAGAGCGTGGCCGTGACGGCGATGCCAACGAGTACTCCCAGCGGGGCGTCGGCCACCACGCCGACGACCACACCGACCACCGCGCCGACGACCACGGCGCCGGAAAGCCGGGTGACCGCCGACAGCGGCAACGGGATCCGCATGGAGTCGTAACGGTAGCTTCAGCTGAGGAGTGTCCCGTTCGCCTGCGTGCAGCACCCCCGCGGCGCCGTCAGCGCGCTATCGGATGTGCCTCCAAGGAGCAGCGCGGCGAGCGGCAACGGAACTGCTCGGCGCGCTGCGCCGAGTAGTTCCAAGCGCTAGTTTGAAGAACCGACGGCCCCGATCGGGCCGAGCTTGACGATCAGCCACTCGCCCGTCGCGGTACGTCGCAGCTGGAGCGTCTCGCCGGGGGGGTTCGGGAACGTGGCGGCCGCTCGGTCGCCGCTAATGGCGATTCTCTCGACCGTCGCGCCGCGGAACTGCGATGCCCACTGCCGCGTTTTTTTGGACGGCCTGCAGCCCTCGATGGGCGCTGCCCGTTGGCAGTTCACCTGCTCGCAGACGGTCCGGCCCGTGTAGTAGTCGTTGCAGTACTGAGCGCTGGAGGCGAACACCCGCGCCCAGTTGTTGGCGGTCTCGGTGATCAGCTCCCTCGCCCCCGGCGGCACGCCGGGGAACGTCACGAACGCGACGGCGCTGCCGGACTGGTCCTCGAGCCGGCACCACCTCGAGACGTCGCGCGGGAAGCGGTAGCTCAGGCTCGTGTAGTCGGCCGGCCAGAGCCGGGTGAGCGTGGTCTCGCCCCGCGGGTCACCCGGCGGCGCGGCGACGTTCGTGCCGCAGGTCGCGCTGATCCGCGCGCCGCTGACCGTTTCGTAGCTCGCGTCGGGGATATCGGGAAGCATCTGCACCCTGAGTACCCGTCCGTCGAGCCCGAAGAGCAAGCCGCGCTCGACGTCGGTGACGACGACCTCCACCCTCGGCGCCGGCACAGTGCCGACCGGCTGAGGACGCCGGTCAGCGTCATTGTTGTCAATCGCGCCCAGGACCGCGAGTACGACGACCACCACCCCGACGGCCGCCGCGGCGGCGAGCGGCACCGATAGTAGGCGGCGAGGGCTGACGAGGCGCCGCAGCGCCGGCGCGCGCTTCAGCTCGCGGAGCTCAGCGGCCTCCAACTGCCGTTCGAGGCGGATGAAGAAGTCGTCGCTCATGCGCGTGGTCCCATTCGCTTGCGGACGGCGGCCAGGCCGCGGCTGACGCGCTTGCGCACGACCGCCTCGGAGGTGCCCTGCCAGCGCGCGATCTCGCCGTACGGCCGCTCGTCGATCACGTGCGCCCGGATCGCGTCGCGCTGCTCCGGGCTGAGCCGCTCCAGCAGCACATGTGCCCGGGCATCCGACCCCAGCGCCTGGATGCGCTCGATGTCGGCGTCCGTGAGCTCGATCCGCTCCATGCCCAGCCGCCGGCGTGCGCGCCGCTCGGACGCCGCGCGTCGCTCGACGCGCGCGAGCTTGTGCAGCGCGATCCCGAACAGCCACGCGGATGCGCTACCGCGGCCAGGGTCAAAGCGCGCGCGCGCAACCAGCGCGGCCGCGAACGTCTCGGCGGTCAGGTCGGCGGCAAGCTCGGCGTTGCGGGTACGGCGCATGAAGAACGCAACCAGGTCCTCGACGTGGCGGCGATAGAAGACCGCGAACGAGCCTGGCTCTAGGCTCGCGAGCAGCTCGTCGTCGCTCTCGGTCGCAGTCGACATCTACCAGTAACTTTCCACCAGCAGGGTGCGCTGTGACCAGTTCTTTCGCGCAGAACCAGCTCCGCGCCCGTGCCGCGCCGGCGCAGGAAGCGCCGCAACTCACGTGCGCGCACGTCACCCGACGGGGAGCCTGTACCGGGTCAAGGACCGCCTCCCCTCCGTATCGGCCCTCCGCTCGAGCCTCTCGAGCCCTCAGGGAGGCACACGAGATCGCCAGCGTCGAGCTGTTCCTCGCCCTGCGCGTGGCGCAGCGTCGGCGTCCCGGCCAGGACCAGCAGCCACTGTTCCCGCCCGTGGACGTAGTGGTAGGGCTCGGATCCCTCTCCCGGATCCAACTCCACCACCGTCCCGTCGAGCCGATCGGCGCCCAGGAGCACGCCGAGCTCCGCCACTCGGTACCGCGATCCCGCCGGTGCGTGCGGGCGGGCCTCCTCGCCAGGGAGGGCCGGCGCGTTCACGATCGGCCGCGGGGGCGCGATCACAGGTTCGCGCACGATCTCGACTGGCTCCGACACGCCCGCCCTTCCCTCTCCATGCCAGTAGCCGACCGCGCTACTGCGGAGGAGGATTCCTTCCGGACCGCTCACCTTGTCCGAGTCGGGATAAACGCTCATCCATGGCTCGACGTGCTGACCAGTGGCGAATATCACGAACCGGCCCGGTCCCTTCATCGTGTGGGCGCCGAGATGGCCTGAGGCATGGGGAAAAGCAGCAGTAGACGCTCGACTGCCGCCTTGTCGCCCTCGATGGTGACCGTCCCCGCGCGTTGCGCCTCGGCGAGCGATCGCCCGGTCCAGAGTAGGGCGGCGATCGTGTCGTTGTCGGTCTCGATGGTCGCATCGGCGTGATCAGCGTCGCCGCGGGTGATCTCGAACTGATCGTCGGCCACCTCGATCCGGAAGCGATCTTCGCCGAGTCGCAGCTCGTATTCGGCGCGTAGTCCGTGCGCAGCGTCCGGGTCGAACCGCGCGCGGAGCGCCAGGATGACCGAGTCGGCCGACCGGATCGGAGCGGGGCTCGGCGGCGTCGGCGAGCGTGCGGCCCAGCGCCCGAGCGACATCACCGTGTCCTCGAGCTCGCGGCCCCAGTCGGTCAGCTCGTAGACGCGCGAGCCGGCCGGGGGAGGGAGCTTGCGCCGCCGGACGACGCCGGCGCGCTCGAGCTCTCGCAGGCGGTCGGCGATCACGTTGGGACTCGCGTTGGGTAGGCCGCCCGCGAGGTCCATGTAGCGCTTCGGCCCGAGCAGCAGCTCGCGGACCAGGAGCAGCGCCCAGCGCTCACCGACCACGTCAAGGCCCTGCGCGATCGCGCATCCGTCGCCGTAGGTGCGCCGTGTCGCCATGGCGACGCATGGTAGCGCCAACTCCTAAGTTGTGTGGCTAGCACTAGTGTTTTAGGAGTAATAGCTTGTAACTTCCAAGCCACGCCGACCACCTCCAGATGAAGCACGCGGGTTCTCGCCCCGCACCTTCTCCCGCCCTCGAGACCACCTGACCCGAAAGGACACACCACCATGGCTCACGTCACCCCCATCAATCCGCACCCATGGACCGTCGCCCTGGGCTTCGACCAGGCCGAGCTCGTCGAAAGCCACCGACGGATGCTCGTCTGCAGCGGCCAGGACGCCGTCGACGCAGACGGCACGCCGCAGCACCCCGGCGACATGGCGGCGCAGCTCGAGCTCGCCCTGGACAACCTCGATGCGATCATCGCCGCCGCCGGCATGACACTCGCCGACATCGTCCGCCTCAACGTCTACACCACGGACGTCGACGAGCTGATCAACCAGCACTTCCAGCGGATCAACGACCGCTTCGGAAGCAACCGCTACGCCACAAGCATCCTCGGCGTCACGCACCTGCCCGCACAGTTCCTCGTGATGCTCGAGGCGACCGCGGTCGACTGATCCACAGATGGCTACACCAGGCGACTGAGGCGCCGCCCTGAGCGAGATCAGTCGACGACCGCGATCGCGTCGACCTCGATCAGATAGCCGGACTCGGCGAGCGTCTCCACTCCGAGCAGCGTGTCCGCCGGCTTGTGGTCGCCGAAGACGGCGATGCGCGCCGCGGAGATCAGGGGCAGATACTCCGACCGGTGACCCACGACGTAGATCGTGATCCGCGCCACCTGCCGCGGCTCGGCGCCGGCGGCCCTGAGCGCACGGCCGAGGTTCGCGAACGCCTGCCTCGCCTGACCGGCAAGATCGCCGCGCGCGACGAGCTCGCCCCGCGTGTCCTCGGCCACCTGGCCGGCCACGAACACCAGGCGACGCCCGGTCGCGGCCACTACCTGGGTGTAGGACTCCGGGGTCGGCAGATCGTCGGGGTTGATGAGCTCGAGCGGCATTGCGCGGAAGACGTCTGGGCGTCGCCGGCCTGACGCTACCCCCCGTACGCCAAATGCGACGTCTCCCGTGGCAATGCCACCTCGCGCGAGTGGCCTTGCGCGCGTATCGGCGATCCGCGAGGATCGCTCGGTCCCCAACAACCCCCAGTCGGTGGAGGCTTCGCATGCCGCTGTACCTCGGCCGCTTCAGCTACACGCCGGACGCGATCAAGGCGCTGCTCGCTCAGCCGCAGGACAGGAGCACCGCGGCTCGGGAAGTGGCCGAGTCACTTGGCGGCAAGCTCTTGGGCTTCTGGTACGCCTTTGGCGAGTTCGACGGTGTCTTTCTGATGGAGGCGCCCGACAACGCGTCGGCGGCGGCGCTGGCCATGGCCGTCGGCGCCGGCGGAGCGTTATCGGAGGTCGAGACCACGGTTCTGCTCGACATGGACGAGGCCCAGGACGCGATGCGGAAGGCCGCCGCAGCAACGTACCGGCCGCCGAGTTCATAGAGCGCTGCGTCGTCTAGTTCGGGCGAAGCGGCCGCATGTGTAACACGCACTGAAAGGTTCGGGCGGCTCGGGTAGGGTTGGACGCGCGTCCCCCAATAGGGCACTGGACCGACTGGGGGAGTCTCGTTGCAGGACCCGCGAGCGACCAAGGAGGCGTCAGGTGCGGAGAGTCAAGCTGACCATCGGAGCGGTCTTGCTTCTGGGAGTCCCGGTGACCCTCGCGACCGCCCAGTCGTCCGTTCCCACCGTGGCCGTGAGCGTGTCCGGCTCGAACGTCGTCCTGGACCCCGCCGGACCGATCGGTGCGGGTCCCACGCGCTTCACGTTCGAGGGCCAGGGCGAGTTCAACCTCGCCACGTTGCGGGCGGGGGTGAGCGTCGATCAGCTGCGCCAGTCCCTTTCCAACCCCCGCTCCGTGAAGGCGCTCGGCCAGGTCTTCCTCGAAGCAACGGCGGCACCGGGGAAGGCGGTCACCGTCGACCTGCGGCCCAACACGACATACGTGGCGGCCGTGATCGCGGGCCGTAGCCAGGCGCTCACGACTTTCACGACAGGCGGGCCCAACGGAGCGAGCGCGCCGCGACCGGACGCGAGTATCCGAATGGTCGACTACGGGTTCCGCGGTCCAAAGACCCTGCCGCGAAGCGGTCGCATCCGCGTCGAGAACGCCGGGACGGCCCTCCACTTCGCGATCGCGTTCCCGCTGCGTCGGGGCGTGAGCGGCCGCCAGGTCAACCGAGCCTTCCGCGGCACGAACGAGCGGGCCCTCGAGCGTGTGGTCGCGGGCGAGCCCGTCGACGTCCAGGGGCTGATAAGCCCGGGCTCGACCAACGACAACGAGGTGAGCTTTAGCCGTCCCGGGCGCTACGCGATGGTGTGCTTCTTCAGCGAGCACAACCGGCTCGGCATGTACCGGGTCTATCGCGTGCGCTGAGGTCTAGGCGGCCGCTTCATCCGCTCCCGAGGCACCGGGTCGTGGCGGGTAGCGGTGCTAGGCGCCGTACTGGCCGCCGAGCTCCAACGCCTGTGGCTTGCCCTTGTGCCCGGCTTCTTGCAGGATCGCGGGGACCGCCGGGTCGGAGACGAAGCTCTGCCAACCCTCCGCGTCCCAGTCGAAGACCACCCAGACCCGGTCTTCCTCATCGGGATCGCGAAACACGGCCGAACCCTTGGACCCGTGCTGCTTTCGCTTCTCGGCGCCCTTCGACGAGAAGATCTTCAAGAAGCGGTCGAAATCCTCGACCTGCGTCGTTGCCAGCAACATCCCTGACCTCCTGTGTCGGGAGTCGTCGCGCTCCTGCGACGTACGCCGACAGTTCACGAAGCAGTCATGCCGAGCGGCGCTTGGCAACACGGTGGGCGGCGGCGATAGTTGGCGGGTGCGTTCGGTCCGCTGGGCTCGATTCGACGGCTCTCGTCTGTTCTACGCGCGCGTAGGTGGGCAACTTCGCGCGCGACTGGCGCGCCCTTCCCGGCCATGAGTCAGTCGCTGCCTCCGGCTGGGCCAGCGGCGACACTGCCGGCTCGGGCCGAGGACGCGTCCCCCGTCGACGCACCGACGGGCGGGGTGTGGGCGGAGGCGTTCCGCATCGAGCGGCGGGGCTTCGACAAACGCGCCGGCCTCGCGGGTGCGGTCGCGTGCTGCACGCCGCTGGCGCTCGGCGTCGCTGCAGGCGAGCCGGAGATCGGCGTGACCGCGTGCTTCGGAGGGCTCAACGCCGCTCTCGCCGTCCCTCGCGGCGCCTTACGCGAGCGGGTCGGATGGGGCGCCGGCGCCGCGCTCGCCTGCTGCGTGTCGGTCGCGCTCGCGACGGCCGTCCAGGGCAGCGCGGCGGCGTCGGTCGCCGCTGGGGTTCGTCCTCGTCGGGCTTGCCGCGTTCCTGCGCACGTTCGGCCCCAACGGTGGCCTGACCGGCTTCGTGATCGGTGCGATATTCGTGATCACGAACGGCATCCCGGCGGGATCGCTCGATGTCGCGGACCGGGTGCTGTGGTTCGGGCTGGGCTCGCTCGGCGGCCTCGTCCTCATGGTTGCCGCATACGCCCGCGACGCCCCGCCGGCCGCCCCGGACGCGAGGCCGCTTACAACGGTGCTCGTGTCGGGCGCGCACGAGTGGATCCGCGCGGTCGCCGGCGACCGGTTGCTGCGCGCGCACGCGCTGCGGCTCGCGTCGCTCGTCGCCACGACGATGCTGCTCGCCCGGCTGCTGGACCTCGAGCACGGCTACTGGGTCCCGCTCACCGTCCTGGCGGTGCTGCAGCCCGAGGAGCACGCCAGCAACGTGCGGGCGGTGCAACGCGCGGCCGGCACGCTCGTCGGGACGGCGCTGATCGCTTTGCTCACGATCGCCACCGGCGCGGAGTGGCTGATGGTCGCCGCCCAGGGTGTCGCGGCGTTCGGGCTCTTCGGGCTGTTCGCGCGCGGCTACTTCTGGCTCGTCGTGCTGCTCACGCCGACGGCGCTGCTCACGGTTAGCGCGGTCGACTACCAGGGCGTCGCAGTCGCGGTCGAGCGAGCCGGGTGGAGCGCACTCGGGATCGTGCTCGGCCTGGCCATCGCCGAGCTGTGCTGGCGGCTTGCGCCACATCTTCCACGCGCGGCTCGCGCCTGACCTCCCCCTAGGAGCTAGCCGCTCGAGATGGACGAGCCGCAGGGCTTGTCGTATGCGGCTCGACCCGCGCCTCCTTTTCGCGCAAAGGAGCACTGATGTGAGCCGGCTTCGGCGTCTCGCGAGAGGAGTTCGGCACAGTGCCCGACCGGACCGACACAGACCTGCTCGCGGAGCTATCGGGATCGCGTCGGAGAGCCGGGGCGAGCACATCGGCGAGCACACGATCACTCTCCGCTCGATCGTTCGATGCTTCGGGCGCTATGTCAGCCGCAGGCATGACCGTCGAGTTGACGGACTAGGGTTCGGGGCGTGGTCGTAGCAGTGTTCGGCGACGCGCACGGGCATGCGGAAGCGCTTGACGCGGTGATCGGCGCGGCCGAGGCGTGCAATGCGCAGGAGCTGTGGTCGCTGGGGGACATGATCGGGCGGGGCCCGGACCCCGAGCATGTCGTGACTCGCACGCGCGAGCGCTGCGCGGTGGCGCTGATGGGCAACCACGACTACGGCGCGACGGGATCGGCCGAGCCCACTCGGTTCGGCGAGCCGGGCTCGCCGGCAGTGCGGTCGATCGAGCTGGCCCGCGACCGGCTCAGCGGCCCCCACGTCGAGTGGATGCGTTCGCGCAAGCCCGCGGCGCGACGCGGCGAGGTGCAGCTGTGGCACGGCGGTCCGCGCAACGCCGTGCACGAGTACGTCGGCGCATCCAACGCGGCAGCCTGCCTCGCGGTCCAGCGCGCCGAGCTCGGGCTGGTCGGCCACACCCACATCGCGGCTGCGTGGCGGCAGACGCCACGCGGCGCCGAAGCGGTCAAGATCCGGGTCGGCGTATCGCTGGATCTCGCTGGCGGCAAGTGGCTGTTGAATCCAGGAGCGGTGGGCGCGCCCGCACCCTCGCGGCGTGGCTGGTGGAACGCCCTTGACCTCCAGGCAGCTGATGGCGCGTACTGGCTGCTGCTCGATCTCGAGCGGCGCACCGCGACCTGGCGACGCGCACCGTATGACCCGGCTCCAGCGCGGCTGCGAGCCCGTGTGCTCGGCCTCGACGACCTCACGCCAGAGGTTCCAGCCAACGAGATCGCCTGATCTACCGCTCTTCGCGCAAAGATGGCATGAACTGCTGGGCCTCCTTCGGCTCGGCGCGAGATGGTTCGCGTGGTGGCAATTGCCGGAACGCGGAGGAGGCCCTGATGGCGATCGTAGCCGGGTTTGACGTGCACCGAGGCAGATCACGTTCGACGCGCTGGACACCGAGACGGGCGAGGTGACGCCGCGGTCGGATCGACGCCACGCCGGCGGCGGTGAGCGCGCTGGGTCGGAGCGCTTCGCGGGCCGCGAGGTGCGAGTCGCGGTCGAGGCGTGCACGGGCTGGCTGTTCGTGTGCGACGCGCTGGTCGCGGCGGGCGCGGTGCGCGCATCTGGCCGAGCCGGTCGAGACGCGCGCGTTGCGGGGTCGCAAGCGGCGCGCCAAGACCGATCGCGAGGACGCGCGCTGGCTGCGCGAGCTGCTCGCCGACGGCCGGCTGCCGGAGGCCTGGATCCCGCCCGAGCACGTGCGCCAGTGGCGCTCGCGCGCGCGGCTGCGGCACACGCTGATCGACGAGCGCACGCAGTGGATGCAGCGCATCCAGGCGACGCTGTTTCATCACGGCGTCGGCGGCACGCCGGAGAAGCTGCGCACCGCCGAGGGCCGCGCGTTCCTGGAGCGCCTGGCGCTGCCCGGCCGACGCGCGCGAGCGGATCGAGATCGCGCTGGCGATGATCGACGCGATCGACGCCCAGATCGCGCCGCTCGAGCGCGAGCTGCGCCAGCTCGCGCGCCGCCAGACCGGCTGCCGGGCGCTGATGGGCCTCTACGGGATGGGCGAGCTGACCTCGCTGGTCACGCTCTGTGAGCTCGGCGACGTGCAGCGGCTGTCGGCCTCGCGCAAGGCGGTCCGGATGGCCGGCATCGACATCGGCGTGCACCGCTCCGACCGCCGCGCCCGCGTCGGCAAGCTCAACCGCCAAGGCTCCCCGCACCTGCGCTGGGCGCTCTATGAAGCCGCGCTGGCGGCCTGCCGGCCCAGCAGCCCCGACCACGCCGACTACCTCGCGCTCAAGGCCCGCGGCCTCAGCCACACCCGCGCGTCGCTGACGATCGCGCGCAAGCTCGCGCGCCGCTCCTTCCACGTGCTGCGCGAGCTCGGCCCCGCCGCCCTGGAGCCCGTCCCGACCGACCTGACCCACGACCCCGCGATCCGCTCCGTCACGCCCGCACTCCCACGATGACTCACACGCTTCCGGCCAGCTCCCGCAGCTGCTCGCGGCTCCCACCCCCGGGTGGCGGCCCACCAAAGACCGAGCGGCCGGAGTCACTCCACCCGGACTGACCGATCAACCATCACGTCACCGACCCCAACCAGGTCGCGGACCCAGATAAGCCCGGGCATCCACGGAGCCGACCAGCACCCCGACCACCACAACCACTCGCCACCCCGACCTTGACACGGGCCCAGTTCAGATAAGCGATAGCGAGCGGCCGAGGCAGGACGATCGGATCCAGGCGGAAGCAGCACTAGCCATTGGTGGCGCATCGGCTGCCCTGGCTCGTCCAGAGAGGTGTTCAGCCCCGGGACTCGGCGACGATCGCTTGCAGGGGGATGAGCCGGTTGACCGCGCGGTCGCCCTATGGAAAGGTGCTCGCCGGTATCGGGCCGGCCCACTATCTGCGGAGGAGCTCATGTCGTACCGAGTCGTCCAGCATCTCCGGAACAATGTTGTCGGATACCTCGCGCTCTTCGTGGCTCTGGGCGGGGTCTCGTACGCCGCGACCTCGTTGCCCAAGAACAGTGTCGGCACCAAGCAGCTGAAGCAGGGCGCGGTGAAGAGGTCCAAGCTCGCCAAGGGCGCAGTGACCGGGGCGAAGGTCGCTGCCGCTTCGCTGACGGGCAAGCAGATCAAGGCCTCCACGCTCGGGCAGGTGCCGTCGGCCGCGCACGCCGGGAGCGCGGACACTGCCACCAACGCCGCGCATGCCGTGAGCACAGACTCTGCTTCCCGCGCGCGCGTCGCCGACCTGCTCGGCGGGTCGGCGCCGTCAGACTTCTTTGCGGCAAGTAAGGTGCGGACGTTCAACGTCAAGCTTGCCTTCGGCCAGACGCAGACGTTGTTCAGCGTCGGCACGCTGACCTTCTCCGCAACGTGCGTCGAGAACCAAGCAAATCCGGTTGGCGTGGCCGGTCAGGATGTCGTCGAGTTGCTCGTCGCGACGAGCCAGAACGGCGCGATCCTGGCCAACGGACAAAATGGTGGCCTGTTTGGCTCAAACTCAGCCGACTTTCTCAACACCGACACGACCGAGAACGACCGCGCGGTTGCTTGGCTCAACTCCAACACGGGAACCTCGCTCGGAAGCATTGAGAACAACGGAGCCGGCTATGGGATGCACGTCGTCGATCCCAACGGCGTCGTGGTGTCCGTAGCTGACCCGGTAACGGGCGCGGTCAACCTGTTCGGAGCCGATTGCCTCCTGGCGGGCTTCGCGATCATCCCGTAGCTGCGCGCTTCCGGCCCATCGTCCGTTCCGAGCGTTCGCAGCGCTGCGGTGGAGCTGCCGATCGGCGGCGTTTGAGCGTTAGCAGCGCAGCCGTGGAGCCGACGCATCCACGCGATCGCGATCGCGGTGTGCTGCGGCGCGCGTCGCGTGCACGCTGCTCATGATCCAGGACCTTCTTCGTAGCTACGGCGGCACGGTGGCGAGCGGATCGATCGACCCTCGCGGCCCCGTCCCGAGACGTTGTCGTCCACTCGCTTGACGACGTGAGCACGTACATCACCTTCAGATCTCCTTGACCAGACGGTCAGGAAATCGCCGGCCGGCTCGCCGGCGCCGTCGGCGGCGGCCACGCCGGCAACCGCAACCGGGGCGGGCGCGTCAAAGCCGCTGCGGCGGTCGCGCTGGTAGCCCGGACCGGCAGGTCGACGGTCAGCACGATCGCTCGGTAGCCCGCCGCGTCTGCCCGCTCGACAAGGTTCCGCGAGCGCTCCGGATCTGCCTGGACGTAGAGCTGAAACGCAGCGCGTCGCGTCCGGGGCCTCGCCCGCGACCTCCTCGATCGACCGGGTCGAGAAGTGGACAGGATGAACGGGACCCCGGCCGCCGCCGCGGCGCGCGCCGACGCGACGTCGCCATCGGGATGGGCCGTGCCGGCGCCCGCCATCGGCGCGATCGCCACCGGCATCGCGCACGCCTGCCCGAGCATCGTCGTCGCGGCGCTCACCCGAGCGACGTCTACGAGCACCCGCGGGCGCAGCGTGCGCCTTCGCCACGCGGCGACGTTCTCGCCCAGACTGAGCTCGTCCCACGAGCCACCCGCCACGTAGTCATACGCACCCCGGTCCATTGCCCGCAGCGCCAGCGGCTCAAAGTCGAGCAGACTGACGATCCGAGCAAGCTCGGTCGGGTCGACGGCGGCCATGCCGGCTCAGCATACGTCCAGCCAATCGAGAGGTGCCAGGCAAATCCGACAGCCCGTGACGTGCCGCGCCGGCCATCGCGATTCGCGCAAAGGAGAAGCGAGCACGAACCGCCAGCCATACTTGCGTCCATGCCCGCGCCGCTCATCGAATTCCCAGCCGACGATCCCGATCGCGCGCTGCGGTTCTGGCGGGGAGTCCTCGGGGTCGCCCTCTCGCCACGGCCCGCTGCGGCCGGATCGGGTTGGCAGGCCGACACAGACAACCTACGCCTGGGAGTCCACGATCGTGGACCCGGTCCCGGCGATACCGCTTCCCTTCCGTACTTCACCGTCGCGGACCTGCCCAGAACGCTCGAGCGCGTCCGCGAATTCGGCGGCTCGATCATCCACCCCGGCGATCAGTGGGCCGTGTGCCGGGACTCCGAGGGCAGCCCGTTCGCGCTGGCCGCCGCGTCCGCAATCGCGGAATAACACAGGACGATCGCTGCTCGCGCGCTGCGGCACTCGTGCGCCGCGCCTGTCGCGTGCTGGAGGCACGCGTCTCAGCAGAAGCGCGGCAGGTGGTGCACGAGTTGCGCGCGCCAGGACGGCCAATCGTGCGGCACGTCGTGGCCCCACAGGTCCAACTCGTGGGGCAGGCCCTTCCCCGCCAGCAGGGCCGCAAAGCGCTTGGAGCTCTCCAGCGCGCCGGTCGTGTCCTCCCACTGACCCTGTCCACAGATCACGAGCAGGCGGACGCTCCTGCGCAGCCAGTCCAGGTGCTCGCCGCTCTGCAGGTTCGCGACGTAGTCCGCGGGATTGTTGAAATAGACCGCGTCTCCGCGCTCGCCCCAGCCCACGACCGAGACGTCGTAGATGCCGCTATGGCAGATCGCGAGCGGGAACAGGTCGGCGCGTTTCAGGGCGAAGTTCGCGGCATGGTAAGCGCCGAAGCTCGGCCCGTTGACGATGATCTCCTGGGCCCCGCCGCAATCGGCGTGGATGAAGGGGGCCACGTGATTGACGATCCAGTCCTCGTACAGGCCGTGGCGGCGCGCGCGCTCCTCCAGCGGCAGCGATGCGTCGTGCCAGGTCTGCCCGTCGATCGTGTCGACGCAATACAGCTTGACGCGCCCACCATCAATGACGTCGGCGATCGCCGCGATCATGCCCCGGTCTTCGTAGTCCCAACAGTGGCCGCGCTCCGCCGGGAAGGCCAGCACGGGCCGGCCGTAGTGGCCGTAGGCGATCACGCCCAGCTCTGCGCCGAGCGCGTCCGAGTGCAGCGTCAGGTGACGTCGCTTCACGCAGCGAGATCGTCGCACGTCGTTGCGACCTAGATCGACGCGAGCGGACTACCGCTGGTCGCGCAACGCGATAGTCGCGCGACGGCGCCGGGCACGCCCACCGCCCGCTCGGAAGCGGACCGCCGCGACGCGGCCCGCGCACGCGTCCCCCCGCGGCTCGAAGCGATAGCGCGGAGCGGTAGCGTCCACGACATGGAGAGCTCCGCGAAGAACGTCGAGTCGCCGTCTCAACAGATCGACGCGAGGATCAAGGAACTGGGCGACTGGCGGGGCGAGACCCTCTCCAGGCTTCGCGCCCTGATCAAACAGGCCGTCCCCGACGTCGTCGAGGAGTGGAAGTGGCGAAAGGCTTCTAGTCCAGGGGTTCCGGTGTGGTCTCACCAAGGTCCGATCTGCACCGGCGAGACGTACAAGAGCGTTGTGAAACTCACGTTCTTCAAAGGGGCCTCGCTAGAAGACCCTTCGGGACTGTTCAACTCGAGCCTCGGAGGCAACACCCGGCGCGCAATCGACTTCCGCGAGGACGATGAGATCGATGAGAAGGCTTTCGCGACCCTCATCCGAGCTGCCGTCAGCCTGAACGAGTCGTCGTCGCGCTAGCGCGCCCCGCCCGAGATGATGGCGCTGTTTGCTCAGAGTCTGGGGTCGGGGAATCGGGTGCGGGCGATGCGCCGGCGCTTGGCGCGCCGCTCGCAGTTGGTGCGCGCGATCGGCCGCTCGACCGCGGCGATCTCTCGCGTTGTGCGGACAAGTGACTGCCGCGTCGACCGTCCAGCAGCGTTCGTTCTCAGGGCCGCGAATCGTCCGGCCACGTCGAAGACGAGAAACGGAGCCGCCCGAGCGAGTCCTCGAGTGGGAACGTGGCCGACAGCCTGGGGGCGCCCGATGTGACCAGTGGTCACAGACTCTGCGCGATCGCCGCTTCAGCGGCGGAGCGGGACGCGCACGCGCAGCGCTGTCGGCCGAATGGTGAAGTGAACGGTGCGATCGAGCTCGATCGCCTCTCCGTCGAGGCCCGCGGCCACTGTGGCGTCGGCGGTCACCTCTAGGGAGCGCGCGGCCCATCCACGGCCGGGGGGTCCGGGGGGACCGCCCGGTCTGTAGAGCACGCGGACTCCGAGCAGGCCGCCGTCGAGCACCGGACGGAGCCCGCTTCGTCCCCGACGATGGCGCGCGTAGGGGTTGTTCGACACCAGGACGACCGCGGGATCGGTGTGCACGACACCGAGGTCGTCCACCAGGCGCACGCCGGGCAGGTCCGCGCTGGGACCCAGCACTGCAGCCACGGTTTCCAACAGCGTGCGCGTCTTCGCATCGCGATAGCTCTCCCGCTGCACGGCTGCCCCGTAGACGCCGAGCGAAACGTTGTTGAGAAACGGACGCCCGTTCACGTCGCCGAGGTCGATCGACCCTTCGAGCGCGTCGCTGAACGCGTCGAGCGCTCCGACGAGGTCGTCCGGGTCCAGGCCGAGGTCGCGCGCGAAGTGGTTCCGGGTCCCTGCGGGAACGCATACGAACGGGACTCCGTGGGCCGTCGCGGCGGACGCCACTACCGACAGCGATCCATCTCCGCCGGCCATGCCGAGCACGTCGGCGCCACCTGCCGCCGCCTCGGTCGCGAGGACGCCGAGGTCGTCGCCCGGCTGGAGGACGACAGGCTCGATCCCCCGTTCCCGAGCGGCCTCGACAAGCCCAGCCTGCTCAGCCCGACCACCACCTGACCTCGGATTGATGACGAGCACCGGCTGCCGTGAGGCCTCGGCGATTACCCATCCCATCAGCACGTCATGACGTCTCCGGCCGACAGCGGCGCTGCGCCGCAACCGGCGCCGGCCCGACACGCAAACGTACGACGTCCCGGTCACCCGCTATGTCTCGATGCCGCGCTCCACGTCGTGGCCCTCGGGCCATGCTGCGTCCGCCTTTGCGTTCGCCAGTCGTGTCAGCTGTCCACACGGGAATGCTTTACCCGTGGGACACGATCGCAGGAACGGCCAGCGGGGTGGCGCTGGCGCCCGCGGCGGTAGCCGCCCTGGAGCGAAGGCGCAGGGCGGTGCGATCACGCAAAACGCGTGACGACAGCTCACCCATGTGCCCCCGAGGATCGGTCGCGTCAACAACCGACCAACGGAGGTCATCATGAGTGAACACGCCGCTACACCGCAGTTCGAAGCGCCCGGCATTCCATCCTTGCGCGAGAGCGTGCACAAGCTCACCGGCTACTGGTGGCTCCTGCTCGCCGCCGGCATCGCATGGGTTGCCGTCGCGCTGGTCATCCTTCAGTTCGACCAGGCGTCCGTGACCACGGTCGGCATCCTCACCGGGGTCCTGTTCCTGGCCGTCGGCATCGAGAACATCGCGCTGGCGAGGTTGGACGTGCCGATGCGCTGGGCGTGGGTGCTGTTCGGCGGCCTCTTTCTGGTTTCCGCCATTGTCTGCTTCGCGAATCCAACGGACACCTTCGCCGGCCTGGCCGACATGCTCGGCTTTCTGTTCGTCATCGTCGGCGTGTGGTGGATGGTCCGCGCGTTCCTGGAGCGCGCGATCAACCCGCTCTGGTGGGTGGGGCTCCTCTCCGGGATCCTGATGACGGGACTCGCCTTCTGGACCTCGGGGCAGTTCTTCATCCACAAGGCGTACGTGCTCCTGGTGTTCGCCGGGATCTGGGCGCTGATGCAGGGCATCACGAACATCGTGCGCGCATTCGAGATTCGTGCCCTGCGCGAGGAGCTGTAAGAGACCGGATGCTCGGAGCCGGGGCGGACGGCAGCGCGTCAGCGTCGCCCCGGCTTTCCGATCGCAAGCTCGCTCAGGCAGATGAGCGAGTTCAAGCAGGGGCTCGCGCTCGAGCTGAAGTGGTCGATCCCGAAGGGACAGCCTCAGCCGCGCACCGCTCCGGGTGCAACCAGGCCGAGCTCGCGCGCGCGAGCGACGGCTTCGCTGCGGGTGTGCGCGTCGAGCTTGGCGTAGATGTGGCGCATGTGCGTGCGCACGGTGTTGGCGGAGACGACCAGTTCGGACGCGATCTCCGACGCGGTGAGGTTGCTCGGCAGGTACCTGACGACGCGCAGCTCCGCGTCACTCAACTCGTCGCGCAAGGCGGCCGCCGGCCCGCGCCGCGGGGCGGCGTGTCCGGCCAGCGTGTCGAGGATCGTCGCGATCAGCGTCGCGTGGGCGCTCCGGTGCCTCGGGTGGCGGTCGAGCAGCTCGGGGTTGGGCCAGAACAGGAAGGGCAGGATCAGGCCGTCGGGCTCGGCAAGCTCGAGCGCCGCCTCGAGCGACTCTTCCGCCGCGCGCCGGTCGCCGAGACGATCGCTGGCCGTGGCATGGAGCAGCAGTGCCTCGGCGCGCGCCCAGCGCTTGTACAGCGCCGGCGCGGAGCCGTCGATCACGGGCCCGAGCGCCTCGATCGCCGCTTCCGGGTCGTCCTTGTCGAGCTCCAACACCGCGACGCCGATGCGCATCCCGGCGCGGTTGCGCTGTTCCGCGCTCAAACCTGCGAGCGCACGCTCCGCGGATTCCGTGTCCCCCATCCGCACGCGCACCTGGAGAGCCCGGCCACGCACGTCGCCCCCGAACGCGTGCTCGCCGGCAAGCAGCCGTTCCATGCCCTGCGCGCGCGCGAACTCCGCCAGGGCTTCGGCGAAGCGACCCTCGCCGAAGCGCAGCATGCCGCGGGCATGTCCGATCACGACCTCGGTCCCAGGGTCCGGCGTCGCGCGCAGCGACTCCTCCGCTCGAGCGAGATAGCGCTCGGCTTCCGCGAAGCGCCCCATCCGCACGAGCGCGATGCCGGCCATGGCGAACGCGCCGGTCGTCATCGACTGGCTGCTCCAGCCATGCTCCTCGGCGATCGCGAGTGCCCGTTCGCTCAGCTCAAGTGCGACGGGAAGCGACTGCCCCGTGAGCGGCGCCGCGATTGCGAGGTGCGCCAGGCAGCCGACCTCGATGAACGGCCGTGAGATCCGGCGCGTGCAGCTGAGCGCGGCCTCGAGGTGCTGCCGTGCGTCGTCGGGACGACCGGCCCACAGCTCCGCGATGCCCACGTTCATGAGCGTGAGTGCCCAGTAATCGGGCCGCACGGGCAGCTCGTTCACCTCTGCCGTAGCGCCGAGCGCTGCCTCCAGTCCGCGCATGGCGTCCTGAGCCTTGGGCAGATCGTTGCGCCGGCGGGCGAGCTCGACCTCGATGACGGCCAGGTACACGTCGAAGACGCGCCGTCGGTCTGCCGGCGCGGCCGTCGCGAGTCGCCGGGCGACGTGCGATTGGGCGGCGGCTTCGTCGAGCGCGCCGTCGAGGATGCTGTCGATCGCAAGCGCAGCCGCGAGATTTCCGTCGCCCAGATGGGCATCGGCCGGGAACACACGAAGCAGCGCGTGGAGCGTCTCACCCCGGCCGGCCATCGTCAGCGTGAGGTAGTTATCCACCAGCAGTCGCCCGGCCGGCACCCAGTCACCGGCGGCTTGATAGTGGCGGACGGCTTCGACGACGTCGCCCTCACGTTCGTGCCAGGCGGCCGCGGCGCGGTGCAGCGACGGAATCGTCGCCGGCGCGACGCGCCGCAGTTCGAGGCGCAGTAGATCCGCGAACAGGTGGTGGTAGCTGAACCACGTACGGGCGGCGTCGAGCGCGGTGACGAAGGCGTTCTGGTCTTCGAGCCGCTGGAGGATCGCCTCGGCCCCCATGGCGCCGGTGAGCACATCGGCGAGCGGGCCGCTGACGCGCTCGAGGATCGACGTGCGCACGAGCAGGTCACGCGCCTCCGGCGGCTGGCGCTCCAACACCTCGGCGAGCAGATAGCCGGCCACGGTCCGCTCGCTGCCGGAGAACTCGGACACGAAGCGTTCCGGGTCCGGGTGCGCGGTCAGCGAGATCGCCGCCAGGCGCAGACCCGCCGGCCAGCCCTCGGTGCGTTCGTGCAGGGCGCTAATACCGATATCCGACAGCGCGATGCCGCCAGCCCCGAGTAGCGCGAGGCTTTCGTCGAGCGAGAAGCGCAGATCGGGCCCGCGTAGTTCTGTCAGCTCCCCCGCGAGCCTCAGGCGGTGCAAGCCGAGCGCCGGCTCTTCGCGTGTCGCGAGCACCACCCGTAGCCGTGGCGGTAGTCGCGTCAGCAGCGTCTCCAGCCAGCCGAGCGCGTCATCCGAGTCGAGCTCGTGCAGGTCGTCGATGACCAGCACGAGCGGCTCCTCGAGCCGCTGGAGCTGAACCAGGAGGCGCTCGACCACCACCGCGCCGGTCAAGCTCGGCGCCGGGCTGACCCGCTCGATGGCCTCGTCGCCGGCCGCGTCCGCGAGCGCGTCGATCAGGTCGAGCCAGAACCGTTGCGCGTCACCTTCGCCGCGCTCGACCGGGACCCAGGCCACGGCCTCGTCCGTCTCCGCCGCCCATGCGCGCAGGAGCACGGTCTTCCCGCTTCCCGCAGGTGCACAGACGAGCGTCACCGTGCCCGGAGCGGCCGCTGACAGCCGCTCCAAGAGAACCGGCCGGGAAACGAACCGATGGGCTGAGGATCGAGGCTGCTGGCGAGTCCGGGCCAATCGCGACAAGGACTGTCCCAGAAACTCGCGACCGTCGCCAATCACACAAAATTTGTGACGACCGCTCACACACGTCGGCGGGAGCCTTGCATCGTTGGCAAACCCACTCAACGAAAGGTTCTCCCATGAGCACCGACTACTTCTCCCCGGACAACGTGCTGGTCGTCAGCTTCGGCGACGACCCGGAGCACGACACGAGCGCCTACCAGGCGCTCACCGACCTCAAGCAACTCGATGAGCAGGGCCAGATCAAGATCGCGGACGCGGCCGTCGTCTCGCGCGACGCCGACGGTCGCGTCGACGTAAAGACCGAGGTCGGGAACGACCCCTACATCGGCACCGCGAGCGGCGGCATGATCGGCCTGCTCGTCGGCATCATCGGCGGCCCGGTCGGGATGCTGCTCGGCGGCACGTACGGAGCGCTCGTCGGATCGCTGTTCGACATCGATGACGTGGCAACGACCGACTCGGTCCTGGGCGAGATCTCAAAGCAGGTCCAGCCGGAGCGGATCACGGTCCTGGCGCAGGTCACCGAGCAGAGCCCCGAGGTGATCGACACCGCGATGGCGCGCCTGGGCGGCCAGGTCATGCGCCGGCCGGCCTTCGAGGTCGAGCAGGAGATCGCCGCGGCGCAGGAGGCGCAGCGGAAGGCCGAGCGCGAGGCCCGCAGCGAGCTGCGGAAGGCGCGCCTCGAGAAGAGCAAGGAAGACGCACACGCCAAGGTCGAGGAGCTGAAGTCGAAGCTTCACCGCAGCAAGGCCGGCGCGACCGCGTAGGCCCGAAGTCCCTGAGATAGCGGCCGGATCGCGATCCTCCTTCCTGATCGCGATCCGGTCGCGACGCCTTCACAGAGCCGGATACCTGCTCCCGACCACGAGCCGCGCCACCACGGAATCACAGAGCAGGCGCCGGCCAACCAGACACGCCGCACGCGTGGACGGTGATCCGGTCCCCTCCCGGAGGCATCTCACCCGGCCGTTCGCCTCCGGGAGGGGGCCGGTCACCGTCCACGCCCGGACACGCCGGGCAACGCATCAGCGGGCGCTAACCCAGAACGCTCAAGACCGCCGCGGCGATCCGGTCCTCGTTCGGCATCGCGGCCGTCTCGAGGTTCTTCGCGTACGGCAGCGGCACCTCGGCCATCCCCACCCGCTCGACCGGCGCGTCGAGATCGTCGAAGCACGCCTTCCCGATCCGCGCCGCCAGCTCGGCGGTCACGCCGTAGGAGGGCCAGCCCTCCTCCACGCACAGCGCCCGGTTGGTCTTCGCCACCGACGCCGCCACCGTCTCCATGTCGAGCGGCCGCAGCGAGCGCAGGTCGACCACCTCGGCCGAGATGCCCTTCTCCTCCGCCAGCTGCTCCGCCACGTGCAGCGCCCGCACCGTGGCGAAGCCGTGCGAGACGATCGTGATGTCCGACCCCTCCCGCGGCACGGCCGCGCGGCCGATCGGCGTCACGAACTCCGGATCGAGCGGGACGTCGCCCTTCTCCTTGTAGATCGGCAGGTTCTCGATGACGAGCACCGGATCCTCGTCGCGGATCGCCGCCTTCAACAGCCCCTTCGCGTCGGCGGGATTCGCGGGCGCGACGACCTTGAGGCCCGGCGTGCCGGCGAACCAGCCGTCGAACGACTGCGAGTGCTGCGCCGTGAGCTGGTTGCCCGCGCCGTTCGGCGTCCGGATCACCAGCGGGCAGCGGACCTCGCCGCCGAACATCGCGCCGATCTTCGCCGCGTGGTTGACGACCTGGTCCATCGCCACGAGCAGGAAGTTGAGCGTCATGATCTCGACGATCGGGCGCTCGCCGAGCATCGCCGCGCCGATGCCGGCGCCGACGAAGCCCTCCTCCGAGATCGGGGTGTCGCGCACGCGGTCGGCGCCGAACTCGGCCATCAGGCCGGCGGTCACCTTGTAGGAGCCCTCGAAGACGCCGACCTCCTCGCCCATGATGAACACGCGCTCGTCGCGCGTGAGCTCCTCGCGCAGCGCCAGCCGGAGCGCCTCGCGGTACGTCATCCGCTCGGTGCCGGTGGTCGGCTGCGTGCTTCGGTCGCGACGCTCACTTGCCCAGCCCTCCGTCGAATACGAGCTCCTCTTCACCGAACGCGCTCCCCGGCCGCATGCGCGCGAACTGCTCGTCCGAGCCCTGGCTGTGCATCCCCCACGCCAGCGCGTCGACGTCGGGTTCCGGGCTGTCGGAGGCGAAGTCGACCGCCGCCTGCACCCGCTCCTCCACCCGCTCGTCGATCGCCCGCAGCTCCTCGGTGGTCGCACCCGCCTCGCGCAGGCGGGAAGCGGTCCGCAGGAGCGGGTCGCGCTCCTGGTGCGACGGTGATCTCGTCCTTGGTCCGGTACGCCAGCCCGGCGTCGGCGACCGAGTGGCCGCGGTAGCGGTAGGTGATCGCCTCCAGCACGGCGGGCGCGCGCTGCTCGCGTGCGCGCTCGAGCAGGCGCGAGGACGCCTCGATCACCGCGTCCAGGTCGTCGCCGTCGACCGGCTCGCCGTGCATGCGGTACGAGCTCGCGCGCTTGTACAGGTCCGGCTCGGCCGACGCGCGCTCGACCGACGTGCCCATGCCGTACTTGTTGTTGACGACGAGGAAGACGATCGGCAGGCGCCACAGCGCCGCGAGGTTGAGCGACTCGTGCCAGGCGCCCATGTTGACCGCGCCGTCGCCGAGCTCGCAGACCACCGCCTGCTGCTTGCCCTGGCGTACGAGCGCGAGCGCGAGACCGGTCGCGAGCGGGAGTTGACCGCCGACGATGCCCCAGCCGCCGTAGTAGCCGCGCTCGGTGTCGAGCAGGTGCATCGACCCGCCGCGGCCGTGCGCGCAGCCGTCGCGGCGGCCGAACAGCTCGGCCATGACGGCCTCCGGCGAGGTCCCGCGGGCGAGCGCGAAGCCGTGCGAGCGGTAGCCGGTGACGAGCAGGTCGTCCTCCTGCATCGCGTCGACCACGCCGACGCACGTCGCTTCCTGGCCCGAGGACAGATGGCAGTACCCGCCGATCCGCGCGGCCTTGTACTGCCGTTCGGCCTCGGTCTCGAAGACGCGGATCAGCAGCATCTGCTCGTACATGGCGAGCAGGTCGGTGTGTGGGGCAATCGCCACGGGTCAGGCCTCCTCGAAGAAACTGGGGTGCTGCGCGCGGATGCGCGGCACCGCCTGCAGGACGTTGCGCAGGTGATCGCGCAGCAGCGCCTCGGCGCCGTCGCAGTCGTGGTCGGCGACGGCCGAGATCACCCGCCGGTGCTGCTCGATCATCTCCGCGAGATAGCTGGGCACGGGCATGCTCAACCTGCGTACCCGGTTCAGGTGCCCGCGCGCGCGCTGGCTGACGGGCCAGACGGCGTGGTGCTCGGACAGGTCGCACAGCGCCTGGTGGAACGCGTCGTCGAGCACGTAGAACGCGTCGAAGTCGTCGTGGTCGCGGGCGCGCTCCTGCGCGCGGAGGTTGTCCTCCAGCGAGGCGATGTCGTCCTCGGTCGCCAGCTCGGCGGAGCGGCGCACGCAGGCGCACTCGAGCGCCTCGCGGATGAACTGGGCGTCGGCGACGGCGGGCGTCGAGATGCGGGTGACGAACGTGCCGAGCTGCGGGACGATCTCCACCAGCCGCTCGTCGCGCAGCCGCACGAGCGCCTCGCGGATCGGGGTGCGGCTGACGCCGAGCCGGGCGGCGAGCTCGTTCTCCGACAGCTGCCGGCCGGGGGCCAGCTCGGCGGTGATGATCGCCGCGCGCAGGGCGGCGTAGGCCTGCACCCGGGCGGACGTCGTCGAGTGCTCACGCAGGAGCGAGCGGTCGAGCCGGTCCATGGCTTGAATACTTGCATACAAGGGCCTCACAGGTTAGCTGCGCGCACGGCCATGGCGAGCTCTCCTACCGCGGCGCGGATCGCAGGCTCAGGTAGCTGGCCGTAGCCGACCAGGAGCGTTGGCGGCCCGCTGCGCGGCTCGATCCAGAACTCGCCCATCGTGGTCAGGTCGATGTTCCGGACGTGCGCTTCCGCGAGGATGGCCTGCTCGTCGTAATCGCCGGGGAGCTCGACGGTCGCGTGCAGCCCGGCCGCGATCCCGCGGATCGTCGCCTCCGGAAGCGCGTCGCTCGAGCGCCTCGACGAGCAGGTCGCGCCGCCGGCGGTACCGCGGGCGCATCCGGCGCAGGTGCCGGTCGAGCTCACCACGGGCGAGGAAGTCCGCGAACGCGTGTTGCTCGATCCGCGCGGTGCCGCAGTCGGCCAGGTCCTTCTTGTCGGCCACCGCGTCCAGGAGCTGCGCCGGTACCACGAGCCAGCCCAGCCGCAGAGCCGGCGCCAGGGTCTTGCTCGCCGAGCCGGCGTAGACGATCCGGTCCGGCTCGAGGCCCTGGAGGGCCCCGACCGCGGCTCGGTCGTAGCGGTACTCGGCGTCGTAGTCGTCCTCGATCACGACCACGTCGTGGGCGCGGATCCACGCGAGCAGCGCCGGACGCCGCTCGCCCGCGAGGACCGCGCCGGTCGGATGCTGGTGGGCAGGGGTGAGGACGAGCGCGTCGACGTCGGCCCGCTCGAGCTCCTCGATCCGCAGGCCGCCCTCGTCGACCGCGACCGGCACGATCTCGAGGCCCGGCCTCGGTCGCGACGCGACGCTGCTCGGGATGGCTCGGGTCCTCGAACGCGATCCGCCTTGCACCCCGGTCGGCGAGCACCCTGCAGACGATGCCCTGCGCCCTGCGAGTACCCCGACGTCACGATCACCAGCTCCGGATCCGCGACGACGCCGCGGACCCGGCCGAGGTACTCGGCGAGGGCCGAGCGCAAGCGCTGCGACCCCGCGCGGGTCGCCGTAGAGGAGATCGGAGTCGGCGATCTCGCCGACCGCCTCCCGCAGCGAGCGAAGCCAGGCGGCGCGCGGGAAGCTCGCGACGTCGGGGGCACGCGGACGGAGGTCGAATCGGGGAACCGGCGGTGAAGCGCTGCGGCTCGGATGCGCCGGCCTCGCGGGGCACGGCGGCCTCGGAGACCCTGGGGCGCGCGCCCTGGCGAAGGACCAGGTAGCCCTCGGCGGCCAGCTGCGAGTAGGCGTCGACCACCACGCGGCGGGAGACGTCGAGCTGACGGGCGAGGTCCCGGGTCGAGGGGACGCGGGCGCCGGCCTTGAGGGCCCCCTCGCCGGATCGCCCGCCGCAGCTGGTCCTCGATCTGCGCCCCGAAGGTCCCGGACCCGTCGCGGGTCACCGAGACGAGGACATCGATGGGCTGACTGGTCTCGTCCACAGCGCAAAAAGTGGATCTTGCTAGAGCTCCAGTCCAACGTAGCATCGAGCGCGATGGCAGGACGCCATGTCGCCACCACGAGTACGGGAACGGCGGAGGAGGCGGCCGTGGCTGAGCGCATGATCGAGGCGAACGGCGTCGAGCTGTGCGCCGAGTCCTTCGGCGACCCCGCCGACGCCCCGATCCTGCTCGTCATGGGCCTCGGCGGATCGATGCTGTGGTGGCGAGGAGGGGTTCTGCCGGATGCTTGCGGAGGGCGGGCGGTTCGTGATCCGATACGACCACCGCGACACGGGCCGATCGGTCTCCTACGAGCCGGGGCGACCCGGTTACCGGAGCGCTGATCTGGTCGCCGACGCGGCCGGGGTGATCGACACGCTACGGCATCCCGCGCGACGCACATTGTCGGCGTCTCGGCCGGGGGCGCGCTCGCGCAGCTTCTCGCCCTCGACTTCCCCGATCGCGTACGCTCGCTCACGCTCATCAGCACGTCGATCGCGGTCTCCAGCGATCGCATCCTCCCGCCGCCCACCGCGGAGTTCGGGCGCTTCGTCGCATCGGCGGAGGTGCGACTGGTCGGATGCAGAGTCGGTGATCGAGTACCTGGTCGGCTACTCGTGCATGCTCGCCGGGGACGAGCGCCCGTTCGACGAGGCGGCGGTGCGCGAGCTCGCCCGCCGCGACGTCGAGCGCGCCCGCGACGTCGCGGCCGCCCAGAACCACGACCTCCTGCACGACGAGAGTCGATCTCGTGAGCCGCTCTCCTCGATCTCCTCCCCGACCCTCATCATCCACGGCACTGCCGACCCGATGTTCCCCATCGGGCACAGCGAGGCCCTCGCCGAGGAGATCCCGGACGCCCGGCTGCTGCGGCTCGAGGGGGCGGGCCACGGCGTCTACCGGGCCGACTGGAAGGCGATCGTCGCCGAGATCCTCGCGCACACCTGATGCGCCTCGGCCTCTACATCCCTCCCTTCGATGAGCTCGCCGATCCCGCGCTCGTCGCGCGGCTGTGCGCGGAGCCGAGGAGGCCGGCGGGCGGCGCCTTCATCTTGGCGATCGGCTGCCTGGCCGAACCGGTCACGGCGGTCGCCGACCCGCGGATCACGCTCCGCGATCGCCGGAGCGACCGAGCGCGTCCGGCTCGGCCATGGTCACGCCGCTCGCGCGGCGCCGCCCGGCCAAGGTCGCGCGCGAGACCGCGCTCGCGACCGGCTGAGCGCGGCCGCCTCACGCTCGCGCGAGCTCGGGAGCGCCGAGTTCGCCGCGAGTACTCGATCACGGGCGAGGAGCTCGACGACCGTACGCGCGCGCTGATCGCTCGCGATGCGAGCGGCACCCTACTCCTCGCGGCTTTCAGGTGACAAGCTGCACGATCGCGGCGACGCCGACGACCACGATCACGGCGCGCAGCACGGCCGGCGAGAGCCGGCGGCCGACCTTCGCGCCGAGCTGCCCGCCGGCCGCGGACCCGACCGCGAGGAGGAGCGCGGGCAGCCAGGCCACGGACGCGAAGAAGACGAAGACGACCGCCGCGACGCCGTTGACGATCGCCGCCAGGACGTTCTTGAGCGCGTTGAGGCGCTGCAGGTCCTCGGGGATGGCGATCCCGTCAGAGCGCGAGCAGGATGATCCCCTGCGCCGCGCCGAAGTAGCCGCCGTACACGCCGGTCCCGAACACGCCGGTCCAGAGCAGCGGCCCGCCGTGCGGCCGCACCCGCTCGCTGCCGCGCGGCGAGCGCCCGCGACAGCCGCGGCTGCGCGACCACCAGCACGAGCGCGAGCACGATCAGCACCGGGCACGACCGCGTCGAACACCTCGCTCGGCAGCGACAGCAGCAGCACCGCTCCGGTGATCCCGCCCAGCAGCGACGCGCTCCCGAGCGTGAGGATGCGGTTGCGCTGGCCGGCCAGCTCAGCGCGGTAGCCGATCGCGCCGGAGATCGAGCCGGGCACGAGCCCGAGCGTGTTCGACACGTTGGCGGTCACCGGGCCGTAGCCGACGGCCAGCAGGACGGGGAACGTCACCAGGGTGCCGGAGCCGACGACGGTGTTGATCGCCCCGGCGAAGACGCCGGCCGCGAGCACCGCCACGCACTCGAGCAGGCTCACACGCGCAGCGTGCGCCCGTCGAGCACGCCCGGCTCGGCCAGCACCTGCGCGCATCACGTCGTCCGGGATGTCGGCGTCGGTGACGACGATCACCACGTTGATGTCGTCGTCGGTGCGGTGCACGCCCTGGGTGGCGCTGGAGATGTTGATGCCGCGCTCGCCGAGCAGGCTGCCGACGCGGCCGAGCATGCCCGGCCGGTTCGGGTAGCGGAACAGCGTGAGGTGGGCGCCCTCGTCGAGCTGGAGGTTGAAGCGCTGGCCCCACGCCTCGAGCAGGTGCGGGCGGTGGCGGCGGCCGAGCGTCGTGCCGGCGACGCGGTAGCGCTCGTCGCCGCAGACGATCGTGATGCGCACGAGGTCGGCGAAGTCGCGCGCGACCGTCTCCTTGCGCTCGGAGACGCCGATCCCGCGCTCCTCGGCGAGCGTCGGCGCGTTGACGAGGTTGACGTCGTCCTCGGTGTGGCCGGTCAGGACGCCCTGCAGGACGGCGAGCGTGAGCAGGCGCGTGTCGCGCTCGGCGATCCGGCCGAAGTACTCCGTCTCGATCCGGTCGACGCCGGGCGCCAGGGCGATGGCGAGCCGGCCGAGGCGGTCGACGAGCGGGATGAACGGGCCGAGCACGTCCATGTCCTCGGCGCTGATCGCGGGGATGTTCACCGCCGTCGAGACCACGCCGCCGGTCAACGCCGCGACCACCTGCTCGGCCGTCTGCACCCCCGCCCGATCCTGCGCCTCCGTCGTCGACGCCCCCAGATGCGGCGTCACCACCACGTTCGGATAACCGTCGAACAGCGGGTAATCGGTGATCGGCTCCGACGGGAACACATCCAACGCCGCACCCGCCACCTTCCCCGAGTCCAGCGCATCCTTCAGCGCCGCATCATCGACCAGCTCGCCGCGCGCGCAGTTGATCACCCGCACCCCGTCGCGCATCTGCGCGAACGCCTCCGCATTCAGCCAACCGCGCGTCTCCGGCGTCTTGGGCAGATGCAACGTGATGAAGTCCGCTTCCGCATAGACGTCCGCCGCCGTCTCGGCCTTCTCGGCGCCGAGCTCGCGGAACCGCTCGGCGGAGACGAACGGGTCAAACGCCACGATCCGCATCCCGAACGCCCGCGCCCGCGCCGCCACCAACTGCCCGATCCGCCCGAACCCCAACACGCCCAGCGTCTTCTCATACACCTCCACCCCGCCGAACCTCGAACGCTCCCACCGCCCCGCCGTCAGCGACGCATGCGCCTGCGGAATGTTGCGCGCCAACGCCAACATCAACGCGATCGTGTGCTCCGCCGCCGCCACGATGTTCGACTGCGGCGCATTCGCCACGATGATCCCGCGCTTGGTCGCCGCATCGACATCGACATTGTCCACGCCGATCCCCGCCCGCCCGATCACCCGCAAATTGTCGGCCCGATCGATCAACTCCGCCGTCAACCGCGTCGCCGACCGGATCAGGATCCCGTGATACCCACCGATCCGCTCCGCCAGCTCATCCGCCGACCACCCCACCCCCAGATCCACCTCGAACCGCTCACGCAGCAGATCCACGCCCGAATCGGCGATCTGCTCAGCGACGAGGACCCGGTAGGACTCGGACAGCACGGCGCGGAACCCTAGCGGTCGCCATGACGCGGCTGAGCACCGGCGCGGCGGGATGCAGCGTGATCCGCGGCGCGAGCGGCACGCGGTCGCCGAGGCTCTCCAGCTCGATGGTCGCGGACGATCACCGCGAGCAGGATCGCGGCCTCCAGCATCGAGAAGTACTGGCCGATGCAGGCGCGCGGCCCGGCGCCGAACGGGAAGTACGCGTGCCGGTGCCGCGCGGCCTCCGCCTCCGGGGTGAAGCGCTCCGGGTCGAAGCGCTCCGGCGCCTCCCAGAACTCCGGGTGGCGATGGGTCACCCACGGGCTCACCATGACGTCGGACCCCGGTGGGATCGCATAGCCGCCGACCTCGTCGCCCGCCGCGACGCGGCGGCCGGTCGCCCAGGCCGGCGGGTAGAGGCGCATCGCCTCCTTCAGCACCATCGTGGTGTACGCGAGCTGCGGCACGTCGGCGGAGCCGGGCGTGCGGTCGCCGGCGACCTCCTCGACCTCCGAGCGCACGCGCGCCTGCGCCTCCGGGTGGTGTCCGAGCAGGTGCAGCGCGAACGTGAGCGCGATCGCGGTCGTGTCGTGCCCGGCCAGCAGGAAGATCAGGACCTGGTCGCGGATCTCCTCGTCGTCGAGCGCCTCGCCACCGTCCCGCGCCGCGATCAGCAGGCTCATCAGGTCGCCGCCCGTCGCGCCCGCGGCCCGGCGCGCGGCGATCATCTCGTCGCAGATGCCGTAGACCGCGTCGCGCGCGCGCATCGCGCGGCGGTTCGCGGGCAGCGGCCAGCTCCGCGGGAGCGGCGCCGGGGAGTAGGAGCGCAGGCGCGCGTACTCGCCCCAGCACCGGGAACGCGTGCGCCACGACGGGAACGGCGCGCTCGACGTCGGCGCCGAACAGCAGGCCGCCGACGATGCGCAGGGTCACGCGCGACATCTCCGCGTGCAGGTCGATCGGCTCCCCCGCGTCGACCGCAGGCCGCCAGCGGCCGGCGAGCGTCTCCGCCTCGGCGCCCATGCCCTCCGCGTACGTGTCGATCCGCTTGCGCGTGAACAGCGGCTGGATGAAGCGGCGCTGGCGCTTCCACCGCTCGTCCTGGCTGTTGAGCAGGCCGTCGCCGAGCGACCAGCGGATCTCGTTGTAGAAGCGGCTGTCCTTGCGGTACGCGTCGGCCTCGGTCGCCAGCACGCGGCGGACCCCGTCGGGGTGGAACACCGTGTAGATCGTCGAGCGCAGCCCGGGGGGTCCCGCTTCGAGGCGGACGACGTCGCCGCACTCGCGGTGGGCGCGCTCGATCGTTCCGAGGACGTCGCGCTTGAGCGCGGGGAGCACACCGAGTCCGGGCGTGCCCGAGAGGCTGGGTGGGAGGACGGGCGTCATGGCTGACAGACCCTGCGCTCGGCGAGCCTATTCCTGCCCGGCCGATGAGCGCCAGCTTCGCCGGACGCGGGAGGCGCTTGATCCGCACCTCCTCGCGCATCGCGGCGGCGCGGTCCGGAAGCGCGCGCGACCACGCGAGCTCGACGGGCAGGCGGCTGCGCGTGTAGCGGCTCGCGCGGCCGGCGTTGTGCGCGGCGACGCGTTTCTCCACGTCGACCGTCCAGCCGCAGTAGAGCGTCCCGTCGGCGCAGCGGAGCAGGTAGACCGAGGCGGCGGCCACGCGGAGAGCATGCCGCGCCGCCCGGCGGCCGCTCGGACGCGGCTCAGGCCGCGGTCACGACGTCAACCGGCCGCGGCCGCGGCGGCCGGGTCCTGCTCGTCCTTCGCCGGCTTTGCGTCCTTGCGCGCCTGACCCGGCGGCACGGGCGGCGCCGAGGCCGCCGGAACCACCGCCGGCGCGGCCGGCGGCTTCGCCGGCTTGGCCTTCGGCCGCGGCGCGGCCTGCTTCTTCGCCTGCCCCGGCGGGGTCGGCTTGCCGGTCGCCGCGCGCTTGACCTGTCCGGGAGGGGTGTCGCCGCGAGCCTGCTGCTTGGCGTGGCCGAGCGCGCGGCCGCGCGGGGTCGCGGGCTGGTCCGCGGGCTTGCCGTCGCCGTGGCCCCGACCGGGCGACGTGCTCGACGCCGGCGGCGCGTCCGCGGCGTGTCAGCGGCCTTCCGGCGCTTGCTCGGCACGTCGCGTACGCTCGCGCGCTCGACGGCACGGGCGCGTTCGCTCGTTCGCACGCTCGCCGGTGCCGCGCTGGGCGCCGGCAGGGCCATCGCCGCAGGCGCGGCGGCGGCGGGCGCGGTGCGGACGTGGTGCTGCGCGGGGCGCGCCGGCCGGTGCGGACGGGAGTCGTCGAGCGCCTGTACTGCTGCGGTGCCGCCGCCCGCGGCGGTCCCGCCGATCGCCGCGATCGTGAGCACCTTCGCGGCCGTCGACTTGGCCGCCAGGGCCCCGAGCCCGGCGCCCGCGCCGCCGGCTCCGGCCGCCGCGGCGCCGCCCGTCCCCAGCGCGCCGAGCACGCTGTCGCGCAGCGCGAGCGTGGGGATGACGGGGAGGATGGCGGCCACCGACGCGCGCTGGGCGCGGACGCGTGCCGCATACGCGCTGCAGTCCTCGCACTGCGGCGAGGTGGTTGCGCAGGTGCCGGCGGCGCAGCGCCGCGCCGGTCGCGACCGCGAGCTCCTCGCGGATCGAGTGGCACGGGATCATCCGCGCCTCCGCCACGGCCATGAGGTGCTCGCGCGCCTGGAACACGAGCGCCTTGACCTTGCGCGAGCGGACGCCGATCACCGCGGCCACCTCGGCGTGCGAGAGGTCGCCGAGCTCTGAGAGGAGGAGCGCCGCGCGCTGGTCCTCGGGCAGCGTCCGCAGGTCGGCGAGCAGCTCGCGCAGGTCCGCGCGGTGCTCGACGTAGCCGGCGAGGTTCTCCGTCGACGGGACCCCGGCGTCCGGGCAGCTCGTGCTCCTCGCGCCGCGCGCGGAGCACGGAGATGCAGCGGTTGCGGGCGACGGTGTAGAGCCACGCCCGCACCGACGCATGGACCTTCCCCGAGCGGAACGCGCCGTCGGCGGCGATGAACGTGTGCTGGACGACGTCCTCGGCGTCGTGGACCCGGCCGAGCATGTGGCGGGAGAACGAGAGCAGCTGGAGGTGGTGGCGGTCGTAGAGCGCCTCGAACGCGGCCACGTCGCCTCGCCCCGCAGCGCGGGCGAGCTGCTCGTCAGAGCGCCGGTCCAGCACGGTGTGCCGCTCCTGGGTCGTGGTCCCATACCTCCCTGACGCCGTGGCGGGCCCGGAGTTGGATCCGAGGCGCTCCGGCCAACCTGACGCCCCTTGCGGCGTCTCAGTCGTCGACACGACGACCATTCCCTTGGAAGGACATCTGCATGCGCAAGGCGCTTATCGTCGCAGCCACCGCAACCCTCGCGTTCGCGGCGCCCGTCCTGGCCGCAGGACCGATCCGCGGCACGGCCGGGGACGACACGCTGACCGGCACGGCGGCGGCCGATGCGATCTTCGCGCGCGCCGGCGACGACACCGTCAACGCCGGAGCAGGCGACGACCGCGCGCACGGCGGGCGCGGCGACGACACGCTCAACGGCGAGGACGGCAACGACCGCGTCAAGGGCGGCGGCGGGAAGGACACGATGTCCGGCGGGCCCGGCGACGACCTGATCGACGGGCGCGGCGACGGCCGCGCGGCCGACAAGATCACGTGCGGCGACGGCGTGGACACCGTGCGAGCGAGCCGCAACGACGAGGTGGCAGCGGACTGCGAGAACGTCAAGCAACCCGGCAAGCCGACGCAGGAAGCCGAGGAGGAGCCGGCCCTCGCGCCTGGCGGGGACACGCCGCCGTTCGACGAGGACGGCAAGCCCGGCAAGGGCCCCAAGCCCAAGCCGGACCAGGCCTAAGGGAGGGGTGGACGTGCGGTCCATCATCGCCGCGAGCGCCGTCTTCGCGGCGCTCGCGGCGGCCGCGCCCGCGTCCGCCATCACCAACGGGACGCCGGACGGCAACCGACACCCCAACGTCGGCGGGCTGGTCTCGCTGACGCAGTTCTCCGACGGCACCTGGCTGTACTGCTCCGGCACGCTGATCAGCCCGACCGTCTTCCTCACTGCCGCGCACTGCGCCGAGGACGGCGAGCGCGTCCGCGTGACGTTCGACACCGCGTACCAGGCCGGCGACGCGGTCCACGCGGGCACGTTCGAGGCCGACCCGGGGTTCCGGAAGTCGCAGAGCGACCCGCACGACATCGCCGTGGTCGTGCTCGACAGTGCGGTCGGCGGCATCGCCCCGGCGCGGCTGCCGCAGGCGGGCTCCCTCGCCGACGTGTCCGGGCGCCAGCGGTTCACCTCGGTGGGCTACGGCGCGTACGAGGTGACCAACGGACCCGGCGGCCACCAGTACCTCTACGACGACGTGCGCATGGTCGCGACCGGGACGCTGAACGCGCTCACCCCGTCGTGGCTGCGGATCTCGATGAACCCGTCGACCGGGAACGGCGGCACGTGCTACGGCGACTCGGGCGGGCCGAACTTCCTCGGCACCACCGACATCGTCGCGGGCATCACGATCACCGGCGACGCCGTCTGCCGCTCCACGAACGTCGACTACCGCCTCGACACGGCGTCGGCGCGCGGATTCCTCTCCCAGCATGTGGCGCTGCCCTGAGTTCACGTTCAACCGGGTCGGGCATGATCACGTCGTGCCCGGCCCGCTGATCGTCGACGGCAACAACGTGATGGGCAGCCGCCCGGACGGGTGGTGGAAGGACCGGGCCGGGGCGGCGCGCCGGCTGGTCGAGCAGATCGGCGCCTGGGCCGACGGCGCCGGCGAGGACGTCCTGCTCGTCTTCGACGGGCGCCCGCCGCCCGGGATGCCGGCGCCGGCGCGGGTCGAGACGCGCTACGCCGACCGCGGCGGCCCGAACGCCGCCGACGATGTCATCGCCGCGCTCGTCGCCGACGCGGCGGATCCCGCCGGGCTGCGCGTGGTCACCTCCGACGCCGAGCTGGCGCGCCGGGTGCGAGAGCACGGCGCCGAGGTGATCGGCTCGCGCGGCTTCCGGGATCAGCTCGACGGCTGAGCCGGAGGGTCTACTGCCGGTGGTCCTCGAGGTGGCCGGTGCCGGAGAACCACTTCGTCGCGCCGTCGAGCACGAGCCCGAGCGCGGCCACCAGCAGCACCCACGTGAGGACCGATCCTGCCCAGGTCGCGGCGAGCAGGCACAGGGCCGCGAGCGCGAACGGGATCCAGATCCGCCTGGTCGCCTTGACGCCGTCCATGCGCGGACCATACCCAGTCGGGCATGATGCGCCCGATGCCCGGCTTCGGCCACACGCTCGCCACCGCCCGTCCGCAGCCCGGCGGCCTGGCGATCTTCGCGCTCGGCCAGTCCGGCTACGCGCTCCGGGGCGCGGACGCGCTCGTGCTGATCGACCCGTGGCTCTCGACCGAACTCGAGGAGGAGCAGGGCATCACGCGGGCGGTGCCGCCGGCGCTGCGGCCCGAGGACGTCGAGGCCGCGGACCTCGTCTGCGTCACGCACGAGCACCCCGACCACCTCGACCCGCGCACGCTCGCCGCGATCGCGGCGCAGGTCCCGGACGCGATCTTCCTCGTCCCCGCCCCCGCCGTCGCGCTGGTCGAGCGGGCGGGCGTGCCGCGCGAGCGGATCCACCCCTCCCACGCCGGCGTCGCCCTGGAGGCGGCGGGCGCCCGCGTGACCGCGGTCGAGGCCGCGCACGAGCTGCACCCCGACGCGTTCGGCGGCTACCGCTTCTGGCTCGACGAGCGCGGCGACCACCGGGCGTTGAGCTACCTCGTCGAGCTCGACGAGCACCGCGTGTTCCACGCCGGCGACACGATCTGGTGGCCGGGCATGGAGGACGCGCTGCGCGACCTGGCGCCCGACGTCGCGATCCTGCCGATCAACGGACGCGACACGATGCGCGAGGCGCAGGGGCTCTGGGGCAACCTGACCGCCGACGAGGCCGCGGCGCTCGCGGTCGCCGCCGGCGTGCCGGCCGTGATCCCGTGCCACTACGACGGCGTCGCGGGCAACCTCGGCGATCCCGCGGCGTTCGTCGCCGCCCTGTGCCGGCGCGGACCCGACATCCGCGCGCACGTCCTGCATCCCGGGGACCAGCTCCCGTTGCTCTGAAGCGGCGCGCGGGCGCCGGGGATCTGGCACGCTCGGCGGCCATGCCGCCCGGCCTCCACCACGTGCGCGAGGGCGCGGGGCCGCCGCTCGTGCTGCTCGCCGGCATCGGGATGAGCGGCGCCGCCTGGGGGCCGGTCGTTCCGCGGCTGGCGGCCGAGCGCGACGTCTGGTCCGTCGACCTGCCGGGCTTCGGGCGCTCGCAGGCGTTCGCCGCCGGCGACCCGTACGGGCTCGAGGCGCTGACCGATGCGGCCGAGCAGTTCCTCGAGGCGGCGGGGCTGCGGCGCCCGCACGTGGCCGGCAACTCGCTCGGCGGCGCGGTCGCGCTGGAGCTCGGGCGGCGCGACGCGGTCGCGTCGGTCACCGCGCTCTCCCCCGCCGGGTTCGCCGGCCGGGCCGGCCAGCAGTTCGCGGGCCGCTCGCTCGATCTCACGCACCGGCTCGGCAGCGTGCTGCGGCCGGTCGCGCCGAGGGTGCTCACGCGCCCGCGGCTGCGGCGGCTGCTCTACGCGCAGATGTTCGCCCACCCGGAGCGGCTGACGCCGGGCGTCGCGTACGACTTCCTGGAGACGATGCTCGACGGCCAGGGCTTCCACGAGGTGCTCATCGCGCTCGACGGCCACCGCTTCGAGGGCGAGATCGGCGTGCCGGTCACGATCGCGTGGGGCACGCGCGACGCGCTGCTCCTGCCGGCCCAGGCGCTGCGCGCGCGCCGGCTGCTGCCGGACGCGCGGCACGTGTGGCTGCACGGCTGCGGGCACGTGCCGATGAGCGACGACCCCGAGCAGGTCGCACGGGTGCTGCTCGAGGGCAGCAGGCCGGGGTCAGGCCCGTTGCGTTGCACGCGCAGCGCAACGCAACGGGCCTGACCCCAGGTGTTCAGAACGCCGTGGTGAGCGCGAGCGGGTAGACCGCGGGCGCGCCGCGGCGGCGGAGCTGGCCGGCGAGCATCGCGAGCGTCCAGCCGCTGAAGCGGACGTCGTCGACGAGCAGGCACGGGCCGGGCGGGAGCTCGCCGGCGGCGGCGAACTGCCCGCGCACGTTCGCGACCTGCTGCGCCGAGTTCGCCATCTCGCGCTGCGGCGGACCGTCGCCGGTGCGCTCCAGCGCGGCCGCATACGGCAACCCGAGCGCGGCGGCCAGGCGCTCGGCGAAGTCCGGCACCAGCGCCCCGCTGCGGCGCGACGGCACGGCGGTCACCCACGCGACCGGCGCGTTCCAGCCGCGGACCGCCTCCGCGGCCGCGCCGACCAGCTCGTCGTCGAACCGCCCCGCCCGCCGGCCCGCCTGCACGAGCGGGTCCCAGCCCCCGTCGCCGAGCCGCGCGAGGGCGCGGCCCTCTTCGGCGCGCACGTCGTCGGGGATCTTGCGCATCGCGCCGTCCTCGGACGGGGCCATCTTCTTCACCTCGAGCAGGAGCGGCTTCGTGCGCAGGTGGAGCGCCGCCTCCCGCACCAGCTCCGGGTCCAGCGGCTCGGAGAACCGCGGGCCGGCGCATACCGCGCAGCGGCCGCAGTCCCGCGGCTCGGGGTCGTCGAGCTCCTCCTGCAGCGCGCGCATCAGGCAGCGCCCGTCGGCGCCGAAGGCCGCCATCGCCGCCTGCTCGCGCCGCCGCAGCGCGGTCACCGCCGCGTAGCGGTCCGCGTCATAGATCCACTCCGCACCGGGGCGGCGGACCCAGCGGCTGCCGGCGCGGGCCACCGCGCCCTCGACGTCGAGCACCTTGAGCATCGCCTCGATGCGCGCGCGCCCGAGGTTGACCACGCTCGTCAGCGCCGGCACCGAGAGGCCTTCCTCCCCCGCCGCGTCGAGGGCCTCCAGCACGCGCTCGACCAGCTCGCGCCGCGGGAACGCCTGCTCGATGAAGAAGTCCTGGATCCGCCGGTCCTCGGCGCCGCGCAGGAGCACGACGTCGGCGTGGTCGACGCCGCGGCCGGCGCGGCCGACCTGCTGGTAGTAGGAGATGACCGACCCGGGCGCCTGGTAGTGGACGACGAAGCCGAGGTCCGGCTTGTCGTAGCCCATCCCGAGCGCGCTGGTCGCGACGACGGCCTTGAGCTCGTTTGCGAGCAGCCGCTCCTCGACCGCGACGCGCTGCCCGGTGTCCACCTCGCCGCTGTACGCCTCGGCGGCGATCCCGTGGCCGGTCAGCCAGCCGGCGACGAGGTCCGCGTCCCGCTTGGTGAGCGTGTAGACGATGCCCGAGCCCTCGAGCCGCGGCAGCCAGGTCGCGAGCCACGCGAGCCGGTCGGCCTGCGCGGGCAGCTCCACGACCTCGAGCCGCAGGCTCGAGCGCCCGAGCGGCCCACGGTAGGTGCGCAGCGGCGCGTCCGCCCCGCCGCCCGCGCGCAGCTGCTCCTCCACGTCGGCGACGACCCGGTCGTTCGCCGTCGCGGTCGTGCCGAGCACCGCGACGCCGTCGGGGAGCCGCTCGAGCATCTCGGCGAGGCGGCGGTAGTCCGGGCGGAAGTCGTGCCCCCAGTCGGAGATGCAGTGCGCCTCGTCGACGACGAGCAGCCCGACGCGCTCGGCGAACAGCGGCAGCATCGCGTCGCGGAACTGCGGGTTGTTCAGCCGCTCGGGGCTGATCAGCAGCAGGTCGATCGCGTCGGCCGCGAGCAGCGCCTTGGACCTCCTCCCACGCGTCGCGGTTGGTCGAGTTGACCGTGTACGCCCGGATCCCGAGCCGCTCGGCCGCCGCGATCTGGTTGCGCATCAGCGCCAGCAGCGGCGAGACGATCAGCGCGGGCCCGGCGCCCCGCTCGCGCAGCAGCGCGGTGGCGAGGAAGTACACCGCCGACTTTCCCCAGCCGGTGCGCTGCACGCACAGCACGCGCCCGCGGTCGTCGACGAGGTCGCGGACGGCCTCGAGCTGGTGGGGGCGGAACGCGGCCTGCGGGCCGGCGAGCGCGCGGAGCAGCTCGGTCGCTCGTTCGTCGACGGTCGCAGTGGGCATGCCTTGACAGTACGAGGCCGACCGGAGGCACCGCTACGTTTCGCGAGTGCACGCACCTCGTCGAGGCATCCCGTTCGTGCGCCTCTGGCGCCGGTCGATCGGGGTGATCTTGAGCGGCGTCCGCGAGGATCCGGACTTCCGCGCCGTCACGCTGCTCGTCGTCGGGCTGCTCGGCTCCGGCACCATCTTCTACATGCTCGTGGAGGACTGGAGCTTCGTGGACGCGATCTACTTCAGCACGATCGTGCTGACCACGCTGGGGCTGGGAGATTCGCCCGGACTCGGACGGCGCGAAGCTGTTCACGGTCGCCTACGCGCTCGTCGGCATCGGCGTGCTCGTCGCGTTCGGGACCGCCTTCGCGCAGCGACTCGTCGCGAAGTCCGCGGCCGAGGCGGATGCCGCGCGGCGTCCCCGGTAACGTCACGGCCGTGGACAGCGAGATCTTGGGCGCCTGCCCGCTGGACTGCCCGGACGGATGCTCCTGGGTCGTGACCGTCCGCGACGGCGAGGCCGTCGGGCTGCGCGGCAACCCGGATCACCCGTTCACGCGCGGCGCGCTGTGCGCGAAGGTGGCGCGCTACCTCGACCACACGCGCACGCCCGACCGGCTGCTCCATCCGCTGCGGCGCATCGGCGCCAAGGGCGAGGGGCGGTTCGAGCGGATCTCCTGGGACGACGCGCTGGGCGAGATCGCCGAGCGGCTGCTCGCCGTCCGCGAGCGCCACGGCGGCGAGGCGATCTGGCCGTTCCAGGGCACCGGCACGCTCGGCTACCTGCAGGGGCTCGAGGGCCGCTCCGGCGCCCGGCTGTGGAACGTGCTCGGCGCGTCGGAGCACATCGCGAGCATCTGCTCGATCGCCGGCTCGCGACGGCCTGCGCTACACGACCGGGTCCAATCGCGGCATGGACCCGGAGGCGTTCCAGCACGCGAAGCTGATCCTGCTGTGGGGCTCCAACCCGCTCACCAGCCACCACCACATCTGGAAGTTCATCAGCGCCGCCCGCGCGCAGGGAGCGCACCTCGTCGTGATCGACCCGGTGCGGACGCGCAGCGCCCGCCAGGCCGACGAGCACCTCGCGCCGCGCCCGGGCACCGACGCGGCGCTCGCCCTCGGGCTGATGCACGAGGTCGTCCGCCGCGGCGCGCACGACGAGGCGTTCCTGCGCGAGCGTTGCGTCGGCTGGGACGCGTACCGCGAGCGGCTGGCCGAGTTCCCGCCCGAGCGGGTCGCGGAGATCTGCGACCTGCCGGTCGAGCGGATCGTCGCGCTCGGCGAGCGGCTGGCGACGACCCGCCCGACCGCGATCCGCGCCACGATGGGGATCCAGCGCCACGCCGGCGGCGGGATGACGCTGCGCACGCTCGCCACGATCCCGGCGGTCACCGGCGACTGGGCGCTGCCGGGCGGCGGCCTCGCCTACTCGACCAGCGGCTACTTCCGCGGCGACCGCGCCGGCCTGGCGCGCGACGACCTGCGCCCGCAGCCCGTGCGCTCGCTGCTGATGACGCGGATCGGCGACGTGCTGCTCGACGCGGATCCGGCGGTCCACGCGCTGGTCGTCTACGGCGCGAACCCGCTGGCCTCCAACCCGGACTCCGGCAAGGTCCGCCGCGCCCTCGCGCGCGAGGACCTGTTCACGGTCGTGATCGAGCAGGTCCCGACCGACACGGCGGACTACGCCGACATCGTGCTGCCCTCGACGATGCAGACCGAGCACCTCGACGTGCACGACGGCTACGGGCACATGTACCTCGCGTGGAACGAGCCGGCGGTCGAGCCGCCCGGCGAGTGCCTGCCGCACACCGAGATCTTCCGCCGGCTCGCGCGCGCCATGGGGCTGGAGGAGCCGGCGCTCTACGACGACGACCTCACGCTCGCGCGCACGCTGGTCGAGAGCGGGCACCCGACGCTCTCCGGCGTCACGGTGGAGCGGCTGCGCCGGGAGGGGTGGGTGCGGCTCGGGCATCCGCACCCGCTCGTGCCGTTCCAGTCGGGCTTCCCGACGCCGTCGGGCAAGCTCGAGCTGTACTCCGAGCGCGCCGCGGCCGACGGGCACGATCCGCTGCCGGGCTACACGCCGCCCGCCGAGGCCGCCGACGCCGGGCGGCGACCGCCTCGCGCTGATCGCCGCCGCGTCGCACTGGTTCCTCAACTCGATGTTCGCCAACGCGCCCGAGCAGCGGCGCCGCGCGGGCGAGCCGACCGTCGCGCTGCACCCCGCCGACGCCGCCGCGCGCGGACTGGCCGACGGCGACCGCGTGCGGGTCGGCAACGAGCGCGGCAGCTTCGAGGCGCTCCTGGCGGTCGGCGACGCGGCCCGGCGCGGCGTCGCCGCCACGACGAAGGGCCACTGGCCCAAGCTGCTGGCCGGCGGGGAGAACATCAACGCGGCGACCGAGGAGCGCGACGCCGACCTCGGCGGCGGCGCCGTCTTCCACGACTGCGCGGTCTGGGTCCGCGCCGCGGTCCCGGCAACGGACCGCCCGGCCGTCGCCGCGCTGGCGGAGTAGCTTGCCCGACATGCGTACGTCACTCCTGGCGGGCCTCGTCGCCGCCGCCGCACTCGTCCTGATCCCCGCGACCGCGACGGCCGCGCCGAAGCTCCGGTCGTGCGGCAACCTGACCGCCGGCGGCGTGCTCGTCGGCGACATCACGACCAAGCGCGTGCGCTGCCCCGACGCGCGGACCGTCGCACGGGCGGTGCCCTCGGCCTGCGGGAACGAGGGCACGTGCACCGTGCGCGGCTTCAGCTGCATCACCGCCCAGGCGCTGGAGGAGCTGCGGTTCGCGCGCTGCTCCAAGCCGCGCGGCAACAGCGAGCTGTTCAAGGTCATCCGCTTCGACTTCGGCTCCTAGTGACCCTCCAGCACGTCACGCTCGAGATCGCGCGTGACCGGGCTGACGCGTGCGTGCGGTTCTGGGAGCTGCTGGGCTTCGAGCCGATGACGGCGCCGCCGCTCCTGCGCGACCGGTTCATCTGGGTCGCGCAGAAGGGGATGCAGATCCACCTGATGCCGCTCGACGACCCGATCGTGCCCGATCAGGGCCACGTGGCCGTGCACGCGCCGGACTACGAGCAGACGCTCGCGACGCTGCGCGACGCCGGCTTCGAGCTCGAGCCCGGCAGCAACGCGTGGAACGCGCCGCGGATGTTCGTGCGGTGCCCGGCCGGGCACCGCATCGAGATCATGTCCGAGCCGCCCTACCCGCCCTGGCCCGGCGAGGAGTGAGCGCTCAGGCGCGGTGAGGCGTCACCCCGGCGCCGTGACGCGCGGGACGCTGACGTCGCCCGCGCGCACGCGGCGGCGGTGGTAGAGGTACGCGATCCCGCCCGCCGGGAGCGCGAGCCAGTAGGAGACGAGGCGGTAGGCGAGCGTCGCGACCGCGGCAGCGCCCGCCGGCACGCCGATCAGCGCGAGCGTGCCGGTGAGGCCCGCCTCGACGACGCCCAGGCCGCCGGGCGTGATCGGGATCTGCGCGAGCAGCTGCGCGGCGCAGAACGCGAGCAGGACGAGCGACGGGCGCGGATGCTGGCCGACCGCCGCGAGCGCGGTGAGCAGCGTCAGCCAGTCGAACAGCCAGCGCCCGGCCGCGCCCGCGACCGCCTCCCACCAGCGCGCGCCGAGCGCGCGGCGGACGAGGTCGCGCTGATCGCGCAGCCGCTCGGGGAGGTCGGGCGGCGGCGGGTGCTTCTTGCGCAGCCTCGACCCGATCCGCACGATGGCGCGCCCCACGCCGAGGACCGCGCGGTCGGACGCGAGCAGCGTCGCACCGATGGCCAGCAGCGCGAGGAACACCGCGATCCCGACGATCGCCGCCTGCCACAGGCGCGTCGGGACCGCGACGCCGAGGATGATCGCCGGCAGGGCGAGCACCGGCAGCGCGGCGAGCGTCGCGAGCAGCACGATCGACGAGACGCCGATCCCGATCCCGGCCAGCGACGAGGACACGCCGGCCTGCACGAGCATCCCGTACTGCAACGCGCCGGCGGCCGCCGCGCCGCCGGGGACCACGCGGCCGAACGCGCCCGAGGCCAGCTGCGACGTGACCACCGGCCACCACGAGCGCGCGTCGACGGCGAGCCGCTGGAGCAGCCACATGCTCGCCCAGCTCGTGACCTGCGCCGCGATCATCGCGGCGAACCAGTACGGCTCGATGTCCACCACCCTGCGGCCAGGCGTCGAGCACCTGGAGCACGGCCGGCGCCACGCCGTACAGCACGAGCCCGAAGACGACCAGGCCGAGGATCCGCTTCACCATGGGCGTGGAAGCCTCGCATAGCATCCGCGCGCATGAGCGAACGAGTGGTCCTGATCACGGGCGCGTCGAGCGGCCTCGGCGAGGCGGCGGCGCGCCGCCTGGCACGCGAGCCGGGCACGCGGATCGTGCTGCTCGCCCGGCGCGCCGAGCGGCTGGAGGCGCTGGCCGCGGAGCTGCCCGCGCCGGCGAGCGCGCTCCCGCTCGACCTGCTCGCCGACGACGCGCCCCGAGCGGGCCCGGGCGTACCTCGAGGAGCAGCACGGCGGGCGCCTGCACCTGCTCGTCAACAACGCCGGCGCCGGCGGGCGGGGCGCGTTCGCCGACACCGGCTACGCGACCGTCCGCACGACGATGGCGCTCAACTTCGACGCCCAGGTGCGGCTGACCGAGGCGCTGCTCCCGCTCCTGCGCGCGTCCGCGCCCAGCGCGATCGTCAACGTCGTCAGCACCGCGGGCCGGATCGGCCGCCCCGGCGTCGGCGCGTACTCCGCCTCCAAGGCGGCGCTCGCCGTGTGGAGCGACTCCCTGCGCGCCGAGGAGCACGCGCACGGCGTGCACGTCGGCGCGGTGATGCCGGGGTTCATCCCGACCGAGGGCTTCCCGCAGCGCGAGCTGGCCGACAAGCGCACGACCCGCTGGATGCTCGGCACGCCGGAGCAGGCCGCGGAGGCGATCGTCCGAGACCGGCCTCGGCGGCCGCGCGGAGCGGTACGTCCCGCGCTTCTACGGCGGCCTCGCCGCGCTGCGCACGGTCGCGCCCGGCCTCCTCCGGCGCGCGCTGCAGAGCAAGCGCGCCGACGTCCTCGCGACGTCGACGCGCGATTAGGCTGGGGTCTGGCCCGTTGCGTTGCACGCGCAGCGCAACGCAACGGGCCTGACCCCAGCCGTTCAGCTCGCCGGGATCGGGTGGTTGCCGACCATGCGGCCGTCGGGGTCGACGGCCGCGCGGATCGCGCGGAGCCGCGCGTAGCTCTCGTCGGCGTAGAACGACGCCGAGTCGGCCGGCTGCTCGACGAAGTTGAGGTACGCCTTGCCGGTCGCGTAGGGGGCGAGGGCGTCGTGAAGCGCGCGAGCGCGGCCTCGGCCGGCCGCCGCGCTCTCCGGGTCCATGACGAGCGCGGCGCCGAACATGAGGTACTCGCCGTCGCAGCCGCCCGGCGGCGCCGGCGCCCTCCGGGACGCGGCCGACCGCGCCGCCGAGGTGGCGCAGCTCGCCGAACAGCACGGGCGAGCCCGGCTGGATCGGCGCGGCGAACGCGGCGAGCGCCGCGTCGTCGAGCTCGCCCGAGCAGCGCGGTGTCGCCGACGTACGGCATCGGCTCCTCGGGGTCCATGTGGATGCGGCTCAGCACGGCCGGCGAGGACGCCGCCCAGGTGTCCATCTCCGGCTCGAGCGCGCGCAGCGCGGCGAGCGCCTCGACGCCGTCGGCCGACCTCGCCCGCGTAGGCGCCGTCGATCACGACGACCGAGCGGCCCGACAGGAACGGCGGCAGCTCGGGCAGCGGCGGGAAGTGGATGATCCGGAACGACGTCGTGACCTCCTCCGGCGCCGTGCGGGTCCACGTCGTGCCAGGCGCGCAGCACCTCGGCGTGGCGCTCGTAGCGGCCACAGCAACATGCCGGCGTAGACCTCGCCGTACGGGAACAGCCGGAACTCCATCGCGGTCACGACGCCGAAGTTCCCGCCGCCGCCGCGCAGCGCCCAGAACAGCTCGGCGTGCTCCTCCGGCGGTCGCGCGGACGAAGCGGCCGTCGGGCGTGACGACCTCGATCGCCGTCACGTTGTTGGCCGCCAGGCCGTGCTTGCGGGCGAGCCAGCTCAGGCCGCCGCCGAGCGTGTAGCCGACGACGCCGACGTCCGGCGAGGAGCCCGAGAGCGGGAAGAGCCCGTGCGGCGTCGCGGCCTCGGTGACCTCGAGCCACAGCGTGCCGGCCTGCACCCGCGCGGTCTGCGCCGCGACGTCGATCTCGACGCCGCGCATGCGCTGCGTGGAGACGAGGATCGTGTCCTCGAGCGACGCGATCGCCGCCGCGTTGTGGCCGGTGCCCTGCGGCGCGACCTTCAGGCCGTCGCGGATCGCGTAGTCGACCACGGCGAGCACGTCGCCGGCGTCGGCGGGGAGCGCGACGAGCGCCGGGCGCTGGTCGACGGCGAGGTTCCACGCGCGGCGCGCGAGGTCCCACTCCGGCTGGTCGGGGGTCGACGAGGTCGCCGGTGAGGGCGGGCAGGCTGTCGGTGTCGAGCATCGTTCGTCTCCGTGGATCGCTTGGAGACGATGCTCGCGCCGGTCCGCCCTCCGGCGCATCGGGGGATTCCCCAACCCTCCCCCGGCCACGCACACCTGAGGGACAGTCCCCCTTAGGTTCAGGTGCGGCCGATCGCGCGCACCAGCGGCGCGGGCGCCGCGACCTCGAGGTTGCGCCGCACCTGCAGGTCGATCCCGCCGGGGGCGAACAGTGTCCGAGGAGTGCTGGACCGCCTCGCCCGAGCCGAGGTGCATGATCTCCTCCAGCTCGAGCACCGCCGTCGCGCCCTGGACGCCGAGCGCGCGGCCGGCCCGCTCGCGGCCCGCTCAGCAGCCGCGGCCGCACGTGCGTGACGGCGAACGCGACCTGCACGCCCTGCTCGAGCAGCACGTCGAGCACCATGCCGCCGCTCTCGATCGCGCGCCGCAGCCGCTTCTCGGGCGGCAGCGGGATGCCCGGGGCGCACGATGTCGCGCATCATCGCCACCGGCTCGCCGTCGGCGAGGATCGTGCGCGTGATCGTCCACGCCTCGGTGTCGGGCGGGAGCGCGAACGCCTCGCCCGCCTCGGCGCCGATCCGCAGCTCGGCGATCTCCAGCTCGCGCACGGTGAGCGCGACGCCGCGGCGCTCGGCGAGCTCGGAGTACGGGCGCAGCACCTCCAGCCCCTCGTGGAACGCGGTCGGCCGCACGGCCTGGCCGACGTACGTGCCCGAGCCCTGCCGGCGCGTGATCTCCCCCGCCTCCTCGAGCCGGTCGAGCGCCGTGCGCAGCGTGCCGCGCGAGACGCCCAGCATGCCGGCCAGCTCGAGCTCGGGCGGCAGCCGGTCGCCGGGGCGGTGCGTGCCGGTGGCCAGCCACGCCCGCAGCGCCATCTCGGTGTCGTCCACCAGTGAGGAGCGCTGCGGGAGGTGGGGATCCATGGCCACCATCATCCCATCGGTCTAGAAGAGCCCGACCGTCCGGCCTTCCGCGTCGATGTCGACGTTCAGCGCGGCGGGCGACTTGCCCGAGTCCGGGCATCTGGGTGATGTCGCCGCACAGCGGGACGAGCCAGCCGGCGCCCGGTGTAGGCGCGGATGTCGCGCACCGGCAGCGTGAAGTGCTCCGGCGCGTTGAGCAGCGTCGGGTCGGCGGTCAGCGACAGGTGCGTCTTGGCCATGCAGACCGGGAAGTGGCCGTAGCCGTCGGCCGTGAACTGCGTCAGCTTCTTCTCGGCCTCCGGGTAGAAGTAGACGTCGGTGGCGCCGTAGACGCGCTTGGCGACCGCCTCGATCTTGTCCTGGATCGGCTCGTCGTCGGCGTAGAGCGGCTTGAACTCGTTCGGCTGCTCGCACGCCTCGACGACCGCGTTGGCCAGGTCGGCCGCGCCCGCGCCGCCGCGGGTGAAGCCCTCGTTGGCCTCCGCGCCGAACGCGCCGGCCTCGAGCGCGAGCCGCTTGACCAGCTCGACCTCCTCGTTCGTGTCGCCCGGGCGGCGGTTGACCGCCACGACGGCGGGCATGCCGAACTCGGCGATGATCCCGAGGTGGCGGCGGACGTTCGCCATGCCGACCTCGATCGCGCCGAGCGCCTGGGAGCGCTCCACGCGCGGGTCGTCCTCGACGCCGCCGTGGTGCTTGATCGCGCGCACCGTGGTGACGAGCACGACCGCGCTCGGCGTCAGGCTCGCCGAAGCGGCAGACGATGTCGAAGAACTTCTCCATCCCCATGTCGGAGCCGAAGCCCGACTCGGTCACGACGTAGTCGGCGATCTTCATCCCGACCTGGTCGGCGACGAGCGAGTTGTTGCCGTGCGCGATGTTCGCGAACGGGCCGCAGTGCATCAGGCACGGCTGGCCCTCGAGCGTCTGGATCAGGTTCGGCTTGATCGCGTCCTTGAGCAGCACCGCCATCGCGCCGGCCGCGCCGAGGTCCTCGGCGGTGATCGGCTTGCCGCCGTCGAACGACTGGGCGACCGTGATCCGGCCGAGCCGCGCGCGCAGGTCCTGCAGGTCGCGCGAGACGGCGAGGATCGCCATCACCTCCGAGGCGGCGGTGATGTCGAAGCCCGACTCGCGCGGGTAGCCGTTCGCGCGCCCGCCGAGGCCGATCGCGATGTTGCGCAGCGCGCGGTCGTTCATGTCGAGCGCGCGCCGCCAGCCGACCCGCAGCTGGTCGATCTTGTGCGGGTTGCCGTGCAGGATCGACGCGTCGAGCATCGCCGCGAGCAGGTTGTTCGCCGCGCCGATCGCGTGGATGTCGCCGGTGAAGTGGAGGTTGAGGTCCTCCATCGGCACGACCTGCGTCATGCCGCCGCCGGCGGCGCCGCCCTTGATGCCGAACACCGGGCCGAGCGACGGCTCGCGCAGGCAGGCGACCGGCTGCTTGCCGATGTGGCCGAGGCCCTGGGTGAGCCCGACGAGCGTCGTCGTCTTGCCCTCGCCCGCCTTCGTCGGCGTCATGCCGGTCACGCAGATGAGCTTGCCGTCGGGGCGGTCCTTGAGCCGCTCGATCACGCCAGCGCGATCTTGCCCTTGTAGCGGCCGTACGGCTCGATCTCCTCGGGCTGGAGGCCGCACGACTCCGCGATCATCTCGATCGGGACCAGCTCCGCTTCCTGGGCGATCTCCAGGCTGCTCTTCACGGCGTTGCCCCTCGGGGTCAGTGGCTGACGGCGGCGGCGGCGAGCTCGGACACGAGCTTGTCCTCGTAGAAGCGCTCGAGCTTGAACGGCTCGATGAGCTCCGGCTGGCGGCCGGTGTCGACCAGCTCCGCCAGGGTGCTGCCCACGATCGGCGCGGCCTTGAAGCCGTAGGTGCCCCAGCCCGCGCTGACGTGGAAGTTCTCGACCTCGGTCTGGCCGAGGATCGGCGAGTAGTCCGGGCTCAGGTCGCACAGCCCGGCCCAGGCGCGCAGGATCCGCGCGTGCTCGAGCTGCGGGAACAGCTCCAGCGTGTGGCGCGTGAGGTCCTGCAGGAAGTTCAGCGTCCCGTTCATCCGGTACGTCGTCCACGGCTCGATCTCCGAGCCCATCACGAACTCGCCGCGATCGGTCTGGGAGATGTAGACGTGCATCTGCGAGGAGACGATGACGACGTCGAGCAGCGGCTTGACCGGCTCGGTGACGCACGCCTGCAGGATGTGCGTGGTGATCGGCAGCGGCACGCCGGCCATGTCGGAGATCAGCGTGCTCCAGCCGGCGGTGGCGTTGATCACCTGGCCGCACTCGACCCGGCCGCGGTTCGTCTCGACCGCGGTGATGCGGCCGTTGGCCTGCTCGAAGCCCGGTGACCTCGGTGTACGGGTGGATCTCCGCGCCGCCGGCGTCGGCGCCGCGCGCGAAGCCCCAGACGACCGCGTCGTGGCGGATGATGCCGCCGGGCGGGTGGTAGAGCGCGCCCATGATCGGGTGCGTCGCGTCGTCGGAGACGTGCATCGCCGGCGCGAGCTTCTGCACCTCGTCCGGGCCGATCACGCGGCGTGTCGATGCCGTGCGAGCCGGTTGACCTCGGCGCGGTTGGCCATCACGAACATCGCGCGGTCGGTGTGCGCGAGCGTGAGGTGGCCGCACTGGCTGAACAGCAGGTTGAAGTTCAGCTCCTTCGAGAGCCCCTCGTAGAGCTTGATCGAGGCGTCGTAGAAGCGCGCGCCCTCGGGCGTCTTGTAGTTCGAGCGCAGGATCGTCGTGTTGCGCCCGGCGGCGCCGGAGCCGATGTAGCTCTTCTCGAGGATCGCGACGTCGGTGATCCCGCGCTGCTTGAGGTAGTACGCGGTGGCGAGCCCGTGCGAGCCGCCGCCGACGATCACGACGTCGTAGCGCTTCTTGAGGTCGGGCCGCGGGCGCCACATGCGGCGCTTGCGGAAGATGTCAAGCACCGGCCGCCTCCCGCACGAGCGCGTCGTCGCCGACCGGGCCGCCGCCGAGGTGCCCGGCGGCGTCGGCGACCACGGTCCAGACGTACTGGCCGAGCGCGGCGCCGAACAGCATCAGGTAGCGGTCCTCGGCCTCGCACAGGATCCCGCCCGGCGTGCGGGCGACCGAGCCGGGGCGCCAGTCGCCCGGCCTGGTCGACCTGCGGGCGCAGGTCGAGCGCGGTGAAGCGCGCGAACGTCTCGCGCGCGAGCGGGCCGGCGAGCCGCAGCGCGCCGAAGCCGGTCGTCACGTCGAGCGCGCCGGCCGGGCGGCTCGCCGCCGAGGACCAGCGCGCGCGTCGGCGGTCATCGGCAGCCAGGTGGCGTCGCCGTCGACGGTGGCGCGGCCGAACTCGAGCCGCGGGCAGACGCGCCCTGGACCTCGTACTTGCGGAGGTGCGAGGCGTCGGCGAAGCCGACCGTGCGCAGCGCCTCCGCCTCGCCCGGCGTAGGACACGGCGACGTTCCAGCCGTCGCGCACCTCGAAGCGCGCGCCGGCCGCGCGCGCCTGGCGCTCCATCGGCGAGCGCGCGACCGCATCGGCCGCGCCGCGCCGACAGGAACTCGAAGCTCACGACCGCAGCACCTCCCCCTCGGGGTCGAAGAACGGCGACGTCGTCACGGTCGCCGTGTACTGCGCGGCCTCGTCGGAGATCGTGATCGTCGCGCCGTCGCTCGCCTGCGCCGACGGCACCCAGGCCATGCCGATCACCTTGCCGAGCTGGCGGCGAGCGCGCGCGACGGACGTGCCCCTGGCCCGCCCGGCAGCACGACGGCGCCCTCGGTCGGCACGTGGCCGTTGGCCATCGTGAAGCCGACGAGCGCGTGCTCGCGCCGGATGCTCGGCGGCGTGCTCGAGCGCCCAGCGGCCGATGAAGTCCTGCTCCTTGTCGAGCTTGACGATCCACGGCATCGCGGCGCCGTAGGGCGTCGACTCCGAGTCGGTGTCCTGGCCGACGATCACGTGCAGCTTCTGCAGCCGCAGCACGCGCTGGGGCTCCAGGCCGAACGGCCGCGCGCCCGCCTCGACCAGCGCGTCCCAGACGTGCTCGCCGTAGGCGGCCGGGAAGTGGATCTCGTAGCCGACCTCGCCGACGAAGCCGATCCGCAGCAGCAGCGCGTCGACGCCGGCGACCTTGCCGCGCTTGCCGTCGAGGTACGTGAAGCCCTCGGGCGAGACGTCGAGGTCGGTCAGGCCGGCGAGGATCTCGCGCGCCTTCGGGCCGGCGAGGTTGACCGCGCAGAGCGCCTGCGTGACGTCGGTGACGCGCGCCTCGAGGTCCCACGTCGCGAGCCACCAGCCGAACCACTCCTCGATCGCGCCGGCGCCGCTCGACGTCGTGGTGACGTAGAACGACGTCGTCGTCGAGCCGGCAGATCGTGCCGTCGTCCATGATCCGGCCGGCGTCGGAGGTCATCACGCCGTAGCGGATCCGGCCCGGGCTTGAGGTTGGAGAAGCGGTTCGGGTAGAGCCGGTCGAGGATCTCGCCGGCGTCCGGGCCGCGGACGAGCAGCTTGCCGAGCGTCGAGACGTCGATCACGCCGGCGTGCTCGTGCACGGCGAGCGCCTCGGCCTCCGGGTCGCCGTAGTCGTAGGCGCGGCGCCAGTCGCCCGCCCACTTGCACGGTCGCGTTCTGCTCGCGCTGGCGGCCGTGGATCGCCGAGCGCTTGGCCGGCTCGAACGGGCGGCCGGCGAGCACGCCCATCGGCACGCTCACCCACGGCGGGCGCGCGGTCGTCATGCCGACCTCGTCGAGCGTCAGCCCGGTGTGCGGCGCCGAGCGCGCGGATCGAGGCGAGCTGCGAGAAGCGGCCCTGCGACGGGCCCATCGTCACCGTCGTGTAGCGCTTGGAGAGCTCGATCGAGTCGTAGCCCTCGGCCGCGGCGTACGCGACGTCCTTGACCGTGATGTCCTCGTCGAGGTCGACGAACGCCTTGCCGCCGCTCTTGCGGTCGCGCGCGATCGGCGGGCGGCGTGGCGACGGGCGGCGGGCGCGGGGCGGTCGCGCAGCCGCGAGCGGTCCTGCTCGAGCGTCGCGCTCGTCGGCGCGCGCCGCCGTAGCCGAGCGCGAGCGCCGCCTCGGCGCCGGCGACGAGCCCGGAGAGCTCGGCGGTGTCGGCGTCGTCGTGGCCGGCGACCGAGCCCGGCGGCGAGCACGATGTCGTGCAGCCCGTCCGCGACGAAGCGGCCGGTCGCCTCGTCGTAGCGCGCCTTCGCGCCGCCCTGCAGCAGCAGCGACGTGGCGGGCGCGGTGCCGCCGGAGACGGCGATCAGGTCGCACGGGAGCTTGCGCTCGCGCCCCTCGATCGCGTAGCCCTGCGCGTCGACCGGCGCGACGATCGCGCCGGTCACGGCCTGGCGGCCGAGCGCGCGCACGACGGTCGTGCCGCGCAGCAGCTCGATCCCGGCCGCCTCGACCTCGCGCGGCGAGCTCGCCGCCGCCGGCGTCCGGGCGCAGGTCGGCGACCGCGGCGATCCGCACGCCCGCGGCGTGCAGCGCGAGCGCGGCGTCGAGCCCGCGGTCGCCGGTCGTCGCGACGACGGCGGTGTCGCCGGGCTTGACGCGCGTAGAGCGCGGCGAGCCGGCGGGCGCCGCCGGACGAGCATCACGCCCGGCAGGTCGTTGTCGGGGAACACGAGCGGCTGCTCGAGCGTGCCGGTCGCGGCGATGTGGCGCGCGGCGCGGACCTGGTGCAGCGTGTCGTCCTGCCAGACCGGCACGAGCCCGTCGAAGAAGCCGAGCGCCGGCGCGCGGCGAGAGGATCTCGACGCCGGCGGCGCGCGCGCGGTCGGCGAGCGCGCGGGCGCGCGTGCGTGCGTCGCCTTCGTGCAGCAGCGCGCCGCCCGGCTCGACGTCCTCGTCGCACAGCACGACGTCGGCGCCCAGCTCGGCGGCGCGCAGCGCCGCGGAGAGGCCCGGCGATCCCGCCGCCGATCACGAGCACGTCGCAGTGGCGCCGGCGGTACTCGGTGCGCCAGCTCGCGGTCGGCCTGGCGCTTGGGCAGCACGCCGAGGCCGGCGGCCGATGCGCAGCACCTTCTCGTACAGCGGCCACAGGCGGCGCGGGCGGATGAACGTCTTGTAGTAGAAGCCGGGCGGCGTGAACGGGCCGCCGACGATGTCGGTGGCGCGCATGACGTCGAAGTCCAGGCCGGGCTTCGCGTTCGTGTGCTCGACCGCCAGGCCGTCGGCGACCGGCTCGGCGCAGGCGCGCACGCCGGGGCGGCCGCCGATCTGCACGAGCGAGTTCGCGCACTGGCCGCAGCCGCACAGCTCGCCGCGCGGGCGGTGGTACTTGAACGAGCGGCTGAACGTGCGGCGGCCGGACGCGTAGAGCGCCGAGGCGATCGTGTCGCCCTCGAACGCCGGGATCGTCTTGCCGTCGAACGTGAACGCTGATCGCCCGGCCGCGGTCGATCCGCTCGCCGGGCTGGACGGGCAGCCGGCTCATGCGCGGCGCCTCGCCCGGCAGCGCGGTCCACTGGACCTCGTTCGTGCGCGTGTCGCGCTCGGCGAGGAACCAGACGCGGCAGCCCGAGCGGTGGAACCACCATTCGCGCTGCACGCCGGCGACGTTGCGGCGGAAGTAGTTGTACGCGTTGAGCTCGCGGCGGTCGGGGCGCGACGGCCGGCCGCGCGGTGACCTCCCCGCCGTACCCGAAGTCGGTCACCTCGCGCACCCCGCAGTTGGGGCAGCGTCAGGAGGAAGGACACGGCCGCGATCGTATACAAATTCGTACAAATGCCGCAAGGGGCGGATCATCGACGGGCGCGCGCCTACGCGGCCGAGCTGATGGAGGAGGTCAAGGACGGCGTCGCACGCGCTCGACGGCGCCGTCGGGATCGCCACGCTGCTGGTCGGCGACGACTACGCGGCGCAGGTCTACCAGCGCCGGATCGACCGCCACGCGCACGAGGCGGGCATCTTCTCCCGCGCCGGAGCGGCTGCCGGGCGACGCGTCGCTCCCGCGCGTGCTCGCGCTGCTCGACGAGCTCGACCGCGACCCGCGCGTGTCGGGCATCCTCGTCCTGCGGCCGCTGCCGGCGCACCTGCCGGAGTCCGACGTGCTGCGCGCGCTGCCGCGGCTCAAGGACGTCGAGGCGCAGCACCCGGAGAACGCCGGGCTGCTCGCGCTCGGCACGCCGCGCTTCACGCCGTCGACCGCGGCCGCCGCGTTCCACATGCTCGACCGCTACATGGCGTCGGTCGGCCGCGACCCGGCGCTCGCCTACGACGGGCTCGACCTCGTGCGTCGTCGGGCGCTCGACGAACGTCGGCAAGCCGGCGGCGATCCTCGGGCTCGCGCGCAACGCGACGGTGATCTCCGCGCACAAGCACACCGCCGACGCCGGGCGGCTCGCCGAGCACACGCGCATGGCGGACCTGCTGATCGTCGCCGCCGGCGTGCCCGGGCTGATCACCGGCGGGTTCGTCCGCGAGGGCGCGATCGTCGTCGACATCGGCATCAACGCCGTCGCGGCAGCCCGACGGCTCCACGAAGCTCGTCGGCGACGTCGACACCGAGAGCGTGCTCCCGCTCGTCGAGGCGGTCTCCCCCGTGCCGGGCGGCGTCGGCCCGATCACCGACGTCTGGCTGCTGCGCAACGCGCTCGTCGCCGCGCGGCTGGCGCGCGGCGAGGCGTGAGCGGCCGAACCTAAACGCGGTCTGACCCCCTTTACCTGCACGGGGTCAGACCCGTCTACGGCTCCTCCGCCATGCGCTTGATCGCCGCGAGGCGGGCGTCCCACTGCGGACGCGAGGCCGGCCATCCAGCGGGCGGTCGCGTCGAGCTGCTCCGGTCCGCACCGTGTAGCGGACCTCGCGGCCCGCGCGGCGGCCCTCGCACGAGGCCGGCGCGGTCGAGCACCGCGAGGTGCTTGACCACCGCGACGCGGCTGACCGGCAGCTCGCCGGCCAGCGTCGTCGCGGTCCCCTCGCCGTGCTCCGCGAGCAGCGTCGAGCACGCGCCAGCGGGTCGGGTCGGCCAGCGCGGCGAACACCTCGGGCGACGGGCGCGCGCGGTCAGGCCGCCACCTGCTCGCGCGTACTCCGCGCCCGCTGCCAGCATCTGCGCCCAGCCGCCGGCGTTGTCGTCGTAGTTCGCCTTGACGCGCGCCTGCTCGTCGGTGGCGAGCGAGGCGAAGCCGCTCTCGACCACGCGCAGGCGCGTGCCGTCGCCCTCGGGCGTGAGCGTGAACTCGACGAGGGTGGAGTTGCCCTCGGCGGGCTCGGCGCCCTGGGCCGCGTGGTGCGCGGTCCAGCGGTAGGCGAAGCGGCGCGGCGGCTCGACCGCCTCGACGCGGGCCGGGTCGTGCCGTGCTCGCTGCCAGCGCATCACCAGCGCGCCGCCCGGGCGCAGGTCGATCTCGGCGCCGGCGTCGGCGAACCAGCGGCCGATGTGCTCGGCCTCGGTGAGGACCGCCCAGACGCGCTCGACGGGCGCGGCGATCGTGGTCTCTCGTTCGATCCGGTCAGGAGCCATGGGGTCGGAACCTCCGCGGGAGTAGGACAACGTGTCACCGCAGGGTTACACATCTGCGCCGAACGCGCAACCCCAGAGTTACGCTTTGTACACCGGCGTCGGAGGGTCCTCGCCGCGCGAGCACCGCGATCGCGTTCGCCGCCGCCAGCTCCGCCATCGCCGTCCGGGTCTCGACCGTCGCCGAGCCGAGATGCGGCACGAGCACGACGTTGTCGAGCCCGAGCAGGTCCGGGATGGACCTCGGGCTCGCGCTCGAACACGTCGAGCGCGGCGCCCGCGATCACGCCGTCGCGCAGCGCGTCCGCGAGCGCGGCCTCGTCGACGACCGGGCCGCGCGCGGTGTTGACGAGGTAGGCGTCGTCGCGCATCCGCGCGAGCGCGTCCGCGTCGATCAGGTGGCGCGTCTCGGGCGTGAGCGGGCAGTGCAGCGAGACGACGTGGGAGCGCTCGAGCAGCTCGTCGAGCTCGACCTGCGCCGGGATCGTCGCCGCGCGAGCGCTTCGTGTAGACGACCTCCATCCCGAACGCGCGCGCGCGCGTGCGCGGTGGCCGGCCGATCTCGCCGTAGCCGACGATGCCGAGCGTCTTGCCGCGCAGCCCGCGGCCGAGCATGAAGTCGATCGACCACGCCCACGGCTCGCCCGAGCGGATCAGCCGCTCGCCCTCGCCGAGCCGGCGCGTGATCGCGAGCAGCAGCGCGATCGCGAGGTCGGCGGTCGCGTCGGTCAGCACGCCCGGGCGTGTTGGTGATCGTGACGCCGTGGCGTCGGGCGGCGTCGAGGTCGACGTTGTCGTAGCCGACGGCGACGTTCGCGACGACGCGCAGCTGCTCGCCGGCGGCGTCGAGCAGCGCGTCGTCGACGCGGTCGTGCAGCATCGTGACGATCGCGTCGGCGCCGCGCACCGCCGCGTGCAGCTCGTCGGCGTCGAGCGCGCGGTCCTCGGGCGAGACCCACACGTCGGCGCCGCTGCTCGCGCAGCGCCGCGAGCGCCGGCTCGGGCAGTCGGCGGGTGACGACGACGCGGGGCATGGGCGCGGACTATGCCACCGGGGTCGACGCCGCGCCGCGCGACGCCGAACCGGGGCTCGCCCTCACGTACTCGTCGCGCTCGTGGCGCTCATGCGGCGAGCGCCGGCGCGGTCGCGAGCACCTCGTCGAGCGCGCCGAGCACCTGCGTCGCGGTCGCGGTCGTGGCGTTGCGGCCCATCAGCCCGATCCGCCACATCGGCGGCGCCGCCGGGCCGAGCCCGCCGCCGACCTCGATCCCGTGCTCGGCGAGCAGCCGCGCCTGGACCGCCTTGCCGTCGACGCCCTCGGGCACGCGCACGGCGGTGAGCGGCGCCATCTGGCGGCTGCGGGTCGGCGAGCAGCTCGAGCCCGCGGCCGCGCAGCGCCGCCTGCAGGTGCGCGCCGGCCGCGGCGTGGCGCGCCCAGCGCGCCTCGAGCCCTTCCTCGAGCACGAGCCGCAGCGCCTCGTGCAGCGCGTAGACGCGCGAGGATCGGCGTCGTGTGGTGGTAGACCGCCGGCCGGTCGACCCAGTAGCGCCGCAGCAGCTCGAGGTCGAGCGCGAACGGGACCGGCGCGCGTGCGCGACGCGGATCCGCCGCCAGGCGCGCGGCGAGATCGCGACCGGCGCCATGCCGGGCGGCGCCGCGAGGCACTTCTGCGTGCAGCTGTAGGCGTAGTCGACGCCCCACGGCCCGGCGTCGAGCGGGACGCCGCCGAGCGACGTGACGCAGTCGGCCATCAGCAGCACGTCGTAGCCGAACAGCGCGGTGCCGAGCTCGCGCAGCGGGTGCAGCGCGCCGGTCGACGTCTCGGCGTGCACGACCGCGACGAGGCGCGTCTCGGGATGGCGGTCGAGCGCGTCGAGCAGCGCGGCGTTCGGGACCGTCTCGCCCCACGGCGCGGTGACGCGCACGACGTTCGCGCCGTGGCGCTCGGCGATGTCGCCGAGCCGCTTGCCGAAGAAGCCGGCCTCGGCGACGATCGCCGTGTCGCCCGGCTCGAGCAGGTTGGCGAGCCCGGCCTCCATCGCCGACGTGCCGGTCGACGGGCAGCGCGAGCACGTCGCCGTCCGGCATCCGCCAGACGGCGCGCAGCAGCGCGACGACCTCGTCGAGCACCGCGTGGAACGCGGGGTCGAGGTGGCCGAGCATCGGGCGGCGCATCGCGGCGAGCACGGACGGCTCGACGTCGGAAGGGCCCGGGGCCGCAGAGCAGCCGGGCGCGGCGGGTCGAGCGGGGCGGAATCGACATGGCGGCGGAGCGTGATCGCTGGTCGCTTCGAAGTGCAAGCTGAGAATTCCGCGGTCGACCCATCGAGTTGTGTCTATGGATCGAGTGCGCTGATCGGGCTATGCGAATTCGTCTATGACCGCTTGCGCCGCGGCGCCGGCGCGGCCTCACACTGCGCCGCCCATGATCCAGATCCCGCCTCCACCGCTCCGAGCTCGCCGTGCCGGGCAGCAACCGGCGCATGCTCGAGAAGGCGCCCGGCCTCGGCGCCGACGTCGTGATGCTCGACCTCGAGGACGCCGTCGCGCCGGACGACAAGGAGCGCGCCCGCGAGCAGGTGATCGCGCGCGCTGCGCGAGCTCGACTGGTCGGCGCTGCTCGGTCTCGCTGCGCATCAACGGCCTCGACACGCACTGGTGCTATCGCGACATCGTCGACGTGGTCGAGCAGGCCGGCGACCGGCTCGACACCGTGCTCATCCCCAAGGTCTCGTGCGCGGGCGACGTCCACCTCGTCGCCACGCTGCTCTCCCAGATCGAGGCGGCGCGGCGGCTGCCGCACGCGATCGGCATCAGCGTGCTGATCGAGACCGCGGCCGGGATGCACCGCGTCGACGAGATCGCCGCCGCGTGCCCGGAGCGGATGGAGGCGATGGTGTTCGGCGTCGCCGACTACGCGGCGTCGCTGCAGAGCCACACGACCTCGATCGGCGGCTCGACGTCCGCGTACTCCGTGCGGACGGAGGACGGCGCCGCGCACTGGGGCGACCAGTGGCACTACCCGCTCGCGCGCATCGCGGTCGCGTGCCGCGCGCACGGGCTGCGCCCGATCGACGGGCCGTACGGCGACTTCGGCGATCCCGAGGGCTACCGCGCCGCCGCCCGCCGCGCCGCGGTGCTCGGCTACGAGGGCAAGTGGGCGATCCACCCCTCGCAGGTGCGCGCTCGCCAACGACGTGTTCACGCCCGACGCGGCGGCGGCGGAGAAGACCCGCCGGATCGTCGCCGCGATGGCCGAGGCCGCGCGCGAGGGCCGCGGCGCGGTCTCGCTCGACGGGCGGCTGATCGACGCCGCCTCGCTGCGGATGGCCGAGACGCTGCTGCACAAGCTCGAGCAGATCGAGGCGCGCGCGGGCGCCGCGGGGGTGCTGGCGGCATGAGCGCCGTCGCCGAACCGCTGGTCGTCGCCGGCCCACCGCCCGCCGAGGAGGCGGCGCCGGTCGTGCGGCGGTCGGCACGCAACCTGCACGCGGCCTGCGCGGAGCTGCTGCCCGGCTACGCGGAGGCGTCGCGCGAGCCGTGGCGGCAGGCGCTGCTGACCGCCGGCTGCCTCGACGGCCGCCCGCGCCGTCCGGCGCCGCGGCGAGCCGGCGCCGCCGCTGATCGTCGAGGACGTCGTCCAGCCGTCCGACGTCCTCTGCGCGCTGTGGCTCGCGCGCCGCGGCGGGCCTCGTTCTCGCCCGGGCTCCTCGCTGCGGCGACGCCGTCGGCCGGCGCTCGGCGTGCGAGATCTGTGCCCCGGCGTTCGCGCGCACGGCGGTGTGCGCGCGCGAGTCGCGCGCACGAGGTGCTCGAGGTCCGCGTCGGGCGCGCAACGACGCGGCGTCGAGCGGGCGCACCGCGCCACGGCGCACCGCTGCGGCGCGCGGCGTCGACCCGGCCCGCAGTGACGTCGCGACGTCAGCGCATCTCCAGCACCCGCTTGAGCACCTGCCGCGCCGCGGCCGACCCCAGGAACGCCACGAACGCGTCCGCCGCCGGCCGCGCCGGCCCGACCGTCGACCGCACGACGAACCACTGCCGCTGCGGCAGCCCGCCGCGCGGGCGGATCGTGCCGAGCAGCCCGATCCGCAGCTCCAGCGCCGCCGACGTCCGCGACACCAGCCCGAGCCCGAGGCCCGCGCGCGCCGCCTCGCGCACCGCCGTGTTCGACCCGAGCGTCAGCACCGGCGGCACGAGCCCGCGCAGCCGCAGCCACTCCTCGGCCATCGCCCGCGAGCCGGAGCCCGGCTCGCGCAGCAGCCACGGCCGCCCGGCCAGCTCCTCGACCGCGACCCAGCGCCGCTTGGCCAGCGGATCGTCGGGCGCCGTGACCAGCACGATCTCGTTGACCGCGAACGCCTCGCCGCACGAGCCGCTCGTCGTCGGGCACGCGCCCGGTGATCGCGACGTCGGCCCGGTGGTCGAGCAGCCCGGCGAACACCTCGCGCCGGTTGCCGATGTGCAGGTCGATGTCGAGCTCGGGATGCGCGTCGCGGAACGCGCGGATCAGCGGCGGCACGACGTGGTCGCCCGCCGACGTCACCGCGCTGATGCGCAGCGTCGCCCGCCCGCCCTCCGCGGCCTCGCGCGCCGCGCGCCCGCCCTCCTCGAGCAGCCCGAGCACGTGCGCCGCGTAGGGCGCGAACGCCTCGCCGGCGCTCGGTCGGCCGCAGCCCGCGCCCGTCGCGCTCGAGCAGCTTCGCCCCCACCTCGCGCTCCAGCGCCGCCACCGCCGCCGAGACCGACGGCTGCGTGACGAACAGCTCCTCCGCCGCGGCGGTCACCGACCCGCGGCGCACCACGCAGACGAACGCCGCGAGCTGGGTCAGGGTGACGGCCACGGCGGCCGCCGGCGGGCTCAGTGCCCGGCCGGCGCCTCCCAGCCCTCGAGCACCGCCGGCTTCCAGTCGGTCCCGACGGTCGGGGATCCCTCGACCCACGAGCCGAGCTCGGGCTGCGGGAACTTCGCGTGCTGCTCCTTGAGCACGATCCCGTAGGAGTTGCCCGACTGCAGGTGCTTGATCAGCACCTTGCGGGCGATCTCGTCCTCGCGCCCGGCGGGGATGTCGAAGTAGATCTTCAGGAACGAGTTGGAGTAGCGGTCGAACACCGCCGGCACGCCGTCCTCGACCAGCAGCGTGATGTCCTCGAGCCAGTTGATGTCCTCGCCCGGCGTCGCCGCCAGCAGGTCGACGTCCTCGACCAGCGACGATGTCCTCCTGGTAGGGGAAGCGCCTGCCCGGACAGGTACTCGGCGTCGATCGAGATGATCTTCTCGGGCTCGGCGCGCGCGCTCATGCCAGCGCCTCCCCGCTGTGGCCGTTCTGCACGTAGCCGTCGATCGGGTTGTCCAGGTGGCGCTCGAGCAGCGCGCTCGATGCGCGCGAGCGAGCGCTCCTCGCTCACGCCCGGGATGTAGTCCGTGCCGGTCAGCGGCACCTTCGCCATCGCGGCCGCCTCGACGGTCAGCGCCGCGAGGTCCTCGGGCTCGAGCGAGTGGATGTTCGTCTTCCCGCACGCGCGCGCGATCAGCTGGACCTCCATCGTGAGCGTGTGGAGGAAGTTGTAGACGCGCTCCGCGGCCTGCTCGACGTTGAGCCGCTTGCGCAGCTCGGGATCCTGCGTCGTGATCCCGACCGGGCAGCGGCCCGTGTGGCAGTGGTAGCACTCGCCGGCCGGGACGCCGATGGTGCCCTCGTAGTCGGTGACGCCCGGGATCTCCTTGTTGCAGTTGAGCGCCATCAGCGCGGAGTGGCCGATCGCCACCGCCTTGGCGCCGAGCGCGATGCACTTGGCGATGTCGCCGCCGTTGCGGATGCCGCCGGCGACGACGAGGTCGATCTCGTCGGCCAGCCCGACGTCCTCCAGCGCGCGCCGCGCCTCCGGGATCGCCGCCATCAGCGGGATGCCGGTCTCCTCGGTCGCGAGGTGCGGGCCGGCGCCGGTGCCGCCCTCCGCGCCGTCGAGGTAGATGATGTCCGGCCCGCACTTGGCGGCCATGCGCACGTCGTCGTACACGCGCGCGGCGCCCAGCTTGAGCTGGATCGGGACCTGGTAGTCGGTCGCCTCGCGGATCTCCTGGATCTTCAGCGACAGGTCGTCCGGCCCGAGCCAGTCCGGGTGCCGCGCCGGCGAGCGCTGGTCGATGCCGGCCGGGCAGCGAGCGCATCTCGGCCACCTGCTCGGTCACCTTCTGGCCCATCAGGTGGCCGCCGAGGCCGACCTTGCAGCCCTGGCCGATGAAGAACTCGATCGCGTCGGCGAGCATCAGGTGGTGCGGGTTGAACCCGTACCGGCTCTGGATGACCTGGTAGTACCACTTGGTCGACAGGTCGCGCTCGGGCGGGATCATGCCGCCCTCGCCGGAGCACGTCGCCGTGCCGGCCATCGACGCGCCCTTGGCGAGCGCCATCTTCGCCTCGAGCGACAGCGCGCCGAAGCTCATGCCGGTGATGTAGACCGGGATGTCGAGCTCGATCGGCTTCTGCGCGAAGCGCCCGCCGAGCATCGTCTTCGTCTCGCACTTCTCCCGGTAGCCCTCGATCACGAAGCGCGTGAGCGTGCCGGGGAGGAAGACGAGCTCGTCCCAGTGCGGGATCTTCTTGAACATCGAGAAGCCGCGCATCCGGTAGCGGCCGAGCTCGGCCTTCATGTGGATGTCGTTGATGACCTCGGGCGTGAAGATCTTCGAACGCCCGAGGACGGTGCGCTGCGAAGGCGCCGTCTCGTCCGCCATCACAGCACCAGCTTTCGCTCGGAGGGCTCGAGGTTGTCGTAGTTGTAGAGCTGCTTGCCGCAGACGAACTTCTGCAGCTCGGGCGGCGAGCCCAGGCCGTAGATCGGAACTTGCGCTCGATGAACTCGGTGTCGGCGTCGGTCCACTCGCCCGGCACGCAGTCGACGCCGAGCGACTTGCACCTTGCCGCCGACGTAGAGCGTGCCGTCGTACATCGAGTCGCCCAGGCCGGGGCCGACGTCGCCGACGATGATCTGGCGGCCGCGCTGCATCATGAACCCGGTCATCGAGCCGGCGTCGCCGAGGACGATCACCGTGCCGCCCTTCTGGTCGATGCCGGTGCGCGCGCCGACGCGCCCGCGCACGAGCACGTCGCCGCCGCGGATCGCCGCCGCGGTGAGCGAGCCGGCGTTGCCGTCGACGACGACGACGCCGCTCATCATGTTCTCGCACGCCGACCAGCCGACGCGGCCCTTGACGTGCACCTCGGGACCGTCGATCAGCCCGAGCCCGAAGTAGCCGAGCGAGCCGTCGAACGTGATCCGGCAGCGCTGCAGGATGCCGACGCCGAGCGAGTGGCGCGCGCCGGGGTTGAGGATCGTGACGTCGCGGATCCCCTCCTCGTAGACGAGCCGGCGCAGCTCGGCGTTGATCTTGCGCGTGGTCAGCTCGCGCGCGTCGAACTCGGCGCCGTGTCGCCGTCGATCCGCGCGATGCCGGGCGGCGTGCCGTCGACCTCGACGAGGCCGCGCGCGTCGTAGGTCAGCGTTGCCACACCATCACCTCACCCTCGAACGGGTCGTACGTGTCGATCTCGCGGTCGACGACCGCGCGGATCGCGATCTCCTCGGAGGCGAGCGCGACGAGGTCGTCGGCCTCGTAGAGCACGAGCGGCTTCGCGGCCAGCTCGTCCTTGGCCATGCCGAGCGCGTCCTCGGTCACGCAGATGTAGGTGAAGACGCCGTCGAGCTCCTCGAGGCTCTGGCGCATCGCGGCCTCGAGGTCGGCGCCCTCGGCCATCTTCTCGGCCAGGTAGACGGCGATGATCTCCGAGTCGCACTCGGACTGGAAGCGGTGGCCCGAGCGCTCCAGGCGGCGCTTCCACTGGTGGTAGTTCGTCAGCTGCCCGTTGTGGACGACCGCGATGTCGGAGAACGGATACGCCCAGTAGGGATGCGCGCCGGAGATGTCGACGTCGGACTCCGTCGCCATCCGGACGTGCCCGATCGCGTGCGAGCCGCCGAGCTTGCCGAGGTTGTAGCGGTCCGACACCGACTCGGCGTCGCCGAGGTCCTTGACGATCTGCAGCGAGTGCCCGAGCGAGAGCACCTCGGCGCCGCGCACGTCCTCGACCCGGTCGGCCAGCGCCTTGAGGTCGCCGTCGTAGGAGAAGTGCGCCTCGAACGCGTACTCGGTCGCGTCCTCGATCGAGTGCACGGTCGCGCCGAGCTGCGCGAGGCGCCGCTCGATCTCGCGCCTTGTTGCGCGGCCAGCCGGTCGGCGAACTCGTAGTCGCGCTCCGTGTTGGCGTCGGCCAGCTTCACGCGCATGACCCAGTCCGCCGTCGGCGCGCCGTACAGCGCGTAGCCGGTCGAGTCAGGGCCGCGGTGCTTCATCGACTGCAGCATCCGGGTCATCTCCGACCCGATCTGCCGCTCGCCGTTGCGGCTGATGATGCCTGCGATGCCGCACATCTACGGGAGGACCTCCAGGTACTCGTCGCGCTCCCAGTCGGTGACCGCGGCGAGGTAGCGCTCCCACTCGTCGCGCTTGTACTAGTTGAACACCTCGTAGAGCCGGCCGGGCATCGCGCTCTTGATGAGGTCGTCGGCGGCGAGCGCCTCGAGCGCGGCGCCGAGCGAGTCCGGCACCTTCTCGATCTCCACGCCCGGCCTGCAGCAGGTCGTAGGTGTTGCCCTGCTGCGGCTCGCCGGGGTCGATCTCGTTGCGGATGCCGTCCAGGCCCGCGACGAGCAGCGCCGCGGTCGTCAGGTACGGGTTGCGAGGAGGAGTCGACGCCGCGGTACTCGAAGCGCCCGCCGGACGCGACGCGCACGGTCGTCGTGCGGTTCTGCCAGCCCCAGTTCTTGTAGATCGGGGCCCAGAAGCCGGTGTCCCACATGCGGCAGTACGAGTTCACGGTCGGGTTGCCGACGCACATCAGCGCGTGGAAGTGCTCGAGCAGGCCGCCGAGGAAGTAGCGCGCCGTGTCGGACAGCTGCGCCGGGCCGCTCGGGTCGTGGAAGACGTTGTTGCCCTCCGTCGTCGCAGAGCGTGAAGTGGTGGTGGTGGCCGTTGGCCGCACACGCCGGTGAACGGCTTCGGCATGAACGTCGGCAGCAGACCGTGCTTGCGCCCGACGGCGGCGCAGACCTGGCGATAGGTCGTGATGTTGTCCGCCGTCCGGACCGGGCGGTCGAAGCGGAAGTTCAGCTCGAGCTGGCCGGGCGCGTCCTCGTGGTCGCCGTAGCTCATGTCCAGGCCGAGCGCCTGGCCGTACTCGACCACGTCCATCAGCACCGGACGCAGCTCCTCGAACTGGTGGATGTGGTAGCAGTAGGGCTTCGTGACGCCCTCGGGGACCTTGCCGTCCTCGGGCTTCTTGAGCCACATCATCTCGGGCTCGATCCCGATCAGGAACTGCAGCCCGAGCTCCTGCTCGAAGTCGTGCGCGATCCGCTTGAGGTTCTGGCGCGGGTCGGCGTCGAGCAGCTCGCCGGTCTCCGTGTCGTAGCAGTCGCAGTACACGCGCGCGACGCGCGGATCCCACGGCAGCACCTCGAACGTGTCGAGGTCGGCCACGGCCGCCAGCTCGGACTCCTCGGGCCCGAACCCGATGTAGTTGCCGTAGCGGTCGGTGAACAGGTTCGCCGTGGCGCCGTAGACGAGCTGGTAGCCCTTCTCGGCGACCTGCGGGAAGAAGGAGGCGACGACGCCCTTGCCCATCACGCGGCCGGTGACCGACACCTGCTGGAAGAAGACGTACTTGATCCCCTCGCGCTCGATGCGCTCGGTGATCGCCTCGATCTTCTCGCGGCGGCCGGGGGCGCTGCGCGCCTCTTCCAGGGTGGACGGCGCCGGCGCGATGCGGCTCGACTTCAGCACGTCCGCAACCGTTCCGCCGAAGGTGTGTCCTACGCCTGGCTCGATGGCCACGTTGCCGTTGCCCTCCACGGTCATCTCCCTTGTCGCTCCTCTTCTGGGAAGTCGGCGGCGAGCCTAGCCGCTGTGAACGAATTTGTATAGAGTTCGGTTTCGGCAACGGCATTGCGTGAAAGGCAACACATGACGACGCTTCCCTCGTCCGTTCCCGTGCTGGTCGTCGGCGCGGGCGTCCACGGCCTCTCGACCGCCTGGCACCTCGCCCAGAAGGGCGACCGCGTGCTGGTCGTGGACAAGGCCGGCGTGGCGGCCGGCGCGTCGGGCATCGCGTGCGGCGTGGTGCGCAACAACTACTTCCAGCCGGCGATGAGCGAGCTGATGGCCGCGTGCGTGGAGATCTGGGAATCCGACCCCGAGGCGTTCCACTACCACGGCTCGGGCTACGTCGCGCTCGGCCCGGCGGCGCAGGAGCCGGACCTCGTCGAGGTGCACGAGCGCCACAAGCGGATCGGCTACGACTCCGAGCTGATCACCGGCGAGGCGGCCGTCGCCGCGCACATGCGCGCGCTGTATCCCGACTGGCGCGCCGAGGGCCTGACCGTGTGCCTGCACGAGCATCGCGGCGGGTTCGCGTTCAACCGCGAGTCGATGCTCGGCCTGGCGGACAAGGCCCGCGCCGCGGGCGCGGAGATCGTCGAGGGCGTCGAGGTGACGGGCTTCGCGCGCGACGGCTCCGGCGCGGTGACCGCGGTGCGCACGAACGCGGGCGACGTGGCGGTCGAGCAGGTCGTGATCGCGGTCGGGCCGTGGGTGCCGCACCTGTGGTCGATGCTCGACCTGCCCGACCGGCTCGACGTCCACCAGCCGGACGGCAGCGTCGCGCGCGACCAGCCGATGTGGACCTACTGGTACCTGCAGGAGGGCGAGGCGGGCTTCGACCCGGCGGAGTTCGTCACCGCCGACGGCTCCCCGTCGCCGGTGCTTGCACGTCGACTCCGACGCGCCGCTGCGCGCGGACGACGGGACGCTCGTCACCGACGACGCGTGGGGCGTGTACTTCAAGCCCGACCGCGAGAGCGTGCAAGGTGGCGCCTCCCCGCTCACCGTCGGACCGGAGTTCACCGTCGACCCGTACCCGACCGGGACCGTCGAGCCGGGCTTCCCGGACCTGTGGTGCGCGGCGCTGTCGCACTGCCTCGGGCGCTTCGAAGGGGCGCGCGGGCGCTACCGGCAGGTCCGCTCCGGCGGGGCGGGTGCGTTCACGGCGGACAACTTCCCCGTGTTCGACCACATGGCGCCGAACGTGTACGTCGCGGCCGACTCCAACCACGGCTACAAGATGATCGCCGTCGGGCGGGAGATCGCCGAGGTCCTGCGCGGCGGCCACTCGTCGCTGCTGTACCCGTTCCGCTACGAGCGCTTCGCGACCGGCGACCTGCACCCGGTCTCGCACTCGCCCTATCCGTGGAGCTGAGCGTGCGGCCGCCGCTCGTCGCGGTCTCCGCCGGCTTCCCGGTCTACGGCGACTACATGGGGCTGGCGTACGGGCGGCCGCTCGAGGCGGTCGGCGCGCTGCCGCTCCAGCTGCCGTACCTGCACGACGTCGACCGCGTGCTCGACGCGGTCGACGGCGTCGTGCTCGGGTTCGGATCCGACATCGATCCCGCGCACTACGGCGGCGAGCCGCACCCGAAGATGACGCCCCACTCGCCGCACCGCGACGCGTTCGAGCTGGAGCTCGCGCGCGGCGCGCTGGAGCGCGGGCTGCCGATCCTCGGCATCTGCCGCGGGATGCAGGTCCTGAACGTCGTGCGCGGCGGGACGCTGCACGGCGACGCCGCGCCGCACCCCGGCGGCGACTGGGACCGCTGGGACCGCGTGCGGCGCTCGGTGATCGACGGCACCGATCCCCCCGAGCACCCCGGGCACCCGATCACCGTGGCGCCGGGGTCGCGGCTGGCGGCCGCGCTGGCGACCGGGTCGATCTGGGTGAACTCCTACCACCACCAGGCGGTCGACCGGCTGGGCGACGGCGTCGTGCCGGTCGCGTGGGCCGAGGACGGCGTGGTCGAGGCGATCGAGGTCGAGGGCGACGCCTGGGTGGTGGGCGCGCAGTGGGAGCTGCAGGAGAGCTGGAAGTCCGACGAGCGTTTCCTCGCCGTGTTCGCCGCGTTCGCCGAGCGCGCACGGCGTACGCTGGGCGGTAGCCATGAGCACCACCACCACCCACATCCGAGCCGAGCAGTTCCCTGACCTCGACGACGAGGTGATGTACCCGCGCATGTCCGAGGCCAAGCTGCAGCGGCTGGCCGAGAAGGGCACGCGCAGGTCGTTCGCCGCGGGCCAGGTGCTGTACGAGGCCGGAGAGCGCGACGCGCCGTTCTTCGTGATCGAACGCGGGCGCGTGAAGATGATCGACCGCAAGCCCGGCAAGGAGATCTGGGTCGAGGAGGCCGACAGCGGGACGTTCCTCGGGGACATCGCGACGTTCACCGGCGAGCCGGCACCCGCCGCGTGCGTCGCCGCCGAACCCACCGACGTGATCGCCTTCGACCGCGGAGCGCTGCGCTCGATGGTCGCCTCATGGCCCGAGTTCGGCGAGATCGTGCTCCGCACGATGACGGCGCGCCGGACCTGGCACGAGGGGCACGGCCACGGCGTGCTGCGGCTGATCGGACCGCGCGGCTCGCGGCGCGCGTTCGAGGTGCGCGACCTGCTCGAGCGCAACCTGCTGCCGGTGCGCTGGTACGACGTCGACACCGACGAGGACAGCGCGGCGCTGCTCGACTGGCTGGAGATCCCGCGCGAGGAGACGCCGGTGCTCGTCCGCAACGACACCGTGCTGCGCAACCCGTCCGCCGCCCAGGTCGCGCGCGAGCTGGGACTGCGCGCCGAGGTCGACGGCGAGCGGTTCGACCTCGTCGTGCTCGGCGGCGGGCCCGCCGGGCTGGCGGCCGCCGTGTACGGCGGCTCGGAGGGCCTGCGGACGCTCGTCACCGAGGCGTGGGCGCCCGGCGGGCAGGCCGGCACGAGCACGCGGATCGAGAACTACCTCGGCTTCCCGACCGGCATCTCCGGCGTCGAGCTGACGCGCAAGGCGACCCTGCAGGCCCGGCGCTTCGATGCCGTGCTCTCCAGCTTCCACCGCGCGGTCGAGCTGGCCCGCGGGCCGGAAGGGCTCGTGCGCGTCGACCTCGACGACGGGCAGCACGTCGTCGCCCGCACGGTCGTCGTGGCGACCGGCGCGCGGTGGCGCACGCTCGGCGCCGAGAACATCGACCGCTTCACCGGCGCCGGCGTCTACCACGCGGCGATGCCGACCGACGCCGAGCGCTTCCGCGGCGAGGACGTGATCGTGGTCGGCGGCGGCAACTCCGCGGGGCAGGCCGCGATCCATCTCTCCCGCGCGGCGCGCAGCGTCCGGATCGTCGTGCGCGGCGACGGCCTCGCGTCGACCATGTCCAGTTACCTGATCGACCGGATCACGGGGCGGCCGAACGTCGAGCTGGTCACCGCCACCGAGGTCGTCGCCGTCCACGGCGACGGACGGCTGGAGACCGCCGATCTGCGGGACCGCCGCGACGGCCGCGTGGAGACCGTGCCGGTGACCGGGGTCTTCGCGATGATCGGCGCCGATCCGTGCACGGAGGCGGTGTCCATGGCGCTGGGCCTCGACGCGGCCGGCTACGTGGCCTGCGGCGAGGGCGCGGTGAACTGCGAGGGACCGAACCGCTGGCCGGACCGCGACCGCCGGCCGCACCTGCTCGAGACGGTCTGGCCCGGCGTGTTCGCCGCCGGCGACGTGCGCGCGGGCGCGACGCACCGCGTGACCGGCGCGGTCGGCGACGGCGCGCTCGCGGTGCGCTTCGCCCACCAGGTGCTCGACGTCTGACTACGCCGCCGCGTCGCGCTGCTGCTCCGCGTCCGGGGACGCCTCCCAGAACTCGTCGATCTTGACCGCGTCCATGCGGCCGAGCCGCCGTGACACGGCCCACATGTCGACCGGCTCGTCGCCCTCGTTGCGGTGGGAGCGGGGCGTCCGCGGCGCGACGCGGACCGCGCTGCCCGCGCGCACGTGCTCGATCTCGTCGCCGAACCGCATCGTGAGCGTCCCGCTGGTGACGATGTAGATCTCCTCCTGCTCCTCGTGGTAGTGGCCGGTGCCCTGCTCGAAGTCCGAGTGCGGCGGGACGCGGATCAGCGTCACCGCCAGCTGCTCGGCGTGCAGGGCGCGGGTGAGGCTGCGGAACTCGCCGGGGACGGTCGTCCCCGAGTAGTGGTCGCGGACGTCGTCCGCGCGGACGATGGTGTAGTCGCTCACAGCGCGCCAGTCTCTCAGCTGGAGAGGTCGTCGACGAGCGCGGAGAGCAGGCGCATGAAGCGGCCGGCGGACGCGATGTGCAGCCGCTCGCCGGGCGCGTGCGGACCCTGGATCTCCGGGCCGAACGAGATCGCGTCGATGCCGGGGCGCTTGGCGGCGATGATCGCGGCCTCGAGGCCGCCGTGGGTGAGCGTGATCTCCGGCGGCGCGCCGAAGAGCGCGCTCGTGCACGGCCGCCGGCGGTGGCGAGCAGCGGCGAGTCCAGGTCCGGCCGCCACCCGGGGTACCCGTGGCCCGGCTCGTACGCGGCGCCGGCGAGTCGAGCGGCGGCCGCGATCGCGTTGGTGACGTCCGGGAGCGCCGCGTCGTTGGCGGTGCGGCTGAGGGAGCGCAGCTCAGCGCGGTCCCGCTCGGTCTGCGCGGTGCCGAGCGACGAGCTGGTCTCGACGACGCCGGGGAAGTCCGCGCTCATCGCGAGCGGGCCGACGGGGATGGCGGCGATGACGTCGAGGATGCGGGCGCTGTCGCGCGGCCGGCCAGGCGGCGGTCGCGCCGGCCGCCTCCTCGGCCACGGTCACGCGGACGCCGGGGTCGGTCGTGCGGTACGCCTCGGCGATGGCGGCCGCCTCGGCCTCGATCGCAGCGCGGCTTCCGTCGCCCGCGACGACGACGACCGCGGTCGCGTCGCGCGGGATCGCGTTCCGGGCCGCGCCGCCGTCCAGCGCGGCGATGCGGAGCTCCGGCGCGGCGCGCAGCGCGCGGCCGAGGACCTTGATCGCGTTCGCCCGGCCGAGCGCGATGTCGCCGCCGGAGTGGCCGCCGCGCCCGCCGCTGCACGGTGACGCGCAGGAGCGGCCCGTCGACCGGCGCGCGGGGCGCGTCCAGCCGGACGACGGTGTCGATGCTCCCGGCGCAGCCGACGATCAGGCTCGCGTCCTCCTCGCTGTCGAGGTTGAGCAGGACCGTGCCCGAGATCAGGTCGGGGTCGAGCGCGGCGGCGCCGCCCAACCCGACCTCCTCGGCGACCGTCATCAGCAGCTCGAGCGGCCCGTGCGCGACGCCGGGTCCTCGGCCAGGGCGAGCATCGCGGCGATCGCCACGCCGTCGTCGGCGCCGAGCGTCGTCCCGTCGGCGCGCAGCCACTCGCCGTCGCGCTCGACCCCGATGCGCCCGGCGCGCGGGTCGTACGGGCTCGCCGGATCGCGCTCGCAGACCATGTCGAGGTGGCCCTGGAGGATCACGGTCGCCGCCTGTTCGCGGCCCGGCGTCGCCGGCACGGCGACGACGAGGTTGCGCGCGTCGTCGCGGCGCGTCTCGTACCCACGGGCGGTGGCCCAAGCGATCACGTGCGCGGCGGCCTGCTCCTCCTCGTAGGACGGTCGCGGGATCTTGGTGAGCGCCTCGAAGTGGCGCCAGAACGGTGCGGGCTCGAGGCCGGCGAAGGGATCGGTCACGGCGGCCATGATGGCGGGCCGGCTCAGCCGCCGAGCGCCCGCGAGACCGCCGCGGCGGCGGCGAGCAGCGCGCGGCAGCACGGTCGCGGCGGCGCTCCGCGGTCAGCCGCGCCGCCGGGCCCTGGAGGCCGAGGATCGCCACGAGCTCGCCGCCGCGGCCGGCCACCGGCGCGGCGAGCGCGTTGAGGTCGGGCTCGCGCTCGCCCTCCGCCTCGGCCCAGCCCTGCTCGCGCACCGCGGCGAGCTCGGCGGCCAGCGCGGTCCGGATCGGTGATCGTGCGCTCGGTGTAGGGATCGAGCGTCGCCCGGCTCGCGCCCCGTGAACGCGAGCAGCACCTTCCCGGCGGCGGTCGCGTGGCCGATGCTCGGGCGGCCGAGGCGCGCCATGCTCACGACGCTCGACTCGCCGGGGACGAAGTCGACCGTCACCGCCTCGTCGCCGCCCGGCACCGACAGCGTCGCCGTCTCCCCCGTCTCCTCGACGAGCGCGCGCAGCTGCGGGCGCGCGAGGTCGCGCACGTCCAGCCGCGCGAGCACGCGGTCGGCGAGCGCGACGAGGTGCAGGCCGAGCCGGTACGGGCCGCCGGGCTCGCGCTCGACCAGGCCGCCGCGCTCGAGCGTCGCGAGCAGCCGCGACGCGCTGCTCGGGTTCACGCCGATCCGCCGCGCCAGCGCGTTGACGCCGGCCGGGCCCTCGGCCAGGGCGTCGAGCAGCGCGAGCGCGCGGGCGACGGAGCCGACCGTCCGGCCGCTGTCGTCGCTCATGGCGCGAGAGGCTAAACCCTCCCAAAGGGGTCAGACCCCTGCTTGAGGGTTTGGCGAACCCTCAGAAAAGGGTCAGACCCTTGCTTGAGGGTCAGGAGACGAGCTCGAGCACCGGGCGGCGCGCGGCGTGGCTCGGCGCCGACGTCGCGGAGCATGTCGATCATCGCCGCGGTCGCGGGCGAGCGGTAGCCCTTCAGCGCGGTCGCGTAGATCTGGCGCACCGGCGTGTCGCGGCCGAGCGGGCGGACGACGATGTCGTCGCGGACCGTCCGCAGGCCGAGCTCGGCGATCAGCGAGACGCCGACGCCCGCGGCGACGAAGCCCTGCACCGCGCTGTAGTCGTCGGTCTCGAACGCGATCCGCGGATCGAAGCCGAAGCGCATGCACGCCTGGCTGATCATGCGGTTGCACTCGCAGTCCGGCGCGCCGCCGATCCACGGCTCGTCGGCGAGGTCGGCGAGCCGCACGCCGCGCTTGCGCGCGAGCGGGTGGTTCTGCGGGAGGACGAGGTACATCGGGTCCTCGAGCAGGTGGTGGTGCGTGACGCCGTCGCCGTCGCGGTCCTCCTGCTTGCCGGCGCCGAACGTGATCGCGAGGTCGATGTCGCCCGCGCGCAGCGCGGCGACCGACGTCCTCGGGCTCGAGCAGCGTCATCGACAGCTCGACCGCCGGGATGCTGCCTCGGCGAACTGCGAGATCGCGACCGGCATGATCGTCGCGGCGGCCGACTCGAACGCGGCCATCCGCAGGCGCCCGCCGCGCAGCCCGGCGATCGCCTCCAGCTCGGCCTCGGCCTCGGCGAGCTTGGCGAGGATGCCCTCGGCGTGGCGCACGACGGCCTCGCCGGCGTCGGTCAGCCGCACGCCGCGCGCGCTGCGCTCGACGAGCACGGCGCCGGCCTCGCGCTCGAGCGCGGCGATCTGCTGCGAGACGGCGGACTGCGTGAACGAGAGCGACTCGGCGGCGGCGGAGAAGGAGCCCCGCAGGGCGACCTCGCGCAGCACGCGCATGCGGCGGACGTCGAGCATCAGTGCATCTTATACCAGCTCCCGAGAACGGTCATTTGTGCTGATGGCCTGCGTCCCCGCACACTGTGATCTCACCCCAGCTCCCAGGAGCTCCCCACATGCCCAGCACGCCGTCATCGATCCAACCGTCGTCATCCGGGCCGCCCGCGGCTCGGACGGCGCCGCGCTCGAGAACCTCGCCCGCATGGACTCCCAGCGCCCGCTCGCCGGCGACGTCCTGCTCGCCGAGCAGGACGGCGTCATCGTCGCCGCGCATCGCCGGCGACCGCGCGATCGCCGACCCGTTCCGCCCCACCGCCGACCTCGTCGCGCTGCTCCGCGCTGCACGCCGGCCCGCACGCGGCGCACGCCGGCGCGCGACCGCCTGCGCCGCGTGCGCGTGCCCCGCCTGCGCGCCGCGTGCAGCCGCGCGGCGCTCCCCGCACGCCGGCTGCCGCCAGCGCCGTCCATCCCCGCGCGCCGTCCGGACTCCTCGTCTGGGCGGCGCTCTGGACCGTCTACATCGTCTGGGGCTCGACCTACCTGGCGCTGCGCGTGCTGGTCGAGACCATCCCGCCGCTGGTCTCCACCGGCAGCCGCTTCCTGCTCGCCGGGAGCGCTGATGCTCGGCGTGCTCGCGCTCCGCCGCCGCGCCGTCCGCATCACCCGCGCCGAGGCGCTCAGCTGCCTGCTCGTCGGCTCGCTCATGATGGGCGCCGTCGCGACCGTCGCGACCGCCGAGCAGGACGTGCCGTCCAACCTCGCCGCGCTGCTGGTCGCGTGCGTGCCGCTCTGGGTGCTGCGTGCTGCGGCGGCTCGGCGGCGAGCACATCGCGCCGCAGCTCGTGCTCGCGGTGATCCTCGGCTTCGCCGGCGTCGGCCTGCTGCTGCAGCCGGGCGGGCAGACCGGCGGCGCGCCGCTCGCTCTCGCTGCTGCTCGTCGTCTGCTCGACGCCCGCGTGGGCGACCGGCTCCTACCTCTCGCGCCGGGTCGCGCTGCCGGCGGACCCGCTCGTCTCGGTCGGCTGGCAGATGCTGCTCGGCGGGACGCGTCGTGACGCTCGCCGGCGTCGTCGCGGGCGAGCCGTGGCGCGCTCGACGTCGAGCGGCTTCTCCACCGAGTCGATCGCTCGCCTGGCTCTACCTCGCGCTGATCGGCTCGGCGCTCGCGTTCACCGCGTACGCGTGGCTGCTGCAGAACGCGCCGATCTCGCGCGTGGCGACGTACGCGTACGTCAACCCGGTCGTCGCGATCGCGCTCGGCTGGCTGATCCTGGACGAGGCGGTGACCGGCATCACGCTCGCCGGCGCGGCGGTGATCGTGCTCGCCGTGGCGGTCGTCGTGCAGGGCGAGGCGCGCCCGCCCCGCGCGACGGCTTAGGGGACGAGGGCGAACACGCGCGCCGGGGTGCCGGACGCGCCCGGGCAGGCGCAGCGCGCCGACGACGAGCGTCGCGCCGGTCGGCCGGGCACCGCGTCCAGCCCGATCAGCCCCTCGAGGTGCCAGAGGCCGGCGGGCAGCGTGATGTGGTGGACGGGGAAGTCGGTCGCCGCGCCGGCGTCGACGCCGAGCGTGTCGATCCCGAGCCCGGCCACGCCGCGCTCGACCAGCAGCGCGGCCGCGTCGGCGCCGTAGCCGGGGAAGTGCGAGCGGGTCGCCGAGGTAGCGCGCCGGCGTCGCTCGCGGTACGCGTCCCAGCCCGTGCACGAGCAGCACGGCGGCGCCGGCGGGGACGCGGCCGTGCTCGGCCTCCCACGCCTCGACGTCGGCGGCGCGCAGCACCCACGCGGGATCGCCGCCGCACAGCGCGCGGGCGTCGATCCGCACGGCGGGGCGCACGAGCTCGCTCGGCCGGGATGTCGGCGACCGCGGCGCCGCCCGGCACGCAGTGGCGCGGCGCGTCGAGGTGGGTGCCGGCGTGCTCGGGCGATGCTGAGGTCGGCGGCCCCAGAAGCCGTCGTCGTCGTACTCGTCGGGGCCGACCGCCGCGAACGGCGCGCGAGCCGGGCCACAGCACGGTGCGCTCGTCGAGCGGCTGGCGTGAGGTCGAGGACCCTCACGCGTGGCCCTCGTCGAACGGGCGCTCGAACAGCGTCGAGAGCACGATCTGCGTCTGCGTGCGCGTGACGCCCGCGTGGTCGCGGATCCGCTCCAGCGCCTCCTCGAGGTGCGACGTGTCGCGCGCGCGCACGTGGACCATCGCGCTCGCCTCGCCCGCGACGGTGTAGGCGGCCTCGACCTCGGGATGGTGCTCGAGCGCCGTCGCGCACCTCGGCCGCGGCCATCCGGCCCTCGCAGAACAGCGCGACGAACGCGTGCGTGCCCCAGCCGAAGCGGCCGGGGTCGACGAGCGCGGTGTAGCCGCGCAGCACGCCCGTCGGCCTCGAGCCGGTCGACGCGCCGCTTGACGGCCGGCGCGCTGAGCGAGACCTGCGCGCCGATGCTCTGGAACGAGCGCCGCGCGTCCTGGCGCAGCAGCGCAACGATCTGCCGGTCGATGTCATCCATGCGAAGGCGGGAAGCCTACCCGCGCAACGCATCGGCGTTGAGCGCGTCGCGCGATGCGGCAATCATGAAACGGACATGCACGCGATCTTCCGCTGGCGCGACGGCGAGCGCACCATCCGGTTCGGGCGCGGCGTCGCCGGCGAGGCGGTGGAGCAGCTCGGCGGCCCGGGCTACCTGCTGCTCACCACGCCGCGCGCGGCGGCGGCGCTGCCGCCGGTGGTCGACGCCGCCGCCGCGGTGCACCACGTGCCCGGCGGGACGGTCCCCGAGCTGGCCGCGGCCGCGCTGGCGTGGGCGCGCGGCGCGGGCGGCGACGGGCGCGTCGTCGCGCTCGGCGGCGGCCGCGTGATCGACGTGGCGAAGGCCGTGGCGGCGGCGCTCGGCGGCGGGCGCGGGCGATGGCGATCCCGACGACGCTGTCGGGGGCGGAGATGACGCGCGGGCACCGGCACGCCGCGGGCGTCGACGAGGCGACGCCGCGCGTGCGCTGCGCGGTCGTCGTCTACGACCCGGCGCTCGCGGCGTCGCAGCCGCGAGCCCGAGCTGGCGGCGAGCGCGCTCAACGCGCTCGGCCACGCGGTCGAGGGGCCGTGCACGGTCGCACGCCAACCCGGTCGCGACGCTCGCCGCGCACGACGCCGCGCGCCGGCTCGTCGGCGCGTTCGCGCGGCGCGGAGCCCGACCGCGACGAGCTCGCGCTCGGCGCGCTGCTCGCGGGCTACACGATCGACAGCACCGGCTTCGGCCTGCACCACGTGCTCGCGCAGACGCTGGTCCGCCACGGGCTCGCGGGCCACGGGCAGGCGAACGCGATCATGCTGCCGCACACGATCCCGGCGCTCGCGCGGCGCTGCCCGGAGCGAGCACGCGGCGCTCACCGCGGCGCTCGGCGAGGACCCGGCGGCGGCCGCCGCGCGGCTCTGCGCGCTCACGGGCGCGACGCGGCTGCGCGACCTCGGCGCGCGCGAGGAGGACCTCGACGCCGCGCGCGGACACGGCCGCGGCGCGGCCGCAGCTCGCCACACGCCGCCGCGGGCGGACCGCGACGAGCTGCGCGCGCTCTACGAGGCCGCGTGGTGACGCGAGCGCCGCTCGCGGGCTCGGACGGCGGGCGACGCAGTCCGTCGCACTCGCGCGCACCGTCCGCTCGACGCGAGTCGCCGGCACGCTGCGACGGCGCGTCGCGCGACGCGCGACTCGCCTGACGCCGCCGAGGCACGGGCGCGACCCGCTACCCTCCCGCGCCTCATGGCGCCCACCGAGAGCCGACCTCACCGCCCTCGCCGAGCAGGCGCTCGCCGCAGCTCGACGGCGAGGGGCAGGCGACCGTGTGGTGGGAGCGGCGGCTCGCCGTCGGCGAGCACGGCGATCTCCGACCTCGTCCAGCAGACCGCCGAGCTCGTCGTGCTGCAGGACGGCCGCGTCGGCGCGGCCTCCACCACCGACCTGAGCGCCGACGGGCCTCGACGCGCGGCCGCCGCCGCGAGCGCGCGCACGCCGAGCTCGACCGCGAGCCGCGTCGACGCGCGCCGCCTGCCCGACCCCGCCGAGGGCGAGCCGCACGACGGCTGGGACGCCGGCCGTGCTCGCGCTCGACCCCGTCGCGCTCGCCGACGAGCTCGCCGGCGTCGCCGGCGACGGCCTCGCGATCGAGCTGCGCGCCGGCGCCGCGCGCGTCGCGATCGCCTCCACCCGCGGCGTCGCCGCGTTCGAGCAGCGCACGTTCGCCTCCGCCGAGGTCCACGCGCCCGGACGTCCGATCGCGGCCGCGATCGGCCGGGCCGGGCTCGACCTCGCCGCGCTCGTCGACCGCGCGCGCGAGCCGGCTTCCACGAGGGCGCGCCGCAGCCCGCCGAGCCGGGCGAGGCCGCCCGTCGTGCTCGGACCGGTCGCCGTCGCGCAGGTGCTCGAGGCGCTCAAGCCGGAGCTCGCCGGCGCCGAGAGCCTGCTCGCCGCCCGCCGCGGCAGCGCGCATCGTCGCGCCGTGCGTCAACCTGTCCGACTCGCCGCGCCACCCCGGCACGCTGCCGCGCAGCTACGACGCCGAGGGCATGCCGCGCCGGCCGGTGCCGCTGATCCAGGACGGCGTCGCGCACCGCGCCGTCTCCGACACCGCGATCGGGCGACTCGACCGGCCACGCCACCCGCCCCGGCCACGCCGAGCCGTGGCCCGACCACCTCGTGCTCGTCGGCGGCGGCGCCGGCGGACGTCGGCCGAGCTGGCCGGCGCCGATCGACGTCGGCCTCTTCATCCCCGCGTTCCTGCTCGCCGACCACGGCTGGCTGCTCGACGGCGCGCAGCTGATCGAGCGCGGCGAGCCGACCTGGCCCGTGAACGGCGTCGCCGAGATCGACCCGCTCGCCGTGCTCGCCGCCACCGAGGCGCTGACGCGCGCCCAGCAGCTCGTGCCGACCGACGACGACTCCGCGCTGACGATCGGCGCGACGCTCGCGCCGGCGCTCCGCGCGCGCGGCGGCGTCGCGATCGTCGGGTAGCTAGACCTTCAGCAGCGCGATCGTGTTCAGCGGCGAACAGGATCGCGAAGAGGATCGTCCAGCGATCCAGGTTGCGCTCCATCAGCGAGCCGCCGGTGGTGCCGCCGGCGACGCCGACGCCGAACGCGCCGGACATGCCCGCGTCCTTGCCCGAGTGCAGCAGCACCAGGAAGATCAGGACGACGGCGATGAAGACCTGGACGACGGAGAGGATCGTGTACATCGGCGGATCAGGGTACTACGCGTCGAGCTCGTCGAGCCGGTGCAGCAGCTCGACCGCCTCGCGGCGCAGCTGGCGGTCCAGCGCGCGCCAGTCGGCCTCGGACAGCTTGCCGGTCCGGTAGTCCATCTCGGCGTCGCGGATCTCGGCGTACTTGGCGTCGCGCGCCGCCTCGAGGTCGGCGCGCTCGCCGCGGTCGGCCGCCTCGCGCTCGGCGCGGCGCCCCGCGCGCAGCGGCGCGCTGATCGCGAGCACGGCGACCGCGACGAGGATCAGGACGAGCACGATCTCCATCGGCTACGCGCGCTCGAGCTCGCGCGCCACGCGCGCGAGGCCGGCCGCGGTGGCCGGCCGGCGCGCCCGCGCGCCGGCGGGCCAGAGCGCGATCGCGGCGCCGCCGAAGCACGATCAGCCCGCCGAGCCAGATCCAGCTCACCAGCGGCGAGACGATGAAGCGGAACGTCGCGGGCGGCGGGTTGTCGGTGTAGGAGCGGGTCAGCCCGCGCAGCGCCTCGGCGAGGAACGCGCCGCGGTCGGCCTCCGACAGCTCGCTTCGCGTCGGCGAACACCTTGTCGCCCTCGCTCGATCCGCGGCCGCAGGCGGCCGATGTCCGGCCCGACCGCCGTCCAGAGGTCGCGCCGGAGCCCGGCGCGCAGCGCCGACCTCGCTCGTCGCCTCGCCCTCGAAGAAGCGCGAGACCGGGCCGAGGTCCGGCGCCGTGCTGGGGAAGAAGGACTTGTACGTGTCGAGCACCTGCGGCGGGCCGTCGCCGCGCCGGACCCGGAGCCGCGCGCCGAGGTCGATCCGCTCCAGCCGCCCGTTCGCCGCCGCGACGAGCCGCGACGTCGGCCGCTCGTACGTGATCGCGTAGTCGCCGACGCGGTCGGTCTGCCCCGGCCGCAGCTCGACGAGGTGCTGCGTCTGGAACGCCGACGACGCCGCGACGCCGACGAACAGCACCGCGATCCCGACGTGCACGATGTAGCCGCCGTAGCGTCGCCGGTTGCGCCGCACGAGCGCGACCAGCGCCGCCGGCACCGAGTCGCGCGACATCGCGCGCCGCGCGCGCACCCCGCGCCACAGCTCCTGCCCGACCGCGCCGAGCACGAACGTCGCGAACGCGAACATCAGCAGCGCCGGCACCGAGCCGGTGACGCCGGCCGCGACGAGCGCGGCGCGTCACCAGCGACGGCCGCCCCGACCGGGAGCGCGAAGTTGCGCTGCAGGTTGGCCACGGTCGCCCGGCGCCACGCGATCAGCGGCCCGATCCCCGACAGCAGCACGAGGATCAGCGCGAGCGGCGTGATGTAGCGGTTGAACCACGGCGGCCCGACCGACGCCTCCTCGCCGGTGAGCGCCTCGGAGATCAGCGGGAAGAACGTGCCCCAGAAGACGACGAAGCAGAGCGCGACGAGCACGAGGTTGTTGAGCAGGAACGCCGCCTCGCGCGACAGCAGCGAGTCGAGCCGGTGCTCGGACCGCAGCGACTCCGCCCGGCTCGACACGAGCGCGATCGAGCCGCCGATCATCACGCCGATCAGCACCAGGAACGGGATCGCCGAGCGTCGACGCGCCGAACGCGTGGATCGACTCGAGGATCCCCGAGCGCACGAGGAACGTGCCGAGGATCGCGAGCACGCCGGTCGCGAGCACCAGCGAGACGTTCCACACCTTCAGCATCCCGCGCTTCTCCTGGATCATCACCGAGTGCAGGAACGCGGTGCCGGTCAGCCACGGCATCAGCGACGCGTTCTCGACCGGGTCCCAGGCCCAGTAGCCGCCCCAGCCCAGCTCCATGTAGGACCAGCGCGCGCCGAGCATGATCCCGATGCCGAGGAACAGCCAGGCGGCGAGCGTGAACGGGCGCGTGCGAGCGGATCCACTCCGAGCCCAGCCGCCGCGTGATCAGCGCGCCGACCGCGAACGCGAACGGCACCGCGAACAGCGTGTAGCCCGAGTACAGCATCGGGGGGTGGATCATCATGCTCGGGTGGCGCAGCAGCGGGTTGAGCCCGGCGCCCTCGGCCGGCGGCGCGGCGAGCGTCGTGAACGGCGACTCGAGGAAGACGAGCAGCCCGCAGAAGAACGCGCCGAAGCCGAGCAGCACGGCGGTCGCGTACGGCGCGACCTCGCGCAGCTTGCGCCGCGTGAGGTAGAGGATCGCGCTGCTCCACAGCGACAGCAGCAGCACCCACAGCAGCAGCGAGCCCTCCTGCGACGACCACACCGCGGTGAGCCGGTAGAACAGCGGCGTCGTGGTCGAGGAGTGGGTCGCGACCAGCTCGAACGAGAAGTCCGAGCGCACGAACGCGAGCTGCAGGATCAGCATCGCGACGATGAGCATCCCGGCGAGCGCGTAGACCGCGCGGCGCCCGGAGTCGACGTACTCGCGCCGCCCGGCGCGCGCGCCGTAGAGCGAGGCGCCGATGCCGTACAGGCAGATCGCCAGCGCGGCGGCCAGGCAGATGAAGCCGGCGGACGCCATGGCTAGCTCAGGTCTTGGGCTCGGCCGTGAACTTCGACGGGCACTTCGTCACGAGCGAGTCCGGCTGGCCCTCGAAGATCGCGCCCTGCTTGCGCACGTCGATCACGATCTCGCGCCCCTCGCGGAACGGGTCGGGAACCTGGCCGACGTAGCGGACGGGGACGCTCGGCGCCGCCGCCCTTGCGGTCCTCGACGCGGAACGTGTGGACGGTGCCCTTGTGCTCCCAGCTGCCCTTGGCGACGCGGCCGGTGAGCTGGTACGTCTTGCCCGGCTCGGCGCCGGCGAGCTGGCTCGGCTGGCGCGCCTCGCTGGCGGCCGAGAAGCTCGTGTAGACGAGCGCGCACCGCCAGCAGCAGCGCGCAGCGTCAGCGCGACGACCAGCCGCGTCTTGCGCTTGCGGGACGGATCCATCGCCCCTCAGTATGGCGACTGCGCTGGCGCGGCGGCGCCGCCTCGATCGTCCGGGCCGCGGTGAGAGTCTTAACAAGAACTAAAGGAATTGGGACGGAGTTCGGCGAAACCAATCGCGATGACGAGCGTTCTTACCCATGGACGGTTGATGCAGCTCACCACCCGCCTCCCCAAGCGCCGCTCGACGCGCGCCCACCCGCCGGAACGCCACCCCCGTGAGCCCCGAGGCCGCCGAGACGCGCGACGCGCGCCGCGGCGGCGGCCCCGAGGACCGGGCGCTCTACTCCTGCATGTGCGGCTACGCCTTCAAGGCGAAGGTGACGACCTCGGTCGACTGCCCGCACTGCGGCACCGAGCAGGCCTGGTAGCGGCTCACCCGCGCAGCCCCGGCACGCGCAGCACGATCGCCTCGTTCGGGTCGGGCTTCGCCGGGTTCCGCCCGTTGGAGAACGGGAAGTTGTTGTCGTTGAGCACCAGCAGGCGGTCCTTCCCGACCGGCAGCACGTCCTCGATCGTCTGGAACGGGAACGCGAACTCGCCGCCCAGGCCGACGTCGCCGGGCTTGGCGCCGAGCGGCACGCCGTCCGGGTCGATGTGCAGGAGATCGGCGACCTGGCGCTTGACCAGGAAGCCGTCCTCGCCGACGTCGCGGAAGTCGACCACGTAGAGCCGCTTGAACGCGGCGTCCGCGCCCTGGAGGTTGTCGCGCTCGATGACCACGAAGCGGTTGCGGTCGAGCTGGGTGAGGTCGCCGATCGAGTTCCCCGCGGCCTCCATCCGGTACTGCCACGTGCGGCCGGTGTAGCCGCCGTCGTCGGGCGCGTACTCGTAGATCAGCCGCCGCCGCTGGTCCGGGTCGCCGATCAGCGGGCCCTCGAGCATCGGGTAGAGGGTCTCGCCGTCGGCGGCCAGCGCCATCCCCTCGAAGCCGTTCGAGCGCGGCAGCGTCGGGTTCGGGTTGAACGGCGCGACCGGCGGGTTCTGCGGCGACGCGACGCCGTCGAGCTCGATCGGCGGCTCGAGCAGCTTGCCCGTGTCGTCGGTGTGCAGCAGCCACGGCCCGAACTCGTCGCCGAACCAGAGGTCGCCGTGCCGGTCCTCGCGCACGGACTCGATGTCGAAGTCGCCGCCGGTCAGCCGGCGGTCGGAGCGCTCGAGCGCGAACGGGACGTGCCCGTCCGGGTCGCGGAGCGAGATGTAGCGCCCGACCGCGATCGTCCCGCTCCCACCCCGCGCCGTCTTGAAGTCGGGGGTGATGCGGTACATCCGCAGCAGGAAGTCCTTGGAGTTCTCCTCGGCGCCGTAGCCGTTGTCGGGCATCGCCCAGTAGCGGCCGTGGCCGGCGTCCAGCACGCCCGAGAAGCCCTGCACGGGCTGGCCGGGGAACGGCGGCAGCACGCCGTTGATCGGGGCCGAGCCGAGCAGCGTGCCGCTCAGCGGCCCGGGCGCGTAGGACCGCGCTGGGAGCACGGCACGCCCTTCGAGGGTGACGTCGTCCGGCGCGGCGAAGGCTGGCGCGGCGAGCGCCAGCGCGAGGGAGACGCCGGCGAGCATGCCGGCGCGGATGCGTTGGGTCATGGCCGGGAGCCTTAGCGGGCGTCGTCGCCCGCGTGTTAGGAGCCGGTGACCTTCGAGAGAGCGGGCGAGGGGAATCGAACCCCCATTTTTGGCTTGGGAAGCCAACGTCTTAGCCATTGGACAACGCCCGCGGAGTGGCGCAGGATACCGATTCGGCGAAGGTACCCTTGAGGGCATGCGCGCCCGCGTCTATTGGCCTGTCACGATCGCCGCGGCGCTGCTCGTCGGGCTGCTCGCGTACGGCCTCACGACCACCGGCGCGGACACGACGCTCGACGACGCGATGGCGCGCGGGGAGCGGGTCGACCCGCCGGCGCGCGACACGCTGCCGAGTGCTCGGCGGCGCCGGCGCCGGGTCGCTCGCCGACTACAAGGGCAAGGTCGTGCTGGTCAACGTCTGGGCCTCGTGGTGCGACGCCCTGCCGCGACGAGCTGCCGCTGATCGAGAAGGCGCACAAGATGCTGTCGGCGCGCGGCGGGACCGTGCTCGGGATCGACGTGAAGGAGAACTCCGGCGCCGCGCTGAAGGCGGTCGACGAGTTCGGGCTCACGTTCCCGAACCTGCGCGACCGCGACGGCAGCTTCGTGCGCGAGTGGGGCCAGACCGGCTACCCCGAGAACTACGTGATCGACCGCGCAGGGCCAGGTCGCCGCCGTCCGCCGCTTCCCGGTCACGCAGAAGTGGCTCGACGAGACGCTCCCGCCGCTGCTCGACGAGAAGGCGTGATGCGCGCGCTGCTCGCCACGCTGCTCGCGCTCGCGCTGCTCGCGTCGCCGGCCGCCGCCGCCGCGCCGCGCGCCTCGCTGCCCGACATCGAGGACGAGGTCATGTGCCTCGAATGCGGGACGGCGCTGAACGTCTCCACGTCCGACGTGGCCGACCAGGAGCGCGACTTCATCGCCGAGCTGATCGCCGAGGGCAGGACCAAGGCGGAGATCAAGGCCGCGCTCGTCGACGAGTACGGCCCGCGCGTGCTCGCCGAGCCCGCAGGACGACGGCTTCCAGCTCACCGCCTGGGTCGTGCCCGCTGCTCGCGGCGCTCGGCGCGCTGGCGCTCGTCGTGCTCGTCGCCCGCCGCTGGCGCGGCGCGCGACGCGCGGCGGCGACCGCCGGCGAGCGGGCCCGGCGCTCGACGACGACGACGCGCGCCGGCTCGACGCCGAGCTCGCGGCCTTCGACCGATGAGCGACGGCGTCGACACCACCGTCGTCGCCGCGTTCGCGGTCGGCTTCGTCTCGTTCATCTCCCCGTGCGTGCTGCCGCTCGTGCCCGGCTACCTCTCCGCCGTCTCCGGCGTGAGCGTCGCCGAGCTGCAGCGCGGCGAGCGCTCGCTGCTGAAGGTGCTGCTGCCCGCGATCGTCTTCTGCCTCTCGTTCACGGTCGTGTTCGTCGCGCTCGGCATGACCGCGACCGGGCCTCGGCTCGGCGCTGCAGGACTCCCGCGGCACGCTCGACAAGATCGCCGGCGCGGTCATCATCGCGCTCGGCGTGCTGTTCCTGCTCACGCCGTTCGTGCCCAAGCTCAACCGCGAGTGGCGGCCCGACGCGCTGATCAGCCGCGCCGGCTCGGGCGGCCCGCTGATCGCCGGCGCGGCGTTCGCGTTCGCCTGGACGCCGTGCATCGGCCCGACGCTCGGCGCGATCCTCACCGCCGCCTCGACGCAGGACAACGCTCAGCGACGGCGCGGTCCTGCTGCTGTTCTACTCGCTCGGGCTGAGCGTCCCGTTCCTGCTCACGGCGCTCGCGTTCACGCGCGCGTGGGGCGCGTTCCGCTGGCTGCGCGACCGCTACGTCGCTGATCACCGCGGTCTCCGGCGTCGTGCTGATCGCGATGGGCGTGCTGCTGCTCACCGGCGAGCTGACGCGGCTGAACACCGAGGCCCAGCAGGCGCTCGACTCGCTCGGGCTCAACCTGTTCAGCGACCTGTAGCTCCCGCACCGGAGCCGGAGCGGGCTACAGCCCCGGCCGCACGGGGCGATGACCCCGCTATGGGGCCCGATCCGGCGATGTTCCGCGCGCTCATCGAGCGCTGCCCGATGGTGACCTACGTCTGCGACGCCGAGAACCGGCTCACGTACATCAGCCCGCAGATCGAGGCGTGGACCGGGCTGCCGGCGCGGCTGTGGACCGAGGACCCGACCCACTGGCACAGCATGCTCCACCCGGACGACCGCGAGCGCGTCGTCGCGGCGGACTTCGGCGACGGCTCGCTCGACATCGAGTACCGGATGCGGGGCCGCGACGGCGCCTGGATCTGGGTCTGGGAGCTCGAGGTGAAGATCCCCGGACAGCCGGGCAGCCAGGGCATCTGCCTCGACATCACCGCGCTGCGCCAGGCGCGCGAGGCGCTCGAGGCCGCGCAGGCGCGGCTCGACCGCGGTGGTCAACGCCGCGCCGGTGATCCTCTTCGCCACCGACCCGCACGGGACGATCACGCTGTCCGAGGGCAAGGCGCTCGAGACGCTCGGCCTGAAGCCGGGCCAGATGGTCGGGCAGTCGATCATCGACGCGCACGCCGGCGACCCGACGCTGCAGGCCCATGCCCGCCGCGCGCTGGCCGGCGAGTCGTTCGAGACGCACGGCGAGCTCGGCGACGGCACGTACGACTGCTCGTGGCGCGGCGCAGCCGGACGGCTCGATCATCGGGATCGCGATCGACGTCACCGCGCGCCACCGCTCCGAGGAGCGGCTCGCCCACCTCGCCTACCACGACCCGCTCACGGGGCTGCCGAACCGCTCCACGGTGGAGGAGCAGCTCGGCCGCGACCTGGCCCGCGCGCGGCGCGAGGGCGACGACGGTCGCGGCGCTCTACATCGACCTCGACCACTTCAAGCTCGTCAACGACTCGCTCGGCCACGCGGCCGGCGACCAGGTGCTCGTCGCAGGTCGCGGACCGGATCCGCGCGATCACGCGCGGCGGCGACCTGCTCGCGCGGCTCGGCGGCGACGAGTTCATGCTCGTCTGCCCGGGCACCGGAGGACCCGACGCCGAGGTCGTCGCCGAGAAGATCCTCGCCGCGCTCGACGCCTCGCTCGTCCTCGACGGCGAGGAGTTCCAGCTCGGCGCGTCGATCGGCATCGCGGTCGGCCCCGACGACGGCGCGGACGCCGGCGGAGCTGCTCAAGCACGCCGACACCGCGATGTACCAGGCCAAGCGCGCCGGGCCGCGACGCCTACGCGCTCTACTCGCGACGACGCCGAGCGACAGCCGCGGCCAGCTGACGCTGACCGCCCGGCTGCGCCGCGCGCTGGCCGAGGACGAGTTCGTCCTGCACTACCAGCCGGTCTACGACCTCGCCACCGGCGGGCTGCGCGGCGTCGAGGCGCTCGTGCGCTGGGAGGACCCGGCCACCGGGCTCGTCCCGCCCGACCACTTCATCCCGCACGCCGAGGAGACGGGCCTGATCACGCGCATCGGCGCCTGGGTGATCGAGGCCGCCTGCCGCCAGGCGGCCGCGTGGGCCGAGCTCGGCCTCACGCCGCGGATCGCGTTCAACGCGTCGCCGCGCGAGCTGCGCGACGAGACCTACGTCGACCGCGTGGCCGGACGCGCTCGACCGCCACGGCCTGCGCCCCGGCGCAGCTCCTGATCGAGGTGCGCGAGTCGCCGATGCACGGGTCCGACCGCACGCACGAGGTGATCGAGCGCCTCCACCGGCTCGGCGTCAAGCTCGCGCTCGACGACTTCGGCACGGAGCACTCCTCGCTCTCGCGCCTGCGCGAGCTGCCCGTGCAGGTGCTCAAGGTCGACCGCTCGTTCCTGCGCGACGTGCCCGGCGACGCCGCATCGGCGCGCGATCGTGCGGGCGATCGCGACGCTCGGCGCCGGCCTCGGTATGGACGTCGTGGCCGAGGGGATCGAGACCGCGGAGCAGCTGCGCTTCGCGGCCGAGGCCGGCTGCGGCTTCGGCCAGGGCTACCACTTCGCCCGGCCGCTCGCCGGCCGGAGCGGGCCACCGCGCTGCTCACATCGTCTCTGGCGCCGCGACGCCGAGCAGCCCGAGCGAACGCGCGATCACGCGCTGCGCCGCCACGCTGAGCGCGATCCGGAACGACTCGAGCGCCTCCGGCTCGGCGCCGACGACGCGGCAGTCGCGGTAGAACGCCGTGAACGTCTGCGCGGTCTCGAGCGCGTAGATGGCGATCCGGTGCGGCGCGTGGCGCTCGGCCGCCTCGGCGACCTCGCCCGGGAACGCCAGCAGCTTCTTGACCAGCTCGCGCTCCGCGGGCTCCAGCGCCAGCCCGGTCGCGCGGCGCGGCGAGCGCCGCGGCGACCCGCTCCTCGCCCGCCTTGCGCAGCACCGACGCGATCCGCGCGTGCGCGTACTGCACGTAGTAGACGGGGTTCTCGGCCGACTGCTCGCGCGCGAGCGTGAGGTCGAGGTCGACGGTCGAGTCGGCCGAGCGCGAGAGCATGAAGAAGCGCGTCGCGTCGACGCCGATCTCGTCGATCAGCTCGTCGAGCGTGACGAAGTCGCCGCGCCGCTTGGACATCGACGCGCGCTCGCCGCCCTCGACGACGTGGACGAACTGCAGCAGCGGCACCACGAGCCGGTCGGGATCGGCGCCGGCCGCGGCGAGGATCGCCTTCAGCCGCACGACGTAGCTGTGATGGTCGGAGCCGAGCACGTTGACGAGCGCGTCGAAGCCGCGCTCGAGCTTGTCCCAGTGGTAGGCGACGTCGGCCGCGAGGTAGGTCGGCTCGCCGGTGGAGCGCACGAGCGGGCGGTCCTTCTCGTCGCCGGCGAGCGTGGTGGTGCGCAGCCACAGCGCGCCCTCGCTCCGGTAGGCGAGCCCTTCGGCCTCGAGCTTCTCGCGCGCACGGTCCCACGGGCTCGGGTCGCCCTCGTACAGCGACGCGCTCGAGGAACCAGCGGTCGAAGTGCACGCGGTAGCGCTCGAGCGTCGCGCGGATGCCGGCCATCAGGATCGTCGACGCCGGCGCGCGCGAGCTCGTCGGCGCTCTTGCTCGCGGCGTCGGGGATCTGCGCGGCGACGCTCGGCGACGTACTCGCCCTGGTAGCCGTCCTCCGGCGGCTCCTCGCCGCGCGCGCGGGCGAGGATCGACTGCGCCGAGCCGCTGGACCTGGCCGCCGCCGTCGTTGAAGTAGTACTCGCGCTCGACGGTGTTGCCGTCCAGCTCGAGGATCCGCGCGAGCGCGTCGCCGAACGCGGCGTGGCGGCCGGACGCCGCGGTCAGCGGGCCGGTCGGGTTGGCGGAGACGAACTCGACCTGGATGCGCGCGCGCTCGCGTGCCGCGCCCGAAGTCGTCGCCGGCGGCGAGCACCTCGTCGACCGCTGCGAGGTACCAGGCGTCGGCGAGGAACAGGTTCAGGAACCCCGGCCCGGCGACCTCGACCTTGTCGACCCGGCCGCCGAGCCGCTCCTGCAGCGCCGCGCCGAGCCGCTCGGCGACCGCGCGCGGCGGCTCGCCCAGCGCGGGCGCGAGCAGCATCGCGGCGTTGGTCGAGTAGTCGCCGAAGCCGGCCTTCTTGGGCCGCTCGAGGCTCAGCCGGTCGCCGGCCGGCCGCCGCCGTTGCGCAGCTCGGCCGGCGGCGGCCTGCACGGCGGTCTTGAGGTCGTCGAATGGGTTCGGCATCGAGGGCTAATGATGGTACGGCTCGCCGGCGAGGATCTTGTGGGCGCGGTAGAGCTGCTCGAGCAGCATCACGCGGGCGAGCTGGTGCGGGAACGTCATCGGCCCGAACGAGAGCCGCTCGTCGCAGCGCTCGAGCTCGATCCCGTACGCGCCGCCGATCACGAAGCAGACGTCGCGGCCGCCCTGGCGGCGATCCTCCAGCCAGCGCGCGAACGCGACCGAGTCGTGCGTCCTCCCGCGGGCGTCGAGCAGCACGCGTGTAGGCGCGCTCGGGGATCCGGCGCGCGACGTCGGTCGTCCGTCGCGGACCTCGACGAGGTCGACGCGTCGCGTGGCCGGAGAGCATCTTCGCGTAGTGCTCGACGTCGTCGGCGAACGGCGGGCGGATCCGGCCGACCGCAACCACGGAGTACTTCACCGCCGGAACGCCTCCGCCAGGCCGATCCGCTCCAGCGTCGTCGGGTGCGTGCCGAGCAGGAAGTGCGCGAGCGTCGGCGGGTCGGGGTCGGAGACGTTCTTGACCGCGATCCGGCGCTGGAAGTCGATGAACGTGTCCGGATCGCCGCGTCAGCTCGAGCGAGAACGCGTCCGCGCGCCGCTCGACGTCGCGCGAGAGCTGGTTGGAGACCATGGTGATGAGCGGGACCACGATCGCCAGCGAGAGCGCGACGGCCGGCACCGCGCGCGGTCCCAGCGCGCCGCCGCGCGGCGCCAGGCGCTCGGCCAGCAGCGCGGCCGCCCACATGCCGAACGGCGCGACGATCGCGAGCCAGATCAGCCCGTTGCGCACGTCGTGGTAGTGGACGTGGCCGAGCTCGTGCGCGACGACGAGCCGCGTCTCGGCCGGCGTGAAGTCGTTCACGAGCGTGTCGTAGAGCACGACGCGCTTGGTGCGGCCGAGCCCGGTCACGTACGCGTTCGCGGCCGTGGTGCGGCGCGAGGCGTCCATCTCGTAGACCTCGCCCACGTCGACGCCGGCCTTGCGCGCCAGCTCGAGCACGTCGGAGCGCAGCTCGCCGCGCGGCACGCGCTTGAACTCGTTGAACAGCGGATCGAGCACGATCGGGCCGACGTACGTCGTGATCGCGCCGAACGCGACGACGACGACCGCGCCCGGGATCCACCAGCGCGGCCCGAAGCGGCGCATGCCGAACACGAGCACCGCGCCGCCGAGCGCCGCGAAGCCGGCGCCGATCGCCTGCGACTTGGCCACGTCGCCCGCCCAGCCCGACCCAGTCCTGGGTGACGAGACCGACGTCCTTGGCCCGCTCGCGCGCGACGGCCGACAGCGGCAGCGCGGCGACGCCGGTCGCGAGCGAGATCGGCCGCGGCCACCGCGGCGCCGGCGAGCACCGGGCGCCGGATCGCCGCCGAGCCGCTCCGGCGGGCGCCGCACGATCAGCACCAGCACGCCCAGCCCGATCGCCGTCTGCGCGACGTAGATCCACAGCTGGCCGGTGCGGAAGCTCTCCGCCTTCTCGATCTGCGCCTCGCTGAAGTAGGCTCGCGCCTCCACCGGGACCGGGCTCGGGGCCGCGGTCGCGAGGGCGCATCACGAACACGGCGGCCTCGGCGACGACCACCGCGGTGACGAGCGCGACCGGCAGGCGCCATGACCTTCGCACCGAACAGACTCTAGGCATGCGCGTCGCGATCGCGTCCGACATCCATGGCAACAAGCACGCGTTCGAGGCGGTGATCGCCGCCGCGCAGGACGCGCAGGTGGAGGAGCTGTGGTGCCTCGGCGACCTCGTCGGCTACGGCGCCGACCCGGACGCCTGCGTCGCCCTGGCCGAGGCGAACTGCGCGATCTGCCTCGCCGGCAACCACGACCTCGCGGTCGTCGACGTGCTCTCGCTGGAGGACTTCTCGCGCGGCGCCGCGCTCGCCGCGCAGTGGACGAAGGACGTGATCCGGCCCGAGACGCGCGAGTTCCTGCTCGGCGCTCTCGCCCGACCGGCGAGGCGGAGGGCGTCGGGCTCTACCACGCCTCGCCGCGCGACCCGATCTGGGAGTACGTGCTCTCGGCGCTGACCGCCGAGCTGTGCCTGGAGCCGCCGACGGCCGGCCAGCGGGTCTCGCTGATCGGCCACTCGCACGTCGCGCTCTCGTTCCACCGCCCCGCGGGCGAGCCGGCCACGGGCTCGACGCGCCGCGCGGACGACCTGCTCGACATCGGCACCGGCGAGTGGCTGCTCAACCCCGGCTCGACCGGCCAGCCGCGCGACGGCGACCCGCGGGCGGCGTGGATGGTGCTCGACACGCAGGCGTGGACGGCCGAGTGGCGCCGCTCGGAGTACGACCTCGCCGGCGCGCAGGCGGCGATCCGCGCCGCGCGGCTGCCGGACTCGCTCGCCGAGCGGCTCCAGTACGGGCAGTGAGCCGGGCGCGCGTCACCGTGCGCGGGCCCGAGGAGGCGGACGCCGGCGCGTACATCGCGGAGATGCGGGCGAGCCGCCGCTTCCACCGCCCGTGGATCGTCGCCCCGACCGACCGCGACGCCTGGGACAAGCTGCTCGCCCGGCACGCGACGCCCGAGGTCGAGGTCCTGTTCGCCGTTCGCCGCGAGGATGGCGCGATCGTCGGCACGTTCGTGCTCTCGCAGATCTTCTACGGCCCGTTCTGCAACGCGTACCTCGGCTACTGGGCGACGCAGGCCCACGCGGGCCAGGGCTACATGACCGAGGGCATGGCCGGCGTGCTCCGGTACGCGTTCCGGAAGCTCAAGCTCCACCGCGTCGAGGCGAACGTCCAGCCCGGCAACACCGCGTCGATCGCCCTGCTGGAGCGCTCCGGATTCCGGCGCGAGGGCTTCTCCCCGCGCTACCTCAAGGTCGCGGGCCGATGGCGCGATCACGAGCGCTGGGCGATCACCGCGGAGGACTGGCGCGGGCGCAGCCACTAGCCTGGTCAGGCGATGCCGTTCCGCTCCCTGCTCCTCGCGGCCGGGCTGAGCGCGCTCGTGCTCGCGGGCTGCGGCTCCGAGAACGACGCGCTCATCCCCCAGGACGACGCCGACCGCCTCTCCGCCCTCGTGGCCGAGGCCGGCGACGCGTCGGCCGCCGGCGAATGCGACGCCGCGCGGCGCGCGGTGCGCGAGGCCGAGCAGCAGCTCGACGGCGCTCCCGCGCAAGACCGACAAGCAGCTGAAGGCGAACCTGCGCGACTGGCTCGACCACCTCGACGAGCAGATCGCCGACGAGTGCGAGGCGCCCGGAGGCGGAGACGCCGACGCCGACGGCCACCCCCGAGCCGACCGAGACGCCGACCCCGACCGCCGACGCCCGACCCCCGAGCAGACCGAGACGCCGACCCCCGACGCCGACGCCCACCCCCACGCCGTCCGTGGATCCGGGGACCGGCGGCGAGCAGGCCCCGCCGGAGGAACCGCCGGGCACCGGCGGTGTTCCTCCGGAGGACGACGGATGACCGCCGACACGCTCTTCGCAGACCGCTATCGCCTCGAACGCCGCCTCGGCGTCGGCGGCATGGCCACCGTGCAGCTCGCGCTCGACACGCGGCTGGAGCGCCACGTGGCCGTCAAGCTGCTGGCCGAGCACCTGGCGCAGGACTCGAACTTCGTCTCGCGCTTCCGGCGCGAGGCGCTCGCCGCCGCGCGGCTCGTGCACCCGAACATCGTCCAGGTCTTCGACTTCGGCGCCGAGGAGTCCTCGGGCCGCCAGTACATCGTCATGGAGTGGGTCGACGGCCCGAGCTGCGCCGAGATCCTGCGCGAGCTGGGCCGGCTCGAGCCCGACGACGCCGTCTCGATCCTCACCCAGTCCTGCCGCGGGCTCGACTACGCGCACCGCAACGGCGTCGTGCACCGCGACGTCAAGCCGGGCAACCTGCTGCGCGGCCGCGACGGCGGGCAGGTCAAGCTGGCCGACTTCGGCATCGCCAAGGCGGCCGAGCACTCCGACATGACCAAGGTCGGCTCGGTGCTCGGCACCGCCGCCTACCTCTCGCCCGAGCAGGCGCGCGGCGAGCCCGCCGGTCCCGCCTCCGACCTCTACGCGCTCGGCGTCGTCTCCTACCAGCTGCTCGCCGGCCGGCTGCCCTACGAGTCGGCCTCGCTGACCGACCTCGCGCGCCAGCAGGACACGGTCGCGCCGCCGCTGCTGCACGAGGTCGACCCGGCGATCCCGCGCCCGCTCTCGCTCGTCGTCGCGCGGGCGCTCGAGCGCGAGCCCGGGAAGCGCTTCCCCGACGCCGCCGCGATGGAGCAGGCGCTCTCCGACGCGATGCGCGGGATCGCGCCGCCCGAGCCGACCGCCGCGACGAGCGCGCTCGACGACACCGAGGCGACGCGGACGCTCGACGGCACCTCGGTCACGACGCCGCTCGCCCGCACGCAGGCGGCGCCCGCGCGGCGCCGGCGGCTGGAGCCGATCGCCGAGCCGGCCGCGCCGCCCCGCCGGCGCGGCGCCGAAGCCGGCCGCGACCCGTGCACGCAGGCCGGGCGGCGCCTGGCGCGCGATCCGGACGCTGCTCATCGTCGCGATGCTCGCCGGGGTCGGCGTCGGCGCCTACGTGCTCGTGACCGAGAGCGGCCAGCGCAGCGTGCAGCTCAAGGAGCAGATCGAGGGCGACGTCAACCAGGCCGTCCAGGAGATCCAGGACCTGATCTCCGAGAACACGCGCTGATCAGGGCGCGGCCGCCTGCTCTCTGAGACGGGCGCGCTTCTCGGCGGCGCGCACCGCGTCGCTGAGCGTGGCGATGTCGTACGCGCCCTGGTGCCGCTGCCCGTTGATGAAGAAGCTCGGCGTGCCGGCGACCCCGCTCGAGTCCGCGCTCGCCACATCGTCGGTCACCCGCTCGGTGTGCGTCCCGCGGCGCAGCTCATCCGAGAAGCGCTCGACGTCGAGGCCGAGCTGCTCCGCGTGGCGCTTGAGGTCGCGCGGCGTGAGCTCGTCCTGGGCTGCGAGCAGCTTGTCGTGCATCGGCCAGAACGCCCCTTGGGCGGCCGCCGCCTCGGTGGCCTCCGCGGCCATCTGCGCGTTGGGGTGGACGTCGTTGAGCGGCAGGTGGCGCCAGACGTAGCGCAGCTCGTCGCCGAACTCGTCGAGCAGCTGGCGGACCACGAGCTCCGCCTGCCCGCAGTAGGGACACTGGTAGTCGCCGTACTCGACCAGGGTGACCGGAGCCGAGTCGGGGCCGCGCACGTGATCGCGGGCGGGATCCACGTCTTCGGCGAGGTCGAGCAGGTCGTCGGCGACGCCGCGCAGCTGGCGCGCGCGCACCTCCGCCGGGAGCCGCGCGATCAGCCGGAACACGGCCCAGCCCAGCAGCGCGGCCAGGATCGCCGTCGCGAGCACGCCCACCTTCGCCTCCTCGAGCGCTCGACCGTCGAAGGCGATGCCGGCGATCAGGATCGAGACCGTGAACGGGATGCCCGCGACGGTGCCGCCTCCGTAGAGCACCGGCCAGCTCAGCGTCGGGCGCAGTCCGAAGACCCAGCGTCGCGTCCCGAGCCAGGTACCCAGGGTGATCCCGACAGGCTTGCCGATCAGGTAGCCGAACACGATCCCCAGCGTGATCGACGACGTGATGGCGTCGCCGAGCAGCTCCCCGTCCACGTGGATGCCGATGTTCGCGAGCGCGAACAGCGGCACGATCACGAAGCTCGTCCAGGGATGCAGGCGGTACTCGAGCCGTTCGTTCGCCGAGATCGCGGAGGTCACCCCGAGCTGGGCGGAGCGGGCGAGCTCCGGCGTGGGCTGCTCGCGGAACGAGCGCGTCAGCTCCGTCGCCCGCTCCAGCTCGGTTCGCGCCGGGGGATACGCGCTGATCCCGAGCCCGACCAGCAGCCCGGCGATCAGCGGGTCGATGCCCGACTGCTGGAGTGCCACCCACACGCCCACTCCGAGCAGCGCCGCGGGCACCGACCGCCATGCGAGCGGGGCGTAGCGGAGCGCCAGCAGCAGGCTGAAGAGGCCGACCGCGACCGCGAGCGCGACGACGTCGACCTGCTCCGTGTAGACGGTGGCGATCACCAGCAGGGCCACGAGGTCGTCGACGACCACGAGCGCCAGCAGGCGGACGCGCAGGCGCGTCGCTCTCGGTGCCACGAGCGCGAGCGCACCGAGCGCGAACGCCGTATCGGTGGACATCGCCACGCCCCAGCCGTGGGCCCCGGCACCGCCGGCGTTGAACGCCACGTAGATCAGCGCCGACAGCGCCATACCTCCGCCGGCCGCCGTCGCGATGACCGGGATGCGACGCCGTTCCCGCAGCCCTCCCAGGTCGAACTCGCGCCTCGCCTCGAGCCCGACGACGAGGAAGAAGAACGTCATCAGGCCCTCGCTCACCCACTCCCGGAGCGGCATCGCGATGCCGGCGCTCCCGACGCGGATCGACAGCTCGGTGTTCCAGAACGAGTCGTAGGAGTCCGACCACGGCGAGTTGGCCCAGACGAGCGCGGCGACGGCCGCGGACAGCAGCGCGACGGCGCCGGCGGACTCGGTGTTGAGGAAGTTGCGCACCGGCGCCGCGAGGTTGCGCGCCCAGGCCGTGCGCTGCGTGAACGGCCGCGTCAGTGCGTTGGGACGGGAAGCCATGCTGAACCTAAAGAGGGACAGTCCCTCTTTATGGTGACGACATCTCCCACGGCGGCGCGCCCGCGCGGGCGGCGGCGACGGCCTCGGCGAGGCGGCCCGCGTCGATGGCGTCGCGCAGCGCGGCCATGAGCAGCTGCAGGTAGGCGAGGTTGTGGAGCGTGACGATCCGGGCGCCGGTCGACTCGCGCAGGCGGAACAGGTAGTGCAGGTAGGCGCGCGAGTAGCCCACCGCGCAGGCGGCGCAAGGGCAGCCGTCGCAGATCGGCTCGTCGGAGTCGCGGAAGCGGCCCTTGGCGAGGTCGACGCGCCAGCGGCGCTCGGGGTCGGGGACGATCGCCATCCCGTGGCGGCCGATCCGGGTCGGCATCGCGCAGTCGAACGTGTCGATCCCCAGCTCGACGCCGCGCAGGAGGTCGTCGACGTCGCCGATCCCGAGCAGGTGGCGCGGGCGCTCCTCGGGCAGCTCCTCCGTCGTCCAGCCGACGACCTCGTACATCTGCGGCTTGTCCTGCCCGAGCGTGCCGCCGATCGCGAGCCCGAACGTCGGCCGCGCGGCGACCTCCTGCGCGCTCCAGCGGCGCAGGTCCTCCTCCACCCCGCCCTGCACGATGCCGTAGACGGCCTGCCACTCCGGCGCGTGCTGCTCGTGCCAGCTGAGGCAGCGGTCGAGCCAGCGGTGCGTCCGCTCGGTCGAGCGGGCGGTGTACTCGCGGGTGACGTGGAACGGGAGGCACTCGTCGAAGACGAGCGCGATGTCGGAGCCGAGCGCCGCCTGCACGCTCATCGACGTCTCGGGGCCCATGAACTTCTCGGACCCGTCGACGTAGGAGCGGAAGCGGACGCCCTCCTCGTCGATGCCGAGGATCGCGCCGGAGCGCGGCGAGGTCACCGACGTGTTCCGCCCCTTGATCTCGTCGGCGACCGTGCCGTGGCCCATCGAGAACACCTGGAAGCCGCCCGAGTCCGTGATCACCGGCTTGTCCCAGCGCATGAAGCGGTGCACGCCGCCGAAGCGCTCGATCAGCTCCGGCCCGGGCGCGAGGAACAGGTGGAACGTGTTCGACAGCACCATGTCGTACCCGAGGTCGCCGGCCTCGGAGACCTCGAGCGTCTTGACCACCGCCTTGGTCGCGAGCGGGACGAACGCGGGCGTGCGCACCTCGCCGTGGCGCCAGGGCGAGCGTGCCGGTGCGGGCGCGCGAGCCGGGGTCGCGCGCGCGGATGGAGAAGGACGGCGCCAAGGGCGCCGTAGGTAAGCAGAGGGCCCGCCGGAGCGGATCCTGGATCAGTCCATCTCCATCGGCTCCGCGGCGCCGGGCTGGACGCGCTCCCAGAAGCCTCGCGAGCAGCCGCAGCTCGTCGTCGGAGAAGTGGCGCAGGAAGCGCTCGCGCACGCCCGCGAGGTGGGTCGGCCGGGCGCGGGCGAGCGCCTGCTCGCCGTCGTCGGTCAGCACCGCGAAGCAGCCGCGGCCGTCCGAGGTGCAGGTGTCGCGCACGATCAGGCCCTCGCGCTCGAGCCGGTCGACCAGCCGCGTCACGCCGGAGCGGCTCAGCAGCACGCTGTCGGCGAGCTCGGCCATCCGCAGGCGCTTCTCGGGCGCCGACTGGAGGTAGATCAGCACGTCGTAGGAGGTGAGCGGCAGCTCGTGGGCGGCATCGAGCTCCGCGTCGAGCTCCCGTACGAGCGCTGCGTGAACCCGCAGCATGCCCCGCCAGGCGCCGAGCTCGTTCCCGGTGAGCTCGTGCACCGGTCGGGTGGGCGTCGTCATGGCGAGAGGATAGCCCGGCAGTAGTTGCCCCCGCAACCGATTTCACGCAAACGGGTCGAACTGCGAGGTTGCCGGGGTGGTCGCGGCGCGTGCGCGCGTCTACGCTGGACATCGCCGGTTTCCCTTCCGTCAGGAGAACGCTCCGCCTTGATGCCGTCCGCCGTACCGCTACGCGCCCCCCTGCGCGCGCTCGCGGCTGCGGCGACCGCCCTGGCGATCGGTGCGCCGGCGGCCGAAGCGGTCGATCCGGTGGCCGCGACCGTGGACCGCACGACCGGCGTGACCGACCCGCCGCCGGCCATGGAGCGCGCGCAGGACCGCCTGCGCAACGATCTCGGCGCGCGGGCACTCGTCCAGCCGGACGAGACGGCCGGCACACCGCGCATCGTCGCCCGGCTCGACGGGTTCCTCACGCCGCCCGTCGCAGCGCGATCCGGAGGCGATCGCGCTCGACTACGTCCGCGGACCACGCCGCCGCGTTCGGGCTGGACGCCGCCGATCTCGCGACGCTCCGGCTCACCTCCCGCACGGCCGGCGCGGGCGGCAGCGTGCATCTCGTGTGGGAGCAGCGGGTCGACGGCGTGCCCAACGTCGACGGCGGCCTGCAGGCGGCCGTCAGCGGCGACGGCCGGCTGCTCAACGTCCGCGGCGGCCCGCTGCCGGATCCGCAGGCGGCCGCCCCGACCCCGCAGATCGGCGCCGCCGAGGCATTCGAGTCCGCCGTTCCGGGTGGAGCCTCCGCTCCGCCGACCGGGACCGCGCCGCGGCGCCGAGCAGCGCACGCCGTTCCTCGGCGGCGGCGAGGCCTCGCTCGTGCTGTACCGCGACCGCGGCGCCGACCGGCTCGCGTGGCGCGTGCTGTACGCCGCGAGCTCGGACGCCTTCTACGACGCGATCGTCGACGCGCGCACCGGCGTGCTGCAGCGGCGCGTGAACCGCACGCACTCCGTCGAGGAGATCAACCACTTCGACGTGAGCCCGCGCGCGGCCGGCGACTCCGCAACGTCCTCGCCGATCCCGGGCGGGTGGCTCGGCGCCGGCGAGCGCCGGCTCAAGGGCCCGTACGTGCACGCGGTCTCGGACCTGGACGACAGCATCTGGCTCGCCGAGGATCCGGGCGGATACCACCTCTCCCAGTCGCCGGACGCGGCCGACGAGGTCGAGCCGAGCACGCCGGTGGGAGCAGGACCGCGCCTGGACCGACGCGCCCGTGCTGGGCCCGAGCTCGGGCTTCTGCACCTCGTGCTCGTGGGACGACTCGCCGGTCAACACCACCGCGAACCGCAAGTTCAGCACCGCGCAGCTGTTCTGGTACGCCAACACGTTCCGCGACCACCTCGCCGGCGCCGCCGATCGGCTTCACCGGCCCGGGCGCGCTTCGAGGGCGACGACGCGGTGATCGCGCAGACGCTCGACGGCGCGTCCCCGACGCCCGGCGCATTGCCGGATTCCGACCACACCTCGAACGCCAACATGACCGTGCTGCCGGACGGGTTCCCCGGTCTGCATGCAGATGTACCTCTTCGCCCTGACCAGCGCCGCTCGCTACGACGGGGCGATGGACGCGGGCATCGTCTACCACGAGTACGCGCACGGGCTCAGCGAACGGCTCGTCACCGACGCGCAGGGCTTCGGAGCGCTCAGCGGACCGCAGCCCGGTGCGATCGGGAGGGCACGAGCGACTTCTACGCGATGGACTACCTCGTCGCCACCGAGCCGGCCGCGATGGACGACGACCCGGCGCGGCAGGGCGACGTACGGCTGGGCCGCTGGATGCACTCCAACTCGAGCCCCACCCTCAAGGCGCTGAACACGATCCGGACGGAGAGCATGGACTGCTTCCCCCAGCCCGTCGACTCGACGCGCTGCGGGGGACCGACGCCCGCCTCCGCCGCCGGCACCGGCGGCTACACGTACGACGACTTCGGCAAGATCGACGGCGCGCCGGAGGTCCATGCGGACGGCGAGATCTGGGCGCAGACGCTGTGGTCGCTGCGCAAGGCGCTGATCGACGCGCGCGGGACCTCCGAAGGGCTGTCGCGCGTCCGCGCGTACGTCACCGACGGCCTCCGGCTCTCGCCCGCGTACCCGACGTTCCTCGACATGCGCAACGCGATCGTCCAAGCCGCCGTGAACCTGCACGGGCAGGAGGACTGGGACACGATCTGGAGCGTCTTCGGCGCACGCGGGATGGGCTGGTCGGCCGACACGACCGCGCGCCGACGACATCACGGAGGCCTTCGACGGCCCGCCGGCCGCCCAGACCGGCGACCCGTCCGCTATCGGGCAGACGTCGGCGACCGTCGCCGGTGTGGTCGACGCGCGCGGCGTCGCCACGGACTACCGCTTCGAGTTCGGCGAGACGACGCTGCTCGGCGCGCAGACGGCTCCAGGACCGGCCGGCGAGCGCCGGCGCCGTCGCCGTCTCGGCGACGCTGGGAGGGCTGCGGCCGGGTACGACGTACCACTATCGCGTCGCGGCGGTTCGAGGCACGCACAGCCTTCCCGGTGCGATCCGGAGCTTCACCACGGCGGGGCCGCCGACGCCGACGCCGACGCCCACGCCGTCGGCCACGCCGACGCCGACGCCGACGCCCCAGCCGTTCGTCCCGACGACGCTCCAGGACGGCAAGCTGAGCGCGAGCCGGAAGGGCAGCGTCAAGGTCAAGCTCCGCTTCGGGAGCACGGCGGGGCCCGGGACGGCTCGGCTGAGCCTGCTGATCGGCAAGCAGCGACTCGCCACCGCCACGCTCACCGTGCGGCCGCGGGGGAACGTGACGAAGACGCTGCAGCTCAACTCCACCGGCCGCCGGAAGATCAAGGCGGGAACGTCGCGCAAGGTCACGCTCGAGCTCCGCCTGCCGGACGGCAGGAAGTTCAAGAAGACCATCACGCTGGCGCGTAAGAAGCGCTGAGCGTCAGGGATCCGTGCGGCCCGCGAAGAGGCCGAACGAAGCCCCCTGCGGGTCGGCGCAGACCGCGATGCGGCCGAGGCCCATCGTGGTGGGCGGGAAGCCGACCACGCCGCCCGCCGCCTCGACGGCGCCCGCGGTCGCGTCGGCGTCGGCGACGTGGAAGTACACGACCCACGCGGGATCGCCGGCCTCGTCGCCGACCATGCCGCCGTTGTCGCCGCCCTCGTTGCGGACGGCCCAGTAGGGCGGCTCGGAGCCGGCCTCCTCGACGATCTCCCAGCCGAGCAGGTCGCGGTAGAACGGCACCGCCGGCGCCGGGTCGGCGGCCTGCAGCTGGTTGGAGCACCAGCAGCCGACGTCGTTGACCAGGCGAGCGCCGGGATCGGTGCCCGCCTGCCAGACCGCGAAGGCGGCGCCGACCGGGTCGGCGAGGACGGCGCGGCGGCCCTGCTCCCCGCCCGCGGCGTGCGGCGCCTCGATCACGCTCCCGCCGAGCTGCTCGGCGCGCGAGGCCGCGGCGTCCGCGTCGGCGACCGCCACATAGCTGGTCCAGCGCGGCGCCCCGCCGTCCGGCTCGGTGTAGACGCCGGCGACGTCCAGTCCGCCGAGCGTCCAGTGCGCGTAGTGCGAGCGCTCGGGCGCGTCCCAGCCGAACAGCGTTCCCGTAGAACGCCTTGCGCAGCCGCGACGTCCGTCGTCGCGAGATCGACCCAGCAGAACGTGCCCGCGGGATAGGCGTCGCGCGCGCTCACCGCGCGCACGCTAGCCCGAGCAGCGAGCGGCCCGTCATCTGCTCCGGCTGCTCGATCCCGAGCAGCGCGAGCGCGGTCGGCGCGACGTCGGCCAGGATGCCCTCGCCGCGCAGCGACTCCGCCCCGGCCGTGACGCACGAACGGCACCGGGTTGAGCGAGTGCGCCGTGTCGGGCGAGCCGTCCTCCTCGAGCATCTCGTCCGCGTTGCCGTGGTCGGCGGTGACGATGCAGGCGCCGCCCTTGCCGTGCACGGCCTCGACGATCCGCCCGAGGCACTCGTCGACGGTCTCGACGGCCGTCACCGCCGCCTCGATCACGCCGGTGTGCCCGACCATGTCGGCGTTGGCGAAGTTGATGATCGCGAACGCGAAGTCCTGCTCGCCCCAGTGGCGCACGAACGCCTCGGTGGCCTCGCGGGCGCTCATCTCCGGCTTGTGGTCGTAGGTCGGGACGTCGCGCGGGGACGGCGCGAGCTCGCGCACCTCGCCGGGGTACGGATGCTCCTCGCCGCCGTTGAAGAAGTACGTCACGTGCGGGTACTTCTCGGTCTCGGCGACGTGCAGCTGGGCGCGCCCGGCGTCCGACGATCACCTTCGCCGATCGTGATCGCGGGGCGGTGCGGCGGGAACACGACCGGGAACGTCCAGTCCTCGTCGTACTGGGTGAGCGTCGTGTAGCGATCCCCGACGACCTCGCTCAGCTTCGTCGTGATCTGGCGCATGCGGTCGGGGCGGAAGTTGAACGCGAGCACCGCGTCGCCGGGCCGGATCCGCGCCTCCTCGCCGACCGTCGTCGCGGTGATGAACTCGTCGGTCTCGTCGCGCTCGTAGGCGTCCTTGACCGCCTGCTCGCCGCGTCTCGGCGTGGTGCTCGGCCGTGCCCTCGCAGAGCAGGTCGACCGCCTGCTCGGTGCGGTCCCAGCGCTGGTCGCGGTCCATCGCGTAGTAGCGGCCGATGACCGAGCCGACGCGGCCGGTGCCCAGCTCGCGGGCGACCTCCTCGATGCCGGCGATCGACGCGGCGCCCGACGTCGGCGACGTGTCGCGGCCGTCGGTGAACGCGTGGATCACGAGGTCCGGGACGTTCCAGCTCGGCGGCGAGCCGGATCAGCGCCTTGAGGTGCTCCTCGGAGGAGTGCACGCCGTCCGCCCGACACCAGGCCGATCAGGTGCACGCGCTCGGCGCCCCGCAGCGCCCGCTGCAGCGTCTCGTTCCCGCCCAGCGTCCCGTCGGCCACCGCGGCGTCGATGCGCGCGAGGTCCTGCGGGACGATCGCGCCGGCCCCGAGGTTGAGGTGGCCGACCTCCGAGTTGCCCATCTGCCCGTCAGGGAGCCCCACGGCCTCGCCCTTGGCGGTCAGCGTGGTGTGCGGATGCTCGGCCCACAGCCGGTCGAACACCGGCGTGTCGGCGAGCGCGACCGCATTGCCGGGGCCCTCCGGGGCGAGGCCCCACCCGTCGAGCACCACCAGGCAGACGGAGGGGACCGTCACGCCGTCGCGGCCTCCACGATCGCGGCGAAGTCGCCGGGGTCGAGGCTGGCGCCGCCGACCAGCGCGCCGTCGACGTCGGGCAGCGCGAGCAGCTCGGCGGCGTTGTCGGGCTTGCAGGAGCCGCCGTAGAGGATCCGCACCTGCTGCGCGGCGTCCTTGTCGAAGTTGGCGACGAGCGCGCGCACGAAGGCGATCGCCTCCTGCGCCTGCTCGGGCGTCGCGGTCAGGCCGGTGCCGATCGCCCAGATCGGCTCGTAGGCGACCACCACGTCGGGCAGCCGCTCCACCGCGACCTTCTCGAGCCCCTCCTGCACCTGGTAGCGCAGCTTGCGCTCCGTCTCGCCGCGCTCGCGCTCCTCCTCGGTCTCGCCGACGCAGAGGATCGGGGTGAGTCCCGCCTCCAGCGCCTTGGGGACCTTGAGCTGGAGCGCCCGGTCGGTCTCGTTGAAGTACTGGCGCCGCTCGGAGTGGCCCAGGATCACGCCCGTCGACGTCGATCTCGGACAGCATCGGCGCCGACACCTCGCCGGTGAACGCGCCCTGGTCGGCCTCGTGCATGTTCTGCGCGTAGATGCCGACCTGGGAGCCGCGCGCCGAGTCGACGAGCGCCTGCAGCGCGAGGTACGGCGGGCAGATGACGATCTCCACGCCGTCGACGGCGGCGACCTTGGGCAGCAGCGCCTGGATGTACTGCTCCGCCTCGGCGATCGTCTTGTGCATCTTCCAGTTGCCGGCGATGAACGGGGTGCGGGTCATGACAGGGCCTCCACGCCGGGGAGGGCCTTGCCCTCGATGAGCTCCAGCGAGGCCCCGCCGCCCGTGGAGAGGTGGGTGACGCGGTCGGCGAGCCCGAACTGGGCCAGCGCCGCCGCCGAATCGCCGCCGCCGACCACCGTCACGGCGCCGGACTCCGCCACGGCCTCGGCGACGGTGCGCGTGCCCGCCGCGAACGGCTCGAGCTCGAACGCGCCCATCGGGCCGTTCCAGAACACGGTGCCGGCGTCGCGGATCACCTCGGCGTAGCCGGAGGCGCTGCGACGGCCGACGTCGAGGCCCATCCAGCCGTCCGGCACGTCGACGCCGTCGAGCTCGCGCACTCGGTGTCGGCCGAGAACTCCCGGCCGGCGACGAGGTCGGTCGGGAGGCGCAGCTTCTCGCCGCCGGAGGCGAGCACGCGCCGCGCCGGCTCGAGCCCCTCCTCCTCGCACAGCGAGGCGCCGACGTCGTGGCCCTCGGCCTTGAAGAACGGGAAGCACATCGCGCCGCCGATCAGGATCCGGTCGGCGCGGGCCAGGAACGCCTCGAGCACGCCGATCTTGTCGGTGACCTTGGCGCCGCCGACGACGGCGACGAGCGGCCGCTGCGGGTCCTCGAGGATCCCGTGCAGCGTGGAGACCTCGCGCTCGAGCAGCCGGCCGGCGGCGCTCGGGAGCAGATGGGCGACCGCCTCCGTGGACGCGTGCGCGCGGTGCGCGGCGCCGAACGCGTCGTTGACGTAGGCCTCGGCGAGCGCCGCGTAGCGCCGCGCGAGCTCCGGGTCGTTCTTGGTCTCGCCCGGCTCGAACCGGACGTTCTCGAGCATCACCACGTCGCCGTCCGGCACGTCGTCGAGCGACGGCGCCAGCGCGACCTCCTCGCCGAGCAGCTCCGACAGCCGCGCGGCGACCGGCCGCAGCGAGAACTCGGGCTCGCGGTCCTTCGGGCGGCCGAGGTGCGCGGCGAGCAGCAGCCGCGCGCCCCGCTCGCGCAACTCCTTCAGCGTCGGCAGCGCCGCCCGGATCCGCGCGTCGTCCGTGATCGCTCCGTCCGCGTCCAGGGGGACGTTGAAGTCCACCCGGACGAGGACGCGCTTGCCTTCGACGTCAAGGTCGTCAAGCGTGCGCACGCACCAGCACCTTCTGGGCCAGCTCCACGCAGCGGTTGGAGTAGCCCCACTCGTTGTCGTACCAGGCGACGACCTTCACCAGCTGACCGTCCAGCACCGAGGTGAGCTCGGCGTCGAAGATCGAGGAGAACGGGTTCTTGACGATGTCCGACGACACGATCGGGTCCTCGTTGTAGGCGAGGATGCCCTCGAGCGCGCCGGCGTCGGCCTTGCCGCGCACGATGTCCTTGACCTCGTCCACCGACGTCTCGCGCCCCGCCTGGAACGTGAGGTCGACCAGCGAGCCCGTCGGAACGGGCGCGCGCACCGCGAACCCGTGCAGCTTGCCGTTGAGCTCCGGCATCACCAGGCCGATCGCCTTCGCCGCGCCGGTCGAGGCCGGCACGAGGTTGATCGCAGCCGCGCGGGCGCGGCGCAGGTCGGCGTGCGGCGCGTCCTGCAGCCGCTGATCGGACGTGTAGGCGTGGATCGTCGTCATCAGCCCGCGCTCGATCCCGATCGAGTCGTGCAGCACCTTCGCCAGCGGCGCGAGGCAGTTCGTCGTGCACGACGCGTTGGAGATGACGTCGTGGCGGTCCGCGTCGTAGGCGTCGTCGAAGTTGACGCCGAGCACGACGGTCGCGTCCGGCTCGGTCGCGGGCGCGGAGATGATGACCTTCTTGGCGCCGCCCTCCAGGTGCTTGGCGGCGGCGTCGCGCTTGGTGAACAGGCCGGTGGACTCGATCACGACGTCGACGCCGAGGTCGCCCCACGGCAGCGCGGCGGGATCGCGCTCGGCGAGCACCTTCACGTCGCGGCCGTCGATCGCGAGCCCGCCCTCGACGACCTCCACCGTGCCGTTGAACGGCCCGTAGACCGAGTCGTACTTGAGCAGGTGCGCGAGCGTCGTCTCGTCCGTGATGTCGTTGACGGCGACGACCTCGACGTCGGCGCCCGACTCGTGGGCGGCGCGGAAGACGTTGCGGCCGATGCGGCCGAAGCCGTTGATCCCGACGCGTACTGGCATGGCGGTTCGAACCCTTTCCTGAAGGAGACGGACGGGGAGGGATGCGGAAGCGTAGCTAGGCCCGCACGGGGGCGCGGTCCACGTCGCGGTGCTGGACCTCGACGAAGAAGCGGCCGTCGTCGCGGAAGTGCGCCGCGAGGTCCTCCGCGATGACCACCGAGCGGTGGCGCCCGCCCGTGCAGCCGATCGCGACGACGAGGTGCGACTTCCCCTCGGCGACGTACTGGGGCAGCAGGTACTCCAGCAGCGGCAGCACGCGGTCGTAGAACTCCTTGAGCCGCCCGTCCCGCCCCACGTAGTCCACGATCCGGCGGTCGAACCCCGTCAGCGGGCGCAGCTCGGGCTCCCAGTGCGGGTTGGGCAGGAAGCGGACGTCGAGCACGACGTCGGCGTCGCGCGCGGGGCCGTGCTTGTGCCCGAACGACCCGAACGTGACCGCGAGCTTGCCCGGCTCGCCGGGGCCGAGCATCTCCGACGCGACCTTGCGGCGCAGCGCCGAGGCGCTCAGCCCCGTGGTGTCCACGACCGTGTCGGCGCGCTCGCGGATCGGGGCGAGCAGCGCCTGCTCGCGGTGGATGCCGTCGGCGACGTTGCCGTTGCGCGCCTGCGGATGGCGCCGGCGGGTCTCCCTGTAGCGCGTCAGCAGCGTGTCCTCGTCGGCCTCGAGGAACAGGACGCGGGTGAACACGCGGTCGGCGTCGAGCTCGTCGAGCACCGCGACGATCTCCTCGAAGTAGTCGCCGGCCCGCAGGTCGGACACCACGCAGGCGCGCTCCACCTTCGAGCCCTCGTGCAGGAACAGGCTCGCGAGCGACCGGATCATCCCCGGCGGCAGGTTGTCCACGCAGAAGTAGCCGGCGTCGTCGAAGACGTTCATCGCCGAGGACTTCCCGGCGCCGGAGAAGCCGGAGATCACGACGAGGTCCGTCAGGCGGCCCATGTGGGTGTTCAGCGTCCTGTCCTGTTGAGGTGGTGGTAGAGGTCGCGCCCCACCTTCGCGGGCATGCCGGGCACGGCCTCGAGCTGCTCGCGGGTGGCGCCCAGCACGGCCTCGGGGGAGCCGAAGTGCCGCAGCAGCGCCCGCTTGCGGTTCGGGCCGATCCCCGGCAGCTCGTCGAAGATCGACTCCGTCATCGCCTTGTCGCGGCGGATCCGGTGGTGGGTGATCGCGAAGCGGTGCGCCTCGTCGCGGACGCGCTGGAGCAGCTGCAGCTCCGGCGTGTCGTGCGCCATGCGGAGCGGATCGCGCACGCCCGGCATGAACACCTCCTCGATCCGCTTGGCCAGCGAGACCACCGCCACGCCGCGCTCGCGGAAGCCGTGCACGGCCTCCAGGCCGGCCGAGAGCTGCCCCGGCCCGCCGTCGATCACGATCAGGTTCGGCAGCGCGGCGAACGACGCGTCGCGGTCGGAGTCGTACGGCGACCGCTCGTGCTGCTTCTCCCACTGCGCATAGCGTCGGGCGAGCACCTCGTTCATGGAAGCGAAGTCGTCGTTGCCGTCGTGTGAGCGGATGGTGAAGCGGCGGTAATCCGCCTTCTTCGGCGCGCCGCCCTCGAACACCACCATCGACGCCACGGTGTGGGTCCCGCCGACGTGGGAGATGTCGAAGCACTCGATCCGCACCGGCAGCGCGTCGAGCTTGAGCGCGCCCTGCAGGCCGCTGAGCGCCTCCACGCGCTGCTGGCGCCGGCGCTCGGCCTTGAGCTTCTCCTGGTCGAGCGCCAGCCGCGCGTTGCGCTCCGCCAGCTCGAGGATCCGCCGCTTGCCGCCGCGCTCGGCGGCACGGATCTCCACTGTGCCCCCGCGGCGCTCTCCCAGCATCTCGGCGAGCACGTCGAGCTCGGACCCCTCCGCCAGCTCCTGCTGGACGACGATCAGCGACGGGATGGCCAGCGCGCTCGTGTAGTACTGGAGCACGAACTCCTCAGCGACGATCGCCGGCGGCTGCTCGCCCTGGTTGTCGAGGTAGAACGACTGCCGGTCCGAGAGCACGCCGTCGCGGACCTGGAAGACCTGCGCGTTGGCCTCCATGCCGTCGACGTCCACGGCGACCGCGTCGAACGTGCCGGAGCCGTCCGCCGCCACGCGCTGGCGCTCCAGCAGCGCCCGGACGGCCTGCAGGCGGTTGCGCTCCACCGCCGCCTGCTCGTAGTCCTGCTCGCCGGCGGCGAAGTGCATCTTCTGCTCGAGATCCCGCTCGATCTGGCGGAAGCGGCCGGAGAGGAACGCGATCACGCCGTCGATCCCGGCGCGGTACTCCTCCTTGCTCACGTAGCCGACGCAGGGCGCCCCGCAGCGCTTGATGTAGTAGTCCAGGCACGGCGAGCCGGAGCGCCGCCCCGGCTCGGTGCCCTCGCAGGACCGGAACAGGAAGATCTTGCCCAGCAGGTCGAGCGTCCCGCGCACCCGCTTGGCGCTCGAGTACGGCCCGAAGTACACCCGGTCGCGCCGGTGGCGCTCGCGCGTGAAGTAGACGCGCGGGAAGTCCTCGTCCAGGCTGATCGCGATGTACGGGTAGGACTTGTCGTCGCGCAGCCGGATGTTGAAGCGCGGGTGGTACTGCTTGATGAAGTTCTGCTCGGTGAGCAGCGCCTCCGCCTCGGTGGCGACGACGAGCGACTCGATGTGGTCGATCATCTCGCTCAACTGGCCGCGGGCGGTGAAGTGCGAGGCGACCCGCTTGCGGATCGATTTCGCCTTCCCGACGTAGATCACGCGGCCCTTGGCGTCCCGGAACAGGTACACGCCGGGTTGGTCCGGCAGCGCCTTCCGCTGCTCGGCCAGCCTGTCCTTCCGGGGAGTCTCGATTGCCACCTCTCTGACCAGCTTAGGACGAGTCTGGGCGGAATTTCCCAGGCCGTTCCGCAACCCTCGCGTCTATCGTCGGTTGCGATGACCATGCACAAACGACTCCTACCACTGGCGGCGCTCGTGATCGCCGCCGTCTTCGCCGCCCCTGCGCAGGCGAACTTCGCGGTCGGAATCGCCGATCAGCACGCGGCGATGTTCGACAACAAGAACTTCCAGGCGCTGAAGGTCAAGCGCATCCGGTATCTCGTGGCCTACGACTGGTACAAGGTCGGCTGGCAGAAGGCCGAGGTCGACGCGTTCATGAAGCGCTCGCAGGCCGCGGGCGCCGACGTGCTCGTCCACTTCACGTCGCGTCGCGGTTGTTACAACAACGGCCGCTACTCCAAGCGCAAGGCCTGCCGCGCGCCCAGCGTCGCGGCGTACAAGTCCTCGTTCAAGCGCTTCCGGAAGACGTATCCGTGGGTCAAGACCTACGGGTCCTGGAACGAGGGCAACCACGTCTCCCAGCCGGTCTCGAACAACCCGAAGCGCGCGGCGCAGTACTTCCTCGCCGCCCGCAGCCTCTGCCGCTCGTGCAAGATCGTGGCGGCCGACGTGCTCGACCAGAAGAACATGTCGAGCTGGGTCGCGCAGTTCAAGCGCTTCGCCAAGGGCAAGGCCAGGATCTGGGGCCTGCACAACTACGGCGACGTGAACCGCAAGCGCACGTCCGGCACGCGCGAGCTGCTGCGCATCGTCCCCGGTGAGGTCTGGCTGACCGAGACCGGCGGGATCCTGAAGTTCGGGCGCCAGTACCCGCGCTCCGAGACGCGCCAGGCGAGCGCGACGAAGTACATGTTCTCGCTGGTCAGCAAGTACGACTCCCGGCAGCGCGGCCTGAAGGCCCGCGTCACGCGGCTGTACAACTACCAGTGGACCGGGGCCAGCAAGAGCGCCCGCTTCGACGCCGGCCTCGTGAACCCGAACGGCACGCAGCGCAAGGCGTACAAGCAGTTCAAGAAGTCCGCCGCGAGGTTCGCGCGCTAGGGACGGAATAGGGAAGTCCCCGATTCGTCAAAGGGGGCGGGGAGGCGATGCTCCTCCCCGTCCCCTTTCGTCGTTGACCAGGAGCTTCCCGACATGCGAACCCAACGCTGGACACTCGCGGTGGTCTGCGCGGCCACCGCGATGCTCATGCTGGACATCGCCGTGGTCAACACGGCCCTCTCGCGCATCGCCGACGACCTCGACACCGGCCTCTCGGGCCTGCAGTGGGTCGTCGACGCCTACACGCTGGCCCTCGCCTCGACCGTCCTGACCGCCGGCGCGCTGGCTGATCGGCTCGGGCGCCGGCGCCTGTTCCTCATCGGCCTCGGCATCTTCACCGCGACGTCGCTCGGATGCGCGGTCGCGGACCACATCGCGTTCCTCAACGTGATGCGCGCCGCCCAGGGCATCGGCGCGGCGATCATGTTCGCCGTCTCGCTCGCGCTGCTCGCCAACGCGTATCCGGACGTGCGCCAGCGCGCCGGCGCGCTCGCCGCGTACGGCGCCACGATCGGCGCCTCCTTCGCCGTCGGGCCGCTCGTCGGCGGCGCGCTCACCAGCGGCCTGGACTGGCGCTGGATCTTCCTCATCAACCTCCCGATCGGGATCGCCTGCATCGCGGCGACGCGCGCGTACGTGCAGGAGTCGCGGGACCCGGCGGCCCGCCGGATCGACTGGCCGGGCCAGATCACGCTCACGGGCGGGCTGTTCCTGCTCGTGCTGGCGCTGCTGCGCGGGCACGAGGACGGCTGGACGAGCGCGCTGATCCTGGGCGAGGCGGCGGGCGCAATCGCGCTGCTCGGCGCGTTCGTGGCGATCGAGGCGCGCGTCGCCGAGCCGATGCTGCCCCTGCGGTACTTCCGCAACCGGTCGTTCACGGGCGCGCAGATCGCGGCGTTCGCCATCTCGGCGTCGTTCTTCGCGATCTTCCTCTACACCACGCTCTACCTGCAGCAGATCCTCGGCCTGTCCGCGATCGAGGCCGGGCTCGCCTACCTGCCGGGGACGATCACGATGCTGTTCGTGAGCGCGGCGACGAGCTCGCTCGGCGCGAAGCTCTCCGCGCGGCTGATGGTGTCCGGCGGGCTCGCGCTCGTGTCGGCCGGCATGGCGCTGTTCCTGCTCGCCGGCGTCGGATCGTCGTGGACGATCATCCTGCCGGGCGTGATGGTGGCGCTGATCGGCACCGGGCTCTTCAACCCGGCGCTGACCGCGGTCGCCCTCGGCACGGTGCCGCCCGAGCAGAGCGGCGTCGCGGCGGGCGTGAACGACACGTTCCGCCAAGCCGGCATCGCGGTCGGCGTCGCGGCGCTCGGCGCGCTCGTGCCGGCCGAGGCGGCGTTCGGCGGCGGCTCGCCGCAGGCGTACGTCGACGGGCTGCACGACGCGATGCTCGCCGGCGCGGGCCTCGCGGCCGTCGGCGCCGTCGCCGCGTGGTTCCTCATCTCCCCCCGGTTCGGCGCCGCGGCGCCGGTGCCGGACGCGGTCGTCGAGGGTGACGCGGCGCTCGTCGCGGCGTAGTCTCCGGCGCGCGTCAACGTCGGACGAGGGCGCAGCGCGGGTCCACCCCGCGCTCCCCTCGCCGCATGACGGCATGCGTGCGTTGCGTCAGCAGCCGGCGGCCACGTCCAGCGCCGCGCAGAGCTCATCGAGCCGCTCAGGCGGGAGCGCCGTGATGCGGGCCGTCAGCAGGGCTTTCGGAACCGTCGCGAGGTTGTCGAAGCTCAGCACGCACTCGTCCGGCATTCCGTCCTCGCGGCTGAGCCGGACTTCGCTCGGGATGCCCCGCATGGTGCGCGTCGCCGGTGCGACCAGCACGGCGTTCAGCACCGGGATCGCGGCTTGGCGCGCAAGGATGCAGGCGGGCCGGCGTCCCGCCTCGGGATGCTCCAGCCACCAGACCTCGCCGCGGTTCACGAGGGGTCAGTGCCCCACGGCTCCGCGGCGATCAGCGTGCGTGCCGCCCACTCCGCTCCGAAGTCCTCCTCTGGCGGAATGCGGGTATAACCATCGACGATCGCGTCGTCGATCGCCGCGTCACGGTCATCGGCGAGATAGCTCTCGATCGCCTCGCGGATCAGCTCCGAGCGCGAGCGGCCCTCGCGCGCACGCCGCGCGTCGAGCTCGGCGAGGAGCTCGTCGGTGAGCTGCACGATGGTCTGCGTTCTCGCCATGACCCAATGGTAGCCCAATGGTCGCGCCAGGTCGAGCGATCGCCGGTGTGCCTGGCCTGCTCAGGCGGTGACGGGCCGGGCCTGGAGGACGAAGAGCTCGCCGCCCTCGATCGCCCACTCGATGTCCTGCGGCCCGCCCAGGCGCTCCTCGAGGTCGCGGCCCACGTCGGCGAGCCGGCGCAGCTGCTCCTCGTCGAGCGTCTGCGCGGCGCCCCGCTCCTCCGGCAGCGGCTCCTCGCGGATCCCGCCGGCCGGGTCGCGCGTCACGGCGTAGGGCTGCGTGCTGAGCCGGTGCTTCTTGAGCCGCCCGTCGCGGGCGAGCACGTAGTGGTCCGGGGTGACCTGGCCGGAGACGACCGCCTCGCCGAGGCCGAACACCGCCTCGACCAGCATCCGGTCGCGGCGGCCGCGGGTCGGGTCGACCGTGAACAGCACCCCGGCGACGTCCGCCTCGACCATGCGCTGGACCACGACGGCCATGCCGAGATCCTCGAGCGTGCCCTTCCGGCTGCGGTAGAACAGCGCGCGCTCGGTGAAGAAGGAGCCCCAGCAGTCGCGGATCCTGTCCACGACCAGCTCGGCGCCGCGCACGTGCAGGTAGGTCTCCTGCTGGCCGGCGAAGCTCGCGGTGTCGGAGTCCTCGGCGCACGCGCTCGACCGGACCGCCACGGGCGGCTCGCCGGCGCCGAGCGCGGCATAGGACTCCACGATCGAGGCCCGGAGCTCGTCCGCCGGCTCCACCACGGCGACGAGCGCCTGCGCCTGCTCGGCGACCGCCGCGAAGCTCTCGTGGGCACGGGCGCCGGTCAGCAGGGACCGCAGCTCCGCGCCGCCGTCCGGCAGCCCCTCCGCCAGGCAGGAGGCGGGCACGACGAAGCCCGGCGGGACCGGCAGGCCCAGCGCGGCCATCCGCGCGAGCGAGGCCCCCTTGCCGCCGGCGCGGCCGACGTCGAGGCAGCCCTCGTCCTCGAAGTGCACGACGCGCATCGGGTCACAAACCGCCGCGGTCGTCGATCATCGTCGTGTAGAACGCCCGCGCGCGCTCCTCGAGCAGCTCGGGGATCGCCTCGTCCTTGACGAGGCGGGTGAAGTGCTCGGAGTCCATGTGCGCCTCGTACGCGGCCTCGTCGGCGTACTGCTCGTAGAGGTAGAACAGCTGGGGATCGTCGATCGGCCCGATGCGCCTGGTAGAAGAGGTTGCCCGGCTCCCCGCGCGACGGCGGCGCCAGCTCCTCGATCAGCGCGGCCAGCCGGTCCGCCTTGCCCTCCTTCGCGCGCCAGTGGGCGGAGACGACGTACGCCATGTTCAGCTCCCTTTCGTTCCGATGCGATTGCGCAGGACGCCGATGCCGTCGATCTCCAACTCGACGACGTCCCCTGCCTGCAGCCAGCGGTCGAGCTCGAGCCCGGAGCCGCCGGCGGCGGTCCCCGACCCGAGCACCTCTCCGGCGCGCAGCGTCTGGCCGCGCGACACGTAGGCGATCATGTCCGCGAACGAGTGGTGCATGCTCGCGGGCGTGTCCTCCCCCCACACCTCGCCGTTGACGCGCACCCGCATCCGGGCGCGGGTGAGGTCGACCTCGTCGGGCGTGGCGATGCACGGCCCGAGCACGTTGGACCCGTCCCAGTCCTTCGCCTTGCCCGGGCCCATCCCGACCGGCAGCTCCCGGGCCTGCACGTCGCGGGCCGACAGGTCGTTCCAGATCGTGTAGCCGAAGATCGCGGACGCCGCGTCGCCGACCGGGATGTCGCGGCCGCCGGCGCCGATGACCGCGGCGAGCTCGAGCTCGTGGTCGAGCTTGTCGGTCCACGCCGGCCACGGCACCTCGTCCTCGGGCCCGATCACCGTGTCGGGCATGCCCTTGTAGTAGGCGGGGACGTCGTACCACTCGGCCGGGATGTCGCGGCCGAGTCGCGCGTAGGCGTTCGTGAGGTGGCCCTCGAACGCGAGGAAGTCGCGCAGCGAGCGGGGACGCAGCGGCGCGAGCAGGCGCGCGCCCTCGACCGGGCGCGTGGTCCCGGCCGGCGCGCCGGCCGCGATGAACGCGACCATGTCGCCGTCGAAGCCGGCGTCGAGCACCCGCTCGCCGTCGAGCACGCCGACGCGCGGGCCGCCCGCCGCGGCGTAGGTCACGTACCTCACGCGCTCTCCGCGCCGGTCAGCGAGGCGGGCGAGACGGGCTTCGCGCTGGACTCCTCGTAGCGCGCGGCCACCGCGTCGGCGTCGACCGGGGCGAGCATCTGGTCCGCGTACGGGTAGCGGAGCGCGTGGAAGCGCGCGCTCGCCTCCCCGGTGTCGTAGCTCGTGCGCCGGAGCTCGACCTCCGGTCCCAGCCGGAGCCAGTACGCGCCGGGCTCGTGCTCGTACGGCCGCCCGACGCTCCCGGCGTTGACCATCCGGCGCCCGCCGGCGGTGCGGTCGAACTGGCGGTGCGTGTGCCCGCCGACGACCAGCGGGGCCCCGGCCTCCTCGAGGATCCGCGCGAGCCGCTCCTCGGGCGTGAACACGGTGACGCGCTCCTCGTCGCTGCGCGCCGTGGCGTGGCAGAACAGCACGTCGCCGAGCGCGCCGACCGGGAAGCGGAGCAGCGTCGGCAGGCCGTCGAGGAAGTCGCGGTCGGCGCGGCTGAGGAACGTCGCGGTCCAGGCGTCGGCGGCGAAGAGCGGCTGCTCGAGGAGCTCCTGCGGGATGGTCCCGTCGTAGCCCATCACGACGAAGCGGTCGGCGTTGCCGCGCAGGTAGCGGACCGGCCACGGGAGCTCGCGGAGCCGCTCGAGCACCTCGACCGGCATGGGGCCGGCGGCGACGTCCCCGCCGATGACCACGGCGTCCGGCGCGTCGGCCTCGAGCTCCGCGAGCACGGCCTCGAGCGCCGGCAGGTTCCCGTGGATGTCGCACAGGACGGCGACGGTGGCGAGGCCCGCGGCGGGCTTCACCGGCGCCGGGCGAGCCAGATGGTGACCGCGGCGGCGGCGCAGAGCACGGCCGCCGCCGGTACGGCGCGCTTCGCGATCGCCCCGCGCGACGCGGCGCCGAGGTCGAGCACGTCCGCCGTCGGGCGCTCGCGCGGCACCTGCTCGGCGCCGTCCGCTGCGCGCTCCGCGGCAGCCGCCAGGGCGGCATCCCCCGCGGGTCCGAGCGGGAGCCGCCCGACGCGCGTCTCCTCGTACGCGATCGCGGTGCCGCCAGGCGGGGTTGCGGCGGCGCGCGGCGCCGGGCGCGCGCCGGCGGCCGCCACCTCGCCGGTGACCCCCATCTCCTCGGCCAGGCAGTCGGCGAACTGGCGCATCAGCTTGCCCGACACGTCCTGCATCACGCCGCGCCCGAACTGCGCCGCGGGGCCGCTGACCTGCAGCTCGGTCACCACCTGCACCCGGGTCCCGGCGCCGGCGGGCTCGAGCTGCGTGCTGATCGTCGCCGACGCCGTCCCGTCGCCGCGCGCGTCGCGCGCCCGCGCGCGCAGGACCGCCCGGCGGGCGGGCTCGTCGGCCTCCTCGATGCTGACCGTGCCGCGGTAGCGGCTCGTGACCGGCCCGAGCTTGATCGTCATCGATCCGGAGAACTCGCGCCCGTCGCCACCGTCGAGGGCGGCGCCCGGAAGGCACGGCGCCACGCGCTCCACGTCCAGCAGGACCGCCCACGCCCGATCCACCGGTGCGGGCACCGTGAAGGCGTTCTCCAACCTCATGCGCCGCACCATAGATCATCGATGATCGCTGTCAAGCGCTTGACAGCGATCATCGTTTATTTATGATTGCGCGCGCTTGGGGAGCTCACGAGAGGAGACGTGGACCATGGCGGCCAGCCAGACCGACGGGGCGCTGGGCACCTTCTTCGGATCGGACGACTTCCCGATCGAATGGGAGGAGGGCCAGCAGGAGCTCTTCTGGATCCTCGACGACCTCCACTGCCCCAACCCGGTGTCGCCGCTCTTCTTCGACATCGGCGGCTGGTGGCTGACGTGCGACCACATGTTCCGCCGCTTCGGCACGCCGTTCGCGTCGGACTGGATCGCCAAGAACGTCAACGGCTACGTCTACACCGCCGCGGTGCCCGCCGACCCGAGCGTCCGCGCCGAGGCGACCGAGTACGAGGCGCGCTACGTCCCGCGAGTGCCCCGCGATCCCGAGTACGCCGGCAAGATCGGCGCCTACCTGGGCTGGGTGCTCCCCGCCTACGCCGAGAACTTCCTCGACTGGTGGCGCGACCGGCTGCGCCCCGAGCTCGAGCGCAATTTCGCGCGGCTCGACGAGTTCGACACCGGGTCCGCCTCGCTGCTCGACCTCGCGATCCTGCTCGAGGACGCGATCGACATCCACGACCGCGCCTGGAAGATCCACTGGATGCTCAACTTCGCCCAGTTCTCCTCCACGACCGCGCTGAACGCCACGATCGAGCAGGTGCGCGGCGAGGCCGATCCGGCGCTGATGGGCCGGCTGCAATCGTCCGTCGAGGATCGCAACTGGGACTCGATCGAGGACCTCTGGAGGATGAAGAACGAGATCGCCGCCGACGACGAGCTGCGCGCGCATCTTCGAGTCGGGCGAGACCGCGCGGGACGTCATGGGCGCCCTCGAATCGTCCGAGCGGGGGCGGCGCTTCGTCAGCGAGAAGCTGCGCCCGCACCAGCAGGCGTTCGGCTACAAGGCGATCTGGTCGCACGAGTTCGCGTTCAAGACGTGGGTCGAGGACCCGGCGCCGATCATCGAGGCGATCCGGGGCTACCTCGCGACCGACTACGACTACCCGGCCAACATCAAGGCCGTCGCCGACGACCTCGAGCGGGCCAAGGCCGAGGTGATGGAGGGCGTCGAGGGCGAGGGGCGCGAGCAGCTGCAGCGCGCGCTCGACCTGTCGCTCAACATGAACCCGCTCACGCCCGACCACCACTTCTACATCGACCAGGGCGCCAACGCGCGCCTGCGGCTCGTCGCCATCGCGATCGGCCGCAAGCTCGTCGAGGCGGGCACGCTCGACGACCCCGAGGACGTGATCTTCCTCCACTACAACGAGCTGCGGCTGATCATGGCCGACCAGCAGGCGTTCGACGCCCGCGAGCTGGTCTCCGACCGGCGCGACGAGCACGAGGACGCGTTCGAGCGCCGGCCGCCGTCGTGGGTGGGGACCGCGACCGAGGAGGCGCTCGCGTTCCCCTACAACGCGCTCTGGGGCTTCCCCGACAAGTTCTACGCGGGCGAGCCGGCCACGACCGGCGAGGTCAAGGGCCTGGCGGCGTCCCCGGGCGTGATCGAGGGGCACGCGCGGTACGTGTCCTCGCTCGACGAGTTCGACCAGGTCGAGCAGGGCGACATCCTCGTGTGCCGGATGACGAACCCGGCCTGGGTGGTGCTGTTCACGAAGATCTCCGGCCTGGTCACCGAGGCCGGCGGCGCCGTCTCGCACCCCGCGGTCGTCGCGCGCGAGTTCGGCATCCCCGCCGTCGTGGGCACGAGCAACGCCGGCCAGCGCATCAAGACCGGCGACCGCATCCGGGTGAACGGCTCGACCGGCGTCGTGGAGCTCCTGTCCTGACAGGCTGGCTCGCCCCCACGACGCTCGACGAGGCGCTCGCGCTCAGGGCCGAGCACGGGGACGGCGCGACGGTGCTCGCCGGCGGGACGTTCCTCGGCATCCTGATGAACCAGGGCTTCATCCGCCCCGACGCGCTGCTCACGCTGCGCGACGTACCGGGCCTCGACGCGATCGAGCTGGCCGGCGGCGAGCTGCGGCTCGGCGCGATGGCGACGCACCGGGCCGTCGAGCGCTCGTCCGCGGCCGCCGCGTGGCCCGCGCTCCAGCGCGCGTTCGGCCTCGTCGCGAGCCCCCGGGTCCGCAACCAGGCGACGGTGGGCGGCGTGCTCGCCGACGCGGACTACGCCTCGGATCCGCCGGCGATGTTCGCCGCTCTGGGCGCGCGCGCCGTCCTGCGCTCGACGCGCGGTGAGCGGGACGTCGCGATGGAGGAGCTGATCCTCGGCCACTACGAGACCTGCATCGCGCCGGACGAGCTGCTGGTCGAGGTCCGCGTGCCGGCGCAGCCCGGGCGCGCCGTCTACCGGAAGTTCCGCGCGCGCTCGGCGGAGGACCGCCCGTGCGTCGCGGTCGCGGCGGCGCACGGCGAGGGCACGCTGCGCGTCGTCGTCGGCGCGGTGGCGGACACCCCGCAGTCGTTCCCCGACGTCTGCGCGCTCGCGGACGGCCGCGCGCTCGACAGCGAGCTCGCCGCGGAGATCGGCCGGCGCTACGCCGAGCGGATCGAGCCGATCGCGGACGCGCGCGGCTCGGCCGCGTACCGGCGCCGGATCACCGCGGTCGAGGTCCGGCGCGCGGTGGAGGAGCTCGCGTGAGCGGCGTCGGGATCGACCCGCGCCTGAGCGGGACGCAGCGCTACTCCCTGCACGCGGAGCGGCCCGGCATGCTGCACGCCGCGTTCGTGCGCTCGCCCCACCCCCACGCCCGCGTCGACCGCGTGGACGCCTCGGCGCTGCCCGAGGACTGCGTCGCGCTGCTCCCCGGGGACGTCGCCGACCTGCGGCCCTACGGCTGCCAGCTGCGCGACCAGCGGGTGCTCGCGGACGTCGCGCGCCACGTGGGCGACATCGTCGCGGCCGTCGCGGCGCCGACGCGTGCCGCCGCCAAGGCCGCGGCGCGGGCGATCGAGGTCGAGTACACCGAGCTGCCCGCGGTGTTCGACGCGGTCGAGGCGGTCGCGCCCGGCGCGCCGCTGCTGCACGCGACCGCCGCGGAGTCCGCGGGCGAGGCGGTCTCGATCGGCGTCCGCCCCCTCGCCGGCACCAACGTCTGCCACCGCTTCCGGATCCGGCACGGCGACGTCGCCGCCGGCTTCGCCGCCGCCGACGTGGTGGTGCAGCGCGAGTTCCGGACCCCGAGCGCCGCCCATGCGGCCATGGAGCCACACGCCGCGCTCGCCGAATGGGAGGACGGCCGGCTGACCCTGACCACCGGCACGCAGACGCCGTTCAACCTCCGGGCCGACGTGGCGGTCGCGTTCGGGATGGCGGAGGAGGACGTGCGGGTGATCGCCCCGCCGATGGGCGGCTCGTTCGGCGCCAAGACGTTCGTCCGGCTCGAGGCGCTCGTCGCGGCGCTCGCGCGCAAGGCGGGCCGGCCGGTCAAGGCGACGCTGGACCGCACGGAGGAGTTCCTCTGCCTCAACCGCCACCCGGCCACGATGCGCGTGCGGCTCGGCGCGACGCGCGACGGCACGCTCGTCGCCAAGGAGCTCGACTGCTGGGTCGACACCGGCGCGTACGCCGACTGCGGCCCCGGCGTGGCGACCAAGCTCGGGTACGCCGGGGTCGGGCCGTACCGGATCCCGCACGTCCGCGTCGACGCCCTCGCGGTGTACACGAACCTCCCGCCCAACGGCGCGTACCGCGGGTACGGAGCCATGCAGTCGGTCTGGGCGTCGGAGCGCACGATGGACGCGCTCGCCGCCGAGCTCGACATGAGCCCGCTCGAGCTGCGGCGCATGAACCTGCTGCGCGACGGCGACGCGTTCGCGACCGGCGAGGTCATGCACGACGTCCACTTCGAGGAGTGCCTGGACGCCGCCGCGGAGGCGGTCGGCTACGCCGACGACCCGCGGGGCGCGGGCCTCTGCGTGCTGCTGAAGGGCATGCAGACCCCGAGCCGCGCGGCGATCAGCGTCGAGCGCACGCCGGTCGGCTACGTGGTGCGCAGCGCGTCGTGCGAGATGGGCCAGGGCGTCCGGGAGTCCATCCGGCTCATGGCCGCCGAGCAGCTCGGCTGCGAGCCCGGCCAGGTCGAGCTCCCCGATCCCGACACGGACACGAGCCCGTACGACACCCGCACGACGTCGAGCCGCTCGACGCACATGATGGGCCGCGCGCTCGCCGAGGCGGTGCGCGACCTGCGCGCGAACGGCGGCGAGCGCGGCTACGGCGAGGTCCGCAACGAGGGCGGGCTCGACCCCGACACGGGCCAGGGCGTCGCGTCGACCCACTGGCACCAGGGCGCCGCCGCCGCGCGCGTCGGGGTCGACGAGGAGACCGGGCGGATCGCGGTCGAGCACGTGCACGGCGTCGCCTACGCCGGCCGGGTGGTCGATCCGGAAGGGGCCCAGCTCCAGAACGAGGGGTCGATGATCATGGGCCTGGGCACCGCGCTGTTCGAGGCGATCGACTTCGCCGACGGCCAGGTGGCGAACGCGAACCTCTCCGACTACAACCTCCCGTCGGCGGGCGACCTCCCGACGCGCTTCACGCACGAGCTGATCGAGCGCGAGGGCGCGGAGGCCCACGGCCTCGGCGAGACGCTGCTCCCGCCCGTGCCCGCCGCGATCGGCAACGCCCTGCACTCGCTCGGCGTCGACCTGCACGAGCTGCCGATGACCCCCGAGCGCGTGCTGGAGGCGGTCGACCGCCGATGAAGGCGCACCTGACGCTCAACGGCCGGCCGCTGCAGTACGAGTGCGAGCCGACGGAGATGCTGCTCGAGCTGCTCAACCGCGAGGGCTGCACGTCGGCGCGCGAGACGTGCGGGATCGGCGTCTGCGGCGCCTGCACGGTCCTGCTCGACGGCGAGCCCGTGTCCGGCTGCCTGACGCTGGCCGCGCAGGCGGCGGGTCGCGAGGTCACGACGGCGGAGGGCCTGCCCGCCTCGGACCCCGTCGTGCGCGCGTTCGCCGCCGCGCGGGCGTTCCAGTGCGGCTGGTGCACGCCCGGCTTCGTGCTCACCGTCCGCGCGCTGCTCGCCGAGAACCGCGACCCGGACGACGCGGAGATCGCCGAGGCGCTCGGCGGCAACCTGTGCCGCTGCGGCTCCTACGTGAAGATCGCCGACGCCGTGCGGGCCGCGTCGCGCGAGCTGCGGGGCGCCGCATGACGCCGCTGCTCGAGCAGGCGCGCGCGTGGGTCGACGAGGTGCACCCGCACGCGCGGCACCTGGAGCGGACGCTCGACTGGGTCGCCGAGCTCGACCCGGGCGCCTCCGAGGGCCTGCGCATCGCCGCCGTGACCCACGACATCGAGCGCGCGTTCCCGGACCCGGCGTCGACCTGGGACTCCGCGCGCGACTGGCGCTCGCCCGAGTACAACCGCTGGCACCAGGACCGCTGCGCCGACCTCGTCGGCGCGTGGCTGCGCGAGCGCGACGCCGACCGGGCGCTCGTCGACGAGGTCGACGCGCTCGTCCGGGTCCACGAGGAGGGCGGGTGGCACGATGCGGACGTGCTGCAGGCCGCCGACTCGCTCTCGTTCCTGGAGACGATGGTCCCGCTGGTCCTGGGCTGGTCGGAGCGCGGGTACGCGGACAACGCCGCCGCGAAGCTGCGCCACTCGCTCGAGCGGATCGCGCCCGAGCTGACGCGGGCGCGGGCCGTCGCCGCCCCGCTCGTCGAGCGCGCGCTGGGCGAGCTGCGCGGCGACGCCGAGCGCGGGATCGTGCGGCCGGGCACGCCGGCCGCCGACGCCGCGGCGCCGGACCCCGCGCAGGGTGCTCGCCGCGAGCGGCGCTCGTCCGCGCAGGGACGGATGTTCCGGCTCGCCCGCGAGCGCTTCCCCGGCATGCCGCTCTTCCCGGGGCACCCGCCGTTCCAGGTCCTCTCCTACCGGACGCCGCAGGGGATCCGCGCCGCGGGCGATCAACCGTGGGGCCCGGGCAACGACGCGGGGCTGGGCTACATGAGCGAGCTCGTGCTCGGCAGCCAGCACACCGGCGCCCACATCGACGCGCACGCGCACATGACCGTCGGGCCGCGAGGACCGCTGGCACGGCGGCTCGGCGGCGAGCGACCTGGGCGACTTCGGGCCGCTCACCGGCGACGCCACCGAGATCCCGCCGCTCTGGCGACGCGGCGTCCTCTACGACGTCGCCGGGTTCCGCGGCGTCGACGCGCTGCCCGCCGGCGAGCCGGTGACCGCCGACGAGCTGCTCGCGCTCGAGGCGGCCGGCGGCGTCGCGGCGGGCGAGGGCGACGTCGCGCTCGTGCGCACCGGGCTACCTGAGCGTCTGGCCCGACGCCGCCGCGCTCGCGCGCCACCGGGGCGCCGGACCGGACATCTCGGCCGCGCGGCTGCTCGCCGACCGCGGCGTCGCCGCGGTGGGCTCGGACACCGAGACGTTCGAGGTCCAGCCGGCGCCCGATCCCGGGCGCGCCCGCGAACCCCCAGCCGGTCCACACCCTGCTGCTGATCGAGAAAGGCGTGTACATCATGGAGAGCCTGGACCTCGAGGCGCTCGCGGCCGCGGACGTGCGCGAGTTCCTGTTCGTCGCGCTGCCGCTCGCGATCCGCGGCGCCACCGGCTCGATGATCGATCCCGTGGCGGTGGTCTGATGCGCGCGCTGCTCGTCCGCGCCCCGAACGAGTTCGCGATCGAGGACGTGCCGCGCCCGTCGCCCGGGCCCTACGAAGTGCTCTGCCGGGTGCGCACGGTGACGATCTGCGGCACGGATCCGCACATCATCCAGGGCCACTTCCCGGGCTTCTGGCCGAAGGAGTGGCCGCTGATCCCCGGGCACGAGTGGTGCGGCGACGTGGTCGAGCTCGGCCCCGGCGCCGAGGACCTGGGCTGGCAGGTCGGCACGCGGGTGGCGGGCACCTCGCACGCGCCGTGCGGCTTCTGCCGCAAGTGCGTCGAGGGGCGGTACAACCTGTGCGAGAACTTCGGCGACGAGCGCCTGCACCACCAGTACGGGCACAACGCCGACGGCGCGTACGCCGACTACGTCGTGCACTCCGTGCGCAGCGTCTTCCCGGTCCCCGACGCGCTCGGCGACGACGAGGCGGCGATGCTCGACCCCGCCGCGATCGCCCTGCACACCGTCAAGCGGGGCGGTCAGGCGCCGGGCGACACCGTCGTCGTCGTCGGGCCGGGCGTGATGGGCCTGCTGGTCGCGGAGTGCGCCCGCGCGCTGGGCGCCGGCCGCGTGATCGTGGTCGGGCGCGGCGCCCGGCTGGCCAAGGCGGCGTCGCTGGGCCACGAGACCGTCGACTTCACCGCCGGCGACCCGGTCGCCGCCGTGCGCGAGTTGACCGGCGGGCGCGGTCCCGAGGTCGCGCTGGAGTGCTCGGGCGACGCGGACGCGCTCGGCCAGTGCGTGGCGATGCTGCGCAAGGGCGGTCGCGTCGCGGTGATCGGGATCCCGCACGAGGACGCGCGCATCCCGCTGCAGCGCGTCGTCCTCGACGAGATCGACATCCGCGGGCGTGCGGGCGGCGGCCGGCGAGATGCCCGAGGTGATCGCGCTCGTCGCCGCGGGCCGTGTCCGCCTGCGCGAGCTGATCACCCACACGTTCACGCTCGACGAGTTCCCCGAGGCGTACCGCACGTTCACCGAGCGCATCGACGGCGCGCTGAAGGTCGTCGTGCAGCCGGACGGTGCGGCGGCATGAGCGCTCGACCGACGTCGGCGGCGCGCGCAGGCGACCGCCGCGTGTTCTGCTCGTGCGCCGTGACGGGCGGCATGAGCGTGCCGGGCCAGAGCGCGGCGATCCCGGTCACGCCGGAGGAGATCGTCGACTCGGCCGTGGCCGCGCACGCGGCGGGCGCCGCGATCGTGCACATCCACGTGCGCGAGCCGGAGACCGGCAAGCCGATCGCCGACCTCGGGCTGTTCAAGGAGGTCCTGAGCGGGATCGGCGAGCGCTGCGACGCGATCGTGCAGCCGACGAGCGGCGGCGGCGTCGGGATGACGATCGAGGAGCGGGCGCGCGTGGTGACCGAGTGCCGCCCCGAGATGGCGACGTTCAACTGCGGCTCGTTCAACTTCGGGATCTTCAAGGCGCGCCACCGGCCCGAGATGGCGCCGTGGGAGATCGAGTACCTCGAGTCCACGCGCGACTACGTCTTCAAGAACACGTTCGCCGACATCCACCGCCTGTCGGCGCTGTTCCGCGAGGCCGGCACCAAGCCCGAGTACGAGGTCTACGACGTCGGGCACGTCTACAACCTCGCCCACCTGGCCGACGAGGGGCTGGTCGACTTCCCGATCCACATCCAGTTCGTCCTCGGCGTGCTCGGCGCCAACGCGGCGTCGCTCGACCAGCTCGTCCACATGCGCCGGACGGCGACCGAGCTCTTCGGCGCCGACCGCTTCACGTGGTCGGCGGCCGGCGTCGGCTACCCGGGCCAGTTCCACCTGGCGGCGTCCGCGCTGATGCTCGGCGGACACATGCGGGTCGGGCTGGAGGACAACCTGCGGGTGGCGCTCGACCGCCGCGCCGGCGTCCAACGCGGAGCTGGTCGAGAAGGCGATGACGCTCGCCGGCGCTGCTCGACCGCGAGCCCGCGGACGCGACCGCGGCGCGCGAGATCCTCCGTCTCTCCCCCACGTGATCTGAGCGGAGCGGCGTCCGCTCAGTCGCCGTCGCGCTGGGCGTGCGCGCGGAGGCTGTCGGCCGCCTGCATCAGGTGCGATTCCAGCGCCGCGGCGGCGCGCTCGCCGTCGCGTGCCTTGAGCGCCTCGAGCACCGGGAGGTGCTGCTCGGCGACCGCCAGCGAGGTCGGTGCCCGGGCGCGAGACGGTCACGAACGTGCGCGAGTACGGCTCGAGGAACGACCACTGGCGCTCGAGCGTCGCGTTGCGCGCGCCGCGCGCGATCGCCGCGTGGAACGCCGCGTCGGCCTGCGACTGCTCGTGCGCGTCGTCGGCCCGCGCCGCCGTCATCATCGCGTCGTAGCTGCGCGATCGAGCTCGCGCAGCTCCGCGGCCGTCATGTGCTCGGCCGCGAGCCGCGCGGCGAGCGCCTCCAGCGCGGCCCGGACGGGGAACGCCTCGAGCAGCTCGTCGATCGAGAAGCTGCGCACCGAGCAGCCGCGGTACGGCTCGTAGATCGACGCAGCCGATGTGCTCGAGGTCGCGCAGCGCCTCGCGGACGGAGGCCTGCGACACGCCGCAGCTCCTGGGCGATCCGCGTCTCCACCAGCCGCGATCCCGGCTCGTACACGCCCGCCACGATGCGCTGCAGCATCACGTCCTTGATGCGCTCCCGCAGGCTGCTCCGAAGCAGCGGCGAGTCGCTCTGTTCCACTGCCCCTGGGACCATCGAAAATCGATTCTCGCGGAGACGGCGGACGTTTTCAACCCGGCCTCAGGGGATCAGCTCGATCTCGCACTCGATGCCGGGCGCGCCGGCAAGGCGGCGATCGGCGGTCAGCAGCGGCGCTCCGAGCGCCTCGGCGAGCGCGACGTACGCGGCGTCGTACGGCGTCAGGTCGTGCCGGAGCGCCCAGATGCGGGGAAGCAGCGGCGTGTGGGGCACGCGGCGCACAGGGCTCGACATCAGGTCGGCGAGCGACTGGTCGAGACGCCGCTCGTCGAGGGCGCGGAGCCGAGCGATCTTGCGCACCGCGGACATCACCTCGATGTCGACCACGAACGGCGCGGTGAGTCGCTCACCGCGCAGCCGCGCCCGAGCGCGGCGGCCGTCGGCGCCGTCGTCGATCAGCACGCGTGCAAGGACCGACGCGTCGACGACGATCATCTGCTGTCGCGATCCTCGCGAATCAACTGGACCGCGAGCTCGGACGGGAGCGACCCGCCGGAATGCTGCTCGATGCGATCCAGCCAGGCGTTCACCGACTCCTCGTGCGCATCGTCGATGAGCCGCGCGAGAAGGTACGCCTGCAGCGACTGGCCCTTCGCGGCCGCGCGCGCTCGGAGGGTCCGGTGGACGTCCTCCGGGACGTTCTTGATCTGGATCGTCGGCATGTCCGACACGGTAGCGCCAAAATGGCGCCAGAGCATGCGGATCAGCGCCACGGGCGCGACGTCAGTCGACAAGCCGCACCACCAGCCCCGAGTCGGCTCCCACGGCCGGCTCGCCGGCGCCGTTCATCAACCCGAGGATGCGGGCGACGTAGCCGCGGGTCTCGGGGATCGCAGGCACGCAGCCGCAGGCGGAGACCGGCGCCGGGCCCGCGTTGTACGCGGCCAGCGCCAGCGGCACCGCCCCGAACCGGCGCAGCAGGTCGCGCATCAGGTGCGCCTGGGCGTCGATCGCCTGATCCGGATCGAACGGGTCGGCGAGCCCCATCGCAGCGCGCCGTGCCCGGCATGAACTGGGCGATCCCCTGCGCGCCCGCGCGGCTCGTCACGAACGGGTTGAAGTTGCTCTCGGCGTAGATCTGCGCCGCCAGCAGCGTCGCCGAGACGCTCCAGCGCTGCGCGGCGCGATTGAGCGCGGGCGCGTACCGGGCCGGGACGAAGTCGGGGATCGCGCTGCGCGACTCCTCCCCACGCGCGTTCCCCGCAAGCGGCCGCGGCGTCGATCGGGGGCTCAGCATCCAACCGAAGTGCCAGGGCTCCCACTCGTACCTCATGACGAAGTGGAACCGGCCTGCGTTCGCCGCGAGCCACGGGTACGCGGACGCCGGCCCGAGGTCGAGCTCGGTCGCGTTGCGATGCAGCGACTCGCCCGGCGGGGCGACCCACTTGGGATCGGGGTGGCGCGCGAACAGGACCGCCTGCTCGGCGTCGGAGCGGAACGCGCTGCCGATGACCAGGTCGACGCCGTCGCGCCGCGCCGCCGCCGCCATGCGGTCGAACCCCTGGGCGACGTCCGGCCGCATCGGCTTGCCCTGGCGGTACGCGAGCGGGCCGTCGTAGCCGCCGCCGCTCGCGAAGGCCGCCGGCCCGGCGCCCGCGGGCGGCGCCAGCTCGGCCTCCGCCTCGGCGCGCATCCGCACCCGCCGTCCGGCGATCGCCACGGCGCGCTCGACCGCGACGCGGACGCGGACCGGCGCGAACGTCGCGCCGTCCGGGAACGACACGACGGCGCGGGGCGCCCCGTTCGCGCCGGCGACCCGAGCCGCCGCGGCGCGGCCGAGTGCCACGTAGGCCTCCTTGTCCAGATGCCGCGGGTTGGCGCGACGGCGGATGCGCGGCGGCTCGAACAGCCGGTCGTAGGACTCGCGCATCGCCCGCGCGCCGGCCAGCGCGGCGAGGTCGGCGGCGCGCTGGGCGGCGTCGCGGGTGCCGAGGGCGCTCGCGACGGCGCCGAGCACCAGCGCGCCGAGCCCGACGGCGAGCAGCCCGCCGACGAGCAGCACGGCGACCTGGCCGCGTGCCTCTCGCACCACCCTCACGGCGCCGCCCGGGGCAGCGAGCGGAGCCGTGCGAGCCCGGCCATGGCCGCCCAGCGCGGCGGCCCCGGCGGGAGCGGGGGGACGACGAGGCGCTGACGAGCGGGAAGCGTCACGAGCGCGAGCTCGCGGAGCGCGGGATCGACGCCGGCCGCCAGCACCGCGATCGCCAGGTCCAGATCGGCGAGGAGCGGCTCGAACGCGGCTGGGCGGGCGCCGGCGACGGCCAGCACGATCGGCGCTCCGGCGAGCACGCGGCACCGCTCCGTCTGTGCCGCGGCGGCCGCGGGCGCGTGCTCGAGCGTCAGCCATGCGAGCCGGCCGCACGCGGAGGCTCGCAGCCCCTGATCCGCCAGCCGCGCCGCGAGCCGCCGCGCGCCGGGCGTCGTCGCGCCGGCGGGCGACTGCGCGGCGGGCACCGGCGAGGCGGGTTCGGCGGCCGGCGCGGCGGGCCGCCAGACGCAGACGAGCGCGGCCGGCGCCTGCGCCCGCGCGCGCAGCTCGCCCGCACAGGCGGCCGCGACCGGCACGACGACGGCGGGGGCGCCGAGCACCGCCGCGGTGACGGGCGGCGACGCGACGGGCGCCGCGGACGAAGGGTCCGGCGGCGACGCGGGCGAGGCGCGCGGCGGCGCGACCTCGCGGGGATGAGCGTTGCGGCGCGACCGCAGGCTCGACCGCGGGCGCGGCCGGCGACGGCGGCATGAAGCCGGCGATCCGGAGCGGCTCGGGTTCGTCACGCCCTATCTGCGGCGTGGGCTGCGCGATCGGCGGATCCGCGCTCGGCGGGGAAGGGCCGGGCTCGACGAAGTACGCGCCGATCCATGCCAGGACCGACCTCATCGCGGCTCCGGTCCGGCGTTCGCCGAGGCGGTCGCGGCGAGCGCATCCGCGAGGAAGCCGAGCCGCGTGGCCGGCCGGACGGTGACCGTGATCGCGCGGTCGCGCACCCGGACCGTCGCGCGGCGGCGCGCGGAGGTGGGCAGCGCCGCCCGGGCCGCCGCAGCGGCGTCGGCGTCCTGGATCAGCGCCATCGCGCCCGCCTGAGCGGCCGCGGCCGCCTGGCCGGAGGCCGCACGCGCGGCGAGCAGCGTGAGGATCGCCAGGCCGATGATGAACGTCAGCGGCAGCAGCGCGACCAGCTCGATCGACGCCTGCCCCGCCTCGCCGCCGCGTCGCCAGTGTCTGGGGGCGGCGGTCATCGCTGCGGCCGGAAGTGGGCGGTCGCCGACGTGTGCCCGAGGACCGGAAGCCCCAGGACCGGCGGGATCGCGATCGTGACCTCGACCGTCCCCTCGCCGCGGTCGCGCACGCGGGCGTCGCGCCCGAGCCGGCCGGGCAGCTCCCGGCGCGCGGCCGCGCGCGCGTCCTCCCCCACCGCCGCCGCCCGCGCCGCCGCGCGCGCGGCGGCGTCCGCGGCCCACGCCGCGTGGCCCGCTACGGCGAGCTGCCAGGCGCCCGCCAGGAGCAGCACGGCGAGCGGGAGCAGCGCGACCAGCTCGACCGCCGCCTGCCCGTCCGTTCGCCGCCACCGCGCCATGGGGGCAAGCGTCGGTGGGACGGTCGAACGGAACTAGACGGGAGTGTGCCGATAGGCGCGCCCGGGTGTGCCGAAAGTGCGGCGGCCCGCGGCGACCGCGGAGATCTCGGCGCCCGCGAGGGCGCGTCGAACTGCGGCATCGAGGAGGGGCCCGGACCGCGCGGCAACGTCCGTCGCGCCTCCATCCCCGCCCGCCGTCCGACGTTGACGGCGCATATCGCCGTCAACGTCTGAAGCACACGCGCCAGATCGCCCCGACGGACGTTGCCGTCTCGCGACACGCGCCACCGTCGATCCCGCTGCCGCTCAATGCCGCAGTTGAAGTTCGCGCAACAGCGGCGCGCGTGGAGACCGCGAAGGTGCTCAGTACTCGCGCGACGCGCGGTACACGGTGGCGCAGCCGTACACGCCCGCGCCGATCAGCGCCAGCCACACGAGCACCGCCAGCCCGCCGTCGTCCCACATCCGGCGGGTGGCGATCAGCGCCAGCGCGATCAGGCAGAGCGAGCCGTACAGCAGCGCGCGCACCTTGTCCTCGAGCATGAACAGCGTGGACCGGTGCTCCATGTACATCCGGTAGCCGAAGAAGACCAGCCCGCCGGCGAACACCAGCCCGAGGATGTTGTTGATCGTCGAGGTCGCCGTCCCGCCGCCCGGCAGCTGCCAGACCGCCACCGCGATCAGGATGAGGATCGCGAAGTTGCGGATGTGCGTGTTGCGGTCCGGGCCCACGACCCGAAACGATACCCCGCCGGCGCTCAGCCGACGGCAGGCGCCGGCGCGGCTTCGGCCGGCTCGGCCTCAGCGGGCGCCCGGGAGTCCACCGGAGCGAGCTCGACGGCCGGCTCGGAGACCGCGTCGATCGGCTCGGCGGCGAACCGGTACCCGATGCCGAAGTGCGTGTGGATGTAGCGCCAGCGCGGCGAGACCTTCTCCAGCTTCTGGCGCAGCTTGCGCACGAACACGTCGACCGAGCGGTCGCCGTGCACCATCGCGTAGCCCCACACGCGCTGGTAGATCTCCTCGCGCTGCATGACCTGCCCTTGCGCGTCGGCGAGCAGCTGGATGAGCTCGAACTCGCGCCGCGTCAGGTCGGCGCTCACGCCGCCGACGAACGCCTGGAACTGGTCCGGCCGCACCTCGACCTCGCCGATCACGACCGGGCCGGCGTCGACGCGGGCCTCGGCGCGCTTGCGCCGCCGCACGACCGCCTCGACCCGCGCGATCAGCTCCTCCGGATGGCACGGCTTGGTCATCCAGTCGTCCGCGCCGAGCCGCAGGCCGCGCACGCGCTGGGCCACCGACGACTGGCCGGTGCAGACGATGACGCCGAGCCCCGGCAGCCGCGTGCACAGCTTCTCGAGGTAGTTCCAGCCCTGCGGGCCGAGCACCGCGAGGTCGAGCACGACGGCGTTGAGCCGCATCGAGACGATCGCGTCGAGCGGCACCGGGCTGGCCAGCACGCGGTACTGCCAGCCCGCGCCCTCGAGCCGTTTTGACAGCACCTGCAGGAACCCGGTGTCGGAATCGAGCACCGCGATGCGAATCGGAGCGGGCTGGCTCATCTGCGCAGCAGGATACGGGCCGACCCGGGCACGTCCACTCCGGATCACAACCTGGTCACAGATTGGGCCGCTAGCTGGCGGAATTCATTCTGTGCGATGCGTCACTGAATTCGCGGAACAGCCCGGAGACGACGAACGCGACCTGCTCGCCGATGTCGACCGCGTTGTCGCCGATCCGCTCCAGCGCGCGGGAGACGAGCATCATCGTCATCGCCCACTCGCGCACGTCGGGATCGGTGCCGACCTCCACGGCGCGCTGGAAGATCTCCTTGTTGAGCTGGTTGATCTCCTCGTCCTGGCGCACGAGGTCCTCGGCGAGGGCGATGTCGCGCAGCAGGAACGCCTGCTTGGACTGCGACACCTCCGAGCGCGCGAGCGCCCCCATCCGCTCGATCTTGGCGAGGATCTCCTCGTCGACCGGCGGCTCGGTCCCCGTGATCGGGAGGATCTTGGCGATGTTCACGCACTGGTCGCCCATCCGCTCCGCGTGCTTGATCACGTGCAGCAGCGCCGCGACCACCCGCAGGTCGCTCGCGACCGGCGCCTGCAGCGCGAGCAGCGAGAGGATCCCCTGGTGGACCTCCAGGTAGCGGCCGTCGATCCGGTCGTCGTCCTGGATGACGATCGCGGCCAGCTCGATGTCGCGGTGGTTGAGCGCCTCGAGCGTGCGGTCGAGCGTCGCCACCACGAGGTCGAGGGCGCCGAGCGCCTGCTCCTCGAGCCTGGTCAGCTCCTCCTGGAAGTGGAGGCGGTGGGATTCCGGCATGCGGGTCATTACCCGAACTTGCCGGTGACGTAGTCCTCGGTCCGCTTGTCGTTCGGGTTCGTGAAGATCTTGTCGGTCTCGTCGTACTCCACGACGGCGCCCGTGCGGAACTTGCCCTCGTCGTGCAGCTCGACCGTGAAGAACGCGGTCATGTCGGACACGCGCGCCGCCTGCTGCATGTTGTGGGTGACGATCACGATCGAGTAGTTCTGCTTGAGCTCGGCCATGAGGTCCTCGATCCGGCCGGTCGAGATCGGGTCCAGCGCCGAGCACGGCTCGTCCATCAGCAGCACGTCGGGCTCGGTGGCCAGCGCGCGGGCGATGCACAGGCGCTGCTGCTGGCCGCCGGACATGCCGAACGCGTTGGTCTTGAGCCGGTCCTTGACCTCGTCCCACAGCGCGCCGCGGCGCAGCGCGCGCTCGACGATCTCGTCCATGTCGCCCTTCATGCCCATCACGCGCGGGCCGAAGGCGATGTTGTCGTAGATCGACTTGGGGAACGGGTTCGGCTTCTGGAACACCATCCCGATCCGCTTGCGCACCTGCACGGGATCGATGTCGGACGCGTAGAGGTCCTCGCCGTGGTAGACGATCTTCCCCTCCACGCGGGCGGTCGGGATCAGGTCGTTCATCCGGTTCAGGCAGCGGATGAACGTCGACTTGCCGCAGCCCGACGGGCCGATCAGCGCCGTGATCTCGTTGACCTGGAGGTTCATCGTCACGTTGCGGATCGCCCTGTGCTCTCCGTAGTAGACGTTGATGTCCTCGACGCTGAAGATGAGCGTCGCGCGCCTCACGCGGCGCGCGCGCCTCGGTCGCCGGGGCCGCGCGCCGGCGCCGGCGTCGCAGATCCGGCGGCGTCGTCGTGACGGCGGCGCTGGTCGGTCACGTTCTCTGCCACGGGGAGATCACCATTTCTGCTCATAGCGATTGCGGAGGAAGATTGCGACGGAGTTCATCAGCAGCAGCACGATCATCATTACCAGGATCGCGGCCGCCGCGAGATCGACGAACTCGCGGTTGGGATCCTGGGTCCACGCGAAGATCTGGATCGGGAGGGCCGTGAAGGCCGAGCCTAGCCCGTCCGGGTTGAAGCGTGGGTTCACGGCGGCGCCGATCACCAGCAGCGGGGCAGTCTCACCGATCGCGCGCGACAGCGCAAGGATGACGCCGGTCGCGATGCCCGCGATGGAGCCCGGCAGGACCTGCTTCCAGATCGTCTGCCACTGGGTCGCCCCCAGCGCGAGCGAGCCCTCGCGGATCGACGGGGGTACCGCGCGGATCGCCTCGCGCGCCACGATGATCACGACCGGGAGGACGAGCAGCGCCAGCGTGATCCCGCCCGCCAGCACGGTGCGGCCGAGCGAGAACGGGCCGCGGACGATGAACGCGAGACCGAGGATGCCGTAGACGACCGACGGCACCGCGGCGAGGTTCTGGATGTTCACCTCGATCATCCGGTTCCACCACTTCGTGCGGTCGCCGTACTCCTCGAGGTAGATCGCGGTCGCGATCCCCAGCGGGATCACGATCACCGCGCAGACGACCATCAGGTAGAGCGTGCCGTAGATCGCCGACTCGATGCCCGAGTTCGCCGGGATGATGCGCGACGGGAAGCTGGTCAGGAAGTCCCATGAGAGCTTGGGGATGCCGTCGCGGGCGACGTCGTAGAGCAGCGTGGCGAGCGCGAGCATGCTGATCCCGATCGCGCCGTACATCAGCGCGCGGAAGAAGCCGGAGAACGCGCGGCTCGAGCCGCTGGCCTGCGGGATGACCGCCTTGCGCGTCGCGCGGGCGGCGATCTCGGCGCCGGTCATTCGTACACCTGCCGGTACTTCCGGACGAGCCGGATCGAGAAGATGTTCAGGATCAGCGTGAACACGAACAGCGTCATGCCGACGACGAAGATCGTCTCGTACTCGATCGAGCCCGTCGGGATGTCACCGCGCGCCGTGGCCGCGATGAAGGCGGCCATCGACTGGTAGGACTCGGTCGGGTTGACCGAGAGGTTCGCCGTCTGGCCGCCGGCGATCAGGATGATCACCGTCTCGCCGATGGCGCGCGACGCGCCGAGCACCAGCGCGGCCACGACGCCGGAGAGCGCGGCCGGGAAGACGACCCGGATCGCGGTCTGGACCTTGTTGGCACCGAGCCCCGCGGAGCCCTCCCGCAGCGACTGCGGCACGGCGGACATCGCGTCCTCCACGAGCGTCGCGATCGTCGGGATGACCAGGATGCCGAGGATGATGCCCGCCGACAGGGCGTTGAACTGGTTCACGCCGATGTGGAGCGCGTTGCGCAGCACCTCGGGCGTGAAGAACGTCAGGGCGAAGTAGCCGAACACGATCGTCGGCACGCCCGCGAGCACCTCGAGGATCGGCTTGATCACCTTGCGCACCCGGCGCGGGGCGAACTCGCTGAGGTACATCCCGGAGAGGATCCCGACCGGGATGGCCACGACGAGGCCGATCGCCGTCAGGTAGAGCGTGCCCCAGACCAGCGGGAGCACGCCGAACGACTGCTGGTCGCCCGCGAACTGCGGCGTCCACTTCGTGCCGAAGAGGTAGTCGCCGATCGGGACGTCGCCGAAGAACGAGATCGTCTCCCGCAGCAGCGAGAAGACGATCGCCAGCGTCGTGGCGACCGAGACGATCGCCGCGGCGAACAGGACGGCCTTGATGGCCGCCTCGAAGCGCGAACGCGGCGTGGGGCGCCGGACCAGGCTGGTCCGGCGCCCCATCGCGCCTGCGGATGCGGCTGTGGAGTAGTCAGCCACAGATGCTCAGATCACGCGCCGGCCTCGGCCTTGGCGAGCTCGTCCTTCGCCGTCTGCGTCTGCTCGTCGGTGAGCGGGACGATCTTGGCCGCCTCGGCGATCGCCGGGGCCTGGCCGACGACGAACTCCATGAACGCCTTCACCTCGGGGCGGCCCATGGCCTTCTCGCTCGGGTACATGAACAGCGGACGCGAGAGCGGCTTGTACGAGCCGTCCTGGATCGTCTCGACCGACGGCTTGACGCAGTTGCCGTCGCCGTCGTCGACGCCGACGAGGTTCAGCTTGTCCGCGGCGCCCTCGTAGTACGAGAAGCCGAAGTAGCCGAAGCCGCCCGCGTCGCCGGACACGCCGGTGACCAGCTGGTTGTCGTCCTCGGAGGCCTCGTAGTCCTCGCGGCTCACTCCCTCCTCGCCGTTGATCGCGTCGGTGAAGAAGTCGAACGTGCCGGAGTCCGTGCCCGGGCCGTACAGCGACAGCTTGGTGTCGGGGAACTTCGGGTCGATCTCGGACAGCGCGCTCACCTTCGAGCCCTTGTTCCAGAGCTTCTTGAGCTGCGCGGTCGTCATGCAGTCGACGGCGAGCTCCTTGTTGGTCGCCACGGCGATGCCGTCGTTGGCGATCTGGACCTCGGTGTACGTCACGCCGCTCTTCTCGCAGACCGGGACCTCCTCGTCGTCCTTGATCTGGCGCGACGCGTCGGAGATGTCGGTCTCGCCGGCGCAGAACTTCTCGAAGCCGCCGCCGGTGCCGGAGATGCCGACCGTCACCTGGACGTCCGGGTTCTCCTCGTTGAACAGCTCGGCCGCCGCCTCGGCGAACGGGCCGACCGTCGACGAGCCGTCGATCGTGATCTTGCCGCTGAGGTCGCCGCCGCCGCCCGAGGAGGAGGTCTCCTCGGTGCTCGACCCGCTACTGCTCGCGTTGTCCTCGTCGTCGCCGCACGCGGCGACGCCGATTGCCAGCGCGCCGCTTACCGCGAGCGCCAGCAGAAGCCGGTTGTTCCTCATCTGTACCCATCCTCTGGTTGGTGATCGGCACCCCTGTGAAAAGGGTGTGAAGGCTCCGGATCGAACCGGTAGCCGAATCCGAAGTGCGTATGGATGAAGCGGCACTCCGGGACCGCCCGGCCGAGCTTCGACCGGAGCTTGTGGACGTACACGTCGACGGACCGGTCCTGGGCGCGCAACGGGGCGCCCCAGACGGTCGCGTACAACTCCTCCCGCGGGACGATCCGGCCCTTCCTGCGGACCAGCGCCGCCAGCAGCTCGAGCTCCCGGACCGAGAGCGCGAGCGCGCGTCCCTTGGCGAGCGCGAGGTGATCTGCGGGCCGGACCTCCAGGTCGCCGGCCCGAAGCACCTCGGATTCGTGCGTCAGCTCCATCGGTGCGAGAGGCTGTCGCGGCGCTGCGCACGCGCCGGTTACCGCCCGGTGAACGGCCCGTGAACAGGTTGTGAAGACGGGTTGGGACCGCGGGCGCGCTGTCTAGGGTGCGACGAGGATGTGGCCCGTCAAGCCGAAGCCGGATCCGGAGCTGCTCACGCTCTTCGAGGAGTCCGCGCGCAACGTCCAGCGCGCGTCGCTGCTGCTCCGCGACCTGCTCGAGGACTACCCCGAGCAGTCGAGCCTCGCGCGCGACATCCTGCTCTGCGAGCAGGAGGGAGACCGGATCGCGCACGACATCCTCTACCGCCTGGCCGGGAACGGCACCCGGCGCGCCGCGCTCGACGCCGCCGACGTGCACGCGCTGGCCGGCGCGCTCGACGACATCGTCGACTACGCCGAGGAGGCGGCCGACCAGCTCGGCCTGTACGGCGTCGAGGCGCCGATGGAGCAGGCCCAGCAGGTCGCCGACGTGCTCGTGGGCTGCTCGGAGCACGTCGCGGCCGCGCTGCGCGGGCTGCGCAACGGCGCGGAGCTCTCACCCCACCTGGTCGAGATCCACCGGCTGGAGAACGAGGCCGACCGCCTCCAGCGCGCGGCGGTCGCGGGCCTGTTCGCGAACGGCATCGACCCGATGATGCTGATCCGCTGGAAGGACATCTTCGACACGCTCGAGGCCGCGGTCGACGCCTGCGAGACCGTCGCGAACGTGCTCGAGGGCATCTCGATCAAGCGCGCGCACCGCTGAGCAGGCCCAGCCCTGACGACCGTGCCCTAGCTGCGAGGCGCCCTAGCCGGCGACCGTCTCGAGCTCCGCGTACAGCGCCTCGATCCGCCGCTTCGCCTCCGCGTGCCGCCGCGTCGACTTCTGCGCGCTGCGCGGGTCGTTCCAGGCCGTCGGGTCGGCCAGCTCCTCCTCGATCGCCGCCAGCTCGGCCTCGGCCTTCTCGATCTCGGCCTCGAGGCGGCGCGCCTGGCGCTGCTGGTTCTTCGACTCCGCCTTCGGCGCCGGCGCGGGAGCGGGCTTCGGCCTTTCCGTTCGCCGGCCTGGCCTTCGCGCGCGCCTTCGCGTCGCGCTCCAGCTCGGCGCGCTCCTCGCGCACGCGCACGTACTCGGGCCAGCCGCCGACGTAGGAGTGCAGCGTCTGGTCCTCGACCGCGATCGTGCGCGTGCCGACGGCGTCGAGCAGCGCGCGGTCGTGGGAGATGAGCAGCAGCGCGCCGGGGAACGCCTGCAGCGCGGACTCGAGCGCCTCGCGGCTCTCGAGGTCGAGGTGGTTGGTCGGCTCGTCGAGGATGAGCACGTTCGCGCCGGAGCTGACGAGCACCGCGAGCGACAGCCGCCGGCGCTCGCCGCCCGACAGCCCGTCGAGCGGCTTCTCGGCCTCCTCGCCGCTGAACAGGAACCGGCCGAGCAGCGCGCGCGCCTCGTTCGGCTTCAGGCCCGTCGCGCGCTGGCACGCCTCGAGCACGGTGCCGGTCGAGCCGAGCTCCTCCGCGTGCTGGGAGAGCACGCCGAGCTTGAGGTTGTGCCCGCGGCGCAGCTTGCCGCGGTCGAGCTCGCGCTCTCCGGCCAGCGCGCGGATCAGCGTGGTCTTGCCGGCCCCGTTCGGGCCGATCAGCGTGACGTGCTCGCCGCGCTCCAGCCAGAACTCGGCGTCGCGCAGCAGCACGCGGTCGCCGATCGTCAGCTCGCCGCCCTCCACCTCGAACACGACGCGCCCGGTCCGCTCAGGCGGCTTGAACGCGAAGCCGAGCGACTTGCCGTCGCGCGGGTCGCGCTCCAGCCGGTCGATCTTCTGCAGCTGCTTCACGCGCGCCTGGGCCTGGCGCGCGCGCGTGCCCGCGCGAAAGCGGGTGACGAACCGCTCCAGCGCGTCGATCTCCGCCTGCTGCTTCTCGATCGCGCGCCCGAGCGCCAGCTCGCGCGACGCCTTCTCCTTGCGCCACGCGTGCCACGTGCCCTTGAAGAACCTCCCGCGCCCGCCCTCGAGCTCCAGCACCGCGGTGCCGACCGCCTCGAGGAACCAGCGGTCGTGCGCCACGAGCACGACGGCGGCGTCGAGCGACTGCAGGTGCGACTCCAGCCACTCGAGCGACGCGATGTCGAGATGGTTGGTCGGCTCGTCGAGCAGCAGCAGGTCCGGGTCGCCGGCCAGCGCGCGGGCGAGCGACGCGCGGGTGAGCTCGCCGCCGGAGAACGTCGCCAGCGACCGGTCCAGGTGCGCGTCGCGGAAGCCGAGCCCGTGCAGCGTCGCGTTCACGCCCTCGCGCCAGTTGTAGCCGCCGGCGTGTTCGAGCCGCGCCTGCGCGCGGCCGTACGCGTCGAGCGTCCCGGCGTCCATCGCGCCCTCCGCCATCGCGTGCTCGAGCTCGGCGAGCCGCGCCTCGAGCGCCAGCAGGTCCCCGCAGCCGCCGAGCACGTAGTCGCGCAGCGAGAGGTCGCGGTCGCGCGGCGGGCGCTGGTCGTGCAGCGCGACGCGGGTGTCCTTGGCGAACGCGAGCTGGCCGCCGTCGACCGACGTCTCCCCCGCGAGCATCCGCAGCAGCGTCGTCTTGCCGGAGCCGTTGCGGCCGGAAAGGGTCAGCCGGTCACGGCGCTCGAGCTTGAACGAGACGCCGCGCAGGAGCGGGTTCCCCGCCATGTCCTTGGCGAGATCTGAAGCGATGACTACGGCCACGAGGCCATGGTACGGTGAGGCCGATGCGCGTCCTGAAGACCTCGCTGCTCACCCTCGCACTGCTCGCCGTCAGCGCCCCAGCGGCGCTCGCCCACGACGGCGGCGAAGGGCTCTGGGGGGAGACGAACGACAAGGTCATCACCAACGCGGGCTTCGTCCTGATCGCGTTCTTCCCGCTGTTCGTGCTCTTCGCGAGCCTGCTCCAGTGGAAGCTGGACAAGCGCAAGGAGGCGCGCAAGCGCGCGTCCAAGGAGCGCGTCGCGCGGGCGGACCTGCGCGGCGGCTGGTAGCGCAACCTGTGCCGACCTACTTCGTGACGGGGGCAACCGGCTTCATCGGCCGCCATGTGGTCGAGCGCCTGCTCGCGCGCGAGGGCGAGATCCACGTGCTGGTGCGACCGGGGTCGGAGGAGAAGCTCGAGGCGCGCGTGGAGCGACTCGGCGCCGCCGGCCGGATCCACGCGGTGCCGGGCGACCTCGCGGAGCCCTACCTCGGGGTCGACCAGGCGACGCGCGACGCCCTGCGCGGCAAGGTCGACCACTTCTTCCACCTCGCCGCGATCTACGACATGACGGCCGACGAGACCGAGAACGTGCTGCTCAACGTCGCCGGCACGCAGAACGCCGTCGACCTGGCCAACGAGCTGCAGGCGGGGATCTTCCACCACGCGTCCTCGATCGCGATCGCCGGCACGTACGAGGGGCACTTCACCGAGGACATGTTCGACGAGGGGCAGAGCCTCCCGTCGCCGTACCACCGCACGAAGTTCGAGTCCGAGAAGCTCGTGCGCTCGCGCGTGAAAGGCCCGTGGCGCGTCTACCGGCCGTCGGTCGTGGTCGGCGACTCGCGCACCGGCGAGATGGACAAGATCGACGGCCCGTACTACTTCTTCAAGGCGATCCAGAAGACGCGCCACGCGCTCCCCGAGTGGTTCCCGCTGATCGGGCTGGAGGTCGGCTGGACCAACATCGTGCCGGTCGACTGGGTCGCCGCCGCGATGGACCACATCGCGCACGAGCCGGGCTACGACGGGCAGGCGTTCCACCTCGTCACCCCGCGCCCGCAGCGCGCCGGCGACGTGCTCAACACGTTCGCCCGCGCCGGCCACGCGCCGCAGATGGCCATCCGGATCGACAAGCGGATGACCGACATGCTCCCCAAGGGCGTGCTGTCGTACGCGATGAAGCTGCCGGCGCTCAAGGACATCCGCCGCACGCTGCTCGCCGACATCGGGATCCCCGACACGCGTGCTCGAGCACATGGCGCTGGTCCCGCGCTTCGACGGGCGCGACACCCAGCGCGCGCTCAAGGACACCGGCATCGAGGTCCCGCCGCTGGAGACGTACTCGGAGAAGCTCTGGGACTACTGGGAGCGCAACCTCGATCCCGACCTGTTCAAGGACCGCTCCTTCGCCGGCGCCGTCAACGGCAAGACCGTCGTGATCACCGGCGCGTCGAGCGGCATCGGCCGCGCGGCCGCGATCAAGGTCGCGGCGGCCGGCGGGATCCCGCTGCTCGTCGCCCGCACGGCCGAGAAGCTCGAGGACGTCAAGGCGGAGATCGAGCGCGAGGCCGGGACCGCGTACGTCTACACGGCCGACCTGTCCGACTACGACTCGATCGACCGGCTGGTCGAGAAGATCTTCGCCGACCACGCGTCGATCGACGTGCTCGTCAACAACGCCGGCCGCTCGATCCGCCGCTCCGTCGCGCTCTCCTACGACCGCATCCACGACTACGAGCGCACGATCCGGCTCAACTACCTCGGCACGGTCAAGCTGATCCTCGGGCTGCTCCCGCACATGCGCGAGAAGCAGGCCGGCCACATCGTCAACGTCTCCTCGATCGGGGTGCAGACGAACCCGCCGCGGTTCTCCGCCTACGTGGCGTCGAAGTCGGCGCTCGACGCGTTCACGCGCGTCGCGAGCTCCGAGACGATCGGCGACAACGTCACGTTCACCACGATCCACATGCCGCTCGTCCGCACGGCGATGATCGCGCCGACGAAGATGTACGACTCGTTCCCGACGATCTCGCCCGACGAGGCCGCCGACCTGATCTGCGAGGCGATCCGCGCCAAGCCGAAGCAGATCAACACCCGCCTGGGCACGTTCGGCGAGGTGCTCTACGCGCTCGCGCCGAAGGCCGTCGACCAGATCCTGCACATGGCCTACAAGGTCTTCCCCGAGTCCTCGGCGGCGAAGGGCGAGAAGGGCGGCGAGGAGCGCGCCTCAGGCGAGGCGACCGCGCTCGCGCACCTGATGCGCGGCGTGCACTGGTGACGCTGCCTCAGCGCGTCAGCCGCGGGGCGTAGTGGTCGAGGAACACGCGCGCGACGAGCTCGCCGCGGGTGCTCACCCCGACCTTCTCGAAGATCGCCTTCAGGTGGTCCTGCACCGTGTAGGGCGAGAGGTGCAGCCGGCTCCCGATGTCGTTCGTGGGCAGCCCCTGCGCGACGAGCTGGGTCACGGCCCGCTCGCGCTCGGTGAGCCCGTAGGCCGCCGCGATCAGCGGGGCGAGCTCGGGTGACCGTGCGGCCTCGAGGATCACGACCGCCCGCGCGTCCGGCCCGGCGCCGAGCATCGACCCGCGCACGACGAGCCAGTGCCCGGACCGGGTCCGGACCCGCGCGCGTGCGATCGGCGCACCGTCGTCATGTCCGGCGGCCACGCTGCGGGCGCGGTCGGCGACCGTCTGCACCACGAACGGCGGCCACCGCGGAGCCGAGCCGTCGGCGCCGAGCCGATCGAGCCAGGTCTGCGCGGCGGCGTTCGCGGTCTCGATCGAGTTGTCGTCGGACAGCACGAGCAGGCCCGCCGCTTCCTCGTCGCCGGCCTCCTCGGGGTCCGCGGTCAGCGAGGAGAGCAGCATGGCGCGGCGCAGGCCCTCGGCGAGCCGCTCGGACAGGGCGGCGAGGAGCCGCACGTCGGCGGGCGCGAAGTCCGGGCGCCCGGCCTCCCGCAGCAGGACCAGCCCGCCCCACGTCCCCGAGTCGCTGACGAACGCGGCACGCAACTCGTCCCCGAACCCGTGCGGGCGCCGCAGCTCGCGATGGCGCATGCTCTGCTCGAGGTCCGCCCCGGTCGCGCCGCTCAGGCTGGCCGCCCGCTCCCGCGCCCGCGCCAGGTCCGCGAACTTGTTGAAGTCCGGCTCGCGGATCTCGATCTCCGTGTAGCGCGGCAGCGTCGTGTCGGGCAGGCCGTTCTCGACCACGTGGCCGGTCGGCAGGAGCGTCGCCGGGTCCATCGTGAGCACGCACACGCCGTCGAACGGCACGGCGCGATGCACGACGCGGGCGGCGGCGAGCGAGAAGTCGTGCACCCCGAGCCCGCGGTGCAGGAGACCGGCGATGTCGTCGCGGATGCGTTCCGGTGCAACGGCCGCCATTCCACCGATTGTGGCATCCCGCCCGAATCACCCAGGATCCTGGGATGGACCGCTTCCGCGCCGCGGCTCACCCTTCGTCACGTGGCACGTCAAACCGAACGAAGGAGCCGACCGATGTCCGCCCGGACCCCCGAGGAGACCCACGCGCTGCTGGCCGCCGCGTTCAACGCGGGCGATCCCGACGCGTTCGTCCAGGTGTACGAGGAGGGCGCCGCCCTGATCGTCCCGCCCGACGGTCAGCGAGTGAACGGAAGGGACGAGATCCGCCGCGCGCTCGAGCCGACGTTCGCCCTCCGGCCCAGAGCCGAGATCCGCGTCGCGCAGGTGCTCCAGAGCGACGGACTCGCCCTTACGCGGGCAGAGTGGACCCTCGTGGGGACGGGCGCCGCGGACGAGGTCGTGAAACTGGAGGGACGGGGAACGATCGTGTCGCGCCGGCAGGAGGACGGGAGCTGGCTGATCGTCCTCGACGACCCGATCGGCGCCGAGTAGCCGCCGGCTACGTCCCCGAGGTCTCGGCCTCGCGGCGGACGCCCCGGCTCGCGAACCGGGCGGAGGGCTGCGCGGCGCTTCCGGCGGCGGCCGGCGGGAGCGGGATGACCGCCCGCACGGTGGTGCCGCCGCCCGGCGGCGACTCGACGTCGAAGCGCCCGTCGAGCGCCGCGACGCGATCGACGAGTCCGCGCAGGCCCGATCCCTTCGCGGCGTCGGCGCCGCCGACGCCGTCGTCGGCCACCTCGACGACGACGCGCTGCCCGTCGCGCGCGACCGACACCCGGGCGTGGCTCGCCCGCGCGTACCGGGCGACGTTGGTGATCGCCTCCGCGACGACGAAGTAGACGGCGGCCTCGACCGACTCCGGCAGCCGGCCCTCGGGGACGGAGGCGATCTCGACCGGCAGCGGGATGCGACCGGCGAGCGCCTCCAGCGCCGCGGCGAGGCCGCGGTCCGAGAGCACCGCCGGGTGGATGCCGCGGGCGAGCTCGCGCAGGTCGCGGATCGCCGCCTCGAGGTCGCGCGCCGCGGCGTCGAGCAGCTCGCCGGCGGCGCCGCGGGTCGCGCTCCAGGCGCGAGCGGGCGGTCCGCAGCGTCGATCGCGAGCGCGACCAGCTGCTGCTGCGCGCCGTCGTGCAGGTCGCGCTCGATGCGGCGCCGCGCGGCGTCGCGCGCTCTCGACGATGCGCACCCGCGACGCGCGCAGCTCCTGCACGTTCGCGCGCAGCTCTGCGTCGAGACGCTCGTTCTCCAGCGCCAGCGCGGCGGCGCCGCCGACGGCGCGCACCCGCTCGCGCTCCTCGGCCACCGACGGGTCGTGGATGAGCATCGCGACCGGCTCGCCGTCCTGCTCGACCGGCGTGCACATGCGGCCGGAGCCCTCGCCGGGGAGCGCGAACGACGCGCCCGCCGCGTCCACCCACTCCTGCCGCTCCGGCAGCCAGTAGGCGACCTGCAGCGAACGGTCGCCGAGCGCGTCGGCCAGCGCGTCGCGCAGCTCGCTGCGGCGCCGGCCGGCGCCGAGCCGGGCGACGAGCTCGCTGACCGCCACCGCGCCCGCCACGCGGCTCCGGAGCAACCCGGCCAGGAACGCGAACGGCACGACGGCGAGCGCGATCACCCGCGCGCGCTCGAGCGTCTCCTGCGTGCCGGGGGCCACGTTCGCGACGCCGAGCACGGCCCACACCGCGTAGAGCGCGAGCACGAGCCCGCCGCTCAGGTAGACGGGCGTGAGCGCGCGCCGCTGCGACGGCGTGGCCCGGTCCCAGCGGCGGACGAGCACCACCCCCAGCAGCGCGATCAGCACCACCACCACGCCGAGCCGGATGCGCGCGAGCGTGGAGAACAGGTCCGGCGCGTCCGCGACCAGCAGCGGGTTGGCGGGCACGCCGAGGCGCGTCGTGTCCTCGATCAGCACGCAGCCCCACCACACGACGGTCGCGTTGAGGTAGGACGCGACCGCGAGCGCCCGGTCCCCGCGCGACTCGAGCCGGCCCGACGGGAACGCGAGCAGGATGTGGAACAGGATCGCGTAGGGCAGCGCGATCAGGAGCAGGCCCGACGATGAACGGCCACGAGTCGGTGGTGACGATCAGCCCGGAGAGGCAGTAGCTGAACCCCACCGCGACCATCAGCGCGCCGAACCGGTTCTCGGGACGCCGCAGCCAGGCCAGCAGCCCCGTCCCGATGAACGCGGCGCCGATGACCGGCCCGAAGATCGCGATCAGGTCACGGTGATGGCCGCCGACGCTGTTGATCGCGACGGCGAGCAGGACGGCGCAGACGACCGCGCCGGCGACGCCGATGGCGGCCAGCGCGCGGCGAAGGCTGGGGAGGGAGGCTGACAGGGCAGCAAATCAGGCTACTGCGCGCCGCGCGGTCAGCTGGCGGCGGCCGCTTCGGCGGCGCGGGCGGCGTGGCGCGCCATCAGCTCCTGCTGCGCGTTGCGCGGCTCGCCGCCGTCCGGCGTGCGGCGCGTCCAGTTGCCGTCCGCGTCCAGCTTCCAGGAGTTCGTGTTGTCGGCCATGCAGCGCTCCAGCGTGTCGAGCAGCTCGGCGCGCAGCGACTCGTCGCGCACCGGCGCGAGCAGCTCCACGCGCGTGTCGAGGTTGCGCGGCATCAGGTCGGCCGAGCCGATGTAGAGCCGCTGGTCGCCGTCGCGCTCGAAGCCGTAGATGCGGGAGTGCTCGAGGAAGCGGCCGACGACCGAGTGCACCGTGATGTTCTCCGACACCCCCGGAACGCCGGGGCGCAGGCAGCAGATGCCCCGGATGTTCAGGTCGACCGGGACGCCGGCCTGGGAGGCGCGGTAGAGCGCCTGGATGCATTGCTTGTCGACGAGCGAGTTCATCTTCATCACGATGCGCGCCGAGCGGCCGCCCTGCTTGGCCGCGATCGTGCGCTCGATCTCCTCGACGATCCCGGTGCGCATGAGCGTCGGCGCGACCAGCACGCGGCGGTAGGCGCCGGGACGCGCGAACCCGGTCAGCTGGTTGAACAGGTCCGCGACGTCGGCGCCGATCTCGTCGTCGCAGGTGAGCAGGCCGAAGTCCGTGTACAGCCGCGCCGTCGTCGGGTGGTAGTTGCCCGTCCCGACGTGGACGTAGTGGCGCACGCCGTCGCCCTCGCGGCGGACGATGAGGATGGCCTTCGCGTGCGTCTTGAGCGTCGGAAGCCCGTAGACGACGTGGACGCCGGCCTCCTCCATCGCGCGCGCCCAGCCGATGTTCGCGCGCTCGTCGAAGCGCGCCTTGAGCTCCACCAGGCACACCGCCTGCTTGCCCCGCTCGGCCGCGCGGATCAGCGCCGGGACGAGCGGCGAGTCGTCGCTCGTGCGGTACACGGTCTGCTTGATCGCGAGCACCTTCGGGTCCGCGACCGCCTGCTCGACGAGGCGCTCGACCGAGGTCGAGAACGAGTCGTACGGGTGGTGCACGAGGATGTCGCCCTTGCGCATGGCGGCCAGGACGTCGGGCTCCTCGTCCTCGTCCGGACTGGAGCCGCGGCTGCGTCACCGGCGACCACGGCGCGTAGCGCAGGTCGGCGAACCCGGGGACGCGCACGACGTCGAACAGGTCGTTGAGGTCGAGCAGGCCGTCGACCTCGAACAGCTCGCCTTCGTCGATCTCGAGCGCGCGCACGAGCGGCTCGCGGAGCGCCTGGCTCATCCCCGCGCCGACCTCGACGCGCACGACCTCGCCGAAGCGGCGGCGGCGCAGCTCCTGCTCGACCGCGCGCAGCAGGTCGTCGGCCTCGTCGTCGACGGTGAAGTCGGCGTCGCGCGTGACCCGGAAGACGTCGTAGTCGACGATCTCCATGCCGGGGAAGAGCGTGTCGAGGTGCTGGGCGATCAGGTTCTCGAGCGGCACGAACGTGCGCCCGTCGCCGATCGGCACGAAGCGCGGGAGCATCTCCTTCGGCACCTTCACGCGCGCGAACGTCTCCTGGCCGGTCTGCGGGTCGCGCACGAGCACCGCGAGCGAGAGCGAGAGGTTGGAGATGTACGGGAACGGCCGGCCGAGCCCGACCGCGAGCGGCGTCAGCACGGGGAAGATCTGGCGGCGGAAGCGGTCGGCGAGCTCGTCGCGGTGGCGCGCGTCGACCTCGTCGGACGTCTGGATCCGGATGCCGTGCTCGGCGAGCTGCGGGCGCAGGACGCGGTCGAGCACCGTCGTCTGGCGGTGCGTCTGCTCGCGCACCGCCGCGCCGATCGCGGCGATCGTCTCGGCCGGGCTGCGGCCGTCCTCGCGCGGCTTGTCGATGCCCGCGTCGACGTACTCCTGCAGGCCGGCGACGCGGACCATGAAGAACTCGTCGAGGTTGGACGAGTAGATCGCGCAGAACTTCAGCCGCTCCAGCAGCGGGACCGAGTCGTCCTCGGCGAGCTGGAGCACGCGGTCGTTGAAGTCGAGCCACGACAGCTCGCGGTTGAAGTACAGCGAGAGATCGGTGAGATCCGGCGAAGGCGCCGCGGGGGCTTCGGGCTGTTGCAGGTCCGTCACGACCCCCCGATGCTAACGCCGCCGCTAAATCTGAGCATCGGCGCGTTCACCGATCGCATACTCCAGCCGGGCGCGGAAGCCCTTGCGCTCGTAGTCGCCCCAGAGCTCGATGAAGCGGTCGAAGAGGACCAGGCGGCGGGCGCGCAGGTGCGCCTGCAGGGCGGCGAGCCCTGCATGATCGCGCGCGTGGGGCGCCTGCTTGAGCAGGGCCGGGTCGAGATCGCCGGCGTCCCCGGCGGCCTCGTGCAGCGCGGTGCTGTCGGCGACCAGCAGGCGCTCCGCGAACGCCTCGGTCTCGGGGACCTGGACGTCGCAGTCGTGGATCTCGCCCAGCAGGTCCTGGAGGTCCTTGGTCATCTTCGTCGCGGTCCTGGCGTACGGGCCGAAGCAGGGGCCGGTGATCTCGAGGATGTAGCGCAGGCGCTTGGCGGCGATGCGCATGTCGTGCAGCGCGACGACCTCCGCGGGGTCGGCGGCCGCGGGCATGAAGCCGCACAGCTCGTCCAGGCGCACGCGGATGATCTCGCTCGGCGTTGTCGGCGAGCGGGGCGTCCGGGTCCAGGCCCTTGACCTTGCGCGCCTTCACGCGGCCGCCTCCTCCCCGGGCTCCTCCGGGCTCCCCGGGCTCCCCGGGCTCCTCGGCGTCCTCGGGCTCCGCGTCCGCGGCGTCGGCCAGCGCGAGCAGCCGCCCGTGCAGCCCGCGCAGCTCGACGCGCTCGAGCTCGGCGGCGAGCGCCTCGTTGGCGCGCGCCTGGCGCTGCTCGAGGTCCTCGATCAGGCGCGCGACGCCGGGCTTGTTCGCGGCCGCGAGCGACCTGGAGAACGTCCTGAGCGCGTCGATGTGCACGTCGGGGTCGCGCCGTTCGCCGAGGGCGTCCGCGAGCTGCTTGACGTCTCGCAGCACGCCCTTGAACTCGGTCTGGGGGAAGCAGGGGGCGAAGATCTCCAGTACGGCGCGCAGGCGGCGCGACGCCACCCGCATGTCGTGGACCACCTCGATGTCGCGGGTGTCGAGCACGCCGTCGGCGTGCTCGAACAGCTCCCCCGTGCGCACCCGCACGATCTCCGCGCCGGCACGCCGGTACGGCTCGTCGGGGGTGACGTCGATGTCCTCGGCCTTGGCCACGTTCTGGGAGGTCAGCTGCCGGCCGCGAGCTCGAGGATCACGCCCTCACGCAGTCCGCCGCGGCCGATCCGCAGCGGCCTGCCCAGTCGCTCGGCGGCCGCGCCGAGCACCAGTATGCCCGCAGGGAGCAGCTGCGTCCGCTCCGGGGCGAGATCGTGCAGGCGCGCGATCTCCTCCGCCGGGGCCGAGGTGAGCACGCCGAGCGCGCGCTCCAGCGCCGCGAGGTCGAGCACGGGACCGACGAGCGTGGGGAGCGAGGCGGCGCTCCCGCCCACGGCGATCGCGTGGTCTGCCGGCGGGACGACGTGGGCGATGAAGGCCGCCCTCGCGGTCGCCTGCATCGTCGCCATGTCGTGCGGCGACGGCGGATCGCCGGCGCACCCGGCGGCCAGCGCGCTCGACCCGATCGCGTACGACCGCGCCCAGGTCACGCCGCCGGCGATCGTGCCGACGGCGATCTCGGTCGACATCCCGCCGACGTCGACGACCGCGATCGTCCCGTCCGGCGGCGCGTCGAGCGTGCGCGTCGCGCCGGCGAACGCCAGCCGCGCCTCGTGCTCCCCCGGCACGATCACGACCTCGACGCCGGCGTGCTCGCGCGCGGCGGCCAGCAGCGCGGCGCGGTTCTCGGCGCGGCGGATCGCCGCGGTGGCGACCACGCGCAGGTGCTCGGCGCCGGCCACGGAGGCGACCTCCCGCTGCCGCGCGACGACCTCCACGACGTCGCCGATGATCCCCGCCGGGATCACGCCGTCAGCGGCGATGGCACGGCCGATGCGGATGAACGAGCGCTGCTGGACCACCGGGGCGAGCCGTCCCTGCGCCACGTCGGCCACGAGCAGGCGCGTCGTGTTCGACCCGATGTCGATGCAGGCGCAGCGCATGGATGCTGGGCGGAAGGTTGCCATGATGGTCGGCGATGCCCGCCGACGTCGCCATCGAGGTCGAGGATCTGCGCAAGGACTACGGCCCGCACCAGGCCGTCCGCGGCATCTCGTTCTCGGTCCGGCGCGGCGAGGTGTTCGGCCTGCTCGGGCCCAACGGGGCGGGGAAGACGACGACCGTCGAGATCCTCGAGGGCTTCCGCCAGCGCACGCAGGGGCGCGTCGCGGTGCTCGGCATGGACCCGGGTCCGCGGCCGGTGGCGCTCCGCGAGCGGATCGGCGTCGTGCTCCAGTCGAGCGGCCTGTACCGCCACCTCACCGTGCGCGAGGCGGTCAGCCACTGGGCCGGCTTCTACCACGCCCCGCGCGACGTCGAGGAGACGATCGCGCTGAGCGGGCTCGAGGCCGCCGCGGAGCAGCGCACGCGCACGCTGTCGGGCGGGCAGCAGCGGCGGCTCGACTTCGCGCTCGCGCTGGTCGGCGACCCCGAGCTCGTCTTCCTCGACGAGCCGACCACGGGCTTCGACCCCGCGGCCCGGCGCCAGGCGTGGGAGACCGTGCAGTCGCTGCAGGAGCTCGGCAAGACCGTGCTCCTCACCACCCATTACCTCGACGAGGCGGAGGCGCTCGCCGACCGCGTCGCGATCATCAAGGACGGCGCGATCCTCGCCGAGGGCCCGCCGGGCGAGCTGGGCGCGGGGACGCGCCGCTACCGCGTGTCGTGGCAGAGCGCCGACGGGGCGGCACACGAGCACGAGACCGAGGACCCGACGCAGCTGCTCCACGAGCTGACGAGCGCGGCGCTCGCGCGCGGGGAGCGGCTGGCCGACCTGAGCGTCACCCAGCCGAGCCTGGAGGACGTCTACCTGGAGCTGACGGCGGACGGCGGCGCGCCGTGAGCGACCACGTCCTCGACCCGGTCCGATCCGCGCGCCTGCAGGCGCGCCCGCGGGTCGCGTGGCGCCAGGCCGCGTGGCGCCAGTACCGGCTGGAGCGCAAGATGTTCTGGCGCAACCCGAGCGCCGCGTTCTTCAACTTCCTGCTCCCGCTGCTGTTCCTGGCCCTGTTCGGCGCGATCTTCGCCGACGAGCAGGCCAACCTGCAGGTCATCGTGCCGGGGATCGCGGGCATGGCCGTGATGTCGACGACGTTCTCCGCGCTCGCCATGAACATCACGTACCTGCGCGAGTCCGGTGTGCTCAAGCGGATCCACGGGACGCCGCTGCCGACGTCCGCCTACCTGGCCGGGATCGCGGGCAACGCGGTCACGAACACGGCGATGCAGGTGGGGCTGATCACGGTGGCGGGGAGCGTCGTGTTCGGACTCGACTGGCCGCGCGACTGGGCCGCGCTCGTCGTCTTCGTCGTGCTCGGCGTGGCGTGCTTCGCCTCGCTGGGCGTGGCGCTCTCGCACGCGATCCCGAACTTCGACTCCGCGCCTGCGTATGTCAACGCCGTCTTCCTCCCGGTGATCTTCATCTCCGGCGTCTTCTACGACGCCGACAACGCGCCCGCCTTCCTGCGCGGGATCGCCGAGGCGCTGCCGTTGAAGCACCTGATCGACGGGTTGTCGGGGGCGATGGTGACGGGGGCGGGGCTGGCGGACAACGCGGCCGCGCTGGGCGTGCTCGCGGTCTGGACCGCGGTCGGGTTCTTCCTGGCGGTGCGCGGGTTCTCCTGGGAGGCGCGCCGGGGGTGAGGGCGCCCGCGTCGGTGTCCGTCAACTGCGGGCATTGAGGGAGGGGCGCAAACGTCGAGATCGACGCGGATTCACCGCCCGCTCGACGTTCTGCGTCTATCGGGCGCACAACGTCGAGCCGACCTCGATCGCCGAGATCTCGACGTTTGCGGGTGGAAGCCGCAAACGTCGCATCGGCTCACGCCGCTCCGCGTCGCGCGACGTTCTGCTCCGATAGGGAGAAGAACGTCGCATTGCCGGCGGGACCGGCACGGATCGCGACGTTTGCGGGCCGCCGAACCCGCCCCCTCGATGCCCGCAGTTGACGTGCACCGACGCCGGTCATGGGCTCGGCGTCGCGCCACGCAGCGCGCCCGCGTCGCGGTCAGGCCACGACGAACGCCGCGGGCGGCTTCCCGCGGACCTGCACGGGCACGGACCTGAGCGGCGACCGCTCCCACGCGGCGCGCGGCATCCCGAAGACCACGACGTCGTGCACCACGTCGCCGTGGCGGTGCCACGCGGCGAGGACGCCCTCGCGCCGGAACCCGACCCGCTCGAGCGCGACCTGCGAGCGCCCGTTCCGGGTGTTCGCCCAGGCGGTCAGGCGGTCGAGCCCGAGATGGTCGAACGCCAGCGCCGCGATCAGCGCCTTCGACTCGCGGTTCGCCCCGCTCCCCCACCAGCTGTGGCCGAACCACGACCCGACCGTCGCGTGGCGGTTCCGCACGGACAGCTCCGACAGCCCGGTCACGCCGATCGGGCCGCCGGTCTCGTGGACGATCAGGAAGTCGAGCAGCTCGCCCCGCTCGCGCTTCTCCGGCAGCCCGGCGACGTAGGCCTCCGGCTGATCCAGGCTCGTGTACGGGCCCCAGGAGAAGAACCGCGTGACGGCGGGGTCGCTCGCCAGCTCGAAGAGCACCGGGGCGTCCTCCTTCGCCGCGTAGCGCAGCGTGAGGTGCGGGCCCACGATCTCGAGCGGCTCCCCGGCGGCGGGCGTCACCGCGCCGATGCTATACACGCCACACGTGCTCGCCCTGCTCTACGACGTCCACGGCAACCTGCCCGCGCTCGAGGCGGTCGTCGCCGACGCGCGGGCGCAGGGCGCCGACCACTGGCTGCTCGGCGGCGACTACACGCTGTTCGGCCCCGAGCCGGAGGCGACGCTGGAGCGACTCCGCGGGCTCGCTCCCGCGATGTGGATCCGCGGCAACGGCGAGCGCTGGACCGCCCAGCCCGGCGGCGCGCCCGAGAACGCCGTCGTGCCGCCCGCGATCGCGGCCTGCCGCGAGGCGCTCGGCGAGGCGACCGTGGCCGAGCTGGGCGAGCTGCCCGAGCAGGGCGTGCACGAGCAGACGCGCTACGTGCATGCGTCGCCGATCTCCGACGTGCGGTCGTTCTTCCCCCGGCCCGCGGAGGACGAGCCGGACCTGCTCGACGACGTCGGCGAGCCGCGGCTCGTCTTCGGCCACACCCACCTCCCGTTCCGCCGGATCTCGGCGCTCGGCGGGATCGAGCTCGTCAACCCCGGGTCGGTCGGCCTGCCGTTCGACGGCGACCCGCGCGCGGCGTACGCGCTCATCCATCCGGACCGCCGCGTCGAGCACCGGCGACTGCCGTACGACCATGCGGCGAGCGCGGCGCGGATGCGCGAACGCTGGCCCGGCGCCGAGTGGGCGGACATCGTCGCGCGCCGGATCGAGCAGGCGCGGATGGACGTCTGACCGTGCCGACGCTCGACGAGCTCGAGGCGGTCGCGCGCGGCGCGGCGCCGCCCGCGCTGGAGCCCGCCGACCGCGAGCGGATCGCCGCCGGCCGCGCGGTGGTGGAGGAGGCCCTCCGCACGGGCCGGGTCGTCTACGGCGTCACCACCGGGCTTCGGCCAGCTCTCCTCCGTGCGGATCGATGCCGCGGACGCGATCCAGCTGCAGGTCAACCTGCTCCGGTCCCACGCCGTCGGCTCAGGCGACCCGCTCGACGCCGAGATCGTGCGCGGCATGGTGCTGCTGCTCGCGTCCTCGCTGCGGCGCGGGCACTCGGGCGTGCGCGTGGAGCTCGTCGAGCTGCTGCTCGCGCTGCTCGAGCGCGACGTCGTGCCGGTGATCCCGAGCCGCGGCTCCGTGGGGTCGTCCGGCGACCTCGCGCCGCTCGCCCACCTCGGGCTCGTGCTGATCGGCGAGGGCGAGGCGCTCCACGCCGGCGAGCGGATGCCCGGAGCGGCGGCGCTCGCCCGCGCCGGGCTCTCCCCTGTCGCGCTGCAGGCGAAGGAGGGGCTCGCGCTCATCAACGGGACGCACCTGATGGCGGCGGCCGGCGGGCTGGCGCTGCGCGACGCGCGCCGGGTGCTCGACGCTGCCGTGGTGGCGGTCGCGCTCTCGCTCGAGGCGTTCATGGGCTCGACCGTCCCGTTCGACGAGCGGCTGCACGCCGTGCGGGGCCAGCCGGGCCCGGTGCGCGTGGCGGCGACGCTGCGCGAGCTGCTCGCCGGCTCGCCGGTCGTCGCGTCCCACGCGGACTGCGGCCGCGTGCAGGACCCGTACACGCTCCGCTGCGCGCCGCAGGTGCTCGGCGCGGTCGCCGACGGGCTGGACTACGTCGCGGGCGCGCTGGAGCGGGAGATGAGCGCGGTGACGGACAACCCGCTCGTGTTCGCGGAGTCGGGCGACATCCTCTCGGGCGGCAACTTCCACGGGCAGCCGCTCTCGCTCCCGCTCGACCATCTCGCGCTCGCGATGACCGAGCTGGCGAGCTTCGCGGAGCGGCGCGTCTACGCGCTGCTGACGCCGAGCTACGCCGGGCTGCCGCCGTTCCTCACGCCGCACCCCGGGCTGTCGTCGGGCCTGATGATCGCCCAGTACGCCGCGGCCGCGCTGGTGAACGAATGCCAGGTGCTGTCGCATCCCGCCGGCGCCGGGTCGATCCCCACCTCGGCGGGGATGGAGGACTTCAACTCGATGGGCGCCTTCGCGGCGCTCAAGGCCCGGACGGTCGTGGCGCACGCGGCGCACGTCGTGGCGACGGAGCTGATCTGCGCGTGCCAGGGCCTGGAGTTCCACCGGCCGCTGCGGTCGACCGACGCGCTCGAGGAGGCCCTCGCGCGCGTCCGGGGCCGGGTCCCGCGGCTCGAGGAGGACCGGAGCCTCGCCGGCGAGCTGGAGGAGCTGGCCGCCGTGCTGCGCACCGGCGACCTGACGCTGGCGTAGGAACCCCTCCGGGGTATACTCGGAGTCGTGCCCGCCTACTCCGCCACCAAGCCCCAGCTCCTCGCCCGCCTCAAGCGCATCGAGGGCCAGACCCGCGGCGTGCAGAAGATGGTCGACGACGACCGCTACTGCATCGACGTGCTCACGCAGATCAGCGCCATCCAGGCCGCGCTCGACAAGGTCGCGCTCGGGCTGCTCGACGAGCACGTGAAGCACTGCGTCGTCGAGGGCCACGGCCCCGGCACGCAGGAGGAGCTCACCGAGGAGATGATGGGCGCGATCGGGCGCCTCCTCGCTCGCTGACCTGAGGGTCGAGTCGAGGGTTAGTCTTCCTCGTCGAGCCCCGCCAACATGGCGGCGAGCAGGGATCCGAGCTGATCGCGCTCGGTGCGGGAGAGCGGGGCGAGCACCTGCTCGACCGCGGCCTCGCGGGCGGCCAGGACGCGCCGTGCCGTGCGGCGCCCCAGCGGGGTGAGGTGGACCGCGACCGCGCGGGCGTCGGACCCGACCCGGCGCTCCACCAGACCGCCGGCGGCGAGCCGGTCGACGAGCCGGACGGTGCCGGAGTGGGTGAGCCCGAGCGTCCGGCGCAGCGCGTCGATCGACCCGCCGCCCACGGGCCCGTCGAGCGCGACGAGCGCGGCGGGACCTGACGCGCCGTGGCCGGCGACGCTCGCCATCGCCTCCTGCATCCGGTCAGCGACCGCGCGCGAGAGCGCTCCGAACGCGTTCATTGTTGTATGACTCACACATGCATCGTACGTGCGGGTCCGTCCCTCCGTCAACGCCGGTCTCGCCCGTCGGTGTCAGAGCGGCGCGCAGCCCTCGCCCCAGTAGCCCGCGACACGTGCGCGGTCCGGCCGCACGGCAGCGCTCGCGAGCAAGCGGCCGCGCGCGAACACGGTGACGTCGCCACCGCGGAAGTCGACGACGACCTCGCCCGGCGTCCGGCACCGCACGACGGTCGCGCCCAGCCGCCCGCCACGGGGCGCGGCCGAGCTCCTGGCGCCCTCGCCACCGCGCTCGCAGGCGCGGTTCACCAGCGCGCGGCCCGGCGCCACCGACGCCAGCACCCTCCCCGCGATGCTCACGGTCGCCTCGCCGTCGTCGCTCATCGCGAGCACGACCTCGCCGGCGGTGGCGCAGCGCCACGCGCGACCGGCGGCGGGCACGAACGGCGAGCGGGCATCCGGCGAGCGCAGCTCGCCGAACACGACCTGGCGGCCGGGCGGCGGCCGCTCGTCGGGGACGTCCGGCGACCCGCCGCAGCCCGCGAGGACCGCGAGGACTGCGGGCAGGGCGGCGCGGCGGGTCAGGAGTCCATCGCCTCGTAGGCCTCGCTCTCGACCAGCTCGGCCACTTCCTCCTCGTCGGCCTCGACGTCGTGCTCGGCCTCGAGGTGCCGGGAGAGGTTCCGCGTCAACTCCTCGTTGTCGGCGGCCTGGAGCGTCTCACCGCACACGTCGCACTCGATCACCTGCATGTCGCCCTCCTCTCAGTCGGCGCTCCCGCCCGTGAACTCGCGCTCGATCGCGTCGATCTTCGCCAGCCGCCGCAGGTGGCGCTCCTCGCCGGAGAACTCCGCCACGGCGTAGGCGGCGATGATCTCGGCCGCGTACGCCGGCCCGATCACGCGGGCCCCGAGGCAGAGCACGTTGACGTTGTCGTGCTCGACCGCCTGGTGCCCGGTGTACGTGTCGTGCGCCGTCGCGGCGCGGATGCCGGGGAACTTGCACGCCGCCACGGCGACGCCCGCGCCGGAGCCGCAGACGATCACCCCCCGCTCCGCGCGGCCCTCCAGCACCGCCTCGCACGCGTCGCGTGCGGTGTCGGGGTAGTCGACGGGGTCGGTCGACCAGGTGCCGAGGTCGATCGGCTCGTGGCCGGCGGCGCGGAGCGTCTCCAGCACGACCGGCTTGAGCGGGAACCCCGCGTGGTCGAACGCGCATGCGATCTTCATCAGGCCGCCTCACCTGCCTCTGACTTGGTCATCTCGTCGCCGGCGACGCTTCGCGGCCGCGTCGCTCGCGCCAACGCCCACTCCTGCATGGCCACGGCCGCGGCCCCGAGCACCCCGGCCTGCGGGCCGTGGCGGGCGAGCCGCACCTTCGTCTGCCCCCCGGCGCCCGGCACCGTGTGGTGGCGGGCCGTGCGCTCGGCGGGGACCAGCAGCAGGTCGCCCGCCAGCGATACGCCGCCGCCGATGACGATCTCGTCGGGGTCGAACGTGTTGATCGCGTTCGCGATCCCGATCCCGAGCCGCTCGCCCAGCACGCGGATCACGTGCTGGCAGTGCACGTCGCCCTCGCGCGCGCCCTCGACCGCGTCGTGGCCGGTGATCTCGTCGCCCTTGGCCAGCCGCCGGCCGAGGAACGACTTCGGGTGCGCACGCGCCGACTCGAGCGTGAGCCGGTCCAGCGCGCGGCCGGACGCGAGCGTCTCGAGCGATCCGGGCTGCGGGAAGTTGCCGGGGTCCGCCGGCGCGCCGTTCGTGAGATCGAGGCCGATCATCGTGTGGCCCAGCTCGGCTGCGCTCGTCGCGCCGCGGTAGAGCTTGCCGTTGAGCACCAGTCCGCCCCCGACGCCTGTCCCGACCGTGAACATGACCAGGTTCTCGCAGACGATCTGGCCGCCCACCGAGGCCTCGGCGAGGGCCGCGCACGACGCGTCGTTGTCGACGTAGACCGGCATCCCGCAGCGCTCGGAGAGCAGCGTGCGCAGCGGCAGGTCGGAGAGCGGGAGGTTGACGCTGTGGCGCACGCGGCCGGTCGCGAACTCGATGATCGACGGCAGCCCGATCGCGACCGCCCGGGCGTTGTCGCCCCCGTGCTCGCCGATCTGCGCGACCAGCTGGTCGACCAGCGCGTCGCTCGACTCCGTCCGGGTCGGCACCGGGTCGAACACCTCGTACTCGCCGTTCTCCAGCACGGCGGTCACGACCTTGGTGCCGCCGACGTCGATGCCGATGAAGCGGTCCTCGCTCACTGCGTGAGCTCCGAGGCGGCGGCGGGATCGAGCACGAGCGTGAGCGTGCCGGCGCCCGGGCGCACGCGCGCGGCCGGGGCGGTCTCGTCGGGCGGCGTGCCGAACGCGCGGCGCACCGCCTCCGCCTTGTCGGCGCCGGACACGAGGAACACGACCTCGCGCGCGGTGTTGAAGAGCGGCAGCGTGAGCGTCACGCGCGCGACCTGCGGCTCCATCCCCGCCTCCGGGACGCCGACCGCGAGGCGCCGGGTCTCCTCCAGCGCCGGCTTGCCCGGGAACAGCGAGGCCGTGTGCCCGTCGGGCCCGAGGCCCAGGAGCGCGAGGTCGAGCCGCGGGTGGTTGCCGAGCGTCTCGCGCAACCGCGACTCGTACGCCGCCGCGGCCGCGTCGTGCCCGAGCGCCGTGTCCACCGGCATCAGGCGCGGGCGCCGCTCCTCCGGCAGCCCGTCGGTCAGCGACTCGCGCACCATGCGCAGGTTGCTGCGCTCGTCGTCGGGCGGCACGACGCGCTCGTCGCCGAGCCACAGCGTCGCGGCGCTCAGGTCGGCGTCGGTCTGCGACGCCAGCTCGTACGCGCGCCGCGGGGTGGAACCCCCGGCGACCGCGATGTGCCCGCCCGCGGCGGCCACGTCGACCAGCAGGTCGGCGACCTCCGCGGCCGGATCGTCGACCACGCGAACGTCCATCTGGGTCATCCGGCGCGCATCCTAGTCACCCGACCATCACGCGGCCCGCCTCGAGCGCGGGCGTGTACGTCGGATCGCGCAGCAGCGCCTGGCGGACGCCCTCGCCGAGGATCCCGGCTTCGCCGCGCGAGGCGCCCATCACCGTCCAGGTCTGCTCCTCGCCGTCGCGCGTGCGCCGCACCGCCCGCAGCCCGCCCGGGCCGCGGTCCAGCGAGATCACCTCGCCCGACGCCATCTCGATGGTCACGCCGCCGAGGCCCGGAGAGCCCAGGTCGGCCGGGTGCAGCTCGAGCGCGACCTCCCCGCGGCGCGCGCGGGCGTGGCCGGTGAGCTGGTTGCGGCGGTGGGCGAGCAACTCCGGGCGCCAGCCGAGCCGCGTGGCGAGCCAGCCGCAGAGCAGCACGCCGGCTGCGGTGGAGTCGGCGCGGTGGCGGACGACGACCTTGTGGATCGCGCCGAGCTCGCGGCGCATCGCGGGCGGGTCGAACGTGGCCGCGATCCGCTCGCGCCACGGCGTCGTGCGCAGCCACGCGAGGTCGACGACGTAGGCGGAGCGCGCGAGGTCGGCCACGCGCTCGAACGCCTCGGCGGGATCCGGCTCGTCCTGCGTGTCGACGAGCACGATGTTGGCGAGCCGTCGCAGCGCATCGACCGCGTCGTGGTGGCCGTGCGGAGCCCAGACCATCGTCGTGAGGTCGGTGACCAGCAGCGGGTCGACGATCGTGTCGAGGTGGTCGAGGTGCTGCGGTCCGATGTCGACCTCGACGCGCTCGCGGCCCACCGCGATGTGGCCGGGCTTGTGCTCGGTGTCCTCCGCCCCGACGGTCGCCACGGCGTCGAGCTGGGTCCGCCCCGGGTCCACGGCGATGAGCACGAGCCGCGACGGGTGGTAGCGGCCGACGCGCGCGAGCCGGTTCTCGACCTCGCCGCGGAACTCGCGATCGGCGATGACGATCAGGTTCATCACGCGCGCCGGGACGAACGTGCGGTCCTCCTGGTAGCGCTTGCCGAGCAGCTCCCGCAACGCCGCCTCGATCGCGCTGGCGGTGGTGTCGCGCGCGCTCCAGACGTCCTCGCTCATGCGACCACTACAGCTTCCGCCACTCGCGGTCCCCGAGCAGCGCGTCGGCCTCCGGCGGGCCGGCGGTGCCGGCGGGGTACGTCGGCAGCGGACCGTCGGGATCCGTCCGGTGCCACGCCTCGAGGATCGGGTCGATGATCGACCACTGCGCGTCGACCTCGTCGTTGCGGGTGAACAGCGTGGCGTCGCCGCGCATCGCGTCCAGGATCAGCCGCTCGTACGCCTCGGGCGACTGGGACATGAACGCGCTGCCGTAGAGGAACTCCATGTTCACCGGCCGGATCCGCATGCGCGAGCCGGGGATCTTCGCCCCCAGCGAGAGCGAGACGCCCTCGTTCGGCTGCACCGTCAGGATCAGCTGGTTGGGCTGGACGCCGACCGAGCCCTGCGTCTGGAACGCTTGATGCGGCACGGGCTTGAGCTGCACCGCGATCTCGGTCACCTTGCGCGCCAGCCGCTTGCCGGTGCGCAGGAAGATCGGCACGCCGGCCCAGCGCCAGTTGTGGACCTCGAGCTTGAGCGCGGCGTACGTCTCGGTGTGGGAGTCCGGCGGCACGCCCTCCTCCTGCAGGTAGCCGACGACGTCCTCGCCTCCCACCGTGCCCGCGGTGTACTGCGCGCGGACGGTGTCCGTCGGGTCCGGCGGGGTGATCGCAGTGAGCACCTTGACCTTCTCGTCGCGCACCTTGTTCGCCTCGAACGACGCCGGCGGCTCCATGCAGGTGAGCGCGACCAGCTGGAGCATGTGGTTCTGCACCAGGTCGCGCAACGCGCCCGCGTGGTCGTAGTAGCCGGCGCGGCTCCCGATCCCGATGTCCTCGGCCCCGGTGATCTGGATGTGGTCGATGAAGTTCCGGTTCCAGATCGGCTCGAACATCATGTTCGCGAACCGGAACGCCATCACGTTCTGGACGGTCTCCTTGCCCAGGTAGTGGTCGATGCGGAAGACCTGGCGCTCGCGGAACACGCGCGAGACGGCCTGCTGGAGCTCGCGCGCGGACTCCAGGTCGTGGCCGAACGGCTTCTCGATGACGATCCGCACGTCGGCCGTGTCGTGGCGGTGCAGCCCGGCATCCTTGAGCTGCTCGACGATGAGCCCGAAGTACTCCGGCGCGGTCGAGAGGTAGTAGTCGCGGTTGAGCGGCTGCCCGGCCTCCTGGTCGAGCTGGTCGAGCGTCGTGGCGAGCGTCTTGTAACCCTCGGGGTCGTCGAAGCTCGACGCGATGTACTGCACGTGGGCGAGCAGCCCGTCGAGCACCTCCTCGTCCGGCTGGCGGCGGGAGTACTCGCGGATCGACTCCCGGCACTCCTCGGCGAAGTCCTCGTTCGACTTCTCGCGCCGCGCGATGCCGACGAGCTTGAACCGCTCGGGCAGCGCGCCCTCGTGCGCGAGGTTGTAGAGCGCCGGCAGCAGCTTGCGGTGCGCGAGGTCGCCCGTCGCGCCGAAGATGACCAGCGTCGTGGGCGGGACGGGCAGCCGCTCGAGCCCTTCGGTGAGCGGGTTCTCCTCCAGTCCGGCGCGTGTGTCGACCGCCATCGCGCTCAGCTCCCGGACGCGCGCTCGACCGCGTGGCCGCCGAACTGGTTGCGCAGCGCGGCGAGCACGCGGTGGGTGTAGTCACCCTCCCCGCGCGAGTAGAAGCGTGCGTACAGCGACGCGGTGATGACCGGAGTCGGCACGTCGTGGTCGATCGCGTCGATGATCGTCCAGCGCCCCTCGCCCGAGTCCGACACGTAGCCCTTGATCTCCGCGAGGTCGTTGCCCTCGGCCCGGAACGCGAGCTCGGCGAGCTCGCACAGCCACGAGCGCACGACCGAGCCCTGGTTCCACAGGTGCGCGACCTCGGCCAGCTCGATCGGGAACTGCGCCTTGTGCATCAGCTCGAAGCCCTCGGCGTAGGCCTGCATGATCCCGTACTCCACGCCGTTGTGGACCATCTTCACGAAGTGGCCGGCGCCGGCGTCGCCGAAGCGGCGCCAGCCGTCGGGCGGGGCCAGCACGTCGAGGATCGGCGCGAGCCGCTGGACGGACTCCTCGTGGCCCCCGACCATCATGCAGTAGCCGACCTCCAGGCCCCACACGCCGCCGGACGTGCCGACGTCGACGTAGTGCATGTCCTTGGCGGCGAGCTCGGACGCGCGGCGCACGTCGTCGTGCCAGTTCGTGTTGCCGCCGTCGACGATCGTGTCGCCGGGGTCGAGCAGCTCGGAGAGCTCGTCCACCGTCTGCTGGGTCGGGTCGCCCGCCGGGATCATCAGCCAGACCATGCGCGGGGCGTCGAGCTTGGAGACGAGCTCCTCGAGCGAGGACGCGCCGGCCGCGCCGTGCCCCTCCGCGGCGTCGATGTTGCTCTGGTGGTGGTCGTACACAACGACCTGATGGTCCGAGTCGCGATGGATGCGATGGACCATGTTGCCGCCCATCTTGCCGAGGCCGATGAAGCCGAGTTGCATCTAGAGCTGCTCCTGAAGTCGGGTGATGGCGGCCGCCAGGTCGCCGGCGGGCAGCCGCACGCGGACGGCCGGCCGGCCGTGGTCGCGCAGGGTCTGCAGGTCGCCGTCGGCCTGTGCGTTGATCAGCGTGCGGAACGTGTACGGCCGGCCGGGCACGTCGAGGTCGTCGCCGGCGTCGTGGACGAGCTGGAGGAACCGGCCGGTCGGCGGCCCGCCCTTGTGGAACTGGCCGGTCGAGTGCAGGAAGCGCGGGCCGTAGCCGAACGTGGTGGCGACGCCGTGGCGCTCGATCAGCTTCGCCCGCAGCCCGGCGACGGCCGCGTCGATCGCGTCGTCGTACGGCAGGTAGCCCATCGTCGCGAAGTAGGCAGGGCCGCCCAGGCCGTCGAGCAGCTCGGCGAGCGAGCCGTCCTGGAGTCCCTCCGGCGGCCCCTGATCGAGCACCTTGGCGGTGTTGTCCTTCGCCTCCTGCACGTTCGGCTGGTCGAACGGGTTGATCCCCAGCGCCCAGCCCGCGACCGCGGTGGCGAACTCGGCGAAGAAGAAGATCCGCCCGAGGTCGTTCGCCCCGGCGGCGGTCACCGTGATCGTGGGGTGGCCGGCGGCCGCGAGCGCCGCGACGGCCTCCGCGTGGCGCGGGTCGGGCGCGTCGGCGTCGCGCAGGTGCACGAAGACGCGATCGGGCCCGTACGCGGACGGCTCGGCGAGCGGCTCGTCGGCGACCGGCAGGATTCCCCGGCCCTGCTTGCCGGTCGACTCGGCCACCAGCTGCTCGGCCCACAGGCCGAACGAGGTGATCGGGGGGTCGACGACGAGCGTGAGCTTGTCGCGCCCGTGGAGCGCGAGCTCGCCGAGCGCCGCGCCCAGCCACAGCCCCGAGTTCGCCTCGGGGAGCTCGCAGTTCTCCGCCGCGACCTGACCGCCCTCCAGGACCGCTTGGACGTCGAGGCCCGCGAGCGCGGCGGGCACGATGCCGAACGGCGAGAGCGCCGAGTAGCGGCCGCCGATCTCCGGATCGGAGAGGAACACGTGGCGGAAGCCCTCGCGCTCGGCGAGCTGGTGCATCGACGTGCCGGGATCGGTGATCGCGACGAAGTGCGCCGGGTCGGGCTGCAGGCTGCGGAAGTAGGCCATCAGCGCGTTGGGCTCGATCGTCCCGCCCGACTTGGACGAGACGATGAACAGCGTGGTCGCCACGTCGATCGCGTCGGCGACCGCCTTGATCTGGAGCGGCTCGGTCGAGTCGAGCACGTGCAGGCGCAGCACGGCCTCAGCCGGCGGGTTGGAGCGGCCGAACACCTCCGGGGCGAGGCTCGATCCGCCCATGCCGAGCAGCACGGCGTCCGTCAGGCCGTCGGCGCGGACCTGCTCGACGAAGTCCTTGATCGCGGGCAGGTCCTCGAGCAGCTTGTCGGCGATCGTCAGCCAGCCGAGGCGGTCCTCGACCTCCGGCGTATGGCCCCGCCCCCCGGCGCCCAGAGCGTGCCGTCCTTGCGCCAGATCCGGCGCACGACGTCGTCCTCCGCCGCTTTGCGCAACCGCTCGGCGACCGGCTGCTCGAGCTCCGGCGGCAGGTCGGCCTCGAACGACGCGGGGCGGCCGGTCACGATCGCCTCGCGCTTGGCCTCGATCCCCGCGAGCAGCTTGTTCATCGGCACGACGAACGCGTCGATGCCGTCGCGCAGCAGCTTGTCGGTGACGTCGTCGATGTCGATGCCGGCCTCGCGCAGCGCCTCCAGGTCGGGCGTCGGGTCGGCGTCCGCGGTCGCCCCGGTCACCTGGCCCGCGCCCGCGGCGGCCTGCAGCGTGGGCAGCGGCATGGTGTTGACGGTGTCCGGCGCCACGAGCCCGTACACGTACATGGTCTCGGGGTAGGCGGGGTTCTTCACGCCGGTCGACGCCCACAGCGGGCGCTGCACGGGCGCGCCGGCCTCGCGCAGGGCGGCGAACTCCTCGCCGCGGAAGACGCGCTTGAACGCCTGGTAGGCGGCGCGGGCGTTGGCGAGCCCGGCCCGGCCCTGCAGGTCCTCGCGGCCGGCGGCGGCGAGCCGCTTGTCGACCTCGGTGTCGACGCGCGAGACGAAGAACGACGCCACCGAGTGGCGGTCGAGCGGCAGGCCCTCGGCGTGCCGGCGCTCCAGCGCGCGCACGTACGCGCGCATCACGTCCTCGTAGGCGGAGACGGCGAACAGCAGCGTGATGTTGACGTTCAGGCCCTCGTAGAGCGCGGTCTCGATCGCCGGGATCCCCTCCGGCGTGGCGGGGATCTTGATCATCAGGTTGGGGCGGTCGACCAGCTCCCAGTACATGCGCGCCTGCTCGAGCGTGCCCTCGGTGTCGTGCGCGAGGCGCGGCGCCACCTCGAGCGAGACGTAGCCGTCCGCGCCGCCGGTCTCGTCGTAGACGCGCCGCAGGGTGTCGGCGGCGAGCTGGACGTCACGGACCGCGAGGCGGCGGTAGACCTCGCGCGCGGAGAGCCCCTCCTTCGCCGCCTCGGCGATGTCGGCGTCGTAGTCGGACGAGCCGAGGATCGCCTTCTCGAAGATCGCGGGGTTGGAGGTCACGCCGCGCAGCGAGTCCTCCTCGACCATGCGGGCCAGCTCGCCGCTCTCGATCACCCCGCGGCGGATCTGGTCCAGCCAGACGCTGGTGCCCGCGGCGGTCAGGGCCGCGAGCCGCTCGTTGACGGACGTGACGCTCACACGCTCCCGGTCCTTGCGAGGACGGCCCGGGCGCGCTCGGCGATGACCTCGCCGGTGAACCCGAAGTGCTCGTAGAGGACCTTCGCGGGCGCGGAGGCGCCGAAGCCCTCCATCGCCACCACGTCGCCGAGGTCGCCGACCCACCGGTGCCAGCCGATCGGGCTCGCGGCCTCGACGGAGACGCGCGCGCGGATCGCGGGCGGGAGGACAGCGTCGCGATAGGCCTGATCCTGCTCGGCGAAGCGGTCGAGGCAGGGCATCGAGACGAGCCGCACGTGGACGCCGTCGGCCTCGAGGAGCTTCGCCGCGTCGTTCGCGATGTGGACCTCGGAGCCGCTCGCCATGAGGATCAGCTCCGGATCGCCGCCGGCGGTGTCGTGGAGCACGTACGCGCCGCGCTCGATCGCGTCGTCGGGCACCGACGCAGGGTCCCACACGGGCAGTCCCTGGCGCGAGAGGGCGAGCACCGTCGGGCGGTCGGTCTGGCGCAGCGCGTGGCGCCACGCGAGCGCGGTCTCGTTGAAGCCGGCGGGTCGCACGACGTCGAGGTTCGGCGTCGCCCGGAGGGTCACGAGCTGCTCGATCGGCTGGTGCGTCGGGCCGTCCTCCCCCACGCCGATCGAGTCGTGCGTGAACACGAACGTCGAGGGGATGCCCATGATCGCGGCGAGCCGGATCGAGCCCTTCATGTAGTCGCTGAAGATCAGGAACCCGGCGCCGTACGCGCGCAGGCCCATGAGCACGAGCCCGTTGACGATCGCGCCCATCGCGTGCTCGCGGATCCCGAAGTGCAGGTTGCGCCCGCCGTACTCGCCGGCCTCGACGTCGCCGGCGCCGTCGATCAGCGTCAGCGTGGACGGCGCGAGGTCCGCCGAGCCGCCGACCATCTCCGGCACCTGCGCGGCGGCCCACTGGATCACCTCCTGCGACGCCTTGCGGGTGGCGATCATGCCGGCGTCCGGGCCCTTCTTCGGCACGTCCGCGCCGAAGCCGGCCGGCAGCGCGCGCGAGAGGTAGCGCTCCAGCTCCGCGGCCTCGGCCGGATGGGCGGAGCGGTAGGCGTCGAACGCCTCCTGCCAGTCGGCCTGCTGTTCGCGCCCGCGCTCCACGCAGGCGCGGAAGTGCTCGAGCGCCGCGTCGGGGACGAAGAACGGCTCGAGGCTCGGGTAGCCGTAGACCTGCTTGGTCAGCCGGATCTCCTCCTCGCCGAGGGGCGAGCCGTGCGCCTGGTGGGTGTCCTGCTTGTGCGGCGCGCCCGGGGCGATGTGGGTGCGCACGATGATCAGGCTCGGGCGGTCGGTGATCTCCTCCGCGGCGCGCACCGCCGCCTCGACCTCGTCGAGCTCGAGGTTCTCGTGCAGGTTCTGCACGTGCCAGCCGTACGCCTCGTAGCGCGCGCCGACGTCGTCGGAGAACGCGAGCGCGGTGTCGCCCTCGATCGAGATGTGGTTGTCGTCGTAGAAGCCGATCAGCTTGCCGAGCCCCAGGTGGCCGGCGATCGAGGACGCCTCCGACGCGATCCCCTCCTCCATGTCGCCGTCGGAGGCGATGAAGTAGGTGAAGTGGTCGATCGGGGCGTGGTCGCCGCGGTTGAAGCGGACGGCGAGCATGCGCTCGCCGAGCGCCATCCCGACCGCGGTCGAGATGCCCTGCCCGAGCGGGCCGGTGGTGGTCTCCACGCCCGGCACGTGGCCGTACTCGGGGTGGCCCGCGCAGGGCGAGTCGATCTGGCGGAAGCGCTTGATCTGGTCGAGCGTGACGTCGTAGCCGGCCAGGTACAGCGTCGAGTAGAGGAGCATCGAGGCGTGGCCGCACGAGAGGACGAAGCGGTCGCGGCCGGGCCAGTGCGGGTCCTCGGGCGAGTGCCTCATCACCCGCGTGTAGAGGAGGTAGGCGATCGGCGCCAGCGCCATCGGGGTCCCGGGATGGCCGGAGTTCGCCTGCTGGACGGCGTCCATGGAAAGGGTGCGGATCGTGTTCACGCACAGCTCGTCCAGCGCACGCTGGTCGCTGCCGACCGTCATGGGGCTCCTCTGCATCGATGGCGTGCAGCTGAACCTATCGAAGGAGGGGCGCCGGGTCCGGCCCCGCGGCAGCGTCCGGCGGCTCGGCGACGCCGCCGGTTGTCGGACGTTGACGGCGACTATCGCCGTCAAAGTCGGACGGGGCGCCTCGGCGCGTGGACGGCGGACGTTGACGCGCTGCCACAGGAGCGCGCCGGCACCCCGCCTCCCCCTCGATGCCGCTGTTGACCTCCGCTCGCGTCGCCTGAGTCGCGCTCAGCCTGTCACGATGCGCCGATGGAGTATCGGCAGCTGGGAGCGTCCGGCCTCAGGGTGTCGGCGTTCGGGCTGGGCACGATGACGTTCGGCGGCCGCGACCGGTTCGCCTCGGTCGGCTCCACCGGCGTCGAGGAGGCCAGGCGGCAGGTCGATCGGTGCCTCGACGCCGGGGTCAACCTGATCGACACCGCCGACGTCTACTCGCGCGGCCTGTCCGAGGAGATCCTCGGCGAGGCGCTGAAGGGCCGGCGGGAGCGCGTGGTGCTGGCGACCAAGGCCCGCATGGCGATGGGCGACGGGCCGAACGACGCGGGTCTCTCCCGCCTCCACCTGATCGCGTCCTGCGAGGCGAGCCTGCGCCGGCTCGGCGTCGATCACATCGACCTCTACCAGGTCCACGAGTGGGACGGCGTGACGCCGCTGGAGGAGACGCTGCACGCGCTCGACCATCTCGTCGAGTCCGGGAAGGTGCGCTACGTCGGCTGCTCGAACTACGCCGGCTGGCAGATGACGAAGGCCCTCGGCGTGTCGGACCGGCGCGGCTACCAGCGGTACGTCAGCCAGCAGATCTACTACTCGCTGCAGGCGCGCGACGCCGAGTACGAGCTGATCCCGTCCGCGATCGACCAGGGCGTGGGGATCGTCGTCTGGAGCCCGCTCGCCGGCGGCCTGCTGTCCGGCAAGTACCGCCGTGACCAGCAGGGTCCGGAGGGATCGCGCCAGCTCACCGACTGGAACGAGCCGCCGGTCCGCGACCCCGACCAGCTCTACGACATCGTCGACGCGCTCGTGGAGATCGCCGCGCGGCGGGAGGTCTCGCCGGCCCAGGTCGCGCTTGCGTGGGTGGCCGGCCGGCCGGGCGTCACGTCGGTGCTGATCGGCGCGCGGACCGACGAGCAGCTCGCCGACAACCTCGGCGCCGCGGAGCTGCGGCTCGACGACGCGGACCGGGCGCGGCTCGACGACCTCAGCCGGCTGCCGCTGATCTACCCGTTCTGGCACCACGCCTCGTCGGCGGCGGATCGGCTGGGTCCGGCCGACCGCATCCTGCTCGAGCGCTGAGGGACCGACAACGGCTGGGGTCAGGCCCGTTGCGTTGCACGACCCCCGCCACTGCCGCCGACGATCGCCACCTCGTGCAACGCAACGGGCCTGACCCCGGCTTTTCGGCTTGACGTCCGAACAGTTCCGATATATCGTTGACGCATCGCGTAAGAACGACAGAAAGCAGGCAACGCGATGCATGGTCATCACGGAGAACACGCGCTCGATCCCCGGCTCCTCGGCTGGTTCGCCATGACGGGCCGCGGGCACGGTCCGCGGCACCGCGGCGGGCGCGGCGGCGGACCGCCGTTCGGCTTCCCCGGCTTCGGCGCCCCGCGCGGGCCGCGCGCACGCCGCGGGGACGTCCGCGCGGCGCTGCTCGTGCTCCTCGCGGAGGAGCCGCGCAACGGCTACCAGCTGATGCAGGAGATCGAGCAGCGCTCGGAGGGCGTCTGGCGCCCGAGCCCCGGCTCGGTGTACCCGGCGCTGCAGCAACTCGAGGAGGAAGGGCTGCTCCGCGTGGAGGGCGAGGGCCGCAACAAGGCCTACACGCTCACCGACGAGGGCCGCGCCCACGTCGAGTCGCACGCCGACGAGCTGGGCGCGCCCTGGGACGACGTCAAGGGCGACATGGCCCAGGGAGCGTGGGAGCTGATGGGTGCGATGCGCCAGATCGGCGGCGCGCTCTTCCAGCTCACCCACTCGGGCACCGAGGCCCAGCAGAAGGAGGCCAAGGAGGTGCTCGCCGAGACCCGGCGCGCGCTCTACCGGATCCTCGCGGAGGAGCCGCCTGAGGCCTAGTGGAATGCCGTAAGGGGTGGCGCCGTCATGGGTAAGGGGTAGGGCCCCCGAAGAGCGCGCGAGTTGCCGATGTGGGGCCCCGACCTCAGGCGTACCTTCGAATACGTCAAGCCACCCCGAAAGGCTCCCATGCACGGCTCGCTCCACATCATCCTCGCAACCGAATCCGATCGCAGCCGTCGCGCGGCCGCCGACCAGGCCCGTCTGGCCTCGACGCTCCGCCGCCCGTTCGCCGCGATCCGAGCGCGTGGCTCGTCCCGCGCTGCAGTGCACGGCACCCCTCCGCGCGCTGCCCCGGGAACGGACTCCCCCTCTCTCGGTCGCCAACCAGCCGCATCTCTCCGCGGCCGGTGATCGTCCCCCGCCCGGACGCGTTCCCCGCGCGGCCGGGCCAGCTCCCCGGCGGCGCCCGCGACATCGCGGGCGCCGCTGCGGGAGTCCCTCTAGCCGAAGCTCTCCCGCAGCGCCGCCTCGGTGGCCGCGTCGGCGGGGAAGAACGACTCGATCGCCAGCTCCGCGACCGTGATGTCGAGCGCGGTCCCGAACGTCGCGAGCGTGCTGAACAGCCGCAGCTCGTGGCCGAGCGACCGCAGCCGCAACGGCGCGACGAGCATCGCGGCCGGGTCGGCCGCGACGTCGCCCGGCTCTCCTGCGCCGGGATAGCCGCGCAGCTCCTCGAGGAGCTCGGCGACGCCGGGATCGGGCGAGAGCGCGGCCTGGCGCTGGAGGCGCGTGATGAGGTGCGCGCCGTACTCGTCGAGGTTGGCGATCCGGGGCGCGAGCCCGTCCGGGTGCAGGCACACGCGCAGCGCGTTGACCGGCGGCTCCAGCAGCTCCGCGGCCACGCCGTCGGTGAGGATCGCGAGCGCCGGCGCGTTCGCGGACACGAGGTCCCAGCGGTGGTTCACGATCACCGCCGGGTACGGCGCGTGGCCGGTGAGGATCTTCTCCAGGGCGCCGCGCACCGGGCGCCATCTCCGCGGCGTCGAGCGGCGTCTCGCCGTACGCGGGCGCGTAGCCCGCGGCCAGCAGCAGCGAGTTGCGCTCGCGCAGCGGCACGTCGAGGAACTCGGCGAGGTGCAGCACGAGCTCGCGGCTCGGCTTGGAGCGGCCGGTCTCGACGAAGCTGAGGTGGCGCGCGGACACGGCGGCGTCGAGCGACACGTCGAGCTGGCTGAGCCGGCGGCGGCGGCGCCAGTCGCGGAGCAGGTCGCCGACGCTGGGGAAGGGCGGCACGGCCGTGGTCATGCCAGGACCGTAGCGCCGGACGGGCGCCGCTTCGCTTACCTGGGAGGTAATGGCCGCGGTTCCCTGAGCCGTCCACTCGGCGACCCGCGGGGTGCGTGAGCGACAATGGGGGATGTGTCACGCAGAGTCACCTCCCCCGTCTTCGTCGGACGCACCGCCGAGCTCGACCTGCTGGACGGCGCGCTGGAGCGCGCAGCCGCCGGCCGGCCGGCGTTCGCCTTCATCGGCGGCGAGTCGGGCGTCGGGAAGACGCGGCTGCTCCGCGAGTTCGAGTCCCGCGCACGCGCGCGCGGCACGCGCGTGCTGCTCGGGCAGTGCCTCGAGCTGGGCGGCGCCCAGATCCCGTACGCCCCGCTGGTCGCCGCGATGCGACCGCTCGCGCGCGGGCTCGCCGACGCCGAGGCCGAGACGCTCCCGGCGGCGACGCGCAACGCGCTCGCCGAGCTGCTGCCCGAGCTGGGCGGCACCGGGACGCGCTCCGACGAGGAGCATCACGCCCGCCAGGGCCGCCTGTTCGAGGCGCTGCTGGCGCTGCTCGAGCGGCTGGGACGCTCCGGCCCGGTGCTGCTGGCGATCGAGGACCTGCACTGGGCCGACGGGTCCACGCGCGACTTCATCAACTTCCTCGTGCGCAGCGCGCGCGAGGAGCCGCTGTGCCTCGTCGTCACCTACCGCTCCGACGAGCTGCACCGCCGGCACCCGCTGCGGCCGCTGCTCGCCGAGCTGGAGCGGGCCGCGGGCGTCGAGCGGATCGCGCTCGAGCGCTTCGACCGGCGTGAGCTGGACGAGCAGCTGGCCGGCATCCTCGCCGAGCGGCCGTCCGCCGAGCTGGCGGAGCGGCTCTACAGCCGTTCCGAGGGCAACCCGCTCTACACGGAGGAGCTGCTGGCCGCGAGCGAGGACGGCCCTCCCACGTGGCTGCTGCCGGAGACGCTGCGCGACGTGCTGATCGCGCGCGTCGAGCGGCTCTCGCCCACCGCGCAGGCCGTCGTGGCCGTGGCGGCCGTGCTCGACCGGCCGGCGACGCACGGGCTCCTCGAGACCGTCGCGGAGCTCTCGCCCGAGGCGGTCATGGAGGGGGCGCGCGAGGCGGTCGCGCACCAGGTGCTCGTGACCGACAGCACCGGCAAGTACGCGTTCCGCCACGCGCTCGTCGGCGAGGCCGTGCACGGCGACCTGCTCCCCGGCGAGGACACCGCGCTGCACGCGCGGATCGCCGCGGCGATCGACGCGCACCCCGAGCTGCTGGGCGACGACGTGACCGAGGCGACGGTGGCGGCCGAGCTGGCGTGCCACTGGAAGAGCTCCCACGACCTGGCGCGCTCGCTCGGCGCCAGCGTGCGGGCCGGGGTGGCGTCCAAGCGCGTGTACGCGTACGAGGTCGCGCAGAAGCAGTTCGAGCGGGCGCTCACGCTGTGGGACCGCGTCCCGGACGCGGCGGAGCAGGCCGGCATGGACCACGCCGCGGTCCTGCGCGGCGCCGCGATCTGCGCCGGTGCGCGCGGCGAGGCGTCGCGCGCCGTCGCGCTGACCCGCCAGGCGCTGGACGCGCTCGACGCCGAGGCGGAGCCGTTGCGCGCCGCCGAGCTCTACCAGCGGCTCGGGCACTGGCTGCGGCAGGCCGGCTCCGGCCGCGAGAGCTTCTCCGCGTTCGACCGCGCCGCCGCCCTGCTGCCGCCGGGGCCGAGCGCCGAGCGCGCCCGGTTGCTGGAAGAGCGCGGGCGGGTGGAGATGCTGCTCGGCGACTTCGCGCAAGCGCTGGAGACCGTCACCCAGGCGATCAGCGACGCGCGAAGCGTCGGAGCGGAGCTGACCGAGGTGCGCGCGCTGATCACGCTCGGCTTCACGCGCTCGGGCCTGGGCGACGAGGCGGAGGGGATCGCCACCCTCCGCGAGGCGCACGCGCGGGCCGGCGTCGCCGCCGCGCCGGCCGACCGGTCCCGCGCCGCGGTCAACCTCTCGGAGGCGCTGGACCTGGCGGGCGAGACCGAGGAGGCGCTCGAGGTCGTCCGGGCGGAGCTCGTCGAGGTGCGCAAGCGCCCGGAGCGCACCAGCTTCGACGCGTTCCTCGCCATGCAGGGGGCGGCGCTCCTGATCCGGCTCGGACGGCTGTCCGAGGCGCGTGAGGCGCTGCCGTCGCGGGTGCCGGGCGAGGCCGTCTCCTACACCGGGATCTTCTGGCGCGACACCCGCGCGCGGCTGGCGCTGCTCGCGGGCGACCTGCCCGCCCTGCGGGAGGAGCTCGCCTCGCTGCGCAGCATGAGCGACTCGGCGGCCGAGCCGCAGTGGATCGAGCCGCGGACCGACATGGAGGTCGAGCTCGCCGTCCGCGAGGACCGGCTCGACGACGCCCGCGACGTGCTCCGGCGGGCCGCGCCGCGGATCGATCACTCCGACGAGGCCACGCGGCTGCTGCGGATGGCGTGGATGGCGCACCGGGTGGAGGCCGAGGCGGCCGGACGGGCGCAAGCGCTCGGCGAGCCGTACGCGCCGGCGCTCGACGACGTGGCCGCCTGCCTGCGCGAGCGCGCCGAGGCGCGCCCGCTGTTCGACGAGGCGTGCGCCTGGGGCGGGATGGCGACGGCGGAGCTGCACCGGCGCCGCACGCTGCTCGGCGACGCGCCGGCGGACCCCGACCCGTGGGAGGAGGTCGCGCACGCGTTCGACGCGATCGCGCTCCCGATCCCGGCCACCTACGCCCGCTACCGCGCGGCCGAGGCGCACGTGACCGCCGGCGACCGCGCGGCCGCGATGGTCCCGCTGCGGGCGGCAGCGGCGTCCGCCGAGCAGATGGGCGTGGCGCTCCTCTCCGCCGACATCGCTGCGCTGGCGCGGCGCGCCCGGATCGACCTGCACGAGGCGGCCGCGCCGGAGAGCGCCGAGCCGGACGACTCGCCCGTCGCGCGCCTGGGGTTGACCCCGCGCGAGCTGGAGGTCCTCCTGCTCGTCGCCGAGGGCCGGACGAACCGGGCGATCGGCGAGACGCTCTTCATGAGCGAGAAGACCGCCTCCGTGCACGTCTCCCGGATCCTCGCCAAGCTCGGCGTCGGCGGCCGCGTCGAGGCCGCCGCCGTCGCGCACCGGCTCGGGCTCGCCGGCGCGGCGCGTTAGGAAATCGCAGCATTCTCGTCATACCCTTGAGGCCATGGCAACCGAGATCAAGAAGACCGAGACGGAGTGGCGTCAGGAGCTGACGCCGGAGCAGTACCAGGTGTTGCGCGAGGGCGCGACAGAGCGGGCGTTCGCCGGCCGCTACTGGGACTGCCACGACGACGGCGTCTACCGCTGCGCCGGCTGCGGCGCCGAGCTGTTCGACGCCGGCACCAAGTTCGAGTCCGGCTCCGGCTGGCCGAGCTTCACCGAGCCGAAGGTGGCCGAGGCCGTCGAGCTGCGCGCCGACAATTCCTACGGCATGCGGCGCACCGAGGTGGTGTGCAAGCGCTGCGGCGGGCACCTCGGCCACGTGTTCGACGACGGGCCGCGCGAGGCGGGCGGCCTGCGCTTCTGCATCAACAGCTGCGCGCTGGACCTCGACGCGCGCTAGCCGTAGTTCCTGAGCACGTCGTGCGGGTGGGCGTGGACCGCGGGGTCGCGGCCATCACGACCATATGCGACGGCAACGTCAGAACCCGCCGCCACACCCACGGGCGTCTGACGTTCGCCGCGCTATGCGCCGTCAACGTCGGCCCACCCGCGCGGCGCTCGACCCGATGGACGTTGCCGCGCTCGCCGGCGTCCCGCCGGCCCGGCCGAGCCCGGCCCCTCAATGCCGCAGTTGACGTTGCGCGCAACACCGCCGCCGAGGGAACACCCTGCTCGGGACTCACACCTGGCCCGCTCTGACCGATCGCCTGCCCGATCGGCCGTGGCGGAGCAGATCGCGGCCGCGTAGGGTTGCGCGATGCCCGCCCGCGCGCCGGCCGCCGACGAGCAGCGCCGCGCGGAGCCGGCGGAGGCCGCGCCCGCATCGCTGCCCGGCGGGCCGGCCCGGCTGGACCTGAGCCACCGCGGCCTGATCGCCCTGCAGCGGACCGCGGGCAACGCCGCGGTCGGCGCGCTGCTCGCGCGGGCGCCGGCCGCCGCGCCGCCCAAGGCCGATCCGATCGCGTCCCTGCGCAAGCTCCTGCAGGACGGCGACGCCCACGGCGCGATCGCGCACATCGGGCGGATGGAGCCCGGCGACGCCGGCAGGGCGCTGGGCATGGGCGACCTGCGCAGCCTCGCCGTCAAGGCGTTCGACGACGACGAGATGGCGCACGCGATGTACGCCATGAAGGGCGGGACGCTGCATCAGAAGCTCAACTGGATGGCGGTCGAGGGGTCGAGCTGGAAGCTCGTCCGGCCGCTGCTGGCCGACCCCGGAGTGCCCGACGGGCAGAAGACCGAGCTCTACCAGCAGAACTACCTGCGCCGCTTCTTCACGTCGATCTGCGACGACGACGAGATGGAGGCGGCCGTCGGGCTGCTCGGGGGAACGCTCGAGGCGCAGCTCAACTGGATGTTCGTGGAGGGCACGTCGGTCGCGGCGGTCCGCCGCCGGATCGGCGCCCACCAGCCCGGCGATCGCTCCGCCATCTACAAGTACGACTACCTGCGCGACTACTTCGCCGCGCTGGTCGGCGACGCCGGGATGGCGCAGATGGTGGACCTGATCGGCGGCAAGCTCGACGACCGGCTCCGCTGGATGGCCTACGAGGACACCAACTACGCCGCGGTCGCGGACCGGATCCGGCTGGCGTCGGACACCGATTACAAGACGGTCTCCGCCGACACCCGGCGCGCCTTGCAGGCCGACCTGAACGCGAAGGAGTGGCAGCGCGTGGAGGCGATGCTCGACCGCGGCGTGCTGAACGCCGAGGAGGTCGACACCTCGCGCAAGGAGCCGCACTGGGAGAAGAAGAACTACAAGGACCCCAAGTCCAAGTGGTACGTGGAGACCTACGACGTCGAGTCCAAGTACCAGCTGGAGCGCACGCGGACCGAGCTGCGCGTGCGGGTGCGGATCGAGTTCTCCGGCGTCAAGCCGACCCCGGCGCACCTCAAGCTCTGGCGCGACGGGATCGACGCCGTGTGGAAGGGCGCGTTCCACGTGGAGAACGCCGACGGCAAGAAGCTGCCGATCGTCTTCGACCCGGTGTTCGGCGCGTCCAGCCCACACCACAAGATCGAGCTGCTCCCGCCCGTCTACGACGCGACGCTCAAGAAGAACGTCAAGGGGCGCGCCGACGCGGGCCACTGGTACGCGGGCCCGAACGCCAACAGCGTGGCGCCCGAGGACACGACGAACGGGCTGTCCGCCGCCCACGAGTTCGGGCACCTGGTCGGCCTCACCGACGAGTACCAGCTCGCGAAGGCCGACTACGAGCGGATCGTCGGGCCTGCTCCCGCCGCGGTGGAGCCGCCCGGCGGCTTCACGTCGCACACGATCATGGGCGACAAGACGGGCGGCGCCGAGGTGCGGCACATGACGGCGTTCGTGGCGTGGCTGAACGCCCATCGGCTCCCCGGGGAGAAGGCCTACTGGGCCGCGGCGGGTCCTTGAGCCCTGGGCTGCTCACCGCCTACGCGGTCGGCGGCGGGATCCCGCCGGCCACGTACGAGGCGCTGCGCGTCTACGAGGACGGCGTCGCGCGCGCGGTCGTCGGGAACGCCTGGCCGTTCGGCGCGCCGCAGGACGAGGCCGGCTCCTACGAGCACCGGCTCGCCCCCGAGGAGGCCGCCGCGCTGGCGCGCGCCGTCTCCGACCCCGCGCTCGCCGGCGCGCCTGACCAGACGGGTCCGGTCGCGGCGGACTCCGGGCGCTGCGAGCTGCTCCTAGGCGACGGCCGGGAGGTGGTGTGGTCCACGACCGCGCGCCCCCCCGAGCCGCTGGCCGGGCTCGTCGAGCGCCTGCGCGCCGTGCTGGCGGCCACGCGGCGCCATCCGGTCGGCGCGCTGGCGCTGCGCCTCGAGCCGCCGGCCGAGGCGGCGGCGGGGGAGCCGCTCGCGCTCGGGCTCGTGCTGCGCAACCCCGGCCGCGAGCCGGTCGCGCTCGAGCCGCCGGCGGAGCCGGGCAGCTTCAGGCTGCGGGCCACGCCGGTGGAGGGCGAGGTGGACGGGCCGCCGGACCTCGAGGCGCTCGTGGCGGCCGGCGCGCTTGCGCTCGCGCCCGGCGCGGTCCCTGCGGCGCTCGCGCCCGGCGAGCAGCACACGATCGCCGCGCCGGCGACGCTCGCGACGCCCGGCCGCTGGCGCCTCGACGCGCTCGCGCGGCTCACCGCCGACCTGCCCTACGAGGGCGAGACGGTGCGGCTGGAGTGCGTGATGCTCGCCGGGCCTGCCGTCGTGACCGTCGGCGGCTGACGCTCAGGCGGCGCCGGTCGGCGCGCCCGCGAGCAGCGGGCGCTCGCCCGACAGCTCCGCGAGCACGTTCCAGCGGCCGGCGCGCAGCGCGTCCATGACCCCGCCGACGTGGAAGCCGCGGTTGACCGCCGTGCGCACGGCGGCGACCTCGGCGGAGTAGCCGAGCAGGATCGCGCCGGCGATCCTGCCGTCCTCGATCACGAGCTTGCGGTAGCGGCCGCCCGGCTCCTGGAGCGAGACGACGTCGTCGCCCGCCTGCTCCTCGAAGCGCCCCATCGAGGTCAGCTCGACGCCGACCACCTTGAGGATCGTGAACGGGATCGAGCCCTGGTACTCCTTGTCGCCGCCGACCGCGTTGTCCGCCGCGACCTCGGCCTGCTCGACGGCGACCGGCCAGAGCCCGTGCACGCGCCCGGCGTGCTCGGCGACGTCGCCGGCCGCCAGGATCGAGTAGTCCTGGGTGCGCATGCGCTCGTCGACGAGCACGCCGCGGTTGACGGCGAGGCCCGCGGCGCGCGCCAGGTCGGCGTTGGGCGCGATCCCGGCGGCCGCGAGGAACACGTCGGCCTCCACGCCGCGGCCGTCGGCGAGCAGCGCCATGCTGACGCGCCCGTTCCCCTCGAGGGCCACCGTCTCGGCGCCGGTCAGGACCTCGAGCCCGAGCCCCTCGAGGTAGCCCTGGAGCAGCGCGGCGGCGCGGGCGTCGAGCTGGCGGCGCAGGAGCCGGTCGCCGCGCTCGAGCACCGTCGTGCGGAGCCCGAGCTTGTGCAGCGCGTACGCCGCCTCCAGGCCGAGCAGCCCGCCGCCGGCCACGACCGCGCGGCGCGCGCCGTGGCGCTGGGCGAACGCGCGCAGGCCGAGCGCGTCGTCGGCCGTGCGCAGCACGAACGTGCCGGCGCTGCCGAACCCGTCGATCTCCGGGACGAACGAGCGCGAGCCTGTGGCGAGGATGAGCCGGTCGTAGCCCAGCGTCTCGCCGGTGCCGAGCAGCACGTGCTTCTTCAACCGGTCGATCGAGGCCGCGCGCGTGTTCAGCCACGGCGTGATGCCGTGCTCCTCGTACCACTTCTCGGGGTTCAGGTAGAGCCCCTGCATCGCCGAGCGGCCGTAGATCAGCCGGGCGATGCCCATCCGGTTGTAGAGGTGGTGCGACTCCTCCGCGACGAGGTCGATCTGCGCGAGCGGGTGGCGCCGCCGCACGTGGTCCGCTGCGGTCACCCCGGCGATGCCGTTGCCGAGCACGACGACCCGCTCCACCGAGCGGTCGAACGAGAACTGCGCGATCCGCGAGAGCGACGGCTTGGCCGGCTTCTCGGGCTCGAGCTTCATCGTCACCGGCCCCTCGACGCGCGCGCAGCACGCCATCCGCGTGGTGTCGGCGAAGCCGAGGCGGTCGAGCGTCGAGCGCTCGTCGTCGGAGATCGCGGACAGGTGCTCCATGCCCTCGGACACGCACACGGGGTCGGCGCCGCAGACGCCCATCCGGCAGCCGGACTCGATCGGCAGCCCGCCGGCCTCGGCCGCCTCGAGCAGCGTCATCCCCGGCTTGGCGACGACGCGCTTGCCCTCCGGCTCGAAGCTCACCTCCGGGGCGCCCGCGGAGAGCGCGCGGTGCGACGCCATCGAGCGCCCGGCCGCGAGGTCGACGACCGGCTCGGCCGACGGCTTGGCCGGCGCCGCCGCGCCCGCCTGGGCGTTGAACGCCCGCTCCTTGGCGTACGTCCGCAGCACCCAGCCGGCGGCGAGCGCGATGGCGACGGCCCGGCCGCCCCACATCGCCGGCTCCGGCCACGGCGCGGCGACGTACCAGTAGAAGAGCGAGAAGCCCGTCGCGCCGAACAGCGTCGTGACCTTGTGGGTCGAGACCTTGAGCAGGGAGTCGAGCGTGAAGAAGATCGCGATGCTCGCCGCCAGGTACAGCGCGAGCTGGCCGTAGAGCGAGACGATCTCCTCCCCGCCGCGCGCCTCCGGCAGGTTGAAGAACGCCACGACGAGCCCCGGGAACGCGGCCGCGAACAGCTTGCGGTAGCCGCTCCAGCTGGGGTCGGGATCGGTGAGGTCGGCGAGGTAGGCGACCTTCGGGTTGAAGTCGTAGCACGACTTCGTGCAGCCGACGCACGGCGCGCAGTGCGAGTTGGCGACGAGCTTGTAGGGCGTCTGGCCGTAGAGCCGCTGGATCGGCAGCAGCGGGCAGATCGACGAGCACCAGCCGCTCTTGCCCTTCAGCAGCATGCCGCCCACGAACCCGCCCGAGAGGGCGGCGAGCAGGAGCAGCGCGCTCGCGGGGCCGGAGTCGTCCAGCCCGAGCTTGCGCAGCGACACGAACAGGATGAACATGCCGGCCGCGATCACGAAGCCGTACTCCTTGAGCCAGGCCGGCGCGGTCAGCCCCTTCGACAGGCCGAGCACGCGCGGCGTCTGGTTCGACGACGACAGCGGGCAGACGTTGCGCCACAGCCCCGGCGCGACGAGCCACAGCAACGGCAGCACCGGGATCACGAGCTTCCACATCACGTAGAGCCCGTCGTCCGGGACCAGCACCAGCGCCATCGCGAGGGCCAGCGCGCCGAGCAGCGTGACGACGCGGATCGCCTGCCACGCGCCGACCGGCAGCCGGGACGGGATCTGCGTGTAGTTGGGGAACGCCGTCATCCGGTCCACCCCGGCAGCGCCGGGCCCGCCGACCGCAGGCGCGCGGCGAGCCCGCGGCCGAGGTCGACGAGGATCGCGCGGCCGAGCCGCGGGTCGCGGGCGGCGAGCGCCTCATAGGCGTCCCAGCTCATCCGCGCCAGCTCGCCGTGTCCGGGGGCGAGCAGCGTCACCGCCCGCGGCTCGGCGTCGAGGAAGGCCGCGACGCCGAGCACCGACGGCGCGAGCACCTCGGTGCCGGTTCCCTCCGCCTCGAGGCGCCCGTCGAGCAGCACGTAGAACGCGCGGTCGCGCTCGCCGGCGCGCAGCACGACGTCGCCGGGGTGGAACCGCAGCGTCTCGGTCGCGGACAGCACCGCGTCCCAGTCCTCGGCCGTGGCGTGGGGCAGGAAGCCGGGATCGGGCGCGGGCGAGGCCGCGCCCCCCAGCGTGGGGTAGTTGAAGAAGGCGGTCGTGTCCATGGTCGTCAGGGGGCGATGGCGCTCACCGTGTCGTCGCCGAAGTTGGTCACCCAGATGGCGCCCTTCGTCGCGGTGATGCCGATGGGGTTGCGGCCGACGGCGATCGGGCCGCCGGAGACGCGGTTGGTGCGGGGATCGATGCGCGTGACCGTGTTGGAGCGGCTGTTGACCACCCACACGGACCCGAGACGCGGCCACGAGCTCCTTCGGCTCCTTGCCGACCTTGATCTGCGCCTCGACCTCGAACGTGTCCGGGTCCACGCGCGTGACCGTGTCGTCGTGCAGGTTCGAGACCCAGACGGCGCCGAAGCCCTCGGTCACGCCGCGCGCGCCGGCGCCGGTCTCGAGCGGCTCGCCCTCGACCTGCGCGGTCGCGATGTCGATCTTCGACAGCGTGCCGTCGCGGAAGTTCGTGACCCACACCTTCGAGCCGACGTGGATGCCGATCGGGTGGTCGCCGACGCCGATCGGGTCCCCGACCGTCTGCGCCTGCGCGCGGTCGATCCGCTGCACGGTGTCGTCGCCGGTGTTCGCGACCCAGGCGAGCTGGACGCCGAGCGAGATGCCCTGCGCGTCGTTGCCGATGGGGATCGTCGCGGTCGGCTGCAGCGTGGGCTCGCTCTGGAGCCGCGTGAGCTCGCTGCTCGAGGCGTCGACCACCCACAGCGTGCCCTTCCCGGCCGCGATCTGGTCCGGGTTCGTGCCGACCTTCACCGGGTCGCCGACCACCGCGTCGCGGTTGGCGTCGATCTGCAGCAGGGTCCCGTCCTTCGCGTGCGAGACGAAGATGTCCTTGCCGTCGGCGGTGATGCCGTCCGGCCCGTCGCCGACGGGGATGGTCGTCGTCACCTTCGCCTGGCCGGGCGGCTCCGGCGTCACCGTCGCGGTCGCCGCCGGCGGCTGGGGATTGCCCGCCTTGGGCTCCTCGTCGCCGCCGAACACGCCGGCGGCCCCGAGCGCGGCCGTCCCGGCCGCGAGGAGGAGCAGGCAGGGAAGCGCCACGAGCAACGCGATCCGGCGGCCCCGCGGCCAGCCCGCGGGACCGCCGGCGCGCGGCGTGGCCGGCGCGCCGGAAGAGGAGAGGGAGCCCGGCGCGCCGGCAGGGGGACCGCCGATCCCGGATGCGCCGTTCGCCGTGCTGGGCGACGGCGTCGCGACCGACGGAAGACGGGGTGCGGGGGTGTCCGCGACACGGCTGGGCTGCAGCGCGGCCTCGCCGGTGGCGACGCTGCCGGCCGGGGCGGGAGCGACCTCGCCCTGGAGCGCCGCCCACGCGGCGCGGGCCAGGTCGCCGGCGGACGCGAAGCGCTCGTCTGGCGCCTTCGCCATCGCGGTGCCGATGACGGCGTCCAGCCCGGCGGGCACGCCGGGGGCGAGCGGGCTGGCGGCCGGCGCCGGGTCGTTGAGGTGCGCGTACATCTTCGCCAGCTCCGAGTCGCGCGGGAACGGCACGCGGCCGGTGAGCGCGTGGAAGAGCACGGCGCCGAGCGCGTACACGTCGGCGCGGGCGTCGGCGTGCTCGCCGCGGATCTGCTCGGGGGCGCTGAAGTCCGGCGTGCCGACGAACTGGCCGGTGCGGGTGAACCCGCCGCTGGCGGCGGCGTGCTTGGTGAGGCCGAAGTCGGTGAGGTAGGCGTGCTCGTCGCCCTCGTGCGCGATCAGCACGTTCGGCGGCTTGATGTCGCGGTGCACGAGCCCGCGGCGGTGCGCGGCGTCGAGCGCGCCGGCGACCTGCCACACGATCCGGACGGCGCGCTCGGCGTCCAGCCGCTCCGCCGACTCGACGAGCGACCGCAGGTTCGTCCCCTCGACGTAGCGCATCGCGAGGTAGAGGACGCCGTCGGCCTCGCCGGCCTCGAAGACCGGGACGACGTTGGGATGGTCGATCGAGGCCGCGAGCTGGGCCTCGGACGTGAACCGGTTGCGGAAGTCGACGTTGTCGGCGAACTCGGCGGCGATCACCTTGAGGGCGACGGCACGGCCGAGCCCGAGCTGCGTGGCGCGGTACACCACGCCCATCCCGCCCTGCCCCGCGACGCCGTCGATCCGGTAGCCGCCGAGGGTGGTCCCGGCCTCGAGGAATGCGATCGACGCGGTCATGCCCCTAACGACGGGCACACGTGGGTGCTATTCCAGGGCGACGCCGAAATCGGCGGACCCGGCGCACGCGCGCGTGCGTACGCCCCTACCGTGGAAGCGATGGCGGTCGTCACCGCAGACGGGCTGGTCCGGACGTTCGGCGAAGGCCGCGCGGCGCGGCGCGTGCTCGACGGCGCCGCGGTGGAGGTCGAGGCGGGCGAGATCGTCGCCGTGCTCGGCCGCTCCGGCTCGGGCAAGTCCACGCTCCTGCATGTGCTGGGCGGACTGGATCGCCCCGAGGCCGGTTCGGTCGAGGTGGCCGGCGAGCGGGTCACCGGCGTCGGGGAGCGGCGGCTGTCGGCGCTGCGCCGCCGGCACATCGGCTTCGTGTTCCAGTTCTTCCACCTGCTGCCGGAGCTCACCGGCGAGGCGAACGTGCTGCTCGCGGGCCGGGTCCGCGGCGCCGACCCCGGCGCGCCGGCGCGCGGCCGCGCGCTGGTGGACCGGCTCGGGCTGCGCCCGGTCGCCGACTCGCTCCCGCATCAGCTCTCCGGCGGGGAGCAGCAGCGCTTCGCGATCGCCCGGGCGCTGGTGAACGACCCGTCGCTCCTGCTGGCCGACGAGCCGACCGGCAACCTCGACACCGAGGCCGGAGCCGGCGTCCTCGCCCTCCTGCGCGAGCTCGCGGACGAGGGCCGCGCGGTCGTCCTCGTCACGCACGAGGCGAACGCGGCCGCGATCGCCGACCGCGTCCTCCGGCTCGAGTCCGGACGGCTACGTGAAACCTAAAGGGGGACTGTCCCTCTTTATGTTCGCGCGGGCGCGGCGGACGCGGACACTGCTCGCGGCGGTCGGGATCTTCGCGGCGTCGCTGGTGGTCGGCACCGCGGCGACCGTGGGATACGGGCTCGCGACGGGGTTCGACCGGTCGGCGCGCGAGGCCGATCTGCCGGACGTGATCGCGCGCTTCGACCAGGAGTCGCGCGAGACCGTCGACGCACGGGTGCGCGCGCTGCCCAACCTCGCCGCGCGCTCCTACCGGCACGAGGAGAAGAACGTCGAGCTGAGCGCCAACGGCCACGACACGCGCAAGGGCGTGCTGCACATCGTGGTCGGCGGCCGGCGCGGCTACGCCGTGACCGGCGGCCGCGACCTGCGCGGGCCCGACGAGGTGGTCGTGGAGCGCGGGCTGGCGCGCGAGTGGGGGCTCGCGCCCGGCGACCGGATGGCCGTGTTCGGCGGCTGGCACGTGCGGATCGTGGGCGTGGCGGTGGAGCCCGACAACGTCGCGTTCCCGCTGACCGTCACCCCGCGCGTGTATACGTCCGAGGCGTCCTGGGACCACCCCGTGTCGGTCAACCTCGCGCTGCTCTGGCTGGTCGACCCCCGCCGCGCCGACATCACGCTGACGCAGGCGCGCGCGACGTCGTTCGGGATCGGCAACCTCGCGTTCATCACGCGCGCGGGGATCGAGGTGCTGCTCGGTCAGGCCGCGGGCATCGTGATCTCGCTGCTCGTGGCGTTCTCGCTCGTCGCGCTGGTGGCGGCCGGCACGATGCTGGCCGCGAGCGCGCACGCCGACGTCCAGCGGCGGCTCCCCGCGTTCGGGGTCAGGCGCGCGCTGGGCTTCACGCCCGGCCGGCTCGCGGCCGGCCAGGCGGCCGAGGCCGCGCTGCTCGCCGCGCCCGCCGCCGCGCTCGGGCTGGTCGCGGGCGCGCTCGCGGTCGCCGGCCCGTCCGGGGCGCTGCTTGCGCAGCTCAACGAGCTGCCGCCCGGCGCCGCGCTCCTGCCTGTGCTCGCCGTCTGCCTGGTCGCGATCACCGCGCTCGTCACGACCGCGGCGACCTGGCCGGCCTGGCGCGCGGCCCGCCGCCCGCCGGCGGAGATCCTGCGCGGCGGCGATCTGGCCCGCCCCCGGCGCCGGCGCAACGCAACGGGCCTGACCCCACGCGCGGCGGTCGACGGCCTGCTCGCCACCGGCGCGCGCTTCGCGCTCGCCGCGCGCGGGCGGTACGCCGCATCGGTCGCGACGATCGCCGTCTGCGCCGGCGTGGTGACGCTCATGCTCGCGCTCGCCTCGCTGCTCGAGCGCCTGCAGGACGATCCCGGCACCGTCGGCAAGCGCTACCAGCTCACGGTCCGTCTGAACCCGTTCGACGTCGGCGCGGTCCGGGCGATCCCCGGCGTCGCGGACGCGTCCGAGCGCTACCAGGCCGACGTCGCCGACTCGTTCCGCCTCGGCGAGCCGCTGCGGGTGATCGCCTACCCGGGCGACCACACGCGCTTCGAGGCGCCGCCGCTCGCCGAGGGCCGGCGGGTGCGGAGCGACGGCGAGGCCGAGGTCGGCGTCGGGCTCGCCGACGCGCTCGGGCTGCGCCCGGGCGCGACGTTCGCCGTGCAGGGCGAGGGCGGGATCGAGGCGCGCTTCCGCGTCGTCGGCGTGGTCCGCGCGCTCGAGCGCGACGGCCGCATCGCCTACGTGCGCCCGCGGCGCCTGCTCGACGCGCAGCCGGGCGCCGGGTCGACGATCTCCGTCCGCCTCTCCCCCGGCGCCGACCGCGGGGCGGTCGAGCGGGACCTGGAGGCGCTCGGCGCGCCGCCGCAGGCGGTCGGCGGCGCGACGACGCGCAACGCCGCGTTCCTCGGCGTGCTGGCGACCGTGCTGCGCGGGGTCGGGCTCGCCGTCGGCCTCGTCTGCCTGTACGCACTGATCCAGGCGCTCGCGATGACCGCCCGGGAGCGCCGCGGCGCCGTCGCGCTGCTCCGCGCGGTCGGCGGCGACACGCGCACGGTGGCGGCGGTGCTGGCCGGTGCCGCGCTGGTCGTGGCCGTCCCGGCGGCCCTGGCCGGCGTCCTGCTCGAGTGGCTCGTGCTGGGACCGCTCGTCGCCCGGCTGGCGGCCGCGTTCGCCGACCTCCCGCTCGCCCCGTCGGCGGGCCAGGTCGCGCTCGTGATCGGCGGGCTGCTCGCGCTCTCCGCCGCCGCGACCGCGCTCGTGGCCCGCCGCACGATGCGCGAGCAGGTGATCGAGGGGCTGCGCGAGGAATGAGGCGCGCAACCGCACTCGCCGCGGTGGCCGCCGCGCTCCTCGTCACGTCGTGCGGCGGCGCCGGCGAGCCGACCGGCCCCGCGGCCTCGACGCTCGAGGCCACGCTCGTGGACCGCGACGGCGACGGCGCGCTCGAACGCGGGCCGGGCGAGCCGCTCCTCGACCGCACGGAGCTCGCGCCGGCCGCGCGGACCGGCGCCGTGATCGCGACCGTGGCGCAGCTCACCGACACGCACGTGCGCGACGAGGAGTCGCCCGCACGGGTGCCGTTCCTCGACCGCCTCGGCGGCGTGTTCTCGTCCACGTTCCGCCCGCAGGAGGCGCTCAGCACGCAGGTGCTGGCCGCCGGCGTGCGCGCCGTGAACCGCCTGCGACCCGACGCGGTCATGGTCACCGGCGACATCGTCGACTCGAACGCGGCGACGGAGCTCGACCAGGCGATCGCGGTCCTGGACGGCGGCGCGGTGGATCCCGACACGGGCGCGCCCGGCTACGACGGCGTGCAGGCGGCGGACGACCCCGACCCCCTCTACTACCGGCCCGACCTGGACGCCCCGCGCCACCCCGGCATCCTCGCCGCGGCCCAGCGCCGGTTCCGCTCGCCCGGCCTGACCGCGCCGTGGTATCCGGCACTCGGCAACCACGACCTGCTCGTGCAGGGCGAGACGCCGGCGACGACGCGGATCGACGCCGTCGCCACCGGGAGCCGCATGGTGGTGGGGCTCGATCCCGGACTCCGGCCGAGCGCGGACGTCGACAGCGCCCGGGCCGTCGACGCGCTCCTGGCCGCCGGCGCCCCCGGCCGCAGCCTCGAGGTCCCGCCCGACCCGGCGCGCCGGCAGCTGCCGCCCGCGGAGGTGATCGCGCGGCTCACCGAGCGCGACCGCGCCCCCGCCGCGCTCCGCGCCGCCGCCGGCCGGCCGACGCTCGACTACGCGGTCGACCTGGGGCCCCACGCGCGGGCGCTGGTTCTCGACACGGTCGACCGGGCGGGCGGATCGCGCGGCCTGCTGCGCGCCGCGCAGCTCGCGTGGCTGCGCGACGAGCTGGCGAACGCGGACGGCCGCGCGCTGCTCGTCTTCAGCCACAACCCGCTCGACAACACCGCCGGCGGCGAGACCGCCCTCGCCATGCTCGACGCGACGCCGGGGGTGGTCGCCGTCGTCGCCGGCAACTCGCACCGCAACCGCATCCGCCCGCGCGCCGCGGGCGGCTACTGGGAGATCAGCACGTCCTCGCTCGCGGATCACCCGCAGCAGGCGCGCGCGCTGCGGCTGCGCCGCACCGCCGACGGCTACGCGCTGGAGACGTGGATGCTCGACCACGACGGCCGCGGCCTCGCCGGCGTCTCACGCGAGCTGGCGTACCTCGACGCCCAGGGCGGGCGGCCGCAGGGCTTCGCCGGCGGACGGGCCGACCGGAACGCGCGGCTGTTCGTCGCGCGATGATGCCGCGATGGCGCGCTCCCCGATCCGGCTCGGCGTCTTCTACCTCGCCGCCGGCTCGCTGCACTTCCTGCGCCCGCGCGCGTACGAGGCGATCATGCCGCGCGTGCTGCCGGCCAAGCGGGAGCTGGTCTACGCGAGCGGCGTGGCCGAGCTGGCCGGCGGCGCGGGCGTCCTGCACCCGCGCACGCGCGTCCGCGCGGGCTGGCTGCTGATCGCGACGCTGATCGCGATCTTCCCCGCGAACGTGAACATGGCGGTGAACGCCGAGCGCTACCGCCAGTTCCCCGAGCCGCTGCTGTGGCTCCGCCTCCCCCTCCAGGCCCTGCTGATCCGCTGGGCCTGGAGGGTGGCGGTGCGAGAGAGCCGTTAGGCGGCGACCGCAGCCGGGGCGGCGTCGCCTCGCTGCGCCGCCTCGGCGTGCTCGCGGCTCGTGCGCGAGGAGATGAGCGTCGCCGCGAGGATCGCGCCGAGCACCGCGAAGCCGGCGCCCACGAGGAACGCGGTCTGGAACCCCTCGGTGAGCGCGTTCGGCAGCGCCGACGCGGCGCCCCCGGCGTCGGCCATCAGCGCGTCGGTGCGCGAGTTCGCGATCGAGGCGAGGATCGCCAGGCCGAGCGCGCCGCCGACCTGCTGCGACGTGTTGATCAGCCCGGACGCCAGTCCTGCCTCGTCCGACTCGACGCCCGCCACCGCGGCGATCGTCATCGGCACGAACGCGAACCCGAGCCCGACGGCCGCGATCAGCGACGGGAACAGGATGTCGCCGACGTACGAGCCGCCGACCTCGACCTGGGAGAACCACACGAGCCCGATCGCGGTCAGCACGAGGCCGGCGATGAGGACCGGCTTGAAGCCGAAGCGCGTCACGAGCCCGGACGCGATGCCGGCCGACACGATGATCCCGAGCGCCAGCGGCAGGTACGAGAGCCCGGCCTTGATCGCGCTGTAGCCGAGCACCTGCTGCATGTACAGCGAGATGAAGAAGAACATCGAGAACAGCGACATCGCGAGCAGCAGCGCGACGATGTTGATGCCGGTGATCGTCCGCCTGCGGAAGATCGAGAACGGCACGAGCGGCGCCTTCGACCGGAGCTCGATGACGACGAACGCCGCGATGAACGCGAGCGCGACGGCGCCCAGGCCGAGCGTCTGGCCCGACAGCCAGCCGGCGCTGTTGGCGTCGACCAGCGTGTAGACGAGCAGCGACAGTCCGGCGGTCACCGACACCGCGCCCGCGATGTCGAACGCTCCGGACTCGTCGGTGCGGCTCTCGGGCAGCAGGCGCGGCGCGACCGCCGCGGCGGCCAGGCCGATGGGCACGTTGACCCACAGCACCCACTCCCAGCCGGCGTACTCGGTCAGGATGCCGCCGAGCAGCACGCCCGCGGCGCCGCCGGAGCCCGCGACCGCGCCCCAGACGCCCATCGCCTTGTTGCGCTCGGCGCCCTCCGTGAACATCACGGTGACGAGCGAGAGCGCGGCGGGCGAGAGCAGCGCGGCGCCGAGGCCCTGGACCGCTCGTGCGGCGATCAGCATGCCCGGCGAGGAGGCGAAACCACCGGCGAGCGACGCGAGCGGCGAAGAGGATGAGCCCGTACGTGAACATGCGGCGCCGGCCGATCAGGTCGGCCATGCGGCCGCCGAGCAGCAGGAAGCCGCCGAAGAACAGCGTGTAGGCGTTGACGACCCACGACAGGTCGTCCTGCGAGAAGTCGAGGTCGGTGCCGATGGACGGCAGCGCGACGTTCACGATCGCCGCATCGAGCACGACGACGAACTGGGCCAGCGCAAGGAGGGCGAGCGCCAGCCATTTCTTGTCCTGCGGATACGACTGTGGGGACACTGGGAGCTCCTGGGGAGAAGACTAAGAGGAACGGGAGTTCCGGTTTCGGTTGATCACGATACGGAACTTGAGTTCCGCATGCAAGTGGGGCTATCCTCACTCTTGATGACGCTCACCGGCGCGCCTCTTATCCCCGCGGAGAAGCCGCTCAGGGCGGACGCGCGCCGCAATCGCGAGCGGATCGTGAAGGCCGCGCGGGCGGTCTTCTCCGACCAGGGGATCGACGCGCAGATCGACGACGTCGCCAAGCGGGCCAAGGTCGGGGTCGGGACGGTGTACCGGCACTTCCCGACCAAGGAGGCGCTGCTCGACGCGCTGGTGCTCGAGCGCTTCCAGGAGATCGCCGGCTACGCGATCGAGGCGCTCGAGCGCGAGGACGCGTGGGAGGGCTTCTGCGAGCTCATCTGGCGCGCGGCGGAGCGCAACGCGGTCGACCGCGCGTTCTGCGAGGTCGTCGCGGGCACCGACCAGGGCGCGGTCGTTGTGTCCACGGGCCTCGCGGCGTCGACTGAGCGGCTCATGGATCGCGCCAAGGCCCAGGGCAAGATGCGCGCCGACGCGACCACCATGGACGTCGAGATCATGATGTGCGGCGCCGGCTCGGTGATGTTCACGATCCTCACCGCGCCGGACGTCTGGCGCCGGTATCTGACGCTCATGCTGGACGGGCTCCGCGCGTCGTAGTCTCCAGGGATGGCCACTCCGCAACTTGCCGACCCCGACGTCGAGAAGGTCGCCTGGGACCTCGAACCCCTGCTGAACGGCGCCGGGGAAGGCGCCGCGGGCGTGGAGGCGCTGCTCGACGAGGCGCAGCGCCGCGCCGACGCGTTCGCCGCCGAGCACGCCGGCAAGGTCGCCGGCTTCGACGGCACGGGGCTCGCCGCGGCGATGCGCGAGCTCGCCGACCTGCAGGAGCTGGTCGGCCGCGCCGGCTCCTACGCGATGCTCACGTTCGCGACCGCCACGGCCGACCCCGAGCGCGGCGCGCTGCTCCAGCGGGTGCAGGAGCGCGGCACGCAGATCGAGACGGCGCTGCTGTTCTTCGACCTCGAGTGGGCGGCGCTCGACGACGAGACCGCCGAGGCGCTGCTCGCCTCCGACGGCCTGGACTTCTGCCGCCACCACCTGCGCAGCGCGCGCCGCTACCGCCCGCACCTGCTCTCCGAGCCGGAGGAGCGGATCCTCGCCGAGAAGGCGCTCACGAGCTCCAGCGCCTGGTCGCGCCTGTTCGAGGAGCAGGCGGCGGCGATCGCGGTCGACCTCCCGGACGCGGAGCAGCCCGTCGCGCTCGAGATCGCGCTCTCACGGCTGTTCTCCCCCGAGCGCGAGGAGCGCCGCGCCGCCGCCGGCTCGGTCACCCGGGCGCTGGAGCCGGGGCTGCGCGTGCGCGGCTACGTGCTCAACACGCTGCTCGCCGAGAAGATGGTCGACGACCGGCTGCGCTCCTACCCGCACTGGCTGGCGAGCCGGAACCTCGCCAACGAGGCGTCCGACGAGTCCGTGGCGGCGCTCATCGAGGCCGTGCGCAATCGCTACGAGCTGCCGCGGCGGTGGTACCGGCTGAAGGCGCAGATGCTCGGCGTCGAGAAGCTGGCCGACTACGACCGGATGGCCTCGGTCACGTCCGACGACGAGTCGATCCCGTGGGCGAGCGCGAGGGAGATCGTGCTGGACTCGTTCGCGGGCTTCGCGCCGGAGATGGCCGACACCGCGCGGGCGTTCTTCGACGAGCGCCGCATCGACGCCCCGGTGCGGCCGGGCAAGCGCGGCGGCGCGTTCTGCTCCTACACGGTGCCGAGCGCGGCGCCGTACGTGCTGCTCAACTACACGGCCCGCCGGCGCGACGTCCTCACGCTCGCGCACGAGCTGGGCCACGGCGTGCACGCGGCGCTCGCGCGTCCGCAGGGCGTGTTCCACTTCACGACCCCGCTGACCTTGGCCGAGACCGCGAGCGTGTTCGGCGAGACGCTGGTCTTCGGGCGCCTGCTGAGCGAGGCGCCGACGCCGGTCTCCCGGCTCGGGCTGCTGGCCGAGAGCATCGAGGGGTCGATCGCGACCGTGTTCCGCCAGGTCGCGATGAACCGCTTCGAGCACCTCGTCCACACGAGCCGGCGCGAGCAGGGCGAGCTCTCGCTCGACCGCATCGGGGACCTGTGGGCGGAGTCGCAGGAGGAGCTGCTCGGCGACGCGGTCGAGGTCACGGACGACTACCGGATCTGGTGGTCCTACATCCCCCACTTCATCAACTCGCCGGGCTACGTCTACGCGTATGCGTACGGGCAACTGCTCGCGCTGGCGGTCTACGGGCGCTACGAGGAGGAGGGGCCGGACTTCGCGCCCGCGTACCTGAAGCTCCTCTCCGCCGGCGGGTCGATGCCGCCCGAGGAGCTGGGCGCGATCGTCGGGATCGACCTCGCCGACCCGGGCTTCTGGGATCGGGGTCTCGATCTCGTCGAGCGGCAGCTCGAGGCGGCCGAGGCGGCGGCGCGGGAGGCCGGGCGGATCTGAGTCCGGCTCGCTTCCGCGGCGCCGAGCCACCCAGCACGCCGGCGCGATTCAAGCGGCCGCGACGACCCTCGCGATGATCCGCGCCACCGCGGCCACCTCGCCGATCCGCACGCGCTCGTCGACCGCGTGCGCCAGCTCGATGCCGCTCGTCCCCACCATCACCGTCGGGATCCCGCGCGCGGCGTAGAGGCGCATGTCAGCGCCCCACGGCACGCCGGCGATCGGGGCGTCGCCGCCGCGCTCGGCCCGCACCGCCTCGCGCACCCGCGCGACCCACGGGTGCGCCGGGTCGGTCTCCCCCGGCGCGAACGCGCCGCCGGTCCAGGCGATCTCCACGCGCGGGTCCTCGCCGTCCGCCTCGTGTACCGCGGCCTCGAACGCCGCGCGCGCGGCGGCCGGCTCCTCCCCGACCCGCACGCCGAGCCGCCCTTCGAACACGAGTCGATCGGGGACCGAGCTCGACCACTCGCCCGCCTCCACCCGGCCGACCGACACCGGATACGGCAACTCGAGCACGCGCATCGCCGGGTGCTCGACGTCCGCGTTGATGCGCCGCTCGTGCGCCGCCAGCGCGGCGTGGACGGCGACGTAGCGGTCGATCGCCGAGCGGCCCTCGAGCCGCATCGCGGCGTGCGCGCCGCGTCCGTGCACCGTGCCGCGGAACGTGAGCGCGCCGGCCTGCGCGCAGACGACGGCGAAGCCGGTCGGCTCGGGGATCAGGCAGCCGTCGAACCGGCAGTCGCGCTCGAGCGCCGCGAACGCGCCGAGGCCGCCGTCCTCCTCCGACGGCACGCACTGGAGCACCACCTCCGGCGCCGGCGTGCCGGCCGCCCGCAGGGCCGCCAGCGCGTGCAGCGCCGCGATCACGCCGCCCTTCATGTCGACGCTGCCGCGCCCGTGCACCCACCCGTCCGCGATCGCGCCGGACCACGGGCCGTGGCGCCAGTGCTCGTGCCCGGCGGCGACGACGTCGACGTGCCCGCAGACGCACAGCCGCCCGGGCAGCGTGCCCGGCAACGTCACCGCGAGCGTGAGCAGCTCGCTGCGCGGCGCCTCCTCGCCCGGGTGGTCCGGGTGCGCGCGCAGGGCAGCGAGGTCGTGCTCGACCAGCTCCGCCTCCAACCCCAGCTCCCGCGCCCGCCGCTCCAGCCACGCGAGCGCCGCGCGCTCCTGCCCGGTGACCGACGGGATCTGGACGAGCTCGGCGAGGTCCGCCGCCAGCGCGGAGGGATCGATGCCCGGCGACGTCACCGCCGGGTCCACGTCGCCTCCAGCACCCGGCGCCAGTTGGCGAACGCGATGCCGTCGACCTCCGCCTCCGAGAACCCGGCGTCCCGCAGCGTGTCGAGCAGCGCCGGGAGCCCGGTCACGTCACCCAGCGCCGCGGGCATCATCGCGCCGTCGAAGTCCGAGCCGAGGCCGACGCACTCCACGCCGGCGACCTGGGCGACGTGGGCGGCGTGCTCCGCGATGAGCGCGAGCGGCGTGTCGGCGTCCTCGGCCCCGTCGGCGCGCAGGAACCCGACGTGGAAGTTGATCCCCACGAGCCCGCCGCGCTCGCCGATCGCGCGCAGCTGGTCGTCGGTGAGGTTGCGCGGCGACGCACAGAGGATGTGCGCGCCGGAGTGCGAGGCCACGAGCGGCGCCGCGCTCAGCTCGGCGACGTCCCAGAAGCCGCGCTCGTTGAGGTGCGAGACGTCGACGAGGATCCCGAGCTCGCCGCAGGCGCGGACGAGCGCGCGGCCGAGGTCGGTCAGCCCGGGACCTTGATCGGGCGAGCCGGGGAACCCGAACGGCACGCCGGTCGCGAACGCGTTCGGGCGGCTCCAGACCAGCCCGAGCGAGCGCAGCCCCGCCGCGTGGAGGACCTCGAGCTCGTCGAGGCCCGGCCCGATCGGCTCGGCGCCCTCGAGGTGGAGCACGGCGGCGAGGCCGTCGCCGTCGAGGTCGGCCGCCTCGCGCGCGACGCGCAGCCGGCCGCCGGACTCGCGCTCGAGCCGCAGCAGCAGCGCCACCTGGGCGAGCGCCTCGGGCAGCGCGCGCGGCTGCTCGACCGCGCTGAAGTACGCGCCGCTGGCGTAGTCCTCGTCCGGCGGGCTGGCGGTGAAGACCGCGAAGCAGCCGCCGGCCAATCCGCCGCGCTCCGCGCGCGGGAGATCGAGGTGGCCCTCGCCGTCGCCGGCGAGGAACCCGGCCGCGGCCTCGGGACCGACCTCCAGGATCCGCGACAGCGCGTCGTTGTGACCGTCGAAGACGCGCCGAGGCATCCGGGGAAGCGTCGCACGACACGCTCGCCGGCGCGTCGCCGCCGGCCTACGGGGCGGCGGATCCCATCAGCCGCTCCACCTCGGCGGCGGGCATCGGCTCGGCGATCAGGCGGCCCTGCGCCAGCTCGCAGTCGAGCTCGCGCAGGCGCTCGAGCTGCTCCGGGCGCTCGACGCCCTCCGCCACCACCGTGAGCCCGAGCGTGCGCGCCATCTGCACGATCGCGGCGACGATCGCCGAGTCCTCGTCGTCGCGTCCCAGCCCGGCGACGAACGAGCGGTCGATCTTGAGCACGTCGAGCGGGAAGCGCCGCAGGTACGAGAGCGACGAGTAGCCGGTGCCGAAGTCGTCGAGCATGAGCCGCAACCCGTACTCGCGCAGGGACGCCAGCACGGTGACCGGCGCGTGCGCCTCCTCCATCAGCACGCTCTCGGTGATCTCCAGCGCGAGCGAGCCGGGCGCCAGCCCCTGGCGGTCCATGATGTCGGCCACCCGTGCCGGGAACGCCCCGTTCGCGAGCTGGCGCGGGCTGGTGTTCACGCACACGAGGATCGGATCGGCGCGCTGGAAGCGCCGCTGCCAGCCCGCGCCGTCGCGGCACGCCGTGGTGAGCACCCACTCGCCGAGCGCCCCGATCAGGCCCGAGTCCTCCGCGACCGGGATGAAGTCGACGGGGTCGATGAGCCCGCGCTCGGGATGCTGCCAGCGCACCAGCGCCTCCACCGCGGTGACGGCGCCGCCGTCCAGCTCGACCACCGGCTGGTAGACGACGCGCAGCTCGCCGTGCTCGATCCCGCGCCGCAGCTCGTTCTCGGTCCGCAGCCGGAGCAGGACGCGCTTGCGCAGGCGGTCGTCGAACAGCTCGTACCGCCCGCGGCCGCGCTCCTTCGCGCGGTACATCGCCGCGTCGGCGTCGCGCAGCAGGTCGGCGGGATCGGCGTCGGCGGTCTCGGCGACCGCGATGCCGATGCTCGCGGTGATGAAGTGCTCGCCCGCCGCGAGCACGATCGGCTGGTTGATCGCCTGCGCGACCCGCTCGGCCACCCGGATCGCCTCGTGCGGCCCGTCGAGCTGCTCGCAGACCACCAGGAACTCGTCGCCGCCGAGGCGGGCGACGGTGTCGGAGGGGCGGACGGCGTCGTGGAGCCGCGGCGCGAGCGCGACGAGCAGGTCGTCGCCGGCCTGGTGGCCCATCGAGTCGTTGACGAGCTTGAACTGGTCGAGGTCGGCGAGCAGCACCGCGACCGCGCGTCCGTCGCGACGCCGGCGCGCGAGCGCGCCCTCCAGCCGGTCGAGCGCGAGCGCGCGGTTCGGGAGCCCGGTCAGCGGGTCATGCATCGCGCGATGGCGGACCTCCTCGTCCACGCGGTTGCGGTCGACCGCGCTCGAGATCACGTTCGCGACGGCGCGCAGGAAGTCGATCTCGTCGGACGCGAATCGGCGCGGCGCGCGCGCGTGCGCGCCCAGCACTCCGAAGACGCCCTCGCGCGCGGCGACCGCCACGGTGATGCCCGCCCGCGCGCCCGCCGCGTACAGCACCGCGGAGAACGCGAAGCGCTCCTCCTCGGCGATGTCGTACGTCACGACCGGCACCTGGTCCATGAGCGTGTAGCCCGCCTGGCTGCCCGGGCCCGAGGGGACCAGCGCGCGGCGCACCTGGCCTTCGGGAAACCCGACGCCCGCCACCAGCCGCAGCGCGGATCCGCGCGGCGTGACCTCGAACACCTCGCACAGCTCGACGTCGAGCGTCGACGCGACCTTCTCGGCCACCCGGTCCAACACCGCTTCGAGGTCCTGCTCCTCGAGCGCGAAGCGGCCGAGCGCGGCGACCGCGGCCTGCTGACGCGTCTGGCGCGTGACCGCCTCCTGCGCCTCGCGCTCGGCCGTCATGTCCTGGATGTGCGCGTAGAACCAACCGTCGCCGCGGCGCGCCGGCACGAACACCGAGTCGACGGCGGCCCACACCACCTCGCCGTCGGGGCGCTGGTAGCGCTTGACGAACTCCTGGTGCCCGGCGCCGGCGAGCGCCCGGTCGACCACGCCGCGGCTGCGCCCGATGTCGTCCGGATGGGTCGCCTCGGCCGGCGAGCGCCCGATCAGCTCGGAGCGGCTGCGCCCGAGCATCCGGCACAGCGCGTCGTTGACCTCCAGCCAGCGCCAGTCCGCGCTGATGATCGCCGTGCCGATCGGCGAGTCGGCGAAGCCGCGCCGGAAGCGGCTCTCGCTGACGCGGCGCAGCGTTCCCAGGTGCCGGGCGAAGAGGCCCAGCGCGATGCTGCCGCACACGACCACGAGCCAGTGGCCCGCGAGCGCGTCGGCCATCACGGTGTCCGGCTCGTCCGCCGCGAGGGCGATCAGCACGCCGCCGTACAGCGCGGCCACGACCCCGACGAGCAGCCAGGCGTAGCGCTGCGAGCCCGCGGCGAACGCGTACGGCGCGAGGCAGACGTAGAAGAGGGCGAACCCGCTGGTGGGGTCGTCGATCGCCAGCAGCGTGGCGCTGATCAGCAGCGCCGCCGCCACCATCACGCCGATCATGACGCCGCGCGGCGAGCGGTCGAAGCGACCGGCGAGGAGCGCGATCGCGAGCACCCACGTGGCCACGACCAGCGCGATGACCGGCCCGTCGCGCGTGCGGTCGGGATGCGGCAGCGCGACCCAGATGAGGACCATGGCGGCGCCCCCGGCGATCAGCCAGCCGATCGCGCGCGCTCGCGCACGATGTCCGGCAGAGAGCGCCTCCATCCGCGCAAACTAGCCGAACGGCCAGTGCGTGCCTAGGGCGTGCTCAGACCTGCGGGCGCTCGGCCACGCGCGCGATCCAGTCGCGCAGGCGGCCGTGGCGCGAATCGAGCGTCAGCCGCTCGTTCAGGACGCGGTGGAACAGCTCGTCGTCGTCGGGCTCGATGGCCACTGCGTACCGCAGGAACGGCCAGGCGGCGCAGTCCGCCGCGCCGAAGTCGCCGAACAGGTGGTCGCGGCCGGTCAGGAGGCCCTCGAACACGTCGAGCCGCCGCTGCATCCTCGCGCTCCAGCGCTCGACGTCCTCGCCGTCGCCCCCGCCGTCCTCGATCGCTTCCGCGATCAGGTTCGGCTCCCGCTTCCAGGCGCGGTTGAACCAGTCCAGGAACACGTCGACCTCGGCCGCGGCGGCCGGAGCGGCCGGGAACAGCGGCGGGTCGGGGAAGCGCCGCTCGAGATGGTGCAGGATGCGCGTGGAGTCGGCGATCACCTCGTCGCCGTCGATCAGCACCGGCACGAGGTCCTGGCCGCTCGCCGCGCGCACCGAAGAGCGGTCGTCCGGATCGACCGCGACCGACTCGACCTCCAGGCCCTTGTGGGCGAGCGCGAGCGCGACGCGCTCGACGTTGGTGGAGTAGCGGAAGCGGTAGAGGCGCAGCATCGGCGGTGAGCCTGACGGCCGCGCGCCGGAAGCGCCAGTCGGATCGCTGGTGGCTGCCAGCAGCGCTGCTTGGAGCGCGTAGGCTCGCGGTCGTGATGCGCCGCGCCGGTCGCGCCCTCCCGCTCGTCGCGGTCGTCCTGGCCGGGTGCTCGGGCGGAGGCGGCGGTGGCGGCGAGCCCCGCGGGGACTCGCCCGGAACGCCGGCGATGCGGGCGCCCGCCGCAGCGGCCGAGGTGTGGCCGCAGCCGCTGCGGTATCGCCTCGACCTCGAGTACGACGCGACCCGCTTCGCGCTCGCCGGAGAGGAGCGGATCACGCTGCGCAACACCGGTCCGGCGCCGCTCGCGGCCGTCTGGCTCCGCACCTGGGGCAACGCGTTCGGCAGCTGCGAGCGGCCGCTGGTGGACGTCGAGGTGCTGTCGGGCGGGACCGCGGGCGCCCAGCGCGTCGGCTGCACGGCGCTCGAGGTCACGCTCCCGGAGCCGCTCGCGCGCGGCGCGGAGGCGACGCTCGGCCTGCGCGTCGACATCCGGACGCCGGAGGGCCCCGACCGGTACGGGCGCTTCCGGGGCGCCGCGTACTTCGGCAACGCGCTGCCGGTGCTCGCGGTCGCCCGCGAGGCGGGCTGGTCGCTCTCCCCCTACACGTTCCAGGGCGACAGCTTCTTCAGCCTCACCGCGGCATGGGACGTGCGGCTCGCCCTGCCGGCCGGGGTGCGCGCCGCGACGACGGGCGAGGAGTCGGGCGGGACGATCCACGCGCGCGCCGCCCGCGACTTCATGATCGTCGCCGGACCCCTGCGCGAGACGTCGCGGACGGCGGGCGGCGTCACGGTGCGGCACTGGAGCCCGGGCGGGTCGTCGCCCGACGCGCGCCGCGCGATCGCGGTCGCGCGGCGGGCGCTGGGGGCGTACGCGCGCTGGTACGGGCCGTACGCGCGGAGCGAGCTCGACATCGTGGAGGGACCGCGGCGCGTGGCCCGCGGCGCCGGTCTGGCGATGGAGTACCCGGAGCTCGTGATCTCGCCGGCGGACCCCGGGATCCTCGGCCACGAGATCGCGCACCAGTGGTGGTACGGGATCGTGGGCAACGACGAGTACCGCGAGCCCTGGCTCGACGAGAGCTTCGCGAACGCGTCGGTGTTCCGGCTGCTCGGCCACGCCGCGCCCTGCCCGCCGCGGCCGTGGCGACCGCCGCTCACGGCGTCGATGCGCGCGTTCGAGCACAGCCGGAGCGGGAGCTACCCGTCGGTGGTCTACCGCGGCGGCCCGTGCGCGCTGCGCAGCCTCCGGCGCGGTCTCGGCGCGGCGCGCTTCGACGCGCTGCTGCGGCGGGTGGTGGACGAGCACCGCGACGGCATCCTCACGACCGCGGAGTTCGTCGCCGCGGTGGAGGAGTCGGCGCCCGGTGGCGTCGACGCCCGCGCGCTGCTGCGGCGATCCGGCATCCTCGCCGGATAGGCTCGGCGCCGCATGCCCACCGCGCTCGAACCGCTACGGCTGCCGGACGGCGCCGCGATCCACCTGCGCGAGTGGCCGGTGCCCGAGGGCGTCGTGCGGCGCGGCTCCCTCCTGCTCGTGCACGGCCTCGGCGAGCACAGCGGGCGATACGGCCACGTGGGCGAGCGGCTGGCGGCGCTCGGGCTCCACGTGCGCGGCTACGACCACCGCGGCCACGGCGAGTCGCCCGGGGCCCGCGGCTCGGTCCCCCATCCCGACGCGCTGCTCGACGACCTGCGCGCGGTGTTCGAGGACCTCGACGGGCACGCGCGCGCGGCGGGGGACACCGCCGCGCCGTTCCTGCTCGGCCACAGCATGGGCGGCGCGATCGCCGCGCGGGCCGCCACCGGCGGCTGGGTCGCGCCGCGCGGCCTGGTCCTCTCCTCGCCCGCCCTGCTGCTGGCGCCCAACCCGGTCGAGTCCGGGCTCCTGGCGGTCGCGCGGCGGCTCGCGCCGGACCGCGCGTTCCCGAACCGGCTGCCGGTCGGGAAGATCTCGCACGACCCGCGCGAGGTGGCCGCCTACAAGGCGGACGGGCTCAACCACGACCGCATCACGCCCCGGCTCTACGACTTCATGGCCGGCGCCGGCGCCGCGGCCCGCGAGGCGGCTCCGCGCTTCGAGATCCCGACGCTGCTGCTGGTCGCCGGCGACGACGCGCTGGTCGATGCCCGCGGCGCGCGCGAGTTCTCGGCCGCGCTGCCGGCCGGCGTCGGGACCCTGCAGTGGTACGACGGGCTCTACCACGAGCTGTTCAACGAGCGCGAGCCCGACCGCACGCTCGTGCTCGACGACCTCGCCGCCTGGCTGGAGGAGCAGCTTGGCCGCTAGCGCCCAGACGACGATGCGCGCGATCGCCGCACGCCGCTGGGGCGGGCCCGACGTGCTCGAGCCCGTCACGGTCCCGCGCCCGGAGCCCGGCCCGACCGAGATCCTCGTCGCCGTCCATGCCGCCGGCGTCAACCCGACCGACTGGAAGGGGCGTGCCACGGGCGGCTTCGGCATGTGGGGCGACCCGCCGATCCTCGGCTACGACGTGTCGGGCGTGGTCGAGTCCACCGGCCCGGGCGCGAGCCTGTTCGAGCCCGGCGACGAGGTGTTCGGCATGCCGCGCTTCCCCGAGCAGGCGGGCGGCTACGCCGAGTACGTCGCGGCGCCGTCGCGCCACTTCGCGCGCAAGCCCGACCGTCTCGACCACGTCCACGCGGCGGCGCTGCCGCTCGTCGGCCTCACCGCCTGGCAGGCGCTGGCCGAGGTCGCGCACGTGCAGCCGGGGCAGCGCGTGCTGGTCCACGCCGCCGCCGGCGGCGTCGGCCATGTCGCGGTCCAGATCGCGAAGGCGCTCGGGGCGCACGTGATCGGCACGGCGAGCGCGCCCAAGCACGAGCTGGTCCGCTCGCTCGGCGCCGACGAGGTCATCGACTACCGGGAGACCGACTTCGCCGAGGTGCTGAGCGGTCTGGACGTCGTGATCGACACGATCGGCGGCGACTACGCGATGCGGTCGCTGACGGTCCTGCGCCGCGGCGGTATCCACGTCGCGCTCCCGCGCCCCGACGCCGGCGTGCAGGCGCGGGCGGCTGAGCTCGGCGTCCGCAGCGGCTGGACGCTGGTCGAGCCCGACCGCGGCGGGCTGCTCGCGATCTCCGAGCTGGTCGAGGCCGGGAAGCTGCGGGTGGAGGTCGCCGACGTGCTCCCGCTCGCGGAGGCCGCCGAGGCGCACCGGCTCGGCGAGACCAACCGGACCACGGGCAAGCTCGTGCTGGCGGTCCGTAAGTGTCCTGAGTCGTAAGTTCGGCGGCATCGCGGCGGATGCCGGGTCGTGTCTGCCGGTGCACGGCATCCGTGAGCATGCTGGTTGCACGTGACCGGATGCCGGGGGCCGGCAGGCGCGGGCCGGCGCCGCCGACTGCCGTCGAAATTGCGACTCAGGACACTAGGCGCCGGGATCGACGACGCGGCGAAGCGGCCAGCGCTGCGCGGGCCAGGGCAGCTCGTGCTCGGCCGGCGCGACCACGCAGTACTCCGTCGCGGGTCCCAGGGTCATCTGGCGCTGCCAGGCGGACGCGTCGGTGCCGAGCGCCTCCCACAGCTCGGCGTGGAACGTCTCGTAGTCCAGGCCGTCCGGCTTGCTCAGCCACGCGGCCCAGCCCGGCCATTCCGGGAGGAGCGGACCGGACACGTGGCCCATCACCCCGGCCACGCCGCGGTGGGCGGCCGCCGCCGCGGCGTCGTGGGGCGCCTGCCGCGAGCCCGACACGGCCGCGGCGTTCAGCACGCCGAGCGCGGCGAAGGTGTCGACGAGGTACCAGTCCTCATAGCCGGCCGCGCCGCCGAGCCACGGGATCGCGTCGAGCGCGACGGTGGCGGTCAGCTCGAGCCCGGCCGGGCGCTCCTCGCGCAGCGCCGCGTGGAACGCGGCGAGCCGCGCCTCGTAGTCCGCGGCGTCGACCTCGGACGCCTGGACGTGCCAGAACACGTACGCCAGCACGGCCCAGAAAGATAAACGAACCCAAACGGGGTCTGACCCTCTTTAGGTTCGGAGGTGGTCTGTAGCGTGCCCGTGATGGACGTGAAGCGCGGCGCGCTGATGGCGGCGATTCTCGGGTCCACGGTCGTCGCGGTCGACGCCACGGTGGTCAACGTCGCGCTGCCGACCATCGCCGACGACCTCGGCGGCGGGCTGGCCGGCCAGCAGTGGGTGGCCAACGCGTACCTGCTGACGCTCTCGTCGCTGATCCTCGTGTCGGGCTCGCTGTCGGACCTGTACGGCGAGCGGCGCGTGTTCACCCTGGGCGTGGCGGGCTTCGGCGTCACCTCGCTGCTGTGCGCGCTCGCGCCGACCGTCGAGCTGCTCGTCGTCGGCCGCGCGCTGCAGGGCGTCTCGGGCGCGCTGCTCACCCCGGCGTCGCTGGCGATCATCGTCGCGGTGTTCCCCGCGTCGGAGCGGGGTGCCGCGATCGGGTCGTGGACGGCGTGGGGCGGGATCGGCTACCTCATCGGCCCGCTCATCGGCGGCCAGATCGTGGACAGCGTGTCGTGGCGCTGGGTGTTCGCGATCAACGTGCCGCTCGTGCTGGTCACGCTCGCGCTGGCGTCGCGCTACGTGCCGGAGGCGCGCCGGCTGAGCGAGGAGCGGCCGAAGCTGGACGTGGCCGGCGCGCTGCTCTGCGCGCTCGGTCTCGCGGGCATCTCGTTCGGGCTGATCGAGCAGCCGGTGCTCGGCTGGTCGGACCCCGCGGTGTACGTGCCGCTCGTCGGCGGCGTCCTGATGTGCGCGGTGTTCGTCGCCTACGAGCTGCGCGCGCCCGCGCCGATGCTCCCGCTCGAGCTGTTCAAGCGGCGCAACTTCACGGTCGCCAACATCGAGACGCTGCTCATGTACGGCGGCATGGCGGTGCAGGGCTTCTTCCTCGTGCTGTTCCTGCAGCAGGTCGCGGACTTCAGCGCGCTGGAGGCCGGCTCGGCGAGCCTGGTCCCGACGCTCATGATGTTCGCGCTGTCGCGCCGGTTCGGGGCGCTCGCGGACCGCTACGGGCCGCGCTGGTTCATGACGGTCGGGCCGCTGCTCGTCGCCACCGGCTTCCTGCTGATGCTGCGGCTCGACGCGACGACGTCCTATGTCCGGGACCTCTTGCCCGCGATGCTCGTCTACTCGCTGGGCCTCGCCGTCACGGTGGCGCCGCTCACCGCGACGGTGCTCGCCGACGCGGACGAGAGCGACGCCGGCATCGCCTCGGCGGTGAACAACGCGATCGCCCGGACGTCCGGGCTGCTCGCCACCGCCGCCGTCGGCGCGGTGCTCGCCGCGTCGTACGCCTCGCACCTCGACGATGCCGTCGCCGGGCAGCCGCTGAGCCCCGCCGCCGAGGCACGCCTGAACGACGCGCGCGAGCGCGCGCTCAGCCCGGTCGAGACCGCCGGGCTGCCGCCGGGCGACCGCGCCGTGGTGGCGAGCGCCGTGAGCGACGCGGGCGTGCAGACGTTCCATCTCTCGGCGCTGATCGGCGCGGGGATGCTCATCTGCGCCGGCGTGCTCGGCGGGGTGCTGCTGCGCAACCCGCGCCGCCCGACGGCGGCGAAGTGCTGCCCCGGCGGGCAGTTCGCCGGGGTGCCGGAGGAGGCGGGCAACCCGCGCCGTACCGCCGAGCCGGCCGCCGCCTGAGGCAGGGTCCAGGCCGGTCCCTGCGCGTGTTCCCCGCGCCCGTCGGCGAGGCCGCAGAAGTACGGGAAACCGTCCGTATCCAGCCCGGTTCCGCTGCCATACTCAGCAGCCATGGCACAGGTTTCCGATCAGACACCAGTGCCGTTGGAGGTCCCCGTCGCCGATGCGGAGCCGAGGGTGCGCGCAGATGCGGAGCGCAACCGCGAGAAGGTGCTCTGCGCGGCCCGGCAGCTGTTCACCGAGCAGGGCATCGAGAACGTCTCCATGGACGCCATCGCGGCCGCCGCCGGCGTCGGGAAGGGCACGCTCTTCCGCCGCTTCGGAGATCGCGCCGGGCTCGCCCTCGCGCTGCTCGAAGAGCACACGCGCCAGCTGCAGGAGGATGCGATCCGCGGGCCGGCGCCGCTCGGTCCGGGCGCTCCGCCGCAGGAGCGCCTGAAGGCGATCGCGCGCGCGCAGATCGGGCTGCTCGACGAGCACGCCGACCTCATGGCCGCGGCCGAGAGCGGTCCGCGGGCGCGCTTCCAGACCGGGCCGTACAGCTTCCTGCGACTGCACATCAGCCTGCTGGTGCGGGAAGCCGATCCGGCCGCGGACTGGGAGCTGGTGACCGAGTTCCTGCTCGCGCCGCTCGGCGCGGACTCGTACCTCTACTGCCGCCGCGTCCGCGGCTTCGACGTCGAGCGCATGGTCTCCGCGTTCGACGACCTGGTCGAGCGCGTCCTGCCCTAAGCCACGGGCCGCACGCGGCCGGCCGGCTCGCGCGCGGCGAGCAGCCGTAGGGTGGCGGCGGCGCGGACGGCGAGCGCCCCGGCCATCGCGGCGGCGGCGGCGAGCACGACCACGTCGAGGGCCGAGAGGCCGACGCCGGCGAGCTCGAAGCCGAGCGGCGCTCCCAGCGCGAGCGCGGTGTTGAGCGCGATGAGGCCCAGCCGCGCCTCGGTCGGGCCGAGCCGGCCGTACCCGAGCCGGAACACGCCGAGCGCCTGCGTCTCCAGGTAGGTGTTGATCGACAGCACGAGATACGCGATCACGAGCACCATGCCGGTGGCGAGCAGCAGGTGCGGGGAGAGCCCGAGGCCGATCCCGATCACGGCGGTGGCGACGGCGTCGACGAGGTGGTCGAGGTAGTAGCCGTAGGTCGGCCGCTCGATCCTGCGCACGCGGGCGAGCGTGCCGTCGAGCGAGTCGCCGAGCCAGTGCACGACCAGCAGGCCGCTTGCCGCCCACAGCCAGGCGCTGTCGCCGTTCGAGAGCACATAGGCGGCCGCGATGCCGAACGCGGCGAGCACGCCGAGCAGCGTCAGGTGGTCCGGCAGCACCCGCTGCGGCAGCCGGCGCGCGATCCACTCCAGCACGCGCGCCTCGGGGCGGGCGAGCAGGAACGTCTTCTCACGGGTGGCGGTGGCGGACATGGCGAAGCGGCTCCTTGTTGACCGTTGGTAGACAAGGTACGCCCGAGGGACCCTGCGGTTACGATGGAGGCATGTCGATCGAGACCCAGCAGGACCTGGATGCCCTGCGCCGCGTGGGCCGCGTCGTCGCCGAGACGATCGCGGAGGCGCGCCGGCGCCTGTGCCCGGGCATGACCACCGCGGAGCTCGACGGCATCGGGGAAGAGGTGTTCGCGCGCCACGGCGCCCGCTCCGCCCCGCGCGACACCTACGACTTCCCCGGCTGCCTCTGCCTGTCGGTCAACGACGAGGCGGTCCACGGCATCCCGGGCGAGCGCGTGCTGCGCGCCGGCGACCTGGTCAAGGTCGACGTGACGGCCGAGCTCGACGGGTACGTCGCGGACGCGTGCGAGTCGATCCCGGTCGGCTCGGTCGATCGCCAGACCGAGCGGCTGCGCGGCGCGGCCGACGCGGCGCTGCGCCGCGGCATGGCGGTCGCGACCGCCGGCACGCGGCTGCGCGACGTCGGCGCCGCGGTCGAGCGCGTCGTGGAGGCGCGCGGGTTCTCCGTGCTGCGGGAGCTCCAGGGGCACGGCGTCGGCCGCGCGATCCACGAGCCGCCCGAGGTGCCGAGCTGGGGCGCGCCGTGGGCCGGCGAGCGCCTGACCGAGGGCCTCGTGATGACGATCGAGCCGATCATCGGCGCCGGCGGGCGCGAGGTCGTGCAGGACCCGGTCGACGGCTGGACGATCCGGACGCGCGACGGCGCGCGCTCCGCCCACGCGGAGCACACCATCGTGATCACCCGCGGTCAGCCGCTGGTGCTCACCGCGGCCTGAGCAGCCGCGGGCGGCTGCGCATGACGAGCGCGAACGCCCACCACACCATCACCCACGCCGGCCAGAAGTAGCCGGCGCCGCTCAGCAGCCAGATCGCCACGAGCACGGTGCTGACCTGCGCGAACGCGATCCAGCCGTGGCCGCGGTGGCGCATCTCCGGGCGGTACGCCGCCGGGGCGCTCACCGCCTGTGAGCGAGGGAGGTCATGGAGGAGCGCGGTGAGGTCGCCCCGTGTGCGGGCCTGGTAGGCGGCGCCGACGCGCTGCTCGAGCTCCTCGACGTCGAGCCGGCCGGCGGCGCCGTGCTCGCGCAACAGCGTGACGGTGGACTCCCGCTCCTCGTCCGACGCGCGCACGCCGGGGTCCTGGGGCAGCGGGTCCTCAGCCGGGCGCCGGGGCTCGCGGTAGTGGTGATGGCGGGCGTGGCACATGGTGCTGAAGTTAGCAGTCACTCACCTTGTGTCAAGCGGGGTGGATTCCTTCGTCCGTCAGGCGACGCCACCGCACCCACCCGCGCCTTCGCGGGTGACGAGCGCCCCTCCCGCGTCGCCGACACGAGCGCGCGCGCGCAGGACCCCGGTGCTCGGACACGCCCGCTGCGCTCGCACGCAGCCACGCTGCGAGCGCGCTCGTCCCGCGGCGCTGACCTCCGCGGGTGGCACGAGGCGCGGGCCCGCGAACGACGCTGCCATCATGCCCCGGCGATGAAAGCCGGACACGACGATCTCCGACGCGCCGCCGACGCGCTGGCGGCCCGGGTGCCGCAGCCACTCGCACCCCTCGCGCGCCTCGCCTACAACTACCGCTGGTCCTGGACGCCCGGCGGCCCCGACCTGTTCGCCTCGATCGATCCGGTGCGCTGGGACCGGTGCGGGGAGAACCCGGTGCGGCTGCTCGGCGAGGTCGGCCCGGAGGCGCTCGAGCGCGCCGCGAGCGATGGTGCGCTGCTCGAGCGCGCCGCCGCGGTGGAGGCGGCGGTGGGCGCCGACCTCGAGCGGCCGTTCGCCGATGCGCCGGCCACGCCGGAGCACCCGATCGCGTACTTCTGCGCGGAGTTCGGCGTCCACCGCTCGCTGCCGATCTACTCCGGCGGCCTCGGCGCGCTCGCAGGCGACATCTTGAAGGAGTCCTCCGACCGTGCGCTCCCGTTCGCCGCGGTCGGGCTGATGTACCGGCAGGGCTACTTCCGCCAGCGCATCGACTCCGGCGGCTGGCAGCACGAGTACTGGATCGACACAGACCCCGAGCGGCTCCCCGCCGCGCTCGTCACCGGCGCCGACGGCGAGCCGCTGACCGTGACCGTGCCGGTGCGCGACATGGAGGTCACGGCGCAGATCTGGCGCGTGGACGTCGGCCGCGTCCCGCTCTACCTGCTCGACGCCGAGCGCCCGGAGAACGACCTGGCCGCGCGGTGGATCACGTCGCGGCTCTACATCGGCGAGCCCGACGCCCGGCTTGCGCAGTACATCCTGCTCGGCGTGGGCGGCGTGCGCGCGCTGGAGGCGATGGACATCGACCCCGGCATCCTCCACCTCAACGAGGGCCACGCCGCCTTCATCTCGCTCGAGGCCGCGCGCGCCCACGGCGGCCCGCTGGCCGAGGGCATCGCGGCCTCGCGGACGAAGACGATCTTCACGACGCACACGCCCGTCCCGGCGGGCAACGACACCTACTCCGCCGACCAGGTGGTCGAGGCGATCGCCGGCCTGACGCGCGAGATGGGCGTCGACCCCGACGAGATCATCCGCCTCGGCCGCACAAGGCCCGACGACGAGGGCGAGCCGTTCGGCGTGAGCCAGTTCGCGCTGCGCACCAGCCGCGCCGCCAACGGCGTCAGCCGCCGCCACGGCGAGGTCGCGCGCGGCATGTGGCACGACATGTGGCCCGATCGCCCGGTCGAGGAGGTGCCGATCGGCCACGTGACCAACGGCGTGCACGTCCCCACCTGGATCGGCGGGCCGATGCGCGAGCTGCTCGATCGCCACCTCGGCGAGGGCTGGCTGGACCGCGCCGCCGACCCCGAGACCTGGGCCGGCGTCGACACGATCTCCGACGAGGAGCTGTGGGGCGTCCGCAGCCGCCAGCGTGCCGAGTTCGTCGAGTACGTGCGCGGCAAGAGCGTGCTCGACCGGCTCGGGCGCGACGAGCCGCGCAGCTACGTGGAGGCCGCGGCGGGCGCGTTCGATCCCGACGCGCTCACCATCGGGTTCGCCCGCCGGCTCGCGACGTACAAGCGGCTGCACCTGCTCGTGCAGGACGCCGACCGCGCGCTCGCGCTGCTGTCCAACGGCCGGCCTGTGCAGCTCGTGCTGGCCGGCAAGGCGCACCCGCGCGACGACGGCGGCAAGCGCATGGTCCAGCACCTGTTCTCGTTCAAGTGGGCGCCGGAGATCGGCGGCCGCGTCGTGTACCTCGACGACTACGACCTCTCCAGCGCCGCCCGGATGGTGCGCGGCTGCGACGTCTGGCTCAACCTGCCGCGCCCGCCGCTCGAGGCGAGCGGGACCAGCGGGATGAAGTCGGCCGTCAACGGTGGCCTGCAGCTCAGCGTGCTCGACGGCTGGTGGGCGGAGGGCTACGACGGCGAGAACGGCTGGTCGCTGCCGGGCGAGGAGGACCCAGACCACGGCGCGCAGGACCGGCGCGACGGGACCGAGCTGCACCGGCTGCTCGAACGGGAGGTCGCGCGCGAGTTCTACGAGCGCGACGAGTCGGGGATGCCGCGCGCATGGCTCGCCCGCGTGCGCCGGTCGCTCAAGACGAACGGCCCGGCGTTCTCGGCGACGCGCATGATGCGCGACTACGTCGAGCGGTTCTACCGCGCTTGACATTTCGGGACTTTCCGAAATATAACCTGGGCATGGTCGCCAACGGAATCGCCCACTTCGACGTGTTCGGCCCTGAGCCGGAGGCCCTGCACGCCTTCTACTCGCGCGTGTTCGGATGGGAGGTCGACGTGCAGGGGCCGGGCTATGCGCTGGTCCGCACGCCCGAGGGCGCGCCGGACGGCGCGGTCGTGGAGGCGGAGCGGGCCGGGCTCATGGTCGGCGTCGTCGTGCCCGACCTCGACGCCGCGGTCGCCGCCGCCGAGGCCGCGGGCGGCACGGTCGTGATGCCGCCGACCGACAACGGATGGGTCGTCAAGGCGCAGGTGGCCGACCCTGCCGGCAACCGGGTCTCGCTGATCGCCGCCTGAGCGCGTGGAGGAGGCGGCGCTCGACGAGCGCCTGCGCGCGCTCGCCCACCCGGTGCGCCGGCGGCTCGTCACCGCGTGCATGGCCGAGCCGCAGCCGGCGGGGCGGCTGGTCGAGCTCACCGGGCTCGCGCCCGCGAGCGTGTCGGAGCACCTCAAGGTGCTGCGCAAGACGGGCCTGCTGGTGCTGGAGGCGCGCGGGCGCTTCCGGCTGTACTCGACCGACGCAGAAGTAGTCACGGCAACAGCGTCGACGTTGCTCGCGGTTATCGAGGTTTCGCCTGCCAGGTGAGTCCGCTCGTACCTCGCGACTCACCTTCGATTATCGAGGTTTCGCCTGCCAGGTGAGTCCGCTCGTACCTCGCGACTCACCTTCGGCGACGTTACTTGCCTGAGGTAGCCGGGCGGCTATCCGAGCCGCCCGGCTCCTGGTGGCTATCGCTCTTGGTCGAGCGCCCCGCCGCAGAACGGGCAACTCGCCCGGTCTCCGACGCGCTCAGCGAACCAAAGTCGCAGACAGCGCAGGCAACGGATCCGCGTCATGCGGACCTCCTTTCTCCGGAGCGCGCCGTATGCGATGGCGCGGCGATCCGGTCCTTCGTGCACTGAACAGTCTAGTCGGCATCTGGACGGATGTACTGAAGCGATCCGAATACCTCGACTCCGAACGGCCGGGCGGGTGCCCCGCATCGACGTGGGGCGACTTGACCACCGTATGGGTGGTCAAGTCGCCCCGCGAGCCGCGCGGGATTGCGCCGGGAATGCCGCCCGCGTTAGGGTCGATCCGTGCGGCAGCCAGCCCGCAGCGGGACCGCCGCCCGCTCCCCCGCGACGTCCGGCGAGCGCGGTGCCCCGGGGCGCAACCTGGGGGCCGGCGCGCTGCTCGCGCTGCAGGCGCGGATCGGCAACGCCGCGGTGGGGCGCGTGCTCGCGCGCGACCCCAAGAAGCCCGACCCGCCCGCGAAGAAGGACCCGCTGGAGGGCTACCGGCCGGCGGCGTCGCCGCCGCTGAACCTGCCGAAGCAATGGACGAACCCGCACCTGCTCGCGACCGTCTACCCGGGCCGCGACGCGATGTTCCGCGAGTTCGTCGTGCTCTATCGCGAGATCGAGCTCGGAGGCTCCCCCACCGCCGCCGTACGCAAGAAGATCCGCGAGGAGACCGACGCCGTGAGCGGCGCGGCCCTCGTCGCCGAGGTCAAGCGCGTGATGGGCATGACGTCCGTGCCCGAGTGGATCAAGGACCAGATCTGGGACTACGCCGGCATGCGCTACTGGCAGAACCCGAAGACCCAGGCCGGGCGCCACGGAGCGCACACGACGTACTACAGCCCCGCCCGCCTGATGTTCCTCATCCGGCGCGAGACCGGCGACTGGACGCGGGCCCGCGCCTCCGAGAAGCAGGCGGCCGACGAGCAGTACGCCCGGGACAAGGCCGAATGGGACAAGAAGCCGGGCAAGACCGCCGCCGAGCGGCGCGCCCGCGGTCCCGCTCCGGTCAAGCCGCCGAAGGAGATCAAGCAGTCCAAGCTGGAGCGGGCCTGGCTCGAGATCAGCGACGAGAACGCGATGGCGCGCCTCGTCCAGATGCGCGAGGGGAAGGGCGGCATGCAGATCCCCGACTGGGCGTGGCACCAGATCGTGCGGTTGACGCCGCTCCGCAGCAAGTACGCCGGGGCCGACTGGGAGGACCTGGAGAAGGAGAAGCCGGATCCCGAGGAGACCACCTGGATCAGGATCATGACCGCCTGGAAGAGCGACGAGCGGATCGGCAAGAACGCGGGCGGCTCGACCCAGTGGCGGCCGGAGACGCTCGACGACATGTCGCAGGTGGCGTCCGCGATGGTCTGCAACGAGATCTCGGAGGCGACGCAGGTCAAGCGCGGGATCAGGCTCCCCGGCGGCATCCGCAAGAACGCGGAGTACTTCGCGAACGCGGCGGCCGACGGCGCCAAGGCCGGCGCGAAGCCCGAGATCGCCGGCTCCTACTTCAAGCCGCTGGAGTCGGCCGCCGACCTGCGCCCGGGTGCGAGCCTGTTCTGGATCAACAGCGTCTGGATGACGCCGAAGAAGGGCAAGAAGTTCGACAACTCCAACATGGTCTTCCCGATCCCGGGCGTCGAGCTGCCGATGCCGTTCCCGACCGAGCACGTCGCGGCGTGGTCGGAGTGGGACAAGCGCCGCAAGGCCAAGGAGAAGTGGGACAAGGACCGGGCGAAGCTGACCTGGAACCCGAAGGCCAAGGACCAGAGCCGCGAGCCGACCGAGAAGGAGACGGCCAAGCTGGGGCCCGACCCCGGCGCGGCCGGGGACGAGCCGACGTACGACCGCACCACGCTGCCCGCGGACGGCGAGGTGATCGACGGCTGGACGTACACGGTCAGGGACGGCGAGGGGATCGCCCGCGAGAACGGGGACGTCAAGCAGTGGATGACGTGGAGCCACCAGGCGACGGTCCTCAAGGCGATGGGCGACGGCCGCGTGTACCTGTTCGAGACCCGGCTGCTCGACCAGAAGGACCCCGACTCCGGCGTCACGGGCATCAACCAGCGCCACTTCGGCGGCAAGGACCTGCGCGCCCCGTGGACGTGGGTCGGCTACATCCCCGGCAAGGTCGACGCCGGCGCGGCGCGACCCTGACCGGGGATCTGCCGCGACGTCACGTCTCCGCGCCGGCGCCCTCCCCGATCCGCGCGTAGGCGTCGGGCCGGCTGGACTTCATCCACATGCCGATGACCAGCCCGAGCAGGCCGGCGCCGAACAGGATCACCGGCAGCACGATCGCCATCGTGTCGGTCGGCGCGCCGGTCGCTCCCGTGATGAGGACGTTGAAGTTCAGGACGCCCAGCACCAGCACCACGAGCAGCGCCACGCCCGCGATCGCCGGCGCGATCGTGCCGGCCCACGGGCTGACGCCCGTGTCCGGGCGGCGCCGGAAGTAGGCGACGACCGCGAACGACGTCACCGCCATCAGCAGCAGCACGCCGAGCGCGCCCAGGTTCGTGAGCCACGTGAACAGCTTCAGCACCGGGTCGGCATCGGAGAGCGCGAAGACGGCGACCACGGTCAGCGCCAGCACGGTCTGCGTGATCGACGCCACGTACGGCGCGCCCGTGCGGTCGCTGACGCGGCTGAAGACGCGCGGTACCACCCGCTCGCGGCCGAGCGCGAACGCGTACCGCGCGACGGCGTTGTGGAACGACAGCAGCGCGGCGAACAGGCTGGTCGCGAAGAGCAGCGACGCGGAGTCGCCCCAGAACGCGCCGAGCCGGTCCTGGCCCGTGATGAACAGCACCGTCGTCGGGTCGGGCGCGTCCGGCGTGCCGAACCCGGCGGCGCCGAGCGCGGCCGGGTCGACGATCGTGCTCGGACCCGCCGCGATGCCCACGAGCCAGCTCGAGATCGCGTAGAACACCGCGATCAGGCCGATCGCGATGTACGTCGCCCGCGCCACCGTGCGCTTGGGGTCCTTGACCTCCTCCGAGTAGAGCGCGGCGGACTCGAAGCCGACGAACGAGGCGACGCAGAACGTGAGCGTCGCGCCGACCGCGGTCCCGAACGAGACGCCGGGGTCGAAGCCGACCCCGGTGATGCCCTCCGGCCCCGGGTCGGCGAGGATCGCGAAGTCGAACAGCGCGACGACGACCACCTCGAGGATCAGCAGCACCGCGAGCACGCGCGCGTTGAGGTCGATCTGCAGCACGCCGAGCATGCCGATCACCGCGCCGCCGATCAGGCACCACCACCACCAGTCGAGCGTGATGCCGATCTTGTCCGACATGAACGCCCCCATCGCGACCCCGAACAGGCCGTAGATGCCGATCTGCATCGCGTTGTAGGCGATCAGCGCCACGAACGCCGCGCCGACGGCCTGCACCTTCCCGAGACCACGCGCGACGTACGCGTAGAACGCGCCCGCGTTCGTGACGTGGCGGCTCATCGCCGCGTAGCCGACCGCGAACAGGGCGAGCACGATCCCGAGCGGGATGAACATGAACGGGACGCCCTTGTTCCCGGTCACGAGGTACGTCGCCGCCTGGCCGCCCGCGACCGCGGTCAGCGGCGCGGACGCGGCGACGATGAAGAACACCAGGTCCGGCACGCCGAGCGCCCGTCGATGGAGCTTGCCCGACTCCCCATGCGTGGTCGGCGCCGCGTCCGGCGATGAATCGATGACCGACACGACTTCCTCCTCTTCCTCTCCTCTACGCGGCCTCTAGACGAGGCCGCACCAGTCCCTGATGAAGAGCCCGAGCACCTGCGCGGACTCCGTGACGGAGCGCAGCGAGACGCGCTCGTCGATGCCGTGGATCCGCTCCCCACGCGGTCCGAAGCACACCGCCGGGATGCCCGCGCGCACGAAGTGCCGGGCGTCCGTGGTGGCGGTGGTCGCCTGCAGCGCGGGCCGCACCGAGTGCAGCCGCGCGTAGGCGTCGCCGAGCGCGGTGACCACCGGCTCGGCGGAGTCGACGACCGCGCCCTCGCAGGCGAAGCCGTCGTAGCGCACCCGCGCGCCGGCGACCCCCGCCTGGGCCACCGCCGCCTCGACCTGCTCGCGCAGGTCGGACGGGTCCTGCCCCGGGTACAGCCCGAGCCGGCACGAGAGCGTGCAGGTCGCGGCGACCGTCGACGGCCAGTCGCCGCCGGCGATCACCCCGGGGTTGAGGTTGATCGGATGCTCGAAGCCGTCGAACGGCGGCGGCGGGTCGGCGTTGAGCCGCGCCTCGAGCCCGCGCAGGGCGTCGAGCACCCGGTACGCCGCGTCGATCGCGTTGAAGCCGAGCCGGTCGGCGCGCGCGGCGTGCGCGGGGACGCCGGCGATCTCGACCTGGAACCACAGCACGCCGACCTGGGCGACCGTCAGGTGGTCGGGATGGGGCTCGGTGATCACGCACGCGTCGGCACGGGCGCCGTCGAGCAGGCACTGCAGCGCGCCGTGGCCGGTGCACTCCTCCTCCACGACCGACTGCAGCTGGACGGGCGCGGCCGGCGCGGCGCCGGCGCGGGCGAGCGCGCGGACGGCGCCGGTCATCGCCGCCAGCCCGGCCTTCATGTCGCAGGCGCCGCGGCCGTAGAGCCAGTCGCCGTCGCGGCGCGCGGAGAACGGCGGCGAGCTCCACAGCTCCTCCGCCGCCGGCGGGACGACGTCGACGTGGCCGTTGAGGATCAGCGAGCGGCCGGCGGCTGGTGGGTGGTGACGGTCTCCCCAGTCGGCCACGACGTTGCGCTTGCCCTCGACGTCCCAGCTGAACGGCGACGCGCCCTCGCGCGCCCCGCAGCGCGGCGGCGTCGAGCGGCACGCTGCGCACGCCCAGGCCGCAGTCGCGGAACGCGTCCTCCATCAGCCGCTGGCCCTCCTCCTCGGCGCCGAGCACCGTCGGCGCCTCGACGAGCCGCACCAGCAGGTCCTCCATCCAGTCGGCCTCGCCGGCGACCGCGTCGAGGACCTCGGCGTCCGTCATCCGACGGAGCCCTCCAGGACCTGCAGCGTCTTGAGGTCGGAGTAGAAGTCGAGCGCGTAGTCCCCGCCCTCGCGCCCGATGCCGGAGATGCCCATGCCGCCGAACGGCGCGGTCAGGTCGCGCACGAGGAACGTGTTGACCCAGACGGTGCCGCCGCGGATCGCCCGCCCGACCCGCTCGGCGCGGCCCATGGAGCCGGTGTAGACGAGGCCGGCGAGCCCGTAGTCGGTCGAGTTCGCGAGCGCGACCGCCTCCTCCTCGGACCCGAAGCCCTGGAGGGTCAGGACCGGACCGAAGACCTCGCGCTGGACGATCTCGGCGTCGTTGGAGGCCGGGACGATCAGCGTCGGCTCGAAGAGCAGGCCGTCGAGACGCCGGCCGCCGCGCAGGATCTCCTGGCCGCTCGCGCGGGCGCGCTCGACGAAGCCCTCCACGCGCGCGACGTGGTCGGGATGGATCATCGGCGAGACCGTGGTCGCGTCGTCGCGCGGGTCGCCGAGCACGTGCTCGTCGACGGCCGCGTCGAAGCGCGCGAGGAACTCGTCGCGCACCGAGTCCTCCACCAGCAGCCGCGTGCCGGCCAGGCACACCTGGCCGGCGTCGTCGTACTGGCCGGCCGCCTTGCGCGCGGCGGCGTCGAGGTCGGCGTCGGCGAAGACGACGAACGGGTTCTTGCCGCCCAGCTCGGCGGTGAACGGGACGAGGTTGGCCGCCGCGGCGCCCGCGATCAGGCGGCCGGTCTCGGGCGAGCCGGTGAACGAGACGCGGCGCAGCAGCGGGTGCGCGACGAGCGCGGCGCCCGCCTCCTCCCCGATCCCCTGGATCACGTTGAACACCCCCGGCGGCAGCCCGGCCTCGTCGGCGAGGTCGGCCAGCAGCGAGCACGAGAGCGGCGACCACTCGGCGGGCTTGAGCACGACGGTGCACCCGGCCGCGAGCGCCGGCGCCGTCTTCCAGGTCGACAGCATGAACGGCGCGTTCCACGGCGTGATCACCGCGGCCGGCCCGGCGGGCATCCGCTGCACGCGGTTCCACGTGGCGTTCGAGCGCCAGTCGCGCTCCTCGTAGGCCACGGCGAGATCGGCGTACGCGCGGTAGTTGCGCGCGCCGCGGGCGATCACCCGCGCGCGCAGCGAGCGCAGCAGCATCGCCATGTCGGCGCACTCGACCGCCGCGAGCCGGTCGACGTTGGCGTCGATCAGGTCGGCGAGCCGCCGCAGGTAGGGCGCGCGGCCCGCCGGGCCCAGCGCCGCCCACGCCGGGAACGCGTCGTGCGCGGCGCGGACGGCCTCGTCGACCTCACCCGCGCCGGCGCGCGCCACCTCGGCCAGCAGCGACTGGTCGATCGGCGAGCGGTCCTCGAACCGCGCGGCGGACGCCACCCGGCGGCCGCCGATGTAGTGGTCCGGCGAGACGGCGACGCCCGCCACCTCGACCCGGTCCGCGCGCGAGACCGTCATCCGATCTCCTTCACCGTCACGAGGTCGTCGACCGTGTAGCCGAACGTGAAGCGGTAGCCGCGGTCGATGCGCACCGGCGCGAGCACGTCGTGCTCCTCGAACGGGGCGCTGTGCAGCGTGAGCGTCGCGGGCCCGGCCATGACCGCCGAGCCGGCGCGGTCGCGGCTGACCGCGCGCACCAGCTCGTGCACCTGGGGGTCGTCGTGGCGCCCGGCGGCGAGCCGCGGGAAGTGGCGCACGTTGACGATCGGCGGCGCGTTGTGGCGCGGCCCGTCCTCGGTCTCCTCCTCGAGCGTCACGGTCATCTCGGCGATCGCGCGGCCGCGCGCCGAGCACGTCGCGCCGTGCCGCCCGCCCGGCTTCAGCCCCGGGTCGGCGGCGACGTCGAGGCCGAACGTCCGCGTCATCCAGATCGAGCCGAGCTTCTTCGGGAACCCCTGGATCCAGCCGCGCGCGAGCGCGAAGTCCTGGTCGACCCAGATGAACGGGCAGGTCGTGACCTCCTCGCCGTCGAGCAGCGCGTTCACCACGATGAAGAACTCGCGGTAGTGCGAGCGGATCGGGTCGACCAGCTCGTCGCCGGTGTCGGAGCACGACTGCCAGTCGGCGAACACCGCGGCGCAGCGCCCGGTGTCCGGATGGGGATCCAGGCCGGGCGGGAGCAGCGCGCGCACGGCGTCCGGATCGGCCCAGTAGTCGACGACGAGGAAGTCTCCGACGTAGTGCCACGGCGGCGGCGGCACGAGGCTCGCCTTGCCGGTCGCGGTGCGCGGGAGCGAGTAGCCCTGCAGCGTCATGCCAGCATCTCCAGGCTCTCGCGCTCGGACTCCACGGCGGCGTCGTCGAACCGGAAGTACGAGCGCGGCGGGAGCGATCCCCAGGTGTTGGACGAGAAGCGGTCGTCCGGCCAGCGGCGCGGCTCGTGCTCGGCTTCGAGCTGCTCCATGTCGCAGTACAGCTCGACGAAGCACTCCTCCTCGACGATCCGCACGTAGGACGCGATGTTGCCGCCGACGCCGTGGCGCGTCGGGCCCCACCCGAGCCAGCGGCCGTGGCGCCCGAGGTGGTCGAGCGCGGCGCGCATCTGCCCGATGTCGACCACGTCGAACGCCAGGTGGTGCAGGTGCGCGTGGCCCTTGTCGATCAGCGCCATCACGTGGTGGTCGGCGTTGATGTGCAGCCACACGCCGCCGTCGCCGAGCCAGTCGGTCACCTGCATGCCGAGCACGCGCGTGTAGAAGTCGACCTGGTCGCCGATCGCGCCGGTGAGGTAGTTCACGTGGCCGAGCTTGCGCGGGTGCCCCACGACCTGGTCGCCGGCGGGGCGCGCGTGCGGGACGAGGCGCGAGATCGGCTCGCGGTAGGGCAGGACCAGGACGCCGTTGTCGTCGGGGTCGCGCACCAGCAGCCCGCCGCCGCGCTCCTCCCACGCGACCCCGCAGGTGCCGAGGTGCGCGCGGGCGTCGTCGAGCGAGCACGAGCGGCGGAGCTCGTAGGCGACGTGCGGGTCCGAGGTCGCCAGCTCCAGGCAGTAGGGCTCGTCATCGCACGCGAGCCTGCCCGGCTCCCGCTCCACCAGTCCGAACTGCGCCGCCCAGCGCGCGGACGCCTCCGCGACGTCGGCGGTGCGCAGGCGCACGTGGTCGATGCGCCGCAGCGCGATCATCGCGTCACCCGCACCGGCATCCGCTTGATCCCGTTGAAGAAGTTGGACCGCAGCCGCTCGGGCTTGGCGGTCATCTCGATCGTGTCGACGCGCCGGAACAGTTCCTCGAACGCGATCCGCACCTCCATGCGCGCGAGGTGCGCCCCCATGCAGGTGTGGATGCCGCCGGGCCCGAACGCCATGTGCCGGTTCGGCGTGCGGCCGACGTCGAACGTGTCCGGCTGCTCGAACATCTCCTCGTCGCGGTTGCCGGACACGAGCCAGGTCGTGACCTTCGCGCGCGCTGGGATCGTCGTCCCCGCCAGCTCCGTCTCGTGCGTGGTCGTGCGCCGGAAGTGATGCACCGGCGTGGCCCAGCGCAGCATCTCCTCGGCGGCGGGCTTGTAGAGGCCGGGGTCGTTGCGCAGCCGCTCGAGCTGGTCGGGGTGCTCGAGGAGCGCGATCAGCCCGTGCGTGATCGTGTGCCGCGTGGTCTCGTTGCCCGCGGTCGCGAGCAGCACGAAGTACACGTCGAACTCGCGCTGGGTGAGCGGCTCGAACGCGAGCTGGGTGATGATGTCGTTGCCGGGCTCCTTGCGCCGTGCGGCGGCCATCTTGCGGGCGAACTCGAACATCTCCAGCGCGGCCGGGCTGGAGAACGGCAGCAGCCGGTGCGACGGGTCGGGCGGGACGAAGTACTCGGGGTCCTGGTTGCCGAGCAGCCGGTCGCCGAGGTCGATGATGTGGCGGCGGTCCTCCTGGGGGACGCCGAGGATCTCCGCGAACACCTGCATCGGGATCTCGGACGAGATCGCCTCGACGAAGTCGAACTCCTCCTGCTCGAGCGCCGTGTCGAGCACGCGGTCGGTGACGGTGCGCACGGCGTCCTCCCACACCTGCACGGCGCGCGGCGTGAAGCGCCGGGCGATCAGCCCGCGCAGCTCGTCGTGGCGCGGCGGGTCCATGTCGATCATCGACTTGCGCGCCTCGAGCTGCTCCTCGTCGAGGTCCTCGAGCGACGTGCCGCCGATCTCCGACGAGTAGACGTCGACGTGGCGGTGGACCTCGCGGATGTCGGCGTAGCGGGTGACGGCGTAGAAGCCGGGGCCGTCGGGCTCGGGGTTGAAGTAGACCGGCGACTCGCGGCGCAGCGTGCGGAACCAGTCGTACGGCACCGCCTCGAGGAACGCGTCGTGGTCGGAGAGGTCGATGGTCTCGGTCAGCGTCATCTCGGCCCCTTAGAGGTGGTGGAGGTACTCGTCGCGCTCCCAGTCGGAGACCCAGCTCCGGTGGCGCTCGATCTCGAAGCGCTTCATCGCGACGAACGGCGTGACGATCGCCTCGCCGATCGCGTCGCGCAGGTGGTCGTCGGCCTCGAGCGCGTCGAGCGCCGCCTCGAGGCTGAGCGGGACGGAGCCGCCGGCCTCCTGCGTGTACGCGTCGCCGCTGGTCGGGTCGGGCAGCGGCAGCTCCTCGCGCAAGCCGCGCAGGCCGGCGAACAGCGTCGCGGCGATCGCGAGGTACGGGTTCGCGCTGCCGTCGCCGATGCGGATCTCGACGCGCGTGGCGCGCCCGCGCTCGGCCGGTATGCGGACGAACGAGGTCCGGTTGTCCCAGCCCCAGCTGATGTTGATCGGCGCGAGCGAGTCGGGGACGATCCGCCGGTACGCGTTGATCGTCGGGTTGAGGAACGCCATCAGCGCCGGCGCGTGCGCGAGCACGCCCGCGGTGAAGCGGCGCAGCTCGTCGGACACCCCGTCGGGATCGTCGCGCTCGGCGAACGCGTTGTCGTCGTCGCGGTCGGCGCTGACGTGCAGGTGGAAGCCGGAGCCGCCCTGGTCGTTGAACGGCTTGCCCATGAACGTCGCGAGCATCCCCGCCTGCGCGGCGATGTCCTTGACCGCGGACTTGAGCCGGAACGCGCGGTCGGCGGCGGTGAGCGCGGGGGCGTGGCGCAGGTTGATCTCGTACTGCGAGTTCATGAACTCGTGGTTGGCGGCGAACGTCCCCATCCCCATGCCGGCCATCGCCTCGGTCATCTGCCGCACGACCCCGCGCGGGTCGGCCTGGGGGCCGACCGTGTAGACCATGCTCAGGTTGTCGACGTAGCGGCGCAGCCCGCCGGGCGCGGACGGGTCGCGCTCGCAGAGGAAGAACTCCAGCTCCGGGCCGACGATCGGGGCGAGCCCCAGCTCCTCGAAGGCGGCGACCGCGCGCCGGACGGCGCCGCGCGGATCGGCCGGCGCGGCGGCGCTCGCGCTGACCGGGTGCACGTCGGCGATGCAGCTCGCGACGCCCGGCTCCCACGGCAGCAGGGTGAGCGACGAGAGGTCGGGGCGCGCGACGAGGTCCGGGAAGCCGATCTCGCCGCCGAGCACCGGCGTGTGGCGCAGGTCGGTCGACATCACGGCGGCGCAGAAGGCCAGGCCGTGCTCGGACACGCGATCGAACTCGATGAGCGGCACGTCCTTGCCGCGCGGCACGCCGTGCAGGTCGGGATACACCACCCGCACCGAGCTGACGGTCGTGTCCGACAGCTCCGGCGGGTGCCCCACCAGCTCGCTCTGGGCCATCATCCCCTCCTCACGGCGGCCGCGCTCGCGGCCGGGTCATTCGCTCTTTCCAGGAACCCGTCGAACAGCGCGAACGCCGCCGCGCGGGCGGCCTCCCGCGCCTCGGGCGTCGCCGCGATCAGCTCGCCGCCGTCGCCGTGACCGAGCGCGGCGAGACGCTCCGCATCCGACTCGGCCCAGCGCTCGACGATCTCGACGGTGCTCTCGGGGTGGAACTGCACGCCGAGATGGCGGCCGTGGCGGAACGCCTGGCTCGCCGCGGCGGTCCGGGCGATCTCGGTCGCGCCCGGCGGGACGCTGAAGCGCTCGTAGTGCCACTCCAGCCACGGACCGGGCGGCACGAGCTCCGGCTCGTCGGTCTCGATCTCCGTCCAGCCGAGCTCGGGCGCCGGTGCGGTCTCCACCTCGCCGCCGAGCGCGGCGGCGAGCGCCTGCCCGCCGAAGCACAGGCCCAGCACGGGCACGTCCTCCTCGATCGCCCGGCCGAGCAGGACGAGCTCGGTCGCGACCGCGGGGTCGCCCGTGTCGCGCGGGTTGCGGTTGGAGCCGAGCGAGGCGACGAACGCGTAGCCGGCGGGATCGGGCATCGGCTCGCCGACGTAGGTGCGGTGCAGGTCGTACGGGATGCCGCGCTCGTCGAGCCACTCGGCGAGCAGCCCGGGCGGTCCCCAGTCGCCGTGCATGAGGAGCAGCGCACGGCTGGGGTCAGGCCCGTTGCGTTGCACGCCAGGCGCCGTGGTCGCAGACCACGGCGACGGCGTGCAACGCAACGGGCCTGACCCCGCCGTGGCGGGTCCCAGCGCCTTCTCGTCCGCCCGCACCGCGGCGACGACCTCGTCGATCGGCGGCATCGCCGCCAGCCGGCCGCGGTAGAAGGCGAGCCGCCGCGCGGCGTTGAACCCGATCGCCGCGACCAGCCGGCCGCCGCGCTCGCCGCCCAGCACGAGGCGGTCGCCCTCCGGCGACGCCTCGAGCACCGTCACCCGCTCGGCCCGCGCCGGCAGCCCCACGGACTGGATCTTGACGTCGTACTGGTCCGACCAGAAGTACGGCACGGCCGCGTACGGCGTGCGGTCCTCGGGGGCGGCGAGCAGGTTGCGCGCGGCGGCGGCGCCCTGCTCGGCCGCGTTCGTCCAATGCTCGATCCGGATCAGCGCGCCGTCGGCCATCGGGTGCGGCCACGCGGCCGCGTCGCCGGCGCAGAAGACGTCCTGGGCATCGCGCGCGGCGAGCGTCGCGTCGCAGACGACGCCCGGCTGCAGCTCCAGCCCGGAGTCGGCCAGCCACTCGGTGTTGGGGATCGCGCCCAGCGCGACGACGGCGACGTCGGCCTCGACGCGCGTGCCGTCGGCGAGCCGGACCGCCTCGAGCCGCCCGGCGCCCTCGAACCCGTCGACGCCCGACCCGAGCCGCAGCCGCACCCCGTGCGCGCGGTGCATCTCCGCGCAGCGCTCGCCGACCGCCGCGCCGAGCGCGGTCATCGGGTGGTGCGCGACGTCGATCAGCGTCACCTCGAGCCCGAGCTTGCGCGCCGTCGCCGCGACCTCGCAGCCGATGAAGCCGGCGCCGACGACGGCGAGCCGCGGCCGCTCCGCGAACGCCGCCCGCAGCGCGAGCGCGTCGTCGAGGTCGCGCAGCATGAAGACGCCGTCGAGCCCGATCGGGCCCGGCCACCGTCGCGGGCGCGCGCCGGTGGCGATGACGAGCTTCTCGTACGCGAGCCGCTCGCCCGCCTCGCCCAGCGCCACCTCGCGGCGCTCCAGGTCGAGGCCGGTCGCCCGTGTCCCCAGGCGCCACTCGGCGTCGACCTTCTGGCTCGGCAACGCGCACTGCTCGGCCTCCTGCACGCCGGCCAGCAGCTCCTTGGACAGCGGGGGCCGCGTGTAGGGCAGCCGCTCCTCCGCGCCGACGACGACGACCTCGCCCTCGTGGCCCGCGCCGCGGAGCGCCTGCGCAGCGCGCAGTCCCGCGAGCGAGGCGCCGACGATGACGATCGGCCGCGCCACGCCGTCAGTCCTCGACGGTGATCGCGAGCATCGGACAGACGTCGGCCGCCTCGACGGCCTTCTCGCGCAGCGAGGGGTCGACCTCCTCCTTCCAGCGGAGCACGTCGTCGTCGCCGAGCTCGAAGATCTCGGGCGCGACGTATGCGCACTCGCCGTGGCTCTGGCACAGGTTCATGTCGACGTGGACCTTCGTCATGGGGTGCTCCTCTCGACCATGCGCTCGGCCTCCTCCTCGGGGATGGCCAGCGCGACGTGCAGGGTGTTCGCCGAGACCGCGGGCTGGTCGCCCGGGCCGGACAGGTCGACGTCCCATTCGGCGACCGTGTTGGTGAGCCGGCCGATCCCGTCGATCTCGACCTCGACCGTGTCGCCCGGCTCCATCGGGCGGGAGTTCGCCGGGGTGCCCGTGAGCACGACGTCGCCCGGCTCCAGCGTGATCAGCCGGCACAGGTCGGCGAGCTGGTAGGCCACGCCGAACAGCAGGTCGCTCGCGTGCGCCTGCTGCACGACCTCGCCGTTCAGGTACGTGCGCAGCGTGAAGTCCTCGGGATCGAACTCGGCGGCGGGGACGAGCTCGGGGCCGAGCGGGAGGAACCCGTCCTGGCCCTTGACGCGCAGCATCGCGCCGCGGTCGGCGTGGCGGAAGTCGTGCAGGCCGACGTCGTTGGCGCACGTGTACCCCGCGACGTGGCCGAGCGCGTCCTCGATCCCGACGCCGTGCATCCGCTCGCCGATCACCACGGCCAGCTCGCCCTCGTAGTTGAGGAAGCGGGTGCCCGCGGGGCGGCGGACGACGCCGCGGTGGCCGTTGAGCGTGGTCGGCGGCTTCATGAAGTACGACGGCGCGGCCGGCCGGCGGGCGGCGTACTCGTCCACGCGGCTGGCGTAGGTGAGGTGGACCGCCAGGATCTTCGTCGGCTCGGCCGGAGCAAGGTACTGCGCGGTCGCCTCCGGCAGCCGCCCGCCCCCGTGCTCGCAGCACGATCTCGTCGCCCTCGCGCCGACCCCAGGCGGGCGCCCCGTCATGCATCACGCGCACCGCTCGGTGCTGGATCGATCTCCCCATGCCTACGAATGTATCCATTCGAATGAGTTCATGCAATACTGGCGCCCATGGACGCCCTCGCACCGGCCACCTCGGGTCATATCAGGGCGGACTCGGTGGTCGACCTGGCGTACATGCGGATCCGCTCGATGGTGATCGAGGGCGAGATCCCGCCAGGCTCCCGGCTCGGCCAGGTCGAGCTCGCCGAGCAGCTGGGCATCTCCCGCACGCCGGTGCGCGAGGCGCTGCGGCGCCTCACGGGCGAGGGCCTCGCGGAGTTCGTCCCGAACCGCGGGTTCCGTGCCGCGAGCCCGAGCATCGACGACGTCCTGCGCCGGCTGGAGGTCCGCTCGCTCGTGGAGCCGGGGATCGCGCGCCTCGCCGCCGAGCGGCGCAGCGACGCCGACCTGGAGCGGCTGCACGAGACGATCGAGCGCGAGCAGGCCGCCGGAACGCGCATCGAGGCCCACGACGCGAGCCGCGACTTCCACATCACGCTCGCCCGCGCCACGGGGAACGGCGAGCTGGTGGCCGTGCTGGAGGCGATGTGGATCGTCGAGGTCGGGCGGCGGCTGCTCGCGGCGCGCGCGACGAGCGCCGACTGGCGCCGCTTCGACGTCGCCGAGCACCGCGCGATCGCCACGGCGGTGGCCGGCCGCGACGGCGACCTCGCCGCCCGCCTGATGACCGAGCACGTGGCCGAAGCGCTGCAGCACTGGCAGGATGAACCGCATGACGACGGCTAGGGAGCGGGCATGACCGCAGGCGCCGGCGCCCAGCACGACGCGGCGCGGATGGGCTCCGGCCCGCAGCACGAGCGGGCCGCCCTGCCCGCGCTCGCCGACCGCGAGGGCGTGCTCGCCGACCTCACCCGTGTGATCGCCGACGCCTGGGCGTCGTTCGACACGCCGCGGATCTCCGAGCCCGAGCTGGAGCCGGCGCTCGCCGAGCGCTTCGGCGCCGGGCTGCCCGAGCAGGCCGGCGACGCGGAGGCCGCGCTCGCCGACGCCGCGCGCGTGCTCGACGCGAGCGTCTCCCCCTCCCGCCCGCTCTTCCTCGCCTACATCGGCTCGACCGGGCTGGAGATCGGCGTGCTCGCGTCCGCGCTGGCCGCGACGTACGACGCCAACCTCGCGACCTCCGCCGGCGGCGCCGACCTCGTGGAGGAGCAGGCGCTGCGCTGGGTGGCCGACTTCGTCGGCTTCCCGCTCGCCGAGGGCGCGTTCACGAGCGGCGGCATGACGTCGAACCTGACCGCGCTGCTCGCGGCGCGCGAGCGGGCGCTGCCCGGCGCGCGCGTCGACGGCGTCGGGAGCCGGCGCGCGGCGGTGTACTGCTCCGACGAGGCCCACCACTCCGTCGTGCGCGGGGTCGAGACCTGCGGGCTCGGCAGCGCCGCGATCCGCCGGATCCCGATCGACGGGATGCGCCGCATGCGCGCCGACGCGCTCGCCCAGGCGCTGGAGCGAGACCTCGCGGCGGGCGTGATCCCCGTGGCCGTCGTGGCGACGGCGGGCACGACGCTGACCGGCGCCGTCGACCCGCTCGACGCGATCGCCGACGTCTGCGAGCGCCACGGCGTCTGGCTGCACATCGACGGCGCGTACGGGCTGCCGGCGGCCGCCGCGCCGACCGCCGCGCCGCTGTTCCGCGGGCTCGAGCGCGCCGACTCGGCCACGCTCGACGCGCACAAGTGGCTCGGCCTGCAGAAGAGCTGCAGCGTCGTCCTGTTGCGCGAGGCAGGGCCGCTGCAGTCGGCGTTCGGGCACGAGGAGCGCTACATGCTGCACGAGGGCGACGTGGCGAACCCCGTCGACCGCACGCTGGAGTACTCCCGCCCGCTGCGCTCGCTCCGGCTGTGGATGGCGTTCCGGGTCCACGGTGCGGCGCAGTACCGCGCCTGGATCGAGGGCACGCTCGCCAACGCGCGGCGGCTGACCGAGCTGGTCGAGGCGGCGCCGGAGTTCGAGCTGCTGCACGAGCCGCAGCTCTCGACCGTCTGCTTCCGGCACGTCCCGCCGGGCGTCGAGGACGTCGACGCGCACAACATCGCGCTCGCGCGCGAGATGATGCGCGACGGCCGCATCTTCCTCGCCCCCGCGGCCGTCGACGGCCGCGCCTGCCTGCGCGCGTGCTTCGTCAACTTCCGGACGACCGCGGCCGAGGTCGCGCTCGTGCTCGACGTGGCGGCCGAGCTCGGCGCCGGCGTCAGGCCCGGATGAACTGCGCTGTAGGTTCCGGCGGCCAACGCAGCGCGAACGGAGGGAGCAGGACATGGGACGGCCGGTGGTCCACTTCGAGATCGTCGGGAAGGACGCCGACAAGCTCAAGCGCTACTACTCCGAGCTGTTCGGGTGGGAGATCAACTCCGACAACCCGATGAACTACGGGACGATCGACCGGGAGAGCAACCTGGGCTCGCCGGGAAGACGATGATGGGCCCGGACAAGGTGATGGAGGGGATCGAGATCGGCCTCTTCACCGACCCCGAGGGCCGCGTGATCGGCCTGTTCCAGACGAGCGCCTGACGCCGGTCGTCAGGCGGCGGCCGCGCGCCGGTACTGCTGCGGGCTGACGCCGCGGACGCGCTTGAACGCGGTGCTGAGCGCGAACGGGCTGCCGTAGCCGACCTCCTGCGCGACCGAGCCGATCGTGGTGCCGGGCTCCCGCAGGAGGTCGGCGGCGAGCGCGATCCGCCAGCTCGTGAGGAAGCTCATCGGCGGCTCGCCGACGAGCTCCTGGAAGCGCCGCGCGAGCGCCGCGCGGGAGACGCCGGCCTCGTGCGCGAGCTCGGCGACCGTCCAGGGGTGCGCGGGATTGTGGTGGAGCAGGCGCAGCGCGCGGCCGACCACCGGGTCGCCGTACGCCCGGTACCAGTCGGGCGCCCCGCCGTCGGGGCGCGCGAACCACGCCCGCAGCACGGCGATCAGCAGCAGGTCGAGCAGCCGGTCGAGCACGGCCTCCTGGCCCGGCGCGTCCTTGACGATCTCGTCGGCCAGCAGCGGGACGACCGGGCAGTCCCACTCGTCCTCGTGCAGGACCAGGAACGGCGGCAGCGAGCGCAGCAGCCGCTGGCTCACCTCGCCGTCGAGCTGGTAGGTGCCGGTGAGCATCACGGTCGCGCCGTCCGGGCTGTTGCCCCAGGTGCGGACGCCGAGGCTCCACTGCTCGCTGATGTCCTCGCCCGCGACCGTGGTGCAGCGCTGGCCGGGGTGGATCACGACCTGGGGCGGCGTGGCCGGGTCGTCGGCGATCGTGCAGTGGTCGGGTCCGCGGAACACGGCGACGTCGCCCTGGCGCAGCACCATGGCGTCGCCGCCGTCGGGGATCACCCACGCCTCGCCGCGAACCATCGACAGGACGGTCAGCGGCGCCTCGTCCTGGATCCGCATGGACCACGGCGGGTCGAAGCTCGAGCGCAACATGAACGCCTCGCGGGCTCTGGGTCCGTCGAGCAGGCCGGCAACCGCGTCCATACAGGGAAGGCTACTGTCCCCGGATCATGAGCGAGACGTACGTCCACGGCTACCAGGCGAGGGAGAACGAGCGCCTCCAGGATCAGGCCGGGACGCTGGTCGAGCTGCTGCACTCCGACACCGCGTACCCCGCGGGGAGCCACGTGCTCGAAGCGGGCTGCGGGATCGGCGCGCAGACGGCGACGCTCGCCCGGCGCAGCCCCGGCGCGCGGTTCACGTCGATCGACGTCTCCGCCGCCTCGATCGCCGAAGCGAGGCGGCGCGCCGGGGCGGCCGGGCTCGCCAACGTCGAGCACCGCCAGGCCGACATCTTCGCGCTGCCGTTCGAGGCGGGATCGTTCGACCACGTCTTCGTCTGCTTCGTCCTCGAGCACCTCGTGCGGCCGGACGAGGCGCTGGCGATCCTGAAGGGGCTGCTGAAGCCCGGCGGCACGATCACGGTGATCGAGGGCGATCATGGATCGGCCTACTTCCACCCCGACAGCGCGGATGCCGATGCGGCGATCGGCTGCCAGGTCGAGCTGCAGCGCGCGGCGGGCGGCAACTCGCTGATCGGCCGCGAGCTCTACCCGCTGATCGCCGGCGCGGGGTTCGACGCGGTCCGGGTCTCTCCGCGGATGGTGTACGTCGACTCCAGCCGCCCCGAGCTGGTGGACGGGTTCACGCGCAGGACGTTCACCGCGATGATCGAGGGCGTCCGCGAGCCGGCGATCGCCGCCGGTCTCATCACGCCGGAGCGCTTCGACGCCGGGGTCCGCGACCTCCACCGGACGACCGAGGCGGACGGTGTGTTCTGTTACACGTTCTTCAAGGGCGTCGCGGTGAAGCCCGGCCGGCTGTAGTCAGTCGCCGAGCCGCTGCTTGACGACCTTGCCCATCGCGTTGCGGGGCAGCTCGTCGAGGAAGCGGACGGCGCGGGGGCGCTTGTGGGGCGCGAGCTCGCCGGCCACGTGGTCGATGAGCTCGCGCTCCGAGGGCCGCGCGCCGTCGGCGACGACCCAAGCGACGATCCGCTCGCCGAGGTCGGGATCCGGCTCGCCCGTCACGGCCGCCTCGAGCACGCCGGGGTGCTCGATCAGCGCGACCTCGATCTCACCCGCCCCCACCTTGAACCCGCCGGTCTTGATCAGGTCGGTCGAGCGCCGGCCGACGATGCGCCAGTAACCGTCCGGCGCGCGCGTCGCGAGGTCACCGGTGAAGAACCAGCCGTCGCGCATGGCCTCCGCGGTCGCGTCGGGCCGGTCGAGGTAGCCGCTGAACAGGTTCGGGCCGCGCACCGCGACCTCGCCGATCGTCTCGTCGTCGGACGCCTCGACGTCGGCGCCGTCGTCGGCCACCAGCCGCACCTCCACGCCCGCGACCGGGACGCCGACGTAGCCCGGCCGGCGCGGCGAGTCGGCGCGGACGGCCATGTTCATCAGCGTCTCGGTGAGCCCGTAGCGCTCGACGATCTGCTGCCCGGTGAGCTCGTGGATGCGGGTGAACTCTGGCGCGGGCAGCGGCGCCGAGCCGGACACGAGGAGGCGGGCGCGCCTGAGGTCGTCGGCGATCGCCGGCTCCTCCGCGGCCGCGCGTCCGAGCCGGTGGTACATCGTCGGGACGCCGAACAGCATCGTCGCGCCGTCGCGCAGCGCCCCCGCGGCGGCCGCGGGCTCGAAGCGCCCGAGGTGGCGCAGCTCGCCGCCGCGGCGGAGCGGCCCGAACAGGCCGAGCACCAGGCCGTGGACGTGGAAGAGCGGGAGGCCGTGCGCGAGGACGTCCTCGCCCGTCCACTCCCATGCGTCGGCGAGCGCGTCGAGGTTGGATGCGACCGCGCGGCGCGGGAGGATCGCGCCCTTCGGCCGCCCGGTCGTGCCGGACGTGTAGACGATGAGGGCCGGGTCCTCGTCGCCGGCGCCGACGTCGGGCAGCGCTCCGCCGCGGGCGTCGAGGTCGACCGCGACCCGGCGCGGCGGGTGCTCCAGCGCCGGCAGCACGTCGCCGGGCGCGCCGACGATCACGTCGGGGCGGCTGTCGGAGAGCACGTGCTCGAGCTCTCCTCGCCCCAGCTTCGGGTTGACCGGCACGAGCGTGATCCCGGCGCAGAGCGCGGCGACCGAGGCGACGCAGGCCTCGAGCGTGGACTCGGCCCACACCGCGACGCGCTCGGCGCCCCGCAGCTCGGCCACCAGCGCGGCGGCAGCCTCGCGCAGCTCGCCGTACGCCATCCCGCGGCCGCCCACCGAGACGGCGGGCTCCCCGTCGAGCTCGTGCACTCCGGCCAGCAGCGGCGCGCTCATCGGGCGACAGCATCCCGCTCGGCCGGTTCTCGCGCGTACCCGACATGATGCAGGGGTGCTGCGGCGCTGCGAGGGGATGCGATGACCCAGGGACTGGCGGTCAGACCGGGGCGCCACGGCCGTGGCGTCTTCGCGACGCGCCGCTTCCGCGAGGGCGACGTGGTGGAGACCTGCCCGACCGTGCAGGTCGCCGACGCGGACGTCAGGGGCGGTCTCCGCGACTACGTCTTCGGCTCGGTCGTCGACGGCGACAGCGTGCTCGTGCTCGGCTACGGCATGCTCTACAACCACTCCGGCGACCCGAACCTGGAGTACCTGCAGGAGGACCCGACCACGATCACGTTCCTGGCCCTCCGCACGATCCGCCCGGGCGACGAGCTGACGATCGACTACGGCGAGGAGTGGTGGGAGACGCGCGGCCTCGAGCCTGACTGAGCGCCGGCCTCGGTGTCGGGTGCGACCCTCGATCGCCGGCGACGCAACTGTATGCTCCGGGCATGCATTCTGGGACGTCGCACACTGCGAACGTGCTGGGGGCGATGGTCGACGCGATCTCGCGCGACCTGGAAGCGTCAGCGGCGGCGTCGGCTTCCGGACCTGGCGGTCGGGCGGCTGCGGTCACGGCGCTCGCCGCCTTCGCGTCCGGGAGCCCGATCGACCGGCTCGCGTTCAGTCTGGGGCTGAGCCACTCGCGCGTCGTACGGCTCGTGGATCAGCTGGAAGCCGACGGGCATGTCACACGCGCCCGGGGGACGGCCGACCGGCGGGCCGTGCACGTGACGCTCACCGAGTCGGGGTGGGCGCTCGCCGGCAGGATCACGACCGCCCGCCTCTCGATCCTGCGCGAGGAGGTCGAAGCGCTCGACGCGGACGACCGCGCGGCGCTCGATCGCATCAGCGCGTCGGTCCTGTCCCGGCGGATCGACAGCCTGCGAGCCGCGGAGCGGACATGCCGCATGTGCGAACCGCGCGCGTGCGGTCATCCTCGACGGTGCCCGGTGACACGGGCCGCCGACGCGTATCGCTCGGCGAGCAAAGGCGCAGGTCGGGCCGGTCGATGACCCTGGCTGCGAGCGTGGCAGCGCCCGAGGTGCGCCGCCGCCTCGGTCTCCGGCGGGTCGCGCCCGTGGCGCTGATCGGACTCGCCGCGCTCGCCCCGTTCGCGTTCAGCGCGGGCGCTGCCGTCCTCGACGACATGATCGTCGCCGCCGTGTACGTGCTCATGGCGCTCGGCCTGAACATCGTCGTCGGGTTCGCCGGCCTGCTGGATCTCGGCTACGTGGCGTTCTTCGCGATCGGCGCGTACACCGCGGCGTACTTCGCGTCGGACTTCTGGCACAACGCCGGACACGACGGGCAGGGCCTGGCGATCCTCGTTGGCGGACCCGGTTCCGAACTACCGGGCATCCACTTCAACTTCCTGCTGATCTTCATCCTCGCCGTGGCGGCGACGTCGGTGGCGGGCGCGGTGATCGGCGTGCCGACGCTGCGCTTGCGCAGCGACTACATCGCGATCGTGACGCTCGCGTTCGGCGAGATCATCGGCCAGGTGGTCGCCAAGGGACGCGACATCTCGGTGTTCGGCGGCACGCTGACGGCCGGGAAGCTCAACATCGGGCCGATCGACAAGATCGACCTCCCGTTCCTGGCGCCCTTCGACGCCCTCGACCTGCGGCCCTGGTACTGGTTCGCGCTCGCCCTCGTCGTCCTCGTGCTCGTCGTCAACGTCCGGCTCCGCGATTCCCGCGTCGGCCGGGCCTGGATCGCCCTCCGCGACGACGAGGACGCCGCGGCGGCCGCCGGGATCCCGATCGCCCGCACGAAGTTGCTCGCCTACGCGACCGGAGCCGGGATCGGCGGCGTGGCCGGCGCGTACTTCGCCTCGTATCTCTCCGTCGTCAACGCGGACCAGTTCCAGTTCTCGTTCTCGATCTTCGTCCTGTCGATGGTCGTCGTGGGTGGCCTGGGCTCGATCAGCGGCGTCGTCGCCGGCGCGATCCTGCTGTCGGCGATCAACACCTACCTGCTGCCGGACGTGCTCTATTCGGTCCCGAGCCGGATCGGCCTCGACTTCAACCTCTCAGAGATCAGTTCGGGCATCTTCGGCGCCATCATCGTGGTGGTGATGCTGCTGCGACCTGAGGGACTCGTGCCCGCCCGGAGACCCGGCGGCGGAGAACATCGATAACCTACAACCTGATGGTTGTAGGTAGAGCGATCGCAGCGGCGCAGACGGGACACGGCGGATGAGCGTCATCAACGTCGTGAGGGACTTCGACGGCCTGAGCCTCACCCTGGTCGCCGACTTCGACGCCCCGGTCGACCGGGTGTGGCGGTTGTGGGCAGATCCGCGGCTGCTGGAGCGCTGGTGGGGGCCGCCGACCCACCCGGCGACCGTGAAGAAGCACGACCTGGTTGCCGGCGGTGAGGTCACCTACGTCATGACCGGTCCACGCGGCGAGCAGTCCCGCGGCTGGTGGCGGATCACGTCGGTCGACCCGCGCAGGTCGCTCGAGTTCACCGACGGATTCGCCAACCAGGACGGGACGCCCAACGCCGGAACGCCGACCACCGTCGTGCAGATGCGGCTCACCGAGCACGACGTCGGCACGCGGATGGAGCTCCACTTCATCTTCGAATCCAGCGAGCACATGGAGCGGCTCGAGCGCTGGGGCGCGTTCGAGGTGTTCCCGCAGTCGGTCGGCCAGATGGACGCCCTCCTCGCCGCCGACCCATTCACCACACCAGCCGTGCCCAAGCGCCCACACAACCCAGCCAAGGAGGCCCGGTAGTGCGCAAGATCAAGTCGAACTTCTTCATGTCCCTCGACGGCGTCGTCGAGTCGCCCGACAAGTGGCACTTCCCGTACTTCGATGACGAGATGGGCGCCGCCGTCGGCGCCGGCTTCGCGACCGCGGACGCCATGCTGATGGGGCGCGTCCTCTACGACGAGTGGGCCGCATACTGGCCCGAGCACGCCGACGAGCCGTTCGGCGACGTCATGAACTCGATGAAGAAGTACGTCGTCTCCGACAGCCTGCGGGCGGCGGAGTGGCAGAACTCGGAGATCGTCAGCGGCGACGCGGCGAAGAAGCTGACCGACATCAAGGCGCAGGACGGTGGCGACATCGCCATGTCCGGCAGCGCCACGACCGTCCGCTGGCTGCTGCGCGAGGGCCTCCTCGACGAGCTCAACCTCCTCGTGCACCCGATCGCGGTCGGCGACGGCCTGGCTCGGCTCTTCCCGCCCGACGAGCCGAGCATCCCGCTCGAGCTCCTGAGCGCGCAGACCTTCAAGACCGGCGTGCTGAACCTGAGCTACGCCCGAGCCAAAGTCTGACTCCCGGGGCCTACCGCCTCGGGGGTACGCACGAATGACGCCTGCGGGCCGATGACGCCGCTCGCGTGCCCGCCGATGATTGCGGCACGATGGCCTCCTCACCTGAGCTCGCGGTCCGTGCCGAGTCGCTGACGAAGCGGTTCGGCGACGTCGTCGCGGTCGACGACCTCTCGTTCGAGCTCGAGCGGGGCACGATCACGGGATTCCTCGGCCCGAACGGCGCGGGCAAGACGACGACGCTGCGCATGGTCGTCGGGCTCATCGCGCCGACGAGCGGCCGGGCGCTCGTCTTCGGCCGGCCATACGTGGAGCTCGCAGAGCCGAGCCGCCGGGTCGGTGCGGCGCTCGAAGCCGCCGACTTCCACCCCGGCCGCTCCGGCCGCGACCACCTCCGCATGCTGGCCGAATCGGTCGAGCTGCCGGGCGCGCGCGTGGAGGAGGTGCTGCGGCTTGTCGAGCTCGAGGGGGCCGCGAGGCGGCGCGTCAAGACCTACTCGCTGGGCATGCGCCAGCGGCTCGGGTTGGCGGCGGCGCTGCTCGGCGATCCCGAGCTGCTGATCCTCGACGAGCCGGCGAATGGACTCGACCCCGCGGGCGTGCGCTGGCTGCGCGACTTCCTGCGCGACTTCGCGGCGGGGCAGCGGACCGTCCTGATCTCGAGCCACGTGCTCAGCGAAGTCGCCCAGACCGTCGACGACGTGGTGATCATCAACCACGGCAGGCTCGTGACCGAGTCGTCACTCGAAGACCTCACCGGGCGTGCCGCCGGATCCGTCCATGTCCGCACGCCCGAGCCGGCGAGGCTCCAGGACGCGCTCACGGACGCGGGCATCCGGTTCAGCGCCGGGCACGACCACACGCTGCTCGCGTACGGGACCACCTCCGAGCAGGTCGGCGACATCGCCTTCGGGGTGGGCGTGCCGATCCACGAGCTCGGAGCCGAGAGCTCCTCGCTCGAGGACGTCTTCCTCGGGCTGACCGCGGAGCAGGCGGCGTGATGAGCCAGTTCAAGGCGGAGCTCCTGAAGATCCGCTCGACGCGGACGACGCTCGGTCTCGTGCTCGGCATGGTCGCGCTCATCGTCCTCTTCTCGCTGCTCACGGGCCTGGCGAGCAAGGAGCACGACCTGCTCACCACGGAGGACCAGCGGGACGCGCTCGCCGTGGGGAGCTTCGCGGGCGTCTTCGCCGCGCTCGCCGGCATCATGCTCGTGACCGGCGAGTACCGGTACGGCACGATCCAGCCGACGTACCTGTTCACGCCGCGACGCTCGCGCGTGCTCGCCGCCAAGCTGGCGGCAGGCGCGCTCGCCGGGCTGGTCTTCGGCATCGTCGGCGCCGCGCTCGGTTTCGGCATCGGCTACGCGTGCCTCGCCGGGCGCGGCATCGACTACGCACTCAGCGGCGGGCAGACGGCCCTCCTGCTGCTCGGCACCGTCGCGCTCACCGCCCTCTGGGGCCCGATCGGCGTCGGCCTCGGCGCCCTGCTCCGCAACCAGGTCAGCGCCATCATCGGTCTGCTCGCCTGGGGCTTCGTCGTCGAGAACCTGGTCTTCGGGCTCGTCCCGGGCGTCGGCCGCTTCGGGCCGGTGCACGCCGGCGACGGGCTCATGGGCCTCACCGAGGACCACTTCCTGCAGGCAACGCCCGGCGGCCTGGTGCTCCTGGTCTGGGCCGCCGCCGTCTCCGTGGTGGGCGCCGCTCTCGCGGTGCGCCGCGACGTGACCTAGGTGTAAGTCCTGCGCAGGGTTGTTCGCTCGGCGGCGGTCTTGCGCTGTGCGAACGCAACGTCAACTGCCGCATTGAGCGGGCCGGATTCGGCCCTGCCGGCGGGACGCGGGCGCGGCAACGTCGATCGGGTCCTGCGTCGGGCGGGTGGACCGACGTTGACGGCGCATGACGCGGCGAACGTCAGACGCTGGGCGTGTGGCGGCGGGTGCTGACGTTGACGTCGTACATATGGGCGGAACGTCGATAGTCGGATATCGTCAGCGGCGACCGCGGCCGAGAAGCTGACCGACATCAAGGCGCTCGTCGTCGTCCTCGCACTTCACCGACGACGCCGCACTCGCAATCGATCCGCTTCACGGTGACGTCGCAGACCTCGCGTGAGCGCTTCGGCGCGTCACGTACAAGCGGCTCACGCGCGAGATCGCGGTGCCGGCGGGTGGCGGCGACCTGACGTTCTGGACGTCGTACGACACGGAGGCGGACTGGGACTTCCTCGCGGTCGAAGCGAGGACGGCGGGCGGCGACGACTGGACGACGCTGCCCGACGCCAACAACCACACCAGCCAGAACACCGGCCAGAGCGGCCGCTTACCTGCTCCGTCCCTGACGCACTGCGTGCAGCCGGCGTGCAGCCGGCGGCCGCTTCGGCGGCCGCCGGCTCCGCCGTGAACGAGCATCCGAACGTGCGAACATGACGCGCGTGGATCAGCCGGTCCTGACCTGGCCGAGCGGCGCGAGCGCGCCCCGGCGTAGACGGATACCGCCGTGGCCATTCGTGTGACCCCCAAGGGCACTCGCGGGGCGCGGGTGCCGACTCTGTTCGTGAAGCTCATCGGCAAGCTGCAGACGCGGACGTTCCGGCGCCGCGGCGAGCAGCGTGTCAGCAAGAGCGCGGGGTTCCCCGTGGTTCTTCTCACCACGCGTGGAGCGAAGACTGGGCGCACACGGACAGCCCCGGTCGGCGGCTTTCCGGACGGGGAGAGCGCTTGGCTTGTCGCCGCCACGCTCGGCGGAGCCGCACGCCACCCGGCCTGGTTTCTGAACATGGCAAAGCATCCCGACGACATCTGGCTGGAAGTCGGGACCGAGCGGTTCAGGGTTCGCGGCGATTCGCTGGAGGGGCCGGAGCGCGCTGAGGCGCTGGCCCGCATCGCGGCGATCGCTTCTCGCTACGGCAAATACCAGGAGAAGACCGATCGCGAGATTCCCATCGTGCGCCTGACCCGAGAGCCACACGCGATCGACGAGGAACTGGACGGCGGCACGGCAGCACCGTGATTCAGCCGTTCGCAGCGCCTCAGGCTCAGTGAAGACGGTGAGACCCGCGCTGGGTCCCGCCCTCAATGCGCCGACTCCAGCGTTCGGAGTCACGCCGATGCGCAGCGCGGATGACGTCTAGCAAGCGTCGAAGACGGCCGTGGGATGACGGTGTGCGGGGCATGGTCTCTTCCTTGTCGAGTCTCCGATCAAGGACCGCACGGCGCGCCCGATAATTCCGCGGGACGCCTGCATGCAGAGCGTGCGCGCAGGGGGACGCCACCACGCCCCCGCGCACAGACGCTCGCATTTCGTCCAAACCAGCAGTCGAGGCGGCAGCGTCAGTCGCTACTGGACCTGCCGGGATGCGCGTCGGAGGCGGCAGGCTTGCGTTGCCGTTGCGCCAGCGCGATGAGCAGACCGGAGCCGGAGACGGCGAGGTAGGCGCTGATGACGGCGATCGTGACGGGCACTGTCTGCAGGGCGCCGATCTGGGTCGTGATGACGCCGAGCAGGATCAGCGAGAACGGGGCGGCGACCACCGCTCCCGGGAGGGCGGCGAACATCGCCGTGAACGCGAGCGCCTCCGGCAGCCCCGGGATCAGCACGTGGGCGGTGATCCCGGCCGTGCCGCCGATGAACAGCATCACGAGGAACGGCCCACCGATGAAGCCGGTGGCCTCACAGAGCGCGAACACGAGGATCTTCGCGAACATGACCGCGATCAACAGACCGGCGCCGAGCGCCGCCCCCTCGTCGATCACGGTCGTGAGCTGATCGGTTCCGGTGAACAGCGTCAGCGGCAGCGCCACGCCGACCAGCCCGAACGCGACTCCGCCGATCGCCGAGCGAAGGATCGTCCGATTGCCGAGACGAGCGGCGAGCCGCGTGAAGACCGCGACCGCGACCATCGTGATCACCGCGAGCGCCCCGGCGACGAGGCCCAGGGGAACGGCCGCCAGCAACTGCCAGTCCTCGTACTTGAACGACGGCACCGAGTAGATCCCGACGAACGTCGACCCCGCGATCGGAAAGTAGACCGCGAACGCGACCGACGAGGCCAGCAGACCCCCGATCAGCGTCTCCGAGAAGCGAGCGCCCTTCGGACGGGCAATCTCGAGCACCAGAATCGTCGCCAAGATCGGAGCCGACAACAGGCCGCCGTACGCTGCGGACATTCCGGTGAGCGTGTTCGTCGCCCGCATGTCCTGGCCGAGTTTCTTCCGCTCCGAGACCCAGGTTCCCAGCCCGCCCCCCATCAGCCCCAGTCCCGCCTCCGGTCCGAGGCTCGCACCGCCGGCGAGCGACGCCAGCGATACGGCAACCATCTTCGGGGCGGTGGAGGGCTCGACACGCTGGTCCTTCAGCTCCTGGACGGTGCCGGGCAACTTGGCCGGAAGCCGAAACAGCCGTCGAAGCACGCCGACGAGCACCCCGGCGGCCGCGGTCACCGCCACCCACCAGAGGCTCCCGTCGAACCAGCCGGGGTTCTTCGGAAGCGTGAACCAGAGGTTGGTCCCGCCCTTGATCAACCCCAAGAACGCCAGGCTGGCGAACGCGAGGACCACCCCGAAGAACGCCGCGTACCCCATCAGCTGCCAGAACCCCGGCGACCGCGTCAACGGCATGCCGTCGGGGGCTGGCTGCGACCCCTGGCCGGAGCCGGGACGTGACTCCGCGCTCACGACTGAGCGATCATCGCCGGGTCGCCGGGTCGGCGACGGTAGGCTCGCACCGTTTCCTCCTGCGTGCGGTTCGCACTCGAGCGATGGCGACATACTATCCGCGCCGGCTGCGCAATCGCCATCGCCTGGTAGCGGTCGTCCACTTGTGAGCGCCAGGCACGACTGCAGGGCCGAGACCCTTATAGTCGGGTCGGTGCTGGCGGCGCTCGCGGTCGTCATCCCGCTCGGTCTGGGCGGAGCGGTCAGCCCAGTCATGTTGACGGAGCAAACCGTGCTCCTCGCCGGCCCCGACGGTGGTAAGGCAGCGGCGCGCTACGCCGCCGGCGTGGTCCTCACCGCGTTCGTGATCGTCGTCGCCATCGTGCTGTTCGGTCGCGCGATCTCGCTCCCGACCGAGCCGCACCTCGACGCGTCGCTCGACCTCGTTCTCGGCCTGATCTTGGTCAACGTGGCTGTTCTCGTGTTCGTCTCGGGACGGCGAAGGGGCGGGTCGCCGAGTAGCGGGGGCGGTGACGACCGCGGTGCGACTGGTTCGCGCCAGGCTCGGGCGGCGTTTCCGTTCGGTGTGTTCTCCATGGCGACGAACGTCACGACGCTGGCCCTGATCGCACCGGCCGCCAAAGAGATCTCCAGAGCCGACGTTGAGACCGCGGCTGAAGCGGTGCTCGTCCTCGTGCTCGTCGGCCTGGTTTCCATGCCGGCGTGGGTGCCCCTCGCCCTGACCAGGGTTGCCCCCGGTCCCGGCCAGCGTGGGCTCGCTGCTCTGCGCGATCAGATCGCTCGCCGCGGTCGCGGGTTCACCATCGGGCTGCTCAGCGCCGCCGGGCTGTTCTTCATCGGACGCGGGCTCATACGACTGCTCGGCTGATGCCGCTCGCAGAGCGCGTCGATCGGCCATCGCATCGCGGGAGCGCCCGATCACCGAGACCGATCACCTGGCGACGGCGTCCGCCCGCCCCAGGAAGGACTCGAGGACTTCCCGGTAACGATCCGGTTCCTCGGCCATGGCGATGTGAGAGGCCTCCTCGAAGACGGCGGACTCGGCGGCCGCAATGCCGTCAACGAGCGGCTGGACGAGCGCGGGCGTCATGCAGTCATGGCCACCCGACGTCACGAGCACCGGCAGGTCGAGCTCGCCCAACCGGGCGGTGACATCCCAGTCCTTGAGGTTGCCGGTGACGTTCCACTCCGGCCCTTGCATCGTCTCGTACACATCCTCGCTCAGGTTCATGAACGAGCGCATCACGTGGTCGGGAAACGGGTCGAGCCGGCAGACCCACTGCGTGTAGTAGGCCATCGTGGCCTCCGCGTATTCGGGGTCGTCGGTCGTTCCCTCCGCCTCGTGGCGGTCTATGACCTCCTGCACCTCGGCGGGAAGCGACTCCTTCAGCCGCCGGGTCTCGGCCGCGAACGCTGGGAGGCTGGCGCAGGTGCTGGCGAGAACAAGGCTCGCGAGCCCGCTCGGGCGGCCGAGAGCGTACTCGAGCGCGAGCCAACCGCCCCAGGAGTGACCGAGCAGGTGGACCCTCTCGAGCCCGAGCGCGTCCCGCACAGCGGCGACCTCCTCGACGAAGGTAGCCATGGTCCACAGGGCGGAGTCGTCCGGGTGATCGGACTTCCCACAGCCGATCTGGTCATAGAAGACCACCGTTCGCCCGTCGTCCGCCAGCCGGGCCAGGTCCTCCAGGTAGTCGTGAGGGAATCCCGGGCCACCATGGAGAACGAGCATCGGCAGCCGCCCTTCCGTGACCGGACGCTGGCCAGCCACCCGGTACCAAGTGCGATACCCCCGGAACGGCACCGTCCCCTCGCTCGTCGTCGCCATGGCGCGCCTCCTGGTGGTCGGTGACGCAAGGCTAACCCGCCGCAACGACGCTCCACCAGCCGCAGGAGATAGCCCCAAAGAGTTCGGGACGAACTAGGCGACCGCCGCGTGGTGCGTCATGCGGCAGAAGCACGACGACTCGATCGGGACGTCGGCGCGGGCGAGGGCGACGTCGAGCTGCTGCTTGACGATCCGCGCCGGCTCGGGCTTCCCCAGCCGAACGAGGCACTCGTGGTAGCCGTGCAGGCTCCACACGTTCCCGGGGTGCCAGGACGATCGCGGGATCGAAGCGACGTAGCCCAGGTCCTCGGCGTAGATGGTCTCAGCCTCCTCGACCCGACCCTGCTCGAGCAGCAGCGCGCCGTAGGCGTGGCGCGTGGGCTGCATCCAGCCCCACGGCTCGTCGTAGGGCAGCGCGTCGTCGAGCGCGATCGCTCGGCGCAGGTGCTCGAACGCCGCGTCGAACTGGCCGCGCCGGTACTCGAGCTCGCCGTCGAGCATCTCCCCGGCGACGGCGAGGATGTCCTGGCAGGTGTTGTTGAACAGGTAGCGCGAGTCGGGTATGCGCGAGACGGCGGTCAGGAACGCGTCCCGCGCCGTGTCGGCTTGCTCCATCCGCCCGGTCGCCGCGTAGGCGACGCCCTGCGCGTAGTGCGTCATCGCCGTCGTGGTGCAGTAGAGCCCGGGGTCGCCGGGCAGCGGCAGCGCGAGGATGTCGTCCCACATCCCGAAGCGGATGAGCACGTGCAGGCGCATCGGGATGAACGCCTCGAGGTAGTCGGCCATCGGCGGCTGCTCGATCCGCAGCAGCTCCTCCGGCAGCGAGGCCTCGAGGTCGGCGGCGACGCGCAGCGCGACCTGCGACCGGCCGAGGAACATCGCCCCGTAGATCGCGAAGTGGCGGTCGTGCGCGTGGTAGAGCGCGTAGAACCCCACCCGGCCCTCGCGCGCGACGTACTTCTCGTTGACCTCGATCGCGCGCAGGTTGGACTCCAGCGTGCTCTTGTAATCGCCGCACAGCACGTCGATGTGCGTCGGCATGTGCACGAGGTGACCGGCGTCGGGGACGAGCGAGCGCAACTCGTCGGCGACCGGCAGCGCCTGCTCGGGGAACGGCGACATCTCCATCAGGTGCACGTAGAGGTGCAGGAGCCCCGGGTGCGTGCGGCCGCCGGGCCGCCCGAGCGCGCGCTCGAGCACCTCCTTGGCCTCCAGCGTCGCCGCACCCTCGGACGGCAGGCCCGAGTAGCGATCCCACAGCGCCCACGGCGTCAGGTTCATCAGCGCGTCGGCGAACAGCGCCGCGACGTCGAGCTCGTCGGCACGCGCGCGATACACGTCGCGCATCGCCTCGGCGTAGTCAGCGTTCCACGCGACGAGGTCGGCCGACGCGTCGTTGACCTGGTAGCGGCTCCCGAGCGCCTCCACGAGCGCCCGCTCGACCGGCGTGGCGCGGTCCGCGCACGCGCGCGCCGCCGCGACCTCGTCGCACGCCTTCTCCAGCGACGCCGCGAGGTCGACCGGGTCGAACGCCTCCCACTGCTTGTTGTAGTTCGGCCCGATCGCGTAGGCGATCCCCCAGTGAGCCAGCGCGAACCCGGGGTCGTGCTCGACCGCGCGCTCGAAGCACCGGATCGCCTCCTCGTGGTGGAACGCGTACGACCACACCAATCCGCGGTCGAACCACATCTGGGCGCTCGCCGAGGCCGTCGACGTCGCGCGCGTGTATGTCCCGAGATCGAAGTAGGGCTCCATCGCTGCCGCTCCTGGCCGTGGCTCGCTCTGTCAGCAAGCGAGGGTCTCATAGTGACGCCGTGGGGCCATACGCGGGACGCGCTCCGAAGCGAGAGTCCCGGACCACGGTGGAGGAGCAGGCCGCCCCTTCTCAGGCGCGGTCGGCGTACTTGACCGCAGCAAACGGCCAAGCGTCCGCCAGCCAACTGCTGACGGCCGCGTGCAGCTCGCGGTCGAGCTCGGGCACGCTCGCGCGCACCCACGACCGCACGTCTGCATCGTGAGCCTCGTCGCGCGCCGGGTAGATGTATACGCAGCCCAGCACGTCGTCCGAGCCGAGCGCCAGCACGGTGTAGGTGAAGCCCGCGCGCTCGGCGAAGTCGCGGGCGTGGCGCTCGAGATCGGCGAGGTTCTCCTCGAGCGTCATGCCCTCCGCGGGCGGCCAGTCGCTCCCGTGGAAGCCCGGGGTGGCCCGGATGTGCTCGATGCTCGCGCTCCACGCGCCGTGGTCGGCAACGTTGTGCTCGGGGCCGAGCGGGACCAGGCGGAAGACCGGCGTACTCAGCCCCTCTGGGACCGCAAAGCCCTCGGGGACGAACCCCTCGCGCGACTGGTCGTCGTGAACCATGGACCCCCTTCAGGCGTTCGTGCTGCTCGGCCAGTCGGTGCGCCGCCGGCGGATCGCCGGACACCTGGTTGGCGTATCGGCGACGATCATGCCATGGCGGGCTCGGGAGCGGTGGCGGGCGCCGGCGTTCGCGAACGGCGGGCAGTGAGGGAGCCCGCGCGCCGCCGCGATCACGACGTTCCGCCCCATATGTACGACGTCAACGTCAGAACCCGCGCCACACGCACGGGCGTCTGACGTTCGCCGCGTTATGCGCCGTCAACGTCGGCCCACCCGCCCGGCGCACGACCCGATCGACGTTGCCGCGCCCCGCCCGCGTCCGCCGCCCGGGCGTCACTTCAGGCGGCATGGGCAGGTCCGCGGTGACGACGGTTCCCGCGCCGGCCGGGCTGGTGACGAGCAGGTGACCTCCGAGTGCCTCGACCCGGTCCGCGAGGCCGCGCAGCCCTGTGCCGCCGCTGGCGTCGGCGCCGCCGACGCCGTCGTCGGCGATCTCGATCGCGACGCCGTGGTCGGTGCGGGAGAGGGCGACCGAGGCGGCGCTCGCCTGCGCGTACTTGCCCACGTTGGCCAGTGCCTCGCACGCCACGAAGTACAAGGCGAGCGCGATCGGCTGGGGTAGGCGCTCCGTCACCTCGCAGGCGACCGCCGTCGGGACCGTCGACCTGGTGGCGAGCGAGTTCAGCGCGGACGCGAGCCCGTGTTCGAGCACCGCGGGGTGAAGGCCGCGCGCGAGCTCCCGCAGCTCCCCGAGCGACTGCGCGAGCTCGTCGCCTGCGCTCGTGATCCTCGCCTCGGCCGACGACGGGTCGCGGCGGATGTCGGCCTGGATCAGCCGGAGTTGCATGGCCAGTGCGACCAGCCGCTGCTGGGCACCGTCGTGCAGGTTGCGCTCGAGCCGCCGCCGCTCGGCGTCGCCGGCCGCGACGATCCGCTCGCGCGAGGCCTGCAGCTCAGCGAGCCGGCCCTGGGACTCGATCTGGAGCAGCTCGTTCTCGAGGGCGATGGCGGCCGCGGCGGTGACCGCCTCCACGAGCTCGGGATCGTCGTCCAGCGAGGCGTCGTAGACGAGTGCCGCGAACTGGCGGCCATCCCGCTCGACGGGCGCGACGGACCGCCGGTCGTCAGGTGCCGGCAGCGTTCCGTCGGGCGCCGCGTGCACCACGACGAGGTCAGGGTCGCCGAGTGCCCGGCCCAGCGCCGCCTGCAGCGCTTCGCCCCGCATGCCGCGCAGCTCGCGGAGCAGCTCTGCGAGTCCCCTGCGTGGCGGCCGCGACGGCCGCGGAGGCGCCGTCGGCACACCCAGTCGGAGCAGCTCGCGGCGCATCTCGTCGCGCACGCGGACCGCGCCGCACGCGTCGAGCTCGCGCTCGGCGTGCCGCAGGACCGCGATCGCCTCCTCGCGCTCGCCGCCGGCGTCGAGCGCACGGCCGGCGAGCGCGAGCGAGAAGGCGGCGGGCAGCCGGGCGCCGGCGGCGGCGGCGGTCTCCGCCGACTGCTTCGCGAGCTGGGCTGCGGCCAGCGGCTCGCCGTCGTCGAGCAGGATGGCCGCCCGCGCACGGAGGGCGAGGGCGGTCGGCAGGCGCAGGCCGAGCTGCGCGGCGTGCGCCTCCGTGCGACGCACGTAGCCCTCGGCGGCCTCCTTGCGTCCCTGCGCAAGCTCGACCAGGGCGAGGACCTCCCAGTCGAAGCACTTCTCCACCGGGATCTTGTGCGGCAGGTCGTCGGTGCCGAGCGAGTGCATGATCTCCCTGCTGCGCTCGATCTCGCCCGCCTCGAACAACGACATGCGCGAGGACCCAGCCGGGCCCTCCGCCACCGGCGGGCATCGTGTCGCCGGCCAGTCGCCCGCCGATCCGCGCGCTTTCCTCGGCGGCCGCGATGGCGGATTCGAGATGGCCGGCGTGGTACCTGGCGAACGCGAGCTCGCACAGCGCCCACGAGAGCTCGTGCGTGTTGGCCGAGAGACGGGTCGCCTCGACGGCCGTCTCGCAGAGCTCGATCGCCTCCGCCACGCGACCCTGCATCTCGAACGTGTAGCCCTTGATGAGCCCGATCGGGACCAGCAGCCGTCCCTCGCCCGTGGACCGGGCGATCGCGATGCCGCGGTCCGCGTGCGCGGCGGCAGCGTCGTAGTGCTCGAGGTAGTTCTCCGCCCAGCCGAGGTAGTACAGCGTCTCGAGCCGGGGCGCCAGCTCCGCGTCCGGCATTCGGTCGACGTGCGCCGTGGCCTCCTCACGATGCTCGCGCGCCGCGTCGATCCGTCCTGCGGCGGCCTCGCCGAGCGCCAGCGCCGACGCGGCTGCGGCGATGAGGGAGCGGTCGCCTGTCGCACGCGATGCGACGAGCGCTCCCTGGCCCATCGAGACGGTCTGGTCGAAGTCGAGCTCGTAGAGGCCGTCCACTGTCAGCTCGATCTGCAGCGCCGCCGCCGCCGGCGTCGTGCGATCGGGTAGCTCGTCCCAGGCGCGCGCGAGTCGCCCATGGGCCTCCTCGTGTCGGCCGAGCCAGTGCTCGACGGCCGCGCAGCGCGCGGTCAGTTCGACCCGGCGCGCCACCGCGTCGGCAGGAAGCAGCGCCAGCGCATCCAGGAGCGTCTCCCGGCAGCGCTCGAGCTCGCCGAGCGAGCGCTGCGCCCGGGCCAGGTCGACGCGGATCTCCACCTGCCGCTCGCGGTCCTCGGTGGGCACCAACCGCAGCGCCGCTTCGAACCAGTGCGCAGCGACGGCCGGAGCGCGTGGCGCCGTCGCCGCCCCGGCCTCCAGCAGCAGCGCGATGGCCTGCTCGTCGCCGGGGCTCGCGGACTGCTCGACGTGCGGCGCGCACTCGGCCGCTGCGGCGCCCCCCGCGGCCAGCGCGGCCGCGGCCCGGGCGTGAGCCGCGAGCTTCCAGCCACCCGGCGCCGACTCGAGGACCGCGCGGCGCACGAGCGGGTGGCGGAAGATGAAGCGGCGCGGCACCGCGGTCGGACGCACGAGATCGAGCGCCAGGAGCTCGTCGAGCGCCGCGAGCCCGTGGGCCGGGGCCAGCTCCGCGATCGCTGCCGCGAGGCTGGCTTCGAACGGCTCGCCGGCGACGGCGGCGGCATCCAGCAGCGCGCGCTGCTTCCCCGACAAGGACGCGAACTCCTCCGCGAGCGACGCCGCGACCGCGGCAGGAACCCCGTTTCCCGCCCCGTTGCCGTCCGGCGCCCTGTGACGCCACGCTTCCCCGCCGGCCCGCGCGAGCTGCTCGAGGTAGAACGGGTTGCCGCCGCCGTGGAGGTAGATGGCCGCGACCGCTGCGGGTTGGAGATCGCCCAGCAGCTCGCCGGCCTGCGCCTCGCTGAGCTCGCGGAGCGCGATGCGGCGGACCGACGGCACCGCGAGCGCGGCCGACAGGCGGGCGGGCGCCTGGCTCGGCCGGAACGCGAGCGCGAACAGCACCGGCACGCGCGGACCGCGCCGCAGCAGCGCCGCGATCAGCTCGATCGATGCGGCGTCGCTCCAGTGCAGGTCGTCCAGCACGAGCACGAGCGGACGGTCGGCGGCCAGCAGGGCCAGCAGCATGCGGATCGCCCGATGGCTGCGGTAGCGCTCATCGGCCACCGACTCCCCACCCCCGGCGCCGGAAGGACGCAGCGAGGGAAGGATCTCGCCGAGCTCGAAGACGACGTCCAGCGGCCCCAGGGCCTCCAGGTCGAGCGGCTGCGACGAGACGTACGCATCGAGCGCGTCCGTCCAGACGCTGAACGGGAGATCGCGCTCGAACTCCGCCGCCACGCCGTTGAGCACCAGGCACCCTTGCTCCTCCGCGCGGTGGCGGAGCTCCGAGAGCAGGCTCGTCTTGCCGATGCCGGGCTCACCCTCGACCGCCACGCACGCCGACCCCCCGCTCATGAGCACGCCCAGCATCGCGTCGAGCTCGGCAAGCTCGGCGTCGCGTCCGACGATCGGCCCGGCAAGGGCGTCGGTACTCACCCTGTGGCGAGCCTAACCCGCATCGGCTCGGATCACAGGGATCTGGACGGGCCTGGGTCCGCTGCCAGTGGATAAGCGGACCCCCTACTGTTCGGCCATGGCCGAGGTCGCGTCCGGGGGCGAGCGAGTCCGGGAGGGCGAGGCCGCGCTTGCCCGCGGCGCCTGGGCCGAGGCCCGGGCGATCTTCGAGGAGGAGCTCGAGGCGGGCGAGACGCTCGACGCCCTGGAGGGCCTGAGCTGGGCGGCGTGGTGGATCGAGGACGTGCCGGCCTGCCTCGACGCGCGCGAGCGCGCCTACCGGCTGGGCCGCCGGACGGGCGACAAGCGCCGCGCGGCCATGATGGCGCTCTGGCTCGGCGACGACTACCTCGTCCTCCGGGGCGAAGCCGCGGTGGCCAACGGCTGGTTCCAGCGCGCGGGCCGCATCCTCGAAGGGCTGGACCCCTGCCCCGAGCACGGCTGGCTCGCCGCCCTGCAGGGATACATGGCGCTGGGTGAAGGCGACACGGCGAGGGCCAGGGAGCTCGCCGCTCGCGCGCGTGAGCTGGGCCGCCGGCTCGGCGTGGTCTGCCTGGAGATGTTCGGGCTCGCCGTCGAGGGCGTCGCGCTGGTCAACGAGGGCCAGGTGGAGGCGGGCATGCGCTGCCTCGACGAGGCGACCGCGGCCGCGCTGGGAGGCGAGTACGAGCAGATCGTGCCGGCGGGATGGACCTGTTGCCTCTTGATCGGCGCCTGCGAGCGGGTGCGCGACTACGACCGGGCGGCGCAGTGGTGCAGGAAGGTGGAGGAGTTCAGCCGCCGGATGCGGATCAACTTCGTCACCGGGACCTGCCGGGCGCACTATGGGGCGGTGCTCACCTGGCACGGGAACTGGCCGGAGGCCGAGCGGGAGCTGACTGAGGCGACCGAGGACCTGACCGCCAACCGCCCCTCCTGGAGCGGTGCGGCCCTCGTGCGGCTCGCCGATCTGCGCCGCCGCCAGGGCCGCTTGGCCGAGGCAGAGCAGCTGCTCTCCCGAGCCCAGGGCAATGCGCTCGCCCGGCTGGGCATGGCAGAGCTGGCCCTCGACCAAGGGGATGCCCCGGCCGCTCGTGACCTCCTCGAGCCGCTCCTTCGGCGTCTACCCGCGGAGAACAGGACGCTGCGGGCCCATCCCCTGGAGCTGCTGGTGCGCGCGCAGGTCGCCGCGGGCGCGGTCGAGTCCGCCACACCACACGTCTCGGAGCTGCGCGCGATCGCGGCCGCGGTGGGAACGCAGCCGCTACGCGCCGCGGTGAGCTTCTCGGAGGGGCTTCTCGCCGCCGCCGGCGGCGATCACGACACGGCGCGCGAGCGGCTCGAGGACGCGGTCGAGCTGTTCGCGGCAAGCGGCGCTCCATTCGAGATGGGCCGAGCCCGGCTCGAGCTGGCCGCCGTGCTGGTCGCGCTGGACCGTGAGGACGCGGCTGCGCGCGAGGCGACGGTGGCGCTCAGGCGCTTCGACGAGATCGGGGCTGCGGCGGAGAGCGCGCGGGCGCGCGGGCTGCTCAAGCGCCTCGGCGTCGCACCGCAGACCGGGCGTGCTCCACACCGCGATGCGGTCCTGACGCCCCGCCAGCTCGAGGTCCTGGGCCTGGTCTCGCAGGGCCTGACGGACAACGAGGTCGCGGTGCGGCTGGTACTCAGCAGGCACACCGTCCACCGCCACCTTCAGAACGCTTACGCCAGGCTGGGCTGCCGCTCTCGGGCCTCGGCCGTGGCGAAGGCGAACCGGCTGCAACTGCTCTAGCGGCGTGGCCGCATGGCCTGGACAGGCCATGCTCCGCCCTCCACAAGTTGGCATGATGAGGCGAAGACGGAGCCTGCCCGCGCGCGGATACTGGCGTGCGATCCCGAGCTGAGGAGAGCAGGTGTCGATCGCCAATCAGCAGGCCAAGGCACGGCAGGGCCCCGAGGGGGCCGGATGGCAACTCGAGGGGTCGAGCGCCGAGGCCTATGAGCGCTACGCAGTGCCGGCCTGGGCGCGAGCCCTGGCCGAGCAGCTCGTCGAGTCCGCGTCGCCCGAACGGGGCGAGCGGGTGCTCGACGTCGCCTGCGGCACCGGGATCGTGGCGCGGCTCGCAGCCGAGCGGGTCGGCGAGCGCGGCTCGGTCTGCGGGCTCGATCTGAACGAGGGCATGCTCGCGGTGGCGCGGGCCGCCTCGGCGGAGGTCTCCCCGCCGATCGAGTGGCGGCACGGGGACGCGGCAGCGATGCCGCTGCGCGACGCGGCGTTCGACCTCGTCCTCTGCCAGCAGGGGCTGCAGTTCTTCCCGCACCGGGAGGCCGCGCTGCGCGAGATGCGCCGGGTGCTGGCGCCGGGCGGGCGCCTGGCGCTGAGCGTGTGGCGCCCGATCGCCTACAACCGCGGCTGGGGGGTCGCGCTGGCCGATGCCCTGGAGCGACACGCGGGGCCCGAGGCGGGGGCGATGATGCGCTCGCCCTTCCCCGCGGGCGACGCGGCCGAGCTGCGCGAGCTCGTCACCAGCGCCGGTTTTCACGACGTGCGGGTCCGCATCGTGGTCGCGACCGCCCGCTATCCCTCGCCCGCGGAGCTCGTGCTCTGGGAGGCGGCGTCCTCGCCCCTGGCCGGGCCGATCGGCGCCCTCGACGAGGACGCCCGCGAGGCGCTGATCCGCGACTTCGCCGGCGAGATCCGCGACCATACCGACGACGAGGGCGTGGTCTTCCCGGGCGAGACCTACGTCGCGCTCGCGCGGCGGCAGTCGAGGGGCGGGCGGTGACCGACGACCGAGCCGACGTGGTGATCGTGGGCGCCGGTCAAGCCGGACTCGCGGTCAGCCGCGAGCTCACGCAGGCGGCCGTTGCGCACGTCCTGCTCGAGAAGGGAAAGGTCGGGCAGACCTGGCGGGGGCGCTGGGACAGCTTCTGCCTGGTCACGCCGAACTGGTTCCTTCAGCTCCCCGGCCATCCCTACGACGGCGGCGACCCCGACGGCTTCATCGTCCGCGATGAGGTCGTGGCGTACCTCGAGCGCTACGCGGCAGGGTTCGAGGCCCCGGTGCGGGAAGGTGTCGAGGTGACCTCGCTCCAGCCAGGGCCCGACGGCGGCTTCCTGCTGGAGACCTCGGCCGGGCAGATCGCGGCTGGAACGGTCGTCCTCAGCACCGGCGCGTACCAGCGGCCCCACCGGCCGGCGGGAGCGGCCACGCTCGCCGCGGACCTGCTCCAGATCGACGTCGAGGGGTACCGCAACCCGGCGGATGTTCCTTCCGGCCCGGTGCTGGTGGTCGGAAGCGGCCAATCCGGATGCCAGATCGCCGAGGAGCTCCACCAAGCCGGCCGCGAGGTCTTCCTGGCCTGCGGGCGGGCTTCGTGGATGCCCCGCAGGCTCGGCGACCGGGACCTCGCCTGGTGGGCGCTCGAGACAGGCTTTCTCGACGCGCCGGTCAGCTCGTTGCCGAGCCCGGCCGCTCGGTTGGCCGCCAACGTGCAGGCAACGGGGGCCGGCGGCGGCCACGACCTCCACTACCGGACGCTGCGGAAGATGGGGGTCACCCTGCTCGGCCACTTCCTGGGCGCCGACGGCCGCCACGCCCGGTTCGCGCCGGACCTCGGCGAGAGCGTCGCCTGGGGCGATGAGCGGAATGCGCAGCTCATGGATCTGGTCCGGACGCTGGTCGTCGAACGCGGACTGCCGCGGCCGGAGATCCCCGAACCGGAGCCGTTCGACGCCGACGCGCCCGAAGAGCTGAATCTGAGCGCCTTCGGGGCGGTCGTGTTCGCGGGTGGCTTTCGGCCCGACTACGAGTCGTGGGTCCGCTTCCCGGGCGCGTTCGACGAGTTCGGCTTCCCGATCCATCGCGAAGGGGCCAGCACCGTCGCCCCCGGGCTCTACTTCGTCGGCGTCCACTATCATCCAAGGCCAGCCGTCGCCCCGGGCTCTACTTCGTCGGCGTCCACTTCCTCCGCAAGCGCAAGTCAGCGCTCCTCAACGGGGTGGGCGAAGACGCCGCCATCGTCGCCCGCCAGATCGCCGCCGGCGCCGCGAGCGATACGTTCTAGGGAGCCTGCACCGGCGAAGCGAGGAGCACTCTTGGCCACCGTCAGCGTTCGCTACATCGTCAACGACGTCGACGCCGCAATCGACTTCTACTGCGGCCGGTTGGGCTTTCACGAGGACATGCATCCCGCCCCTTCGTTTGCCATGCTCTCCCGCGGGGACCTCCGCCTCGTGCTCAGCGCACCGGCGGGCGGACCCGGCGGCGGCCAGGCCATGCCCGATGGAACGTTGCCCGAGCCGGGAGGCTGGAACCGCTTTCAGCTCGAGGTGACCGACCTCGCCGCGACCGTCGAGGAGCTGCGCACGCAGGGCGCCCGCTTTCGCAGCGAGATCATCACCGGAGTCGGTGGCAAGCAGATTCTGGTCGAGGACCCTTCTGGCAACCCGATCGAACTGTTCGAGCCGACTCGACCCGAGGCCTCGCTCTCGACGACGTCCTGAGGTCGACAGCCCTTGAGGGTCGGTCCATCGCTTACGGCGCGACAAGCGAGCGTCTTCACCGAGTTTCATCAGGCTGTCGCACAGGACGACGTCCAAGCGATTCGTGCGCAAGACGCCGCGCCGTTGCTTCGCCGGCGGAAGCGCGAGTAAGCCGCTCGCCTGACCGACACGCTCGGACTTCGTCCGGAGCGAGCGTCAGATGGGGGTTGGGTGGATGGCGGAAGACTGCTGGATTCGTCGAAACGGGCATCCGCGCTTCCCGCACGTCATTCTGGTCGAGCGTCGTCGGGAGCGCCAGCGCGGCGTCGGTTGCGACGCAGCGGTGCGGCCTCGCGCGTAGTCATGGCTTGGTGCAGCGACTCAACCGGGGGGAGACGGGCGCAGCAGCCTGTGGAGTTCGGCGCTCGGTGTGCGTGCGATCTGTCAGCCGTGGTGGGTGCTGCAGTAGGCGTCGCGCGCGGCGCTGTTCCGCAGTGGGCCGTAGGCCGTTGTCAGCGCGGATCGTCTCGGCCTGCGAGGCGGCGTATGCCTCGATGCTGGCGGCGACTGGCGCGCGCGCTCCTCGGAGCTCGGCGCTGGCCAGCCGCTCGGCGTTGCGCCAGGCGATCTCGCGCCAGGTCGGGATGATCTGGAAGAGGGCGGCGTCGTCGGCGGTGCCGGGAAGGTCGGCGTCGTCGATGGTGGGGTCGAAGCGGCGGGCGATCTCGGCGTAGAGGTCGTCGGTCACGCGGTTGAGGAACTCGTTGACGCGGTCGTGGTCGGGCTTGCGGCTCGAGCCGTCGGGCTTGACGAGTCCGATGCCCGCGAGCACGAACGGCAGGTCGCGCTGGACGTGGGCGTTGATGCCGAGCGAGAGGTTGCCGCTCGCCGGCATCGGCGCGGTCGGCGGCGGCTCGGAAGGCGATGGCCCAGGCGGGCGGGACGTCTTCGTGCCGGCCGGCGTGCCAGGCGTCGAAGGCGTCGAAGTAGTAGCGGGCGAAGACGGCGTCCTCGTGATTGACGAACGCGGTGTCCTCGAAGAAGGTCGGGTCCTCGATCGTGCGCCGGTACTCCTCGGTGGTGCGCAGGTAGGCCAGCGCGAAGATGCTGTCGTGGTCGCAGGAGGCTGCCAGCGGGTCGAAGCGGCGCCGCATCTCGCGGATCACGGCGTCGACGCAGCGCGTGCGCCCGGCCGTGCAGTCGTTCTCGCTGGAGGGTTCGAACTCGCGTCGTCAGGCCGGGCAGCAGCTCGGGCCAGCCGACGTACGGCGGGTCCTCGGCGCGCGCGGCGCCGGGGGCGAGCAGCAGCAGCCGGCGGCGAGCAACAGGCTGACGAGGCTGAAACGAGGCACGTGCCCTCCTTCAGGTAGTTTCGCCAGACGCAGGACGCTCGACGAGGTGGTACCCGAGCGGAGTGCCGTCCAACGTTGGCAGCACGGCGTGAGCAGTCGCACGCTCGGCCGCTGCTCGCCGTTCGGGTACCGATCGCGTCGGTATGCGTCGACTCGACCGTGGGTACTCGGATGTCGAGTGGCGATGAGTGGTCGCATCCGGCACGACGAGCGCGACGAGGCGCGTCGCGTCCCGAGCGCGATCGAGCGGCGAGCGCGACGAGCCGGTGTCGCGCTGAGCGGGGTACTTCTGCGCGGCGGGAGTCGGCTCGGAGGTTCCGCGAGTCGGCGCGCCTGCCGTGCCGCTGCCCGCGCGTGCTGGCGCGGCTCGAGCGGCGGCCGTTCGTCGGCCGCGCGGCGCCGCTGCAGCGGCTGCGCGCTGCTGGGAGGAGGCCGCGCGCGGCCGGGGCGGCCTGGTGGTGCTGGCCGGCGAGCCGGGCATCGGCAAGACGCGCCTGGCGGCGCGGGTCGCCGCTCGGGCGCATGCCGAGGGCGATGTCGTGCTCTATGGGCGTGCCGACGAGGAGAGCGTCTCGCCGTATCAGCCGTTCGTGGAGGCGCTGCGGCACTACGCGGCGCACCGTCCCGGGCTGGCCGACGAGACGCGGGCTTCCGGCCGCCGCGGCCGAGGAGTTGGCGCGGCTGGTCCCCGAGCTCGGTCCGTCCGCTGCTCCGTGCCGCGGCCGCGGTCCGGGAACAGCGCGAGCGCTCGCGGCACGAGCTCTTCGACGCCGTGCGTGCGGCTGCTGCTGCACGCCGCCGAGTCGCAGCGGCTGCTGCTCGTCCTCGAGGACCTGCACTGGGCTGACGTCCCGACGCTGCTGCTGCTTCGGCAGCTCGTGCGCCGCGGCGCCGGATCGCCGTCTGCTCGTCATCGCGACCTACAGCGACCTGGAGGCGGACGCTGCCGGGCCGCTGGCTCGCGTGCTCGCCGACCTTCGGCGCGAGGCCGGCATCGAGACGATCCGCCTCGGCGGCCTGCGGCCCTCGGAGACGGCCGCGCTCGTCGCCGCCCACCTCGGCCGCGGGTCCGTCGACAGCGCGCTAGCGCAGCGGCTGTTCGACCAGACCGGCGGCAACCCGTTCTTCATCGAGGAGCTGCTGCACACGCCGGCCGCGGCGCGCGCCGCGCCGGTCGCCGTGCCGGAGGGCGTCAAGGACGTGATCGGCCGGCGCCTGGATCGGCTGCCGCCCGCGACGCTCGAGACGCTGACGCTGGCTGCCGTGCTGGGGAGCGATTTCCGTCTCGCCACGCTGCAGGCGGTCGCCGTCGAGCAGCCGCAGGACGAGCTGATCGCGTCGCTCGAGGCCGCGGTGGCGGCGCGGCTGATCGTCGAGGATCCCGACGAGGTCGACCGCTTCTCGTTCACGCACGCGCTCGTGCGCCAGACGCTCTACGAGCGGCCGATCGCGAGCCGCCGGCTGCGCCTGCACCGGCGCGTGGCGGTGGCGCTGGAGGCGGCGCCGCTGCCGGTGCATCCGGCCGAGCTGGCGCATCACTACTTCCAGGCGCGCGAGGTCGGTGGAGCGGCGAAGGCGATCGTGTACAGCCTGAAGGCGGCCGAGGCGAGCCAGGCGGCCCACGCCTACGAGGACGCGGCCGCGCACTACGAGCGCGCGCTCGTCGCGCTCGAGCATCGTCAGCCGCGACGACGCCGCCGCGCGCTGCGACGTGCTGCTGGCGCTCGGCGCGGCTCGCTGGCAAGCGAGCGAGCCCGACCCGCGCTCGACGTTCGTGGAGGCCGTCGAGCTCGCCCGCGGGCTCGCCGTCATCCGACCGGCTGGCGCGGGCGGTGCTGGGCGCGGGCGGACGCTTCTACGCCCCGGGCGCCACCGACGAGGCCTACATCGAGCTGCTCGAGGAGGCGCTCGACGGCGCTCGAGCCGGGCGACAGCGTGCTGCGCGTGCGGCTCCTCGCGCGCCTGGCCGAGAAGCTCGTCTTCGCGCAGCCGCCGGAGCGAGCCGGCGAGCTGGCGGCCGAGGCGGTCGCCATGGCGCGACGGCTCGGCGAGGCGGGCGCGCTGGCGGCGGCGCTGATGGGCCGCCACGCGGCGCTGCTGCACGCCGAGCACGCGCAGGAGCGCCGCCGCGTCGGCGAGCAGGCGCTCGCCCTGGCCGGCGAGCTGGGGGCGCTCGAGCTGGCTGCGCTGGCACGCCACTGGCTGCTCTACGACCTCGCCGAGCTGGGCGAGCTGGAGGAGGCGCGGCGCCGGCACGCCGAGCTCGAGCTCGTCGCCGACGAGCTCCAGCAGCCGCTCTACCGTCACTCGTCGCTGGCCTGGCGCTGCGTGTGGGCGGCGCTCGCCGGGCCGCTTCGACGAGGCCGAGCGGATCGCGCGCGAGTCGCGTCCGCCTGGCCGAGCACGCCGGAGCACCCGACGCGCAGGCGCACTTCACCGCCCAGCTGGTCGCCGTGCGGCGCGAGCAGGGCCGCCTGCACGAGCTGCTGCCGGAGATCGAGCGCCTCGCCGGCGCCGAGCCCGCCGCGGCCGCCTGGCGCGGCATCCTGCCGCTCGCCTATCTCGACGCCGGCGACCGCGGCGCGCGCGCAGGCCGCCTACGACAGCGCACTCGGCGGCGGGGTGCGCGACGATCCCCCGGACCATGCTCTGGCTGACCGCCATGGGCTCGCTGGCCGAGGCGGCCGCCGCAGCTCGGCGACGCCGACGGCGGCGCGCAGCTGTACGCCGAGCTCGAGCCCTACGCAGACCGCCTCGTGCAGTGGAGCTTCACCGGCAACGCCGGCTCCGTGCACCGCCTGCTCGGCCGCACCGCGGCCGTCGCCGGCCGGCGCGACCGCGCGCGCGCCCACTTCGAGGCCGCCCTCGAGCGGCACGCCGCGCTGGGCGCCGCGCCGCTGCTGGCCCGCACGCGCTGCGACTACGGCGAGCTCCTGCTGCACGGCACACGCGCCGAGCGCGACGCGCGCGCCGGCTCCTGCGCGAGGCCGGCGTCGCCGCTCGCCGCCTGGGGATGGCCGGCATCGCCGCCCGCGCGGGCACCGACGCTGACCGGGAGAACAGCCGATGCTCGTCCTGACGAGAAAACCCAACCAGTCGATCATGATCGGCGACGACATCGAGGTCTCCGTGCTCTCGACCACGGGCGAGAAGGTCAGGATCGGCATCGAAGCCCCGCGGGACATCCCCGTCTTCCGCAAGGAGATCTACCTCGAGATCCAGCAGCAGACACCTCGCGGCCGGCTCCTCGGCGCGCGCGGAGGTCGATGAAGCGCTCAAGCGCCTGAGCACCGATTGACGCGGCGGACGGCCCGCTACTCCCATTGCGAAAGAGCAGCAGCGCCGCCGCCACGGCTCGCTTCCATGCAACTCGGCACGCGCCGCAGCGTCGAGCGGCGTTTTCGCAATCGCGTGGTTGCGATCGTCTCGCCGCGGCCCTGCGGACGCCCGCATGGGACGACACTCAGTCGTCCGCGCCGGCGCCGAATTCGCGCCTGCTCTCCGCGGACGAGCGAGCGTGTTCGCACGCCTCGGTGCCGTGCCACTTTGGGACGCACCACTTTCGACTACGTCCGATTCGGCCGAAGCCATCGACTTGCCCGCCTTGCCGCCGATCCCGTTCCAGTCGCCCAAGCAGCCTGTCGGAAGCAACGCGGAGCAGCAGTTTCGACGTGCACTCCTGTTCGTCGCTTGCGGGCGTCTCAGGCATCCGAGCGGAGACGCTCGCTCGCTCGGGGAAGCGGAAGTGGCTTGTCGCCGTAGCCGCATGCGGATCGGGAAGCCCGGTGCGCTCCCGCTGTCGGTGCGGCGGAAGCCAGGTTGCGATTGGTGGCCAGCTCGTCCATCGGGGAGCTCAGGCTGAGGTAGGCTCGCCCTTGAGGCGCGACAGGATGCTTCACCGGCGCGCGCCAGCGGTGCCCCACCTTCGCTTTGCGATGAGCGGCGACGACAACCTCACCCGGCTCCAGGCGCTTCTTGCCGAGCAGGCCGCGCTGCGCCGAGTCGCGACCATGGTGGCCGGCGGCACGCCGGCGCCGGCCCTCTTCGGCCGGGTCTGCGAAGAACTCGGGATGCTGCTCGCGGTGAAGAGCACCGACATGATCCGCTACGAGAACGAGCGCATCGCGACGGTGGTGCGGCTCATGGGCGGCGAGCGGCACGCCGTCGTTCCCGGTCGGCGAGCGCATCCCGGTCGAGGGCGAGACGGTGACCGCGAAGCTCTACCGAACCGGGCGTCCTGAGCGCGTGGACGACTACGCCGGCGTCGAGGGCGAGCTCGCGGCGAGGTTGCGCGAGTTTGGGATCCGTTCGGTCGTGGGAGCTCCGATCCAGGTGGCCGGGCGGCTCTGGGGCGCGATCATGGTGACCAGTGAGCTGCCGCACGCGTTCCGGGCGGGCACCGAGGAGCGGATCAGCAGCTTCGCCGAGCTCGTCACCGCGGCGCTCGCGAACGTGGACGCGCGTGGAGCAGCTGGCCGCGTCGCGGGCACGGATCGTGGAGGCCGCGGACGCTGCACGCCGGCGCATCGAGCGCGACCTTCACGACGAAGCACAGCAGCGGCTCGTATCGCTAGCGCTGAGCCTGCGGCTTCTCGAGTCGAGTCTCGAGCCGGACTCCGCGGCCTCGCGCAAGCTCGCGGTCATGCGCGCCGAGCTCGATGCCGCACTCGAGGAGCTGCGCGACCTCGCTCGCGGGATCCATCCGAGCATCCTCACCGATCGTGGCCCGGAGGCCGCGCTTGCGGCGCTGGCCGGCCGCTCGACGGTGCCGGTCGAGCTCAACCTGGACAGCTGCGGCGAGCTCCCGCTGTCGGTGCGGACGACCGCGTACTTCGTCATCGCCGAAGCGCTGACGAACACCTCCAAGCACGCCCACTCCGATCGGATCGAGGTGCGCGTTGCGGTGGGCGAAGGACACACGACGGTCGAGGTGCGCGACGACGGCACCGGCGGCGTTGACCCGGCGCAGGGCTCGGGTCTGAGCGGGCTCGCCGACCGTGTCAGCGCACTCGGCGGCACGCTCGAGATCAACAGCCCGGCTGGCGCGGGCACGACGATCCGCGCGCGATCCGGCTGGCGCGGCGAGCCGTGAGCCCGGCTCGGGTGTCGCATACGCGCACGCGTGACGCGTCCGCTGCGGCCCTTCGGGGCTGCCGTATGCGTGACGCTCGGGGACATCCGCCCCGACTGACCGACCGGTCGTCGGAGATGTTCTCGACCCACCCGGCTTTCCGAAGGAGGTCACCGCATGCCGTCGACGCTGCTCGACGCGCACGTCTAAGGAGGGCGGACACGCTCGCTCATCACGGAACGCCGGCGCGACTTCTGCCTCGACGCAGACGACCGCGTTCGTCCGGAGTAAGCGCGGCGTGTCCCCTGTGCCCCGCTGTCGGAGCTGGCGCGAAGCGGTAGTCAGGGTTTCATTTCGTGATGGGACTCACCGGCCCGTGTAAGCGCGAGGGGTCGTTCCCATGGGAGATACTGCATCGGACGATGTCGCAGCAGAAGGTCGCGGTCGTGCGCCGATGGGTCGAGCTCTACAACGAGCGCGACGACGTCGCCGAGTTCTTCCCTGCTCGACCCCGAGGTTGAGCTGCAAACCCCCGGTAGGCCCCGATTGCGTGGCCACGACCAGGCGCGCGAGTGGTTCGAGAAGCCGTTCGAGAACGTGCGGCCGCGCATTCTCACGGAGAGCTTCGTGGTCGAAGGCGACACCGTGGTCGGACTCGGAGGATCCGAGGTGCGCTGGATCGATTGCGGTGAAATCGCCACGCTCCTGACTTGGACGAGCGTCGGCCGTGCGGGAGCGGAAGCCACTCCGCCGTCGCCTGGCCGGTCGCGGGCGGCTTGGCTGGGGACCCGACAAGGCCGCGCGGCCGAACTCCATCGACGCCGTGGCCACACTCGTCGCCGTCGGCTCATCGAAGCCCGCGAACGCTCTCGCGAGTCTCGAACCGGCAGAGGTTCGGACGCCGAGCCGACGGTGACAGCGCTGCTCCCTGCGTCCGAGAGACGCTTTCCTCTGCTGTGGTCCGCCGAGCCGTGAGCGCCTAGAGCGCGAGCATCGCCGCCGCGGCTTCGCCGGCGGCCGCATCGGGGATCGCCGTCGCGGCCCGTTCGAGCACGAGCAGCCGCGCATCGGGGATCTCGCGCGCGAGCGCTTCGCCGTTGCCGACAGGGAAGAACGGGTCGCGGCGGCCGTGCACCACGAGCGCCGGGATCGCGAGCTCGGGCAGGCGCTCGCGCCAGCGCGGCTTGCAGTTGAGCTTGGAGAACACCATGCCCAGCTGGTTGGCCATCTGCACCGCGGGCTGCGTGCCCGGCGTGCGATCCCAGATGCGCTCGGCGGTCGCGCGCGCGGCGGCGGGGTCGTCGCCGAGGATCTCCGCGCCGGCCGGCGGCGAACTCCGCCACGGCGGCGCGGTCGGACCAGTCGGGCATCGAGCGCGAGAACAGCCGGTCCATCGTCGCCGCGTCATGGTCAGGCAGGTCGTTGTCGACACGGCCTGGAGCGACGGGCCGCGTTGCGGCGAGGGTGAGCGCCGAGAACGCGTCAGGGTGGTCGAGCGCGGCGACCTGGGCGACCATCCCGCCCACGCCAATGCCCGCCAGGTGCGCCGGCCGGTCGTCGAGTTCGCGGGCGAGCGCCGCGGCGTCGGCTGCAAGATCGCGCAGCGTGTACGCCGGAGCCTCGGGATCGACGGTGGTCGACGCGCCGGAATCGCGCAGGTCGTACCGCACGACGTGGCGGCCGCCGCGCGCGAGCGCCTCGCAGAGCGAGTCGGGCCAGGAGAGCATGGTCGTGCCGCCCGCGAGCAGAACGAGCGGCGCCGCCGCGTCGCCGAAGTGCTCGACCCCGAGCGTGACCCCGTTCGCCTGGACCGTCGCCATGAAATTCATTCGAACCTCGACTGTGTCGGTCATCGGTTACCTCGTTGATCGTCTGGTTGCTTCGCATCAACGGTCCCGGATAAAGGCCACGCGTCCATTACCTCTCGTGTAACCACATCACGGTCGACCCTGAGCAGCGCGCCGACCAGACATTCCCTGCGAGGCGGCGCAACACCTGAGTCAGTGGGTGCCGTCGGTGCGCTCACGGCACCGGAGTCGTCGCCCCACGCGCGGCATTCAGCAGCGCAGCTTTCTCCATCACGGGCGCGTCTTCGTAGGACTGAGCGGCTGAGTTAGAGCGCCGACGCGCCAACTTCGCATCCTCCTAACCTGCCCGCGCGGCGGCGGGTCCCTCCTGCGACAACTCACCCATCCCACGAAAGGGACTCGCATGACCCGCAGGAAGCTGACCATCGCACTCGCCGCCGCGCGGCCACCATGGCCTTTGCCGGCTCCGCCCAGGCGTCCGTGATCGACACCGACGGCGTCCGGCTCACCGGCACCGGCTACGACTTCGGCAACGGGACGTTCGTCGCCGGCGCGCCGACCGGCGACGGCGACCTGAAGTTCGACTACACCGGCGGCCAGATCAAGCCGCACCTCACCGGCACGCTGCACATGAACGACGCCGACGGCACGTGTGCCCGCATGCACCTCGACTACCGCGACCGCAACGGCACGTCGCTGCGGATCGAGCACGGCGGCACCGTCTGCGTCAACGACGACAAGCACCACGAGTTCTCCGTGGACCTGCAGCCGTACTCCGACAACCGGATCGCCAGCGTTCTGGTGCAGCTGGAGAAGGAGACCGTGAGCGGCTGGTTCGTCGTCGACAACGCGGTCTACACCGCCAACACGTTCGACGACAGCGTCAAGATCACCGAGGACGGCGTCGACTTCGGCGCGACGAGAACGTTCCTCGGCAACGCGCCGACCGGCTCGGGCACGATGCACTGGACGCTGATCGACGGCCAGGTGACGGCGCGCCTGACGGGCTCGCTCTACATCAACAACTCGTCGGGCGTCTGCTCGCGCATGAATCTGCGCTACCTGACCTCCGGCGGGACGTTCCTGACCAGCCGCAGCGGCGGCGAGGTGTGCGCCGACGACAACGGCCTGCACCAGTTCACCGTCGATCTCGACCCGTACACCTCGAACAAGGTCGGCAAGGTGGACGTCCAGCTGCAGACTCAGGGCAGCAACGGCTCGTGGAACACGGCCGGCTCGCAGACGGTCTCGATCGCCGAGTAGCTCAGATCGCGATCGCGGCCCCGCTGGTTGCGGAGTCGCGGATCGCGAGCAGCACCTCCACGATGTGGAGCCCCAGCGCGCCGCTCGCGCGCTGGGGCGTCCCGCGCGCGCTGTTCGAGATCGCCAAGTCGACGCCGTTCGAACTCGCCGGCGTGACGTCGGCGGCGGAGCAGGCGGGGCTGATCACGCAGATGATGGGCGTCGCCGAGCGCGTTTGACGTCAGAGACCGGGGCGGCGCGGCGCGCCGCCGCGGCCAGGACCCCTCGAACGGGTCCGGACCATGACCGCGCCGAGGAGGCGGTCGTCGGCGCGATCCCGCCGGGGGAACGTCGGGCCGTAATCCGGTTCGTGCCTTTGCCCGAAGGGGAATGACTCGTCCCCGACGGCGGAACTAGGGTCGATACCCGGCCCGACCCGTGTCTTCGGGGTCCCGCCGTCCGAACAACCCGGGAGGAGGCAGCATGCGCTCATGGCCACGGACGTTCGCGATCGTGCTCGGCGTTGTCGCAGGTTCACTGGGGGTAGTCGCTCCGGCGAGTGCCTCGAACGGAGTCGTGAGACCAGGGGAGTCGATCCAGACGGCGATCGACCACGCCCGGCCGGGCGACACGATCCGCGTCGCGGCCGGCGAGTTCCGCGAGAACCTGACGATCACGACGAACGGCATCACGCTGCGCGGCGCCGGGTCGGGCAGGCACGGGACGGTGCTGACGCCGCCTTCGGATCCTGTCCTGACCGCTTGCACCGACGTGAACGGGATCTGCGTCACCGAAGCGAACCACGTGACGGTCAAGGACCTGACAGTGGCCGGCTTCCCGAGCACCGGCATCTACGCCTACGAGGCGGAGGATTACACCGTCGCGCGCGTGCGCGCCCGCGACAACCAGGGCTACGGGATCGCCGGGTTCGAGCTCTCAGGCGTCCGCTACCTCGACAGCGTCGCGACCGAGAACCATGCGCCCGGGATCTACATCGGGGATTCGCCCGATGCGCAGGCGGTTGTCAGCGGCAACACGGCGACCAGCAACGGGGTCGGGGGCGAGGGCTTCGGATTCCTGTTCCGCGACTCCAGCCACGGCCTGGTGGTCGGCAACCACGCGACGGGGAACTGCATCGGGTTCCACTTCCTCGACCATCGCTTCAACCCGGACGAGCCGCTGAGCGACTGGACCGCGGAAGGCAACACGGCGACGCACAACAACGGCGCCTGCCCGGATGTCCCGACCATCTTCCCGGCCTTCTCAGGCACGGGGATCCTCCTCTTCGGGGCGAACGACGTCCGCGTGAGCAGGAACCTCGTCGTCGGCAACCGGCCGTCCGAGCCGTCGGACTACGCAGGGGGGATCGTGGTCGCGTCCTCGCGCTTCCTCGGAGGAGCGGATCCCACGGACAACGTCGTCTCGCGCAATGTCGCGTTGCTCAACCGGCCCGACATCAGGTGGGACGGGACAGGAACCGGCAATCGGTTCGCGAGCAACCTCTGCGCGACTTCGCTGCCGGGGTGGATCTGTGACCGCTGACGCCGCGCGGCGCTAGGCCCGCGCGAGACCAAGGTCTGGACAGCGGCTGCCACTTCCACGAAAGGACCCAGATACCCGTTGAATGGCCGCGCCGCGGTGCGGTGCGCTATCGAGAGCCCGCTCCACCGGACAGCGACCGAGCCTAGGAGCGTGGTGCGCAAGCGGGGCGCGAGCCGATCGGCGGCCGACACGCCGGCGTTTCGCCCGAAGGAGTCACGCGCCCCGCCCCCGGCTAGTGTGGGCTCGATGCGCCTGCGCCTGGCCGAGTTGGTCGCCGCCTGGTCGCTGGCGACCGATCTCGGTCTCGGGTTGCCGCAGGAGCATGTGCTGCGTCAGTGCCGGATCGCTTTGGGGCTCGCGGAGCGGCTGGGTCTGGACGAGGCGGACCGCGCCGCCGTGTACTACGTGGCGATGCTGGCCTGGGTCGGCTGCACGGCCGATTCGCACGAGCTGGCGCACCAGTTCGGCGACGATCTCGCGCTGCGCGCGGACGCTCATCGGGTCGATCTCGCCGGCCGGCCGATGGCCGGCTTTCTGCTGCGCCGGGTCGGGACCGGCCGTCCACCGCTGCGACGGGCGGGGATGGCCGCGGCGCTGGTGGCGACCGGCGGGCGCGACGCTATGGAGGCGATGACGGCGCACTGCCAGGTCGCGTCGGCGATCGCGCGGCGGCTGGGACTCGGCCCCGAGGTGCAGGAGCCGTTGCTGCATGGCTTCTCTCGCTGGGACGGGACAGGAATCCCCGGCGGGACGGGCGGCGAGGAGCTGCCGCTGGCGATCAGGCTCGTTCACGTCGCCGCGATCGCCGAGGTCCACCACCGCGGTGGCGGCGTCGACGCCGCGATCGCGGTCGCGCGCGATCGCGCCGGGGGACAGTTCGACCCGCGTCTGGTGGAGGCGTTCACCGACTGCGCCCGCGAGTTGCTGGACGGGCTGGCCGAGGAGTCGAGTTGGGACGCGGTGATCGCGGCCGAGCCGGGCCTGGCCAAGGCGCTCGCGGGCGATGGGCTCGACGCCGCCCTCGAGGCGGTCGCCGACTTCAGCGACCTCAAGTCGCCCTGGTTCACCGGCCGCTCACGCGGCGTCGCGCGGCTCGCCGCCGCGGCCGCGCAGGAGGCGGGGCTGCCCGCCGATGCGGTGACGGAGCTGCGGCGCGCCGCGCTTGTGCACGACCTGGGGCGGACCGGGGTGCCGAACACGATCTGGGACAAGCCGGGGCGGCTGACCGACGCCGAGCGCGAGCGGGTGCGGCTGCATCCCTACTACACCGAGCGCATGCTCGCGCGCCCCGAGGCCCTGGCCCGCCTGGGAGCGATCGCGGCCTGCCACCACGAGCGCCTGGACGGCTCGGGCTATCACCGCTCGCTGCCGGGGTCCGCCCTGCCGCCCGCCGCGCGGATGCTGGCCGCGGCGGACGTCTACCACGCGATGACCGAGGCGCGCCCGCACCGTGACGCCCTGGAGACGGACGCGGCGGCCGCCGAGCTGCGCCGCGAGGTGCGAGCCGGACGGATCGACGCCGACGCGGCGGAGGACGTCCTGACCGCCGCCGGTCACCCCCGCCCCGGCGCCCGCGAGCGTGCCCGCCCCGCCGGGCTCACCGCACGCGAGCTCGAGGTCCTGCTGCTCGTCGCCCGCGGCGCCTCCAGCCGCGACGTCGCGCGGCAGCTCGTGATCGCTGAGAAGACCGCGCGCAACCACATCGAGCACATCTACCTCAAGCTCGGGGTCTCCACCCGCGCAGAGACGTCGCTCTACGCGATGCGCCACGGCCTCGTCGACTGACCGCGCAAAGCTGGGGCGAGTGCCCCATGACGGGCTCCGTGCCGGCACGTACTTTGCCGCCATGCCCCGGCTCGACGTCTCACCCCGCACCACCCGATCGAGCCCGCTGGGTCGCCTCGGCCGCTGGGCGGCCACCCACCGCCGCAGGGTCGTGCTCGCCTGGGTCGTGGTCGCCGTCTGCCTCGGCGTACTCGCTCCGCGTGCCGAGCAGGCGCTGTCCGGCGGCGGCTGGCAGGCTGATGGCTCGGAGTCCGTGGAGGCCCGCCGTCTGATCGACCGGCACTTCGACGGTCAGGGCAGCTATGCGCTGGTCGCGGTGATCAGCTCGCGGACGCACGACAGCGCGAGCCCGGCGTTCCGCGCGACGATCGGGCGCGTGGCGGGCCTGCTGCGGCGCGACCCCGCAGTCGGAGCGGTGCGGTCGCCCGAGGCCGGCACGTCGATCGCGCCGGACGGCCGAGTGGCCGTCGTGCGCGGCGGCGCGGCCGCCGGCACAGCCGGCATGGTGCGCGCCGCGAGTCGCCTCCGCGATCGGCTCGAGGCGGCGGCAGGACCGGGAATCGAGGTATCGCTCACCGGCTCCGCCGCGCTGTGGTCGGAGTTCAACGAGGAGAACAAGGCCGCGATGCTGCGCTCCGAGGTGCTCTCCTGGCCGGTCACCCTGGCCGTGCTCGCCATCGCCTTCGGCTCGCTCGCCGCGGCCGGGATCCCACTGGTCCTCGCGATCCTGGGGCTGGTGGCCACCGCCGGCACGCTCTGGATCGGCGCACAGTTCACCGGCATCACGATCTGGGCGATGAACTTCGCGCTGATGTTCGCGCTCGCCGTGGGGATCGACTACGCGCTCTTCGTCGTGGTTCGATTCCGCGCCGCGCTGCGAGCGGGCCTGCGCCCGGATGACGCCGTCGCAGAGACGATGGACAGCGCGGGCAGGGCGGTGCTCGTCAGCGGCGTCGCCGTGCTGGCGGCGCTGGCCGCCGTCATGGTCGTGCCGAGTCAGCCATTCCGCACGAGCGCGCTCGGGATCCTGCTCGCCGTGGGGTTCGTGCTCGCTGCGACGCTGACCCTCCTGCCGGCGCTGCTGGCGCGCCTCGGCCCGCGCATCGACCGCTTCGCGCTGCCCTGGGCGGGTGCTGTGCAGCACCGCAGCGAGGCGTTTGCGCGCTGGGGACGGCTGATCTGGCGCCGCCCGGTCGTGATCGGCGGACTCGCGCTCGCCGCGCTCGTCGCGCTCGCCCTCATGGGGCTCAGCCTGCGCACGGCCATGCCGGCGACCGGCGTCCTGCCTGCCGACGCGAGCGCGCGCGTCGGCTCCGAGCGCCTCCAGGAGGCCTTCGGCGCCGGGGCACCCGCCGAGCTGCAGGTCGTGGCGCCGGCGAGAGCGTCCGGGCGCGTGCGCGCGGCGCTCCGCCACACCCCAGGCGTGGCCGCCGCGATGCCGGCGGAGCGGCGGGGCGGCCTCGCGCTGACGCGAGTGCGTCCCGTCTCAGGGGGGAGCGAGCTCCTCGACAGCATGCGGTCACGGCTGCCGGACGGAGCGATCGTCGGCGGCGCGGCCGCCGAGGCCCACGATCTCGAGCGCGCCCTCGCCCGCCGGCTTCCGCTCGTCTACGGCCTGGTGGTCGCTGTCGGCTTTGCGCTGCTGGTCCTCGTCGTCCGCGCACCGGTTGCGGCCGCGGCGGCCGTGCTGATGAACCTGCTCGCCACCGCGGCGGCCTTCGGCGTGGCGAAGCTGATCTTCCAGGACGGCCACGGGGAAGCCCTGCTCGGCTTCTCCTCGCAGGGCTTCGTCGACGCCTGGGCGCCGATCTTCTTCTTCGCCCTGATCTTCGCTCTCGCGATGGACTACAGCGTGTTCCTGCTGAGTTCGATCAGGGCCGAGCTCGACCGCACCGGCGATCCACGATCCGCCCTCGTCGAGGGGCTCGCCGGCTCGGGCAGGGTGATCAACGCGGCCGGCGCGGCGATGGTGGTCGTGTTCTTCACCTTCGCCCTCTCCGGACCGCTCGCGCCGAAGGAGATGGGCGTGATCCTGGGCGTGGCGGTGCTGCTCGACACGCTGCTCGTCCGCCTGCTGCTGCTGCCGGCCGTCCTGCGCATCCTCGGCCCGGCCGCGTGGTGGACGCCGCGCCTGCTGGACCGGCTCCCGCAGGGCCTGCGGCTCCGCCACGGCGGATCGCCGGATCCCCCTGCTCCGTGCGCCGACGTCGCGTGAGCGGCTCGGGCTGACGGTTCCCCAACACCACAACGACCGAGGAGGTCCTCGAAGTGAGCGTAGTCACAGACACGAACCGCAACGGCGTGGACACGGAGAAGCTGTTCGCCACGCTGGACCTGATCAGGGCGCAGCCGGAGCTGGCGAGGTTCCAGTTCCGTGCCACCAACCGCTGGATCGGCGGCGCCCACAACCGCTCGACGATCAAGGGGTTCTACGCCGCGGGCGGCGAGGACGCCACTCGCACCGAGGCGTTCGAGATCGATGCGGGCGAGCCGGCGATCCTGCTCGGCACCGACACCGGCGCCAACCCCGCCGAGCACCTGCTGCACGCGCTCGCCGCCTGCCTGACGACGTCGATCGTCTACGTGGCCGCGGCGCGCAAGGTGGAGCTACGTCCGTCGATCGACGCTCACCGACATGGACGTGCGCGCGCGCTCGAGTCGACGACGAGCCGCGCAACGGGTTCGAGCGCATCGGCGTGTCGTTCCGGACGGGCACGCCCGGCGAGAAGCTCGCGAGGTCGTGGAGCAGCGCCTCGCCGTCTACGACATGGTCACCAACGGCGTGCCCGTCGCCGTCGAGGTGACGAGCGGCTGAGGCTCGAGATCCGACCATGCCGATCGAGCTCACAGCCCATACCGCCGCCGGCGCCCGCCTCGTGGCGATCGCCGAGCAGCTCTCCGAAGAGCTCGGCGCCCACGCGGCCGAGCACGACCGCGAAGGCAGCTATCCCTTCGAGGCGATCGACGCGCTCAAGGCCGCCGGCTACTTGCGGCCGCCGCATCGTGGAGCGTGCGCTCGCCCTCTCGGGCGGTGGTGGCTACCTCAACGGCAGCCCGCTCGCGCGCGCCTACCGCGACGTCAAGGCCGGCTCGTTCATGCACCCGCTCGGCGCCAACCGCGCCTACGACTACCTCGCCGACGTCGCCCTCGGCGAAGCGACGTCGCTCCACTGAGATGGCCCTCCTGTTCTCGCGCGTCGCGTCTCAGCTGGTACTACGACGAATCGAGTCGTCCACCGCTGCAACCCCGACGACGTAGGCGACGTGGGTACCCAGGCTGGTCGCCATCACGTCGGCGGGCCAGCGCCACGGCGGCGGGGTCCGGCCGAGCAGCGGAAACAGCGTCAAAGTCGCGGTCATCAGCGTGCCACCGAACGCTGCGCTCGCCCATGGCTCCGGGATGACGCGACGCAGCGCGCCGTGCAGCATGCCGAACGCCGAGCCGTAGCTCCAGCGCAGCAGCAGCCCGAGGTCGCGATCTTCGCGGTCCGTGACGTGCGGCAGGTGCATCACGCTCGCGACGATCTGGCCGGGGACGAGCGAGTCGTCGTAGTCGAGCGGGCCTTGCCGGGGCTTTCGCAGCCGGCGCTCGCACGCATAGGCGAGCGTCAGCGTCGCCGTTCCCGCGGCGCCGGCGATCACACTGCGGACGGGCCACGCGACGGTCATCCGGAACGCCACCCGGCGGTCATGCCGCGCAGTGTCCGGGCTGAATCGATCGACGGGCTCGAGCTCATGCCGTTCGCGGCGTCAGCGCGTGTACTCGTCGAGCCGCTCGGTGAGGATGATCCGCGCGGCGGCTTCGATGAGCGCGAGGTGCGAGAACGCCTGCGGGAAGTTGCCGAGGTGCCGGCCCGTGTCGGCGTCGAACTCCTCCGCGTAGAGCCCGAGCGGCGACGCCTGGAGCAGCAGGCGCTCCATCAGGTCGCGGGCGCGCTGCGACTCGCCGATGACCGCGAGGGCGGAGACGAGCCAGAAGGAGCAGATCAGGAACGTGCCCTCCTTCCCGGAGAGGCCGTCGTCGGTCTCGTCGGTGCGGTAGCGCAGGACGAAACCGTGCTCGGTCAGCTCGTCCGCGATCGCCAGCACGCTCGCGCGCAGCCGTTTATCGGTGCCGGGCAGGAAGCCGAAGATGGCGGCGAGCAGCGTGGACGCGTCGAGCGCGTCCGTCGCGTAGTGCTGGCGCAGCACCCCGCGCTCGTCGACACCGTGCTCGAGGATGTCGGCGCGGATCTCCTCCGCCGTCGCGGCCCATTCGGCCTCACGCTCGCCGCCGCCGCGGATCTCGGCGAGCTTGGCGGCGCGGTCCAATGCGACCCAGCACATCAGCTTGGACGACACGTAGTGCTGCGGCGCCCCTCGCGCCTCCCAGATCCCCTGGTCGGGCTCGCGCCACACGCGCGTGGCGTTCTCGGCCTGGGCCTCCACGATCGGCCACAGCCGCCGCGGGAGCCGCTCGCTCCGGCGGGTGTGGAGCAGGATCGAGTCGAGCGCGGCGCCGTAGACATCGTTCTGGCGCTGGTCGAACGCGCCGTTGCCCACGCGCACCGGGCGAGCGCCCGCGTAGCCGGACAGCTCGTCGATCGTGACCTCGGTGAGGTCGCGCCGTCCGTCGATCCCGTACATGATCTGCAGCGAACCGTCGGCGTCCGGCTCCAGGTCGGCGATGAACTGCATGAACTCGTCGGCCTCCCAGTCGAGATTGAGCCAGTGCAGCGCCTGCAGGGTGAACGTGGCGTCGCGGATCCACGTGTAGCGGTAGTCCCAGTTGCGCTCCCCGCCCGGCGTCTCGGGCAGCGAGGTCGTGGGCGCCGCGACCGTCGCCCCGGTCGGCATGTAGGTGAGCCCCTTGATCGCGAGCGCGGAGCGCTGGATCGGCTCGCGCCAGCGGTGATCGGGGATCCGCGCGCGGGCCACCCAGGCGCGCCAGAACCGTGTCGTCGCCGCGAGCCTGGCGGTCGCCTCGTCCGCGTCCGCGGGCGAGGCGAGCTCCTCGGCCCACGAGAGCGAGCAGAACGCCCGCTCACCCTGGTTGAGCATCCGTCGCCCGCGCACCCGGTCGCCCTCGATGCCGAGCAGCATGTCGGTCGCGAGCCTGATCGTGACGCCCGCGCCGCTGGCGTCGGCCGCGTGCCGGTCCTCCCCGACGAGGGTCCACTCCGCCGCGACGCGGCCGTAGTCGAACACGGGCTCGCAGACCAGGTCGATCTCGACGTTGCCCTCGATGCACTCGACCGTGCGCACGAGCAGGTGGTCGGCGTCGTCGTCGAACGGCGGCCTCGTGTGCGGCGTGATCCGGTCCTCGATCCGCCGCGGACCCAGCGTGAGCGCGTCGCGCACGACGATCCACCCCGTCGGGACCTGCCACGTGGTGACCAGCGTGTTGGTGCCCGGCTCATAGGCGCGCGCCGCGGGCACGTTGGCGGAGAACGGGGCCAGCCGGAAATGACCGGCCTGCCGGTCCAGCAGGGTGCCGAACACGCTCGGCGAGTCGAAGCGCGGAACGCACAGCCAGCCGATCCCGCCGTCCGGGGCGACCAGCGCACCCGTGTGGCAGTTCGACAGGAACGCGTATTCGGCGATCGGCGTGAAGGGCGACGGCGCTGCGGCGCTCTGCGGCTGCTCGCCCGCTTCGGTGGCGGAGGTCATCTGTCCCTTTCTGCGCTTGTCCGGCGGCTCGGCCGGATCGTCGACTCCCGGCTCGCCAGCGTCATCACCCCTTCCGGACGATGGCGGGCGACGCAAGCCCTGGTGCGATCCGCGACATGGGGATCAGCCAGGAGCGCTTCGAGGGCTGCGCTGCCGTGACGCTGGCGGCCGCGGAGCTCGAAGCGACCTTCGTGCCCGAGCGCGGGATGGTGGGCGTCTCCCTGCGCCACGCCGGGGAGGAGCTCCTCGACCGCCAGGCGGGGCTGAGCGCGTACGTCGAGAACGGCGCGGTCATGGGCATCCCGTTCCTGCACCCGTGGGCGAACCGGCTGGCCGGCTTCTCCTATTCGTTCGATGGGCACGACGTGCGGCTGCCGCACGGTCCGCCGCTCGTCCACGGCGACGAGCACGGGCTCCCGATCCACGGCGTCCTCGCCGCCACGCGCTACTGGGACGTGACTTCACTGGACGACGAGGGCGGCACGGCGCGGCTCCGCGCGGCGTTGGACTTCGCGGCGCATCCGGAGCTCATGGCGGCCTTCCCGTTCCCGCACGAGGTGCTGCTCGAGGCGGCGCTGACGGGCGAGCGGCTGACGATCACGACGCGGGTCCGCCCGACGGGCGGCGCACCGGTGCCGATCAGCTTCGGCTTCCACCCGTACCTGCGGCTGCCGGGCGCCGATCGCACCGGCTGGCAGGTTGCGCTGCCGGCGCGACGGCATCTGCTGCTCGACGACCGCGGCGTGCCGACCGGCGAGACCGAGGAGCGGCCCGCCGCCGCGTTCGAGCTGGGGGACCGCCACTTCGACGACGGCTACGACCAGCTGCCGGACGGCGCCGAGTTCTCGGTGTCCGGGGGCGGGCGGACGCTGGCGGTCACGTTCGAGCGCGGCTACCCCGTCGGACAGGTGTTCGCCCCAGCGGGGTCGGCGTTCATCTGCTTCGAGCCGATGACGGCGCCGACCAACGCGCTCCGCAGCGGCGCGGGGCTCCGCCGGGCCACCCCAGGGCGGGACTTCACCGCGGTGTTCTCGATCGAGGTGCGCGGCGCGTTCATCCAGAACGGGTGATGACCGGTCCGCGGGCCAGGCGGACGATCGGCGTATGACCACCGCAGCGAGACCGCGCCCGGGTGTCACCGCATCCGGCGCCGCGCCCGAGGAGCCTGCCGACGTCTTCGTGGTGTTCGGCATCACCGGCGACCTGGCGAAGGTGATGACGCTGCACTCGCTCTACCGCCTCGAGGCGCGCGGCCTGCTGACCTGCCCGATCGTCGGCGTCGCCGTCGACGACTGGACGGACGACGACCTGCGCCAGCGTGCCCGCGAGGCGATCCTGGCGTGCGGTGAGACCCTCGACCCGGAGGTGTTCGACCGGTTCGCCGCCCGCCTCTCCTACCTGGCGGGCGACTTCGCCGACCCGGCGACGTTCGAGCGCCTCGCGGTGCGGCTGAAGGACGCCCGCGCCCCGGTCTTCTACCTCGAGATCCCGCCCTTCCTGTTCGGCGCCGTCGTGAAAGGCCTGGCCGGCGCAGGCCTCATCGAGGCCGCCCGCGTCGTGGTCGAGAAGCCGTTCGGCCACGATCTGGAGTCCGCCCGCGCGCTCGCGAACGAGATGCACCACTACCTCGACGAGCGCCAGCTGTACCGGATCGACCACTACCTCGGGAAGCTGGGACTCGCGGAGATCCTCTACCTGCGGTTCGCGAACGCGATCCTCGAGCCGATCTGGCACCGCAACCAGGTCGCGAGCGTCCAGATCACGATGGCCGAGCGCTTCGGCGTCGACGACCGCGGCCACTTCTACGACCCGGTCGGCGCGCTGCGCGACGTCGTGGTGAACCATCTCATGCAGGTGGTCGGGGCGGCGGCGATGGAGGCGCCGGGCGCCCGCGATCCGGCGACGCTCAAGAACTCGCTGTTCGCCGTCTTCCACGCGATGCCGCCGGCCGATCCGGCGCACTACGTCCGCGGCCAGTACGACGGGTACCGGGAGGTCGACGGAGTCGCCGCGGACTCGACGACCGAGACCTACGCCGCGCTGCGGCTGGAGATCGACAACTGGCGCTGGACGGGTGTGCCCTTCTTCATCCGGACCGGCAAGCACCTGAAGGCCACCCAGACCGAGCTGCGGCTCGTGTTCCATCGCCCGCCGCGGCTCGGCTTCGACGCAAGTCGCGGCCGCGCGCCCGAGTCCGACCAGCTGGTCGTCAGGCTCGATCCGGCGACCGGCGTGCGCCTGATGCTGGAGGCGCAGCGTGGCGAGCCCGCGGAGGCGGAGCTGATCAGCCTCGACAAGGAGTTCGGCCGGGAGGGCGACGACGTCCCGGCGCCGTACGAGGTGCTGCTGCATGCCGCAATGCAGGGCGACAGCACACGTTTCAAGCGCCAGGACGGCGTCGAGGAGGCCTGGCGCGTCATGCAGCCGCTGGTGGATTCGCCCCCGCCTGTCCACCCATACGCCAAGGGGTCGTGGGGACCGGCTGAGGCGGACCGCCTGCTCGCCGGCCACGGTCGCTGGCACGAACCATGGATCTCGTCATGAGCGACTACGACGTCATCGTCATCGGCAGCGGCGCCGGGGGCGGCACGCTCGTCCGGCACCTCGCCCCGTCGGGCAAGCGCGTGCTGCTGCTCGAGCGCGGCGACTGGCTCCCGCGCGAGCCGCAGAACTGGCAGGCCCACGACGTGTTCGTCGACAACCGCTACGTGTCGGCGGACACGTGGTACGACGAACGCGACAAGGCGTTCCAGCCACAGGTCCACTACTGCGTCGGCGGTGCCACGAAGCTCTACGGCGCCGCGCTGTACCGCCTCCGCGAGGAGGACTTCGGCGAGCTGCGCCACCACGACGGGATCTCGCCCGCGTGGCCGATCGACTACGCGGAGATGGAGCCCTACTACTCGCTCGCCGAGGAGCTCTACGAGGTCCACGGCGCCCGGGGAGAAGATCCGACCGAGCCGCCCTCGTCGGCCCCGTATCCGTTTCCCGCGGTCAGCCACGAGCCGCGCATCCAACAGCTCTCTGACGACCTGGAGGCCGCCGGGCTCCGGCCGTTCCATGCGCCGTGCGGCATCCGGCTGGTCGAGCCCGACATGCCGCACAGCCACTGCGTGCGGTGCGCCACATGCGACGGCTTCCCGTGCCTCGTGCACGCGAAGTCGGACGCCGAGGTCCTCGGCGTCCGGCCCGCGCTCGAGCATCCCAACGTCACGCTCGTGACGAATGCCGAGGCGGTGCGGCTCGAGACGAACGCGGGCGGCACCGTGGTGACCGGTGTGGTCGTCGACCACGCCGGTGAGCGCGAGACGTTCACCGGCGATCTCGTCGTCGTGTCCTGCGGCGCGGCGAACAGTGCGCGGCTGCTGCTCGCGTCGGCGTCGGAGGCGCATCCGGACGGCCTGGGGAACGCGTCCGGCCAGCTCGGCCGCAACTACATGTTCCACAACAGCCAGGCGGTCCTGGCGCTGTCGAAGGACGAGAACCCGACGGTCTTCCAGAAGACGCTCGGGATCAACGACTTCTACTTCGGGTCGCCCGATTTCGAGTACCCGCTCGGCAACATCCAGATGGTCGGGAAGTCCTCGGCGGAGATGTATCGCGGCGAGAAGCCGCTCCAGACCCGGCTGGCCCCGGAGCGGACGCTGGACAACGTCGCACGGCACGCGGTCGACTTCTGGCTCTCGACCGAGGACCTGCCGAGGGCCGAGAACCGCGTCACGCTGCGCGGCGACGGGGCCGTCCAGCTCAGCTACAAGGCCACCAACGACGAGCCCGCGAAACAGTTGCTGGGGCAGCTCAAGTCGATGCTGGGGCACCTCGGCATGCACCACGACCACCTGGTGCCGCGCCACGCGTACCTCAAGAACGAGATCCCGGTGGCCGGCTGCGCGCACCAGGCGGGCACCTGCCGCTTCGGCACCGACCCCGCCACGTCAGTCCTGAACACGGACTGCCGCGCGCACGAGGTCGACAACCTCTACGTCGTCGACACGAGCTTCTTCCCGAGCATCGGGGCGGTGAATCCCGCGCTGACCGCGATGGCGAATGCCCTGCGGGTCGGCGACCACGTGCTCGAGCGCATGGGCGCGGCGCGCCCGGAACGGGAGCCTGAGCATGTCGCATGACAACGGTGCCACGAAGCACGTGATCGTGGTCGGCGGTGGCTTCGCCGGCCTCGGGTGCGTCAAGCGGCTCGCCGGCGAGGACGGCGTGCGCGTCACGCTGGTCGACCGCCACAACTACCACCAGTTCCAGCCGCTGCTGTACCAGGTGGCGACATCCCAGCTCGCGTCGAGCGACATCGCGTTCTCGCTGCGCAAGCTGTTCCGCGAGCACGACAACGTGGACGTGAAGCTCGGCGAGGTGACCGAGCTGGACCTGGCCACCCACACGGTCACGCTCGCCGAGGGCGATGGCTTCACGGGCGATGCGCTCGTGCTGGCCGCCGGCTCGCAGCCGAACTTCTTCCGCACGCCCGGCGCGGAGGAGCACGCCCTCCCGCTCTACTCGCTCGACGACGCGACGCGGCTGCGCTCCCGGATAATCGAGGTGTTCGAGGCGGCGGACCGCGACCCGAGTCGCATCGATCAGGGCGCGTTGACGTTCGTCGTCGTCGGTGGCGGGCCGACCGGAGTGGAGCTGGCCGGGGCGCTCGCGGACCTCATCGCGGAGACGATGAGCGTCGAGTACCACGACCTGGCGGTCACCGCGGCGCAGATCCATCTCGTCGACCTGGGCCACACGCTGCTCGGCCCGTTCTCCGACGAGCGCGCACGACTACGCCGCCAAGGTGCTCGGCCGCAAGGGCGTCCGGCTGCATCTCGGTGTCGCCGTGACCGAGGTCGGCGCCGGTCACGTGTCGCTCGCCGACGGGAGCACGCTGCGGACGCGGTGCGTCGTGTGGGGCGGCGGCATCAAGGCGCCGCCGATCGCCGCGGCGGGCGACCTCCCGCGCGGTCGCGGCGGGCGGATCGACGTACGGCCGGACCTGTTGGTCGAGGGCGCAGAGGGCGTCTACGTGGTGGGCGACGTCGCGAACATCCCGAGCCCGGACGGCCAGACCCATCCGCAGCTGGGGTCGGTCGCCCTGCAGAGCGGCGTCTGGGCCGCCGAGAACATCCTGGCCGACGCCGCCGGCTCGCCGCGCAAGTCGTTCCACTACCACGACAAGGGCATCATGGCGATGATCGGCCGCGGCGCCGCGATCGCCGAGGTGGGAGCACACCGCCACGAGCTCCACGGCGCGATCGCGTTCTCCGCCTGGCTGGGCGTCCACGCCACGCTCATGACGGGCGTCCGGAACCGTGTCGACGCGTTCATCACCTGGGGCTGGGACTACTTCACGAAGTCGCGGGGGCCGCAGGTGCTCGACCGGGCCGACATCCCGAAGATCGACTGGGACGAGGACGTCGCGCCAGAGCGCGAGACCGCCGCAGTGCCGTGACGCCTTCGGCACGCTGCGCCAGCAGCTCTGCCGGCAGGTAGCATCGCCACCAAGGGGCGTGGGGCGGATCAGACGACCTTGCTGACCGAGAACACGGCGCCGGCGGGATCGGCGAGCACGGCGGTGCGGCCGACGCCGGTGTCCGACGGCGGCATCAGGACGCTGCCGCCGAGCTCACCCGCGCGGGTCGCGACGGCGTCGGCGTCGTGGACCCAGAAGTCCGGCGTCCAGGCCGCGGCGTCGCCCTGCATCATCACCGCCACGACGTCGCGCGGCACCGGCTGCTGGGGCTCGCCGCCGACGAAGCCGGGCAGGCGGAAGATCGTCGCCGGCCCGAACGACTCGGTCTCCCAGCCGAACACCGCGCCGTAGAACGCCTTCGCGGCCTCGGGGTCGGGCGTCGAGAGGGCGCTCATCGCCCACGCGCCCGGCTCGTTGACGACGGCGGCGCCGCTGTGCTCCCCGAGCTGCCAGACGGCGAACACGCCGCCCGCCGGGTCGGCGGCGATCGCCATGCGGCCGCCGTCGAGGCTGTCGAAGGGCTCGCGCACCAGGCTGCCGCCCGCCTCCGTCACCGCGGCCGCGGCGCGGTCGGCGTCGTCGACCTGGATGTACGTCGTCCAGGCGGCCGGCTCGACCGGCTCGCCGCCGAGGCCGGCGACATCGCGCCCCCGGAGCCGGAACATCGAGTACTCGCCGCGGGCGGCCTCCCAGCCGAACAGCTCCGTGTAGAAGCCGGCCGCCGGCTCGCCCTGCCATGTGTCGACCCAGCACGGGACGCCGGGCTCGTAACCGCTGCGTTCGCTCATGTCGTGCAGCCTATGGTTGGAAAAACCAACTGCATAGGTGGATAACCGTACTAGACTCCCGTCGTGATGCGCACCTACGGTGACGCCTGCGGGATCGCGCGCGCGCTCGACGTGGTCGGCGACCGCTGGGCGCTGCTGGTGATCCGCGACCTGCTTCTGGGGCCGAAGCGCTTCAGCGACCTGCGCGCGGGCCTCCCGAGGGTGAGCCCCGACGTGCTCTCGCAGCGCCTGCGAGACCTCGAGGACGCCGGGCTGCTGCAGCGCCGGCGGCTCCCCCCGCCCGCCGCGTCGCAGGTCTACGAGCTCACCGAGCGCGGGCAGGCGCTCGAGCCGGTCCTGCTCGAGCTCGGCCGCTGGGGCACCGGCGAGCCGTTTCCGGACGGCGACATCACGTTCGGACCTGACGCGGCGATGCTGGCGCTCAAGACGATGTTCGACCCCGCCGCGGCGACCGGGCGGCCGGAGAGCTACGAGCTGCGCTTCGGCGATGACCGGTTCCACGCGCGCGTGCGCGACGGCACGCTCGCGATCTCCCGCGGACCGGCCCCGAAGCCCGACGCGACGATCGACACCGACCCCGCGACGCTCGCTGCCGTGCTCTGGCGCGGCCGCCACAGCGACGAGCCGGCCGTCGCGCGCCTGCGCGAGCTGTTCCCGCTGCGATGAGTCTCAGGCGTCTTGCCCTGTCGCTATTCAGTGCTACTATGTACCAGTAGCAAGTATCACTGAGTAGCTGAAGGGAGTTCCGTGGGCAAGCAGATGACGGAGATGCTAAAGGGCACGCTGGAGGGCATCGTCCTCGCGGTCCTGTCCGGCCGGCCCGCGTACGGCTACGAGATCACCGCGTGGCTGCGCGATCAGGGCTTCTCCGAGATCGCCGAGGGCACCGTCTACGCGCTGCTCGTCAGGGTCGAGCAGCGCGGCCTCGTCGACGTCGAGAAGGTCCCGTCCGAGAAGGGGCCGCCGCGCAAGGTGTACACGCTCAACGCCCAGGGACAGTCCTATCTCGAAGAGTTCTGGAGGACCTGGAGCTTCCTCTCTGAACGACTGGAACAGCTCCACGAAGGAGGCAAGTGAAATGGCAGCGAAGTGGATCGAATCGGTCACCGGGTCGCTCGAACAGAAGAAGCAGTACAAGCAGTACAAGGCCCGCGTCGAGGCCCTGCCCGAGCCGTACGGCAGCGTCGCGAAGGCGCTGCAGCGGTACTTCATGTACTACGGGGGCGTCACGGACGGCGACACCATCGTCACGATGTTCGGCGACTTCGCCGACCTTTGGGAGCGTGCCGCAGCCGACGGCACGCCCGTGCGCGCGATCGTCGGTGACGACCCGGTCGAGTTCGCCGAGACGTTCGCCCAGGCCTACACCGGCAAGCAATGGATCGACAAGGAACGCGCTCGCCTGATCAAGGCGATCGAGGACGCGGAGCGGGGGCAGCAGAAATGACTACCGACGCAGCCATCCGCGTTCGGGGTCTGGAGAAGTCGTACAAGAAGCTGGAGGTGCTGAGCGGCGTGGACTTCGACGTGGCGCGAGGCAGCATCTTCGCCCTGCTCGGCTCCAACGGGGCCGGCAAGACCACGGTCGTGAAGATCCTGTCCACGCTGCTCAAGGCCGACGCGGGCACTGTGAGCGTCAACGGCTTCGATGTCGCCACGCTGGCGGCGGACGTGCGCGAGTCGATCAGCCTCACCGGACAGTTCGCGGCCGTCGACGAAATCCTCAGCGGGCGCGAGAACCTCGTGCTGGTCGCCAAGTTGCGCCAGGTCAAGGACCCGGGCGCGATCGCGGATGACCTGCTCGGTCGTTTCTCGCTGACCGACGCCGGCGCGCGCAAGGTGTCGACGTATTCGGGCGGCATGCGCCGCCGCCTCGACATCGCGATGAGCCTCATCGGGGATCCGCCGGTCATCTTCCTCGACGAGCCGACGACCGGGCTCGACCCCCAAGGGCGCATCGAGGTGTGGCAGACCATCAAGGAACTCGCCGAGCACGGCACGACGGTGCTGCTCACGACGCAATACCTGGACGAGGCCGAACACCTCGCCGACCGGATCGCGATCCTCCACCAGGGTCGGATCATCGTCAACGGCACCCTCGCCGAGCTCAAGCAGCTCCTCCCGGCCGCCAAGGTCGAATACGTCGAGAAGCAGCCGACCCTCGAAGACGTCTTCTTCGCCATCGTCGGTGACAACGGCAAGCACGGCGACGCCGGCGAGACCGTCAGCGTCGGCACGCACGAGTAAGGACCAACAATGACCACGCAATTCTTCGGCGGCACCGCCGCCCTGACCGGACGATCCCTGCGCCACATCACGCGCAGCCCGGACACCATCATCACGACCACGATCATGCCGATCGCCTTCCTGCTGCTGTTCGTCTACGTGTTCGGCGGCGCGATCAACACAGGGTCGGATCCGTACGTGAACTACCTGCTGCCCGGCATCCTGCTCATCACGATCGCCTCGGGCATCTCCTACACCGCATTCCGGCTCTTCCTGGATATGCAGAGCGGCATCTTCGAGCGATTCCAGTCGATGCCGATCGCACGATCGTCCGTGCTGTGGGCGCACGTGCTGACCTCGCTGGTCGCCAACCTGATCTCGGTCGTGGTCGTCGTGCTCGTCGCCCTGCTCATGGGCTTCCACTCGGGCGCGGGAGTGCTGGCGTGGCTCGAGGTCGCCGGCATCCTGATCCTGTTCACCCTGGCGTTGACGTGGATCGCCGTCATCCCCGGCCTCACCGCGCACTCCGCGGACGGCGCGAGCGCGTTCGCCTACCCGCTCATCTTCCTGCCGTTCATCAGCTCGGCATTCGTGCCCACCGACACGATGCCCGGCGCGGTGCGCGCCTTCGCCGAGAACCAGCCGGTGACGACCATCGTCAACGCGATCCGCGACCTGCTCACACAGCAGCCGGTCGGCACCGACATCTGGATCGCCCTTGCCTGGTGCGTCGGCATCCTCGTCGTCGCGTACAGCTTCGCCATGGTCACGTACCGCCGCAAGATCTCCTAGTGGACCGCTGACAGCGGGCGTGGGCTGCGCGGTCACGGGAGCGCTTGTTCCCAACGCGAGACGGTGTACGGGACGCCGACGGGTCCTCCGACCATGAAGATCGCCGTGTTGTCGGCGGTCGCCCGGGCGGCGCGGATCAACCCCGGATCGCGCACGAAGACGATCGTCCCGGCCGGCGCGTCGATCTCTTCGCCGTCGACCGTGAAGACCGCGTGTCCGGTCATCACGGCGAAGAGCTCCTCGTGGCCGTTCGTCTGGTTCTCCTCGTCGTCGGCCTCGTGATGCGGCTCGATCATCTCGTCGCCGGCGTCACCGGTCGCGGCGTTGACGCCGAACGCCCGGACGTCGAAGTGGCGACGTACGAGGTGGAACTCGCAGTCGTTGATGTCGTCGTTCTCGGGGTCGACTCATGGTCGGCTTTCGTTTTACGTCTCGTCTGCGAGGGGTACACACTCGGCGCATCGAAAGCCCGTACACATGGTCCTGGGTTCGTGTCCTGGCCACCTGTCCTCGCCCCGAGAGATACAACTATGAAGGCGCCCATCCGTCCGCTGTCTCTGGCCCGCGCCCTCTGCCTGATCGCCACCGCCGTCGTCGCATCCGGGGCAGCGCCAGCCGCCGGGCAGCAGCGCGCGGTCGCCACGGCTTCGATCACCGCGGACTACGCCACGACCACCACCGAGGCCGGGAAGTTCAACTTCGGGATCTCATCCTGGCCGAAGCTGAACTCCAAGTACGCGTCACTGGTCGCCAGCTCCGGCATCACCATGGTCCGGGCCGACGTGTATCTCTACGACCTCGTCCCCCGCACCACCAAGGCCGCTGACCGGGTGACCGACGTCCCCACGACGGTGGCGACGTACAACTTGGACCTGCACCGCCGTGGGGGACCGATCGGGGCGGCGAACCCGAAGAACTGGAACTGGGACCCCACCTTTGATTCCGAGGTACCCACAACCAAGGACCTCGCGCGGTGGAAGAAGGCCGGAGTACCCCTTCTGCTCATCATCAACAGCGTCCCGAGCTGGCTCGGCTACGACCCGTCCATGGGCGTCGGCTGGTACGGCAGCGACAGCTCCGTGCCCATGGACTGGGCCATCTGGACCGACTTGAACAAGAAGGCCTTCGCCCACTACAAGGACAAGGCCGACTGGTTCGAGTCCATCAACGAACCCGACGGCGAGGGTTGGAGCCTGTCGCTGGCGAACTCGCCCTACACCAGCACCCTCGACGCCTACAAGGACATCTACTTCTACGCCGCCAAGGGATGGCAGCAGGTGAAGGGCTACCAGACCAAACATTTCGGCGGGCCAACGACGGCCAGCAGCGACCCCTACTTCCTGAACGGCCTGCTCGGCGACTCGCGGACCAGGGACGCGGTGGACTTCGCCACCTGGCACAGCTACCTCGGCTACACCGAACTCGACGCGCACGTCCCCGCCTGGAAAGCCGCAGCCGCCGCAGCCGGCAAACCGGACCTACCGCTGTTCGTCGACGAGTGGAACTACTCCGCCGCCGCCAACGCCGACCCGCTCAACAACGGGTCCCCAGACGCCATCTCCTACGTCGGGCTTCGGCTGACGTCGTTCATCAAGGCAGGCGCTGACGGCTCGTTCATCTTCAACACCAGCGACGACCAGAGCGCCTTCGACGCCGCCTGGCGCAACCAGTGGACCTACATCGACAACGACGGCCGGCTGCAGCCCAAGGCCGCCACCTTCCGGCTGCTGTCCAAGGACCTCGACCTCGGCGAAGGCACCTTCGATGTCAACGCCACAACCACTGCCGGCACCGGGGTCACCCTGTCGGCCGCCGCGACGAACGCGGACGGCCAGCGAGTGGTCTGGGCCGTCAACGACGGGACCACTCCGACCACCACGGATGTGACGCTCACCAATCTCGGAATCAGCGGCCAGGTCCTGCTCACCCACTACCTTGCCGCGGCAGGTAACGATGCCACAGCACCGTACGCCACCGAGGTCGTCCCGGTCAGCGGTGGAAACGCGTCTGTGTCGATCACGATCCCGGCGAAGTCCGTTTACGGCATCCTGATCGCGTAGGCGACCGGCGTCGATCGGCTGCGCCGGCGAGCCACAGGAGGTAGGCCTCGGCACCGGATTCGAGGCCAACGCCGGGGGTGTAGTGCATGGCGATCGCGTTGGCAACGAGCTCGCGGATACCGGCAGGCACGTGGTGGCTGTCGGTGAACTCGCGTGCCAACGCGGCGCTGCGAACCGTGAAGTCGACGTCGGGCACCGGGCTCGGGATCCCGGTGTCGTGGAACATTGCAGCCAGGTACAGGAGCTCACGGTCGAACGTGATCCCGTGAAGTGCGGCGATGGCCGCGCCCCACGTGTAGGCACGACTGGAATGGTTGAGGAGTGCCGGTGTCAAGAGGTCCTGCGCGGCGACGTCGGCATCTCTTGCGAGAGGAGAGTCGGGAGGCACCAGGCTCGCCGGATCGACGGAACTCCGGCGTCCCGAGTGCATTCGGAGCACCATCGCGAGACGGCCGGCAAGAATGCTGAGCTCCCCCCGCAGCAGGGGCCGGGCAAGTGTCAGGCATTCCCGAGCGGTCAGCACTCCCCCGGTGCGTTCGGTCCATCCAATGGATCCGATCGGATCGGTGGGTCGTGGCTGGCTCATGGGGGCGATCCACCTGCTTGTCGTTGACCGACAGTGCCGTACCCGTTCTGGCGCAAGACCTCGAACACGGTCGCCGCGCTGCGCGGGATCATCGCGTTATAGCCACCGGGAACCCGGTTGAGCTCTCCGGGATCACTCCCATGCCGACCGAATGGGCGTTGCGCCCGGTCAGCAAGCAGGACCGCGACGCCGCGCACACGGCCGTGACGTGAAAGTTCGTGTACCTCAGGCCACGCGCGGCCAACCGGTCGAACGTCGGCGTCCGCGCCGGCCCGCCGAACGCACCCATGTGGCCGTAGCCGATGTCGTCGCCGACGACGATCAGCACATTGGGCGCGCCCTGCGGCGCTCGCAGCGGCTCGGGAAAATCCGCCGTCGAGTCCGAGAAGGCCACATTGATCTCGCCCCGGAAGGGCGGGTCTGGAGGCGGCAGGATCGATCGATCACGACTGTCAGGTTCGGTGGCCATGGCCCGAACTCTCGAACTTCGGACGATCACCCGCATCACCCGCACTGGATGAACGCACGGCATCAGACCCGGGTTTCTGGCTTCTCCTAGCCCGGCCGACCGGCATTGTGGTCCGCCATTGCTTTCGGGTTTGGCATTTTGCGGTGCTTCCAAGAACCGTGTACGAATCGCGTCGTGCGCGGCTTGGTCTGCGGAGTGGTACTGGCTGCGCTGCTCACAGCGCCGGGCACCGCAATGGCCGATCGGGCGTTCAGTTCGCGCTTCAGCGCGAACACGCAGGGGAACATCGCGATCGCGGCGAACTCGATCGAGTCCTGCCTGGACGCGCTGGCGGCGTGCGCGAACGTCCGCAACGGCGTCGGCGAGAAGCTCAACAACAACGACCGGACGATGACGTGGGTCGACGTCGACGGCGATCCGGCGACGTTCGATTCGAGCTCGGCGGAGTTGACGCTGCCCACGGGTGCGAGCGTCCTGTTCGCCGGCCTCTACTACGGCGGCCGCCTGGGTGCCGGCAGCGGCGGGTCTCCGGCGCCGAACCCGGGCGCGAACAACACGGTGCTGCTTCAAGGCGCCGGGCGATACGGACTATCGCTCGCTGACGGCGTCGCAGCTCGATACCTCCTCCACGCAGTACCAGGGCTTCGTCAACGTCACGCCGATCGTCGCCGCGGCGGGGGCGGGCACGTACACGACGGCGAACGTGCAGCTCGGCACGGGGTTGAGCGATTCGAGCTCTGGTGGCTGGGCGCTCGTGGTCGCCTACGGGGACGCGGCTGCGCCGAGCCGCAACCTGTCGGTCTTCGACGGGATGCAGGGGGTCTCCAGTAGCGGCACGGTCACGATCCCGCTGAGCGGGTTCCAGACGCCGCTGGCGGGACCGGTGTCCTCGACGGTCGGGGTCGTGGCCTACGAGGGGGATCTGGGGACGCTCGGTGACGGCGCGGCGATCCAAGGTGGGTCGGGGGCATTCACCGCGCTGTCGAATGCCGTCAACCCGGGACCACCGGCGACCTCGGCGTCGAACTCGAACGTCTTCAACTCGACGATCTCCAACGCGGGCGCGTTGGTCACGTCGCGCACGCCGAGCTTCCGGAACAACCTCGGCTACGACGCCGACCTGTTCTCCACCACGGGCGTGCTCGGCAACAATCAGAGGAGCACGCAGGTCAGGCTCTCGACCAGCGGCGACGCCTACCAGCCGGGTGTGGTGACGATCGCCACCGACCTGTACGCGCCCAGGATCACCGCGACGAAGACCGTGGACAGCGCCACGGCGAGCCTCGGGGACACGCTGACGTACACGGTGGACGTGCAGAACACCGGGGCGGACGGTGCCACCGGCACGACGTTCACCGACGTGATCCCGGAGGGCGCCGCGTTCGTCCCGGGGAGCATCGAGCTCAACGGGACGCCGCTGACCGACGCGGCCGACGGTGACGTCGGCGAGTTCGCCGGCGGCCGGGTGGTGGTGCGGCTCGGGACGCTCGCTCCGACGAGCGGGAGCGCGACCGTGAGCTTCGAGGTCACGGTCGCCACGGCGGGGCTGGCGTCGGGCGCCACGATCGAGAACGTCGCCGACTTCGCCTTCCAGGCCGCGACGACCGGGGTCCCGAGCACGGTCGCGACGGCTCCGGCGACCACCGCCGTGCTCGTGCCCGATCTGGCGATCGGCAAGACGCACGCGCCGGCGCTCTCGCCCGGGCAGCCCAGCACGTACACGATCACCGTCGGCAACGTCGGCGAGGGGCCGACATCCGGGCCGGTGACCGTCACCGACACGATCGAGCCGCCCGGGCTGACCCTCAACGGCGCCGTCACCGGCGCCGGCTGGGTCGTGCTCGACGGCGGGGGCGACGATCACGTGCACGCGCTCTGACCCGCTCGCCGCCGGCAGCGACTACCCGCCGATCTCGATCCCCGTGCTCGTCAGCCCGGGAGCGCAGCCCGGGCAGCTCAGCAACACCGCGATCGCTGCAGGCGCCGAGCGACGGCAACCCCGCCAACAACTCCTTCACCGACGCCGGGGCCGTGAGCGAGCCGGCGATCGACCTGCACGTCGAGAAGGTCGTGACCAGCACGCCGAACTTCACGCCGATCGGCTACCTGCTTCTTCCTGCGATCCGGTCACCTACCGCATCGAGGTGACCAACAACGGCGTCGCCGACGCCGCCAACGTGCAGCTCACGGAGATCGTTCGACGCGCCCCTGATCGCTCGAGTCGATCACGCCCTCGCAGGGCTCGTGCTCGGGGACGGTCTGCAACCTCGGCACGATCACCGCCGGGCCAGGCGCCGGTCACGATCGACGTACGAGGCGTCAAGCGCGGACCGGACTTCGACGATCTACCCGAGCAGCGCGCTGCTGAACAACACCGCGACCGTGTCGGCCCCGGTCGGCACCGAGATCAACCCGGACGACAACAGCGCGTCGGCCGCGATCTCCACGGTGCCGTGGGCCGAGACCTCGATCACGAAGACCTTCTCGCCCGCGCAGCCGGTCGCGGGCGGCCCGGTCACCTACACGCTGACCGTCCACAGCGACGGACCCGGAACGGTGGACTATCGTGGCGGCGCGACCGTCCTCGCCGGAGGCGCTGCAGAAGCCCCCGACGGCGATCTCGATCTCCGGCGGGACCGGCGTCTGTCGCTACGACCCGACCGGCGAGAGCATCGGCGCTCCGCCGACCCGGGGCTCCCGATCGTCGTCTGCGACATCCCCCAGCTCGGTCCGGGCGAGGACCGCGTGATCACGATCCAGGGCACGCTGGCGCCCGACAGCGCCGGACACCCAGGTGGACAACCTCGCGCTGTCGAGCAACACCGTGCCGTTCGCCGGGATCTTCAGCTTCGAGCCCGACTTCGACAACAACGACGACCTGGTCTCGTTCATGCCGGGCACCGTCGACGTCGGGATCGAGAAGACGCGCGTCGGCGACGGCACGGTGCCCGTCGGCGGAGAGGCGGTGTTCCGGCTGGTGGCGCGCAACGACGGCGACGCGCCGGGGACCGGCGTCGAGGTCCGCGACACCCTGCCCGCCGGCCTCACCCCGGTGACCGCTGACGCCGGCTGCACGATCGCCGGCCAGGAGGTGGTCTGCCTGATCGACGAGCTCGGGCCCGGCGAGCAGCAGCGCCTTCGAGGTCCGCGCCCGCGCCGAGCCGGCGGCCGCCGGCCAGACCCTGACCAACCGCGGGACGGTGACGGCCCTCGCAGCCGATCCCGACCCGGTCAACGACGCAAGCGAAGCGGCGGTCACGGTCGGACCGTTGCCGGCCGCGCCGGCCGGGCAGGCTCCGCAGACGGACCTCGCGCTGCGGGTGATCGCGCCGACGGGGACGCACCGCGTCGGCGAATCGACCCGCTGGACGATCGAAGTCACCAACGTGAGCCAGGCAACCGCGACGAACGTCGGCCTGACGGGCGTGGCGGGCGGCAGCGCGCGCGGGAACACGGCACGCGTCAGCCAGAGCGGCTGCGGCCCGCAACCGCCCGCCGGCTGCACCCTCGGGACGCTCGCCCCGGGCGAGCGACGAACCGCCACCGTGAGGCTCACGCCGGCGCGCCCGGGAACGCTGACGCTCTCGGGCACCGTGACGGCCGCACAAACCGAGAGCCGGACCGACAACAACGACGACCGCGCGAGGATCCGCGTCGAGGAAGCGCTCACCACGCTGAGTCTCGCCGTGTCGGTCCCCGACACGACGCCCGCCGCGGGCGCGGTGCTCCCGATCGCGGTCACCGTGCGCAACCGCGGCCCGCGGCCCGCGCTCGGCTTCACGGTCTGCCAGCGGCTGCCGCGCGGTCTCGGCGTCGCCCGCCACGGCGGCGCGACACTCCGCAACGGCCGAGCCTGCTGGCGGATCGCCCGGCTCGCGCCGGGAGCCCGCCGCACCCGCGGATCACGGCGAACGTCGAGCTGCGTCCGCGCCCGGCGGACCGTCGTCACCACCGTCCGCGGCGACAACGTGCGCCGGCGAACGTCGCGACTCCGGGTGCGGATCGCCTGCGCCACACAGCCACCGCGCTTCACAGGCTGAGAGAGCGCCGGACCGTTTGCGTCGCGCGGGCCGCAGCGCATAGCGTTGGCGCTTCCCGATTCCGAGGAGGACCCCCCCATGCCCGCACGCCGCACGCGTAGGCTCAGCTACGCCAACGTGATGTCGTCGCTGGCGCTGTTCCTCGCCCTCGGCGGTGTGTCGTGGGCCGCGGCCACGCTGCCGGCGAACAGCGTCGGCAAGCGTCAGCTCAAGGACAACGCGGTGACGGGGGAGAAGGTCTCGAACGGCAGCCTGCGGGCTGCGGACTTCGCGCGCGGCGCGCTGCCGGCGGGTCCGCAGGGCCCGGCCGGCGCGGCCGGCGCAGCCGGCGCGACCGGTGCGGCCGGTCCGCAGGGCGAGCGGGGCGAGCCCGGCGCAAAGGGCGACAAGGGCGATCGCGGGGAGCAGGGCCCGGCAGGCCCGTCCGCGTGCGACTTCCTGCTCTGCCCGGGCAGCGACCTCATCAACAACGGCCGGGTGAGCGTGACGATCGACGGCTTCGACATCGGCAGCGGGACGGCGTACCGCGCCGGCTGCGCGACGCCGGCCACGTGCACCGTGCGCGTCGGCGGGCCGACCGGCAGCTCGCTCGACTTCGACGCCTGGTTCGCGGCGGCGATGGCGAATGACCCGGGGGCGCGCCGCAGCTTCAGCCTGGTGGTGTTCAACAACACGGGGACGCCGGTGCGGCAGTTCTTCGTCGCGAACGGGATCCCGACCGAGATGACGCATCAGAACGACCGCTTCCAGATCGTCCTCGCGGCGGACAGAATCCAGCGCGTAGCGCCCTGAGCCTGCAGCAGGCGTCCATCCTGCGCGCCCGCCCGAAGGCGGCGCGGATGCGATGATCTGAAGTCATGCTGATCTACTCGATGAGCGTCTCGGTGGACGGCTTCATCGCCGACCGCGAGGGCGCGTTCGAGTGGACGGCCCCTAGCGAGGAGCTGTTTCTTTTCCACACCGCGCTGGTAAGCGAGCTTGGCGGGTATCTCTGCGGCCGCAGGCTCTACGAGACGATGCTGGTGTGGGAGACGGACCCGTCGTTGCGCGAGAACGAGCGCGGGGCCGCGTTCGCCGACGTCTGGTGCGCGCTCCCGAAGGTCGTCTTCAGCCGCACGCTCGAGAGCGTCCAGGGCAACGCCCGGCTCGCCGAGGCGTCACTGGCCGAGGAGGCCGCCGCGGCGCTCGACGCGACTGACAAGGACGTCGCGATCGGCGGCGCCGGCCTGGCCGCAGCGGCTGTCGAGCTCGGCCTCGTCGACGAGCTGCGCATGTTCCGCTATCCGGTCGTCGTCGGCGGCGGCACGCCGTTCCTGCCACCCGTGTCCGACGGCATCGCGCTGGACCTGGTCGAGACCAGGACGTTCGGCTCGCGCGTGATCTACGAGCGCTACGGGCGCGCCCGCGATGAGTCGGAGTGACACCGCCGGCCGCTTCTGTTCGGCGGTTCTAGCGGGTTGCGAGGCTACGGGGCGTCGACGTGATCGCGCCAGTGGTGGCGCGGCGTCCATCCGAGCAGCCGCCGCGCCTTCTCGAGCGAGCACAGCGCGGCCGTGCCCGGCACCTCGGCGCGAAACTCGACGTCCGGGAAGAACTCCGCCATCAGCTCGGCCGATGGCGTGCTCATCACGGTGTCGTCGGCCGCGATCACGAACGCCTCAAAGCCCGGCTTGTCGTAGGCGAGTGCCCTCGCCGCCGCCTGCGCGGCATCGCGGGCGTCGATGTACGACCACAGGTTCCACTTGCGCGACGCCGGGTCGGACTCGAAGGACGGAAACTCGGCGTACGCGGCCGGATCCATGACGTTGGAGAAGCGCAGGCCGATCATCTTCTGCTCGGGGTCCCAGCGGCAGAACTGGACGGCCATCTCCTCCTCGAGGTCCTTGGCGAGCGCGTAGGCGACCTCGGGCGTCTTGGCCACGTCCTCGTCCAGCGGCACGTAGGCGGGCGGCCGCTTGAACGGGTACCCGAGCAGCGCCTCGCTGGAGGCCCACACGACGTTGTGGATCTTCAGCAGCTTCGCCGCCTGGAAGACATGGAACGTCGCGGCGACGTTGCTGACGAACGTCTCCGCGTTGCCGGCGTGCGCGGGGCCGGAGATGGCCGCCAGGTGCAGCACCGCATCGACGCCATCGTGCAACGCGTCGATCCCGGACAGCGCTTCGACGACCTGGCCGTACTCGGTCAGGTCCAGTCGCGTGAACGAGCACTTGCGCTCCCGGGGCGGTGCGAGGTCGAAGTTGAACGGCGTCCAGCCTTCCCCGAGCAGCGCGTCGATGCACGCCGCGCCGAGCTTCCCGCTGCCGCCGGTCACCGCGATCTTCTTGCTCATTCGCGTGAACCTACATCCCGTTCCCGGTGCCGCGCCCCCCGGCGTCTGGGCACGCCGCACGACTCACGCGCCGAGGTCTCGCGTCCCGCGACTGCGCTCGCTTTCGTCTGGAAGGAGCATCCCGACTCCGCGGGACGGCGAGGCTCGCGCGCGCGTCTGCGGCCGAGTCTCGCGAGCTCTACGGGAGGATCCAGGGCGATCGGGCTGACAGAGCGACTCAATCGGATCCCGTTCGCAGAGCCGGATGCGATTCGCCAGGCCGGGCGAGCTGACGGTACGGCCGTCGATGCGACGTTCTCGCTGATCCCGCCGGTGTACTCCGAGCATGGGCTCAGCACTCGCGTCGGCCGCAACGTGTTCATCATCGGCCCTCGGCTGAGCCTGATCACCTCCGGCCATCCGCTCGATCCGAGTCAGCGGCGCAAGCAGATCGTGGCAGCGCCGATCGTCATCCAGCGCAACGTGTGGCTCGGTGCCGGTGCCATGGTCTTGCAGGGGGGACGGTCGGAGAGGACTTCGTGGTCGCGGCCGGCGCGGTCGTCACGCGCGACGTCCCGTCCGGAACGCTGGTCGCCGGCGTGCCGGCCCAGGTGCTGGGACCCACAAGCGCCGACGACCGTCCGGCCGACCCGGCAACCTGAGCGGCGGTCGACCGGCGCGCGCAAGACGAATCCGTGATCGCGCACGCGCTCCAGCTGCGCTCCGACGCACTCGGACCGGCAGTCGCACCGATCGCCTGACGCCGCACGGCGCTTTGCCGAGCTCGGCTGCGACAACCGCGAGCGCTCGCCCCACGGCGCCGGCCGCTTCACAAGGGGCGCAAGTGCGTTGATCGTCGTGTGCCTTTGGGGCGATACGCTTCGGTGGTGGAGTCCTCCGCCGAGTCGCTTGGACGTCGGTTCGCCGAAGCATTCAACCGTCGTGATGCCGAAGGACTCGTCGCGGTCTCTCACCCGCAAATCGAGTTCCATCCGACCGGAGCCGGCGGAACCCGCCGCGCATACCGCGGCCACGACGGTCTTCGCGCGTGGATCGACGAGTTGAACCGCGGCGGCCTGCAGCATGAGGTCCGAATCCTCGACGTTCAGGAACTCGACCCCAGGCGCGTCGTGGTGAGTTGCGAGCTCCTCGCCGGCGGCGCGGTCATCACGCGTTCGACGATGATCGGCGTGATCACCGACGGTGCGCTCAGCGAGGTCCATGGGCACCTGACCGACGCATCGACGCTCCGTCACGTCCACGGGATTCCTGACTAGCACGCAGCGTAGAGCGCTGGGCAGCACGATCTCAACGTGTGGGGTACAAGCGCTCGACGGCGCTCTGTACAAGGTCGCGTCGCTGCGGAACCCCTCGCCCGACCGATCGGAACCCGAACGCGGGGCGGGCTCTGCGAGCACTGGTTACTCGACGGCTTCGGCGCGGCGCCACCAAGCGCCTGCACGGATGGCCGTCGTATCAAGCGACGACAGACCGCGCTGCGAAATGCCTTCACGGCCGCAGCCAGCCCCATCCACTCATTTGACGCCCAAGCGACGACCACGCCGCCGGCCATCGCAATCACGGCGAAGGAGTAGCCGGCCGCGGCTATCGCAACCACGCGATTGCAGAAGCGCGATGCGCTCCACGCGAGACGCCTCCTGCTCGTCCCAATCAGCGACGAGATTCGCCACGAGGCTGGCTGCTGCTCGCCAGGGAACGCGACACGGTGTTGCGGTCCATGTTCATCCGCCCTGGGGCCGCCCCATCGCGCAGACCGCGGGGACCGGGCGCAGGTCCTCGACCAGCACCCTGTCGACGGAGAATCCGCCCTCGCGTAGCCGGTCGGCCAGCTCGTTCCCCAGGTCCCGGGCTCGCTCCGGCGCGGAGTGGCGCGCGTCCCAGAAGATGTAGACGGCCCCATCCCGGGCGAGGTGCTCGCGGACGGCACCGAGCGCCGCCTCCGGCTGCTGCCAGAAGGGAGCGACGTTGAAGGCGAAGACCTTGTCGAAGCGCCGATCGCCGAGGTCCGCGTCCTCCAGCGCGATGGCCTCGAGCACAGCCCGGCCCGCGTCGACGTGCTCGCGGTTCCTCCGCGTGGCCATCTCGATCATCTTGGGCGAGCGGTCGATCGCGGTGATCGTTCCCGTCGTCAGCCTCTCGCAGACCAGGGAGACCGCGACGCCGTGGCCGCAGCCGACCTCGAGCAGGCGGTCGGCCGGGCGGACCTCCAGAGTGTCGACCGCCCAGACAAACCGCTCCGATGCCTTGCCCGCCATGCCCCAGCAATAGCATCATGCGCCCGTGAAGCCCATGCTGATCTACTCGATGAGCGTCTCTGCGGACGGCTTCATCGCCGACCGACAGGGCGGGTTCGGGTGGACCGAACCTAGTGAGGAGCTGTCTCGCTTCCACGTGGCGGAGGTACGCGAGCTAGGCGGCTCATCTGTGCGGCCCTGGACGACTGGGAGACTCGGCGTACGCCGCCCGCGGCTCGAGCTGCATAAGTCAGCTCGGCGTCAGGCCTCCTCGTCGCCCTAGGGCTGCCCTGGAGCAGCTAGCGGCGCGAGACACTTCTCGGATGGATTCGATCCCAAAGCCTGCCGCACTCGAGGAAATCAACACGCTCGCGGAGGTCGTACGCGCTGATCGGCGTTGTCACGCGACTTGATGACGAGCTCTACACCGCTGCCGCCGCCTTCCACAGCGACGTTCCCCGCGTCGCCGGACACCCAGCAACCGCAGGAGAGCTGAAGAGCTTGCGCGACACTCTGCATGCCCTGGCTGAAGGAATGAGCTGCCGGCAACGCCGGGTAGGGCGGCTCTCGGCTCCGCAGCCACACAGCGCGCCGGCTTCGGACGCCGCATCCGAGTTCAGCCAACGAACGACGCCGTCTCGAAGTGCAGCGCTCGCTCGTCGTACCGCGAAAGCAGCGCGAGCGCTTGCGGTTCGAGGACCGCCACCTCGTAGTCGGCACCAGCGAACGCGAGGATGGAGTCGAGTGACTCAAAGCGGGTGAGCGTGACGAACGCGACCTCGGCGCCGTCCGGACGTCGCAAGACCTCAGCGCTTCGGAAGCCCGGGATCGACCGCATCGACGGGAACAACTCGGTGAGGAGGAATTGCTCGTACGCGTCAGCGTCCGCGCGTGTCGTCCACCCGTGCCAGAGCCGCGTGATCATGGCGCGAGTTCTAGCGCCTGACCACCGAAGCCAGCACGCGCCTGCTTCGGACGATGGCGAACGTCACAGCCGCGCCGACCCCTATCGCTGCGCTTGAGCAGCTTGCGCGCGAGCGCAAGGCAGCGCGGCTGCCGCCCAGGCGCGACAGAATACCGGCGGCGGGCGTACGATCGCGATAGGTTCCTCACAGGGCCATGTGCGCGGACGTCACCGGGGACGCGTTGACCGCCGAGGATGCGCGGATCCTCGCGCTCGAGACGGCGCGGATCGCCGGGCACACGCTCAAGGTCATGGTGCTGCACCCCGGCGGCGACCTCGGGGTGGACGAGCTGCGCGAGTGGGTCAGCGCCCGGATCGGGCGGCTGCCGAGGCTGACGCAACGGCTGGAGCTGCAGCCCCACAGCGGTCCGCCGTCCTGGGTGCCCGATCCTGACTTCGATCTCACGAGGCACGTGCGGCGGGCGGAGGGCGCCGGCACGCTCTCCGCTGCGGTCGCGCCGATCATGGAGCGGCGGCTCGATCGGAGCGCGCCGCTGTGGAGCATCGAGCTCGCGGACGCCGGCGAGGACGGCAGCGTCGTCGTGCTGAAGGTCCACCACGCGCTCGCCGACGGCACGGGCGCACGGAGGATCGCCTCGGTCCTGCTCTGGGACGCGGAGGACCTGCCTCCGCGACCACCATCCCACCCAGCAGCGCCGACGTCGGCCGTCGGTCCGCTGCGTTCGCGCTTGACGGACCTCCGGCGCGTCGCGGGTGCGCTGGAGCGAGAGCTTGCCCCTGCCGCGTCGCGATCGGCGCTCGCGCGGCGCGTCGGGGCGGCGCGCGTGGTGGCATTCGCGTCGGTCCCACTGGCCGAGCTGGAACCGCTCAAGCGCGGGTTCGCGACCCGGGTCACCGTCAACGATCTGGTTCTGGCCGCGACGGCCGGGGGCCTGCGCCGCTGGCTCGAGCACTGCCATGCGCCGCTTCGCGCGATGCGCGTCAAGGTGCCTGTGAGCCTGCACGGACCGGGAGAGTCCGGAGAGGCACTCGGGAACACGGACTCGTTCTTCTTCATCGACCTGCCCGTAACCGAGCCCGATGCCACGCAGCGGCTGCTCGCGATCGCAGGGGAGTGCGGGGCGCGCAAACATGCCGGCGACGCGCAGCAGCTCGACGCGCTCCTGCGCGAGATCGCGGCGCACTCACCGGCAGCCGGCCGTGCCGCGGTTCACTGGACGATGAGCCCGCACGTCTTCACGCTCAACGTCTCGAACGTGCCGGGCCCGAAGCACCCACTCCGCGTCTGCGGCCGTCGCGTCCGCTTCGTCTATGCACTCGCCGAGGTCGCCGACTGGCATGCGCTGCGGATCGCCGTGTTCTCCGCATGCGGGACCCTCACGTTCGGCCTGTGCGGCGACGCGGAGCACGTCAGCGCAATCGACACGCTCGCGCAAGAGATCGAGGGCGAGTTCACCGCTCTCACGCGTCAACGGACCACTGTCTGACGGCGCGCGAGCACGCTCCAGTGGCGGGTCGTCGGTCGACCATCGCTTTCCGCGAGAAGCAGCAGTGCTCCGCCAGTCCTGTGCAGCGCGTCGCGCTGATGCGCGTGCCGCGCCATCACTGTGCGGCGACGGGCGGTTGCGGCCTCGCGGCGGCCGCGGCCGCCGCGCGATCGCGCTCGCGGAACCACTCTTCGCCCTCGATCGAGAAGTTCGGGATGATCTTGTCGAGCCAGCCCGGGAACCACCAGTTGGCCTTTCCGACGAGCACCATCACCGCGGGCACGAGCAGGCAGCGCACGACTGTCGCGTCGACCGCCACGGCCACCCCCATCCCGACCCCGAACTGCTTGACGGTTGGATCGCCATTCAGGATGAAGGCGAAGAACACGCTGACCATGATCAGCGCCGCCGAGGTGATCACGCGCCCCGTCGTCGCGATGCCGGCGATGACCGACTGCTTGTTGTCGCCGCTGGCCAGCCAATGCTCTCTGATGTGCGTCATCAGGAACACCTCGTAGTCCATCGAGAGCCCGAACAGGATCGCGAACATCATCAACGGCACGAACGAGACGATCGGCACTTCTCCCGGCAACCCGACGAGGCCCGCGCCCCAGCCTTTCTCGAACACCGCACTCACGACGCCGAACGCCGCGCCGATCGACACCAGGTTCATCAACCCCGCCGTGAGCGGAATCACGATCGAGCGGAACGCGAGCAACAGCAACGCGAAGCTCAGCGCCACCACGACGGCGATGGTGACGATCAGCCGACTGCTGATGGCTGACGCGAGATCGACGTAGCCGGCGGTCTGGCCCCCGACGTCGACCGTCATGTCGGTTCCCTGCTCCGCCTTCGGGATCGTCGTGTCGCGCAACCGCTGGACCAGATCGGCGGTCGCACGGTCGGAGGGATCGGTCGTCGGCGTCACATTGAGCACGGCGGCGGTGCTGTCCTTGTTGACCAGCGGCTCGGTGACCGACTTGACCCCGGCCGTCTTCTGCAGATCGTCACGCAGATCCTGCAACCGCGGATCAGTCGCCGGCTGCTCGGCCTGCTTGCGCTGGTCCGACGCCTTCGAGGTGATCTGGTCGAGCTGCTTGTCCAGCTGCGGCTGGACCTTCGCCTGCGCCTGATCGGGCGGCATCCCCTGCGCCTCGAGCTGCTCCTCCTGCTGCTGGGCCTGCTTGTTGGCCTTGTCCTTGTTGTCCTGCTCGCCGGAGTTGATCTTGTCGATCTGCTTCTGGTCCGCCTTCGCCGGCTGCTTCGACAGGTCGACGCTGATCAGCAGCGGGCCGTTGGTACCCGGGCCGAAGCCAGCGGTAAGCCCGTCGGAAGCGCGCCGGGCGTCGGTGCTCTCGGGCATCGCGCGGTTGTCCTGCTGGCCGAGGTAGAGGCCCAGCGCGGGCAGCGCGAGTACGGCCAGCACGGCGATCGCGACCAGCGCGCTCGGAACCGGGTGGCCTGCGACGAAGCGGCCCCAGCGCAACCAGCCTCGCGGATGGTTGTCGCGCCCGCGGTGCGGTAACGGAATGCGCAGCCGGTCGATCCGGTCCCCGACGATCCCCAGGGTCGCCGGGAGCAGGGTGATCGCGCCGAGGACCGCCACCGCGACCACCAGGGCGGACGTGTATCCGAGCGTCGTGACCAGCGGGATGCCGACTACGGCGAGCGACAGTAGCGCGACCATCACGGTGGAGCCGGCGAAGACCACGGCCCCGCCCGAGCTCGCGGTGGCGCGTGCGATCGACTCCGCCGTGTCCATGCCGTCGCGGCGTTGCTCGAGGTGTCGCGTGACGATGAACAGCGCGTAGTCGATCCCGACCCCGAGCCCGATCATCGTCGCCAGCGTCGGGGCGACGGTCGGCACGACGGCGACGTGGCTGAGCAGGGTGATGACGGAGAGCCCGCAGACCAGCCCGACGATCGCCGTGAAGATCGGAAGGCCCATCGCCACGGCCGTGCCGAACGTGAACAGCAGCACGATCACCGCCATGCCGAGCCCGATCACCTCGCTCGAATGCGTGTCGGGCTTGGAGACCTTCTGTCCGAGGTATCCGCCGAAGCCGACCTCGAGGCCGGCGTGGCGGGCGGGGTCGGCGAGCGCGACGAGCCGGTCCGCGTCATCGCGCGAGAGCTCGCTGGGGCTGGGCTTGAGATTGAGTGCGATGTAGCCGATCTCGCCCTGCTTGGCCAGGTACGCCTTGCCGTCGCTCGACAGCGGGCTCGTCGCGCTGCGCACGTCCGGATCGGCCTTGAGCGCCGCGACCGTGTCGTGGATCGGCGTCTTGAACTTCGACGCGGTGATCTTCTCGCCGCCCGGCGCGCGCAGCACGACCGGATTGATCCCGTTCGCCTGGGACGGGAACCGCTGCTCCAAGAGGTTCGTGGCCGCATTGCTGTCCGTGCCGGGCAGCGTGAGGTTGTCGCTCACGTTCGGTCCGAGCGAGCGGGCGAACACCGCAAGCGCGGCGAACACGAGCAGCCAAGCCGCCAGCACGATCCAACGCCGGCGCACGCAGATTCCTCCGAGGCGATACAACCCACCGGTCATCTCGAGCCCTTTCTCTCGGTCCACGCGGTCGCGTCGGTGACGGCATCCTCCGCGTCACCGGGGGGCGTGCCAAGAGGGGGACCCCGCGTGTTTCCCCTACGGTTTCGCGGGGGCCGAGCTACTCGCCGATGGCCTCGGCGAGCTGGAAGCGCGACCGGATGCCGAGCTTGTGGTACGCGTTGCTGAGGTGCCGCTCGACGGTCTTCTCGGTCACGAACAGCGCCTGCGCGACCTCGCGGTTCGTGTGCCCCTCGGCCGCTTGACGGCAGACCCGCCACTCCGCCGCGGTCAGCGAGTTCGGCCCGGTCAGCTCGATCCGCGCGCGCCGCCCCGGACCCGCCTGCAGCTCCGCCCGGGCACGCTCGGCCAGCGCGACGGCGCCGCAGTCGTCGGCGAGCTGCAGCGCCCGCCGCTGGACGTCCCGGGCTTCCCGCCGCCGCCGCAGGCGGCCCAGCTCGGCGCCGAGATCGGCGAGCGCATGCGCGAGCTCGAGCCGCGCGCCGCTGCCCTCGAGCACCGCGACCGCCTCCTGCAGCAGCGGCAGCCGGTCCGCCTCGTCGAGCGCCGCCGCGGCACAGCGCAGCGACAGCCCGAGCTCGCGCGGCGCACCGAAGCCGCGGGCGGCGGCGAGCTGCTCGCGGGCGAGCCGCGCGGCGGCCTCCGCGTCGCCCTCCGCGGCGAGCGACGCGGCCGCGTACGCCCGCCAGTCGCTCGGCCACCGCACGTCCAGCGCTTCCAGGCGCTCGCCGCACCAGAGCAGCTCCGCGACGCCCTCTTCGACCCGGCCCTGGGCGATCCGCAGGCGCCCACGGGCGGTGAGGTACTCGCCGATGAACATGCGATCGTCGGCGATCCCCAGCGCGTCGCCCTGCTGCACCAGCTCGTCGGCCGCGTCCAGCGCCCCGCGCTCGACGTCCGCGGCGATCGCGACCGCGAGGAGCTGCAGAGCGGCGAAGTGCCGTTCATCGACGACGCGCAGTCCGGTCTCCGCCTCGACCTGGGCGTCCTTGAGTGCGCCCTGCGCGAGCGCGAGCGCGGCGCGCTGGCCGTAGATCAGCCCCTGCCGCGTCACGTGACCCTCGCGGCGGGCACCCTCCAGTCCGGCGTCGAGCATGCGCATGGTCAAGTCGTAGCGCCCTCCGAGCCGCAGGGTCTGCAGCGCGATCAAGGCGGCGCCGGTGGCGCCGGACGGCGGGAGGCCGGCGGCCAGCGCGGCCTCCGTCTCTTCCACCGCGACCGCGGCCGAGTCGCCCGCCACGACCCGCTCCTGGGCGCTGTGGATCCGCGCGACGGCCTCGAAGCGCCGATGACCGCGCGCTGCCTCGGTGAAGCGCCGCAGATGTGCGCCGAGGCGGGTGCGCAGCGGCACGACGGCCGTCGTGACCATCAGCAGCGCCGACCCGAGCTCGAGCGAGCGCTCGGGATCGAGCGGGCGGACCTCGTCGCCGAGCGCGGCCAGCGCCTCGACGGCGGCTTCCGCGGCGCGGCCCCCGCCCGACACGACCGCGCAGCGCGCAAGCGTGACCGCCGCGTCGGCCCGCGTCGGCAGGCCGGCGCCCGAGGCCAGCGCCGCTCGCAGATGTTCCTCGGCCGCCTCGAACTCCATCGCGGCGACGTCGTAGCGGCCGAGCTCGACCAGGATCTCCCCGCGCTCCTGCTCCGTCGGCGATTCCGCCAGCGCCCGCGCGAGGCGCTCGGCGGCCGCCGCCGGGGCGCCGCCAGCGGCTGCTGCGCCGGCGGCCGACCTGAGCGTCGCGATCCTGCGCCGGTCTCCGGTCGCGGCGGTCAGGAGCAGGTGCGCCGTGATCCGTTCGGGCGACGCGCCCGCGTCCGCCAGCGCCTCGGCCGCCGCCGCGTGGCGCGCGCCGCGCTCGCCCGGCGCGAGATCCTCGTAGAGCGCGGCGCGGACGACGGGGTGGACGAATCCCAGGCGCGCATCCTGAACGAAGATGTCGGCCCGGACGAGGTCGTCCGCCGCGGCCGCGGCGGCCTCCTCGCCCAGCCCGGTCACGTCGGCGGCGAGCGCCAGCTCGGTGTCGTCGCCGAGCACGGCGACCGTCCGCGCCAGCTCGTTCGCGTCCGGGCCGAGCGCTGCGAGCCGGTGCAGGACAAACCGGCGCACGGCCGCGGGACCGACGGCCTGGACCTCGCTCGCGGCGGCTGCCGACGGCGCGATCCGCGCCGCGTCGACGGCGTTCAGCAGCTCGCGCAGGAACAACGGGTTGCCGCCCGTCGCGGTGTGACATGCGCGGCAGAACTCCTCCGCCGCGTCCGCTCCCAGGCGCTGCCGTACCAGCGCGGCCGCCGCGGACTCGCTGAGCGGTCGCGGGTACAGCGCAACGGCGGCGGCGCGCGCGGCCACCTGCCCCCACAGCGAGCCGGGCTCGTCGACGGGTGGACGTCCCGCGAGAAGCATGGCGATCGGCAGCCCCTCGATGCGCTGCGCAAGGAAGGCCAGAAAGCGCAGCGAGTCCCGGTCGACCCAGTGACAGTCGTCGACGAGCACGAGGAGCGGCGCCTCGTCGGCGAGGTTGACGACCAGCCAATACAGGCTGTGCAGCGCCTCGAAGCCCGCGTCTGCCGGCAACTCCCGTTGCTCGCGCGCGAACAGGCGCGTTGCGGGACCGGCCGCGCCCGCGAACGGATCGGACGCACCGTCGAGCGCCGGCTCGAGCAGCTGGCGCACCACCCCGAACGCGAACGGCTGCTCGAGCTCCGAGCCCGTCGCGTCGAGCGCCGTGAGGCCCGCCTGTTCGGCCGCCGCGCGCGCGCCGCGCGCCAGCCCGGTCTTGCCGACGCCGGCCGGTCCCTCGATCAGCGTGAGCGTCCCTGCGCCCGCGCGCGCCCGCGCGAACGCGTCGCGACACGTCGCAAGCTCGCGCTCCCGCTCGAGCAGAGCTGCGGCCGTTCTCCGCGGCACCCCACGACGATACACGCCGCGAAAGCCGCGGGGAAACCCTCGGGGACCCTCCCTTGTCCCATGGCAGCGGCCCGCGGATCGTGTCGCTGGTGGACAGCGTCGCCGAACGCAACAAGCGGAAGGTGCGGCTCTTCGTCGATGCCGTGTGGAACGAAGGCCGCATCGAGCTGATCGACGAGCTGGTGGCCGACGACTACGTGGGCCACGTCCCTTGTCTCGACGCGGGGGTGCTCGGGCCCGCAGGCATGCGCCGGCTCGTGTCGAGTCGTCGGCGCGCGCTTCCCGGCCTGCACGTCCAGATCGACGACCAGGTCGCCGAGGATGAGCTCGTGGTGACGCGCTGGCGCGCCACCACGTCGCGGGTCCGCGGCGCGAGCGGTCACCGAACGCCGTGCTGCGTGGGCATCTCGATGATCCGGCTCCTCGCCGGGAAGCAGGTCGATTGCCACGAGCTCTACGCGAAGATCGGAGCATGAGCGCGGTCGGGCGCTGAGGATTCCAGGGCTGGCACGCGGTCGATGGCGTTCACGCCAACGGCAGCGGTGCGTCGCGCTCGGAATCGGGGCGCGGCCCGAAGATGCGGCGATCGGTCTCGTCGATGGGCACGTCGTTGATGCTCGCCTCGCGCCGTCGCATGTATCCCTCGGCGTCGAACTCCCACAGCTCGTTGCCGTAGCTGCGCCACCACCGCCCAGACGCGTCCCGGCTCTCGTACTGGAAGCGCACGGCGATCCGGTCGTCCGTAACCGCCCATAGGTCCTTCCGAAGCGAGTAGTCGAGCTCACGATCCCATTTGCGGCGAAGAAATTCGACGATCGCCGAGCGGCCTGCCAGGAACTCGTTCCGGTTGCGCCACTGCGAGTCCTCGGTGTAGGCGGCCGCCACCCGCTCCGGGTCCCGCGTATTCCATGCATCCTCTGCCGCCTGGACCTTCTGGCGGGCGGTCTCCTCAGTAAACGGCGGGACCGGCGGTCGCATGGCATCACCTCGCAGATCGTTCTAGGCGCGAATACGGCCAAGCATCCTCCTCCTCATGTAGCGAGGCGCTCACCCTGGGCAGCGTGGAGCCGTCGGAACGGCTCCCGCCCACGGCGCGCGAGCCAAGCGTCGCGCCGGTCAGCAGCACGATCAACACCAGCACGACAACCCAGGCACGACTAGCGCTGAACGCACCGATCCGGGTACAGGAGCCCGTCGGTTCCAGACGCTCCTGCTCCGTCGCCAACTCGAGCATCTCGATGCGGCCGGGAGCGTCCCCCAACGCGCGGAAAGCAAGCGGGACGAGCCGCCGCAGGCGTCAATAGTCTACTTCAGGGTTTAATGGAGACGGTGGGTCAAAACGGGTGCGAAACCCTGCGATTACCAGGACTGTTCCGTCGAGCCTGCGTCCCAACTGCGGCCCATCGAGCGATCTTCGCCCGCTCAGGGCACGCTCCCCCGACGCCCACGGATGCCGCAACTCCACGGTCCATGCTCCTGCCAAAACTAGAGGTCAGAGCGGACGCCGAGCTCCGACGGGCGGCACTAGTCCGTGTGGCGAAGAAAGGTCGCATAACGCCTGAGCCGCCAAGCACAGGCTCCGAGACACGGCGCGGATGCTTGCAGGTCCTAAGTCGTCCGACGCCGAACCGGCGACGGGAGTAGGGTCGCAACGTTGGCTCGTAGCACTTCGTTCCGCTCGTGAAGACATGGGAAGGAGCGGGTTGGTGATGGAGCCGCAGGCGCGGTCTGGGGAGTCCCGGGTGCTGGCGCACCTCGATCGTGAGGTCGCTGAATCGCTCGCGGGATTTCGCCGATCCCAGTCAGGAGTGGCGCAGGCTCTTCTCGGAGCTCTTGGGCACGTTCTTCCTCGTGCTGGTCGCGGCCGGTGGCGGGATGATGGGTCAGGCGTTTCCGGACACGATCAGTCGTACCGCGACGGTCGTCGCGCCGGGGCTGATGGTCATGTCGATCATCTTGTTCATGGGCAAGGTCTCCGGCGCGCACCTGAATCCGGCGGTGAGCATCGGCTTCGCGGTGCGCGGTGATTTTCCCGTGGCGAAGGGTGCCCGGCTACATCGTCGTGCAGTTGATCGGCGCCGTGCTCGCCGCGGCGTTCCTCTACGCCGTGGTCGACGTCTCCGCGACGCATGGGTCGAACTATCCGGCCTCGGGGTACTCCGACGGTGACGCGTTGTTGATGGAGGTTGTGCTGACGCTGGGGCTGCTCAGCGTGATCCTGGGGACCGCGTCCGGCGCGCAGAACGTGGGCCTGTTCGGCGCGATCGGCGTGGGCGCCTACATCGCGCTCGCGGGCCTCTGGGGAAGTCCGATCTCGGGTGCGTCGATGAATCCCGCCCGCACGTTCGGGCCTGATCTCGTCAGCGGCGACTTCGCCGGCTACTGGGTGTACGTCGCCGGGCCGCTGATCGGCGCGCTGCTTGCTGTCGCAGCGGCCTGGATCCTGCGTGGCCCCGGTGGCGGGCGGGCCGGGTCGGGCGCCGCACAAGGAGACCTGTTCACCGATGTCCAGCGCCCCGACAAGGCGTGAGTCGAGGAGGCGGACCGTGACTGCAACCGACGGCGCTCACAAGGTCGGCCACGTCGTGTCGGTGATATTCGAGAACCGGGCCTTCGAGAGCCTGGGCCGCTTGTACGAGCCGGGAGAGATCGTTTCATTCGAGGGCCGGGGCAGACCGCGCCCTGTCGAACCCGATCCCGAGCTTCGCCCCGGGCGCCCCGGCGCGGGCGACGAGCACGCGAACACGCAGCTGTTCGGGACGGTCGCGCCGGAGGGCAACCGGTTCCTGCCCTACGAGGCGATGCAGCCGCCGCTCAACGCCCGCGCCTCCGCTCTTGGAACGGCTCGGTCGACTAGCATCTCTACGACGTCAGCCCATCCGGTCCGAGTTGAGGAGCGCCGTAATGGAGCAGACGGTTCGTCCGCAGGAATCGCCACGTCCGATAGGCCTGCTGGAAACGAAGCTTCATCCGCCCGCCGAGCGGGACCAGCTAGTTGTACGTGATCGTCTCCTGGACGCTCTACGACCCGACCCGGGTCTGAGGCTCGCCGTCGTCGCGGCTCCCGCGGGCTACGGCAAGACGACGCTGTTGGGCATGTGGCGCCGGGCCGAGGCAAGCACCGAAGCGGTGGCGTGGTTGGCGGTTGACGAGGGCGACAACGACGCTGTCGTGCTCTGGTCGCATGTGCTCGAGGCGCTCAGGCGGGTCTGTCCCGGTGTCGGGCTGTCGGCGTCGCCGGAGGTTGTTGGCGCAGCGGGCATCGTGAATGTCGTTCTGCCCCAGCTCGTGAACGAGCTGAGCGAGCAGGGCGACGTGGCGCTGATCCTCGACGATTTCCACCGGCTTTCGAGCGGCCCGGCCGCGAACGGCGTTGCCTGGCTCGTCGAGCACGCTCCGTCGACCTTCACGCTCGTACTCGGCACCCGCAGCGAGCCGGCGCTCCCGCTGGCTGCGCTGCGGGCTCACGGCGCGCTGCGCGAGGTGCGTGCCGATGAGCTCGGGTTCACCTCTGACGAGGCGGAAGCGCTGTTGAATGGACGGCTCCAGCTCGGTCTCGCGCGGGAGGACATCGACGATCTCGTCGCGCGGAGCGAGGGCTGGCCCGCCGGCCTCTACCTGGCGGCACTCTCGCTTCGGGGAGTCGAGGACCGCCACGAGCTCATCGTCCGGTTCGGAGGCAGCAGCCGCCACGTCGTGGATTTCCTCGTCGACGAAGTGCTGAGCTCGCACGACACGGCGACGCAGACCGTGATGCTGCGCTCCTCGATCCTCAAGCGCCTCTGCGGCCCACTCTGCGACGCCGTGCTCGAACGGGAGGACTCCGGGGGACTCCTGAGCGAGCTCGCGCGCACGAACCTGTTCCTCGTGCCGCTCGACGACCGGGGGGGGTGGTACCGCTTCCACCACCTCTTCGCACAGCTGCTGCGCGTCGAGCTCGAGCATCGCGAGCCCGGTCTTGCCCCGGCACTCCATCGCCGGGCTTACGCATGGCACCGGGATCACGGCTCCGTCGACGAGGCGATCGAGCATGCGCTCGAGGCCGGGGCCTTTGCCGAGGCCGGCGAGCAGATCGAAGCCGCGTGGGCCCGTTACGCACATGTGGCCAGATACGCGACCGTCCTCGGGTGGCTACAACGGTTCCCGGCGGAACTCAGGCGCGACAATCAGCGGCTGCTCCTCGTCCACGCCTGGGTGTTGTCGCTCAGCGCGATGCGCGACGACGCGGCGGACGCGATCGCGAGGGTCGAGGAGCTCGGGCACGTCGAGGCCGGACCACTGCCCGACGGCTTCAGCTCGCTCGAATCGAGCCTGGCCACACTCCGGGGAATCTTTCCCTGGGGTGACGTGGGCACGGCGCTCGAGCACGCGCGCCGAGCGGCGAAGCTCGAGGACTCGCAGTCGCCCTGGTGGCCGGCCATCTGCTGGGCGCTCGGCGCGGGCCACTACTTCGGTGGAGACTCCGCCGAAGCCGATCGCTGGTACACGCAGACGGCGGAGCTCGCACCCGCGAGTGAGCAATGGATCGTCGGTGTGTCGGCGCTGGCATATCGCTCGCTCATCGCCGGCGAGCGGGGGCGCCTCGAGGAACAGGCGTCGCTGGCCGGCGACGCGGTAAAGCTCGCGCGAGAACACGGCGTCGACGCGGTAGACGGCGAGGTCTTCGTGGCGGCGGGCCAGTCATTGGCGGCTCGAGGGAAGCATGACGAGGCGCTGCCCCTCCTCGAACGCGGTGTGGGGGTGTTGCGTTCCTTCGGACAGCCACTCGAATTCGCGAATGCTCTGATCTGCCACGCATCGGTGCTTCGCGTCGTGGGCGAAACCGACGGCCTTCGCGCCGTGATCACCGAAGCGCGGGCGACCGTGGACTCGTGTCCCGATCCCGGCATCCTGGAGGATCGGCTCGCGGCGCTCGAGCGACCAGCCGGATCACGCCCGCCGACGCGAGGAGAGGATCTGAGTCAGCGCGAGCTGGCCGTGTTGCGAATGCTCCGAGGCCCGCTGTCAGAGCGCGACATCGGGCGCGAGCTCTATCTCTCGCACAACACGATCCACACCCACACGAAGTCGATCTACCGAAAGCTCGACGTCTCATCGCGCGCCGAGGCGGTGGCCCGGGCCAGCGAGCGCGGGCTCATCTGACGCACGAGGCTCACTGCTGCGTGCCGCGCTCAGCTGCCGTATGCACGCTCATCCTCGCCGAAGATGAACAGGCCGTGGATGATGTAGAGGCAGAGGGCGAAGACGGCGAGCGACCACCACGGGTTGGAACCCCCGATCGAGAACACGGCGGCGATCGCACCGAGGCTGGCACCGACGATGCCGATGATCCGGCCGTAGGTGTTGCCGGCGATCAGCGAGAACCCCCCGGTGAACTGGATCACGCCGATGATGATCAGGACCCAGCCCATCGTGTTGAGGTCGGTGAAGATGAACCTCTGGTTGTTGAGGAAGATGTTTGCGCTGTCCAGCGCGCCGATGCCGTAGATGACGTTGAGCGTGCCCGCGATCAACAGCAGGATCGCGGCGAACATCGCTCGTCCAATGCCTCGCATGGCGTTAACTCCTCAGCGTCCGGTTGTTGCGGTCTGCCCGTCGAGCCCGCACTGATTGGCTCGACGGGCATGGCCGCCAGGTCTTGTCGAAGAACGGCTTCTCAGGTCGATCGTGCGGAAGCTGCCGGCGGCCGCTCCGTGACCTATGAGGTGATCGCGCCCGACACCTCGTCGGATGACTTCGCGATCGCCTTCTGCAGCTCGTCGTAGTCGCCCGAGTCGATCGCCTTGTCGACCCGCTTGTCCGATTTGACCAGGGCGTTCTCGACCTTGTCGGCCCACCGGTCGTCGACGACCGCCACGACCGCCGAGGATCCCGGCGGCAGGTATTCGTCGACGTCGACGCCGAGCTGCTTCTCTTCGTGGCGCTTTTTGAGCGCGCCGATCCCCGCGCCGACACCGGCCCCGATCGCGGTCGCTGCCAGCAGCGGCGGCGCGAACAGGCCGACGACGAGCCCGGCGGCTCCGCCCGCGGTGGCGCCACCAGCGACGTTCTTGTCGCCGTGCTCGTTGACCTCGACCTTGCCGTTTGCGTCGCGATTCATCACGACGGCTCCGACGACTTGGTACTCGCCGGTCTCCTGGCCGGACTTGAGTGTCGCGAAGTCGTCGGCCGCTGCCCGCGCATCGGCGTAGGTGCCGACCACAAGCGCGAGATTGTCATTGGGCATTGTTCCTCCTTCTGTCATCGGCCGTGACGACATGCCCCGGCCGTTCCGTTCACGGATGCGCATCGGGCGACGTGTCGGTCAGTACGCCCGTCGTCGCATGCGTCGCCGCTCTCGCCTCCGGATTCCGCACACCGAGACGGGCGAGAGCGGCCGTCCGAAAGGGTCGATGAAAAGCGAGACCGGTCCCGCATGCGTCGGAACGCTCCCCTCGAGCACCTCGATCGAGTACGAGAGCTCGCCGGCGCTGCCGAGGTTCGGCTCTTTGAGCACGACTACGGCCTCTTGCGGCGCGTCGGCATCGGGTTCGAGAAACGCGAGCACTGCGTTCGGCGGATCGGTCTCGAAGCTGTTGTCACCGACCGCCCACAGGTCGACGAAATCGGCGATCGACAGATGCCCGACGACCCGCTTGGGCCTGTCAGAGAAGTAGAGCGTCGACGGCGTCACCCCGCGCAACGTCAGGCTCTGCCCGTCGCTGTCAACGCCCTCCGCGGTCTGCACGAACATCGACTCCTCGGTCTCGAGCTGTTCGGCGGTTACCTCAGTCATCGTTCAGTCCCCCGTCAGAGGTGTTGCTACCCGGCACGCGCGACATCTTCGCCGGACGTTGCTGTCGACCCGGTCGGCCGACCCTGCGAGTCTGGCCGACCGATAGGTGAGGAGACCAGTCTGAGCGAACTTCACCTAGGTGGTCCTTCAGCAATGGCGGTTCGCCGGTCCCGGCTCATCGCCCCCGTGCTCTTCGACGGGCGCATCGCCGTTCAGGTGAGCAGGCGCGCGTCCCTTTGACGACGAGGTAGCCGCCAAGAACGAAGGCGCCCGACACGAGGAGGGCGTGCTCGTGGCGACGGACCCGGGCCGTCGCCGCCGCGAGATAGGCGCGGGCCGCACCGGGGCGCACCACGGCCAGCACGAGCGACGCGAGGGGGATCAGGAACCAAAGGGCGTCGTAGAGCGCGACCTGCAGGGCGGCGTCCACGGGGCCAGGCCGTTCCGAGGCGATTGCGTTGAGCGCCGCAAGGTAGATGAGCCCGGGTAGATGCGTGCCTATCCCGGCGACGGCGACGTCGCGGGTGGAGGGGTTCCGCAGGTCCCGTCCGAACCGCGAACCTGCGGCGGTTGCCGATGGGCTGGACCGGCGCCGACGCGTGGGTTGGACCCACCCCCAGTGCAGACCGGCCGCGAACCCGAGCGCCGCCGCACCAAAGACAACGTCGAGCACGGCCGTGAACGTCGACCCCCCCACGGCCACGTTGGCACCGTGGAAGGCCCCGACCACCACCAGCCCGATCGCCCAGCTCGAGGCAAGGCCCGAGGCGGTGAAAACGAGCAATGGCCGCTGTGGCTTGGGCGTTGAGATCAACACGAGGACCGCCGCGAGGCTCGTCCCGGGCCGTAGGCCGCTCAACAACCCCAAGACCAGCGCCTCGAGATTCATCGCGCGCGGCTCGGCGAACGGCGGCGCCGGTCGTCGGTGAACCGGTCGTTGCGACGCATGCCCGCAGCGGAGCGGCGCCGGACGCGCGGGTCGGCCACGGCCCCGGCGCCTCATCTGACGAGGCGCACCCGGATTCCACGTGCACGCGATGCCGGCCGTAGGCGAAAGTCCGGATGGAAGGAGCCCCGCCATTGCGCAAGTGTCGTGGACGCGAGGCCGAGCGAGCAATACGCGGCGCTTTTGGCGTTGCCCCATCTCCGCATTCGCGAGCGCGGGCTAATCGAACGCGCAACTTCACCTAGGTGAATCGCGCGCCGAGGGCGCACGCTCACCTTCTCGTGCGTCAGCGTCAGGGCCGCCGATGCGGACATCGCGGTGAAACGCATGGACTACCGAATCGTCGTACGCGGCGAGCTCGATGCGCGGTTCGCCTACCTGTTCAACGGCATGGGCATGGACCGACTCGAAGGGACGACCGTTCTGACAGGGACCAGTCCGAGACCGGGCGCAGCTGCACGGATTCATCGACCGAATCCAGGAGCTGGGCCTTGAGCTCATCTCCCTCGAGCAGATCGGCGAGCCGCCCGCGGAGAGATCGTGACCACAGAGCCGACCAGCGTTGATCAACGGTGGCTCGACGAATCGAGGAGCAACGCATGAGTGCGAAGCAGCCGAACATCGTGTTCTTCTACTGGGACAACTTCGCGTGGGGTGAGCTCGGCTGCTACGGCGGCGGCGTGTTGCGCGGTGCCCCACGCCGCGGATCGACGCGCTCGCTGGCGAGGGGTTGAAGCTTTTGAACTTCAACGTCGAGGCGCAGTGCACGCCGGCGCGGTCGTCGCTGTTGACCGGCCGTCATGCCATCCGCTCGGGGACGCAATCGATTCCGGTCACGGGTGGCGCGGACGGGATGACGCGCTGGGAGGTGACGAGTGCCCAGGCGCTGTCGGATGCCGGGTACGCAACGGGGATGTGGGGCAAGTGGCACCTGGGCAGCGACCCGGAGAGCCGGAGCCCGGTCGATTTCGGCTTCGACGAGTCGGTGTGGTGCCCGCGCACGGCCGACGAGGTGCTGTGGACGATGCAGTCCTACTTCCCGAACGGAGAGGTGACCGCCGAACCCTATGCCGGCTCCACGAAGGTCCCGCTCGAGCCAAGCCCGATCTTCTCGAGGAAGAAGGGCGAGAAGCACGAGGTGATCTCAACCTACGACGCGGAGTTCCGCGCCGGGTTCGATCGCAAGATCACCGAGTGGGCTACCGAGTTCATGACGCGCTCGAAGGCGGCCGGCAAGCCGTTCTACCTGTACCTGCCCTACACGCAGGTGCACAACCCGGCGATTCCCGACCCGGAGTACGTCGGCAAGACCAGGCGCGGCAACTGGGCCGACATCCTGACCCAGATGGACGACTTCACCGGCGTGGTCCTCGACAAGCTCGACGAGCTCGGGCTCGCGGACGACACGATCGTCGTCTGGGCCTCCGACAACGGCGCCGACACCACCTACCACTACCCCGCCATCGACCCGGATCCGGCCGGAGCATGGTGGACGGGATTCTCGGGGCCGTGGCGCGGCGGTTTGTTCACCACGCTCGAGGGGTCAAACCGGACGCCCTGCATCGTCCGCTGGCCGGGGAAGATACCGGCCGGGAAGGTCAGCAACGAGCTCGTGCACGCGGTCGACTGGTACCCGACGCTGCTCAACGTCGCCGGCGCGAAGGTGCCCGGCGACCGGATGATCGACGGGATGGACATGCGCGAGTTCCTGCTCGGCGACGCCGAGGAGTCCGGTCGCGACATCATCCTGCACCTCAACGGGAACCGGCTCCAGGCGGCCAAGTGGCACCAGTGGAAGGTCCATCTGTTCAAGCAGGACGACTTCTACTCGACCTGGACGGCACTGAACATGCCGTGGTTGCACAACCTCGAATGGGACCCCCGCGAGGAGCACCAGGTCGACTTCCCGCACGCCTGGGTGTTGCACCCGGTCGCAGCCGCGGCCGGCGCATTTCTGAAGTCGATGGTCGCCGAGCCCCCGATCAAGCCGGGAACGCCCGATCCGTACACGCCCCCCAAACCGGGCACATTCGTGCCCCAGACGCACCTCCAGATCGGACCGATCATCCAATACGCCACCTCGCTCGTCCAGCAGCACGACGAGCTCCCGGATCCCAGCCACGGAATCGAGCACCAGGCCGGATGAGCGGCGGCTCCGCAGACGCAGTGCCCGCGAGCGCGCGTCGGGATGCCGACGCGGGCGCCGAGCTGTGTGTTCTGCTCGCTTGCTTTGCCGGGCGGAGGCAGGCCGCGAAGATCCGCAGGCAGCTGGACAAGCGGCTCGGGCAGAGCGGGGACGCGATCGAGGATGAGGTGGTCGTCACGGTCAACGCCAAGCGCAAGGCGCGGGTCTATGACCCGCATCGGACCCTGGCGGGCACCCTGACCTCGGCGCTGACCTGGGGCCTCTTCGGCCTGCTCGCCGGAGGCCTGGACAGCCTCGCGGTCTGGGCGGTGCTCGGCGCCGTCTGCGGCGGCCTGTACGCCTATTACTCCGAGCACCTGCTCACCAAGGACGAGCTCAAGCGGATCGGCGGCCGCCTGCCGCGCAACTCCTCGGCCATCGTGGCCTTCGTGCGTGGCCCTGATCCGCGGCGGATCCTGGCGTCCACCGCCTCGTATCAGCCCGCGACCGCCGTGTCGCGGCGGTCAGAGCGGACCTGTCCGCGCAGGTCTACAGCGGTGCCGCACAGCCGGTCAACACCTCGGCCACGCCGGCCGGCGCGGCACCCACGGCGGCCACGGACCAGGCTGCCGCGCTGAACATGCTGCTCGTCCGCTTCGCCGGTGAGCACGCCGCCCGGCAGGCCCTGGGCAAGTCCGGCTCCGCCGGACACCAGGACCAGAAGGCGCCGCAGGTCGAGCTTGTTCATCGAGGCGAACGAACACGGCCGGCGCCGCGTCATCGACCCCACCACCGGGAGCGCCGCCTTTTCGAAGAGCGACCTGATCAGCTGGGGGCTGTTCGGTGTGGCGTACGGCTTGATCGTGGGCTTCGCCGGCGGCGACGGCGGGGTCCTCGGCCCGCTCGAGAGCGGGCTGGTCACCGGCATCCTCTGGGGCCTTTTCGGCCTCGTCGCCGGCGCGCTGTACGGCCTGTGGGCAGGACGGGGGGTGTCCGCCCGACGGCTAAAGGAGCTCGGAGCCTTCGTGCCGCCCGACACCTCCCTGGCGATCGCCTGGGCCGACGGCTCGCTCAGCCAGGAAACGATCGAGCGGTGGGCCGCGAAGGGGTCGCAGCGGCTGATCGTGCGCTTTAACCCGGTGGGCCACGGCGCCGTGCTGGAGGTGTGAGAACGCGATGACTGCTCAACTCTCGCTCGCGACGGAAACCCGGTGATACGCGACGCCCGAGAGGATGTGGCGATCACATGAGCGTGGACGGCTTGTTCGACGCGCCGATTCTCGCCGCCAGCGTCCACTGGGGCGGATTCAAGTTCACCGGGAACTTCACGACGATCGACCTGTTCGCGGCGAGCACGAACGCTCTCAACGGGGCGCTGCTGGCCCGCAGGCCCGACCACTACAAGAACTTCACCGTTGTCGGGATCCTCCTGATGGCGCTGCTCGGCGGTCTCGGCGGCGGGATCACCCGCGACGTCCTGCTCGGCGATGTTCCCTCCGCGCTCACGAACCCCGCCTACATCACGCTCTGCCTCGCCTTCGGAGTGCTCGGCTACCTGCTCGCCTACGGCGAGGGAATGCTCTTCCGGGAGGGGCTGTTTCAGTTCATGACCTCGTTCTCGCTGCCCTGGTACGCGATCGCGGGGGCGCAGAAAGGGGTCGAGCAAGACATCCCGGTGCTCGGGTGCATCCTGCTCGCCGTGGTCGGCCCGACCGCCGGCCGGTGGCTGATCGACGTCTCGTGCGGTGTGACGCCGAAGCAGTTCATCCGTGGCGAATGGTTCGTCACGATCGCGGCGTTGACGGGCGCAGTCTGGATCCTCGCGACCTGGGCCGGCGCAGGGACGTGGCTGGCCACCGGCATCGCCTTCGTGATCGGATTCACGGTCCGCGTCATCGCGCTGTACCGCGCCTGGGAGGAGCCGCTCGCCAAGGAGCCGCAGGGCGTCTATCAGCACTCCGACGGCCGGCCGATGCTCGGGAGGAAGCTGAAGGGCAAGTCGGTACGGGAGATGCGCGACCTCGGTCTGACCGTCGAAGATCAGCCGGAACAGGCGGCCGGGGCTCCCGTGAGCCATGGAAGCTGAGCTGGTCCCTGCAGACTCCGCCGGGGCCTCCGCCCTTGACGGGAATGCGCTGGATACCGGGAGGCGACCTTCCTGATGGGCTCCGAGGAGTTCTACCCCGAGGAGGCGCCGGTGCAGCCGGTTTCGGTCGACGGGTTCTGGATCGACGAGACGGCGGTGACCGTCGCCCCGTTCCGCCGCTTCGTCCGCGAGACGGGTTACGTCACGGTCGCCGAGCGGCCCCTCGATCCCGAGCAGTATCCGGACGCCGATCCTGAGCTTCTCGTCCCCGGGTCGCTCGTCTTCCGGATGCCAGGCGGTCCCGTGCCCCTCGACGACGTCCGCAACTGGTGGGAGTACGTGCCCGGCGCGAACTGGAAGCGCCCCGAAGGGCCGGGCAGCACACGACACCCGCGGCCGACATCCTGTCGTGCACGTCGCGTTCGAGGACGCCGAGGCCTACGCGGCGTGGGCCGGGAAGGAGCTGCCGAGCGAGGCGGAGTGGGAGTGCGCGGCGCGCGGTGGCATCGAAGGAGCACCGTTCGCCTGGGGAGACGAGCATGTTCCGGACGGTCGTTCGGCAGCGAACACCTGGCAAGGAGAGTTCCCGTGGCAGAACCTGAAGCTCGACGGCTACGAGGGAACGTCGCCCGTCGGAAGCTTCCCGCCGAACGGCTTCGGCCTCTACGACATGTGCGGCAACGCGTGGGAGTGGACGAGCGACTGGTATGCGCCGCGCCGCGCCGCGCCGGTTTCGTCGCCCTGCTGCGCTCCCCGGAACCCACGCGTGACCTCGGCCGACGAGAGCTTTGACGCCGGACACCCGGGCGAGCACATCCCGCGGCGTGTGATCAAGGGCGGGTCGCACCTCTGCGCACCCAACTACTGCCTGCGGTATCGGCCTGCCGCCCGGCAGGCGGAGGCGATCGACACCTCGACCGCGCACATCGGCTTCCGCTGCATCGTTCGGCAGCAGACCCGTGCGCGCCCGGACATGAGCGTGGACATCGAAGGAGGCTCGAGATGAGCAAACCGTTCAAGGACGTCATCAATCTCGACGTCCGGGATTCTGGCGTGACGGGTGCGCGGGCCCTCGTCGGCGCCACGATCGACCGCGCGATCTGCGACGTCCGACGAGCGGTCCCTCGAGCTGGAAACGGAAGCGCTCGCCATGATGAAACGCGACTCGCGCTGGCATGACGGAGACCGATAGCGAAGCCGGTCTCGCGCGAAGGTCCCCTGGGGCCGAGGACGAGTTGATCCTTATCGAGTCGCGCATTCCGATCGCGCTCCGCTGGCTCATCCAGACCACACTTCACCTAGGTGAACCGCGCGCCGAGGGCGCACGCTCACCTTCTCGTGCGTCAGCGTCTGCGCCGTCGATGTGGACATCGCGGTGAAAGCCACGGAAAACCACGCGGCGAGCTCGATGCGCGCTTCGCCTACCTCATCAACGGCATGGACATGGACGACGCGCGCGCTCGGTCTCGCCGTCGAGGACGATCCCCCGCCCGTCGCGCAAATCGACCGATCCGGAAGCCGACAGTTCCGGTGCCGCGCGGATGCCTGGGATGTGAAAGAACTGAACCCGACAACCGATCAACGAGGTGCAGACGCTGACGGTCCACGACTCGGAGCGGGCGCATCGCCTGCTGATGCTCGAGTTCGGCTCGCGGGCGCAGTTCGATGATCCCAAGCTCGAGTACCGCAGGTTGTTCTCGGAGCTGCTGGGCACGTTCTTCCTCGTGCTGGTCGCCGCCGGCGGGGGCATCCTGCATGGCGAGGGGCAGATCAGCCTCACGGCAGCGGTGGTCGCGCCGGGGCTGATGGTGATGGCGATCATCCTGTTCATGGGCGCCGTCTCGGGCGCGCACCTGAACCCGGGCGTGTCGCTCGCGTTCGCGACCCGAGGTGACTTCCCGTGGCGGCGCGTGCCGGGCTACATCGCGGTGCAGCTGCTCGGCGCGACGCTGGCGTGCCTGTTTCTGCTGGCGGTCTTCGGCAACATCGAGCACCTCGGGGCGACGCTGCCGGGACCTGGCTACGAGGACTGGCAGGCGTTCCTGATGGAGATCGTGCTGACCGCGGGGCTGCTGAGCGTGATCCTCGGCACCGCGTCGGCCGCGCAGAACGTCGGCGCGATCGGTGCGTTCGGGGTTGGCGGCTACATCGCGCTGGCCGGGTTGTGGTCGGCGCCGGTGAGCGGCACCTCGATGAACCCCGCGCGATCCTTCGGCCCGGCGCTCGTGAGCGGCGACTGGACGGCCTACTGGGTCTATGTCGCCGGGCCGCTGATCGGCGCGGCGATCGCCGTCGGGTGCGCGATCATCCTCCGCGGACCGGGCGGCGACCCGATCTCCCACGCGGCCGGCTCTGGAGTGCTGACGCCGGGGCGCGCCCAGAAGAAGGCCAAGCTCTCGGGCGAGATCGACCAAGGCAAGGTCGTCCCGCCCGGTCTCGACGATCCACCGTCCTGATGACCGTACCTAACGTGAAGATTCACTTGATCACTTCGACCTCATCGTCGGCTTCACCGGCAACGGCGGCATCCTCAGCTCGATCGAGAGCGGCGTCGTCACCGGCGTGCTCTCGACGATCTTCAGCCTGGGCGCCGGCGACATCGCGCCGCAAACGATCACCGCCCTGTCCAGCCCCCGCGTGCGGAGCCTGATCGCGTGCTTCAACCCCGCGGCACCCGGAGCCTTGCTCGAGGTCTAGGGATCCGATGAGCACACGCGCGACTGGCGAGGACTCGCATCCAGGCTCAGATAACGTCGCCCTGACGCGGTCACCCGGGTTCTGGGTGATCGTGCGCTACGCGATCGTGTTCGGCGTCGTGCTCGCCTTTGTCGGGCTGGCGTTTCTGGGATTGGTGAAGGGCGGCACCGACCTCTGGTTCACGCTTCCCGAAGACCCCGGCTGGTTCGACGGGAGCCTCTGGTGGGTGGCGGTGACCGCGGGCGCCGGGCTGCTCGTCGGTGTGCTGCGGCGCGTCTTTCGCGTCCCGGCCAGGCTGCCGGGCACGGTCCAGGAGCTCAAGGACGCAGCGGGTCGAGCCCTCCACGGTGCCGGGGGCGGTTGCCGTCTCGCTGGTGTCGCTGGCCGGTGGGGCGAGCCTCGGGCCCGAGGACGCACTGGGGAAGATGGGGGGCGGGCTGGGAACCTGGGTCTCGGAGCGGCAGAAGCTCGAGCGAGGACGTGCGCGCGACGAACACGCTCAGTGGGATGTCCGCGGCGTACGGGGGCCTGCTGTCATCTCCGATCCTGGCGTCGATCCTCACGCTCGAGATCGCGCGTCCAAAGGCGGCACGCTTCGCCGACACGCTGGTCGCGGGTCTGCTGGCGTCCTCGGTCGCGTTCGCGGTGTACTTTCCGATCGCGGGGTCGACGTTCGTCGGGATCTACGCGCTGCCGTCGTACGAGTACGAGGACTGGCAGTTGCTCGCGGCCGTTCCCCTCGGCCTCGTCGCCGGCGCGCTCGCGCTGATCACCGCCGTCGCGATCGGGGTCATGACGAAACTCGCCGCTCCGCTCGCCAAGCGCACGATCCTTCGCCCGGTCGCTCGGGGGGATCGCGTTCGGGCTCGTCGGCGTCGCGCTGCCGCTGACGCTGTTCACCGGAACCGATCAGCTCACGACCGTGATCGACGACGGGGCGGCGCTCGGCGCCGGCCTGCTGATCGCGGTCGTGTTCGCGAAGATCCTCGTGTTCGCGGTGTGCGAGGCCACCGGCTTCATCGGTGGGCCGTTCCTCGTGATGCTGTTCATCGGCGGCACGGCCGGAACCGCCGCCCACGTGCTGATCCCGGGGCTGCCGGAGGGCCTCGCGTTCGCGGCGATGTTCGCCGCCCTGCCTGGGTCGCTCGTCGCCGCCCCGTTCTCGCTGATCCTGCTCGCCGCCCTCACGACCCAGATCGGCACGCTGCAGATCGCGCCGGTCGCCGTCGCGGTGCTCACGGCGTACCTCGCCGTCTCTGGATCCGGCGCGCTCATGTCCCTGGCGCGCAAGCGGGGCAAGCCCGCGCATGCGACGCCGTCGGGAGATTCGGCCACCGCCGTTCAGCCACGAGGAGGAACAGAGAAATGACATCGAAGCAACCCACGACGAACGGAAAGCCCGAGGCGCCAACCACCCTGCAGCAGTGGTTCCCGGCGGCCGTATGGCCACCCCGCTCGCGGTGCCCGGCGTGATCGTCTATGCGAAGCGTTCCGGGGTGGAGCTCTCGCTGGCTCGACTGCACACCGAGGCTCGAGCGAACCTGGAGCCCGCCGGCACGATCGACGAGCTCCGCGAGGACCACATCGTCGACACGGTGCGCAACGCGGTAGATGCCGCGACCAAGCAGCGGGGCGCCAGAATTACGCCGGCGCGGCGGCTCCCCCGGAGGCCAGTGGTTAGGTGACCTGGGCAACGCGCTTTCGAGTTCAGCAGTATTTCCGGGAGAGCCTCTGGATCACGCCTCTGCTGGGGGTAGCGCTTGGCATCGTTGCGGCGTTGGCGGTGGTCGAGCTCGACCGCCGAGCCCATCTGCCCGCCCAATGGCAGTACTCGGCCTCGACCGCCACGACGGTGCTGTCGGCGATCATCGGCGCGATGGCCGCGCTCACCGGATTCGTGGTCACCGTCACGGTGCTGGTCGTGCAGATGGCGACCGGCACCTTCTCGGCGCGATACATGCGGCTCTGGTACCGCGACCCCGTGCTCAAGGGCGTCCTGGCTTTGCTGGTCGGCACCCTCGTGTTCTCGTTCTCGCTGCTGCGTCGCGTCGAGACCAACTTCGTCCCTGACATCGGCGTCTCTGTCGCCGGTGTCCTTGTCGCTGCAGGAATGGTGCTGTTCTTGCTGTTCTTCAACCGATTTCTGCATCGGCTACGACCGGTCGCAGTGGCCGTGTTCGCCGCTCAACAGATGCAGCGCAGCCTTCGCGATGAGGTTGCGCTGCTGGCCGACATCGAGGACATGTTCATCGGGCCCGTCGAGGGTGTTAGTGGCCAGCCGGCGCTTGCGATTCGCTTCGACCGCTCGGGAGCGATCCAAGCGATCAACTATCCCGAAATGGCGAAATGGGCGCGTGAGCAGGACTGCCTCGCCGTCATGAGGCATTCCGTCGGCGACTTCGTTCAGCCGGGCGATCTGCTCATCGAGATCTACGGCGATCCCGGCGACACTGCCCAGGCGAGAAAGGCCCTGAACGGGCTCGTGGCGCTAGGGATCGAGCGGACGATCGAGCAGGATCCGGCGTTCGCGATTCGGATCATGGTCGATGTGGCCAACAAGGCCCTGTCGGCCGCGATCAATGATCCGACGAGTGCAGTTCAGGTGCTCGGCTACCTCGGAGTCAGCCTGCGTGCGATCGGCGCCACTGAGTTACGCGAACGCTCGTGGCGTCCGGGCGCCGCGGCCGGCGGCCTGGTCGTCCCCCGGCGGCGTTGGGAGGACTACCTCGCTCTGGGCGTCACCGAGATCCGCGAGTACGGCAGCAGCTCGATCCAGGTGATGCGCCGGATGCGGGCGATGCTCGAGCGACTCTCCGAGGACGTGCTTCCGGAACGTCGCGCTCAGGTGCACCACGAGCTCGAGCGACTCGATGCAACCGTCGCCCAGAGGTTCAACGGCTCGATCGACCAAGACCGGGCCAACATCGCCGACGCCCAAGGCATGGGCGGACCGGGGCGATTGGAGCACGCCAGTTGAGTTCGGCCTACCCGGCGATGACGACCAACTGCCGAGAGGAATCCTCAAATGTCGAAGCCGAACACCAATACTCCGCTCGTGGACACCGGCTCCCCCAAGGAGCGCGCAGCCGCCGGCAAGGCGGCGCGGCAGAAGGTTCCGCGCTCGAACCACGGAGACTGGAGTCCGGCAGCACGCCGGCGAGATCCGGTCAAGGTGCTAGACGACCAGGCCAAGAGCCGCGTCCCGGAGCTCGTGCCGATCCGCTACGGGCGGATGCTGGCCTCGCCGTTCACGTTCTTTCGCGGCGCAGCGGCGATCATGGCGATGGACCTCGCGAACACCCCCGAGTCCGGGCTGCGCGTCCAGGCATGCGGCGATGCTCACCTTTCGAACTTCGGTGTCTTCGCCGCACCCGATCGCCGTGAGGTGTTCTCGGTCAACGACTTCGACGAGACGCTGCCGGGGCCCTGGGAGTGGGACGTCAAGCGGCTCGCGGCGAGCTTCGCGATCGCGGGGCGCGATCGCGACTCCACTCCGAAGAAGACCCGCGCCGCGGTCCTGCGCACGGTCCGCTCCTACCGTGAGGCGATGCGCGAGTTCGCCGCGATGCGGAACCTCGACGTCTGGTACGCGCGCATCGACGTCGACACCATCCTCGCTGACCTGGCCAAGGTCGCCGATCGCAAGCAGATGAAGGCGGCGCAGAAGACCGCGGCGAAGGCCGGAAAGAAGAACAGCATGAAGGCCTTCGATCGCCTCGTGCGGGTGGTCGACGGCGAGCCGCGGATCATCAGCGATCCGCCGCTGCTGGTCCCCGCTTCAGAGCTCTTTCCCGAGAAGCAGGCCCACGTGCTCGAGGAGTGGATCCTCGAGCTGCTCGGCCGCTACCGCGAGAGTCTCAGGGGCGATCGCCGCCGCCTGTTCGACGGCTACCGGTTCGTCGAGATGGCCCGCAAGGTGGTCGGGGTCGGCAGCGTCGGGACGCGCGCCTGGGTGGTGCTGATGATGGGCCGCGACGGGCAGGATCCGCTCTTCCTGCAGGCCAAGGAGGCCGAGGCCTCGGTGCTCGAGCCCTACCTCGGCAAGAGCGAGTTCGGAAATCATGGCGAGCGGGTGGTCGAAGGCCAGTGGCTGATGCAGACCGCGAGCGACATCCTCCTCGGCTGGCTCCCAGCTCTGGACTTCGACGGCCGCAAACGAGACTTCTACGTGCGCCAGCTCTGGGACGGCAAGCGATCGATCGACATCGAGACCCTCTCGCCTGAGGGACTGGCGATCTACGGCCGGGTCTGCGGCTGGACGCTTGCCCGAGCCCACGCGCGGTCCGGCGACCGGATCGCGATCGGGTCCTACCTCGGCAAGAGCGAGACCTTCGACCGGGCGATCGCCGAGTTCTCAGAGCGCTATGCGGACCAGAACGACCTCGACTACGGCATGCTCGCGGACGCGGCCAAGTCTGGCCGCATCGAGGCTGAGACGGACCTCGTCTAGGCCGCCCGGGCGCGCCGGGGCGGTGGCGCCGCCCTGACAACTAGCGCGCGGGACGCCGCGGGAGTGGGCACGCCCGGGCGTCGCGATCACGCGGTGCCGGCGCGCGCCGTCTCAGCACGTCCGTAGGTTCGCCACGAGCGCACGATCCAGAGTGTGCCGATAAGTGCGTTGATACCGATCAGGACGTCGTAGAAGACGTTGAAGAGCAAGAGCTCCTCCGACGTCGGCGACGCGTACCACGTCTGCGCGTTCGGCCACGTGACCTGCCACTCGGCCCCGGCCGCAGCCTCGGCGAACAGGATCGACCAGCCGTACGTCGCATCCCACAGCGCGTGCAACACGATGATCCCGCCGAGCGTCAACGCGAGTCGCTGCGTCATGCGGAACTTGCCGTGGCTGGAGCTTGCGAACAGCGCGCCGCCGAGCAGCGCGGTCCACGTGATGTGACCGAAGGGAGCAAGGAGCGCCCGCGTGGCCTCGGTCTCCATGATGTTCACGATCGGGCTTTCGTCGATGTGCTCGATCAGTGCCGAGACCGCGTAGCCGGCGCTCTCGAACGCCGCGAATCCGGCGCCGACGATCGCGCCGAGGACCATCCCGTTGCGTGGAGCGCGGTTGGGAACGTGGTAGGCGACCGCGAGCAGCACGGCCCCCTTCCCGAGCTCCTCGATGACGCCGACGCCCAGGAACGTGCCCGCCGTGGCGGGCAGCAGGTAGATCTCCAGCGACGCCGACGCGACCACACCCAGCGTGCCGGCGGCCAGGAACGCGAGGGCGATCTGCTCGAGCGTGAGGAACGGCTCGCGGCGCGACAATGCGAACGCCACCAGCGTGACCGGCACCAGGAAGCTGCCCACGTCGACGACCAACGGAACGAGCACGTGGTCGTCCGTGACCTCGGTGACGACCGCCGCCAGGAGCCAAATAGCGGCGCCGGCGACCAGCACGATCCGCCATAGGTGCCTGGAGACGGCGACCAGATGAGGCGACGCCGCGACGCCCGTCGCAACCGGTGGCACGGTGGTCTCGGGGGCCTCCTTGGCCATGGCATCCCCACCGTAAACCCCGGGCGCCGGTCGCGACGTCACCCGATTCGAATGAGCATGCCGTCGCCGGCGAACTGGACGTCAGCCCCGCAGGCCGATCAGCTCCTGGCCCTCGTGCAGCTCGGTCCGGTCGCCGGCGGCGACGACGTCCAGCGACTTCCCAGGGGTCAGCACGAACATCGCAATGCCGTCCGCGCCCAGGTCCGCGGGGCGCTCGTCTCCCCCATTCGCTCCCGCCCGCTCGGCGACCGAGATCTCGCCACCGACCTCGATTCGGCTCAGGAGCTCGTCGTGGGTGGCGGAGTCGTCGAACAGGATCGGCACCCTGGACAGGAACGCCGCCGTCTTGCCGCTCGCTGACCGGGAGCTGGAACACGTGACCGCGACCGAAGTATTCGGAGAGGTCGGTCGCGACCATCGCGTTGAGGACTTCATCCTCACCGACGGCGAGCGCATAGGCGAGCCCGTCGAGATCAGATGGGGCGGTTTCCGTGGCGTCGTGCGTGGGGTCGCCCTTGTAGATCGTGAGCCCGTCAGCTTCGGCGGCGCGCACGTACTCCTCGTTGACGGCGAACAGCCGCACGGTCAGCCCCTGGGCTTGCAGGGCGCGCCCGATTGCGCGTCCGACCGGGCTCGCACCAATCAGCAGAACCCCTGCCGGTCCCGTGCGCGCGACGCCGAGCGCGCGAGCCACCGGGCCTCCGCTGAGCCCGTAGATGAGCGCGGTTGCGACGATCACGATGAACGTGATCGGGATCAGGTCCTGTGCACCGCCGCCGATCCCGGCCTGGCTCAGGCCGAGCGCGAACGTCGACGAGGTCGCGGCCGCAACGATCCCTCGGGGTGCCATCCAGGCGATGAACGCTCGCTCGCGCCGGTCAAGCGACGAGCCGAACGTCGACAGCGCGACGGCGAGTGGCCGGCCGATCAGCACGAGCACGGCGACGAAGGCGATGGTCACCCACCCGATCTCGGCGATCTGCTCCGGCGTGACGCGCGCCGAGAGGATGATGAACAGAATCCCGATCAGGAACGTCGTGAGCGTGCCGATCCGCTCTCGCCACGAACGGACGAGCTTGGCTCGCTGGATCGCCACGCCCTTCGGCTCGGTGCCGCGCGGTGGCCGGTTGACGAGGATCGCGCCGATCACCAGTCCGGTGATCAGGCCCGAGTCATCGCGGAGCAGATCGGCGGCGACGACCATCGCGACGACGAACATCAACGCCCCGGTCACGGCCTGTGACCGGTTGGGCTTGAACCATGCCGCCCAGGCCAGGATCAGACGCCGCGCCGGCGATGCCGAAGCCGACCCCCACCCCGACGTTGAGGATGAACTGGAAGACCTCCTGCCCAGCCTTCGCATGCCCGGCAACCACGGCGTTGAACACGACGACGCCGAGCGTCGCGCCGATGGGGTCGGCCAGGGTGCCCTCCCACTTCAGGCCGAGGTTGACCTTCTTCGACGGGCGGATGAAATCGAGCAGCGGCCCGACCACCGTCGGACCGGAGACGACGAGCACCGCCCCGAGCACGAGCGCGACCTCGAAGGACAGGTCGAACAGCAGGTAGGCGGCAACCGTCCCGATCGCCCAGGTGACCAGGATTCCAAGGGTCACCAGCCGACGGGAGACGCGAGCGACGGCGCCGGTCAGCTTGCTCAGCTTCAGACCGAGCCCGGCTTCGAACAGGATGATCCCGACGGCAATCGAGACAACGGCGGAGATCAGTTGCTCGCCAAGCAGAGCGTTGGGATCGAACGCTCCGGCCGCGCCCGCACCGAACCCGAGGGCGAGCAGCACCAGGATCGATGGCAGCCGGAGGACCTGGCCGATCAGCGGCGCCGACGCCGCCAGGACGACCACGAGCCCGAGCTCGAACAGCGTTCGCGACTCGGCTGAGCGCCGCTACCGGGACTGTGTCGAGCAGGCCGTTCATCGTTGTGGGGCGGGCTCAGTGGCCTGCTTCAACGCCGACGCTGCGCGCGCGCCTCCTCGAGCAGTGCTTTCCGCAGTTCCGTTCGCCGTGGACCAGGCATGCTCTCTCTCCGCTGGACGTGGAGCCCTCCTCGATGCCGAAGCCGCACCCGACCCACGTTCGGGGCGTCGCCTCCAGCATGGCGGCCGGCAACGTGCGCGGCCTCATCCGACATAGGTGATATCCGGCGCAACCAGCGAACGTGAGCCGTTCTGGTCGCGCATCCCGCGGGCGGCCAATTGCGTTCAACTCCGGGGCGCGGGCGCTCGAACTTCGTGGCGGCTGCTCTGGCGATTCGCTCATGTGATCGCGGCTCTCGACTGGGGTGTCGCTGCGCGAGAGAGTCACCGAAGGCCCGTACACGTGAACCGAGTTCGTTTCGCCAACCGACACCCGAGATCGAAGCGCCAGTATCGGACCACGCCGGCACGTCGTCGTCACCCCGATCGCATGACAAGCCCGGCGCGCGAATGCAGCTTCCCCGGCCAGGTATCGCAATGAGGCGGACCAGCACGTCGCGCGAATTCGCGGTTATGCCACGCGGATCTAATGCATGCCTAGGCGCGATGGGACGCAGCTTGCGTCCCATCTGCGGTCTATGCGGCCGTGAGCGGCCGCAAACTGCGCGGATCGGGTGCGCGGTTCTTCGCATCCCGGAACGACCAAGAGCCGCTGCAAAGGCCGCGAATTCGCGGTCCTTCGCAGCGACTCTAGTGAGTGGAGACGGTGGGAATTGAACCCACGTCCGCAATCGCGTGAAAGGTGGCGTCTACGAGCATGTCCGGCGCTCTGGGTCTCGCCCTTCGCTCGCTACGCCGGCGAGGTTGCGAAGGGCCAGCCTGATCAAAGGTCTCCCCGGGCGGCTCAGGCGGGCGTTCCGGGGGCATTGGCCTGCTAGTTGACTCAGCCTGATCCCGGCGCAGGCTCCGGGGGCCAAGGCTCAGTACCTAGTTTGTGCTAGGCGAGCGCGTAGTCGTGAGACTTCGCACTTGTGTTGTTACCGGGGTTTTACGAGGCCTCCGGCACCTCGACTCGCAACCACCCCCACGAACCGACCACGTCGAAGCCTGTCGTCCCCAGGGGTGTGTTTCCGCTCTCCATTGTAGGCGCTCGGCCTCGGCGGCGGAAGAGGGAGGCGGCAGGGACGGCGCCGGAGGGATCGCGGCGGCGGAGCGTCCCCAGTGTCCCCCGCGGGGGATCACCATCCGGCACCGCCCTGCTCGAACACCACTGTGGAACGGTTGGCTCAGCGACCCGTCAAGCGGCGGTAAGTTCCGGATAAGCGGCCGCCGGTAGCCTGCCGCCATGGACACCTTCGACGTGGTGGTGGTCGGCGCCGGACCCGGCGGCGAGGTGGCGGCGGGGCGGCTGGCCGAGGCCGGGCTGCGAGGTCGCGATCGTCGAGGACCGCAAGGTCGGCGGCGAGTGCTCGTTCTGGGCCTGCATGCCGTCCAAGGCGCTGCTGCGGCCGGGCGAGGTGCTCGCCGAGGCGCGGCGCGTGCCGGGCGCGGCGCAGGCGGCATCCGGCGAGCTCGACGTCACGGCCGTGCTCGAGCGCCGCGACGAGATCATCCACGACCTCGACGACAGCTCCCAGCTGCCGTGGCTCGAGGAGCGCGGGATCGCGCTCTACCGCGGCTGGGGCCGGCTGGACGGCGAGAAGCGCGTCGTCGTCGGCGAGCGAGACGATCGAGGCGCGCCGCGCGGTCATCCTCGCCGGCGGCACGACGCCGCTGCTGCCGCCGATCGACGGGCTCGCCGAGGCGAAGCCGTGGACCAACCGCGACGCGACGACCGCGCACGCGATCCCCGACAGCCTGGTCGTCATGGGCGGCGGCGTGGTCGGCGCCGAGATGAGCCAGGCCTACTGCTCGCTGGGCGCGCGGGTGACGCTGATCGAGGGCGAGCGGCGGCTGCTGCCGCGCGAGGAGGAGTTCGCGTGCGAGCAGGTCACCGACTCGCTCGCGCGAGCAGGGCGTCGACATCCGCACCGGCCAGAAGGCGACCGGCGTCCGGCGCGACGAGGACGGCGACCCGGTCACCGTCACGCTCGACGACGGCAGCACCGTGACCGGCGACGAGCTGCTCGTCGCGGTCGGCCGCACGCCGCAGGACCGACGGGCCTCGGGCTCGAGACGCGTCGGCCTCGAGTCCGGCGGCTACGTCGAGGTCGACCAGCACTCCCGCGTCCCCGCGCTCGACTGGCTCTACGTGATCGGCGACCTCAACGGCCGCGCGCCGTTCACGCACATGGCCAAGTACCAGGCGGCGATCGCCGCCGACCACGTGCTCGGCAAGGACATGGCGCTCGAGCACCGCGACGACGGGCCCGGCGCGCCGCGCGTGATCTTCACCGACCCGCAGGTCGCGTCCGTCGGCCACACGTCGGCGAGCGCGAAGGAGGCCGGGTCTGCGCTCGCGGGTGGTCGACATCGCGACGTCCGGCAACGCCGGCGGCTCGTTCTACGGCCGCGACGCGCGCGGCACCAGCCGCTTCCTCGTCGACGAGGAGCGCGGCGTGCTCGTCGGCGCGACGATCACCGGCTCGGAGGTCGCCGACTTCCTCCACGCCGCGACGATCGCGATCGTCGGCGAGGTGCCGCTCGCCCGCCTGCGCCACGCCGTCCCGGCGTTCCCGACGCGCAGCGAGATCTGGCTCTACCTGTTCAACGAGCTGGGGCTGCTGACGCGGCTGAGCACGAGCGCGCTCACGAGCGCGCCGGCCAGCGCGATCGCCGGCGCCGAGCGCGAACGCGCGCTGGAAGCCCTCGGTGAGCGCCTCGCGCGTGCGACACGTCGCCGGCGAGCGCCGCGGTGCGCTGGGTCGCGACCGTGGCGAGCAGCGCGAGGCCGAGCGAGCCGCCCATCTGGCGCGACGTGTTGACGAGCCCGGACGCGAGCCCGGCCTCGGTGCGGTGCACGCCCGGCGGTCGCGGCGATCGTGACCGGGACGAACGAGAACCCGATCCCGGCCGCGCACAGCAGCGACGGGCACGAGCACGTCGGACAGGTAGCTCGCCGTCGGGCGGCGAGCGCGCGTGAACAGCAGCATCCCGAGCGCGATCAGCGTCATCCCGGCCGCCAGCACCGGGCCGGCGCCGAGCCGCCCGGTCAGCCGCGTCGCCGCCTGCGTGCACGCGGCGATCGTCAGCGGCATCGGCAGGAACGCGAGCCCGGCCTCGATCGGCGAGTAGCCGAGCACCTGCTGGAGGTAGAGCGAGAGGAAGTACCACATCGCGAACACCGAGCCGCCGAGGCAGAACACGACGACGTTGGCGCCCGACAGCAGCGCGCGACGCGAAGATCCGCAGCGGCACGAGCGGCCGCGCGCGCGAGCCGCCCCTCGACGAGCACGAAGACGGCGAGCAGCGCCGCGCCGGCGGCGAGCGTGAGCAGCGTGCGCGCCGAGCCCCAGCCGTGCGACTCGGTCTCCACGATCCCGTAGGTCAGCACGACGAGCCCGAGCGTCACGGTCAGCGCGCCGATCAGGTCGAAGTCGCGGCGCGGCGCCCGCGTCGCGGCGGCCGGTGCGCACGACGCGCAGCGCCGCGATCGCGCCGAACAGCCCGATCGGGACGTTGATGATCAGGATCCAGCGCCAGTTGAGCGCCTCGGTCAGCACGCCGCCGAGCAGCGCGCCGGAGGCGCCGCCGATCGCCCCCATCGCGCCCCACAGCCCGAGCGCGCGGTTGCGCTCGGCGCCCTCGGGGAAGCTCGTCGTGAGGATCGAGAGCGTCGCGGGCGCGACGATCGCGCCGCCGAGCCCCTGCGCCGCGCGCGCGGCGACGAGCGTGAGCTCGCTCTGCGCCAGCCCGCCGGCCAGCGACGCCAGCGCGAACAGCGCGAGCCCGCCGGCGAACACCTCGCGGCGCCCGAGCAGGTCGGCCGCGCGGCCGCCGAGCAGCAGGAAGCCGGCGAACGCGAGCGTGTACGCGTTCACGACCCAGGCGAGGCTCGCGGGCGTGAAGCCGAGGTCCGCCGCGATCGACGGCAGCGCGACGTTCACGATCGAGACGTCGAGGACGACCATGAACTGCGCGAGGCAGCAGAGGACGAGCGTCAGGGTGCGCGCGGCGCGCGTCGGTCATCCGTCGCCATTAAACGACCTCGGCCGCCCCGAGGGACGGCCGAAGAAGTCGACGCGGTGGAGAGCCGCTTGAGGAGCCCTCCGGTCCAGCGCTTCGCAGCGCCAGGACCTTCTTGGCGGCGGGCCTCGCACCTCGGTGGCCTCGCTCTTGCGGCTCGTCCTCCGCGTCTGGGTGACAACGTACGCGGACGCCCGGTGCGGCGCAACCCCCCGGAGGTCGTCGCTTCCCGCAAGCTCCGCGAAAAATCAGACGTCGCTGAACGTGCGCTCGACGTGCGTCACGTCCATCCCGATCGCGAGCGGCGACGATCAGGCCGACGTAGACGCCCGCGACGAGCAGCCGGTGGACCGGCTTGACGCGGTAGTACTCGGCGTTGCCCTCCTCCCCCTGCTTGCGCTGCTTCCAGCGCCGGTAGGTCTCGAAGCCGCCGAGCAGCACGATGATCAGCAGGATCGGGTTCGGCCACACGAACAGCAGCACGAGCATCGCGCCGAAGCCGACGAACCACATCCACGGCGCCATCGCCGCCATCGCGCGGCCGCCGTCGAGCGGCACGACCGGCAGCAGGTTGAACAGGTTGAGGAAGAAGCCGGTGAACGCGAGCGCGCGCCAGAAGTCGTCGTCGGTCGCCGCGGCGATCGGCAGCAGCGCCGCCGTCGCGAGCGAGCCGAGGATCGGGCCGGCGAGGCCGACGCGCGCCTCGGCCAGCGCGCTGCCGCCGAGCGAGCGCGTGCCGACGGCCGCGCCGAGGAACGGGATGAAGACCATGCCGGTCGGCCTGACGCCCTCGCGGCGCAGCTGGATGTAGTGCCCCATCTCGTGCAGGAACAGCAGCGCGACGAAGCCGACGCGCGAACTTCCAGCCCCAGATCAGCGCGTAGGCGCCGACCGAGACGAGCATCGAGCCCGACGTCGTCAGCAGCTTCGCCTTGGGCAGCAGCAGCAGCAGCGCCTTGCCCCACTTGAGCGCGGCGAGCAGGCCGAAGAAGATCGGCGTCCCGAAGCGCCGCCAGCCGGTGCGCTGCGGCTGCGGCGGCGGTGCGGGAGCGGGCGCCGGCGCCGGCTCGTAGGCCGTCGGCGGCAGCCACTGGCTCTGTGAGCGATCCATGTCCATCGCTGTCGACCAGTGTGGCAGCGGGGGTTAACGGCGACGTTTTCCCGGAGGATGCGGGATCGCCTCGTCGGTCCCCCTTGCGCCGGCCGGCGCCCGCCGCATAGGTTTCACCCAGACGCGGAGGACGAGCCGCAAAGAGCGAGGCCACCGAGGTGAGAGGCCCGCCGCCCAGAAGGTCCGGCGCTTCACGGCGCTGGACCGGAGGGCTCCTCGAGCGGCTCTCCTCCGCGTCGACTTCTTCGGCCGCCTCCGGGCGGTCGAGGTCGTTAAACGGTGACCTTCCGGCCGTGACGATCCGGCGCGGCGGCGGTTGCCGACGGCGTCCGTGACCCGCACCCGGATCGTGGCGTTCCCGCGCGGCACGCGCGACGCCGTCGCGCGGTAGGTCGTGCCCTTCGCGTGCTTGACCGCGCACGCTTGCGGCGCGTCTTGATGCAGCGGTGGCGCTTCCTGCCCTTCCCGCAGCGGGCCCGCACGCGGCGCTCAGCCGTCACGCGGATCCTCAGCGCGCCCTGCGAGTTCGGGTCGGCCGCGCCGAGCCGGACCGTGCAGCGGCGCTTGCGGCAGCGGGCGGAGAGGAGCGCGCTCTTCGGCGGCACGAGGTCGGGCTGCACCGCCGCGGTCGTGCCGCTGCGCGCCGTCGACGTGCCGCCCGCGTTCGACGCGGTGACGACGCACGCGACCGCCGCGCCGCGGTGGGCGGCGGCGGGAACGAACCGCGCCGACGCACCGCTCTGCAGCGCCTGGCCCGTCGCGTCGTTGACGAACGTGTAGCCGAACGCCGGCCCGTTGGTCCACGTGCCCGGCGCGCACGTCATCGGGCTGCCGTGCACCGGCGGGTTGACGGAGTAGAGCAGCGCCGGGTCGCTCTGCCGCGGCGCGACCGGGATCGTCGCGGCGCCGTCGATGAACGCGCGCACCTCCGGCGCCGTCACGTCGGCGAATCCCGACGGCCCGCGGCCGCAGCCGCCCAGCGGCGCGTAGCTCGCGACCCCGACCTGCAGGCCCCCCGCGGTGAGCGGCCCGCCGCTGTCGCCGAAGCACGCGGCCTGGTTGCCCGCCGCGACGCACTGCACGCTCGCCGACGCGTTCACGGCCATGTTGGGCCGGCACTGGTCGTCGCTCACCGCCGTCAGCGCCGCGCCGTAGAGCTTGCCGTCCGGGATCCGGCCCTCGACCTGGGCGCCGTAGCCGCTGAAGCCGAGCGCCGCGCCGGGCGCCGGCCCGCCGCCCGTCGGAGCGAGCGCGATCGGCTTCACGCGCGGGCCGGCGAGGTTGAGCGGCTTCGCGAGCGCGAGGACGGCGACGTCGTCCGTCTTGGTCTGCTCGTCGTACAGCGGGTGCACCCGGACGCTCGTCACGTCGGACATCTGCGTGCCGGCGGGCGGCGGCCCGCCTCCCCAGGTCGTCGTGTCGCTGAACCCGGCCATCACCTTGAACGTCGACGCCGGACGCGGCGCCGTCTGCCCGGCCGCGACGACGCAGTGCGCGGCGGTCAGGACACGGGTCGCGTCGAGCACCGAGCCGCCGCAGCCGAGGTCCTCCCCGATGCGGAGGAACACCTGCCACGGCACGCTCTCGATCGCGATCTGCGTGCCGCCGACGACGAACGGCTTGGCGGGGACGGCGGCCGCCTGCGGGGCCTGCACGACGGCGACGGCGACGAGGGCGAACAGCAGCACGGCGGCACGGCGCAAGGCCGCGAAAGCGTCCTGTTATCGCCGGCGCCGATCGCGCGCTCCATCTCGCGCTTCATCTCGCGCTCCTTGATCGTCTGGCGCTTGTCGCCGACGTCCTTGCCGCGGGCGAGCGCGATCTCGACCTTGGCCCGCGGGCCCTTGAAGTAGAGCCGCGTCGGGACGATCGTCAGGCCCTTCTCGCGCGTCTTGCCGATCAGCCGCTCGATCTCGCGCTTGTGCATCAGCAGCTTGCGCGGGCGCTCCGGCTCGTGGTTCTCGCGCGTCGCCGGCGCGTACGGCGGGATGTGGACGTTGTGCAGCCAGACCTCGCCGTTCTGGACCTGCGCGTAGCCGTCCTTGAGCTGCGCCTTGCCGCCGCGCAGCGACTTGACCTCGGTGCCGGTGAGCACGAGGCCGGCCTCCCACTTCTCGAGCAGGTGGTAGCGGTAGGACGCCTGCTTGTTGGTCGCGATGTCGGGCATGGACGCGCCTACAACTCTACGGGGGAGAGATCGGCGCGCCCGCGCGGCGCGTCCACCCGCTCGACCTGCACGATCACCGGGTCGCCGAGCCGGATCGCCTTGCCCGACTGCGCGCCGATCAGCATCACCTCGAGCGGGTCGAGCTCCCACCAGTCGCCGCGCAGCCGCCGCACCGGCAGCAGCCCCTCGTGCCCGTCGCCGAACGCGACGAACGCGCCGGCGCCGATCACGCCGATCACCTCGCCCGGCCACTCGGTCTGCCAGCCGCGCCGGAACAGCTCGGCCTCGAGCAGGAAGCAGCGCGCGACGTCGTCGGCGCGTGCGCTCGATCGCGGCCGCGTCGCGCTCGCGCGTCGAGCACCACTCGCCCGCGCCCTCCATCGCCGACGCGGCGGGCGGCTCCTCCCCCGCGCCGATCGCCGCGAGCAGCGCGCGGTGGCAGATCAGGTCGGGGTAGCGCCGGATCGGCGACGTGAAGTGGCAGTAGCGCGGCGAGCGCAGGCCGAAGTGGCCGACGTTGCGCGGCGCGTAGTGGGCCTGCTTGAGCGAGCGCAGCACGAGCGACGTGAGCGCCGCGCGGCCGCGGCCGGTGCGGCGCACGTGCTCGTCGACGAGCCGCGAGACCTCGCCGACGAGGTCGCCCGCCTGCTGCGGCGACATCGTCTCCGGGCAGCGGCGGCGTCGGCACGTCGAGCGCCGCGAGCTGCTCGACGAGATGCTCGACCCGCTTCGGCTCCGGCCGCTCGTGCACGCGGTAGAGCGCCGGGAGCTTGCGCGTCTCCAGCAGCGTCGCGACCGCCTCGTTGGCGGCGATCATCAGGTGCTCGATCAGCCGGTGCGACTCGGTCTGCTGCGGTCGGCACGAGCCCGGTGACGTGCCCCTCGTGCGAGAAGTCGAACTCCGGCTCGACCGACTCGACCGCGATCGCGCCGCGCGCGGCGCGCTTGGCGGCCAGCGCCGCGGCGACGCCGCGGGCGACCGCGAGCGGGCGCGCCCACGGCTCCTCGGCGCGCTCGGTGCCCGCGAACACCCGGTCGACCTGCGGGTAGTCCAGGCGCGCGTCGGAGCGGATCAGCGAGCGGTGGAACGCGGTGCGCACGACGTCGGCGCCCTTGAAGTCGAGCTCGACCGTGACCGCGAGCCGGTCCTGGTGCGGGACGAGCGAGCAGGCGTCGTTGGAGAGCGCCTCCGGGCAGCATCGGCTCGACCTTGCCCGGGACGTAGACGCTCGTCGCGCGCCGGTACGCCTCGCGGTCGACCGCCGAGCCCGGCGGCACGTACGCCGACACGTCGGCGATGTGGACCCAGACGCGCGCGCCGTCCGCCGTCCAGCCGCTCGGCGCTGATCGCGTCGTCGAAGTCGCGCGCGGTCGGCGGGTCGATCGTGAACGTCGGCAGGTCGCGCAGGTCGGTCCGCGCCACGTCGTGCGGCGCCCGCTCCGCGGCGCTGCGCGCCTCGCGCTCGACGAGCGGGTCGAAGCGGCGGCGCAGGCCCGCGGTCGAGCATCAGCGCCTCGAGCACGTCGCGCGCGACGTCGGGGCGGCCGATGCGGCGCACCACGCGCCCGTGCCCGGCGCGCGGGCCGGTCGGCGCGACCAGCACGAGGTCGCCCGGCGCCGGCGTGCAGGCCCGCCTTCGGGCGGTCGACGTTGATCCGCCGCCCGCGGGCGAAGAACGGCTCGGCGGTGAGGAAGCGCCCGCGGCGCTCGCAGCGACCGGCGACGACCGGCGCCGCCGGCGCCGCGCGGGCGTGGGCTCACGTCGGCTGGCGCGCGACCGTCTTGACCGCGACGTCGAGCGCCTCGTCGCGGTCTTCGGTCTTGGCGTCGTCCTCGGCCTTGACGTCCGGCTGGATGCCGGCGCCCTGCTTGACGCCGCCGCCGCCCAGGTTGCGCCCGTTGGGCGTGAAGTACTCGCCGACCGTGATGTCGAGCGCGCCGCCGTTGGAGAGCTGCCGGACCTCCTGGAAGACGCCCTTGCCGAACGTGCGCGTGCCGACGACCTCGGCGCGGTCGCGGTCCTGCAGCGCGCCGGTGACGATCTCCGACGCCGACGCCGACTCCCCGTTGACCAGCACGACGACCGGGATCTTGTCGCTCGATCGCGTCGCCGGTCGCCTCGAACACGCGCTTGGGCCGCGTCGCGGCCGTCGGTCGAGACGATCGTGCCGTCGTCGATGAAGATGCTCGAGATGAGCACCGCCTCGTTGAGCAGCCCGCCGCCGTTGTTGCGCAGGTCGAGCACGACGCCCTGCGCGCCCTTGCCGAGCAGCTCGTCGACCGCCTTGCGCACCTCGCCGTGCGCGCCGGAGGTGAAGCCGGAGAGCCGCACGTGCGCGATCTTCCGGCCGGCGGACTGGCGCATCTCGGACTCGACGACGGGCACGTCGACGCGCGCGCGGACGAGCGCGAACCTCGCGCGGCGCGTCCTTGCCGCGTGACGACCGTGAGCGTGACCGCCGTGCCCGCCGGGCCCTTGATCAGCGTCGTCGCCTGCTCGGACGTCTTGCCGGCGAGCGAGTGCCCGTCGACCGCGGTGATCACGTCGCCGGTGCGGATCCCGCCGCGCTGGGCGGGCGAGCCGTCGAACACGGTCAGCACGCGCAGTCCGCGCTTCGACCTCGGCGACGTTCATGCCGACGCCCTCGAACGCGCCGTCGGTCGCCTCCTCGAACGCCTTGTAGGCCTTCGGGTCGAAGTACGCCGAGAAGCGGTCGTCGAGCGACTTGACGCCGGCCTCGAGGCCCTTGTCGAGCAGCTCGTCGCGGTCGACCTTGCGGTAGTAGTTGTCGGCGATCGTGTCGAGCGCCTCGTCGTAGAGCTGCCCCTCGCAGTCGCCGACGAACGCGTCGCGCGCGAAGCCGGGCAGGTTCGACGGGTGGCCGCCGAGCCAGATGCCGGCGACCAGGAGCACGGGCAGCAGGACGACGAGCGCGGGCGTATACGAGCGGCGGCGGCGCACGGCGGACACCGTAGCCAGGGGTCGTAAACGCTCGTTTAGACGCGCAGGAAGCGGCGCAGCGAGAGGCCGGAGCCGAGCGCGGAGACCCCGATCGCCGAGCCGAGCAGCACCGCGATCAGCAGGCCGAAGTTCATCGTGTCCGGCGCCGCGATCAGCGCGAAGTCCTTCGCGAGCGGGTCGACGAGCGAGACCTTGACCACGCCGAGCAGCGTGATCGCGGTGATGCCGCCGAGCGCGCCGACCAGCACGCCCTCGATCACGAACGGCCAGCGGATGAACCAGTCGGTCGCGCCGACGAGCTTCATGACCTCGACCTCGCGCCGGCGGGCGTACATCGAGAGCCGGATCGTGTTGGCGACGAGCAGCAGCGAGGCGAGCGCCAGCAGCGCCGCGAGCAGGCCCATCGTCAGCTTCACCACGCGCGTGGCGGAGAGGATCTTGTCCGTGTTCTCCTTGCGGTCCTTGACCTCGTCGATCGACGAGTCGACCACGGTGCGCTCGCCGGAGGGCGACATCGGCGCGAGCGCGTCGCGCACCTGCGACGATGTCCTCGGGCCGGTCCGGGCGTGACGCGCAGCAGGTCCGGCAGCGGGTTGGAGCCGAGCAGGTCGTAGAAGTCGCCGCGGCCGGCCTCGCGCTCCGCCTTGATCGCCTCCTCCTTGGAGATGAACTGGACGCGGCCGACGCCGGGCGTGTCCTGCTCGATCTTGTTGCGCACGCGCGCGATGTCCGCGCCGGTCGCGTCGTTCTTGAGGTAGACGTCGACGAGCACCTTCGAGCGGATCTCGTTCGCCGCGCCGGTCGTCGCCTGCACGACCGGGATGAACACGCCGAGCACGAGCACCGTCACGAGCACGGTCGCGACCGCCGCGAACGACGGCACGGCGTTGCGCCGCAGCGCGCGCAGCGCCTCGCGGAAGAAGAAGCCGAACCTCACTCGAGGCCCTCGCGCCAGAGCGCGCCGAACTCGCGCGTCGACTGCCCGGCGTCGTAGCCGCCGGTCCGCTCGTCGCGCACGATCCGGCCCTGCGAGACCTCGATCACGCGGCGGCGCATGCGGTCGACCATCGCCTTGTCGTGCGTGGCGACCACGACGGTCGTGCCGGTGCGGTTGATCCGGTACAGCAGCTGCATGATCCCGACGGACGTCTCGGGATCGAGGTTGCCGGTCGGCTCGTCGGCCAGCAGCAGCGGCGGGTGGTTGACGAACGCGCGCGCGACCGAGACGCGCTGCTGCTCGCCGCCCGAGAGCTGGTCGGGGAAGTTGTGGAGCTTCGTCGAGAGGCCGGTCAGGCGCAGGATGTCCGGCACCTTCTCGCGCACGTCGCGGCGCGAGCCGCCGGTGACCTGCAGCGCGTAGGCGACGTTGTCGTGGACCGTCCGGTTCGGCAGCAGCTTGAAGTCCTGGAACACGACGCCGAGGTTGCGGCGGTAGTACGGGATCTTCTTGCGCGTGATCTCGGCGAGATCGCGGCCGGCGACGGCGATCGAGCCGTACGTGGGCTCGATCTCCTTGATCAGCAGGCGCATGATCGTCGACTTGCCCGAGCCCGTCGAGCCGACGAGGAACACGAACTCGCCCGGGTGGACCGCGAACGTCGCGTCCTCGAGCCCCAGATCGCCGCTCGGGTACTTCTTCGACACGGAGCGGAAGTCGACCACCGCGCCCGGGACAGGGTCTCCGACCACGCGCTGGCGCGGGGGGCTCGGCTCGGTGCGGCGTCTGATGTGGCGTTCGGTGGCAGCCATAGGCAGACCAGGAGGGTATTCGCCCCGCCATCCAGCTCCCCTCCCTGCAAGGGGAATTGCGCCGTCACAGTACCGTTTGGGGCATGGCGAAGATCCACTCCTCCACCCTGCCCAACGGGCTGCCCCTGTACCGGGTCGACCTGCCCGGCACGCGCGCGGTGACCGTCCTGGTGGCCTTCGAGGCCGGCGCGCGGACCGAGCGCGAGGAGGAGAACGGGATGGCGCACTTCCTCGAGCACCTGGTGTTCAAGGGCGGCGAGAAGTACTCCGACTACCGCAAGGTCAACGAGACCGCCGAGCGGATGGGCGGCCTGCTCAACGCCTACACGTCGCACGACCTCGTCGCGTTCCACATCACGTGCCGCGCCGAGGTGGTCGGCGACGCGATCGACCTGCTGACCGACTTCGTCGGCCGGCCGAAGATCGACCAGGAGGAGCTCGACCGCGAGCGCGGCGTCGTGATCCAGGAGATCGCGCGCGCGAACGACCAGCCGTCGGTCATGGCCGAGCACCTGATCGACCGCGCCGCGTTCGGCGACCACCCGCTCGGGCGGCCGGTGCTCGGGCCGGAGGAGCACCTGCGCACGTTCAGCCGCGACGCGATCCTCGCGTTCCGCCGGCGCCAGTGGGCCGGCGGCCGCGGCGGCGCGTTCCTCGTCGGCAACCTCGAGCACGTGCCCGAGAGCCAGGAGCTGGTCGAGACGTTCGGCCGCTTCCCGTCGATCCAGGCGAACGGCAGCTACGAGGCGGCGCCTTCGTTCACCCCGCAGACGCTGGTCGAGCCGCGCGAGTCGAACCAGTCGCACCTGCGCATCTCCTACCGCCCGGCGATCGACCCGAGCGACCAGCGCCAGCGCGCCGCGCTCGCCGTGTACGGCACGCTGCTCGGCGGCTCCATGGGCTCGCGCCTGTTCGACGAGATCCGCGAGCAGCGCGGGCTGGCGTACTCGGTCTACTCCGTCGACCACTCGTTCGCCGACGTGCCGATCCTGCAGCTCTCCGCCGGCCTGGAGTCGGGCAAGTGCGTCGAGGCGTACACGCGGATGCGCGAGATCGTGGACGAGCTGCGCACCGACGGTCCACGCGACGACGAGGTCGAGCGCGCCCGCGCTTACGCGGCCGGCCGCCGCGTGCTGGCGTTCGAGAACACCAACGCGGTCGCCCGCCACGCGGCGACGCAGACCGTCGTGCACGGGCAGGAGGTCGACCCGGACGCCGCCATCGCGGTGCTCGACGAGGTGACCTTCGACGACGTCGTCGAGGTGTCCCGCGGGATCTCCGAGGCGGCGTCGGTGGCCTGCGTCGGGCCGCACGAGGTCTCCGAGTTCGCGTAGCGATCACGGAACGACCACCGCGGGGCGGGTCGCAGCCGGGTAGGTTGCCGGGATGAGGAGAATCTCTCTGCTTCCTGGCATGCGCCGCAGCGGTGCTTGCCCTCCCGGCGGCCGCCATGGCGAAGCCCGCCGACGTCGACGTCCAGCTGCTCGGGATCAACGACTTCCACGGCAACCTCGAGCCGCCGACGGGCAGCTCCGGCACGATCCTGCCCGCTCCGGGCGGCACGACCGTCACCGCTGGCGGAGCCGTCTACCTCGCGAGCCACATCCGCCAGATTCGCGCGACCAACCCGAACTCGCTCGTGGTCTCGGCCGGCGACCTCATCGGCGCCAGCCCGCTCCTCTCGGCGGCCTTCCACGATGAGCCGACCATCGAGGCGATGAACAAGATCGGCCTCGACCTGAATGCGGTCGGCAACCACGAGTTCGACGAGGGCGAGACCGAGCTGCTGCGCATGCAGGACGGCGGCTGCCACCCGACCGACACCGCCGGCACCTGCAAGGGCGACGGCGGCCATTTCGGAGGAGCCGACTTCCAGTTCCTCGCCGCGAACGTCGTTCGACGCGACGACGGGCGCACGCTGTTCCCCGCCTACTCGGTCAAGAAGTTCGGGAACATCAAGGTCGGGTTCATCGGCATGACGCTCGAGGGCACGCGCGACATCGTGTCCCCCGCGGGCATCTCGAACCTCGAGTTCCTGGACGAGGCCGAAACCGCCAACCGCTACGCCCGCATCCTCCGCCAGCAGCATGGGCGTCGGCGCGATCGTCGTCCTGCTCCACGAGGGCGGTGTCCCGACGCCGTTCGCCGGCATCAACGCGTGCAACGATCTCCGCGGCCGATCGTCGACATCGTCGATCGCACGACCCAGCGACGTCGACCTCTTCATCACAGGCCACACGCACCAGCCGTACAACTGCGTGATCGACGGACGGCCGGTGACGAGCGCGAGCTCATTCGGCCGGCTCGTGACGGACATCGACTTCAAGCTCGACCGCAAGAGCAAGGACATCAAGGACGTCACCGCCAACAACCAGATCGTCACGCGCACGGTCGCGCCGGCGTTCGACATCGAGGCGCTGATCACGCACTACACCTCCCTCGTCGCCCCGATCCGCGACCGGGTGATCGGCCGCTCCACCGCGGTCATCTCGCGCGACACGGTCCCCGACGCAGAACGGCGACGAGAGCCGCCGCGGGGAATCGTCATCGCCGACGCGCAGCTCGCGGCTTCGGACGACGCGAACAACGGACAGGCCGTCGCGGCGTTCATGAACCCGGGGGCGGGGTCCGCGGCGATTTCCCGGCCGGCGACATCACGTACGGCGCAGCGTTCAACGTGCAGCCGTTCGGCAACAACCTCACCACGATCACGCTGACCGGAGCGCAGCTGTACACGATGCTCAAGCAGCAGTGGTGCGGACTGCCGAGCCGGCGGGTCCTGCAGCCGTCGAACACCGTGCGGTACACATACGACCCGGCGAAGGCCATCGTCGGCCCGCCTCCGGGCGGGACGCCGTGCGCCAGCGCGCCCGACGACGTGATCACCAGCTTCACGATCAACGGGCAGCCGGTGCTCAACGACGGCAGCCAGAGCTACCGCATCACGGTCAACTCGTTCCTCGCCGACGGCGGCGACGGGTTCTCGGTGCTCCCCCAGGGCGCGGACCGGATCGGCGGCGAGGTCGACACGAAGGCGCTCGAGGACTACATCGCCCCATCGTTGACCGGGACGCCGATCGCGCCGCCGGCTACGGACCGCATCAGCCGGGTTCCGTAGGCGTCCGGCAGCAGCACGTTGGGTTGATGTGAAGCCGCGGTGGCCGGGGTTTGCGCCCCGGCCGCCGCGTGCGCCATCATGCCCACGGGTGACGGAGGAAGAGCTCAACCGCCGCGAGCTCGAGCGCTACGTGCAGCGGGTCACGGATCGCTTCCCCGCGCAGCGGGCGCTGCTCGGCGGGGCGCGGGTGGCCGACCTCCACGGAGCTCCGCCGCAGCGCGAGCGCGGGCCCGAGTTCGTGATCGTGTTCGTGTCCGAGCACTTCGACGGCGTGCCCTGGCTGGAGCGGGTCTACCAGACGGGCTCGCTCTGGGACGCCTACGAGATGGGCGGGCCGGCCGACGTCCACTGCTACACGCCGGCAGAGTTCGAGCGCAGGCGCGAGACCCTCAAGGTCGTGCGCGACGCCGCCGAGAGCGGCCTCGAACTGCTGCCCGCGCCAACCTAGGCTGGGGTCAGGCCCGTTGCGTTGCACGCCGTCGCCGTGGCGATGACCGGCGGCGATCGGTGCAACGCAACGGGCCTGACCCCAGCCGTGCGCGGTACCTTGCGCGTAACTCGCGTCGGGTTCCGCGTGTCATACGGTTGCTCATGCCCTCGCCATCGGTCACCCTCCTGCGGACCCAGTCGGACGAGCGACTGGTCGCGCTGGCGGCCGGCGGGCATGAGCGTGCTTTCGAGGCGATCGTGGAGCGGTACCGCCGCACGCTGCTGCGCCATGCCCGGCGCTACCTGCCCGAGGCGCGGGCCGAGGACGCGCTCCAGCAGGCGTTCCTCGCCGCCTGGACGGCGCTGCGGCGCGGTGACGACGTGCGCGAGCTGCGGCCCTGGCTGCACCGGATCGTCCACAACACCGCCCTGAACGCCCGCCGTGCGGTGGGCTACGACTACGACGAGCTGCGCGAGACGCTCGAGGGCAGCGGCGGGCCGGCAGAGCTGGCCGAGCGCCGGGCGGTGGTGCGAGGGACGCTCGCCGGACTGGCCGCGCTCCCGGACCGCCAGCGCGACGCGCTGCTGCGGATCGCGGTCGAGGGGCGCTCGCAGGACGAGGTCGCCGAGGAGCTGGGGCTCACGCAGAACGCGGTGCGCCAGCTCGTCCACCGCGCGCGCACGTCGCTGCGCGCCGCGGCGACCGCGGTCGTGCCGCTGCCGCTGGCGACCTGGCTGGCGACCGCCGGGGCCGGGCGCGGCGACGTCGCGGCGCGCGTCGGCGAGCTGGTCGCCGGCGCCGGTGGGAGCGCGACGCTCGCCAAGGCGGGCGCCGTCGCGGTGATCGCGGGCGGAGCGGTGGCGGGCCCCGCGGTCGTGCACGATGCGAGCACGCGGGAGCGGTCCTCCGCTCCGGCAGCCGCGTCCGCGCGCGCGGACGCGGACCAGGACGCCGCGGCGCAGGCCAGGCCCGTGCGGGCGTCCGCGCCGGTGGCGGCCGATGCCGCCGGCGGCGGCCAGGATGGCTCCGGCCACCACGCCGCCGCGGGGCCGGGCGCGCAGCCGGACGGGGACGGTGCGCGGCGCCATCGCGACGACGGCCCTTCCGGCGTGGGCGACTCCGGCCGCCAGGACCAGCCGAGCTCGCACCGGCGCGGCGACGAGGACGACCAGAACGACGAGGCGCGCGCGGAGGGCGACGACGGCGACCACGGCTCGTCCGGCTCGCACCGCCGCGGCGACGACTCCGGCTCTTCCCGGCGCTCCGGGCGCAGTGGCGACGACGACGAGCACGGCGACGACGCTCCGCCGCCCAGCGGCGGCGACGACGATCCGCCCAGCGGCGGAAGCGGAGGCGGCGGGAACGGCGGCGAGGATGACGACGAGGCGTCGCACGCGGCGCCCTCCGGCGGGAGCAGCTCGGGCTCCGGCGGCACGTCAGGGTCCGACGACGACGAGCACGTCCCCGCCGCGGCGCCCAGCGCGACGCCCGTGGCGAGCCTGCCCGCGGAACCGGGCGACTCCTCGGGCTCCGGCTCGGGCGAAGCGTCCGGCGACTGACCGTAACGCGGGCGCCGTCGCCCGTGTCCCAGTGGGTGAAGGCTGTCAGAACGACTCCTGACGACGGAGGTATTCGTGAAGCGACTCATCGTTGTGCTTGCCCTGCTCGGATCCCTGCTGTTCGCGGCGAGCGCCTCGGCCAGTGGCCGGGACGCCAACGGCGACCGCATCCCCGATCGCTGGGAGAAGAAGCACGGCCTGTCGCTGAAGGTCAAGCAGACCCGCCGCGATCAGGACAAGGACGGCTTCCACAACCGCGCGGAGTGGCGCGCGAAGACCGATCCGCACGACGCCGACACCGATGACGACGGGCTCGACGACGCCGAGGAGAACGCCGGCACAGTGACCGCGTTCGCGGACGGCGAGCTCACCATCACGCTGTTCGACAACGGCACGCTGACCGGCAAGGTCACCCCGGACACCGAGATCGAGTGCGACGACGAGTCCGCGAAGAGCTCGGGTGACGGCGACGACGACCACGGTGGCCGTGGCGACGACGACGAGGGCGACGACGACCACCGCGGCCGCGGCGACGACGACGATGACGACGAAGGCGATCACCACCACGGCGATCACCACGGCGATCACGGCGACGACGACGAGGCCTGCGCGCCGGACGCGCTCAAGGTCGGCGCGAAGGTCGAGGAGGCCACGCTGAAGATCAGCTCCGCGGGCCGGATCTGGGAAGAGATCGAGCTCCGCTGAGCCCACCTGGGGAAACGGGAGGGGTGGGACTTGAGGGGCGCCCCCGGGCGCCCCTCAATTCGTCCACGACGTCCACCGCGCGGCGGCGCGGCCGATCACTGGAGCATGACCCGGATCGCCCGCTCCGCCGCGCTCCTCGTGCTCACGCTGCTGCCGGCCCTGGCCCTCGCCGGGCCGGCCGGGGCGAAGGACACGCAGCACCACGAGCGGGGCAAGGGCGCGGGCGCCGCCAAGGTCCTTCCGAAGCAGTGGGCGAAGCGCCACCACACCAAGGGCGCGAAGGCCGACCCCGACGACGACGGCCTGTCGAACTGGGGCGAGTTCCGCTCCCACACCGGGCCCAAGCAGGCCGACTCGGACCGTGACGGCACCGACGACGGCGAGGAGGACCGCGACCGCGACGGGCTCGACAACGGCTCCGAGGAGGACGCCGGCACCGACCCGGCCCGCCGGGACACCGACCGCGACCGCAAGCAGGACGGCGCCGAGGATCCCGACAAGGACCGCCTCACCAACGCCGCCGAGGACCGCACCGGCAACGACCCGCGCGATCCCGACACCGACGGCGACGGCATCCCTGACGGCAAGGAGAACGCCGGCGTCGTGAAGGCGTTCGACGGCGCGACGCTCACGATCGCGCTCGCGGTCGGCGGAACCCTCACCGCGACGGTCGGCGAGGCGCCCGGCGTCACCTGCGACGACGAGGGCTTCTACGAGGACGAAGAGGACCTCGACGACGACGGCGACGGTGCCACCGACGACGTGTCGGACGAGACCGGCGACGACGAGGCCGGCGACGGCGACGCGATCACCGCGTTCCTCGCCGAGGAGGGCGACGAGGACGACGCCGACGACGAGTCCTGGGACGACGCCGAGCTCGGCGACTGCGACGCCGACATCGCGCCGGGCACGCCCGTGCACGAGGCCGAGGTCGTGGACGGCGTGTTCGTCGTCCTCGAGCTCCTGACGTCAAGCGAGTAGCGCGCTGCGCCGGGGTGGGGCGAGCCCCACCCCGAAGTGACCGGCTCGCCGGTCTGGAAGCGGACCGCGGTAGAAGTACGGTCTTCTCCATGGCGTTCGCGCTGTCCCGATCCACCCTCTCCCGCGGCTGGGCCGACTTCGTGTACGTGTCCGCGGGCCTGCCGCTCGGCATCGCGTGGTTCGTCGGCCTCAACGTGATGCTCGCCGTCGGGGTGAGCCTCGCGGTCGTCACGATCGGGATCCCGCTGCTCGCGCTCACGATGCTGCTGTGGCGCTGGGGCGCCGATACGGAGCGCCAGCGCGCGGCGCTGGTGCTGGGCGCGCCGATCCCCCGGCCGCGCCGGGCCAAGCCGGCGTCGCAGCGCTGGATGGACCGCCTGATGGCGCCCATCCGCGACCGGACGACGTGGCGCGACCTTGGGTACATGTGGCTCCTCGGCCCGGTCGGCGTCGTCGCGGGGTCGGTGTCGATCGCGCTGTGGTCCGCCGCCTTCGCGGCGCTGCTCGCTCCCGTCGCGGCCGCCTCCGCGCCCGACGGCTCGCTCCTCGACGACCTCGGCACGCCCGGCGTCGTCGCCGTCGCCGTGGGGAGCGTGCTGATCGCCGCGGTGGCGGCGCTCGTGACGCGCGCGCTGGCCGCGGGCTGTGGGGCGTTCGCCCAGGCGCTGCTCCAGTCCGACGACCGCAAGGAGCTCGCTCAGCGGATCACCTCGCTCGAGGCGACGCGCTCCGGCGCCGTCGAGTCGTCCGACGCGCGGCTGCGCCGGATCGAGCGCGACCTGCACGACGGCGCGCAGCACCGGCTCGCGTACATCGCGATGGAGCTGGGCCGCGCCCGCGCCAAGCTGCCGGACGACCCGGACGCGGTCGACGCGCTCCTGGCCGACGCGCACGACGAGTCCAAGCGCGCGATGCGGGAGCTGCGCGACCTCGTGCGCGGCATCCACCCCTCGGTCTTGAGCGACCGCGGCCTGGACGCGGCCCTGTCCGGCCTCGCCGAGCGCGCGAGCGTCCCCGTCGAGATAAGCGGCGCGCTGCAGGACCGGCTCCCGCCCGCGGTGGAGACGGCCGCGTACTACGTCGTCGCCGAGTCGCTGACGAACGTCGGCCGCCACTCCGGCGCCACGCGCGCGCAGGTCGACGTGCGCCGCGACGACGGCATGCTCGTGCTCGCGATCGGCGACGACGGCCACGGGGGCGCCCAGCGGCGCCCCGGCTCGGGCCTGGAAGGGCTCGCGCAGCGCGTCGAGGCGCTCGACGGCACGCTCGAGGTCGAGAGCCCGGACGGCGGACCCACCACGATCACCGCACGGATGCCATGCGCGTCGTGATCGCGGAGGATCTCGTGCTGCTGCGCGAGGGGATCGCCTCGCTGCTGACCGACAGCGGCCATGAGGTCGTGGCCGGCGTCGGCGACGGCGCCGCGCTGCTGGACGCCATCGCCGAGCACAGCCCCGACCTCGCGATCGTCGACGTCCGCATGCCGCCGACGCAGACCGACGAGGGCGTCCGCGCGGCCGTCGAGGCGCGCCGCCGCCAGCCCGACGCCGCGATCCTGATCCTCAGCCAGTACGTCGAGGAGCGCTACGCCTCCGACCTGCTGTCGAGCGGAGCCCGCGGCGTCGGCTACCTGCTCAAGGATCGCGTCGCCGACGTGCAGGAGTTCGTCGCCGCCGCGGCGCGCGTCGCCGCAGGCGGCACGGTGATCGACCCGGAGGTCGTCGCGCAGCTGATCGGCCGCGGACAGGACCGCCCGCTCGACGCGCTCACGCCCCGCGAGCGCGAGGTGCTCTCGCTGATGGCGGAGGGCCACTCCAACCAGGCGATCGTCGAGCGGATGGAGATCAGCCACAGCGCGGTCGAGAAGCACGTGCGCAAGGTGTTCACGAAGCTCGGGCTGCCGGAGACCGACCAGCACCACCGGCGCGTCCTCGCGGTCCTGACCTACCTGGGAGTCTGATGTCGACGACCACGCAACCTCCGGCTCCGCGGCCGTACCGCACACCCGCCGCCGTCCGGCGCGCGCTGTTCGCGCTCGCCGCGCTCACCGGCGCGTTCCTCGTCGCCGGCGGCGTGGTCTCGCTGCTCGACCTCGCGGCGCGCAAGACGACCGAGGAGGTCAGGACCTACGCGGGGATCCGCTCGCTCGACATCGCGGACGCCAGCGACGTCCGGCTCACCACCGCGCCGGCGGGATCGCAGCTGCGCGTGCGCGCGCGCGTGACCGAAGGGCTCCGGAGCCCGGAGCGCGACGTCCGCCGGGCCGGCGGCGGGACGCTCGAGCTGAGCTCGTCGTGCCCGATCCTGTTCAGCGGCAGCTGCGGCGTCGACTACGAGATCGCGGTGCCGGCCGGGACCGCGGTGCGCGTGGACGCGAAGGGCGGCGACGTCGACGCGGAGGATCTCGTCAGCACGCACCCCGTCCGGCTCCAGACGTCCGGCGGGGACATCTCCGCGACCGACGTCACCGCCCCCGAGCTGCGCCTCTCCTCCAGCGCCGGCGACGTCGAGGCGACCGGCGTCCGCGCCCCGATCGTCGACGCCGAGTCCTCCGGCGGCGACGTCAGCCTCTCGCTGCGCACCGCGCCCGACCGCCTCGACGCGAACTCGAGCGCCGGGGACGTCGAGCTCGTGCTGCCCGACGAGACCTACCGGGTGGACGCGAGCACGTCGGCGGGCGACGTGGACGACAGCCAGGTCCGCAACGATCCGGACTCGCCCCGGATCGTGCATGCGCGCTCGAGCGCCGGCGACATCCGGATCGAGTCCCGCCGCTGAGCGGCTAGGGCGCGATCGCGACCATCCGCTCGATCGGCACCCGGGCGCGCTCGGCGACGTCCGCGGGCACCTTCACGACCGGCTCGCCCTCGCGTAGCGCGTCGCGCAGCTTCGGCAGCGTGATCATCTTCATGTAGCGGCAGCTCGCGGCCTCGTTCGCCGCGACGAAGTCCACGTCGGGCGCCGCCATCTGGAGCGGGTGGAGCATGCCGACCTCGGTGGCCATGATCGCCGTCGTGCCGGGCTGGGCGTTCTGCGCGTAGCTGAGCATCCCGCCGGTCGAGAGCATGTGCACGCCCTCCGGGTCGACGTCGCCGGCGGCGACGTACTCCATCACCGACGTCGAGCAGCCGCACTCGGGGTGGATGAGGAAGTCCGCGCCAGGGTGCGCCGCGCGCATGTCGGCGATGTCGCGCGGGCGGATTCCGGCGTGCACGTGGCACTCGCCGTCCCACACGTGCATCGGGCGGCCCGTCATCTTCTCCACGTAGGCGCCCAGGAACATGTCCGGGCCGAACAGGATCTCGGTGTCGGCGCCGTGCTCGCGGTGGATGTGCTCGACCACCGCGACGGCGTTCGAGGAGGTCACGCAGTAGTCGGTCTCCGCCTTGACCTCGGCCGTCGTGTTCACGTACATGACGACGATCGCGCCGGGATGCTTGCGCCTTCCAGGCGCGCAGCTGCTCGGCGGTGATGCTGTCGGCGAGCGAGCAGCCGGCGTCGAGGTCGGGCAGCAGCACGGTCTTCTCCGGCGAGAGGATCGACGCCGTCTCGGCCATGAAGTGCACGCCGCAGAAGGCGATCACCGGCTCGGCGGTCGCCGCCGCCTGGCGGGAGAGCCCGAGCGAGTCGCCGACGTAGTCGGCCACGTCCTGGATCTCGGGCAGCTGGTAGTTGTGGGCCAGGATCACGGCGCCGCGCTCTGCCGCGAGCGCGCGGACCTCGTCCTGCATGGCCGGGATGTTGTCGAGCTGGAGCAGGGTCATGTGGGGATCTCGAGGAGGAGGGAGAGGTCGAGGTTGGACGCGGAATGGGTGAGCGCGCCCATCGAGACGAAGTGTAGACCATTTATGGTCGAATAGACCACAACCGTGTCGGGCGTCACGCCGCCGGACGCCTCCAGCACCGCGCGGCCGTCGACCTGGGCGACGGCGGCGGCGACCTGCTCGGGCGTCATGTTGTCGAGCAGCAGCCGCGGCGCGCCGGCCGCGAGCGCCTCGTCGATCTCGGCGCCGTCGCGCACCTCGACCGCGAGCGGGAGGTCGGGCCGGGCGGCCCGCGCGCGGCGCACCGCCTCGCCGACGCCGCCGGCCAGCGCGGCGTGGTTCTCCTTGATCAGGATGAAGTCGTACAGGCCGGCGCGATGGTTCACGCCGCCGCCGTGGGCGACCGCGCGCTTCTCCAGCGCCCGCAGGCCGGGCGTCGTCTTGCGCGTGTCGAGCAGCTGGGCGGTCCCGCCGGCGTCCGCGATCGCCCGGACGACCGTGGCCGTGAGCGTGGCGACCCCGGAGAGCCGGCCCAGGAAGTTGAGCGCGGTGCGCTCGGCGGTGAGCAGCGCGCCGGCGGCGCCCTCGATGCGCAGGACCGGCGCCGGCGCCTCGCGCCACTCGCCCTCGGGGCCGAGCCGCTCGATCGCCGCGTCCGGGTCGAGCCGGAGGAACACCGCCTCGGCGACGTCGAGCCCCGAGATGACGCCGGGCGCCTTCTGCGTGATCGTCGCGATGCCGCGCGCGTCCGGATCCACGGTGGCCTCGACGGTGACGTCGCCGTCGCCGACGTCCTCGGCGAGCGCGCGGTCGATCAGATCCTCGGTCGTCGTATTGGTCACGCCGACAAGAATAACGCTAAAGCGGGGACAGTCCCCGTTTACGGCAGGCTTATCCGCCGATAGGCGTCGACGATCACGCCGGCCGCTACGTGCGGAGGACGCAGACGGTCTGGAAGCCGGGGTCGCTCGCCCCGTGGAGCCGCGCGCCGGAGGCCTTGAGCTCGCGCAGGTACGCGACCAGCTCGGTGGTGATGCGCTCGCCCGGCAGCAGCGCGGGGATGCCCGGCGGGTAGCCGGCGATCGACTCCGCCGAGACGCGGCCGACCGCTTCGTCCACGGCCACGACCTCGGCGTCGCCGAGGAACGCGTCGCGCGGGGGGACGACGACCTCGTTCTCCATCGCGCCCGGCGCCCGCACGAGCGCCACGGCCTCGCCCGGCCGCGCGATCCGCTGCACGACGGCCGCGAAGTCGTGCGCGAAGCGCTCGAGGTCGTCGAGCGGCTGGCCGAGGCCGAGGATGAGCACCATCGTCGCGTGCGTCGCCAGCTCGACGTGGATGTCGAACGCCTCGCGGAGCGCGGCGGCGACCTCGTAGCCCGTGCATCCGGTGCCGCGCACGTCGATCACGATCCGCATCGGGTCCCATCCCGCCACGCCCGGGCGCCCCACGAACTCGTCGCCGATCACGTGCACGCCCGGCACGGCGTCGATCGCCGCGCGCGCCCGGTCTCCGGCGGCGATCGTCCGGTCCAGCAGCTCCTCGCCGTGGACCGCCAGCTGGCGGCGTGCGGCGTCGAGCGACGACATCAGCAGCGCCGACGGCGAGGTGCTGCGCGTCAGCCGGATCATGCGCGCGACCTGGTCGACGTCGATCCGGCCGGTCGGCGCCACGTGCAGCATCGCGGACTGCGTGAGCGAGCCGACGATCTTGTGCGTCGACGTGAGGACGGCGTCGGCGCCGAGCGCCAGCGCGCTCGCCGGCACGCCCGGATGGAAGCCGAAGTGCGGACCCCAGGCCTGGTCGACCACGAGCGGCACGCCCGCGGCGTGGCACACCGCGGCGCACGCCGCCACGTCCGCGGCCATGCCGTAGTAGGTGGGCGAGACGATGAACACCGCGCGGGGCTCCCCCGCCGCGCCGATCGCCGCCTCCAGCGCCTCCGGCGTGACGCCGTGCGCCATCCCCAGCCCGTCCTCGTACTCCGGCGCCACGTACGTCGGGATGCCGCCCGAGAGCACGAGGCCGTCGACGACGCTCGCGTGCGAGTTCCGCTGGACCACCACGCGCGCGCCGACCGGCGCCAGGGCAAGGCACAGGGCGTGGTTGCCCTGGGTCGCGCCGTTGGTGAGGAACCACGACCGCGCCGCGCCGTGCGCCTCGGCGGCCAGCTCCTCCGCGCGCTGGAACGGCGTCGGCGCCGGACCGAGGTCGATGCCGTGGATGTCGGCCGGCACGTCGACCATCAGCGCCCTCGTGCCGAGCGCGGTCTTCAGCCCAGGGTCGGCGCCGGCGCCGCCCTTGTGGCCGGGGACGTGGAACCGCGTCGGGCCGCGGAATGCGTACCCCCAGACGGCGTCGAGATACGGAGCGGTCGGCTGCTCCGGGTGCAGGACGCCCGTGCGGGGCTCGTCGGCGAGGGCCACTAGTTCGGGCTGGCGCTGGCCATCAGGTAGGCATGGACGAAGCCGTCCAGGTCGCCGTCGAGCACCGCGTTGGCGTTGCCGACCTCGTAGTCGGTGCGGTGGTCCTTGACCATCGTGTACGGGTGCAGGACGTATGAGCGGATCTGCGAGCCGAAGTTGACGTCCTGCGCCTCGCCGCGCTCGCGGGCGATCTCCTCCTTGCGCCGGCGCTCCTCGGCCTCGATCAGCTTCGCCCGGAGCATCGCCATCGCGGTCGCGCGGTTCGACGACTGCGAGCGCTCGTTCTGGCACTGCACGACGATGCCGGTCGGCTTGTGCGTGATCCGGACGGCGGAGTCGGTCTTGTTGACGTGCTGGCCGCCCGCGCCGGACGCGCGGTAGGTGTCGATCTGCAGGTCGTCGTCGTCGATGTCGATGTCGCCCGCCTCCTCGACCACGGGCGCGACCTCGACCCCGGCGAACGACGTCTGGCGCCGGTTCGCGGAGTCGAACGGCGAGAGGCGGACGAGCCGGTGGACGCCCTTCTCGGCGGAGTAGAGCCCGTACGCGTTCTCGCCCTCGGCGCGGAAGGTGGCCGACTTGATGCCCGCCTCCTCCCCGGGGCTCGCCTCGAGCAGCTCGACCTTGAAGCCGCGCCGCTCGGCCCAGCGCATCAGCATGCGCAGCACCATCTCGGCCCAGTCCTGGGCGTCGGTCCCGCCCGCGCCGGCGTTGACGGTCACCAGGGCGTCGCCGGCGTCGTAGGGGCCGGTGAACAGGCGCTCCTCCTCCAGCGTGGCGAGGCGCTCCTCGACCGACGCGAGCGTCTCGTCCAGCTCGGCGTCGAGCTCGGGGTCCTCCTCGGCCAGCTCGACGAGGCCGTCGAGGTCGGCGGCGTCGGCGGCGAGCTTCTCGTACGTCTCGAGGCGGCGCTGGAGCCGCGAGTACTCGCCGTTGACCTTCGCGGCGGTCTCGGGGTCGTCCCAGAAGCCGCTCTCGCCCATCCGGGCCTCGAGCGCGCCGGCGCGCTCCTTCAGTCCGGCCGGGTCAAAGGTAGTCCGTGAGCAGGGACATCTGCTCGCGGATGGCGGCGAGGCGCTGGGGCGTTGTCTGGGTCTGCGGGCTCGCCACGCTAACTACCGTAGCGCAGCCGGAGCCGTGGCCCGGCACGCGGTAGAGCCTGCCGACACCGCAAGGCGAAGGCGAGCAACGGAGCAAATACCGCGCTACCGGAACCCCGGCAACCGGAACTCCGGCCCGGCGCTCCCCGGACCGGGACCGTGAACGGAGCTCACGCCGCCCGGCGGCAGCGCCACACCGGCGTCGGCTCCGACATCCCCTTGAGGCGCTTGAGCCCCGCCGCGGACCACGTGAACCCCGCCTCGGCCGCGCGCTCGCGCATCGCCGTGTCGGTGATGAGCGAGGCCGGGCGCGCGCGCTCGGCCAGCCGGGCGGCCAGGTTCACCGGCCCGCCGTAGTAGTCGCCCCAGCGGCGCAGCGCCGGGCCGTGCGCCGCGCCGGCGTGGACGGAGGGGAAGTGCTCGCCCTCGGCGTCGGCCGCCTCCATCAGGCAGAGCGCGGCGTCGAGCAGCGGCGCGGGCTCGGGCGCGACCAGCATCACCGCGTCGCCGAGCGTCTTGACCAGCCGCACGGGCGGCTCCGCCACGTCCGCGGCGATCGCGGCGAGCCGCGTGGCGATCGCGCCGAGGTCGGCGGCCGGGACGCCCTCGCCCAGCCGCGTGAAGCCGACGAGGTCGCAGAAGCCGACGCTGACGTCGTGCACGTCCGAGCGCCGGCCGGCCGCCAGCTCGTCCGCGTCGATGATCTGCTGGCGCAGGTTCTCGCGATTGTGCAGGCGGTACAGCACGCCGAGCAGCTCGGCGGCCGGCCCCGTGAGCTCCCGTATCGCCGCCGCCAGCCGGAGCGCGAAGTCGTGCTCGGTGTCGCCGGCCTGCGGGATCGCCACGTTCGCGAGCGTGCCGGCCGCGGCGGCCGCGTGGGACGTCGCCTCACCGAAGATGCGCGAGGCCTCCACCAGGCCCTCCAGCGGGAGCCCGGCCTCGAGGAACCGGGCGAGCGCGTCCGCGCCCGCGACGTCCAGCTCGCCGAGATCGGGCACGTCGGGCGGCGGGAGCGGCAGGCCGCAGGCGCGCCGCACCGCCTCGAGCGCCGCCAGGTCGACGCCGGCGCGCTGGGCGACGTCGCGCGCCGTGAGGTCTCCCCCGGCCCCCAGCGCGCGCTCCGCCGGCAACAGCGCCAGCCGCCCCTCCTGCGCCGCCGCGCGCAGCTCGTCCATGGTGCAGCCGTCGGCGTGCAGGTGCCCGAGCAGCGCGGCGCGCGCGGCGCGCGCCGGCTCGTCGAGCCCGTCGAGGAACCCCAGCGCGGCGAAGTCGGGCGGATCGGTCACGCAGGCACGGCGGCGACGACAGGCGCGACGGCGACCGGGATGCCGTTGAGCACCGCGTTCCCGGACAGCGCGTCGACGAGCGCCTCGTCGGCCAGCAGGTTCGCGTTGACCCCCGCGTGGGCCCCGGCGACGCCCAGGCGGGATCCCGGCGCGTCGTGGCCCCAGCCGTGCGGGAGGGAGACGACGCCCGGCATGACCGCGTCGGTCACCTCGACGGGCGCCTCCAGCGAGCCCGCGCGGTTCTCCACCCGCGCCGGCGCGCCGTCCTCGAGCCCCAGCCGCGCCGCGTCGTCGGGGTGGACGTGCAGCGTGCACCGCTCCGGCCCGCTGACCAGCAGCTCGAGGTTGTGCATCCAGGAGTTGTTGGACCGCAGCTGGCGCCGGCCCACGAGCACGATCCCGCCGTCGACCGGGCGGCTCAGCGCCGCGCGCAGCCGCCCCACGTCGGCGACGATCGGCGCGGGCGCGAGCTCGATCCGGCCGCTCGGCGTCCGCAGCACGTCCGGCAGCCGCGGCTCGAGCGGCCCGAGGTCGATCCCGTGCGGGGCGGCCTCGAGGTCGGCCAGCGTGAGGTCGTACGGACCCGCGCGGAGCAGGAGGTCGAGCAGCCGCTCGGGCCCCCGCCGCGGCTCGACCTCCGCCAGCAGCTCGTCGACGTCGCGCCCGTGCAGCGGCGAGTGCGGGTCGGCGGCCTCGCGCCGCACCAGCTCGCCCGCGACCATGCGGTCGAGCGGCTCGACGTCCTCGAGCAGGCCTTGGCCGGCGGCCACGCCGGCGAGCCGCAGCAGCGTCACCCACTCGTCCGGCACGCCGGGGTCGGGCGGCAGCACGGGCGGCGAGAAGTTGGCCACGTTGCGGACGGCGAGCTGGTAGAGCGCGAGGTCGTAATGCGAGCGCTCCAGCGGCGACGGCGCGGGCAGGATGACGTCCGCGTGGCGCGTGGTCTCGTTGACGTAGATGTCGATCGCGACGCAGAGCTCGAGCCCGTCGAGCGCGCGCTCGAACCGCCCCGAGTTCGGCGTCGAGCGCGCCGGGTTGCCGGCGAGCGTGATCAGCGCGCGGATCTGCCCCTCGCCGGGCGCCTCGATCTCCTCGGCCAGGACGGCGACCGGCAGCTCGCCGAGGCTCTCGGGCAGCCCGCGCACGCGCGAGTGCCAGCGCCCGAGCCGCAGCCCGCGGCCCTGGCCGGGCGCGCCGGAGGAGTTGCGCTGGCCGGCCGCGGCGCGGGTGAACATCGCGCCGCCGGGCCGGTCCAGGTTGCCGGTCAGCACGTTGAGCACGTCGATCAGCCAGGACGCGAGCGTGCCGAACTCCTGCGTGGTGGTGCCGATGCGGCCGTACACCGCCGCGGACTGCGCCGCGGCCAGCTCGCGCGCCATCCGGCGGATCGTGTCCGGATCGACGCCGCAGACCCGCGCGGCCGCCTCGGGGGTGAACGGCTGCGCCAGCTCCTCGACCGCCTCGATCCCGTCGGTCAGCTCCGCGAGGCGCCCCGGCGCGGTCAGGCCCTCCTCGAACAGCACATGCACGAGCGCGAACAGCAGGTGCGCGTCGGTGCCCGGCCGGATCGGCACGTGCTCGTCGGCGACCTCGGCGGTGCGGCTGCGCCGGGGGTCGACGACGACCAGCTTGCCGCCGCGGGCGCGCAGCGCCTTCAACCGCCCGCGCATGTCGGGCGCGGTCAGCAGGGAGCCGTTGGATGCGAGCGGGTTGGCGCCGAGCATCAGCAGGTGCTGCGTGCGGTCGACGTCGGGGATCGGGACCGACAGCGGCGCGCCGAACAGGAGGCCCGAGGAGATCTCCTTCGGGCGCTGGTCGACGGTGCTGGCCGAGAACAGGCTGCGCGTCCCGAGCGCCTTGATCAGCACGCGGCCGTAGAGGAGCGCGGCGAGCCCGTGCGCGGCCGGATTGCCGATGTAGACGGCGACCGCGTCCCGTCCGTGCGCCTCGACCAGCGGCGCGAGCCGCTCGCCGATCACGCCGAACGCCTCCTCCCAGCTCGCCGGGCGCAGCTCCCCGTCCGCCCCGCGCACCATCGGCGTGCGCAGCCGGTCGGGGTCCTCGTGCAGGTCCTTCAGGGCGACGCCCTTGGGACACAGGAACCCGTGCGAGAACACGTCCTGGGCGTCGCCGCGCACCTTGAGGACCTCGTCGTCTCGCACGGTGACCTCGAGGCCGCACGTCGCCTCGCAGAAGGGGCACGTCCGGAACGCCGTGCGCTCCATGGGCCGGAGCCTACGCGATCAGGCCCGGATGACCGGCGCGACGCTCCCGCGGCGAGCGCCGTCGTAGGCGGCCAGGATCATCCCGAGCACCTCGATGCCCTCCCGCTCCGTGTGCAGCGGGCGCCGCCCGTGCCGCAGGCAGTCGGCGAAGTGGCCGATCTCCGCGGCGAACGGGTCGACCGGATCGAAGCTGAACGTCTCCGACTCGCCCGAGCGCAGGCTGACCGCGACCGAGGTCTCGTCCCCGTGCAGCGAGCCCAGCTCGCCGACGGCCGAGAACCGCTCCGTGATCACGGCCGGCTCGTATGCCCAGCTCGTGGCGAGGTGGCCGACGACGCCGTTGTCGAAGCGGACCAGCACCTGCGCCGAGTCCTCCCCCTCCATGAACGTCAGCCGGTGGGTCGAGAGCATCGCGGTCACCTCGACCGGCGAGCCCCCGGCGAGGTGGAGCATGAGGTAGGTCGGGTGGTAGCCCGTGTCGATCAGCTCGCCGCCGCCGCTCGTGGCGGCGCTCGCGCGCCAGCCCATCGTCGTGGGGTCGAAGTCGTTGAAGAAGCTGTCGGTCGTCCGGACCTCGTAGACCTTCCCGATCGCGCCCGCCTCGAGCAGGGCCTTCGCCTTGGCGACTCCGGGGAAGAAGAGCTGGTTGTGGGCGCACATGAGCGTGACGCCGGCCGCCGCCACGGCGGCCTGCACGCGCTCGGCCTCGGCCGCCGTCAGGCAGAGCGGCTTCTCGCAGAGGATGTGCTTGCCCGCGGCCGCCGCGACCACGATCGTGTCGGCGTGCAGGTGGTGCGGCAGGCAGATGTCGACGGCGTCGACGTCCGCCTCGGCGAGCAGCCGCCGGAGATCGGTGAACGCGCGCGCGCCGAGCTCGCCGGCGCGCCGGCGCGCGGTCTCCTCGACCACGTCGGCGACCGCCACGACGGCGATCTCCCGCTCGTGTGCGCGGTAGCCGCCGATGTGCGCGTCGGCGATCCCGCCGCCGCCGATGAGGCCGACCCGGATCGGCCTCACGGATAGGCGACCGTGCGGCCGGTCGCGGCGGCCTCGTTGGCGGCGACGATCAGGCGCGTGAGCTCGGCGGCGCGCGCGAGGTTGTCGTCGGCGCGCGTCCCGGCGCGGATGTGGCCGGCCCACTGCGCGAACGCGTCCTCGCCGTCGTCGGGCACGGGCAGCTCGGTCCACCCCTCGCCGCCGGACACCCGGAGCGTGCCGTCGGCGCCGGAGTAGAGGAGGATCGCGTCGGTGCCGTGCAGCTCGATCGTGAACGGGGAGGCGCTGACGAAGCCCGACTCCATCACGCCGATCCGGCCGTCCGCATAGCCCGCGGTGACGACGCCGTGATCCTCGACGGCGCGCCCCGTGAGCGACCGGTACGTCGCGCTCACCGTGTCGGGCTCGGCGCCGAGGAACCGCTGGATCAGGTAGACGGGATGGCAGCCGAGATCGGTGATCGCGCCGCCGATCGCCGCGCGCGGGTCGAAGAAGCGCTCCGGCAGCCAGCCGGCGACCGCGCCGTCGTGCGACAGCCGGACGCGCCCGTAGGTGAGCCGTCCGAGCGCCCCGCCGGCCAGCACGTCGTCCACCGCGCGGGTGGAGCCGTGGTAGAGGCGCGGGAGCGACACGACGAGCGCGACGCCGGCGGCGTCGGCGGCCGCGACGATCTCCTCCACCTCGGCCACCGTCGGCGCGAGCACCTTCTCGGTGAAGATGTGCTTGCCGGCCTCCGCCGCCGGCAGCATGACGTCCCGGTGCGCGGCGGTCGCCGTGGTCACCGTGACGGCGTCGACGTCGTCGCGCGCCAGCAGGGCGGCGAGGTCGCCGGCGAACTCGACGCCGAAGTCACGCGCGCCCGCCTGGCCGCGATCGGGGTCGTCGTCCCACACGGCGACGAGCTCCGTGTCCGGGTGCTCCAGCGCCCGCTGTGCGTAATCGGCGGCGTGGACGTGCCAGAACCCGAGCACCGCGACCCGGATCGGCCCTTCGCCTATGCGCCGTGGCACTTCTTGTACTTCTTGCCCGATCCGCACCAGCACGGGTCGTTGCGCCCGAGCTGCTCGTGCTCGTCGACGCGGCGCTGCTCGACCACGGTCATGCCGGACGGACGGCGCGTCCTCCTCGTCCTCCCCGTAGGCGTTCGGCTGGTCCTCGGCGGTGCCGCCGGAGTAGTTGAGCGCGGCCGCCGCGCCGCCGCCCTGCTGCTGCAGCGCGTTGGCCTCGCCGTTCTCGCTCTCGACCTCGACCTGCACGTTGTAGACCATGCGGGCGAAGTCGGCCCAGATGCCGTTCATCAGGTCCTGGAAGAGGTTGAAGCCCTCGTTCTTGTACGCGACCAGCGGGTCGATCTGGGCGAACCCGCGCAGGTGGATGCCCTCGCGCAGGTAGTCCATGTCGTAGAGGTGCTCGCGCCACTTCTGGTCGATGATCTGGAGCAGCAGGAAGCGCTCCAGCGCGCGCATCAGCTCGTCGCCGAGCTCCTCCTCGCGCTCGTCGTAGAGCTTGAGCGCGTCCTCGACGAGCAGCGCGGTGAGCTTCTCGCGGTCCAGGCTCTCGCGATCGAGGTCCTCGACGCCGAAGTCGACGTGGTAGATCTGGTCGAGCTGCACCCACAGGCCCTCGAGGTCCCATTCCTCGACGTAGTCGCCGGGCGTGTACTCCTCGACCAGCCGCTCGATCACCTCGGCGACCTGCTCGCGCGCCGTGTCGCCCATGTCCTGGCCCTCCAGCACGCGGTCGCGGTACTGGTAGACGATCTCGCGCTGCTGGTTCATCACGTCGTCGTACTCGAGCACGCGCTTGCGGATGAGGAAGTTCTGCTCCTCCACCTTGCGCTGGGCGTTCTCGATCTGCTTCGAGAGCATCTTCGCCTCGATCGGCTCCTCCTCGCCCTCGTCGCCGACGGGGCCGAGGCGGTCGAGGATGCGGTAGATCCGGTCGCCCGCGAACAGGCGCACGAGATCGTCCTCGGCGGAGAGGAAGAAGCGCGACTCGCCGGGATCGCCCTGGCGGCCGGAGCGGCCGCGCAGCTGGTTGTCGATCCGGCGCGACTCGTGGCGCTCGGTGCCGACGATGAACAGGCCGCCGGCCTCGAGGACCTTCTCGCGGTCCTCCTCGATGCGCGCCTCGATCGCGGGGAGCACGTCGTTGTAGCGCTCCTGCGTAGTCCGGGTCGCCCGGGCGCAGGCCGAGCTTGGCCAGCTCGAGCTGCGTGAGGTGCTCGGGGTTGCCGCCGAGCTTGATGTCGACGCCGCGGCCCGCCATGTTGGTGGCGATGGTCACCGCGCCGGGGCGGCCGGCCTCGGCGACGATCTCGCCCTCGCGCTGGGCGAACTCGGGCTTGGCGTTGAGCACCGCGTGCGGGATGCCCTGCTTGCGCGAGCTCCTCGCCCAGGTGCTCGGACACCTCGACGGAGATCGTGCCGACGAGGACCGGCTGGCCGGCCTCGTGGCGCTCGGCGATCTCGCGCACGACGGCCGCCCACTTGCCGCCCTTGGTCTTGAAGACCTGGTCGTTGCGGTCCTTGCGGACCATCGGCTGGTTCGTCGGGATCTGCACGACCGGCAGCTTGTAGATCTTCATGAACTCGTTGGCCTCGGTGATGGCCGTGCCGGTCATCCCCGCGAGCTTGTCGTACATGCGGAAGTAGTTCTGCAGCGTGATCGTGGCGAGCGTCTGGTTCTCCTCCTGGACCCGGACGCCCTCCTTCGCCTCCACCGCCTGGTGCAGGCCCTCCGACCAGCGCCGGCCGTCGAGGATGCGGCCGGTGAACTCGTCGATGATCTTGACCTCGCCGTCGACGACGGCGTAGTCGACGTCGCGCTTGTAGAGCGACTCGGCCTTCAGCGACTGGTTGAGGTGGTTGACGAGCGGGCCGTTCTCGGCCTTGTAGAGGTTGTCGATGCCGAGGAAGCGCTCGGCCTTCTCGACGCCCGACTCGGTCACCGAGACCGTCTTGTGCTTCTCGTCGAACTCGTAGTCGAAGTCGGCGACGAACTCCTTCTTCGTCTTCGGGTCCATGCCCTCCGGCCGCTTGCCCGGCTTCATGACCTTGGCGAGCTTGGCGAAGCGCGACGTAGAAGTCGGCGGCCTGCTCGGGAGCGCCGGAGATGATCAGCGGCGTCCGCGCCTCGTCGATGAGGATGTTGTCGACCTCGTCGACGATCGCGTAGTGGTGCATGCCGATCGGCTTGCCGTCCTCGCCGATCCGCCCGCCGTGCTGGACCTTCTCCTCCAGCGACGTCGCCATGTTGTCGCGCAGGTAGTCGAAGCCGAACTCGGAGTTGGTGCCGTACGTGATGTCGGCGGCGTAGGCGGCGCGCTTCTCCTGGTAGGGCTGCATGTTCTGCAGCACGCCGATCGAGAGGCCGAGGCCGTTGTAGATCGGCGCCATCCACTCGGCGTCGCGGCGGGCCAGGTAGTCGTTGACGGTCACCACGTGGACGCCCGTTGCCGGCCAGCGCGTTGAGCGCGACGGCCAGCGTGCGCGGTCAGCGTCTTGCCCTCGCCGGTCTTCATCTCCGCGATCGAGCCGTCGTGGAGCACCATGCCGCCGATCAGCTGGACGTCGAAGTGGCGCATGCCCATCGTGCGCCGGACGTCTCGCGGACGACGGCGAACGTCTCGGGCAGCAGGTCGTCGAGGGACTCGCCGTTGCGGGCGCGCTCGCGCAGGCGAGTCGGCCTGCGCGCGCAGCTCGTCGTCGTCGAGGAGCTCGAGCTCCGGCTCCCACTGGTTGATGCGCTCGACGCGCTTGGCGTACTGCTTGAACTGCTTGCCTTCGCCCAGCCGGAGGGCGCGGTCGAGGATCGACATGGGTCAGAGGATAGAGGCCCGCGGGGCCCGGCCGAGGCCTGGCGCGCCGAGCCTGTCCCGCCTGCCGTCTACCAGGCCGGCGCGGCCTCGCCGGGCCCTCCTCGACGATCGGGTGGGCTGGCTTCGGCACCGCGGCCGCCGCCGCGCGGGACTCGCGCCGCCTGCGCCGCTTGTCGCGGTGGCGCTTGACCTGGCGCGCGAGCTCGTCCGAGATCAGGTTGATCGAGTGCTTGAGGTCGCGTGACGCCTCGCGGGCCCGCAGCGTGACGCCCTTGAGATGCAGCGTGGCCTCGGCGACCTGGCTGTCCGGGTTGGCGGGGTTGCGCTCCTCGAAGAGCTCCACCTCGAGGACGGCCAGCTCGCTGACCTGCTTGCCGACCTTCTCGAACCGGCGCGTCACACACTCGCGCAGCTCGTCGGTGACCGGAAGGTTGCGTCCCTTGACCTCGATCTGCATGGAAGGGGACTCCTCTCGTCGAACCGGTTGATCCGGATCCATCGAGAGTAGGCCGAGCCGGCGCGAGCCGGTGTGTCGAGATCGGTCACGAATCCGGTGCGACGCTCAACGATTTCGCGCCGGATGCCGACCATGAGAGGGATGACGGTCCTCGCCGATCCCCCCGCCGGCCGCCCCGACGTCGCGGTCGTCCGCCAGCCGATCGCCGACGAGCGGCACACGGTCGTGCGGCTACGAGCTGCTGTTCGGCGGCGAGCGCGTCTCGCTCGACTCCGCGACCGACGCCAAGGCCACGTCCGCGCTGCTCGTCGACGCGTTCGGCGACATCGGCCTCGAGGTGCTCGCCGGCCGCCATCCCGCGTGGATGTCGATCGCGCGCAACTTCCTGATCGAGATCGGGCCCGCCGCCGGTGCGCCCCGACCGCGCCGTGCTCCAGATCGCCGCCTACGCGGCGCGCGACGACATGCTCGCCGTGCTCCAGCAGCTCGGCCGCAGCGGCTACACGCTCGCGCTGGACGACTTCGACGGCCGCACCGACATCGAGCCGCCTGCTCGGGCTCTGCTCGATCGTCAAGGTCGACGTCGGGGACCGCGACGACGCGACGCTCGCCGGCGATCATCGCCGGGCCGAAGCTCCACGGCGCCCTGCTCGTCGCCACCGAGGTCGCGACCGTCGAGGACTTCGACCGCTGCCGCGCGCTCGGCTTCACCTACTTCCAGGGCGACTTCTTCGCCAAGCCGCGGATCGTGCGCCACCGCAGCGTGGGCACCGGCGGCATCTCGTCGCTGCGGGCGCTCGGCGAGCTGAGCGCCGCGGACGCGTCGCTTCGACGACCTCGAGCGGATCATCTCCTCCGACGTCGGCCTCTCGCTGAAGCTGCTGCGCTACGTCAACTCGGCGTTCTTCGCGCTCCCGCGCAACATCGGCTCGGTGCGCGAGGCGCTCACGCTGCTCGGCACCCGCACCGTGCGCCGCTGGGCGACCGTGATGGCGATGTCGGCGATCCCCGACGCGCCCGCACGAGCTCGTCGCCATCGCCCTGCACCGCGCGCGGATGTGCGAGATGCTCGCCGGCAGCGCGCTGCCCGAGGAGCGCGAGACGCTCTTCACGATCGGCCTGTTCTCCGTCGTCGGACGGCCTGATGGGCGCGCCGATGGAGGAGGTGCTCGAGTCGCTGCCGTTCTCGGACGAGATCCGCGCCGCGCTGCTGCGCCGCGAGGGGCCGAAGGGCGACCTGCTCACCGCCGTGCTCGCGTACGAGCGCGGCGAGTTCCCGAGCGCGCCGGCCGCCGACGCAGCGTCTCGCTCGCGGGCGCGTACCGCGCCGCGCTCGAGTGGGCCGACGAGGCCGCGCCGCGCCGTCGCCGGCTGACCGCCGTCTCGCTACCGCGGAGCCGCGCCGCGACCCACCGCGCCGTCACTGCGCCGCACCGCTGACCCGTCGCACCGCAGCTGACCCGCGCCGCGCCTCACAGCGTCCGCGCGTAGGTCACCGCGACGACCGAGCGAGCGCCGGCCTCCACCAGCGCCCGCGCGCACGCGTCGAGCGTCGCGCCCGGTCGTGTGGACGTCGTCGACCAGCAGCACCGGCCCCTGCACGCCCCGCACCGCGCCGACCACGATCCGGCCCTCCGCCCGCCGCGCCGCGCGGCCCGCGCGCGCCTGCGGCCCGCAGCGGTCGCGCCGCGGCGAGCACCGGCTCGAGCGGTAGCTCCAGGCGCGCGGCGAGCCCCGCCGCGAGCGCGCCCGCCGGATCGAACCCGCGCGCGCGGCGCCGGGCCCGCTGCGCCGGCACCGGGCACGACCACCCCGCGCCGCAGCTCGTCCGGCAGCGTCGCGGCGAGCTGCGCCGCCATCACGCCCGCCGCCGGCAGCGCCGCCCGGAACTTCAGCGACTGGACCAGCGCCCGCGCCGGCCCGTCGTAGGCCATCGGCGCCCAGGACCGCGGCGAACGCCGCGGAAGCCGCCGGGCACCCGCCGCGGCGATGCCGGGGCAGGCCGCAGCGCGGACAGCGCCGGCCGCGCAGCCACGGCAGCCCGCGCAGGCAGCCGGCGCAGAGCAGCTCCTCCGCCCGCCCGAGCGGCGCCCGGCAGGCGATGCACGCGGGCGGGGCGACGATCGCGAGCAGCTCGGCCAGTCCGCGCCGTGTCACGGGGCAACCGTCGCACCGAGGCCCGCACGGAACAGCACGCGAGCGTCACAATCCTGTGCCTTGTCGGTCGACTACTCGTGGACCTTCGCCCCGATCGTCCTGATCGCGCTCGCGGGCTACCTCGGCGTGTACGTCGCCCGCTGGCGCACCTCCCGGCGCGAGGGCGGCGCGAGAGCGGCGAGCGGCTGGCGGCTCGCGGCGTGGTGCGGCGGCGTCGCCGCGCTGTTCGTGGCGCTGATCTCGCCCGTCGACGCGCTGGGGCGAGCAGCTCGCCTCGATGCACATGGTCCAGCACCTGCTGATCGCCGACGTCGCGGCGATCCTGCTCACCCTCGGGCTGACCCGCCACATCCTGCGCCCTGCCACGCGCCGCATCCACCGGATCGAGCGCGCCGCCGGGCCGTTCGCCTCTCCGTGGTTCGGCGTCGTCGCCTACGTCGGCGCGATGTGGATCTGGCACATCCCGGCGATGTACGACGCCGCGCTGGACCACTCGTTCGTGCACACGCTCGAGCACCTCACGTTCGCCGCCGCCGGCCTCCTGTACTGGTGGCACCTGCTCTCCCCCATCCGCTCGCGGCTGCGGCTGGGCGGGATGGGGCCGGTCGGCTACATGGCCTCGACCAAGATCCTCGTCGGGTTCCTCGGCGATCCTGCTCGCGTTCGCGCCGGACCTCATCTACGACGCCTACGACCAGCCCGGCACGCGCTGGGGCATGACCGCGCTGGACGACCAGCACGTCGCCGGCCTCGATCATGGCGCTCGAGCAGTCGATCGTGATGGGCATCGCGCTCGCCTGGCTGTTCGCGCGCATGCTGACCGAGTCCGAGGAGGAGGAGCTGCGCCGCGAGCGCTACGCGGACGAGAGCAGGGCGCCGTCCTCGACCTGACGCGGGCCCTCGACCGTCACGTCGCCGATCACGGTCACGTCGCGGCCGAAGGTCACGTCGCCGCGGACGACCAGCCGCTCGGCGCGCACCAGCGACGGCGGGCCGGCCGGGAAGCGGGCGTCGAAGTCGTCGAGCAGCTTGAAGTGCTCGTCGTCGAGCTCGACCAGCGGCGGCCGCTCGCGGCCCTCGGCCAGCTCGATCCGCGCGCCGTCGGCGAGCATGTAGGCGTCCGAGCGCAGCACCAGCAGATCGCTGGTCTTCTTGACCGGCACGAACCGCGCGCGCGGCACGCGGATCGCCTGCGCGCCCTCGAACACGCTGATCGCCGCGCCCATCGCCGTCTCGAGCTGGTACACGGGCGGGGAGGAGGCGTCCGCCGGGTCGACGGTCTTCTCGTTGACGATCATCGGCAGCCCCAGCACGCCGTCGCGCTCGCGCAGCAGCCGGTCGAGCGCCCGGAGGTCGACCCAGAGGTTGTTGACGTGGAAGAACGGGTGCCGCTCGACGTCGGTGAACGCGTCCATGTCCTCCTCGGGCGTCTGCGCGGTCTCGCGCAGGATCAGCCCGCCGGTCTCCTTGAGCACCGCGACGTGGCCGCCCTTGCGGTCGGCCGGCGTGCGCTCGGTCACCTCGGCCAGGTACGGGAGCCGCTGATCGGCGAACCAGGCGAGCATGCTCGGGTCGAGCATCGCGCCGAGGTTGTCCGAGTTCGACATGAACGCGTAGCGGTAGCCGCGCTCGAGCAGCGTCGCCAGCATCCCCGAGGTCAGCAGCGCCGGGTAGATGTCGCCGTGGCCGGGCGGGCACCACTCGAGGCTGGGGTCGGGCGGCCACTCGGCCGGCATCAGGCCGTCGACGAGCAGCTTCGGCTCCTTGTGCTGGACGAAGTCGAACGGCACGCCGGACGCGAGGTCCCCGGAGCGCTCGAGCACGGCGAGCGAGTCGTCGCGGGTGTAGAAGGAGTTCATGAGCACGAGCGGGATCCGCGCGCCGCTGGCCTCGCGGAGCGCGAGCACCTGACGGGCGATCACGTCGAGGAACGACAGCCCGTCCTTGACCTCCAGCAGCGACTTCGCCCGGTGCATCCCCATCGACGTGCCGAGCCCGCCGTTGAGCTTGATCACGACGGCCTGGCCGAGCGGGGCGTCGTCGCGCGGCAGCGCGTCGGCGTCCTGCAGCTCGCGGACCGGCTCGATCGCGTCCTCGGGGATGAGCCCGGACTCGCCGGCCTCGAGCTGGCGGTAGTAGTGCTCGAACGTCGCGATCGCGACGTCGGGCACCCGCTCGCGCCGCATCTTCTCGATGCTCGCCTGCAGGCCCTCGGGGCTCATCCGGGGCCCGATCCTAGCCAGCCGCGCAGGTAGCTCGCCTGCTCCTCCGACAGCGTGTCGATCTCCACGCCGAGCGAGGCGAGCTTGAGCCGCGCCACCTCGCGATCGAGCGCGTCCGGCACGGGATGCACGCCGGGCCCGAGCTGGGCGCCGTGCGCGACGAGGTGCTCGACGGCGAGCACCTGGTTGGCGAACGACATGTCCATCACCGCGGCCGGATGGCCCTGCCCGGCGGCGAGGTTCACGACGCGGCCCGAGGCGAGGAGGTTCAGCCGCCGGTCGCCCAGGTCGTACTGGGTGACGAGCGGGAGCACCGCGCGGGGCGGGCCGACCGCGGCCGCCTCGAGCGCGGGCAGGTCGATCTCCACGTCGAAGTGCCCCGCGTTGGCGAGCACCGCGCCGTCCTTCATGCGCGCGAAGTGCTCGCCCGAGAGCACGTCGCGGTTCCCGGTGACGGTGACGAACACGTCGCCGCGCTCGGCCGCCACCAGCGCGGGCATCACCTCGAAGCCCTCCATGCGCGCCTCCAGCGCGCTCATCGGGTCGACCTCGCAGACGATCACCTGCGCGCCGGCGCCGCGGGCGCGCAGCGCGACGCCCTTGCCGGTCCAGCCGTAGCCGAGCACGACGATCGTCTTGCCCGCCAGCAGGAGGTTGGTCGCGCGCAGGATGCCGTCCAGCGTCGACTGGCCGGTCCCGTAGTGGTCGTTGAAGAGCCGCTCGGTGCGCGCCTCGTTGACCGCGATCACCGGGCAGGCGAGGCGGCCCTCGGACTCCAGCCCCCGCAGCCGGACCAGCCCGGTCGTGGTCTCCTCCGTCCCGCCCACGAGCCCTTCCAGCAGCTCCGGCCGGGCCGCGTGGAGGACCGTGAGGAGATCTGCCCCGTCGTCGAGCGTCACCTGCGGCGCCCCGTCCACGACGGCGACCACGCCTGCCGCGTAGGCGTCGGCGTCCTCGCCACGGCGCCCGTATGCCGCGTGGCCGTCGGCGACCAGCGCGGCGACGACCTCGTCCTGGGTCGTGAGCGGGTTGGCCGCGCACAGCGCGACCTCGGCGCCGCCCGCGGCGAGCGCGCGCACGAGGCACGCCGTCTCGGCGGTCACGTGCAGGCAGGCGCCGACGCGCAGGCCGGCGAGGGGGCGCTCGGCGGCGAGGCGTTCCCGGATCGAGCGCAGGACGGGCATCTGCCCGTCCGCCCACTCGATCCGCGCCCGGCCCTCGCGGACCAGGCTCGGATCGGCGGTGTTGGGGCTAGTAGCGATAGTGGTCGGGCTTGAACGGGCCCTCGACCGGGACGCCGATGTAGGCGGCCTGCTCGGGGCGGAGCTCCGTGAGCTTCGCACCCAGCGCGCCGAGGTGCAGCCGCGCGACCTTCTCGTCCAGGTGCTTGGGCAGCACGTAGACCTGCTTCTCGTACTCGTCGTTCTTGGTGAACAGCTCGATCTGGGCGATCGTCTGGTTGGAGAACGACGAGGACATGACGAAGCTCGGGTGCCCGGTGGCGTTGCCGAGGTTCAGCAGCCGGCCCTCGGACAGCACGATGATCGCGTGGCCGTCGGGGAAGACCCACTTGTCGACCTGCGGCTTGATCTTGACCCGCTCGACGCCGTCGACCTTGGCCAGGCCGGCCATGTCGATCTCGTTGTCGAAGTGGCCGATGTTGCCGACGATCGCCTGGTGCTTCATGCGGCCCATGTCGGCGGCCGTGATGATGTTGAAGTTGCCGGTGGCGGTGATGAAGATGTCCGCCGTCTCCACGACGTCCTCCAGCCGCGCGACCTGGTAGCCCTCCATCGCGGCCTGCAGCGCGCAGATCGGGTCGATCTCGGTGACGACCACCCGGGCGCCCTGGCCGCGCAGCGACTCGGCGCAGCCCTTGCCGACGTCGCCGTAGCCGAGGATGACGGCGGTCTTGCCGCCGATCATCACGTCGGTGCCGCGGTTGATGCCGTCGATCAGCGAGTGGCGGCAGCCGTAGAGGTTGTCGAACTTCGACTTCGTCACGGAGTCGTTGACGTTGATGGCGGGGAACAGCAGCCGGTCCTGCTGCGCCAGCTCGTAGAGCCGGTGCACGCCGGTGGTCGTCTCCTCGGTCACGCCCTTGATGTCGGCGGCCACGCGGGTCCAGCGCTGCGGGTCCTCGTCCAGCGTGCGGTTGAGGAGCTCGAGGATGATCCGGAACTCGTCGTTGTCGGCGGAGTCGGGCGACGGCGCGGCGCCGGCGGCCTCGTACTCGACGCCCTTGTGGACGAGCAGCGTGGCGTCGCCGCCGTCGTCGAGGATCATGTTCGGCCCGCCCTCGGGCCACGTCAGCGCCTGCTCGGTGCACCACCAGTACTCCTCGAGCGTCTCGCCCTTCCAGGCGAACACCGGGATGCCGGCGGCCGCGATCGCGGCGGCGGCGTGATCCTGGGTGGAGAAGATGTTGCACGAGCACCAGCGGACGTCGGCGCCGAGCGCGACCAGCGTCTCGATCAGCACGGCCGTCTGGACCGTCATGTGCAGCGAGCCGGTCACACGAGCGCCCTTGAGCGGCTGGGCCGCGCCGAACTCGGAGCGGAGCGACATGAGCCCGGGCATCTCGTGCTCGGCGAGCTCGATCTCCTTGCGTCCGAAGTCGGCGAGGCCGATGTCGGCCACCTTGTAGTCGCTCGTGGTCGTCGTCATCGCGTCTCCATCAGGGTCGTGGGTCGCTGAGCCGTCGCGGCGGCCAGCAGCTTCGAGTGCTTCTCCTGCTCCCAGCGCAGCCAGTCGGGCGCCGGGACGTGCTCAGGACGCTCCGCGGTGGCCTCGAGCCAGCCGTCCACCGCGCCGCGCAGCTGCGCGTCCTGCCGCAGCCGGAGCGTGAAGGCGACGTCGGAGAGGCCGATCTCGTGCTGCTCCAGCAGCTCGCGCAGGGTGCGCAGCCGCTGCAGCTCGGCCGGTCCGTAGAGGCGGTAGCCGGAGCCGGAGCGCTTGGGCTCCACGAGCCCGACGCGCTCGACGTAGCGCAGCATGCGCGGCGACCAGCCGGTCGTCCCGGCGGCCTCGTGAATCGTCAGGGCGTCCATCTGGCGCCCAGGGTAGCGCACCCTGACACAGTTGTGTCAAGGTTAGTGCACCACGAGCACCGAGCCGTCGCCGATCACGGCCCAGACGTCGTCGTCCACCGTCACGAGCGACCGCGGGAGCCGCGCGCCGAGTGCGAGCCCGCGCGAGCAGCTTCACCCGTGCGCGGGTCGAGCCGAACGAGCTCGGCGTCGATGCCGCGGGCATCGACGGCGGTGACCCATGAGCGGAGCCGTCCGCGCGGTCATCGGCCGCCGGGCGCCCAGGTCGACGCGGTCGCGGAGCGCCAAGTCGTCGGTGACGCGGGTCACCGTGCGTCCTCGACGGTCGAGAAGACCGACGCCGGCGCGTGGAAGGCGCTCGCCGTCGGGGCGGGCGCGCTCGTGCTCGTCCTGTGCGCCGCCGAGCTCGTCACGCTCGGCCGCCTGCGCTCGGTCCGCGCGACCTGACGCCCCCAGGGCGTGGCGGCTCCTGACAGGATGCCGCCATGCCCACCGGCGCCGAGGTCATCGTCGAGCAGCTGCAGGACGCGGGCGTCGAGGTCTGCTTCGGCCTGCCGGGCGTGCACAACCTCGCGCTGTGGGAGGCGCTGCGGGAGTCCGGCATCCGGCTCGTCGGCGTGCGCCACGAGCAGGCCGCGGCGTACGCCGCGGACGGGTACGCGCGGGCGACCGGGAGGCTCGGCGTCGCGCTCACCACGACCGGGCCCGGCGCGGCGAACACGCTCGGCGCCGTCGGGGAGGCGTGGGCGTCGCGCACGCCGATCCTCGTGATCGCGACCGACATCCCCACCACGCTGCGCCGCGAGGGCGTCTACCGCGGCGTGCTGCACGAGACCGCGGGACAGGCCGACATGTTCCGGCCGGTGGTGATGACGGCTGCGGTCGTGTCGTCGGCGGACGAGCTGGGCGCGGCCGTCGCCCACGTCATGCGCGCGCGGCCGCGGCCCGGCCTACCTCGAGGTGCCGACCGATCTGCTGTCCGCTCCGGCTGCCGGCGTCGCGCCCGCCGACGCGGCGCCGATGCCCCACGTCCGCGACGACCCGCCGTACGAGCTCATCGCGGCGGCCGAGCGGCCGCTCATCTGGGCGGGCTCGGGGGCACGCGATCGGGCGGACGAGGTCCGCGCGCTGGCCGAGCGGCTCGCCGCGCCCGTGCTCACGACGTACGGCGCGCGCGGAGTGCTCCCGCCCGAGCACCCGTGCAACGTCGGGATGCCGCCGCACGTCGAGGCCGCGGGCCGGCTGTGGGACGAGGCCGACCTCGTGATCGCGTTCGGCTCCGACCTGGACGGCATGAACACGCAGAACTGGCTCCAGCCGCAGCCGCCGCACGTGATCGCGGTCAACGTGGACCCCGCGGACGCCGCCAAGAACTACGACGTGGACGCGGTGGTGACGTCCCTCGACCCGGACCGGATACCCGCGCGCGACGGCGACGTCGGCGCCCGTCTCCGCCAGGTGCGGGCCGAGGCGTGCCGCGGGCTCGACCCCCGCGCGCTGCGCTTCCTCGACGCGATCTCCTACGCGCTCCCCGACGACGCCAACGTCGTCTGCGACATGTGCATCCCCGGCTACTGGATCGCCGGCTTCCACGGCTTCCACCATCCGCGCAAGCTGCAGTACCCGATGGGCTGGGGCACGCTGGGCTTCGCGTTCCCCGCCGCGCTGGGCGCCTCGCTCGCGGGTACCGGGCCGACCGTCTCGATCTCCGGCGACGGCGGCTTCCTGTTCGCCTGCGGCGAGCTCGCCACGATGGCGCAGGAGCGGCTCCCGTTCACGGCGGTGATCGTCGACGACGGCGGCTACGGGATGCTCCGCTACGACCAGCAGCTCGCGGGCGAGACGCCGTTCGGCGTCGACCTCGCCACGCCGGACTTCCAGGCGATGGCCGAGAGCTTCGGGGTGCGGGCGGAGACCGTCGAGGGGCTCGACGACACGTTCGGCGAAGCGCTGGCGCGCCATGTCGCCGACGGCGGACCGAGCGTCCTGGTGGCGAAGGCGGAGGCGCTCATCCCGCCGCCGACGACGTCGCCGAACTGGTACCGCAAGAGTTGACGTCCGCCGGCGTCGCCGTCAGGCCCGCCCCCTCAAACTCCACCATTGTGCCTGCGAGCTGCTGTTGCAGGGCGCCTCGTATACGAGGGCACCGTCGGCGTGACTCCCGACGCTCACGCATTGGTCGGTGGCGATATTCCTGATCCGCGAGTAGTGCGCTCCTACGCCGGTGATCTTGTAGCGCGCGCGCCACGCGAAGGCATCCGTCTGCACGTAGGGACCGACCATTGAATCGACGTGAAGCCCGAGTTGTATTCGTTCATGAGATGCGTGTTGGGGCTGCCGATCTGCTCCCAGCGCCACGTCCATCGCTGCACGTCGGCGTTGAAGCGCGGCTCGCCGCACTTGTGCTGGAAGGTCGACGCCGGCCAAGGTCGCTGGTCGGAGGTCATGCACTTGCCCGTCTCGACATTGATCGCCCAGAGCCCCTCCTCCGGGCTGGGGGACGGCCGGCGGAAACTCCACATCTGCGCCCGCGAGTTCACGTTGCAGGGCGCCTCGTACACGAGCGCTCCGTCGGCGCGGCTCCCGACGCTCAAGCATTGCCGGGTGCCGGCGTTCTTGATCAGGTGGTAGCCCTCCACCACGCGGATGCGCTCGTAGGTGGTGCGCCACTGAGCGGAGTTGGTCCTCACGTAGGGGAACGACCCGTAGATCGACATGCTGCCGAAGTTGTATTCGCTGATGAGGCGCGGACCGTCGGCTTCGTCGGTCCTGTACTCCCACTCCTGCACGTCGGAGTTGAACCGCGGCTCGCCGCATTTGTGCTGGAAGATCGATGCGGGCCATGGTTGTTGGTCGGAGGTCATGCACTTGCCCGTCTCGACATTGACCAGCCACAAGTCCGTGAGATTGGCGGACGCCGTGGCGCTGGACAGAGCCAGCGCGGCGACCGTCCCGCCATGACAGCAAGCCCACGGAGCATGCGGCGCATCAGCGAGTTCCTTTCAGATGAGAATCGAATCCGGGATCGACCAAACGTCGCACCTCACGCGGCGATCCCGAAACACCTCGAGGAATCCGCAAGACGCCGCGGCCGGCGCTCGTCGCACCGCGTGCGCGGCCGCTGCCACGCAGTTGACGTCCGCGGGCGTCGCCGTCACGGCACGCGATCGCGCCTAGCGCGGGCCGGGAACGCCGCGGAACGCGAACGGGAGCGGCTCGCGGCCGGGCTGGATCACGACGCACTCGCCCGCCGCGTCGCCCGCGATCAGCTCGACGACCGCCGCCGCCACGGTCTCGGCGGGGATGATCGCGATGCCGCTCGCGGCGAGCGTCGTCGCGCATCGGCTCGATGATCGCCGACTCGGCGAAGCCCGGGCAGATCGCGTTGAGGCGGATCCCCTCCTCGGCGAGCCCGGGCCCGAGCGAGCGCACGAGCCCGACCACCGCGTGCTTGTTGGCGCTGTAGAGCGGGTCGTGCGCGACGCCGGTCAGGCCGGCCAGCGACGCCGTGGCGACGATCGCGCCGCCGCCGCGGGCGCGCAGCGCGGGCAGGGCGGCGTGCAGCCCGAACACGACGCCGTCGAGGTTGGCGCCCATCGCCCGGCGATAGAGCGCGAGGTCGAAGTCGTCGCCCACGCCGCAGCCGGTCGCCGACGCCGGCGTTGAGGTGGACGAGGTCGAGGCCGCCGCAGCGCTCGACGGCGAACGCGACGGCGGCGCGGTCGGCCTCGAGGTCCGCCACGTCGCACGCGATCGCGTGGCCGCCGGTCTCCGCCGCGACCGCCTCGGCGCCCGCGGCGTCGATGTCGGCGGCGACGACCACCGCCCCCTCGGCCGCGAGCGCCAGCGCGGTCGCGCGGCCCAGCCCGCCGGCCGCGCCGGTGACGAGCGCGACCTTCCCGGCCAGCCGGCTCACCGCGTGAACGCCTCGGCCCGGTCGGCCAGCCCGGCGATCGCCTCGCCGAACGACGTCAGGTACGGGTCGTCGACCGAGCCGGCCAGCGCGCGGCGGTAGTTCCCCTCCATGAAGACGATGATCTTCCAGAGCGCCAGCGCCTGGTACCAGCGGATGTCGCCCATCGCGCGGCCGGAGCGCTCCTCGTAGCGGGCGACGAGCTCCGCGCGCGTCGGCCAGCCCGGCGCCCGGGTCAGCGCGTGCTGCTCGAAGATCCCCGCCGGCGGGTCGTCGCGGTCGACCCAGAACGTGCACAGGTAGCCGAGGTCGGCGAGCGGGTCGCCGATCGTCGACATCTCCCAGTCGAAGACGGCGACCAGCCGCGCCGGCGGCTCCGGCGCGTACATCACGTTGCCGAGGCGGTAGTCGCCGTGCACGATCGTGGCGGGCGGCGAGTCAGGCAGGTGCGTCGCGCGAGCCAGCGCCCGACGCGCTCGACGGCCGGCAGGTCGCGCGTGCGGTTGCGCTCCCACAGGCCGCTGAAGCGCTTGATCTGGCGCTCCAGGTAGCCGTCGGGCCTGCCGAAGCCCTCGAGCCCCGCCGCGCGCCAGTCGACGGCGTGCACGCGTCACGAGCGCGTCGACCAGCTCCTCGCCCATGCGGCGCCGCTCGGCCTCGGTGTCGAGCGCCGCCGGCGCCGCGTCGCTGATGACCTCGCCCTCGATCCGCTCCATCACGTAGAACGGCGCGCCGATCACGCCGGGGTCGTCGCACGTCCGCCAGCACGCGCGGGACCGGCGCGCGGCCCTCGAGCGCGCGCAGCACGCGCGCCTCGCGCAGCACGTCGTGCGCGCTGGGCGGGAGCGGGCCGCGCGGCGGGCGGCGGACGACGAGCTCCGCGCTCCCCCGCCGCAGCGCGTAGGTGACGTTCGAGTGGCCGTCGCCGATCGGCTCGATCTCCGGCTCCCCCGCGCCCAGGCCGTGCGCGTCGAGGAACGCGCAGCAGCGGATCGAGCGACCAGCAGCGGCTCGCGCGCGCCCGCCTGCTCCGGGGTGCGGACGATGTCGTCGGCGGCGATCGCGTGCGGGCTCACAGCTCCCCGCTGGCGGCGCGCACCGACTCTCCCTGCATCGCGAGCTTGAGCATGTCGCGGGCGATCACCATGCGGTGCACCTCGCTCGCGCCGTCGTAGATCCGCGCGGCGCGGGCGTCCTGGAAGATGCGCGCGATCGGCAGGTCCATCGCGATCCCGGCGGCGCCGTGCATCTGCACCGCCCGGTCGGCGATCCGGCCGAACGCCTCCGAGACGAACGTCTTGGTCATCGCGACCTCCTGGCGGTGCGGCAGGCCGTGCTCGACCTTCCAGGCCGTGTGGAGCACCATCAGCCGGCTGGCGTAGAGGTCCATCGCCGAGTCGGCGAGCATGAACTGCAGGCCCTGGTGGCGGGCCAGCTCCTTGCCGAACGCCTTGCGCGTGAGCAGCCGCTGCGCGGACAGGTCGAGCGCGCGCTGGGCGACGCCGATCCAGCGCATCGCGTGCGCGAGCCGGCCGCCGGCGAGCCGCTTCTGGGCGATCACGAAGCCCTCGCCCTCGTTGCCGAGCAGGTTGCCGAGCGGCACGCGGACGTCGGAGAGCTCGATCTCCGGGTGCCCGCCGGGCGAGTGCGAGCCCATCCACTCGGGGTGACGGACGATCCGCCAGCCCGGCGTGTCGGTCGGGACGAGGATGAGCGAGTAGTTGCGATGGCCGGCCGCGTCGTCGTCCCCGGTCTTGGCGACGACGATCGCGAACGCCGCGCCGTCCGCGCCGGTGATGCACCACTTGCGGCCGTTGAGGACCCAGGCGTCGCCGTCGCGCACCGCGGTGGTCTCGAGGTTGGTCGGATCCGAGCTGCGCGACGCCGGGCTCGGTCATCGCGAAGCAGGAGCGCGTGCGGCCCTCGGCGAGCGGGCGCAGGTAGGTCTCGAGCTGCTCGTCGTCGCCCGCGATCAGCAGCGTGTGCATGTTGCCCTCGTCGGGCGCCATCGCGTTGAGCCCGAGCGAGGCGAGGCGCGGAGACGCCGCACTCCTGCGAGATCAGCGCCATGCCGAGCGTCGCCGATCCCCAGCCCGCCCCACTCCTCGGGCAGGTGCGGCGTGTAGAGGCCCGCGCTCGCGCGCCCGGTCGCGCAGCCGCTCGACGACGTGCCAGCTCGCGAGCAGGTCGGCGGGGTCGCGCACCTCCGGCTCGGCCGGCAGCACGTCCTCCTCGACGTACGCCTTGACGCGGTCGAGGAGGTCGCTCAGATCGGGGGGCAGCGTGAAGTCCAGCGCCACCGCGCCGACCCTACCAGCGCCCTGTATGGTCGCTCGCCGCATGCCCTCGGTCCTCGCCCTCTACGCCGGACGCGCCGGTTCGCTCGCCACGAGCCAGGGTCTCGTGCGCACCGCGATCGCCAAGGAGCCGGTGGCCGGCCGCGCCGCCGTCGCGGCGACCGGCCTCGCGGGCGACGAGCAGATCCACCCCGGCCACGGCGGTCCCGACCGTGCGCTCTGCGTCTATCCGAGCGAGCACTACGGCGCACTGGGACGCGCGGGTCGCTCCGGCGTTCGGCGAGAACATCACGTCGGCCGGCGTGGCGGAGGAGGACACGCTGATCGGCGACGTCTGGCGGATCGGGACGGCGCTCGTGCAGGTCGCGCAGCCGCGCTCGCCCTGCTTCAAGGTCGCCGCGCGGCTCGCCATCCCCGACCTCGTGATGCGCGCCCGCCGCACACGCTTCACCGGGCTGCACCTGCGCGTGCTCGAGCCGGGCGAGCTCGCCGCGGGCGACGCGATCGAGCTCGTCGAGCGCGCCGCGCACGGGATCACGGTCGCCGACGCGGTCGCCGCGCGGTTCGACCCGGCTCCCGACCAGGCGCTCGTCGCCGCGGTCCTCGGGCTGCCCGAGCTGGCGGAGCAGTGGCGCGAGAAGACCGCGCCACGGCTCTCGCGCGCGCCGCGTAGCGCGTCAGGCGACGCGAGCGGAGGTCAACAGCGGCATCGAGGGGGCGGCTCGAACGGGATCGCGCTCACGTGTTGCGCCTTGATCGCGCATTGCGAGACCAAAGCGCAACACGTGGGCGCGCAGGCGATCCAGGCCCTCACTCAAAGCCGCAGTTGACGTTCGCCCGCGCGGCCTAGAACGCCCGCTCTTCGAGCCGGAAGTCGCGCATCGGCCTCGATCTCCACGAGGTCCATCTGCGCCTTCTGCAGCTTGCCCGGCGTAGTCCCAGTTCATCGACTGCCAGCGCGTGAACTGGTCGAGCACCCAGATGCCCGACTGGCGCGAGCCGTTGCCCGACTTGCCGTTGCCGCCGAACGGGAGGTGCGCCTCGGCGCCCGACGTCGAGTTGTTGACCGACACCATGCCGGCGCTGATCCGCTCGCGGAAGCGGAACGCGTGGGTCGGCGAGGTCGTGTAGATCGCCGACGAGAGCCCGTAGCCGTGGCCGTTCGCCAGCTCCATCGCCTCGTCGAACGTGTCGAAGCGCGCCACGCCGACCAGCGGCCCGAACGTCTCGGTGCCGTAGATCTCGTCCTCCATCGTCACGCCGGTCACGAACGTCGGGTGGTAGAAGATCCCCGCCTCGGGGTCGCCGACGAAGCCCTCGCGCGGCGTCGTCGGCCGTGATCCGGCCCTGCGCGGTCGAGCCGTACGGCGTGTGGTGCGGCGCGGATCAGCCCGAGCCACTCCTCGAAGCGCTCGGCGAAGCGCTCGTGCAGCATCGGCCCGTAGAGCACGTCCGGCGGTCGGGTCGCCGATCGCCGCCGCCGCGCAGCCGCTCGTCGAGCCGCCGCACGAACTCGTCGTGCACGCTCGCCGTGGACGATCGCGATGCCGAGCGACGTGCAGCGCTGCCCCGCCGTGCCGAAGCCGGCGAACAGCGCGCCCTCGACCGCGAGGTCGAGGTCGGCGTCGTCCATCACGACCATCGGGTTCTTGCCGCCGAGCTCCAGGCACGGCGACTGCAGGTGGCGGCCGCACAGCGCGCCGATCTCCGCGCCGACCGCGGAGGAGCCGGTGAAGCCGACCTTGTCGACCAGGCCGCTCGCTCGAGCGCCCGCTCGAGCCCGGCGAACGTCTGCGCGCCGTCGGCGTGGACGAGGTTGAGCACGCCCGCGGGCACGCCGCCGGCGTGGAAGATCTGCGTCATCGCCGAGGCGATCGCCGCGCTGTACTCGGCCGGCTTCCACACGACCGCGTTGCCGCACAGGATCGCCGGCACGAGGTACCACGACGGCACCGCGCCCGGGAAGTTGCCCGCGGTGATGATCGCCGCCACGCCGACCGGCATGCGGAACGTGAAGAGCTGCTTGTCGGGCATCTCCGACGGGACCGTCTGGCCGTACAGGCGACGGCCCTCGCCGAGGAAGAAGTCGCAGGTGTCGATGATCTCCTGCACCTCGCCGAGCGCCTCGGCGTACGGCTTGCCGATCTCGCGCGTGACCAGCCGGGAGAGCGCCTCCTTGTTGGCCTCGAACAAGCGGCCGACCTCCGCGATCACGCGGCCGCGCGCGGGCGCGGGCACCGCCGCCCACTCGCGCTGCGCCGCGCGCGCCGCGCGGCAGGCGTCGACGAAGCCCGTCGGCGTCGGCGAGCAGGACCTCGGCGACGACGTCGGACAGGTTGGCCGGGTTGGTCGACTCGAGGCGGCCGCCGGGCGCGTCGGTGCGCGCGACGCCGTCGATGATCGACGCGGCGGTGCGGGTGGAGATGGCGGTGTCGGACATGACAGCCACCTTAGCCCTACGCCCGCGCGGCGGCGAGACGCTCCTTGAGCGTGTCGATCGCGCGCACGTGCACGGGATCGACGCCGCGGAGCACGGCCAGGTAGAGCGAGACGAGGTCGCCGAGCAGGACGAGCGAGACGAGCCGCTCGAGCCGCGTCTCGCCCTGCGCGCACGACGCGCTCGACGACCGCGGCGCCCTCGGCCGGCGAGCTCGGCCGTGACCTCGATCCGCCGCGCGGCGCGCTCGTCGCCCTCCGGGTCCTCGAGGAACACCGCGCCGAGCCGCCGCTCGGCCCCCGCCCAGCCGACGATCTCGTTGTGGTCGTGCTCCGGCAGCTTGCTGGCGAACGCCGGGATCTCGGCGTTCTCGTTGATCTGGCACTTCCAGCGGTAGGCGACCGACGCGGTCAGGCCGGCGCCGGTGATCACCGGGATCGTGCCGTGCAGCGCGCGCGCGAGCCGCTTGGCCTCGCCGTCCTCCGTCGCCGTCCGGGCCCCACTCGGCGGCCAGCTCGGCGGCGAGCGCGGCGGCCGCCTCGATCTCGTCGCGCAGCGACGGCGCGGCGCCGCACAGCGCGGCGGCCTCGAGCGCGGTCACGAGCGAGTAGCCGACCGCCGCGCGCGGCTGGAAGCCGCCGGGGAGCGGCACGACCGGCACGCCGTCCTCGCGCGCGCGCTCGGCGAGCGGGCCGCCGGTCGTGGCCACGATGCCGCGGCGCGCCGGCCGCCTTGGCGGCGTCGTAGGTCGCGAGCGTCTCCTCGGTCGTGCCGGAGTAGCTCGAGCACAGCACGAGCGTCTCGCGCGCCGATCCAGGCCGGGATGTCGTAGCCCATGGCGAGCGCGAGCGGGCGGCGCAGCCGCGGGCCCGAGCGCGCCGGCCGCGAGCCGGCCGCCGACCGACGAGCCGCCCATCCCGGCGACGATCAGGCCGCCGTGCGCGTCGACCGGCGCGATGTTCGCGGAGTCCACGCGCCACAGCGCGTCGCGCAGGTGCTCGGCCAGGCCGAGCGTCTCGCCGAACTGGCCGGTGGAGTCGACCGCCCCGCAGGCGGCGGCGTCGAGCGCGGTCATCTAGAAGAGCAGCCCTCCGTCGGGGATCGTCACGCCGGGGAAGACGCGGGCGCCGTTGGTGACGACGTTGTCGGCGCCGATCGTGACGCCCTCGCCGAGCACGGCGAGGCCCTCGACGTGCGTGTTGTCGCCGATCTCGACGCCGGCGGCGACGATGCAGCCGCGCAGCGTGCAGTTCGCGCCGATGCGTCGAGCCGCGCAGCACGACCGCGCGCTCGATCGTCGTGTGCTCTCCGACGCTCACGCCGGCCTCGAGCACCGCCCGGCCGCCGATGCGCGCGTTCGCCGCGATCCGGCAGTCGCGCTCGATCAGCGCCGACGGGATCACGCGGCCGCCGTTGTCGGTGCCGGGCTCGACGCAGACGAAGCCGTCGCCCATCCGCTCGCTGACCGCGGTGGCGACGGTGCCCTCGAGGATGTCGAACGTGCCCTCGAGGTAGCGCTCCGGCGTCCCGATGTCGAGCCAGTAGCCGTCGCCGACGTACGCGTACAAGCCCTCGCCGACGAGCCGCGGGAACACGTCGCGCTCGATCGACGCCGGCCGGTCGGAGCTCGAGCAGATCGAGCACCGAGCGCTCGAGCACGTAGATGCCCGCGGAGATGTTCTGCGTGTCGATCTGGTCCGGCGCCGGCTTCTCGACGAACCCGCTCACCGCGCCGTCGGGCGCGCGTGCGCACGAGGCCGTACGCGGACGGGTCCTCGACCGGCGTGAGCGCGAGCGTCGCGCGTGCGCCGCGCTGCTCGTGCAGCGCGAGCTGCGCGCTGACGTCGAGGTCGGTCAGCACGTCGCCGTTGAGCATCAGGAAGCGCTCGTCGAGCAGCGACTCCGCGAACTTCAGCGCGCCGCCGGTGCCGAGCGGCTGCGGCTCCTCCACGTAGCGGAGGCGCACGCCGTACGCGCTCCCGTCGCCCAGCACGTTGCGCACGCCGGAGGCGAGGAAGCCGCACGACATGATCACGTCGTCGACCCCGTGGACGCGCAGCCAGTCGAGCATGAACGCGATGAACGGCCGGTCGACCAGCGGGACGACCGGCTTCGGGACGGTGGAGGTGAGCGGGCGCAGGCGGGTGCCTTCTCCGCCGGCGAGGATCAGCGCCTGCATCAGGCCTCACCGTTCCGCGAAGGCCGCCCGATGGCCTCGTAGATCAGGCCGGCCGACTGCGCGGTGTCGGGATCGATGAAGTTGCGCCCGTCGACGAACAGGGAGCCGCGCATGGACTTGGCCGCGGCCACGAGGTCGAGCGTCTTGAACTCCGGCCACTCGGTGACGAGCACCACGGCGTCCGCGCCGGCGATCGCCTCCTGGGCGCTGGAGGCGAACTCGACGCCGCGGATCAGCTTGCGCGCCTCCTCCTCGGCGACGGGGTCGTACGCCCGCACCCTGCGCACCGGCGCCCTGCAGCCGCGAGGACAGCACGAGCGACGACGCCTCGCGCATGTCGTCGGTGTTGGGCTTGAACGCGAGCCCGAGCAGCGCGATCTCCTTGCCGACGAGCGACCCGAGGTGCTTCTGCAGCTTGGCGATCACGCGCCGCTTCTGCAGCTCGTTCACCTCGATCACGGCGTTGAGGAGCTGGAAGTGGTAGCCCGAGTTGCCGGCGAGCTGCTTGAGCGCCGCCACATCCTTGGGAAAGCAGTTGTGGACACAGAGCCCGTTCGAGGCCACGACGGTGTGCGAGCCCGGAACCTCCAGCGAATACACGGAGCCGTCGTAGTGGTCGCGGCGGACCTCGACGACGCGCACCCACGGCGTGCCGCCGTCGAAACGGCGGAAGCCCGTGGGCTTGATCCGCTTGGCCTGGCGCGCGATCGCCGCCTGGACGCCCGCCTGGTCGCGGTCCGGCACAAGGAACATTCCGCGTTCGACCTGCTCGGCGCCGCTGACCCGCAGCCAGTGCGTCTCCTTCGTCGATTTGGCCGTCCGGCCACGGCGCCAGGTGCACACGAGACCGACGTCGCCGAGCAGCCGCGCGACGCCCTCGGCCAGTTCGTCGCTGATCGTCCCCCACTCGAGGATCACGCTGGGCCCGCCGTTGACCAGCGACCACGAGCCGTCGCCCTCCCACAGGCCGGAGAGCAGCGCGCGTTTGCGCTCGATCGACTGCTCCCACGCCAGGTCCGGGATGCGCTGCGTATAGCTCGTGCGGCCGACGCCCAGAATCTGCCGCCACCACGCCGTCACGATGCGCGAGGACACCGTGACGACGCGCGCGGTCGCCGAGCGGTGGACGCGGACCTTGACGCCATGCCGCTGCCAGTAGCTGACGACCTCGTCGACCAGATGCGCCTCGCGGTCCGGGTGGAACGACCACTGGATCCTCTGCGCGTCGGCGGTGCAGTGTCCCTCCGCGACGTAGAGGCCCACGACCCGCCAGAAGTGCTCGTCGATCGCCAGGTTGCACGGGTTCCACGTCCCATTGCCCACGGTGGCGATCGTTGCGCTCTGCAGGTCCATGTTCGCTTGCCCGGCCTCGGCGAGCCGCAGCGTCCCCGACCGCTTGATGTCGTGGAGCCGCGCGAGGCCACGCGGATGGTCGACCGCCTGCAGCGCGTCGATCTCCCGCCGCTCGGGCCGCACGAGCACTGCCTCGCCGTCGACTGCCTGCTCGTCGAGCACACCCAGGACGGGCGCAAGCTCGGGCGCGAACCCGGACGGGCCGCCCAGCGCGAGCGGGAGCCAGTCGGTCGCGTCGAGCTCGCCGGCCGCCTTCAGTGCCAGGATCTCCTCGCCCTCACCGTCGCCGACGATGAACGGGTGGTCGGCGGTCGTGCGCACGCGGCGGCCGGTCTTCGTCCGCACCTCGATCATCTCGCCGGCGTAGTGGCGGCGCGTGAGCACCGACACGGGCAGGAACTCGGGCTCAGCCTCGCCGGGCACCCAGCTGAGCACCTCGAGGTCATCGCCGGACACGGCGTCGGCCTCGCCGCCGTCCATCTCCGACCAGAGCTGCTCGAACCGCAGCAGCCGCGCTTGCCCGCGCACCCGTGCGAGCACTGTCTCTCCCGGCGCGAAGCAGGAGCCGCCGAAGCCGATCCCCGCCTGGAGGAACTTCGGGCCGATCCGGTCGTCGAGGCCCATGCCGCGCGCGACCTCCACGACGTCGGCGCCGGTCTCCTCGCACACGTTCGCGATCTCGTTGATGAATGAGATCTTCGTCGCGAGGAACGCGTTGGACGCGAGCTTGACCATCTCGGCCGACTTGACGTCGGTCCGGATGATCGGGGCGTCGAGCGGGGCGTAGAGCGCCTCGACCGCTTCGCCCGCCCACTCGCCGGAGTCGCCGATCACGACGCGGTCGGGCTTCAGGAAGTCCTTCACCGCCGAGCCCTCCTGGAGGAACTCAGGGCACGAGACGTAGCGGAAGCCCTTGCGCTGCTCCGCGAAGACCCGCTCGATCGCCTCCCCGGTGCCGACCGGGACGGTCGACTTCATCACCAGCGCATGGCGATCGGACGCCGGCATCGCGCCGACCACCGCGTGGACGGCGGAGAGATCGGCGTCGCCCGAGTAGGTCGGCGGCGTGCCGACGGCCACGAACAGCAGCCGCGCGTGCTCCAGGGCGGCCCCGAGCTCGGTCGAGAAGTGCAGCCGCTCGCGGTGCTCGGCGATCAGCTCCGCGAGGCCGGGCTCCCAGATCGGGACCCGCCCCTCCTCCAGACCGCGGATCTTCTCGGCGTCGATGTCCACGCAGTAGACGTCGGAGCCCAGCGCGGCGAAGCCGGCGGCGGTGACGAGTCCGACGTACCCGGTGCCGATCACGCCGATCGGCTCTTTCTCGTTCGGAGCGGCACTCATGAGCGGCGGATGAGGCTACTAGCCGCCGAGCCGCTTGAGCGACGAGGCGACGCCGATCATCTGCTGGGACGACAGCGACTGCGTGAGCGTGTTGGAGACCCAGTACACCGCCTTCCGGGTGCGCCACGCCACGAGCCGCACGCGCTGGCCGTCGCGGTACACCATCAGCTTGCGCCCGTCGCGCACGATGGTCTCGTGCGGGTCGTCGAGGATCGGCGGATAGCGCCAGGTCGTGCCCTGGACGCCGTAGTACTCGCCCACGACGCCCTTGGCGAGCACGAGGCGGTACGCGTCGTGCTTCTTCTTGAGCTCGTCCCGGATCGTGTAGGTGCGCGGCTCCTGCCCCTGGTACGCCGCGTTGCTCGTGCGCAGCATGGGGAAGTAGAACGGGAAGTCGATCTTGCGCGAGGCGAGGATCGCCTGGTTCTCACCCTCGGCGCGCGCCTCCTCCAGGCCCTTGATCGAGGACGGCTTGTTCTTGCGCTGCTTGGCGCGCTGCTTCGACGCACGGACGTCGGCCGCGGTCGGCTCGGTCTGCTCGCGCGGCGTGGCCGACGCCTTCGCGTCGAGGAACTCCGACACCGTCTTCTCCAGCATGTCCTGCGACGCGACGAGGTTGACCTTGTCCGGCGCGTCGACGACGCGGAAGCGGACCTCGCGGATCGGGTTGCCCGCGGTGAACAGCACCGTCTTCGCGAACCGGAACAGCTGCTTCTTCTCGTGCAGCCCCTTGTCCGAGTCGAAGTACCTGGCGAAGATGTGCGCGAGCTTCCTGAGGTTCCCCAGGCTCGGGTCGCGCAGCTTGCGGACCCCCTTCTGGCTCCGGATCTGGCGCAGGAAGTCCTGCTGGCGGGCGGCGCGGACGAGATCGTTGTCCCCGTGCCGGTAGCGCACGTACGAGAGGGCGTCGGTGCCGCACAGCTTCTGATAGCCGGGGTCGATGTCGATCGCCGCGAAGCCGCCCGGCCCGGTGACGTCGTTGAAGTAGTCCCGATCGATGTCGGCGTACACGCAGCCGATGTAGTCGATCGCCCGCCGGAAGCCGCCGAAGTCGACCGTGATGACGTGGTTGATCTTGAAGTCCCGGCCGCCGACCGAGAGCAGCTTCTTGACGGTGCGGACGGTGCCGCGCTCGCCGAAGTTCTCGTACGCGGCGTTGATCTTGACCTGGTTCCCGACCCCCGGGATGTCGACGAGGAGATCGCGCGGGATCGACGTCATCGCGATCACCTCCTTGTCGGGGTCGAGCCGGACGAGGATGATCGTGTCGGACCGCGGCTTGAGGCCGGCCTTCTTGTCGCCGTAGCGCCGGTCGGAGCCGAGGATCATCAGCGTCTGCGCCTTGCCGGCGTCCTCGCGGTCGATCTCGGGGATCTCGATCGGCGCCCGCCCCTCGCGCTCGATGATGTTGATGAGGTCGTCGACCTGCAGCAGGACCGCGGCCGAGACGGCGCCCGCGGTGGAGAGGCAGATCAACAGGCCGGCCAGCAGCCCGCGCCAGATCAATCCCCGGCCGACCCGGGGCGGCGCTTCGTCGTCGCTCATGCCAGCCCTCCCTCCACGGCGCGCAGCCCGCCTTCAGGCCGCTCGAGGGCCTCCGGCAGCACCGCGACGAAGTCGCGCAGCGCCTGGCGGTACCGGGCCAGCGAGGAGATCGACACCCACTCGTCCGGCCCGTGGTGGCCGGCGCCGGCCGGCCCGAACTCGACGGCGGGGATCCCGGCCTGGAGGAACGAGACGGCGTCGGATGCGCCGTCGCGCCCGACGCTCATCGACTCACCCCGCGTCAGCCGCCCGACCGCGTCGACGAGCGCCACGACGTACGGGTTCGCGCGGGACACGTACGCGGGCACGCGCGTGAACGTCCGCACCACCTCGATGTCCGGGATGGAGCGGATCTGCTCGAGGATGTCGCCGGGGTCCTGGTTGGGCAGGTAGCGGATGTCGACCACCATCGTGCAGAGATCGGGCACCTTGTTCAGGGCGTCGCCGCCCTGGATGCGCCCGAGGTTGACCGACGGGCGGTCGAACAGCTCGGAGGACTCGCGCGAGAACGGCAAGGACTCGATTCGCCGGAACACGTCGATCGCCTTCAGCACCGCGTTGTCGCCGAGCCACGGCGTCGAGCCGTGCGCCGAGCGGCCGTGCACGTGCAGGCGGAACGCGAGCACGCCCTTGGCCTGGACCCCGACGTGGAGGTCCGTCGGCTCGCCCGTGATCGCGAAGTCGCCGGTGAAGCCGCTCCGCACGACCTCGTCGGTGGAGCGCGTGTCGATGTCCTCGGACTCCTCGTCCGGCACGCAGACGAAGCGCACGCGGACCCGGTCCTGCTCGGCGAGATCGCGCAGCGCGCACATCATCGCCGCCACGCCGCCCTTCATGTCGTAGGCGCCGCGGCCGTACAGCCGGTCGCCCTCGATCCGCGGCGAGAACTGCTCCGAGCGGCCCGGCACCACGTCGAGATGGCCGTGGAACACGAGCGTCGGGCCGTCGCTCGGCCCGACCGCCGCGGTCAGCACCGGCAGCTCGCCGAAGGTGGAGTCGTGGACGTCGATCTCGCGCGCCTCCAGCCAGCCCTTGATGAACCCGGCGCAAGCGCGGATCCCGTCGGGCATGGAGGTGTCGTACGTGATCAGCCGCTCGGCCAGGGCGCGCTCGTCCACCGCAGGAAGGGTAGCCGGGGGGTCAGCGTATGACCCGGAAGCGCACGGTCGCGGGGCTGGCGCGGTTGCCGGCCCCGTCGAAGGCGGCGATCCGCAGCCGGTACCGGCCCGGCGGCAGCGCTCCGTTCGCCAGCCGGCCGGTGAACCGCTTGGTGGTCCGGCCCTTCGGCGCGTGGAGCATCGCGGGCGGCGCGAGCGCGCGGCGGCCCCTGAGCACCCTGATGCGGACCGCGGCCTCCTCGGTCAGCCTGAACGTCAGCCTCGCGCCCGCCCGGCGGGCGATCGTCGGGCCCCGCCGCGCCGCCCTGAACCGCCGGGGGCTCAGCCTGACGCCGTGCAGCGCGGGCCGGATCCGGTCCTCGGGCCTGGCCAAGGTGGGCGGGCCGGCGCCGGGGACGACCCCGCCGGTCGGCTGTGGAGGCGCGGGACCGTTGCCGCCCGCCGTCTCCGCATCGACCCAGGCGGCGAGCGCCGATACCCGGGTGAACACCGCCGGCGCGCGCAGATCGCACGGAAGCAGCCCGAGATCGGGCTGCGGCCCGTAGCTGGTCAGGCCCCACAGGTGGGGAACCCCGACGGCGTCGAGCCTGGTGAGCGGGCCGCCGCTGTCGCCGTGGCACACCCCCGCAACCGCGTAGCTGCCGGCGCACGTCTGCGTGGCGTCGTCGAAGCCCGCCGCGAACCCCGCGCAGTCCTCGTCGTCGAGGATCTCGATGTACGCCTCCTGCAGCACGTCGGTGGTGATGGTCGACTGCTCGTCGACGTTCCCCCAGCCGGCGACGTCCGGCACGGCCGGGTCGCTGTGGTAGCTGCCGCCCGGCCGGGCGATCGGCATCGGCGGCCGGCTGCTCGGCGTCTGGAGGTGGATGAGCAGGGCGTCGCCGTGGAAGCTCACCGGGTTCCACGCCGGATGCACGACCAGCCGGTCGGCCACGATGGCTTCTCCGCTCGGGTCCTTGATGTCCGCCGCGCCCGTGATCGACAGCATCGCGTCGATCGGCTGGCCGTCGGGACGGTACGCGCAGTGCGCGGCGCTGAGGATCCAGCCGGGCTTCACGACGGTGCCCGCGCAGCCCGCGCCGTCGTCGAGCACGCCGTCGCGGTTCACGTCCCACGCGGCGAGCAGGAACGCGATCGAGGGCCAGGCCTGGGCCTGGGCGGGGTGGCCGCCGACGACGCTGCTCGAGGCGGTCGGCGGAGCGCCCGCGGCCGGCACCGGCAGGGTGAGCGCGACGACCAGCGAGATCAGGAGCGCGCGCGTCACCGGAACCTAAAGAGGGACAGTCCCCCTTTAGGTTTCCGCCAGCTTCGAGAACGCCTCGTAGCGGCGCTTGTCGCGCGCGGCCTGGCGCGCCTCCTCAGAGTCGGGCTCGGCGCGCTCCAGGCGCTGCTCGGCCTCGCGCAGGCGGTCGGCGACCGTGCCCGCGTGGAGCTCGTCGATGGGGAACACCTCGTCGACGAGCACGAGCGCGTGCGTGCCGGACATCTGCAGGAAGCCCTCGCCCTGGGCGAACCGCAGCACCTCGGACTCCGACTTGTACAGCCGCAGCTCCGTGGGGTCGAGCATCGTCAGCAGCGGCTGGTGGTTGGCCAGCACGCCGATGCTTCCCACCGAGGTGCGGGTGGACAGCAGCTCGACCTCGTCGTTGAACGCCTCCCCCTCGGGAGTGAGGACCTCGACGGTGAACGGGGTGCGCGCCATGGCTAGCCCTTCTTCGCGGCCTCGACCACGTCGTCGATCGAGCCCTTGAGGAAGAACGCCGACTCTGGCAGGTCGTCGTGCTTGCCGTCCAGCACCTCGCGGAACGAGCGCACGGTCTCGGCGATCGGCACGTACTGGCCGGGCGTGCCGGTGAACTGCTCCGCCACGTTGAACGGCTGCGAGAGGAAGCGCTCGATCTTGCGGGCGCGCTGCACGAGCTGGCGGTCCTCGTCGGAGAGCTCGTCGATGCCGAGGATGGCGATGATGTCCTGCAGCTCGCGGTAGCGCTGCAGCACCGACTTGACCTCGTTGGCGACGTTGAAGTGCTCGTCCCCGAGGATCTCGGGCTTGAGGATCGTCGACGTCGAGTCGAGCGGGTCGACCGCCGGGTAGATCCCCTTCTCGGAGATCGCGCGCGACAGCGTCGTCGTGGCGTTGAGGTGGGCGAACACCGACGCCGGGGCCGGGTCGGTGAGGTCGTCCGCCGGCACGTAGATCGCCTGGATCGACGTGACGGAGCCCTTGCGGGTCGACGTGATCCGCTCCTGCAGCTGGCCCATCTCGGACTCCAGCGTCGGCTGGTAGCCCACCTGGGACGGCATGCGGCCGAGGAGGGCGGAGACCTCCGAGCCGGCCTGCACGAACCGGAAGATGTTGTCGATGAACAGCAGCACGTCCTGGCCCTCGACGTCGCGGAAGTACTCCGCCATCGTCAGGCCGGACAGCGCGACGCGCATGCGCGCGCCGGGCGGCTCGTTCATCTGCCCGAAGCAGAGCATGGTCTTGTCGATCACGCCCGACTCGGTCATCTCGAGCCAGAGGTCGTTGCCCTCGCGGGAGCGCTCCCCCACGCCGCAGAACGCCGACAGGCCGCCGTGCTCCTTGGCGAGGTTGTGGATCAGCTCCTGGATGATCACGGTCTTGCCGACGCCCGCGCCGCCGAACAGGCCGACCTTGCCGCCCTTGGCGTACGGCGCCAGGAGGTCGACGACCTTGATGCCGGTCTCGAACATCTCGGTGGTCGGGGTGAGGTTCTCGACCGTCGGCGCCGGGCGGTGGATCGGCCAGCGCTCCTTGACCTCGATCGGCTCGCCCTCGTCGATCACGTCGCCGAGCACGTTGAAGATGCGGCCGAGCGTGACGTCGCCGACGGGCACGGTGATCGGGCCGCCGGTGTCGATGACCTCCATGCCGCGCGCCAGGCCGTCCGTCGCGTCCATGGCGACCGCGCGGATGCGGTCGTCGCCCAGATGCTGCTGGACCTCGCAGACGAGCGTGCCGCCGTTGTCCGGCCGCTCGATCGTGATCGCGTTATCGATCTCGGGCAGGTTCTCGTCCGGGAACACGGCCTCGATGACCACGCCCTGGATCTCCTCGATCCGGCCCTTGTTGACAGCGCCCGCCTCGGCGGAGCGCTCAGCGGTGCTGGCTTCCATTTTCATCTCCTGTTTCGCCCTGCGGTCCTCGCAAGCTCGGACCTCCGGTCGACGTTAGGTGAGGCTTTCAGCCCCGGCAACGACTTCCATGATCTCCTGCGTGATGTCCGCCTGACGCTGGCGGTTCATCTGCAGGGTGTACGTCTCGATCAGATCGCCCGCGTTCTCGGACGCGTTGCGCATGGCGGTCATGCGCGCGCCGTGCTCGGACGCGGTCGACTCGAGCAGCGCCCGGAAGATCGAGATCTCCACGTAGACGGGCACGAGCCGCTGCAGGATCTCCTCGGGCTCGGGCTCGTACTCGACGAGCGCCCGGTGATGCCCCGGCTCCTCGGGGGTGTCGAACTCGTCGTCCTCGTCCTCCTCGAGGATCGACGCCTGCTGGAGCGGCAGCAGCGTCTCGCGCGTGACGCGCTGCTGGAGCGGCGAGATGTAGTGGTTGTAGAAGATCTCGACGCGGTCGACGTCGCCGTCCACGTAGGCGGCGATCAGGTCGGACGCGATGTCGCGCGCGTTGGCGTACGCGGGACGGTCGGTGAAGCCGACGTAGGCGCCGGCCGGCGTGCGCTTGCGGAAGTTGAGCGAGCCGACCCCGCGGCGCCCGGAGGCCCAGAACTCGACCTCCTGCCCCCCGTGCTCCGCCTCGCCGGCGGCACGCACGCCGGCGCGGATGATCTGGCCGTTGAAGGCGCCCGCCAGCCCGCGATCGCTCGTGACCAGGAGCATCCCGACCCGGCTGATGTCCTCGCGCTCGCGCAGGATCGGCAGGTTCGGGATGTTCTCCGCCGCCTCGGCGGCGTGACGGGTCATGCGCCGGATCGCCGACGCGTACGGCCGCAGCGAGACGATCCGCTGCTCCGCGCGCCGCAACCGGGCGGCGGAGATCATCTCCATCGCCCGGGTGATCTTCTGGACGTTCTTGACCGACGCGACGCGGTTCTTGAGCTCCTTCTCGGCCATGGACTACGCGGCGGCGGGCGCCGGCTCCTCCTCGGCTTCAGCAGCGGGCTCCTCGTCGCGGTCGCCCCGGCGATCGTCCACGTCGACCTCCTCGTCGACCGGCTTGCCGTCCTCGTCGAGGTCGTAGCCGAAGTCGTCGGCGAACTCGGCGACGAGCTCCTTCAGCCGGCTCTGCGTCTCGTCGGACCAGTCGCCGGCGCCGATCTTCTCGAGCAGGTCGCTCGCCTCGGCCCGCAGGCGCTCGACGAGCTGCTGGTGGAACTCCGGCACCCGCTCCTCGGAGACGCGGTCGATGTAGCCGTTGGTGGCGGCGAAGATGATCGCGACCTGCTCGGCGACCGGGATCGGCTGGCGCTCGCCCTGGTTGAGCGTGGCGACCAGCCGGTTGCCGCGCGCGAGCGTGCGCTGGGTGTCCTCGTCGAGGTCGGAGCCGAACGACGCGAACGCCTCGAGGTCGCGGAACTGCGACAGCTCGCCCTTCATGCGGCCCGCGACGCGCTTCATCGGCGTGATCTGGGCGTTGCCGCCCACGCGCGACACCGAGATGCCGACGTTGATCGCCGGGCGGACGCCCGAGTAGAACAGCTTCGGCTCGAGGAAGATCTGCCCGTCGGTGATCGAGATCACGTTCGTGGGGATGTAGGCGGACACGTCCCCGGCCTGCGTCTCGATGATCGGCAGCGACGTCATCGAGCCGCCCCCGAGCTCGTCGGACAGCTTGCACGCGCGCTCGAGCAGACGGGAGTGCAGGTAGAACACGTCGCCGGGGTACGCCTCGCGGCCCGGCGGGCGGCGCAGCAGCAGCGACATCTGGCGGTACGCGTACGCGTGCTTGGTGAGGTCGTCGTAGACCGTCAGCGCGTGGCCGCCCTTGTAGAGGAAGTACTCGCCGATCGCCGCGCCGGCGTACGGCGCCAGGTACTTGATCGGGGCGGCCTCGTCGGCGGCGGCGGCCACGATGATCGTGTTGTCCATCGCGCCGGCCTCCTCGAGCGTCTGCGCTACGCCGACCACGGTGGCCATGCGCTGGCCGATCGCGACGTAGATCGAGATGACGCCGGAGTCCTTGTTGTTGATGATCGTGTCGACCGCGATCGCCGTCTTGCCGGTCTGGCGGTCGCCGATGATCAGCTCGCGCTGGCCGCGGCCGATCGGGATCATCGCGTCGATCGCCTTGATGCCGGTCTGGAGCGGCTCCTTCACCGGCTGGCGCTGGACGACGCCCGGGGCCTTGAACTCGGCAGGCCGCGTCTCCTCGAGGTTGATGTCGCCCTTGCCGTCGAGCGGGCGGCCGAGCGGATCGATGATCCGTCCGAGCAGCTGCTCGCCGACCGGGATGTCCAGGAGGTGGTTGGTCCGCTTGACCGTGTCGCCCTCCTTGACGTGGCCCCAGGGCCCGAAGAGCACGGCGCCGACGTTGTCGGACTCGAGGTTGAGCGCGAGGCCGGTGACGTCGTGCGGCAGCTCGAGCATCTCCAACGACATGCAGTTCTCGAGGCCGTGGATGCGCGCGATGCCGTCGGCCACCGACAGGACCGTGCCGACCTCGGTGAGGTCCGCCTGGCCAGCGTCGAGCCCTTCGATACGGCTCTTGAGGATGGACGTGATCTCGTCAGGCTTGATCTGCATGAGTGGCTTTCGTTGGCTCCTTGGAAGTCGCGCGGCTAGGCCCGGACGACCTGCTTGCGAAGGGTCTCGAGGCGGTTGCGGATGGAGGCGTCGAGCACCTGTGTTGCCGACGCGGACGACGATGCCGCCGAGGATGTCGGGCTCGACGTGCGCGGACAGCTCGATCGTCTGCGCCGGTCTGCTCGGCGATGCGGTCGCCGATCCGGCTGACCGTCTGCTCGTCGAGCTCCACGGCCGAGGTCACCGAGACCGGCAGCCGCCGGTTGTGGCGCTCCCACAGCGTGTCGTACTCGCGCCGGATGCGGAACAGCTCCGGCATGCGGTGGTTCTCGAGCAGCAGCTCGATGAAGTTGAGGAAGATCGGCTCCGCGCCGTCCACGGCCTTGCGCAGCCCCTCCTTCTTCTCTTGCGTGGAGAAGTACGGCGAGAAGAAGAAGACCTGCAGCTGCTGGTCGGCCGCGACGACGTCGGTGAACTCGCCGAGCTGCTCCCGGACGACGTCGAGGTCGTCCGTGTCGAGCGCGGCCTCGAACAGCGAGCGGGCGTAGACGACGGCGATCTCCTCCATCGCGCTAGCGCTCCTCTCCCGAGGACAGGGCGGCGAAGTCGAGCTCGGCCACGGCCTCCTCGACCAGGCGGCGCTGGTCCTCGGTGGTCAGCGTCTTGCGCGTGACCTTCTCGGTGGCGAGGATCGTCAGGTCGGCGACCTCGGCCCGGATCTCCTGGATCGCGCGGCGCGTCTCCGTCTCGATGTCCTTGCGCGCCTGCTCGACCAGCTCCTCGCGGCGCTGCCTGCCGTGCGCGGTGGCATCGGCCTCGGCCTGCTCTGCCGCCTTGCGCGCGCGGGTGACGATGTCGTCGGCCTGCTGGCGCGCTGCGGTCAGGCGCTCGCGGTACTCCGCCAGCAGCTCGTCGGCCTCGCTGCGCGTGCGCGCGGCGAAGTCGATCGACTCCTCGATCGCCTTCTGGCGCCGGTCGAGCGCCTCCGCGATGCGCGGGAACGCCACCTTCCAGAGGATGAACAGGGACACGCCGAAGAGGAACAGCGTCCACACCATCAGCCCGACGCTCGGGCTGACGAGGAAGCTGCCGCCCTCGTCGTCCTGGCCGCCGGTCTCGGCCTGGGCGAAAACGAGCGTGTTGGTCAGGGTCGCGAGCATCGGTCGTCTAGAGGAAGAACGCGATCAGGCCCGCGACGAGGCCGTAGAAGAAGCACGCCTCGGTGAGCGCGAAGCCGAGCCACTGGATGCCGGTGATCTCGTCGCGCATCTCCGGCTGGCGGGTCACGGACTCGATGACCTTGCCGAAGATGATCCCGATGCCGACGCCGGCGCCCACTGCGCCGAGGCCGCCGCCCACGCCGAGGGCGATCGCCTTGCCCGCGTCCGCGCCGTCATCGACAGCGGCGAAGAACGCGGTGAGGAAGGTCAGCATGACGGTGGGTCTCCTTTTTGCTTAGTGGGACTCGGCGACCGCGCCGCCGAGGTAGATGGCAGTGAGGGTGGCGAAGATGAACGCCTGCAGGGTGGCCACAAGGCCCACCTCGAAGAGGAAGATCGCGATGCCGAACGGGATGATCACGACGCCGAGCGCCTCGATCCCCAGCAGCACCGCCAGGCCGCCGGCCATGAACAGGATGATCAGGTGGCCGGCGAGGATGTTGGCGAAGAGACGAACGGAGAGCGAGATCAGCCGCATGAAGTTCGACAGCACCTCGAGGGCGAAGATGGGCACCACCGCGACCCCGGAGATGCCCGCCGGGATCAGGCTCTTCAGATAGCCGCCGACGCCCTTCGCCCTGATCCCCTCGACGTTGTAGGCGATGAACACCACCAGCGCGAGCGCCAGCGGGATCGAGAGGTTCGCGGTCGCGGCGTAGAGCGCGAAGCTCGGGATCTGGGCGCCGAAGAGGTCGAACTTCTCGTGCGTGTTGGTCGGCAGCGGGATGTAGCCGATCAGGTTCGAGAACCAGATGAACAGGAACAGCGTCCCGATGAACGGGAACCACTTGCGCGCCATCGCGTCGTCCATGTTCCCGCGCGTGATGTTGTCGCGCATCGCGGTGTAGAGCCACTCGACGGCGGTCTGCACCTTGTTGGGGCGGGCCTGCATGCGCCGCGACACGAAGAGCATCGTCCCGACCGTGAGCACGCTCGCGATGAACAGGTAGAGGACGGCCTTGTTGATCGAGAACGGCCCGAGGTCGACCCAGGCGTCGAGCTTGAACTCGTTCTGCGGCTTGAACTCCTCGTTGTCCAGGCGCGACCACCCGAAGATGCCCGATCGTGAGCACGATCAGGAAGAGGTAGATCCCGCCCACGATGAGGGCGATGCGCTTGCCGGTGCTCATGTGTGGTCGGGGTTCCTCTCCAGCGGACGGAGGATCAGGGTGGTGGCCAGGTGGATGGTGTAGGCCGCGAGGCAGACGCAGCGCGGCGGTGAAGCCGTCCTCGCGCTCGGCGCCGAGGCCGACGGCCAGGATGCCGATGCCGATCAGCCACGTGCGGCCGATCATGCTGGCGACCTTGATGCCGATCGCGCGCCGTACGTCGGCGCGGCGGCCGGCGCGGTCCAGCAGCGCCTCCAGCACGCGCTGCGCGATCCACACGCCCGCGCCGACGAGGTACCCGAGCGACCGGCAGGCCGAGCAGGATCACGAACGGCGCCGCGAGCACGATCAGCACCACGTCCAGGTAGCGGACGGGCGCAAGAGGATCGGCGGTGCCTACGGCGTTGGACATGGACTCGGACATGGAAAGGTGGGCCACTCTATTTGCGGGCGCGCGCTGGCGCGCCCGGGGCGGTCGCGATGAGGGATGAGCGACCGGCACCGAGTGAGGGCGCGCAGTCTAGCGACGAACCGGACTTTGTAACAACTTTGTGCGACCCGGCTCTAGCGCACGGACCGAAATGGGAGCTCAAGAGTCTGGTCGCGGACTACTACGGAGTGTCGGGGGTCAGCTCGGATCGACGCGCAGCTGGGCGATCTGCTCGCCCGCGTTCTCGAGCTCGATCTCGAAGATGCCGGTGATCGTGGCCGGGAACGAGAACGTGATCGTCTTGCCCGGCTCGACGTCCTTCATCAGGTCGTAGCCGTGGACGTGGACCTCGTCGGCGATGTCGGACGTGCACGCGGAAGCGGACCGTGTCGCCCTCCTTGAAGCGCAGCTTGGTCACCTTGCCGGCGTGACCAGCGGCGGCTCGGGCTCGGGTGTCGGCGTCGGGGGTCTCGGCGTCGCCGTCCGGAGTCGCAGTCGGCTCCCGGGGTCGGCGTCGCGGTCGCGGTCGGCGTGGACTGGGCGCTCGTGGATTCGGTCTCCTCATCGTCGCCGCCGGAGGAGGCGAGCAGGACGACGGCGACGATCGCGATCACGACCGCGATCGCGAGGAAGGTGAGGCGCTGGGCGCGGGACACGGTCGTTGAATCTAGCCTGTGGCGCGACGTGCTGATCCGCGACGACCTCGTCATCGGCCAGCCCGCGCACGCGTGGGTGTCCGGCCAGCTCGCCCGTGCATGGGGCAACGAGGCGTTCCCGGCGCCCGTCGCCGCGCGAGCCGGTCTGCCTCGCCGCCGAGCAGCACGACGTCGGCTGGGCCGACGCCGACCTCGCCCCGCTGATCGGCGCGGCGGGCCGGCCGCTGAGCTTCATCGAGTACCCGCGCGACGAGCACGTGGCGATCTGGCGCGACGCCGCGCGGCGGCTGCTGGCCCAGTCGCGCTACGCGGCGCTGCTCGTCTCGCTGCACGGGACGTCGCTGTACGAGCGGATCGACCCGGACGCGTACCCGCCGGACGTCGCGGCGGCGATCCGCGAGTACGTGGCGCGGCCAGCGCGCGCTGCAGGCGCGGCTCGCCGCCGGCCTCGACCCGGCGGAGGTCGACCGCAACCGGCGGCTGCATCCTGGCGCTCGACCGGCTCTCGCTCGCGCTCTGCCACGGCAGCGCGACGACGCTCGAGCGACGTGCCCGGCGCGGACGGGCGACGCGACGATCCGCGTCGAGCCGGCCGGCGACGGTCGCGCGCGCCGCGGGCGGCGCGGCGACGACCAGGCCGTCCCGCCGGACGTCGTGACCGCGGCCTACGTCGTCGAGCCGTGGCCGTTCGCGGCGGAGCGCGTGGTCGTCGGCTGCGAGGCGCGGCGGCTCGCGGGCTCGTTCGACGGCGCCGCGTGCGCTGCGCGCGGCGCTCGCCGTCCGCGCCGTGGGTGCCGCTGCGCTGGGCGCTCAGCCCAGCGGCTGATGCCGAGCACCTCGAGCAGGCCGTCGGTGGAGCGCGGGTCGACGCCGTGCGCGCGCTCGTAGGCGCGCGCCTCGTCCTCGTCGGCGAGCGCCAGCGCGAGCTCCTCGCGCGACGAGCCGAAGCGGCACGCCGCGCGGTCGAGCGCGGCGAGCGCGGCGTCCTGGACGAAGCCCGTCGATCCCGCCGGTGTCGGGCAGGTCGCGCGCCGCTGCACGGGTCGGCGATCACGACGGGGTCGGGCTCGACCGTGCGGGCGGACGATCGCGTGCACGACGGGCAGCGCGAGCGCGCCGAGCGCGACGCGCGACCGCGACGCGTCCGGCCCCGCGTGGTCGCGCGGCAGCACCGCGACGGCGCCGACGAGCGCGAGCCCGCCCGCGATCAGGAACGCGATCCGGAACGCGTCGTCGATCCCCGCGAGCAGCGTGTCGTCGGCGCGCTCGGTCAGCCGCGCGTACTCGCGCGCGCTGCTCGGGGTCGTCGGCGAAGCGGCCCGCCTGCGCGTCGAGCGCCCGCCGCAGCCCGTCGCGCGGGTCGACCGGGTCGAGGTCGGCGACGAGCGGCCCGGCGAGCTCGAGCTTGTCGAGCGGCGGCAGCCGCGCGTCGAGGATCAGCGCCGCGCCGCGCTCGCGCACGTCCGCGACCGCGTCGTCGAGCTGCGCCGCGGCGACCGGCGCCAGCAGGAGCAGCGCGACGCGTGATGCCGGCGTGGCGGATCGAGAGCAGCCCCGCGGCCTGCCGCGGCGTGCGCTCGGGCAGCAGCTCGCCGGCGAGCGCGGGCAGCGCCATGCCCATCCCGACGCCGGCGAGCACCTGCGGCGCGACGATCCACGCCGCCGACGAGCCGGGCAGCGCGGCGAGCGCGAGCACGCCGGCGCCGACGAGCGCGCACCCGGCGCTCGCCCGCACCGCGGCGTCGCCGCGGATCCGCGCGCCGGCGAACGCGGCGACCGGCAGCACCGACACCGCCGCGGCGGCCGCGAGCGGCTCGAGCGACCAGCCGGACACGAGCAGCAGCACGAGCAGGAAGAGCACGCCGGTCAGCGCCGCCGACAGCGCGGCGAGCGCGACGACCGCCGCCGCGCCGCCCGGCCGAGGACGCGCCGGCGACGCAACGGGCCTGGCCGCCATCGTCGGCGGCCGGCGGCCGCCGCGGGTTCCTGGCGCGCCACGAGGCACGCGGCGGCGGCCGCGAGGGCGAGCGGGACCTGGAAGAGGAAGATCGCGCGCCAGTCGAACGCCTGGGTCAGCGCGCCGCCGAGCGCCGGGCCGACCGCGGTGCCGAACACGGCGGCGGTCGTCCACAGGCGGTCGCCGCGGAGGAACGCGAAGCCGCGACGAGGCGCCGGCGCCGCGCCGACCGCCTGCACGCGCGGAACGCGAGCATCGGCGCCGAGCGACGTCCGGCGTCGCGCACAGCGCGCCCGCCACCGCGAAGAGGCCGAAGCCGGCGACGCCGAGCGTCCGGTCCGGCACCCGCCGCGCAGCCATGCCGCGCCGGGCAGCGCGGCGCGAGCACGAGCGTGTAGACGCCGATGACCGCGGCGACGCCCTCGACGGTCGTGTCGAGGTCGACCAGCATCGGCGGCAGCGCGAGCGTCACCACCGACGCGTCGGCGAGCGCCAGGCCGACGCCGATGGCGATGAGCACGCGGAGGACGGGCATCGTCGCGATACATCCTGGCGGGCTCGGCGCGCCGTGCGAGGAGGCGACCCCGTCGCGCGTGGGTGGGGGCAGCCGTAGGGGTCTGGGCGCCGGCGGACGTCAACACCGGCATCGAGGAGAGCGGGATCGGCGGCGCCGGCAAACGTCGCACGCCGCGCCGTCCGCGCGCGCCCGATGCGGACGTTGGCCGCTGCCTATCGCCGGACAACGTCGCACGGTGGGACGTGGCCATGCCCGAGTGCGACGTTATCGGGCGTCCCGACGTTAGCGCGCCGGCACTCCGACCCTCTCCCTCAATGCCCGCCGTTCGAGTTCGTCGAGCCCGCCGGCCACCGAACGACTCAGGCCGCGACGGGCCACTCCGCCCAGCTCGGCTCGACGAACCGGAACGGCTCGCCCGCCCGCCACGCCTCCAGCGCGGCGTGCGGCGCGCCCACGGCGCCGCACGCGCTCGAGCAGCCCGAGCGGCGGCCGGCCGCCGTCCGCCGTCAGCGACGCCGGGACGTCGACCGCGCTGAGCGGCTCGACCAGGTACGGCGCCGCCGCGCGCTCGCCGAACAGCACCACGTTGTCGGTGCCCGGCAGCGCGGCGCTCGGCACGATCGCGCCCGGCACGTCCTCGGCCCGCAGCCGGTCGGCGAGCCGGTGGCACGCGCGCAGGTCGTCGGACACGAGATCGCCCGGCCGCAGCCCGTGCCCGGCCGCCTCGTCGAAGCCGATCCGCGGCAGGCCGTCCAGGTCGACGCGCAGCGCCCACGTCCGGTGCCGCACGAGCGCGAGCTGCTCCGCCGTGCGCAGGCCGGACGCGCGCAGGAACTCCGCCCACGGCCCGAGCGGATGCAGGCAGAGGTACTGCGTCGGCGACTCCTCGGTCATGCGATGGAAGCGCCCGGCGACCCGGCTCGGCTCGGTCCGCAGCGGGCGCCGCCAGGACGCGAGCCGGTACGCGGCGACGAGGCCGCCCCTCACGCGAACGCGGTGCTCCGGGTCGAGCCCGCCGCGAGCAGCAGGTCGGGCAGGCGGACGGGGTCGCCGAGCAGCTCGCGCGGCGTCGCGCCGCCCAGCTCCGGGCCGCGGCCAGTCGAACCACGCGACCACGCCCGCGGGCGTGAACGCGTGCCGCAGCTGGCCGACGACGCGGCGCCAGCGCGCGCAGCCGGCGCGCGTCCTCGCCCTCGGGCTGCGTCCGCTCGCGCGGCGAGATCCAGCGCTGGAAGCGGCGCAGGTCGACGCCCGAGCAGGTCGGCGAGGTCGCGCTGCGGCACCTCGACCGCGTCCGCGAGCCAGCGCGCCAGCTCCTTCGGCGTGCGCGCGTCGCCGACCTCCTCGGCCTCGCCCAGCGCCGCGAGCGCGTGGCTGAGCCGCTCGAGCGCGATCCGCAGCGCGTCGCGCGCGTCCTCCTCGACCGCCGCCTGCGCGTCGAGCACCGCGCGGTGCACGAGCAGCGCCAGGTACGGATCGGCGGCCGTCCAGCGCTCCAGCGGCGTCGCGCGGACCGCCGCGGCGAGCGCGCCGACCGCCGCGCCGACGTCGGCCGGCACGCCGGGCCTCGGCGGCGAGCCGGTCGTTGAGCGCGTCCACGGCCGCGGCGGCCGCCGCCGGCTGCGCGAGATCGAGCACCTCTGTCGTCGCCATGACGTCAGTGTACGTCACGGCGACGACAGAAGCGCCGCGTGGCACCATCCGCCACTCGACCACTCGACCCGAGGAGGACCCGATGGCGATCAGGACGGCGACGGCGGAGTGGCAGGGCGACCTGCCCACCGGCCGCGGGACGTTCAGCGGCGCGTCCGGCGCGATCGAAGGCGCCTACTCGTTCAGCTCGCGATTCGGGGACGGAGCGCGGGCACCAACCCGGAGGAGCTGATCGCCGCGGCGCACGCGAGCTGCTTCTCGATGCAGCTGTCCGGCGTCCTGAGCCAGGGCGGCAACCCGCCCGACTCGGTCCGGACCGAGGCGAGGGTGCAGCTCCTCAAGCAGGGCGAGGGATTCGGGATCACGAGGATCGAGCTCGCCACCGTGGGGCGCGTCCCCGGCATCGACGAGGCCGCCTTCGAGCAGGCGGCCCAGACCGCGAAGGAGATCTGCCCCATCTCCCAGGCGCTCGCGGCCGTGCCGGAGATCACGGTCGAGGCGCGGCTCGAGGGCCAGGGCTAGTCGACGAGCGTGGCGGGGTCGACCGGCTCGGCCGGCCCCGTCTCGGCGTTCACCGTGATCTAGGGGGCCCGCGGTCAGGCCGCTGGAGCGGAAGGAGCTGTGAGGACCGTGTCCTCGTTGCGAGTACGGCGGCGAGCAGCAGCAGAGCAGCACGAGCGGCTCGGCGCCGTCGTTGACGAGCTGGTGCTCGGCGCCCGGCGGGATCACGACGCAGTCGCCGGCCCGGACCGGCGGCCTGCTCTCGCCGCCAGGGTCATCCGCCCGGCGCCCGCGGTGAAGAGGTAGATCTCCTCGGACGTCCGGTGGTAGTGCGCCTCGGTCGCCGCGCCGCGGCGGCACGGTGGCCTGGGCGAGCGACTGGTTGGCCGCGTTGCCGGTGGGGATGCCGGCGAGCTCGCGGATCTCCGAGCCGTCGAGCGTGATGAACGGGTCGCGCTGCTCGAGCCGCGCGATGTCCACGGCGGTGGAGCGTAACGGGCCCGCCCTCAGGGGGGTGAGGGCGGGCCCGCCGGGGGATTCACGCCACTGCGCGCTTGGCGGACTCGGAGTCGAGCCGGCGTGCCAGCCGCGCCGCGGCGTACGCCGCCCGGCCGCGTACGGGCGGCGGGTGTTGGCGTCGCAGGGGGAGTACGGCGCGGTGCGCGCGCCGGACGCGGTCAGCGGCCTCGCGCGGTACAGCTCGTAGTGCAGGCTGCGAATGCATGATGGTGAGACTCCTCGTAGGGTCGGTGAAACTGATTGATGAGGAGCCGCCCGCGAGCGCCGGCGCACGGCGGGTGGGAGCGCAACCACGGTGGGCAGCGATCGCGGGCGGCTCAGTGCCCGCGGACGTACTGCGGCTAGCTGATGTTAGCAGGCCGGCTAGGAGACGCGAACGTCGGCGAGCAGGCCGGCGAAAGACAAGCGCACGCGCGGCCCAGTACGTCCGATCGGACTCCTGGGCGATGTGAAAGCGCATGGAGTTCGTCATTCGGTCTGCTCACCTCCTACTGCAGGTCGCGTCTGGTTGCGGTCGAGCGACCGTACCAGCCCGACCGGGGTTTGCGCAAGGTTTGCGCAGACAATTCGACGGTTCGAATCCGACTCAGTGCTGTTCGGCTCGAGCGCGCGGAACTCGCCGGTCTCGAGCTCGCGCTCGACCTCGGCGTCGATCTCGTGCTCGGTCGTGTCCGGGTCGGCGTGGCGCAGCTGCCAGGCGCGCAGCCGGCGCAGCTTGAGGATCTCCAGCACGAGCACGAGGTAGACGCTGGCGGCGATCGCGACCACGAAGCAGGCGCCCATCACGAGCGACCAGCCGAGGTTCAGTCGCCGCGGTCGGAGTACGGGACGAAGCGCAGCGCGACCGCGAGGCCGGCCATCGTGACCGTCCAGCGCGTAGAGGTAGAGCACCGTCCGCCGCTGCGAGAAGCCGATCCGGTGGAAGCGGTGGTGGAAGTGGTTGGAGTCGGCCTGGTAGACCGGCCGCCGGTACTTGATCCGCTTGGCGACGACGAAGCCGGTGTCGAGGAACGGCACGGCCAGCACGACGAGCGGGACGATGAGCGCGATCAGGGCGTTCGTCTTGAGCGAGCCCTCGACGATCACGCCGCCGAGCAGCAGGCCGAGCAGGTTGCGAGCCGCAGTCGCCCATGAAGACCGACGCGGGGTGGAAGTTGTGCACGAGGAAGCCGAGCGCGGCGCCGGCCGTGATCGCGGCCAGCACGCCGGCGCGCGTCCTTCCCGAGGTCGAACGCGATCACCGCGAACGCGGCGGCGGAGATCGCGCACACGCCGGCGGCGAGGCCGTCGATCCCGTCGGAGAAGTTGACGACGTTCATCACGCCCGACGAGCCCGATCAGCGTGAGCACGTCGCCGGCCTCGTGGAACTCGACGCGCCCGAGGAACGGCAGCGTCACGATGTCGATCGTCACGCCGGAGAGCACCAGGATGAGCGCGGCGGCGACCTGGCCGGCGAGCTTCGCGCCCGGCGCCGAGCTCGCGCCAGTCGTCGATCGCGCCGACGGCGGTGATCAGCGCCGCGCCGCCGAGGATGCCCTTCGTCGTCGTCGTCATCGGCACGAACAGCAGCGCGGCCACGAGCACGGCGGCGAAGATCGCGAGGCCGCCGAGCAGCGGCGTCGCCTCGCGCGCGAGCCCGCGATCCTTGACCGCGTCGACCGCGCCGACGCGGCGCGCGAGCCGCGCGACGAGCGGCGTCAGCAGCGCCGCCACGGCGAGCGCGACGAGGAAGCCGAGCAGCGCATCGTCCTTCATGGCGCCAGAGAGGATCGCAGGGGCGGCGGCGAGCCCGGCCACCCGTCACACCCCGGCTAGACGGCGGCGGGTGCGCCCAGGTGCGCGTAGAGCGGGTAGCGGTCGGCGATCGCGGTGACGCGCTCGGCCAGGTCGGCCTTGCGCGTCGTCGAAGCCCGGGCTGCAGCGCGGTGGCGATGATCCGGCCGATCTCGGTGAAGTCGTCGACCTGGAGGCCGCGGGTCGCGAGCGCGGATGCGCCGACGCGCAGGCCGGACGAGACCGCCGGCGGGCGCGGGTCGAACGGGACCGCGTTGCGGTTGACGGTGATGCCGATCTCGTGCAGCCGGTCCTCGGCCTGCATGCCGTCGAGCTCGGAGTCGCGCAGGTCGACGAGCACGAGGTGGACGTCGGTGCCGCCGGTGAGGACGTTCACGCCCGTGCCGGCGCCGAGCAGCTCCGCCGCGACCGCCTGCGCGCCCGCGACGGTGCGCTCCTGGCGCTCGCGGAACGGCGCCGACGCCGCGATCCTGAAGGCGACCGCCTTGCCGGCGATCACGTGCTCGAGCGGCCCGCCCTGCTGGCCGGGGAAGACGGCCGAGTTGATCTTCTTCGCGTACTCCTCGCGGCACAGGATCAGGCCGCCGCGCGCGCCGCCGAGCGTCTTGTGGACCGTGCGAGGTCACGACGTCGGCGTACGGCACCGGGTTCGGGTGCACGCCGGCGGCGACGAGCCCGGCGAAGTGCGCCATGTCGACCATCAGGTACGCGCCGACCTCGTCGGCGATCTCGCGGAAGCGCGGCGAAGTCGAGCATCGCGCGGGTAGGCCGACCAGCCGGCGAGCAGCAGCTTCGGCCGGCGCTCCTTGGCGATCCGCTCGACCTCGTCCATGTCGATCAGGTACGTGTCCGGGCGAGACCTCGTACGGCGCGATGTCGTACAGCCGGCCCGACACGTTGAGCTTCATGCCGTGGCTGAGGTGGCCGCCGTGCGGCAGCGCGAGGCCCATGATCGTGTCGCCCGGCTGCAGCAGCGCGTGGTAGACGGACGCGTTCGCCTGCGCGCCCGCGTGCGGCTGCACGTTGGCGTGCTCGGCGCCGAACAGCGCCTTGGCGCGGTCGATCGCGAGCTGCTCGATCACGTCGACGTACTCGCAGCCGCCGTAGTAGCGCTTGCCCGGGTAGCCCTCGGCGTACTTGTTCGTCAGCACGCTGCCCTGGGCACTCGAGGATCGCCTCCGGCACGAAGTTCTCCGACGCGATCATCTCGAGCGTCCGCTGCTGGCGCTCGAGCTCGCGGCCGATCGCCTCGGCGACCTCGGGATCGACGTCGGCGAGCGGGCGCTCGAAGTAGTCGGTTGGAGGTCGGTCATGGCCTCGGATGCGTGGCGGGCGGCGAGGACCGTAGCAACCGCGCCGGGCGCCACGGCGCCGATCCGCAGCACGCGTCCAGGCGCCGTCGCGCTCGTAGCCGCGCAGGTCGATCACGGTCGACGGCGTGCCCGGCAGCTCGCCGCCGTCGAGCACGAGGTCGGCGCCCGCGCGGATGCCCTCCGGCACGTCGGCGAGCCGGCGCGCGTCGGGCGCCGCCGGCGGCGTTGGCCGAGCTCTGCAGGACGGGAACGGTGACCGCCGACAGCGCGGGGAGCGCCGGGCACGCGGAGCCCGAGCGTCTCCGGATCCGGGCCGCAGGCGAGCGGGAAGCGGCGGCGCGGGTTGGGGAGCAGCAGCGTCACGCCGCCCGGGAGGAGCGCTTCGAGCGCGGTCGCGCGTCCGCGCGCCGAGCTCGGGCAGCGCCGCCAGCGCGCGGTCGCGGTCGAAGAACATCACCGCGGCGGGCTTGTCCGGCGGGCGGCCCTTGAGCGCGTAGAGGCGCTCGACCGCGGCGGCGTCGTCCGGGGCGCAGGCGAGGCCGTAGACGGTGTCGGCGGGGAAGACGGCGACGCCGCCGCGCGCGATCGTTCGCTCGAACGCGGTCGCGTCGGTCATGCGAGGCGTCGGAGAACGGCGGGCATCGAGGGGTGGGATCGAGGTCGCGGCGGGAGATCCCGCCCTCAGCGCCGGCGCCCGACCAGCACGCGCTCGATGCCCGCGAGATCCGGCACCACCTCGACCTCCGGGAACGCCGCATCGCGCATCAGCGCCGCCACCGCCTCCGCCTGCCCCGCGCCGATCTCCAGCGCGACCGTCCGCGCCTCCGTCGCGCCCGCCGCCGGCAGCAGCCGGCGGATGACGTCGAGCCCCTCCGGACCCGGCGCGCAGCGCGAGCGCCGGCTCGTAGCGCACGATCTCCGGCGCGAGCTCCGCGCCGTCCTCCACGTAGGGCGGGTTCGAGACGACCGCGTCGAGCCGCCCGGCGACGTCCGCCAGCAGGTCGCCGTGGTGGAACTCGACGTCCAGCCCGAGCCGCGCGGCGTTCGCGCGCGCGACGTCGAGCGCGTCCGCGCTCGCGTCCGTCGCGACGACGTCGAGGTCCGGCCGCTCGGACTTGAGCGCGAGTGCGATCGCGCCGGAGCCGGTCCCGACGTCGCAGACGCGCGCGCCCTGCGGCAGGTCGAGCACCGCCTCGACGAGGTGCTCGGTCTCCGGGCGCGGGATCAGCACGCGCGGGTCGACGGCGAGCTCGATCGACCGGAAGCCCTTGGTGCCGAGGATGTAGGCGACCGGCTCGCGCTCGCGCCGGCGCGCCGCGTACTCCATGAAGCGCCGTGCGGCGTCCGGCTCGATGCCGCGTCCCGGATCCGCCACGATCGACCGCGCGGTCGACGCCCATCGCCGCCGCGAGCAGCAGCTCGGCGTCGAGCCGCGGCGTCTCGACGCCGGCCGCGGTGAGCGCGATCACGGCGGAGTCGAGCGCGTCGCGGATCGACGTCTGGGCGAGCGGGCGGCGCATGGGGCCGAAGCCTACGCGGGCAGCCGCGCCGGGGGCTCAGCCGCGCACGTCGACGAGCCCGCCGCGCTGTGCGCGCCCGGACTCCGAACCCACGAGCACGTCGACGAGCGCATCCAGCCCGTCCACCAGCCCGTTCTCGTTGAGATCGCGCACGAGGGCGCCGCCGGCGAGCGCGAGGACATCGCCCGGCCGTGCGTCGCCCTCGAGCGCGTACCGGCGGCCCAGGCCGGTACGCGGGTGCTCGCGTGCGAATCGCGAGCTGGACGCCTGCTGCTGGTGGATCGGGGGGAGGAGCATCTTGGCGCCTGGTTCAGGGGGTTCCGATCACGTATCGGGCCGCCCCGGGGCCCCCCGCATGGGGTGCGGACCCTAAGCGGTCGCGGCGGCGTCGAGCCGGCGGCGCTTCTCGTCGTCCTGCAGCGCGGCGGTGAACTCGTCCAGCTCGCCGGCGAGCAGCTGGTCGAGGTTGTGCGCGGTGAGCTTGATCCGGTGGTCGGTCACCCGCCGCTCGGGGAAGTTGTAGGTGCGGATCTTCTCCGCCCGCTCGCCGGTCCCGACCTGCGCGGAGCGTGCGGCCGCGAGCTCGGCCTGCTGCTCGGCCAGCTTCGCCTCGTAGAGCCGCGCGCGCAGCACCTTCATCGCGCGCTCGCGGTTCTGCAGCTGCGACTTCTCGTCCTGCATCGAGACGACGATCCCCGTCGGCTTGTGCGTGATCCGCACCGCCGAGTCGGTCGTGTTGACCGACTGCCCGCCCGGTCCCGACGAGCGGTAGACGTCGATCTCGAGGTCGTTCGGATCGACCTGGACGTCGACCTCCTCGGCCTCGGGCAGCACCGCGACCGTCGCGGTCGACGTGTGGATGCGGCCCTGGGACTCGGTCTCGGGCACGCGCTGGACGCGGTGCGTGCCGCCCTCGAACTTGAACACGGAGTACGCGCCGTCGCCGCGGACCTCGAACGTGTACGCGCCGTCGGACGCGCTCAGCGTCTCGGTCTTGAACCCGCGCCGCTCGGCGTAGCGCGTGAACATGCGGTACAGGTCGCCGGCCCACAGCCCGGCCTCCTCGCCGCCCGCGCCGCCGCGGATCTCGACGATCACGTTCTTGTCGTCGGACGGGTCGCGCTCGACCATCGCGAGCCGGATCTCCTCCTCGAGCTCGGCGATGCGGGACCGCGCGGCCTCGAGCATCTCGCGCAGCCTCGGCGTCGTCGCCGCCCTCGGCGATCAGCTCCTGCGCGCCCGCGGCGTCGTCCTGCGCGCGGCGCCACTCCTCCGCCAGCCTGGCGGCCGGAGCGAGCTGGTTGTAGAGACGCCCCGCCTCGGCGAAGCGCCGGCGGTCCGAGATGACCTCGGGGTCCGCCATCTGCGCCTCCGCCTCGGCGTGGCGTGCCTCGATCTGCTCGACGAGCTGTTCGATCAACTACTTCGCGCGCTTGGCGGCGCGGCGCTTGAACCGCTCCACGCGGCCGCCCGTGTCGACGAGCTTCTGCTTGCCCGTGTAGAACGGGTGGCAGTTGGAGCAGATCTCCACGCGGATCTCGGGCGTGGTCGAGCGCGTCGTGAACTCGGCGCCGCACGTGCAGCGCACGTGGGCCTCGACGTACTCGGGATGGATGTCGGTCTTCATGGTCATTCCAGTGTAGAGCGGCGTTCCACGCCCCCGGACCGGGCCGCCGGGGCTCGAGGGCTCCGCGCTCGAACCGCGCGGAGACGAATGCCGGCGCGCCCGGTCCGCCGCCACGCAGCGCCAGCTCGGCCAGCGCGGGCGGATCCAGCGGCGTGGCGGCCATCACGAGCACGTCGTCGCGGCGGACGTCGACCGTCGCCGCCCGCAGCGGCGCCGCCGTCGTACCGGCTGATCGCGACCGCCGTCGGCGGGAAGAGGACCACGTCGCTGTCGCCGCGCAGCAGCACGCAGCCGACCGCCCCGGCGCGCAGCCACGCCAGCCGCCCGTCGAGCGCGCTGACGCTCGCCACGGCGAGTCCGAGCCGCTCGCCGGGATCGAGCTCCGCGCGGCGCCCGGTCGGCCAGCTGCGCCGGCGCGTGCCACGGCCGCGTGCGCCAGCGAGCTCGCCACCGCGGCCGCGTGGCCGCCGGCGGCCACGCCGAGCAGCAGCCCGTTGCGGAACGGCTGGGCGACCGCCTCGCCGCCCGGCCCGCGCTGCACCGTCCAGGCCGCCGGGCCCTCCGTCGGCGAGCAGCCCGCCCTCCCAGCGCGCCATCGCCACGACGGTGCCGCCCGGGCCGCTGCGGATCGTGAAGTCGTCCATCAGCCGGCGCGCGCCGGGCAGCCCGAGGCCGAGCGAGCCGCCCGTCGACATCGCCGTCGCGCAGCGCGGCGGCGACGTCGGCGATGCCGGGCCCGCGGTCGCGCACCGTCACGCGCAGCCCGCGGCGCCCGTCGCGCTCGGCCGGCGCCAGCTCGACCTCGCCGCCGTCGGCGTACTTGACCGCGTTGCGTGCGACCTCCGAGACCGCCGTCGCGACGTGCTGCGCCTCGACCCCGGACAGCCCGCACGCCTCGGCGAGCCCGCGCGCCTCCCGCGCCGCCGCCGCCACGTCGACGTCGCCGGCGACGCGGACGGTGCGGGCGTCGCTCATTCCCCGGGCAGGTAGCGCACGACGACGACGAGCGCGTCGTCGGCCTGCTTGCCGTGGTCGGCGAGGATCCGGTCGGCGATGTCCTGCGCCGACGCCGCCGGCGGCGATCGCCTGGGCGAAGCCCGAGTCGATCCCGTCCGTGGCCAGCACCATGACGTCGCCGGTGCGCAGCTCGGCGCTCGTGACGCGGATCGACGGCAGGTTGTAGCCGACGACGCCGCCCTTGGTGAGCGCGCCCTCGGTCGGCGTGCCGGGAGCCGGCGCCGGCGTGGACGAGCCGGCCCTCGACGTTGCCGACGCCCGGTCCAGCTCAGCCGCCCGCCGGCGAGGTCGAACCACGCGAGCGTCATCACCGCGCCGCGCGTGTGGCTCAGCGCCGCGTGGCAGGCGTCGATCAGCTGCGCGGGCTCGTCGTCGGGATGCGCGGCGAGCACCTCGGCGGCGGCCGCCGCCGCGTCGGCCGCCTCCCCGCCGTGGCCGAGCCCGTCGATCGCCGCGACGAGCGCGCCGCCCTCGTAGGCGACGAGCACGGCGCGGTCGCCGGAGCGGTACTCGCCCGGCAGCGCCCGCTCCGCGATCCCGAGCTCGAGACGCGACGGCCAGGTCGGTGCTGGCGCGGTCAGGCACGGGTCCACTTCACCAGCCGGACGGTCGTGCCCGCACCGGGCGTGGTCTGGAGCTCGAAGTCGTCGACGAGCCGGCGCGTGCCCGGCAGCCCGAGGCCGAGCCCGTTGCCGGTCGTGTAGCCGTCCTGCATCGCGAGCTCGACGTCGGCGATGCCCGGGCCCTCGTCGCTCGCCACCACCTCGATGCCCGCGCCTGCCGTCCTGGTCGAGCACGCGCAGCGTCGACCTCGCCCTCGCCCGCGTACGTCGTGATGTTGCGCGCGACCTCGGAGATCGCGGTCGCGAGCAGCGTCAGGTCGGTGCTGGAGAAGCCGAGGCCGGCCCCCATCGTGCGCGCCTCCTGGCGGGCGGTGACCACGTCGGCGTCCGTGCGGATCGCCACCCGGACCTCATCCGCCACCGGCGTCCGACTCCCCGTTGAGCTGCTGCTGGAGGAACGCCAGCCCCTCCTCGAGGTCGAGCGCCGTGTGCACGTCCTCGAAGTTCATGCCCGAGCTGCACCATCGCGAACGCGACCTCGGGCTGGATCCCGACGATCACCGTCTCGGCGCCGCGCAGCCGCGTCATGTGGGCGATCCCGCGCAGCGAGCGCGACACGAACGAGTCCATCACGTCGAGCGCGGTGACGTCGACGACGATCCCGCGCGAGCGGAAGCGGCCGACCTGCTGCATCACGTCGTCCTGGAGGCGCAGCACGTCGGTGTCGGTGAGCGCCGCCTGGATCGAGGCGATCAGGAACGGGCCCTGCTTGAGGATCGGGACCGCCATGCGCGCAGCTAGCGGACCTCGACCTGCGTGGTCTCGGCGCCCTTGAGCACCTCGTAGCCGAGCAGCCGCTCGGCCTCCTCGATGCCGCCCTGCAGGTCGCCGACCGCGTTGACCTTGGAGAGGTCGACGCCGATCGTCACGAGCGTCTGGGCGATCTCCGACGAGAGGCCGGTGATGATCACGCTCGCGCCCATCAGCCGCGACGCCTCGACCGTCTGCACGAGGTGGTTCGCCACCGTCGAGTCGATCGTCGGCACGCCGGTGATGTCGATCACGACGACCTTCGCGCGGTTGGCGCGGATCCCGCGCAGCAGCTGCTCGGTGAGCTGGCGCGCGCGCTGGGAGTCGAGCACGCCGATGATCGGCAGGATCAGCAGCCGCTCGCGCACCTGCAGCACCGGCGTCGAGAGCTCGCGGATCGCCTCCTGCTGCTGGCGGATGACGCGCTCGCGCTCCTGCACGAAGTTGATCGCCACCGTGTTGGCGATCCGGTTCGCGGCCGGCTCGTAGACGTCGAGCACGCGGTTGAAGTCGTCCTGGTACTTCTCGAACAGCGAGCGGGCGAGCACGTCGCGCAGGAGCAGCACGATGCCGAGCACCTCGTCGGTCTCGACGCCGCGCGGGATGATCCGCTCGGACAGGTTGCGCGCGTAGTCCTGCAGCGCCTCGACCGAGCCGGTCTCGAGCACCTCGACGTAGTTGTCGTAGACCGACGTCGCCTCGGAGAAGATCTCCTCCGGCGTCAGCGCCGTGAGCAGCTGCGCCTCGGTGATCCGTCGCGCCCACTCCTCGCGCAGCACCGTGCGGTTCTGCCGCAGGTGCGCGACGAGCTCGCGCAGCAGCGCCGCGCTGGTCGGTCGGCGGCGCGCCCTCGCCGGGCGCTCCGCTCTCAGGTTCAGCCATCCGTTGCCTCCGGGGGTCGTGGAGCGCCGGGGAGTGTGCCAGGATCGGCGGCGTCCGGGTGCGGACCTGGACCGATGACCAGGATCGCGATGTCGTCGCGCGGGCGCCCGCCGGCCGCCTCGAGCACCGCGTCCTGGATCCGCTGGGCGACGCCGTCGGGCGTGCATCCCGGCGCAGCGCCCGAGCAGCTCCGCGAGGTCGCGGTGGCCGAAGATCTCCTGCCGTCCCGCCCGGACCTCGGTGACGCCGTCGGTGTAGAGCACGACCAGCTCGCCCGGCGCCAGGTCGACCGCGACGTCGGAGAGCACGGGCTCGACGTCGGCGCCGAGCAGCGTCCCGAGGCGGCCGACCGGCTCGACGGCGCCCGAGCGGCGCAGCACGAGCGGCAGCGGATGGCCGCCGCACGAGAGCACCATGCGCGCGCCGCCCTCGCGCAGCTCGAAGTCGCAGTAGGCGACGGTGCAGAAGCGGTCGTCGTCGCGCGCCTCGCGCAGCGCGCGGTGCAGGAGCGCCAGCACGGCGCTCGGCCGCGACTCGTACGCGGCCGCGGCGCGCAGCGTGTGGCGCGCCAGCGCGGTGACCGACGCGGCCTCGGGCCCTTTGCCGCAGACGTCGCCGATCAGCGCCGCGACGCCGTCGCCGCGCGCGCGGAAGAAGTCGTAGAAGTCGCCGCCGACCTCGATCCCCTCGCCCGCGGCGATGAAGCGCACCGCCGCGGTCAGGCCCGGCACCGTCGGGATGCTCGGCGGGAGCAGCGAGCGCTGCAGCACCTGGGCGATGTGGCGCTCGCGCGTGTAGGCCTGCGACTTCGCGATCGCGACCGAGGCGAGCTGCCCGAGCTGGGCGAGGATCGCCTCGTCGCGCGGCGTGAACTCGCCGCTCGCCGCGATCCGCCACCTCGAGCATCCCGAGCGGCCGCCCGGCGCTGCGCAGCATCACGCCGATCGGCGATCCGCCGCGGCTCGGGTTCGCGCCCGTCGGCCGGGAAGGCGGCGGTCAGGCCGCGGGCGAACGGGTCGCCCGACGGTGCTCGTGATCGTCGCGCGGGCCGCGCCGAGCACGCGCTGGGCCGCCTCGACGGTGAGCTGGAGCACCTCCTCGGTCGTCAGCGTCGCGTTGATCCGCACCGACGCCTCGGCGAGCGCGCGCAGCTGCATCACGTGCTCGTGCTCCAGCCGCGCGACCTCCTGCACCTCGCGGTAGCCGCGGTGGGCGATCTCGAACGTCGAGAGCGCCTCGCCGAAGAACACGCCGGCGGCGGCGATCAGCTCGGCACGGCGTGCGGCGTCGGGCTCGTCATGGAGCGCCTCCTGCGCGGCCTTGTGATGCGCCTCGGCGAGGTCGAGCACGCTCAGCCGCGCGCTGACGGCCTCCCGCCCGAGCGCGTACGCGGTCCCCAGCTCGCGCTCGTCACGGTTCGCGAGCCACGCCCGGAACGCCTCGTGGTAGCGGTCGTGCAACTCGTGCGGAGCCGTCGTGGCTCCCGGCGCGGGCTCGGCCATCGCGTGGAGCCTACCTGCGCGAGGGAGCGCCCCGTGCGTCCGACTTTCGTCCAACCGGCTCAGGTTCCGGGCCTGCGCGGCCGACCACTCGTGCATATGGGCACTCCCCCTGCGCAGGGCGCTCCCCGCAACCTGTCCTCCGAAGCCGGCGTCACGCTGATCGAGACGCTGATCAGCGCCGTGATCCTCGTGATCATCGTCGGCGCCGTCATGACGACGATCGACGCGAGCGGCCGCACCACGGCCGTGAACAAGAACCGGAGCGTCGCGGCGACCCTGGCCGAGCAGGACCAGGAGCGGTTGCGCGCGATGTCGCCGACCCTGCTCGCGACGTACTCGGCGCCGCCGCAGACCGTGATGGTCGGCGACGCCGGCCACCAGGTCCCGTACACGGTCGACTCGGACGTGGAGTGGGTCTTCGACGCCACCGGCGCGACCCAGAGCTGCGAGAACTCGGGCAGCCAGGCGAACTACCTGCGCATCTCGTCCACCGTGACGTCCAGCGTGGTCGGCACGCGGGTGAGGCCGGTCACCATGCGGAGCATCGTCGCGCCGCGCGTCGAGTCCTTCCCCGAGAACACCGGCACGCTGACCGTCAAGGTCGCCGACCAGCTCGGAGGGCCGGTGGCGAACATGCCGGTGACGATCAGCCCGGCGGCGAGCGTCCCGCGCAGCACCAACGAGTTCGGCTGCGCCGTCTTCTCCCACATCCCGGTCGGGGCGTACACCGCGACGCTGGACTCGCTCGGCTACGTGAACGAACAGCGCCAGCAGACCTACAGCTCGAGCACCAACGTCAACCTGAGCCAGACGACGAACCTCGGCATGACGTACGCGCTCGCCACGAGCATCGCGGTGCGCGTCAAGACCGACATCGGCGGGGGTCCGATCGACTCCTTCGCGCACGCCGTCACGGTGGCGAACGCCAAGAGCGGCGACGTCGTCGCCATCAGCCCCGCCGGCGCGCTGACCAACACGATCACCGTCCCGTCGCTCTTCCCCTACCCGGACGGCTACACGGCGTTCACCGGTCGCTGCGGGCTGAACGACCCGGCGGACCCCAGCTACCAGCCGGCGAACGCGGCCTACGTCGCCACGGCGCCCGGCTTCACCAACGTGACCCCAGGCGTCCCGGCCTCCGTCACCACCCACCAGCCGAGCGTGAACTTGAAGGTCGTCGGCAGTGGGAGCACGCCGCTGTCGGGCGCGAACATGGTGTTCACGCCGGTCCCGGCGTCGTGCGGCTCGGTGTCCAACACGACCAAGTTCGCCCGCACGTCGGGCGCGGACGGGTTCGCCACCGAGCGCGGCCTGCCCTTCGGCAAGTACACGGTCTGCGTCGACAAGGTGATCAGCGGCACGACACGCCGGGAAACCATGGCCACCACGATCGACAACACGAGCCCGGCGGGAGTCACGCCCACCCAGATGACGCTGACGACCGCCGACACGTCCGGGGGATGCCCGTGACCCGCCTGCGCTCCGAGCGCGGATTCACGATGGTGGAAGTGCTCGCCGTCATGCTGATCGGCGGCATCGTGATGGCCGGCGTGGCAAGCCTCATGCAGGTCGCGATGCGCCAGAGCACGGGCATCGTGAGCCGCACCGACGCGATCCAGCGCGGGCGCCTCGTGATGGACCGCATGACGCGGGAGCTGCGATCCCAGGTCTGCCTCGACCTCGGGTACGTCTCCGCCCGGCCCGCGCTCGAGTCGGCGGACCGCAACTCCGTCACGTTCTTCACCGACCTCAGCGACGGCACGAAGCCCGTGGTCAAGCGGCAGATCACCTACGACGCGGCGAACAAGAAGATCGTCGAGAAGCAGTACGTCCGGACCAGCGCCGCCGGCGTCACTCCCACCACCTTCAGCACCACGCCGACCACGACCACGCTGCTGGAGAACGTCACGTCCAAGAACAGCACGGGCGACTTCTTCAGCTTCCGCAAGTACACCGGCCCGGGGTCGGACGCCACCGACACGGTGGTCGTGTCGGGGGCGACGCCGCTCTCATCCGCGGATCTCGCCGCCGTCGCGCGCATCACGATCGCCATGGACGTCCGTCCGTCGAACGCCAAGAACGGCGCGGTCTTCACCCGGCTCGAGGACAGCGTGCTGGTCCGCAACCTCAACAAGAACCCCGACTACTCGCCGACCAACCCCGACGCTCTCCGGTGCGAATGACCCGACCCGACTTCCATTCCGAACGCGGCTTCACGATGGTCGCCGTCCTGGTCGTCATGACCGTGGCCACGGCGCTCGCCAGCGGCGCGTTGCTGGCTGCCCAGCAGGATCTGCCGTTCTCGAAGGCCTCGTCGGATCGCAAGCAGGCCTACGCGGCCGCGGAGGCCGGCATCGAGTACTACCAGTACCAGCTGACGAACGACAACGACTACTGGACGAAGTGCGCCAACGTGCCGGCTCCGGCGCCGGTGAACCAGAAGGCCGCCAGCCCGCGGAAGTGGCGCACGCTCTCGGGCACCAGCGCCCGCTACACGATCGAGCTGATGCCGGCGAACGGCGCGACCTGCGTCGAGGGCAGCGCCAGCACGACGATGCTCGACCAGTCGACCGGCACGATCAAGATCCGGGCGACCGGGGAAGCCGGCAAGGTCTCGCGCTCGATCGTGGCCGAGTACCGGCGCGACAGCTTCCTCGACTTCCTCTACTTCACCGACTTCGAGACGTTCAGCCCCGAGGCGTACGCGGACCAGGACGACCGCGATTGGGCGAAGGACAACTGCAACCGGTACCGGGACTTCCGCACCAACAGCAACGGCACGAACCCCTGCGCGAAGATCCGGTTCATCAGCGACGACGTCAACAAGGGCCCGTTCCACACGAACGACGACATCCTCGCCTGCGGCAACTACACGCTGGGCCGCAACGCCGCCGACAAGATCGAGATCTCCGGCCCGAACAAGTGGCAGCATCCGGGCACGGACGCGAACTGCGACGCCGGCGAGCCGAACGTGCAGGGCACGCTCGAGTTCCCGGCCAAGCAGCTGCCGATGCCGACCACGAACGCGTCGCTCAAGAGCAAGGCGGGCGTGACGTACACCGGCCGCACGTGGCTCTACCTGCACGACGGCCTGGTCGACGTCACCACCTGGCCCGGCGGCGTCAAGACGACGGCGCTCAACCAGTCGCTGCCGGCCAACGGCGTCGTCTTCGTGAAGAACGGGGCCTGCAGCAGCACGCAGCCGCCGGTGCGCCAGAACTACGACGAGCCGTTCGGCTGCGCGAACGCGACGGTCTGGGGGACCTACTCGAAGAACCTCACGATCACGAGCGAGAAGGACATCATCGTCGGCACGCCGGTCGATCCGACGAACAACACGCCGCTGTGGTCCAACGCCGACCTCAAGCGCAGCGGAGACGTCGTCCTCGGGCTGATCGCGGACAAGTTCGTCCGGGTCTCGCACGCCGTCAACCGCAGCAGCGGCTGCTCGAACCGCAACGCGACGAACGGCACGGTGACCACCACCGACGACAAGCCGATGGACACCATCACCATCGAGTCCGCGATCCTCAGCCTCCAGCACTCGTTCATCGTGGACAACTTCGAATGCGGGAGCGAGCTGCAGACGCTCACCGTCAGCGGCGCCATCGCCCAGCGGTTCCGCGGCCCCGTGGGCACGACGAGCGGGAGCAGCCGGACCGGCTTCACGAAGGGGTACGAGTACGACGATCGCTTCCGCTACCGGAGCCCGCCGTTCTTCCTGACGCCGATCGACGCGGCCTGGAACATCATGCGCGAGAACGAGCAGGTCCCGGCGGCCAAGGGCCCCTAAGGCCCTGGGCAGGGCGTGACGAGGACGTTGTCGTCCTCGTCGCGCTCCTCGACCGCGCCGTCCGGGTCGAGCGTGACGGTGAGCGGCGCGCCCGGCGTGCACGGCGGGCCGGTGAAGGCGAGGACGCGCTGGGAGCCCGCGGCGAGGCCGAGCACGGCGAGGGTGCCGAGCTCGGTGTCGCCCGCCTCGAGCGTCGCGCCGAACGGGTCGGCGTCGGCGCGCCCGTCGTTGCGGATCGTGACCGCGTAGCGGCGCGTCTCGGGGTCGGGCCCCGGAAGCACGTCGACGCGGCGGGCCTCGAGGTCGGGCCGCATGTCGGGCTGGCGGCAGCTCCCCGAGGTGAGACGGAGGGTCTTGACCGGCTCGCCGCCGGCGTCGAGCCAGCGGAAGCGCACGACGGTGCGGTACGTCGCCGGCGCGGACAGGTTCGTCACCGTCTTCGCGTAGGAGTAGCGGCGCACCGCGGGCATCGAGCTGAGCCACGTGTCGAACCCCTCGGCGGCGACCCGCCGCCACGCGTGGAGCCCGTCCTCGCGCATCTGCAGGGTGAAGCGGAGCTGCATCCGCTCGCTGTCGCGCACCGTGCGCATGCGGGCCTCGAACGTCGCCGCGCGCTCGAGCGGATCGAGCGCCGGCGCGCAGTCGACGACCTTCACGGAGGCCGCGTCGGCCGCCGCGGGGAACGCCAGGAGCACCGCCAGTGTCATCAGTACGCGCCGCATCGGCGAGCCCTTAACGACAGGGCCGCCGGGAGTTGCGGAACCGCTGGGGTCAGGCCCTGCGTTGCCGCCCGACGCTGCCGCGGAGCCTTGCCGCCCGTCGCACGCAACGGGCCTGACCCCACTACGTCACCTGGTAGACCGGCCCGTCGCCGCCCTCGGGCGGCGTCAGGCGCCCGCCCTTGGCGGTGATCGCGCCGCACTGCACGCAGTTGGAGGGGTTGACGATCAGGTCCACGTGCGAGCCGTCCCGCGGCGCGTCCTCGGGCACCTCGTACACGCCCGCCGGGCACATCCACGTCCACGCCTCCGCCAGCTCGCGCGGCACGCGCTGCTGGATCCGGATGTGGCTGGGCGCGTCGTCGCGCGTCGCGTTCCCGGTCAGGAACACGCCCGAGAGCTTGTCGAACGTGTACTTGCCGTCGGGCTTCGGGTAGCGCTCGTCGCGGTCGGTGACCATCAGCGGCTGGTCGGCGTCGCGGTGCGTCGCCCAGTGGCCGCCCGGGAACCGGCCCTTCGTGATCACCATCGCGTTCGTGATCACCCCGCCGGCGACCAGGCCGCGGGCGAACGGCTGCTTCATGTTGCGCGACTCGTAGAGGTCCTTGCCGATCTCGGACTCGTGGACGGCGGTCTCGTAGCCGGAGAAGTCGCGCGAGCTGGACTTGAGCTGCCGGTAGATGGTCTCCGCCGCGAGCATGCCCGAGCGGATCGCGTAGTGGATCCCCTTGAGCCTGGGGACGTTGACCATGCCGCCGGCGTCGCCGCAGATGACCATGCCGGGCGCGTGCAGCCTCGGCATCGCCCAGTAGCCGCCCTCCGGGATCGCCTTCGCGCCCCAGGCGACGCGCTTGCCGCCGGCGAGGATCTTGCGCACCAGCGGGTGCAGCTTGAACTCCTGCAGCACGTCGTGGACCGACAGGCGCGCGTCGGCGTAGTCGAGCCCGACGACGAAGCCGAGCGACACGCGCGGCGTCGCGCCCTCGCGGTTCATCGGGTAGATCCAGGAGCCGCCGAACTCCTTGTACTTCGCGTGCGCGCGCAGCGGCCAGCCGAGCGTGTGGATCACGCGATCGAGCGGCTTCTCGACCTCCCAGACCTCCTTGACGCCGAGCGCCCACACCTGCGGGTCGGCAGCCGCGAGCCCGAGGCCCTTCAGCGCCGCGCCGGTGAGATGCCCCCAGCAGCCCTCGGCGAGCACGGTCGCCTTGGCGATCACGTCCGAGCCGGGCTCGAAGTTCGACTTCTCGCCGCCCTCCTTGTCGCGCCCCTTGTCGCCCGTGCGCACGCCGACGACGACGCCCTCGTCGACGAGCAGCTTCGCGCCGACGGTCTCCGACAGGACGTACGCGCCCGCCTCCTCGGCCTTCTCCCCCATCCACCGGTTGAGCTCGGCCACCGAGACGACGTAGTTCCCGTGGTTGCGGAACGGCGGCGGCGTCGGCTTGAGCGGCAGCGCGCGCTTGCGGTTGAGCATGAAGTAGACGGTCTCCTTGCCCACCTCGCCGTAGTGCGGCCACGAGTCGTCGTCGGGGAACAGCGACCGCATCGCCGACGGGTTCATCACGCCGCCGGAGAGCTGGTGCGCGCCGGCGACGCGCCCCTTCTCGATCACCGCGACCGGCACCTCGCCGAGCGACTCGGCCAGCTGCGGGTCGTCCTCGAGCAGCTGGAGGAGCCGGATGGCGCACGCCATCCCGGCCTGCCCGCCGCCGACGATCGCCACGCCGACCTCGATCCGCTCGTCCTCGGGGTCGGTCGGCGGTCCGATGAACTCCGCCGCCGGGTCGACCGGCGGCGGGAACTCGATGGGGGCTACGGCCATCAGCCGCTCTTGCGGGCCTTCACGGCCTCGGTCAGCTTGGGCACGATCTTGTTGAGGTCGCCGACGATGCCGAGGTCGGAGAACTCGAAGATCGGGGCGTTGGAGTCCTTGTTGATCGCGACGATGTTCTCGGACCCCTGCATGCCGACCTTGTGCTGGATGGCGCCGGAGATCCCGGCGGCCAGGTAGAGCTTCGGCGAGACCGTCTTGCCGGTCTGGCCGATCTGAGCGGAGTACGAGTACCAGCCCGCGTCGACCACCGCGCGCGTCGCGGCGACGGCGCCGCCGAGCGCGCCGGCGAGCTCCTCCAGCGCCTCGAAGCCCTCGGCCTTGCCGAGGCCGCGGCCGCCGGCGACGAGGATGTCGGCGTCCTCGATGTTGACGTCCGCGCCCCGCTGCTCGCCGCGCGTGACCATCTTCGCCTTGAGCGAGTGCGGCGCGAACTCGACCTGCACGTCCTCGACGGCCGCGGAGGCGTCGCCGCTCTCCTTCGCCTCGAACGCGTTCAGGCGGCCGATGATCACGCCGACGTCCGAGCGGTAGTGCACGTCGGAGATCGAGGAGTCCTGGAGGATCGGGCGCTCGGAGACGAGCTTGCCGTCCTCCACGCGCACGCTCGTGACCTCCATGCAGACGCCGGCGTCGAGGCGCGCGGTCAGGCCGGCGCCGATCTCGAAGCCGAGCAGGCCGCCGCCGAACAGCGCGTAGCCGTGGCCGTTGTCGGAGATGACCTTCGCCATCGCGTCGACGACCGGCTGGGCGAGGCCCTCGGGCCCTTCGGCGCGGAACACCTTCGTGGCGCCGTAGCGGCCGAGCGACGCACACAGCTCGTCGGACAGGCCCGCCTTGTCGCCGACGACGACCGCGTGGCACTCGCCGCCGAGCTCGGCTCGCGAGCCGGGCGCCCTCGGACACGGCGCCCAGCGAGTTCTTGTTGAACGCGCCGTCGTAGTGCAGCGCGTAGACCAGGATCGAGCTCATGCCAGCAGCTTCCTCTCGTCGAGCCAGGCCACGATCTGCTCGACCGTCTCGCTGGTGTCCTCGTCCTCGATGATCCGGCCCGCCTCCTTGGCGGCGGGCGCCTTGAACTCGGCGCAGTGGGCGCGGGCGTTGTCGTAGCCGATGCGGCCCGGCTCGATCCCGACGTCGCCGGCGGCCTTGGTGTCGAGCGGCTTCTTCTTCGCGCCCATGATCGCCTTGAGCGACGGATAGCGCGGCTCGTTGATCGCGTCGCCGACGGAGATCACGGCCGGGAGCTCGACGAGCACGGTGTCGTAGCCGTACTCGGCCTGGCGCTCGCAGCGCAGCGCGCCGTCCTGGACGTCGATCTTGATCACCTGCGTGAGCGAGGGCATCCGCAGGTGGTCGGCTACGACCGCGCCGACCGTGTAGCACTCGCCGTCATCGGACTGCTGGCCGAGCAGCACGAGGTCGGGAGCCTCGGCCTCGAGCACCTTGGCGAGCGCGTAGCCGGTGCCGTTGACGTCCGAGCCGGCCAGCGCCTCGTCGGTCAGGTGCAGCGAGCGGTCCGCGCCGAGCGAGACGGCCTTGTGGAGCGCGCGCACCGCGGTCTCCGGGCCCATGGTCACCGCGACGACCTCGTCGACCTCGACCGCGCCGCCCTCCTTGAGCTGCATCGCGGCCTCGATCGCGTGCGTGTCGAACGGGTTCAGGTTCTTCTCACCGCTGCGGTCGAGGCGTCCCGTGGACGGGTTGATGCGCTTCTCGACTGCGGCGTCCGGCACTTCTTTGACCAGGACGCAGATCTTCACGGCCTTTCAAGCCTCCTCGCTCGGAACGAACGTTCGCATCCTATCCGGTTGACTGACGAGTCAATCTACCGCGATCCGCCCTGCCCGAGCGCCACCAGGCGCTCGATCAGGCGGCGGCGATCGGCGCCCTCGGGAGCGGCGATGCCGAGGAGGTCGGAATACCACAGACCGTCCGCGGCGAGCCGCACGAGCCACGCGTCGACGGGGTCCGCGGCGCCGGCGAGCATACGCGTCCATCCACTCCGCGTAGCGCTCTCGCGCGACCTCGAGCACCTCTGGCTCCTCGATCATCCCGGCCAGGAGGCCGAACTCGGAGGCGCTGTGGTCGGCGTCCGCGGCGCTGAGGTCGCAGGCGTGCACGTAGGCGGTGAGGAGGTCCTCGCCGGTCAGCTGGGCCTCGAAGTCGTCGAGCCAGCGGCTGAGGAGCCCGTCGATCAGGGCCCGCTTGGAGGCGAAGTGGTACAGCACGCCGCCCTTGGACACGCCCGCCTCCGCGGCGACCGCGTCGAGCGTGAGCGCGGCCGCGCCGTCGCGCCGGATCACGGCGACGGCCGCGTCGAGCAGCTGCACGCGCCGGCTGGGGCGCGCCATCAGTGTGTGCCCGCGACGTTGAGCCCGATCACGCCGGCGACGATCAGCACGATCGAGACGATCTTCAGCGCGCTGGCCGGCTCCCCCAGCACGACGATCCCGATCACCGCGATCGCGGCCGTGCCGGCGCCGGCCCAGATCGCGTAGGTCGTGCCGACCGAGAGGTCGCGCAGGATCAGCGACAGGAGGTAGAACGACGTCGCGTAGCCGATCACCACGATCACCGACGGCAGCAGCTTCGTGAACCCGTCGGAGGCGCGCAGCGAGATCGTCGCCGCGACCTCGACGGCGATGGCGAGCGCGAGGAGGACGCCGACGGGCATCGCGTAACTGTACCGTCTGGACGGTTGGGTTTCGCCGGCTCGCGGCGTTGACGTTCGCCGACGCTACGGCGTGACGGCGCCGCGGATGAAGTCGATGATCGCGCTCGTCGGCGCGCCGGGCGTGAAGACCTCGGCGACCCCGAGATCCTTGAGCTCGGGGATGTCCTGCGCCGGGATCGTCCCGCCGACGGTGACCACGACGTCGCCGGCGTCCTGCTGGCGCAGCAGCTCGACGACCCGCGGCACCAGCGTCATGTGCGCGCCCGAGAGGATCGAGAGGCCGACCGCGTCCGCATCCTCCTGCAGCACCGTCTCGACGATCTGCTCCGGCGTCTGGTGCAGACCGGTGTAGATGACCTCCATCCCCGCGTCGCGCAGGGCGCGGGCGATGATCTTCGCGCCGCGGTCGTGCCCGTCGAGCCCGGGCTTCGCCACCACGACGCGGATCTTGCGGGTCGACGTCGCGGCGGCCATGGGCGGATCCTAGCCCGCCGTGGCCGCCGGACGGCGCGGTCGCTACCGCACGACCAGCTTCATGCTCTGGTCGGACGCGCCGTGGACCGTGCAGACGATCAGGTACGTGCCGGCCTTCGTGACCGTCTTGGAGAACGTCCCGGAGCGCTTCGTCGGCGAGCCGAACTTCGCCGGGCCCCTGGCGACCTTGACGTTGTGCGAGCTGTCGCCCCTCCAGACCCATGAGACCTTGGTCCCCCTGCTCACCGTCACGGTCGGGACGCCGCTCGAGCGGACGAAGTAGTTGTCGCCGACCTTGATCCGGGTGGCCGCGAACGCGGGCGTGACGGCCACGACGAGCGCTCCGGCGAGCAGGGCGAGCACGATCGACTTGCGCAAGGCGTTTCCTCCGGGTGGTGTCAGAAGACGGGTGTCTCGGTGTACGTGCCGAAGACGTCCTGGAGCGCGCTCACGATCTCGCCTTCGGTGGCGTGTACGCGCGCGCACTCGAGGAGGTTCGGCATCAGGTTGACGCCGCTGCCGGCCGCGGCGTCGCGGAGCGCGGCGAGCGCGGCCTCGACGGCGGCGGCGTCGCGGCGCCCGCGCACGGCCTGCACGCGGCCGATCTGCTTGCCCTCGAGCGCCGGGTCGATGCGCAGGATCGGCATCGCGCCGTCGTCGCCCTCGGTGTGGGCGTTGACGCCGACGACGATCCGCTCGCCCGCGTCGATCTCCTGCTGCAGGACGAACGCCGCGTCGGCGATCTCGCGCTGCGGGTAGTTGCGCTTGACCGCCTCGACCATCCCGCCCAGCTCGTCGATCTTGGCGAAGTACTCGTACGCCCGCGCCTCGATCGCGTCGGTCAGCGCCTCGACGAAGTAGGAGCCGCCCAGCGGGTCGATCGTGTTGGCCACGCCGGTCTCGTGCGCGATCACCTGCTGCGTGCGCAGCGCGATCCGGACCGCGTCCTCGGTCGGCAGCGCGAGCGCCTCGTCGTAGGAGTTCGTGTGCAGCGACTGCGTGCCGCCCAGCACGCCGGCCAGCGCCTCGATCGCCGTGCGCGTGATGTTGTTGAGCGGCTGCTGGGCGGTCAGCGACACGCCGGCCGTCTGCACGTGCGTGCGCATCAGCAGGCTCTTCTCGCTGCGCGCGCCGAACGTGTCGCGCAGCTCGCGCGCCCAGATGCGACGCGCGGCGCGCAGCTTCGCGATCTCCTCGAAGAAGTCGATCTGGGCGTTGAAGAAGAAGCTCAGCCGCGGCGCGAAGTCGTCGACGTCCAGGCCGCGCGCGACCGCCTGCTCGACGTAGGTCAGGCCGTCCTTGAGCGTGAAGGCGAGCTCCTGCGCCGCGGTCGAGCCCGCCTCGCGGATGTGGTAGCCGGAGATCGACACCGGATGCCAGCGCGGCATGTGGACCGAGCACCACTCGATCATGTCCCCGAGCAGCCGCATCGCCGGGTCGACGGGGAAGCACCACTCCTTCTGGGCGATGTACTCCTTGAGGATGTCGGCCTGGATCGTGCCGCCCAGCCGATCGGCCGGCACGCCGTTCTCCTCCGCGGCGACCACGTAGAACGCCAGCATGATCGCCGCCGGCGCGTTGATCGTCATCGACACGCTGACCGCGCCGAGATCGATCCCGGCGAACAGCGTCTCCATGTCGTCGAGCGTGTCGATCGCGACGCCCTCGCGGCCGACCTCGCCCTCGGACCGCGGGTGATCGGAGTCGTGGCCCATGAGCGACGGCATGTCGAACGCCGTCGACAGGCCCGTCTGCCCGTGGTCGAGCAGGTAGCGGAAGCGCGCGTTCGTCTCCTCGGCGGTGCCGAAGCCGGCGAACTGCCGCATCGTCCACAGCCGGCCGCGGTACATGCTCGGGTACACGCCGCGGGTGAACGGATACTCGCCGGGCAGCCCGATCTGGTCCGCGTCCGGCAGGTCCGCCTCGGTGTAGAGGGGGCGCACCGGCTCGCCGGAGAGCGTGGTGAACGGCGCGCTGCGCTCCGGGACCGGGGCGTAGCGCTCCCGGTACCAGCGCTCCAGGTCGGTGAGCGCGCGCTCCTCGGTCGCCATGCGCCGAAGTCTACGGGTGATCGATCTCATCCCTGGGGTCCATGACGCGCTCGGCCGCGCGGGGCAGGATGGTCTTCACGGAGGCGCAGCGATCGGACGGATCCGGTCAAGGCCGCACACCGGCGGAGCCACCAGGGAAGGACGCGCTCCGCCGGCTATCGCTCTCAGGCCGCGGCGCGCACCACCCGCGCGCCGGCGCCGTTTCGGTCAGCGTGATGTCCTGCCGGCGTAGCGCGGGTTTCCGGAGTCGCGCCCCTCGGGTAGCGCGTCGTGACGAGACCAAGGGACGGCGCCGGCCACCATGGACGGAAGCGGACCTTCGTCAGGACGGATCGACGAAGAGGGAGTTGCCTTGCCATACCTGCACTGCCCCCGCTGCGACCGCACCGCATGGGTTCGGGCGCACACCGACGACGATCTCGGGTGCCGGCACTGCCACACGGCGCTCCGGCCGATGACCGGGATCGACGCGCGCCTGCTCACCGCGGCGGTGCGCGCGCGCTTCGCCCGCGACGCGCGCCTGAACGCCGGCCCGCCGCGCTTCATCCGCGACCCGGAGCGGCAGCCCGACTGACGCGTCAGCCCCGCATGGCGTCGCCGAGCAGCGCGCGGGCGATCACGAGCTTCTGGATCTCGCTCGTGCCCTCGTAGATCTCGGTCACCTTCGCGTCGCGGTAGTAGCGCTCGGCCGGGAACTCGCGGGTGTAGCCGTAGCCGCCGAGGATCTGGATGGCCTCGCCGGTCTGGCGCCGGGCGACCGCGGAGGCGAACAGCTTCGCCTGGGCGCCCTCGACGGTGTGCGGGCGGCCGGCCTGCTTGAGCCGCGCCGCGCGCCAGGTGAGCGCCCGGGCGGCCTCGATCTCCGTCTGCATGTCCGCGAGCTTGTGCTGGATCGCCTGGAAGCGCGCGATCGGGCCGCCGAACGCCGCCCGCTGGCCCGCGTAATCCGTCGCGAGCTCGAGCGCCGCCTGCGCGATGCCGACCGCCTGGGCCGCGATCCCGATCCGGCCGGCGTCGAGCGTCGACAATGCGATCCGCATGCCGCCGCCGGGCGCCCCGAGCCGTTCACCCGGCGTGTCGTCGAAGACGAGGTCGGCGGTGGAGGAGGAGTGCAGCCCCATCTTCTCCTCCTCGCGCGTGACCGCGAACCCGGCCGCTCCCGCCCGGACGACGAACCCGGTTATGCCCGCCGCCTCCCGGGCGAAGACGAGGAACGTCGCCGCGTACGAGCCGTTCGTGATCCACTGCTTCGTGCCGGTCAGCCGCTCGTCGGTCGCCCGGGTGCGCAGGGCGGCGGCGTCCGACCCGGATCCGGCCTCGGTGAGCGCGAACGCCCCCAGCTCCTCGCCCGCCGCGAGCGCCGGCACGTGGCGCTCGCCGCCGTGGGCGAGCAGCGGCAGCGTGCAGGCGCTGGTGTGCACCGCGACGGTCACGCCGACCCCGGCGTCGGCGCGCGAGAGCTCCTCGAGCACGAGCACGTAGGACAGGAAGTCGGCGCCCGCCCCGCCGTGCTCCTCGGGCACGCAGACGCCCATCAGGCCGAGCTCTCCCAGCTCGGAGAACACCGCGCGGGGGAAGGTGTGCTCCCGGTCCCACGCCGCCGCGTTCGGGGCGATGCGCTCGTCGGCGACGCGCGCGGCGAGGTCGCGGATCTCGCGCTGCTCCGGTGTCAGCTCGTGCAGGCTCATCGGCGGCGCAGCGGTATCACGGTGCCGCGCCGGCGCGGCGGGGCCGAGCGGCGCGCGAGCACGATCGAGCCGAGGCCGCCGAGCGCCGCGGCCACCCCGGCTGCGCCGAGCACGCGCAGCCGCCGGCCGAGGCGCTCGAAGCGCAGCACCTCCCAGCCTTCCGCGCGGGCGATGCGGCCGAGCTCCGTGTCCGGGTTGACGGCGACCGGGTTCCCGACGAGCCGCAGCATCGGCAGGTCGGACTCCGAGTCCGAGTAGGCCCACGACGCCGCGAGGTCGATCCCCTCGCGCGCGGCCAGGTCGCGGATCGCCTCCGCCTTCCCCTCGCGGTAGGTGAACGGCCCGCCGGCCCGGCCCGTGTAGTGGCCGTCGACGACCTCGGCGACCGAGCCGACCGCGCCGTCGAACGTGAGCACGATCGCCATCAGCTCGGCCATCTCCTGCGAGGCGGCGGTGCAGATGAAGATCGGGCGGCCGGCGTCCTGGTGCTCGTAGGCGATCTCGAGCATCTGCGGGTACAGGCGCGGGAGCACGCCCGCGAGCACGTCGGGCGCGAGCCGCTGGAGCTGGCGCACGCGCAGGCCCTCCAGCGTCTTGCCGACCCGGGCGCGGATCGCGTCGGTCCCGGCGTCGGTCGAGCCGCTCAGCCGGAAGCGGATGTTCTCCCACGCGTCCTCGGCGAGCTGGCGGCGTGTGACCAGGCCGGCCTTGTAGGCCGCGCGGCCGAACTGGAACGCCGACGAGCCGGCGATCAGCGTGCGGTCGAGGTCGAAGAACGCCGCGCCCTTCTCCTCGGGCCGGCGCAGGGCAGCCCCGCCCGGCGGCGGCGGGAGGATGTGCGGGCGCTCGGTCACGCCTCAGACCCTGACGATGATCGCGTCGCCCTGCCCGCCGCCCGAGCAGATCGCGACGCAGCCGTACCCGCCGCCGCGCCGGCGCAGCTCGTGCACGAGCGTGCCGAGGATGCGCGCGCCGGACGCGCCGATCGGATGGCCGATCGCGACCGCGCCGCCGTTGACGTTCACGCGGTCCTCGTCGATGTTGAGCATCCGGATCGAGTTGAGCGTGACCGACGCGAACGCCTCGTTGATCTCCCACAGGTCGATGTCGCCCGGCTGCAGGCCGGCCTTGTCGAGCGCTTTGATCGCCGCGTTCGCGGGCGTGCGGGCGAGGTAGGCGTAGTCGTCGGCGACCTGCGCCTGGGCGACGATCTCGGCGAGCACCTCCTTGCCCTCCCGCTCGGCCCAGTCCTCGGACGCGAGCACCAGCGCGCCGGCGCCGTCGTTGACGCCCGGGGAGTTGCCGGCGGTGTGCGAGCCCTCCTTGTGGGCGAGCCCGGGCAGCTTGGCGAGCGACTCGAGCGAGGAGTCGCGGCGCGGGGACTCGTCGACCTCGACGACCGTGTCGCCCTTCCGGCCCTTCACCGTGACCGGCACGATCTCCTCGGGCAGGCGGCCGTCGTCGGTCGCGGCGATCACGCGCTGGTGCGAGCGCAGCGCCCAGCGGTCCATGTCGGCCCGGGTCATCTCGAGCTCCTCGGCGACCTCGGTCGCCTCGACGAACATCTGCTTGCCCGTGAACGGGTTCGTGAGGCCGTCGTGGACCATCGCGTCGAGCGCCTTCATGTCGCCCATGCGCGCGCCGAACCGCGCCTGGGGCAGCAGGTAGGGCGCCTGCGACATCGACTCCATCCCGCCCGCGACGGCGACGTCCAGGTCGCCGGCGCGGATCGCGGCGTCGAGCACGCCCGTGGCCCGGACGCCGGAGGCGCAGACCTTGTTGATCGTCTCCGAGGACACCTCCTTCGGGATGCCCGCGTTGATCTGCGCCTGACGCGACGGGATCTGCCCCACGCCGGCCTGCAGCACCTGTCCCATCACCACGTGCTGCACCTGCTCCGGCGCGACGTCGGAACGCTCGAGGGCGGCGCCGATCGCGATGCCGCCGAGCTCGGTGGCCGGGAGTGAGGAGAGTCCGCCGCCGAGCTTGCCGACGGGCGTGCGGGCGGTGCCGAGGATCACGGTCTTGGGCATAGGGCGGACGATAGCCTCCGGCGATGGAGATCCGGGCCACTACCGACAGCCCGCCGGAGACGGGCGCCGACACGGTCGTCGTCGGCGTGTTCGAGGGCAAGGGCATCCCGCACGACGTCGAGGACGCCGCGTTGGGAGCGCTCGTCGAATCCGGCGAGGCACGGTCCGAGTTCCGCTCGCTCACCCACGCGCACGCGGCGGGCCGGCGCTGGATCCTGATCGGCCTGGGCGCGCGCGACGACTTCGACGCCGAGCGCGCGCGGATCGCGGCGGCGGTCGCGCTCCGGCGGGCGCGGGAGCTCGGCGCGCGCACGCTGTGCTGGGAGCTCCCCCACAAGGTCCCGGACGGCGTCGCCGGCGCGCTCGTCGAGGGCACGCTGCTGGCCGCGTACCGCTACACGGCGTTCAAGTCCGAGCCGGGCGACGACCGCGCGCCGGAGACCCTGATCGTCTCGGCCCACCACGACGTCTCGGGACCGGTCGAGCTCGGCCGCGTCGGCGCCGAGGGCGCGAACCGCGCCCGCGACCTCGGCAACGCGCCGCCGAACGCGCTCACGCCCGCGGCGCTCGCCGCGCGGGCGCGGGAGCTGACCGGCGTGCAGGTCGACGTCATGGGCCGCGCGGAGATCGAGGCGGCCGGGATGGGCGCGTTCGCCGCGGTCGCGCGCGGCGCGGGCGAGGAGCCGCAGCTGATCACGATCCGGTACGAGCCCGCGGGCGCCGGCGGTCCGCTGCTCGGCATCGTCGGCAAGGCCGTGACGTTCGACTCCGGCGGTTACTCGATCAAGCCCGCGGCGCACATGCACGAGATGAAGTTCGACATGTGCGGCGGGGCGGCAGCGCTGGAGGCGACCGCGACGATCGCCGAGCTCGGGCTGCCGCTGCGCCTCGTCACGGTGATCGGGGCCGCCGAGAACATGGTCGACGCCCGCGCCGTGCGGCCAGGCGACATCGTGCGCGCCAGGGCGGGGATCACGATCGAGGTCAACAACACGGACGCCGAAGGCCGGCTCGTGCTCGCGGACTGCCTCACGCACGCCCGCGACCAGGGCGCCGAGCGGCTGATCGACCTGGCGACGCTGACCGGCGGGATCGTGACCACGTTCGGCCCCGTGCACGCGGGGCTCATGGGGAACGACGACGCCTGGTGCGACGCGGTCGCCGCCGCGGGCGAGGCGACCGGCGAGCGCGTCTGGCGGCTGCCGCTCGGCCCGGCCTATGACGAGCTGATCAAGGGGCGCTACGGCGACCTGATCAACTCGAGCGAGGGCCGCAAGGCGCAGTCGATCACGGCTGCCGCGCTGCTCCAGCGCTTCGCCGGCGACGTGCCGTGGGCGCACCTCGACATCGCGGGCGTGGCGGACTCCCTCGGCCGCCCGTACGCGGAGAAGGGCGCGTCGGGCTGGGGCGTGCGGCTCCTCGTCGAGCTTGCCCGCGCCGCGTCCGCCTGACCCTTGACCGCCGAGGGCGCCTTCCGGGGCGCCCTCGGCTGTCAAGCGGTCAGCTGCGCTTGAACAGGTCGCGCCGCGACTTCCGGTCGCGGTCGTCGTCGTGCCCGTGGTGGCCGTGGTGGTCGTCGTCGTCCCCGTGGTGGCCGTCGTGCGGCGGGTGCTCCTCGAAGCCCTCCGGCCGCGGGATGAGGTTCGACCCTTCCTGCCAGCGGCGCGGGCGCGTGATCGCGACGGTCGCGGGACGTGGCGTCGCCGGGTTCCGGCCGGCCGACTTGTCGCCCGCCGGCCACCAGGACGTGTAGTTCGGGACGTCGCCGAACGCGATCGTCTGGGCCGGATCGCTCGCCACCTCGCCCGGGTGCTGGACGTTGAGGAACAGCGTCCCCTCGTCCGGCGTGAAGTACGGCCCCGTGCCCTCGGACTCGACCGGCATGTTGCCGAAGCGGAACGCGATCCCCGCGTTCGGCCCGGACGTCGGCACGAAGAACATCGCGTTGTTGGCGTGGTACTGGTAGCGGCGCTGCTTGTTCAGCGTGCCCGACGAGATGTCGGTCACGACCCACAGGTCGCCCTCCTCGTCGAACACGAGGTTGTCGCAGCAGGAGAAGCCCTGCTCGCCGGCCGCCGCCCGTCCGGTCGGGCCCGCCGTTCGCGAAGTCCGTCCCACGCGAACGTCGTCGCCTCGGGGTCGTTGCCGTCCTCGACGATCCGGCGGACCGCGCCGTGCACGTCGCTGACCGTCGAGTTGTTCGTGAACGCCACGTAGCACGTGGCCGGTCTCCGCCTGGACCTCGACGTCCTCCGGCCGGTTGGTCGCGAAGTGCAGGTCGTACTCGGCCGTGCCGATGCGCGCGCGCAGCATGGTCGCGGTGTCGACGAGGTCCTCCTCCGCGACCTCGACCCACTGGCCGGTGCCCGACGTCGCGGTGACGGAGCGTCTTCTTGTCGGACGTGCGAAGCGGCGGCGGCCCTCCGGCGACCACTTGGCGATGTAGAGCGTCCCCGACTCGAGGATCTTGAGGTTGCTCGCGCGGTCCCACGGCTTGAACGAGCGGTCCGAGACGAACTTGTAGACGCCCTCGTTGGCCTTGTCGTCGCCCATGTAGAGCACGAACTTCGACCCCCGCTTGGCGCGGAACGCCGTGTTCTCGTGGCGGAAGCGCCCGAGTGCCGTGTGCTTGCGCGGCTTGACGCGCGGGTCGTACGGGTCGTGCTCGCAGACCCAGCCGTACTTCGCGAAGCCCGCACCGCCGGTCGTGCGGTACGGCGGCCCCGGGTGGTAGTCCGGGAACCCGGCCTCCACCCAGCCGCTCGCGAACTCGTTGCCGGCGGTGAGCGGGAGCCCGTAGCCGTCGAAGTTCTCCTCGCACGAGATCGCCGTGCCCCACGGCGTGATGCCGCCGGAGCAGTTGCCGAGCGAGCCGTCGATCTCGGTCCCCACGAGGGGGTCGCCCTTGAGCGGCCCCGTCACCGCGAAGCGCGACTTCGCGGCCTGCGGGGCGCTCACCAGACCCCCGTAGATGCGGCGGTTGTACTTCGACGGCGACACGACGCGCCAGGCGCCCTTGCGGTCCTGGCGGATGTGCAGCATCGAGTTGCCGACCGCGCGCCGCTCGAGCTCGATCTGCGCGGCGGACTTGCCGGCCGCGACGCCGGCGGCGTTGGCGCGGAAGCCGTACTGGTAGAACGGCGACGGGTACTCGTGGTTGACGAACAGCACGCCCTCGTCGTCGCCGTGCCGGCCGAGCGGGAAGAAGGCGAGGAAGTCGTTGTTGAACCCGTACTCGAGCACGTTGCCGTCGGCGTCGGCGAACTTGTCGCCCCAGGCGATCAGCACGTCGGCCCGGAAGCCGGCCGGAACCTCGAAGCGGTCGGCGGCTGACGCCGCGATCGCGGTGAAGTCGGAGAACGCCGACCGGCCGTGCGCGTCCGCCGTGGCCGGGAACAGCGACGCCACGCCGCCGCGATCGAGCGCGTAGGCGGCCGCGGTGCTCGCTCCCGCCGCGGCGATGCCGCGGATGAAGGACCGACGGGTCGCGCCGGTCAGCTTTCCTACCAGGTCAGCCTGGGATGCAAGGGTGTCCATGGGCCGGAACCTACCCCGTCCGCGGGGTCATTCGTGAACGAAACGTGACAATCGCCGGCCGGCTGCTTGCTTTGATGAGCGGCATGGACTTCGACCTCTCGCCCGACCACGAGCTGATCCGCCGCACCGTCCGCGAGTTCGCCGAGGGCGAGGTCGCGCCGGTGGCGGAGGAGCTCGACCGGACCAAGGCGTTCCCGTACGAGATCGTCGCCAAGCTCGGCGAGCTGGGGCTCATGGGCATCCCGTTCCCCGAGGAGGTCGGCGGCGCCGGCGGCGACTCGCTCGCCTATGCGATCGCGGTCGAGGAGCTGGCGCGCGTGGACTCGTCGGTGGCGATCACGATGTGCGCGCACACGTCGCTCGGGCACCCAGCCGATCTACCTGTTCGGCAGCCGCGAGCAGCAGGAGGAGTGGCTGCCGGAGCTGACCTCCGGGCGCCGCCTCGGCGCGTTCGGCCTGACCGAGCCGGAAGCGGGATCGGACGCCGGCAACGTCCGCACCCGCGCCCGGCTCGACGGCGGCGAGTGGGTGATCGACGGCGCCAAGCAGTTCATCACCAACGCCGGCACCGACATCTCCGGCGTCGTCTGCATCACCGCCCGGACCGGCGACGACGAGATCTCCAACCTGATCGTCGCGAACGGCACGCCCGGCTACGAGCAGGGGAAGCCGTATCGCAAGATGGGCTGGAACGCATCCGACACGCGGCCGCTGACGTTCGAGGACTGCCGCGTGCCGGAGGAGAACCTGCTCGGGCCGCGCGGCAACGGCTTCAAGCAGTTCCTCACGATCCTCGACATCGGCCGCATCGGCGTCGCGGCGATGGGAGTGGGCCTGGCCCAGGGCGCGCTGGACGAGGCGCTCGCGTACGCCAAGCAGCGGCGCGCGTTCGGCCGGCCGATCGCGAAGTTCCAGGCGATCCAGGGCAAGCTCGCCGACATGGCGACCGAGATCGAGGCCGCGCGGCTGCTGACCTACAAGGCGGCGCTGCTCAAGGACGCCGGCCGCTCGTTCACCCTCACCGCGGCGCAGGCGAAGCTCAAGACCGGCCGGCTCGCCGTCCGCTGCGCCGAGGAGGCGGTCCAGATCCACGGCGGCTACGGCTACATCGAGGAGTACCCGGTGTGCCGCTTCTACCGCGACGCCAAGATCCTCACGATCGGCGAGGGCACCGACGAGGTGCAGCAGATGGTCATCGCGCGGGCGCTGGGGGCGTAGCCGCTGCGCGCTCTCGCCCTGTGGGCGGTGCTGTTCGCCGTCTACGCCGCGACGCTCGGGATCGACGCTGCCGGCGGGTCGCGACTACGCCGGCGACGAGTCGCACTTCCTGCTCGCCGCCGCGTCGATCGCCGACGGCGACGGGATCGGCGGGCTCGAGCGCGCGTACACGCAGCGCACGTGGGCGAGGTGGCAGCGCGAGCCGCTGGTGAGCGACGGCGAGGTGGTGGGCGGCCGGCTCGTCGAGCCGCACGGGATCGGCTTCCCGCTGCTGATCGCTCCCGCCTACGCGCTGGGCGGGCCGAACCTCGTGGAGGCGATGCTCGCCGCGATCGCGGCCCTGGCGTTCGTCCTCGCCGCCGCGTTCGCCCGGCGGGTCGTGCCGGATCCGTGGGCGACGTGGGCGGCGCTGCTCGCCGGGCTCTCGCCGCCCGCGCTCGCGTACGCGACGGCGGTGACGCCGGCGCTGACCGCGGGCGCGCTGCTCGCCGGCGCCGCGCTGTGCGCGCTGGCCGTGCGCGAGCGGCCGCTCATGCGCGCGGCGTTCGGCGGCGCCGCGATGCTCGCCGTGCTGCCCTGGCTGGATCCGTGGCTGCTCGTGCCGGCGGCGCCCGTCGCGATCCTGCTCGCCCGCTGGACCGCGCGGCGCGGGCGCGCGGTGGTCGCGCTCGGGACGGTCGAGGTGCAGCTGGCGTCGCTGGTGTTCTACGTGTCGCTGAACGAGCGGTTCTACGGCGGCTTCACCCCGCTCGCGGTGGCGAAGGAGCCCGTCACCGGCGCGTCGTCGGTCGGCGACTACCTCGACCGGGTGCCGCGGCTCGTGTCGATGTGGCTCGACCGCGACGTCGGCCTCCTGCGCTGGGCGCCCGTGCTGGCGCTCGCGTTCCTCGGCGCGTGGCTGCTCTGGCGCTCGCGCCGGGAGCGGCTCGGCCGGCTGGTGGAGGAGCAGCGCGACGCCGAGCACGCGGCGTTCCTCGCGCTCGCGGTGTGCGCCGGGCAGGTGCTCGTCGCGGCGTTCGCGCTCGTGTCGCTGGGCGGGCTCGGCGCCGGGCTGGTCCCGGCGCTGCCGTGCGCGGTGCCGCTGGTGGCGTGGGGGTTGCGGCACGCGCCGCGGGTGGGATGGGCGCTCGGGTTCCTGACGCTGCTCGCGAGCGTCTGGCTGGTGCTCGGCGGCGTCGAGTGGGCCGCGGTCTCGTCCGACGCGCCGTGGGGCCCGCTCGCGGGCGCGTTCCCGGTCAGCGGGTCGGGCTGGGCGCACGTGGTCGCTGTCGCGGTGGCCGTCGGGATCGGCGCGCTGCTCGTGACGGAGTCGTTGCGCCGGCGCCGCGAACTGCGGCATTGAGGAGCGGCCCGGACCGCGCGGCAACGTCCGTCGCGGGCCCGGTCACGCCGGCCGTCTGACGCTGACGGCGCATGTCACGGTCAACGTCGGACGCACATGCGCCGTATCGCCCCGACGGACGTTGCCGTCCCGCGGAAGCGCACCCCCGCCCAGGCCCACCCGCTCAATGCCGCAGTTGACGTACACGCCGAGCCCGCCGCCGGCGACCCGGCAGCGCCGCACTCAGCCCCGCCGCGCGGCGTCAGAGGCGTCGACGGCGCCGCGCTCGAGCACCGCACTCGCGGCGCTCGCGGGATCGAGCCGCCGCGCGACCACCTCGTCGAGCAGCTCCTGCACCTCGGGGTCCTCGCGGAGCGACGCCTCGAGCGCGCGGCGCAGCCGCATGGTCGCGAGCCCGAGCACCTCGTTGAGCAGGTTCCGCCGCCGCCGCTCGCTCAGCAGCCCCTCGGACTCCACGAACGCGCGGTGCGCGGCCAGCTTCTCCGCGAGCTCCTCGACGCCCCGCCCCTGGACCGCCTCCGTCTTCACGATCGGCACCGTCCAGCCCCCCTCGGCCGGCGCGAGCGAGAGCACCCCGCGGATCTCGCGCACCATCGTGTCGGTGAGCGGGTGGTCGGACTTGTTCACGACGATGATGTCCGGGATCTCCATGACACCGGCCTTGAGCGCCTGGATCGAGTCGCCCGAGCCGGGGATCAGCACGAGGACGACCGAATCGGCGTGGTCGATCACGTCGACCTCGGCCTGTCCGACGCCGACGGTCTCGAGGAACACGTCGTCGCGGCCGGCGGCGTCCATCAGCAGCGCCGTCTGGAGCGCGGCCTCGGCCAGGCCGCCGAGCGCGCCGCGCGTCGCCATCGAGCGGATGAAGACGCCCGGGTCGAGGAAGTGCTCGCTCAGCCGGATCCGGTCACCCAGCAGTGCGCCGCCGCGGAAGGGCGAGCTCGGGTCGATCGACAGCACCGCGACGGTCCGGTCGAGCTTGCGCTGGTGCGCGACCAGCGCGCCGATGAGCGTCGACTTGCCGGCGCCGGGCGGCCCGGTGAAGCCGACGACGGTCGCCGCGCCCGTGTGCGGGTAGACCTCCCGGACGAGCGCCCAGCCCTCCGGGTCGTCGTCCTCGACGAGCGAGATGCCCCGGGCGAGCGCGCGCTTGTCGCCCGCGAGGAGGCGCTCGGCGAGGGTGCGATCGTCGGCCATCGGGTCGTGGATCATCGCAGGGGCCTAGGATCGTCCGGGCCACATGGTCGCCGTCACCGACCCACCTGAGGCAGCCGTCGTCAGGAGCGCGCCGATGCCCCCGCACGGCGGACCGCTCGCGCTCTGGCGCTTCGCGCGCCGCAACGGGATGCTCAACCTGAGCTACGCGCGCCTCGCCCTCCGCTGGGCGTGGCTGAAGCTCCGCTGGCGCGGCCGGCTGCAGACCGACGGGCTGTGCTTCGTCGCCCCGGACGTCCGGCTGGAGATCGGGCGCGGCGCGACGCTGCGGCTCGGGCGCTGGTCCTGGATCGGCCACGGCACCAAGATCCGGGTGCACGAGGGCGAGGTCGCGATCGGGGCGAAGTCCGTGCTCGGCCAGGAATGCACGATCTCGGCGTTCCAGCACGTCGCGATCGGGCGCGAGTGCATCGTCGCCGACCGCGTGATGCTGATCGACTTCGACCACGGCGTCGTCGAGGTCGAGCGCCCGATCCGGCTGCAGGGCATCTACAAGCGCGACGTCGACGTCGGCAACAACTGCTGGATCGGATACGGCGCGTGCATCCTGCGCGGCGTGACCGTCGGCGACAACTGCATCGTCGGCGCCAACACGGTCGTCACGAAGGACGTGCCGGACAACGCGGTCGTCGCCGGCGCGCCCGCCCGCGAGCTCCGGACGCGCGAGGCGCCGGCGCGCCTGCGCTGGGAGTGACTCCCGCTCCACCGGGATGGTGGTGCGGGGGCGGCGCCCCCCGGTGCCGCCCCCGCACGTTTCGGGCCCCTGCCCGAAGGCTCTAGGCGCAGTTGGGCCAGGGCGAGGTGCCGCGGGCCGCGAGCAGCGCGGCGGCCAGGCGGTCCTGCTCGGCCTCGGGCGCCATGGCGGGATCGCCGCTGCCGCCCATCGCGCGCCAGGTGGCGCGTGAGAACTGGTACTTGCCGCGGTAGCGGCCGTCGGACGAGATCGCCTGCGGATCCCCGCCGGACTCGCACTCGGCGATCTGGGCGAGCGTCGAGGAGCCGCCGGACGAGCCCTGCGCCTTGGCGGTGCCCGCGCTCAGGCCGAGCGCGGCGAGCGTCTGCGGCCCGACGATCCCGTCGACCGCGAGCCCGTTGGCGCGCTGGAAGCTGCGGATCGCGCGGCGGGTCTGCGGCCCGGCGATGCCGTCGGCCGGGATCCCCAGCGCCTGCTGCACCGCCGCGACGTCGACGCCCGGCGCGACGGCGCGGGCCTTCGTCGCGGACGTTGACGTCGTCTGCGGCCGTCGCCCCGCCGGCGAGGACCAACGACGCCCCGAGGACGGCGAGCCCGGAGCGGCGTCCGCGCAGACGCCGAAGCCGGCGGACGGCCTCGGCGCGGCGGGTACGCGAGCGCCGCTGGGATGCGAGCCAGGGGTCGGGAGAGGACAGATCGGTTGTCGGCACGTATGAACCTCGCTGGTCATCACGCCTACGGGGTTAGCTGTCGGGCTCGCGCTAAGACCTGCGCTACGCCGCGCTCTGGCGGCGATTCGCCCCGTGGAGCCGTCCCGGCTCCCTTGGGTCCCCCGCTCCCCTCCGCCCGTGGACGATGGGGACTCGGCTGGTTCGACTGCAGCGGGAGAGCATACGGATCAGCGAGACGGAATGACGCGCCGCGCGCCGTCAGGGCGCCGAGAGCGCGCCGCGGGCGAGGTGCGGCGCGAGGTTGCGCAGCGCCGCCGGGTGCTCGCCGGGCGCCGCGAGCGCGGCGTCGAATGCCGCCTCGTGGCCGGCGGCGCGCTCGCGCGGGTAGTCGCCCGCCGTCCCGTGCGTGACGAGGAACGCCCAGTCCGACGACTGCAGCGCGAGCAGCTCGCGCAGCGCGCGCTCGGGCACGTGCGGCGCGGCCGCCGCCGCGCGCAGCTCGGCCGCCCGCTGGCGCCAGGCGAGCCCGCCCGCCGCCGGGCGCGCTCCAGGTGGTCAGATCGCGCGGGGCGCCCCACGACGTGACCGGCAGCGCGGGCGCCGGCGCCGGCTCGCACTCGCCGAGCAGGTCGTCGAGCGGCGCGATCCGCAGCCCGGCGCGGTCGGCCGCGGCGAGCACCTCCGCCAGCCAGGCGACGCCCTCGTGCCAGTGCACGCCCAGCAGCTCGGTGTCGAGCGCGACCACGCACACGCCGCCGTCCGCCACGCGCGCCGCGGCCCTGGCGACGAAGTCCTCGGCGTCGGCACGCGCCCGGGCGGCGCCGCGCTCCGGGTCGTAGGGCGCGCCGTCGACCGCCCACGCCTGATGGCGGCGTTCCGTCAGCCGGTGGGTGTCGCGATACGCGCCGTGCGACGGATAGCCGCGGCTCGCTCCACACCAGCTCGAGCACCGAGCGGTCGAGCGGGACGAGCAGCGGTCCGGCCGGCGAGCGCAGCGGCCGCAGCTGCGCCGGCGCGCCGCGGCCCAGCACGTCGGTGAGGTCGACGCACACCGCACGGACACCGGCCTCCTCGAGCAGCGCGTCGAGCCACGGCGCGTGCGCGCACTCCGGCAGCCACAGCCCGCCGCGCCAGTCGCCGGACCGCGCCCGGTGCGCCGCGATCCCGGTCTCGAGCTGCAGCCGCACGCCGCCGGCCGTCGCGAGGAGCGGCAGCACCGCGTGCGTCGCCGCCGAGGTCCACGTGGCGTGCGCCGCCAGCCGCTCCGGCAGCCCGCCGCGCTCGAGCGCCGCGGCCGCGCGCTCGTACGCCCGCGCCGAGTGCCCGAGCGCCGCGATCACCCCGCGGTCGCGGGTCGCCGCGACGTCGAGCCGGTGCGACTCGGGCCGGATCTCGCGCAGGAACCGCAGGCAGCGCTCCAGCGCGCCCGGCGCCTCGAGCTGGTCGCCGAGCACCGGGGTGACCGAGAGCGTCACCCGGCCGGGCGCCTCGTCGAGCACGTCGAGCAGCGGCAGGTAGCACGTGGCGACCGCCTCCCACAGCCACTCCTCGCCGAACGGCCACGTCCCGAAGCCCTCCACATAGGGCATGTGGGTGTGCAGCACGACGGCCAGCGCGCCGCGCGCGCGGCTCATGGGCGCAGGACGGCGAGCAGGTCGAGCGCGCCGTCGAGGGCGCCGCGCTTCAACCGGAAGTCGCGCTCGGAGATCGCGGGCGTGAAGCGCTCGTAGAACGGCCGCGTGACGCCGAGCCTGGCGTGGATCGCGTCCCAGCCGGCGTGCTCGATCGCGAGCTGGTGCAGCCGCAGCTTGCGCGCGTGGAACAGGCCGAGCAGGTCGACGCGGCCGAAGTGGCGCGCGCACAGCGCGCGGTACTCGGCCGGCCGGTACTCGCGCACGTGCCACGGGTTGCCGGACCGCTCGGCGCCCGCGGGCGCGAGCGTGAGCACGTTCGGCGTCGAGACGTACGCGACCCCGCCGGGGCCGATCAGGTCGCGCAGCCGCGCCAGCACCGCGTCGGGATCCTGCACGTGCTCGATCGTCTGCAGGAACACGACGCAGTCGACGTCGCCGGTCCAGGTCTCGATCATGTCGCGCTCGAAGCGGACCGTGTCGCCGGTGTACTTCAGGCGGGCGTGCTCGAACGCGTCCGGGTTGGCGTCGACGCCGACGACGGAGACGGCGGTCCGCCCCAGCGCCGCGCTGCCGTAGCCCTCGCCGCATGCGAGGTCGACCACCCGGCGGCCGTGCACCCGCGTCGCGATCCAGTCGTAGACGACGCGGTGGCGCCGGTACCAGTAGTTCTCCTCCGGCACGTCCGGCAGGGTGCGCTCGCCCGTCAGGTGGAGCGGCGGGACGCCCGGCGGCTGGTCGCGCTGCACGTACAGGTCGGGCGGGGCCATGGCGGGGCCGGAACGGTAGCGCCCCGGCGGTACGCTCTGGCGATGGCGCCGCTGGTGCGCGACTTCCCGCTCTTCCCCCTCGGTCTGGTCGCCCTTCCGAGCGAGCTGATCCCGCTCCACATCTTCGAGGAGCGCTACAAGACGATGATGTCCCGGGTGCTCGAGGAGGAGGGCGAGTTCGGCATCGTGTGGGTCGCCGACGACGGCCTGCGCCCGGTCGGCTGCGCCTGCGAGATCGCCGAGGTGCTCGAGCGCATGCCGGACGGGCGCCTCAACCTCGTCGCGCGCGGCACGCGCGCGTTCCGGATCGAGGCGCGCCAGGAGGAGCTCGCGTATCCGGCCGGGACGGTGGAGTTCCTGGAGGATCGGACCGAGGACCCCGACGCCGAGGCCGCCGCGGAGGCGCACGCGGTGTACGCGGAGCTGGTCGAGCAGGCCACCGACCGGGCGCCCGACGCCGACGAGATCGGCGGGATGTCCGCGTACGAGATGGCGGCGACCGTCGAGTTCGGGCTCGAGGCCAAGCAGGGTCTGCTCGACCTGCGCTCGGAGACCGCGCGGCTCCGGCTCGTCACGCGGCTGTTCCGCGGCGCGATCAAGCGGCTGGACTTCGTCGAGCGTGCGCAGGCTCGCGCGCGGTCGAACGGGAAGGTTCACTTCGAATGGTAACTCCCGGAGCGCAGGCGGGAGGCCGCCTTCCGAGACGGCTCCAGGCTCGACACGGACTAGCCGGACGCCGAGCACCGAGCGTTGTCCCAGGGCTCCGGACAACGCTCCGGTGCTCGGCGTCCGGCTAGACCGGTTCGAGCATCGATCGCGTGCGGCAGGTTGCCTCCCGCCTGCGCTCCGGGAGTTACGTTGCGCCGTACCGAAGCAGCAGCGCCACGCTCGCCTTGTCGTCGTTCCGCTCGGCCGCCATCAGCGGCGTGAAGCCGGCGGACTCCCTGGCGTTCGGGTCCGCGCCGGCCTCGAGCAGCAGCCGGATCGCCTCGGCGTCCTTCGCCGCGGCGGCGGAGTGGAGCGGCCGCACGGGCGGCTCGACGGCGTCGGCGTCGGGATCGGCGCCGGCCTCGAGCAGCGCGGCGACGGCCGGCGCCCCGCCGAAGAAGCACGCGTAGTGCAGGGCGGTGAAGCCGTCGGCGGAGCGGCGCTCGACGAGCCCCGGATCGGCGGCCAGATCGGCGCGCAGCTCGTCCGCCCACCCGAGCGCGGCGTGGTCGAGGCCGTCGAGCGCGGGCTGTGCCGCGAGCAGCGCCTGGAGCGCCGCGGGCTGGCGGTGGTACAGCGCGATCCGCACCGCGGAGACGCCGTCCTCGTACGCGCCGGCCAGCTCGGGGTCGGCGGCCAGGATGCGCTCCAGCGCGGGGACGTCGCCGGCCTTGACCGCGGCGAGCAGCTCGTCCGCGCTGGGCATGGGGCGAGCGTAACCGCTCAGCGCTCGATGCCGCAGACGCGCTCGGTCACGTCCTTCGTGAAGGCCGCGAGCCGCTGGAACGTGGCCGGCACGCCGCGCGAGCGGTCCGAGAACGCGATCGTGCCCGTCTCCATCGTCGCGCGATAGCTGAGCTGGGTGCCGGGGCCCGGCGGAAGCTCGATGCTCAGCTCGGCCTGCGGCGCGAGCTCGCGCTGGAGCTGGCGCGCGGTCAGGAGCCGCTCGGCGTCGAGCGCGTGCTCATGCCCGTTGCACTTCACGCTGCCGCCGTCGGACACGAGCAGCTCGACGTTCGCGTTGCGATCGGCCCCGCTGCGCTCGACCACGAACAGGTCCGGCGGCCGGCTCCCGCACCCCGCCAGCACGAGCAGCAGGGCGACCGCCGGCAGCGCCCGCCTCACACCACCACCAGCTGCGCGCCGGCGACCTCGCGCAGGAAGCGGGGCGTGGAGAGGATGCCGTCGAGGCGCCCCTCGACCTCCAGGCCGGTCGTCTCGACGGCTGCGGCGCACGCCCAGATGCGGCAGTCGGGCAGCTCGGCGGCGGTCTCCCGCAGCTCGACGAGCGAGCGCGCGAACGTCTCCCGGCCCGGCTCCGTGAGCGCCGGCGTCTCATCCGGCCGCAGCGCCCGGGCGAGCAGCTGCTCGTCGAGCAGCGGCTCGAGCGCCTCGAACGTCACGAGCCCGCGCGCGGGCTCGCCCTCGGCGGCGGCGGACACGAGGAGCGACAGCGCGGTGTAGAGGCGGTCGAGGCGACCGGACGCGAGGATGACGGCGATCATGCTGGGAGGGATCGTATGAACACGACGCTCGACGCCCGCGGCCTCGCCTGCCCGCTCCCCGCCATCAAGGCCCGCCGCGCGCTGGCCGGCGTGCCGCCCGGCGCGGCGCTGATCGTGCTCGCCACCGACCCCGAGGCGCCGATCGACGTCGCCGCGGTCGCGGCCGACGCGGGCTGCACCTACGCGGTCGAGCAGCGCGACGGCGCCTGGCGCCTCACGCTGCGCCGGCCCACGCCGCCGCCAGCACCGCCTCGGCGCTGAGCCGCTCCAGCACGACGTGGGCGCCGCCGAGCGCCGCGGCGTCGGCCGCGCTGCGCGCGATGCCCACCGTCGTCATCCCCGCCGCGCGGCCGGCCGCGACGCCCGGCGCCGAGTCCTCGATCGCCGCGCAGCGGGCAGGCTCGACGCCGAGCCGCGCGGCCGCCTCCAGGAACATGTCCGGCGCCGGCTTCCCCTGCGCGATCTCGTCGCCCGCGACCGTGACGGCGAACGCGTCGGTCAGCCCGGCGCGCGCGAGCGTGCGGTCGAGGCGGGCCCGCGGCGAGGAGGACGCGACCGCGACCGCGAGCCCGTGCGCCGCGAGCCCGCGCACCGTCTCGAGCGCGTCCTCGAAGACCTCGAGCTCGGTGTCGATCAGCTCGAACAGGCGGCCGGAGTAGCCCTCCCAGAACGGGCCGGGCGCGGCCAGGCCCGGGATGCGCTCGGCGAAGAAGCGGTGCACGCGCAGGTACGGGAGCCCGATCAGCGCCGCGTACTCCTCGTCGTCGATCTCGTAGCCGTGGGGCGCCAGCGACCGTTCCCACGCCACGCGGGCGAGCGGCTCCGAGTCGACCAGCGTCCCGTCGCAGTCGAAGATGACCGCGGCCAGGCGCGCCCGCGTCAGCGTCACTTGTGGGCCGGGAACCCGTAGTCCGCGCCGCGCGCCTGCTCCGGCCACCGCTCGGTGACGACCTTGCCGCGCGTGTAGAACAGCACGCCCTCGCGCCCGTGCACGTGGAGGTCGCCGAACAGCGACTGCTTCCAGCCGCCGAACGAGTAGTAGGCCATCGGGACCGGGATCGGCACGTTGACGCCGACCATGCCGACCTGGACGCGCTGCTCGAACTCGCGCGCGGTCCGCCCGTCGGTCGTGAAGATCGCCGCGCCGTTGCCGTACTGGTTGCGGTTGACCAGGTCGAGCGCCTGCTCGAACGTGTCCGCGCGCAGCAGGATCAGCACCGGGCCGAAGATCTCGTCGCGGTAGATCGTCATCTCCGGCGTCACGCGGTCGAAGAGCGTCGGGCCGACCCAGAAGCCGTCCTCGTGCCCGGGCACCGAGAGGTCGCGGCCGTCGCGGCGCAGCTCGGCGCCCTCGCCGACGCCGGCCTCGATCGCGCCGACCACGCGGTCGCGCGCGGCGCCGGTCACCAGCGGACCCATCTCGCTGCCGTCCTCGGCTCCCGGCCCCACGTGCACGGCGTCGACGCGCGCCTCGAGCGCCTCGGCGAGCGCATCGCCCGCCGGTCCCGACCGCGACCGCGGCGGAGATCGCCATGCAGCGCTGCCCCGCGGAGCCGTACGCGGCGGAGGCGATCGCGTCGGCCGCGATGTCGACGTCGGCGTCGGGCATCACGACGGCGTGGTTCTTCGCGCCGCCGAGCGCCTGCACGCGCTTGCCGTGCGACGTCGCCGTCTCGTAGATGTACCGGGCGATCGGCGTCGAGCCGACGAACGAGACCGAGGCGACGCCCGGGTGCGTGAGCAGGGCGTCGACCGCCTCCTTGTCGCCGTGCACGACGTTGAAGGCGCCGTCGGGCAGGCCCGCCTCGGCGAGCCAGCCGGCCAGCAGCAGCGAGGCCGACGGGTCCTTCTCGCTCGGCTTGAGGATGAACGCGTTGCCGCACGCGAGCGCGAGCGGGAACATCCACATCGGGACCATCGCCGGGAAGTTGAACGGCGTGATCCCGACCGCCACGCCGAGCGGCTGGCGCAGCGAGTGCGAGTCGACGCCGGTCGCGACCGAGTCGGACTTCTCGCCCTTGAGCAGGTGCGCGGCGCCGCACGCGAACTCGACGACCTCGAGACCGCGCTGCACCTCGCCGCGCGCGTCGTCGACCGTCTTGCCGTGCTCGGCGGTGATCACGCGCGCGAGCTCGCCCGCGTTGGCCGCGAGCAGCTCGCGGAACTTGAACATCACGTTCGCGCGGCGCGTGAGCGACTGCGCGCTCCATGCCTCGAAGCCGGCCGCCGCGGCCGCCACGGCGCGGTCGACGTCGGCGCTGCTCGCGAACGCCACGCGCCGCGTGACGGCGCCCGTGGCCGGATCGGTCACCTCGCCGTAGCGCGAGGCCTCCTGGAGCCGCTCGCCCCCGATCCAATGGGCGACGGTCTCGAGCGCGGTGGTGGTCATGCGTGTAGCGAAGCACACGTGCGCGGGTCGGATCGTCCAAATCCGATCATCGGCGCATTTCAGACGCCCATATGCGGGAAGGAGGTGCATGTGACCGTTGGGGAAGGGTCGCTCACATATCAGCGCCAGCAGGTCGTCCTGGCCCTCGCGGGCGAGCTCGACATCGCGACCGCCAACGCGGCGCACAAGCGCCTCATCAACCTCGTGCTGCGGCGGGGAGAGGAGCTCGCGCTCGACCTCAGCCGCCTGACGTTCATGGACTCGACCGGCATCCGCCTCGTGCTGCAAGCCCGCGCGCACGCGCTCCGGCACGGCGCCGCCTTCGTGGTGGTGCGCGGTCCGGACGCGGTCATGCGCGCGCTCGAGCTGGTCGGCCTCGACGAGCAGCTCGACCTCGTCGACCCGGATTAGCCTGCCGCGGCCCGCCCGGGGTATGCAGCGCGTGTGAACGAGTCGCGTGACCCCGCTCCCTGTGGGTCGACCTTCGCCGGGCTGATGCTCGTGCTGCTGCTGGCGGCGCTCGACAACACGATCGTCGCGACGGCGCTGCCGACGATCGTCGACGACCTCGGCGGGCTCGAGCACATCTCGTGGGTCGACGAGCGCGTACCTGCTGGCGCAGACCGCGGTCACGCCGCTGTACGGCAAGCTCGGCGACCTCTACGGCCGCAAGCGGATCCTGCAGAGCGCGGTGGTGCTGTTCCTCGCCGGCTCGGCGCTGTGCGGGCAGTCGCAGTCCATGACCGAGCTGATCGCGTTCCGCGCGGTCCAGGGTCTGGGCGCCGGCGGCCTGATCGTGCTCACGCAGGCGGTCGTCGGCGACATCGTCTCGCCGCGCGAGCGCGGGAAGTACCAGGGGATCTTCGGCGCGCGTGTTCGGGCACGGCGAGCGTCGCCGGGCCGCTGCTCGGCGGGTTCATCGTCGAGCACGTGGTCCTGGCGTTGGATCTTCTACGTCAACCTGCCGATCGGCCTGCTCGCGCTCGTCGTGATCGCGATCACGCTGTCGTCCGACGCAGCGCGCCGGCCGGCCGGTGATCGACTACCTCGGCGCCGGACTGCTCGCGGCCGGGCTGAGCGCGATCGTGCTCGTCACGAGCCTCGGCGGGACGACGTGGGAGTGGGCGTCGACGGAGACGTTCGTCACCGGCGCGATCGGCCTCGTCGCGCTGGCGCTGTTCGTGGTCGTCGAGCGCCGCGCGGCCGAGCCGGTCCTGCCGCCCGCGCTGTGGCGCCAGCCGGTGTTCCGCGTGGCCGGCGCGCTCTCGTTCGATCGTCGGGCTTCGCGCTGTTCGGCGCCGTCACGTTCCTGCCGCTCTACTTCCAGACCGTCGACGCCGACACGCCGACCGAGTCCGGGCTGCGGCTGGTGCCGATGATGGTCGGCGTCCTCATCACGTCGATCGCCTCGGGCCAGGCGATCTCGCGGATCGGCCGCTACAAGGCGTTCCCGATCGCCGGGACGCGCGGTGATGGCGATCGGCATGTTCCTGCTGTCGCGCCTCGAGGTCGGGACGAGCACCGCGGTCGCGTCGCTCTACCTGTTCGTGCTCGGCCTCGGCATGGGCCTGGTGATGCAGGTGCTCGTGCTCGCGGTGCAGAACAGCGGTGCCCTACGAGGTGCTCGGCACGGCGACGTCGGGCGTGACGATGCTGCGGAGCATCGGCGGCGCGCTCGGCACCGCGGTGTTCGGCTCGATCTTCTCCAACCGGCTCGTCGACATGCTGTCGAGCGAGGCGTTGCCCGCTTCGGCGCGGCAGACGCTGGCCGGCGGCGCGCGGCTGACCGCCGAGCAGCTCGCGGCGCTGCCCGAGGCCGCCCGGACCGCGTACCAGCAGGGCTACGTCGACGCGCTCTCGCCCGTCTTCCTCGTCGCCGCCGTCGTCGCGTTCGCCGGCTTCCTCGTGAGCTGGCGGCTGCAGGAGCAGCCGCTGCGTGCGACGGCCGCCACCAGCCAGGGCGTCGACGACAGCCTCGCCGCCCCGCGCGGCGCCCGACTCGCTCGCCGAGCTGGAGCGCGCGCTCGCGCGCGCAACGACGCGGGACGAGCGCCAGCGGTTCCACCGCGGGGTCGCCGAGCGCGCCGGCGTCGACATCAGCCCGGGCGCCACGTGGGCGCTCGTGCGGATCGACGAGCACGGCTTCGCGGGCGCGCGCGAGCAGGCCGAGCGGCAGGGCGTGACCCAGGAGCGGATCGCCGAGGTCGTGGCCGAGCTGCGCGGCCGCGGGCTGGTGGCCGGCGAGGAAGGGGCGCCGGAGGGGACGCCGGCGGGACGCGCGCTTCACCGACCAGGTCGTCGCCGCGCGCCGCGAGATGCTGGCCGAGCTCGTCGCGGGGGACGCGGTCGCCGATCGACCCGAGGTCGACGAGCTGCTCCGGCGGCTCGCGCGGGAGTTGGTCGGGGAGCGGCCGTAGCGCGCCGGGTGGCCTGGTGCGCCGGCGCTGCGTTGAGCGCGGACGTCGCGGTACGGCGGGCATCGAGGAGGGCATGGATCGCGGCCGCGCTTCCGCGGAAGCGCCTATTTCGCGAGCGACGTTGCCACTATGGCAACGTCGACCACGGATCCGGCCGATCCCGCTCTCCTCAATGCCCGCCGTACGCGAGCGCTCGCGCCACGCGAGCACCGCGCGCTCAGGCGACGACGAGCGGCCGCGACCCGGCCGCGCATACCCGGTCGCGCCCCGCGCGCTTGGCCTCGTACAGCGCCGCATCCGCCGCGCTGTAGAGATCGGCGAAGCGCACGCCGCTCCCCCGTGCGGCGGCGGCGCCGAGCGACATCGTGACCGCGATGTCGCCCGTGCGGTGCTCGGCGACCGCCGCGCGCAGCCGCTCGCCGACCTCCACGGTGCGGTCGACGTCGGCGCCCGGCAGCAGCACCACGAACTCCTCCCCGCCGATCCTGTAGACCAGGTCGAACGCGCGCAGCGCCTTGCGCAGCGCGTAGGCGATGTCCTGGAGCACGGCATCGCCCGCCGGGTGGCCGTGCTCGTCGTTGACGCGCTTGAAGTGGTCGAGGTCGGCGACGAGCAGCCCGAGCGACGCGTGCTCCCCGTGACCGGCGAGCTGCTCGAGCTCGTCGAAGCGGGCGAGCAGCGCCGCGCGGTTGAGCAGGCCGGTGAGCGGGTCGAGCACGGCCTCGCGCCGGTGCTCGCGGTCCGACGCCTGCGTCGCGCCGGAGAAGATCGCGGTCGCGATCACGAGCGCGATCGGGAAGATCAGGTGGTCCGGGTGGTCCAGCACGGCCTGTGGATCGAGCGCCATCGTGGAGAGGAACATCAGCGCGATCAGGTAGGCGACGCCCAAGAGCACGCCGCGCAGCTCGAAGCGCGCGCCGAGCGTCACCGCCGGTATCGCCAGCCACATCACCGCGGACGACTCGGGCCCGCCGGTCAGCGCGACGCTGCCGGCGATCATCACGCCGCTGATCCCCCAGCCGACGGCGGCCCAGCGATGCGCGTGCCGGCGCGTGCGCACGAACCGGTCGGCGATGGTCGACGCGACCAGCGCCGCCGCGAGCGGGATCAGGAACCAGAAGCCGATCCACGGGCCGCAGGCGATGAGCGCGAGGGCGAGGACGCCGAAGGCACGCCGGCGGTGGGCGCCGATGCGCGCCTCCATGTCGAGCAACCGCTCGCGTCGCAGCTGGGCCGCAAGGTCTCCGCCAGGACCTGACATGCGCCTTGTATCGGTCGTCACGCAGGGGAAATTGAGGCGGATCAGGCCTCCGCGACCGCGCCGCCGCGGCGCGGATCGCCCCCTCCCGACAGCTTTCCGGTGCGTACGTCGCGCTCCACCGCCTGCGCGCCGCCGAAGAAGAGATTCCGGTCCGAGAATCGCACGACGGTCCGCTGGTCAGATTCCAAACCCGTGATGTCCAGACCGGGCTCGACGTACACGACGTCCTCCTCGAAGTGGACGCGCGGCGCCTCGATCGCGTCCTGCACGCCGACCCCCCGGTCGAGCACGCCGATCACGACCTGGAGGATCGCCGAGCGGATCCGGTTCGAGCCCGCCGAGCCGAGCACGAGACGAGGGTGCCCCGGGCCCGATCCGAGCACCATCGTGGGCGCCATCATCGAGGGCAGCCGGCGTCCGGGCGGGTGGGCATGGAAGCCGAACGGCGAGAGGTCCTGCTCGCCCATCATGTTGTTCAGGTGGATGCCGGTGCCGGGCACGACCTCGCCGCAGCCCTCCCCGTTCGTGCACGTGACCGCGCATGCCCAGCCGTCGGCGTCGGCCGCGGAGATGTGCGTCGTGGCGCCGAGCCGGCTCGCGGTGAAGCGCTCGAGGAAGCCGGGGTCGGGCAGCCCGGCGAGGAACTCCGGCGTGCGCTGGGCCTGCGCGGCCTCCATCGCGTCCACCACCGCGGCGAGCGGCGGCGGCGACGGGCCGCGATCGAGCTGTGCCAGCGCGTGGGCGAGCAGGATCCCGCCCGCGCTCGGCGGCGGGTTCGTGACGACGGTCTGGCCGCGGTAGGCCACGCGGACCGGCGCGCGCGCCACGGCCGCGTAGGCGGCCAGGTCCGCGCGCGTGAGCAGCCCGCCGCGATCGGCGATCCAGTCGCAGACCGCCGCCGCCACGTCGCCGGTGTAGAACGGCGCCGGCCCCTCGGCCGCGAGGCGCTCGAGCGCGTCGGCGAGCTCCGGGTCGCGGTGGACCTCACCCACGCGGGGCGGGCGCCCGGCGGGCATGTAGTGCGCGCGCGCCTCGGGCGTCGCCGACGTGATCGGGCTGAGGATCGTCGAACAGGTACGCCTGCTGCTCGTTGACCGTGACGCCGCGCGCGGGCGGTGGCGGCGGCGGGCGCGACCAGCTCGGCCAGCGGCAGGCGGCCGAAGCGCTCGGCGGCGGTCGCGGCGCCCGCGACCGTCCCGTACGGGCCGGCCGCCGCGGCGCCGATGTTGAACACCTGCACCGCGTCGCCGAAGTCGACGTCGACCGCGCGCAGCGGCGCGTGCGGCGCGCCGGCGGCGAGGCCGCGCCCCGGCGCCTCGACGAAGAAGTCGAGCAGCACGGGGTCCTCCCCGGGCTGGGCGACGAGCATGTAGCCCCCGGCGCCGAGCCCGGTGAGCATCGGCTCGGCGACGAACGACGTGAACATCGCGGCCAGCGCGGCGTCCACGGCGTTGCCGCCGGCGCGGAGCGCCTCCGCGCCGGCCTCGGCGGTGACGGGATGGCCCGCGGCGACGACGCCGCGCATGGCTCGGCGGCTCAGAACCTCGGGATGTACTCGGGCACGTCGACGTCGATGCGCGCCGTCGCGCTCCGGGCGGCTGCATGCGGCTCACGCGCGGCTCGCCGGACGGCTCGCGGAACCTGCCTCGCCCTGCGCGCTCGTCGCCGCTTCGCTCGCCCCGCTCGTCGGTGCGCGCCGGGCGCTTGTCGCCGTAGCCGGTCGCCACGACCGTCACCCACACCTGCTCCTCGAGCTTGTCGTCGACCATCGCGCCGAAGATGATGTTCGCGTCGGGGTGGGCGGCGTCGGCGACGGCCTGGGCCGCCTCGTTGACCTCCCACAGCGACAGGTCGTTGCCGCCCGTGATCGACAGCAGGATCGACTTGGCGCCCTCGAGCGTCGTCTCCAGCAGCGGCGACGAGACGGCCTGCGCGGCCGCGTCGATCGCGCGCTTCTCGCCCTGGCCCATGCCGATGCCGAGCAGCGCCGGCCCCGCCTCGGACATGATCGTCCGCACGTCGGCGAAGTCGAGGTTGATCAGGCCCGGCAGCGTGATCAGGTCGGAGATGCCCTGGACGCCCTGGCGCAGCACGTCGTCGGCGACGCGGAACGCCTCCATCATCGACGTCTGCTTGTCGAGCACCGAGAGCAGCTTGTTGTTCGGCACGACGATCAGCGTGTCGACCTCGTCGGCGAGCGCCTCGATGCCCTGCTCGGCGGCCTGCGCGCGGCGCGAGCCCTCGAACCCGAACGGCTTCGTCACGATGCCGACGGTCAGCGCGCCAAGCTCGCGGGCGATGCGGGCCACCACGGGCGCGCCGCCGGTGCCGGTGCCGCCGCCCTCGCCGGCGGTGATGAACACCATGTCCGAGCCCTTGAGCACCGACTTGATCCGGTCGTAGTCCTCCATCGCCGCGTTGCGGCCGCGATCGGGATCCGATCCGGAGCCGAGGCCGCGCGTGAGGTCGGCGCCGATCTGCAGCGTCTTGTCGGCGTCGGACTGCTGGAGCGACTGCGCGTCGGTGTTGACGGCGACGAACTCCACGCCGGCGACCTCGGCCTCGATCATCCGGTTGACCGCGTTGACGCCGGCGCCGCCGACGCCGACCACGCGCAGCTGCGGCGAGCCGACCGCCTCGGGCGCTCGGCGGGTAGTACGGCGGAGGGCGCCGCCGGCGGCCCGCCGGCCGGCGGCGGGCTCATCATGTTCTCGGGCAGGTCGGAGGAGAACGCGTGGCGCAGGCGCTCCTGCGGCGTCGGGACGCGCGCGGGCGGGCGCGGCGCGCCCTCGTCGCCCCCGGTCGCCTCGCTCGCGGGCGGCGGCGCGTGCTGAGGAGCCGGCTCGGGCACGGGCGCCCGCGCCTCGGCGGGCGGCTCCAGGCCGTCGGTCTCCGTCTTGCGGAAGAGCGCGGCCAGTGGTCCCTCGCGCATGCTCGCCCGCTTGCCGCTACCCATTCGAGAGCACCTCCTTCGCCAGCTGGCGATAGGCGTCGGCCGCCGTGCCGTTCGGGTCGTACTTGAGCACCGACATGCCCTTGACGGGAGCCTCCGCGAACCGAACCGTCTTCCTGATCCGGGCACCGAACACCCGGTCGCCGAAGTTCTCCTCCAGGATCTCGATCGCCTCCTTGGCGTGCAAGCGTCCGCGTGTCGACCATCGTCGGCAGGATGCCGGCGATGGAGACGTTCGGATTGAGGTTCTCCTGGATCATGGAGAGGGTGTTCTGGAGCTGGATCAGGCCCCGCATCGACAGATACTCGCACTGCACGGGGACGATCACCTTGTCGGCCGCCGTGAGGGCATTGATCGTCAATAGTCCCAGCGACGGCGGCGTATCGATGCAGATGAAGTCGTAATCGGGCTTGATCTCGCGCAGCGCCTTGTCCAGCGAGCGCTCGCGGCCGATCTTCGTGGACATCGCGATCTCGGCGCCGGCGAGGTCGATCGACGCGCAGGCGACGTCGACTTCCCGGGTGCGGATGATCTCCCGCATCGGCAGGTCGTAGACCAGCACGTCGAACATCGACTGCTCGAGCGAGTCGGGGTCGATCCCCTGCGACATCGTGAGGTTGCCCTGCGGATCCATGTCGACGCAGAGCACCCGGTGGCCCTCCTCGACGAAGGCCGCCGCGAGGTTGAGCGTGGTGGTCGTCTTCGCCACGCCACCCTTCTGATTGGCGAACGCGATGACCTTGGCCTTGCCGGTCACGGCGAGACTCCTCGGGTCGGGTGGGAGAACCATCGGCCCCCGATTCGCGTCGCCCGCGGCGTTCTCCTGCCCCACAATGGAGGCATGGTCCGCCACCAGGCAGAGTCGACCTCGCACGGCCTCGACCGGCCTCGCGCACGTCGCGACCGTCTCGTTCCTCGCGAGCCGCGCCGCGCCGTCGCTGCAGTTCTTCTTCGCGCTCGGCGGCGGGATCGCGCTCGCGCGCTCGCGCGCAGCGCCGGGACGCCCGGACCGGCTACGGCGACGGCGCTCGCCTCGATGCTCCAGACCGTCGCGGTGATGGGGCCGGCGCGGATCAACGCGCCGCTCACCCAGGCGATCACCGCGCCGATGATGGGCCGGCTCCAGGCGCGCGGCGCGCGGCCGGCTGATCGAGTTCGCTCGCCTGCCTCGGGCTGCGCCTCATCCACTACGCGGTCCTGATGGCCGCGTTCATCTTCGTGATCCTCGGCGGGATCGACGAGTTCACCGGCTCCTACGAGACGCTGACCGGCTGGCTCGGGATCGTGCCCCAGGGCGCCGCCGCGCCGCGCTCGCTCGTCACGGCCGCCGGCCAGATCGCTGTGGGCGATCTTCTTCAGCACGATCCAGGTCGCGGCGTACCGCCGGGCGCTCGGCAACTGGCCGGCGCCGGAGCCGCGCGAGGCGGCCGCGCCGCGGCCGAGGACGTGCCGCCCGAGCACGCGCGCCGGGCGCTTCGACCCCCGCGCGGTCGTGCTCGCGGCGCTGGTCGCCAGCGGCCTGCTGCTCGCGAGCACGTCGTGGGCGCTGCTGCTCGGCGTGACCGCGTGGCTCGTCCCGGCGTGGCTGCTCTCGCGGCCTGACAACGACGCCGTCCCGCTCGGCCTGCTGCTGGCGGCGCTGCTCGCGTTCGCCGCCCTGACCGGCGGCCTGCTGAGCGGCGCCGGGCTGGAGCTCACGCTGCGCCGTACGCTGCGCGCCGTCCTGCTGGTCGCCGTCGCGACGTGGATGCGCGCGGCCGCCGGCGCGCCCGGGCTGCGTGAGACGTTCCGCCGCGCCCTGTACCGGCTGCGCGCGCTGCCGTCGGTGAAGGAGGGCGCCGCGGCGATGGAGGGCCTCGACGCCGGACCGCGGCTGATCGCGGCCGGCCGCGCCGCCGCGGACCGCTTCGCCGACGTCGAGCTCAAGCCCGCCGACCTCGCCGACACCGTCACCGCGTGGGTGGCGACGGAGTCGGCCGCCTACCGCCCGGGCGCGCAGCCACCCGCGCTCCGGCTCCGGCTGCGCGCGCCGGACGCGCTGCTCGTCGCGCTCACGCTCACCCCGGCGCTCGCGTTCGTCGGCGGCTGAGCGGGCTGCCCGTTCGGCAGCCCGGAAGGGCTTGCGCGGCGCGCCGGAGCGTCCGTATGCTTGGCCGGTGGACGCGCCAGAGACGGAAGCCCACGCCGAGTTCGACGCGGCGCGCGCGGCACCGCAGCGCGAGCCGGAGGCGCCCGAGCGCTTCCACGACGTGCGGCCCCCGCTCGAGCGGCTCGCCAGCGACATGGGCAATCGCGGGTTCGGGCAGATGCTGTCGCGCATGGGCGACGGCGGCGGGATCCTCGCCGGCGGCCTCGTCCACCCCGACGTCGAGGCCGCGATCGCGGCGTCGCGCGGCGCCGGCAAGCCGCTGGAGCGCAGCGTCGCGGCGACGCTCTCCCCCGCCATGGGCGCCTCGCTCGACGGCGTCCGGGTGCACACCGGCGACGGGGCGGCCGCGCTCGCCCGCGCCGTGACCGCGCGCGCGTTCACGGTCGGCAACGACATCTACTTCGGTCACGGCGAGTACCGACCGGGCACGAGCGAGGGCAGGGAGCTCATCGCGCACGAGGTCGCGCACACGATCCAGCAGCGCGGCGCGCCGACGGACGGCCCGCTGACGGTGTCGCAGCCGGGGGACTCCCTCGAGCGCGAGGCCGAGGCCGCGGCGCGCAATGCCAACCTCTGAGTCCGCCGTCGTCGGGCTCCGATTCCTCGACGGGCGCCTGCGGACCGCGGTGCAGGCCGCCGCGGCGACCGACGACAGCGCCGACGACTCGCTCCGCGGCCTGTACATCTCCGACGAGCAGGCGCTCTCGCTCGCCGCCGGCACGGCCACGACGGGCGCCGAGGCCCGCATCGCCGCCGCGGGGGAGCGGCTCGGGATCGACGCGCTGGACCTCGCGGTGCTGACCGTCTGCGCGGCGCCGGAGCTGCACCCGCGGTATGGCTTCCTCTACGCCTACCTGCAGGACGACGTGACGCGCCGGCTCGCCAGCCCCCGCCTCGTCGCCGACCTGCTCGAGGGCGAGGGCACCGACCGCGCCGACGTGCTCTCGTGCTTCGGCGTCTCCGCCCGCCTGTCGCGCGTCGGCGCTCTGCGCCTGCTCGCGCCCGACGGCCCCGTCGCGCTGGCCGACCGCCCCGTGAAGGTCGCAGACCGGCTCGCCGCGTTCCTGCTCGGCGCGGGCGGAGGACTCGCGGAGGCCGGCGCGCCCGCGGCGCTCCGCCGCGTCGACCCGAGGTTGCCCATGGGCGGACGGCAGGAGGTGGTCGAGGAGGTCGCGCGGCTGCTCGACGTCGACACCCGGCTGACGCTGATGGTCTGCGGCCCCGACGCCGCCGCCGTCGTGGCGGCCGCGGCCGGACCGCTGCTCGTGCTCGACGTCGCCGCGCTCGACCGCGCCGGCGTGATGGCCGACGCCACGCTCGCCGCCGCCCTGGAGCAGCGCCTGCTCTGCGTCTCCGGCCTCGACGGCCTCGCTCCGCCGGATCGCGCGCGGCTGCTGCAGGCGATCGACGAGACCGAGCGGCGCGTGGTCGTGCTCGGGCACTCCCGCTCGGACGCGCTCGTGCTCGGCGATCGCACGGTGCTGCTCGTCGACGTGCCGATGCCGTCGTTCGGCGAGCGCCAGATCGCGTGGTCGGACCTGACCGGCGTCGACGACACGAGCGACGTGGCGGCCAAGTTCCGCCTCTCCGTCGACCAGATCGCGGCCGCCGCGGAGGTGAGCCGGATCGCGGCGCGCTCGCGCGGCGACGCGGCGCCCGACCAGGCCGAGCTCGACCGCGGCGCCCGCTACGCATCGGTGTCGCGGGTCGGCGAGCTCGCCGCGCGCCTGGACGCCGCGTACCGCTGGGAGGACCTCGTCGTCCCCGAGCGCCAGCGCGTGCTGCTCAAGTCGATCTCCGCCTACCTGCGCCACCGCGACCGCGTGCTGTCCGACTGGGGCTACGAGCGCACGGTCGCGCGCACGCAGGGGCTGAAGGTGCTGTTCGCGGGCGAGTCCGGGACCGGCAAGACGATGGGCGCGCAGGTGCTCGGCGCCGAGCTGGGCCTCGACCTCTTCCGCGTCGACCTCGCGACCGTCGTCTCCAAGTACATCGGGGAGACCGAGAAGAACCTCGAGCGCATCTTCACCGCCGCGGACGGCTCCAACGCGATCCTGTTCTTCGACGAGGCGGATGCGCTGTTCGGCAAGCGCTCCGAGGTCTCCGACTCCCACGACCGCTACGCCAACATCGAGGTCGCCTACCTCCTGCAGCGCATGGAGGCGTACCCCGGCGCGGTCATCCTCGCGACGAACTACAAGCGCAACATCGACGACGCGTTCATCCGCCGGCTCGACTTCGTCGTCGACTTCCCGTTCCCGGAGGCCGACGACCGGCGCCGGATCTGGAGCCTCGTGATCCCGTCCGAGGCGCCGCTGTCCGACGACGTGGACCTCGACTTCCTCGCCACGCAGTTCAAGCTGTCAGGGGGCGCGATCCGCAACTGCTCGCTCGCCGCCGCCTTCCAGGCCGCCGACGAGGACACGGAGATCCAGATGCGCCATCTCGTGCGGGCGGTCGCGCAGGAGTACGCGAAGCAGGGCAGGCTCACGCTGGAGGCGGACTTCGAGCGCTTCCACGAGTTCGTCCGGCTCCCGGACGGGACCGGGAGCTAGCGCGCCGGGAATATCTCGCCGGGCCGTTGCCTCTTTGTAGGCGATGGAGCAGGGTCGTGCGCATGGGGAAGACCGGTTCGCGAAGCCGCGGGAGCAGGCTCCGCGCACCGCCGACGGCGAGGGCGGGCGCGGCGGGCCGCTGACGCCCGCATCGGTCCGCTCGCTCCAGCGCGCCGCCGGCAACACGGCCGTGCGGCGGGTCGCGCAGCAGATGCTCCAGCGCGATCCGAAGACCCGCAAGCGGCCGCCGGTCGCGCCGGCGAAGCCGGTCGTCGACGATTACGCCGCCGGCCGCGACTACGCGGAGGCGCTCAAGTACGTCGACGACTTCTACGAGCACGTGCGCGACGCCCTGGAGCTGCGCGACAAGGTGCGGGCCGACGCGCAGAAGAACTACGACACGTTCGGCAAGCTCGCGGACCCGCCGTCGCTCGCGGACGAGATCGTCAAGACGCTCTTCTCCGCCGTGCTGGCCGCGGTGCCGGGCTGGGGTGGCATCGTCGCGAAGGGACTGGAGATCGGGCTGTTCGCCGCCGAGCTCGGCAAGCTCAAGCTCGAGCTCGACGAGCATCCGATCCCGGGCTACACGGTCGCGGACGCCGAGCGCAGCGGCCCGAGCGATTCCGTCAAGGCCCGCGCCGCGAAGCACGCGGAGCACATCAAGACCGGCTGGGACACGGGGACGAAGGTCGTGGAGACCATCATCGACGTGCTCGCCAAGCAGAAGGCGGCGGCCGAGGCCGAGAAGGGCGCGATCGAGTCGGCCGGCCTCTCGCGGCAGCGCATCACCGACTGGGCCAAGGGCGTGTCCGTGGCACAGAAGGAGGAGGAGGTCGTCACCGCGTGGTTGAAGCAGGCCGGCGCCGACGACAAGCGGCGCGGCGGCATGCTCGCGCTTGTCCAGAAGCGGCTCGGCCCGAAGATCGTGATCGAGCCCGAGCAGGTGGACGCGCTCACCAAGGGCTACGAGCTCGAGTTGTACCGGGCCAGGTTCGGCGGACCCGACGGCGCCGGCAAGAACGTCAGCACGATCTACACGGGCACCTGGTCGGACTCGAGCCCCACGACCCCGGAGCTGCGCGTCGCAGGCGGCCTCTCCAAGGCGACGCGACGGCGCATCGCCTGGTGCGCGGGCGTGCAAGGGATCGACGACGAGACCATGGTCAAGGTGCTGCGCATCCCCACGATCGTCGAGCGCGTCCGGAACCCCGGCCTCAAGCACGCGGGGGAGATGTGAGCCGCTGCTACTCGTTCTTGGGCGGGTTGAACCGCGCGTACTCCTCGCTGCTGCTGTCGGGGACCATCACGCCCTTCTGCTCGGGGTCGGGGTGCTTGATCCAGCGCGACAGGACCCGGCGCGCGGCGCGGTTGCCGGCGGCGCGCTGCAGCGCGAGCGCCCGGGCGGGCGCGCCCTGCGGCGAACGCGCCGGCGCGGCGGCCGGCGAGCGCTCGGCGGGCTTGGGACCCTGCGGATCGCGAGCGGGGATGGCCACCGTGCAGTTGTACCGGCGCGCGTCGGCTCCGGTCAAGCACCCACTTCACGCAATTACACCCACGCGGGCGCCGAAGTCGGTTAGGGTCGGCACGGCATGACGCTGGTCGTCGACGTTCCGCTCAACACCGCGATCGCGGATCTCGACGAAGCGTTGCGGACGCTGCTGCGGCGCGAGCTGAAGCGGCACGGCTTCGAAGGCGTCGAGGTCGCGTTCGACGCGCCCTCCAAGGAGTGGTCCGGGAAGCTCACGAGCCCCACCGTCGACCTCTTCCTCTACGACCTGCGCGAGGCGAGCGAGCGCGCCCAGGTCGCGCCGAGCGAGCAGCGCGGCAACGGGCAGGCGGTCGTCACGCCCCCGTCGCTCCGGCTCGAGCTGACCTACGCGGTGACCGCGTGGACGAAGGCCGTCGAGGACGAGCACCGGCTGCTCTCCCAGGTGCTGGCGATCCTCTACTCCTACCGGCGGCTGCCCGCCGAGGTGCTCGAGGGCGCGCTCGACGGCGGCTCGGTGCTGGCCGCAGGCCGAGACCTCGGTCGGCCGCCCGCGCGAGGAGAAGGCCGACTTCTGGACCTCGGTCGGCGGCCAGTACAAGGCCTCGATCGACTTCGTGGTGCACACGCAGGTCGCGTCCGGCGCCGCGTTCGTGCGCGGCCCGGAGGTGCGCACCCAGACGATCCGCACGCGCATCTCGGACGGGCCGGCCCGCACGCTGACCGAGTTCCACCGGATCGCCGGCACCGTCGTCGACGCCGACGGGCAGCCGGTGGCCGACGCCTGGGTCGCGATCCCCGCCGCCGGGCTCTGGACCGCCTCCGGCCGCGACGGGCGCTTCCGCTTCGACCGGATCCAGCCGGGCAGCCATCACGTCGTCGCGCGCACGGCCACGGGCGACGAGGCGCAGGCGACGCTCGACGTTCCCGGCGCCGGCGTCGACCTCGTCGATCGGCGGGGCTGCGCCCAAGCCACGCAGCCGCCGCGCACTTGAGCCCGATGTGCACGCAACGCTGCCCGATCGTCCCTTTCGTCGCACGACGCGTGCGGAGAGGGTGTGCACATGGAGAGCGCACCCGTGCTCCGGGTCCTGCTCGGCGACCTCGCGCCGATCATGGCGATCGGCCTGCCGCCCGGTGCTGGAGGAGGAGGGCATCGACGTGATCGGCCAGGAGACGGAGCGCAGCGCGCATCGTGCAGCGCACCCAGCGGCTGCAGCCGGACGTCGTCGTGCTCGACCTCGACCACGACGGCGCGACGACGCTGGCCGCGGAGATCCGGCAGGTCGCACCCCGGGCCAAGGTGATCCTGTGGGCCCGCGACGAGACCGTCATGGGCGTCCTGGAATCCGTGTCGGACACCCCGCGTCTCGTCGACATCACCGCCCACGACGGGCTTCGCAGCGAGCTGAGCAGCCGACGCCACCCAGACGGACTGGAGGACTGAAGTGCCCACATACCTGACCCCTGGCGTGTACGTCGAGGAGATCCCCTCGGCGAACAAGCCGATCGAGGGCGTCGGCACGGCCGTCGCCGCGTTCGTCGGACTTGCCCCGGGCGGCCCGGTCAACACGCCGATGCGGATCTCGAACTGGACCCAGTTCGCGAAGATCTTCGGCGACCCGGTGAACCCGGACAACGGCCCGTTCATGGAGGGGAGCTACCTCGCTCATTCCATCTACGGGTTCTTCCAGAACGGCGGCAGCCTGTGCTGGGTCGTCCGCGTCGGCTCGGAGAACGGCGGCAGCGCCGCGCCGCGCGCCGCGCTGCCCGCGGCGTCCGACAAGAGCGTCGAGGCGTTCCGCGCGGTCGCGCTCGCGGGCGCGTCACGAGCCCGTCACCGTCGAGGTCTCCGAGGAGCCCGAGTCGGCGGCCAAGGACGGCGACGGCGACCTACAAGCTCATCGTCACGGCGGGCGACCAGACCGAGGAGCACGAGGGCCTGACGCTCAAGAAGGGCCGCGCGAACATCGCGACCAAGGTCAACGCCGCCTCGAAGCTGATCAAGATCGAGGACGTCTCGGCGTCGCTGCCCGAGACGCGCGTGGCCGACCGGCTCCTACACGCTCTCGGCGCCGGCGCAGAAGCCGGAGACGGTCGACGCGGGCCAGTTCGAGGGCGACGTCGCGCGCCGCTCCGGCATGGGCGGCCTCGCCGCGGTCGACGAGGTGACGATGCTCGTGATGCCCGACGTCATGACGCTCGCGACGAACGGCGACGACGCGCAGATCCGCGACCTCCAGGGCAAGATGATCGCGCACGCGGAGAACGCGGGCGACCGCATGGCGATCCTCGACACGCCGCCCGACCTGCTGCCGCAGGACGTGCTCGAGTGGCGCATGAACACGGCCGGCTACGACTCCAAGATGGCCGCGCTCTACTACCCGTGGATCGAGGTCATGAACCCGCTGACCAAGCGGCCGATGATGATGCCGCCGTCCGGGCACGTCGCCGGCGTCTGGTGCCGGATCGACGGCACGCGCGGCGTCCACAAGGCGCCCGCGAACGAGGTCATCCTCGGCGCCAACGGGCTGGGCTTCCAGATCACGCAGGCCGAGCAGGGCGGGCTCAACAAGGTCGGCATCAACTGCGTCCGCGCGTTCCCGGGCCGCGGCATCCGGATCTGGGGCGCGCGCACGCTGTCGAGCGACCCGGAGTGGCGCTACATCAACGTGCGCCGGCTCTTCAACTACGTCTCCGAGTCGATCATGGAAGGCACGCAGTGGAGCGTGTTCGAGCCGAACGACCAGATGCTGTGGATGCGGCTGCGGGCGTCGGTCACGAGCTTCCTCATGCGCGTCTGGCGCTCGGGCGCGCTGTTCGGCGCGACCCCCGGCGAGGCGTTCTACGTCAAGTGCGACGCCGAGACCAACCCGCCCGAGGTCGTCGAGGCCGGACAGGTCATCTGCGAGATCGGCATCTCGCCGGTCAAGCCGGCCGAGTTCGTGATCTTCCGGCTGAGCCAGTTCGCCGGCGGCGGCGAGGCCGAGGTGGCCGAGTGAGCGCGATCGAACGATTGATCCAGGAAAGGAGCAGCAGCCATGGGAAGTGAAGACCAGGTCTTCGGCAACTACAGCTGTCAAGATGGAGGGGCTGAAGGGCGCCGAGTCGGCGTTGAAGTTCTTCCAGGCCGACATGCCGGCAGCAGCGTCCAGATCTCCAACGTGAAGCACTTCGGCGAGAACGGGCCGGCTGTGCCGCTCTCCGGCGGCGGCCATCAGGTCACCTGGAACCCGATCACGCTCGTCGCGCTACTACGACGGCAAGCACGGAGCTCTTCGACTGGTTCAAGGAGGTCACGGAGAAGGGCGCGGTCGACGGGCGACACCAAGCAGGACCCGACGATCACGTGCCTCTCCAACGACCAGCCCCTGTTCATGTGGAAGCTCGACGGGCGCGGTGCCGACGCAGTACTCGCAGAACGCCGCGAACGCACAGACGCACGACCTCATGACCGAGACGATCACGATCACCTACGAGGAGGCCGATCTCTCGACCGGCTGATCGGCCGAGGCGGCGCGGCGATGCAGACCGAGATCGCGTTCACGCTGCCCGAGGGGTTACGTCGACGAGCGCGGAGTGGTCCATCGCGAGGGCCGGATGCGGCTCGCGACGGCGCGCGACGAGATCGAGCCGCTGCGGGAGGTGGAGGTGCGCCAGAACCAGGCGTACCTCTCCGTCCTGCTGCTCGCGCGGACGATCACGAGCATCGGCGACGTGACCGACATCACGCCGGAGCTGGTCGAAGGGCTGTTCGCGGCCGACTTCGACCATCTGCAGCGGCTCTACGAGCGCATCAACAGCGACGGCGATGCCGTCGGGGTGGTGAGTTGTCCTTCCTGCGCGCACGAGTTCGAGGTCGACATGACCGAGGTCGAGGACGGTCGATTGGGGGAATGACGAGGCCGTCTTCCGAGCTCCTGCTCGGGGAGACGGCCCGGCTCGCCTATCACGTCCACTGGCCGCTCGACGTGATCCTCGATCTCGAGCACCGCGACCGGCGCCGCTTCCTCGCGGAGGCTGAGCGCCTGGCCATGCCCGCTTCCCGACGAGACCTGAGAGTGGACGACCAGACCACACCCCCTCGGCGCGGAGCAGCTCCGCCCGGTGCGCACGATCATGCGGTTCGTCGAGCGGCGCACCGCGCGCTCGGCCGCGCACGCGTGGCTCGGCGTCGGCCGTCGCCGAGGCGCGCGCGCCGAAGCTGCTCGCGGAGGCGACGCGGCTCGCGCCGGCGTCGCGGCCGCCCGAGCCCGCGCCGCCGCCGCTCGTCTCCGCGCGCGCCGAGCCGGACGGACGCTCCGGCGGCGGCCGAGGAGGAGCCGGTGGAGCTGACGCCGACCGTACGGCATGGACTCCGCGCTGGCGTGGATCGCGGCGATGGAGGAGAAGGGCCGCCTTGCCGAGGCGGGCGAGGACGGCGGCGAACGAGGCGGTCGCCGCGGCGCCCGCGCCCGGCGCCGGCCGAGCCCGTGGGCGGCACGCCCGATGCGGGCCGCGCGGATCGAGGAGGGCGCGGCGCCCCCGCCGGCCGCGCGGTCGCACCGCCTCGCGCGCAAGCCGCCCGCCGAGCCGGCCAAGCCGTCCGTCGCGGCGGCCCCGCCGAGCACGCCGGTGACCCCGCGGCCGTCGCCGCCCGCGAGGCCTGCGCCGGCGGCCGCATCGACGCGGCCGGCCCCCGCGCCACGACGCCGCTGCCCCAGCCGCCCGCCTGCGCCTGCGCCGGCGACCGCGAACGACGCCGAGCGCCCCGGCGCCTCCGGTAGCGCCGCCCGCAGCGGCAGCGACGCCGCCCGCTCCGACGCCCCCGGCAGCGGCAACGACGCCGCGCCGCCCCCACGCCCCCGGCGGCGCCGCCCGCAGCGGCAACGACCCCTGCCGGCCCGGGCGGCAACGACGCCGCCCGCCCCCACGCCCCCGGCGGCGCCGTCCACAGCGGCAACGACCCCTGCGGCCCGGGCGGCAACGACCCCGCCCGCCCCCACGCCCCCGGCGGCGCCGTCCGCAGCGGCAACGACCCCTGCGGCCAGGGCGGCAACGACCCCGCCCGCCCCCACGCCCCCGGCGGCGCCGCCCGCAGCGGCGACGAGGCCGCCGGCACCGACGCCCTCGCCGATGCCCCCGGCAGCGGCAACGCCGCGCCCGGCGCCGACGCCCTCGCCGGCCCCGACCCCCGCCACCTCGACGCCCCGCGGACCGGCCCCGCCGCCGGTGCCGGCCGCCGCCGCACCGAAGGCGCCCGCCTCGCCGCGGCCGGCTCCCGCGCCCTCGGGCCCGCCCGCACCGGCGCGCGCGACGCCACCGCGACCGACCGCACAGCCGAGCGCGTCGCCGGCGACGCGGCACCGGCTCTCGCGCAAGGCGCCCGAGACGCGCACGCCGCCGGCGCCCCCGCGGCCGCCGGCACCGCCCGTCGCCGAGCGGCCGGCGGCGGCGGCTCAGCCGTCGCCGGCGGCACCGGCGCCTGTCGCGGCCGCCCCCGCACCTCCGCCGCGCATCGAGCCCGCCCCGGCGCCCGCGGCGCCCGCGGCTCCCCCGCGCGTCGAGCCTGCCCCGGCGCTCGCCGCGCCAGACCGCGCGGCCCGCCCCGGCCCCGGTGCCGGTCCGGCGCGCCGCTCCTCCCGCCCCGCCCGCGCCCGCGCGGCCCGTGGTGCGGCGCGCGGCCCGAGCGCCCGCGCCGGCACCCGCGCCCGTCGTCGAACGTCCCGGTCCGCTGCGGCGGGCGCTCGATGTCCTCCGCGGGCGCCCGGCCGCCGCTCCGAGCCCTGCCGAACCGGCGCGCGCGGCGACGAGCCGCACCCCGCCGGTCCGTGCCGCGCGCGCGCCGGCGCCCCGCACGCCCGTCGCCGCGCCCTCGCCGCCACCGCCGCGGTCCGAGGCGGCGGTTCATGCCGACGAGCCGCACGCCGCGCCCGGCCGAGCCGGTGACGCGTCCGCCCGGCCCGTCCGCCGCGCCGGACGCCATGACGATCCCGAGCGTCCCGCCGGCCGCCACGACCACCCAGACCTCCGCGTCGCCGCCGCGTCCGCCCGACCCCGCGGCGGCGCCGTCGCCGGAGCCGCCCGCGGCCCGGACGTTCGAGCCGAGCCCACACCCGACCGACGCGCTTGCGCCGCCGTCCGGCCTCGACGACCGCGCCGCCCGACTCCCCCGCGCCGCCGGCTCGCGTCACCGTCCAGCGCCGGCGCACGGCCGGTCACCCCGAGCCGGCCCGGCCCCGCGTCCGGCGCCCGGCCGCGCCGTCGCCGCCGCCGTCATCACCGTCCGCGCACGCGCCGCAGACCGCGCAGCCGGGGCCGCTGCGCAAGGCGCTCGGCGCGCTGCGCGGCCGGCCCGCCCCGAGCCCCGCGCCGGCTGCCCCGCCCGCGGCGCCGCGGCCCGCCGCGGCAGCCCCCGCCGCGCCGCGCCCGAGCATGCGCCTCAGCCGCCCGCCGGCCGACGGTGCCCAGCGCCGCGGCCCGCGCCGCCGCCATCCGCTCCCAGCGCACCGCCCACCCCGGCCACGCCCGCTCCGGCGATGCCCCGGTCGCCGGCGCCCGCGCGCACGCTCGCCCGCATGCCGGCGGCCAGCCCCGCGGCTCCGGCCCGCCCCCAGCTCAGCTCCGCCCCCGTCACCGTCGCGCGGGCGATGCCGACGTCGCTCGCGCAGGCCGGCGCGCAGGCGTCGTCGGCGCTCGGCCAGGCCGCGGGCGCTGCCGGCAGGGGCTGCCGGCGCCGCGGCCGGCGCGGCCGCGAGCTCGGCGCTCGGCGCGCTGACCGGCGGCGGCGGCGCGAGCAGCAGCAGCGGCGGGCGGCGGCGACGCCGCCTACGACGAGCTCCTGCGCCGCCTCCGCGACGAGCAGGAGCAGCTCGGCCAGCTCATCCAGCACCCCTTCTGAGCGCATGCCATCCCCGACCGCACTCCAGCCCTTCAGCGTCCACTCCTTCGTCCTGAAGATCCCCGACATCGACACCGTCGGGTTCTTCATGCACTGCAGCGGGCTCGAGCTCGACTTCGACGTCTTCGAGTACCAGGAGGGCGGCAACAACGACTTCGTCCACCGGCTGCCCGGCGGCCTGCACTACCCCAACCTCGTGCTCTCGCGCGGCCTCACGAAGGAGGACGTGCTGCTCAAGTGGTTCTGGGCCACGCACACGCAGGCCGAGCGCAAGGAGATCACGCTGACGCTCCAGCACCGCCGAGGCCGAGCGGACGTGGACGTTCGCCGACGCGTTCCCGGTCAAGTGGATCGGCCCGCAGATCGACAGCTCGCGGCAGCGACATCGCCACCGAGACGCTCGAGATCGCCCACGCCGGACTGAAGATGGGCTGAGATGGCGATTCCCCAGGGATTCCAGCGCGCGCAGCTCGAGGTCGACGGCGCCCAGCCGATCGAGTGCGCGTTCAACCCGCAGAGCTACACGGTCAGCAAGACCAACGTGTGGAACTTCAAGCCGACGACCGGCGTCGACCTGCCCGACGGCGAGTTCGGCGGCGGCCTGCCCCGCCGCACGACGCTCTCGCTGCTGCTCGACGTCTCGCTGCTCGGGCCCGACCAGAGCGTCAAGGACACCGCCAACAACCTGCTGAAGATGATGGAGACCGGCGGCGGCGGCGGCGGCGGCGGCGCCGCGCCGCCGTTCGTGACGTTCCGCTGGGGCTCGGTCGACCTGCCGAAGTCGGTCCCGGTCTCGCTCACCATCCAGTACATCCTGTTCCACCCGAACGGCGAGCCGATCCGCGCGACCGTCGACCTCGAGCTCGCGCAGGCGGAGAAGGCCTCGACCGCGTCGGGCTCGGGCACGAGCGAGGGCCAGAACCCGACGACCCGCGCGCAGCGCGGCCTGCGCGTCCACCAGGTCCGCGACGGCGACTCGCCTGCCCTCGATCGCCTACGACGCGTACGGCGACCCGACGCGCTGGCGCCCGATCGCCGAGGCCAACGGCATCGACAACCCGATGAGCCTGCGCCGCGGCACCGACCTCACGATCCCGACGCTGGACTGATGCCGCGCGACACCTCCACGCGAGCACGTCCCGACGCTACGAGATCCTGGTCGACGGCGGCGAGCTCGCACAGGAGCACCGCGACCGGATCAAGGAGATCCGCGTCGTCGACCACCTGCGGCTCCCCGACGTGTGCACGGTGAGCATCTCGTTCCCGAAGGCCGACGGGATCGACTCGCAGCCGTTCGAGATCGGCAAGAAGCTCGAGGTCCGGCTCGGCGCGCGCGAGCAGGAGGCGCCGCAGACGCTGTTCAAGGGCGACGTCGTCTCGCTCGAGCCGGTGTTCGGCGCCGGCGGCTGCGCGCTCACCGTCAACGCCTACGACCGCGCGCACCTGCTGCACCGCTCGCGCAAGGTGCGCGTGTTCCAGAACCAGACCGCGACCGACATCGTCAAGAAGGTCGTCGGCCGAGAACGGGCTGACGTTCGAGGGCGAGCCGAGCGGCGACCCCCACGACTTCATCCAGCAGGACAACGAGACCGACTGGGACTTCATCTGGCGCCTCGCCGAGCGCTGCGGGTTCGAGTTCGTCGTCGACGACCAGAAGGCGTACTTCCGCAAGCCGGGCCGCGCGGGCGCGGTCGAGCTGGAGTGGCCGACAGACGCTCACGTCGTTCCGCCCGCGCATGACCGCGGTCCAGCAGGTCGGCCACGGTCAGCGTGTTCGCCCACGACCCGAAGACCAAGCAGGCGATCGAGGCGCAGGCGACCGCAGCCCGACCAGATCGCGCAGATCGGGATCGACCGCCAGCAGGTGGCGGACGCGTTCCCGGAGGCCGACGATGCACGTCGCGACCGAGCCGGTGAAGACCGCCGGCGGAGGGCAACGCGCTCGCGCAGGCGCTGCTCGACAAGCTCGCCAACGGCTACATCGCCGCCGAGGGCACCGGCCCGGGGAACCCGAGGATCAAGGCGGGCGTCATGGTCGACGTGAAGGGCGTCGGCAGCTCGTTCAGCGGCAGCTACCGCGTCGCGACCTCGACGCACCTGCTGCGCGGCGGCGAGCTCGTACGTCACGCAGTTCGCCAACTCGCCGATCCACACGATCCTCGGCGCCGTCGGCGGCGCGCGGCCCCGCCCAGCCCGACTTCAGCGCGCAGCTCGTGCTCGGCATCGTCACCAACAACAACGACCCCGAGTCGATGGGCCGCGTCCGGGTGCAGTTCCCCGCGCTCGGCGCCGAGACCGAGAGCGCCTGGGCGCGGATCGCCACCGTCGAGCGCGGGCAACGAGCGCGGCCTGCTGATGCTGCCGGTCGTCGGCGAGGAGGTGCTCGTCGGCTTCGAGCACGGCGACACCACGCGGCCCTACGTGCTCGGCTCGCTGTTCAACGGCACCGACCAGCCCGGCGACGAGCTCCTGCACGACCAGGACGGCTCGTTCGTCGTGCGCAGCGACGAGTCGATCCACACCGAGTCGAAGCGAGCGTACACGATCAAGAGCGGCGGGCCGCTCACGCTCGAGATCGCGGACAAGGTCGAGGAGACCTACGACCGCGACTGGACCAACAAGACGCACCGGCAAGACGTCGCTCGTCCTCGGTACAGCCGTTCTCGATCGAGGGCCAGAGCGTGAGCGTGAAGGGCAAGACCGAGGTCACGATCGAGGGCACGGCGTCGCTCACGCTCAAGTGCGGCGCCGTCGCAGATCCAGCTCTCGGCCGCGGGCGTGACCATCAGCGGCCCCATGATCAACCTCGGATAGGGTCGGGACGGCATGTCGGAGATCCTCGGTTCGGGCCTCGCGTTCCCGCTCCAGGTCGACGCGCGCGGCGCGCTCTCGCTCGCCGGCGGCGAGGACGACATCGCGCAGGCGATCGAGCTCATCCTCGGCACCGCGCCCGGGCGAGCGCGAGATGCGGCCGGAGTTCGGCTGCGCGGTCCACGACCTCGTGTTCGACACGATCGACGCCGCGATGATCGGCAAGCTCGAGACCGCGATCCGCGGCGCGCTCGACCGCTGGGAGCCGCGGATCGAGGTCGAGGACCTCACGTTCGACCTGTCGGCCGTCGAGCGACGGCCGGCTGCTGATCACCATCAGCTACCGGATCCGCACCACGAACAACCAGCGCAACCTCGTCTACCCCTTCTACGTGATCCCGGAGGAGGAGAGCGAGTGAGACTGCCCGCGATCGACCTCGACGACCGCCGCTTCCAGGACCTCGTGTCCGAGGCGCGGCTGCGCATCAACCGGGCCTGCCCGGAATGGACCGAGCACAACGTCTCCGACCCCGGCATCACGCTGATCGAGCTGTTCGCGTGGATGACCGAGATGACGATCTACCGGCTCAACCGCGTGCCGGACAAGCTCCACGTCGCGCTGATGGAGCTGCTCGGCATCCGGCTCGACGGGCCGACGGGCGCGCACACGGAGCTGCGCTTCCGGCTGAGCGCGCCGGCCGATCGCAGCATCGACATCCCCGGCGGGGAGACCGAGATCGGCACGCGCCGCACGGCGACCGAGGAGTCGATCGTGTTCCAGGTCGACGAGGACTTCACGATCCCGCCGGCCCGGCCCGCCGCATACGTCGTCCAGCGCGGCAACAAGTTCAGCGAGATCGGCGTCGTCGACGGGACGGCCAAGCCGCAGGGCGCCGACCAGGTGCCGTTCAGCGCGCCGCCGCTGGTCGGCGACGCGCTCTACCTCGGGTTCGAGGAGGACATCGGCCGGCTGATCCTGCAGGTGTCGATGGAGGCCTCGACCGCGCGCGGCGCCGGCGTCGATCCCGAGGACCCGCCGCTGCGCTGGGAGGTCTCCGGCGGCGACGGCCAGTGGGAGGACGCCGAGGTGCTCGAGGACCTCACCGGCGGCTTCAACTACGGCTCGGGCACCGTCGAGCTGCAGTGCCCGCCGCGCAGCGCGATCGAGCCGCTCGCCGGCAAGCGGCTGCGCTGGCTGCGCTGCCGCATCGACGACAAGACGCGCACCGGCGCGAGCACGACCTACACCCACCCGCCCGAGATCTACTCGATCACCGCGGCGCCGGTCGGCGCGCTGCTCGAGTCCTCGCACTCCGCGCGGGCCGAGAGCGAGATCCTCGGCGTCTCCGACGGCACGCCCGGCCAGGTCTTCCAGCTGCGCAACGCGCCCGTGCTCAAGCCGCGCACCGAGCGAGCACCTGGAGGTGCAGGACCCCGAGTCGGGCGACTGGGAGCGCTGGGAGCTGCGCGAGAACTTCGTCGACTCGACCCCGTTCGAGCGCCACTACACGCTCGACGTCGTCTCCGGCGAGGTCGAGCTGGGCCCGGCGATCCGCGAGACCGACGGCGGCTGGTCGCAGTACGGCGCGGTGCCGGCCAAGGGCGCCGTCGTGCGCATGAGCCGCTACCGCTACGGCGGCGGCCGGGCCGGCAACGTCTCGGCCGGGACGCTCAACGTGCTGCGCAGCCCGATCCCCGGCATCGACACGGTCACGAACCCGCGTCCGCCGCCGGCGGCGTCGACGCCGAGCCGATCGAGCACGCGCGGGCGCGCGCGTCGATGGAGATCCGGACCCGCTACCGCGCGGTGACCGCGGAGGACTTCGAGTTCCTGGCCGGCGAGGCGTCGCCGCGCGTCGCGCGGGCGGTGTGCCTCGTGCCGCCCGAGGACGGCGGCCCCGTGCCGCTCCAGATCCTGCCCGCACGTCTTCCCCGCCGACCGCCAGCTGAGCTACGAGGAGCTCGTGCCCGGACGAGGCGCTCCTGCGCGAGGTCGGCGAGTACCTCGACGCCCGGCGCCTGATCGGCACGCGGCTGCAGCTGCTGCCGTGCAGGTTCCGCGGCCTGTCGGTCGTGCTCAACCTGCAGGCGTCGCCGCTGGCCGACGCCGCGCGCGTGGAGGAGGACGTCGCGCACGCGCTCTACACGTACCTGAACCCGCTGGTCGGCGGCGACCCGCACGGCATCGGCGGCGGCTGGCCGTTCGGGCGCGCGCTCAACCAGGGCGAGCTGTACGGGATCGTGCACGCGATCGACGGCGTCGAGTTCGTGAAGATCCTCCGGATCTACGAGACCGACCTCGTCACCGGCGAGCAGTCGCACAAGCCGGCCGGGACGCACATCGTGCTCGAGCCGGGCGAGCTGATCGCGTCGGGCCAGCACATCGTCAAGGCGACCCACCGGGAAGCGTGAGCGAGCGATGACCACGCCCGAGGACAACGGCGAAGGCGACTACCAGACGTTCGCCGGGCGCCGGCTTCGGGACGCTCATGGTGCAGGTCGCGAGCGGCGCGCGCGAGACGCCGCCGGTGGCCTCGAGCCGGGCGTACCTGCGCGGCGGGCTGCCGGCCATGTACCAGGACGGCGACTTCGGGATGCGCTTCGTCGGGGCGCTGGAGGCGGTGCTCGACCCGGTCGTCGCGGTGATCGACGCGCTGCCCGCGTACTTCAACCCCGACCACGCGCCGCGCGACGTGCTCGACCTGCTCGCCGCCTGGCTCGGGCATCGAGGTCGACGAGTCCCAGCCGCTGCGCGAGCGCCGCGCGCTGGTGCGCCAGTCGGCCGAGCTGAGCCGCCGCCGGGGCACGGTGCGCGGGCTGGAGCTCGCGCTCGACCTCGCGTTCCCGAAGCTGCCGCTGCGCGTCGAGGACAACGGCGGCGTGAGCTGGGGCGACGCGCCGGCGCTGGAATCTTCCGCGTCCTCGTTCGTCGTCTATTGCGACAAGCCGATTCCAGAGACGACGCAGGCGGCCGTGGCACGTTGCATCGAGCAGTACAAGCCGGTGCACTGCACATACCGGCTGCGGGTGAAGGCCGCGAAGAAGACCGAGTGATGGGCGGAGCGCCATGAGGACCTGTCAGAGCTGCGGCAGGGAGAACCCCAACGATCGTGACTTCTGCGAGTGCGGGGAGTACCTGCGCTGGGAGCCGACCGGGGCTCGTCGAGGCGATCACGCCCGAGATGGCGCAGGCCGCCGCCGAGGCGGCGTCCCCGCCCGCGAGCGCCCCCGACGCGGCGCCCGCCCCGGCCGCTCCGCCGCCGGACGCTCCGCCCCCGCCCGACCCGGCCGCCGCCGCGCCCGCGCCGCCGCCCCTGCCGCCTGCGCCGCCCGGCCCCGGCCCGGTGCCCACCGCCGCCCACGGCGCCGTGCCGCCGCCGGCGGAGCCCGAGCAGGAGGCGCCCAAGATCGCCTCGATCACGCTCCGCCTCCCGGACGAGTCCCCGGTCCAGGACGAGGTGCTGGCGCTCGGCGTCGACGCCGGCGGGCGCGAGCGCGTGCAGGCGCTGATCCGCAACACGTCCGGCATCGTCGACAACTACGCGCTCTCGGTCCGCGGGCTGCCCGACGGCTGGTGGACCGTCTACCCCGACACCGTGTACCTCGTGCCGTTCGGCGCCGGCGGCACGTACGAGCAGGACGTGGAGATCCACCTGCATCCGCCGCGCACGGCCGAGGCCGAGGCGCGCGTGTGGGAGCTCGAGCTCGTCGCGCTCTCCAAGGCGTCCGGCGCGGAGGCCGCGGCGGCGCCGTTCCTGCTCGGCATCCAGCCGTTCGACGACCTCGGGACCAAGGTGGAGCCCGAGCGCGCCTCCGGCCGGCGCAAGGTGCGCTACGAGGTCCGCGTCCAGAACAAGGCGAACGCGCCGTCGCTGCGTCGCCTTCGAGGGGACCGACCCGGACGGCGACTGCAACTTCACGTTCTCCCCGCGCCACGTCGAGGTCCAGCCCGGCGAGACGCTGCAGACCACGATGACCGTGCGCCCGCCGAAGCAGATGTGGATCGGCCGGCCGCACGAGCGGCGCCTGGAGGTGCGGACCAACACCGGCGTCGAGGCCGTCGCGGCGGTCGCCGACCCGCACGAGGATCCCGACCTGGACGCGCCCGACGACGGCGGCGGCGAGGAGGACGGCGGCGGGCAGGGCCTCCTCGGCAAGGCGCCCAAGGGCATCCCGGGCGTGCGCGGGCCGAAGATCGGCAAGCCGCGCATCGGCAAGCCGAACCTGTCGGTCGGCCCCGGCGGGGTGCGCATGCGCGAGCCGCAGGTGCGGGCTCCCCACGTGCGCGGGCCGCAGCTCAAGCAGCAGAACCTCCGGCTCGACCAGCTCAAGATGCCGAGCCGCGGCCACGGCGCGCCGCCGCCGAGCGCGCCGCTGCTGCCCAGCCAGGCGGTGTTCCGCCAGAAGCCGTGGCTGCCGTGGTGGGTCGCGATCGTGATCCCGCTGCTCGCGCTGCTGGCGCTGCTGCTGTTCCTGTTCCTGCCCAAGAACGTCGACGTGCCCGACGTGGTCGGCAAGAAGTCGGCGTTCGAGGCCGAGAAGGCGATCACCGAGGCGGGCCTGCGGCTCGCGGCGGGGACCAAGGAGCAGGTCGACGCCAAGGTGCCGCCCGGCACCGTGCTGAGCCAGACGCCGAAGGCGGGCGAGACGGCGAAGAAGGACTCCGAGGTCGCGATCCTCGTGGCGATCGGCAACGGCAAGGTCTCCGTGCCCGACCTGACCGGCAAGTCACCGGCCGACGCCGAGAAGGCGCTGCGCGCCGAGGGCCTGACGCTCGGGCAGGCGACCCCGCAGCCCGTCGATCCCGCCGCGCAGATCAAGAGCCAGATCCCGGTCGCCAAGGAGGTCGTCAACGAGGGCGCGCCGATCGACATCTTCACCGTCGTCCCCGGCGCCGGCAAGGACGGCAAGAAGGGGACCGACGACGACAAGGCCGGTGGCGACGCTCCGGCCGCCGCCGCCGGCGCCGGCGGCGGTGGCGGCGGAGAGGGCGGCCCCGTCAAGGTCCCGCGTCGTCGACGGCGCCCTGCGCGACGACTACGCGCGCAAGGTGTCCGACGAGCGCCTGGTGCCGAAGGTCAAGACGGTGTTCGACGAATCCGAGAAGGGGACGGTGTTCCGCGTCGATCCCGAGCCCGGCACCGAGGTGGAGGCCGGGACCCCCGTCACGCTGTTCGTGTCCGGCGGCTTCCCCGAGCTGGCGTACGACAACGACAAGGACATCCTGCTCGTCGAACGCCGCGACCTCGAAGCCGCTCGACCCGATCGCCAAGGGCCCGCAGGACGAGCACGACCCGGCGTGGAGCGCCGACGGCAGCGCGATCGCGTACACGAGCGACGGCCAGGTCTTCCTCTCCAACCGCGAGAAGCCGGACGAGAGCCCGCTGGAGCTGACCAAGAAGGGCGAGACGTTCAGCGACCTCGCCTGGGCGCCGACCGCCAAGGCGAACGTGCTGGCGATGGCGAAGAGGGCCGACGGCAAGTCCGATCTCTGCCTGGGCAAGGTGGGCGCCGACGGGATGACGACCGCCTGCAAGGACGAGCCGGATATCAGCATCGAGCGCAAGATCAACTGGGCGCCCGACGGCAAGTCGATCCTCGCCTGGGGCTTCAAGGACGGCACGACCGAGTTCGGCATGGTCGAGTGGACGACGAAGAAGCCGTTCTCCAGCAACCCCGACGACTACTCGAAGGGCAAGATCGTCACCGACGTCTCCAAGCCGGGGGAGGGCGTGCTCGACGCCGCGATCTCGCCCGACGGCAAGCGCATGGCGGTCGCCGTCCTCGGCCCCAACGGCCGCGGCGGAGCTGTTCATGGCCAAGCGCGGCGACTTCCCGCTCGCGGAGGCCAAGGCGCTCCGGGTGCGCGCCTGCAAGGTGATCTGGCGGCCCGACGGGCAGGAGCTGGTGGTGGTGAAGGCGGACGACTGCATCGGGGCGGCGACCGGCGAGCTCGTGCGGCTCTCGGCCGCGGACCCGACCGACCAGCAGCAGCTCAAGCTGGGCGGCGACAACCCGGCGTACCAGCCGCTGTCCGTGGAGTAGGGAACAGCCGTGCTGTGCCCGGAGTGTCGCCGCCAGGTGATCCGCGGTGCTGCCTTCTGCGGCAGCTGCGGCGCCCCGCTCGGTGACGCGCGGGCGCCGCTCGAGCTGGTGCTGGCCGGCGGGGCGCGCATCCCGCTGGTCGAGGACCTGACGATCGGGCGCGGGCCGAGCGCGACGCTGCGCCTCGACGACCCGAGCGTCTCCCGCGTGCACGCGCGCATCTCCGCGGGCGCCGACCCTGGCGCGGCGCGGATCGAGGACGCCGGCTCGAGCCACGGGACCTTCGTCGACGGCGCGCCCGTGACCGGCCCGGTGGCGCTGCGCGACGGCGCGCGGATCCGGATCGGGGACCAGGAGATCGGCGTCGAGCGGCGCCGCGAGGCGTCGGAGGCCGGGCGCACGATCGTGGTCCAGCCGGGCGACTCGCTGGTGGTGGGCGCCGCCGGCGCGGGGAGCGTGACCGCGCAGGCGACGCAGTTCGGGACGCGCCCGCGCGTGCGATCCGGCTACGCGCTCAAGCGCCTGGACGCCGAGGAGGGACCGCGCCGGTGGGTCCTGCGCGACCTCTCGCGCGAGGGCTTCCTGCGGCTGTCCGACAACGACGCGCAGCTGTTCGAGCTGGTCGACGGCACGCGCTCGCTCATCGACCTGATCGGAGAGGCGGAGCAGCGCTTCGGCCCGACCGGGCCGGCGCGGCTCGCCCGCCTGCTGGCCGACCTCGGCGAGCGCGGCTTCCTCGCCGGGGTCGCGGGCACCCAGGCGCGCGCCGAGGCGCCGAGCGGGTTCCGGGAGCGCCTCTTCACGCCGCGCGAGAAGGTGTTCCACGGGGTGGGCGACCGCATCGACGCGCTCTACCGCGGCGGCGCCTGGGTGCTGTTCACGCGCCCGGCGCTGCTGGCCATCGGCGCGCTGTGCGTCACGGGCGTCGGCGTGTTCGCCGCGCTGATCGCGCTGCGCTACGGGACGCCGTTCGTGGTCGCGAACAAGATCGGGATCGGCGGGCTCGTGTTCCTGCTCGGCCGCTTCCTGATCGCGGCCGTGCACGAGACCGCGCACGCGCTCACGATGGCGTCGTTCGGGCGCCGGGTGGAGAAGGCGGGGCTCAAGCTCGTGGTGATCTTCCCGTACGCGTTCGTGGACACCAGCGAGGCGTGGTTCGAGCCCCGGCGGCGGCGGATCGCGATCTCCGCCGCCGGGCCCGTGTCCGACTTCTCGCTCGGCGCGATCTTCTCGCTGTGCTGCCTCGCGCTGCCGGCCGGCACCGTGCGCGACATCTTCTTCCAGCTCGCGTTCGCGGGCTACGTCGGCGCGTTCTTCAACCTCAACCCGTTCATCGAGCGCGACGGCTACCACATGCTCGTCGACTGGCTGCGCGAGCCCGGGCTGCGGCGGCGCGCGCGGGAGCAGTTCGCGCGCCGGCTCTCCGGGCGCGGCCGCTCGAGCGACTCGCCGGTGCTCGCGCGGTACTCGGTCTTCGGGCTCGCCTGGACGGTGCTGGCCGGGGCGTTCGCGGTCATCCTCTCGCTCCGCTACGAGCCGGTGATGACCGCGCTGGCGCCGAAATGGGTCGTGTACGTCGTAATGGGGACGTTGTGGGTCGCGTTCTTCATCCCGGTGGTGTTCGTCGTCGGCAAGCCGCTGCTGGAGCGGCTGCGACCTGTGGGATCATGAGCCGTGGCCGCGACTGAGTCCGCCATCGCCGCTCAGCTCATCGAGCGGCTGCTCGCCGACCCGGCGTTCCGCGACCGGTTCCGCCGCGATCCCGCGCTCGCGTGCCGGGAGGCCGGGCTCGACAGCCTGGCCGAGGAGATGCAGCTCGGCGCGGGCAAGGCGATGCACACGCTGGACGTGCGCGAGTCGCGCTCGAGCCTCGCGGGCGTGATGATGGCCGCGGCCATGGAGGGCATGGGCGTGTACGAGTTCTCCAAGCACGTCGTGCCGCACATCGAGGACCTGTCGGGCTCGCTCGGCGACGTGCTGAGCCGGGTGAACCTGCCGGCGCTGCCGGGCGGCGGGTCGATGTCCGGCGCGCCGGAGCGGAGCGCCGCGCCGCCCGCCGAGCCGCAGGAGGCTCCCGCCGCCGCGGCGGCGGGAGCGAGCGGCAACGGCGCCGCCCCCGCCGCTCCGCCGCCACCGGCCGCGCCTGAGGCGGCCGGCGCGGGCGGCAAGGAGGACGCCGCCGGCAAGGCGGCGGCCGCGGCCAAGGCCGCGCCGGCGGCCGAGGAGCCGCCCGCCGCGCCCGAGCTCGCGGCGGCGGACGCGCCGGCGGACGCCAAGCCCGGCAAGGGATCCGGCGGCGGCGAGCTGCGGACGGGAACGCCGGCCGGCAGCGAGCTGCCCGACGGCCCGGTCCGGGTCGAGCCGTCCGAGGGCGGTCCCGAGCCCGCCAAGGACGCCGCCGCGCAACCGGCGGCGCCGGCCGCGCCCGCCGCCGCCGGTCGCGCCGGCAGCGGCCGCGCCGGCGGTCGAGCCGCAGCCGGGCGCCGGCTCCGGCCCCGTCGACCCGTCGCAGCTCGGCCAGGACGGCACGGGAGGCAGCGCGAACGCCGAGGCGCAGGCGCTGCTGAAGAACAAGAACGTCGTGCTCGACGACGTCGGCGTCGCCGACATCAAGGCCGGGCAAGATCGACCCGCGGATCGTCGCCGTCGTCACGAAGCTCAGCCAGGAGCACAAGATCGTCGTGTCGTGCATGTGCAGCGATCACTCCAAGTTCACGGCCGGCGGCTCGATCTCCAACCACGCGTTCGGCCGCGGCCTGGACATCGCGTCGATCGACGGCGAGATCGTGAGCCCCGGCAGCGCGCTCGCGCGCGACGTGGCCTCGGAGCTGTCCGAGCTGCCGGCCGCGATCCGGCCGGACGAGATCGGATCGCCGTTCGCGATCAGCGGGCCGGGCTACTTCACCGACGCCGCGCACCAGAACCACGTCCACGTCGGGTTCAAGCAGGAGATCACGCCCGACTTCAAGCTCCCGCCCGACCTGGTGGCGGGCGCGCCGCAGGCCGCCCCCGTGGCGGCCGCGGTCGCGCCGGCGGCGCCGGAGCGTCGCGGCGCCGGAGGTCGCGGCGCCGGCCGCCGCGCCGCCCAGGCGGCGCCGGCCTCCGACCCGAAGAAGGCGTCCGGGCTCTTCGCGGCCGTCGCGCAGCCCGGGAAGGTCGCGGGCGTCGGCGGCGCGCCGGCGGCCGGAGCGCCGAAGGCGAGCAGCGACTCCAACCTGTTCCTGCAGGCCGTGCGGGCCAAGGAGGACCCGGCGCCGGCCGCGCCCGCGGCAGCCGCGGCCGCGGCCGATCCCGCCGCGCCGGCCGTCGACCTCGCCGGGGTGAGCGACGCCTACCCGGGCGACGACGCGCCGAAGGCGGAGCTCGCGGCGTGGATGGCCAAGGAGGCCGAGAAGCGCGGGCTGCCGCCGCAGCTCCCGGTCATGGCGTCGCTGGTCGAGTCGGGCCTGCAGAACCTCAACTTCGGCGACGCCGACTCGGTCGGCTTCTTCCAGATGCGCGTGAGCATCCACAACAACGGCGACTACGCCGGCTACCCCGACGATCCGAAGAAGCAGATCGACTGGTTCCTCGACAACGCCGAGCAGGTCAAGGCGCAGCGGATCGCCGCCGGCAAGCCGATCGACGACCCGAGCCAGTTCGGGGAGTGGATCGCCGACGTCGAACGCCCGGCCGAGCAGTACCGCGGCCGCTACCAGCTCCGCCTCGAGGAGGCGAACGGGCTGCTCGCGAAGGCCGCCGCCCGCCGCGCCCGAGGTCGCCGCGAGGCGGCCGCCCCGCCGGCCGCGGCCGCGCCGCCGCCGCCCGAGGCCCCGGCCGCGCGCAAGCCGATCGACCCGGACCAGTTCGGCCAGGAGGGCACCGGCGGCACGCCGGACGCGGAGGCGCAGGCGCTGCTGAAGAACAAGAACATCGTGCTCGACGACGTCGGCGTCGCCGACATCAAGGCCGGGCGCATCGACCCGCGGATCGTCGCGGTGCGTCACCAAGCTCAGCCAGGAGCACAAGATCGTCGTCTCCTGCATGTGCAGCGACCACTCCCGCCTGACCGCCGGTGGGTCGGTCTCCAACCACACGTTCGGCCGCGGCCTGGACATCGCCTCGATCGACGGCGAGATCGTCAGCCCGGGCAGCGCGCTCGCGCGCGACGTGGCGTCGGAGCTGTCGCAGTTCGATCCCCGCATCCGCCCGGACGAGATCGGGTCGCCGTTCGCGATCAGCGGTCCGGGCTACTTCACCGACGCGGCGCACCAGAACCACATCCACGTCGGGTTCAAGCAGGAGATCGCGCCGGACTTCAAGGTCCCGCCTGAGCTGGCGGCCGGAGCGCCGCAGGCGGCCCCCGCGGCCGCGGCGGTCGCCGCCGCGCCGGTGGCGGGTGCGCCCGCCGCGGCGCCGGCTCGCCCCGCCGCCGGACCCGAACAAGGCGTCCGGCCTCTTCGCGGCCGTCGCGGGCCCCGCGAAGGTCGCCGCCGCCGGCGGGCCCGGGGCGGCGCCCGGGGAGCAGAAGGCGAGCGGCGACTCGGCCCTGTTCCTGCAGGCCGTGCAGGCGAAGGAGCAGCCCGCACGCGTCGCCGCGGCGCCGGCGCCCGCGGCGGACCCGGCCGCGGCCGCGGTCGACCTCTCGACGGTCAGCGGCGCCTACCCGGGCGACGACGCGTCCAGGGAGCAGCTCGCGGCCTGGATGGCCAAGGAGGCCGAGAAGCGCGACCTGCCGCCACAGCTCCCCGTCATGGCCGCCCTCGTGGAGTCCGGCTTGAAGAACCTCAACTTCGGCGACGCCGACTCGGTCGGCTTCTTCCAGATGCGCGTGAGCATCTGGAACCAGGGCGACTACGCCGGGTACCCCGACGATCCCGAGAAGCAGATCGACTGGTTCCTCGACACCGCCGAGCGCGTCAAGGCGCAGCGGATCGCGCGCGGGCAGTCGATCGACGACCCGAGCCAGTTCGGCGAGTGGATCGCCGACGTCGAACGTCCCGCCGAGCAGTTCCGCGGCCGCTACCAGCTCCAGCTCGACCAGGCCGACAAGCTCCTCGCGAGCGCACCCGCCGCCGCCGCTCCGCCGGCCGCCGCTGCTCCGCCGCCGCGCCCGCGGCCGCGCCGGCGGTCGCCGACGCCGCGTCGCGCCGCCCGCCATGGCGCAGGGCGCCGGCCCGCAAGGCGCTGGCCGCGCTCAAGGAGGCGCAGAAGTTCACCGGCACGCCGTACCGGTGGGGCGGCTCGACGCCGGAGACCGGCTTCGACTGCTCCGGGCTCGTGCAGTGGGCGTACGCGCAGGCCGGGGTGAAGATCCCGCGCGTGACCGACGACCAGATCGCGGCCGCCAACGGCACGGCGGTGCCGCGCGCGGAGCTGCTCCCGGGCGACCTCGTGTTCTTCCGCGACGCGAGCGGCTACGTGCACCACGTCGGCATCTCGATGGGCGGCGACAAGTTCCTCCACGCGCCCCACACCGGCGACGTCGTGAAGGTCTCGAGCCTCGACGAGCCCTACTACAAGGCCCAGTTCACGGGCGGCCGGCGGTTCGACGACGCCGCCGCCGGCGCGCCCGCCGCCGCACCGGCCGCCGCCGCGCCCCGCCGCCGCCGCGCCGGCGATCGACCCGGTCGCCGTCGCGTCCGCGCAGGCGGCGGTGGCGCGCGACGCGGCCGAGGCGCGCCAGGCCAACAGCGGCCTGTTCAAGGCGATCAACGCGCAGGAGGCCCGCAACCACGCCGCCTCCGGAGCGAAGGCCGACCGCGCCCTGGCGAGCGCGGCCGCCGCCGGCGAAGGCGGGGCGCCCGGCGAGGGGCGGCGCGACTCGGCGCTCTTCCTCAAGGCGGTCACCGCGGAGGACGCCGCGAAGGCGAAGGCCGCCGCCGCGGCAGCGGAGCCGGCGGCCGCGCCCCCCGTGCCCCCGGACGCACCCGCCTCACCCTCCGCCCCGGCGCCGCCGGAGGTCGCGGCGGCGGCGCCCGCCGGACCGCCGCCCGACCTGTCCGCCGTGCCCGCCGACTACCCCGGCGACGACGCCGGCCAGAAGGCGCTCGCCAAGTGGCTGGCCAAGCAGGCCGAGAAGGCGGGGCTGCCGCCCGAGCTGCCCGTGATGGCCGCGCTGGTCGAGTCGGGCGTCAAGAACCTGAACTTCGGCGACGCCGACTCGGTCGGCTTCTTCCAGATGCGCGTCGGGATCTGGAACCAGGGCGAGTACGCGGGCTACCCGGAGAACCCCGGCCTGCAGGCCAAGTGGTTCATCGACCACGCCCTCGCCCACAAGAAGCAGCAGATCGCCCGCGGGGATGCCGACTTCGGCAAGGACCCGAGCCACTGGGGCGAGTGGATCGCCGACGTGGAGCGCCCGGCCGAGCAGTTCCGCGGCCGCTACCAGCTGCGGCTCGCCGAGGCGCGCCGCCTGCTGGGCTGAGGCTCAGTCCTCGCCGCCGCCGACGTTGATCGGATCGTTGCTGCCGCCGGTGTCCGGCGGCGGAGGCGTGCTCGGCCCGGGGTCGCTGGGCGCCGGCTGCGTCGGCGCCGGGTCCGTGCTCGCGGGCGGCGTCGACTGGGAGGGGGCGCTCGGCTCCGTCGTGCTCGACGACGAGTCCGGCGTCGTGTCCTTCTTCTTCTTGGGCTTCGGCACCTGGAGCGCCGGCAATGCCGCGGCGGCGGCCACGTCCGCGGACACCGTCGCGCTGCCGACCTCGATCACCTCGGCGGGCTTGGCCGGAGCGGCCTGCGCCTGCGACTCGTCTCCACCGCCGGCGCCGGAGATGGCGAAGGCCGCGGCGAACGCCGCGACGGCTGCGATGGCGATGATGACGAGCTGCCTGGGCTTCATGCTCGGCCTACCTTCCCGCGCCCTGTGGACGCTGTCAACCTGGTGCTGGAGTGAACCCTCTCACCCCTGATCGGACGGTTCCGCGGCGTTCTTCACATCCGCCGCGAGACGTCCGTCACTGCCCGAACTGGTAGCCGACCTTCTCCAGCCCGGCGACCGTCTGGGCGAGCTGCTGCTGCGCCTGCTTGATGCCGGACTCGGAGCGGTCGAACCCGCGCTTGTCCTTCTTGGACGCGCTGGCGGCGGCTTTGTTCCAGGCGGCGCCCACCGCGCGCAGGCGCTCGATGAGCAACGCGTTGATCGTGCGGTCCGCCGGGCTGATCTCCGCGCCCTTCAGCTGCTTCGCCGCCGCGGCGTGAGCCGCTTGGATGTCGCGCGCCGCGGCCGCCTGGGCCCGGAACGTCGTGCGGTCCTTCCCGAGCGCCTTGCGGCCCTTCTCGACCTGGGTGTCGAGCTTGGCGAACGTGGCGCCGAGCGTCTCCGCGTAGCCGGGGTCCGGCCCGACGGGGAACGGCTTGCCGGAGGAGATCTGCAGCGTGTTGGCGATCGCCTCGCAGTCGGTCTTGAACGCGGCCGCGTCGGCGGGCGGCGCGAGGCATGCGACCGTCGCCACGCCCTCCGACGTGGGCGACGCGTAGACCGTCACCTTCCGGTCGATCCCCGCCGGCTGGAGCCCCTCGTACCGGTACGCCTGCAGGCCGTCGGGGCCGAGCTTCACGGCGGTGCGCTCAGGTACCTCTCCCGCCTTGAGTCCGAGCGTGCCGCGGAAGTCCTCGGGGAGCAGCGTGGAGTCGTTGGCGGTCGCGTGGCCGAACGCGACGGCCCGCCCGCCGTCCTTGCCGTCGGGCGCGTACGCGGCGCCGTCGGCGAGGTCGAGGCCGGGGAGCGCCGGCGCCGAGCCGAGCGCGGCGTAGCCGGTGGGGACCTTGACCTGGACCGCCCCGGCCTCGGCGGGGGTGCTCGGGGCGGAGGCGGCGTTGCCGTCGCCGCCGTCACCTGAGCCGCCGCCCCCGCCGATCAGGACGCCGGCGACGATCGCGGCGACGATCCCGGCGCCGAGCGCGATCGGGAAGGCCCGGCTCGACCGCTCCCGCGGCGCCGCCGGCTCCCGGTCCGGCCCGGCCGGCTCGCGCTTGAGCGACTCCGGCATGACGGTCGCGCTGGGGTCCTCGGCGGTGGCGGCCGCCACCGGCTCGGGCTCCGCTGCCGGTTCCGGTTCGGTTCCGGCGCGGGCGGCGGAACGGGTGCGGGCGGAGGTGGCGGCGCGGCCGCGGGGGGCTCGACGGGCGGTGCCTCGGCGGGCGGCTCGGGAGTCGGCGGCGGGGGCTCTGCGACGGGCGGCTCCTCGACCGGGGCCGGGGCCGGGGGCGGCTCGCCCGTCGGCGGCCGCAACGGCGGCGGCGCGACGTACGTCTGGAAGCCCGGCTCGGCGGTCTCGTCATCCGCCGGAGCAACCGCCTCGTCCGCCGCCGGAGCCACCGCCTCGTCCGCGACCGGCTCGGCCGCCGGCTCCACCGGCGGCGCCGGCGGCGCGGCCTCGGGCGGCGGCGGCGGCGCCGCGGGCGGCTCGGCCGGCGGCGCGGCATCCGCCGGGGGCGCCGGAGCCCCGAACGTCACGAACCCCGACTCCTGCACCGGCTGGTCGGAAGCCGCCGGCGCGGCGGGCGGCGGCGCGGCCGGCGGCGCCTCGGCCGCGGGGGGCTCCTCCTCCTCCGCCGGCGCCGGCGCGCCGAACGTGACGAAGCCGGACTCCTGGACCGGGGTGAGGGGCGGCGGGGTCGGCGGGCCGGTCGGGACGTCGATCGGGCCGGGCTCGAGCGGTCCCGCGGGCATGTCGGCCGGCGGCGGCGTCGCGGGCCCGGGCGCCTCCTCGACCTTCTCCCCGCGGACGTAGCTCTGGAACTCGTCGGACGGCGCCTCGCCGGTCGTCGCGCCGTCGAACGGCGCCGGGGTGAGCGGCTTGGGCGTGTCGAGGTGCTCGGTCCGCCCGGACAGCCGCGCGCTGCGCCGCCAGCGCGGCCCGAGCAGCCCGATGATCAGCTCCTCGAACTCGTCCCACGCCTCGTTCGCGGACTGCGTGCGCGCCTTCGGGTCCTTGACCAGCAGCGCCTCGACCCAGTCGGACAGACCGGCGTCGATCGAGTCGTCGATCGACTTGACCGCCGGGATCGGCTCGTTGACGTGGCGCAGCAGGATCGCCATCGGCGCGTCGGAGTCGTGGAACGGGACCTTCCCGGTGAACATCTCGAACGCCATGCAGCCGACCGAGTACAGGTCGGTCCACGGCCCGATGTCCTGCGCCATCGCCTGCTCCGGCGCCATGTACGTCGGCGTCCCGACCGTCGTGCCGGTCGCGGTCAGGAACGCGCCGGTCTGCATCTGGTTCGTCGCCTTGGCGATGCCGAAGTCGGCGATCTTCACGCGCCCGTCCGAGGTGACCATGAGGTTCTCGGGCTTGAGGTCGCGGTGCACGATGCCGTGCTGCTCCGCCTGCGCGAGCCCGGCGAGGAGCCCCTCGAGGACGCCGCCGATCTGGGCGAGCGACATCTCGCCCACGAACGGCCGCAGCGAGCCGCGCTCGACGTACTCCATCGCGATGTACGGCGTCCCGTCGTGCTCGAAGTAGTCGTGCACGGTGACGATGTTCGGGTGGCTCAGCGAGCCGGCCACGCGCGACTCGCGCAGGAACCGCTGCGCGAACGCCGCGTCGGACGCATGGAACGCGGCGAGCTCCTTCAGCGCGACGAAGCGATCGAGGTCGGTCTGGCGGGCGAGGTACACCATCGCCATGCCGCCCCTCCCGACCTCACGGAGGATCTCGTAGCGCCCGACCGTCTTCAGGATCTCCGGCACCGGCTGACGTCCCTGTCGTTGCGGATCTGTGGTACGGCACTTTCCATCAGGTCGGCTCGGGCGTAGTATGGCGCGAGCTGGCAGGGCGGGCAACAGCGCCAAGAAGGCGCGGAGGACAGGCAGGGATGGTGTGAAGCTCTTCGTCGTCGATCCGCACACGATCTACCGTCGTGGGCTCGCGGTGTGCCTCGAAGGGCTTCCCGAAGTGGAATCCGTCGGCCACGCCGACAGCGTCCGCACCGCCTGGGAGGACGAGGCGCTGTTCGCGGCCGATCTCGTCCTCGTCGACCACGCGATGCCCGGCGGCCCCGACTTCGTCGGCGCGGTCGCCGAAGCGGCCGGCGCGCCGGTGGTCGTCTGCAGCTCGCTCTGCGCCGAGGAGGCGGTGCTCGCCGCGCTCCAGTCCGGGGCGGTCGGCGTGCTGCGCAAGGAGACGCTGACGACCGACTCCCTCGCGAACGCCGTCCGCGCGGCCGCCAACGGCACCGGCGTCGTGACGTCCGAGCTGCTCCGCGACCTGCTCGACGGCATGTCGCCCGAGTACGACAAGCCGGTCGCCGCACGGCTCACGGACCGCGAGCAGCAGGTCCTCTCCCTCATCGCCGCCGGGCATCCGACGCGCGAGGTCGCGCAGCAGTTGTGCTATTCCGAGCGCACCGTGAAGAACGTGCTGCATGACGTCGTGACGAAGCTGAACGCCCGCTCCCGCTCGCAGGCCGTCGCGCACGCGGTCCGCGAGGGGCTCATCTGAGTCTCTCGGTCTCCGAGCTCCTCGCCGGCCGCAAGATCGTCGTCTGCGCCGGCTCCGGCGGCGTGGGCAAGACCACGACGGCCGCCGCGCTCGCGATGGGCGCCGCCGCCGAGGGCGCGAAGGTCGCCGTCGTGACCATCGACCCGGCGCGCCGGCTCGCGAACTCGCTCGGGCTCGAGGAGCTCGGCAACGAGCCGCGGCTGATCGACCGCGAGCGCTTCGCCGAGCACGGCGTCGAGATGCGCGGCGAGCTGTGGGCGCTGATGCTCGACGCCAAGCGCACGTTCGACGAGCTGATCGAGCACCTGGCGCCGGACGCCAGGACCCGCGACGAGGTGCTCTCCAACCGGATCTACGCACAGCTCTCCAACGCGGTCGCGGGCTCGCAGGAGTTCACCGCGATCGCGAAGCTCTACGACCTCGACGCCGGGGGCGAGTTCGATCTCATCGTGCTCGACACGCCGCCGTCGCGCAACGCGCTCGACTTCCTCGACGCGCCCAAGCGGCTCACCGGCTTCTTCCAGGGCCGCGCGCTCAGGGTGCTCATGCGCCCGGCGGGGATCGGCGGGCGCATCCTCGGCCGCGGCACGGGGATGGCGTTCGGGCTGCTGCGGCGCGTGACCGGCGTCGACCTGCTCGAGGACCTGTCCGTCTTCTTCCGCGCGCTCGGCGGGATGATCGACGGCTTCGCCGCCCGCGCGGATCGGGTGAGCGCGCTGCTGGAGGACCCGGGCACGACGTTCCTCATCGTCACCTCGCCCCAGCACGACCCCATCGAGGAGGCGATCTTCTTCCATCGCAAGCTGCGCGAGGCCGGGATGCCGTTCGGCGGCATCGTGGTCAACCGGCTGCACACCGCGCCCGATCTGAACGGCGAGCTGCCCGACGAGCTCGTGACGGAGCTGGGCGCGCGGCTCGCCGGCCGGGTCGCGACCTCCGCGCGCGAGCTCGCCGCCCTGGCCGAGCGCGACGCGGCCAACGTCGCGCATCTGCGCGAGCGGCTCGGCGACCCGCCGCTGCTCGTGGTCCCCGAACGCCAGGACGACGTCCACGACGTCGAGGGCCTCGCCCACGTGCGCGCCCATCTGTGGGGAGCCGCGGTCAGCGACGTGCGTTCGCCTGAGGAAGGCGACCAGCGCGTCGAGGTCCTCCGGCGCGATCCGCGCCGCGTAGTCCTCCGGCATCATCCCCGTCTCGTAGCCGGCGGCGGCGTTCTTGCCCGGCGCGACGATGCTCTCCTTGATGTAGGACGCGGGGACGCCCTTGAGGCTGGAGGCCAGGTCGGGACCGATCACCCCGTGGGCGTTCGCCGCCGCCAGCGTGTGGCAGGAGCCGCACCCCTGCGCCGCCCAGACCGCGAGGCCTCCGGTCGTGCGACCGGAGGCCGGCGGCGCCGCCGGGGTCGCGGTCGGCGGCGCCGCGGCCCGCTCGTCGCCGTCCCCGCCGGTCGTGAAGGCGAGCACGGCCATGGCGACCGCCGCGATCGCGAGCGCTCCCGCGACGGCGGTCGCGATCCTCATGCCGCGGGCTCCGGCGTGTGCGGCATCGCCCCGTGCTCGCGGCGCCGGCGGCCCAGCCCGAGCACCGCGAGCGCGAGCAGCAGCGCCGCGCCGGCGCCCACCAGCCAGCCGGCGGCGATCCCGCCGCCGGAGTCCGCCGCGGGCGCCGGCGCGGGCGGCGCGGTCGTGGCGGCGGGCGCGGCCGGGGAGCCGGCGCCGCCGATCTCGACCGCCGGGAACGTGTGCGGCACCTCGTTGATGAACCCGTCGAGCACCTCGTAGTCCCACCGCCCGGCCGCCGGGAACACGACCGATGCGCGGTAGACGCCGGCCTTGGCGGTCGGCGCGGCGACGACCTCGTGCACGGTGGAGCCGGAGTGGATGCGCACCTTCGGCGTCAGGCCCTCGAGCGGCGTCCGGCCGTGCTGGAGCACGGTGATGTCGACCTTCCACGGCTGCCCGGGCGCGATCCCGTCCGGGGTCGAGCTGAGCCCGACGGTGGCGAAGCCGCCGCCGAGCGCCGCCGGCGCCGCGGCCAGCGCGAGCAGCAGGGCGAGCGGGATGAGCAGCAGCGAGCGGCGCACGGCGGGCTCCTTCGGCGGGAGGTTGGTAACCACGTCTATGAGCCGTACACCGCGCGCGATCCCGCCGTTCCCCGAGAATGCCGGCATGGAGCATCCGGTGCTGGGGGCGCTGCGCGATCGGCCCGCGAAGGCCCGGGTCGCGCTCGTCGTCGAGGGCGGCGGGATGCGCGGCGCGGTCTCCGGCGGGATGGCGCTCGCGCTGCACGAGCTGGGGCTCGCTGGCGCGTTCGACGCCGCGTACGGCTCGTCGGCCGGGGCGCTCAACGCGATGTGGCTCGTGAGCGGGCGGCTGCCGGAGGGGATCCCGACCTGGACCGATCCGCGCCTCGTCCACGCGCTGATCCGGCGGCGGCGGTTGCTGCGCGGCGGGCCGGTCGTCGACGTGCGGACGCTCGTCGAGGAGCGCTACGAGCAGCTCTCCCCCGGGCTGTTCGCGGCCGTCCTGGCCGCCCGCACCGAGCTGCATCCGATCGCCACCGACGTCGCGTCCGGCGCCGCCGTCGACCTGCACGACCGGATCGCCGACGAGCGCTCGCTGCGCCGTGCGCTGCGCGCGTCCGCGGCGCGCTCACGGCTCAGCTGCTGCGCGTGGTCGATCCCGCGGTCGCGCAGGCGTTCCTGACGCGCGCGGGCGGGAGGCGGAGGACGAGGCGCAGCTGGCCCGCCACGACGCGGACGCGTCGGTCGATCCGCCCGTGCTGTCGATCCGGCCGTCGCCCGGGTCGGCCGCGCCGGGCCGCCTGGAGCGCGACATCGACGTGATCGGCGGCGGGCTCGACGCCGGCCGGGTCGCCGTGCACGACCGCCTCGGCGGCTCGAGCGCCGGCGAACGTCAACTGCGGCATTGACGGAGCGGGGCGGCCGGGATCGCGCTCACGTGTTGCGCCTTGATCGCGCATTGCGTGGTCAAAGCGCCCCGCGTGCGCGACGTCCGCCCGCGCACGCGCGGGCGCCCGCCGGCGGCGTAGCCTGCGCTGGCGTGGACGTCGCCGTGATCGCCGAGGAGCGCTACTGGTACCCCGAGGACGGCGGCGTGATCTGGCTCGCGGGCTACACGGTGATCGACCCCGAGACCGGCGCGTACCTGGCGCGCGACGCGCCCGAGCTGACCGCCCGCGGGCTGCGGATCGCGGGCGTCGCCGGCGCCGCGCGCCACCACGCGGAGGCGCTCGCCTCCGATGCCGCCGCGCCCGGGCGGCCGCTCGTGCTGCGCCGCGATCCGGCCAACGAGCACGACGCCAACGCGATCGCGGTGGACACGCCGGACGGCGCGCAGCTCGGCTGGGTGCCGCGCGAGCTGGCCGCCGAGCTGGCGCCGGAGCTCGACGCCGGCGCGCCGTGGTCCGCGCTCGCCCTGCGCGAGCAGCGCGCCTCGCCGCGCGACCCGCGGACCGGCGTCACGATGCTGCTCGCCGCGGACCCTTCGATCGCGCTGGTGCGTCCGGTGATCGTCAGCTCGCCGAGGACGCCGCCGGCGCGACGTCGGCCAGCAGCTCGTCGGCGACGCGGCGCAGGTCCGGGTCGAGGTGGCCGCACAGCACGTCGCGCAGGATCGCCCGCAGGCAGGCGCCGAGCGAGCTGACCAGCGCCTCGACCGGCGGCTCCGGCCGGACGATCCCGGCCACCACCGCCGCGCTCCATCGCGATCGCGCGGCGCAGGCCCGCGACGAGCTCGTCGCGCTCCTCGGGGGTCGCGCAGATCGCGGCCATCCGCTCGCACAGGCGCTCGTAGCCGACCGCGTCGGGCTCGGCGAGCAGCGCCCGCGCGCATGAGCAGCCAGTCGGTCAGCGCCTCGAGCGGCGGTGCCGCGCTCGCAGCCGAGCTCGAAGCGCCGCAGCGCCCAGGCGAGCTCGCCGGAGCGCGGCGTGCGGCGCGCGACGAGCGAGCAGAACGCGCGCAGCGGGTCCTCCTCCTCGGGCGCGAGCAGGCAGTCGCCGGTCGTGCGGCGCAGGCCGGTGGCGAGCGGGATCGCGAGCCACGGCGCGCCGTCCGTGCGCGCCCAGGCGGTCGGGCCGAGCGCCGGCTCGGCGTCGTCCCACAGCCGCAGCGCGGTCTGCAGCCGGCGCAGCCGGCGGCCGGCCTGCTCGAGGCTCGGCCCCTCGCCGGGCTCCTGCTCGAGCGTGAGCACCGCGACGGTCGCGTACTCGTCGCCGCGCAGCTCGGGCGGCGCGTCCTTCAGCGCGACGCCGCGCACGAGCGCCATGCCGTCGCCGAGCGGGACCTCCTCGGACTCGATCACGAGCCCGTCGACCGGCGTGACGACGAGCGACAGCGCGCACGCCGGCGTAGGCGGCCTCCTCCAGCTCGGCGAAGGCGGCGTCGAAGCGCTGGCCGTCGAAGGCGAAGTCGGTCGCGTCGGCCCACATCGCGGTCAGGAACGCCTGCAGCGCGGCGTCGGCCTGCGAGCGGGCGTCGGAGCCCGGCGGGCGCCGGCCGCGGGCGCGCAGGTAGCTCGGCAGGTCGGGCAGCCCCATCATCGCCCTGGACGGCGGGCACGTAGGAGGGGAGCCGGGCCGAGCGACCCGGCCCGCTCGGCGAGGAAGCGCTGCGTCAGCGGCCGGTAGCAGTACAGCGGAGCGGAGCTGCGGCCTTGCTCGATCAGCTCGAACGGGATCTCGGCGCCGCCCGAGACCTCCTCGGCCAGCTGCCAGGCGGCCTCCTCCACGAAGGCGGCGAGGATGTCGTGCAGCGCGCGGTTGTGCATGCGCCGCGAGTTCAACGGCCCGCGGCAGGCCTCCTTCACGGGCGCAGGCGACCTTGCAGTCCGACGCGTCTGCTATGCGGCGACGGCGACCGGCTCGGCCGGCGTCGCGCCGCGGCGCACGAGCCCTCGGCGCCGAGCCACTCGGTGCCGTAGGAGCGCATCGACTCGACGATCGGGACGAGCGCGCGGCCCTTCTCGGTCAGCGCGTACTCGACGCGCGGCGGCACCTCGGGGAACGTCTGGCGCGCGACGATGCCCTCCTCCTCGAGCGCGCGCAGGCGGAGCGAGAGCGTGCGCGGGGAGATGCCCTCGCAGCGAGCGCTCGAGCTCGCAGAAGCGCGCCCGGCTGCTCGGCCAGGTCGCGGATCACCAGCAGCGTCCACTTGCCGCAGACGATGTCCGCGGTACGACAGACGGGACAGTCGGAGTTCGGCATGCGACACGTCATTCTACCGCAAGGCTTCACTAACTGAAGTGTGCGGTGACCTCGCGCTCCTCGGTGCCGCGCACCACGGTCAGCGTGAGCGGACCGCCCGTCTCGAGCGCGTCGAACAGCTCGTCGAAGCCGTGCAGCGGGCGTTCGCCGGCCGCGACGAGCAGGTCGCCGGGCTGCAGGCCGGCGGTCGCCGGCCGGGCTGTCGGGCTCGACGCCGCGGACCAGCAGCCCGTCGCGCTCGGGCAGCCCGACCGCGGCGCGCAGCCGGCGCGCGGCGCGCGGCGGGGCGAGCGCGACGCCGAGCCGCGGGCGCGCGGGCGCCTCGCCGCGCGCCGAGCGCGTCGACGCGGCGCGTGCAGCGCGGCGTCGGCCGGGAGCGCGAGCAGCAGGCCGCCCTCCATCCGCACCGTGTTGATCCCGAGCAGGCGGCCCTCGCGCGTCGACGAGCGGGCCGCCGGACGAGCCGCGCGGGAGCGGCGCCGAGTGCTCGATCGAGCCGCCGATGCGGCGGCCGCGCGGGCCGCGGAAGCTGCGGCCGGTCGCGGTGACGAGGCCGAACGTCGTGCGCAGCCCGCGCCCGCCGGGGTCGGCGAGCGCGAACACGGGCTGGCCGGGCGCGCACCGTCGTCGAGCGACCGCGGGATCCCAGGCGACGGCCGGCGCGTCGCCGGTGTCGACGGCGATCACCGCGACGTCGAGGTCGTCGTCGGCGCCGGCGACGCGGCCGAGCGCGACCTCGCCGTCGGCGCGCCGGACGGCGACCTCGTCGCCGCGCAGCACGTGCGCGTTGGTGAGCACGCGGCCCTCGGCGATCACGACGCCGGAGCCGCGGCCCCAGCCGCGCCCGAGCCCGATCACCGACGGGACCGACCCGCTCGGCCGCGGCGGTCACGGCCGCCTGCAGTTCGTCGAGGAATCCGGTCATCGCGCTCGGTCCTTTCCGAAGTTGGTCGCCGCCGGCCGGCCCAGTCGCCCTCCAAGGCGGGCCGGCCGCCGGCGGTCTGCCTCCCCGCCCGGACCGTCAGCCGGGTCGAAGAGCAGTGACTTGCTACTTGCAAGTCACACGCTAGCATAGCGGCGCAGTAGCCTCTGAAGCGCCATGGGCCGCCGCCGCATCACGGGCATGCGCCGCCCTCCCCGCTCGCCGACGCGCTCGCGCGAGTCGGCGACCGCTGGACGCTGCTGGTCGTCGCCGCGCTGCTCGAGGGCGAGAAGCGGTTCAACGAGCTGCAGGAGGAGCTCGACGGGATCGCGCCCAACGTGCTCAGCGGACGGCTGAAGCTGCTCGGCGAGCAGGCGCTCGTCGTCGCGCGCCCGTACTCGGAGCGCCCGCCGCGCTTCGTCTACGAGCTTACCGAGAGCGGGCGCGAGCTGGCCGGCGCGCTGCGGCTGCTGGCCGACTGGGGCGCGCGCACCGCCGGCGACGAGGAGCCGCTCCGCCACGACGTCTGCGGCTCCGCGCTCGAGGCGCGCTGGTGGTGCCCGGACTGCGAGCATGGTCGTGGACGACGCCGGCGAGGGCGACGTCATCCACGTCTGAGCGGCCGGCGCTAGCCGCCGAGCAGGTTGCCGAGCCCGCCGCTGGAGCTGCTGCCGCCCCCCAGCGGCGACCCGGCCCTCGGACGGCTGCACGAGCACCCAGCCCTGGCCGGCGAACGCCATCTGGATCGTCTCGCCCGAGCCCTGGCCGATCAGGTTCTTCATCTTGAAGTCGGTCTTGATCGACGTGGTCACGCCGGACGACCACGTGATCGCGGCCTGGGCGTCGGCGAACGTCGGCGCGGACGCGACGTTGAGCAGCACGGGCGGGCCGTCGGAGAGGATCGCGACCCAGCCGGTGCCGCGCAGCTCCAGGTTGTAGAGCCCGCCGGCCATCGCGCCCGGAGCGCGCCCGAGACGCGCTTGATGTCCCACTCGATGTCGGTGTCGAACGCGAGCAGGTTCGGGCCGTTGACCGTGATGAAGTCGTTCTCGAGGTAGATCAGGTGGATGTCCTGCGCGCTGTCGGCGAGGAAGACCTCGCCGCTGCCGGACATCTTCATCAGCGTCGTGCCCTCGCCGGTCATCGCCTTCTTCATCATCCGCCCGAGGCCGCCGGAGCCGGCGTGCTCGAACGTACACCGCCGCCCTGGTAGGCGACCATCGACCCGGCCTTGGCCTGGATCTCGCCCGAGGTGCCGAGACGCACCTTCAGCAGCTTCGAGTTCTGGAGGGCGAACGCGTCCTGCGACTGCGTCTCGTTGAACTGCGCCAGCGTCGTCTGCACTTGGGAAGAGCCCTTTCCTGCCGGAGGTCCTTTGCGAGCGGCACACCATCGCTCAGACCCGCGCGGCGAGTCAAGCGCGGACGGCCCGTACTTCTAGAAACCGGGCGGCGGCGCGGACGCCGGCGGCGGCGCCGGGGCGGCGACCGACGGCACGGGAGCGGCCACCGGGGCCGGTTCATGCTCGGGCGGCGCGGGCGCGTGCGGCGGCGCGGGCGCGGCGGCCGGCTCGGAGCCGGGCTCCCCGACCGTGGCGACGCCGGGCGGCGGCGCCGCCGAGGGGCCTGGCTTGTATCCGGGGCCTTGCGGCTGGCCCTCGCCCTTCGGCTTGCCGCCGGCGGCGACCATCAGCTTGAAGTCGTGCGGCGAGGTCGCCACGTGGACGGCCTCCTCCATCGTGATCCGGCCGGCCTCGAGGTGCTGGAGCAGGTGCTGGTCGAACGTCTGCATCCCGTAGTAGCCGCCCTCGGCGATCACCTCGGGGAGCTGGCCGGTGAGCTTCGGGTCGAGGATCATGTCGTGCACGCGGCCGGTCATGACGAGGATCTCGGCGGTCGCCACGCGGCCGTTGCCGTCCGCGGTCCGGACCAGCCGCTGGGAGACGATGCCCTTGAGCGTGCCGGCGATCATCGCGCGCGCCTGGGACTGCTGGTGGGGCTCGAAGAAGTCGATGATGCGGTTGATCGACTCCGACGCGTCCACCGTGTGGAGCGTGGAGAGCACGAGGTGCCCGGTCTCCGCCGCGCTCAGCGCGGTCTGGACCGTCTCCTCGTCGCGCATCTCGCCGACGAGGATGACGTCGGGGTCCTGGCGCAGCACGCGGCGCAGCGCGCGCTTGAACGACGCGGTGTCCTGCCCGACCTCGCGCTGGTTGACGATCGAGTTGCGGTCCGGGTGCAGGAACTCGATCGGGTCCTCGATCGTGACGATGTGCTTGTGCATCGTCCGGTTCATGTGGTCGATCATCGCCGCGAGCGTGGTCGACTTGCCGGAGCCGGTGGTGCCGGTGAGCAGGATGATCCCGCGCTCCTCCTCGGCGAGCCGGCGGATCACCGGCGGCAGGGAGAGCTCCTCGATCGACTTGATGTTGACCGGGATCGCGCGCAGCACGAGCGACACGAAGCCCTTCTGGCGGAAGGCGTTGACGCGGAAGCGGGCGAGGCCCTCGAGCGCGTAGGAGAAGTCGACCTCGTTCTCGGCCTCGAACTCGGCCAGCTTGTTCGGGTCGTTGAGCATGTCGTGCAGCACGCGCTCGGTGTCCTGCGGCGTGAGGCGCTCGGCACCGTTGATCGGCTCGAGCTTGCCGTGCAGGCGGACCAGCGGATAGGCGGGGACCTTGAGGTGGAGGTCGGAGCCCTCGGCCGCGATCAGATAGCGGAGGGCACGGTCGAGATCGAAGGGCATCGGGACCTACATCGGCCCGGTCCCGGAGCGACTTGAGCCCCCCGGGAGGTCAGACCTCCACGCGCGTTCCGAGGCCCGTCTCGCGCGCCCGCGCGAGGACGAGCGCGGCCGCCGCCGCATCCTGCACCGCGACGCCGACCGACTTGTAGAGCGTGAGCTGCTCGGGCGACGTACGGCCGGGTCGCGTGCCCGCCACGAGCTCCCCGATCTCCGCGTGGACGTGGTCCGGCCCGATCACGCCGTCGCGGATCGGCTGCGTGAGGTCGTTGGCGCCGGCGGGCGCCGGGGCGAGGGCGGTCTCGCGCGACTCGACGACCACGAGGGCGTCCGCGACGGTGGCGTCGTCGAGCTCGCGCCCCTCCGGGTCGTAGCCGACGGACGTGACGTGGGCGCCCGGGGCGAGCCACTCGCGCCGGATGACCGGATCGCGCGCGTGGGTCGTGGCGCAGACGACGTCGGCGCCCCGCACGGCCTCCTCGGGCGATCCGGCCGCGCGGGCCGGCAGTCCCCGGGCGCGCAGCTCGCCGGCGAGCGCCTGCGCCTTCCCGTCGGTGCGCCCGGCGACGCGCAGCTCCTCGAACTCGCGCACCAGCGTGACCGCGCCCGCGTGCGACCGCGCCTGCACGCCGGTGCCCACGATCGCCAGCACGCGCGCGTCCTCGCGTGCGAGCAGCCGCGTGGAGAGCGCGGACCCGGCGCCGGTGCGCAGCGCCGTGATCGCGGTCGCGTCCATCAGTGCGACCGGCTCGCCGGTGGCGGGGTCGAACGCGGCGAGCAGCGCCTGGTGGGTGGGCAGCGGCCCGTCCGCGTTGCCGGGGAACAGCGTGACGAGCTTCGCCGTGAGCGCGCCCAGCGACGGCACGTAGCCCGGCATGGCGGCGAGCAGCCCGCCGTGCTCGGCGACCATCGCGGCGACGCGGTTGGGCATCGAGGCCCGCCCGGCGCTGAGGTCGGCCATCGCGGTCGCGAGCGCGTCGATCAGCTCGCCCAGGTCGAGCAGCGACTCGACGTCCGGGCGCGACAGCACCAGCATCGCGCTCACCCGAGCTTCGTGCCGGCCCGGCGTGCGGCCATCCCGGTCAGGACGTCGATCACGACCCGCTCCGCGGCCAGCGCCGTGATCCCGCTCGGGTCGAACGGCGGGCACACCTCGACCACGTCGGCGGCACACAGCTCCAGCTCGCCGGCCACCCGGCGCAGTGCCCCGCGCAGCTCGCGCGTGGTGAGCCCGCCCGGCTCGGGCGTGCCGGTCCCGGGCGCGAACGCGGGATCGAGCACGTCGATGTCGATCGTCAGGTAGACCCGCTCGGCCCGCCCGCGCGCGTGCGCCACCGTGTCGTCGAGCACGCGGTCCAGGCCGCGCTTCCCGATCTCGTCCATCGTGTGCCAGCGGAAGCCCTGCGCGCGCATCCACTCGAAGTCCTCCGGCCCGGGCCACGTGCCCCGCAGCCCCACCTGGACGATGTTCCCGCCGAGCAGGTACCCGTCCTCGACCGCGACCCGGAACGGGGTGCCGTGGGAGACGCGCACGCCGTACAGCTCGGCGGCGGTGTCGGCATGGGTGTCGAAGTGGACGACCGCGTAGCCGTCGGCGCCGTACCGCTCGCTCAGCGTGCGCAGCATCGGGAGCGAGAGCGAGTGGTCGCCGCCGAACACGAACGGCATCGCGCCGGCCGCCAGGACCTCGCGCAGCACGCGCGCGAGATGGTCGTGGGAGCGCGCCAGGTCCCCCGGCGCGACCTCGGCGTCGCCGTAGTCGACGACCGAGAGCGCGTCGAGCGGATCGAGCCCGGTGCCCATGTGCGGCCGGCCCGAGCGCCCGTCGTCGTCCGCGGCGCGGATCGCGCGCGGCCCGAACCGCGCGCCCGGCCGGTTCGAGGTGCCGTCGTCGAACGGCGCGCCGATCACGGCGACGTCCACGCCCTCCAATCCCGCCGGCTCGAGCACGAGCGGCTGGCCCGCGAACGTCGTCCCGATCCCGGCATGTCCGGGCGGATGCCCGCGAACCAGCTGCTCGCTCATGCCGCCGACCCTACGGCATGACCCGGGACCGAGTGACCCCGGCGCCGGGGCGCGGCATCACCCTCCGCGTCGCGCGCTGACCTGCGGCGGCGGGAGGTATCCCGCGTGCACGCCGTCGATCGACCAGATCGCCGACGCGTCGCCGTCGTGGGCGTCGAGCAGCGCCGCGAAGTGATCGCGCAGGCACTGCTCGTAGCTCAGCGACCCGCCGACCAGCTCCCGCGCCGCATCGACGAGGCGGCCGAGGTCCTCCCGCACGCGCGCCTCGCTCATGCTCGGGGTGCGGGGACCGTCCTCGCCGGCGGTGACGACCGGCGCGGCGAACTGGCTGAAGCTGGGGTAGCGGTCGACGTCCGGGATGATCGAGCGGAACGGGACGTGGTTGAAGAAGTACTCGAACCAGCGGCCGCCCGAGAGCGCGAGCCACGGCGTCCCGACCGCCAGCGCGGCGAGGCCGAAGCCGGTGTGCGGGGAGAGGAACACGTCGCACGCCTCGACGACCGCGAGCTGCTCGGGCAGCTCGACGTCGAAGCAGTCGACCGGACGCGACCGGTGGTCGAGCAGGGTCGCGAGCTCGCCGGCCCCGAACGCCGTCGAGGTCCGCCCGTCCGCGGCACGCTTGCCGATCAGCGCGATCCGGACACCCGGGAAGGCGTCGGCGAGCGCGTCGAGGATGAGCTGCCACGACCGCACGCGACGGGTAGAGCGCCCGATCGCTCGACCCTGCCGGCATCAGCGCGATCGCCGCGTCGCGCTCGCCCAGCGTCGCGGCCGCCGCGGCGCGTGCGGCAGGCGGGAGATCGAGCCGCAACGGCTGGTGCGGGACGTACGCGGGCGGTGACCAGCCGGCGACGGCGCGCCCGCGCTCCGCGACGCAGGTGGCGGTCGCTGGCCGCGTAGTAGTCGCGCAGCCCCGGGAACAGCTCGAGCTGGATCGGCCTGGTGCCGGCGCCCGTCGTCGACCACCCACGTCCACTCCCGCGGCACCCCCTCCAGCGACGCGGGGTTGGGCTCGAGCAGGGGCTGCTGGATCGCGTACGCCGCGGACACGAACGAGCAGAACGACGCGAGCTCGATCGGCGTCGCCGCGTTCAGCGCGACGGCGATCTCGAGCTCCGGGTCCGCGGCGTGGTAGCCGTTCGCGTAGTGCAGCGCCTCGATCGCGTGCCCGACCGGGTGCGCGTAGAAGAAGTTGACGAGCATGCGCTCGCGCGCTCCCGGATCGGCCGCCATGCCCGCCATCGTGGCGGATATCGTCCGCGCATGGCCGGGCTGACCGTGGTGGGGGCGCCGACGAGCGCGGGAGCGTACGCGCCCGGGCAGGAGGACGGACCGCGCGCGCTGCGGGAGCACGGGCTCGTCGAGGCGCTCGGCGCGGCGGTGTCCGACGCGGGCGACGTCGCCGGCTTCCGCTGGCGGCCGGATCCCTCGAACCCGCGCGCGGCGAACGCCGGCGCGGTGGTGGACCGGGCGCGGCAGGTGGCCGGGCGGGTCGCGGGCGTCGCCCGCGGCGAGCGCGCGCTCGTGCTCGGCGGCGACTGCACGGTCGGCGTCGGCACGGTCGCTGGGCTCGTCACGCGCGGCGCGAAGCCGGGGCTGGTCTACCTCGATCGCCATGCCGACCTCAACGTGCCGGCGAGCACGATCGACGGCGCGCTCGACTGGATGGGCGTCGCGCACATGCTCGACGTCGACGGCGCGGTGCAGGAGCTCGCCGGCGTCGCCGGCGCGCGGCCGTTGCTCGCCCCCGGCCGCCTCGCGTTCCTCGGGCTCGCGCCCGTGACGCCGCCCGAGCAGGCGATCATCGAGCGCCTGGCGCTGCCGGCCGTGGGGCTCGACGCGACGCGCGCCGACCCCGAGGGCGCCGCCCGCACCGCGCTCGGCGCGCTGCGGGACTGCGACGAGATCGCGGTGCACTTCGACGTCGACGTCGTCGACTTCCTCGACGCGCCGCTGGCGGAGAACACCGACCGGAACCCGGGGCTCCCGCTCGCGGCGGCCGGCGCCGCGCTGGCGGCGCTGCTCTCCGATCCGCGCGTGACCGCGCTCACGGTCACGGAGTTCAACCCCCACCACGGCGATCCCGGCGGCGCGACGACGCGCCGCCTGATCGAGGTCCTCGCCGCCGCGCTGCGCCCCTGAACGACGACGGGGCCCCTTTCGAGGCCCCGCCGGACAACCTGTGTCGAACCTCTACGCCACGTCTCGGAGCTTCTGCGCCTCGGCGAGGCTCTGGAGCTTCTTGAGCGACTGGTTCTCGATCTGGCGGATGCGCTCGCGCGTGACGTTGAACGTCCGCCCGACCTCGTCGAGCGTGCGCGGGTGCTCGCCGCCGAGCCCGTACCGCAGCTCCAGCACACGGCGCTCGCGGTAGGAGAGGTTCTCCAGCGCCTCGCGGAGCGCCTCCTTGGTGAGGATCTCCGCGGCCCGCTCGTACGGCGACTCGGCCCGCTCGTCGGCGATGAACTGCCCGAACTCGGACTCTTCCTCGTCGCCGACCGGCTTCTCGAGCGAGACCGGCGCCTGCGCGGAGCGCTTGATCGAGTCGACCTCCTCCGGATCGATCCCCGTGACGTCGGCGATCTCCTCCGGCGTGGGCTCGCGCCCCAGCTCCGTGACGAGCTTGCGCTCGGCGCGGCCGATCTTGTTGAGCTTCTCCACCACGTGGACCGGGATGCGGATCGTGCGCGCCTTGTCGGCCAGCGCGCGGGCGATCGCCTGGCGGATCCACCACGTGGCGTAGGTCGAGAACTTGAATCCCTTGCGGTAGTCGAACTTCTCCGCCGCGCGTACCAGACCGAGTGTGCCCTCTTGGATGAGGTCGAGGAACGGGAGTCCCTGGTTCCGGTAGTTCTTCGCGATGGAGACGACGAGCCGCAGGTTGGACTCGACCATCTTCTGCTTGGCGTCGAGGTCGCCGCGCTCGATCCGGCGGGCGAGGTCGACCTCTTCCTGTGCGGTGAGCAGCCGGACCTTGCCGATGTCCTTCAGGAACAGCTGAAGGGAATCGGTGGTCATGTCCGGCTTGAGATCGATCGCCGTCTTCGCCTTGCGGCGCCCGCGCTTGTCGGGCGCTCGCTCCTCCTGCGTGGTGAGGGCGGGGTCGATCTCCTCGACGAGCTCGATCTCGGACTTCTCGAGGAACCCGTGCAGCTCCTCGACGTCCGCCTCGTCCAGGTCGATCTCCTGAACCGCGACCGAGATCTCGGCGAAGGTCAGGACGCCCACCTGCTGGCCCTTGAGGACCAGACCCTTCACTTCTTCGAGTTCCTGCAGATCAACTACTGACATCGGTGTCCTGTCTAGCTTTGGGCGGCCTCTCCGGTGATACCCGGAAAGGCGGGAGCGCACGAGACTGGGAGCCAGTCTAGGAGCTTAAAATTTGGTCGTCAATCGTGCGAGCGCACTAAAGCGACCCACAGCATGTAGGACAACGCGGCGGAAATCATCTGGGTGCCAAGAGCTCGGCGGGCGTGCGCCGCGTCCTGATCGGGAACCGTACACTCGCAGGGCCATGGCTGACAAGGTCGATAAGCCGAAGAAGAAGGCGAAGTCCAAGAAGGACGACAAGGGCGTGCTGGCCGCGCTCCCGTCCACGCGGCCCGAGCGGATCGGCACGCGCCGCGCGGCGCCGGCGCCGAAGACGACCTCCGCCACGGCTGCCTCGAAGGCCGCGGCCAAGCCGTCGCCCGAGAAGCGCGCCACGTCCGCGAAGCGGGCGGAACCGAAGAAGGCCGCGGCCGCCGCCGCCCCACGCGCGACAGCGACCAGGCCCAAGGCCGCCGCCCCGCGGACGTTCGAGCCGACAGCGGCCGCCGAATCCGCGGCCGGCGCCGCGGACGAGCGCGCCACCGGCGCCGTGCCGCTGCCGGAGACCCCGCCCGAGCCGGCGACCGCGCCCAGCCGGCCCCGCCCGCGGCCGGTGAGCGAGGGCGCGCCGGGGATCGGCACCGGCGGCTCCCACGATCAGTCGCCGGAGTCCGGCCGGCCCAGCGGCGGCGAGCTCGCCGCGACCGCGGTCAAGGCCGCCGGCGAGGTGGCCCAGCTCGGGCTCACCATCGGCGGGCAGGTCCTCAAGCGCGTTGCCGACAGGCTTCCGCGCCCATAACGTCGCCTGGCAGGCGAAAACACCTTTGTCCGCGCGGCGTGCTAATTTGCCGCGCGCCGAATCGCTGAGGCACTCCGCCACGGCGAACGGGGGACCCGATGCGGCCGAGGGATCGGCCGCGGGGGCGAATCGACCGGAGCGTCCGGTCGTAGCGCTGCTTTCTCTGCGCGAGCCCGTCAGCTGACCTCGTAGGCACCGGAGAAAGCCAAGGAATGCCCGCACGCCGCATCGCCATGCTGCTGGTCGTCTGCGCGCTCGTCGCGCCGGCCGCCGCGCACGCCGACGACCCCGCCCCCTCGACGGGCGGCACCGCCGCGCCCGTCGCCGACCCCGGCCTGACCGCCACCGCGCACGTGCTCGTCGGCAAGGTGGGCGCGTTCCGCGGCTCCCTGCCGGACGACGCCGGGCGCACCGTCACGATCGAGCGCCTCGACGCCGCCACCGCCCAGTGGCTGCCGATCGCCGCGGCGACGATCGCCGCCGACGGCTCCTACCTCGCGCGCTGGCGCGCCGACGTGGCCGGCCGCTTGACGACCCGCGCGACGGTCGCCCGCACGGCCGGGGCGGCGCTCGCGCTCGCCGCTCCGCTGGAGGCGACCATGACCGTCTACCGCTCAGCGACGGCGAGCTGGTACGGCCCAGGCTTCTACGGCCGCGCGACCGCCTGCGGGGTCCGCATGACGCGCAAGCTGCTCGGCGTCGCGCACCGCACCCTCCCGTGCGGATCCCAGGTTGCGCTCACGTACAAGGGAAACGCGATCACGGTGCCGGTCGTCGACCGCGGCCCGTTCAAGCGCGGCCGCCGCTGGGACCTCACCGCCGCCGCGGCGAAGGCGCTGGGCTTCACCTACACGGATCGCCTCGGAGCCGTCCCCGTCGACTGAGCCCGCGGCCGCGTCCGGCCGTGCGATCATCGCGGCGCGATGAACCTGCTCTCCGGCGCGCGCCTGCGCGGGGTGGTCCGCTCGGTGATCCGCGATCCCGCGGAGCACACCGTGATGGACGAGCACGGCGCCGTGCGCTCGACGCAGGCCGCGGAGCTCTCCATGCCCGAGTCGGACCTCGAGCCGATCTGGACGCCGGTGTACATGGAGCGCCTCGCCCGCACGTACTGGCGCTACCTCTCGCGCGTGACGCTCGGGCTCATCCGCGTCGTCTACACGCCCACGGAGCGCATGGTGGTGCTGATCGCCCGCCCGATCGTGCTGCTCCGCTTCCGTGCGCCGGAGTACGAGATGGAGGAGGACCACGGCGTCGTGCGCTGGCGGATCCGCGACGGGCTCCTCGTGGCGTCTGAAGGCCACGAGGGCGACGGGTACCTCGAGATCGACGTGCGCCGCCTCCCGCCGGCCGCGCCGGGCACGGCGAGGATCAACGTCGAGGTCGAGATCGCGTCGTTCTATCCCGCGATCGCGCTGCGGATCGCCCGCTGGTTCTACGCGAACACCCAGTCGCGCATCCACGTGCTCGTGACGCACGGGTTCCTGCGCTCGCTGGCCAAGCGGGAGCTCGAGGAGTCGGCGGTCGGCCGGTTCGCGGTGCCCGGAGCCGGGGCGCGCAGCCGAGCGGTGCGCGACCGGTCCTGGCCGGTCGTCGGCGCGCTCGCCGGCGCCGCCGCGGCGCTGCTCGCGCTCGTGCTGCGCCGGCGCGCGTGACGGCTGACCACGGCGCTGTCGCCGTTCCCCCTCGCGTCAGCCGGCTGACGTCTCAGCCGCCCGCGTAGCCCGTGAGCCGGCGCAGCTTGCCACGGTCGTGCCGCGACTGGATGCGCCGCACGGTGCCGGAGCGCGAGCGCATGACCAGCGACTCCGTGCTCGCCCCCCGCGCGCCCTCGTAGCGGACGCCCTGGAGCACGTCGCCGTCGGTGACGCCGGTGGCGGAGAAGAAGACGTCCTCGCCGCGGACGAGGTCGTCGTGGGTCAGCACGCGGTCGAGGTCGTAGCCGGCGTCGGTCGCGGCCTTGCGCTCCTCGTCGTCGCGCGGGTGCAGGCGGCCGGCCAGGGCGCCGCCGAGGCACTTGACCGCCGCCGCGGTGATGACGCCCTCGGGCGTGCCGCCGATCCCCCACAGGAAGTCGACCTTGCGATCGGGCGAGACCGCGTTGAGCGCGCCCGAGACGTCGCCGTCCGTGATCAGCTGGACGCGGCCGCCGGCCTGCCGGATCGCCTCGATCCCCTCGGCGTGGCGCGGGCGGTCGAGCACGACCGCCATGACGTCGTTGACGTCGGTCTCCTTGCGCTCCGCGATCAGCTCGACGGTCCTGCCGAGCGGGCGGTCGAGGTCGAGCAGGTCGGCGAAGCGGTCGCCGACCGCCATCTTCTCCATGTAGACGATCGGGCCCGGGTCGAACATCGTGCCGCGCTCCGCGAGCGCGATCACGGCGATCGCGCTCGGCATGCCCAGCGCGCACAGGCGGGTGCCCTCGAGCGGGTCGACCGCGACGTCGACCTCGGGGGGCTGGCCGTCGCCGATCCGCTCGCCGTTGTGCAGCATCGGCGCCTCGTCCTTCTCGCCCTCGCCGATCACCACGACGCCGTTCATGTGGATCGTGTGGAGCACGGCGTGCATGCCGTCGACGGCGGCCTGGTCGGCGGCCTCCTTGTCGCCGCGGCCGATCCACCGCGCGCTCGCGAGCGCGGCGGCCTCCGTCACGCGCACCAGCTCCAGCGCGAGGTTGCGATCCGGCGCGACCTTCATCTCTACAGCACCCCCGGGGGCTTGCGGGCTCGTTCGACCTCGGTGGCGCGCTTCGCGCCCCCGACCATCATCAGGACGATGCCGGCCACGGCGAGGAACCAGCCGATCTGCAGCGAGATCTGCGCGCGCGGCTCGCCCGGCCGGGAGACGACGCCGTTGTACAGCACGAGGACGAGCGCGGCCATCGCGACCACCGCGGTCAACTCCCCGCGCGGCCAGGACAGCTCGTGGTCGCGCACGACGATGTAGGCGAGGATCAGCGGCGCGAGCGCCGCGGCCAGCAGGAGCCAGCGCAGGATCGGGTGGACCTGCCAGGCGCTGAAGTCCCCGCGCTCGCCGTCGATCTCGGCGTTCGGGTTGTCCGACGTCCCGTACCACGGCAGGAAGATCGCCACGATCAGCAGCAGCCCGCCGGAGACGGCGATCCACTCGGAGCGACTGAGTCTCCCGGCGAGCATTCCGGCGTGACCCTATACCGTGCCCGCGGTGCCCGACTCACCCCGCTGGGGCCTCACCCTCCCGTTCGCCGGCGTGCCGCTCAGGCGCACCGAGCCGCTGGTCCGGCAGGCCGAGGCGACCGGATGGGACGACCTCTGGACCGGCGACACGAGCGGGCCCGACGGCTTCACGCCGCTCGTCCTGGCGGCCGCGTGGACGGAGCGGATGCGGCTCGGCACGGGCGTCGTGAGCGCGTTCACGCGCGGGCCCGCGGTGCTCGCGCAGCACGCCGCCGCCCTCGCCGACGCGTCGGCCGGGCGCTTCGTCCTCGGGCTGGGATCCTCCTCCGACGTGATCGTCGAGCGCTGGAACGGGGTGCCGTTCGCCGCACCGCTGAGCAAGGTGCGCGACACCGTCGACGCGCTGCGGCCCGTGCTGGCCGGCGGGCGCGGACCCGGCGGGTTCAGGCTCGAGACGCCGCCGGCCGAGCCCGTCCCGATCTACGTCGCGGCCCTGCGCGAGCGCATGCTCCGGCTCGGAGGCCGGGTCGCGGACGGGACGTTCGTGAACTTCCTCCCGCTCTCGGCCGCGGAGGACGTGGTCACCACCATCGCGCCCCCGGCCGGCCACGACGTCGTCTGCCGCTTCTTCTGCATCCCCCAGCCCGCCGAGGAAGGGCTCGCGCTCGCGCGCTTCCTCTTCGCGGGGTACGCGACGGTGCCGGTCTACGAGGCGTTCTTCCGCTGGCTCGGCTGGGGCGCGGCGCTCGACCCGATGGTCGAGGCGTGGCGCGGTGGGGATCGCAAGGGCGCGGCGGCCCTCGCGCCGGAGGAGCTGCTGCGCGAGATCTTCGTGTTCGGCGCGCCCGAGCAGATGCGCGACCGGCTCGGCGAGTTCGCCGCCGCCGGCATCACGACGCTCTGCCTCATGCCGATCTGCGACCCCGACCAGCTGCCCGGCTTCATCGACGCGCTGGGCGGAGCCGATGGCGAGCGATAGCGAGACAGACGGCGACGTGGTGATCGGCGCCGACGGGCGCGCGCGCTGCCGCTGGGGGGCGAGCACGCCGGAATACGAGCGCTACCACGACGACGAGTGGGGCAAGCCGGTGCGCGACCCCGACGCGCTGTACGAGAAGCTCTGCCTCGAGGCGTTCCAGTCCGGGCTCTCGTGGCTGACGATCCTGCGCAAGCGCGACGCGTTCCGCGCGGCGTTCGCCGGCTTCGAGATCGCGGCGGTCTCGCGGTTCGGCCCGGGCGACGTCGAGCGGCTCATGGGCGACGCGGCGATCGTCCGCAACCGCGCGAAGATCGAGGCGGCGATCGCCAACGCGAAGGCGGCCGTCGAGGTGGAGGACCTCGCCGCGCTGATGTGGTCCTTCGCCCCGGACCCCGGCGCGCGCCCGGCGCCGCGCAGCATGGCGGAGGTCCCCGCGGTCACGCCGGAGTCGACCGCGCTCGCGAAGGAGCTCAAGCGGCGCGGCTTCCGGTTCGTCGGCCCGACGACGGCGTACGCGCTCATGCAGGCGTGCGGGCTGGTGAACGACCACGTCGAGGGATGCTGGGCGCGCTGAGCTCGGCGCGACGTGATGGGATTGCGCTCGTGACGGCGATCGAACGCCTCGAGCCCGGCGATGCACGCGCTCCGCAGGAGTGGCTGGCCGAGCTGCGGGCGCACGAGCGCGCACCGGCGGACCGGCCGTTCGTCTACGTCGACATGGTCGCGAGCGTCGACGGGCGCGCCGCGATCGCGGGCCGCACGCAGGTGCTGGGCTCCGCGACCGACACGCTGCTGCTGACCGAGCTGCGCACGCTGGCCGATGCCGTGCTGATCGGCAGCGGCACGCTGCGGGCCGAGGGCTACGCCCGGCTCGTCGGCAACCCGGACCGGGTCGCGCGGCGCACGGCGGCGGGCCGGCCGCCCACGCCCACCGCGGTCGTCCTCTCGCGCTCGCTCGACGTCCCGTGGGACGCAGGGCTGTTCGCCGCCGCCGACCAGCCGGTGCTCGTCTACACCGAAGCCGGCGCCTCCCGGCCGGTGCCGGCCACCGCCGCCCCGGTCGAGCTGGTCCGGCTCGCCGAGTGCACGCCCGAGGCCGCGCTGCGCGACCTGCGCGGCCGCGGCGTCCGCGCGCTCCTGTGCGAGGGCGGCCCGACGCTCAACCGCGCGCTGCTCGCCGCCGGCCTCGTCGACGAGCTGTTCGTGACGCTCGCGCCGCTGCTCGCGGGGAATGCGCACGCGCCGCGGATCGTCGAAGGACCGGATCTTCCCGACCCGCTCGGCCTGACACTGGAATGGGTGCTGCATCATGACGACGAGCTCTATCTCCGCTACCGCGTCCGCCATGACGGATGAGGCGCTGCGCCGTGCCCACGACCTGGCCACGGCCTGGCTCGACGGGCTCCGCGAGCGCCCCGTCCGGGCGGCCGGCGACCCGGTCGGGCTGCGCACGGCGCTGCCCGAGCGGGGCGAGGAGCCGGCGGAGGTCGTCGAGGCCCTCGCGGCCTCGGCTGAGCCCGGCCTGGTCGCGAGCCCGGGCCCGCGCTACTTCGGCTTCGTCACCGGCGGGTCGCTGCCGGCCGCGCTGGCCGCCGACTGGCTGACCTCGGCCTGGGACCAGAACGCCGGCCTGCACACGATGTCGCCCGCCGCGGCGACCGCCGAGACGACCGTGCTGGCGTGGGCGAAGGACCTGCTCGGGCTGCCGCAGCCGGCGGGCGGCGGCCTGACCAGCGGCGCGCAGATGGCCAACGTGACCGCGCTCGCCGCGGCCCGCCACGCCGTGCTCGAGCGGGCGGGCTGGGACGTCGAGGCCCGCGGGCTGGCCGGCGCGCCGGCGCTCCGCCTGATCGTCAGCGACGAGTCCCACGCCACCGTGTTCAACGCGCTGCGCCTGCTCGGCCTCGGCCGCGACACGCCGGTGCGGATCCCGACCGACGACCAGGGCCGGATGCGCGCCGACCTGCTCGCCGCCGAGCTCGCGGGCGCCGCGCTCCCGACGATCGTCTGCGCGCAGGCCGGCAACGTGAACACCGGCGCGTTCGACCCGCTCGAGGACATCGCCGCGGCATGCCGGGCACCACGGGGCGTGGTGCCACGTCGACGGAGCGTTCGGCCTCTGGGCGGCCGCCGCGCCCGGCCGCGCCCACCTCGCCGCCGGCGCCTCCCGCGCCGACTCGTGGGCGGTCGACGCGCACAAGTGGCTCAACGTGCCCTACGACAGCGCGTTCGCGTTCGTCGCCGATCCCGCGCCGCTCACCGCCGCGATGGCGCTCACCGCCGCGTACCTCACCACGGCCGGCGACCGCGAGCGCAACGGCGCGGACTGGGCCCCCGAGGCGTCCCGCCGGGCCCGCGCGTTCCCCCTCTACGCCGCGTTCCGGCAGCTCGGGCGGGAGGGCGTGGCCGGGCTCGTCGAGGGCCACTGCACGCTCGCGGCGCGGATGGCCGAGCGGCTCGCCGCCGAGCCGGGCGTCGAGGTCCTGAACGACGTGGTCCTCAACCAGGTCCTCGTCCGCTTCGGCGACGACGACGCCGCCACCGACGCGGTCGTCGCGCGCGTACAGGACGAGGGCACGTGCTGGCTGGGCGGCACGCGGTGGCACGGCGCCGCGGCCATGCGCATCTCGGTCTCCGGCTGGCAGACCACCGAGGCCGACGCCGACCGCTCCGCCGAGGCGATCGTGGAGGCGTGGCGCGCGCAGTAGGGTCCGCGCCCATGCTGATCGAAGGAGCCAGGGCGCTGGTCTGCGGCGGGGCGTCCGGCCTGGGCGCCGCCACCGCGCGCCGGCTGCACGCCGCCGGGGCGCTCGTGACGATCGCCGACGTCAACGCCGAGCGCGGCTGGGAGCTCGTCGCCGAGCTGGGCGAGCACGCCGCGTTCATCCCCTGCGACGTCACCGACCCGGCGCAGGTCGACGAGGCCGTGATCGCGGCGCGCGGCGACGGCGTCCTGCGCATCGCCGTGACCTGCGCGGGCATCGGCTGGGCGGAGAAGACCGCCGGCCGGCGCGGTCCGCACAGCGTCGAGCCGTTCCACAAGGTCGTCGCGGTCAACCTGCTCGGCTCCTTCCACCTGCTGCGGGCGGCCGGCGCGGCGATGCTCGGCAACGACCCGGACGACGGCGGCGAGGGCGGCGTGATCGTGATGACCGCCTCGATCGCGGCGTACGACGGCCAGATCGGGCAGCTCGCGTACGCGGCCTCGAAGGGCGGCGTGGTCGGCATGACCCTGCCCGCCGCGCGGGACCTCGCGAGCGGCCGGATCCGCGTCTGCACGATCGCGCCGGGCCTCTTCGACACGCCGCTGCTCGCCGGGCTGCCGGAGGAGGCGCGCGCGGCGCTCGGTGCCCAGGTGCCGCATCCGGCGCGGCTCGGGCACCCCGACGAGTACGCCGCGCTCGCGGTGCACATCGTCGAGAACCCGATGCTCAACGGCGAGGTCGTCCGCCTGGACGGCGCGCTGCGCATGCCCCCGCGCTGACCCCGCGCACGCCGCGCGAAATCTCAGTCAGCTCAACTAAGATGTCGGGCTCCGGAGGGTTGTACGGCCCGGCGTCCGCTGCTACTCTTACGCACGATTCGTAAGCAGCTATTGCGGAGAAAGCCACTCTTTCATGAACTCCCTCCTGCTCCTCCCTCTCGACGACACCGTCGTCTTCCCCACAATGGATGTGACCCTCCCCGTCGACGCGGGTGACGAGGAGCGCGTGCTGCTCATCCCCCGCCACGACGGCGAGTTCGCCAAGGTCGGCACGATCGCCGAGGTCACCGACCGCGTCCGCCTCCCCGGCGGCGGCCGCGCCGTGCAGCTCTCGGGCGTCGCCCGCGGCATCGCCGGCGCGGCGCACACGGACCACGCCGGCCGCCTCCGCATCGAGGTGACCGAGTCGCCCGACCCGATCCCCGTGGACGGCCGCACCCGTACCGCCGAGCGCGAGTTCCGCGCGGTCGTGGAGGAGATCCTCGAGCTCCGCGGCGCCGACGAGCGCGTCGCGCAGTTCCTGCGCGCGATCGCCGAGCCGGGCGCCCTCGCCGACACGATCGGCTACGCGCCCGACGTGACCTTCGAGCAGAAGGTCCAGGTCCTCGAGACCCTGGACGTCACCGAGCGCCTCGAGCTCGCGGTGACGATCCAGCGCGAGCGCCTGGTCGAGCTGCAGCTCCGTCGCAAGATCCGCGAGGACGTGCGCGAGGGCGCCGACCAGCAGCAGCGCGAGTACTTCCTGCGCAAGCAGATGGAGTCGATCCAGCGCGAGCTGGGCGAGGACTCCGCCTCCGTCGTGGAGGAGTACCGCGCGAAGATCGCCGACGCCGGCATGCCCGAGGCCGTGGCCGAGCAGGCCGAGAAGGAGCTCGGACGGCTCGAGCGCATGGGCGAGCAGTCGGCCGAGGCCGGCATGATCCGGTCCTACCTGGACTGGCTGATCGCCGTGCCGTGGTCCAAGAAGTCCGACGAGAAGCTCGATCCGGTCGACGCCCGCGCGGTGCTCGACGCGGACCACGCGGGCCTCGAGGACGTCAAGGACCGCATCGTCGAGTACCTGGCCGTCAAGAAGCTGCGCGTCGAGCGCGGCATCCAGGAGGACCGGCGCTCGGGAGCGATCCTGACCCTGATCGGACCCCCGGGCACCGGCAAGACGTCGATCGGCGAGTCGATCGCCCGCGCCACCGGTCGCGAGTTCGTCCGCATGTCGCTCGGCGGCGTGCGCGACGAGGCCGAGATCCGCGGGCACCGGCGCACGTACATCGGCGCGCTCCCGGGCCGCCTGGTGCGCGCGCTGCGCGACGCCGGGACGATGAACCCGGTGATCATGCTCGACGAGGTCGACAAGGTCGGCGCCGACTGGCGCGGCGACCCCAGCGCGGCCCTGCTCGAGGTGCTCGACCCGGCCCAGAACCACGGGTTCCGCGACCACTACCTCGACGTGGAGCTGGACCTCTCCCAGGTCCTCTTCATCGCGACCGCCAACGTGGCGGAGACGATCCCCGGCCCGCTCCTGGACCGCATGGAGGTCATCCGCTTCGACGGCTACACGGTCGCGGAGAAGACCGCGATCGCGCGCGACTACCTGTGGCCGCGCCAGCGCGAGCGCAACGGACTGCGCGAGGACGAGGTCGCGATCCACGACGAGCTCCTGACCACGGTCGTGAGCGAGTACACGCGCGAGGCCGGCGTCCGCCAGCTCGAGCGCGAGCTCGGGACCGTGCTGCGCAAGACCGCGACGAAGATCGCGTCGGGCAAGGTGGAGACGCCCGTGGTCGTCGACCTGGAGGCCGTGCGCGACGCGCTCGGGCGCCAGAAGGTGTTCCACGAGGCGGCGCTGCGGACCGCGGTGCCGGGCGTGGCCACCGGCCTGAGCGTCACCGGAGCGGGCGGCGACGTCCTCTTCATCGAGGCGACCTCGATGAAGGGCAAGGACGGCCTCGTGCTCACCGGCCAGCTGGGCGACGTGATGAAGGAGTCGGCGCGGATCGCGCTCTCCTACGTCCGCGGCCACGCGGCCGAGCTGGGCATCGACGAGGACGCCTTCGAGAACCGCGAGTTCCACGTGCACGTGCCGGCGGGAGCGATCCCGAAGGACGGGCCGAGCGCCGGCATCACGATGACGACGGCGCTGGCGTCGCTGCTCTCGAACCGCCCGATCAAGCACACGGTCGGCATGACCGGCGAGATCACGCTGCAGGGCCGCGTGCTCCCGATCGGCGGGCTCAAGCAGAAGGTGCTGGCGGCGCACGCCGCGGGCCTGACCGAGGTGATCATCCCCGAGCGCAACCGCGGCGACCTGGACGACGTCCCGGCCGACGTGCGCGAGGCGATGACGTTCCACCCCGTGATGGGGATCGGCGAGGTGCTCGAGCAGGCGCTCGAGCCGGCGCCGATGAAGTTGGCCGCATGAGCACCTTCGCCGAGACCATCAAGCGCGAGGTGACCTCCTGGGAGGGGGTCACCTTGCGCCGCGGTCCCTATGGGACCGTCGAGTTCCGCCTCGGCCCGTTCGTGCTGGGCGCCGTGCCGCTCGCCGGGCTGGTTGACGAGCGGACCATCATCAGTCGGATGCGCGACGCGTACGAGAAGGCCCAGGACAAGCTGGACCGCTCCGCCGGAGTCCGGGCTTGAATCAGGTTTCGCCACTCGCACCCTCGCAAGCTCGGGTGTCGTGGCGACGTGTGACGCGCGCTGTTCAAGCCGTACCGGGGCCGGCTGGCGACGGTCCTCTTCCTGATCGTCGTCTCGGCCAGCCTCGGCGTCGTCTCGCCGTTCCTGCTGCGCGACGTGCTCGACGTCGCGATCCCGGAGAACGACGACGGGCTGCTCATCGCCCTCGTCGCCGGCATGATCGCGATCTCGATCGCGACCGGCGCGCTCGGCGTCGTGCAGACGTGGCTCTCCAACGTCGTCGGCCAGCGGGTCATGCACGACCTGCGCGCCCAGGTCTACCGGCACCTGCAGCGCCTCTCGCTCGCGTTCTTCACCCGCACCCGCACCGGTGAGATCCAGTCGCGGATCGCCAACGACATCGGCGGCGTGCAGACCGTCGTGACGACGACCGCCACGTCGATCGTCTCCAACGTCACCACGGTGGTCGCGACCGTCGTGGCGATGTTCCTGCTCGACTGGCGGCTCGCCGTCTTCTCGCTCGCGCTCACGCCGGTGTTCGTGCTGATCGCCCGCCGCGTCGGCAACCAGCGCAAGCAGATCACCGCCACGAAGCAGGGCGTGATGGCGGACATCTCCTCGCTCGTGCAGGAGTCGCTCAGCGTGTCGGGCATCCTGCTCGGCAAGTCGATGGGCCGCAGCGCCGAGCTGGCCGACCGGTTCGAGCGCGAGTCGGCGAGCCTCGCCGACCTCGAGGTCCGGTCGCGCATGGCCGGGCGCTGGATGATGGCGACGATCCAGACGACGTTCGCGGTGATGCCCGCGCTCGTCTACCTGTTCGCCGGGCTCGACGGCGGCGCGATCTCGATCGGCACCGTCGTCGCGTTCACCACGCTGCAGACGCGCATCTTCTTCCCGATCCAGTCGCTGCTGAGCGTCGGCGTCGACGTCCAGAGCTCCTCCGCGCTGTTCGAGCGCGTGTTCGAGTACCTGGACATGCCGGTCGAGGTCCACCCGGGCGAGCGCGAGCTGGTCGCCCCGCGCGGCGACGTGCAGCTCGAGGACGTCTGGTTCCGCTACACCGAGGACGCGTGGACGCTGGCCGGCGTGGACGTCGACGTCCCCGCCGGGACGCGCACGGCGATCGTGGGCGAGACCGGCTCGGGCAAGACGACGCTCGGCTACCTGGTCGCGCGGCTGTACGACGCCGAGCGCGGTGCCGTGCGGATCGACGGCGTCGACGTGCGCGAGCTGGGCTTCGACTCGCTCGCCGCCACGGTCGGCGTCGTGTCGCAGGAGACCTACCTCTTCCATGCGTCCGTGCGCGAGAACCTGCGGTTCGCCCGGCCGGACGCCACCGACGAGGAGATCGAGGAGGCGGCCCGCGCCGCACAGGTCCACGACGTCGTGGCGGCGCTGCCGGAGGGCTACGACACGATCGTCGGCGAGCGCGGCTTCCGGTTCTCCGGCGGCGAGAAGCAGCGCATCGCGATCGCCCGCACGGTCCTGCGCAACCCGCCGGTGCTCGTGCTCGACGAGGCGACCAGCGCGCTCGACGTGCAGACCGAGCGGGCCGTCGAGGAGGCGCTCGACCGGCTCGCCGAGGGCCGCACCACGATCGTGATCGCGCACCGGCTCTCGACCGTCCGCGAGGCGGATCAGATCGTCGTGCTGGACGCGGGGCGCGTCGTCGAGCGCGGAACGCACGACGAGCTGCTCGCGCACGGCGGGCGCTACGCCGCGATGGTCGCGCGCGACGCCGCGCCCGTCGAGGCCTAGCGGCGCGCCACGGACTCGTTCCGAACGCTCCAGAACCTAGCTGATCGACCGCCTGGCGCCAATCGTCCATCCGCTGAGTCGGACACATGGACGCCGTCCCGCCACCTATCGTTCGATGTGAATGGGTCCGACCCGTCCCCCCATGCCGCGTCCGTCGGCGCCCATGCTCGTCGCGCTGCTCGCGCTGTTCGTCGCGCTCGGCGGTCCGGCTCAGGCGGCGAAGCTGATCAACGGCGTCGAAGATCAAGGCCGGCACCGTCGCGTCGAAGCAGCTCAAGGACCGCTCGCATCAAGCTGCGCGACCTCCAGAGCGACGCGCGGTCCCGCTCGCCCCTCGTCGGCGCCGGACCGCTCCATCACCACCCGCGCGCTGGCCCCCGGGAGCGTGCTGACCGGCACCGTCGGGGACAACAGCCTCACGGCCGCCGATCTGGCCGCGAACTCCGTCGGGTCCGACGAGGTGGCCGACAACGCGATCGGCCAGTCGGAGATCCGCAACAACGGCGTCGCGGCGTCTGAGATCGCCGACAACTCGATCGACGGCGGGGAGATCGTCGACGGGGGCCTGTCGATCCGCGACATCGCCCGCCAGGTCGGGACGCTCCAGTGGCCGGTCGGGCTCGCTGCGGCCCGGCCGGTGCGAGATCAAATGGGTCCCGGTCACCGGGATCGACATCGCGGGCGACTTCGTCGTGGTCTCGCCGACCTCGGCGTGGCCGCGCGACCTCGTCTACTCGGTGAACGGCACCAACTCGGAGACCGAGTTCAAGATCGCAGGCGTGCAACCGCGGGACGAGCCGACATCGCCCCCGCGACGTACACGTTCAACTACGCCGTCCTCGGCTTCTAGAGCATCGACTGCCAGGTGCCGCCGTCGGCCGACCAGGCGGCGCCGGTGACCCAGGACGCGCGCTCGGAGCAGAGGAACGCGACGACCGCGGCGACCTCCTCGGGCTCGCCGAAGCGGCCGAGCGGGACCTTCGTGGCCTGGCGCGCCATCGCCTCCTCCGGCGTGATGCCCTCGCGCGCGGCGACCTGCTCGGCCAGACCGCCCGGGCCCGCGCCACAGCGGCGTGCCGGTCGGGCCCGGGCGCGACGGCGTTGACGTGGACGCCGCGCGGCGCCCAGAAGTCGGCGTAGACGCGCGAGAGCGAGTGCTGGGCGGCCTTCGCGACCGAGTAGGCCGGCCAGGTCTGCGACGGCCGCTTGCCGGCGGTGGAGGTGACGTTGACGATCCGTCCCCAGCCGCGCTCGGCCATCCGCGGCGCGAAGTGGCGCATGAGCCGCATCGGCGCCATCACGTTGAGCTCGAACGCGGCGTACCAGTCGTCGTCGACGAGCTCGTCGAGCGCGCTTGATCTCCGAGGTGCCCGCGTTGTTGACGAGGATGTCGACGGGCCCGCCCGCGCGCTCGGCGATCCGCTCGGCGGCGTCCGGCGCGGTCACGTCGATCCCCTCCGAGCGCGCGACGCGCACGCACCCGCGCGCCCTCGGCCTCGAGCAGGTCCGCGACGGCGGCGCCGATCCCGCGCGTGCCGCCGGTCACGACGGCGGTGCGGCCCGTCGATGCCCAGGTCCATGCCGCCATCATGCGCGCAGCGCGACCGCGCGGCGCGCGACCGCCGACGCGCCGTAGCCGCCGCCGAACAGGACCGCGTGGACGAGCAGCGGCAGCAGCTGCCACAGCGGCACGCGCTCCTCGTGGCCCGGCGCCGGCGGGTGCACCTCCGCGTAGGCGGCGAGCGTGCGCGGCGACGGCGCGCCGAACAGCCGCAGCATCGCGAGGTCGACCTCGCGGTGGCCGCCGTAGGCGGCGGGGTCGATCAGCCGCGGCCGGCCGTCGCGGCCGGCGAGCACGTTGCCGCTCCACAGGTCGCCGTGCAGGCGCGCCGGCGGCTCGGGCGGGCCGGCCAGCTCGGGCAGCCGCGCGATCGACCGCCTCGATCGCGCCCGCGCCGCCGGCCGGGAGCGCGCCGCGGTCGACCGCCGCGCGCAGCAGCGGCGCGAGCCGGTGCTCGGCGTAGAACGCCGGCCAGTCCGTCGCCGGTCGCCGGCGGGCAGCTCGACCGCGCCGAGCCGCAGACCGCCGCCGGGCGCGCCCGGCGGCGGCGCGCCGAACGCCGGCGCCCCGGCGGCGTGCACGCGCGCGAGGCCGCGCCCGAGCTCCTCCTCCCCGCCGGCGTCGAGCCGTCCCTCGTCGATCCACGCGAGCGCGAGGAACGGCGGCGCGTCGCCGCCGGCGTCCGCACCGCGAGGACCTCGGGCACCGGGCAGCCCGCCCTCGACCTCGCCGAGCCAGCGCAGCGCCGGCCGCCTCGGTCGCGTACTCGCCGGGCCGCGCGCCCGCGCGCGTCTTGACGAACGCCCGCGTGCCGTCGTCGAGCTCGACCAGCCACGCGTCGTTGATGTCGCCGCCGCCGACGCGGCGTGCGCCGGCGAGCGGCCGCCGAGCGCGCGGCGGCGGCCTCCGCGATCACAGCCGGCCGTCGGCGCGCAGCGCGTCGAGCAGCCCGCGGCACGCGGCCTCGACGAGGTCGAGCACGTGCTCGAAGCCGTCGTCGCCGCCGTAGTAGGGATCCGGGACGTCGAGGTCCGGCGCGCCCGCGGACGCCGGGTCGAACTCCCGCAGCAGGTGCAGCTTCGCGCGCCGGCCCTCGGCGGCACCAGCGCCTCGCAGGTCGCTGCAGGTTGTGCCGGTCGGCGGCGAGGATGAGGTCGTAGTCGTCGAAGTCGGCGGCTGCGACCCGGCGCGCCGCGCCGGCCAGCGTGACGCCGCGTGCGCGCGGCGGCCGCGGTCGCGCGCGCGTCGGGCGGGCTGCCGGCGTGCCAGTCGCCGATGCCGGCGCTGTCGACCTCCACGACGTCCTCGAGACCCTGCTCGCGCAGCAGCGCCGCGCATCACGCCCTCGGCGGTCGGCGAGCGGCAGATGTTGCCCATGCAGACGAACAGCAGCCGGACCATCGCGGAGAGGATGTCGTACTCTCCAGGCGCGCTCGTCGTTGCCGATGATGAGCATGCGACCATGCCCCGACTCCCATTCCCCCTTGCCGCCGCCGTCGGCCTCGTGCTCGTCGCCGCCGCCCCCGCCGCGGCGGACAGCCCCGGCCCGCTGCGCGCCGCCGACGTGAAGGGACCGCTCGGCGACGAGCGGCTCTCCGACGAGCGCACCGTGACGCGGGTCGGCTGCCCGTACCGCGATCTACAAGATCCGCTCCGGTCCCGGCAAGCACCACCACACGATCGGCGAGCTCCGCTTCCTGACCGAGGACCACGCGCCGGAGAACTACCTCGTGCTGCGCTCCAAGCTCGGCCGCGGCGGCCACCCGTGGCTGCAGATCCGCGTGCCGCGCCGCCCGAACGGGTCCAAGGGCTGGGTCCCGCGCGACGCGCTCGGCAAGCTGCGCGTGCTCACCACCTCGCTCGAGATCGACAAGCGGCGCGCTGAAGGGCCGCCTGTTCAAGGACGGCAGGGAGGTCTGGACGACGAGCATCGGCATCGGCGCGTCCGGCACCCCGACCCCGAGCGGCCGCTACTGGATCCGCGAGCGGCTGCCGAACCTCGGCGGCAACGCGGCCTACGGCCCGCTCGCGTTCGGCACCGCCGCCTACTCGCACCTGTCGGAGTGGCCGGGCGGCGGCGTCATCGGCATCCACGGCACCAACGCGCCCGGCCTCATCCCCGGCCGCCCCTCACACGGCTGCATCCGCGTGCCGCAACGCGAAGATCCTCGCGCTGGACAAGCTGATGCCGGTCGGCACGCCGGTCTGGATCCACGACTAGCGGTTGGCGCCGGCCGCTCCGGGGACGCCTCGACGGCCGCCTTGATCGACCGGGCGAAGTCGTCCGCGCCCTTGCGGGCGGAGCGCAGCGCGAGCGGGGCGATCAGCTTGCCCATGCCGTGCCCCTCCAGGACGTTGAAGATGGTGACGCGGGTCCCGCTGCCCTCCGGCGCGAGGTCGTAGCCGCCCTCGGAGGCCGTCACGAGGTTCTTGGACACCTCCGCCCAGCGGATCTTCGTGGGCGGCGCGAACTCGGTGAGCTTGAACTCCCGCTTGGTCTTCACGCCGCCGTCCTTGACCGTGCTGGCGTAGACCGTCCCGGCCGCCGGCGGCCCGTCCGTCGTCTTCGCGATCTCGAGCACCCTCGGGCTGAACTTCGGATCGTTCTCACCGTCCGCCAGGAACGCGAACACGTCCTCGATGGGGCGATCGACGACGACCGTCCCCCTGAACTCACCCGCCATGGGGCCTCCTAGCTCAACCGCTCCACGATCATCGCCTGGCCCATCCCGCCGGCCACGCACATCGTCTCGAGCCCGATCGTACCGTCGAGCGCGTCGAGGTCGTTGAGCAGCGTCGTCATGATGCGCGCGCCGGTCATGCCGAACGGGTGGCCGAGCGCGATCGCGCCGCCGAACGGGTTGAGCTTCTCCGGGTCGACCCCCCACTCGTCGCGGCACGGGACCACCTGCGCGGCGAACGCCTCGTTGAGCTCGAGCGCGTCGACGTCGGCGATCGTCATGCCGGCCTGGGCGAGCACCTTCTCCACCGCGGGGATCGGGCCGAGCCCCATGATCTCCGGGCGGATCGCGGCCACGGACGAGGCCACGATGCGCGCCCGCGGCGTCAGGCCCAGCTCCGCGGCCCGCTCCGCCGACATCACCAGCACGGCGGCGGCGCCGTCGTTGAGCGGGCAGGCGTTGCCGGCCGTCACGGTGCCCTCGGGGTCGAACGCGGGCTTGAGCTGGGAGAGCACCTCGACGGTCGTGCCGGCGCGGGGGCCGTCGTCGCGCGCCACCTCGGTGCCGTCGGCGAGCGCGACGGGCACGATCTCGCGGTCGAAGTGGCCGGCGTCCCGCGCCGCGACCGCGCGCTGCTGGGAGATCGCGGCCCACTCGTCCTGCGCCTCGCGCGAGACGTGGCAGCGCTTGGCCACGTTCTCCGCCGTGATCCCCATCGGGATGTAGACGTTGTACGGCGCGCCGTCCGATCCGTCGAGCTGCGGGTGGGGATCGAACGGCGGCTGCGCGGGGAAGCGCGAGACGGCCTCCACGCCCGCGGCGACGTACTGGTCGCCCTCGCCCGCCGCGATCGCGTGGAACGCCATCCGCAGGGTCTGCAGCGAGGAGGAGCAGAAGCGGCTGACGGTGACGGCGGGCACGTGATGGTCGATGCCGGCCAGCAGCTGCGCGTTGCGGCCGATGTTGTAGCCCTGCTCGCCCATCGGGAACCCGCAGCCCATCAGGATGTCGGTGGTCTGCGCGAAGTCGACCTCCGGGTTGCGCTCGACCAGCGCCCTGAGCGGGATCGCGGCGAGGTCGTCGGCCCGCACGTCCTTGAGGGAGCCCTTGGCGGCGCGCCCGATCGGCGTCCGGACCGCGTCCACGATGACGGCGTCGGGCATGGGTCAGTCTCCTTGTTCAGCCATAGGGCGGCGAAGGCTACGACGGTGGGCTGCCGCGATGTGCCGGCGGCGCTCGAGCACGACGGAGTGGTAGCCGTATATGCCCGAGCGGACGGCGATCGGGAGCAGGACGCCGGCGATCGAGTTGCGTATGAGCTTGGGCGGCAGGACGTGGGTGAGCGCGCGGGCGCGACGCGGCCGGTCCAGGTAGCGCCACGCCACGCGGGCGGTGCGATCGACGTTGGCCAGGACCCGCGGCGTGAGGTCCTCTGTTGCGATCGCGCTGAGTCCGAGCTCCTTCCCGGCTGTGACGAGGTCGTCGAGCGTCCAGGTGCGCGACACCGCCATCGCAGAGTCGATGAGGCGTATCACGGTGCGCTCCATGTCGCCGAGTGACCCTGGCGGGCGCTGCAGGAACCCGTCGATCACGACGAAGCGGCCGCCGGGGCGCAGCACCCGCGCGATCTCGCCGAGGGCCCCGCGCAAGTCGTCGGCGTAACAGAAGCCCTCGACCGCGCACACGGCGTCGAGCTCGTGCGCGGCGAAATCGAGCCGGTGCAGGTCGCCGCGCTCGAACCGCACGCGGGAAACCGCGCCTGCCCGCAGGCGCGCCAGCCGCACGTGCCAAGGCGTGATGTCCACGCCCGTGACGCGAACGCTGGGCAGCAGACGGGCCAGCCGGAGCGCGTTGTACCCCAGGCCACTGGCGAGCTCGAGCACGTGACGAGCCTCAGCGGCACGAACATGATCGGCGATGATCCGCGCGTGCGCGGCGAAGTCGTCGCCGTCCAGCGCGAAATGCACAGCGCCGCGGTGGCAATGGACCAGCAGATACCCCGCGAGACTCTGGCAGTAGTAGCCGACGACCTCGGCAGCGCGATGCGAGGAGGCCGGTGGTACCTCCAGGCCGAAGACCCGTTCGACGGCGGTCAAGGCGCGGATGGTCTGTTCGTGCCAGTGATCGGCCGCGGCGTCGGCGCGCAATTCTTGTCGCAAGGGCAGGTCGGGCGCTGAATGCGTGCGATCCGGTCAAGGGCAGCTCGAACTGCCCGACGACGCCCCGCGCTGGCGCCACGTGCCCGCCTGACGCCACGTGTCGAGCATCACTGCTCGACCGACAGCGCTCAACTCCGACCCTTGATCGGTGTGATCGCTCGCTGTCGTCGAGTCGCCCGGCGCCCGCCGGGTCAGCTCAGCGCGCGGCCGTCGAGTGCGGCGTGGGCCGCGACCCGGTCCGCGAACCCCTTGAAGTCGCGCGCGTAGAGCGCCTGCGGCCCGTCGCACAGCGCGGCCTCGGGATCCTCGTGGACCTCCACGATGATCCCGTCCGCGCCGACGGCGGCCGCGGCGCGCGCGAGCGGCTCCACCAGCCGGCGGTCGCCGGACGCGTGGCTGGGGTCGACGATCACGGGCAGATGCGAGTGCAGCTTGAGCCACGGCACGGCGCTGAGGTCGAGCGTGAAGCGCGTCGCGGTCTCGAACGTGCGGATGCCGCGCTCGCAGAGGATCACGTGCTCGTTGCCCTCCTTGAGCACGTAGTCGGCGGCCATCAGCAGCTCGTCGAGCGAGGACGAGAGGCCGCGCTTGAGCAGCACCGGCTTGCCCAGCTTGCCCGCCACCTCGAGCAGCGCGTAGTTCTGCATGTTGCGCGCGCCGATCTGGATCACGTCGGCATGCTCGGCGACGAGGCCGGCGTGGGCCGCGTCGAGGAGCTCGGTGACGATCGGCAGCCCGGTCTCCTCCCGCGCCTCGGCGAGGATCTCCAGCCCCGGCGCGCCGAGGCCCTTGAACGCGAAGGGCGACGTGCGCGGCTTGAACGCGCCGCCGCGCAGCATGCACGCGCCCGCCGCGGCGACGATCCGGGCGACGCCCAGCGTCTGCTCGCGCGACTCCACCGTGCACGGTCCGGCGATCAGCGCGAACGTCGACGGCGCGCCGATCGTGTGGCCGTCGACGGAGAACACCGTCGGCTCGTGGTGCGCCAGCTCCGACGAGGCGAGCTTGTACGGGCGCGAGATCGGCACGACGCGGTCGACGCCGGGCAGCCCCTCGAGGCCGAGCTCGCGCACCCGCTCGGGGTCGCCGATCGCGCCGATCGCGGTCGTCAGCTCGCCGGGCAGCACGAGGACGTGGACGCCCGTGGTCTCCAGCTTCACGCGGACGGCCGCGATCTGGGCCTCCGTGGCCTCGGGTGTCATGACGACCATCACAGACCGAGCTCCCGGACGCCGAGCTCGTCGGCCCCCAGGTGATGCGCCAGCTCGTGGCGCACCGTCCGCGTGACCTGCGCGCGCAGCTCGTCGGGGTCGTCCCCGAAGTCGCGCAGCAGGGTGTCGCGGAAGATCACGATGCGGTCGGGCACGTCGTCGCGCGCGACGCCGTCGCCCTGGTAGAGGCCGTACGCGCGGTGGCGGCGGCCCTTGTCGGAGATCACGACGGCCACGTGCTCGAGCGCGCGCAGGAGCAGGTCGGGCAGGTCGTCGAGCGCCTCGCGCACGAGCTCCTCGAAGTCCGCGGGGTTGCGCGGGTCGAGCGCCATGAACTCCACCTCGTCGGGCTCGGCGGCGAGGTTGTCGCGCGCGAGCCGCTCCGACTGGCGGACGAGCTCCTCGAACTCGTCCTCGTCGGCCGGATCGGTGTACTCGGCCAGCCGCCCCGTGATCGCGGAGACGACGAGCCCGATCAGCCCGATCGCCGCCACGGCGATGGCGACCGTCTGCGCCCCGCGCATCAGGAACGTGTCGGACAGCCCCTGGAACGCGGTCACGATGAGGATCGCGACGCACAGGCAGAACGCCGTCGATACGGCGATCCGGCGGCCTGTGGGCCAATGCGACAGCACAACCAGAGCGTAGTGGACGCGCGTTTGCGGCCTTCCCCACGAGGGCACGCTCGGTACATGGGCATCGGAACCTCCCTCTTCCTGATCGCTGCCGGCGCGATCCTCTACTTCGCGGTGGACGCGACCGTCTCAGGCCTGGAGATCACCACCGTCGGCCTGATCCTCATGATCATCGGCGGCGTCGGGCTCCTCATCTCGCTGTACCTGATCAGCTCGTACCGCCGCGGCGGGACGACCGACCCACCGGCCGCCCGCGACCGCGACCTGTACTAGAGCCCCGCAGGGTGGCGCACGGTGTAGCCGCGCGCTGACCGCATGTCGGTGTGCCAGCGCGAGCCGGCGTTCGCCCGCCCGCTCGTGTCGAAGCGCAGCCCCGCGACGATCATGTAGGAGTGGCCGGAGTTCGCGTAGGTGGTCACCCACTGCCCCTTGCCGGCCTCGCCCCAGCTCATGAAGCCGGTGGAGTCGAGCGCCTCGTCGAGCATCCCCGCTCCGTGGAACGCGTAGGACATCGAGCCCGAGCAGTCGTAGCCGGTGTCCTTCCAGCGCCCGTGACCGCCGCCGTACTTGTACGGCTTGGCGTGGATCTCGTTGCCGGCCGCGATGATCGCCTGGACCTCCGCCGGCGCTGAGGCGGGAGCGATCGCGAGCCCGTCGGGGCCGATCGTCGCCTTCTCGGTCGGCGCCGTGTCGCTCGTGACGTCCGGCTCCTCCTCGCTCGGGCATCGAGCCCGGCAGCCGCTCGCCCCGCTCGACGGCGGCGCTCAGCGCGGCAGCGTCGGCGCGGCTCACGCGACCGTCGATCCGGCGGCTGCTGTTGCGCTCCCACGAGCGCACGCGCAGCTTGGTGTGGCGGCCGAACTGGCCGTCGATCTCGGTCGGCAGGCCCCAGCGGGTCAGCAGCTGCTGCAGCACCTTCACGTCCGGTCCGCGCATCGGCTTGGCCAGGGGGCGCGAGCCGAAGCTCCGCGGCGCGGCCTGCGCGGTCTCGGCGACCGATATGAGAGCGCTCATGACGACGACGGCCATGGCGAGCGTTCGACAGCGTGACAAGCGATGCTCCCCCTGTTCTTTTCGGAACGCCTACGGGGTTAGCTGCCGGGCTCGCGCGGAAAAGATCGCGCTACGCCGTCGTGCGTGACGGCGATTCGCCCCGGGGCCGATCCGGCCCAATGGGTCCCCCGCTCCCCGCCGGCGTGGCCGCCAGGGACTCGGCTTATGTCATCTGCGCCGGGCAGCTTACACACCTCGGCCGACGCAGTAGCCTGAGGCGCCCATGACCCATCCGTTCCATGCCCAGGACGTCGACGTCGACCCCGAGCGGGCCAGGCAGCTGATCGAGGCCGGAGAGGTCCAGCTGGTCGACGTGCGCGAGCCGCACGAGTGGGATGCCGGCCGCATCGCCGGCGCCCGCCACATCGAGCTGGAGCGGCTCGCCTCCGAGGCCGACTCGCTCGACCGCGACCGCCCGCTGCTCTTCTACTGCCGGCTGGGCGCGCGGTCGGGGATGGCCGCCAGCGCGTTCCGCCGCGCCGGGTTCGACGCGTACTCGATCGACGGCGGCCTGACCGAGTGGGACCGGCGGGAGTATCCGCTGGAGCCCGAGGACGGCACGGTCGCCGACCACTGATCCGCTGCGCCGGGGTGTCGGGTAGAACTCTGGGCGCATGCGCCACCGCGCGACCCTCGTCGCCGTGCTCCTCTCGCTGGTCGCGGCCGCGCCCGCCGAGGCGGATCCGGCGCTGGCGCCGGTCGGCACGTTCGCGTCACCGGTCCACGTCGCGGCGCCTCCCGGTGACGCGGCGCGGCTGTTCGTGGTGGAGCAGGCGGGGCGCGTGCAGCTCCTGGTCAACGGCCAGCGGATGGCGACGCCGTTCCTGGACGTCGCCACGAGCGTGAGCTCCGGCGGCGAGCGCGGGCTCCTCTCGATCGCCTTTCCGCACGACTACGCCGCGAGCGGCCTGTTCTACGTCTTCTACACCGACCTCGCCGGCGACCTCGTCGTCCGGGAGGGACAGCGCTCGGCCAGACCCGAACCGCGGCGACCTGGGTCGGATCCTGTTCACGGTGCCGCATCCGGTCGAGGCCAACCACAACGGCGGCCAGCTCGCGTTCGGCCCGGACGGCGCGCTCTACGTGAGCACCGGCGACGGCGGCGGCCAGGGCGACCCCGGGGACGACGCGCAGAACCCGAACAGCCTGCTCGGAAAGATCCTGCGCGTCGATCCGCGGGTGTCGCCCGATCCGCAGGTCTGGGCCCTCGGGCTGCGCAACCCGTGGCGCTTCTCGTTCGACCGCGCGACCGGCGACATGGTGATCGGCGATGTCGGCGGCGGCGTGAACGAGGAGGTGGACCTCGCCCCAGCCGGAACGGCGGCCGGCCGCAATTACGGCTGGGTCCGCTGCGAGGGCGATCAGCCCAGCTGTCCGGCCGGCACGATCAGGCCGGTGCTCAACCTGCCCCACCCCGAGTACACCGGCGTGATCGGCGGCTTCGTCGTGCGCGACCCCGGGGTGCCGAGCCTCCGCGGCCGCTACGTGTTCGGCGATCTCAGCAAGAGCACCGTGATGTCCGCGGCGCTGGGCGTGGAGAGCGTGCCGAAGCCCGAGCCGACGCTGCCGGTCAGCGGCGCCTCCTCATTCGGCGAGGACAGTTGCGGGCACGTGTACGTCGTGTCGCTCACCGGCCCGGTCTCCCAGATCCGCGAGGGCGCCGGCGGCGTCGAGCCGTGCCCGCCGTCGACCGGTCCTGGACCCGTCACCACGCCGTCCCGCGACACGACCCCGTGCACCGTCAGGACCCCCTCCAGGGGCACCCAGCGCATCCTCCGCCGCGGCAAGCGGCTCCGCCTCACCCTCAGAGCGACGGAGCGCTGCACCGTGACCCTCAGCGCCAAGCGCTTCCGGACCAAGCGGGTGACGCTCCAGCCGAACGTCCGGCGCGTCGTCCGGCTCACCCCCACGAGGCGAGGCCTGCGGAAGCTGCGCCGCGCGCTCGCCCGCAGCGACCAGGGCCGGATCCGGGTCACGATCCGGATCCGGGCGCTCGACAGCGCCGGCAACCCGAGCGACAAGCGCGTCCGGCGAACCGTTCGTTAACGAGCGAAGGGCGGTGGCGCGACCCTCCTCGTCGTCCCACCGCCCTTCAGCGAATCCTTCCGCGTCTCATCCCTGAGTCGAGCCTGTGGCCCGGTCCTAGACGCCCTCCAGACGTTCCACAGCTTTCCATTAGGAGGGCCGTGATTCCATCGGACAAACGTCCAGAAGGGTGAAATCCAGACCTTTGCGGCCCTATGCGGTCTCCGTGGGCATCAGCGGCTCCCGCATGGCCTTCGTCTCGGGGGCCTTGCGGTACGGGTGTTCGTCGCGCTCCTCGGTCTCGAGATAGACCGATTCGGCGTTCACCGCCCAGATGTCGTGATCGGTCCCGCGGGTGATGTTCTCGACCGCCCGCATGGCCGTCAGCATCGAGTGATCCGAGTTGTTGTAGCGGTGCAGGCCGTTGCGGCCGACCTGGATCAGGTTGCGCACGCCGCCGAGCCACCCGCGGATCGCGTCCACGCGCTCGCCGTAGTCCGGGTCGTACATCGGGTACGCGAGCGGGACGCGCGTGACGTAGCCCTTCTCGACCCTGGCCGGATCGACGAGGCCGAGCTGGGCGAGCTCGCGCGTGCCGAGCTCGATCAACTTGTCGTCGTCCATGTCCCAGAGGTCGTCGCCCTGGAAGCAGAAGTACTCCATCCCGACGCACGCCTTGGAGTCGTCGGGCACCATCCAGGGGCTCCACGAGCGGAAGTTCTGGATCCGGCCGACGCGCACCGACGGGTCGTGGATGTAGATCCACGTGTCGGGGAAGAGGTCCTCGCCGTCGATGATCAGCGCGATCGTGAGGAAGTCGCGGTAGCGGAGCCCGCGGGCCGCGGCCTGGACCTCGCCGGGCGCGGCGGCGCCGGCCATGCCGACGGTCGCGCGCAGCGGCAGCGAGGAGATCACGTGGCTGGGCTCGATCCGCTCGCCGCCGGCCTCGATCGCGACGACGTTCCCGTCGCGGACCTCGAGCTTCTCGACGGGGCACTCCATCCGCATCTCGCCGCCGTTGGCGATGATCTCGTCGGCCATCGTCTCCCACATCTGGCCGGGGCCGAAGCGCGGGTAGTGGAACTCCTCGATCAGCGACTTGATCTTGTTGCCCTTGTTGCCGAAGAACGCGGCCTTGGCGGCGGAGAAGAACGAGAGGCCCTTGATCCGCTGCGCGGCCCACTCGGCGCGCAGCTCGGTCGTGGGGACGCCCCAGACCTTCTCGGTGTAGGTCTTGAAGAAGTGCCGGTAGAGCCGCTTGCCGAAGCGGTTCGACACCCACTGCTCGAGGTTCTCCTCCTTGCCCTTGGGCTTGATGGCCGCCCACAGGTAGGAGAGGCCGGAGCGGACGAGCTCGACGGGGCCGAGCTGGCGGACGACGTCCATGCCGTCGAGGGGGTACTTGAGGAACTTGCCGTTCCAGAAGATGCGCGACATGCGCGGCCGCTTGAGGAACTCCTCCTTCATGACCTCCTGCCAGAGGTCGTTGACCTCCTGCGACTTGGTGAAGAAGCGGTGGCCGCCGAGGTCGAAGCGGTAGCCGTCGCGGACCTCGGTCTTGGCGATCCCGCCGACCTGGTCCTCGGCCTCGAAGACGATGACCGGCACGCCCTGGCGGGCGAGCAGGTAGCCGGCGGTGAGCCCGGCCGGGCCGCCGCCGAGCACGGCGACGGGCTTGCGCGTCTCGGCGTCGTCGCGGTGGGCATGGCGGGGAGGATCGAACTCGACTGTCGACATGGCACGCACCATGCCCGCTCTCCCGCGCGCGCGATCCGGCCTCTAATGACAACTAACAGCCCTTAATCGGGGCGGTACCCTGGCCCGCGTGCTCACCACTGCGGCGCTCGAGATCCTGCTGGTGGACGACGACGACCCGCTGCGGGAGATGCTCTCGCGCTCGTTCGAGCGCGAGGGGCACAGGGTGACCGCGGTGGCCGACGGCCAGTCCGCCCTCGAGGCGGCCGCCGAGCGGCCGTACGACATCGTGCTGCTCGACGTCGCGCTCGGCGCGGGGCCGACCGGCCACGACGTCGCGCGCATGCTGCGCAGCCGCCGCGACGTGGTGCCGATCATCATGCTCACCGCGCTGGACTCCGAGGCCGACGCCGTCCAGGGCCTCGAGTCGGGCGCCGACGACTACATCACCAAGCCGTTCGGGCTGGCCGAGCTGCGCAGCCGGATCCGCGCCGTGCTCCGGCGCGCCCAGGGCCGGGTCGTCGAGGGCAGCCTGCAGGTCGGCCCGGTCGCCCTGGACCGCGACCTGCGCCGCGTGACGGTCGAGGGGACGCAGGTCAAGCTCACGTTCTCGGAGTTCGAGCTGCTCGGCTGCCTGATGAGCCGGCCGGGCTACGCGTTCAACCGCCAGGAGCTGCTGCGGGCGATCTGGGGCGACAGCGCATATCGCGATCCGCGCGCGATCGACGTCCACATCCGCCACCTCCGTGAGAAGCTGGAGCCCGTGCCCGAGGAGCCCAACCTGATCCTCACCGTCCCCGGAACCGGCTACCGCTTCCGGGAGTCATGAGACGGCGGCTGCCGGCCGGTCTGCGCTGGCGGCTCCTGCTCGCACTGGTCGCGACGAGCGCGGTCACGCTCGGCGCGGTCGCGCTGATGGTCCTGCCGCCCCTGCAGGACCGGCTCCGCACGCAGAGCGCGGACAGCCTGCTCGACGCCGTCATCACGGCCAACGGCGGCTTCGAGGAGGCCTACGCGCAGCTCCTGAAGTCCAAGGCCAACCGGATCGACTACCGCGGAGCGTTCGCGATCCCCGCGGCGGACCTCAACAGCCAGACGGACGCCCGGATCCTGGTGATGGACCAGGACACCATTCCGTCGAGCAGCACGGAGTTCCCACCGGGCTACGTCTACGACAACGAGTTCAGCGAGCCGCCGCGCAGAGCGCTGCACGCGGCGCTGCGGACGATGCGGCTGGAGCGGACCGTGACCGACATCAACGGCGACGACGTGATCGTCGCGATGCCGCTGATGGTGAACGGGGACCTGGTGGGCGCGCTGATCGCCGACCGCCAGCTCAGCGAGGTGTCGACGCTGGTCAGCCAGGTGCGGAACCGCTTCCTGATCGCCGCCGTCGTCGGCCTGTCGATCGCCGCGCTGCTCGCCATCGCGCTCTCGTCCACGCTGCTGCGGCGGCTCGGCCGTCTGCGCGCCGCGGCGCTGCGCATCAGCGACCAGGGCCCGGAGGCGACCATGCCGCACGACGAGCGGCGCGACGAGGTCGGCGACCTCGCCCGGGCGCTCGCGCGCATGCAGGAGGAGCTGCGGCGCCAGGAGGCCGCCCGGCGCGCGTTCGTCTCGACCGCGTCGCACGAGCTCCGCACGCCGCTGACGATGCTCCAGGGCACGATGGAGCTGCTCGAGGAGGACATCCGCGCCGGCCAGATCGACGAGCTCGACGCGCTCCGCCAGGTCGACACCGCGCGGCGGGAGCTGGACCGCTTGTCGGCGCTGTCGGCCGAGCTGCTCGACCTCTCGCGGCTCGACGCCGCCGTCCCGCTGCGCTCGGAGCCGGTCGAGCTGGGCGAGATCGTCCGCGCCGTCGCCGCTGAGTTCGAGCTGCGCGCGCGGGAGCGCTCCACCACGGTGGACGTGATCCTGCCCGAGGCGTCGTGCTGGGGCCGCGGCGACCCGGACGCGGTCGCGCGCGTCGTGCGGATCCTGCTCGACAACGCCCTGCGCTACGGCCCGCGCAGCGCGCCGGTGTCGGTCGAGGCGCACTCGGGCGGCGGCGAGGCGCGCATCACGGTCGCCGACCAGGGCGCCGGCATCCCGCCGGAGGAGCGCGACCGGATCTTCGAGCGCTTCCACCGCGGCGGCGCGGCGGCGTCGTCGGGCGGCTTCGGGCTCGGGCTGGCCATCGGGCGCGAGCTGGCCCGGCGGATGGGCGGCGAGCTGGAGGTCGACGGCGACGGCTCGGACGGCACGCGCTTCGCGCTCACGCTCCGCACCGCGCGCTCCCCCGCCGACCCGCCGCGGGGCGAGCGCGACCGCATCAGCGCTTGAGGTAGACGCGCGCCCGGACGGGATTCGGGCTCGCGGGGAACGGCGAGGCGGGCTCGATCGCGGTCAGCCCGAACCGCCGGTCGTTCGAGAGGTACTGGAGCCACTCCTCCGACCGGAGCCGCACCAGCCGCGTCCACGGCGCGCTCCAGCGGCCGATCGCGTAGATCGTCGGCACGACGAGCGCGACCCGCTGCCCTGGGCGCATCCGGTCGAGCAGCGGCCGCAGGTCCCGTGGCGCCGACGTCGCCTCCAGCCGCTCCACGCCGTCGCGCCAGTCGGTCACGCCGGTGTCCCGCACCGGGCCGGTGAGCGTCGCGTAGCGCAACCCGTCCGGCAGGTAGTACCGGAGCACGGAGACCTGCTCGGGCTGCGTCGCCACCACGAGGTCGCCGGGCCGCAGCGACGGGGCGATCGACTCCGCGACCTCGCGCACGTTGCTCTTCTGCGACGGCGCGCCGTCGATCGCCCAGAGGACCGCGACGAGCGCCAGGCCGACGAGCCCCAGCCGCCCGGCGTGGGCGAACCCGGCCGCGGCGAGCAGCAGGAACGGCGCGATGCCCGCGGCGAGGTAGCGGTTCGCCCACGCCGGCGAGAGCTGCGACCCGACCCACGCGAGCACGATCGTGAGCAGCGCGATCGCGAGCAGCGAGGCGGTCGCGCGTCTCGTCGCGCCGCGCGACCGGAGCAGCGTGAGCACGCCGGCGCCGGCGGCGAGGAAGACCGCGACCTCCGCGACCTCGCCGAGCATCCGCGCCGGCACGGAGGCGAGCGCCGCCGAGCGACGGCGCCTTCGACCACGGCGCGCCCGTGTGGGCCGCCTGGTAGAGCGCGGTCGGGAGCCACGGCGCGTAGAGCACCACCACGCCGCCGTAGGCGAGCAGCCCCGTGCGCAGCAGCCGCCTCCGCTCTTGCCCGCCGGCTCGCCACAGCAGGGCCAGCCATGCGATCCCGGTCGCCGCCCCGAAGAACAGCGCCCAGTTGTGGGTGTAGAGCATCGCCGCGAACGAGACGGCGAAGCCGATCGCGGGCGCCCGTCGCACGGTCTCCGCGTCGGTCGTGAACGCCTGCAGCCAGCAGGTCAGGCTGATCAGCCCGAGCAGCGCGAGGAGCGTGTACATCCGCCCCTCCTGCGCGTACTGCGTGAGGAACGGGTTGACGGCCGCCAGCAGCGCGGCGATCCAGGCGGTGCGGCGGCCGAACAGCGTCCAGCCGGCCCAGAAGGCGACCGGCACGCACAGGACGGAGAAGATCACCGAGAGCCCGTGGACGCTCGCCTCCGACTTGCCGGCCACGTCCATCCACAGGCTGAGCAGCACGTAGTAGAGCGGCGGCGAGCCGTCCTGGCGCAGCACGCCCGGGATGTCGCCGAGCGGGCGGTCGGCGATCCCGACCGACAGCCCCTCGTCGATCCAGAAGCCCACGTCGAGCTCGCGCGTGCGCAGCAGGATGGAGACGGCGAGCAGCACGCCGATCCCCAGCGGCGCGGCGACGCGCGCGCTGCTGACCGCCCGTGCCCGCAGCTCCCACGCCGGCCGAGAGGCGTAGGTGGCCATGCGCATCAGGTTAGGGCGTCCCGCCGCGGCAGTTGCGACCGACGAACCAGCGCCGGTTCTTGTTGATCTCCGGGAAGCGGGGATCGTGTCCCAGCGCGGAGAAGTGGCCGGCCAGCACGGTGCCCGGCGGCGACGCGAAGATCCCGACCTGCGCGGAGTGCACGTGCATCGCCCACGCGACCGCCTGGACCTCGAACGGCGGGGCGTACACCGGCCCGCAGCGCAGGAGCGCCTGGGCGCCGCCGGACTTCGCCACGATCGGCGGCAGGCGGTCGTAGAGCTCCGACTCCGCCCGCACCACGTCGAGGTCGAAGCCGAGCTTGTCCACGTCGGCGACGACGAACGGCGCCGCGGCGGCGAGCAGGACCGCGGCGAGCACGCCGGCCCAGGCGCGCCCGAAGCGCGCTCCGGCGTCCCGCACCAGGTCGACCCAGCCCGCTCCGGCCAGCACGCACACCAGCGCGGCCGGCAGCGCGACGTAGCGCAGGTTGCCGGCGAAGCCCGCCTGCGTCATCGCCGCGACCGCGACCATCAGCGCCGCCGCGATCGCCCCGAGGAGCAGCCGCAGGCGGTCGCGGTCGAGCCAGGCGCGGACGAGCGCGATGACCGCCCCCAGCAGCAGTGGGACCATCAGCACCGACGCGGAGCGGCGGAACGTCTCCAGGAACGGGATGTCGGCGAACGCGGCGGAGTCGGGGTTGGGCTCGCGCGCCCGCGACGCGGCGCGGAAGAAGTCGCCGGAGCCGAGGTACTCCGGCACGAACCACAGGACCAGCGTCAGCACGCCGCAGCCGACCACGAGCAGCCGCGAGCGGGGATCGGTCCACATCAGCCAGAGCCCGTAGAGGAGCAGGAACGGCCACAGCTCCGGCCGCAGCAGCCCGGCGGCGACGCCGAGCAGGAACGCCTGGTGGCGATGGCCGTCGAGATGGCGCTCGATCGCCCACAGGCAGAGCCCGACGAGCAGCCCCTCGGAGTTCCCGCGGGCGAAGTTGCGGATGAACTCGTCGGCGAGCACGAGGCCGGCCGCGGCGATCAGGCCGGCGGGCCAGCCGGCGAGCCGCGCTGCCAGCCGGTAGGTGAACGCGAACGCGAGCAGCCCGCCGGCCTGCGCGATCACCAGCCACAGCTCGGGCGCCGCGGTGTCGCCGGCGAGCGCGAACGGCGTCGTGAACAGGACGGGCAGCGGCTTCCACGACGGGCCCGTGCGCGTGTCGAGGTTCCATTCCGTGATCTCGCGCCCCCAGGAGATCCATGCCCACGGGTCGTAGGTCGGCCCGGCGGGCAGCAGGTGGGCGAGGACCGCGAGCGCCAAGCACCCGAGGACGATCAGCAGCACGCCGTTCCCGCCGGCCCGCGGCCTGGCGCGAGCGGCGCTCACCGCAGCGCGAGGGCGGACCGCATCGCGGCGGGGAGCTCGTCGGCGGGCTCGATCTCCGCGCGGGGGTCGCCCCACAGCGTGAACGCCCGGTCCACGGCGGCGAGCGGGACGTCGGATGCCGCGGCAAGGTCGCGGGCGCGGCGCTCGAGCAGCATCTTGTCGCCCGAGAGGAGGATCCGCTTGGCGGCCTGCGTGGTCGCGTCGTCCTCGGCGCCGAGCTGGAGCTGGTCCGGCGCGAGGTCGTACAGGCCCGCGGCGCCGAGCGTCGCGAGCAGCTCGAAGCGCGCCGCGCGGCTCATGCCGGGGAGCGCGAGGCGCTCGAACACGCGCGCGAAGCGGCGCTGCGGCGACCAGTCGGCCTCGCCGGTGTAGCCGGCGGCCTGGGAGCCCGCGCGCTGCGCCCACTGGCGGTACGCGGCGACGGTGCGGGAGAGATCGCGCGGCAGGTCGGGGAGCTCGCCGTCGGCGAAGCGCGGCGCGGCGGCGGCGATCGCGTCCTGGACGTCGGGAGCGTCGGGACCGACCAGCGCGAGCAGGAACGCGAGCCAGCTCGCCTGCTCGCGGTCGGGCTCGGTCGCCACCACCTCGTACGGCCCGGGCGGCTCGAGCCGCTCCGCCGCGATCAGCAGCGCGCTCGCGAGCCGCTCGGCGTCGGCGGTGGCCCGCAACCCTGGGACGAGCGCGTTGCGGTAGCCGTCGTCCTCCGCCCGCGCGAGCTTGCGCGTGACGAGCCCGCCGGTGCGCGGCGCCGCCGTCCGCCGCGCGCGCGGCGCCGCCGGAGCGCGGCGCACGCCCGCGGGCCGCGGCGGCGCCTTCGCGCGCAGCTCGGCCTCCATCTCCTTGGAGCAGATGGGGCACTTGGCGGTCATGCGGTTGTGGCGGCAGAACAGCGAGGTCATGGTGATCTCACGCAGACGCTAGCGGGACGATCCGGCCGCCGCGCGACGGTGCGAGCGTCACGCCGCGGCGGCGCATGCGCTCGGCCGCCGCTTGATCCGGGCGGAGGTCGAAGCGGCGCACCACGGCGCGCAGGACCTCGTGCAGCTCCATGGTGGCGAACGCCGCGCCGGCGCAGCGCCGGGTGCCGCCGCCGAACGGGAGCCACGAGTACGGGGCGGGCGCGCCCTCGAGGAACCGCTCGGGACGGAACGCGGCCGGGTCCGGCCACAGCTCCGGGCGGCGGTGGGCGAGGTACAGGCACGGCGTGACGTGGACGCCCGGCGGCAGCGTCCAGTCCCCGACGGCGAAGGGCCGGACGGTCTTGCGCGGGGTGATCGAGAGCACGGGCCGGGTCCGCAGGACCTCCTTCACGGTGGCGTCGAGGTAGGCGTCGCCGTCCTCGCGCAGCCGTGCGACGACCTGCGGATGGCGGGCGAGCCGCTCGCACGCCCAGGCGAGCGATCCCGCGGTCGTCTCGTGCCCGGCGGCGAGCAATGTCACGACCTGGTCGCGCAGCTCGTCCTCGCTCGCGCCCGCGGCGATCAGCTCGTCGACGACCGCGCCGGTCCCGCGGCGCGCGCGGATCTCGGCGCGCAGGAGGGCGTCGACGCGCTCCACGGCGCGCATGAACGGCCGCCACGGCGCCGAGCCGCGCGGCGCGAGCGAGAGCGCGATCAGCCGCGTGAGCGACGTCGTCATGTCGAGCGCCGCCCGGATCTCCGCGCGCAGCCGCGGATCGGGCGCGCCGAGCACGACGCGCAGGATCACGTCGAGCGTGAGCTCCTGCATCCGCGGGAGGGTGCGCAGCGGGCGGCCTGGCGTCCAGCGCGCGACCTCTTCCTCGGCCAGCGCCGCCACCGTCGCCCGGTGCTCCTCCATGCGCTTGCCGTGGAACGGCGGGAGCACCAGCTTGCGCTGGCGCATGTGCGCGTCGCCGCTCGTCAGCAGGATCGAGCTCGGGCCGGCGAACGGCTCGAGCACCGTCGAGCTGGCGCCGCCGCGCAGCTCCTCCTCCGGCGCGGCGTAGACGCGCCTGATCGTCTCCGGATCCGACACCAGCACCATCGGCGCGTCCGCCCACAGCGTCCGCAACGTGAACGGCTCCCCGAACCGCGCGGCGCTGCGCCGCAGCAGGTCGGTCGGCCGCGCGACCCACTCGACCGTCTGCGCGGCGGCAGGCGCCTTTGGCCCGGGCGGGAGCGCACGGCTGGGGTCAGGCCCGTTGCGTTGCACGCGGACACTGTCGCGGAAGTTCGTGGCCGCCGTCGTGCAACGCAACGGGCCTGACCCCATTCGGGAACCGGACTCGGCGTCCCGCTGTAGAAGCAGTGGTGGTGGGCCGGCCACTGGAAGAGACCGAGTTGGTCGAGCGCGCACGCGCCGGGGATCCCGGCGCCTACGCAGCGCTCGTCCGCGGCCATCAGGAGATCGCGTTCAGGACCGCATACCTCATCACCGGCAACGCCGCCGACGCCGAGGACGCCGCGCAGGAGGGCTTCGTGAAGGCCCACCGCGCCCTCGGCCGCTTCCGCGCGGGCGAGCCGCTCCGGCCGTGGCTGCTGACGATCGTGGCCAACGAGGCGCGCAACCGGCGCCGCTCCGCCGGCCGGCGGGCCGCGCTCGCGTTCCGTGCCGCGGGCGAGGAGCGCCCGTCCGGGGAGGCGGCCCCTTCCCCGGAGGCGGCGCTCCTCGCCGGCGAGCGCCGCGCGGCCCTGCTGGCCGCGCTGGGCCGGCTGCGCGACGACGACCGGCTCGTCATCGGCTGCCGCTACCTGCTGGAGCTCTCGGAGGCGGAGACCGCCGCCGCGCTCGGAATCAGGACCGGCACGGTGAAGTCGCGCCTCTCGCGGTCGCTGGAGCGGCTGCGGGCGGAGCTGGGAGAGCGCGATGACTGACCTGCACGCCGAGCTCACCGCGCTGACCGTCGAGTGGCCGGCGACTCCCGACCTGGCCGGCGCCGTGGCCGAGCGGATCGAGTCCGCCGCCCCGCCCCCGCGGCGTCGCCGTCCGGCGTGGCGGCCGGCCTTGGCCTACGGGCTCGCCGCGCTGCTGGCCGCCTTCGCGATCACGATGGCGGCGTCACCGGACGCCCGCTCGGCGGTGCTCGAGTGGCTCGGTCTCAAGAGCGTCAAGGTCGAGCGCCGCGAGCCGACCGCGCCGCCGCCCTCCCCGGGCGCGCTGGGCTCCGGGCTCGGGCTCGGCACGCCGGTCACCCTCGCCGAGGCGCGCGAGCGGTCACCGTTCCTGCGGCTGCCGACGGCCGACGGGCTCGGGCAGCCCGACGCGATCTACCTGGGCGGCGAGAGCGTCTCGCTGGTCTACGGCGAGCGCCCCGGCTACCCGCGCGCCGGCAGCACGGGCGCGGCCCTGCTCGTCCAGGAGTTCCCCGCCCGGGTGGAGCCGTTCATCGAGAAGACGCTGGGGAGCGCGGCGCGGTTGGAGCGCTTGCGCGTCGACGGCGCGCCCGCGTACTTCATCGTCGGCAGCCACGGGTTCGCGTACGACAGCGACGGTGGGGCGCGCTACGAGGATCAGCGGCTGGCGGGGAACACGCTGCTGGTGGAGCGGGCGGACGGGTTGTTGCTGCGTGTGGAGGGCGACGTGTCGCGGGAGCAGGCGGTCGCGGTCGCGTCGTCGGTGCGGTAGGGCGCCGGCGAACGTCAACGGCTTGCATCGAGGGAGGGCTCGGAGTGGGGTCGCGCTTCCGCGGAAGCGCCCGTTGGACCCACCCCCTCGATGCCCGCAGTTGACGTACGCCGGCGCCGGGCTCGCATCACACCCCCCGCAGCGCGTCCGTGGGCGACAACCGCGCCGCCCGCAGCGCGGGATACACCCCGGCGACCGCGCCGATCAATCCCGGGTCTTCTCCCTTGAGCTTGTCCTTGCCGCCCGGGATCCGGACCCGCGCGCTGCCGTCCGCCGTGAACGTGGGGTCGGGGAAGTCGATGCCGTGCTCGCGCATGCAGCGCGCGTGCGCCAGCGCGGCCTCCTTGAACTCCTGCTGCTCCTCCTCGCTGAACTCGGGCCGGATGTCCTTGCGGTACTTCTCGCACGCCTTCCTCGCCGCCTCGAACTGCTGGGGGAGATGCCGCTGTCGCGGCCGATCGTGAACTCCTGCCGGCCTTCGGTGCCCGGGTCGGGCATGTCGATGCCCTCGTCGCGCATGCACTCGGCGAACCTCCCGCAGGGCGACGTTCAGGTCATGCGCGTAGCAGAAGCCTTCGACGGCCAGACGGCGTCGAAGGCGTGCGCCGGGTCGGTCTGGGGTCGCTATTGGCCGAGGTGGTGGTCGTCCGATGCCAGAGGCCGAACCGATCGCGAATCAGAATTTTCACGACCGCCGCGCGCGGGATGCTGTCGACATCGTGTGGGAAGGTGTCGTCAAGAGCACCCGGACGTACATCGAGCGGTCGCCTCAGACCGTTCTCGACAGCGAACTGCTCGACGACCTCGTTCTGAGCTACATGCACTGGAAGGACATGTGCGTCAAGGCACGCGTCGCCTACGACGGCTGGCGTCACTGCGCCACGCTCGCCCGACCGGACGCCTACGCGGCCTTCTGCTCCGCGCTCCAGCGCGAGGAGCGCGCGGCCGCGCACTACGAGCGCGTGGTGGATCGCATCGAACGCATGCCCTCAGCGCGGTAGCGCACGGAGCTCAGCGGACTCGCACGGTCCGTGCGGCGAGGCGTTGGCGGTTCTGCGACACCGTCACCCGGTACCGGCCGCGGGGAAGCCGCCGCGTCGAAAGGCGTGCGCGGCCCTGAGCGTCAACGCGAGCGCTGATCCTGCGCGTGCGCTTGCCTCGGCGCTCGAACCGGACGGAGAGCGCTCCCGTGACGTTGGTGCACCGCACCACGAGCGAGCGGCCACGACGTACCTTGGACGACGTGATCCGGCACGATCGGGCCGTCGCCGGCGGAACGGGTACCGGAGCCGGCGGCGGCTGCGCGCCCGACGGCGTCAGCGGCAGGTCGAGCTCTTCGACGATTCCCCCTCCCGGAACGATCGTTCCGACGCGCGCACAGTCCCATGCGAAGTTGGCGATGCGCCCATCGGAGACCTGCAACGTGACGGTGTTCCCTGCCAACGTCCTCGTCGGCTCGTTCAGGATGACACTGCCCAGCGCGGCGGAGGCAGGTCCGTTCGGCATGACCGCACCGCCGCCGACGATCCGGTTCTCACACGCAGCGCCCGCCAGCGTGCCGAGCCCGAACAGGACTCCCGTCCCCGTCGCCGCATCCGGTGGGGCCGCGAGCGTCACCTTCTCGATCACCGTGCCGGCCGGGTCGTACGTAACCTCGACCGCCGTGATGTCGCGCTGTGGCGGCGTGACGTCGCCGACCGGATCGGTCGCCGTGCCGGTTCGTACCTGCCCCGACGCTGCCGTCGCCGTCGGCACGAGCATGAGGGTCACGCAGGTCGCGACGCCGATGCCGAGTCGTCGTCGGTCGCGGAATGCGAGCAGTGCCGTACCGATGGCCGTCATTGCGCTCCTTGTCGAAGTTTGCGGTGAGCCCTATGCGTCTGGCGCGAGTGTGGAAAGCAAGAGCTCTCGAGCCAGTAGGGCCCACCGGTGGCAGAGAATGTCCACGCTTGCGACCCGGGTCCAGGATTTCCACGATCGCGAAAACGTCGGTGCCGCTTAGTCGTCGAAAGCGAGCGCGTTCACGATGCCGTCGCCGTAGAAGCCGTTGCGGCTCGGCGTGCCTTCGCAGGTCGCCGTGTACTCCGGTCCCGTGGCGGGATCCAGGTACTCGAACCTGGGAGGAGAGGGACACGGCGTATCCGTCGCGCCGCGTCGCAGCGCGAGCTCGACCTTCAGCGGGTCCATCTTCACGCCGCCGCGGATGAGATCCGGCCGGCCCCGCTCAGCCACGATCAGCGCCGCGGCCCCGGCCGCGTGCGGAGCGGCCATCGATGTGCCCTGCAACCAGAAGTAGTAGGCGCCTCCGTCCTCCACCATCCGCGGGATCGTGGGCCTTCCTTCGGGGTCGATCAGCCCGAGCTCCCGCCCTACCGCCTCGGGGAAGCTGGAGAGGACGCGATTCTCGTCGGCGGCGTAGCGCGGAGTGCCGAAGAAGTCGAACAGGTCGCCGCCCGGCGCCGAGAGGTCGGTCTGCTCGATGCCGTAGTTCGAGTAGTACGCCTTGCGCCCGCTCGGGCCCAGAGCCGAGATCGCGATCGCGCCGTTCGCCTCGACCGGCATCACCTTGCACGAGTTGTCCACGTCGCGGCGACGTGACGTTCCCGGCGGGAACGTCGGGCTGAGCTCGTCGACCGTCGGATGACCGAGGTCGGTGTGCTCGTTGCCCTCGGCCACGATCGTGGTGACGCCGCGTTCGCGCGCGTAGTCGATCGCCCGCTGGATCGTCCCGATCATCACGCGCTGCTCGAACTGCTCCTGTGACGTGTCGGCCGCATTGGCGGCGCAGTTCATCCACCATCGATCGAGCCAGAACGACGCGTTCACGACGTCGATGCCGTGGTCGCCCGCGTAGGTGAGCGCATCGACCGCCGGCTGCAGGAAGACGAACCCGGAGTCTTGAGCCGCCCGGAGGCTGACGAGGTCGACGCCGGGTGCCACGCCGGCCAGCCCACGGCCGTTCAGCGCCGCCGCAATGATGCCGGCCACATGCGTGCCGTGGCCGTGCTCGTCGACGTCCGGCGGATCCTCGCACGATCCATCGGGCTCGCTCTCGCACGGCCCGTCGACGCTGGGGTTGTCGACGGTGAAGTTGCGGCTCAGCGCACGGTCGAAGTTCGCCGCGACGTCCGGATGGGACGCGTCGATGCCGGTGTCGATGAGCCCCACGCGAACGGCATGACTGCCTCGCTGGCGACCGTAAGAGCCGTTCACCGTGGCGTTGACCATCTGCATGTTCCACTGCAACGCTGCCAGCGGCTCGGCCGGCGGCGGCGATGTGCGCGAGGCGCTTCCCACCGCCGCGTGCGCCTCGCCCTTCAGGCGGCCCAATCCCATCCCTCCACCGGGTCCGCCGTGCGGCGCGTAGCGCCTCCTGCACGTCCGACCGGCTTGTCGGCCGCGGCGCCGACCAGCGTCGCTCGCCTCCGGGCCCGAACCAGGAAGCGGCGCGACCTCGCCCGCACCGTGGCGACTCCGACCGCGCTGTTCTCCGACACGATCACGCCACCGGCGTCAGCGACGCGAACACCTCGTGATCGCGACGCGTGAGGTGCATGCGGATCGCGCTGCACCAAGGGTCGGGAGTGCCCGAGCGCTCCGCCCCGAGCGCGTCGCGCGTGGCCATGAACAGCGAGAAGAGCGGTGACACGGCGACCCGGATCGGCCGCCGCCGGGCCTCCTCCATTTCGATGAACGAGACTTGCGGCACCCTCGCGAAAGTGTGCCACGGCTTCTGGGATCTTTGAATGGTTTGCGGGCCGTCGCGGGAGTTGCTGTTCTCGCGCTCATGAACCTGCGCCCCAAGCCGGTCGTGCTCGTCGTCGTGATCGCCCTCGCGTGGATCGTGAGCCTGAGCGGATCTGCGGCGGCGTTCCCGGTCCCGGGCGGGAGCAACTACGGCTGGTACCAGGTAGATCGCCTGGCGTCGGGTGCCTGCAACCGTGAGCCCTACGGCGTCGTGGCGAACTTCGCCAACGACCCGGCGCGCGCGCTCATCGTCCGCCAGCTGGGGCAGATGATCCAGTCGGGGCAGCAGCGCCTGCGTATCGGGATCTTCCACGGCCGCGGTCTCAAGACGGGTACCGTGCTGGACTCCAGCGGGGGCGACCTCTCGCCGCAGAATCGTGCGAACCTGGCCGGCCTCCTGGCCGCGGTCAAGGCCGCCGGCTTCGCCGAGATCGAGGTGGCGTTCCACCCGGTGGGCCCGAACTGGGCGCCCGGCTGGACCGCATGGGACGAGGGCCTGTTCCTCGAGAACTGGAGCTTGATCCAGAAGCTGCGGCCGATCATCAGAGGCGCGGGTCTCCACTACCGCATCGACTTGAACAACGAAGGTGTCCCGGCTCCGAGTCAGCCCGTGCTGCTGCAGTACGCGCAGCGCTTGTGGGCCAGCTACACGAACGCGTTCGGACGAGACGACACGGTCGGGTTCTCCGTGATCGGTGACGAGCCGGCGCGCATCGCACGAATTCCGGAGGTGTACGGCGATACGCCGCCATACCTGTTCGACTTCCATTTCTACGGCGGCCAGCAGGGCGACGAGTACTCGAGCTTCGTAGCGGCGCACAACGTGCTGGCCCGGCTCGGGTACCGGCAGGGCCTGATCATCGGCGAGGCGTTCTACAACGACCCGATCGCAGCGGGAAAGCTGAAGGCCGCGATCGGCGCCACGGGGAGGACTGTCTACTACCTGACCCAATGGCCCCTGTCCCGCGCGCGGACCTGCCCCCAGGTCGATGTCTCATCCCCCACTGCGTTCGACGCCTACGTCAAGGCCGGCTTCGGGCTGGTGCCACAAACACCACCACCGACCCCAGGCCCGCCTTCGCCGCCCCGGACCGGCCAGCCGGGCCCGCGCCCGGTGCCGACACTTGGGAAGCGCACGCTGCGGGCTGACCGCCGCGGCCGGGTCGCGTTCGCCGTCGGATGCCGGGCGACGACGCGCTGCCACGGCACGCTGGCCCTGCGCGTCCGTCAGCCGCACGCTGCCTGCCAGGCGCTTCTCGGTGTCGCCCGGGACAACCGCCGTGCGGCGGGTCCGACTCCCGAAGCCCGTTCGCCGAGCACTCCGGCGGCACCGTCGACTGCACGCAAGGGTGACGCTCACCGTGACCGCTGACGGCCAGGCCGCAGCGACCACGCGCGTCGTCAAGGTGATGCTCGTGCGGAGAGCGCGCGCCTCGCATCGCGTCGCGACCGGATGACGACCAGCTCGGCGCCAGAGGCGTGGGTGCGAATCGCGGCGAGCACCTTGGGCCTGCTGTGGCGGCGATAGCGCCACACCCAGCGCAGAAAGCTCCACGACACGCGCTCCGGGCAGCCCTCCGCCTGGATGCACTCCCCGTGATGGTGCGTCCAGCGCTTCAGCACACCGAACAGACTCGCCCACGCCGGCGTGTCGAAGAAGTAGACGGTGTCGGCGGCCGCCAGCCGGACATCGAGCGTCGCGCCGTAGTTGCCGTCGATCACCCAGCGCTCCGAGCGCACGAGCTCCTGTTGGAGGCTGCGCCATTCGTCGCCCGGTGTGGGCACCCAGCCCGGTTGCCAGTAGAGGCGATCGAGGTGGACCACCGTGACGCCGAGGCGCGCGCCGAGCTGGGTGGCGAACGTCGATTTCCCGCTTCCGCCGTTTCCGATCACGACGACCCGGCGGCCACCTGGATCGGATCGGTCACCGGGCGCTGCGTCACGGTCGGCTGAACGAGTCGGCCGGGGCGCTCGCACGGCGGATCGGCGCGATGGTGCGCACCGGCGCGGTCGCGAGGAAGTCGCGGATGATCGTGTTGCACAGCGCGGGCTTCTCGACGAGCAGACCATGCGACGTTCCCGGCACGACCGCCAGCTCGCCGTCCGGAAGCCCGCGGTACAACTCGACGGCGTGCTCGAGCCTCACCTCGTCGTCGTCGGCGACCATCACCAGCGTCCGGCTCGTGACGTGCCGCAGATCGGACGCGGTGAGCGTGGGCTCCTCCGCGTGCATCCGGGCCAGCTTGGCGCTCACGATCGGATAGTGCTCCTCACCGTCCGGCGACAGCTCGCCGTACATGGTCGCGAAGAACGCGTCCGTGGCGTCGTCCTGGTCGACCGCCCCGGGGACCCAGCCGTCGCGGTGGAAGACGCCGGCGACGAGCACGACGCGGCGGGCGAGATCCGGGCGGCGCAACGCGACGAGCAGCGCCACGATCGCGCCGTCGCTGCAGCCGACCAGGTGCGCCGGCCCCCCGATCGTCGCCTCGATGAAGGCGATGGTGTCCTGGGCCATGAGCTCGTACGTGATCGGGCCTTCGACGTCTGGCGTGCGCCCGTGCGCGCGGCGCTCCGGGGTGAAGACGTTGAACCGCTCCGCGAGCGGCGCGACGTTGGGCCCGAACGCTCGCGCGTCGGCGCCTCCCGGGTGCAGCAGCACGAGCGGGTCACCCGCGCCGTGCTCGTCGTACCACGTATTGACCTCGCCGACCTGTACGTATCCCGCCATCGAGCCTCCTGTTCTTCGCGTCGTCGCCGGGAACAACAGCAGCCCTGCGTGGACGGGGCCAGCGATTTCAAGATGCTCGAACGGCTTGCGTGCCAGGTAGCGATCCGGTGTGATCGGGATCATGAAGACGATCGGGCTCCTCGGAGGGATGAGCTGGGAGTCGACGGCCGTCTACTACCGATTCCTCAACGAAGCGGTGCGTGAGCGTCTCGGCGGATTGCACTCCGCCGACTGCCTGCTCCGGTCAGTCGACTTCGCCGGCGTGGAGGAGCTGCAGCGAACCGGCCGCTGGGAAGAGGCCGGCGAGCTGCTGGCCGGAGAGGCGCGCGCGGTCGTGAGCGGCGGCGCGGAGCTCGTCGTGCTGTGCACCAACACCATGCACAAGGTCGCTGCCGCCATCACCGGGGCGATCGACGTGCCGTTCGTCCATATCGCGGACACCACGGCCGCGGCGGTCCACGAGGCCGGCATCGGCACGGTCGGCCTGCTGGCGACCGCGTACACGATGGAGCAGGACTTCTACGTCGGACGGCTGCGCGACTTGCACGGTCTCGAGGTGCTCGTGCCGCCGCCCGACGACCGCAAGGTGGTCCACGACGTGATCTACGACGAGCTGTGCGTCGGTGTCGTCGACGATCGCTCGCGCCGCGAGTACCGCCGCATCATGAGCGATCTCGCCGGCCGGGGCGCCGGCGCGATCCTCCTCGGATGCACGGAGATCGACCTCCTCGTCGGACCCGCGCGATGCGACGGTCCCGCTCTTCGACACGACGCGGCTCCACGCCGAGCGCGCGGTCGAGCTCGCGCTCGACACGAGCCCGGCGGCCTAGCGTCGCCCGAGATGCGGGTCACGACGAAAGGTCCGAGATGACGGCTGTGCCGGAGGTCCGCGCGGGCGCGAGGCGGATGGTCAGGACCGTACGGACGCGCGGGTTGCTGGTCGTCCTGTCCGCGGCGGTCGCGTGCGCTTGGCCCGGCGCCGCCGAGGCGCAGGATCCGTCGCCTTGCCGAACCATGGTGGACAAGGGGTATCCGATCGGCTGGGTGCAGTACTGCGAGCTCGCTGGGGACCACGACGCGTGGGTTCCGGTCTACAAGGCGCCGGGTTGGAACCCGATCGGCACCGAAATCGTGGGCTGGCTCACCCATCGCGGTCACTCCAATTGGTTCTGGTGTCAGATCACGGGTCGCCCGGCGTGGAACGAATGGAGGACGTCGGTCCACTGGGCCGAGACGATGAGCGACATCGATGCCGGGCCTCCGTATCGCGCGCGCCATCGGCAGGGCTGGGTTCCGCAGAGTTTCTTCGCCAACGGCACCTACGGGCTGAGCGACGGGAGCACCTTGGTCGGTGCGGACTCGACGCTGAGATGGTGCTGACGGGTCCGCGTCAGCACCATCGGGCTCGGCGATCACGGTCGTGCGGAGGTCGCATTGTGCGCGTGAGGCATCGGTCCTAGCCTCGCCCGAAATGCGGGTCACGACGAAAGGTCCGAGATGACGGCTGTGCCAAAGGTCTGCGCGAGCACGTGGCGCAGGGTCAGGACCGCACGGAAGGGCGGGTTGCTGTTCGTCCTGACCGCGGCGGTCGCGTGCGCGTCTCCCGCCGCCGCCGAGGCGCAGGATCCGTCGCACTGCGGAACCATGACGTACAAGGGGTCCCGGATCGGCTGGGTGCAGTACTGCGCGCTCTCGGGCTGGGATCACTGGTGGGTGCCGGTCTACGCGACGCCGAATCAAGGCGAGAACCGCATCGGCACCGACATCGTGGGCTGGCTCACCCATCGCGGCTCCGCCAACTGGTTCCGGTGTCAGGTCAGGGGTGGCCGGGCGTGGAACGAATGGAGGACGTCCACCTTCTGGGCGAAGACGGTGAGCGACATCGAGGCCGGGCCTCCGTACCGTGCGCGCCATCGGCCGGGCTGGGTTCCGGAGACGCTCTTCGCCAACGGTTCCTATCTGTTGGAGGGAGGGAACTCCTTGGTCATGCCGGACCCGACCTTGAGATGGTGCTAGCGGGAACTGCCCGCCTCCCTGCGCGCGGGGAAGTCCTCGTACCCTCAGTTACGTGCTCGGGCGTCTGGAGTCGGCATTTCGGAGCGCGGAGCACGCGCTCGGGCTGGTCATGGAGCAGGTCGTCACGGTGGCTCCGGGCTGGATCGTCGCCGGGATCCTGCTCCACGTGCTGCATCAGGTGGTCCGCGCGCGCGGCTGGTTCAACATCATCCGCGCCGCATACCCGGAGGCGACTGCGCTGCGTGCGCGTGACGTCACGCTCGCGTACCTGGCCGGCGCCGGGCTCAACGGTGTCCTGCCGGCTCGCAGCGGCGACCTCGCCAAGCTCTACCTGATCCGCCGCCGCGCGCCCGATACGCGCTGGTCCACCCTGATCGCCACGTTCGTCCCCGAGACGCTGTTCGAGATCGTCGTCGGGATCGGCCTCGTGATCTGGGCGCTGAGCCGCGGCTTCCTGCCCGTGCCCGTGACTCCGAGCGAGCTGCCATCGGTCGATGTCTCGCTGTTCATCCAGCATCCGCTCATCTCGACGGCAGGCGCCGCCGCGGTGGGCGTGGCGCTCGTCCTGCTGTTCCGCGCGCTGCGGCGGCGCGCGCGCGACGTCCTCATTCGCATGCGCCAGGGCCTCGCCATTCTCGGGCGCCCGCGCGACTTCCTGGTCGGCGTCGTCACGTGGCAGGCGCTTGCCCGCGTGATCCGTCTCTGCTCGCTCGCCTGCTTCATGGCCGCGTTCGCGCTGCCGGTCACCGTGGCCACGGTCGTGCTGGTCATGGCCGCCCAGGGTGGCGGCCGCATCATCCCGATCGCGCCCGTGAGCGCGGGGCTGCGCCTCGCGATGCTCACCTACGGCTTCGTCGCGGTGACCGGAGAAGCGGCCGACATCGCGACCATCACCGCGTTCGCGTTCGGCGTGGGGGCGACAACGCTCATCACCGGGCTTGCGATCTCGATCGCGATCCTCGGCCGCGAGCTCGGGACGGCCTCGCCACGCGGAGCCGTGCAGCGTCTGCGCGAGCGGCTGGAGAGCCCGTCGCCCACCCCCGTGCCGCAGGCGGGGACGCCGGAGTGACCGCGACATCCGGGGATCGGCGAGGCCCGGGTGGTGTAGAAGTAGCGCATGGCGACCCACGTCGACGCGCCCGTCGCCATCGTCGGCGGCGGCGTGGTCGGCGCCGCCGTGGCACACGCGCTCGCCCGCCGCGGGGTCGCGGCCGTGGTGCTCGAGGCGGAGGACGAGCTCGCACTGGGCGCGAGCGGCACGAACTCGGGCATCCTGCACACGGCGTTCGACTCGGCGCCCGGCGAGCTCGAGACGGAGCTCATCATCCGCTCGAGCGCACTGCGCGACCGCTGGCTCGACGAGGCCGGCATCGCGGTGATCCGCTGCGGCGCGACGCTCCGGCCGCGCGGCGAGGGCGAGGCGGGCACGGTAGCGGCGCTCGCCGCGCTGGGGCGGGCGAACGGCGTCGAGGTCTCACTGGGCGAGGACGGCGCGCTCGAGGTCCCCGGCGAGGCGGTGACGGACCCAGTGGCCTACACGCTCGCCCTCGCGGGGACCGCGGCGTCGGGCGGCGCCGAGATCCGCACGCGGGCGCGCGTGGCGGCGATCGAGCGCGAGGGCGGCCGGCTGGTGCTGGCGCTCGAAGGCGGCGGCGCCGTCGGTTGCCGCGTGGTCGTCAACTGCGCGGGCCTGTTCGCCGACGAGGTCGCCCGGATGGCCGGCGACGACAGCTTCGAGGTGTACCCGCGCAAGGGCGAGTTCTTCGTCTTCGACCCGCCGGGAGGACGCCCGCTGGAACGGATCCTCCTGCCGGTCCCGACCGAGCGGACGAAGGGGGTGCTGGTGTTCCCCACGGTCGACGGCAGCGTCGTCGCCGGACCCACCGCGCACGATCAGGAGGACAAGTCCGACTGGTCGGTGCGGCCCGCGGCGCGCGACGAGGTGCTGGACAAGGCGCGGGCGATGATGCCCGAGCTGGAGGGAGCCGAGCCCGTCGCCAGCTACGCCGGCCTGCGTCCGGCCGGGCGGCGCGGGGCCAACTACGTGATCGCGCCGTCGACCGCCTGCCCCGGCCTCGTCAACGTCGCCGCGATCCGCTCGACCGGCCTGTCGGCCTCGCTCGGCATCGGCGAGTACGTCGCGGCGCTGGTGTCCGAGCTGGGGATCGCGCTCGGCCCGGAGCGCCGCCTGTCGCCGCGCCGAGCGCCGGACGCCGACCGGCCCTGGTGGCGGCGGACGGCGCTCCACAGGGGGGTCGTGACGTGAGCTCCCGGCTCGTGCTCGGCATCGACGAGGGCACCACGGGCGTGAAGGCCGCGCTGTTCGACGAGCGCCTGAGGCCCGTCCGCGAGGCCCGGCGCGACAAGGTGAACCGCCATCCGCGGCCGGGCTGGGTCGAGCAGGACGGCGAGGAGGTGCTCCGCGCGGTGGTCGACGCCGTGGCCGAGCTGCTCGACGACCCGCCCGGCGAGGTGGTCGCCTGCGGGCTCGACCACCAGGGCGAGTCGGTCCTCGCGTGGGACGCCGAGAGCGGCGTCCCGCTCACGCCGATCGTCGTCTGGCAGGACAAGCGCTCACAGGAGATCCTCGAGGAGCTGGCCGGGAGCGAGGAGGAGATCCGCCGTCGCAGCGGCCTTCCGCTCGACCCGTACTTCTCGGCGGGCAAGCTCGCATGGCTGCTCCGGCACGACGAGAGCGTGTCGAGGGCGCGCGACGCCGGCACCCTGCGGATGGGCACCGTCGACTCGTTCCTGTGCGACCGGCTCGGCGCGGGGTTCGCGACCGATGCCTCGACCGCGTCGCGCACGCAGCTCCACGCGCTCGGCACGCCCGGCTTCGACCCGTGGCTGTGCGAGCGATTCGGCGTGCCGGCCGACGTGCTGCCCGCCATCCGCGACTCGGTCGGCGAGCTCGGGACCCTGCGGCACGATTCCTGGCCGGTCGAGCTTCCGCTCCGGGGCCAGGTCGTCGACCAGCAGGCCGCGCTCGCCGGCGCGGGATGCGTCGTGCCGGGGCGGGTGAAGGCGACCTACGGCACCGGCGTGTTCATCCTGGCCCACGCGGGCGACACGGTCCCCACGCCGGCCGGCGGCCTGCTCCCGACCGTCGCGTGGCGGTTCGGCGGGCGGACGGAGTACGCGATCGACGGCGGCGTCTTCGCCGCCGGGGCGATGCTCGAGTGGCTCTGCCGCGAGCTGGGCGTGGCGGCCGACCCCGTCGCGCTCGGAGCGCTGGCGCGCGACGCCGACGGGTCCGCCGGCGCGCGCGTGCTCCCGGCCCTGGCAGGCATCGGCGCTCCGTGGTGGCGCCCCGACGCGCGTGCCGTGCTCAGCGGGCTCCACGGCGGGACGACGGGCGCGAACGTCGCGCGGGCGGCGCTGGAGGGCATCGCGTGGCGCGTGGCGGACGTGGTCGCGGCGATCCGCGAGACGGTCGAGGTCGGCAGCCTGCGCGTGGACGGCGGCCTGACCAACGAGCCGCTGATGCTCGAGCTGCAGGCGGACGCGATCGGCGCTCCGGTCGAGGCCGGCGGCGCCGACGCGACCGTCGCCGGCGCAGCCGCGCTCGCGGCGGTGGGCGCCGGGGTGCTCGGATCGCTCGTCGAGGCGGCCGAGCTGCTCCCCGTGGACCGCCGGGTCGAGCCGCGGCGCGACGGCGCGTGGCGCGCGGTCGAGCACGAGCGCTGGCAGGCGTTCGTGGTGGCTGCCGCGGAGCTCCGTTAGATCGCGTCGTGCCGGGCCCCGTCGCAGGGTCCGGTCGTAGGGCTTTCCGGAGATGGCGCGTAGGGCTGGCCGGAGCGTGAACTCCGGTGCGTGGGCATGGTGCGGGCGGCACTCGGCGGGGAGAGTGCGGCACGTTGGCCCCAACGCGCCGGAGCATCGACCGGCCTCGCCACCGGAGCAGCGCATGTCCTCACGCCTCGAGGAGCCACTGGCCGCCTCATGAACACGATGGCGACCGCGCCGGGACCGTCCTGCTGGCCGCTGCGCGCGGGCGACACGCTCGCTCCGGGCCGGGGGGTGGTCCGCCGCCTTGGGGGCGGGGCCGCTCATGAGGTGTTCCTGGTCCAGGGAGGCGGCCCGCTCCGGCGAGCCGTCGCCAAGCTGCCGAGGCCGCACCTGGCCGGCGACCTCCACTGGCTGAGAGCGCTGCAGGACGAAGGGCTCGCCCTCGAGCAGTTCGTCCACCCGGCGGTGCCGCGCCACCTCGACACGGTGCTCTCGGGACCGCACCCGCACCTGCTGCTCGACTATGTCCCCGGGCCGACACTGCAGACGGTGCTCGTCGCGCGCGGGACGCTGCGACCCGCGCTCGTCGCGGGCCTTGGCCAATCGCTGGCGCGCGCACTCGACCACATCAGCCGTGCCGGCTGGGTGCACCTCGACGTCAAGCCGTCCAACATCGTGCTGAACGCCTCGCCGAGGCTGCTCGACTTCGAGCTCGCCCGGCCCGCGGCCGACGCGGCACGCATGACGCGCCCGACGGGCACCTGGCATTACATGCCGCCGGAGCAGCGCGCCGCCGGCCTCGCGGGCGGAGAGGCGTTGAGCATCGGGCCGCCGGCCGACGTCTATGCGCTCGCGCTGTCGCTCGGCGAGGCGCTCGCCGGCCGGCCGCTCGCGGAACCGTCGCCACGGCAGCTCGAAGCGCCGCCCGGACGCGTCGGCGCCCTGCTCGCCGAGGCTCTGGCCACCGCGCCCGGCGATCGCCCCACGGCGGCGGAGCTCGCCGACGGCCTCGCCGACCTCGGCGACCCGTGCGCAGCGCTGCCGGCTGCCGCCTGACCGCCCGGCGTGCTGCTCGGCCCGAGAACGAGTCGGGCACCTCGGCGGAGCTCGGCTTGAACCTCATCCACGACGGCGCGTAGTAGTTTCATATCGTCCAGTCGAATCACGCGGGGGTGCGGGATGACCGAGATCCAGAAGTATCTGGCCGAAGAGGTCGCCGAGGACCTGGCCGACGGCATCATCACGCGACGCGAGGCGATGAGGCGCCTTGGGTTGCTCGGGGTCGGCGGCGCTGCGGCCGCGGGGTTCCTGGCGACGTTCGCGAGCGCGCCGGCGCCCGCCGTCGCACGCAAACGAGGCCGGCGCGGCACCGAGACGGACTGGGCGGCGGTGCCGACCGCCCCGATCACGTTCGCCGGCCCACGCGGCACGCTGATGGCGGCATGGGCGACGGCCGAGAAGCCGCGCGGCGGCGTCCTGGTGATCCATGAGAACCGCGGTCTGACCGACCACATCCGGACGGTCGCGGGCCGGTTCGCGGCAAGCGGCTACTCGGCCCTGGCGCTCGACCTGCTGTCCGAGGAGGGCGGCACGGGCTCGTTCCCGGGCGAGGCCGAGGTCGCCGCGGCGCTCGCCGGCATCGACCCGGCCCGCTTCGACGCCGACATGCAGGCGGGCGTGAGCGAGCTCGACCGCCGCGTCCAGAGCCGCACGCTCGGAGCCATCGGCTTCTGCTTCGGCGGCGGGATGATCTGGCGCCTGCTCGCGTCCGGCGAGAAGCGGCTGTCCGCGGCCGCGCCGTTCTACGGCCCATTCCCGACGGGCGGCGACCTGCGCGGCTCGCGCGCGGCCGTGCTCGGCGTCTACGGCGGGCTCGACACGCGCGTCACCGCGACGCTGCCGACGGCGAAGGCCGCGCTCGAGGCTGCGCGGCTCAAGCACGAGCTGCTCACGTTCACCGACGCCGACCACGCGTTCTTCAACGACACCGGCCAGCGATTCAACCCGCATGCCGCGGCCGAGGCCTGGCGGCGGACGCTGAACTGGTTCGACGCCGCCGACGGGCACCACGAGCGCGACCACCACGACAAGGGTCGCCACCGCGGGCGGGGGCACGACGACGACTAGCCGAGCTGCCTACTGCGCTCAGGGTGCGACGAGGCCGCGTCGGATCGCGTAGCGCGTGACGTCGACGCGGTCACGCATCTCGAGCTTCTCCAGGATGTTCGCGCGGTGGCGGTCGACCGTCTTGCGGCTGATCACGAGCAGCTCGGCGATCTCGTCGCTCGTGTGGCCCTCGGCGACGAGCTTGACGACCTCGAGCTCGCGGGCGGTCAGCAGCTCGTGGTTCGCATCGGTCTGATCGCGCGTCGTCCGATTGAGGTAGTCGCGTACGAGTGTCGTCACCGCGCGGGGGTACAGGAACGCCTCCCCACGCATGGCCGCTCGGCACGCTTCGACGAGGTCCCGGTCGGCAGTCGTCTTCAGGACGTAGCCCGATGCCCCCGCGCGGAGTGCTTCGAAGATGAATTGCTCGTTCTCGTGCATCGAGAGGACGAGCAGCCGGAGCTCGGGCCGCCGCGCGGTCAGCTCCCGCGCGGCCTGTAGTCCCGTCATGCGCGGCATCGCGACGTCCAGGATCGCGAGGTCGACGTCGCCGTCGAGCGCGCATTGCACCGCCGTGGCGCCGTCGGCGGCGTCGGCGATGACGTCGAAGTCCGGTTCTGCATCGAGCAGCTCGCGCAAGCCGTGCCGAACGATCGGATGGTCGTCGGCCACGAGGACGTTGGCAACGAGCGGGGTGCTCATCGCGGCGAGCGCCTCGGTACCCACAAGCGCACCCGCGTTCCGCGCGGATCGGTCGCGCGGATGACGAGCGTGGCGCCGATCAACAATGCCCGCTCGCGCATGCCGCGAATGCCGGTCGCGTCCTCCTCGGCGGTCGGGGGCAGTCCGATGCCGTCGTCGCGGATCTCGAGGAGCACATCTCGCTCCCGGGAGACCAGGGTCAGCGTCGCGTGGCTCGCGCGCGCGTGTCGTACGACGTTGGTCAGGCTCTCCTGCGCGACCCGGTAGATCACGAGCTCCTCCTCAGCCGTGAGGCCGAGATCTCGTTCGAGTGAGTGTTCGATCGTCACTCCGGTCTGCTGGCCGAGTGATCCGCTCAACGCGACAAGCGCACTCTGCAGTCCGAGTTCGTCGAGTGCCTCGGGCCGGAGCCGCCGGGCGATCCCGCGCACGTCGTCTGCGCCCCGGCGGGCGGCCTCGCGCAACCCCTCCAGGTCGCCGCGAAGCTCGTCGGGTCCTCGGCGAGCGATCGTCTCGCTCCGCAACACCAGGCCCGTGAGCGTCTGGCCGATCTCGTCGTGCAGCTCGCGCGCGATCCGCCGGCGTTCGGCCTCCTGAGCTGCCAGCGCCCGCAACGCGCTTTCCCTGCGCTCGCTCTCGAGGCGATCCAGCATCTCGTTGAACGCCTGGGTGAGCGCGAAGACCTCTTCGTCGCGGGCCTCTCCCTCGATGCGCTGACCGGGCGCGAGCGGATCGATGCGGCGCATCAGCCCGGTGAGCTTCTCCAAAGGCGCCAGCGCGTGCCGCAGCAACACGAATCCGGCGAGCAGCGCGATCGCGAAGCCCGCGAACAGCACCGCAACCTCGGTCGGCGCGGTCCGCGCCGACACCCGGACAGGAGCCAGCACGAGGACCGCCACGGCAATCCCGAGGACGGCCGCATACGCACAGAACAACCTCCAGAACAAGCTCGTCCGGGAACTCCGCGCTCGCCGATCGCGGAGCGCGTGATCTCCGACCGTGCTGTCGACGTCCGCGACGCCCACCGGTCGATCGTGGCACACCCGGCAAGGCCGGCACCGGTTGCCGTCGGATCAATGGGGATCAGTACCCATTGCGCCTGTTGCCGCGAGGTCTAGCGTCGCCTCCGAGATCGCCATGCTGGCTCACCAACGCGGACTCATCGTCGGAGTTCGGCCGCCTCCCGTGACGGGCACACGGTGGTCGGCCGTTCAGGCTTGGCTCCGTCGTGCCGAGCTCGACCGTCAGCTTGCAGTGGGGTGCAACCCCACCACTGACCGCCTTCGCGCGGCGCGCGCCCGCCAGCTCACCAGCCGACGCCACTGCCGCGCGCTGGCGGCCGGACTGCGACGCCTCGTCGCGCATGCGAGCTCACCCTCACCCTCGTGGTCGTCGACGGGTCCCCCACTGAACCGCCAAGCGATCTGGGACGCACAGGATTCGCTCCTGTCGCTGTCGCGTCGGCTCATCGACTGCGAACACCCATCTCCGCGCGCGGTCGCACTCGCCAGCTACCTGATCTGCGACCCGGACGGCCCTTCCTACTGGGATTGCACGGGAGCGACGGTTCACGACCTTGCGTGCACAGCCCTGTCCGCAATCGATCACGAGCCACTGAGGTGACCCGCATGAGTCGCATCCTTCAGCGCCTACGCCGCCGCGAGCAACCGCGGGAGACGCCGTGTCCGCGATGCGGCGTCCCAACTCCCCCCGACGCAAGGGATTGTCGCGCGTGTGGGTGGGACCTCAGCGACGCCTACCACGGACCCGTCGGTCGGCACGAGGCCGCCGAGATCGACGCGGATCGCACCCGGTAACTCGAGCGGGTGCCGCATCGCTGAGATGTCCACTCGGGTTTCGCCGACGGCGCGTCAGGCTGGTGCGCCCTGACGCTCACGCGGCTTGTAGAACTGCGTCTCGCCATTGCCGAATGACCAGTTCTCGGCGGCTGTCTCCACGACCGAGATCAGCACATCCTCGGGTCGGACCCCTGGGTTGTTTCCGAGCCGCTCGACGATCTTCTTGTACATCGCGAGCTTGGCATCGACCGTCTTGCCCGGGGCCCAGAACACCTGGATCTGAACGAGATCGTCGCCACGTTCGATCCCTAGAAACGGTCCGTAGGCGAACTCGTGCTCGCCGTGCTCTGCGATCGCCATGAAGCGGTCACCGTCCTTGATGGCGACGGTCTCGCGCATCGCTGCGTAGATCTCGTCCATCAGTGCCTGCTTGTACTCCGGCGTCTTGCCTTCGCGGATCGAGATACGGGTGACGGGCATCTTGTCCTCCTGTTGGTGTGCCATTAGAGACGGCGGAACGGAGATCCCAGGATCAATGGCTTGCGGAAGCGGCGACGTTCGCCGAATCGGGGTACCGCTCGATGAGTTGGTCGGCGATCGCGTCGAGGTCGTCCCCGATGTAGTTCGGCTGCGGGCCGACGTCCAGTGGGGCGTTGCCCTCTCGGAGGATGAGCCCGGCCTGCCAGCCGGCCGCGACGGCACCCAGCGTGTCCCAGGCGTGGCAGGCGATCAGGCAGATGTGGCCCGGATCGATCCCCAGCTCGCCGGCCACCGAGTGGTAGGCCTCTGGCGCCGGCTTGTGGCGCCGTACGGTCTCATCGACGCTGAAACGGCGCTCGAAGAGGTCGATGACGCCCGCGTTCTCCAGCTGCCGGCCTGAGATCTCGAGCGTGTTGTCGGTGAGCGTGAAGAGCCGGAAGCCGTGGTCGCGAAGGCGCCGCAGGGCCGCGGGGACCTCGGGATGGGCCGGCATCGAGGCGAACCGGTCGGTGAGCTCGGCGCCGTCGGCGTCGCTGATCACGATGCCACGGGTGGCGGCGAGCATCCGCAACACCGCACCGCCGATGTCGGTGAACGGCACATAGACCCCGGCGAGCGTGAGCGCCTCGGAGTAGGTGATCAGCCCGGCAAACCACAGCCGCAGCGCGGCGGGGTCATCGAAGATCCTGACGAAGGTGGGGCGGATCGTGTCCAGGTCGAGCAGGGTCTCGTTGACATCGAACACGATGATCGGTCGCTCAGACATTCGGGCGCCTTTCGCTTGTGGCTGGGCGGCGCAACCGCTCGGCCCGCAGCTGCAGCAGCGGGCCGGGATCGTGCAGCGCGGCGGCCGCCGCGAGACTCTCCGGCGAGAGTCGAAGCCGGCGGACGAGGCTGTTGAGTGTTGTGTGCTCGCGCACCATGATCGCTTCTCTCGAGGACCGCCGCCGCCCGGTCCGGTGGCGCCGTCGGTCAATGAGTGGGCAGGCCGACATCAAGCGCCCGCGACCACGCTCAGGGCGCCGGCCTCATCGATGCTCAGGTTGCGGTCCATGCCGTGCGACGTCACGTTCTGTCCGGGCTCGAGCCTGAGCCGCTCGTCGTCCAAGGTGACGGCCACCTTGTCGGGTTCGAAGGAGACCAGGTCGCCGATCGCCGCCATCTCGTCGAACGGCGCGCGATACGACCACGCGGCGTGCCGGCTGCCATCGATGTCGTAGTAGGAGGCGATCCCCTTGTAGGGGCAGAACGTCTGCAGGTCGACCGGGGTCAGTGCCTCGAAGACGACGTCGGCCCGGGGCACGTACCAGCGGGGGGCGAAGCCCGACTCGTACAGCACGAGGGGACCGGTCGTGTCGGCAATGACACGGTCACCGGCGCGCACGACGAGATGGCGGGACGTGCGGCGGATGTCGATCCGGTGGTAGGGGTCGGCGGCATGGCCGAGGATCCGGTCATCCTCTTCATAGAAGCCGTCCATCGCCCGCCACGCCAGCGCCACCTTGCCCTCCAGGATGGCCGCGTGGTCGGGCAGCGCGATGTGCTGCCAGGCGCCGCGTGCGGCCTGGCGCGTGCCACCGATGACCTCGAACCACGCGGTTTCGCCGAGGTCCCGGTGCCCGCTGCGGTGTTCGGTCGGCCTGAGCGCGCCGTCGGCGAAGTCGGAGAGCGGGAAGTACGCGACCGGGTAGCGGCCCGGCTCGAACAGCAGGACGGCGTCGTCGCTCTGCACGACGGCGCGAGCGCCGAGCTCCGCGCGCAGCCGGCGCCGCAGCGGCTCGGCGTACAGCACCCGCTCCGGCATCGCCGGAACCAGGAACTGCCCGTTGGGGTTGCGGCCCAGCGGCCCTTGCTGCCATGAGAGGCCCATCGTGCGCTCAGCGCTCCATTCGTCGGGACGGGAACGGTCGTGCGCATTGGTGGTGCGACACGCGGTCGTCTTACCGCGAGCAACCAGTGGGCCGCTACCGGCGTTCCAGTCCGGCTACTTGCCAGGGGATCCCGCCATGGGTGAACGTGGGCTGCAGGCCGTGGCGTTCCAGCACGGCGAGCATCGCCGGCGGCGGGTGGGCGAAGGTGCGGAACTCGCGTCGCGTGACGCGGAACCCGACGTTCTGCGCGGCGAGGATCGCTCGCGAGATCACGTTCCGTGGTGGGTGGCTGAACACCAGCAGCCGGCGGGCGTGGTCGGCGGCGGCGCCGAGCAGCCGCTCGTAGTCCGGGTAGCAGCAGACGACGCGGTGCAGCACGACGATGTCGACCTGCTCGACCGCGGCGGGGTCGACGGCGATGTCGTGGATGCGCCGCTCGACGCGGTCTTGGACTCCCGCGTCGTCCGCCAGCCTGGCGGCTTCTTGTTCGTACGCCGGCGAGAGCTCGAGGTTGACGGTCCGCTCGGCGCCGCGCTTGAGCAGCTCGAGCTGGATCTCCCCGACACCGCCGCCGACCTCGAGGACGGTTGCCCCGTCGAGTCCCCGAGCCTGCAGGAACTCGACCATCCGCCGCGCGGTCTTGTCGAGTCCTCGATTGCGGTAGCGCTTGGCCATACGGCGTGCGAAGCGAGCGCTGAAGAGCTCATCGCAGCCGCGGGCGTCACAGCATCCGGCCACGGTGCCGACGGTACCGCAGGGGCGCGGCCGGCCGTGACTCGTCGTTGTCGCTAGACGCTCATCCGGTGGGCGACGTCGTACTTCGTCACCGACGCGCGCTGGCCCGGGGTGTCACCGGTCGGCATCGCGTTCAGCGTCTCGTCGCCGCGCTTGTAATCCTCCTCGGTCTCGAAGAACAGGATCACGAGCGATTTCTCGGCGTCGGCGTCGTGGAGCAGGACGACCTCGGTGGCGGGGAGTCCCTCCGGTTGCTCGCCGTCGCTCATCTCGCGCTTGAGCTCTTCGATCCTGTCCTTGCTCACGCCGTCAAACGACACGACACGTGCGAGCGCCATCGAACCCTCCTTGTCGAGTTGGGGCGACTCTACGCTCTTGTCTTTCCCGGTGCGAGCAGTTCGCGAGGCAGCCATCGCCGGTCGCGCTCGCGACGGTCAGCCACGCGCTCAGGGCTTCCTGAAGACCGCGACGTTCGAGTGCTTCAACACCGCTCGGTCGTGCTCGACGAGCTGGAACCCGCGTCCGCGGAGCAGCGCCTCCATCTTGTCGCCGGTCATATCGGAGAAGCCGTGGTAGCCCTCGTGCTCAGCGTTTCGGAAGAACTCCTTCGTGCGGTCGGCGTACTGGATCGAGGCGGTGCCGCCAGGCCGCAGGACGCGGCCGATCTCACCGAGGTACGCGTCGATGCCCTCAGGCGGGATGTGGACGAACGTGCCGAACGAGAACACGAAGTCGACGGACTCCGCCTCGATGCCGGCGAGCTCGTAGCCGGAGGTCTGGTAGAAGCGCAGCTTCGCCGCCTGATCGCGGAACCGATCCTCCAGGTAAGGGAAGAACTCGGCGTTCAGATCGACTAGGACGACCTCGCGGGCGGGGACGAGGAACTGGGTCCAGCGGCCTCCGCCCGGCCCGATCTCGAGCACGCTCGCCTCGGCCGTGACGTACGGGCGCAGGTAACGCTTGACGACCTTCGCCAGGTTGCCCGGGGGACGCTCGCCGTGGCGGAGCTTGCGCCACAGCAGCGGTAGGCCTTCGAGCGACGGATCGCCCCAGTGATCGCCGTAGTGGCCCGCGTCGCCGCGGAAGCGGCTCAGATCCCTCGCCCAGCGCTTGTTCCAGGTGATGGTCGGCACAGCGCGGGAAGGATATTGACGAACTCCCCGGGGGGCGCGCCATCAGTAGCGGATCTGTCCCGTCACATTCACCCAGATGTCGTTCCAGTCGCGGTCGCCCTTGGCGGCGAGGACGGTGTCCAGGAACTTCTGCGCGTTGTCCTTCGTGAGTAGCGTGGTGCCGAAGTAGAACTCGCGGTGCTCGCGCGGCAGCGAGGCCACGTCGAGCTCCCCGGACCGAGCGTGCCAGGCGATCGCCAGGCCGCGGCCGCCCTGCTCGACGGCGTCGATGCCGGCGGTGCCCACCATGTCGCCCGCGAGCACCGCGCGCACGGCCTCCTCAACGCCGGCGATGCCGACCACCCCGATCTTGTGGGCCTGGCCCTTGGCCTTGACCGCGTCGAGGGCGCCGAGGGCCATGCCGTCGTCCGCCGCCCAGATCCCTTTGAGGTCGGGGTGCGAGGCGACCATCGACTCCGCGACGCTCTGCGCCTTCGTCCGTTTCCAGTCGGCGTTGTCCTGCTGGACGAGCTCGACCCCCGGATGGTCGGCGAGGACCTGCTTGAGTCCGCGCAGACGGCCCTGCGAGGACGTGTTGCCGAGCAGGCCGAGGATGGCGGTCATCTTGCCCTGCCCGTCCATCGACTGCACCAGGGCCTCGCCCACCTGCTTGCCCATCGCCACGTCGTCGGCCGACATGTGCGAGACCCAGTACTTGAAGTCCCAGGGATGCAGGTCGTCGGCCTTGTTCCAGCTCGTGACGAAGTAGCACCGCGAGCGCTCGCACAGGCGCGCGATCGGCAGCGCGTCGCTGGCCTCGTTGGGGTCGACGTTGAAGATGACGTTGCCGTTCCCGGCGCGCGCGATGAGCGCGCGCATGTCGCGCAGCTGCTTGGCGCTGTCGCCCTCGCTGAGCAAGGTCTGGATCCGGTCGGCGGCGTCGACCGATGCCGCGAAGTCCTCGCCGCCCTGCTTCCACAGAGCGTGATACGGGTTCGACAGGCTGCGGATCGACGTGCCGAGCCACACGTCGGCCATCGCGTCCGCGCCGGTCTCGAGCGCTGGTTGTGCCTCGCCGCCGCATGCGGCGAGCACGGTCGGCACCGCGCCGGCCAGGCCGACGCCGAGTGCGCCACGACCCAGGCGCTGCAGGAAGCGCCGGCGGTCGAAGGTGCCCGACGCGGTCCGAGCGACACCCAGGTTCACCTCGCGGGACATCGTGCACGGACAATAGGACGCGTTCGCACGTACCTTGTCAAGAACGTCCGAGCAGTGCGCCGAGCCGTGGCGGACGGAAGCCCAGCGGCACGCCTTGCCGCGGGCCTTGCGGCGGAGGAGAATCCACCGCATCCACTCAGGTCTGGCCGTGCAGCCGCGATATATCGCACGAGTAGCGCTGTTCCTTGCGCTGACCGTCGTGGGTTCCATCATCGCCCGCGTGCTCGCCGAGCGCGAACTGCGACGCGACTCCGACCGTCGCGCTGAGGTCGCGGCGGTGCAGATCCACGGCCGCATCGCCCAGGCCGCATCCCTTACCGAGAGCCTGCGCCGGTTCATGCTGGATGCCAGGAGTACCGGCGTCACGAGCGACCAATTCGCGAAGAACGCGCTGAGGTGGCTGGGCCCGGCGCGCTTCTCGGCCGCCGCATGGGTCGAGCAGGTTCCCCATTCGCGGCGTGCGGCGTACGAGCGGCGTATCGGGCAGGCCATCGTGACGCCCGACGCGCGCTACGGGGTGGTGCCCCTCGGATCGCGCTCCTCCTATCTGCCGGCGACGCTGGCCACTGGCTTTCCTCCGATGGCCGTGCCCGGGATCGATCTGAGCAGCGCACCTGGGATGGCCGCGGCGCTCAGTCGTGCGACCCGCCTTGATGGCGTGGTCGCGACCCCGATGGCACCCCCGAGAACCGGCACGCGCGGGCTCTTTCTCGTCGCGCCGGCGCCCAATCGCATCGGAAAGGTCCTCCGCCCGGGATACGTGGCGGTCTTCGTATCGGACGTCGGGCTGCGTGCGGCAGCGACGGGCGTGCCGGCGGTGCAGGTCACGGCCGCCGGTGGTTCGGCACAAGCCCGTGATCGCGGCGAAACGTCCACCACGTCGTTCACGGCAGCAGGCCAGCGATTCACCGTCGTCGTGCCTCGGGAGCCGGTCGAGGGTGCTGCGGCAGTCCTGCCTTGGGTCATCCTGGTCGGCGGCCTCCTCGTCGTCGCGCTCGGCGCCGCGCTCGCGCTCAACGCGGCGCGACGAGCCAGAGCCCAGGAGGAGCTTGACCGCGTCTTCACTCTGTCGCAGGACTTGATGGTGGTTGCCGACTTCGACGGACGGTTCACGCGTGTGAACCCGGCCGCCGAGGAGATTCTCGGCTACACCGAGGAAGAGCTCCTCGCGCGCCCGTACATGGACTTCGTCCATCCGGCCGACCGGGACAGCACGACGGCGGAGGCGGACGCCATCGCTCGGGGAAAGCCGACGATGTCGTTCGAGAACCGTTACGTCCGCAAGGACGGCTCGGTCAGGGTGCTCGACTGGACGACGACGCCAGACGTCGAGAACGGGCTCATGTACGCAGTGGCTCGCGACGTGACCGAGCGCCGCAATGCCGAGGCAAAGGCAAAGCGACTTGCAGACGAGCAGGCGGCGCTGCGGCGCGTGGCGACGATGGTCGCTCGCGGACGCCCGGCAGAGGAGGTGTTCGCGAAGGTCGCCGAGGAGGTCGCGCTGCTGCTCGGCCTCGAGGTCGCAGCGGTCCGGCGCTTCGAACCCGATGGATGGGGCACGATCGTCGGCCGCTGGGGCGATGCGGGCGACGCGTACCGGGTCGGCGCCCGCATCAAGCAGGAAGGCGAGAGCGTCACGACGGTCGTGTATCGGACCGGGCGGTCTGCGCGGTTCGACGACTACGAGCGAGCCGGCTCGATCCCCGGCGACCTGCGAAAGCGCGGAGTGCGGGCCGCCGTCGCGAGCCCGATCGTCGTGGACGGGCGTCTGTGGGGGGCGATCGCGGCCGGAACGTCCCGGGTGGAGCCGATGCCCGCCGACGCGGAGTCGCGGATCGCGGACTTCACCGAGCTCGTGGCTGCCGCGATCTCGAACGTCCAAGCGCGGTCGGATCTCGCCGCGTCCCAGGCCCGGATCGTCGCCGCCGCCGACCAGGAGCGCCGCCGCGTGGTGCGCGATCTGCACGACGGCGCGCAACAGCGACTGGTGCACACGATCGTCACGCTCACGCTCGCTCAGCAAGCGCTCCAAGCGAGCGACGAACAGGCACCGTCGCTCGTTGGCGAGGCGCTCGAGCACGCGAGGCAGGGCAATACGGAGCTGCGGGAGCTTGCCCACGGCATCCTTCCCGCGGTGCTCACGCGCGGCGGTCTGCGGGCGGGCATCTACGCGGTCGTGTCACGCCTCGACCTGCCGGTGGACCTGGATGTACCAGCCGAGCGGTTTCCGCCGGAGTTCGAGGCGAGTGCGTACTTCATCGTGGCCGAGGCGCTCACCAACGTCGTCAAGCACGCGCACGCCGAGCGCGCGCGAGGTGAGCGCGTTCGTCGAAGACGGGACGCTGCGCGTCGAGATTCGCGACGACGGGATCGGCGGCGCCGATCCCGACGGCCAGGGGCTGGTGGGGATACGCGACCGAGTGTCCGCGCTCGGCGGCCGGCTCGACATCGACAGCCCACCCGGCGGCGGCACGCGCCTTGCCGCCACACTGCCGCTCCCAGCGAGCTAGCGCGACAAGTCCCTCCTGGAAGCGCTCGCGGGAGGCTGCGCCGAGCGCCGAAGTTTGAGAGCTTTTGTAGCGGGTACGGCACAAGTCGACCCGGACTTGGGGAAAGTCCGGGAGCGGCGCGGGGTGGATGGCGGCGCCGTCGCGCCGGCGACCAACGGGGGATGGAGGGAACCGATGTCACTACCGCTCGGCCGCGGACGCGTTGTCCGCGGGTTTCTCGCCGCCGCGATGGCGGTCTGTATCAGCGCGAGCGTCGCCGGCACGGCGAGCGCGGCAGCGCCGGAATGCGCCGGCAGGGGCGTCCCGACCAACAAGATTTCGATCCAGCTGTGGACGTTCGCGGAGTACATCGGCTTCGAGACCGACGCGGCGACGATCGAGCGTACGCGGACGGTGTTCCAGCGCCTCAGCGAGATGGGCTACCGCAATGTGGAGCCGTTCACGTTGAGCGGGCTGTCCGCTGAGGACTACCGCGCGCTGCTCGACGAGTACGGGTTGAAGGCCTCGGCCCGGCATGTCGACGTCGGCACGCCGGCCAACCCGGCGGACATCGACCAGATCATCGCCGACAACCGGACCCTCGGCATCAAGTACTTCGGTTCCGGCTCCACCCCGATCTTCCCGCCGATCTACACCACCGAGGCGGAGTGGGTCGCGTACGCCGAGTACCTGGACAAGATCGGCGCAGTGGCACGGAAGGCCGGCCAGACGCTGATGGTGCACAACCACGACGTCGAGTTCGAGACGGTCTTCGGCGACCAGACGGTGTACGACATCCTGATGGCGAACACCGATCGGCGGAACGTCGCCTTCCAGCTCGACCTGTACTGGGCGACCAACGGCGGCGGCATCGAGAATCCGCTCGAGGTGATCGAGCGGTACGGCAACCGGATCCAGCTGTTCCACGTCAAGGACATGGCGGCCGGGCCGTTCCCGGGCCCGATCGAGATCGTCGGCGAGGGGATCATCGACTTCCCGGCGATCTTCGCCGCGGCCGGTGGCAGCACGAGGTACTTCGTCGTCGAGCACGATCCGCGCTTCGGCGACCCGACGTTCGACCCGTTCGAGGCGGCCGAGAAGGGCTTCGACTACCTCGACTGCGTGACGTTCTGAGCAGTGCCGGTGGCGCGGCGGCCGAATGCCGCCGCGCCGCCGTTCGTTTCCTGCAGATCCCACAAGGAGGACACGTGCGCACAGCACGATGGCTCGCGGCCCTGGCAGGGGCCCTTGCGGTTTGCGCCATCCCGTCGGCCGCATCGGCCCAGTCGCCGCCGCCCGACTCGCAGTTCCAGAAGGTCCCGATCGACCAGACCCCTGGTGAGCCGATCGACCTGGCCGTCCTGCCCGACGGCCGCGTCCTGCACACCGAGCGCTCGGGTGAGGTCTGGTTGCACGACCCGGACACCGGACTGAAGACGGTGGCGGCCAAGCTCGACGTGTACTCGCACGACGAGGAGGGCCTGCAGAGCGTCGCGATCGACCCGAACTTCGCGCAGAACCGGTGGATCTACCTCTACTACTCGCCGCCGCTGGACACGCCGGTGGACGACCCGTCGACTCCGACGGTCAACGAGGGTGACGCGCCCGAGACCGGGACGGCGGCGGACTTCGCCCCGTTCAAGGGCTACATCCAGCTCTCCCGCTTTCAGTGGGCGGGCGACGCGATCGACGTGGACACGGAGCAGAAGATCCTCCAGGTCCCGGTCGACCGCGGCATCTGCTGCCACGTCGGCGGCGACATCGTCTTCGACGGCAACGGCAACCTGCTGCTGTCGACGGGCGACGACACGAACCCGTTCCAGTCGGACGGCTTCACGCCGATCGACGAGCGTCCGAGCCGCAACCCGGCGTTCGATGCGCAGCGCACAGCGGCCAACACCAACGCGCTGCGGGGCAAGGTCCTGCGCATCACGCCGACCGAAGGCGGCGGCTACTCGATCCCGGAGGGCAACCTCTTCGCGGACAACGACCCTCTGACCCGGCCCGAGATCTACCTGATGGGCCTGCGCAACCCGTTCCGCATCGAGTTCAACCGCGAGACGCAAGAGCTGTACATCGCCGACTACTCACCGGATGCGAACGCGCCGGATCCGCTGCGCGGACCTGCCGGCCAGGGCAAGTGGTCGGTCGTGACCGAGGCGGCCAACTTCGGCTGGCCGTACTGCGCGACCGCAGAGCTGCCCTACCGGGATTACGATTTCGCCACGGGGCAGTCGGGTCCGGCGTTCAATTGCGCGAACCCGGTCAACCAGTCGCCGAACAACACGGGCGCGACCAACCTGCCGCCGGTGACGCAGCCGGACGTCTGGTACTCGTACGACGCCTCCGCGGAGTTCCCGCAGCTCGAGACCGGTGGCATCGGCCCGATGGCCGGCCCGGCGTACCAGTACGACGCCAAGGTGGCCAAGGGCAAGAACTCGACCGCCTGGCCGGCGTACTACGACAACGTCCCGCTCTTCTACGAGTGGACGCGCGACTACATCAAGGCCTTCTTCACCGAGGGCGGCGACGTGACGCGGATCGAGAACGTCGTGCGCTCGTTCAAGCTCGTCCACCCGATCGACATGGAGTTCGGGCCGAACGGGTCGCTATACGTCCTCAACTACGGCAACGGCTTCTTCGGGAAGAACCTGCCGGGCGCTGAACTGGTGCGGATCGACTATCTCGGCCCGAAGGGCAACCGCACGCCCGCCGTCACGGTGGCGGCCGACGACGTCGAGGGCTCCGCGCCGCTGGCGGTTCAGTTCACGAGCACGGTCTCCGACCCGGAGGGCCGCAGGCTCAAGTATGCGTGGGACTTCGACGCGGACGGCGACGTGGATTCGCGCGAGCCGAACCCGTCCCACACGTTCACCGAGGAGGGCGTGTATCGCGCCACCCTGCAGGTGACCGACCAGGCCGGTCGCACCGTCTCGGACTACGTGGAGATCACCGTCGGCCAGCGGCCGACGGTCGACCTCACCGTCACGACCGATGCGAACGGGTTCCAGTTCGGTGACACGGTGCAATACACGGTCGCCGTGACCGACGACGACCCGGTCGACTGCAACAAGGTGTCGGTGACCTACATCCTCGGTCACGACACGCACGGGCACCCGCTGTCCACGGCCTTCGGGTGCTCCGGCTCCATCACGACGAGCGTCGCGGGCGGTCACGACCCGGCGACGGACGACCTGAACGCCGTGTTCTCGGCGTCCTACACCGACGCGGGCAGCGGCAACCTGCCGCCGCTCACCGGCACGGACCAGGTCGTCATCGAGCCCGTCACGCCGTAAGCACGCATCGACGAGGGGCGCCGAGCGGCGGCGCCCCTCGTCACGCGGAGCCAAGACCCTAAGCCCTCTGACGGACTCGAACCGTCGACCCCTTCCTTACCATGGAAGTGCTCTACCAGCTGAGCTAAGAGGGCGGGGCGCTTCAGGGTAGCGTTCGGCCATGCGCGACGCCATGCTCGATCTCAACCCCGCGCTGAGCCAGGCCAGGTTCTGCCCGCGCTGTGCGCAGCCGGCGGAGATCGCGTACCCGCGATCGCTGTCGTGTCCGCACTGCGGCTACGGCGCCTACTACAACCCCAAGCCGGTCGCCGCCGCCATCCCGACGACGCCCGACGGCGCGATCATCCTGCTCCGGCGCGCGTTCGATCCCGGCAAGGACCTGTGGACGTTCCCCGGCGGGTTCGTCGACCTCGGCGAGTCGGTCGAGGAGGCCGCCACGCGGGAGGTCCGGGAGGAGCTCGAGATCGGGATCGAGCTCGGCCCGATCGTCGGCGTCTACAGCCGGGCGGAGGAGCGCGTCGTGCTGATCGTGTACGCGCGACGACCACCGAGCAGCCGCGGACCACCGAAGAGGCCACCGAGGTCATGGCGTTCGACCCCGCGGACCTGCCGTGGGACGAGCTCGCGTTCTGGTCCACCGAGCGCGCGCTGCGGGACTTCCTCAGCTCGCCTTGACGGCGGCGAGCACGGCGTCGAGCGCCCCCGCCCGCGGCGCGTCGCGCCACGCGAGCGCGAACGGGAACGCGGCCGGCGGGCTCGACCGGCACGAACGCCGAGCCGGGCACCTCCGGCCGGGAACGCGCCGCGCACGTAGACGACGACGCCGAGCCCCTCGCGCACCGCCTGGAGCCCGAGGTCGGGGTAGGGATCCGGGCGCGTCACCGGCTCGAAGCCGCGCGCGCGGCAGAGCGTCGAGCACCCGCGCCGTGAACCCGCCGCTCTCCGCGCTCTCGGCGACGAGGAACGTCTCGCCGGCCAGCTCCTCCAGCGCGACCGACGCGCGCGCCGGCCAGCGGATGGTCGGCGCGCAGGTGCACGACCGCCGGCTCGGACCGCAGCGGCTCGACCGCCACGCCGTCGGCGCCGCCGGGCGCGCAGAACAGCACCGCGAGGTCGAGCCGCCCGCTGCGCACGTCGCGCAGCAGCGCGCCGGTCGTGTCCTCGGCGGGTACAGCATCACGCCCGGGCGCCCGCTCGGCGCACGCCGCCAGCAGCTCCGGGCCGAGCCCGTACCGCGCGGTCGGCGTCAGCCCGATCCGCAGCCGCCCGACGGCGGAGCGGTCGCGCGCCCGGACCGCGTCGACGACGCCGGTCGGCCGCCGCGCAGCAGCCCGCGGCCCTCGTCAGCAGCAGCTCGCCCGCCGGCGTCACGCCGCAGCACCCGGTCGGAGCGGTCCAGCAGCGCGACGCCGAGCTGCGCCTCGAGCTGCTTGATCGCCGCGCTCAGCGCCGGCTGGGAGATGTGCAGCCGCTCGGCGGCGCGCGTGATGTTGCCCTCCTCCGCGACCGCGACCCAGTAGCGCACGAGGCGGAGCTCCGGCGCCTGCATCGGCGCAGCCTATGGCACCCCAACCGACCGGTCTTGGACGCCGGGCGCCGCGCCCGGCACGCTCGAGACCATGAACAACCCACCATCTCCCGCGCCGAGCTCGCACGACCTCATCGACGCCAACGCCGTCACCGTCGTCGAGGCCCTCCCCGCCTCCTACTACGAGGAGGCCCACCTCCCCGGCGCGATCAACATCCCGCACACCGAGGTGCGCGACCTCGCGCCCGGCGCTGCTTCCCGACAAGGACGCGCTGATCGTCGTCTACTGCGCCAACCTCCCGTGCCCCAACTCCGGGATCGCGACGCACGTCCTGCGCAAGCTGGGCTACACGAACGTGCGCGACTACGCCGAGGGCAAGGCCGACTGGCGCGAGGCCGGCCTGCCGCTCGAGCAGGGAGCGCCCGTCGCCGGCTGAGCCATCATGGAGGCATGGCGAGCACGCTGCCCGACCAGCGCCTGCCGCCGTCCGACGCGCCACGGCCGCACGTGGCGCGTCGCCGCGCGCGCGCTGACCGTGCTCGCCGTGATCGCCGCGACGCTCGCCGGCGGCTACCTCGCGCTCGTCTCCTTCCGCCAGGACCGCGAGCTCTCGATCGGCGGGATCCGGCTGTCGGTCTCCCCCGGCCACACCGGCTCGCTCGACGTCTACGTGCCGCTCGTCGACTGGGGCGCGCGCTTCGAGTCGATCCGGCTCCCCGCCCGCCTGCGCGTCGACGTCCGCACCGTCGACCGCGACGCGCTGCAGCGCGGTGGCGGACGGCGGCGTCGGTCGACATCGCGCGACGTCCGCGCGCGAGGCGCGCGACGCGATCGCCGCCTACCTGCGCACGCTGATCGGCGTCGTCGGCGTTCTGCGGCCTCGCGCTCGGCCTGCTGACCGCGTTCGCGGTCCGCAACCGCGCCGGCCCGCGGCTGCGCTACACGGTCGCCACGGCGGTCGCGACCACGCTCGCGATCGGCGTCGGGCTCGTCGTCCTGCTCCCGCCGCGCGGCGAGATGGACGACGCCGCAGTACTACGCCTACGGCGCCGACATCCCGCGCGCGCTCGACGCCGTCGCCGCCGTGCGGCGCTCCGGCGCGGCGCTCGACCAGGAGCTCGACGCGCAGCTCGTCGGCCTCGCCCGGCTCGTCACCGCGCCCGGCCGGGCGCACGCCCGGTCGAGGGCCGGCCGCGCGATCACGATCGCCTCCGACCTGCACAACAACGTCATCACGCTGCCGATCCTCGAGCGCGCGGCGGGCGACGGGCCGGTGTTCTTCCCCGGCGACCTCACCGACCGCGGCTCGCCGCTCGAGACCGCGCTGGTCGCGCGCGTCGCGCACATCGGCAACCCGTTCGTGTTCGTCACCGGCAACCACGACTCCGACCGCTCCGCCCAGGAGCTGGCCGACGACGGCGCGGTCGTGCTGACCCAGTTCGGCCGGCTCAAGCGCGGCGGCGGCTACGGCCCGGTGATCAACGAGGTCGCCGGGCTGCGCGTCGTCGGCTACGGCGACCCGTTCGAGCGCAGGGCGGCGGAGAACTACCGCGACCGCTTCACCAACGAGATCACGCCCGACGCAGCAGGCGGACGTTCGCCGACTGGCTGCGCCCGATGATCGGCAAGGTCGACGTCGTGATGGTCCACGAGCCCGGCGCTGATCGCGCAGACGCTGGCGGAGCTGAAGCGCGACGCCGCCGCCCGACCCCGATCGTCTTCGTCGTCGGCCACACCCACCAGACCGTCGCTCGACGCGCCAGCCGAACGTCGACGTGATCAACGGCGGCTCGATCGGCGGCGGCGGGACCGGCAACCTCGCCGACGGGCAGACCGACGTCGGCCTGGCGCGCATGAGCTACGACATCGGCGGCGGCTTCGAGCCGCTCGCCGTCGACCTCGTCGGCGATCGATCCCGGCACCGGCGCGGCGACCGCGACGGCGCGAGCGGCTCGACGAGCCGCGTCACGGACCGCTGATCTCCTCCGCCACCTCGTAGACCCCGCCGATCCGCATCGACGAGCTGCAGCGGCGCGAGCCGCTGCAGCCGCCGCTCCTCCGCCGCGAGCCAGCTGCGGGTCGTCGCGCATCGCGCTCGAACTCCTCCAGCGGTCGTGTCGTAGAACGCGAACGAGACGACCTCGTCGGGGTCGTCGAGCGAGCGCAGGTGGTATCCGCTGCTTGAATCGCCGGCCACCAGTCGTCGGGCTGCCAGGCGTCACGGAACGCGTCATACGAGCCGGGCTTGAGCCGGCGGTGAGTCAGCACGCAGAGCAATCGGACCTCCCTTTCGCGGCGAGCGTATAGCCTCGATGGGATGGAGGCTCAGCGCTTCGTCGCCGAGGAGGTCATCCCGCGCCTGCGCGGCCTGCTGCACGCGCACGCCGCGTGGGTCGCGGGCGCGGCGTCGGTCGTGCTCGTCGCGCTCGCGCCCGACCGCGCGGCGCGCGCGTCGCCGCGCTGATCTACGGCGCCGGGCTGATCGCGCTGTTCTCCGCGAGCGCGCTCTATCACCGCTGGCCGGGCGACCCGCGCTGGAAGCCGTGGCTGCGGCGGCTCGACCACTCGACGATCTTCGTGTTCATCGCCGCGTCCTACACGCCGGTCGGCGCTGCTCGTGCTCGACGGCACGCTGCAGACCGTCGTCCTCGTCGAGCGTCTGGGCGGGCGCGGCCGCCGGCGTGACGCTGAGCCTGGCGTGGATCACGGCGCCGCGCTGGCCTGGTCGCCGGCTGCTACCTCGCGCTGGGCTGGGTCGCGGTGATCGCGCTGCCGGAGCTGTGGCGGGAGATCGGGCCGGCGCCGTTCGTCCTGCTCGCCGTCGGCGGCGCGCTGTACTCGCTCGGCGCCGCCGTCTACGCGATCCGCCGGCCGAACCTGTGGCCGCGCACGTTCGGCTTCCACGAGGTCTTCCACGCGCTCGTGATCGCCGCCGCGCTCGTGCACTTCATCGCGATGGCGGGCTGGGTCGTGCCGAGCGCAGGGAGCTGAGCACGCCGCGCAGATCCGGCGGCTCCTGCCGGGCGACCGCGCCGAGCTGCGCCTCGGGCACCCAGGCGCAGCCGAGCAGGTCCGGCGTGCGCTCGAGCGCCACGACCGGCCGCGCCGGCCACTCGGCGAGATACGCCGCGTCCTCGCACACGATCCGCCGCCCCGCCCAGCGGTAGTCGCGCGCGACCATCACCGGCCCGGCGAGCGCGCCGGCCTCGAGCCCGGCCTCCTCGCGCAGCTCGCGGCGCGCCGCCTGCTCGAGCGTCTCGCCCGGCTCGACACCGCCGCCGGGCGGCTCCCACACCTCGGCGCCGTCGACGGGATCGCGCCAGCGCAGGAGCAGCAGCGCGCCCGCGGCCGCGCAGAGCACGCGCGCGCCGGGGCGCGCGATCACGCCGGCACGGCGCGGGCGCCGGAGCGGGTCGCACAGGTCCGGGCGGGACGGGATCGTCGAGGCCCTTGCGCAGCTTCGCGAACGCGACGCCGCCGAGCAGCAGCGGCAGCCAGAACAGGATCACGCGGTAGGCGAGCACGGCGGCGGCGGTCGCGGCCGCCGGCAGGCCGTAGACGATCAGCGTGCCGATCAGCCCGCCGTCGATCCCGCCGATCCCGCCGGGGATCGGCAGCAGGCCGCCGAGCTGCCCGATCAGGTAGCCCATCAGCACGAGCGTGATCGGCGGGCGACTCGCCGAACGCCTTGAAGCACGCCCAGATGACCGCGTTGTCGAACGCCCAGTAGCCGATCGAGCCGACGATCACGCGCCAGTCGCGCCGGCGCAGGATCGCGCCCGGCCTCGCGCACGCCGTCGCCCAGCGCCGTCGATCGCGAGCGAGCCAGCGCCGCCAGCCCGTGCTCGCGGTCCGGTCGCGCGGCTCCGGCGGCCGACCAGCACGCCGATCGTGGCGACGCGCGACGAGCGCGATGATCGCGAGCACGGCGGGCAGCGATCGTGAGCAGCGCCGACGCGTGCGGCCCGACGCCGAGCCACATCGACGATCCCGATGCACGGCGACCGCGACGAAGTTGACCCCGCTCTTGATCACGAAGAACGCGACCGTGCGGCGCGCGATCGTCTCCGGCCGGCATGCCGCCCTTGCGCAGCGCCCAGGCGCCGAGCGCGAGGCCGCCGGCGCCGCTCGCGGGCACGATCGAGCCGACCGCCAGCTCCGACATCCCCAGCTCGTAGCTCGTCCGCCACGACATGCGCGGGCAGAAGATCGGCTTGAACATGAGCACGTAGGAGAGGCACGAGAGCAGCTCGAGCACGACCGCGACGCGCGAGCCAGCCCGGCTGCGGCGTCCGCAGAGCCGGTCGCGCACCTCGCCGAGCCCGGGCGCGAACCAGGCGACAGCCCGACGACGACGAGCAGCCGCGCGACCTGCAGCGCGCGGCGGCGCAGGCGCCGGCCCTCGAGCTCGCGCGGGAGCGGCTCGGGCGGCGGGATGTACTCGACGATCTCGTCCGGCACCCGATCCGACGGTAGCGGAGCGCCGGCTCCGGTTGCGCGTGGCTAGCGGCCGGCGGCGAGCACGCGGCGCAGGCGCGCCGGGACGTGCAGGTGGTGCAGGCGCGGCTCGGGCGCGGGCTCGGCGGTGCGACAGGCGCTCCTGCGCGACGACGGCGCGGGCGGCGCATCACGACGCGCGGGTCGAGCCGGACGCCGGCGGCCGCGTCGAGGTGGACGAGCGCGTCGAGGTGGCCCGAGGCGCGGGCTGCCCGTCGGCGGTGAGCGCGGCCCAGGTGCGCGCGACGGCGGCGATGCGCGCCGACGCGGGATGATCGTGCCGGGCACGTCCGGCGGGGCCGCCGGCGCCGTTCCACCACTCGGTCACGTGGCCGGCGGCGCAGGAGACCTCGCTCCAGTCCACGACCGCGTGGCCGAGGTGCTCGCCGGGGTCGCCGCTCGACGTCGCGCGCGTGGGCGAGCCGGATCACGGCGTCGAGCTCGCGCCGGTCGGCGCGGTCGAGCCCGAGGTGGACGGCCATCGCGGCGCCGTAGCGGCGCGCGGCGGTGAGCGGGTCGAGGCGCGCGACCGGGCGCGTGCGCGCGACGTAGGTGAGCGCGCTCTGCGGCAGCACGGCGACGACGGCGAACAGGGCGAGCGCGAGCAGGCCGAACGAGCTCGAGAGCACGACGGTGGCGGCGCCGAGCGCGGCCATGAGCGTGCCGGCCGGCAGCGCGTCGCGCAGCATCGTGCACGAGCGCGCGCAACGGGTGGCCGAGCCACAGCGTGCCGTAGAGGCCGGGGCGACGCGCCCAGTTGACGAGCAGCTGGAGACGACCGACGGCGAGCAGCGCAGGCGAACGCCGTCGGCGCGCGTCGGCGTCAGGCGCGAACGCCTGCAGGACGAGCCCGCCGACGAGCGTGTACCAGCCGTAGGCGGCGAGGTTGGCGAGGTTACCCACGCGGAGCAGCCGCTCGTCGTCCGCACAGGGCGTTGACCGCGATCGGCGGGAAGATCACGGCGAGCGCGGGCAGCGGGCCGACGAGCGCGACGGCGATCAGCGCCAGCGCGGCGGTCGCGTCGAACGTGGACGCCGCTGGGCAGCGGGACGTCGTGGCGATCGGCGATGACCGCGAGCGCACACAGCACCCCGAGCAGCAGCGGCTCGTCCCAGTGCGCCTCAGGCCGGAGCAGCAGGTACGCGGGCACGAGCGCCAGCGCCGCGACCGCGCGTGCAGCAGTCAGCCCGAGCACGCTCGCGCATCGTCAACCGGTGGCGTTTCCCGGCCGGCACAGCACTATCCATATCAGTTGGAGTGTCGGCGCGCCTGCGAGATCCCTTGAGGACTCCGCGGCGCGACATGGACTCAGACGTGGAAGCCGCTCATCGTTCCTCCGGTAGGTCGCCGGCCTGGACGCCAGCTGGTTAGTCCCACGCCGGGCAAGGTATCCGAGCGCGCGTACAGAACGAAACGCTCAGGCGATCAGCCGCGTCCCGGTCAGAGCGCGGTCGTATCGATCTCCTGGAAATCGGTCGACTTCGGCGTCCCAGCGCTGTTCGACGAACGTCGACGTGGTCTGGGTGCTCGTTGTAAGCGTGTACGCGGTCGGATCGGCGAACTCCATCGTGAGCCCGAAGCGGTAGTCGTTCTTCGGGCTGACCTCGCGCATCAGCTCGAATGCCTCGACGCCGGGGATCGCCTCGAGGCGGGCGATCGCGTCCAGGAAGTCCGCCTCCTCGGCGGACCCCTCGGGATGGGTAAGCGAGAAGACGACGGAGTGGCGGATGCGGCCGTTGGTCAGGAGCGGCATGCGGCGGGAGCCTAGAGCTCCGACCCCCGGTCGAGCGGGGCGGCGCGAGCCGAGCGCCGACTACAATGAGCTGCTCAGGGTCTCATGAAGAGCGAAGGAGCGCGATGACCACCGCGACGATCACGTTCCGCGTCGACGACGCCGAGCACCGCGAGCTCGTGACGCGCGCGGAGCGGGAGCGCGTGAGCCTCTCCGACTACATCCGGGTGCGCCTCGGGCTGCGCGGGCAGGGATCGGAGAGCGATGTCGGGGTGCAGATCGACGCGGGGGACGAGACGCTGCAGGCACAGCTCGCGGATCACGACCTGCGCCTCCGCGCGCTCGAGGACGACTACGCGCGGAGGAAGCCCTCCGCCTGATGCTCAGCCGACGGGGTTGCCGTTCACGGTGAGCTTCAGCTCGATGTTGCCGCGCGTGGCGTTGGAGTACGGGCAGACGCGCTCCGCGGCCGCGATGATCCGAGCGGCCAGCTCCGGGTCATCGACCTGCGGGAGCGAGACGTCGAGCCCGACGCCGATCGCGAACCCGCGATCCGCGGTGGGGGTGAGCGTCACGCGGCTGTCGATCGAGACGTCGCCGACCTCGGCGCGCTCGCGCCGGCCCATCACCCCGATCGCGCTCTCGAAGCACGCGGCGTAGCCCACGGCGAACAGCTGCTCGGGGTTGGTCCCGCCGCCCTCGCCGCCCAGCTCGGGCGGTGTGCGGAGCTGGACGTCGAGCGCGCCGTCGCTCGTGCGGCCGTGCCCCGCGATGCGCCCGCCGGTGACCGTCGCCTGTGCCGTGTACAGCACCTTCGCCATCTGATCCCTCCCGCTCGGATTGCGAGAGGTTGTACGCGATCCGGCGCTTCGACGTAGGGTGCCGGGCATGGACCTCGAGCTGGACGGCAAGGTGGCGGTCGTCACGGGAGCCGGCAAGGGCATCGGCCTCGCCGTGACCGGCGCCCTCGCCCAGGAGGGGGCGCTCGTCGTGGCGGCGTCGCGGAGCACCGGGGCGCTGGAGGGCCTCGACCGCGTGACCCCGGTCGCGCTGGACCTCGACGCCCCCGGCGCCACGGCCGAGCTGATCGGGCGGGCGATCGAGGAGCACGGCCGGATCGACGTGCTCGTCAACAACGTCGGGGCGGTCCGGCTGCGCATGGACGGCTTCCTCGGCACCAGCGACGAGGAGTTCGAGTGGGCGATGCGGATGAACTTCTTCATCGCCCTGCGCGCGACCCGGGCCGCGATCGTGCCGATGCTCGAGCAGGGCGGCGGGGCGATCGTCAACGTCGCCTCGGTCAACGCGTTCTTCCAGCCCGACGCCGGCACGATCGACTACGGCGCCGCCAAGGCGGCGCTGGTGAACCTCAGCAAGTCGCTCGCGCAGGAGTTCGGGCCGCGGGGCATCCGGGTCAACTGCGTCTCCCCCGGGCCCGTCGGCACCGACCTGTGGCTCGGCGAGCACGGCGTCGCCGCGACCGTCGCCGCGGCGACCGGCGTCGACGCCGACGCGGCCCGCGAGGCGGTCGTCGCGAGCATCGGCGGGTTCGCCACCGGCCGCTTCACGACGCCCGAGGAGGTCGCCACGCTCGTCGCGGTGCTCGCGTCCGGTCGCACCGGGAACGTCACCGGCGCCAACTACGTCATCGACGGCGGGCTCATCAAGACGACATGAGCACGGGCCGGCGGCTGCACGCGCTGCTGGAGGGCGGCGCCTTCTTCGAGAGCCCGCGCTGGCACGAGGGGCGCTGGTGGGTCTCGGACTTCTACCGGCACCTCGTGCTGACGGTCGAGCCCGGCGGCGGCACGCGCGAGATCCTGGGCGTGGAGGAGCAGCCGTCGGGCCTGGGCTGGATGCCGGACGGCTCGCTGCTCGTCGTCTCGATGCGCGATCACCGGATCCTGCGCTGGTCGGAGGACCGCGGGGTGGCGGAGCACGCCGATGTGAGCGCGTACTGCACCGGGCACCTCAACGACATGGTCGTCGACCGCCACGGGCGCGCGTACGCGGGAAACTTCGGCTTCGACCTCATGGGCGGCGCGGATCCCGCCCCGGCCGCGCTGATCCGGGTGGACCCGGACGGGGCCGCCTCGGTCGCCGCCGAGGACCTGCACTTCCCCAACGGCTCGGTCATCACGCCCGACGGGCGCACGCTGATCGTCGGCGAGACCGCGGGGTCGCGCTACACCGCGTTCACGATCGAGCCGGACGGCGCGCTCGCGGACCGGCGCATCTGGGCGCAGGTCGCGCCGGCGCCCGAGCTCACGACGTTCCAGGAGACGCTGTCGCGGCTGCAGTTCGGACCCGACGGCTGCGCGCTGGACGCTGAGGGGCACATCTGGGCCGCGGACGAGGTGGGCGCGCGCTGCGTGCGCCTGGCCCCCGGCGGCGAGATCGTCGACGAGGTCGCCGCGCCCGAGGGCCTCGACGTGTTCGCCTGCATGCTCGGGGGCGACGACGGCCGCACGCTGCTGATGTGCACGGCGCCGGACTTCGCCGAGGCGAACCGGACGGCATCCCACGACGCGGTGCTCCTCACGACGAGCGTGGAGATCCCGCACGCGGGGCTGCCGTAGGCGGGAGTTGCCGCTCGGCGAGCGCGGCGACCAGCTGGGTCCGCGAGTGGATGCCGAGCTTGCGGTAGATCTGGCCCAGGTGGAACTCGATCGTCTTCGGCGCCAGGAACAGCTCGGCGGCGATCTCCCGGTTCGTCGCGCCGCGCCGGACCGCGGCCGCCACGCGCAGCTCCTGTGAGCTGAGGCCGCCGTCGCGCGGCGCGCGCCGGCGCGCGCCGGCCGCCCGCAGCTCGTTCTCCGCCTGCGCGAGCCACGCCGCCGCCCCCAGCCGCTCGAAGCCGCTCAGCGCCTCGCGCAGGCGGTCGCGCGCCTCGGCCCGGCGGCGGGCGCGGTGCAGCCGCCGGCCGTGCGCGAGCAGCGTCCGCGCGCGCTCGAACGGCATCGGCCGGCGATCGTCGTGCGCGAGCGCGGCGGCGAACGCCGCGTCGAAGTCGTCGTCGAGCATGCCGCGGCTCCGGGCGGCGACGGCGCCGGCGAACGCGCTGCCGGACGAAGCCGCCTGTCGCTCGATCGTCGCCAGCACGCGCCGCGCCCCCTCGGTGCGGCCTCCGCGGACGCGGGCCTCGACGAGGTCCGGCGCCCACGGCACCAGCGTGGGGTCCTCGTGGCCGGAGCCCTCCACCAGCTCCTCGACGGCCTCGAGCTCGGCGATCGCCTCGTCGACGCGGTCGGCGCTCAGCTCGAGGAACCCGAGCGCCCCGCGGACGAACCGGACGCCGCTGGGGATGTCCTGGGACCGGACGATGGCGAGCGAGGCCGCGGCGTCGGCACGGCCCTCGTCCGCCAGCCCGCGCGCGCCGGCGAGCCGCGTGCGGATCGACAGCGCGTAGCCGTGCCAGCTGTGCTGCCCGGTGTCGCCGGCGACGCGGATCGCCTCGCGCGTGGCGTCGTCGGCCAGGTCCCAGTCGCCGAGCCGGAACGCAGCCTCGGCCAGCACGATCAGCGTGCCGCCCAGGGTGGCGAGCGCGCCGGCCTCGCGGGCCCGCTCGCAGCGGTCGAGGCTCTCCGACCGCGCGCGCTCGAGCTCGCCCAGCGGCAGGCGGGCGAGCAGGAGCAGATGCTGCCACGGCCCGTGCAGGCCGAGGGGGTCGAGCCCCTCCGCGAGACGCTCCGCCTCGTCGAGCACCGGCCGGGCGAGCGGCGCCTTGCCGCGCAGCAGGAGCGCCCACCCGAGCATCGCGAGCAGCGGGCCGCGCGCCAGCGGATCGCCGCCCTCGCCATGCAGCGCGACCGCGCGCCGCGCGAGCTCCTCCGCCGTGTGGAAGGAGTTGGTGACGGTGCACGCGTTGGCGGCATCCGCGAGCATCGCGGCCGCCAGCGCCGGATCGCGGCCGGCCGCTCGCTCCGCTTCCGCGACGAGGACCCGCGTCGCCTCGGCCGGACACCCGCTCCACACCATCATGCGCCCGCGCGCGTGCGCCGCCCGCGCGCGCACCGATTCGTCGCCCGCGACGCCCGCAGACTCCTCCAGCAGGGCGAGCGAGCGCTCGCGCGCGCCGGCGGCCCCGGCCGCCTCGCCCGCCGCCAGCAGCCGGCGTGCGACGGCGTCGGAGCCGGGAGAGAGCCGTGCCGCCCGCTCGAGCGCCGCGGACGCCGGCGCGAACCCGCGCCGCGCCGCGGCAGCGCCGGCTGCCCGCTCGAGCTCCACCGCGACGCGCTCGTCGGTCCCGACCGTCGCGGCGGCCAGATGCCACGCGCGCCGCTCGCCGTCGAGCACCTCCCCGAGCGCGCGATGCGCCTGCCGGCGCTGCGCCGGGCTCGCCGCGTGGTAGACGGCGCCGCGGATGATCGGATGCGCGAACCGCGCCCGCCCGTCGCCGAGGCGCACGAGCCCGCGCTCCTCGGCCTGCGCGAGACGCTCGCCGTCCATCCCGGCCTGCCGGCACGCGGCGCAGATCGTGGTCAGGTCGTCGCCGGCGTGGGTCGCGGCCACGAGCAGCGCGTCGCGCGCGGGCGCGTCGAGCTCGTCGATCCGCCCGGCGAACGCGTCCCGCAGCCGGTTCCCCGGCGCGAGCGGCAGCTCGATTCCCGCGGCGCCGTCGCGCTGGTCGCGCGTGAGCGTGGCCGGCAGCTCGACCAGCCCGAGCGGGTTGCCGGCCGCCGCCTCGACGATCGCGGCGGCGGCCGGCGGGGCGAGATCCGGGGCGACGCGGCTGAGCACCTCCAGCGAGGCGGCGGAGTCGAACGGGGCGAGCTGCAGCTCGGGGAGCCGCGCGCGCTCCAGCGCCTGCCAGGGATCGCGGGCAGCCAGCACGACCGCGACCGGCCCGCCGGCCCGGCGCGCCGCGTAGAGCACGCACTCCCGCGAGGCGGCGTCGAGCCAGTGGACGTCGTCGACGACCGCGAGGACGGGGCGGCGCGCCGCGGCGGCGCGCAGCAGGCCGAGCGTCGCCACGCACACGGCGAGGCGGTCGCCGGACGCCGGCGGCCCCAGCGCGAGCGCGGCTGCCAGCGCGCCGGACTGCGGTGCCGGCAGCGCCCCGCGGTGCTCGATCACGGGCGCGAGGAGGTCCGCCAGCGCGGCGAACGCGAGCTCGGCCTCGGTCTCGACCCCGCGCGCCCGGAGCAGCGTGATGCCGTCGCCGCACCGGGCGGCGAGGGCGTCCAGCAGCGTCGTCTTGCCGATCCCCGGCTCTCCGTGCACGACGAGCGCGCGGCCGTCCCCGGTACGCAGTCGCTGGAGGAACTCGTCGAGCCTGCCGAGCTCCGCCGCCCGGCTCACGATCATCTGCCAAACCTACGTGAGCGGCGCGGCGCACGCCAAACCACCGAAACCCAGGGGCCGGGCCGGGCCCGAGCACGGCCGTGCCTGGCCCCGGCCGCCCGGGCTCCGGCCCGGCCTCAGCTAGCCGCGCGGCGACCACGGCGTGATGGGGCGCTCCAGCAGCGTGCCGTCGACCACGATGTCGGCGCGCTCGTTGAAGAACGCGACGCGGTCGGTGATCTCCGCCGCCTCCCGCAGCGGCTGCGGGTAGCTCCAGGCGAGGTCGGGCGCGGCGGCGAGCGACCAGTAGGACGCCTGGCCCTTGTAGGCGCAGAAGGTCCGCGTGTCGCTCGGCTGCAAGAGATCGGTCCGCACGTCCTCGGCGGGCAGGTAGTACCGGACCGGCAGCGGCGGCTCGAACAGCAGGTACGGACCGGACGAGTCGGCGAGGACCTCGCCGTCGAGCTCCACCCGGACATGCCGGGAGCTGTGCACGATGTCGATGCGATGGAACGGATCGCGCGGGTGGGCGACGTTGCGCTCGTCCTCCTCGTACCACGCGTCGAACGCGTCGAAGTCGACGATCACGTACCCGGCGAGCGCGGGATCGGACGGCTCGAACGCCGCGGCCTCGCGGTCGCCGCGGCGGATCGTCAGCGGCTCGCCCTCCGTCGTGTGGACCGAGAAGGGGATGCTCGGGTCGAGCACCACGCGGTCGCCCAGCCGCGGCGCGCCCATCGCCGGCATGCCGGGGGGATCCGGCGCGGCGGGATCGTCCGCGGGCGCGGGGCCGATCTCACCGTGCACGTCGTCGATCGGGACGGCGTACGTCGGCACGACGCGCCGCGGCTCCCACACGAGCATCGCCCGCAGGCTGTCGATCACGGTCTCGTCGCCGAGCGTCGCCCGGATCCGCTTCTCGGTGGGCTCGTGGCGCAGGCCGGGCAGCTCTTGCATCAGGACGTCGCGCAGGCGGGTGCTCATGGTCTGCTCCTCAGTCGAACGCCGGGCGGGCGAAGATGTACACGGACTTCCACTGGCCCTCCTGGTTCTCGAACAGCGACCAGAAGCTCTGCGGATCGCTCGACCGGATCAGCTGCGTGCCGACGCGCGGGTAGGGGTCGTAGAGGAACGACTTCCCGGCGCCGTCCTTCCCCACGACGACGTAGTGGTTGGTCTGCGACAGGCTCCGCGTCTTCGTGGTCGGCGCGAGGATGCTCGTGTCGACCAGCATGATGAACGCCTGCCTGCGGCTTGAGGCTGTTGCGGACGTAGTCCGCGAACATCGCCTTGTCCTGCAGCGGCGTGGAGGACGACTGCATGCCGCCGAGCACCCCGATCATCGCGGCGACCTCGTGTCCCGTCGTCGCGCCCGAGGGGTTGTTGGACATGATCACCTTGGCGTGGTGGGCGACGTTCGAGAGGTCGCCGTAGGTGGCCGTCGTGCGCTCCATCCGCGCGATCGACTCCCACACCTTGTCGCCGAGGCTCCGGCTGGTCGTCCGGCTCGCGTCCGCCTGGCTGCGGTCGTCGGCCATCGCGTAGGCCTTGCGCATGATCGCCCGCGCCCAGGCGATCGTGTCGCGCGGACCGCGGTTGATCGCGACGGCCAGGACCGAGTTCGCGCCGCACCGCACCTCGTCGGTGAACGTCGCGCCGCTCTCGTCGACCTGCGTCAGCTTGCCGAGGATCTGGTTGGAGTCCCAGCCGGCGTCCGGGTTGCCGGGCGTGGTGAACGGGAGCGGCGTCGCGTCGAGCCCGGCGCCCTCGGCCTTCGCCTCGGCGGTGTAGGTGAGGCGCGGATCGGTCTCGCGCAGCAGCCGCCCCACCGCGCGGTTCCCGATCGTCCGCTGGAGGTCGAGGACCCGGCCGGCGAAGCCGCCCGGCGCGGACCTCGCACCGGGCGCCTCGCGGACCGCGGGCTGGGGTTCGGCCGAGACGGGTTCGCGGCCGGCGTCCACGCGCCGAGGCTACCCGGCCGCGACCGAGGACCGCAAGGCTCGCCGGCCGAGCGCTACTTGACCGTGGCGCAGACCACCCACGGGCGGACGATCACGTCGTCGGGCCCGTCGTTGAAGCCCTGCACGAGCCAGCCGTTCGGCTTGATCGAGCCCGCGGGATCGCCGGGAATGGGCTCGTAGACCGTCGGGTCCTCGTAGTACGTCTTGCCGTTCTTGATCTGCGTCGGCTCCGAGACGACGACCTGGACGTCCCGCGCGGCATCGTCTCCCGCATCAGCGGCGAGCTGGAAGCCGCCGCCGAGCGCGGTCTTGCCCGGAGCGCACTGCACCCACGAGGACTGCCGGCTCGAGTCGGCCGTCCACAGCGCCGTGGACTGCGCACCCTGGTCACCGCTGAGCGGCGGGCTGGCAGCGCCGGGGTACGGGCCATCGGATTCGAGGTTGGCGACGCCGGTGTCGCCCTTGTCACCCTTGTCGCCCTTCGCACCCGCAGGGCCGGCGGGACCCTGGGGACCGGCGGGTCCCGAGTTGCCCTTCTTCCCGGTCTTGCCGAGCTTCCCCTTCACAGCGGACGAGAGGTCGCGGGACTTGATCGTCCCGTCCTTGATGTCCTTGCTCGTTACGAGCGCGTCCGCGGCGTACGCGCCTCCCGTCATGCAGAAGACGACCGCGACGATGCCCAGCAGCGTGCCCGGCGTGATGCGCTTGCGCACGTGCCTACCCTCCCTCAGGTGGTGTGGCGTAAGGAGACGGGTTCGCCGCGAGAGACGGCATTCCTGTTCGGGGACGCACGGAGACCGCCCGCGCGATGATGCACTGCCGATGGACGCCGCCGACGCCCAGCTCGCCAAGGATCCCGTGCTCGCCCGCCTCATCGCGGAGCAGGGCGGGCCGCTCCCGCCGGGGCCGGACTCGCGCGGGCGGCCGGCCGACGTCTACGGCGCGCTGCTGCGCGCGATCACCGGCCAGCAGCTGTCGGTCAAGGCGGCCGAGGCGATCCACGGGCGGCTATTGGCGCGCTTCGGCGGGCGCGCGCCCACGCCCGCGGAGCTGCTCGCCGACGATCCCGACGAGCTGCGGACCGCGGCCGGGCTCTCGCACGCCAAGGTCGCCGCGCTGCGCTCGCTCGCCGAGCACGTGATCGAGGGGGAGCTCGAGCTCGACCGGTTGACGCAGCTCGACGACGCCGAGGTCGTCCGCGAGCTCGTCGCGGTCAAGGGCATCGGCGAGTGGACCGCGGACATGTTCCTGATGTTCACGCTGCACCGCCCGGACGTCCTCGCGACCGGCGACCTGGGGATCCGCAACGCGGTCATGCGGGCCTACGGCCTCGCCGCGCCGCCCGATCCCGCCGCGCTCACCGAGCTGGCGGAGCCGTGGCGGCCGTATCGCACGCGCGCGTGCCTCTACCTCTGGCGTTCGCTCCGCAACGAGCCGGTGTGACGAGCGCCCGCGCTCGGCGGGGTGAGCGGCGGAGCGTCGGCGTCGGCTGCGACGATGAGCCGATGGGCGGGCGGACGAGCCTGAGCCCAGGCCCAAGGGACAGGTCTGTTCGTTCGAGCGCGCCGGGCACCGCGATTGAATCGACCAGTCCCTTCCCTTACGGGCGAGACCGGCGCTGACAGCGGGATAGGCGTGGTCACGCCAATCCTTCCATTCGCGCCGGTCCTGCCCGTCAGTGAAGGGACTGGTCGCCCTCGCAACCGTTCCGCGGCGCTTCCAGCGTGACGACCTGTCCCTTGGGCCGGCCCCTAGCCGCGACCGTCCCGAGATACGACCGGACGAGCTGCGCGGCGTCTGAGCCCCGGGCCGTGGACCGCGTCCGCGGCGGTCAGGCGGCGTAGCCCGTCGCCTTGTCGACCGTCATCCGCACGATCAGACGGACCGCGCCTGGCGGGTCCGGGTCGGGATCCCGCCCGTCGTACTTCCACGAGAGCCCGGTGTCGAACGCGCGTCCGACGTCCTCCGTGATCGTCGCGCGGCCGCGCAGCTCGACGTAGTTGTACGGATCGCCGGAGTCGAGCACGGTCACGCTGGCGCGCGGGTCGCGCTCGAGGTTGCGGTGCTTGCGCCGCCCGGCGACCGTCGAGAACAGCACGTCGTCGCCGTCCCGCCCCACCCACATCGCCGACGTCTGCGGCCCGCCGTCGGGGTTGAGCGTGGCGAGCACGGCGAAGTGACGGCCGTCGAGCAGGCGGCGGATCTCGTCGTTGAGTGTGATGCCCATGGGCCGCAGCCTACGGGCGGGCACCGCGGTCAGGGCCGCCGGGTGCCGTTCCCCAGCCGGCCGCGCCAGAGCTGCTCGGCGAACTCCCGCTTCAGCGGACGCACCGCGCCGGGGAGCACGACCCCGTGGACGAGGCAGTTCACCACGTTGCCGGCTCCCAGCACGTCCCGGGGCTCCCCGCCCGGGCGCCGCAGCTGGAACCGGTTCGCGCCGTCCCACCGCATCTCCAGCGCTCCGGCCGGAGCCCAGTCCGTCCGCTCGCCGGAGCCGATCACCTCGTCGATCAGTTCGTGTGCTTGACCGGACGTCACTGCCCGACGCTACAGATACGCGCCGACCGCGACCACCACCCGTTCGGGCAGGTCGCGGATCCGGGTACGACGCCCCGGACCGCCTCGATCAACCGAGGCGGCGCGCATTCGTCATGCACAGACGCGCGCCGCGACCGCGGCGAGGGTGCGCGCGACCGCGCCGGTGGAGGAGAGGCTGACCCACTCCACGGCCGCGTGGGCACCCTCGCCCGCGGGCCCGAACATCACGGTCGGGACGCCGGCGGCGGCGATGAACGCGGCGTCCGCCCAGTAGCTGGCGCCGCTGACCGGCGGCCGCGCGCCGAGCGCCTCCGCCGCGCACGCGCGCACCACGTCGACGAGCTCGGCCGACTGGCCGACCTCGAACGGGTCGCGGACGAGCAGCGTCCGTTGCTCGGCCCGCAGCGCCGGGTCGGCGGCGCGGCAGGCGTCGAGCAGCGCGCCGAGCTCGCCCTCGACGGTCGCCGCGCTGTCGCCGGGCAGGGTGCGGCGCTCGATGCCGACCACGCAGCGGGCCGGGTAGCTCGACAGCTCCTCCCCTCCCTGGATCAGCGACGCGTGCACGGATCCGCGGCCGAGCAGGGGATGCGTCCGGGCGCCGAGCGCGACGTCCAGCTCGCCGAGCGCGGTCAGGATCGGCCCGGTCTTGACGATCGCGTCGACGCCGAGGTGCGGGCGCGAGCCGTGCGCCGCGCGGCCGGTGACCTCGATCTCCGACCAGACGAAGCCGCGGTGCGCGACCACGAGCTCGAGCTCGGTCGGCTCGGTCACGATCGCGGCATCGGCGTCGATCGCCGCGAGCGCCTCCTGGACGCCGAGGCTCGCGTGCTCCTCGTCGGCCACCGCCGCGACGATCACGTCGCCGGCGAGATCCATCGCCGCCGCCTCGCGGCAGGCGATCAGCGCCGCCGCCACGCCGGCCTTCATGTCGTACGCGCCGCGGCCGTACAGCCGGTCCCCGTCGACGCGCGGCCGCGGATCGGCCATGCCCTCGGTGGTCACGGTGTCGCAGTGCCCGCACAGCAAGAGCGAGCGGCCGCCGCCGGCGCCACGGGCGCGCACGATCACGCTGGGCCGCCCCGGCGTGCCCTCGAGCACCTCGGCCTCCAGCCCGGCGTCGCGCGCCCAACCCGCGACGAATCCCGCGATCTCGCGCTCGCCCGCGCCGCCCGGCACCAGCGAGGGGTTGACGGAGTCGATCGCGACCAGCGCGTGCACCAGCTCGGTGATGTCGTTCGACATGGCGGCATCCTCGCCGATCCGCCTCGTCACATCGGCTCGCCGTCGCGCGTCTCAGCAGTAACGGACCAATCGACCCGACGTGACCAGGAGACCGACCGTGCCACCCGCTCCCGACGCTTCCGTATCCACCCATCCTCCCCGCCGCTGGCTGATCCTCGCCGTCATCGGGATCGCCCAGCTGCTGGTCGTGCTCGACGCGACCATCGTGAACATCGCGCTCCCCTCCGCGCAGCAGGACCTCGGCTTCTCCGACGCCGATCGCCAGTGGGTGATCACGGCGTACGCGCTGTCGTTCGGCAGCCTGCTGCTGCTCGGCGGCAGGATCTCCGACCTGTTCGGCCGCAAGTGGACGTTCATCGCCGGCCTGATCGGGTTCGCCGGTGCATCCGCCGTCGGCGGGGCGGCGCAGAGCTTCGAGGTGCTCGTCGGCGCCCGCGCGCTGCAAGGGATGTTCGGCGCGCTGCTCGCGCCCGCCGCGCTCTCGATCCTGACGACGACGTTCACCGACCCCGAGGAGCGCGGCAAGGCGTTCGCCGTCTACGCCGCGATCGCCGGCATGGGCGGCGCCATCGGCCTGCTGCTGGGCGGCGCGCTCACCGAGGTGCTCGACTGGCGCTGGTGCCTGTACGTCTCGATCGTGTTCGCGGTGCCGGCCGCGATCGGCGCCGCGCGCCTGATGCGCCACGTGCCCACCCGCGTCCGGCCGCGGCTCGACATCCCGGGCGTGCTGACCGCCTCCTCCGGCCTGTTCGCGCTCGTCTTCGGGCTCGCGCGTGCGGAGACGGACGGCTGGGGCGACCCGGTCACCCTCGGCTGCCTGGCCGCCAGCGCCGTCCTCCTCGTCGCGTTCGTCGGCCTACAGCGCCGCGTCGCGCAGCCCCTGCTGCCGCTCCGCGTGGTCGCCGACCGCGACCGCGGCGCCTCGTTCCTGGCGATCGGGACGGCCAGCGCCGGCCTCTTCGGCCTGTTCCTGTTCCTGACGTTCTACCTGCAGGACACCAAGGGCATGACGGCGCTCGAGACCGGGCTGGCGTTCCTGCCGCTCAGCTTCTCGATCGCGCCGACCGTGGGGATCGTGACCACCCGCGTCCTGCCCCGCACGGGCCCGCGCCCGCTCGTCCCCGCCGGCATGGTCAGCGCCGGGCTCGGCATGGTGCTCCTCACGCGCATCGGCGTCGACACCGCGTACGCGTCGCACGTCCTGCCGTCGCTGGTCCTGATCGGCGTCGGGTTCGGGCTGATCGTCGGGCCGTCGTTCGCGACGGCGAGCCTCGGCGTGCCGCCGCGGGACAGCGGCGTCGCCTCGGCGATGATCAACACCTCCCAGCAGATCGGGGGCTCGATCGGGACCGCGCTGCTGAGCACGCTGGCCGCCTCCGCCGCGACCGCCTTCGTGACCGATCACGGACCGGCGCCCGACGTCCTGCGCCAGGCCGCGGTCGAGGGATACGCGACCGCCTTCTGGTGGGCGGCGGGCCTCTTCGCCGCCGGCGCGGTCGTCTGCGGGTGGCTCCTCCGCGGCGACACGCGTCCGGCGGCGGCCCACGGCCCGGCGGAGGCGGCCCCCGCGCCCTCGTAGATCGCGGTAGGTGGCAGCCGCGCTACTTCTGCTGCCACATGGTATAAGCCTCCCGACAGTCGGCGAATGTTGCGGGACTTTTGCCGAGCTGTCGACGGAAACAGCTCAAAAGGAGGGCACCACCATGCGCACGCGCTTGCTCACGACGGCGGGAGCCGTGACGACCGCGCTGCTCGCGGTACTGGCGATCGGCGTGATCCCGGCGGCCGCGAAGGAGAAGGACCCGCGGGTGATGATCTACACCGGCACGACCGGCTTCCGCCACGCGGACGCGATCAACAGCGGCCGGCCGCTGGTGCAGGCCGCGCTCCAGCAGGCGGGCTACAAGGTCGACTGGGAGGACTGCACCGACAACGGCGGCAACCCGGGCAACTGCGACCACCCGACGGAGAACCCGCGGGTGTTCAGCGACCACAACCTCAAGCGCTATGACGCGCTGCTGTTCTTCAACGCCTCGGCCTCGTGGGCGGGCGGCGGCAAGCCCGGCCCGCTGTGGGACGAGTCACAGCGCGCCGCGATCATCCGCTTCGTGCAGAAGGGCGGCGGCGTCGCCGCCAACCACAACGCGACCGACATGGGCGCCGGCGTCGTCAGCTGGGACTGGTGGGACGGCGGGCCGCAGTCCGTCGTCGGGAGCCTGATGCGCGGCCACGCGCGCACGGACCGCACCAACGTCGCAGACGTCCACGTCGAGGATCCCGACCACCTCTCGACGCTCACGCTCCCGCCCGTCTACGGGTTCGGCGACGAGCACTACAACTTCGTCCGCAGCGTGCGCGGCACCCACCACGTGCTGCTCACGCTCGACGAGTCGTCCTACGACCCCGGCCCGAACGCCATGGGCGCGGACCATCCGATCGCGTGGTGCAAGCGCTATGACGGTCGCCGCGTGATGGACGGCACCGGCGTGGCGAAGCGCTACCGCGACGGCCGGACCTGGGTGACCGGGATGGGCCACTTCGGCGCGTCCTACACCGAGAACGGCGGCGACAACGAGCTCGTGCGGCAGCTGGTCGGCGGCGTCCGCTGGGTCGCCGGCGAGGGCCGCCGCTCCGACTGCGCGACCTGACCGCGGAACGGCCCGGGCGCCGCGCGGGCGCCCGGGCCGGCCCCGCCATCCTGGCCGGTTCATCCGGTTCGGGCGATGCGGCGGCGCGGGGAAGCCGTCATGGTGGCGTCATGGGACTCAGGCGAAATCGGTCGGACGGACCCGAGGGCGAGCGGTATCTCATGCGCGAGAAGCTGCTGTCGATCGGCGACGACTTCTGGATCGAGAACGAGCAGGGCGAGCGCGCGTACAAGGTCAACGGCAAGGCGCTCCGCGTGCGGCAGACGTTCGTGCTGGAGGACACCTCGGGCGACGAGGTGGCCCACATCCAGGAGCGCAAGCTCAGCATCCGCGACAAGATCGCCGTCGAGCGCGGGGGCGACACCGTCGCGACCGTCCACAAGGCGCTGGTCGGGATCCGGGATCGATTCGCCATCGACGTCGAGCACGGCGATGACATGAAGGCGCGCGGGAACGTCGTCGACCACGAGTACGAGATCGAGCGCGACGGCGATACGGTCGCCACGATCTCCAAGAAGTGGTTCCGCATGCGCGAGTCCTACGGCGTCGACGTCGCGGCGGGCGAGGACGCGGCGCTCATCCTCGCGATCACCGTCGCCATCGACTCGCTGACGTCCCGCGACTGATGCGCCTCGTCAGCCGCGAAGGCCGCGACGCCACTCGTCGGGTGCGGGTCCGCTCGGGGTGACCGCGCCCGAGATCGGCAGATCCTCCAGGCAGAGATGTCCGTCGGCCATCAGGAGGTCGATCGAGCGCGACAGCGTCCTGGGGGGTGCGCGGAACGTCGACGCGCGCGGTCTGAACAGCGGCGTCTGCCAGCCCTTGGAGGAGACGGTGAGCGGGACGCCGCGACGGACCGGACGTGCGGTGGCGCGAGCACCACGCAAGGCGGCGTCCGCGGTCACCGGAGGGATCGCGCGCGGCGCCGCGCCGGTGTCCACATCCACCGCCCGCCCGCGCGCCGCGCGGAGCACGTGGTCGCGCTCGTCGGTCGCCGGCAGCGCCTCGAGCCGGCGTACGAGATCCCGCAACTCCTCGAGTCGATCAACACTCATCGGAGTCGTAGCGCCGGCATCGTCAACGGTCCGCCCCGGTGGCCGATCCGGCGTTCAGGCGCACATCGGCCGCCGCTCGCCGCGCGTCCTCTGCGGAGTCGAACGTGGGGACGGACACGGCGAGCTCTGCTCCGTCGTCCCCCACGAGGCGCCAGTGGAACTGTGCGCCGTTCTCCCGGTAGATCTCGAACTGCACCGGCCTCATCTCCTCGCAACGGTCTAAGTGGAACGGCGCTTCGGTCGCTGAGCGACGAAACTGTCCGTGGAGATCGCCGTTCGGCGTGTCAGCCGGTCGGTGCTCTGCGCGAAGCCGCTTCGCAGGAGCGGAGAAAGAACCTGGACCACGCAGTCTAGTCCGTTCGCGGTATCGTCCTCGGTTCGAAGGGCATTCTCGTCGGGGTCTGGCCTCTACTCGGCCAGGCAGCGTCGCCTGACTTTCGCTCCGCTCGCCAGCGACTCGGAGGGAAGTCGACGTGCCGACCAGTTCCGTCTCCCACGCACCCGCCACCGGCCGGGACGGTGCTCGAACCGCGTCCCTTGCGAGCATCGCCAGATCGGGCCTTCGCTGCGTCGCGCGCGACCTCGGGATCGGCGTCGTCCACGTGGTGCTCACCGGCAAGCTCGACATCGCCACGGCGCTTCAGGCCGACCGGGCGCTGCGGGCGACGCAAGCCGACGCTCACGTGGTCATCCTCGATCTGCGCGAGCTGCAGTTCATCGGGTGCACGGCCGCGCGCGTCGCGGTGATGGCCGATGCGAGAGCGCGGCGCATCGGCGGCCGGCTCGTGGTCCTCGCCGGCGCGCGCGCCCACTCCGCGGCTCTTCGCGCTCGCCCGGCTCCACCGCCGGCTCGAGATCGTCGAGCAGTTCCCCCGCGCAGCCGTCCAGGAGGTGCCGGCATGACCGGCAACTCAGTCCGTCTTCGCGCGATGCGCAAGCGCGATCCACGATGAGCAACCTCTCGCTGGCGGTCGGGCTGGGCCTCATCTGCGCGCTGCTGTCCGCGCTCGGAACGAACCTGGCCTTCCTGTTCAAGCACCGGGGAGCGGTCGCCGCTCCCGACATCGACATGCGCCATCCCGCGCGCAGTGCGGTCGATCTGTTCCGCTCGAGGTGGTGGAGCATCGGCTGGGGCGTCGCGGCAGTTGCGTTCGCGCTGCACGTCGCCGCGCTCACCCTCGCGCCGATCTCGGTCGGCCAGGCGGTGCTCGCAGGCGGTCTCGTGTTCCTCGCGGTGCTCGCCGAGCGCTTCTTCGGCTTCGAGCTGGGCCGTCGCCAGTGGACCGGGATCGCGCTGGTCGCGGTCTCGCTCACCGCGTTGACGCTGACCGGCGGCGGCGGAGGTGGAGGCGCCAACTCCGGCTACTCGCTGGCGGGGATGATCGTCTTCGAAGGCGTCGCGATCGGCGTCGGCCTGCTGCTGGTCTTCTCCCACCTCGTCGAGCGCATCCGGGCGCAGCCCGGCGTGCTGCTCGGCGTTGCCGCCGGGCTCGGGTTCGGGATCTCAGACGTCGCGATCAAGGCGCTGTCCGGTGACCTCGACAGCGGACCGACCGGCCTCCTCAGCCCGTGGAGCGTGATCATCGTCACCGCCGCGGTGTTCTCCTTCTACGCGTCCGCTCGCAGCCTGCAGATCGGCGACGGCGTGGCCGTGATCGCCGTCACCTCGGTCGCGGCGAACCTCTCCACCATCCTCGCCGGGCTCGCGGTCTTCGGAGACCGGCTCGGCAGCGACCCCCTCGTCATCGGCGTGCGCCTCGCGGCGTTCGCCCTCATCCTCGTCGGGGCAGCGTTGATCCCCGCGCCCGTCCGCGCCGGCGACGCGCTCGAGGAATCAGCCAGGGAGCCGTCTGCCGCGCTGGCGCTCGGGGCTGATGCGGATCACGTCCCAGGCGAGGTGGCAGCGTTCCAGCCCGCTGATGAGCCAGGCGCTGGGGTCGAGCTGCCGGCGGCCGAGGCCGTGCCGAGCGGAGGTCGGGAAGGCGTGATGGTTGTTGTGCCACGCCTCGCCGAAGGCAAGCGGCGCCAGCCAGGCCAGGTTGCGTGACTCGTCGCTCGTCGCGAACGGCCGCCGGCCGAAGGAGTGGCACAGCGAGTTGATGCTGAACGTCGCGTGATGCAACAGGAAGATGCGTACCGCGCCGCCCCACAAGAGCCCGGTGAGCCCTCCCGCGATCGTGCCGGTCAGGGCGACGCCGAGGCCGAACGGGAGGGCCAGTCCGGCCACCACCCAGAGCGGGAAGGTGCGGCTGATGAAACGCAGGTCGCGATCCGCCAGCAGGTCCTTGGCATAGCGGGCCGGGTTGGCCCTGTCCTCGCCGCGGAACATCCAGCCGACATGCGCGTGGGCGAGCCCGTGCAGTTCGCCGCGCCATCCCGGCGCATGGTCGACGTGCGGGCTGTGCGGGTCGCCGGGTTGGTCCGAGAAACGGTGGTGCTTGCGGTGGGTGGCGACCCAGTCGTCCAGCCGGCCCTCGACCGCCATCGAGCCGAGCACGGCCAACAGCGCTCGCATCGTGCGCGTGGTCTTGAAGCTGCGGTGGGTGAACAGCCGGTGGAAGCCGACGGTGATGCCCAGCCCGGTGAGCGTGTACGTGATCGCCAGCACGAGCAGGTCGTGCCAGTGCAGGCTCCCGCCCCACGCCATCCATCCGGCGACAGCGAGCGCGGCCGGCGGCACGACGAAGAAGATCGTGCGCACGACATGCTCGAGCGTGTTGTGCTCGATGGGAATCATGTCCGCGGCTCCGCGAACGGCGTCCGGATCGGGGAGAACCAGCGCGTCGGGCATGTCGACCTCCGAGGTAGTAGACCCTCGGAAGTCAGGTCATGCTGCCGGCCCGCTGTGGGCTGACCTCACGATGGATGCCCTCCAACGTCCACACTACCCGGCGCGTCAACCGGATTGCGGGCTGCCCGCGGGGATCTCGTAGTCGTCGACGAGGTCGACGGTCCCGGACGCAGCTGCTATACGGAGGGAGAGCGTCGCCCTGACGTTCGACGATCAGAGGAGCGGGCGCGATGCCCGACCGTACGGATCGACCCCCGGCCGCCTTGGCGCATGGGGCAGCGAAGAGCAGCGACATCGAGCGCGTGCGCCGGGACGTGGACAGAGCGGAGATGTGCGTGGCGCGCGCCGACGAGGCTTCGGCCGCACGCCGCAGTGCGCGGCTCCGCCGCCGCGAGGCAGAGCGCAAGCCAGACGCGCAGCCGTAAGCGGCGCCGAGAACGCACGCGAGCGGCCCGCGCGCCGACGCTGACGGCTCCGGGCTGGGTAGACGGGCACTGGTTTGAGATTGACCGTACCGAGCTCTTCGACCGGCGGGTGCCGGCAGGCTCTCGCGTCTAGGTTCGGTAGCGCCGTCGGCTCTGGATCAGGGCGTGGTTGAGCATCGCCTCGTCGTCGTCCTCGCGGGCGACCACGACGACCTTGTTCCACGCGCCCGGAAACACGATCCGCTCGTTGTAGATATCGGTCCGAAAGCGTTCGGCGTAGACAGCGGGAAGCGCGTCGCCAGCGCCGTACATGCGTCGCCCGCCGTCGCTGCCGCGGATGACCGCGACGAGCTCACGCGTCTGGTCGTAGTCGTCGGCAGCGGCGAACTCGACGAGCGGCTCCTGCGGGGATCCGCTGCTCAGGAAGGCGACGATGTACTTCCGGTCGCGTCCCCACCTGTTCGCGCGAATCGTCTCGCCAAGCCCGACGTGAACGGCGCCCTCGGCGCGCGTCGTGCCCATGAACACGCGGTAGGGCGCGTAGCGCTCGCGTCCCTTCGGCCACCGATACGACTCGCTCTCGCGCTCCCGCACCGGACGCCAATCCAAGGGGATGTCCGCAGCCCCTCCGCCGGCGCGAACAGCATGGGCAGAGGCACCATCAGCGCCGGCGGGCCTGATGATCGGATTCTCGAAGCCCGCCTCGGCGAGCTGGGTGAGAAGTGGGCCGAGCTCCCGATCCGGGACGTCGGGCACGATGACCGTGAATGGCGACATCAGCACGGATCTTACCTTGATAACGTGTACGAACGTAGCCACGTAACGACACGTCGTCAAGAAGTGTGCTATGGTGCGTACTGCGTCACGACCCTCTGCCGACGTTGTCGAGCTGCCCAAGCTCCCTTCGACGTCACCCTCGGGTCTGCGCATCAGGAGGACTCAACCGAGTTCCCCGCCCTGAAGAAACACGTTGGGATCATCACATGTATGGCACCATTCGCCGCTACGAGGCGATCGACCAGAACCGCACCAGCGAGCTCGTCAAGAAGGTCGACGAGACCTTCGTGCCCCGCCTGAGCAAGCTGCCGGGCTTCGGTGGCTATCACCTCATCGAGGCCGGCAACGGCGTCATGAGCTCCATCAGCTTCTTCGACACGTCCGCGCAGGCCGACGAGTCGACCCGCGTCGCGTCCACCTGGGTGCGCGAGCAGAAGCTCGAGACGGCATTCCCGAACCCGCCGAAGATCACCAGCGGCGAGGTCGTCGTGCACAAGCCGCGCGAGCTCGTCCCCGCGTAAGAGCCAGAAGCAGTCCAAGGTCGGAGAGAAGGCCCGCGCCCGCGCGGGCCTTCTTGACGTCCGAGCGAGATCGCAGAGGCTTTCCTGTACTCGGCCAGGCAGCGGTAGTGGACCCTCGGAAGTCAGGTCATGCTGCCGGGCTGACCGCGGGGATCTCGTGGTCGTCGACGAGGTCGGTCGGCGCGAGGATGAACACCTCGCACATCATGTCGGGATCCTGCTGGTTGCCGCTCATGAAGCCGATCACCGGCCGGCCGGTCGCACGCTCGATCACCTCCGCGAAGCGCTCGCGCATCAGCTCCTGGAACTCCATCCGCTGCTGGATCACGGCGGCGCCGCGCCCGCCCTCCAGCAACGTCTGCTCCACGCGCGAGAAGCCCCCACGCAAGACGCAGACCACCAGATCGTCCTCGTAGTAGGACTTCGCGCGCGTCGGTCCCCGTCCGTAGTACTCCTTCAACAGCGCCACCATCCCATCGGAGATCGCCGTGAGGACGTCGCCGTGCCGGGGCGTGCTCTTGAGATCTGGTGGGCTCACAGGACCAAGTGTGCGCGTGCGGCGGGGTCCCCCGATCGTAACCCAATCGGCGTAGGATGAGGGGGCAGATCGCACGTCGGGTCCTCGCCCTTCGCCTCGCGCGCGAATCCACCCGGAGGACGAGAGAGAAGGCCGCCATGCCGGCCCCCAGCACTCCGTTGACGGGCGATGCCCTGCTCGTGGCCGTGACCGACGCGATGGTCGCGTTGCACAAGCGCTACCACCACCGCACCCCGGTGACCGCCAAGACCCTGCTGCTCGAGGGGGATCTGCTCGCCTGCGTACTCGGCGGCGTCTACACCGACGTCGAGAAGACGCTGATCGAGTTGCAGCGCACCACGCTGGTCCAGGACACCCGCAGCGCCTTCCAGACCGCGATGCAACACAAGTTCATCGCCGCCGTCGAACGTCTGTCGGGCCGCGAGGTGCTGGCGTTCATCTCCAATCACCATGTCGGCCCCGACATGGAAGTCGAGCTGTTCATGCTCAGGCGAGCCGCTCACTAGTTCCCAGCGAACTCCCAGCTTCATCTCCGGCTCCTCAAAGGCGGAGCGCCGAGGGTGGTGCCATGACGACGACGACGATCGACGACGCACCACGCGTCCGCACCCGCTCCCTCTCCCTCCCCTATCCCGAGCTGGCCGGCCTGATGGTCGTCGCTGCAGCGCTGAACCTGTGGGGGCTCTCCGAGAACGGCTGGGCGAACGACTACTACTCCGCCGCCGTGCGCTCGATGGCGTCGAGCTGGCACGCGTTCCTATACGGCTCGCTCGATCCAACCGGGCTGATGACGGTCGACAAGCCGCCGCTCGCGCTGTGGGTGCAGGCGCTGTCAGTGCGCGTGTTCGGCTTCCATTCGCTGAGCATCCTCGTGCCGCAGGCGCTGATGGGGGTCGCGTCGGTCGCGCTCGTCTATGACCTCGTGCGCCGGCTCTGGGGCCGCGCCGGCGGCTTCGCGGCGGGCGCCGCGCTGGCGCTGACGCCGATCACCGTCGCGATCTCGCGCCACAACAATCCCGACGCGCTGCTGGTCCTGTGCATCGTGTTCGCGCTGTGGGCGCTCGTGCGCGGACTCCAGGACGGGCGGACGCGCTGGCTCGTGTGGGCCGGCGTCGGCGTCGGGCTCGGCTTCGAGGCGAAGATGGGCGCGGCGCTGCTCGTCGTGCCGGGGATCGTGGCGGCGTGGCTGTGGATCGCCCCGCGCGGCCGCTGGGCGGCGGCGCGCGCCGTCGGCGCGTTCGGCGTGGCGGCGGTCGCGGTCGGCGGCGCCTGGCCGCTGCTCGTCGCGCTCACGCCCGCCGACTCGCGGCCGTGGATCTCGGGCACGAGCGACAACTCGATCTGGTCGCTGATCTTCGGCTACAACGGCCTCGGGCGGATCGACGGCCAGGCCGGCGGGCCGGGCGGCGCGGGCGGCGGTCCGGGCGGGGGCGGGAACGCCCTGTTCGGCGACTCGCCGGGCGTGTTCCGGCTCGTCGGGAACGCGCTCGGCGGCCAGGCCGGCTGGCTGCTCGGCCTTGCGCTCGCCGGCGGCATCGGCCTGCTCGTGGCGACGGGGCTGCGGCGCTCGGCGCGGACCGGCTGGCTGATCGCGATCGGCGGCGCGTTCCTGACCACGGCGGTCGCGTTCAGCGCCGCGAAGGGCATCTTCCATCCGTACTACATGTCCGAGCTCGCGCCGTTCACGGCGGCGCTGGTCGGCGCGACCGTGGGGCACGTGGCGGAGCGCGGGAAGCACTGGCGGTGGGTCGGCGCCGCGGCGATCGCCGGCGGCGTGATCAGCGAGCTCGCCGTCCTGGGCTCGACGGACACGCTCTCCGGCCTCGCCCCGCTGCTGGTCATCGCCGGCCTCGGCGCGGCGGCGGCGCTGGTCGCCGCGCCGAGCCGCTGGCGCCGGGCCGCGCTCGCCACCGCGCTCGTGACGCTCATGATCGCCCCGGCCAGCTGGGCCGTCCAGACGCTCGGGCACGCGACGAACGGCACGTTCCCGGCCGGAGGACCGGCGGCACAGGGCTTCGGGGGCGGCGGTCCGGGCGGACGCGGCGGCTTCGGCGGGGCGGGCAACGGCGCGCCCCCCGGCGGCGGCATGTTCGGCGGCGGTGCCGCGGGCGGCGCGCGGGGCGGGTTCGGCGGCGGCCAGGCCGGCCCCGGCGGCGCGATGTTCGGCGGCGACAGCACCGCGCTCGCGGAGGTCGTCGCCTACGTCACGGCCAACGGCGGCGGGACGATCGGCGTCTCGAGCCAGTCGACCGCCGCCAGCGCGATCCTTGCCTCGGAGGCCGACGTCGCCGGCCTGGGCGGCTTCTCGGGCCGCGAGAGCCAGGTCAGCCTGAGCTGGCTCGCCGACCAGGTCCAGGCCGGCAAGATCCGCTGGATCTACACCGCCGGCGGCGGACTGCGCAACGACGGCCGCACCGGCGCGACCGACGTCATGTCCGCGGCCGCCGAGATCGGCAAGGCGACGTCCGTCGACGGCCTGTACGACCTCCAGGGCACGGCCGCCGCGCTCCGGGCCGCGGGCTGACATCGCCCCGGTCGAGAGCCAGGTCGTATCGGCTGAGAGCGAAGGCCGATCAGGCGGTGGGCCGTCCGATCGTACGGTCCGTGCGTGTCGTCCCACGGAGCCGGCCGACGAGAGCGAGCCGCGCCTGCGGACGTGCTGGGATCGGCCGGCCGGGTCGGGTTGAGAGCTCCGCGGCTCCAGATCGTCGATCCCGGGCTGTTCTCCCTCAAGCGCGCTGCGCGCGCGGCGATCGTCATGCCTTCCGTCGTCGCGTTCGCCGACACCGTCATCCAGAACCAGCAGACGACGCTCATGTCGTCCTTCGGTTCGATCGCGATCCTGGTGCTCGCCGACTTCGGCGGTCCGCCCCGAACGCGCCTTGCCGCCTACCTCGCCTTCGCGGTCGCCGGCGCTGTCCTGATAACCCTGGGAACCCTCTGCTCGGGAACGCCGTGGCTCGCGGTCGTCGCCATGGCCGTGGTCGGCTTCCTGATCCTCCTGTCGGGGGTGATCAGCGGCTACTTCGCCGCGGCACGGATCCCGGCCTTGCTCACCTTCATCCTTCCGGTGAGCATCGCCGTCCCGCCCTCGGCGATCCCCGCACGGCTCGAGGGATTCGCCCTGGCCGCTTCGGTGGGCATCTGCGCGGTGATGCTCTTGTGGCCGGCGCAGCCCCGGGACAGGCTCCGCGCGGGTGTGGCCCGCGCCACTCGCGCCCTCGCCGACCTCGTGGATTCCGAGCTGTCCGGCGATCCCTCCGTCCTCGCCGACCACCGCGATGCAGCGGGCGCCGCGGTGCGCGAGCTCCGTCGCAGCTTCGTCGCCACGCCGTTCAGGCCGAGCGGGCCGACGGGCTCCAGCGAGGCGGTGGCGTTCCTGGTGGACGAGCTTGACTGGTTGCTCTTGTTCGCCTCGCCGCCGCCCGGCCGGATCGAGGCCCGGTCGGAGCTGTGTCGCCAGGAGAACCGCGAGGTCATGGCGGCGACGGTCGCCGTGCTGCGCGCGAGCGCGGCGATCCTGGACGGTGAACGCCGTGAACCCGATCTCGACCGCTTGGAACGTGCGCAGGAGGCGGTGGCCAGGACCCTGGTGCAGCGGGTGGCCGATCTGCCAGGTCCTCAACAGGAGGCCGCGCTGCCGGCCGCGGTCGAGCCTTCGTTCCGGATGCGTGAGTTGTCCTTCGCGGCGCGCGAGGTCGGGATCAACGCGCTGCGCGCTTGCGGTGCGGTGACGCCGAAGACCGAAGGGACCCCTCCGGCACGCGCGGCAGGCTCGGCGCTCCAGGCGAGTGCGAGGCTCGTCCTCACGCACATCAACCGGCGGTCGGCCTCGTTCCGCAACAGCGTTCGCGGAGCCGCGGGGCTGAGCGTCGCCGTCCTGATCGTCCAGCTGGCCACCCTGCAGCACTCGTTCTGGGTGGTCCTCGCGACGCTCACCGTCCTGCGTTCGAACGCCCTCGGCACCGGCTCGACCGTCCTCCAGGCGCTCGCCGGGACCGTGGCCGGGATCGTGGTCGGCGGAGCCCTGGTCGCCGCGCTCGGCAGCGACGAGCTGGTGCTGTGGGCGCTGCTCCCGCCGGCCGTCCTGCTCGCCGCGTATGCGCCTCGCGCGATCTCGTTCGCCGTCGGCCAAGCCGGCTTCACGATCGTCCTGCTCATCCTCTTCAACATCATCCAGCCCACCGGCTGGTCGGTGGGGCTGGTCCGGGTCGAGGACGTCGCGGTCGGCTCTGCGCTCAGCCTCGCGGTCGGTGCGCTGTTCTGGCCTCGCGGAGTCGGCGATCTGCTGCGCGAGAGCCTGGGCGCGGCGTACGCACGCAGCGCCGACTACATGGCCGCCGCAACCCGGCGCCTCGTCGCCGCGGATGGACCAGGGTCGGCGGAGACTTCCACCCAGCCCGCCAGGGAGATCGCCAGGGGCGCCGCCAGCCGCCTCGACGACGCCCTGCGCGAGTTCCTGGCCGAGGCCCCCTCTCGGCGAGTCAACCTGGAGGCCGTGTCGACGCTGGTGGCGGGCACCACGCGGGTGCGGCTGGCGGCGTACTCGCTCTCGACGCTCTCCCCCGCCCCCGAGGCGGAGCCGCGCCTCGACCGGTGCGCCGACGCGCTGGCCGCCGACGTCGATGCGCTGCACTCGTGGTACATCGGGCTCGCCGATGCCCTCGTGGCAGGCACAGCGATCCCGCGGGCGCATCCTCGCGACGACGATGACGGCACACAGGTCGCGCGGTGCGTACGCCAGACCCTGGTGGGCGGGGGCGACTCACTCGCCGGGCCCGCGCTCAGCCTGTTGTGGGCAAGCCAGCACCTCGACAACCTCCGTCGACTCGGGGACCGCCTGATCCCGCCCGCGGCCGAGGTCTCGGGCACCAGCCCGTTCTGAGCTGTGCGATGTCCGCCGCCGCATCGCCGGCGGGGCGTTCAGTGGCGGAGCTCCACCCAGATGAGGGTGTCGCCGTCGCCGTCGCGCCAGACGCCCCAGGAGTGCGCGAGCGCATCGACGAGGTAGAGCCCGTAGCCGTCGCCGCGTTCCAGGTCGGGCTCGCGCACCGCGATCGTGCCGCTGCAGCCGGGATTGCCGACCTCCAGCCGCAAGACGCGATCGCCGGCCACGGCGCCGACGCGGACAACGTCGTCGATGCCCAAGCCGGCGTGCTGGACGCAGTTGGTCACCAGCTCGGACACCACGAGCTCGGCGTCGGCGAGCAGGCGGGCGCCGGCGTGTCCGGTCAGCCCGTTCGCGATCGCTGATCTCGCGGCCGCGGCGGCGTCAGGCCCGGCCGGGAACGAAGCGTCGACGACTCGCCTGGCCGACTCGGAAGACGGCGGGTACGAATCCTCTCGTGGCGCGGTGTGCTCCCGTCGTCGTGGGGTAGGAGCGGCAAGTCGTCGAGGGCCGACGTGACGACCATAGAGTCGCGCGTCCTACGCCGGATCATCCGATCCGGATGATCCGTCGACAACCTGCGTCGCGAAGACGTCGGCCCAGTCGTCCTTGATGCTGACGACGGTCCAGCCGTCGGTGCACACCGCGATCGCGCGCTTCGCCCGCGGATCGCGACCGCACCTACGAGACGTCAGCATCGCCCGACGCGCACGACGGGTCATCACTCCGATCGGATGAGGCCCGCGCGCCCGTCGCCAGCCAGATCACGGTGTCGCCCTCCTGCGGGGTGAGCGGGCGGCCCTGGGTGGCCACCCGGAGCGCTCCGCCGCGCGTGACGGCGAAGAGCGGGCGACGCGTCGGGTCCGCCGCCGTCCTGCCGCCGGCGTGCGCTTCGCCGACCAGGTGTCCGCCGGCCGCGAACTGCTCGGTGAACGCGTCGAACGTCAGGTCCTCGCTTCCCACGATCGCCGCGTCGTTCGCCGGCGCCATCAGATCCGTCCTCCCGGGCGTCGGGGCGACACGATGCACGCTTTCGTGACCCAACTCATCCCGCAGATCGGCGGCGGCCAGGGCATTGAAGTCGTCGCTCGCCGTCAGCAGGAGCGCCTGCGTGATCCCCTCGAGCTCGGCCTCCCGGCTCAGCGCGTCGGCGAGCAGCCGGCCGTGATCGGCGGCGAGGCCGGCCGCGTGTGCGGCCTGTTGCTCTTCGCGACGCCCGGTCCATAGCCGGACGCTCACCCCGGCGTGATCGAGTGCCGCGGCGACCTCGCGCGCCCACTCGTGTCCTCCGACCACCAGGACCGTCGTGGCCCTCGAGCCGGCGAGGCCCAGCGCACGTGCGACCGGCTCGGCGGTGAGGCCGTACAGGCAGACGGTCGCGAAGATCACGAGGAAGGTGATCGGCAGGATCCTGTCGGCCCCCGCCACCCCGGCCTGGGCGAGCTCGAGGCCGAAGGCCGACGCCGTGGCGCCGGCCACGATCCCGCGCGGGGCCATCCACGCGACGAACGCGCGCTCACGAAGCGCCAGTGCCGACCGCCAGGTCGCCAGCGCCACCGCGAACGGGCGAAGGACGAGCACCATCACGGCAATCAGGCCGAGGGTCGGTGCCAGCACTTCGTTGACGTCCGACGGGCTGACCGAGGCGGCGATCATGATGAACAGGGCGCCGATCAGCAACTGGACGAGCGTCCCGTGGAACTCAAGGGTCTGCGAGACGTCGATCCGCCGCTGGTTGGCCAACGACATCCCCATCACCGTGGTGGCGACGAACCCCGCGTCTTCGCGCAGGAGGTCCGCACACACCAACGCGGCCACCACCAGCATCAGCGTTGCCGGTGCGGCCTGGCGCGGGGCGCCGCGCTGGACTGCGGGGAGGAGCAGCCGAAGGGCCAGTGCGCCCGCGCCTCCCACGAGCGCACCCACCGCGACGCTCGCCAGCAGGCTTCCGGGGTGGCCCCGGGAGCCGGCCTGCACCGCGTGGAAGACCAGCACCCCCAGGAGCGCTCCGACCGGGTCGACCAGCGTTCCCTCCCAGGCCAGCGTCGAGCGCACCATGCGGGTGGGACGCACGAAGGCCAGCAGGGGAAGCACGACGGTCGGACCGGAGACGACCAGGATCGCGCCGATCATCAGCGGCACGCCGCTTCCGAGTCCGTCGAACAGCAGCGCAGTCGCTCCGGCGACGCCCACCCACGTCACGAGCACGCCGATCGCGACCAGCCGCAGCACGACGCCACGGAGCGACGCCTCGAGCTCGTGGAAGGACAGCCGGAGCCCGGCCTCGAAGAGGATCACTCCCACCGCGACCGAGACGAACGGCTGGTAGAGCTCGCCCAGCAGCACGTCGGGGTGGACGTCGTTCGTGGCCATTCCGGCCAGGAATCCAGCGGGCAGGAGCAGGACGATCGCCGGAAGCCGGAGCCGGCCGGCGATCAGCTGTGAACCCACCGCCAGGACGACGACCAGCCCGATGCCGGTCAGCAGATCATTGGTCGACACGCCGCTCGACACGCGATCAAGACGGGGTGCTACGAGGCGCCGGTCTCGAGGTCTCCTCGACGAGGTTCCGCTGGACGAGCGTGAACAGCAGCGCGATGGAGGGCACGACGAGCACGACGGCGACGCCCGCGACGATCAGCAGGCCGGTGAGCGTGGCGCTCGGCGCCGCCGCGTCGTCGATCGTGAGCTTCGGCGGCAGCAGGTAGGGATGCTGGGCGATGCCCCAGGCCCAGATCATCGCCGCGACCGCGCCCACCGCAAGGGCGCGCGCCCCGCGCCGCGCGCGGCGGTGGAGCAGGACGAGCACCGCGCTGCCGCAGAGCAGCGAGACGATCACGAGCGGGAGCGCGTCGCCCGTGAGCCCGTCGAAGAGGGAACGGGCGTCGCTGTGCAGTGCGATGAGCCCGGCGACCGCGAGAGCCGCGCAGACGAGCGCGGCGGCGAGCGCGCGCGTGCCGAAGTAGCGCTCGAGGTCGGGGGCGCCCGCCCGCCGCGCGTCGCTCACCAGGAACACGGCCGAGAGGTACGCGCTCGTGGCGACGAAGAGCGCGCCGATGACGAGCGAGAGCAGGTTGAGCCAGCTCGTCACGGCGTCGCCGTTCGCGTTGCCGACCGGGACGCGGCCGCCGGCGATCGCGCCCACGACCGTTCCCATGAAGAAGGGCGTGAGCAGCGAGGCCAGCCCGAACAGCGCCAGCGAGATCAGCCTGCCCCGGTGGCGCCGGGCGGTGTGCTGGAAGGCGAAGCCGGCGCCCCGCAGCACGATCCCGAGCGCGGCGAGGCTCAAGGGGATGAACAAGGTCGAGAAGATCGCCTCGAACGCGGACGAGAATCCGGTCCACAGCACCACGAGCACGAAGATCAGCCAGACGTGGTTGGCCTCCCAGACTGGGCCGATCGCCCAGTCGATCAGCTCGCGCGGGCGCCGGCCGCGGCGTTCGCCGCCCGCCAGCAGGCTCCACAGTCCGGCGCCGAAGTCCGCGCCGCCGAAGACGGCGTACGTCGTCGCACCGAGCAGGAGGACGCCGGCGACGGCGTCGGCGCTGCTCACGGCCCGCCCTCCGCAAGGGCCGCCGGCGGCGGGGCGGAGTCCGGGCCGTAGGGCACGCCGCCCTCCGCATCGTCAGCCTCCCGCCAGCGCCGGGCCATCGCCCGCAAGGTGATGATCAACACCACGCCCAGGACGACGTAGAGCCCGACGATCACGCCGAAGGTGACCCAGATCCCGTCGGCCTGGGTGACCGCGTCCTTCGTCCGCATGACGTTGTAGACGACCCAGGGCTGGCGTCCGACCTCGGTCACGATCCACCCGCACTCGAGCGCCACGATCGAGGCGATGCCCGAGATGGCGACCGCGCGCAGGAACCAGGGCGTCTTCGGGATGTCGCGCTTGCGCCACCAGGCGATGCCGAACCAGAGTCCGAGCACGATCAGCATCGTGCAGATCCCGACCATCGTGTCGAACGCCCAGTGGAGCATCGTGTTGGCCGGGGGCCGGTCGTCGGGCGGGACGGTGTCGAGCCCGGTGACCTGCGTGCTGGTGCTCCAGCCGACGAGGAAGGAGTCGAACCCCGGGATCCCGATCCCGCCCTTCACGCCGCTCGACGTGCAGCGGCCGTAGATGTACTCCGTCACGTGGGTGGACGTCGTCTGCACGCACTCCATCGCCGCGAACTTGATCGGCTGGTCCTTGGCGATCGCGCGGGCGGCGCTGTCGCCGACGGCGAACTGGATCGGCGTCGCGATGCAGGCGACGGTCAGCGGGATCAGCAACCCCAGGCGATGGATCCGATCTCGCCGGCCCCGCAGCATCCCGACCGCGTAGACCGACGCGACCAGGAACCCCGTGACCAGATACGCAGCCAGGATCATGTGCGGCACCTCGTAGGGCACCGCCGGGTTGAAGATCACCTTGAGCGGCTCGACCGAGGTGACGTCGCCCGTGGTCGGCGAGAAGCCCTGGGGCTGGTTCATCCACGAGTTCACGGCGACCACGCTGAACGCGCCCCCGAGGCCCGTGATCACGACGGGCACGCCCGTCCAGAAGTGCGTCCACGGCGACAGCCGCTTCCAGCCGAAGATGTAGATCGCGATGAAGATCGCCTCGAGGAAGAAGCAGACCCCCTCGATCGCGAAGAGCACGCCGAAGACCTCGCCGAAACGCCCGGTGAACGCGGGCCACAGCAACCCGAACTCGAACGAGAGGACCGTGCCCGTCACGGCGCCGACCGCGAACGTCACCGCCACCACCTTCGACCAGCGCTGCGCGAGCCGCAGCGCATCCTCATCACCGCGCCGCAGGCCGCGGTAATTGGCGATCAGCATCAGCGCCGGCATCGCCACACCCACCGACGCAAGGATGATGTGGAAGCCGAGCGTGAACGCCATCTGGCTCCGCGCCGCCTCGAGGTTCGACGCGAACGTCAGCATCGGAGTGCGCGCCGGCCGCTTCCGGCGATCGCTGTGACCAGCCGTGCCTGCATCGCGCGGGAAGCTACGTTCGGACAGGCTCCCGCCCATCACCCGAACGGGATGAACGTCCAGCACGCCGTCGAGACGCGCGCATCATCCCTTCGAGGGGATGCCGCGTGGCCGGCGCGCGTGGACGATCAGGCGATGCCCGGTCGGATGCGCATCTGGACGGCCGCCGCGACGGTGCTCGCCGTGCTTGCGGGAGCGCCCGCGGCGCCGGCCTCCTCGGTCGACTACGGCCCGATCTCGCACAAGGGGTTCAAGACCGTCGGAGCGGCGTCGACCAGCCTCAAGCTCCCGCTGCAGATCGGCTTCGTCGCGAACCAGTCAGGCCTGCAGAGCGCGATCAAGTCCGCGAGCAACCCGGCCTCGTCCTCGTACGGCAAGTACCCGTCGCTGTCGACGCTCCAGAGCAAGTACGGCGCCTCGTCCTCCAAGCGCAAGTCGGTCGTCAACACCTTCAAGTCCAACGGGATCACGGCGACGGTCGACGTCACGCACCTGCGCGTGAGCGCGACGGTCAGCGTCGGCAAGGCGCAGAAGATGTTCGGGACGAAGTGGAAGGTCTACAAGACCGGTTCGGGTTCGAAGGTGGCGCTGCCGGTGAACACGCCGAAGCTCCCGAAGGGGATCAAGGGCAACGTCGACACGGTCGCCGGGATGCGCCTGCAGATCTCGGGCGGCAGCTCGTCGTCCGCCGCGCGAGCCGCCGTCGTCGTCGACGGCGGGACGCCGACCCGGACCGGCTCGCCCGACTTCGGCTGCGTGCCGGCGACCTACCCCGTCGCGCTGGCCTCGGGGAGCGGTCTCTACCCGAACCAGATCCTCACGGCCTACGGGATCGCGCCGCTGCAGGCGTCGGGCCTGCAGGGTCAGGGCGTCCGGGTCGCGATCGTGGGCGAGGCGCCGACGCCGGCCTCCGACGTGAACGCGTACCGCTCGTGCTTCGGCTCCGGGGGCACAGCGCTGAAGATCCACAACGCAGGCAGCATCAAGCCGATCGTCGAGAGCTCGCTCGACGCCATGACGGTGTCGATGGTGGCGCCGAAGCTCTCCCGCTTCGACCTGTGGGTCCAGCCGGTCAGCGAGGAGGACGACGACGGCGACGTGCTGGGCTTCTTGAAGCTCCTGGCGAAGCCGTTGCAGGCGACGACCAACGGTGTCCCGCTCCCGGACGTCATCTCGGTCTCCTACGGCGTCTGCGAGTCGACGGTCTCCGCGTACACGGCGTCGCGCACGCTCGCCGAGCGCCAGCTGGCCGCCGAGGCGGCGCTGGGCATCACCGTGGTCGTGGCGGCCGGCGACACGGGATCCTCCGCGTGTGCGCGCGGCGTCCCGGCGAACAAGCTCACCTCCGCCGACAAGCAGCCCCAGGTCTCCTGGCCGGCCTCCTCGCCGTCGGTACTGGCCGTGGGCGGCACGAACCTGACGCTGAACCCCGACAACACGATCGCGTCCACCGGCGCGTGGAACGACACGACCTACCCGGCGCCGTTCACGAAGACGGCGGGCGGCGGCGGCGGGCTGAGCACGTTCGTCAAGCGCCCGTGGTGGCAGCCCGCGCAGTCGTTCACGAGCTCGAGCAAGCGCATGGTCCCCGACGTCGCCGCCTTTGCGGACGAGAGCCCGGGATACCCCATCGTCTGCTCCAACGGCGTCCAGGGCTGCTCCGGCTCAGGCCAGAGCATCGCCTACGTCGGCGGAACGAGCGCCGCGACGCCGCTCGTCGCGGGGATGATCGCCCTCTGGAGCCAGCAGGCCCGCAACCAGGGCCTGCCCCGGCCCGGGTTCGTCGCGCCGCTGCTCGCCACGCTCGGGCAGGGCAGCCCGCAGGCGTTCACCGACATCACCCAGGGCACCAACGCCCTCTTCGGTGGATCCTGCTGCCCGACCCGACCCGGATTCGATCTGGCCACCGGCTGGGGCTCCCCGGCCGCCAATGTCGTTGCGTCGCTCCTGCCGCGCTGACGCTGAGGGTGATCATCTCGTTCGGGTGATGCGTCGCCGCGCACGCAGGGCGAGACTTCGCTGCGAACTCTGAAAGGAGCAGTGCCATGTGTCGCTGGATGGGCTGGCTGGGCCAGCCGGTGCTGATCGATGAGCTGCTCTTCAAGACGCAGCACGGAATCGTCGACCAGAGCCTGCACTCGCGGATGGGCGCCGAGACGACGAACGGCGACGGCTTCGGCATGGGCTGGTACGGCGACGGCGACGGCCCCGGTCTCTACCACTCGGTCTCGCCCGCATGGGGCGACGCCAACTTGCGCGAGCTCGCCGCCCACATCGAGTCGCCGCTGTTCCTCGTGCACGTGCGGGCGGCGATCGGCTCGCCGGTCCAGCAGACCAACTGCCATCCGTTCCGCCGCGGCCGCTGGCTGTTCGTGCACAACGGCTTCATCGCCGACTTCCATCTGCTGCGGCGCGACCTCATGTTCGCCATCGATCCCGGCCAGTTCGCCGACGTCCAGGGCTCGACCGACACCGAGGTCGTCTTCCATCTCGCGCTGACGCTGGGGCTGGAGTCCGATCCGATCGCTGCGCTCGAGGCCACGATCGGGCTGATCGAGGCCACGGCCGCCGAGCACGGCGTGGCCGCACCCGTGCAGGGGACGTTCGGCGTGTCCGACGGGACGTGCCTGTGGGCGGTGCGGTACGCGACGGAAGGTCCCGCCCGCACGCTCTTCGCGTCCGTCGACGTGGACACCGTGAAGCGCCTGCATCCCGACAACCCGCGCCTGCAACGGGTCAGCGAGGGCGACCGCGTGATCGTCTCGGAGCCCTTCGCCGACCTCCCTGGGGCCTGGCAGGAGATCCCCGAGGCGACGGCGGTCTGCGTGCGCCGGGGCGGCGCCCTGGAGGAGCGTCCGTTCGTGCCGCGTCACTCGACCTCGCCGCTGGCCTCGAGCGCTGCGTCGACGTCGTAGCCGAGCGCGAGCGCGATGAGCACGGCAGGCTATGACGCGATCGTGGTCGGAGCCCGCTGCGCCGGGGCGCCCACCGCGATGCTGCTGGCGCGGAAGGGCCATCGGGTCCTGCTGCTCGACAAGGCGACGTTCCCGAGCGACACGATGTCCACGCACCTCGTGCATCCGCCGGGGGTGGCGGCGCTGGAGCGATGGGGTCTGCTGGACCGTCTCGTCGCGACCGGCTGCCCGCCGGTCGAGACGTACTCCTTCGACTTCGGGCCGGTGACGATCTCCGGCTCGCCGCAGCCGATCGACGGGATCGCCCACGCGTACTGTCCGCGCCGCACCGTCCTCGACCAGCTGCTGGTCGACGCGGCCGTCGAGGCGGGCGCCGAGCTGCGCGAGGGATTCGCCGTCGACGAGGTCGTGGCCGACGACGGGACGGTGACGGGCATCCGCGGCCACGAGAAGAGCGGCCCGGCGATCACCGAGCACGCGCGCGTGGTGATCGGCGCCGACGGGCGGCATTCCGTGGTGGTCAGGACGGTGCGACCCGAGGCGTACAACGAGCGGCCATCGCACCTGGCGATGTACTACGCGTACTGGAGCGACCTGCCCACCGACGGCTTCGACACCACGGTGCGGGCCGAGCACCGCCGCGGCTGGGCCACCGCCGCCACGCACGACGATCTCACGGTCGTCCCCTTCGGCTGGCCGGTCGAGGAGTTCAAGGCCAACCGGAGCGACATCGAAGCCGGCTTCCTCGCGACCGTCGACCTGGCCCCGGAGTTCGCCGAGCGCATACGCGCCGCCACGCGGGAGTCGAAGTTCATCGGCTCGGCCGAGCTGCCCGGCTACTTCCGCAAGCCCTTCGGCCCCGGCTGGGCGCTGGTGGGCGACGCCGGCTACCACAAGAACCCGATCACCGCGATGGGCATCAACGACGCGTTCCGCGACGCCGAGCTGCTGGCCGGCGCCGTCGACGATGCCTTCTCCGGGCGACGCGCCTACGACGAGGGGATGAGCGAGTACCAGCGGTCCCGCGACCGCGACGCGCTCCCGGTCTACGAGTTCACCGACGACTTCGCACAGCTCCGGCCGCCGCCGCCCGAGCTGCAGCAGCTCATCGCGGCGATGCACGGGAACCAGCAGGCGATGGACGGGTTCGTCAGCGTGCAGGCGGCCACGCTGCCCGCGCCGGAGTTCTTCGCCCCCGCGAACATCGGCCGCATCATGGCCGAGGCCGGAATGGCGTGACGCTGCACGGTCACGACGCGTCGCCGTCCTGAAGTCCGAGCCGTTCGACCAGCCACGCGGCCTGCCGGGCGCGCTCGTCGTGGTAGCCATCGATGCCGTGGCGCTCCTCGGCGATACGGGCGGCGAGGAAGCCGAGCAGCGCCGGCCCCTCCGGCACCGAGCGCTCGATGCCCGCGTCCCACTGCTCCAGCGGTGGCGTCGCGAGCGCGTGCGCGCGGTCGGCGCACATGCGCGTGTACTCGTCGCGCACGTTGTCGTCCCAGGGGGCGACCGGCCGCAGCAGCCGCGCGCGCGAGGCGACGACCTTCGTCCCCGCCTCGACGATGTCGCCCGCGAGCTCGACCTCGTAGAGCGACCGCCCGATCCAGTAGGGCAGGCCGGCCGCGCGGCAGGCGTGGATCCCGCTTCGGCAGGGGTCGACCGGCGCCTCGACCCACGCGCCCGGCGCGCCGTCCGGCAGCGGCCAGCGGAAGCGCGTGAACGCGCTGCTGCCGTCGGGGCGCAGGAACTTGTAGGCGATCATCCGCGCTTCCAGTCTCGGAAGCCGGTGAGCAGCCGCTCGCGCGTCTCGGGCGGCACGTCGTCATCCTCGATCCGGCCGACCGCGGCCACGGTCGTGCGCATCTGGTCGAGGTAGCACTCGCAGCCGTCGCAGAAGTTGATGTGCTGCTCGAACAGCGCCGCTTCGTCCGCCGGAAGGGCATGCTCCAGGTAGTCGGTGACGAGCTCGACGATCTCCTGGCAGGTCACGTGCTCAGCCATCGAGATGCGCCTCCAGCGCCGCGCGCACCCGGGAGCGTGCGCGATGCAGCAGCACCCGCTCGTTGCCCGCCGAGACCTCGAGCGCCGCGCACACCTCGCCGGAGCTGTAGCCCTCGACGTCGCGCATGCGGATCACCGTCTGCTGGGTGGAGGGCAGCGCCGCGATCGCCCGCATCGCCACGCGGAGCGTCTCACGATCCTCCAGCGCGGCGTCGGGCGCGGCGCCCCAGTTGCCCGGGTAGGCGCGCCAGTGACCGGGGAAGGCGTCCTGCGGTCCGCGGAACCGCTCTGGCTCGACCGCGGGCTCGTCGTGCCCGGGCGCGAGCGACGCGAACGGCACGCTGCGCGCCTCGCGCACGCCGCGCGACTTCGCCTTGTTGACGAGGATCGCGAGGATCCAGGTCTTCAGCGACGAGCGGCCCTCGAACCGGTCCAGGCTCTGCAGCAGGCCGAGCCACGCCTCCTGGACGGCCTCCTCGGCGACCGCCCGCGACTTCACGTACGTCTGCGCCACCGCCATCATCGTCCCGTAGTGGCGCGCCACGAGCGCCTCGAACGCCCGCTCGTCGCCGGCGCGCAGCCGCGCCAGGAGCTCGACCTCGTCGCCTGCCGCCTTCGAGCGCTGGACACCGAGACGCGTCATCCGCTCCCCGAACCTACCTGCCGCGTGATCGGCAGGTTCCGCGCTGATCCTGGTTGGACTATGACGGCGTGGACTATGATCGCGCGGACTATGCCCGATCGCCCGTCCGCCACCCGGACCGAACTGGCCGTGCTCGGCCTCCTGGCGTGGACCGGCGAGTCGTCCGGGTACGAGCTGCACAAGCTGGCCGGGCGCACCGTCGGCTTCATCTGGGCTCCCGCGCGCAGCCAGCTCTACGCGGTGCTCAAGCGCCTCGCGAAGGCAGGACTCGTGAGCGGCCGCCCTGTGGTGCAGGCGGACCGGCCCGACAAGCGGCTCTTCAGCATCACCGAAGCCGGGACGGAGACCCTGCGCGACTGGCTCGACCATGTCGAGGAGATCGAGCCCGAGGATCGCGACGGCGTGCTGCTCAAGCTCTTCTTCGGCTCGTTCGGCGATCCGGAGGCCGGCCGCCGCCAGCTGATCGACTACCGCCGGCGGGTCGAGCAGCGGCTCGCGACCTACCGCGCGGTCGAGCGCACGTTCGACGGAGAGCACGGGACGGCGGCGCTGCAGCGACTACAGACCCTGCGCCTCGGCATCGCGCTCATGCAGGCCAGCCTCGCGTGGGCCGACGAGACGCTCGCCGTGCTCGAGCCGGCACCGGGCGCGACGCGGACGGAAGGCGCCCAGGCATGAGCCCGGCCAGGTACGCGCTGATCGGTCTCGCGCTCGCGGCCGCGCTGCAGTCCGGCTGCGGCGGCGACGACGCGCCCGCGGACCGGCCGCGCGCGGCAGGCGACCGCGACGCCGACGCCGACACCGTCCCCGCCGCCGCCGGCGCCTCCGGGCCGGTCCGTGCGGTTCCGCGCGGCGGACGGCGAGCCGGTGGCCGGGAAGTACACGCCGGCCGGTGAGGGCGCGCCCGCGGTGGTCCTCCTGCACGAGATCCGGGGCGGGCCGGATCAGTGGTCGCCGCTGATCCCGTACCTGCACGCGGCCGGATTCGCCACGCTGGCGTACCAGTCGCGCGCGTCGGCGCTGGAGAAGGAGCGGCTCCCCGACGCGCTCGCCGCGACGCGCTGGCTGCGCGGCCGGCGGGACGTGGATCCCGAGCGCGTGGCGCTCGTCGGAGCGAGCATCGGCGCCTCGACCGCGGTCCTCGCGATGGCGACCGGCGCGCGGAGGAGCGCCCAGGCCGCGGTCGCCCTCTCGCCGCCGGACTCCGCCGACATCTGGGCGCTCCAGGACCACGACCGGTACCGCCCGCACGACCTCCTCCTCATCTCCGACGACGGGGAGTCGGCGAGTGCGGAGGGGATGCTGGACGGCGCGGTGCGATCGAAGGCGATGCGCTCGGCCGGCCCCGGCCACGGCGTCGCGCTCCTGAGCGAGCAGGGCGTGCGCGACGCGCTCCTGGCCTGGCTGGACGACCGCGTGCGCTGAGCGTCCCCGCGGACCGCGGGGGACCGCTTCACACGATCTTGATGGGCACGCTCCCGATCTGAACCGGTCCTTGACGGCACCGGCCTAGCCTCCGTCTCATGTCCGCTCATCACCATCTGCTCCACCGCCTCGGCGTGTCGGGGCTCCGGCTGCGCTTGCGCGCCGGGTGGGCGCGCGAAGACCTGGACCGCCGGCTCGCCAGGGGCGCAGACCCCGCGGCCGACCCTCTGATACATGCGCACGCCCAACACCTCGTCACGCCGGCCTCCCGAGCCAAGCTCGCCGCCGGACTGGAACGCGCGGTCGCGACCGTCGAGAAGGCCGCGGCCCCGCTGTCCTCCGCGGTTCCCGTGCGCCGCCGGCCAGTGCGCGACGCACGCCATGAACTGATGCGCCTCGCGGGCGAGCTGCGCCACATGCACGAGCCGCGGCCACGCGGCGTCGCAATGGCCGAACGGCTCCTCATCGATCCCACCAGCCCGCTCTACACCGCCTCCTCGAGCGACGAGGTCACGCGCGCGGCGCGCGATGCCGCAGAGTGCATGCGCGGCGACGAGCACCCGGCCGAACCCCGCGAGCACCACTTCTGCATTCCGACCGTCGCCCCGCTCCCGACGCAGCCCCTGGTCGAGTCGTCGGACTGGTGATCCCGGCGAACGTCAACTGCGGGCATTGACGGGGCGGGTTCGGCCGGAAGCGCGGCAACGTCTCCCGCCACGCTCGCTCGCCGCCGCGTCCGACGTTGACCGCGCGATTCACCGTCAACGTCCGACGACGTGCCGAATACCGGAGCCGACGGACGTTGCCGCGCCGATCCGGGCCGCCTCCTCAATGCGGCAGTTGACGTTCGCTCGCGAGCGCGCGGCCGGCGGTGGCGCCGGAGCCGCTTACGAGCCGTGCTCCTTCGAGTGCTGCCACAGCGCCTTGTCGAGCGTTCTCAGGCTGACTCCGTGCTCGGCAGCCAGGTCACGACACGAGTGAAGATAGGCGAGCCAGAAGCTCACGGGGTAGACCGACCGCCCCTTCCGCCCGAGCGACTCCAGCGCCCTGACATCGAGGATGGGATAGCGATCCGGAAACGCGAAGTGGAGCAGCGCCGAGGCGACCGGAACGCCGACACCGCGCAGTCCGGTGAGCGCTTCTATGCGAGCCGCCTCGTCCGGAGCGGCAAAGGCCGCGCGCGTGGCGGCTTCGACGGCCGGCGCATCGTTCGATTGCAGGAGGGGACGGCTGCGGGCGCTCTTCCAGGCACACACCTGGAGGAACTCGTCGCGCGAGTAGTGGCCGCGCGCGGCGGCGGCGGCTCCCGCGGCGCTGGAGGCCGCATCCTCGTCGTAGGCGAACCGACTCGCGAGCGCTCGGATCTGCTCGGGTGGAAACTGCAGCTCGAAGTCCGGCATCCGGCGGCGAGCATAGGTCGTGGATGCGCCGTGAAAGCGTTCACGGCTCGGGTGATCGGCGTTTCCTATTGATCGATGGCCGCGGCGCAGGCAGGGTGTGGCGCGTGAGGGCACGCGCCTGGGCCCCGTTGGCCGGTCGCGCAGCTGAGCGCGACGATCTGCGACGGAGTTCGGCGGTCGAGTCGCGGTGAGCGCCCGCGAAGACGCCCGCCTACTCCAGCGGCTGCTCGACGACCCCGGCTTCCGCGCGCGCTTCCGCAGCGATCCCGCGAGCGCCGCGCGGCAGGCCGGCTTCGGGGAGCTGGCCGACGATCTCGCCGGCGCAGAACGGCCGTTTCAGACGCTCGAGCTGCGCGAGTCGCGCTCCAGCGTCGCGGGGATGATGCTCGCCGCGGCCGCCGAGGGCGTCGGCCTGTTCGAGCTCTCCGAGCACGTCGTCCCGCAGCTCGGCGCCGAGGACGCGGCGGCCGCGACCCCGCCCCCGGCGCCGGCCGACCAGGCCGCGCCTTCGTCGCCGGTCGCTCCCGACGACCTCGCCGACCCCCCGGAGACCGACACGCCGGCCAGCGACGACCAGGAGACCGACGGGCCCGGCAGCGACGGCGGGGACGAGGACGAGCCAGACGAGGACGAGCCGGACGACGACGAGCCAGACGACGACGAGCCAGACGACGACGAGCCAGACGAGGACGAGCCAGACGAGGAGGAGCCCGACGAGGTCGGCCCCGACGCCGACGACCTCTCCGACGACGAGAACGCCGCCGACGGCTCGGGCGACTCGAGCGACTCCGAGCGACTCCAGCGACTCCAGCGACTCCGACGACTCCAGCGACTCCGACGACTCCGACGACTCCGACGACTCCAGCGACTCCGACAACTCCGACGACTCCGACAACTCCGACGACTCGAGCGACTCCGAAGCCGGGTCCGGCGAGCCGGCGCCTCAGCCGAGCGGCGACTGGAATCCCGATCCCGACCAGTACGGCATGGCCGGCGGCGGCGGCCCGCGGTCGGCGATCGACACGGCCGTCCTCCACAACTCCCACATCACGCTCGACGCCAACGGCAAGCAGGACTTCGCCAAGGGCCGGATGGACCCGCGGCTCGGCACGGTGCTGCTCAGGCTCGCCGAGAAGCACACGCTCACCCTGTCGGCCACCACATCCGATCACCCGCAGGGCACGGCGGGTGGGTCGACCTCCAATCACTGGTACGGCCGGGGCTTGGACATCGCCACCGTCGACGGCGAGATCGTGCGTCCGGACAGCGACGCCGGCCGCAAGCTGGCCGGGGAGCTGGCCCGGCTCGACGCCTCCATCCGCCCCGACGAGATCGGCTCGCCCTGGTCGATCGGCGCCCCGGGATTCTTCTCCGACGCCGACCACCAGGACCACATCCATGTCGCGTTCGACGAAGCCATCGATCGCAAGTGGAAGCCGCCCAACGACGCGCGGGTGCTGCCGACGGTGAGACCGGGTTGACGAGCCGCGCCGCGCCCTGAGACGCTCCCGGGGCACACAGACCGGGAGGCGCGAGATGTACCGGCTGCAGAGCGGCGACGAGCTGAAGGTCGACGACGAGCTCATCTCCCGCGTGGGGTGGGTCAGGCTCGTGCTCCAAGCCGACGGGGACCTGGTCCTCTACCGGACGCAGGTCGGGCGTCGCCTGTGGGCGTCGAACACCGCCGGCCAGCCGGTGAGCCGCGTCGTCATGGAGGCCGGCGGCGACCTCGTCGCCGAGACGGCGCCGGGCACGACCGTGTGGTCCACGGGGACCGGCGGCAACCCCGGCGCCTCGGCCGTGCTCCAGGACGACGGCGACTTCGTCGTCCGCGACGCGCTGGGCAAGGCGCTGTGGAAGACCGGGACCGTGCAGGACTTCCACACGCCGACGGTCGAGATCGCCGACGCGAACGGCTACGCCTACGTCGAGACGTCCGAGACCTGGAAGGTGCTCTGCAGCCAGCTGCCGTGCTTCGGCGCACTGCACTGGCCCGGGTACGCGACGCTCGTGTTCGACGACGAGATCGACGGCGAAGCCGTGGTGATCCAGCTCTGGAAGGGCTGGATCCCGTCGATCCCCGGAACCAGGTTCTTCCCGGGCGGCGTGGGAGGCGAGGTCGGGGTGTACCGGCGGATGCCGGGAGCGAAGCGGCTGCGATCGCTGCCGTTGCTCCCCGGCCCGCTGGAGCAGTTCGTCGTCGGAGCGGTCGGCACGTTCACCGACCGCGAGTTCTGGTGGCCGTTCCCGGAGCTCGACGCCGAGCTCGAGTTCACGCTGGTCAACCCGGTGACCGGGAACGCCGTCTTCTCGGCCGGTCCGGAACGCTCCTACTGGCTGGCCAAGTGGATGACCCAGGGCAGCCACATCAGGTACTGCGTCGACCAGGGGTGCCGCGTGCCGCTGTCGGCGGAGGAGTACGTGCTCGAGTACTCGCTCAACGGGCGGCCGGGACGGTGGCCGTCCGCGTGAACCCGCGTTGCGCTGCCGCGGATTCTGTGGGATGGTCGTCCGGCGGTCCCCCCGTCGACGCCGATCGCCTGACTAGGCGGAGATGACGAACAAACCCCCCGTGAACGGTGACGCGTCGAACGCGCTCCGCGACGCCGTCGGCCGGCTCGCCGGCACGATCCTGCGCAGCGAGCTCGCCGGCATCCGCGACGTCGTGCTCGCGGTCCGCGGCGCGCTCGAAGGCGGCGTCCGATCCAGGACCCGCTCCGACGACCTGCAGGCGTTCGCTCTGCTCTACGTCGATTACCTGCAGCGCCTCACCGAGACGAACTGGGGCCTGCGGCAGGAGCTCGAGCGGTTCATCACCAGCGACGTCGCCCGCACGCCGCCGCTGGCGTTCACGCCGTCGACGCTCGAGCTGGGCGGCGCCGCCGGCGAGCCGGCGGGCGCGTTCAGCGTGCAGAACATGGGCCCGGTCGCCGTCGAGGTCGAGCTGGCTCACGGTCCGCTCGCGAACACCGCGACCGGCGAGCCGGTCGAGGGGCTCCGCGTCGAGATCTCGCCGTCCGCGTTCGAGGTGCCCGCCGGCGGGACCGTCGGCGTCGCGGTGAGCGCGAGCGGATCACCCGACGTGCCGCCCGGCGAGTACCGCACGCAGCTGCTCAGCCTCCGGGACCTGCGCTGGCCGGTGGAGGCCCTGATCCCATGGCGCGCCGACGCGGCGGAGGTGGCGGCGCCTCCCGCGGTGGAGGAGATCTTCGCGCCCGCATCCCGGGCCTCGGACAAGGCCTCGCCGGCCGCGGCGGTTCCGGCGGCTCCCGAGACCGGCGGCGTCAGCCGACACGCGGCCACGCCCCCGCGAGCGGCCGGCATCGACCTCGCGACCGCGACCGTCGCGCAGTTCGCTCGTATCGGGGGCGTCAGCCGGACGGTGGCCGCGGAGATCGTCGCGACCCGCGAGCGCGCGGGCGGGGTCCTGCGCGTCGAGGACCTCCGCACGGTGCGCGGCGTCGGCCCCAAGCTGGCCGCGAAGATCGCCGCCCGGGCGAAGCCGGCGTGAGCCGGCCGGCGACGCTCGCGCTCCCGCCGAATGGCTCGCGGCCGGCGTCGGCCGACTTCCTCGGCCACCTGGCGGAGTACCGCGAGGTCATCGTCGACCGGATGAACGCGATCATCACCGAGCAGCGCCTGGCGCCGCCGCTCGACGAGCTCATGCTCGAGTACCCGCTGCGCGGCGGGAAGGCGTTCCGGGGCGCGCTCTGCCTCGCGGTCTGCCAGGCGTGCAGCGGGACGCTGGACGACGCCATCGACTCGGCGGCCGCGATCGAGCTGCTGCACAACGCGTTCCTCATCCATGACGACATCGAGGACGGATCGCTCCTGCGGCGCGGCCGCGACACGTTCCACCGCAAGTACGGGATCGCCGTCGCGACGAACGTCGGCGACGCGATGCAGGTGCTGTCGCTCAGGACCCTCCTCGACAACGCCAGCCGGATCGGACTCGACCGCGCGTTCCAGGTCGCCAACGAGGTCGAGCGGATGGCCTGCATGGCGGCGGAGGGGCAGGCGATCGAGCTCGACTGGATCCGGAGCAACCGCGTCGACATCACCGTCGGCCAGTACCTCGACATGGTCCGCCGCAAGACCTGCGGGTACACGACGATCGGGCCGATGAGGATCGGCGCGATCCTCGCCGAGCGGAACGCCCGGGAGCGGGCCAGCATGACGCTGTTCGCGCTCAGGATCGGCTGGGTCTTCCAGATCCAGGACGACCTGCTGAACCTGCGCGTCGAGGACGGCTACGGCAAGGAGCAGGCGGGCGACCTGTGGGAGGGCAAGCGGACGCTCATGCTCATCCACACGCTCGGGTCGGCCGACGCGACGGAACGGAAGGCGATCGCGCGGATCTTGCGCAAGACGCGGGCGCGCAAGACGGAGGACGACGTGGCGCTGCTCGCCGAGCTGGTCCAGAAGCACGGTGGGAAGGAGTTCGCGTCGGCCATCGCGCGCCGGATCTCGCTCCGCGCCCGGCAGGCATTCGAGCGCGAGCTCGAGTGGCTGCCCGACGGCGAGAACCGCCGGTTCCTGCGCGGCATGGTGGAGTTCATGTCGGCCCGGACGAGCTGAGGCCCGTGTCCTGCAGGAACCGGTCCCAGAGCTCCTGCGCCGCGGGCGAGCGCATGATGCCCTCGATCAGCGCCGCCGGCAGCTCCGAGAGCTGCGCCAGCTCGGCGCTGGGTCCGCGCATCGAGGCGTGCCCGTCGGTGACGAGGTCGAGCATCGAGGCCCGCCCGCCGGCCAGCGCCTCGAGCGCGACCCGGTCCACCCGCACGGCCGCGGCGGGGCCGACCTCGACGGACTGCACCACCGGACGCCCGTCCGCGGTGGTCAGGACGAACCGATCCCAGCCCTCGAGCGCGAGCACGACCGAGCCACCCCGCAGGCACGCGGCGATGGTGTCCCAGCTGTCCGGCGCCTCGCGCTCCAGCGCGGACAGGGTCAGATCCATCAGCGTCGCCGCCGCCCGGCGGTCGCCGGGGTCGGGAGCCTGCGGCGCGCTCACGCGAGCGCCTCGACGCATCCGACGCCTTCGACGTCGAACCGTACGGAGTCGAGGACCCCGCGCGCCGCGAACGTGCCGGCCGCTTCGCTGGCCACGACGAATCCCTGCCGGCCGTCACGGGGGATCGCGATGTGCATGACGCGGCCGGACCGTATGTCGGCGCTGAGGTGGTCCGGTCCCGCGGAGGCGTGGATGCTCACCGCGCGCGGGATCCGGGGGCGCCGGGCCGCGATGAGCGGCCGCGCGACCGCCGGCACGCACGCCGCGTCGGAGACGTCGATCGGCTCCGACATCTCGATCGCCACCGACGCGTCGGTGAACACGCGCGCGAGCCGCCCGCCCACCCAGACGGCGACGAGGCGGTTGCCGGGGTGCCGTCCGGACCGGTCCGCCGATCGGCTGAGCGAGAGGACGAGCGGCCGCCCGTCCGGCAGCCGCGCCCGCAGGTACGCCCAGCACCACGAGAAGTCGTCGCCCCACTGCCACCGTCCCCAGTTGTGGTCGTGGTAGGCGTTCCACCCCTCGAGCGCGAGGATCCCGTCGGCGTGGAGCAGACGTCCCTCCTCGACGTGGGCCGGGATGATCGTCCAGTTGAGCGAGCCGGAAGGGCCGAGCGGCGTGTCGTTCCAGAGCGCGAACGGGGTGCCGTCGGAGCGCAGGCGTGCCGTCAGCGAGATGCCGGAGCCGCCGTCGATCCGGAGGCGATAGACGCCGTCGGCGTCGACGCCGAGCGTGGCGTTCGGGAGGGCGAGGTCCGGGGACCGCGGGTCGAACACCGCGCGGCTCGCGGGATACGCGCGCGCATGGCCGAACGTGGACGCGCCCGCGAACCCGGCGACGAGCGCGGTCGCGCGCCCTGCGTCGGTCCGCACGTCACCGTGGAGGGCGAGGTTGACCAGCGCCATCGCGTCCCCGTCCGGGGAGATGAGGACGAAGTGGTGCCACTCCTTGAAGAGGTGCGCCGAGTCGTCGCCGGGACCGGGCGGGTGCAGCAGGTCCAGCCGGTACGCGAGCGCGGCTGTCAGGGACGGCAGCGTCACCTGAGGAGCGGCTCGCCCGTGTCCTCGACGGTGGCGGCGGGCTCCGCGTCACCGGGGTCCACGGCGCCGACGTCGACCAGCAACCCGAGGACGAGCAGCAGGGCGGAATCGCGTGGTGGAACGGCGGCGCGGGCGGTCGACTGCGGCACTTCGCCTCGAAGGCGGGCGCGGACCCAGGCGGGCGTCACGAAGACCGCGTCGGCGAGCCGCCCGACCTCGACGAGCGACTCGACGGGGTCGCCGCGCGCAAGCTCCTTGACCATCTCCGACCAGAGCGCCAGGCGCTCGCCGGCCTGCTTGCGGTCGCCGAACAGCAGCACGTCGAGGCCGAGCAGCGTCCAGGCGCGGGAGGCGTCGGACGTGACCATCGACGACGAGAGCGTCGCGAGCAGCCGGCTGCCGCTCGGCGTCTCCGCGTGCCGGCGACCGGACTCGATCAGGCGCCTGAGCTCGTCGGTGACGTCGCGCTCGGGTGACTCGCCACGATCCATCCTCAGCCCCCGCGACGGTACGGAACCACCGCCGGAGCTTATGCTCACCGGCATGGAGAGAGCAAGTGGCCGCGGGTGACCCGCGCCACTCCGGTGCCGGTCCGTCGGTGAGCCGACTGGCAGCGCGCGCGGCCGCGACGGCCGCGACGTGGTCGGAAGCCCGCTCCCGGCCCAGGCCGCGCTCCGCGGCGGGCGGACCGCTCCCCGTCGGCTTCCGGCTCGACGAGGCCGCGCTGTCAGGTCCCGCACACGTCGAGGACGCTGCCCGTGCGGCAGTCGGGCGCGGCGCGGCCGCGGACGCACCGCTGCAGTGGGCGCTCGAGCGAGCCGCCGCCGGCCGGCGGGACGAGGCCGCGGCAGCCGCCTCCGGCGTCATCAGGGCCAGGGGCTACGACGAGCTGCTCGCGTGGGCGCGCGACGAGCAGGCCGGCTCGCCCGACGTGAACGTCCTCCCCAACACCGCCGCGGACCACCGGATCTACGATCTCCCGGCCCCCCTGGTCGTGGCCGGCGACGCGATCCGCCGCAAGCTCGCCACCGATCACCCGCGGCTGGGCGCGCCGGCGCCGGCTGCCGACGCGGGCACCCCGCTCCAGGTGTTCAGCCCAGACGGCGTCACGGTGCTCCAGATCGAGGAGCCGGTGCAGACCGAGACGCTGGCGATGTCGATCCAGGGCATCTCGGACTCGGAGTTCGAGAACGTCATCCTGCCGCTGAGCCGGATCCCCGGGGCGAACGCGCTGGTCTTCGCCGGCCTGCTCCTCGCCTCGCTCGTCCAGCCGATGGAGTTCCTCGGCTGGCTGGGCCAGGACGTCTACCAGCTCCCGCGCAGCGGCACGCCGAACCGCCCGGAGAACACACAGAGTGCTGCTGCCGCCCGGCGGTCCGGGACCGGACGGGCCGGCGCGCTACATGATCTTCTCCGACATCCACCGCGACGCGACGCAGGACCAGGCGATGGGGATCCACCACTTCGGCAGGAACCAGCTCCAGTACCAGCGCATCCTCGACTGGTGCGCCGATCAGCACTACATCGTGTGCGAGAACGGGGACTGCGAGGAGCTGTGGTACGTGCCGACGTTCGGCGCGGGCCGCCTGCCGCCGAGGGACCGGCTCCAGGACATCGTCCAGCGCCACCCCGGCGTCTACTCCCGGCTGGCGGCGCTCGCCGGGAACGGGCGCTACTTCCGCAGCATCGGCAACCACGACTCCTACCTCTGGGAGGACGCCGCGACGAGCGCGTGGTGCCAGCAGATCGGGTTCCCGGCCCTCAACGGAGCGTTCGTGATCCCGAACTGCAAGTCGCTCGGCGACTTCCTCCCGCTGATCAACATCGGCCTGAGCTCGGCTCCGTACAGCGAACGCAAGGACATGCTGGTGATCCACGGACACCAGTTCGACTTCTGGAACTGCGACGAGCACAACTGGCTCGGCAAGTTCATCACCAACGCGGTCGCCGTGCCGTTCGACGCCCTCGACGACACCCTGCTCTACCAGTACCGGGGCATCGACCGCCAGGGCAACGTGTGGTTCCGCTTCAGCGACTTCGTCGACCAGTACGAGCCGTGGGCGAACTGGCCCGCCGGTCCGACCGCCCGCACCTGGGCGCAGGCGCTCGAAGGACGGCCGTTGAGCGAGAACGTGACGAAGGACTCGATCATGTTCCCGGAGACGCTCGTCGCGGCCGTGGCCGCGACGATGAACACGGGCGGCGGGCTCGGGTCGTTCGGCGTGCAGACGTGCCTGGGCCACACCCACAACCCGCAGGTCCGGCCGGACATCCCGTACCTCGACCCGCTGTTGAACGACTGGCTCGGCGAGCAGCTCGGCGTCGACATACCCCCGGGGGTCATCAACCTGCGGACCCGCTACCTCAACTCCGGCACCGTGGGGTGGTGGGACGGGATCGTGTGGGCGATCGAGATCCACGAGTCGGGCGACGTGAGCCTCGTCTACTGGGCCTCGGAGGACGCGGAGCCCGTCCGGATGGACTGGGAGGTCGCCTGATGGCGCGGTCCGCCGACCAGCTCGAGCAGACGGCGCGCGGCGTCGCGGCGCTCCGTGAGCGGCGCCGGAGCGGAGCGTCCGGTCCCACCGGACTCGCCCGCCCGGGCGCGGGGCTCGAGCGCAAGGAGATCCTCCGCGGCCGGGCGCTGTCCGGCCTGGTCATGGCGCCGGGATCGGAGCCGGCCGGCCGGCTGGCCGCCGGGCTCGGCGACGTTCGCGCGGTCCCCGAGGCGTTCCGGGCGTTCGCCCTCGAGTCGATCGCAGCAGGAATCCGCGCGCTCGCGCAGGCCCCGCCCGAGGGCGGTTCGGCCGAGGACACGATGCTCGAGCAGGCCAGGATCGCTCGCGCGGCGGGTCCCGGCGAGACGATCGCCACCACGCTGCGCGTGGCCAACCGGTCCTACCGGCTCGTCACCGCGGTGCCCGAGGTCACGCGGTGGTACGACCTCGAGTCCGGAGCCCCGGTCGAGGGCTTCGAGACGGTGTTCGAGGGCGAGCGCCGCTTCGAGCCGTGCAGCGACACGCTCTGGCGGGTGAGCGTCCGGACGCCGGACGATGCGAGCGGTGCGCGCGTCTGCGTCGCCGCCATCACCTTCGGGCCGGGGCTCGTGCCGCCGATCCGGATGGAGGTGCGGCTCGACGCGGCTCGGCGGCGCACAGCGCTTGCAGCACGGTCGCGGTCGTGAAGCACGCGCGCCGGTCGACCTGAACGCTGCCGCCGCCGCGGCCGTCCTCCACCCATGCGGGATACGCGTCCGGATCGGTGACATGCGGCGGCGGGATCCGCAGTCGCGCCGACGGCGTCCAGCTCCCGTCCGCGCGCTGGGCCTCGATGAGCGCGGCGACCACCCGGTCCGCGAGCGGCAGCGTCTCGGGCGCGAGGAGGAGCGTCCTGAGGGCGAGCGCCTGGTCGAAGGGCGACGCGCCGGCCGGGCCCAGACCCTCGACCATGCCGGCGGTCCAGCGCACCGCTCGCTCCACGCGGGCCCGGTCGCCGGGAGCGCCGGCGTCGTCGAGGGCCTCGGCCGCGAGCGTCGTGGCGTAGAAGGGCGACTCCCACCAGTACGCCTGCCAGTCGCCGTCCGGGCGCTGCGCGGCGCGGAGCCACTCGAGCGCATGCTCGCGGCCGGGAAGCGACGCGAGTCCGGCGCCCGCGGCCGTCACGCACGTGTGCGGTCCGCACCAGCCCGCGAACGAGTGGCCCTGGAGCTTCGTGAAGACGCGGATCCTGCCGGCGTCGGCGTAGGTCGCGAGCGCGCCGGCGGGGGTCAGATGGCGGGCGAGGAAGCGCCGCGTCCGCCGTCCCATCCGGACATCGAGCGCCGCCGCCAGGTGCATGACCCAGACGGTCGAGTCGGCGTCCGGCGGGACCTTCCCGTTGAACGCCCAGCCGGCCGAGCGCCAGCGCCGCCGGCGCAGGCGCGACCATGCGTCGCGCGCCGCGGCGAGCGCCTGCGGGTCGCCCGTCTGCGCCAGCGCGAGCGCGACGTACGCGGACACCCAATGCGTGCTCGCGCCCGCGAGCGTGTCGAAGTCCGTCCACCACCCCTTCGCGTCGCGGCGCGCCAGAAGGAACGCAACGGCGCCGTCGACCGTCGGCGCAATGTCCAGGTGGCGCTCCTCGGCTTCGCCACTCATCGCACCCCATGGTCGTCCGGCACCGGCCACCTTCCAGGGATGCAATATGCAGCGATCTCGTCAGCTCCATGTCTGCAGCCGAGCGACACGTACTGCAGGGTGGCGCCCGAGAACGCCGCCTCCAGGTCAGAGACGAACGTCCGTAACGACGAAGCATCCAGGCCCGCTGACGCCACACGTCCCTCGGCCCACTCGAGGAGCGGCATGCCGGTGGATCCGCTCGCCGGTTCGCAATACAAGTCGACCTTGAAGCGCGCCGGCCCCGGCTCGAGAGTCCCTCCTCGGATCGCGAAGTCATAGGCGAGCGTGATGTCCTGCCGACCAGGTGCGCCGAATCGCTCGCGGTACGTTTCGACCAGAGAGCGGATCGCGATCCCCGAGCTCGCGAACGCGTCGGGCGCCGCGTCGATGGCTGAGTCCGCGTCGGCTCTCAGGAGGCCGAAGTAGAGCCTGATGCCACGGACGTCTCCATCGGCGAGGGCCAGGCCGACGCCCACCGGATGCGCTCGCGGGATCACCTTGTCGAGAACTGCGCGAACGGAATCATCTCTCCGACCGTCAGAGAACGCGTCGATCGCGGCGGCCAGACGCCGCCATCGGCCCTGGAGAGCTCCATGCCACAGATTGCAGTAGACGCGGAACTCCAGGTCGGTCTCGGCGACCTGGATCCCAAAACCAAGCCCGGCTCGCCAGTCATCGAAGGCGGCGCGATTCCTCGGCAGCAGCCTGCGGAGAACCGCTTCCACGTGGTCCCCGCCGCGCTGCCAGCCAAGGTGGTTGAAGACGTCGCGCTGCAGCTTGCTCGAGAAGTCGACCTGCTCGGCGACGGTCCTGCCTTCCCCGCCCGGCTCGACGAGCATCCGAAACGGCGATGCGCCTGTCGTGTGGGCGGACTTGTGCGAGTACACGAGCGGCCGGCCGACGTTGGTGATCGCCAGACCACGACGAGGGATGTCCGAAGCGCCTTGGGCGTACGCGGCGTCAAGCATGCGGTCGTGCAACCAGACCGCTGGTTCGACACCTTGGCCGTGCCGGTGATGGCTGGCCTGCCACGACGCAAAGAAGCGCTCGGCCGCAGCTCGCTCGGACCGACCTGGTGTCGGAGGACCGCCTAGAGCTTCGGCACGAATTGGACTTCCGCAATCCCGCCTGGTATCAGGCTGTTGATCCCTGTGTCGCCAGTCGGACCCTGGGGACCCGACGTGCCGGATGCGCCCGCCGGACCGCCCGGCGCGCCGCCGGGGCCTCCCCCAGCGCCAGGGCCGCCGGGGCCTCCGTCGCCGCCGGCGCCGCCGGCGCCCCCCGGGCCACCCGAATAGCCGTTGGCGACCGGGATGAAGAGCGGCGCGACGAGCCTGTACATGACCGTCACCTTGCTCCCATCTCCGCCTGGCCCGCCGAACCCTCCCGGCCCGCCCTTCCCGCCTGGTGCCCCGTCTCCACCCTTGCCGCCGCGTCCGCCCGGGGCGCTCGGCTGGCAACCGCCGCCCGGGCCGCCGTCGCCACCCGGGCCGCCGGTCACTCCGCGCTGACCCTGTCCCCCCTGGCCACCCTTCCCGCCGCTGCCGCCGGGGCCGCCGCGAAAATCGACGCTCACGCTGAGTTGCCCCGTGAACTGGTCCGCGTCGACCATGAAGACCCCGCGGACGCCCTTCCCGCCTGTCTTCCCCATACCCCCGAGGCCGCCGGGAGTCCCGGGTAGCGTCTGAGCCAGATTCACCCCGATCGCCCCCTCGGCCCCTTGGAATCCGCTTGCGGGCGACGTGAGGATCGCTCCGTTCCAGTTACACGTCCCACCGAGATTCTGAGGTGGCTTGGGGGGAGCGGGTAGCGGTTGTTGGGCCGCTTGGGCCGCGTCTCCCGTGCCCCCGGTCGCACCAGCAGATCCGAGTCTTGCAAAGACGGCCATGGCGGACTACCCCCGCTTCCGATCTTGCGTGCGACCGACGCCCCCGACGTTGCCTTTCACTTCAGGTGAACTGACGTACTCGAACGTTCGGACGATCATCTTGCAGTCGCTCCGGACGTCGAGCGTGCCCGAGCCGTGGACTGTGACTTTGTTGAAGTACGCCGTCGGCGTGTTCGAGAAGACCACTGTCTGCCCGTCGTGAACGACGAGATCCGACAGGGTCAGGATCGTCAAGCTTGGCCAGCGTGCGACAAGTCCCGCTGCCACGGCTCCCCAGAACGGTTGGCTCAGCAACTTGTCATCGACGTACCCGTTGAGCAGGACGTCCTCGGCGTCCGCGATGACCTCCGCCTCGACCTGCTTGAGCGCATCGATCGACGCCAGGCGTGGCGCATTCACACACGGGAGATGGTCCGTGTGCTGCGTATGGTCGATGTGATCGTTCGGAATCCCCGTCCACAGCTTCAGGTCGGCCAAGGATGTGACGGGCACGGTCAAGTAATACTTTGCCGCGTCCCCATCAGACGGATCGAAGTGGATGTCCTTCTCGGTGGGCGGCAGGCTCGGCAGCACCGAGATGAAGCGATCCAAGCCATACCGCTCCAGGTGTTCCTGTGCACCTTCGCGATCAGACACCGGGGGTTCTCTGTCGCGGTCTGGTGTCTCAGTCACGGCCACGCCTCTCGGTCATGCAGATCTCCTTGGCACGTCTACGCTAATCCGGCGCTCGCCCGAGCGCAAAATGGCGGAAAAAGGACTCATGGCGTCGCGCGGCGGCGGGCGACGATCGCGACCCGCGCGGCCTGCGCGGCGAGCCCGGCGCATACGATCGCGACGATGATGACGGCGGCCTCCAGCGGCGAGGCGCCGACCGCCACGGCGAGGCCGACGGCCGCGAGCGCCAGGTCGAACGCCAGGAGGCCGGGACCGATGGAGAGCACGCTGAGCCGTCCCATGCATCCGCAGCGTCCGCCGCTCGAGACCGTGAGGCGCTGCCCGACGACGAACGCGAAGGCGAAGCCGAGCCCTGCGGTGGCCAGTCCGCCGAGCCGGCTCAGCGGCGAGAGCAGCAGCACGACCGTGAGCGCCTCGGCGACCAGGAGGGCGCTCGCCACGGGGTCCGCCCACCGGGCGAGCTGCGGCGTGAGGCCGCGCACCGCCGCGGCCCGCTCGCGGCGGCCCACCGCGAGCTTCGCCACCAGGGAGACGAGCAGGACGAGCGCGGGGACGAGCCGCAGGACGTCGTCGGCGCTCATGACACGCGCACCCCGATCGCACGCCGGACGGCCGCGAGCGCCCGCACGGCGGCCGCGGTGGTGAAGAGACCCCGCTCGTCCCGGCGCACCACGGTCGAGCCGAGGTCGGACTCGGGGATCACCAGACGGGCGGACGGCGGCCACCCGTGGTCTCCGCGCCGCTGTGCGACCAACCACGCCGCGGCGCTCGCGGCCGCCTTCCGCGCGTGCCGGTTCTCGGGGTCGAAGAGGACGATGAGCGTGCCGAGCGCGGTGGCGAAGACCTCGCCCGGCCCGTCGTCACCGTCGGCCCACGCCGCTCCGCGGCGCCGCTCGAGCACGGCGGCCACGGTACGGCGGAAGGCTGCCTGCCCGAGCGCGCCCGACCACGCGCAGGCGCGGAGCGCGTGGTACGTCGCGTACAGCTCGCCCGGCCACCAGTAGGACCGCCAGACGTCGTCCCGGCGCGCGGCGAGGAGGAAGTCCAGGCCCGCCTGGACGTGCGGCGAGCGCGCGGGCTCCCCGTGGAGGCGAAGCGCGGTGAGGGCGACGGCGGTGACGCACGGCTGAGGCGAGAGCCAGCCGACCGCGCCGCCCTCGTCGCCCGCCCGCTCTATGAGCGACAGCACGTCGGCGCGCGCCGCATAGGTCGCGAACCCGCCCGCGCCCTCGACCTGGTGCGCGAGGACCGCGTCGAGCGCCCGCCGCAGAATGAGCGGACGCGCGCCCCGCGGTCCGAGCGCGTGCAGCACCCAAGCGGTCGAGTCGCAGTCGATCGGCAGGCCCTCGCTGTACCCCCAACCGCCGCTGCGGGGGCGCGCGAGCAGCCTCCGGACGGCCCGGGCGACGGGGCGCTCCGCGCCGGGCGTCCCGCGGATCGTCGCGGCGACGAAGCCCGTCACCCACTCGTTCGACGCCCCGGCCGGCGTGTCGAACTCCGACCACAGGCCGTTCGGATCGACCCGGGTCTCCAGGTCGCCCAGGCCGTCCCCGATCGCCCGGTCGAGGCTCAGCGCAACCAATCGACGACGTACCAGGTCAGCCAGGCGCCGGCCTCGCCGCCGTCGCGGGGCGCGTTCCGGCGCATCAGCTCGAGCGCCCCGTCGACGGCGGTGAGCAGCGCGTCGGACGCCTCCTCGAGCGCCGTGGACTCGAGCACGGTGGAGATGCCGAGCCAATCGCCTGCGTCCTCCCGCGGACGGGAGTGGCAGCTCGCCAGCACCGAGTTGACGTCGCCCGTCAGCCAGTCCGAGCCGACGTCCGCCAGGTCGTCCGCGCGCCAGAACACCTCGCCCAGCGCCTCGGCCAGCGCGAGCACCTCGCCCCGCCGGCCGGCCGGCGCGTCGAGCGCGACCAGCTCGCCCATGATCAGGAACGGCAGAACCGACTTGCCGCGCGCGACCGCGAGGCTGTCGGGCGCCCCCGCGGCCGCTCGGCTCCGAGCCTGCGCCAGGTAGGCGCGCTGCACCGTGCGCTCGAACGGCGCCCAGCCGCCCGAGCCGGGGCGCCGCGCCCGCCGGGCGTGGAGGTCGCCGAAGAGGTCCGCGATGAGGAGCCCGAACACCCGTGAAGGCCCGACGGGGAGGCCGAGGCTCGACGACCGCAGCGCCGCGCAGCCCCCCGCGCCCGCCAGTACCGCGTCGAGCCCTCCGTTCTCGAGCAGCGTCGTGGCGTCCTCCATCCGCTCCACGTCGGCGATGAGGTCGAACAGCGAGACGAGGAAGTTCACGCGCGCGCACGCGTGGCGGATCTCCCCGTCCGCGCTCCCCAGCACCTCGGCGACCTGCGCGCCGAACGCGAGGACGATCGGCGCACGCTCGGCGAGCATGCCGCTCGCGGGCCCGAGCATCAGCTCCGATCCGAGGAACCCGCGGTCCTCAGGCGGAAGCCCGGCGACCATCCGCTCATAGGCGGCGCGGCCCTGCGTCTCGTGCCGCTCGGCCAGCTCCAGCATCGCGTCCGGAGCCAGGAACAGACCGCGCCGCACGAGCCCGAACGCGACCTGGCGGCGCCCCCGGAGCCACAGCTCCTCGGCGAGGTACCGCGAGGGCCAGGCGTCGTCGAGCGGCGATGCGGTGGCCCGCTCGGCGCCGGCCGTCGTCACCGGCCCGCCGCCGCCTCGGGCGGCGCGGCCGCCGCTTGGTAGGCGCCGGCGAGCGCGTCGGCGATGGCGCGCCCGGCGCGCTCGTCGGAGACGGTCTTGTCCAGGGCCTCGTGGATCCGATCCGGCTCGACGGTCCGCCCCACGACCGCCGAGACCGCCTCGGCCAGCGCCTCCGCGGCCGGCCGCTGGGCGAAGAAGTGATCCACGCCCCTGCGCAGCCGCCGCGCATCGACCTGCGACCGAGGCTCCGGGTTGCGCTGCGCCGCCAGCTCACCGATCTTCTCGTAGAAGTTGTCCGGCGACGCGAGCGGGAAGCAATGCGCCGGCATGAACATCAGCCACGAGCTGACGGCGGCCGTCTCCTCGCCGACCTTGAGCGACGCCTGCGTTCCGCCGAGCTGCTCGGCCAGCGCGGCCTTGCTGTCGACGGGGAAGCGGAGACGGCGCCCGAGCTCGGTCGCGGCGCCCGCATAGCGCTCCGGGATCGTCGCGAACGGGCTCCGCTCCTCGCGCTCGCTCATAGCCAGCCTCCTTTGGTCTGGCCCGGCGGTGGCGGGGGAGGACGCTGGTCGAGCCAGTCCACGAGGTAGCCGCCGCTGTCCTGCTGGGGGCAGAACTCCTCGTAGTCACGGCACCATCTGGTCGTGGACGGGCCCGCGTGCGGGTCGTTGTAGACCTCGTACCAGCACTTGTAGCGCTTGTCGCCGCGGCAGTCCGCGCCACTGGAGAACCAGGACACGCCCACCTCCAGTTCCGGGTTCGCTCGGAGGGCTCATCTATGCACAATCCCCGTGACCGTGCAAGGCGCCGCCCCTGCCGTCGCGGCTGGCAGACTGGGGTCACGCACATGCGCATGAAGCTCGGTTCCGGATGAGCGCGGAGGCGCTCGCGCTCGGGGAGGCGACCCGGCGCGACCCGTACCCGCTGTACGCGCGGCTGCGGGAGCACGAGCCGCTGTCCGGCGCGCTGCTGCCCGGCACGGTCGCGGTCAGCCGGCACGACGATGTCGTCGACGTCCTGCATCGGCCGGGCGCGTTCGCGTCGCGGATCATGCGTCCCGCCGACCCGGTGCTGCTCGGCGCCGACGGCGATGAGCACCGCCGCTCGCGCGCCTGGGTGGGAGATGCGATGGCCACGCTGCCGGTGGGCGACCTTCGCCGCGCGGCCGAGCGCGCGGCGGATCGGCTGGTGGCCGGGCTCCGGCGATCGCGCACCGCGGATCTCGTGAAGGAACTGGCCGAGCCGCTGCCCATCGCGCTGACCGCGGCGATGCTCGGGCTCCCGCGCGAGCGGCTGGACGACCTCCGCCGCTGGTCGGCGGCGGTGGTCGCGCTCGGCACGGGGACGGCCGCTCCCGGCGACGCCCCCGCGCTCGCGGATGCGCAGGACGAGTTCGCGGCGTTCCTGCGGAGCGAGCTCGCCCGGCGCCGGCGCCTGCCGGGCGGCGACGTCCTGTCCGCACTGCTGCGCGAGCCGCCGCCGGGGGGCTCGGTCGACGAGCGGCTCGTGAGCGTCAGCCGGCTGCTCGTGATCGCCGGCCACGAGACCACGAGCGGGCTGATCGCCGGCGCGGCGCACGCGCTCCTGCGCCGGCCGTCGCTGCTCGCCCGGGCCGCGGCCGAGCCGCGGCTGCTGCCGGCGGTCGTGGAGGAGACGCTGCGCCGCGACGCGCCGGTCCAGTTCGTCTACCGCGTGGCCGCGGAGGACGCCCCGATCGGCGGATCGCGTGTCCGCGCGGGAACGGTGGTCGTGGCGATGCTCGGCTCCGCCAACCGGGACGAGCGGCGGTTCCCGCGGCCCGGCGAGTTCGACCCGGACCGGCGGCCGCCGCACCACCTCGCGTTCGGGGCGGGCGCCCACGCCTGCCTGGGCGCGCAGCTCGCCCGCATCCAGGCGCGCGCGGCGCTGGCCGCGCTCGTCCGCGCCGGACCGTGGCGCTGCGAGGAGGATGAGGACGAGGTGCCCTGGCGGGCGACGCTGCAGCTACGCGCCCCCGCGCGCCTGCTCGTGACGTCCGGGTGAGCGGTCCAGGCTGCCGAGCGCCGCGGTCAGCGCCGCCAGCTCGTCGCCGGCCTCGGCCGCGACCACGGCCAGGTCGGCGCGCCGGCCGGCCGCGGCGGCGACGGCCTCGACCGGCCCCGCGAGCATCGGGCCGGGTCCGATCTCCAGGAACGAGTCGTAGCCGTCGGCGAGCATCCGGGCGACGGTGGGCGCAAATCGCGAGGTCCGCACGAAGTGGCGCCACCAGTAGCCGAGGTCGAGCTCGTCGCCGGCGAGCCGGCCGGCCGCGGCCGAGGAGTAGAACGGCAGGCGGGCCGGCGCCGGCCGGATCGGCCCGGCGTCGGCGGCGAAGCCCGGCGCGAGCGGGGCGACGAGCGGGCTGTGGTAAGCGCGGCCCAGCGTCGTCGGCGCCGAGATGATCGCGGCCCGCTCGGTGCGCCGGAGCAGGCTCGCGACCTCGTCGGCGGGCCCGGCCACCACGGTGTGGCCGGGCGAGAGCTCGACCGCCAGGTGCAACGAGCGGCTCGGGGCCAGCAGCTCGCCGAGCTGGTCGGGGGCGAGCGCGACCATCGCGAGCGCGCCCGGCGGCAGTGGGCGCCGCGTCGTGCGCGCCTGCGCGCAGGCCACCTGCATGGCCTGCTCGACGCTCAGTGCTCCGGCGGCCTCCGCCGCCGCGAGCTCGCCGTAACAGAGGCCCGCGACCGCGTCCGGCTCGATGCCGTGCGCGCGGACGGCGGCGGTCAACGCGATCTGCATCGCGGTGTGCAGCGGCTGCACGGCGGCCGGGTCGCTCGCCAGCGACTCGAGCCGCCCGTCCGGCCGCAGCGCGGCAACGAGGGACCAGCCGAGGCGCGCCCGGATCACGTGGTCGGCGCGCTCCAGCGTGGCGGCGAACACCGGGTCGGCGGCGAGCAGCCGGCGCCCGAAATCGGGCCGGCCCGCGCCCTGCGAGCTGTACAGGAAGGCCACACTCACGGCAGGCAGTGCCCATCTTGGCGGATGCGGCCGCCGTGCGGGCCGCGCTCTACTCCCCCCGAGCCCCGGCGTGGCGGCGGATGAACGCCGCGACCGTGGCCGCCAGCGGCGACCACTCGGTCTTCGTCCCGAGCAGCAGGTCCCAGCCGTGCCCGGCGGACGCCGGCAGCACGATCACGCGCGTGGTCGCGGATCGCGACCGGCGCGCCACCGCCCGCATGTCGGCCGGCGACACGTAGCGATCGCCGCGCGCCACGGCGAACAGCGCCGGCGCGGTCACGCCGGGCGCGGCGGCGCCGGCGTCGGCGGCGATCCCGGGCGTCAGCCCCGTGGTGTCGCGCTCGCCCGACAGGTCGACGACCGCCGCCGGGTGCAGCCGCGCGGCGGCGACGACCGCGATCGCGCCGCCCATCGACGCGCCGGCCAGCGCCACGCGGCGCGCTCCCCGGCGGCGCAGCTCCGCCATCGCGGCGGCGACGTCGGTGGTCGCGCGGCCGCGGCCGCCGTCCGGGCACGCCGAGCGTCCGAAGCAGCGCAGGTCGAACGCGAGCGCCCGCACACCGTGGCGGGAGAGATAGCCGGCGTAGGGCAACCAGCCGCAGTAGTCCAGCGGCCACTCGTGGATCAGCACCGCGCCGACCGGGCCCGACCCGACGACGGCGCCCGACAGCGTGACGCCGTCGCTCGTGCGGAACCGGATCGTCTGGGCACGAACGCCGCTCTCACCGCACTCCTGCCCCGCGGCGCTCACCGGCGCGGCGGTCGCGGTGGGCGTGGCCCGCTTGCCGGCCGCCGGATGGGAGTCGCCGCCGCACCCGGCGACGGCGACCAGCAGCGTTGCGAGCAGACCCAGCCGGCGCCGCGTGGCCCGATCGCGTGCCGCCTTGTCGATCATGTGCCACACGCCACGGCGCGCGACAGCAGCAGGTCGCGCTCGGGACCGTTGTCGCAGAGGTCGGCCGCCCGCACGAACTCATCGCGCGCCTCGTCCAGGCGGCCCAGGCGGACGAGGAGGTCGCCGCGTACGCCGGGCAGCAGGTGGTACTCGCGCAACGCGGGCTCGCCGGCGAGTGAGTCGACCAGCTCGAGCCCGGCCTCCGGGCCGAAGGCCATCGTCACCGCGACCGCGCGGTTGAGCTCGACCACCGGGGAGCCGGTGAGCGCCGCCAGACCGTCGTAGAGCGCGACGATGCGCCGCCAGTCGGTCTGCTCGACGCTGCGCGCCCGCGCGTGGCAGGCGGCGATCGCGGCCTGCAGCGTGTACGGGCCCAGCGCGCCGCTGAGCTCCTCGGCGCGCTGCAGCCCGGCCAGGCCGCGCTGCACGAGCAGGCGGTCCCAGCGGGCGCGGTCCTGATCGGCGAGCAGCACCGGCTCGCCGTGCGGCCCGACCCGGGCCCGCAGCCGCGAGGCCTGCAGCTCCATCAGGGCCAGCAGGCCGTGGACCTCGGGCTCGCGCGGCATCAGCGCGGCGAGGACGCGCCCGAGGCGCAGGCCGTCCTGGCACAGCGCCGGCCGGATCCAGTGCTCGCCGGCGGTCGCCGCATAGCCCTCGTTGAAGACCAGGTAGATCACCTCGAGCACCGCGGACAGCCGCTCGGCCAGCTCATCGCGGCCGGGGACCTCGAACGGCACGCGGGCCTCGGCGAGGGTGCGCTTGGCGCGGACGATGCGTTGCGAGACCGTTCCCTCGGAGACGAGGAACGCCCGGGCGATCTCCGGCGTCGACAGGCCGCCGAGCAGCCGCAGCGTGAGCGCGACGCGCGCCTGCCGGGACAGGACCGGGTGGCACGTCATGAAGATCAGGCGCAGCACGTCGTCCTGCACGTCGTCGACCTGCGCCGCGAGGTCGGGCTGGTCGAGCTGCTGGAGGATCTGCAGCTCGCGCCCGATCAGCTCCTGCTTGCGCTCGAGCGTGACGCGGCGGCGCAGCGCGTCGATGCCCCTGCGCTTCGCGGTGGCCATGAGCCAGGCACCCGGGTTGTCCGGGATGCCCGACTGCGGCCACTGCTCCAGCGCGGCGACGAGCGCGTCCTGGGCCAGGTCCTCGGCGACCGCCACGTCGCGGACGATGCGGGTCAGCCCGGCGATCAGCCGGGCCGACTCGATCCGCCAGACGGCGTCGATCGCCCGATGGGTGGCCGACGCCGCCACGGCCTAGTCCTGCCCTGCGACCTCGTTGGTGTCGATCTCGCGCAGCTCGATCTCCACGCCGCCGTCGAACGGCGCGCGCTTGAGCCACTCGATCGCCTCGTCGCGCGATGCGCACTCCCAGATCCAGAAGCCCGCGACGAGCTCCTTGGCCTCGGTGAACGGACCGTCGATGACGGTGCGCTCGCGGCCGTCGAAGCGGACCTTCGCGCCCTTGGAGGTCGGGTGCAGGCCCTCGCCCGCCAGCATGACGCCCGCCTTGAGGAGCTCCTCGTTGTACTTCGTCATCGCCCCCGTCTCCGACGTGCTGGACCTCTCGTTCGCCTCGGACTCGGGGCTGCCCGGGACCAGAACCATGAAACGCATTTCTGCCTCCTCGCTGTGGGTTGTTCAGCTCGCTCGCTCGACGCGGTAGCGAAGGTGGGTGGCGCTCGGCGCCGACACCGCGTCGGCGAGTTCGAGCTCGATGTGCGCCGGCAGGGTCTCGATCAGCCGGGTCCCGGTGCCGAACAGGACCGGCACCAGGTGGATCGAGAGCTCGTCGACGAGACCTGCGCGCAGGAACTGGTTGCCGACGGCGGGGCCGCCCATGATGGTGACGTTCTTGCCGCCGGCGGCCGCTCGTGCCTGCGCGAGCGCGTCCTCGATGCCGGTCGTGACGAAGACGTAGACGCCTCCGGCGGGAGCGTCGGCGGGCGCGGTGTGGGTGAGGACGAAGACGGGCAGCCGCGCCGGGCCGGTCGGTCCATCGGCCTCCCACCAGGGGATCGAGTCGTCGTAGGTGGCCCGGCCGCAGATCACGGCGCCGGTGGCGGCGACGCCGCGGCTGAGCACGTCGCGGCCGGCCGCATCGTCATCGCTCATCGCCCAGGCGTGCAGCGCCTCGCCGCCCTCGCCCAGCGGTTCGTCGGGCCGCGGGTTCGCCGCCCGGATGTACCCGTCGAGGGACATGCTCATGTCGAAGATCACGGAGCTCACGATTCCTCCTTGTCGGCGTGGGTTTCTACCCGCACGTCGAACGAGGCCGGGCCAAACCGACACGCCCCGGAAGATTTTTCTGCGTCTAGCCGGGCGAGAGCGGCAACGTGGCGGCCAGGAGCGTGCCGCCGTCGGCCGGACTGTCGATCTCGAGCCGCCCCCCGAGCGCCGTCACCCTGTCGCCCATCCCCACCAGGCCGTGACCGCCCGGATCGGCGCCTCCGATCCCGTCGTCGCGCACTTCGACGTTGAGCATGCCGTCCTCGACGGACACGCTGACCGCGGCGCGCTCGGCGCGCGCGTGCTTGACGACGTTCGTGAGCGCTTCGGCCACGATGAAGTAGGCGCTCGCCTCGATCTCCGCCGGGAACCGCTCGGCCGGAACCTCCACTCGAACCGGTAGGTCGAGCCGCGTCACGACCGCGTCGACGCCGGCCCGGAGCCCGCCGCGCGTGAGGACGGGGGGAAGGACCCCGTGGGCCAGTTCGCGCAGCGCGCCGTTGCCCTGCTCGGCCTGCTCGAGCGCCTCGCCGATGAGCGACTCCGCGGTTCCGTCGTTCTGTTGGAGCGCTCGCTGTGCGAGCCTCAGCGAGATGACCGTGTGCACCAGTCGCTGTTGTGCGCCGTCGTGCAGGTCCCGCACCAGCCGGCGGCGGGCATCGTCCGCCTCGGTGAGCAGACGCACCCGCGAGGCCGTGAGCTGGTCACGGCTGTCGGCGTTGGCGATCGCGGTGTCGAGCAGTTGCGCGAACCGAGCCATCCGCTCCTCGGTGGCGGCCGGCGGCGACTGCTCGCCCTTCCAGCTCGCCGTGATGATTCCCCACAGCCGGCCATCCACGACGATCGGCGCCCCGACGCTGGAGCGCTCACCTGTAGACCGGGCAAGCTCCGCAAGGGCACCATCCGCTCCCTGGAAATCCTCCATTCGGGCCGGCCGCCCTGTGCGCCGCACCGTTGCCGTCACGCTCTCGCCCTGGGTGCTCAAGCGCGAGCCGACCGGCGTTCGCGCCACATCCAGCCCCCGGTGGGCGAGCACCAGGATCTCGGCGCCGGGCTCGAAGCGGTTCAGCGCGACCTGATCGGCATCCAGCAGCGCCTCCATCTCCGCTGCCACGGCGTCCAGGACCGCGCTCGGCGGGGCCCCCTCGGCGACCAGCGTCGCGATCCGCCGCAGCGCGGCCTGCTCCTCGGCCAGCCGCTCCACCTCCGTCCGCGCCTCGGCGTTCGCGATCGCCGTGGCCACCAGGTCGGCGAACTGCGCCATGCGCGTCTCGGTCTCCGGCGGAAACGCCTCGGGTTCGTATCTCGCGGCGCCCATCGCGCCCCAGATGCGCCCACCGACCACGATCGGACAGCCGACGGCGGAGCGAACCCCGAGCTCCTGGCCGCGCTGCGCGACGGCGCCGGTGGCAGCAGCGTAATCGCCGATCCGGCATGGCCGCCTCTCGCGGAGCACGCACGCGATGACGCCATCGTCGTCGAGCGGGAGCCGCGTGCCCACCGGGATGCCGGCCGACACGCCGGCGCCCCACAGACGCGACCGCGCTCGCGGTCCCGTCGCCCTCGTCGCGGAACAGCGAGCAGTCGACATCGCCGAGAACGTGCGCCAGCTCCTCGGCGACCTTCGCGAACACCTCCGCCGGCGCCGGCTCCTTGGCGACGAGCGTCGCCACCCGCCGCAGGGCGGCCTGCTCCGTCGGCGAGCCGGTCCACCTGCGTCCGCGCTCGGTGTTTGCGATCGTGGTCGCGACGAGCTCGGTGAAGTCGCCCAAGCGCTGCTCGGTGTCGGCCGGAAGCATGCGCGCCGCGCGACGACACGACGACCACGCCCCAGAGGCGCCCTTCGACCATGATCGGCGCGCCGACCGAACTGTCCATGCGCCCCTTTGCGGGCAATGTCGGCGACGGTCCCGGTGGTCCGCTCGAAGCTCTCCTGCCGGGCCGCGCGGCCGCGTGCGGAACACGGCGCCCATGGCACTCTCGCCCTCGAGCGAGATGCGCGCGCCGACGCGGACGCCGAGGTCGGCGTCGGTCTCCAGCGCGAGCACGGTGACCGCCGCGTCGGGCTCGTAGCGGCACAGCGCGGTGGCGTTCGTGCCCAGCAGCCGGCACACCTCCGTGGCGGTCACGGCGAACACCTCCGCCGGCGCGGCGCCGCGTGCGACGAGCGTCGCAACGCGCCGAAGGGCGGCCTGCTCGGCGAGCAGCGAAGCCAGCTCGTCGCGGCTCGTCTCGAGCGAGCCGGCCATGACGTTGAACGAGCGCTCGAGCGCTCCGATCTCGGCGACGTCGCTCTCGGGCATGCGTGCGCTCAGATCCCCACCCGCGAGCCGGTCCGCCATCAGCGCCGCCCGGCGGAGCGGCCGGACGATCACGCGCGTCAGGTAGCCCGCGAAGAGCGAGGATCAGGAGGATCGACCCGGCGATGCCGACGGTGGCCGCGGCCGTCGCGCGGCGCGCGGCCTCGTCGACGTCGGCGTCGCGCGCGCTGAGCCGGGTGCGCTCCGCTTCGCGGAAGCTGTTGAAGCCCGCCCTCAGCGCGTCGACACGCTGCTTGGCCGCGACGGTGCGGTCGACGCTGCGCGCCGAGGCGTCGTTTCGTCGCACGGCGTCCACGAGCGGCAGCGCGTACTGCCCGATGTACGCGTTCATGGCGCGCGACGATCCGCCGGACCCGGGCGAGCTGGACGGGCTCATCAGCCGCGAGCCGCTCGAGCGCCCGTGCGCTGGCCGGCAACGCGGCGCGCGCCTCGTTCGCCGGCTCGAGGAAGCTCTCGTCCCGTGTGATGACGAAGCCGCGCAGCCCGGTCTCGAGGTCGATGAGCTGCTTCTCGAGCGTGTCGGCGGCCACGAGCGCCTCGCGCGTCTGACGCCGCAGATCGGTCGTCCCGCGCAGCTCGGTGATCGTGAGCAGCACGACGGCGAACGCCCCGCCCACGATCACCGCGAGGAGACCGCTCGCGACGACCATTCGGCCAGTCAGCCCGCGTCTCATGTCCACGTGCTCTGGCGGCGACGATAACGGATACTGAGTTGGATGACCACCTCGGGGGCCGGGCGCCACGGACGAGGCTGGAGCGGGGCGCGCGTCGCCGTCGTGCTGAGCGCGCTCGCGATCCTGGCGGCAGTGCTCGCGGCGTGTGGCGGCGACGACGGAGGGGACGAGGCGGCCTCCGGGAACGCGGCCACGGGCAAGTTCCATCCGCCCGCGATCCAGACCGACGTGGACGAGACGGTCAGGGCGGCGTGCGACGTGTCGTCCCCGACGATCGACCGGATCAAGAAGGAGGGCGTCCTGTTCTGGGCGATCGGCGTGTCGCCGCCGTTCGGGTTCGAGCTCGAGCACGGCGTGTGGGCCGGCGTCGAGGCGCAGAACGCCGCCGAGCTGGCGACCATCCTCGGCGTCGACTTCGACATCGCCGAGTACTCCTACGACGTGCTGCCGGAAGCCTCGTCACCGGTCAGGCCGACATCGTCGGTGCGGAGCTGTTCGTGACCGACGACCGCAAGAAGCTGATCGACTTCTCGATCGCCCTACTACCAGTCGGGCCAGCTCTTCTACGTTCTCGAAGACTCGCCGTACCAGACGATCGACGACCTGAACAAACCCGATGTCCGCTTCGTGTACGGCACCGGAACCGCCCAGCTCGAACTGGCCGAGAAGTACGTTCCGAAGGCGATGATCAGCGACACGCCGCTGCGCGACCGGCTCCTGCTCCACGACTTCCTCGCCGCCGACCGAGCCGACGCGACGATGTCACAGGCGGCCGCGCTGAAGGTCATCCGCGAGAAGTTCACCAACCCGCCCCTCGCCGCCATCGGACTGCACGGGCGCGTCACGGAGGAACGCGCGTCCTCCGAGGACATGCTCGACCCGTTCGATGTCGCGTTCGGGCTTCCGAAGGGCGACGAGAGGTGGCGCGGCTGCGTCAACGCCTGGGTCCGCGATCTCCTCGACTCGGGTCGCATGACCGAGCGCCTCGACTACTGGCTCGCGCAGCCCGTGACCTGACAGGCCGCGATCATGCCGCGGCGTCCACGGCGCTGCGCCGGCGCTCGGCCGCGGCGACGAGGTTCCGCAGGGCGGCGCGCGTCTCCTCCCAGCCGCGCGTCTTGAGTCCGCAGTCGGGGTTCACCCACAGCCGCGCACGGCCGAAGCGCGCTTCGGCGCGTCTGAGCAGTCGCTCGAGCTCCTCGACGCTGGGCACGCGCGGTGAGTGGATGTCGTAGATGCCCGGCCCGATCTGGCCGGGGTAGGCGACCTCGCGGAAGGCGTCGAGCAGCTCCATGTCCGAGCGCGACGCTTCGATCGAGATGACGTCGGCGTCCAGGCGCGCGATGTGCTGCGCGATGTCACCGAACTCCGAGTAGCACATGTGCGTGTGGATCTGGGTCTGCGCCGCGGCGGGCGCGGTTGCGAGACGGAAGGCGTCGACGGCCCAGCGCAGGTAGTCGTCGCGACCGGCACGCCGCAACGGCAGCCCTTCGCGGAGCGCGGCCTCGTCGACCTGGATGATCGCCGCTCCGGCGGCCTGGATGTCGCTGAGCTCGTCGGCGATGGCGAGCGCGATCTGCGTGCACGTCTCGGAGCGCGGCTGATCGTCGCGTACGAAGGACCACTGCAGGATCGTGACCGGGCCGGTCAGCATGCCCTTCACCGGCTTGCTCGTCTGGCGCTGCGCGTGCCGCCACCAGCCGACTGTCATCGGCTCGGGCCGTGACACGTCGCCATAGAGGATCGGCGGCTTGACGCAGCGGCTGCCGTATGACTGCACCCATCCGTGCTCGGAGATCGCGAAGCCCGCCAGCTGCGCGCCGAAGTACTCGACCATGTCGTTGCGCTCTGGCTCGCCATGGACGAGCACGTCGAGTCCGAGCTCCTCCTGCTCGCGGACGACGTGGGCGACTTCGGCACGCAGGAACGCGTCGTAGCCATGGTCATCCAACGTGCCCTCGCGATGCCGCCGCCGCGCCTCGCGGATCTCCGCCGTCTGCGGGAACGAGCCGATCGTGGTCGTGGGCATGTCGGGCAGCGCGAGCCGCTCGCGCTGCACTCGCTCGCGTTCGGCAAGCGGCTCCGCGCGCCGATAGGAGTCCGGGCCGATCGCCGCCAGGCGGCGCCGGACGAGCGGATCGTGCGTCCGCGAGGAGCTGCGCCGGCTCGCGTTCCTGATCCGCGCGCCGGCGAGCAGCTCGTCCCGCTCGTGGCGGCTTGCGTCCAGCGAGCGCCGCAGCAACGCGAGCTCGGCCAGCTTCTCGTCCCCGAACGCGAGCCAGCCCCGTACGTCGGAGTCGATCGCGGTCTCGCGCGCGGCGCGATATGGGACGTGGATGCAGCGAGCACGACGGCGCGATCGTGACTCGGTCGGTGCCGATCGCGGCGACGGCGCGATCGAGCAGGTCGAGCGCGCGGTCGACGTCGGTCGCCCACACGTTTCGGCCGTCGACGACGCCGGCCGACAGGCGGGTGCGTGCGGGCAGCGCCGCGAGCGCCCTGCTCAGCTGCTCGGGTGCCCGCACCAGATCGAGATGCAGCTCGGCGGGGGCGACGTCCGCGACCCGCGCGAGCGCCGGGCGGGGCAGCTCGTCGAAGTAGGTCGCCAGGCACAGGTCCGGCGTTGCGTCTGAGACGAGCCGCCCGTACGCGTCGGCGAACGCGTCGAGCTCGGCCTCGGAGCGGTCGAGCACGAGGCACGGTTCGTCGAGCTGGACCTCTTGGGCGCCGGCGCTGCCAAGTCGCTCGAGCAGCTCCGCGTAGACCGCGGACAGTGCAGGGAGCAGCCGGAGCGGTTCGTCACCGCCCTTCGCCAGGAGCAGGAGCGAGAAGGGGCCGAGCACGACGGGTCGGCTCGGCGCCCCGAGCGTGCGCGCCTGCTCCAGGTGCGCCAACCACTTGCCCGGGTCCAGACGGAAGGCCTGGTCGTCGTCGAGCTCGGGGACGAGGTAGTGGTAGTTGGTGTCGAACCACTTCGTCAGCTCGAGCGGCCGGGTCCCGGCAGCTCCGCGAGCGGCGCGGAAGTGCGCCTCGAGGCCTTCGCCGCGGTGACGCTCGGCGACGATGCCGGCCATCTCCGCGGTGTCGAGCACGTGGTCGTAGAGCGCGTGGTCGCCGACGGGGATGACGTCGATGCCCGCGTCCAGCGCGCGCTGCAGCTGTGCTGTGCGGATGCGCTGTGCGACCGCTTGCAGCGCGTCGTCCGAACAGCGGCCGGCCCAGTAGTCCTCGAGCGCGAACTTCAGCTCGCGCTCGGGTCCGATGCGGGGAAAGCCCAACACGGCGGTACGGGCCATGTCTCCAACTCCTTTGCCGGCGGCTCGGTTCGCGGAGCCGCGATTGTCGGTACCGCCGGGTGCTCCCGGCGGCGAGTCGACAGGTCTTCGGGCTCGGATGCATCGGAGACCAGCCGCCTTCCCAGACTCGGGGTCCAGTGGCGTCATGGCCGTCTCCGCATCCCTACCGCTGCGCGTCAGCTCCGGCGTTCGACCGGATTCCCTGACCCCGGGCGGGGCGAATCGACTCCGCCCGGGACGATAGCGGTCATTCCGTCCGGGGCGCGCCGTACGGTCAGCCGGCCTCGGAATACCGGGGTGCGTGGTGCTCAGCGAAGTCCGGTGGGAATCCGGCGCTGTGCCGCAACGGTGAAGCCCCGCATGGGGATGAGCCCGGTCGCCTGACCGCCACGCCGCGTTCACCCGTCCTCGGAGCAAGGGCGGAAGCGATGGTGCGCGTTCGCGCGCCGGCTTCTCCTTCCTCCGCCACGTTCGCTCGGAGGAAGCCCAGATGCAGAAGACCTACGAACTCGGACCGCGCCGCTTCGTGCTCGACCAGGCGAAGGCCGAGGCCGCGCTGGCCGCCAAGCGCGTGGTCGGCGGACGGGAGACGATGACGTTCAACCTGTTGCCGTTGCGCTACGGCTGGGCGTACGAGCTGTACCGGACGATGAAGGCGAACCACTGGGAGCCCGAGGACGTCCCGATGCAGCGCGACGTCGAGCAATGGCGCTCGCAGACCGCGCTGTCGGACATCGACCGCTGGATCGTGCGGATGGGCGTCGGCTACTTCTCCGCCGCGGAGGGGATCGTCGGCGACAACATCATCCACGTCGTGCGCGAGCTGGTGACGGCGTCCGAGCTCAAGCTGGTGCTGGGCCGCCACGCGCACGAGGAGAACATCCACGCGGACTCGCTGCTGTACATGATCTCGTCGCTCGGGATCGATCCGCACGAGTGCGAGGCGATGTTCTCCGACATCCCGACGATCGTCGCCAAGAACGCGTTCGTCACGGAGATCTCGCGCGAGCTGCGGCGCGACGTCGACACCCGCGACCCGGAGGCGCTGCGGTTGCTGGCGAGGAACGTCTTCGTGTTCGGGCAGTGCATGGAGGGCACGCAGTTCTACGGCCTGTTCGGGATGATCCTGTCGCTGTACCGGCAGGGGAAGCTGCCCGGGATCGGGACGATGTTCCGCTACACGCTGCGGGACGAGTCCAACCACATCGAGGTGTTCCGCCGGCTGCTCCTCGAGCTGTCGCTGGAGAATCCGGAGATCTGGACGCCGGCGTTCCGCGAGGAGCTGCGCGAGCTGATGCGCGAGGCTGTGCGACTCGAGCAGGCCTTCATCGCCGACTGCCTGCCCGTCGAGGGCGTCGGGCTCTCGCGCGACGAGTTCGCGCAGTACATCGACTACATCGCCGACCGGCGGCTCGAGGGCGTCGGCCTGGAGCCGCTCTCCCGCGGCACCACCAACCCGCTGCCGTGGCTGGCCGAGCTGATGGACGTCCGCAAGGAGCAGAACTTCTTCGAGGGACGCGTGACCGAATACCAGAAGTCGTCGGCGCTGGCCGCCGTCGCGGACGAGGAGCTCTGACCATGGTCATCCAGTTCGCCGAGATCCTGCACGACCTCGAGCTCAAGCGCGCCGCCGCGCTGCCGGCCGCCGAGCGGCCCGGTGTTGACGTTGCCGCCGCAGTCGGCGACGTGCCCGCCGCGCCCGAGGTGCGAGTGCGCGACGAGGACGGCGCCGACGAGCCGTTCACCGCCGTCCTTGCCGGGCGCCTCGTCGCCGACGCGCTCGGCACCCTGGCGGTCGCGAGCGGGGAGCGCGACGCCGACACGGCCGCGGGGCGAGCGATCGTGCGCGCGGCGACCGGCCACGTCGTCGAGCGCCTCGCCGGTCTCCACGCCACGGTCATCACCGCCGCCGATCTGTCCGCGCTGGTCGAGGCGGCGCTGATCTCCTCGGGTCACTACGAGGTGGCGAAGGCGCTCGTGGTCCGCCGCGTGCTGCCGGGCGGCGGTGCACCAGCCGGGACGCTGCGGCTGATCCGCCGCTCGGGCGACGTCGTGCCGTGGAGCACGGCGAAGATCGAGGCCGCGGTGCGCAAGGCGTTCCTCTCGCTCGAGGCCGATCCGGCGCCCGCCGGAGCGATCGCCGCCCGCGTCGCCGCGCGTGCGCAGTCGCTGGGGTCGGCGTACGTGGCCATCGAGACGGTGCAGGACGTCGTCCAGGAGGAGCTCGTGCTCGCCGGCCACATGCGCGCGGCCGAGCGCTACATCGTCTACCGCGCCGAGCGCGCGATGCTCCGCGCGCAGGAGCGGGCCGGGCGCCCCGAGCCCGACGCGCCCGCGGCGATCCCGGTCGTGGAGTCTGACGGCAGCGAGGCGCCCTGGACCGGCGAGGACCTGCGCGCGCGGATCGCGTTCGCGTCGATCGGGCTCGACCTCGGGCTCGACCCGGGCGCGCTGGACCGTGAGCTGCGCCGCTCGATCCGGCCGGGCGTCGCCCGCGCCGACCTGCGCCGGCTCGTGATCCTCAACGCGAAGGCGCTCGTGGAGCGCGACAGCGACTTCTCCCCGTTCGCCGGCCGGATCCTGCTCAGCTACGTCTACGAGGAGACGCTCGGCTGGGATGTCGTGCGCGACGGGATCGCCGGCCTGCGCGACGCGCACCGGCGCGCGCTGCGGCCGATGATCGAGCACGGCGCGTCGATCAAGCGGATCGACCCGCGGCTGCTCGAGTACGACGTCGACCGGCTCGCCGAGGCGCTCGACCCGATGTCCGACCTGGACTTCGACTTCCTCGGACTCCAGACGCTCTACGACCGCTACCTGATCACCGACAAGACCGGTGCGGTGCCGCGCCGCATCGAGGCGCCGCAGCTGTTCTGGATGCGCGTCGCGATGGGCGTCTGCCTCGGCGAGTCGGGCGAGGACCGGGAAGCGCGCGTGCTCGACCTCTACGCGGCCTACAAGGAACGGCGCTTCTGCTCGTCGACCCCGACGCTCTTCAACTCCGGCACGCAGCACCCGCAGCTGTCGTCGTGCTTCCTCTACCACATCGAGGACACGCTGAGCGCGATCGTCGGCCGCGGCATCGCGGAGAACGCGATGTGCTCCAAGTGGGCGGGTGGCCTCGGCGGATCGTGGACGGCGGTGCGCGGGACCGGCGCGCACATCGAGTCCACCAACGGCGAGAGTCAGGGCGTCGTGCCGTTCCTGAAGATGCACAACGACCAGCTCGTCGCCGTCAACCAGGGCGGCAAGCGCGCCGGCGCGGGGTGCGCGTACCTCGAGGTCTGGCACAACGACATCCGCGAGTTCCTGGAGCTGCGGCGCAACACCGGCGACGACCGGCGCCGCACCCACGACATGAACACCGCCTGCTGGGTGCCCGACCTGTTCATGAAGCGCATGGAGGCGCGACAGGACTGGACGCTGTTCCGCTCCTCCGACGTCCCGGACCTCCACGATCGGTACGGCGCCGACTTCGAGGCCGCCTACGAGGCCTACGAGCAGCGCGTCGACCGCGGCGAGCTGTGGGGCGACCGGATCCCCGCGATCGAGCTGTGGAAGCAGATGCTGCGGATGCTGTTCGAGACCGGCCACCCGTGGATCACGTTCAAGGACCCCTGCAACGTGCGCAGCCCGCAGGACCATGCGGGCGTGGTGCACTCGAGCAACCTCTGCACCGAGATCACGCTGAACACCGGTCACGACGAGACGGCCGTCTGCAACCTCGGCTCGATCGTCGTCGACCAGCACCTGACGGCGGACGGCGAGCTCGACCACGAGCGGCTGCGTGAGACGATCCGCGTGGCGGTCCGCGCGCTGGACTGCGTGATCGACGTCACCTTCTACCCGACCGGGCCGACGCGCACCGCGAACCGCCGCCACCGGCCGGTCGGGCTCGGCGTCATGGGCCTGCAGTACGCGCTCTACCGCAAAGGGCTCGCATTCGGCAGCGACGCGGCAGTGGAGTTCAGCGACGAGCTCATGGAGGCGATCGCCTACTACGCCTACGAGGCGTCGAGCGACCTCGCCGCCGAGCGCGGCGCCTACTCCTCCTACGCCGGCTCCAAGTGGGACCGCGGGCTGCTGCCGCCCGACACGCTCGACCTGCTCGAGGCCGAGCGCGGCCAGGCGATCGACGTGCCACGCGGCGGGCGAATGGACTGGACGCCGCTCCGGGAGAAGATCGCCGCCCAGGGGATGCGCAACTCGAACGTGCTCGCGATCGCGCCGACCGCGACGATCGCGAACATCATGGGCACCTCGCCCTGCATCGAGCCGCTCTACAAGAACCTGTTCGCAAAATCGAACATCGGCGGCGACTTCGTCGTGCTCAACCCCTACCTCGTGCGTGACCTCAAGGCGCAGGGCCTGTGGAGCGTCACCCTCGCCGCCGAGATCAAGCGCTTCGACGGCGACCTGACGCAGGTGCCGACGATCCCGGAGGAGATCCGCGAGCGCTACCGCACCGCGTTCCAGATCGACAGCTCCCACCTGATCGCCGCGGCCGCGCGCCGGCAGAAGTGGATCGACCAGTCCCAGTCGCTCAACCTGTTCCTGCCGGCGCCCGACCTCAAGGCGATGAGCCACATGTACCGCGCCGCCTGGCGGGCCGGCCTCAAGACGACGTACTACCTGCGGACGCTCGGCGCGTCGGCGATCGAGAAGGCGACGGTCAGCGCGACCGCGGCGGTGGCTGCGCCGGACCCGACCGCGCTCGCGTGCTCCATCGAGGCCGCGCGCAACGGCGAGGAGTGCGAGGCCTGCCAGTGACGCGACCGCCGGTCGGCGTCTCGTGCGACGCTCGGACGATTCAGCCGGCGCGATCGACGTCGGCCAGCGACAGCAGCACGGTGTTCTCGTCGCGTGGCGGGCGGACGTACTGCTCCTGGACCGCGGGACGGTCGGGCAGCTCGATCGGGCCGGGAAGCACGTCCTCGTGGTCGATCGATCCCACCACGTGCCCGATGCACGTCAGGCGCGCGGTGCGCTTGTCGTCGGCCTCGACCGTGTACCACGGCGCCTCGGGCGTGTGCGTGTGGAGCATCATCTCGTCCTTCGCGCGCGAGTACTCCACCCAGCGGTCGCGCGACTCGAGATCCATCGGGCTGAGCTTCCAGCGCCGCAGCGGATCCTCGGCGCGCTGACGGAACCGCCGCTCCTGCTCGGTGTCGCTGATCGAGAACCAGTACTTGCGCAGCATGATCCCGTCGCGCACGAGCATGCGCTCGAACTCCGGGCACGCGCGCAGGAACTCGCGGTACTCCGACGGCGTGCAGAACCCCATGACGTGCTCGACCCCGGCGCGGTTGTACCAGGACCGATCGAAGATCACGAGCTCGCCGGCCGCCGGGAGATGCGCGGTATAGCGCTGGAAGTACCACTGCGTGCGCTCGCGCTCGGTCGGCGTCCCCAGCGCGACCACCCGCGCCCAGCGGGGATTCAGCGGCTCCAGGATGCGCTTGATCGTCCCGCCCTTGCCGGCCGCGTCGCGCCCCTCGAAGACCAGCACGACGCGCTCGCCCGTCGTGCGCAGCCACTCCTGCAGCCGGACGAGCTCGAGGTTCAGTGCCGTCAGCCGCTGCTCGTACTCCTTGCGTCGTATCCGTGCGGCCATCACACGACCGTACCGGAGACGAGGTCGCGGATGCGACGCGCGGCATCTACCGCGACCGTCGGATGAGCTCGCGCAGCTCGTCCTTCTCGTAGGTGACAGCGAACGGCGACCCGTCCGGCTCGAGCACCACGCCGTTCTCGAGTGGCCCGGCATCGACGGCGTCGAACCCGAGCCGGTCGATGAGGCGTGTCACCGCACGCACCGCCAGGCGGTCTCCGGCAGCGGCGCCGATCGCGATGCGATCCGGCGCACCGCCGGGGCGCCGGTGCTCTTCGAGCTCGTGGTAGCCGAGCTGATTGAGGCTCTTCACCACCCGCGCCGACGGGAAGTGCTCTTGGACGACCACGCTCGTTCCGCCCGCCGCGGCAGCGAGCTCAGGATCGTCGCCGTCGACGGGCGGCCAGTAGTTCATCGCGTCGATGAGGATCTTGCCGGCGAAGAGTTCGCGCGGGAGCTCGCGGAAGCGGTGCGTAGGGACGGCGAGGACGATGATGTCCGCATGGCGGACGACCTCGTCAGTCGTGGCGGCACGCGCCCCTGGTGCGAGCACGTCCACCGTCAGCCCGATCTCGTCGGTGGCTCCCGATCCCGACATGGCGACGTCGTATCCGGCCGCGATCGCGAGGCGGGCGAGCGTCGTGCCGAGCTTGCCGGCGCCGACGATGCCCAGACGCAGATCGTCGAGCTCGCGCGCCGCCACGGGAGCCGCATCGATCCTCGAGCTGACCACCTCGGTGACCGTCACCTCCCGGCCCCCGGCTCCGCCGCGACCGCGTCCCGCTCCTCGGGTGCCGTGGCGAGCAGCTCGCGCACGCGCGGGATGACCTCGCGGCCGTAGAGCTCGATCGTGGCCATCCGCTGCTCGTGGGGGACGCGTCCCACGGCGTAGGCCAGGTCGAACCGGCTGAGGCCGAGCGTCCGGATGACGGCGGCGATCCTGTTCGCGACGGTCTCCGGCGAGCCGACGTACATCGAGCCGTGATCGACCTCGGCCTGGAACTGCTCGAGCGTCGGGGGTCGCCATCCGCGCTCGCGCGCCGCCGAATCGAACTGCTCCTTGTAGTACGGCCACTGGATGTCGCCGGCTTCCTCATCCGTCGCGGCGACGAACCCCAGCGAGTGCAGGCCGACCGGCAGCGCCGGCTGCCCGTGCTGCTCGAGGGCGCGCCGGTAGAGCTCGACGTGCGGTGCGAAACGCTCGGGATTGCCGCCGATGATCGCGAGCATCAGCGGCAGGCCGAAGCGGGCGGCCCGGATGACCGAGTGCGGGCTGCCGCCGACACCCACCCACGTCGGGATGTGCCCGGCGGGGATCGGCGGGCTCAAGAACTGCTCCGTCAGCGGCGTGCGGAAGTCGCCCGCCCAGGTGACGGGCTGCTCGCGCAGCAGACGCGTCAGGAGATCGAGCTTCTCCTCGAAGAGCTGCTCGTAGTCGGCGAGGTCGTACCCGAACAGCGGGAAGGACTCCGTCAGCGAGCCGCGGCCGACGACCAGCTGCGCCCGGCCGCTGGAGACCGCGTCGAGCGTGGCGAAGTCGGTGTACACCCGCACCGGGTCCTTCGTGCTGAGGACCGTCACCGAGGTGCCGAGCCGGATCCGTTGCGTTCGGCCGGCGATCGCCGCGAGGATCACATGACCGGCCGAATCCATGAACTCGGGGCGGTAGTGCTCGCCGATGTTGAAGGAGTCGATCCCGACGGACTCGGCCAGGACCGCCTCCTCGACGGTGTTGCGGATCACCTGGTCGCCGTCGACCGGCTGGCCGGACGCGTCGACGGTCACGGGCAGGAACGTGTCGAGGCCGAATTCGATGTCGTGCATTGCCATCGTCTCCACCAGTTCGTGGTCAATTACCATGATGGTATTCTACCACTATGGTAGATGACCGCAACTTCGGCGTACCCTGACCCCATGGCCACCGCCCCATCAACCCCCGAGCAGGTGCTGATCTGCACGCTGCTGGCCGGTCTGGGCCGCGACGCGACCGCTCGCGTCCGCCGCGCGATGCGTCCCCTGGGCCTCGGCGCCCAGCAGTTCCTGGTGCTCCAGCAGCTCCAGACGCTCGGCGAGACGAGCCAGGCGGAGCTCGCCGACGCGCTCGGCCTCGATCGAAGCAATCTCGCCGCGATCGCCGCCGAGCTGTCCGACCGCGGCCTCGTCGAGCGCACCCGGCACGACGCCGATCGCCGGCGCTACGTGTTACGGCTGAGCCGGAGCGGCGAGCGGCTGCTCCGCCGTACCGAAGGCGCGATCGCGGCCGCCGAGGACGATCTCCTCTCGCCCCTCGATCACGCGCAACGCGACCAGCTCTACACCCTGCTGCGGCAGCTCGCCGACGGCGTCGAGCTCTGCCCCACGGCCGACGACGACGCATGCTGAGCTGACCTCAGCCTCGCGAGCCGAGCGCTTTCGGCTATTCGGCGCCCCGGAACTCCGTGAACCAGCGCCCGACGATGGCCTTGTTACGCTGCGGTTGCCGACGTTTCGGCGTCAACGCCCGGACCAGCGGAGGCAGCGCATGCCCACGATCGCCACGACCGACGGCACCGAGATCTTCTACAAGGACTGGGGCTCGGGCCAACCTGTCGTCTTCAGCCATGGCTGGCCGCTTTCGGCCGACGACTGGGACACCCAGATGCTGTTCTTCCTACAGCACGGCTACCGCGTCATCGCCCATGACCGGCGCGGGCACGGACGCTCCACGCAGACCGGCGACGGTCACGACATGGATCACTACGCCGACGACCTGGCCGCGCTGACCGCCCATCTCGATCTGCAGGGCGCCGTCCACGTCGGACACTCGACCGGTGGCGGCGAAGTCGCGCACTACATCGCCCGACACGGTGAGAGCCGCGTGGCGAAAGCGGCATTGATCAGTGCGGTACCGCCGCTCATGGTGCAGACCGACGCCAACCCCGGCGGCCTGCCCAAGAGCGTGTTCGACGACCTCCAGGCCCAACTGGCCGCCAACCGGTCAGAGTTCTACCGGGCCTTGCCGTCAGGCCCCTTCTACGGCTACAACCGGCCCGGCGCGGAACCCTCGGAAGCGATCATCGAGAACTGGTGGCGCCAGGGGATGATGGGCGGGGCGAAGGCACACTACGACGGCATCGTCGCCTTTTCCCAGACCGATTTCACCGAGGACCTCAAGAAGATCACGGTGCCGGTCCTGGTGATGCACGGCGACGACGACCAGATCGTTCCCTACGCCGACTCCGGACCGCTGTCCGCGCGGCTCCTGCAGAACGGGACCCTGAAGACATACGAAGGATTCCCGCACGGCATGCCGACCACAGAGGCCGAGACGATCAACGCGGACCTGCTGGCCTTCCTGCAGTCCTGACGGGCGCGGCGGCCGGGCATCGACCCGCCGTGGCCGGCATGCCGGCGACCGCGCACCCCGGCCGCTCAGCGCGCCGCGGTGCCGAGGTCGTCTGAGCGTCCCGCTTGCAGGCGGGACCATTGAGCGGTGGGACGTCCGTTGGTGCGGTACGGGTGCTCGCCGTTGCCGCCCCAGCGTCGCGGCCAGCCGGCGGGCGAGTCCTCCCACGTCTCCTGCCGCCCGTGCACGGTCATGTCCAGCAGGCCATAGCTCGGGGCCATGGCCTCGACGCCGCGGCCGCCGGTCCAGTAGGTCTCGAACACCCTCTCGCCGTGCCGCAGGTAGCACACCAGGTGGAACATGCCGACGCGGCGCCCGGCGAGCAGCGTGTCCGCGGAGTCCTGCGCCGAGTACCAGGGCACGTCCCAGCCCATGAAGTCCCGGTAGCGGACGCTCTCCTCGTAGGGGCCCTGGCAGAAGGTGGCGTAGGTGACATCGCGCGAGTGCAGGTTCGAGAGCTCGCGTACCTGTCCGTTGTAGTACGTGCAGCCTTCGCACTGAGCCTCGGCCGGTTGGCCGGTGAACCACATGTGGTAATAGGCGATCAGCTGCCGGCGGCCTTCGAACGTCTCCAGCAGCGTGACCGGCCCGTCCGGGCCGATCAGGGGGATCGCGGCGTCGACCTCGACCATCGGCAGCCGCCGCCGGGCCGCGGCGATCGCGTCGCCTTCGTGGGTGTGCGCCTTCTCGCGAACCCGCAGGGCGTCGACCTCGGCCAGCCAGGCGGCGCGGTCGACCACCGCCGGTAGCGCCGCCGCGTCGCCGCCGCCGGTGGTCGAGGTCAGGTGCTTCGTGCTGTCGTTCATTGCGAGCGTTTGTCTGCGATCGCCTGCAGGACGCGGGCGGTCACTCGGCGTGCGCGCGGAGCGCGCTCGCGCCTGGCTTCGTGGATGTGGCGGTGGGTCGACTGGGCCGCCATCTGGACGGCGATCGGCTCGGCGATCATCGGGAGGACTCCTTTCGGGGAGCTCGGGCTCCTTGTCGATAGCGCCGCCCGGAGGCGGCCTCAACAAGACGTCGCAGCAGGAGCGGCGATTTGGACACTCCGCGCAGCAGGCCGATCGATCCGCGTCCGAATGTGGTGCCTAGCCGGACACCTGCCGTCCCGCCGGCGAGACCGCGAACCAGGGGGCGCCGAACGCCGACAGGCCCTCGCCGTGCGTGTCGCCGGGCTTCCTGTCCTTCACGAACAGATAGAGCGGATGGCCGTTGTAGGTGACCTGCGGCCTGCCGTCGGATCGCCTGGTGGTTCCGACCTTCGAAGCCCGCGCCCCGCCACCGACTGTCGGCTTGCCGTGCGCCCGCAGCGGCGGCCAGGCCGTCGCGCAGGCGCCGAAGCACGTGCTCTTCTTCCCCGAGTCCTTCTTGAACAGGTAGAGGGTGCGGCCCCGCGAGTCGACGAGGATCTTCCCGAGACTGGTGCGGCGCACGTTGACCGTTCGCTTCGCCAGGCTGTCCGTCGCCGGCCGTCCGTTGGCGGCCTCTGGGGACACCGTCGCCGCGCTTGCGCCGCTGCCGAAGGCAGCCACGGCCAGCGCGGAGAGCGCCGCGCCGGCGAGGAAGGTGATGGGTTTGCCGCGGGACATGCTGGCTCCTTGTGAGTGGAGGTTGGTGCCGACGAGTGTCCGGCACGATCCGCCGGGTGTCGTCGTGCCGCCGGCGCCTCCTGGACCTACGACCGGCGCGGCAGTCGGCCGCGCGTACCTACCCCCGCGGGAGGTCCGGACGAGAGTCGCCCGTCGGGCGACGAAACGCGCAAGCTCGGAGGCGACCATTGCGCGATTCGAAAAGTCGAAGGGAGCGCAGCGATGTCGTTCACGAAGATCCGAAGGGGTCCCCGGCCAACGGTTGCGCTCTCGCTTGTCGGCGTCCTCGCGGGAGCCGTCGTCGTGCTGGGCGGCGGCGGCTCGTCCGCGGCCGAGCAGCCTTCGGCCCTGGGCCAGGCGCCGCCCGAGTGGGCCGCCAACGCGGGTGCGTGGCCGGCGCACAACCACGACCTTTCGAACACGCGGGCGACGACCCAGTCAGCGATCAACTCGCAGACGGTCTCCGGGCTGAAGGTGCGGTGGCGCTTCAACTTCAAGGGCGCGGGCGCCTTCGGCATCTTCGCCTCGACGCCGATCGTCGTCAACGGCACGGTCTACCTCCAGGACCTGAACTCGAACGTCTACGCGCTGGACCGCTCGACCGGCACGCTCAAGTGGCGACACGCGTTCAACAGGCCGAGCGTCGGCCCGAACGGCGTCGCGTACGGCTATGGCCACATCTACGGCGCCACCGAGACGCACGCGTTCGCGCTCGACCCAGCGACCGGGAAGCAGGTCTGGAGCCGCAAGCTCGTCCGCAACAACAAAGAGGGCATCGACATCACGCCCCAGCTCTACGACAACACCGTGCTGGTGAGCACGATCCCCGGCAACACCAAGTCCTTCTACAAGGGCGACGGGGACGGCATCGTGTGGGCGCTCGACGCCGCCAGCGGGAAGCCGAAGTGGAAGTTCAACACGCTCGCGGACGGCGCCAAGCTGTGGGGTCACCGGAAGATCAACAGCGGCGGCGGCCTGTGGTACCCGCCCGCCGTCGATGGCAGCGGGCGCGTGTTCATCTCCGTCGCCAACCCGGCGCCGCTGTACGGGACCAAGAAGTTCCCGAACGGCTCGAGCCGCCCCGGCCGCAACCTCTACACGAGCTCGCTCGTCGCCCTCGACGGCCAGACCGGCAAGCGGCTCTGGTTCCGGCAGGCCGTCCGCCATGACGTGCGCGACTACGACCTGCAGATCCCCGCGATCCTCGCGACCGTCCCGATCGCGGGCGTCCAGACCGACGTCGTGATGGTCGCCGGGAAGATGGGCAAGGTCTACGCCTACCGCGCGGCGGACGGGAAGCATCTGTGGACCCGCTCCGTCGGCAAGCACCGGCACGACACCGGAAAGCTGCCGCGCAGGCTCGTCAACATCTTCCCCGGCGACCTGGGCGGAGTCGAGACGCCGATGGCGCTCGCCGCGAACCGTCTGTTCGTGCCCTGGGTCGACCTTCCCACCCGCGCGCGAGCCGCCGGCCTCCCGGGCGGGCTGGCGGGGCAGAGCCCCGATTTCCGCAAGGGCCGGGGCGGCTTCACCGCGGTCGACGCAGCCAGCGGCAAGGTGCTCTGGAAGCACAGGTTGCCGTCGATGGACTTCGGCGCGGCCACGGTGGCGAACGACGTCGTCTTCACCAGCACCTACGCGGGCACGGTCTACGCCTTCGACACGCAGACCGGCAAGACGCTGTGGACGGCGAAGGCGCCCGCCGGCATCAACGCCTTCCCCGCCATCGACGGCGACACCCTGCTCGTCGGCGCCGGCACGACCGGATTCCACAAGAAGCCGAAGTTCCAGCTCATCGCCTACGCGCTCCCGTAGAGGAGCCACCCAACCAACGGAGGTATGCAATGACGCGGTTCTGCATCCGCTCGTCCGCGCTCGCGGTGGTCGCGATCGCGACGCTCGCCGGCGTCCAGCCGGCCACGGCACGCACCGACTCCCAAGCGCACGGGAGCGCGAAGACGCTTGCGGTCTCCGGCAAGGAGTTCTCGTTCAAGCTGTCGGCGAAGTCGATCGCGAAGCCCGGCACCGTCACGTTCAGGTTCAAGAACGTCGGCCACACGGTGCACAACTTCAAGATCAACGGCAAGTCGACGCGAGACCTTCAACCGGGCAAGACCGCGACGAGCGTCGTGAGGTTCAAGAAGAAGGGCAAGTACCGCTACCTCTGCACCGAGCCAGGACATGCCGCCGCCGGTATGAGGGGCGTCTTCACCGTTCGCTGATCGGCGAGCGTGAGCAAGCCGTTCGGCGAGCACCGCGGGCGCCCAAGACGAGAGCCGGAGCGGCATTGAGCAGCAGCGGTTGGACGAGAGTTGAGCAGCCGGCAGACTTTGTAGACCGTTCGGATTCGATCACGCGATCGGTGCCCTTGGACCAGCTCAGGTAATGGATCCCGTACCGCGTCCGAGTGGCTCGTCGTCCTGCGCGTCCAGCTCGTCGCGCATCCGCTCCACGTTGCGCTCCACGGTCTCGCGAAGCGAGGGGCTCAGCCACGGGCCACCCAGCATCCGCTGGGCAGCCGCGATCACGTGATCGGGCGGGTTGCTCTTGGCGTTGCCGTGCATCAAGGCATCCCAGGAAGCGGAACTCCGTGATGCCGACGAACGCGCGCCTCGCCCACGGTGATCACGCCTCCGCGCTCGGCCGGCATCAGGCGGCCTTCTGCAGGATCGCGGCCTTGTAGGCGGCGGTGTTGTCGCTGCCCTGCCCGATGCCGATGACGGCGCCAGTCCTACGGTCGTGCAGGATCGAGGTCCAGCGCCGCTCACGCGGAGCGTGCTCGTCGCGAATCACGAGCTCGGACACGGTGCGGTTGACGTTGACGGAATAGTGGACCCCGTCATGGTCGAGGCGGCGGTCGCCCTGCTCACCGCGCGCTGAGGTCCATCCGTTAGTGGGCACTGCTGTCCTCCTTGGTGGTCATAGAGAGAGGGCGGGCGCGCCGACCCGGTGCGCCCGCCCTCTGTGCGCTACACGGCGGCCCTTTCCCTGGGCGGTGCCGCGCTGCACCCACAACAACCCCGTGCTGACGGATCGGCAACAAGGTTCGATCCCAACGTTGAGGGCTCGAAACTGTGGGAATCACCAACGAGCATTCGGCAACGACAGGAGGGAGTCGTGTCATGTGCGGCGACTGCGACCGCGTGCTCGACCCCGACGTCCGTAGGGGCCACGATCATCATGCAGGCGACCTGGCCAGCACACCCGGAGACCCGGCGCGCGGAATATGGAGATTCTCCGCGTTGTGTTACGGGTTTTCCATAGGCTGAGGTCTATGTCTGGCCTGGGCGCCGTCTGCGGCCGCCCAGTCCGTCGAGGCAAACGCGGTCCCTCCGGGAAGACCTGCACCAACGCCTGTCGGCAGCCAGAGATCGGTCAAGCGGCGAGCGCGGGCTCCCACTCGTCCGCGTGCGCGGCGAGCGCGGTCGCGAACTCGTCCGCCCGCGGCCGATCGCGCGGCGCGCGCGAGAGAGCGTCGGCGAGCACCCTGCCGATGGCGCCCTGAGGCGGGACGCGGCTCGGGCGAGCGCTCGAGCGGCCGGCCGGCGAGCGCCTCACCCAGCGCGAGGGCGAGCGCGAAGACGTCTGCGGCTGGTCCGATCCGCGCTCCGGACGCCGTCCCGGCGGCGCGCTGCTCGGGCGCCATGTAGTGCCACGTACCGGTCGGCCGCGCCATGCGTGCGGCATTCGCGGCGGGGCGGGCGAGCTCGAAGTCGAGCAGGCGCGGGGCCGCGTTGAGGACGATGTTCGCGGGCTTGACGTCGAGGTGCACCCAGCCGGCGCGGGCGATAGCCGCGAGGCCGAGCGCGAGCGCGTGGCCGAGACCTGCCACGAGCGACACCGGCAGCGGCCCGCGCGCCGCTATCGCGGTGCGCAGCGTCGGCCCGGCCACGTACTCCATCAGGAGGTGAGGGCGCGCCCCGTTGAGGACCGTGTCGAGATGGCGCGGCACCGCCGGCGCCCTGAGCCGGCTGAGCGCGTCGCCCTCGTCGCGCAGCGACACCAGCCGGTGGACGTCCCCCGCGAGCCACGGTCGCGGCAGCTTCGCGACGGCGAGGCCCGACGCCCCCAGCTCGACGAGGAACGCCTCGTGAGCGCCACCGTCACCGAGGCGCCGCAGCACGCGCCGCCCAGGTACGACCTCGTCGCCCCGGCGGAGCCCCCAGCAGTCGCCGGGCGGCGGCGCACACGGCTCGGTGGCTTCCCTGCAGGTCGCGGGCGCGGCCAGCATCTCAGGCCGCCGGCGCCATGGCGTGCAGTTCCAGGTCCGCGGCCGCGGCCGCCTCGAGCTCGAGCTCGGCCAGATAGGCGCGGTAGGCGTCCGGGCGGGCTGTCGGGGCGGCCTCGCGCCACGCCCGCAGCGCCTCGCCGCAACGGCTGTTGGCGTTGAACCATGCCGTGTAGACGTCGTCCACCGGCAGCCGCCGGCGAGGAGCCCGGCCAGCTCGCGCTGGAAGTCCGGCCACCACCGCTATCCAGATGACGGCGGCGACGACGGCGAGCACGACGATCATCGCGGGCCGGATCGTGTGGTGGCTGGCATGTCGCCGATGCTGACCCAACGGGGCGAGGGCGTCGTCGGCCTGGCGAAGGCTCTTCCAACTGCGCCAGGTGGCGTACGGCCCTGAGTTGCCCGGGAGTAGTCGCCCTCCTCGGCTGCCGCGCCGGCCCGACGTCAACGAGTGGCCGCCCGGCCGACGCCAGACGGCGCCCCGCGGAGGAGCCTGGAATTACCAACCAACGCGACTCAGAGGAGCACGAATGACGCCGGGTCAACGCATCATCTACACCGCCGAGGCGCACGTCACCGGCGGGCGGGCCGAAGGGCACGGCCATAGCGCAGACGGGGCTCTGGACGTGGATCTGCGGACGCCGACCGAGATGGGCGGACAGGGTGGAGGCACCAACCCCGAGGAGCTCTTCGCGGTCGGCTACGCCGCCTGCTTCGAGTCCGCCCTGGGCGCCGCGGGCCGGCGCCAGCGGCAGGAGGTGGGCGACATCGCGATCGACTCGAAGGTGATGCTGCTGCCCGCGGAGGACCGGCGGTTCAAGCTCGCCGCCGAGCTCGCGATCACGCTGCCCATGGTCAACGACCCGGCCGTGGCCGAGGCGCTCGTGAGAGAGGCACACCGGACCTGCCCCTACTCGAACGCGACCCGCGGCAACATCGGCGTGGCGCTGACCGTCAACGGGCGCGGCGTCGAGACGACCTCCGAGGCAGTGGCGGCATGAGGGCCCTGGCCGCCGCGGCCCTGGTGCCGCTCAGCGCCCTGGCGATCGCTGCCTGCGGCGGCGGCAACGACAGTGCGACCGCACCGGCGCCGCACCGCCAGACCGCGAGCGGATCGGTCGAGGTCAGCGTGGCGAACAGCCGCCTGGGGAGGATCCTCGTGGACGCGAACCGCCGCACCCTGTACCTGTTCACGAAGGACTCGGGGACCAAGAGCGCGTGCTCCGGCGCGTGCGCCACCGCCTGGCCGCCGCTGCGGGCCAACGGCAAGCCGGCGGTCGGGAGCGGCGCGAGCGCAGCGCTGGTGGGAACCACCGGGGGCGGGCAGGTCACATACAACGGCCACCCGCTGTACTTCTTCGTGAAGGACAAGAAGGCGAGGGACACCAACGGCGAGGGCCTGACGGCGTTCGGAGGCACCTGGTTCGCGGTGTCCGCGGCGGGCAACCGGGTCTCGCCTCCGGCCGCGCCGACGCCCACGCCGAGGCCGACGCCCACGCCGACGCCGACTCCAAGGGCGACGCCGACTCCCACGCCGTCGAACCCCATCCCGCAGAACAACGGCGGTGACGGCGACGCGGACAACAACGGCGGGCCCGACGACGGGGACGGCGGCGTCTAGCGATGCGCAGGCGGATTCGCGCGACGGCAAGCCTGTTGGTGACGGCTCTGGTCGCCGTCGTGCTGGTCCTGGCTCTGGCCGGCGGTGGCGGATCGAGCCACCGCCCGGCCGCCGACCCGTTCGCCTGGCTGCACCCGGCAGTGCCGCCGGCCGGCTGGCACGTCGCGCGTATCGCGGACGGCGCGACGCTCCCGTACCCGCCCGGATGGCGACCGATCAGGACCGACCCGGGCACGGCGTCGGTGGCCCTGCTCCGGCATGGCCGGATCGAGGGCTACCTCAACGCCACACCGCGGCAGGGGGCGGAGACGCCCGCAAACTGGAGCCGCTTCCGCCCGGAGCACAACCAGGGCGAAGGCGACCGGGACGTGCGGCTGATCGCCTCGTCCAGCGACCTCACCTTCCGCGCCGGACGCGGATCGTGCGTGATCGACGACTACACGACCTCGAAGGCCACGTACCGCGAGATCGCATGCCTGGTCGCCGGCACCCGATCGACCGCGGTGGTCGTAGCCGCGGCCCCGCGCGCGCAGTGGAGCCGCCAGGCCACCACCTTGGAGCGAGCCGTCTCGAGCTTCGTTCCCCCATCTACCAACACAAGGAGCCTCCCATGAGCACTAATCCCACAACGGCCGGTGCCCTCTCGGTGCGCCGGCAGTCGATCGTCGCCTCGGCGGCGCTGTACCTCGGTGCGCTCGGCGTCCTGGGCACCGGCGTCGTGCACATCCAGCAGTTCTACGCCGCCGACTACTCCACGGTGCCCACGATCGGCACCCTGTTCTTCCTCAACTTCGTCTCGGCGGTGATCATCACGGCCGGGCTGATCACCCCACTCGAGCGCATCGCGGGGCGCAACGCGGATGCCGTCCGCGCCCTCTTCGCCGTCGGCGGAATCGGGCTGGGCGTGCTCTCGCTCGTGGCGCTGTTCATCTCCGAGTCGTCCGGCCTGTTCGGTTTCGTGGAGAACGGCTACCGGACGCCGATCGTGCTCGCGATCGTCGCGGAGGCGGCGGCTGTGGTCTTCCTGACGATCTACTTCTCTGCGAGGGGCAGACACGACATCCAAACATGGGCCAGGTGAGCTTCGGAGCGGGAGGGTCACCCCACGCGCGACAGGAAGGTCTGCGATCTCGACCTCGGTGAGACGCGGGGCGAGTTGAGGGCAATATGTGCACCTAGCTCGCCCCGCGTGGTCGTCCCGCCGACCCAGCAGGATCGCTGCTGCTGGTCGACGCGCTCAGCCGGGAATGGCGCCGGCGTTCGCGTGAGGCCGGCGCTCAGGAGACGCGCCCGAGATGTCCATGTCGTCCCGGTCGACGGGTCGATGGGCGGTTTCCCCGAACGGCTGGTTCGGCGTGCGCCCCTGGCACGAGCAGATGCTGTTCGAGTTGATGGCGGGACTTCACTCCGAGCTTGCGGAACGCCTTGCGCAGGTGATAGTCGACCGTGCTCGGGCTGATGAACAGCTGTGCGGCGATCTCCTGGTTCGTGGCACCGCCGGCCGCGCGGCGGGAGATCTGTGCTTCCTGGGGGGTCAGGTCGTCGAGGGTGTCGGCGGTTCGCTTGCGCGCGTGCTCGCCGGTCGCCTCGAGCTCGACCCGAGCGCGTTCAGCGAACGCTTCCATGCCGATCTGACCGAACAGCTCGTGGGCAGTGCGAAGCTGCTCGCGGGCGTCGAGCCGGCGGCGCTCTCGTCGCAACCATTCGCCGTACAGGAGGTGTGCGCGCGCGAGCTCCACGCGCACGCGGGTGCGGGCGAGCCGCTCGATCGCCTCGCGGTAGAGGCGCTCGGCCGCGTCGTCGTCGCTGAGCAGCGCGCGCGAGCGGGCCTCGACCCCCAACGCCCAGTCGGTGCCACTGGCTCGTGTCCTGTCTGAGAGCCGGCCGAGGGCATCGCTCGCGAGCTCAACCTGCCCGGTCCGGGCACCCGCCTCGATCAGCTCGACCGACCCCCAGGATGAGAACCAGACGGCGTGCGCGTCCTCAGCGGCCTGCTGGGCCGGGGCCAGAGCTTCCTCATAGCGGCCGAGGCCGTTGTGAAGCAGAGCGGTCGCCCAGTGAATGAAGGTCAGCCCCTGTCCCTCGCCCCGCCGCACGACCTCCTTCGTGGCGGTCTCGATCAGCTGGGAGACCTCGGCTTCGCGGCCCTGGAAGGCGACCAGCGCCAGCCCGCCGTAGGGTGCCATGCTGGTTCCCGTCGCCTCGTTCACCGCCGCCACCTCCTCGACCAGCGAAGCGGCCAGGTCGAACCGCCCCGCAAACAGGTGCAGTCCCGACCACGTGCTGAGCGCCAGGGGGAGCACGGTCAGCGCACCGGCCTCACGTGAGAGCTGAACGGAACGCGCAGAGAGCACGGCCCAGGCCTCGTCGTCCCACAGAAGGGTCGCGGCGCGGGATGCGATCCACAGCCACCTGAGGCCCTCTCGGGAGATGTCCTCGCGCCGGAAGGCGTTCACCGCCCGTCTCAGCGTCGGCGTCCCTGCATCGTGTCCCTCGGTGACCATCTGGGCCAGGCCGTCCAGCAGCAGATCAGACGCACGCGAAGGCTGGGACGGCGGCGGAGCTGCCCTGGCGGCCCGCGCGGTTCCCACTACACCTCCGCCGCTCGCCAGACGGCCGGCGAAGAACACGGCGGTGAGCGCGTCCAGGTGGGTTTCGCGTGCGAGTGCGACGTCGAGCGGCTCGAGTCGCTTGGCGGCCTTCAGCAGCAGCGGCGGCGCGTCTCGGCCGCGGCTCACCACGGACGCGATCTGGGCGCGCAGGAGGTCCACGCGTGCGCGCTGAAGCTCGTCGAGCGGTCCGGCCTGCGCTGTGGCCAGCAGTCCGAGGGCCGCGTCGGGGGCACCGGCCTGATGCTTGGCTTGTGCCGCGGCGAGCGCGCGTTCCGCCCGGCGCAAGGGCTCGGGCGTCAGCGCGGCGGCACGCTCGAGGAACGCGGCCGCTGCGGCCAATCCTCCGCGCGCCTGAGCTCGGCCGGCCGAGCTCTCGAGCTCCGAGGCGACGCCCTCGTCGCCCCCCTGCGTCGCTTGCGCAAGATGCCAGGCGCGCCGATCCGGATCGACCTCAGGGTCCGTCGCGTCCGCCAGCGCGCGATGCACGGCCTGCCGTTGCTCAGGCGAGGCCGCGCGATACACGGTCGAGCGGACCAACGAGTGACGAAACGTCACCCGCGTCCCGATCGAGAGCAGCCCGTCGGTGTCGGCCGCCGCCTCGACCTCTATCCCGAGCCGTTCGGCCGCCCGCCACACCAGCACCGGGTCGCCTACCGGCTCCGCCGCCGCGACCAGCAACAGGCGCCGGGTCTCGGCCGGGAGCGCCGCGAACCGCCTCCGAAAGCTGTCCTCGATCCGCCCCGACAACCCCGGCGCGTCCAGCGAACCGAACCCGCCCGCCAGCTCAGCCGGCGTCAATTCCCGCGGCAGCTCCAACAACGCCAGCGGGTTTCCGCGCGTCTCGGCGATGAGCCGCTCACGCACCCGCTCATCGAGCGGAACTCGCAACGCCGACCCCAGCAGAGCGTGCGCATCACAGAGAGCCAGACCGTCGACGGCCAGCGTCGGCAATCCCTCGAGCTCATCGCCCGGGGTCCGCGTCGCGAACAGCAGGGCCACCGATTCCGCCCCCAGCCGTCGCGCCACGAACACGAGCGCCTGCGCCGAGGCCCGATCGAGCCACTGGGCGTCATCGACGATGCAGACAACCGGCTGTTCCCGGGCCACCTCCGACAAGAGGCTCAGCACCGCCAACCCCACCAGGAACCGATCCGGGGCGTCCCCCGCAGTCAGCCCGAACGCCACCCGGAGCGCGTCCTGCTGAGGACCAGGGAGCCGTTCCAGGCGATCCAGCATCGGCGCGCACAACAGCTGTAGGGCCGCGAACGCGAGCTCCATCTCTGACTCGACACCGACCGCGCGCATGACCCGGAACGCCGACGCCGACCCGACCGCCGACTCCAACAGCGCCGTCTTGCCGACCCCCGGCTCGCCGGTCATGACCAGCACCTGGCTCTGTCCACCTCGCACCGACTCGAGCAGCCGATCCAGCACTTCGCGCTCGTCGCGCCGGCCGTGCAATACCACTGCCGGCCCCTCGGCGCCCCGACGATACCGCGGCGCGAGATCGAACTTCATGGGTTCATTCTCCGGGCGGACCGAGCGCCGCTCGATCGCAGATGCCGCTCATGTGATCGCAACCTGGACCTATGCAGCTCGCGATCTGCCTGCGTCCGCGCAGTGGCGCGAAAAACGCGGTCGTCGCCACTAGGAGGTGTCCGGTCGCCGACTACGCGTTCCCGGATTCGACAACCGCCGGTCGCTGCGACCCTCGATCTCCCCAACAGACACTGCGCGCAGCCCAGGCCTGGAGATGCATCCGCCGGTGCTGCGAAGCCGACAAGGTGGAAATCTCCATGGAATCGTTAGACCACATCGAGGATGCGAGCGGGTTCATCGCCGGGGAGCGCCTGCGCATCGCGCGTGAGCTGCACGACGTCGTGTCCTACAGCTTCGCGACCATCACCGTCCAGGCCGGCGTAGCCGCACACGTGGCGGAGCAGCGCCCCGAGCAGGCGGTGGCGGCGCTGCGAGCGATCAAGGCGATCAGCGGCGAGGCATGCGAGGAGCTACGCCACATCCACGGGCTGCTGCGAACCCCCGGCTCCGCCGAGACCCCGGGTCAGGACCTTGCTCGGCTCGGCGCGCTCGCGGCGACGACCACCAGCGCGGGCCTCCCCACGCGAGTCGTCGTCTCCGGGCGGACCGACCGGCCATCTCCCGCCGTCGCCGCTGCGGCCTACCGAATCGTCCAGGAGGCGCTCACGAACGCGCTTCGCCACGCCGGCCCGGCGGCCGCCTCGGTGTTCGTGAGCTGCGAACCCGACCAGCTGATCATCGAGGTGGCGGACGACGGATGCGGCCTCGCGCAGCACTCTCGCGCGAGTCTGCCTGGCTCGGGGCACGGGATCGCCGGCATGCGCGAGCGCGCGGAGGCGCTCGGCGGCGCGCTCGAAGCCGGGCCCGGCGCCGAGGGCGGGTTCCGCGTGTGCGCCTCCCTGCCGAACCGGGGGCAGTCGTGATCCGCGCGCTCCTCGCCGACGATCAGGCGCTGCTGCGAGCCGGCCTGCGCGTGCTCCTCGAGTCCGAACCGGACATCACGGTCGTCGGCGAAGCCGCCGACGGGGAGGAGAGCGTGCGCCTCGCCCGCGAGACCCGCCCTGACGTGATCCTGATGGACATCCGCATGCCCGGCGTCGACGGGGTCGAGGCCACGCGGCAGATCACCGCCGACGGGCACCTCGCCGACGTGAAGGTCCTGATCCTCACCACGTTCGACAGCGACCAGTGCCTGTTCGCGGCGCTGCGAAGCGGGGCGAGCGGGTTCATGGTCAAGGACAGCGACCCGGTCGAGCTGCTCAGAGCCGTGCGCCTCGTCGCTGCGGGAGAGGCGCTGATGTCTCCTTCCGCCACGCGCCGGCTGATCAACGAGTTCGCCGCTTGGCCGGAGCGCAGCCGCTCTGCGCCAGATCAGCTCGACGAGCTGACCGACCGCGAGCGCGAGGTCATGGCGCTCGTGGCCTACGGGCTCACAAACCGAGAGATCGCCGAGCGGCTCTTTGTCAGCCCCGCGACCGCGAAGACGCATGTGAGCCGCGCGATGGTGAAGCTCCACGCTCACGACCGAGCGCAACTCGTCATGCTCGCCTACCAGACCGGGCTGGTCGTCGCAGGCCGAACCGGCGCAGTCGCCGCCGTCAGGACGATCAGCGGCCGCGCCGCGGCCGGCGGCCTTCGCCTTGCGGCATAGCCTCAGCGGGCCGCGGTCGAGCACCGCGGCCCGGTTGGTGCTCATGCGTCCATCGGCTCGGCCTCGGGCCCCCGCATCGGATAGCGGAGAGCCGGCGGCCGCAGAGTGTCGCGGGCGCGTCGACGCGTCCACGTGCTCCGCCGCTCGAGCAGCACGACCACCGCGGCAGCGACGCCCACCGGAACCGTTCCGGGCAGCATGTCCGCGACCATGAAGAAGAGGCCGTTGGCGGACACGAGGAGGGCGACGAGCACTGCGGCGGTCAGCTGCCGCGCGCTGCCGGCGAGCGCAGAGCCGAGCACGGCTGCCAGGAAGAGATCGGGATAGTCCTTGCTGACCGAGCCGAGCTGAGCCCGGTGGAACTCGGGTAGCGGACTGTCCGACAGGGCGGCCTGCAGCTGATGCGCGGCCGGCTGGCCGACGCCGGTGGCAAGGAGCACCACGTCCACGACGCACATGGCGGCGGTCCCGCCTGCCAGCCACGGAAGCGGCGTCAGCCGGACGAGCGAGGCGCCCACAGTCAGGCATCCCAGGGCTGCCAGCACGCTGGTGGCGAGCTGCTCCGGCCAGGAGTCGAGCATGACGGCGCCTGCGGCCAGCACCGGGAGCGCCGCGAGCCAGACCCAGCGGCGGCCACGGACGACGCCCATCACCGCGACCCCGACGAGAAGGGGCGTGGCGACCGCCGCCAGCACCGCGAGATCGGTTGCACCGTGGGGCACCGCCAGCACGCCGAACGTTCCGACCATCAGCGCGCCCGGCAACACGACTGCCCAGCCGGGCGACCGCAACCGGGCCCATGCGGCCGAGCTGACCGGGCGCGGTAGGACCACGAGAAGGCCTTGGAGGGCGGCCAGGCTGCAGTACTCGACGATGACTCCAGGGGTCGGCATTGAGGCGCCTCATGCAGCCGTCAGGAGGCCTCGGCTGGCCCGGCTTGGCCCCGCGGCTCCGGCTCGGTCGCCAGCCGGGGCAGCCTCCGTCCCAGCCCTTGCGGGAACGCCCAGGTCGCGCGGCCGAGGAGCTGGAGGACCGCCGGCAGCAGCAGGCTGCGCACCACGAAGGCGTCGAGGAACACCGCACTCGCCAGGCTGAGGCCGAACAGCTTGATCTGGCGCTCAGGACCGAGCACGAATGCGAGGAAGACGCAGATCATGATCGTCGCCGCCGCAGTGATCACGCGGCCCGTCGTGGCGAGGCCGTCGACGACCGCCCGCGACGGGTCGCGCCGGCGGATCCACTCCTCATGGATGCGCGAGACGAGGAAGACCTCGTAGTCCATCGAGAGGCCGAAGACGATGGCGAACAGGATCACCGGCAGCCATGGCTCGATCGGGCCCGGCTCGACACCGACGAGGCCTCCAAGCCAGCCGTACTGGAACACGGCGACGGCGACGCCGAGCGCGGCGGCGATCGAGAGCAGGTTCATGGCCGCCGCCTGGATCGGGATCACGAGCGAGCGGAACACGACCATCAGGAGCAGCGCCGCGAGTCCGACCACCACGGCGATGAACAGCGGCAGCTTGGCGGAGAGGACGTCCGTGAAGTCGACGGCGCTCGCCGTGAGGCCGCCGACCAGGACGGTGGAGTCCGTCTGGCTTGCAATCGGGGGAAGGACGTTCGCGCGCAGCGCATCGACCAGGTCGGTGGTTTCGCTCGCTTGTGGGGCCGAGCGCGGAAACGCCTGGTAGACCGCCGTCCGGCCGTTCCGGCTCAGCGTCGGCGCGGTGAGGCCGGCCACGCCGGGAGTGCCCTGCAGCGCGTCGCGGATCCGTCCGAGCGCGATCGTGTCGTCCCCGCGCGGCAGCTCGACCACGACCGAGAGCGGGCCGTTGAAGCCGGGCCCGAAGCCTTCTGCGAGCAGGTCATAGGCCTTGCGCGTCGTGCTGCCGGCGGGGTCGTTGCCGGCGTCGCTGAACCCCGTGTGCAGCGACAGGGCAGGCGTCGCGACGGCAAGCATGATCACGACCCCGGCGACGGCGGCCGGCCACGGGTGGCGCTGGACGACGCCCGCCCAGCGGCGCCAGGCCCCGGCACTCACCGGCGCCGCGCGCCTGCGGCGGACGCGGGCTCCGACGCGGGAGAGCAGCGCCGGCAGCAGCGTGAGGCTGGCGAGCATCGTCAGCAGCACGGCGAGGGCGGACGCGATCGCCAGGCCGTCGAGGAAGCTGACGCCCAGCAGGACCATGCCGAGCAGGGCGATGATGACCGTGGTTCCCGCGAACAGCACGGCGCGGCCGGCGGTGTCCATCGCGACGGTCGTCGCGGACCGGACGTCGCCCGCGCGGTCGCTCACCCGGAAGCGCGTGACGATGAACAGCGCGTAGTCGATGCCCACGCCCAGGCCGATCATCGCGGCGAGCTCGGTGGAGAAGTTCGGCATCTCGACCGCGTGCGAGGCGAGCGCGATCACGCCGAACGCCGTCCCGAGGCCGAGCAGCGCCGTGACCACGGGCAGGCCGGCGGCGATCACCGATCCGAACGCGAGCAGGAGCACGACGATCGCGGCGGCGAGGCCGATCGCCGTCGCCGCGCCCAGCGACGTCGTCCGGCTCTGCTCGATCGCGGCGCCGCCGAGCTCGACCTGCAGGTCCGACGAGCGGGCCGCGTCGGCGGTGGAGATCACCCGGTCGACGGCGGCCACCGTGAGGTCGGCTGCCTGCTCGTCGAACCTGACGGTCGCGAAGGCGGTGCGACCGTCGCGTGCGATCGCCTCCGCCCCACCACGCCCATACGGGCTGGTGACCGAGGCCACGTGCGGTAGGCGTGCGATCCTCGCGAGCACCGGCGCGACCCGGGAGCGCACGCCCGGATCGGTGATGACCCCGCGGCGTGTGTGGAAGACGATCTGGTCGACGTCGCCGGCTTGCGAGGGGAAGTCGCGGTCGAGGACGTCCTGCGCCCGCTGGGACTCGGTCCCGCCGAGCGAGAAGTCGGTGGCCACGCGCGTGCCGACCGCCGACGACAGCGCGCCCACGGCCACGAGGCCGACGATCCAGGCGACGAGCGTCCGCCGCCAGTGCTCGACGCACCAGCGCGCAACCCGCGCGACCGCGCCGAGTCTCTCTCGTGGTTCCACGATGCCCGATGGGTGGCCGCTGAGCTAGGCGCGAGCCTGCCGGTTCCGACGCGCCAGGGCGTCCACGATCACGGCGAGGACGAGCACGCCTCCGGTGACCATGAACTTCACCGACGACTGGAGCGCGAGCAGGTCCATGCCGTTCGAGATCGACCCGATCGTGATCGCTCCCAGCAGCGCCGACCACACGGATCCGCGGCCGCCGAACAGGCTCGTGCCGGCGATCACCGGGCCTGCGATGGCGAAGAGGAGCAGGTCGCTGCCGCCCGCCGACTGGTCCACGGAGAGCAGGCGGGATGCGGCGAGGATGCCGCCGATCGCCGCCATCGCGCCGGAGATGCCGAACACGATGATGCGGATGCGGTTGATGCGGATGCCCGCGCGCCGGGAAGCCTCCGCGTTGCCGCCGACCGCGAACACGTGGCGCCCGAACAGCGTCCGCGTGGCGACGTACTGCATGCCGGCCACGAACGCGACGAGGATCAGGACGGCGAGCGGAACCCCCCGGTCGGAGTTGAGCACCGCCACGACGGCGATCGTCGCGGCCGCCACGATGACGATGCGGGTGATCGGACCGGCCGCGGAGGTGTCCGCCAGGCCGGCGACCCGGCGCGCCCGCAGGCTCCAGAGCGCCGTCCCGGCGTAGGCCGCGATCACGACGGCGGCGAACACCCAGCCCGCGGCGTCCGAGTAGAAGTGATTCGCGAGCCCGACGATCTTGCCGTCGGTCACGCTCACGCTGCCGGTGTCACCGAGGATGTACAGCTGCAGCCCCTGCCACGCGAGCAGGCCCGCGAGCGTGATGACGAACGACGGGACGCCGAACGAGGAGAACAGCGATCCCTGCAGCACGCCGATCGCAATGCCCAGCGCGATCGCGGCGGCGATCGCGAGATACGGGTCCCAGCCGTGCTGGACGTTCAGCACCGCCATCAGCGCGGACGTGACGCCGCTGACCGCGCCGACCGACAGGTCGATCTCGCCGAGCAGAAGCACGTAGACGACGCCGACGGAGATCAGGCCGGTGGCGGTGACCTGCAGGACGAGGTTGGTGAGGTTGACCGCGGACAGGAAGCGGTCGTTCTCGAGCTGGAAGATGAGCCAGATGAGGGCGATGGCCGCGATGACGCGCACCGACGCGTAGTCGCCCCGGACCACGCGCCGCAGAGCGGCGAGCGCCGCGCGCGGCGGTTTCAGCTCGGGCGCGGGGGTCGCGGCTTCGGGATGCGCGCTCATGACCGATCCTCCGGCTCGAGCCGTGCGCCCGTGATCGCCGCCACGACCTCGCTCTGCGTCGTCGCGGCCACGGCGAACGTCCCCGCCAGGCGCCCGAGGCGGAGGACCACGATGCGGTCGGCCACCTCGAACACGTCGGCGAGGTTGTGGCTGATGACCACGACGCCGAGCCCGCGCTCGCGCAGGCGCGCGATCAGCGCGAGCACCTGAGCGGTCTGGACGACGCCGAGCGCGGCGGTCGGCTCGTCGAGCAGGACGATCTTCGGCTCGCCGAGCAGCGAACGGGCGACCGCGACCTGCTGGCGCTGCCCGCCCGAGAGCGTCGCGACCTCGGAGCGGACGTTGGGGATCGTCACGGCGAACTGCTCGAGCAGTTCGTGGGAGCGGTGCTCCATGTCGGTCTCGTCGAGTTGCCAGGTCAGCCGCCCGGGCCCGCTGGACAGCTCCTCGCTGCCGAGGAACAGGTTCGCGACGACGTCGAGGTTGTCGGCCAGCGCCAGGTCCTGATAGACGGTGGCGATACCGAGCTGGGCGGCGCCCACAGGCCCGCGGATCGTCACCGCCATGCCGTCGGCCTCGAACCGGCCCTCGTCGGGCTGCGTAGATGCCGGAGATGATCTTCACCAGCGTCGACTTGCCGGCGCCGTTGTCGCCGACGAGCGCGACGACCTCGCCGGCGTGGACCTCGAAGTCCACGCCGTCGAGTGCCTGGACCGCTCCGAACCTCTTGCCGATGCCCTTCAGGGCGAGCAGCGGTGGTTGCACGGCCGTCATGACTGGCCGATCCCGGCGGACTTGCAGGCGGCGGCGAACGCCTTCGTGCAGATCTGCGCCGGCGTCCAGAAGCCGTCCTTGACGACCGTGGACGCGACGTTCGCCTTGGTGACCGCCACCGGCGTCAGGATCACGGACGGGACGCTCGTCTTGCCGTTGCTCGTGTGCTGGTTGACGAGATTCGCCGGCAGCGGCTGGCCCTTCGCCAGCGCGACGGCCATTCGCGCGGCGTCCTGCGCCTCGGTCTTCACGGCCTTGTAGACGGTCATGTACTGCTCGCCCGTCAGGACCCGCTGGATGCCGGTGAGCTCAGAGTCCTGACCCGTCGTCGGCCGCGTCGCCGGATTGATGCCGGCCCCCTTCATCGCCGTGATCGCGCCGCCCGCCATGCCGTCGTTGGCGGCGTAGACGCCCGCGAACCCGTCGTTGCCCAGGGCGGTGATCGCCTGCTGCATCTCGGTCTGCGCGTTCGCGGGCGAGTAGTCCGGGGTGTCGTAGGACTTCGCGATCTGCACCCCGTCCTTGCTGAACACGCTGGTCGCGCCCTGCTTGAACAGGTGCGCGTTGTTGTCCGTCGGATCGCCGTTGATCATGACGATCGGCCCCTTGGCGCTGCCGTCCTGCGTCAGCTTCTTCTCGAGCGCCGTGGCCTGCAGCCTCCCGACGCGCACGTTGTCGAACGAGATGTACGCATCGAGGTCCGCGTTCGACACGAGCCGGTCGTAGCTGATCACCGGCACGTTCTGCGCGTTGGCCTTGGCCACGATCGTGCTGGCCGACGTGGCATCGACGGGATCGAGCACCATGGCGTCGATCCCCTGGGTCAGCACCGAGTCCGCCTGCGACTGCTGCTCGCTCGCGTCCTGGTTCGCGTTCTCATAGACGATCGAGCAGTCGGCACAGAGGCTCTTGACCATGCTCTCGAAGTGCGGGCGATCCTGGGTCTCATAGCGGGCTGTCGTGTGCTCAGGCAGGAGCAGCGCGATCCGCTTGCCGCTGCTGCTCCCGCTCGCACCACCACTCCCGTTCCCGTTGCCGCTCCCGCAGGCGGCGACTGCGAGGCTCAGGCCGAGCACCACCACAGCGCTCCCGATCGTGGGTCGTCCGACGCGCATCTTGTCTCCTCGGGTTGGGCTGAAAGCACCGACCCATCGTCCGGATGCGTCTCGCTGCTGTCGTCAGCCAGGAGTCGTCCGTTTCGTCTACGTCCAGGGACGTATCCGCTCGCGCTCGAGGTCGAGCGCTACATCGCCGACGAGCAGCGCCTCGGCCGGATGCTCGACTACGCCGTGATCGCGCCGCGCTTGCAGCGCGTGTACGAGTGGTCCGCCGACGAGCTCGGCGAGCCACGCGCCGGCGCCGACATCCGTCCCGCGCCTTGAGGCTCGGCACCCGCGAGGGCGCGTTGAACTGCGGCATTGAGGAGGGGCCCGGACCGCGCGGCAACGTCCGTCGCGCCTCCATCCCCGCCCGCCGTCTGACGTTGACGGTGCATATCGCCGTCAACGTCGGAAGCAGACGCGCCCCGTTGCCCCGTCGGACGTTGCCGTCTCGCGACACGCGCCACGGCCGATCCCGGGTTCCTCAAGCGCCGCGGGACTCGGCGACCCGGCGTGCCCAGTAGCGGTACCAGTGGGGGCCGTAGGGGGCGTAGACCCGGGTCGGGATGCCGCGCGCATGCAGCCCGTCGAGGATCTCGGGGCGTACTCCGAACAGCTGCTCGACCGGCAGTCGGCCGTGTGCGAGAAGCAGCGCCTCGCGGAGTCGACCGTCGTGGGTGCCCATCGACCATGTCGCGCCGCGCTCGGCGAGGCGGAAGCCGAGGCGCAGAAAGGCCACATCCGTCGGTTCTCCGAAGGGGTGCGCACCGGCCGGTTCGACGTACGCGCCCTTGACCAGCCGGACGTGCACGCCGGCGTCGGCCAGCGCGTCGGCGTCGGCAGGCGAGCGCAGCAGGTTCGCCTGCACCGTCGCGCCGAGCCGGTCGGCCAGGCCACGTGCCGCGACGTCGAGCACGCAGGCCAGGATCGCGTCGGCGCGGGCCGCGCATTCGGCACCGACTTGCACGCGCCGGCCCGCGGGCAGAGCCCGCGCGATGGCGGCGAGGCGATCCGCCACCGCGGAGGGGTCCGCGTCCAGGGCCAGATGCGTCAGGTCCACCGACAGCCAGACGTCGGAGGGAGGCGCCGGCAGCGCGCCGGCGAGCTCGATGTAGTCCTCCAGCACGCCGTCGGCGGCCGCAGGATCGCTCAGGCGCTCGCCGAACAAATCGACGCTGACGCCGTGCCCGCGCTTCAGGAGCGTCGTCGCGGTGGCGAGCGCTTGGCTGCGAGAGCGGCCGGCGACGTAGCGCGACGCGGCCCGCCACGCCGCGGCCTCACCCAAGGGCAGGGTCTTGACGGCACGCTCCAGCCGCTCGCTCGTCGCCAGGCGAAACAGCACTGCTCGCTCGAGTCCCATGGCGCCATGGTCTCAGTCAGAGCTCGCACGCATGCCGTGCCGCAGGACGCCAACAGGTGCGTTCGCGGCGTAAGCTCTGTCCCATCGTGCAGACCGCAAAGCGGCATCGCATGACTGACGCGGAGCGGTATCGAGCCGTGACCGCCGCGCGCGAGCGCTTTCTCGCCGGGGACGACCGTGTCCGGGGAGTGCGGCCCGAGGTCGCCACGTCCTGGTACCGCTGCCGGGAGGAATACCACGTCGACCCGCGTCTGAGTCAGGCGCCGGCGGCATCCGCGCAGGACGACCCTTCGGCCGAGCACACGCTCGAGCACGAGATCGTGTTCGCCCAGCTCGGCGGTGCAGCGGCGTCGATCGCGAGCGAGGTCGAGCACGTCGGCGGCGTGGTCACCGTCACCGACGGCACAGGCCGGATCCTCACCGTCCAGGGCGACAAGCAGACGCTGCGCCGCGCGCAGGACAGCAACATGGCGCCGTGGTCGTGCTGGTCGGAATGGGCGACCGGGACGAACGGCATGGGCACCGCGCTCGAGGCCCCCGGACCGGTGCTGATCAGCGGGCCCGAGCACTGGTGCACGGCCTTTTCCGAGTGGGTCTGCGCCGGCGTGGCCGTTCGCGACGCCGTGACGCGCGATCCCGTCGCGGTGCTCGACGTCTCGACCTGGCGGTCCAACCTTCCCGCACAGGCGGCCGGGTGGCTTTCCAAGTCAGTGAGCGGCGCGCGCGCGATCCTGCGCCAGCGCGCCCACGACAGCGGCGCCGAATTGACCGCGGCGTTCACACAGGCCACAGCGCGGTCCGGACGCGGTGTCGCCGTGCTGGACGCCAACGGCAAGGTCGTCATCGCCGACGAGCAGGCCAGCCTCTTCCTCGGCGTCCCCGCGCGGGTGCCGGCGCTCGACCCCGCAGTGCGCTGGCACCCAGGCCTCGACCTCGGGCGCCTCGCCCGTCACGCCGCCAAGCAGGCTCGTCTCGACCACGACTGGGTCGGCTCGACGCAGATCACGACCGAGCTCGGGATCGAGCCCTGCCGGGTCACCCTGCGCCCGGTGTTCCTGGGCGACCAGCCCATCGGGACGCTCGCGCTGTTCGGATCCGGAAACGGCGACTCGATCGAACGAGAGCACGTACGGGTGCCCGCGCTGAGCCCTCCGGCGCGCATCGTCGGCATCAACGGCGAGCGCATGGTCCTGCTGCGCCGGCCCGAAGTCCGTTTTGCGGAGGCGGACGGCAACGACGTCTGGCTCATCTCCGACGAAGGACGGCTACAGGCGGCGGTCCGCGGCATCGACAAGCTCGAGGGGGAGCTCGCCGGTAGCGAGTTCCTGCGCGTCCATCGGCGATTCCTCGTCAACCTGAGCTGCGTCAGGGCGGTCGAGCGCGGGGCACGAGGCGAGCTGTCGCTGATCATGGACCGCATGGGGCGCGAGGCCGTGCCGGTGTCCCGCCGCAACGTTCCCGCCGTGCGGCGCGCCCTCGGGCTCTGACTCAGCCATCGGCCCCGTCGACCGCGCGTAGGCCGGGCCTGGCGTCCGACTCGGATCCGTCGAGCTCCGCGGCCAGCGCATCACTCTCGAATCGGGCGAGCGCCTCTTCGCACGATGCGACGGCCGCGGCGGCCTCCTCGCCTCCGGGCGCGTCGAAGTAGTCGCGGGCGCGGATCGCGGCGAGCCATTTCTGATGGCGGACGAGGTCCGCGTCGGACTCCTCGAGCTCGGTGTATGTGGCGCGGCCGCGGCGGCGCTCGAGCTGAAGCTCCTCGTGGAACTGTTGCGTGCTCCCGACCACCTCGTGATATTCGTCGGTCCGCTCGCGCTGGATCGCGTCGATGACCTCCGCCTCCTGCCTGGAGTCCATCAGGCTGATGCGAAGCATCTCGCCGTGGCCGCCCTCGGCGCGCAGCCGCGTCACGAGCCGTCTCACGGCGCGCGTGGTCTTCGGCGTCGCGGGCAGCAGGCACACGGACTGCTGCAGGTAGTGGGCGCCGAGGCTGCGCAGGTTGCGCCAGGCGTAGACGCGCAGCGTCGAGGAGCCCCCGCCCGGGGTGGAGACGGTGATCAGTAACCAGTCACGCGCCACGGGAGACCATGATCCCAGACGAGCAGCGTCGTCTCCGGGTTACGCCGGAGACGTATCATCCGTTGCATGGCGAGCGCAACGCCCGCGCCGCGTGCAGCCGACCGGGCGCCGCTCGTGGCGGCCCATGCAGAGCCGCTCGCGGTCCTTTGGGAGCGGACCGGCAGTCGCCCGGGCGGCCTGACGGCCGAGGAGGTCGAGCAGCGGCCCGGCACGGCGGCTGTGCGCACCGAAGACAGCCAGACCATGGCGGTTCTCAAGGAGTTGGTCGAGTCAGTCGTGGAGCCCCTTCAGCTCCTGCTGGTCGTGGTCGGCGTGCTTTCGGCGATCTTCGGTGAGCTGCGCGACGCGATCGCGATCTTCGCGGTGATCGGGCTGGTCAGCGCCGTCGAGGCGATCTCCGAGGTCCGAGCGAAGCGCGCGCTGCGGGCGTTGCGCCACCTGAGCGCCCCGAACGCGCTCGTCCGGCGAGAGGGCGCCGTGGCCGCGGTTCCGGTCGGCGCGCTCGTCATCGGCGACGTGCTGCTCGTCGAGGCCGGCAGCGTCGTCGCCGCCGACGCCCGCGTCGTCGCGGCCGACGGCCTGGCCACCGACGAGTCCAGACTGACGGGCGAGCCCGTGGCGGCCGCCAAGGGGCCTGAGCCGGTCGACACCGACGCACCGCTCGCCGAGCGGTCCTCGCTGGTCTACGCCGGCAGCGCCGTGGTGGCCGGCGCCGGCGAGGGCGTCGTCGTCGCGGTCGGCGCCGAGACCGAGATCGGCCGCCTCGGCCGGCTCGTCGCGGAGGCCCGGGAGCCGCCCACGCCGCTCCAGCTAGCCATGGCCGAACTGGCGCGCGCGTGTCTCATCGTGGCGGTGACGGCGTGCGTTGTCGTGCCGCTCGTCGGCGTGCTCCGCGGCCAGCCCGCACGGGAGATGCTGCTCGACGGGTTGACGCTCGCGTTCGCCACGATCCCCGAGGAGTTGCCGATCCTCGTGACCGTGCTCGTGGCGATCGGCGGTCTGCGCCTGGCGAAGCACGGCGTGCTCCTGCGCCGGCTGCGTGCGGCCGAGGCCGTCGGAGCGATGACCGTGCTGCTCGCCGACAAGACCGGGACGTTGACCGAGAACCGGCTCGAGATCGAGCACATCGACGGCGACCACGAGCGCGTGCTGACCGTCGCGGCCGCTGCCCACGGGGCGGCGGCCGCGCAGGACCCGGTCGATCGCGCGCTGGTGGACGCCGCCGGTGCGCGAGCACCGAGCGAGCACCTGGGCCGGTATCCGTTCGATCCGGTGCGCAAGCGCGAGAGCGCGGTGTGGCGAGATCCCGACGGTGCGTGGGTGGCCGCGAAGGGGGCGCCGGAGGCCGTGCTCGACGCGTGCGCCATGACCGAGACGGAGCGGGCGTCCGTGCTCGCGCGCGTTGCGCAGCTCGCGGAGGACGGACTGCGCGTCATCGCCGTGGCCGAACGTCACCACGCCGGGGTTCCGCGGGATGCCGCGCAGGCCGAGGACGAGCTCGCGTTCGTGGGGCTGGCCGCGTTCCGTGATCCGTTGCGCCCCGGGGTGGCCGATGCCGTGGCCGAGCTCGCCCGCGCAGGTGTGCGGACGATCGTCGTCAGCGGCGACCACCCCGCCACGGTCGCCGCAGCCGCCCGCGAGGCCGGCGTCGACGGACCCGAGGTGCTGCACGGTGGCGCGGCGCTCGACGCGCTCGGCGACGACGAGCTCGCCGAACGACTCCGTGGCGAGGCCGTCATCGCCCGCGCCACGCCCGAGGACAAGCTGCGGCTCGTCCGGGTCCTCCAGGACAGAGGCGAGGCGGTCGCCGTCACCGGCGACGGCGTCAACGACGCGCCGGCCCTCGCCGCGGCGAACGTCGGGATCGCCATGGGCGCTCGCGGAACCGATCTCGCCCGCGAGGCGTCCGACTTGGTGCTCGTCGACGACGCGTACCCGACGATCGTCGGCGCCGTCGCGGGCGGTCGCGGGCTGGCCTCCCAGTTGCGGCGCGCGGTCGCGTTCTACCTCGGCGCCAAGATCGCGCTCGTGGTCGTCGTCGCCGCGCCGCTGGCGCTCGGGCTGCCCGCCCCGTTCCACCCGGTGCACATCGTCATCCTGGAGCTGTTCATGGACGTCGGCGCGTCGGTGGCGTTCGTCTCCGAGCCGCCGGCGCCGGGTGCGATGGACCATCCCCCGCGCGATCCCGCGCGCCGGTTCCTCGACGACACGCAGGTGTCTGCCATCGCGCTCACGGCCGTGGCGCTCACCGCCGCGGTGCTCCCGGCGTTTCTTCTCGTCCACGCGCAGTGGGGCACCGACATGGCGATCGCGGCCGCGGTGGCCGCGTGGCTCGTCGCCAACGTGGCGATCGCCTGGAGCCTGCGCGCCCGGCCGGGTCTGCCGTGGCGGCGCAACGTCGCGTTTCCCGCGTGGGCGCTCGTCGCCGTCGCCAGCGCTGTGGTGTTGTCGCTCACGCCGGCCGGGGCCACGCTCGGCATCGAGCCACTCACCGCCGAGGCGGCCCGCATCACGGCTGCCGTCGCAGCGGCAGGCGTGACGATCGCCGCCGCCGGGCGCGTCGCGCTGTCGCTCTCCCGCCGTCTCTGAGCCGCGCTGCAGCCTGGCGTTTCGCGCCGGTCGCAGCGTCCGTTTCGCGCCGGCGGCAACGCCCGCGCGAGTGATACAAAGCGCGGTCTTGCGCGCCGAGCGCTCGTTCGAAGCACGAGCGCCCGGCCCGACCACGCGGACGGAGAGAGCTGCGGGGCATGACGTCGATCTTCATCTTCATCTCCGGCACGACACTGCTCGTCTACAGCGCCGAGCGGCTGATCGGCTCGCTGGTCGGCGTGTCGCGCGGGCTGCGGATCTCGGTCTTCCTGCTCGCGATCGTCTTCACCGGCATCGAGTTCGACGACATCGTCCTGGGCGTGGCGCTGAACCTCGAGGACGAACAGGACGTCGCGCTCGGCCTCGTGCTCGGCACCGCGGTGTCATTCACCGGCGTCGTGCTCGCGCTCGGTGCGATCCTCACACCGACGCAATTCAACATCCCCCGCGACTACATCGTCATCTTCGCGGCCGCTCCGCTGCTGATGCTCGTGTTCGCGATCCGGGAGGAAGTCACGACCGCCGACGCCGTCGTGCTGATCCTCCTGTTCGCCGCGTGGATCGCGTACGTCGCCTACCGGGAGGGCCGGCGCGAGACGGCGACCTTCCGCAACCTCGAGATCGTCGAGGAGATGACCGATGACGACGAGGACGACGAGGACGACGGCCCCCCGGACCCGGCGCGATCGCAGGCCATCTCGACGATGAGCCTGTTCAACGCCCAAGGCCGGTTCTCGGGCTGGCTCAACCTCGGCGTGGCCGTGCTGGCGCTCTGCGGGATCATCGTCGGCGCCGCCACCGTCAGCGAAGGCACCGACCAGATCCTCGAGCGCTACGACATCGAAGGCACGGTGTTCGGCGCCACCGTCGTCACCGCGGTGCTGACGATCGAGGATCTCTTCCTCACCGTCCGGCCGATCCAGAAGGGCGTGCCCGAGATCGGCATCGGCAACGTCATCGGCAGCCTCGTGTTCTCGGTCACCGCCAAGCTCGGGATCGTCGTCCTCGTCGGGAGGAGCCGTCGCGTTCGGCTCCAGCGTCCTGCGCTGGCACCTCCCGGTGCTCGTCGGCATGACCGCGCTCGCCGCCTACTTCCTCTCCACAGGGCAACTCAAGCGCTGGCACGGCTACGTGCTGCTCGCGCTCTATGTCGGCTACTGGATCGTCAGCTACGTCGTCTACGGCGGCGCGCCCGTCGAGGACTGAACAGCGGCACACTCGCCGGCTCGGGCGCCGGCGGCTTCCGAACCGCTGCTAAGAGGCGACGCGCGGCCGCTTCATCGTGCGATAGACGAACTCGTCGGTCTGAGCCGACTCGCGCGCCGAGACGACGAGGTCGTGATGCGCGGAGAACCGGCAGACCGGATCCGTGGCAGCCGCGTCGCCCGCCAGCCGCAGCGCCTGGCAGCGGCAGCCGCCCCAATCCACCTCCTGTCGTCCGAGCGGGCACGTCCGGCATGGCTCCTGCATCCAGTCCGTCCCCCGGAAGCGCGCGAACGCGTCGGAGTGGCTCCAGATCCACTCGAGCGGATGCTCGCGGACGTTGGCGAACTCGAGCCCCGGAATCGTCGACGCCGCCTGGCAGGGCAGCACATCGCCGTTCGGAGCGACCACCATCGCAACCCGGCCCCAGCCACCCATGCACGGCTTCGGCAGCTCCTCGTAGAAGTCGGGGAGCACCCAGAGGACGTCGACCTTGGGGCCGATCCGCTCACGGAACCGCTGGACCGCTTCCTCCGCCCGCCCGAGCTGTTCCCGCGACGGCATGAGCGCCGCCTGGTTCGGAACCGCCCAGCCGTAGTACTGCGTGTTCGCAAGCTCGAGGCGCTGCGCCCCGAGATCGAGCGCGAGCTCGAGCAGCTCCTCGATGCGATCGAGGTTCTGCCGGTGCAGCACGCAGTTGATCGTCAGCGGGAAGTCGAGCTCCTTCGCGTAGCGCGCGGCCGCGATCTTCTTCTCGAACGACCTGTTCCCTGCGATGCGGTCGTTGTCCTCGGCGTCCGGGCTCTGTATCGAGATCTGAACGTGGTCGAGCCCGGCCGCCTTCAGCGCCTTCGCGCGCGCGCGCGTGAAGAGGGTCCCGGCGGTGATGAGCGACGAGTAGAGGCCGGCGTCGCGCGCGCCGGCGCAGAGCTCGACCAGATCGCGGCGCAGCATCGGCTCGCCGCCCGTGAGGGCGAGCTGCAGGACGCCGAGCCCGCGCGCCTCCCGGAACGCGCGGATCCAGTCCTCGGTCTCGAGTTCGCGGCGGTACGTCTCGCCGCCGATGTCGAGCGGATTCGAGCAGTAGGGGCAGTGCAGCGGGCACTGGTAGGAGAGCTCGGCGACCAGCGTGGACGGTCTAGGCAGCTGCATCGACCACGAGTCCTCTCTGAGTCATGGCGTCGACCAGCTCCTGGACGTCGGCGCCGAGGTCGGCGCCCCCGTAGCGCGCGGAGAGCTCGCCGACGATGTCGTCGAGCGAGCGCTCGCCGTCGCACAGGCCGAGCACCTCCGCCGCGGTGGGATTGAGCCGCACGGCACCCTCGGGGACCAGCAGCAGGTGCTCCTCGCGCACCTCGTCATAGCGGAGTCGCGCGCCGGTGACGAGGCGGGGACGAGTCATGCTCCCGGCTCCGGCGGCTGCGTGTCGCCGCGCTCGATCGCGTCGAGCTGCACCCACAGCATCTCGGTCTTGAAGCGCAGTGCCGCGACGGCGGCATCCTGCTGCTCGCGCGTCCGGCAGCGCTCGACGGCGAGGTCGAGCGCGTACTGCGCGTCGCGTGGCGCCTGCACGAGCCGCCTGCGGAAGTACTCGAGCCCCGCTGGGTCGATCCACTCGTAGTGACGCTCGAGCGCCTCGAGCCGCACACGGATGGCGGCCGGCCCGAAGAGCTCGGTGAGCGACGACGCGACCGCCTCGATCCACGGCTTCTGGCGCGCGAAGTTGACGTAGGCGTCGACCGCGTAGCGCACTGCGGGCAGCACGCGCCGCTCCGACTCGAGCTCTTCGCGCGGGACGCCGAGCGCCTCGCCGAGCCGCAGCCACGACTCGATGCCGCCCTCCCCGGCGGCCGTGCCGTCGTGGTCGAGGATGCGCTGTATCCATTCGCGCCGGACCTCCACCTCCGGACAGTTCGCCAGGATCGCCGCATCCTTCAGCGGGATGCACTTCTGGTAGTAGAAGCGGTTCGCCACCCAGCGCTGCAGCTCGTCGCGTGTGAGCTCGCCCGCGTCCATCCGCCTGTGGAACGGATGCAGGTTGTGGTAGCGCGTCCCCTGGGCGCGCAAGCGGGCGGCGAACTCGTCGTTCAAAGGTCGACCTCGAGGCCATCGTAGGCGACTTCGACGCCCGCGCTGAGGACCTCGTTGCGCTCCGGGGAGTCCTCGAGCAGGATCGGGTTGGTGTTGTTGATGTGGACGAGCGCCGTGCGCGGTCGCTCCAGCCCGGCGAGCGCCTCGAGCGTGCCGCCGGGGCCCGAGAGCGGCACGTGTCCCATGTCGCGCGCGCTGCGGGCCGAGATGCCGAGCCGGGCGAGCTCGTCGTCGCGCCAGAACGTCCCGTCGACGAGCACGAGATCGCTTGCTTCGAACCGAGTGAGCACGCTGCCGTCCAAGCTTGCGAGACCGGGCACGTAGGTGACGACTCCGCCGCCCGCGCGGTCGCGGAAGACGAACCCGCTCGCCTGGAGCTGCACGTCCGCCCCGCTCAGGTAGCGCGGGGCATCGCCGCCCGCGCCGAACGGCTCGACCTCGAGGCTCGACCCTTCCAGCGATGTCGGGCGGCCCGCTTCGAGCGTCTGCCACTCGGCTCCGCAGTAGCGCTCCAGCATCGTCAGCACCGGATACCCGTGCCGCAGCGCGTGCTCGACGCCCGCGTCGCCGAACACCCGCACCGGCGTCTCCGACTCGCGCAGCAGCAGCAGCCCTGCGGTGTGGTCGATCTCCGCGTCGGTCAGCAGCACGCCCGCGACCGGCGGCGCGCGGACGCCCTCGACCTCCCGAGGCGTCAGCGTCTCGAGCTGCTGACGCAGGTCCGGCGAGGCGTTGACGAGGAACCACGGCCCGTCGTCGCCGCGGATCGCGAGCGACGACTGCGTGCGGGGGTGCGCCCGCACGCCCGCACGCGCGGCCTCGCACGTCGGGCACCGGCAGTTCCACTGCGGAAACCCTCCGCCGGCGGCGGAGCCGAGGACACGAACGCGCACGTGTAGGGGAAGCGAGACGCGGCCTCAGGCAGAGCACCGGAGGCCACGCCGGGCTTCGTCTCCTACCGGTGATAGATGTACGAGGTGACCTCGGAACAGAGTTCGACGATCTCAAACTCGGGCTTGACCCACGTCATAGTGCCTCCGATCTAGAGTGCGATTACCGAACCTAGCGAACGATTCCGGCCGCCGAACGGCCGCCGTCATGAGATGCACGTCGAGATAGCCGCGGGCGACCCGTCCGCGATCGGGGCCGACCTCGTCGCCGTCGCGGCGGGTGCGCGGGCCACGGAGCTCGGTGCCCCGGATCGCGCGGTCGCGGATGCCGATCCGGTCGCGATCGTGTACACGGCTGCGGCCCCGCTCGCCGTCGTCGCGCTCGAGCCCGGCGTCGACGGGCTGCGCACCGGCGCGGCGCGGGCGGTGCGCGCGTGCCGCGGCGGCGGGACGGTGGCGTGGGCGCTCGACCCGCGCCTGCCGATCCCGGTCGAGGAGCAGGTGCGCGCGCTCGCCGAAGGCGCCGTCATCGGCGGCTACGACGGCCGCCGCTGGACGCGGCGCTGAGCGGCCGGGCGGCGTCGAGCGCTTCGTGATCTGCGGCGGCGGTGACGACCTCGTCCCGGTGGCCGACCGCGCCGCGCTCGTCGCGCGCTGGACGAACGCCGCGCGCGAGCTCGTCGACGCGCCGCCGAACGTGGTCTCCCCCGCCGGGCTCGCGGAGCGGGCCGCGGCGGTTCCCGCGGCTGCGGGCCGAGATCATCGACCCCACCGAGGCGGGCCTCGGCGCGCTCGCCGCCGTCGGCGCGAGCAGCCCGGCCCAGCCGCTGCTCGTGGTGCTCCGGCACGAGCCGGCCGGCGCCCCGGAGGCACCGCGGCTCGCGCTCGTCGGCAAGGCCGTCACGTTCGACTCCGGCGGCTACTTCCTCAAGCCGCAGGCGGACATCGTCCGTCAGAAGGCCGACATGGGCGGCGGCGCCGCCGTCGTGGCGGCGCTGGGCGCGATCGCCGAGCTCGGGCTCCCGCTGTCGGTCACCGGCGTCGTGCCGGCCTGCGAGAACATGCTGAGCGGCAGCGCGATCCGGCCCACCGACGTCATCGAGACCGCCGCCGGCATCACCGTCGAGGTGACGAACCCCGACGCCGAGGGTCGCCTGATCCTGGCGGATGCGCTGTGGTGGGCGCGCCGCGACGGCGCGACGCACCTCGTCGACCTGGCGACGCTGACCGGCGCTCTGCGCGCCGGCATGGGCGACCTCTACGCCGGCGTCTTCGCCGCCGACGAGTCGTGGCGCGATGCCGTCGTCGATGCGGGCAACGCCAGCGGCGATCTCGCCTGGCCGTGGCCGCTCCATCCGCGTTACCGGCCGCTGATCGACTCGACCGTGGCCGACCTGCGCAACACCGCGGGCAAGGGCTTCGGCTACCCGATCGTGGCGGCGACGTTCCTGCAGCAGTTCGCGGGTGAGGGGCCTTGGGCTCATGTCGACATGCTCGGTCCTGCGCTGCTCGACGAGGATCGCGGTGACGCGTTCGGCCGCGGCGCGAGCGGATACGGCGTGCGCATGCTCGTCGAGCTCGCCGCGCGCATGAGCGCCGCGGCGAGCTCGTGAGCTGCGATCAGCCGGGATTCTGATTGGGTCAGCTCCTGTCGCTACTCCGGCAGCGCGAACGCGAACAGCGCGCTTCCGTGGGACGACCCGAGCATCTTGGGCAGGAACCCTTCGGCCCAACCGCCCCAGCCGCTCGGCGCGACGACGTACTGCCGTCCGTCGACGCTGTAGGTCGACGGGCTGCTGTGGTGGCCGCTGCCGCACTGGAACTGCCACAGCAGGTCTCCGGTGCTGGCGTTCCACGCGTTGAACTCCCCGCTCGGCTCCCCGCCGAACACGAGGTCGCCGCCCGTGGCCAGCAGCGATGAGCACATGCACAGCTCGTCGGTCCAGCGCCACCGCTCCTGGCCCGTGCGCGGGTCGTAGGCGCTCACGTACCCGCTCTGGTCGTCGCCGTCCACGGCGACGCCGGCACCCCAGTACGGGATGCTCTCCTTGAACTCCCTGCGCCGCCGGGTGGCCGTCGCGCCGACGTCCTGCACCGGGACGTAGAGCAGCTCCGTCTTCGGGCTGTAGCACGCGTGCGTCCATTCCTTGGCGCCGGCCGGCCCGGGCCAGAAGTGCACCGGGTCGCCCTCCTTGTCGGGGAAGAGAATCGGCGTCACGTTGCCCTTCTCGTCGACCTCGCCCCAGTCGATGCGGTCGACGAACGGCGCCACCCGGACCGCCGACATGTCCGTGCGGTCGAGGATGTACATGAACCCGTTCTTGTCGAAGTGGGCCGCCAGCTTCTGCCCGTCGAGGTCGAACAGGAGGTGCTCCATCACGGAGTCGTAGTCCCACAGGTCGTGCGGGGTGTACTGGAAGTGCGACTTGATCTCGCCGGTGTCGGCGTCCACCGCGACACCGGAGTCGGTGAAGAGGTTGTCGCCCTCGCGGACCCCTCCGTCGAAGTCCGGACACGGATTGCCGGTCCCGTAGTACAGGAGGTTCAGGTCCGGGTCGTAGCTGGGCGTGATCCAGCAGTTCGCGCCGCCGCGCGCCCAGGCCTCACCGTCGGCGGGCCAGGTCTCGGAGCCGGGCTCGCCCGGCTTCGGGACCATGTAGCAGCGCCACACGCGCTCGCCCGTCTCGAGCTTGAACGCGTCGGTATGGCCGCGGACCCCGAACTCGCCGCCCGAGCTCCCGACGATGACCATGTCCTTGACGATGAGGGGAGCGACCGTGGCGCTCTCGCCGGCCCGCACGTCGCCGAACGGCTCATCCCAGATCTTCTTGCCGGTCTCGGCGTCGAGCGCGATCACATGCGCGTTCAGGGTGGTCATGAAGACCTTCCCCTCGGCGACGGCGACTCCGCGGTTGACGTTGCCGCAGCACAGCGACACGTCGAACGGGGACGCGTGGCGGTAGCGCCACAGCTCCTGCCCGTTCCTCGCGTCGAGGGCCCAGAGCTGGCCGTCCCAGCCGGAGACGAACATGACCCCGTCCACGATGATCGGCGAGGCCTCCCACGCGTAGGTCGTCGCGCCCGGGCGCAGGCCGACATTGCCGGCCTGGAACACCCACTGCGGAGTGAGCTTCCCGACGTTGCTCGCGTTGATCTGGTCGAGCGGGCTGTAGCGCTGCGCGTCGTACGCGCCGTAGTAGGTCAGCCAGTTCTGCGGCTCATCGCGGGCGTTGAGGATCCGCTCGTAGGTGACGCCCTTGGCCACCGGCGGCGCCTTGCCGACGGAGGTGCTCAGGGCTGCGTAGGGGACCGCAGTTCCCGCGTCTACGTACTCGGTTGCCATCGAGTGCTCCTTTTCGCGTATGCAGGCGGGCGGGTCTACGGGCGCGGTTGGGGCGGACGGTCGAGGCGCGCCTCGGACGGTACGTCCCCGCCCACGACGATCGCGCCGGTCAGGCCGCGGCCCTCGTCGTTGCCGGTCGTGGAGCCGTACCAGTAGTACCCCGGTCCGTCGAGCTCGAGCGTGGCAGTGCCCCGCGAATGGTTCACGAGCCAGATGAACTGGGTGTCGCCGTTGCTCGGCAGGACCGCGCAGTGGGTGTTCTTGTCGTCGTTGATGAGCTCGAGCTCGAGCACGCCCCCGTGGGGCAGGACAAGGACGCCGGGCTCGTAGACGAGCTCGTCCTCGGGTATCCGGACGGTGGCGCGCATCTTGCCGCCCGCGCCCTCCTCCGCTTGCCCGACCGTCCCACGGCCCAGCAATCGACCCAGCGTCGCCCCGTTCTGCTTGTCCAAGGCCGCTTCGACGGCAGTGTCGCTCACGGTGCTCTCCTCGTGTCGAGTTGCGGGACTCGCGGAGCGCGGTCCCAACACACGTCTTTCTCACACCGGCATCCGAAAGGAGGCTGCTTGCTCCCCTTTCGACCTGGATGGATCGTATTCCCGGAAATGGGAGTCCGCAGCCAATCCATGTGGAGGTGCCGTTCGCTCGAAGTGGGGCACCGCTCGTTCGCGATCGGGTGCCGCTGGTTGTGGCCGGTTCAGGTGCGCGCGGCGAGCTCGCGCTCGTCCACGAGCGTGCCGCCGACCGCTTGGAGCACCGCGCGCGCCTTGAGCAGCATCTCCTCGTGCTCGGCCCCCGGGTCCGACGCGGCGACGATCGCGCCGCCCGAGCCGATCTGCAGCCCGTGGGGTGAGGCGACGAGCGTGCGGATCACCATGCTGAGGTCGGCGGTGCCGTTGACGGACAGGAACCCCAGCGCGCCCGAGTACACGCCGCGGGGGCGCTGCTCGAGGCGGTCGATGATCTCCATCGTGCGCAGCTTCGGCGCACCGGTCATCGAGCCGCCCGGGAACGCCGCGCGGATGCAGTCGATCACGGTGGCGTCGTCGCGCAGCCGGCCGCGGACCGTCGTGACGAGCTGGTGGACCGTCGCGTAGGACTCGACGGCCATCAGTGCCGGCACCTCGACGGTTCCGAGCGCGCACACCCGGCCGAGGTCGTTGCGGACGAGATCGACGATCATCAGGTTCTCGGCCCGCGACTTGTCGTCCTCGCGCAGCGCCGCCGCGCGCCACATGTCCTCGGCGGGGTCGGCGGCGCGCGCGTCGGTGCCCTTGATCGGCTTCGACTCGACGACCCGCCCGCGGCCCACGTGCAGGAAGCGCTCGGGCGAGGAGCTGAGCACCGACACGTCGCCGAGGCGCAGCAGCGCCGCGTGCGGGGCGGGGTTGCGGGCGCGCAGGACGCGATACGCCGCGAGCGGTTCGATCGCACCGTCGCTGTGCAGCTCCGTGGTCAGGCAGATCTCGTAGGACTCGCCCTCGAAGATCTCGTCCTTGCAGGCGGCGATGTTCGCCAGGTAGGCGTCGCGACCCTCGCGAGCGGCGAACGAGAGCGCACCCGCGGCGGGCGGCGCCGGCGGGTCGGGCGGCGCGTGGCCGGCCAGCGCGTCGAGCTCGCGCTCGGTGGCCGCCAGCCATTCCTCCGCTCCCGCGGCGCCTGTCGCGTCCGCGAGCGCGACGAGGTGGACCCTGCGCTCGTGGTGGTCGAACGCGATCAGCCGGTCGCAGAACAGCAGCGCGGCGTCGGGCAGCGGCGAGTGCCTGGCGAGCTCGCCCCCGCATTCGGCCCTGAGCTCGTAGCCGAGGTAGCCGGCGAAGCCGCAGGTGAAGTCGAACGGCAGCTCGGGCGCGTCGGCGCGCAGGCGCTCCAGCTCGCGCTCGCAGTAGTCGAAAACGCTCTCGCGCCGCTCCTCGCGGCCGTTCGCGCCGTCGATCGTGAGTGCCTGCGTGGCGACGTCGTAGCGGACGATCCGGCCGAGCGGGCCGTCGGGAGCGCCCATGAACGAGAACCGCGCGAGCCCGGGCTCCGCGCGCGCGCTGTCCAGCCACACGGCATGGTCGCGATCGCCGTAGAGCGCGACGAACGCGGCCTCAGGGTCGCACCAGGCCGCGAGCGCGCGGTGGTGCACGCGCGCCCCGGCGGCGGGCCGGCGGGCGGGGCGCGGCGCGCGCGCCGGGGGACGTCCGTGCGCGCGGGTGAGGTCGCGGAAGTTGCGCACCAGCGCGCGCCCGTGCTCGGTGCAGACCGACTCGGGGTGGAATTGGACGCCCCACTGCGGCCGCGCGCGGTGCGCGAGCCCCATGACGACGCCGTCGGGCGTCCACGCGGTCACGCGCAGCCCGGCCGGGACGGCGCCGACGACCAGCGAGTGGTAGCGCACCGCGGCGAAGCCCTGTGGGATGCCCGCGAACAGGTCGCGCCCGGCGTGGTGGATCGAGCTCAGGCGGCCGTGCATGACCTCGGGCGCGTGCTCGATCGCGCCGCCGGCCACGTGGGCGAGCGCCTGATGGCCGAGGCAGACGCCGAGCACGGGCACCTGCGCGCGGCGCAGCACGGCGAGCGACACGCCGACGTCCCGCTCGTGCTCGGGGCGCCCGGGGCCGGGCGAGATCACCACGTTGTCGATGGCGAGCGCCGCGAGCTCCTCCCACGAGAGCTCGTCGTTGCGCACGACGATCGGCTCGTCGCCGTTGACCTCGCCCAGCAGGTGGAAGAGGTTGAACGAGAACGAGTCGTAGTTGTCGATCAGGAGCGTGCGCATCGCGCATCTACACTCTGCCCGACGTTGCCAGGAGCCGCCCGTACCGCGCCGATCCTCGAGACGGTGGTGACGACGATCGACCCCGACGGCATCGTCAACTGCGCCGCGATGGGCGTCGAGTGGGGCGAGCAGCGGATCGTCATCAAGCCCTTCCGCGGGACACGGACGCTGCGCAACCTGCGCGCGACCGGAGTGGCGGTCGTCAACGTTACCGACGACATCCTGCTGTTCAGCCAGGCGGCGCTCGGCGACCCCCACCCGCCGACCCGTCGCGCGGCGAGCATCGAGGGAGCGATCCTGGACGACGCCTGCTCGTGGCGCGAGCTGCGCGTCGAGGCGATCGACGACCGCGAGCGGCGGGCCCGCGTCAGCGCGCTGGTGGTCGGCGGCGGCGCCGGTCGCGAGTTCCTCGGGCTCAATCGCGCGAGCTATGCGGTGCTCGAGGCCTCGATCCTCGCGTCGCGCGTGCGCCGGCTCCCGGCGGGCGACGTCCGCGCCGAGCTGCGCCGCCTGCAGGTGCTGGTCGACAAGACCGCCGGTCCGCGCGAGCGCGAGGCGATGGACTACGTCACGCGCCACGTGCGTGCGGTGATCGGAGACGCGTGAGCGCGGTGCGCGTCGAGGCGCCCGCGCGCCTGCACCTCGGCATGCTCGCCGTCGCGGGCGACGGCACGCGCCGCTTCGGCGGGCTCGGCGTCTCGGTCAGTCGCCCGGCGGTCGTACTCGAGGCGCGGCCGGCCCGCGAGCTGTCGGCCGAGGGCGCCGACGCCGAGCGTGCGCTGGCGTTCGCACGGCGCTGCCGTGACGCGCTGGGGCTCGTCGGCGGCGCGCATCTGCGCGTGGTCGCGGCGATCCCGCCGCACGTCGGGCTCGGGTCCGGCACCAAGCTGGCGCTCGCCGTCGCTCAGGCGCTGGCCGCGCTGGAGGGCCGCGAGGTCGACGCGCCGGGGCTTGCCCAGGCGGCAGGACGCGCCGCACGATCGGCGGTGGGCCTGTGGACGTTCGCGCTGGGCGGCCTGGTGGTCGAGGGCGGGGTGCGGCGTGGTCTTGAGCGCCCGGCGCCGCTGCTGGCGCGGCACCCGATGCCGGAGGAGTGGAGGGCGGTCCTCGTCGTGCCGAAGGCCGAGCCGGGGTTGTCGGGCTCGGCCGAGGAGGACGCCTTCCAGCGGCTCGTGCCGTCGGCCGAGCGATCGGCGGCGATCGCCCAGCTCGTGCTGACGTCACTGCTGCCGGCGCTCGTCGAGCGCGATCTCGACGAGTTCGGCGCCGCGCTGACCCACGTCCAGCAGCTGGTCGGCGACGCGTTCGCCGATGTGCAGGGCGGGCGCTTTCATCCCCGCGCCGCCGCGCTCGTCGAGCAGCTCCTGCGCGCGGGGGCGGCCGGCGCCGGTCAGAGCTCGTGGGGGCCGGCCGTCTACGGCGTGGTGGGCAGCGAGCCGGCCGGACGCGAGCTCGTTGGCCGGATGGAGCGCGTTCTGGACGGCGAGGGGAGCGTGGAGCTGGTCACGTTCGACAATCGCGGTGCGCGCGTGGAGCGGTCGTGAGGCTGCTCGTGAGCGTCGTGGACGCGGGCGAGGCGCGCGCGGCCGCCGCGGCGGGCGCCGACATCGTCGACGTCAAGAACCCGGGCGAGGGCTCGCTCGGCGCGCCGTCGCCCGCGGTCATCGAGAGCGTTCGCGCGGCGGTCCCCGCGCAGCTGCCCGTCAGCGTCGCGATCGGCGACATGCCCAACCTTCCCGGAACCGCGGCCCTTGCCGCGCTCGGCGCGGCGCGCAGCGGCGCGGCGTTCGTGAAGGTCGGGTTGTGGGGGACCTCGACCGAGCCGGAAGCGATCGACCTGTTGCGCGCCGTCCGCGACGGCTGTGGCCGGCGTGCCGGGCACCGTGCTGGTGGCCGCCGCCTACGCGGATGCCCGGCGCGTGGCGCACGCGCCGCTCGCGCCGGAGTTGCTGCCGGGCGTCGCGCGCGCGGCGGGCGCCGGCGTCTGCCTGCTCGACACGGCGGTCAAGGACGGGCGCGGGCTCCTGGACTGGCTCTCACTCGACGAGCTGACGTCGCTGGTGGCTGAGGCCCATGACGCGGGCTTGGTGGTGGCGCTGGCCGGCGCCCTGCGCGCCGAGGATCTCCCGGCGGTCCGCGCCACCGGCGCCGACATCGCCGGTGTCCGGTCGGCTGCGTGCGGCGACGGCAGGCGCTCGGGACCCCTGGAGGCAGTGCGCGTCGGTGCCCTGCGCGCGGCCTGCGCTACGCCGGCGCGGGCGTCTCCCTGAGCCCGGAGACGTGCAACCGGTGGGCGCACATGCTCGCGCTGAGGTCGCGCGTGGCGGCGGGCACGGCATCGCCCCAGACCGCGGCGGCCTCCTGGGCCCGCACCACCAGCTCGTCGATGAGGTCTTGAGAGGGCTGCGTCTCGATGAAGCAGCGCAGGCCGAAGCCCACGTGCCAGCGCTCGTCGGCCTGGACGCGCTCGATGCCCTCGCGCACCCCGGGCAAGGCGCCGTCGGCCAGGTCGTCGAGCAGCGCGTGTTGGCCGGCGTCGAACACGACTCCCTCGAGCAGCATGTGGTAGAGGCTGATGCCTTCGGCGAGTCCCGTGTTGCCGGCCGCGAGCTCGGCGCTCACCCCGGGCAGCCGCACCTCGAAGAGGTCGAGCACCCCCGCGGGCGCGTGTTCGCGGGCCGCTGCGCGTCGCTCGGCCGGCGTGGCTCCCGGCAGCCCGAGCACCTCGGCGGCGATGCGGTCGAAGAACATCGCGTGGCGCTCCTCGTCGCGGCGCTGCAGGAAGAAGACCCATGCCATCAGGCTCTCCTGGGAGGCCAATGTCGCCTGCCGCGTTGCGTCGGCGAACGGCGCGATCTGCTCGGAGACGGCCCCCTCGCCCACGCAGAAGCCGGCGAGCAGCGTCATGAGGCGGCGGCGACGCTCGTCCGGCAGCTCCGGCCACGCGCGGGCGTCCGGGGTGAGGTCGATGGCCATCGGATTCCACTGCAACCGGGCCACGAGACGGGAGAAGAAGTTGGGCCAGAAGCTGCGGTTCTTGAACGTCTCGAGCCCGCCCATCAGCTTGTAGTCCCGCAGCGCAGGGTCGGCCAGGATGGCGACGCTCATGTCCCGGTGCTTCTGGTCAGCCATTTTTTGACCGTAGCAAGTGCGCGGCGGCGATCCGCGTGCCCACGGTCGTGCCGCGCTCGAACAGCTCCGCAAGACGTTCAGGGACGCGGCCGCCGATCACCCATGTCTCGAAGCTCGCGCGCTCGAGCGCGGTCGGAAGGTATGCGTCGACGCCCGCCGGCCGCAGCGCGGCGAGCTCGGCGGCGGTCAAGCGCGCGAGCGGCTGTCCGCGCGCCGGCCACTCCGCGAACAGGCCGTCGACCTCCTTGACCAGCACGAGGCGGCCGGCACCGACCTGGCCGGCGACCCATGCGGCGATCGAGTCGGACGTCACCTGCCACGAGGCGGGCAGCCCGTCGAGAGCCAGCCGCGCGGGCTGCAGCACGGTCGCCCGCCCGCCGGCAAGCCCGCTCGCCCGTGCGAGGTCCGCACACCGCTCGGCACCGGGGATCAGATCGCTCAGCAGCAAGCCGAACTGCTCCATCCCGAGGACCGCCATGCGGTGGGAGGTGGTCGCGCGCAGCCCGAAGCGGCGGTCGTGGTCGCGGACGGCGTCCGCGAAGTCCGCGCCGCCGGGGACGACGAGCAGCGGGTGGCGCTCGCCGAGCTCTCCGAGGACCCGGCAGAGCGCCCGCAGCGCGTCGTCACCGGCGCCACGGGCGAGCCCGCCGCCGACCTTGACGACGGTCAGCACGGCTCGCGCAGGCGCGCCGCCAGCAGCGCGGCCAGCGCCGCGGCGGGCGCGGCCTCGCCGCCCGTCGCGCCCCACGGCAGGGGCGCATCCGCGACCGTTCGCTCCAGACGCGCCGCGATCTCGCGCCCGAGGAAGGCGCCGGATCCGACCGCGACGACCGGCGCATCGCGCGGCAGCTGCCGTTCCACGCGGCGCGCGGCGTCCTCGAGCCCGCGCAGCTGTTCGCCGTACAGGAAGGCCGCGATCGCGTCGACCTCGCCCGCGTCGAGCTGCTCGGCATCGGCGCACACCAGCCGCGCGATGCGCTCACGCGCGAATGCGAGCGTCGCGGGGCGGCCGTCGGGCGTGGGACAGTCGTAGGACTCCGGCGCCAGGTGGCCGAGGACGAGATGAACGTCGGCGCTGATCGCGAAGCACTCCGACGACACCGGGCACCAACGGCCGCGGACCGGCACGCGTGGCGCGATCGCCGCGAGGTTGGTGCGCAGCACGCCGGTGTAGACGAGCTCGCCGGCGAGCAACCGCTCCAGGTCGTTGTGCGCGGTCGCCGCGACGCGTCCCGCGGCGATCGGGACGACGTCGGCGGTCGTGCTGCCGACATCGATGAGCAGCGCGTCGGGGTGCGCGTCGGCGACCGCGAGCGCCGTCGCCACCCAGTTGGCGGCGGCGACGTCCCACGGGCGCGCCCGCGCCGCGTCCACCGGAACGAGCTCGCCGGCGGTCGTCAGCACGCGCAGCAGCCCGGCGCCGAGCGCGTCCTGCGCGGCATCGAGCACGAACGCCACCCCCTCGCGCTTCGTGCGGAACGCATCGGAGAGCTCCGCGGTCATCGTGATCGCCACGGCGTGTGCCGGACCGCCGGCGACCTCGTCGGTCGACGTCGCGGAGCACGGCGGACAGCGCCGCGCGGTCGCGCCATACCTCGAACGGACGCGAGACCGTACGCAGCGACTCCCCGTCGAGCCAGGCGGCCTTGGTGTTCGCGCCGCCGATGTCCACTGCTAGCGTGGCCCTCGCGGTCGCTCGCATGCGTGTCGTCCCGGTCATCGATCTCAAAGACGGCACGGCGGTCCACGCCGTGCGCGGCGAGCGCGAACGCTACCGCCCCGTCAGCAGCACCCTCGGAGGCGACGAGGGCGACCCGCTGGCCGTGGCCCGCGCGTTTCGGTCCGCGCTGGGGCTCGACGAGCTGTACGTCGCCGACCTCGATGCGATCGGTGGGACCGGCGAGCACGATGCGTTCGTCGGCGCGCTGGCGAGCGAGGCGCGCGTCCTGGTCGACGCCGGCGTCGGCGAGCCGGCGCGGGCGCGAGCGCTGCTGGACCTCGGCGCGCACCGCGTGATCGTCGCGACCGAGACGCTGAGCGGCCCCGCTGCGCTCGACCGCCTGCTCGCCGAGCTCCCCTCCGGCGCGGTGATCCTGAGCGTCGACCTGCGCAAAGGCCGCCTCGTGTCGCCCGACGCACGGCTCGCCGGTCTGACGGCGCTCGACGGCCTGTCACACCTGCACCGGGCCGGCCTGCGCCAGGCGATCGTGCTCGACCTCGCGCGGGTGGGCAGCGGCGCGGGGCCCGACGTCGCGCTGATCGCCGACATCCGCGAGGCATTCCCTGACCTCGAGCTGCTCGCCGGGGGCGGAGTGCGCGACGTCGAGGACCTGCGCGCGCTCGGTGCCGCCGGCGCTGCCGGGGCGCTGGTCGCAACCGCCCTGCACAGCGGCGTCATCGGCCCGCGCGAGCTGGCCGAGCTTCGCTGACGAGCGCCTCGACGTGGGCGACGAGGGCCGCCGCCACGTCGAAGCCCGTCGCCTCCTGAAGTCCGTGCCAGCCGGGGATCCCGTTGAGCTCGAGCACGTAGTCGCGCCCGTCGGCGCGCAGGAGGTCGACGCCCGCGTAGTCGACGCCCAGCGCGGCCGCCGCCTCCAGGCACAGGCGCTCCTGCTCGCCGCTCAGCTGCGCGGCCTGCGCCCGCGCGCCGCGTGCGAGGTTCGCCCGCCAGCCCGAGCCGACCCGCTCGATCGCCGCCGGCACGCGTCCGCCGACGACCAGTGCGCGCAGGTCGCGGCCCTCGTGCGGGAGCGCCTCCTGCAAGTAGTAGACGGCGCGCTCGAGTTCCAGCGCTCCGAACACGCGGGAGGCGACGTCGACGTCGTCCACTCGCGTCATGCCTGCGCCCATGGAGCCGAACAGCGGCTTGACGATCACGTCGCCGCCGAGCTCCTCGAACGCTTCGAGTGCGTCCTCGGAGCGCTCGCAGGCGATCGTCCGCGGCGTGGGCACGCCGGCGCTCGCCAGCCGCGCCGAGGCGAGGAACTTGTCGACCGTCCGCTCGATCGCCTGCGGGCCGTTGACGCAGATCACGCCGCGGTCGACGAGCGCGTGCAGCGCGTCGACCCGGAAGATGACCTGCTCGAGCGAGCCTCGCGGGATGCCGCGCACGATCACGGCGTCGCAGCCGTCGAGCCGCAGCTCGCGGGTGCGCACCGAGACATCGCCGTCGATGCGCCCGACCATCCGCGTCACGGGCACCAGCCGATGCTCGTGGCCGCGCGCGGCGAGTGCGTCCCCCAGGCGCTGCGCGTGCCAGCCGCCGCTCGACCCGAGGATCGCGACGGTCAGCCCCAGAACGAGCGCTCCAGGACCTCGAGGTTGACCTCGCCGGCCTCGAAGCTGCGGCCGCTCGCGACGCTCGTGAGCCTGATCTGCGCTGGGCTGAACAGCAGCGGATCGATCGCGTAGAAGTCGAAGTTCGCGCGCTTCAAGACGCTGCCGAACGGCTCGCCGTAGTCCGACGACGCCGAGGCCGGCAGCCGCTCGACCAGGTCGCGCAGCGCATCGTCGTCGTCCGCCTCGACGGTGAGCTGGACCTGGCCGCCGTAGAGCACGGCGTCGTTGGTGCGCCCGATCGCCTCCATGTCGTCGCCCGCCACCGGCGGCAGTGGGCAGCTGCCGAAGGCGGCGACGACGCGCCGTACGTCGAAGCCGAGCTCGTGCAGCTTGTGCAGCGCGGTCTCGACGACCCGCGCCGCGATCTGCACGCCGCCGGCCACGCTCGCGGTGGGGGCCGTCAGCAGCGTCAGCGCCGAGGCCGGCACGCCGGCGCGCCGGGCGACGAACTCGGCGACCTCGACCGGCGGCGGCTCGCGCGTCTCCAGGCAGAGCACCGCCGCGTTCGCGTGCTCATCCACGTCGAGGTCGTCGTAGAGCTCCTCGGCGCGGATCAGGGCGCGCCCCGGGCCGCTCGCCATCGCGAAGTAGCCGTCCTGGTCGAGCCGCCAGCCCGCGTACTGGGCGCCCAGGCACGCGAGCGCGGGGTGATCCGTCGTCACCGTGAGCGCCGGCAGCCAGCGACCGTCGAGGACCAGCGGCGCGTAGGCGACGGTCCCGAGCCCCGCCATGCAGATCTCGGCGAAGCGCCGCCCCGCCTCGAAGCCACCCGCGGCCTGCGCGCCGCAGTCGATCACGCGCGTGCCGTTCGGCAGCGTGGCGACCGCCACGCGCGCAGCATCGGCGTCGCCTGCCAGGCGGTCGGCCAGCTCCAGCGCGCGGTCGTTGAGCGAAAACGTCATAAGAGTTACCTCCGCGGGGCCTCCAGGATCAGGATCTCACCGCGGCGCAGCTCCAGGCCGTCGCCGCACCAGCGCGCGTACCGACCCTCGAGCTGGTCGTCGGCGACGGGCAGGCCCAGCTCGCGCAGCCGGCGCAGGTAGAGGCGCAGGAACGGCGGGCGGTAGATGCAGGAGAACACGAACGTCGCAAGCGGCGTCGCCGGCGCCATCGTGACGATGGTGCCGCGCCGCATCCCGGCTCCGGACCGCGCACCGAGCCCGCCGAGCGCGACGATCGTCCCCGCCAGCATGCGCAGTCCGGCCGCGTCGCCGACCCGCCCGGCCACCGCGATCAGGCCCCGGCGCAGCCCGGCACCGGCCTGCGCGCCGGCGTCGCCTCCGACGACGATCTCGCCGCCGCGCATGCCCGCCCGCTCGCCGGCGTAGACGCCGCCGAGCTGCCGGCCCGCGGAGCCGCGCACGACGAGGCGCCCGCCGCGCATCCCCGCCCCGGCCCAGTCGCCGACGTCGCCCTCGACGTACATCTCACCGCCCCGCATTCCCGCGCCGGCGTGCATGCCCGCGTCGCCGGCGACCGTGATCCGCCCGGCGGTCATGCCCGCCCCGGCGAACTTCACGCGGCGCAGGTCGCCCTCGATGCGCACGTCGTCGGCGCCCGCGCCCGAGACGGAGAAGAACTCGCCCACTCGCGTGCGCTCGTTGCCGTGCCACACGGGCAGCGCCTCGATCTCCTCGCGGCTGGCGCCCGCGAGGCGGTCAGGGGACAGCACCTCGGCCTCGAGCGGCACGGCCGGTTGCTCGCGCAGCGTGAGCGTCAGGGCCATCGGCTACCCCGGCACGAGCTCGCGCAGATGGATGTGGTGCGGGCCGAGGCTGCCGCCGTAGTTGCCCGCCGTCACCCGGCCGGCGCCCGAGCCGGCGGCGGCGGCCATCCCGCGGGCCATCGCCTCGCGGACCGGTTCGAGCGCCAGCCCGTCGATGACGATCTCGAACACGCAGCCGACGCCGGGCGGCACCTCGCTGTGCTCGACCTGCCCGCGGAGCGTGGGGCACAGCGCGTCGTTCGTCGAAGCCGGCAGCGCGCTGTAGCGCGAGCCGACCTTGCTGCCGCTGCGCGCGATCCCTCCCGGGAAGGGCATGATCACGCCCTCGACGGCGCGCATGGCGCTCGCCGCCGCCTCCGCGGCGCGCAGCGCGGGCTCCGCGTCCCGCGCGAGGATGATGATGTTGCCGCCGGCCACGCCCTCGACGATGCCGAAGCGTTCCTCGACGAGGAACTCCCCCTCCATCACCGGCACGCGCCAGTAGCGCCGTCCGTCGAGCACCTTGCTGGCCTGATGGCCGTCGCCGAAGAAGCGCAGCTGCCCGCCGACGTCAACGGTGTCCTCCGCGTCCAGCCCGTTGAAGCAGGCCGTCGTCGGGCAGGTCAGCACGCACTGGCCGACACGCTCGACGAGCCGCTTGGCCAGGCCGTCGCGGTCCATCGCGAACAGCAGGGCGCTGACCCCCGGGCGCCCGTCGGGCGTCTCGCCGGCGTCGAGCTCGCGCTCGATGCCCGCCTCGCACTTGCAGCCGATCACCGAGGTCGCGAAGCCGGTCAGCGAGCGACCCGCCTCCAGCGCCCAAGCGGGCGTCGCCGCGGTGATCACGACGCGCGCGCCCCACATCGGGAACGCCTCGGCGAACGTATCGACGATCTCGGCGTCATGCAGCTGCATCACGGCCTCAGTCATGGGGCGATGCGGCGACGGTGCGCGCGGGCTCGAGCAGCCACGGCTCGCGGACGGGGTAGTTCGCGAAGCGCACGGTGTAGCGCTCCTCGAAGAGCGCCTCGAGCGTGGGCTCGATGCCCGGGTCGTACTCGGCGCCGACACGCAGCAGATTTCCTCCCGCCCACCCCGCGTCGCGCAGCTCGCCGTCCTCGACGATCGGCCGTCCGTCCTTGATGACGTGACGCGGCGCCGCGAACATCGCCTCGCGGTCGTCGCGGTCGTCGTAGATCGTGATGTCGGCATCGGCGCCGACGCCGAGGTGGCCCTTGTCGCGGAGCCCGAGCAGGCGCGCAGGCCCCGCACGCGTGATGATCGCGATCTCCTCGAGGGTGTACTCGCGATCGAGGTCGTCGAGCAGCACGGTGCGCCGCATCGCCTTCTTGTTGACCCGGCCGATCTGCTCGTTGCGGAACTCGCGGTCCATCAGCAGGCGGATCAGGCGCGGGTAGCTCAGGAACGAGCCGCCGTTCGGGTGGTCGGTCGACAGCACGAGCTGCCACGGGTCGCGGCCGAGCAGGAACAGCTCCAGGCCGATCCCCCACTGCAGCGCGTGGACGTAGTTGGGCTCGCGGTAGGTGAACGGCACGATCCCGCAGCCGGTCTCGGCCTCGGTGTCGGCGTTGACCCAGCGGCCGTGGGTGATCTCGCTCAGCACGGCGGAGACGGGCGCGTCGGCGGTCATCGTCATCGCATCGCCGAACATCACCTGTCCGACGTCGGCGCTCAGCTCCGGGTGCGAGTTGAGGTGCTCGACGAGCTCCGGCGCGCGCGAGCGCAGCCCGGATGATGGCCCGCCCACCCGCCCGCCGTAGGCGTGGAACTGCAGGTGGGCGAGGTGGGCGCGGCGGCCCTCGAGCGTGCGGAGCGTGTCGAGCGTCGTACGCCAGTTGCCGGACACGCCGAGGTTGTTGCAGTGCACGTGCACCGGGTGCGGAAGCCCGAGCTCGTGCACCGCGGTGGCGATCGTCTCGATCACGCGCCGCGGCGTGACGCCGGGGCCGTCGTCGTCGAGCGAGGTCACGTTGCCGTTCGTGCGCTTCCACATCTCGACGCCGCCCGGGTTGACGAGCTTGACGCCGTAGCCGCCCGTGGCCCGCAGGAACCACGCGACGGCGTCGCGCACGCGGCCGGGGTCGTCGCGGATCAGGTCGAAGAGCGGGAGGTTGTTGCCCATCAGCACGAGGAAGGCGGCATCGATCACCGGCGTGTCGCGTATCTCGGCGAGCGTGTGACGGGCCGCGAGCGGCGGCGTGGCCGCGTCGACGACCGTCGTGTAGCCCAGCAGCGCGTAGCGGTAGCCGGTGGCGATCGTCGAGGGGACGGTGCCGCCGGTGCCCGAGCGGGTGACCGCGGTGCGGTCGAGCACGTCCGCGCGATGCTCCTCGGGCGTGAGCTTGCGCGCGGCGTTGACCGCCGGTCCGGCGATGTGGGCGTGGATGTCGACCCCGCCCGGCATGACGACCATCCCCCGCGCGTCGATGCTGCGGGCGTGCGCCGGCACGTCGGCGACGATCTTGCCGTCCTGGACGCAGACGTCGCGCACCTCGCCGGCGCTGCCGTTGGCGGGGTCGTACACGCGGCCCGCGGCGATCCGGAGCATCAGAGGCGCCCTCCGATCGCGGCCAGCACGTCCTCGACGCCCGGGCGCTCCCCGGCCAGCAGCGCGCGCAGGGGGACCGGCACGCCGTCCATCCGATGGACGGTGCCCGGCATCTCCACGCCGTCGGCCGCGGTGGTGAACGCGACCCGCGCCGCCTGCGACGTCGCGGTGGCTCGCGCGTCGACCACCACCATCGGCAGCTCGCGCAGGCGATCGGCGGCGGCCGGCGGCAGGTGCTCGAGGGCATCGGAGGCCACCACGAGCGCGGCGTCGACCTCGCCGCGCTCGAGCAGCGGGGCGGCGCTGAGCTCACCCGGGTTGGCGCGGGGGTGGCCGCGGGCGAAGCTCACCGCTGCCGGGAAGCCGGTCTGCCAGGCCAGCACGTCTTCGGCGCCCCGCGCGTTGCCGTCGGCGCGCAGCCCCAACGTGACCGCGTGGCGGTCGCGGCTGAGGTCGCGCACGAGCGAGAACAGGGCCAGCGCACCGAGCTCGTCGACGGCGCCGTAGATCACCGCGGCATGGCGCGCGCCGAGCAGGCGCTCCGCGAGGTCGTCGAGGCCGGCGAGCGGCAGCTCCCCCGCACGGTCGCGGTCGAGCGGCAGAGCCCGGACCAGGGCGCGCAGCGCCCACAGCGCGTCGAAGTCGAGCGCCGCGTCGAGCTCGATGAACGCGTCGGCCTGCTCGGCGGTCGCGGTGCGGCGGTCGTCGACGACGACGAGCGCTCGCGACTCCAGTCGCAAGCGGTCCGGCAGTCGCGGATGCGTCGTGACCGGGTCGGCCCGCCAGGCGACGACGAGCTCCGCACGGTCGCGGATCTCGCCGAAGGTGGCGGTGCTCGAGCCGAGCGCCTGATAGGCGAGGCCGGCCGCGCCGCCGCCCGCGGGGTCGAGCACCGCGCCGGCTGCCTCGGCGATCGCCACCGCCCGGCGCTGCGCCTCGCAGCTGGTCTGCCCCAGGCCGTAGACGAGCGGCGCGCGCGCCCGGCGGAGGATCGCGGCCGCGGCGTCTGCGGCCTCGTCCAGCGCGACCGCGCGGCCCTCGATCCGAGCGATCGGCGGCCGGTCGGCGGCGCGCTCGGCGAACCACGCGTCGCCGAGCGCGCACGTCCGCGTCAGGCGCGCCGGCCGGCCCTCGGCGATCGTCGCCTCGATGTCGTCGCAGGCGCACCCGCACCCGGCGCACGTCGCGTCATCCACGGGCGGCCACCTTCCCGCGCGCGAGCTCCGCGAACAGCCGTGCGGCCTGCTCCTCCAGCCCGGCCAGCGCGACCTCGGGCGTCGTGCCGGCGGCCACGACGGTGCAGATCGGATGGCCCGGCGCGATCCGCTCGCCAGGGTGCGGGACGTCGCGCACGCCGCGCTCGAGCCAGCGCTCGCTGTCGCCGATGACGACGTCCTCGGTGGCGAACAGCACCGCCTTGCCGGCCGCACGGCCGTGCCCCGGCTCGATGCGCGGCAGCTCACCGGCGCAGGCCCGCAGGTGCGCGTCGAACACGCCGACTCCGTGCGCGGACTCGATCACCTCGAGCGACGCGGTGGGACGCGGGTTGACCTCGATCGTCCACGCGCGCTCGCCGTCCCAGATCAGGTCGACGCCGAACAGCCCGCGCAGCGCGAACGCCGCTGCCAGGTGCGAGCAGATCACGCGCGCCTGGCTCAGGAGCGCCTCGCGCTCCGGAGCCGGGAGCCGTGGCGGTGCGAGGTTGCCGCACCACCGGTGGCCGCGGACCCCGAACGCGCGCGCTCCGACGAGCTGCTCGCAGATGCCGAGCACCACCGCGTCCGTCCCGTCGCCGGCTGCGGCGGCCGAGCACACCAGGCCGCCGATGTGCTCTTGCACGACCGTGCCCTGCGGCAGCCGGCCGCCGCGCCAGCCGCGCACGCGCGTGCCCCCGCCACCGCGCAGCGGCTTGCGCAGCCAGCGGCCGGCTCGCCCGTCCGGCGCAGCGGCGAACGTGCGCGGATGCATCAGCCCCGCGTCGCCCAGCACGGCGCCCAACCGCTGGGGATCGCGCACCGCGCGCAGCGTCTGCGGCGTGTTGCCCAGCAGCGCGTGCCGCCGGCCCAGCCGCTCGACCAGCGCGGGATGGTTCTCGAAGCTCGCGCCGTAGACGACGCCGCGAGCGTGCACCCCCGCCGCGGCATCGACGAGCGCCGCCAGGCCGCCGCGACCGACCTCGACCGGAGTCACGACCCGGCTCGCGCGCCGCCGCAGGTCGAGGTCGCCGAACAGATCGAACGCGAGCACCCGCTGACCGTCGCGCATCGCCAGGTCGGCGAGCATACGCGCGCTCAGGGCGATCAGGAGAATTGGCTCGCGCGGTGCGACGGCGTCAGAGCATACCCTCGAGCACGCCGACGAACACGGTCGCCGTCACGAGATCGGCGGTGGTGCCGGGGTTCAGCGCGTTGCCGGGTTCCCGCAGCGAGGCGTCGAAGCTGCGCAGCGCCCGCCGCCCCGCCTCGGTGCGCACGCCGCCGGCGGCGAGCACGTCGCGTGCGCCCGCGGACACCCGCGCCGCCGACGCGGCGCCGCGCTTGCGAGCGATCAGCGTGTCCGGCGCGACGTCGAGCAGGCGCAGCGCCAGCTCGACGATCGCATCGCGCACCGCGAGCCCGTCGGCGAGCGCGGCCGCGAGCGCGGGGATCCCGGTCTCGAAGGTCAGCGCGTAGTCGGTCACGTACTCCGAGGCGATCGAATCGCGCCCGGCGGCGCTTGCCATCGCGTCGCGCAACCCGATCGCCGGCTCGGAGCGCACGTCGTGCTCGACGCGCTCGCCCAGGCCGCCGGCGGCGGCGAGGCGGATGGCTGCGTAGGCGGCGCGCGCATCGGCGAGGTCGAGCGCGCGCAGCGTGGCGCCCAGCCGCGCCCGCAGCGGCTCGCCGTCAAGCCTGGATCCACCGATCCTCGCGGCGCCGAAATCGGTGGATCCAGGCTGAGCGCAGCCTTCGCGAGCGGCGCGAGCAGCAGCGCGATCCCGAGGTTCGTGTTCGCCGGCGCCACGCTCCGCGACGCCCGCACCACCGCCGACACCGTCTCGCCCACCCCGCGATCGCCCGCGCGCGCCAGCTCCGGGCCGACCGCGATCGCGCTGCGCAGCATGTCCACGTAGGAGGTGTCGTGGAAGTCGTGGCTGGGCGTGATGTTGCCGGGCTTCTCGGCGCTGACCTCCAGCACGCAGGCCAGCTGCGCGGCACCGGCGACGCTGTCGGTGCTACGAACGGTAGTCACCCCGGCGCGTGCGGCCGACGACCGCCGCCCCGCTTGACCCCGCTCCGCCGCAGAAGCTAGAGTCGCCGACCCGTTCCCGGATTTCTCAGGCACACCGACAACCATAGGGAGGGCGGGTAATGGCCAGAACCTTGCAGGTGGGCGAGTCACTTGTCGGCGAGGGCAACGAGGTCGCGCACGTCGACGTCCTGATCGGCTCCAAGAGCGGGCCGGTCGGCGAAGCGTTCGCGAACGCCCTCGTCAACCAGAAGGAGGGCCACACGAACCTGCTGGCCATCGTCGCGCCCAACCTCCCGTGCAAGCCGGACACGATCATGTCCAACAAGGTCACGATCAAGGGCGCGACCCAGGCGGTGCAGATGTTCGGGCCCGCGCAGGCGGCCGTGGCCCGCGGAGTCGTCGATGCGGTCCGCGAGGGCCTCATCCCCGAGGGCGAGATCGACGACCTCTGCATCATCTGCGGCGTGTTCATCCACTGGGAGGCCACGGACGACAGGAAGATCTTCGACTACAACTACGCCGCCACGAAGGAGGCGGTCGGGCGCGCGATGAACAACGAGCCCAGCGTGAGCGAGGTGGCCGAGGCGGTGGCCGCGGCGCGCCATCCGTTCGCAGGCGGCGTGGAGGCGTAGCCGGCCACGTCAGACCCAACATCTGAAGCGGTCCGGCCGGGCCGGCTTGACGGCTTGAACGCCGTCGTCACCGGCGCGAGCAGCGGGATCGGACGCGCCATCGCCGAGGCCTACGCGGCCGAGGGAGCCGTCGTGCTGCTCACGCACCGCGCCTCGCCCGAGCGCGCGCGAGAGGTTGCCGACGCGATCGCGTCGCGCGGCGGGCTTGCGCACGTCCGCCAGGCCGACCTCGCGTCGCGCCAGGCCTGCGAGCGCTTGGTCGCGGACGCGCGGGACGTGCTCGGCCGCGTCGACGTATGGGTCAACAACGCCGGCGCCGACGTGCTGACCGGCGAGGCGGCGACGTGGGAGTGGGAGCGCAAGCTCGACGTCCTGCTCGCGGTCGACCTGAAGGGCACGATCGCCTGCTCGTATGCGGTGGGCGAGGCCATGCGCCGGCAGGAGCGCGGTGGCGCGATCGTCAACATGAGCTGGGACCACGTGGCGACCGGCATGGCAGGAGACGACCCGCAGCTGTTCGCCGCCGTCAAGGGCGGCGTGCTCGCGTTCAGCAAGAGCCTCGCGCGCGCCCTGGCACCCGAGGTGCGCGTCAACGTGCTGAGCCCCGGCTGGATCGAGACGAGCTTCGGCGAGCAGGTCGATCGTGCGTTTCACCGCTCGGTCGCGCAGGACACCCCGCTGGGACGCTGGGGCAGTCCGCGGGACGTGGCGGCCGCCGCGCTCTACCTCGCCTCACCCGAGGCGGCGTTCGTCACCGGGCAGGCGATCAACGTCAACGGCGGCGTGGTGATGTAGCGCCGGGCGTGATGTAGTCAGCGAAGACCGCGAAGGAGGCAACCATGGAGGCAAGCGCCAAGGCCAAGACCTATGAGCCCGACGAGGTCGAGGCCAAGCTCAAGGAGCACGGACTCGACGACTGGTACCTCGAGGGCGACTGGATCCGCCGCAAGTACAACACCGACGGCTGGCCGACGACGCTCATGGTCGTCAACGCCGTCGGCTTCGTGTGCGAGGCCGCGTACCACCACGCCGACCTGTCGGTGACCTGGGGCAAGCTGTGGGTCAAGCTGATGAACCACGCCGCCGGCGGCATCACCGACAAGGACTTCGCGGTGGCGCGGCAGATCGAGGACACGGTGCTCTGGCGGCCCGGCGACGACAGCCCGCTCGAGGGAACCCCGAACAAGTTCGTGTTCAGCAAGGGCGGCCGCTAGGACGCCCCGCGAGACACCGTCCCCACCCGGCGCCGCGATGGCCGATCGCTACCTCTTCGTGACCGGCAAGCTCGCGGCGCCCGCGCTGCGCGAGACGCTGCGCCGCGCGGAGCTCCCGTTCGACTACGACGTCGCGGTCATGAAGATCACGGTCGCCGCGCTCATGACCCCGGCCTGGATCGCGCGGCGCCTGGAGGTCCCTTCCGGCGTCACGCGGATCATGATCCCGGGCCTCTGCGAGGGCGACCCCGGCGTGCTCAGCGAGCAGTTCGACATCCCGGCGGAGAAGGGGCCTGCCGACCTCAAGCGACTGCCGGCGTTCTTCGGACAGGCCGACGCGCGCTCGCGCTACGGCGCGCGGGACATCCGCGTGTTCGCCGAGATCAACAACGTCCCGCGCCTCGACCATGCGCGCATCGTCGAGCGGGCGACCTACTACCGCGACGCCGGCGCCGACGTCATCGACCTCGGGCTCTCGCTCGACCGCAACTGGCTCGACGAAGGCCCCCAGGTGATCGCCGACCTCAAGGCGCGCGGCTTCACCCTGAGCATCGACACGCTCGATCCCGACGAGATCCTCATGGCCGACGCGGCGGGCGTGGACTACGTCCTCAGCCTCAACGGGCACAACCGCCATGTGGCACAGCACCTGCGCGCGACACCGGTGCTCATCCCCGACACGCCCGACGATCTCGACAGCCTCGACGCGACCGTCGCGCACCTGCGAGAGCTCGGCAAGCCGTTCCTCGTCGACCCGATCATCGAGCCGATCGGCACGGGCTTCGCGGCGAGCCTCGGCCGCTACCTGGAGGTGCGCCGCCGCCACCCCGACGCCGAGATGCTCATGGGGATCGGCAACCTGACCGAGCTCACCGAGGCCGACACGACCGGCGTCACCGCGCTGCTGCTCGGCTTCTGCCAGGAGCTCGGCATCCGCAACGTGCTGACCACCGAGGTCATCGACTGGGCGCGGGGCGCGGTCCGCGAGGCGGTCCTGGCGGCCAAGCTCATGCACTTCGCCCAGCAGGAGGGCACGCCGCCCAAGCATGTCGACGGCCGGCTGCTGACCATCAAGGACGAGGAGGTCAGCCCTTATACGGAGGCCGAGCTGCGTGAGCTGCATGCGAGCGTCACCGACCCGAACATCCGCATCTTCGCCGACGCCGACTGGATCTACGCGTTCAACGCCGAGCGCTTCGTCAAGGGCACCGACATCAACCAGATCTTCGACGAGCTCGGCGTCGACGAGCACACGCACGCCTTCTACCTGGGCAAGGAGCTCATGAAGGCGTCGATCGCCCGCGGACTGGGCAAGAACTACCGGCAGGAGTCCCCGCTCGACTGGGGCTACCTGACATTCGACGAGCCTCGCCGCGAGCGCGTCCGGCTCACCGCGCGCGCTCGCAGGCAATCCGACGACGGTTCGACCGAGGAGGAATCGTGAAGAAGGTCCTGCTCCAGCTCGACACCGACGAGCACCCGAGCCCGTTCGACGCGATCGTCGCGTACGACGCAGGGGTGGAAGTGCTGCTGTCCCACGGCAGCGTGAAGCCCGAGGAGGCGCGCGAGCTGGCCCAGGACGCGTTCTTCACCCGTGGACCGGACGACCTCAAGACGATGGCCGTCTGGGTCGGCGGCACGCGCGTGGCCACCGGCGAGGAGGTCTTCGCCGAGGTGCAGCGCGCGTTCTTCGGCCCGTTCAGGGTCTCGGTGATGCTCGACTCCAACGGCTGCAACACCACCGCCGCGACGACGATCGCACGGATCGCGAAGATCCGCGACCTGGCCGGCGACCGCGCGGTCGTGCTCGGCCTGGGATCCGTCGGCCTGCGGTCAGCCGTGCTGCTGCAGGGCGAGGGCTGCGACGTCACCGTCGTCGCGCTGCCGTCCGACCTCTTCGGCGACGATCGCCCGTATCGCCGGCCGTCCGGCCTGCCGGTCGCGGAGCAGCTCGGCCTCGATGTCCGCGAGCCGGCCGACCGCTCCGAGCTCGAGTCGATGCTCGAGGGCGCGACGATCGCCCTGTCAGCCGGGCCCGCCGGTGTGCCGGTGCTCCGACGCGACTTCTGGGCGCAGCATCCGACGATCGAGCTGCTGGCCGACTACAACGCGGCGGAGCCGCTGGGCATCGAGGGCACCAAGGCGACCGACGACCTCGCCGACCACGACGGCAAGCTCGTCCTCGGTGCGCTGGCCATCGGCGGGCCGAAGATGAAGGTGCACAAGGCGTGCGTGCGGCGGCTGTTCGAGAGCAACGACCAGGTGCTCGACACCGATGCCGTCTACACGGTCGCCAAGGAACTCGTTTGAGCCGCGGCGGTCCGCGTGTGGCGGGCATCGACCCGGGCACGGTGTCGTTCGACGTGTGCGCCCTCGACGGGGGCGAGGTCGTCCTCGAGCGCAGCTTCCGCACCGTCGACGTGGGCGCCGATCCGGCGCCGCTGGTCGAGGCGCTCACCGACCACGGCCCGTTCGAGCTCGTTCTCGGCCCGGCCGGCTACGGGCTTCCGCTCGTGCCGGCCGAGCAGGTCGGCGAGCGCGAGCTCGCGCTCATGCTGCTGGTGCGCGAGGACGAGCCCCGCGGCCGCGTCGGCGTCGGGGGGATGCGCTCGATCATCCGTGCGCTGATCGCGGCGGACCTGCCGCTCGTGTTCGGCCCCGGAGCGATCCACCTGCCGACGGTCCCGGCGTACCGCAAGTGGAACCGCATCGACCTGGGGACCGCGGACAAGGTCGCGAGCGTCGCGCTGTGCATCGCCGATCAGGCGCGCCGGCTCGGCATCGGCTTCGCCGAGACGTCGTTCGTCATGCTCGAGCTCGGCGGCGGCTTCAGCGCGGCCATCGCCGTCGACGACGGGCGCATCGTCGACGGGCTCGGCGGTTCCGCCGGGCCGATCGGGGCTCGGGCGTGCGGTGCGCTCGATGCCGAGGTGGCGTACCTCCTCGGCGCCGCCCTGTCGAAGCGCACCGTGTTCAGCGGCGGCGCGCTCGATCCGCAGGGCGAGCTCGATCTCTCACAGGGACTGGAGGCGCTGCGGCGCGACCCGCGCCACCGCGAGGGATGGCGAGCGCTCGAAGAGGCGGCGGCCAAGGCCGCGCTTGCGCTGACGGTCAGCGCGCCGGCTCCGCGCGAGATCCTCGCCGCGGGGCGGATGGCGCAGGCGCCGGGCATGCTCGAGGCGCTCGGCGAGCGACTCGCCGGCGTGGCGCCGGTGCGGCTGGTGGCGGGCCTCGGCGCGCACGCCAAGGCCGCCGCGCAGGGCGCCGCCGTGCTGGCCGACGGCCTCGCGCGAGGGCGCTACGCGGCGCTCGTCGAGCGCCTCGGCGTGGCCGAGGCGAGCGGCACCGCACTCGACCACCTCAGGGTGCACGGCGCCGATCGGATCCGGCTGCGCTGATCAGGCGGCGGCGTCGAGCTCACGATCGACGACGTGTTGTCGAACGATCGCGAGTCGCACTTGTAGAACCCCCGCCCGCCTGGAACATGGACGAGTCATGGCAAGCGAACGACGCCCTACCCGAAGCCACACCACCGGAGGTTCCCCGATGAGGTCACCTGACGTCCGCGTGTTCGTCGTCCTGAACGGTCGCGAGTGGCCCGGCTGCTTCATGCTGGATCCGGGCGCTCGGATCACGATGCGAGAGTACGACGCTGAGCGCAATGCCTACGTGATTCATGCCGTGTCCGAGCGAGTCGGCGTGTCGCATGAGGTTGCAACCGCCGAGTCAGCGGCCGGCGATCCGAAACCATCCTCCGGCACCACAGAGGCCGAGGAGGGCCGCTTATAGGCTGGAGGGGAGGCTGAAGCCGTGGCATTCACCCGGGGACAGATCCGAGACTCGATCGAACGGGCCGGTGACGAGCACTGGCAGGCCCTCATCCGGCACCACACGGACGCGTACCCCGAGAGCCCTCCCACGCCCGGAGACGTCGCCAAGGCCGAGGCTGAGCGGCTGAACGCCCTGGGCTTGGGCGACAACCCCAGCCTCGAGCTGGTGGAGAGCCGGGTCGAGCGGATCCCACCCGCGGTCCGCATCACCCACGTGTTCGAGGATCGCGACAAAGGCACCCGATTCGAGACCGAGCCGTTCACCGGCTACGAATGAGCGCGGGGTCGGCACTCGATGCGATGTGCTTGACGATGTGCTCGGCGTCCCTTCCGACGCCGCCGACCAGCGGCGAAGCCAGGGCGTACAGGAAGAAGAGCCCCACGAAATAGAGACCTGGCTCCGAGCTCACGATGCCGCGGTCGTGCAACGGCTCTCCGTCCTCGGCGAAGACCGGAAGGTCGATCCAGGAGAAGTCCGGCACGAACCCGGTGCACCAGATCACGTTGGTGACCTCGAGGTCGCTTCCATCCTCGAGCACCGGCAGGCCGCCCCGGGCCCCCGTCGCCCTCGCCACTCGCTCGATCCCGGCAGCGGTCAAGTCCTTCGGCCGGATCCGGGCGAGCGGGATGCCCCGGAAGCGGAACTTCCGTCGAACACTCCGCCCGATCGGCGTCTTCACGGTCAGCGCGTGCGAGGCGGCCCACCAGATCAGCGGCATGGCAAGCCGATCCGACCTGCTTCCAGGGCGGACGGGTTCTTGGCCCGGGTGCCTCCCAGACAGCCAGGTCCGGTGACCCCTGGACACCTCCAGCGCGATCTCAGCCCCCGAGTTGGCGGCGCCCACGACGAGGACGCCGCCCTCCTGAAGCTGGGATGGATTCCTGTATTCGCTGGAGTGCAGCTGCACGAGGCCCGGATCGAGCTCGGCGGCAAAGGCGGGAACCCTGGGGTGCTGGTACGCGCCCGATGCCACGACGACCCGGTCGGCCTCGAACCGGCGGTCCCCAGCCCTCACGACGTACCGGTCCCCCTCCCGGGAGAGGCCGTCCACGTGGACGCCGGTCCGAACCGGGAGATCGAATCTGGCCGCATAGGCCTCGAGGTAGCCGGCCACCTCCTCCTTGCCGGGGAACGACCAGGCAGGCGCGGGGAACGGCCAGCCCGGCAGCCCGTCGTAGCGGGCGGGGGTGAACAGGCGGAGCGAGTCCCACCGCTTGCGCCACGCGTCGCCGATCCGCTCGTTCGCGTCCAGGATCACGAAGGCGAGACCGCGCTTCGCCAGGTGGTAGCCCGTCGAGAGCCCTGCCTGACCGCCGCCGATGATCACGGTCTCGACGTCCTGCCTGTTCAAGGTCGCCTCTCCGGTGGGTGGGGTGGAACCCTTCGATCGCCACGCTAACGACGCGGGCGCCGTGGCCGCTACGGGCGAACGACCCAAATCGGCGTGGCCGCCGAGGTGGGTGATTCTGTGTAGACCCGCCTAGACGAGGTCGTGCTCGTAGGCGTACGCAGTCGCGGCCGCCCTGGACGACAGACCCAGCTTGGTGAAGATGTTGCTGACGTGACGGGCCACCGTCTTCTCGCTGAGGAACAGCTCGGCAGCGATCACCCGGTTGGTCTTGCCGGTCGCCACGAGGTGGAGCACCTCGAGCTCGCGCGCCGTCAGCCCGCCCGCCGGCTTTGCCGCTGCCTTCCCGGAGAGCGACTGCGCTCGCGCGACGTCGGGTACCGCGCCGAGGCGCCCGAAGATCCAGTGCGCCGCGTCGAGCTCCATCTCGGCGCTCTCCTCGTCCCCGAGCTGCCGGCAGGCCAGCCCGATGAGGACCCGGACCCGCGCGGCTTCGTACGGCACCTCGAGCTCCTGCCACGCCGTCCACGCAGGACGCAGCGCGGCGAGCGCCGCTTGGGCGTCGCCCTCGCTCAGGAGGACGGCTCCCTGGGCTTGGGCGGCCACCGCGCGCAGCAGCGGCGCGTCGAGGTCATCGGCCATCTCCGAAAGCTCACCGGCGGCCGCCCGCGCCGCGGGGACGTCACCGGCGGCGAGCATGATCTCGACGTGCGCGGGAAGCAGCCGCGAACGCACCACGCCGTCCTGCGCCGCATCGACGACGCGGCGGATCGCCGCCGCGGCGGCATCGATCTGCCCTTGGACCAGTCGTAGCCGCGCCAGACCAGGCTGTGGCTCGCGTCCCCACCGGCTGGCCTGGTGATATGCCGCCTCGGCCTGCCCGAACTCGCCACGCAGCCGGTGCAACTCCGCCTGCTGGTAGAACGCGGCGCCCACCGCCGGTTGAGGCCGCTGCAGGAGCCGCTGGCTCGCCTGCTGCGCCGCCTCGAGAGCGTCCGGCCACGCGCCGTTCAACTGCATGATCTCGGCGCGGTGCACCAGGCACTGACCGCTGAACGGGACCAGGTCCGGCTGAGAGTCACACCAGTGCGTCAGCGCGGTCGTCCACTGCCGCGCCCGGCCGAGGTCCAAGACCTCGTGGCACGCCTCGATCACGCTGCAGTAGACCGCTCCGGCGACGATCTCAGACACCTCGTCCGCCATCACCGCGACCATGATCTCGTCGAGCAGGGTCATTCCGTCGGCGGTCTTTCCCTGCGCGATCAGCGCCCGGCCCTGGACGTTGCGTGCGAGCGTCACCAGATCCAGGTCACCGAACCGATCGCCGAACTCGGCGGCCTGGCCGGCGATCGCGTAGGCGTTCGGCCAGTCTCCTGCGAACGCACGCTGGAAGGCTTCGGGCACGAGGAGGTGTCCCCGCTCGGCGCAGTCGCGCGGGCCGTCGTCGAGCAGCCGACGCGCTCGCGCCAGCCAGCCGCCGGCGCGAGCGAACTCACCGCCGGTCTGCAGGACGAAGACCAGCCAGCCCGCGCATCGGACGGCCCTCAGCAGATCACCCCTGCGCAGCAGTTCGCGATGCGCCCGCTCCCACGCCTGGACGCTGTCGTCATCACCCCCGGCGAGGTAGGCCGCCGTGGCCAGCCGCTCGAGGTCCTCCGGCTCGAGCGGGGCCTCTCGATCCGCGGCGGACAGCTCAGCGACGGCATCCGCCCAGTCCCGCCGGACGAAGGACTCCCGGCCAAGCACCAGACCCTCACGAGCCGCACCGCCCGACACGAGAGCATCCTACGCTCGCGCTCGAGCACGGTGACGTCAGCCGGGACGCTTGCGGCGGAGGATCCGCCGATCGTCGGGCAACCGCAGCGTGACCCGGTCGGCATCGAGCGCCTCCAGCAGCGCCTGCGCGTACCGGCGTGAGGTGTCGAGCTCGTCGCGCAGTCGCGCGAGGGTGATCGAGTCCTCCGCCGCGATGATCGCCGTGACCCGGTCGCGCAGCGCGTCCAGCGCCTCGCGGTGGATGTGCATCGTCCGATCGAGCCGCACGACCCTGCCGGCGGCGCGCAGCTCGGCCAGCGCCGCGTCGCCGCCCTCGCCCAGCTCCGTGTCGCGCGGCGGCCGGTCGGCGGCCGCGTGGAGCCTTCGCTCCAGCTCGAGCGCCGTCGCCGAGAGCGGCTGCGGCTCGGACGGCGCAGGCGGCGCAGCGGGCGCCGGCTCCGCCGACGGCTCCGGCCGGCGCGTGCGCCGCGCCGCCGGATCGAGGACGACGCCGCCGCCGAGCGTGCCCGGCGGGGAGATCGAGCGCACCACGAAGCGGTCGCCGGCCCGGGCGATCAGCGGCCGCTCGCAGCGCAGCTGCCAGCGCCCCGGCTCGCGATCGGCGATGCGGGCAGGCGTCTCGCGCGTGCCATGGTGGATCTGCGCGCGGCGCGGAACCTCCGCGCCGCCGAGCTCGAGCGCGACATCGAGGATCCATGCGGGCTGCAGCCCCGCGTCCTCGCTCGCGACGACGTCTCCTCGGCCGATCGCGTCGACGCGCACGCCGGCGAGGTTCACCGCGACACGCTGCCCGGCGCTCGCCCGCTCGACGTCGGCGTCGTGCACCTGGGCGCTGCGCACCCTGGCGCGCCGGCCGGACGGCAACAAGGTGACGCGATCGCCGGTGCCGAGCGAGCCCGACCACAGCGTCCCGGTGACCACGGTGCCGGCGCCGTGGATCGTGAACGAGCGATCGACGTGGAGCACGGCCGGCCCGTCATGCGGCCGCACATCGGGCACGCGCGCGGCGACATGGGCGATCGCGGCGCGGACCTGCTCGATGCCGGTGCCGGCGCGGACGGAGCAGTCGACGATCGGCACGCCCTCGTCGACCAACGCGCGCGCCTCCTGGCGCGCACGCGCCGAGTCGGCGAGGTCGGTCTTCGTCACCGCCACGACGCCCGCGCGCACGCCGAGCGCGCGCAGCACGGCCGCGTGCTCGACCGTCTGGGGCATCACCCCGTCGTCCGCGGCCACGACGAGCAGGAAGAGATCGACTCCGGTCGCTCCGGCGACCATCGTGCGCACGAAGCGCTCGTGGCCCGGGACGTCGACGAGCGACAGCAGCCGGCCGCCGACGTCGAGCCGGGCGAAGCCGAGGTCGATCGACATGCCGCGAGCGCGCTCCTCGGGCAGCCGATCCGTGTCCCGTCCGGTGAGCGCGCGGACGAGCGCGGTCTTGCCGTGGTCGATGTGCCCGGCGGTGCCGACCGTGAGCGGCATCTCGCCGCTCACGGTCCGCCGCGTGTTCGCGGGACGGAGCGGCGAAGGAGTCGAACCTTCCCACCGCGGGGTTGCCGCGGCTCCCCGGCTTTGAAGGCCGGTTGGACCACCAGGCCCGGGCCGCTCCATGTCTCAGGCAGATGATCCACTGCTCACGCTGATGCTGCCGGGACGGCCTTCGACCAGGCGTCCCACGACGGCGCCGGGGACGTCCGCGGCGCGCTCGGCCGGCACGGCGACCAGCAGGCCGCCCGACGTGGTGGCATCGCACACGAGCCGCCGGCGCCACTCCTCCACGTCGGCGGCGAAGTGCGTGAACGTCTCGGCGTGCTCGCGGTTGCGCCGGCTGCCGCCGGACACCGAGTCATCGCCGCGGAGCAACGCCTCGACGCCGTCGATGGCCGGGACGGCCCCGGCGTCGACCTCCGCCGCGAGGCCGCTCGCGGCGGTCAGCTCGCGCAGGTGCCCGAGCAGGCCGAAGCCGGTCACGTCGGTCATGGCGTGCGCGCCCGCGTCGCGCGCGGCACGGGCGGCGTCCGCGTTCAGGGTGGTCATCGTCGCGACGGCGAGCGCGAGCAGGCCGTCGCCGTGTCCGCGCTTGAGCGCGGTCGAGATCGCGCCGACGCCGAGCGGCTTCGTCAGCACCAGCACGTCGCCGGCTTCACCGCCGGCGTTGCTCAGCACGCGCCCGGGATCGACCAGACCGGTGACCGCGAGGCCGTACTTCGGCTCCGGGTCGTCGATCGAGTGGCCGCCCACGATCAGCGCACCGGCCGCGCGCACGACGTCGCCGCCCCCGCGCAGGATCTCCCCGAGCACCTCGGGACCCAGCCGCTCGAGCGGGAAGGCGACCAGGTTCAGCGCGCTCAACGGCTCGGCGCCCATCGCGTAGATGTCCGACAGCGCGTTGGCCGCGGCGATGCGGCCGAAGTCGTACGGGTCGTCGACGATCGGCGTGAAGAAGTCGACGGTCTGCACCAGCGCGAGGTCGTCGCGCACGAGCACGACCCCGGCGTCGTCGGAGGTCGCGCTGCCGATCAGCAGCCGCGGATCGTCGACCGCGGGCAGCGCCCCGACGATCGGCCCGATGTCGGCGGCCGACAGCTTGCAGCCGCAGCCGGCCCCGTGCGACAGCGAGGTGAGCGGGATCGTCTCGCTCATCCCCGCACGCGCTCCGCGCCGGTGTACACGTTGACGCTGCCACGGCGGGCGAACCCGGCGAGCGTCATGCCGCGATCGGCCGCCAGGCTCACCGCGAGCGAGCTCGGCGCGCCCACGCCGACGAGGACCGGCGCTCCGGCCACGGCCGCCTTCTGGACGAGCTCGAACGACAGCCGGCCGCTGACGCACAGGATCCGCCCGTGCAGCGGCAGCCCGCCGTCGAGCAGCGCCCGGCCGACGACCTTGTCCATGGCGTTGTGGCGCCCGACGTCCTCGCGGACGCACAGCAGCCCGCCGTCGGGCGCGAACAACCCCGTGGCGTGCAGGCCGCCGGTGCGCTCGAACGTCGGCTGGCGCAGCCGGTCGGGCAGCGTCGCGAGCAGCGCGCGATCGATCTCCGGCCCGGGCGCCGCGGGCTCCGCGTGCACTGCGACCTCCTCGAGCGCGCCCTTGCCGCAGACGCCGCACGACGAGGTCGTGTAGAAGCGGCGGGCGCTCGCGTCGCGGGACATCGGCCCTTCGACCTCGATCGTGTTCGCCGCCAGGTCGTCGGTCAACCCGGCGCGGCGCGGTCCGTCGATCAGGCCCTCGGTGAACAGGAAGCCCAGCGCGAGCTCCTCGTCGTGGCCGGGTGTGCGCATGGTCACCGCGAGCGGCGCGCCGTCGACGCGGATCTCGAGCGGCTCCTCGACCGCCACGAGGTCCTCCTCCCCGTCGCGCACGACCTTCGTCCACATGCCGTGGGCGGACTCGTCAGGAGTGTGTCGGGCGGCGGTCATGGTCGGGTTTGCGCGCGTACCCACAGGGGGGAATTGTTACGCTGCGAACACCCTGGATAGCAAAGCTGGAGAGCCGACATGCCGATGAAGTACGCCCGCCTGACCGAGCCGCTGGTCCGCGACAACGGCGTCCTGCGCACGGCGACCTGGGATGAGGCACTGGACCGTGCCGCATCGGGCTTCCGCGCGGCCGTGGAGGCGCACGGGCCTGACACGCTACGGGATGCTCAGCTGCTCCAAGGCCACGAACGAGGTCAACTTCATCGCGCAGAAGTTCACGCGCGTGGCGATCGGCACGAACAACATCGATTCGTGCAACCGAACTTGACACGCTCCTAGCGTCGTCGGTCTGGCGACGGTATTCGGCGCTGGTGGAGGCACCAGCTCATATCAGGAAGTGCAGGACACGGACGTGATCCTGCTGTGGGGATCGAACGCCCGCGAGGCGCACCCCATCTTCTTCCACCACGTGCTGAAGGCGATCCACAACGGCGCGCGGATGTTCGCGGTCGACCCGCGCCGCACGACGACCGCGCAGTGGGCCGACACGTGGCTCGGCCTCAACGTGGGCAGCGACGTCGCGCTCGCGAACGGGATGGCGCGCGAGATCATCCACGCCGGGCTGCACAACCGCGAGTTCATCCAGCGCGGCACGGCGGGCTTCGAGGCCTACGCGGCAGCGGTCGAGCCGTACACGCTCGAGCGGGCCGAGGCGCTGAGCGGCGTGCCCGCCGACGTGATCAAGGACGTCGCGCACACGTACGCGCGCGCCGACCGCGCCCAGATCTGCTGGACGCTCGGCATCACCGAGCACCACAACGCGGTCGACAACGTGCTCGGGCTGATCAACCTCGCGCTGCTCACCGGGCACGTCGGGCGCTACGGCTGCGGCCTCAACCCGCTGCGCGGCCAGAACAACGTGCAGGGCGGCGGCGACATGGGGGCGATCCCGAACCGCCTGCCGGGCTTCCAGGACCTCGAGACCGACCCCGAGGCGGTCGCGAAGTACGAGCGCGCATGGGGCGTCAAGCTCAAGCCGAAGTACGGCTGGCACATGACCGAGATGTTCGAGGCGATCGGCCGCGGCGAGCTGAAGACGATGTTCGTGCTCGGCGAGAACCCGATCCAGTCCGACGCCGACGCCCACCACGTCAGGCACCTGTTCGAGAGCCTCGACCACCTGGTGGTGCAGGACATCTTCCTCACGGCGACCGCCGAGCTTGCCGACGTCGTCCTGCCCGCCTCGGCGAGCTGGTGCGAGGCCGAGGGCACCGTGACCAACAGCGAGCGGCGCGTGCAGCGCGTGCGCGCCGCGCTCAAGCCGCCCGGGAACGCCCGCGACGACGTCCGCATCATGGTCGACCTCGCCGAGCGTCTGGGCCACCGCTGGGAGTACGACTCGTCCGAGGAGGTCTGGAACGAGCTGCGCTCCCTGGCGCCGAACCACGCCGGCATGAGCTACGCGCGGCTGGAGGAGCTCGGCGGCATCCAGTGGCCGTGCTTCTCCGAGGACGCGCTCGAGCCCACGTTCCTCCACGGGCGGCTGTGGAAGGAGCCCCTCGAGGGGCCGCCGGCCGTGTTCCACGCGGTCGAGGACTCCCCGCCGACGCGAGCAGCTCTCGGAGGAGTTCCCGCTGCGCCTGACCACGGGCCGCCGGCTGGACTCGTTCAACACCGGCGTGCAGAGCGGCGGCTACACGTCGCCGCTGCGCCGTGGCGAGGAGCTCGAGCTGTCGGTCACCGACGCGCGGGAGCTGGGGGTCGAGAACGGCGAGCGCGTGCGCGTCTCGTCGGCGCGCGGGAGCGTGATCGCGCCGGTGCGCATCGACTCGTCGCTGCGCCCGGGCCTTGCGTTCATGACGTTGCACTTCCCCGACGAGGTCATGACGAACCTGCTCACGATCAACGCCACCGACCCGAAGTCCGGCACCGCGGAGTTCAAGGCGACCGCGATCCGCGTCGACCGGATCCCGCCCGAGGAGCGCGAGGAGAAGGCAGCGCAGCGCAGCGCTGCGGCGCAGCCGGCCCGCTGATGGACCTCGTCATCCAGAACGAGCTGCCGACGGCGGCGGAGCGCGAGGCGGTCGACGCCGTCCTCGGCCCGCCCGGGTCGAGCTGGGTCGGCGCGCTGGAGGTCAGCAAGCGCGACGAGCGCGTGGCCCGCGGCGGCCACGCCGCCCGCGCGCAGCGCCACCTGCTCCTCCCCACGCTGCACGCCGTGCAGTCGCGCGTGGGCTGGATCAGCCGCGGCGCGCTGAACTACGTCTGCCGGCGGCTGACGATCCCGCCCGCGGAGGCCTACGGCGTGGCCTCGTTCTACGCGCTGTTCTCGCTCGAGCCGCAGCCGCCGGTCGTGGCGCACGTGTGCACCGACGTGGCGTGCATCGCCCGCGGTTCGCAGGAGCTGGTCGCCGAGCTCGAGCGGCGCGTCGGGCCGGAGGGCGAGCACCCCGGCAACGGGCGCGCCGTCTGGCACGAGAGCCCGTGCCTGGGCATGTGCGAGCGCGCGCCGGCCGCGATGCTGACGGTCGCCGGCGAGGAGTCGCGCGAGACGTCGATCGCCCCCGTGACCGCCCAGGACATCGCGGGCATGCTGGCCGGCGGCGACGCGCCGCCTCCTCCCGCCCCGACCGTCCCGCAGGCCGGCGACCCCTCGCTGCGGCTGCTGCGCCGCGTCGGGCAGGTCGACCCCGAGAGCATCGACAGCTACCGCGCCCAGGGCGGGTACGAGGCGCTCCGCGCGGCGCTCGAGATGGGGCCGGACCGCGTCCTGCGCGAAATCACCGACTCGAAGCTGATGGGCCGCGGCGGCGCCGCGTTCCCGACCGGGCGCAAGTGGGAGGCCGTCGCGCGCAACGCCAAGCGCCCGCACTACCTGATCTGCAACGCGGACGAGTCCGAGCCCGGGACGTTCAAGGACCGGGTGATCCTCGAGCACGACCCGTTCTTGATCGTCGAGTCGATGACGATCGCCGGGATCACCACCGGCTGCGAGCACGGCTACCTGTACCTCCGCGGCGAGTACCCGCTGGCCTGGGAGCGGCTGGTGGAGGCGATCACCGCCGCCCGCGCGCGCGGCTTCCTCGGCCGGGACATCCTCGGCCAGGGCTACGCGTTCGACATCGAGCTGCGCAAGGGCGCCGGCGCCTACATCTGCGGCGAGGAGACCGCGCTGTTCAACTCGATCGAGGGCTACCGCGGCGAGCCGCGCAACAAGCCGCCGTTCCCGGTCGACGAGGGCTTGTTCGACAAGCCGACCGTGATCAACAACGTCGAGACGCTGGTCAACGTGCCCGGCATCGTGATGGAGGGCGGCGAGGCCTACACGAGGATCGGCACGAAGGGCTCGACCGGGACGCGCCTGTTCTGCCTGTCGGGCCGGATCGCCCGTCCGGGCCTCTACGAGGCGCCGTTCGGGATCACGCTGCGCGAGCTGCTCGAGCTGGGCGGCGGCGTCATCGACGGCCGCCCGCTGCGGACGATCCTGCTGGGCGGCGCGGCCGGGCGCTTCGTCACGCCCGACGAGCTCGACGTCGAGATGTCGTTCGAGGCGACCCGCGAGGCCGGGGTGAGCATGGGCTCCGGCGTGGTGATGGTGATCGACGACACCGTCGACATGCCGGCCATCCTCATGCGCCTCGCCGCGTTCTTCCGCGACGAGTCGTGCGGGCAGTGCGTCCCCTGCCGCGTCGGGACGGTCCGCCAGGAAGAGGCGCTCGCCCGGCTCGCCAACGGCCGCCCGCGCGGGTCGGTCGCGCAGGAGTACGAGCTGCTGGACGAGATCACCGCCTCGATGCGCGACGCGTCGATCTGCGGGCTGGGCCAGACGGCCGCCGACGCGATCGAGTCGGCGCTGCGCAAGCTGGACGTCTTCGAGACAGGGGGACAGCGATGAGCAGGACACGGACCGGCGCTCCACCACGCACCGTCGAGCTCACGCTCAACGGCGAGCCCGTGGTCGCGCGCGAGGACCAGACGATCCTCGACGTCGCCCAGGACCAGGGGATCGAGATCCCGACGATGTGCTGGGAGCGCACGCTGACCCCGGTCAACGCGTGCCGCGTCTGCGTGTGCGAGGTCAAGGGCTCGCGCGTGCTCGTCCCCTCGTGCGCGCGCAAGGTCGAGGACGGCATGGAGGTGCAGACGCACTCCGACCGCGTGAACCTCAGCCGCAAGATGGTGCTGGAGTTCCTCGCCTCGTCCGTCGACCTGTCGGTGATGCCGAACGTCGCCCGCTGGATCGAGGAGTACGGCGCCGACCCCGACCGCTACGGGCCGCCGGCGCCGCCGTTCGAGGCCGGCGAGCGCGACCGGCTGCGCGCCGGCCATCACGAGACGCCCGACGGGCAGCACGCCGCCACCGTGCACCAGCCCACGAAGGTCGACAACGAGCTCTACGTGCGCGACTACTCGAAGTGCATCCTCTGTTACAAGTGCGTCGAGGGCTGCGGCACCGACTGGCAGAACACGTTCGCCATCGCCGTCGCGGGCCGCGGGTTCGACGCGCGGATCGCCACCGAGTTCGCCAACCCGCTGCCCGACTCGGCGTGCGTCTACTGCGGCAACTGCATCGCGGTGTGCCCGACGGGCGCGCTCATGTTCAAGAGCGAGTACGACAAGCGCGACGACGGCTCGTGGGACGAGGAGCGCCAGACGCAGACGCAGACGATCTGCACGTACTGCGGCGTCGGCTGCAACCTGGTGCTGCACGAGCAGGACAACGAGATCGTCAAGGTCACTTCGCCGCTCGACCACCCGGTGACGAGCGGCAACCTCTGCATCAAGGGCCGGTTCGGCTTCCAGTTCGTCCAGAACGATCGCAGCGGGCTGCCGGCGCCGCTGCAGGACGAGAACGTCCCCGATGCCGGACCGGCGGACGCCTGAGCCATGTTCGGCAGCGATCCGACCGATCCCGACGCGAGCCCCGTCGACGACGAGGGACGCATCCCGGTGGCCGGCGCCGACGGCTGGCGCTACGAGCCGTTCGAGCGCGACGACGCCACCGGCGAGCACCGGATCACGCTCGTGCGCGAGGAGGACGGCGAAGAGGTCCAGTTCACGCTCCCGGCGTTCGTCGAGCAGGGCGACGAGCTCGGCGAGATCGCGCTGCTGGTGATCCGCGCCCGGCAGCGCTGGCGCGAGCTCAAGGGCCTCGGCGGGTGAATGCCATTCAGTCTCCGCGACGCAGGTGCCGTCGTGCCTGGATCTGCACCCGCAGCGTGTCCCACCGAGACCGCGCCTCGCCGGTGACCTGATCCCATTGGCGACGGACCTCGTCGTCGGCGGGTCGCTCTCCCCGCCGGATACGGCCGAGCTCATCGTCGATCTCGCGCCCGGCCGCCGCCGAGCCGACGGCGACGACCATGACGCAGAACAGCGCCGAGATCATCGCGAAGACCGCGCCGATCACGCCGTAGCGGGTGGCGAAGCTGCTGAAGAGGTGCGGCACGTACACCGTCGCGCCGACCGAATAGACCGCGAGCAACACCGCGCCGAGGATGCCGAACGGGAGCAGGACATTGCGCTCGATCCGCTTGGCGCTGAGGACGCGTCCGCTCCAGACCAGGAACACCGCCGTCAGCGGCGTGCCGAGCAGCGCCGCGCTGAGCTCGAGACGGCTGCGCCCGAGCGCGGCATGGAGGATGCCGCTGAGCGCGAGGTACAGCGTGAGCCCGCCGATCCAGAGCAGTCCGTTGAACGTGTTGCGGACGCTCAGCGGCTCCAGCTCCCAGGTCTGCTCGAACAGCCGCTGCACGCCGCGCGTGAAGCTCAGGACCGCGACCATCAGGAAGAGGAAGCCGATGATGCCGAGGCTCGTGCTGGTGCCCCCGGGCGGCGCGAAGACGTCCTCGACCGCGTCGGCGCCGCCTCCGGTCAGCTCGTACCGCGCGATGATGCGCTCGGCGGTGTCCTTGCCCCCCAGCTGCGAGGCCACGGCGCCGGCGACGATCGTGAGCGGGATCGTGGCGGTGAGCGCGCCGGAGGCCAGGGCGATCGCGCGGTCGAAGCCCGCGACCTTCTGAAACCGGTTGACGACGCGGAGCACGAACTCCGGCCGCAGCCAGAACGTCAGCGTCCGCGTGACGCGCTCGCGATTCACGTGCGGGCGCTGGTCAAGCTCGGGGGAATCGTCGCCGGCCATGGCTCGCGTCCTGCACGCCCCCCAAGCAGGTCAATGGTCGTCCCGGCGGCGCGGCGGCGGGTCATGTCGGACGGCAGAACCGCCGACCGCACCGCCGCGCCGTCGAGGGCTCAGCTTGCCGGCGCGCGCTCGTCCTCGCCGAGCACGGCGATGCCCTGGATGATGTAGATGCACAGCGCGAAGATGGCGAGCGACCACCACGGGTCGTTGCCGCCGATGGAGAACAGAGCCCCGATCGCACCGAGGCTGGCGCCGACGATGCCGATCACCCGCCCGTAGGTGTTGCCGACCCACAGCGAGAAGCCCCCGGTGAGCTGGATCACGCCGAGCACGATCAGGACCCAGCCCATGGTGCTCAGGTTGGTGAAGATGAACCTCGTGTCGTTCACGAAGATGTTCGCTTTGTCCAACGCGCCAATGCCATAGATGATGTTGAGCGTTCCCACGATCAACAGCAGAATCGCTGCGAATATCGCTCGACCCGCACCTCGCATCCCGCACCTCCTGGGGTTATCTGTTCGCTTTCCACAGCTTTCACGGCTGCCTGCAGCGCGAGCGTAGGCGTGCGCAGTCGGGACCTCGTCATGCCGTTGGTATGAAAGGGGCATCCAACTGCGGCCAAACGTCGCGCTGCCCGCGTAGGCCGGCCTCGCGATGGCGCTCGCCGAAGTTCCTTTCGACCTCGCCTGCCATCTCACCTTCCCCCAGATCCCGCCGCCGGTGAATCTCACCCGGAGTGGGTGACGCGCCGCGGGCCTCGTGGGCGGATGATCGGCCATGACCATCAGGTGATCCCTCACCGTCCGAAAGGGGCGCGCATGTCCGACCGACCCGTATTTCTCTATGCAGCCATCTACGACGACATCGCTGACGCCGAGGCCGACTACGAGGCCGTGTTCGACCTCCACGCCGCCGGGGCGATCGGAACGTTCGACTCCGCGGTGATCCGAAAGGAAGACGACGGCAAGGTCCGCGTGACCAAGACCGAGAAGCCGACCCAGCACGGCGCCTGGACCGGGGCCGCGGTCGGAGCGCTGGTCGGGATCGTCTTCCCGCCCGCCATCATCGGCAGCGCGATCGTAGGCGCCGGCGCCGGAGGCCTCACCGGGCACCTGCGCAAGGGGATCTCGCGCGGCGACCTCAAGGACCTCGGCGACGAGCTCGAGGCAGGAACCGCCGCGGTGATCGTGTTCGGTGAGTCCAAGATCCAGGAGCAGCTCGAGAAGGCGCTGACGCGCGCCAACAAGATCACCGAGAAGCAGGTCGACGCCGACGCCGACGAGCTCGAGCGCGAGATCGACGCGGCCGCAAAGGAAGGCGCGACGACATCGTGATCCCGCTTATCCTCGCAGCGTGAGCACTGGCGCAGGCCCTCGTCCTCGAGCGGCTCGACACCTGACGCTCTGACCTCATGCCACGGCCGGCTTCGCTTCCCACCCGCGTCGGCTCGCTCGTCCGGGCCATCGAGTCGAGCGACGCGGCGAGGATCGAGGAGGCCGTGCTGCGGCTGAGCCGGTCCCGGCGCGTGTTCGCGCCGCTCGCGTTCGCGATCGGCGCGTTCGCGCTGCTGTTCGACGGCCTGCGGCTCCTCGTGACCAACTGGCGGCTGACGCTCGTGCAGATTCTCCCTGCGGTGTGGATCTGGCTCGCGACGGCGGACCTGAAGGCCCACGTGCTGCACGGCCATTCGTTCACCGTGCTCCGCGGTCCCGTCCTCATCCCGATCGCGCTGGTCATCGTCGCGATCACCGTCGCGTGCTTCTTCCTGAACGCGGTGTTCGCGTTCGCGATCACGCGACCGGGTGTGCCGGAGATCCGGCCGGCCGTCGCGCAGGCGCGGCGTCACGTCAAGCCGATCATCATCTCCGGCGGCCTCGTCGGCTTGCTGCTCGCGCTGTCGACGACCGTGATCACCCGGTGGGGACGGCCGTGGTTCTCGCTCTCGCTCGGCATCGTCATCGGTTTGATGATGGTCAGCTACGTCGCCGTGCCTGCGCGTCTCATCGGAGCCAAGCCGACCTACTCGAAGCGCGACAAGGCGATGACGACGCTCGTCGGCGGCGCGTTGGGCGTGACGGTCTCCATACCGCCCTACGTCCTGGGTCGAGTCGGCCTCCTGATGCTCGGATCGCGTGCCCTGCTGATACCCGGCATCGTCCTGGTCGCGCTCGCCGCCACGCTCCAGGCGGGTACGACGGGAGCGGTGAGGGCGATCAAGATGAGCGCCTCCCTCACCGGGAAGCCCCGTGAGCCGGGCGCGGCGAGTGCAGAACGGGTGGCCGCACCGGGGCCGTGACGCCGGTTCTCATGGCAGGGTGATGTGCGCGCGGCGCCCAGCCGCGGACGATGACGTGACCGCATCTCGCGGCCAACGAACAGGAGGGTTCGGCTGACCATGACTCCCGACCGCAACGTGCAGTTCGCAGCACCCAGGTGGCTCAGGGATCTGGGCTTCGCGTCGTGGCTGCTGGTCGGCTTCGTCCTGGTCATCGTCGGCGTCGTCTGGCTGCTCGGCGAGACGTCGACGATCGTCATGCCGGTGCTCGTCGCCGGGGTGCTCGGCGCGGTCGCGGGACCCGCCGTGGGCTGGCTGGAGGGCCACCGCGTCCCGCGCATCGGCGGCGCGATCCTGGTCCTCCTCGGACTCGTCGTCATCGGCGTGCTCATCTTCTGCCTCGTCTTCGGCGGCATCACCGCCCAGTCCGACGACATCTCGGCGAAGCTCAACGGCGCCCTGGACAAGCTCCGGGGGTGGCTCGACGACGCCGGCGTGGACGACACGCAGCGTGCGCAGGAGGACGTGAAGAGCACGGTGCCCGAGATCGGCACGACGTTGCTACACGGTGTCGCGAGCGGCATCAGCGGGCTCTCCTCGCTCGTGTTCTTCCTCGCGATGGCGGCTCTCAGCACGCTGTTCGTGCTCAAGGACGGGCCGGTCATGCGCCGCTTCATCAACCGGCACATGGGCGTGCCCGAACCGGTCGCGGACGTCGTCACGAGCAACATCGCCAAGTCGCTGCGCAGCTACTTCCTCGCCGTGACGATCATCGCCGCCTTCAACGCCACCCTGATCGGGGGCACAGCGCTGATTCTCGGCGTGCCGCTCGCCGGGACGATCGCGGTCGTCACGTTCGTCGGGGCCTACGTGCCCTACGTCGGCGCGTGGGTCGCCGGCGCCTTCGCCGTCCTGATCGCGCTCAGCACCGGGAGCAACTCGGACGCACTCGTCATGGCGATCATGTGCCTGCTTGCGAACGGCGTGCTCCAGCAGATGATCCAACCGCTCGTCATGGGCGCGACCCTGAGCCTCAACCCACTCGTGGTCCTGGTCGTCACCATCGGCGCCGGCGCGCTGTTCGGGATGGTCGGCCTGACGCTCGCCGCCCCGCTGACCTCCGCGGCAGTGCACATCGCCAACGAGCTTCGGTCCTGGACCGACGGCGCGCCGCAAGGCGAGCCGGCGCCGTCCGGCTAGGACGCTCCGAAAGGTGGTGTGCGGGTACGAATGATACTCATCACCGGCGGCCTGGGTTCCATCGGGTCGCACACCGGACGGGCACTGCTCGACCTGGGCGAATCCGTCGTGCTCACCGCACACCGGTCCACCCAGCTGCCTGACTACCTCGCCGACGAGCCCGGCGGCCGGGTCGTGGTCGAGCCGCTGGACACCACGGACGAGGCGGCCTTCCTGGACATCGGGAAGCGACACGAGATCACCGGCATCGTGCACCTCGCCGCGGGCCGCTACGACCTGCCCGATCCGGTCGAGTACCTCCGCGCCGAGACCCTCGGGCTCCTCAACGCACTCAAGGCTGCGACGGTGTGGGGCGTGCGGCGGTTCGCCGTCGCCAGCACCATCGGCGCGTACGCGGGGGTGGACGAGGTCCCGTGGCGCGAGGACGCCCCGCTGCCGGTGGTGGCACCGCACCAGATCCACGTGTTCAAGAAGTCCGCGGAGTTGTTCGCCGCGCTGACCGGCGACAGTGCCGGATTCGAGACGGTGAGCCTGCGGATCGGCACCATCTGGGGGCCCCTCGGCCTGCCCGACTCGCCGTTCTTCGCGCTTCCCCGCCTACTCAGCGCCGCGGTCTGGGGCGAGGACCCCGATCTCACCCCGCCCCGCCCGCCCGCGTACGCCGAGGACGGCACTGACCTCTGCTACGTGAAGGACTGCGGCCGGGCCATCGCGCTGCTCATGCTCGCGGAGCGGCTGAACCACGGCATCTACAACGTCTCGACCGGACGGCTGGTGCGCTACAGCGAGGTCGTCGCCGCGATCAACGCCGCCGTTCCGGGCGCGAACATCACCCTCCCCGAGGGTCGCAACCCCGACCGGCCCCCGGACAACCACCTCGACACCACCCGCCTGCGGGCGGACACCGGCTTCCGGCCGGCGTACGACGTCGAGCGCGCCGTACCGGACTACGTCGACTGGCTGAGGGGACATGACCGCTAGCCCACCGCACCGGACGAGACATCGACGTTCTCGTCAGCCCTCGAGGACGTTGATGTACGTCGTCTTGAGCTGCGTGTAGTTGTCGAGCGCATGGAGCGACTTGTCCCGACCGATGCCCGACTGCTTGTAGCCGCCGAACGGGAGTGAGTTGTCGCCCTGGTCGTAGCAGTTCACGCACACCGTGCCGGCGCGCACGGACCGCGCGAAGCGGTGCGCCTTGTTGATGTCGCTCGTCCACACCGCGGACGAGAGGCCGTAGACCGTGTCGTTGGCGATCCGCAGCCCGTCCTCCTCGGTACCGAACGGGATCGCCGTCAGCACGGGGCCGAAGATCTCCTCCTGGGCGATCCGCATGTCGTTGCGGGCGCCGCCGAAGATCGTCGGCTCGACGAAGAACCCGCCGCTGTCCGACCGGGCGCGCCCGCCGCCGAGCCGCAGTTCCGCGCCCTCGTCTGAGCCGGTCCGGATGTAGCCGAGCACCCGCGTCATCTGGTTCTGGTCGACCATCGACCCCATCCGCGTCGCGGGGTCGAGCGGGTCGCCGGGCTGCCACTTCCCGGCCTCGGCCGCGAGCTTCTCCAGCATCTCGTCGGCGATCGACTCCTGCAGCAGCAGCCGCGAGCCGGCGCTGCACACCTGGCCGGAGTTGCCGAAGATGCCCTCCGCCGTCTGCGCGACCGCCAGGTCGATGTCGGGCACGTCGCCGAAGATCACGTTCGGGGACTTGCCGCCGCACTCGAGCTGGACGCCCTTCATGTTCGACTCGCCCGCGTAGACCAGGAAGTACTTGCCCACTTCGCTCGAGCCCGTGAACGCGACCTTGTCGACATCCATGTGCCGCCCGATCGCCTGCCCCGCGGTCTCGCCGAGGCCGGGCAGCACGTTCAGCACGCCGTCGGGCAGTCCAGCCTCGACCCCGAGCTGCGCCAGCGCCAGCGCGACGACCGGCGACTGCTCGGCCGGCTTGAGCACGACCGAGTTGCCGGTCGCGAGCGCGGGCGCGAGCTTCCACGCCGGCATGAGGAGCGGATAGTTCCAGGGCACCACGAGGCCGACGACGCCGATGGCCTCGCGCGTGACGAGCGTCACCGCAGACGGGCCTGTCGGCCCCACCTCGCCGTAGACCTTGTCGACCGCCTCGGCGAAATAGCGGAAGTACGCGGCGGCGCCCGCGACCTCACCGGCCGCATCGGTGATCGGCTTGCCCATGTCCAGCGTGATCATCAGCGCGAGCGCGTCGCGGTCGCGGTCGAGCAGGTCGGCGAGGCGGAGCAGGACGGCGCGGCGCGCGCGCGGCGCCAGCCGCGACCACGTGCCCGCCTCGAACGTGCGGCGAGCGACCCCGACCGCTCGGTCGACGTCCTCGACGTCGCAGGCGGCGACGTCGAACAGCGACTCGCCGGAGATCGGGCTCACACAGGCGAAGGTCGCGCCCGACGCGGCGTCGATGAACGAGCCGTCGATGAATGCCCTGCGGGGGAAGTGGCTGCTGTCGGGCAGCGGGCTGCGGCTGCCGGCGACGGTCGTGTTCATGGTGCGTCTCCTCGGTCCTGGGATGCGAACGGGCTCCAGCGGCGTCTTCATCGTATGGCGCCGCTTCTCTCGGATCCCACGATGCCGCGGATGGCGACGACCGCCCGTGGTCGGTCGACCCGGGCGGCCGTCGGCGTCACCTCGGCGAGGGCGGTGCTGCTCAGACGCTCGCCGTCCGGTGGCGGCGGGCTTCGGGCCGGCGCCACACGAGCGCCCCCGCGGCGAGCAGGACGAAGCCGGTGCCGGCGGCGCCGATCGCGGCAGACGGCAGGTCGAAGCCGTCAGCGGCGACCGGCTCCGCGGCGGCGGTCTGCGCGACCGTTCCCGCATCGGCGGGCGTTGCCGCGGCGGCGCGGATCGCCGAGTAGTCGTCCGCCGCCGAGGCGGCGATCGAGGACGGCGGCGGCGCCGGCTCGCTCTGGACGCTTCCGGTCCCGAGCGGGTCGATCGGCATCCCCGACGCGCTCGGGGCGGCCGCCGCGCCGGCGATCGTGGTGCTCGCAAGTGCCGTGACCATCGTCCGGGTGATCATCTTGCTGCGCATCGTCACTCCCTTCGGTCGGGACCGCACGCTGCGGTCGATGGAGAGATCCTGCGCCGGCGCGACGGGCGCCGCCATGGGCCGGCGGCCGTCAATCCGATGGCCGGAGGGCAAGGCCGCTCTTGCCCGGAGGCCAGGTCCCGCCCAGCGGGCTTGCCCGACGGCGAGGATCGTCTTGCCTACGGGCAGGCAGGAACCTGGCCGAAGGCCCATGGCGCGCCGTGCGGCGATCCGAGATGCTCGCTCGGTGAGCCCGAATACGGCCTACCCGGTGCTCGGGGCGCAGCTCGTTCAGCGAGACGGCGCCACGGCGCAGCGCCTCGTTCGCGAGCCGCGCGCGCCGGTGGTCGTCGCCGGGCGCGACGCCGAACTTGTCGTACAGGTTCACCAGGTGCTGCTTGACCGCCGCCTGGGTGATGACGAGCTCGTCCGCGATCACGCGCGTGGACGCCGGCTCCGTGAACATGTCGCGCGCCATCAACGGCCGGCACAGGGCGACCAGCACGTCGCGCTCCCGGACCGTCAACGACGGCGGCGCCTGCTCCGCCTCCGTCACGGCGCCCGCGGCGGCGAGGGGGTCGCGGAAGACCAGTCGGGTCTGCCCGATCCGGATCTCGTCACCGCTCCGCAACGCCCGCGAGGCCCAGATCCGCTCGCCGTTGACCCACGTCCCGTTCGCCGATCCGAGGTCGCTCACGCACCATCCGGCGGCGAAGCGCTCGAGGACCGCGTGCAAGCGGCTCGCGGTCGGGTCCTCGTCGATCGCGATGTCGTTCTCGACGGCTTTGCCGACGGCCGTGCGATCGGCGAGGAGCTCCACACGCCAGCTGCGCGCTCCGGAGAACACCTCGATCTGCGGTGCCACGGCCGCAAGTCTATGTCCGCGCGTGAGGAGCCGGGCGTGCTGACGCTGTTCAGGGAGCGCTACGAGGTGCTCGCCACGGCGGGCGCCGGCGGCGAGGCGCAGATCGTCAAGGCGCTGGACCGCCAGCACGGGCGGATCGTCGCCCTGAAGGTCAGGCGCGTACGCGACGAAGCTTCACGCGAGGAGCTGCTCGCGGAGGCGCGCGTGCTGCTGTCGCTGCCGCCGCATCCGGCGCTTCCGATCGTGCGCGAGGACTTCTTCGACCGCGACGAGTACGTCGTGGCGATGGACTGGGTCGAGGGCACCGATCTCGCCACGCTCCTCGCAGAGCGCGGGCGCCCCGGGCTCGCGCCGTCCAGCCTGCTCGCGTACCTCGCGCAGGCTGCCGAGGCGCTCACGCACCTGCACTCCCAGTCGCCGCCGGTGATCCACGGCGACGTGAAGCCGAGCAACCTGATCCTCACCACGGGCGGCCGCATCAAGCTCGTCGACTTCGGTCTCTCCTCCGCGCCCGGCGCCCCCGGCCGGCGCAGTGGCACACCCGGCTTCAGGGCGCCCGAGCTCGCGGCCGGTGGGGCCCCGTCGCGCGCGAGTGACGTCTACGCGCTGGCCGCGACCGCCTTCACCCTGCTCAACGGCTCGGCGCCGGACGGCATCCTCCCGGACTGGGCGGGCGTCGACCCCGTGCAGGCCGGGCAGCTCGAGGCCGCGATCCGGCTCGGGATGGCGACCGATCCCGCCCGTCGCCCCGCGACGCCCGGCGAGCTGGTGGAGCGCCTACGCAGCGGCTGGGAGGCCGGGCTGCCCACCGGCGTGGTCACGCTGTGCTGCTCCGACATCGAGACTGCCGCGTCCGCGTGGGACGCCGACCCTGGGGCGATGGCCCAGGCGCTCGTCCGCCACGACGAGCTGATCGCCGACGCGGTCGAGGGGACGGGCGGCCGGCTCGTCAAGACGCTGGGCGACGACGGCGCCACCGTCTCGGTCTTCGACTCGGCCACCCGGGCCGTCGAGGCCGTCGTGGCCGCGCAGCGCGCGCTGGCGGCGGAGCCGTGGCCGGCGGACTTGCGCCTCGCCGTCCGCTGGGGGATCCACACCGGCGAGGTGGAGCGCCGCGACGCGGGGTACGTCGGGCCGGCGATGGCCATCGCCGCGCAGGTGCGCGCGCAGGCGGAAGGCGGCCAGATCCTCCTCTCCACGGTCACGTCCGAGCTCGTGGCGGACCATCTCGGTGCGGGCTGCTCGCTCGTCGATCTCGGCCCCCACCGGCTGACGGCCGGGGCGGCCGAGCACGTCTTCGCGCTCGCCGGGCCCGGGATCGAGGCGCCGCCATCGGCGACGACCTGTCCGTACCGCGGCCTGCTCGCATTCGAGCCCGACGACGAGCGGTTCTTCTTCGGTCGCGAGGTCGTCGTCGAGGACGTCCTTGGGCGCCTGGCCCCCGGCCGGCTCCTCGCCGTGGTCGGCTCCTCGGGGAGCGGGAAGTCCTCGCTCTTGCGTGCCGGCGTCATCGCCGCCGTCCGGGCCGGCGCGGTGCCCGGGATCACGGAGGCGGTGCTCGTCACGCCAGGCGCCGAGCCGGCGCTCGACGCGGACGACGACGACGCACGGCTGCTCGTCATCGACCAGTTCGAGGAGCTGTTCACGCTGTGCGACGACCCGGCGCGCCGCTCCGCCTTCGTGGACGCGGTCCTGCGCCGGCGCGGTCCCGTCGTCGTCGGGCTGCGCGCCGACCTCTACGGGAGGCTGGGCGCGCATCCGCGCCTGGCGCGCGCGGTGGCGCGCGAGCAGGTCCTGCTCGGCGCGATGACGTCCGAGGAGCTCGAGCGCGCCGTGACGCAGCCGGCCCGGCTCGCCGGCCTGAAGCTCGAGGCAGGTCTGCTGGAGCTGGTCGTGCGCGACGTCGCGTCGGAGCCCGGGGCGCTGCCGTTGCTGTCCCATGCCCTCCGCGCCACGTGGGAGCGGCGCGAGGGCCGGACGCTGACCGTGAGCGGTTACCGCGCCAGCGGCGGCGTCGCCTCGGCCATCGCGCGCACCGCGGACGCCGTCGTCGACGCGCTGCCGGACGAGCAGCGCGCGCTCGCGCGGGGCACGTTCCTGCGGATGACCGAGCTCGGCGAGGGCGGCGAGGACTCGCGCCGGCGCGTGTCCGTCGCCGAACTCGTGCCGCAGGGGGTGGAGCCCCTGGCCGTGGACGAGCTCGTCGGCCGCCTCGCCGACGCCCGCCTGGTCACGCTCGGCGACGGCGATGCGCAGGTCGCGCACGAGGCGCTGATCCGCGAGTGGCCGCGGCTCCGCGGCTGGATAGAGGAGGACCGCGCGGCGATCCGGACGCTCGGGCGCCTCGGCGACGCGGCACGGATCTGGGACGCCGGTGGCCGCGAGCCCGCCGACCTCCTCCGCGGGGCGCGCCTCGTCGCGGCCGTGGAGCTCGCGCAGGCCGGCGACGCGACGCTCAACGCCACGGAGCTGGCCTTCGTCGAGGCCGGCGTCGCCCAGTCCGAGCACGAGCGGCGCGCGCAGCAGCGGACCAACCGGCGGCTGCGGGGGCTGCTTGCCGGCGCGGTGGTCCTGCTCGGTGTCGCGGTCCTCGCCGGCGTCGTGAGCCTCGCACAGCGCGACAAGGCCCAGGAGGCCGAGGCTGCTGCCGAGCGCCAGGCGCTCACCTCGGACGCGGAGCGCGTCGGCGCGCTCGCGCTCTCGACGCCGCGGCTGGAGCAGTCCATGCTCCTCGCCGTCGCCGGCGTGGACCTGGAGGACCGGCTCGAGACGCGCGGCGACCTGCTCGCCGTGCTGCAGCGCAACCCGGCGGCGCTCGGGATCCACGACATCGCGGCCGCGAGCATCACCGCGACGGCGGCCGACCCTGACGGGCGGGTCCTGGCGTCCGGAGACGAGACCGGGATGGTGCGATTCACCGACCTGGAGACCTGGGAGCCGGCGGGCGCGGAGGTGCGGCTGCCGGGCGCGATCGGGATCCAGTCGATGGCCTACGCGCCGGACGGCCGGACCGTGGCGGTCGGCACGCAGCGGCGCGATCGCTACGAGCTCCACCTCGTCGACGTCGCGACGCGCGAGGCGCGCCGCGTGTGGTCGCGTCCCGGGCTACCGCCGGACGCCGTGATGCCGACCTTCGACGTGGCCTACGCACCCGATGGCCGCGGGCTCGCCCTCGCCGTCGCCACGGCGTCCACCGTCGGCGGGCCGCCCGTGGGCCAGCGGCTCGTGCTGCTGGACCCGGCGACGGGGAACGTGCGCTGGCAGCGGACCTGGCCGATGCTGCCCGGGCAGTGGGAGCCGCATGTCCTGTTCGTCTCCGGCAGTCGCGTCGCGACCTCGGCGCAGCAGGGCGAGACCGTGCTCTGGGACGCCCGCACGGGACGGATCGCGCGGCGCTTCCCGGATGGTGGCCGGCCGGCGCTCGCGCCCGACGGCCACACGCTCGCACTGGCGCTCAACACCCCCTATCCCGGCGAGCCGAGCGCCACCGTCGGCCTGCTGGATCTCCGCACGGGCAAGCGATCGGAGCTGGCCGAGGAGCTGCCGGACGAGTGGATCCTCGAGCTGGAGTTCACGCCCGACGGGCGCAGCGTCGTCGGCGCCGCGTTCGACGGCACGCACATCTGGGACCGCGGCACCGGGGCGATCCTCGAGAGCTTCGGGCGACGGTTCGGAGAGGCCAACCCGGGCGTCGAGCTCGACGGCCGGGGCGCGGTGGTCGCCAGCGCGGGCTCCGGCGCGCTCGACGTCTGGGACGTCGACGGCGGCCGGCGGCTCGGCCGTCGCTTCGAGTGGGGACCCAGCACGGCGAGCTGCGGGGCGAACCCGTGCGCGGTGATCGACCCTCGCGGCGAGCTCATGGCCACGGGCTGGGGCGACGGGACGGTCGCGCTGGTCGAGCTGGCGACCGGCCGGCTCGTCGAGCGGCTGCCGGCCGTGAACGGGAAGCGGGCCGACGGGCTCGCCTTCACCGCGGACGGCCGGCGGCTCGTGACGGGCGGCTTCGGCGGCACGGTCAGCATCTGGGATCTCCCGACCCGCGAGGTGGTCCGGCAGCTCCGCTTCGGCGGGCCCGTCTTCTCCACGGCGGTCTCGCCCGACGGGCGGTCGCTGGCCGTGACGTGGCAGCGGGAGGGGGAGACCGGGATGCAGGTGGAGGTCCGCGATCTGCCGTCCGGGCGCCGGCGGTACATCCGCCGGCTCGCCCACGGCGCCGGCGACCTCGCGTTCAGCGCAGACGGCGCGGTCCTCGTCGCGCTCGGCTGCTGTCATGGCGGGTCGGTGATCGCGGCCTGGGAGGCGGGCTCAGGGCAGCCGCGGTTCGCGCGGCGCTCGCAGGGCAAGCTGACGACGTTCGCCCTGCTGCCGGATGCGCGCAGGCTGCTCGTCGGCGACGACGACGGCAGCGTCGTGATGTGGGACCTCCGCACCGGACGCCCGACCGGGCCGCCGACGACGGTCAGCTCGGGCGGCGTCTCGCAGATCGCGGTCACGCCCGACGGCGGGCGCTTCGCGGTCGGGACGTTCGACGGCATCGCCGCGTTGTGGGATCTGCGCACGATCAAGCGCATCGGCGAGGCGTTCCCGATCGAGCGCGGCACGATCCCCGCCGTGGCCTTCGACGCGCACGGACAGCTCCTGATCACCGAGCTCGGCAGCGCGATCCTCTGGCCGCTCGACCTGCCGGCGCTCCAGCGCTTCGCCTGCGGGGTCGCGGGGCGGTCACTGACGCGCGACGAATGGCGGGACGTGCTCCCGACGCGGCCGTACCGGCGCGTGTGCCCGGCAGGTGCGAGCGTCGCACCCGCGATCGGCGCGGCGCCGTAGGCTGAGCCCTGGCCCGCGTGCCCCTGAATCCGCTGCGCGTGCCTGGACGCGAAAGGAGGCCCACGGATGCTGCTCGAGGACTACGGGTTGATCGGCGACATGCAGAGCGCCGCGCTGGTCGGTCGCAACGGCTCGATCGACTGGCTGTGCCTGCCGCGCTTCGACTCGCCTTCGTGCTTCTCGGCGCTGCTGGGCGATGAGCGGCACGGCCGGTGGCTGGTCGCGCCGGCCGGGGAGGTGCGGGCGAGCACCCGGCGGTACCGGCCGGGGACGCTCGTGCTCGAGACCGAGTTCGAGGTCGCGGACGGCGCGGTGCGGGTGATCGACTTCATGCCGCGGCGGGGTGTCGGAGCGCCGCGGGTGATGCGGATCGTCGAGGGCGTGCGCGGCCGCGTGCCGATGCGGATGGAGCTCACGCTGCGACCCGACTACGGCTCGATCAAGCCATGGATCGAGACGGCGCCCGACGGTGTCGTCGCCACCGCCGGACCGGACGCCTACCGCCTCAGTACGCCGCTGCCGCTCGAGATCCGGGACGGAACGGTGCACGCCGAGTTCGTGGCCGTGGAGGGCGCCCGCGAACGGCTCACGCTGGGCTGGCACCTCTCGTACCAGGAAGCTCCCTCGGTCGAGGACGCCGACTCGGCCCTCGCCCGCACCGAGGCGTTCTGGCGCGACTGGAGCGGGCGCTGCGAGTACGAGGGCGCGTACCGCGACCAGGTGCTCACGTCGCTGATCGCGCTCAAGGCGATGACGGCGGAGACGACCGGAGCGTTGATCGCGGCGCCGACGACGTCGCTGCCGGAGGAGCTCGGCGGCGAGCGCAACTGGGACTACCGCTACTGCTGGCTGCGCGACTCGGTCCTCGCGCTGGAGGCGCTGCTCGATGCCGGCTACACGGACGAGGCGCTGGCGTTCCGCGACTTCATGCTCCGTGTCGGGACGGGAGACCCGACGGCGATCCAGATCATGTACGGCGTCGGCGGCGAGCGGCGCCTGACCGAGTTCGAGCTCGCGCACCTCCCGGGCTATGAGGGGTCGAGCCCCGTCCGGGTCGGGAATGCCGCCTCCGAGCAGTTCCAGCTGGACGTCTACGGAGAGGTCGCCGCCGTCATGTACATCGGCGCGGAGCGCATCGGCCAGGTCGAGGAGCGCTTGTGGCCGCGCTGGCGCGTGATCGTGGAGCACGTCGAGACGATCTGGCGCCGTCCCGACGACGGGATCTGGGAGGCCCGCGGGCCGCAGCAGCACTACACGTACTCGAAGGTGATGGCCTGGGTCGTCTTCGACCGCGCCATACGAATCGCCGAGCGATTCGGGCTGGAGGGGCCGCTGGACCGCTGGAAGCAGACCCGCGACGAGATCCATGCGGAGGTCTGCGAGCGCGGCTATGACTCCGAGCGGCGCACGTTCACCCAGTACTACGGCTCCCGTGAACTGGACGCCAGCGTCTTGAACATCCCGCTCGTCGGGTTCCTGCCGGGAACCGACAAGCGTGTGACCGGCACCATCGACGCGATCTCGCGCGAGCTCGGCCGGGACGGGTTCGTGTCCCGCTATTCGACCGCGGAGACCGACGACGGGCTGGCGGGCGACGAGGGACAGTTCCTGGCCTGCTCCTTCTGGCTGGTCAATGCGCTCGCCCGCAACGGCCGCGTCGAGGAAGCACGCAAGCTGTTCGAGCGCCTCCTCGGCTTGTCCAACGACCTCGGGCTGCTCGCGGAGGAGTACGACGTGGCGCACCAGCGGCAGGTCGGCAACTTCCCCCAGGCGTTCAGCCACCTCACGCTGATCCTCGCCGCACGCGCGATCGCCGCCGCCGAAGCGCCGGCGACACCGTCGTCCGCGTGAGCGGCGGAGGTTCCTGCCTGGTTCAGATGCGCGCGTCGGTCTCGGCCAACTGCGCTTCGAGGGCCGCGTGGACGGTGCCGTGGATGTGGTCGGCGCCGATCCGCTCGACGACCCCGTCGGCGTCGAGGACCGCGCGGACCTGCGGCTTCACGCGCGCGAGCCGAAGCTCGACACCGTCGGCTTGCGTCAGCTCGTGGATCTCGGTGAGCTTCGCCGAGCCCTGCGAGTCGACGAAGTTGACCCCTTCGAGATCCAGCACGATCGCGCGAGCGGGGCGGGCGCCTTCGGCCAGCTCGCGGACGCGATCCTCGAGCGCCTCGGCGGTCGCGAAGAACAGCGCCCCGTCGAGCCGCAGGATGGCGATCCCGGGGAACGTCTCGTCGTCGGGGTTCCCGTCGAGGTCGCGGAACACGTCGGTCCCCGCTTCGCGGCCCAGGAGCGGCATCGGCGGCCTCGTCGAGACGTAGACGAGCCAGATCAGCGAGAGCGCGACGCCGATCACGACGCCCGCCAGCACGCCCACGGACAGCACGCCGATGATCGCCGCCAGGGCCACCCAGAAGTCGAAGCGCGTCACGCGGTACAGACGGCGGAGCTCGCCCACGTCGATCATGCCGAAGACCACCGCGTCGATGATCACGGCGCCCAGCACCGCCTTCGGGAGGTCGGAGAACAGCGGCGCGAGCACGATCAGGGTCGCGAGGACCAGGCCGCCGGTGACGAGCGAGGCGAGCGGCGTCCGCGCGCCGGCCGACTCGTTCAGCGAGCTCGCCGACAGGCTCGTCGACACCGGCATCCCCTGGAAGACGCCGGCGCCGATGTTCGCCATGCCCTGGCCGACGGACTCCTGGTTGACGTCGATGCGGTACCGATGGCGTGCGGCGAACGCCCTGGCGTCGCCCGCCGTCTGGGAGAACCCGATCAGCAGCAGCGCGACGGCCGCGATGGCCACCGTCGCGGCGTGGTCGCCGACGAGCGTCAGGCTTGGGAGCTCAGGCGCCGGTAGCCCGCTCGGCACCTCGCCCACGAGTGCCACGCCGTGCTCGCCGAGATCGAAGAGCGCTGAGGCGAGCATCCCGCCCGCGACGAGGACGAGCGCGCCGGGGACGGCGGGCGCCACCCGCCGCAGACCGAGGATGACGGCCAGCGCGCACACGCCGACCAGCACGGTCGTCGTGTGCACGTCGTCGAGCGACCCGACCCACGACGCGAGCTCGCTCCATGCGCTGTCGCCCTCGGCCGACGTGCCGGTGAGCTTCGGCAGCTCGCCGATCACCACGTCGACGGCTGCTCCGGCGAGGAAGCCCGTGACCACCGCCCTGGAGAGGAACTGGGCGATCCATCCCATCCGGAGCACGGCGAGCAGCAGGAACAGGAGTCCGGTCGCGAGCGCGATCGCCGCCACCAGCTGGGCCGCCTCGTCGCCCGCGAGCCCGGTGACGACGACCGCACCGCCCGCGACGGCGGCAAGCGACGAGCTCGGCCCGGTCGAGATGTGCCGGGACGTGCAGAAGAGCGCGTAGATGATCGCGCCCGCGGCAGCGGCGTAGAGCCCGTTCTGGAGGGGGACGCCCGCGATCCCCGCGTAGCCGAGGTTCTTGGGCACGATCAGCGCCGTGACGGCGATGCCCGCCGCGATGTCCCCCCGTAGCCACCGCCGGTCGTAGTGCGGCAGCCAGCCGACCACGGGCAAGAGGCGCTGCATGCGCGTCACAGGCTCATACGCCCCGCTCGGCCACGACCCGCCCCGACCGCACGGCGTCGTCCAACGCCGCATGGTCGCGCTCGTTCTGCCCCGCGTACGCCTCCGCGAAGGCGGCGACGGCGCGGTCGAATGCGCTCCCCCGGCCGAGGTAGGACGCGATCGCGACCCGGTCACCCGTGCGCGCGTGCGCTCGAGCAAGGGTCCACGCGCAGAGGCTGCCGTAGACCGTCAGGCGCGCCGGCGACATCAGCTCGACCTCCGCGCCGACCTTCCAGTCCCAGAGCTGCCGCACGTAGTAGTCGCGCGGCGTGCCGTCGATGCCCTCGGCACGCAGCCAGCCGAGGAAGATGTCGCCGTCGACCTGCATCAGCCGCTGGCCCTGGACGACGCGCTGGCCGTGATTGCGCACCGTACCGCGGCCCGTGTACGGCTCGAGCGCCGAGTGCCCGGCCTGCTTGACCTGGAGGAACAACGGGTCGTCGCCGTCGCGCCCGGTGAGCAGGATGATCCAGGTTCGCGTTCCCACGCTCCCGATCCCGCCGACCCTCCGGGCCATGTGCCGATAGCGGTATCCCTCGAGCAGGTGGCGTCGCTCGACGGGCAGGCTGCGACGGTACGCGCGCAGCATCGTGCGCATCTCCGACTTCGACCGACCTCGCTCGTCGTGGCCGGGAACAGCTCCTCGACCGGCACGATCCGCGGCGGGCGCGGGACGATCCGCAGCTGTCCGTCCACGCGGGCCGTCAGCTTCGACATCGCGCCGAGGTGGTCCTTCGCGGACGCGCCCGCGACCCGCCGTTTGAATGCGGCGCGCTCGCGCCGGCTGACCTGGTCGCCGGCGTGACTGAGCACGCGCGCCACGTCGAGCCGGGCGTACCAGAGCTCGAGGTTGCGCAGCGCGGCGAACTCCCGCATCGCCTCGCGGTACGAGCGCACCGAAGCCTCGACCGCCTGCTGGCGCTTGGTCGCCGTCAGGCCGAGCTCCCGGCCCGCGATCGCGACGCTCGTCGCGAGCCGCTTGACGTCCCACTCCCAAGGCCCGCGCGCCGTCTCGTCGAAGTCGTTGATGTCGAACACGAGCTCGCGATCCGGCGCGGCGAAGCCGCCGAAGTTCGACAGATGCGCGTCGCCGCACAACTGCACGGTGAGACCGGATCGCGGTGTCTGCGCGAGATCGGCGGCCATCAGCGCGGCCGTGCCGCGGAAGAACGCGAACGGCGACGCGAGCATCCGGCCGTGGCGGATGGGCACGAGCTCCGGTTCGCGATCCGCAGCCTGCTCCAGCAGGAGCTCGACCGGCCCGAGCCGCTCGTCCGGCGGCTGCCATGCGGCGTGGTCGCTCCTCGGTACCCGTTGGCGCGCCGCCTTCCCGTGGGCGGAGCGCTCCTGCACGGACGGATGCGCGAGACGCTCCGGCGGACTGCCGCCCCGGGGAACATCCGGGTCTCCCACGGTGGCTGTGGCCATCGTCTCCATGCCACCGCGCCGCCCGCCGCGTGACAATGGTGCGCGCCGGTGGAGCCAGGTGATGCGCGCACCCTGGCGCGCGGTCGGTCACGATCGCCGACCTCGAGGATCGCTGCCGTCATCCGCCAGTGTGCGGTGGCGCGGCGGGTAGCTCCACCGCAACGCGGAGCCCCCCAGCGGCCCGGGGGGTGAGGGTGACGGTTCCGTCGTGTGCATGGGTGATGCTGTTGACGATTGCCAGGCCGAGGCCGACGCCTGCGTGGTCGGTGCGTATGCGTTCGGCGCCACGCTGAAACGGCTCGACAAGCGTGGACATCAATTGTGGGGTGAGCTTCTCGCCGGTGTTCTCGACAGTGAGCACCACGCTCTCGGGGTGAACGCTGGTCGTGACCCACACGGCGCCCTGTTCAGGCAGGTTGTGGACGATCGCGTTGTGCACGAGGTTCGTGGCCATCTGCAGCAGGAGGGCGGGTGAGCCGATGCTGGGGGTCGCATCGCCGGAGATCTCGATGGTGACGCCGCGTTCTTCTGCGAAGGGGAGGAGCGTTTCGATGGCTTCTTCGGCTATGAGGGACAGGTCGACGTGCTCTCGGGCGAAGGTCCGCTGGTCGGCGCGGCTGAGCAGGAGCAATGCTTCGGTGAGGTCGATTGCTCGGGTGTTGACGAAGTGGAGGCGGTCGACGAGTTCGTCGTTGCCGCGGTTCGGATCGTTGCGGGCGACGTCGAGCAGGGTCTGCGTGATCGCCAGCGGGGTGCGCAGTTCGTGGGAGGCGTTGGCTGCGAATCTCTGCTGTTCGGCGACGTGTGCCTCGAGCTGAGCGAGCATGGCGTCGAAGGCGTCGGCGAGCTCGCGGAACTCATCGCTGCGGCCCGGCAGCCGGATTCGGTGGGCGAGCGATCCGGTCGCAGCCGTGCGTGCGGCGTCGGTGATGCGGGCCAGGGGGGAGAGCATCCGGCCGGCGAGAAGCCACCCCCCCACGAGGCCGAACACCAGCAGGAACGCCAGCGAAATGGCCAGTGGCAGGCCGAAGCCGTTCAGGGGGTCGGAGCGGTTGGGTGGGAACCACGGGAGGCCGTAGGTCACACCGTCGGGTATGTATCGCAGGAGGGACACCCACACGGCGGCGAGCAGCACGGCGCCTGCGAGCATGAGGAAGCCGGCGTAGCTGAGGGTGAGTTTGAGGCGAACGCTCAAGCCAGGGGCTCTATCCACGGTCTCCTCCCCTGTCACCGGTGTCTGGTTGCGTGTCGATGCGGTAGCCGGCGCCGGCCACGGTGGCGATGATCCCGGGTTCGCCGAGCCGTTTGCGGAGTGCCGAGACCGTGATGCGCACGGCGTTGGTGAACGGGTCCGCGTTCTGATCCCACGCCCGTTCCAGCAGCTCTTCGGCGCTGACGACACCGCCTTCGGCGGCGACGAGCACTTCGAGCACGGCGAACTGCTTCCGCGTGAGCGGGACGTAGCGGCCGTCGCGGTAGACCTCGCGGCGGAACGGATCCAGCCGCAGGCCTGCGATCTCTCGCACCGGTGGCCTGTTGTGCGCGCGCCTGCGATCGAGCGCTCGGAGACGGAGGACGAGCTCTTGGAGCTCGAAGGGCTTGGTGAGGTAGTCGTCGGCGCCGAGTCCGAACCCGGTGGTCTTGTCGTCGAGACGGTCGGCAGCGGTGAGCATCAGGATCGGCATGCCGCTGTCGGAGGCGACGATGCGTTCGGCGATCTCGTCGCCGGTAGGTCCGGGGATGTCGCGGTCGAGGACGGCGATGTCGTAGGCGTTGACGCTCAGCAGCTCCAGAGCGGCGTCGCCGTCGCCTGCGATGTCCGCCGCTATCGCTTCCAGGCGTAGGCCATCGCGGATGGCTTCCGCCATATAGGGCTCGTCCTCGACGAGCAACACGCGCATGCTCCGATGCTAGGGCCGGCGCATATCGTCGGCGTATCGAAAACCACATACGTGCTGGCAACACCACGCTGCCTTGACTGGAGTGCGTGACCCACAGCGAACCAGCACGAACAACGACCCGTCGGAGTCGCAGGACTCGTGTCGGCGGCCTGCTCGTCGTCATCGCGGCGATCGCCGCAGCCCTCGGCCACCAGTCGCTGACGTCCTCGTCCTCGACGGCCGCGTCACCCATCGACGCGCTTCACGGCGAGCGACGAGGTCCTCGTAGTGAGGACCTCGGTCCTCCCGGTGGGGACCGTGGTCTTCCCAGCGAGGACCGCGTTGCGCTTGGCGAAGCCGACGGTGCCGTCCCCGACGGCACGACGGTCTTCGACGACGAGATTCCGGGTGTGGCCAACCTCGACCCCGATCTGCTCGGCGCCCTGCGCCAAGCCGCGACTGATGCCGCGGACGACGGGGTCGAGTTCGTCGTCGATAGTGGCTGGCGTTCTCCGCAGTACCAGGAGCAACTCCTCCGACAGGCGGTTTCGAAGTACGGCTCAGAACAGGAAGCCGCCCGATGGGTGGCCACCCCGGACACGTCTGCTCACGTGTCGGGCGACGCGGTCGACATCGGGCCCGACGATGCCGCGGCGTGGCTGTTCGAGCACGCCGCCGAGTACGGGCTATGCCAGATCTACGGCAACGAGCCCTGGCACTTCGAACTGCGCCCCGAAGCCATCGGTCACGGGTGCCCCGCCATGTACGCCGACGCTACGCACGATCCACGGATGCAATGACCGCGAAAGGAAGCATGACCAGAAAGCTACGGCCGCTGGCCGCCCTTGCCATGGTCGCGCTGATCGGGGCGGGCTGTTCGAACGACTCTGACGGCACCGGCACCGGCACCGGCAACGACCGCCGCCAATCAGACGGAGGCGGTGAAGTTCGCCGAGTGCATGCGCGACAACGGCGTCAGCGAGTTCCCGGACCCGGACGCGTCGGGCGGGTTGACAATCGATGGGGTGGTGAATGGCTCGTCGCTCGACACGAGCACCGCGGCCTGGAAGACGGCCATCAGCGCGTGCAAGGACCTGCAGCCACCGGGGTTCACGGGCACCGAAGTGAGTGCCGAGGAGCAGGAGGTGCGGCTCGAGTTCGCCCAGTGCATGCGCGACAACGGCGTGGAGAACTTTCCGGACCCCACCCAGAATGGGCCCCTCATCGACACCACCAGGATGCCCGGGGAACCCAGCGCTCGGAGCATTCCGGGGTTCGACGCCGCGGCGGATAAGTGCACCGCCATCTACTCAGGCGAGCTGGGGCTGCGGGGCCAGTGACGCGGAAGACTCGGGTGCCGGCGGGAGCGGCCGTCCTGGTTGCAGTGATCGCCACCAGCGGGGTGGTCGCCTTGTCCGGTGGGAAGGGGGCGACCTCGGCCGCACAGGAGCCGCCGGCGGACACCGTGAAGGTGCGAAAAGGGAAAGCTCTCGGACATGGTCTCCCAGGATGGGACCCTGACCCATCGGGCGCGATCGGACGGCTCGCCGTACTCCGCGATCAACCAGGCCGGCGGGACGTACACCAAGCTGCCCGACGACGGCGACAAGGTCGACTGCGGCGACGTGCTCTATCGGGTGGACGACGACCCGGTGCTGCTGCTGTGCGGCGCGGTCCCGGCCTACCGCGACCTGCACATCGGCGCATAAGGGCAACGACGTCCGTCAGCTCAACCGGAACCTGCACGAGCTCGGCTACGACGCCGAGGCCGGTGTCGATCCCGACGACATCCACTTCACCTGGCGGACGGAGCAGGCCCTCGAGAAGCTCCAGGACGACAAGGGCGTCGACGCGACCGGAGCGCTCGATGTCGATGACGCGGTCTTCCTGCCCATGTCGGTCCGGATCGCCAAGGTGACCGGCGAGCTCGGTGGATCCGCCCGGCCGCGGTGCGCAGGTCGCGCAGGCCACATCCGACACGCTCGAGGTGCAGGTGAACCTCGAGGCGTCGCAGCAGGGTGAGGTGAAGAAGGGCGACCGTGCACAGATCACCCTGCCCGGCAACCGCTCGGTGAAGGGCAAGGTGGACCGGCTCGGGAGCGTCGCCCGGACCGCCGGGCAGAACGACGACGTCGGGGACGCGACGATCCCGGCCTACATCAGCCTCGACAACCCGAAGAAGGCGCGCGGGCTCGACAGGGCCCCGGTCCAGGTGGACATCACGACCACGGGAGTGAAGAGCGCCCTGAGCGTCCCGGTCACCGCGCTCGTCGGGAAGTCCGGCGGCGGGTTCGCGGTCGAGGTCGTGCGCGACGGCGGGCGACGCGAGCTGGTCGCGGTGACGCTGGGCCTGTTCGACACCGCAGAGGGACGAGTCCAGGTCGAGGGCGATCTTGGCGAGGGCGATCAAGTGGTGGTGCCGTCGTTATGAGTGGCGAATCAGTTCTGGAACTGGATGGGGTGACCAAGGTCTACGGTGAGCAGCCGCCGGTGCCCGCCCTCCGCGGGGTGTCCTTTTCCGTCCGGCGAGGCGAGCTGGTGGCGATCGTCGGGCCCTCCGGGTCGGGCAAGTCCACGCTCCTGCACGTCATCGGGACGCTGGAGCGGCCCAGCAGTGGCGTTGTCCGGATCGGTGGGGTCGACGCGGCGGGCCTGAGCGACCGCGAGCTGTCGCGGCTGCGGGCTCGGGAGATCGGGTTCGTCTTCCAGCAGTTCTTCCTGGCCGAGCATGCCACGGTGCGGGAGAACGTCGCCGACGGGTTGCTCTACGCCGGCGTCCCGGCCGCGGAGCGGTACAAGCGCGCGGATGAGGCGCTCGAACGGGTCGGCCTCTCCGAACGCGCGAGATTCAAGCCCACCAAGATCTCTGGAGGGGAGCGGCAGCGGGTTGCGGTCGCCCGGGCCCTCGTCGGGCGTCCGGCGATCGTTCTCGCCGACGAACCGACAGGGAACCTCGACAGCGCCACCGGCGCATCGATCGTGGAGCTCATCCGCGAGCTCAACGCCGCCGGCGCCACCATCATCATGATCACGCACGACGCGGGCCTCGCCGATCAGCTGCCTCGCCAGATTCGGGTGCTGGACGGTGAGGTGGTCTCCGATAACGGCCGCGATCGCGGCGCATGAGTGCCAACGCGGGACGATTGGGGCTGAAGGACTGGCTGCGGGTGGCGAGTGTCGGGCTGCGCGCCCGGCCGCTGCGCGCCGCGCTGTCCGCGCTCGGGATCGCGATCGGAACGGCAGCGATCGTGGCGGTCCTCGGGTTGTCCTCCTCCTCGCAGGCCGGGCTGCTCGCGGAGATCGACCGGCTCGGCACGAACATGCTGACCGTCGAGGCCGGAACGAGCCTCACCGGGGGCGAGGCGCAGCTGCCCCTCGAAGCGCCGGCGCGGATCACACACCTGGACGACGTCCAGCTGTTGGCACACACCGGACTGATGAAGGAAGAGAAGGTCTACCGGAACTCGATGATCCCGGAGGCCAGCAACGGTGGCCTCGAGGTGCGGGCCACCAGCCTGAACCTGCCGTCCGTGCTGGGCACCGGCGTCGCACGCGGCAGCTGGCTCAACGAGGGCACTGCCCGCGTGCCGGTCGCGGTGCTCGGTTCGGCCGCCGCGGAACGGCTGGGCATCGACCGGGTCCACCCCGATCAGCGGATCTGGCTGGGGGACCAGTGGTTCAACGTCGCAGGCATCCTGAATCCCTCGCCGCTTGAGCCCGACATCGACAACAGCGCCTTGATCGGCTATCCGGCCGCCCAGAGGTTCCTGGGCTACGTGAGCATGGTCCGCGGCGAGGAGAAGGCCGGCCCGCCGAGCTCGATCTACGTGCGCGCCGCCACCGATCATGTGGCGGCGGTGCAGTCGCTGCTGGCGCAGACCGCCAACCCCGAGGCGCCGAACGAGGTGAACGTGAGCCAGCCGTCCGACGCGCTCACCGCCCGGGCCGCTGCGGCGGGGGCGTTCGACAGCCTCTTTCTCGGGCTCGGGGTGGTGGCGCTGATCGTGGGTGCCGTCGGCGTCGCCAACATCATGGTCATATCGGTTCTGGAACGCCGCTCGGAGATCGGCCTCCGTCGCGCCCTTGGTGCGACGAAGGGACAGATCCGGGCGCAGTTCCTCGCTGAGTCGATCCTCCTCGCCGTCATCGGCGGCGTCGTCGGCGTGCTGGCCGGGGCCGCGGCAACGGCCGTGTACGCCAGCTCGAAGAGCTGGGCCGTCGTGATCCCCGTCGAGGCTTGGTCGGGCGGCATCGCCTCGGCCATCCTGATCGGCGCGATCGCCGGCCTGATGCCGGCCGTTCGGGCGTCTCGGATGTCGCCTACCGCGGCATTGCGAACGGCATGAGCGGGATTCGGTTCGAGGGCCTATATCCGCGGCCGTGCTCAGGGGCGGAGGTGCTCGATCGTGAAACCGTGGCGGTCGGCCAGGCGAGCGGCGATCAGGGAGCGGTGGCACGCCTCGGGGTCACGCTCGACGCAGAGGAGCGCGGCGGGGCCGTCGGACGGCAGCGTCGTGATGAGGGCAGTGAGGTCGGCACGGTCGAGGATCTCGGTGGTGTAGCGGCGGACGTACTCGGGCGCGAGCGCTACGCGGGTCCGCTTGCCAACGCCGAGGCGGGCGTCCTCGGCGTACTGGAGCTGGCGCAGCTCGGTCGTCGGGGCGAGCTCGGGGTGATGGCGGTAGGCGAGCGAGGCGATGGCGAGGGCGTCCTGGAGGCGCACGGAGTTGGCCCACGCGTACTGCGATCCACGGACGCCGCGGCGCTGGCGCACGTCCAGGACGAGGCGGACGCCGGCACCGCGCAGGCGCTCGAGGAACGTCGCGCCCGTGAATCCGTAGACGCCGATCGTGACGATCGCGGACGGTGCGGGCGGTGAGTCGGGGCGGAGATCCATCGGAACGAGCGGGTTCAACTGAGCTGCTCGGCCAGTCCGACGATGAAGCCCTCGGGGCCACGCACGAAGCAGAGCCGGTAGCTGTCCTCGTACTGCGCGATCTCGCCGACGAGCTCGGCACCGTGGGTGCGCAGGCGGGCGACGACGTCGTCGACGTCGTCGACAGCGAACATGATGCGGCGTATGCCCAGCGCGTTCGCCGGCGCGCTCTCCGGCTCGGCCCTGACCGCCGGCGGCGTGTGGAACCTCGTCAGCTCGACCCGGCCGTGGCCGTCCGGGGTCCGCATCATGGCGATGTCGGCACGGACGCCGTCGAGCCCGACGGTGCTGTCCACCCACGGCCCCTCGAGCAGCGTCTGGCCTTCCAGCTCCATCCCGAGCTCGGCGAAGAACGCCTTGGCGGCCTCGAGGTCCTCGACGACGATGAGCACGTTGTCCATCCGCTTGAGCGTCATTTCTTCGGGTCTCCTGGTGTCGTGGGCCGCGCCTGTCATGGTCGTTCACCAGCGAGAGCCAGGACATCTAGCCGCTGAACAACACCTCGAATCGACGGGACGCGAACCGCCAACCCTCTGGCGTCCGGACGAACTCGTCGTGATCCTCGCCGACCACGCTTGGGATCGCTGCGCTCACCTTCGGCTCCTCCCCGATGAAGACGGTGAGCAGCGTCGAGCCGACCGCCTTGTCGGGCCCGTCGTAGTCGAACCTCATCCCGGAGCAGATGTGTCGCGTCTTGGCGGAGCTCTGCGATCGTTCTTCGCCCCAGCGCCGGATCTCGTCCTGCCCGACCAGTGGATCCCCGCTGGAATCCAACGTCCCGGTCGGGGCGAACAACTGCCAGACCGTGCCGGCCCGGCCGTGGTCGATCCTCCAGGCAATCTCGTTCACGAGCCGGAAAAGCTCGATGTAGTCCGCGGCGCTGACCGGCGACGGTTCGTCGTTCACAGTGGGCGATTCCTTCCTCTGTTCGCTCTGCGGAGATTCATCCGGCCACTCCCTCCGAGGCCGGATGAACCTCGTGTCCGAGAGTTATGCCTGATCCTCAATCGCCGCCGGCCGGACTGTCGTTCCGGCGAGCTGCAGGTGTCCGCCGGACGGCTATCGGCGTCACGCCGCTTCTGCTTCCTGGCGCGGGACGCCACGCACCGCTGCTCGCTGATCACCGGAGACAAGCTCAAGATCGATGATCCGCGCTAGCGACCTTCGGACTCGTGGGGCCACCAAGCCGACAGCGGCAGGTGGGTGGCGAGCACCGTCCCGCCGCCCTCCGGGCTTTCGATGCGCAGCGAACCGGCGAGCGCGTCGACCCGGTCGGCGATGCCCACGAGGCCGTGGCCCTCGGGATCCGCCCCTCCTACTCCGTCGTCGCGGACCTCGAGGGCGAGGGCGCCGTCATCGATCGCAGCCTTCACCGCCGCCCGCGTCGCGCGGGCGTGCTTCACGACGTTCGTGAGCGCCTCGGCGGCGATGAAGTACGCGCTCGCCTCGAGATCCGGGTGCAGCCGCTCGCTCAAGACGTCGACATCGACCGGGAGATCCAGCCTGGAGACGAACGCGCCGACACCGGCGCGCAGCCCGCCCTGGGTGAGCGCCGCCGGCAGGATGCCGTGTGCCAGCTCGCGCACCTCGGCCGTGGCGCGCTCCGCAGTGGCAAGCGCCTCCGCGAGGAGTCCCTCCGTATCGCTGCGGTCCTCGCGGAGCGCCCGCTGCGCGAGCTTGACGGTGATGATCGTGTGCACCAGCCGCTGCTGCGCGCCGTCGTGCAGATCCCGCACGACGCGCCGCCGCGCGTGGTCGCCCGCGGTGAGCACGCGGGCGCGCGACGCCGTGAGCTCGTCACGGCTGTCGGCGTTCGCGATCGCGGTGTCGAGCAGCTGGGCGAAGCTGGCCATCCGCTCCTCGGTGTCGTGGAGCGTCAGCGCGTGTTCCGCCCAGATCGCGGCCAGCACGCCCCACGTGCGGCCGTTCACGACGACGGGGACCGCGACCACCGACCGGACGCCGGCCCGGCGCGCGACGTCGCCGATCGTACCGCTCGCCTCTGCGAAGTCATCGAGGCGCGCGCTTCGTCCGGTGCGCATGACGGTCGACGTGACGTTCGTGCCTCCCAGCGGGAAGCGGTCGCCGACCCGCACGTAGGATGCCCGCCCGCTCGTGGCGACGACGGTCAGCGCGTCGTCGTGGTACCGGGCCAGCGACACGGCCGAGGCATCCAGGAGGTCGGACACCTCCCGCGTCACAGCGTCGAAGACGGCGCTAGGCGGGGCGCCCTCGGCGACCAGCGTCGCCACGCGCCGCAGCGCCGCCTGCTCATCGGCCAGACGGGCCACCTCGGCTCGCGCCTGCGCGTTCGCGATCGCCGTGGCCATCAACTCGCTGAACTGGCCGATCCGCGACTCGGTCCTGGCAGGGAACGGAACGTCCTTCGACGTGGCGGTCATCACGCCCCACGTCCGCCCTTCGACGGAGATCGGGACGCCGACGGAGAAGCGGATGCCGAGCTGCCGGATCGTGGCCGCGATGACACCGGGGGTGTCCTCGTAGTCGTCCATGCGTGCCGGTCGCGCGGTCCGCAGCACCCGCGCGGAGACGCTGTCGCCCTCGAGCGGAAAGCGAGTCTCCGGTCTTGATGCCCGGGTGGCGGCCCCACTGCGCGACGCTGACGACGGTGCCGTCGCCGTCGTAGCGACCCAGGTGCGTGGCGTCGACGCCGAGCACCTCGCCGACTTCCCGCGCCACGGCGGCGAGCACCGCGTCGGGTGCGGTCTCGCGAGCGACCAGCGTGGCCACGCGCCGCAGGGCGGCCTGCTCCTCCGCGGCGTGGCGGCTCTCGGTCACGTCGCGGCCCGCGGCATAGAAGAGGCTTTCCTCCGGCACGACGCGCGTGCTCCACTCCACCCAGCGCAGCGAGCCGTCGCGGCAGATGACCCGGTTCTCCAACTCGACGACATCGGCACCGCGCACGAGCGACGCGGTCGCTTGCAGCATCCGCTCACGATCGTCCGGGTGGGCGAAGTCGACCCACGGCCGCGACAGCAGCTCGTCGCGCGAGTAGCCGAATATTTCAAACGCCGGGTTGAACCGCCTCAGGTAACCGTCAAGCCCGCGACGGCGAGCAGAGCCGGCGACATCTCGAAGACCCGCTCGGCCTCGCGCTCCGCTCGCACCCGACGTCTGTGCCACCAGGAGGGCGCCGCCGCGTCGTGCATGGCTGCGCGCAGCTGCGCCCAGACGCCGCGAAAGCGGCGCATCGCGATGATCTCATCGAGCCGGTTACCTCGGATCGGGAGAGTATCCCCCGGATCTGCTCCGCGAGCCACGCGAGCTGTTGCCCGACGCCCCTGACGCGCGCGGTCGCACCGAGCCAACGCTCCGAAAAGTGGTGGTGGACAGGTTCCACTCACCACTTCTCCCTGCAAAACACCCACTTTCAAATCAGACCTTCCCCCCCGAACTTCCGCCGAGGTGTCTCGCAACGCTCGGACGATTTCCCCCTAACCCACCGAGCCACGCTCGCGAGACACCACAACCCCGGCGCTCACGTCGACCCGTCCGTGTGCCTCGTGGCCTCGACAAAGGGCGAAGGCCTGCTGTCGTGAGCGGGGGTGGGTGGGGTCGAGAGGGTGCGTGCGATGCGCTGGCGAGCGCGGTAGAGGCGGGTGGTGATGGTCGCTTCGCGGACGCCGAGAAGCCGTCCCGCCTCGCGGTAGGAGAGGCCCACCAGGTCGACGGCGATCACCGCTTGGCGGAAGTCGTCGGGCAGCGCGGCGATCGTCGCGAGCAGCTCCCGCTGCTCGAGCGCCACCTCCGGGTCGCCGAGCGCTGAGCGCATGGCCTCGCTCTCGTCGGCCGGCAACTCGACGGTGTTCGGCCGCCGCCCTTGGGTGCGCAGGGTGGTCAGGTACGTGTTGCGCAGCGCTTTGAGCAGGTACGGCAGCTCGTGGTCGCTACGCAGCCGCCGCGGGCGGGCCAGCACCCTCGCGAAGGTCTCTTGCACCAGGTCCTCGGCGTCGTGGGACGATCCGCACAGCGCCCACGCCGCCCGGTTGAGCCGGTCCACGTGTGCTGGCAGACGCTGCGACGCGGCGAGCCGCCGCGCGCTGATGACCTTCGCCACGGGCAGGCCGGCGGTGATCACGTCGGCGACCTGGGTTCCGGTGATCGTGTCGTCGCCTCCCGGGGCCGGCTGGGCATTGCCGCCGCCGCCCCCGATGTCGGCAGGTAGTCCGCCGTCCACGATCGGTGACTCGACAGTCGCCGACGCTGCCTGCGGCGCGAGCAGCGCGGCCCCGCACAGCACCGCGGCAGCAGCCGCGCGGACGAAGTTGAGCCGTGTCATGTCGAGTTGAGCCGTTTCACGTCGAGCCCCCGGGTCGTTCTTAGCCTGCCACGCCCAACCACGACTCCGCTGCGGGCGGATCCTTCCCGGTTGGATCTTGACCGACGCCACCCACCGCTGTCTTGTTCCCGACCGCTCGGCGCGGAAGCCCACCGCCAGTCGACCGACGGGAAATGATCGGGCTGTTCGGAGTCTTCATGGGCGAGCATGGTCCAGACGGAGGGACAGATCGCATGGCGCCTCGACACGCGACGGCGCACGCCTCGCGACGGGACCGAGCTGCGCCACCTTCGGCGCGGACCGCAGACGATCGTCACCTGGCTACGGGCGGGCCACACGTGCGTGCGCTCCAGCGCCCGCCTCAGTAGAGATGAGCTGCTCGAGCTCGCCGCCTGGAACGGCTCGAGAGACACCGCCCGTATCCACAACGGCCTGTTGCCGCGCCTCGCGCCGGCCATTCACCGGCCAGCCGCATGACCGAGCGCCGCCGCTCAGTCTTCGTCCTGCTCCTCGTCCTGGGGCTGATCGCCGCCTCGCTGGTTGTGCTCAACCAGCGCGACACGAAGCTCGGGCTCGATCTCCAGGGCGGCGTGCAGCTGGTCTACGAGGCGGAGGGGACCGCTCAGCAGCCGACCGTCACGCCGGAGGCGCTGCAGCGGTCGCTGGACATCATGCGCGAGCGTGTGGACGCGCTCGGCGTGTCCGAGCCGGAGCTGCTGCAGTCGGGCGAGCGTCAGATCGAGGTGAACCTGCCCGGCGTGGAGACCGCCGAGCGCGCGGCCCAGCAGGTGGGGTCGACCGCGCAGCTGTTCTTCTATGACTGGGAAGCCAACATCCTGGACGAGAACTGCCGGATCGACCCGAACGAGAACGCCAACGCCAGGCAGGCGATCACGGGGTTCTTCCAGGCGGTGGGGCAGGCGTCCCGGTGCGATCCGCAGCGCGACGGCAACAACAACGCCGCCGACCGTCCGCGCTTCTACGCCTTCGACGAGGTCTCGAAGCGGCCGCTGAACAACGGCCAGCCGTCTGACAGCCGCGAGGCCGCGCTGGAGGACCTTGACGACGCCGAGCGCGAGCGCGCCCAGGTGCTCGAGGTCCCCGAGGGCATCCTCGTGGTGCGCGACCAGAAGCCGAGCGCCGACGCCCCGGATCCCGACCACTTCTGGGTGATCCAGGACGACCCGGCGCTGTCGGGCACCGACATCCGCAACCCGGAGCAGAACTTCGACCAGCAGTTCGGCAACGAGCCGAACGTCAGGTTCGAGTTCAACGACCGCGGGCGCGAGGCGTTCCAGCGGATCACGCGCGAGATCGCCCAGCGCGGGCGCGACAGCGCGTTGGGGGCGGCGGACCCGCAGCATTTTGCGATCGTGCTCGACGACGAGCTGATCTCGGCGCCGTCGATCGACTATGTCGAGTACCCGGACGGGATCGACGGTAGGACGGGCGCCGAGATCACCGGTTCGTTCACGATCGTCACGGCGCAGGAGCTGGCGAAGATCCTCGAGATCGGCGCGCTCCCGGTGCGCCTGACGCTGGTGTCGCGCTCGCAGGTGTCGGCCTCACTCGGCCAGCAGGCGCTCGACCAGGGCCTCCTGGCCGGCCTCGCGGGCTTCGCCATCGTCGCCCTCTTCCTGGTCGTCTTCTACCGCGTGCTCGGCGTCATCGCGACGGTGGCGATGGGCATCGTACGGGCTCTACCTGTACGCGATCGTCGAGCTGATCCCGATCGTGCTCACCCTGCCGGGCATCGCCGGCATGATCCTCACGCTCGGGGTCGCGGCCGACGCCAACATCGTGATCTTCGAGCGCGTGAAGGAGGAGATACGCGCGGGCCGCAGCGTCGGGGCGGCGATCTCGGCCGGCTACAAGAAGGGCCTGACCGCGATCCTCGACGCGAACATCGTCACGATCCTGGTCGCGTTCATCCTGTTCGTGTTCGCGACCTCCGGGGTGCGCGGCTTCGCGCTCACGCTCGGCGTCGGCGTGATCGTGTCGCTGTTCACCGCCGTGCTCGCCACGCAGGCGATCCTGTACGCGCTGCGCGGCACGCGCCTGCTGCGCTCGCGTGCGGCGCTCGGCGCCCGCGACAGCGACCCGATCCGGTTCGACTTCATCGGCGGGTCGCGGTGGTTCTTCTCGATGTCGGGCGTGATCCTGCTGATCTGCGCGCTGGCGATCGCGATCCAGGGCTTGAACTTCGGGATCGACTTCGAGGGCGGCACGCGGATCATCGCGCCGCTGGAGCGCGCGGCCACCGTCGAGCAGGTGCGCGATGCGATGGCGCCACTGGGGCTCGGCGAGGCGGAGATCCAGACCGTCGACAACCGCGAGCTGGGCCGCAGCGTCGTCCAGATCAACGCGGAGCAGCTCGACCAGAACGAGCTCGACCGCGTCGAGGACGCGCTGCGCGATCGGTTCGGGTTCGCCGACGACCCGAGCTCGCAGTCGATCGGTGCCAGCTTCGGCCAGACGGTGGCCGAAAACGCGATCCGGGCGATCGTCGCCTCGCTGATCATCATCTCGCTGTACATCACGCTTCGCTTCCAGTGGAAGTTCGCGGTGCCGGTGCTGATCGCGCTCTCGCACGACCTGTTGATCACCAGCGGCGTGTACGCGCTCACCGGCAGGGAGGTGACGGCCTCGACGGTGGCGGCCCTGCTCACCATCTTGGGCTTCTCCCTGTACGACACGATCGTCGTGTTCGACCGGGTGCGGGAGAACATCCCGCGGATGCCGAACGCCGCCTTCTCGCAGATCTACAACCGCTCGATGTCCGAGGTGATCGTGCGCTCGCTGGCGACGAGCTTCTGCGCGACGCTGCCGGTCCTGGCGCTGATGTTGTTCGGCGGCGAGGCGCTGCAGGACTTCGCGTTCGCGCTGCTGGTCGGGACCATCTCCGGCACCTACTCGTCGGTGTTCATCGCCGGCCCCGTGCTCACGCACTGGAAGGAGCGCGAGCCCGTCTACCAGGCGCGCGAGGCGCGCATCCGGGCCGAGTTCGGAAAGGTGCCCGCGTACGCGGTGGCGATGGCGGGCGCCCCGGTCGACGTCGCCCCGGCCGAGCGCAAGCGCCGGCGCGACCGGCTGACCTCGCCCGCCGACCCCTCGCGCGGCGTGTCGCGGCACGAGTTCGACGAGATGGTGCAGGACCTCGGGGTGGAGGAGGCGCAGGAGCGCCAGCCCGCCGCCGCGGGAAGCCGCCCGCGCGGCGGGCGCCGTGCCCGCTCGCGGGCCGCCCGCGACGGCGGCGATTCGCGGCAGCAGGGCGGCGACTCGGGCGACAAGCGGAAGAAGCCGCGCAACCGCCGGCACGGGAGACCGCGCTGATGACCCCGCTGGTCCGCCGCGCTCGGAGGCCGCGCTGATGGCCGCGCTCGTGTGGGTCATGATGGGCATCGCCCTGTGGCACTTCGCGATCTTCGTCCCGGACCACTTCTGGTCGGGGATCGTGGGCGCCTTCGTGGGCGCCGTGACCGGCGCGCTCCTGCTCGGGCTCCTCATTCACGGCCTCACGGTCCCGGGCCAGAACGACACCAACCTGATCAACGCGCTCGAGGCGATCCCGGGCGCGATCGCCGGCATGTCCGCCGTCTACTTCACCGGCCTCCGCCAAGACCCAGGTGGCATCGACCGAGCTGGCTGAAGCGATCCGGACGCACTCGACTTGAACGCTCTCGTGCCCACGTTCGCTCCGCGAGGCAACCAGGCGTCTCAATCGACGCCGGCCGGACTGTCGTTCCGGACGAGCTGCAGGTGTCCGCCGGTTCGACTCACCACTTCTCCCTGCAAAACAGCCTCTTTGAAATCGGGCTTCCCCCGAACTTCCCCCGAAGTGTCTCGCAACGCTCGAACGATTTCCCCCTGACCCGCCGGGCGCCCCTCGCGAGACAGCACGCACACCGACTATTGCATTGCCGTCCTCGGGAGCGTGCGCCACCGGGCCCTGCCACCGACGAAATGCCCGGTTTCGACAGTGAGCAGCAGTCTTGGTGGGGCTTTCGCTGCTCGTCCATCTCGAGAGTCCGGGTTCGACCATCGAGACGTTCGTTCCCGCCTCGTGACCGAGTACCGCGGCCGGTCAGGGCTCGTTGTTGGAGCCGTGAGGTTCTCGGTGGGGCCGCTGAGCCGCTACGTCAGTGGCTTCGCGTGGGCCGTGAGTTCGGCATTCCGGACGATCTCGCTGTGTCGCGCGCAGGTGGAATGGCAGCGCTCGTGCGGGTCAAAAGGCACGGGCACGCCCCCAACTGCGACGCGTTCATGCCCGTTCATCGAGCAACTTCAGGGCCGTCTCCACGGCCCGGGCAAGGAGCAGATCGGACAGGTCGCGGTCTGTCAGCGCCCTGGCGAGCTGCAGGGTGCCGACCATCAGCCCGAAGACCGTGAGCCCATCGGTCCGAGCAGCATCGACGTCTGTCGGGTCCAGGCGCGACGCGATGTCGTCGATCACGCCCATCAGTTCGTCGGTGAAGACCTGTCTGGTGGCGGCGGGGCGTCGGGCGATCTCGTCGAGCAGCGCAGCCGACGGGCAGCCGTCGGCGCACTGGTCGCGGTGTTGGGGAGACAGGTAGGCGCGGACGAACGCCTCGAGTCCCGCCCGATCCGGGGCCTCGGCGTCAAGGCTTTGGCGTTGGGCGCGCAGCTGGTCGGCGAGGACGTTCGCGACGAGATCCTCCTTGGACGTGAAGTGGGCGTAGAAGGCGCCGTTGGTCAGCCCGGCGTCGGACATCACGGCCGCCACGCCGGCGCCGTCGATGCCGTCTTGCTTGAAGCGCCGCCCGGCGGCTTCGACGATGCGTTGTCTAGTGGCCTGCTTTTGGTCTTTGCCGTAGCGCATAGCGACCTTTCTCGTCGAATTGGTCTCGATCGTGTCGATCCCCATTGCATTATGTCCGTACTATAGTATTATGATCGTAATGCAATCCCGTAACTCACAAGGAACGACAGCCATGACGACGGTCCAGGCACCCACGCGTGCAGCTGTGAACACGACGTGGACGAACGCGCCGACACAGACCATCCGGGCCGGCGGCGCGGAGTTCGCCTACCGTCAGCTCGGCCCGCGCACAGGGGTGCCGGTGGTCTTCCTGCCCCATCTGGCCGCGGTCCTGGACAACTGGGACCCCCGAGTCGTGGACGGCATCGCCGCCAGGCATCGGGTCATCACCTTCGACAATCGAGGCGTCGGCGCCTCCAGTGGCTCCACGCCGACGACGATCGAGGAGATGGCAAGCGACGCCGTGACCTTCATCCGTGCGCTCGGCTTCGATCAGGTCGACCTGTTCGGGTTCTCGATGGGCGGCATGATCGCGCAGGTGATCGCGCAGCAGGAGCCGCGACTCGTGCGCAAGATGATCCTCGCCGGAACCGGTCCTGCGGGGGGCGATGGCATCGACAAGGTGACCCGCATCTCCTACCTCGACACCGCGCGAGGACTGCTCACCCGCAGGGACCCCAAGGCGTTCCTCTTCTTCACCAGGACTCCGAACGGAAGCGCAGCCTCGAAGGAGTTCCTGGCACGGCTCGAGGAACGTACCAACGATCGCGATAAGGCCATCTCCGTCGGCTCGTTCCGCGCCCAGCTCAAGGCCATCCGCCGATGGGGTCAGCAGACGCCCGCGGACCTCGCGAGCATCGGCCAGCCGGTGCTCGTCATGAACGGTGAGAGCGACAAGATGGTGCCCACCAAGAACACCGTCGACCTCGACCGCCGACTCCCGAACAGCCAGTTGGTCATCTATCCCGACGCCGGGCACGGCGGGGTGTTCCAGTTCCACGAGGACTTCGTCAAGCGGACCCTCGAGTTCCTCCGCGGAGACCGGTCGTGAAGGCATTCGTCGTCGAGCACTACGGCAAGGACGGCCTGCGCGCCGCTGACGTACCCGCGCCCGAGGTCGGGGACGGTGACGTGCTGGTCAAGGTGAGCGCCGCCGGCATCAACCCGCTGGACACGATGGTCCGCAACGGCCAGTTCAAGCGGCTCCTGAAGCACCGGACCCCGTTCGTGCTCGGCCACGACGTCGCCGGCGTGGTGACCAGGGTCGGCTCGGCCGTACGCCACTTCCAGGTAGGCGACAAGGTCTACGCTCGCCCCCGCGACCTGCGGATCGGGACCTTCGCGGAGTACATCGCGATCGACCAGGACGACATCGCCCCGAAGCCAGCCGCACTCACCCTGCACGAGGCGGCCGCGGTGCCGCTGGTGTCGCTGGCCGCCTGGCAGGCCCTCGTCGACCGCGCCCACGCGCAGCCCCACCAGAAGGTCCTCGTCCACGCCGGCTCCGGCGGCCTGGGGTCGACCGTCATCCAGCTCGCCAAGCACCTCGGCGCCACGGTGGCGACGACCGCGCGCGGCGAGAACGCGGAGCTGGTGCGCAGCCTCGGCGCGGACGTCGTCGTGGACTACACGAAGGAGGACTTCTCCGAGGTCCTCTCCGGCTACGACGTCGTGTTGGACTCGCGAGGGGGCGACAACCTCGAGCGGTCCCTCACCGTCCTCAGGCCGGGCGGACATGCGATCGGCGTGGCCGGGCCGCCGGACCCCGGGTTCGCCAAGCAGCTCGGGACGCCGAAGTTCACGGGCGTCGTGATGGGGCTGCTGAGCCGCAAGGTCCGCAAGCAGGCGCGAAAGCTAGGCGTGAGCTACTCGTTCCTGTTCATGCAGGCCAACGGCGGGCAACTGCGCGAGCTGGCCTCCCTCTACGACGCCGGCCACCTCCGCCCCCTCATCGACAAGACGTTCCCGTTCGACCAGACCCACGCGGCGCTCGCGTACGTCGAGCAGGGCCGCGCCACCGGCAAGGTGGTCATCACGCTCGACTGACAACGCCGCCTGTCGCCCAGCGGGCTGCAATGGGTCCGATAGCGGAAGCGAACGGGCGGCAGTCGCAGACGCCTGTCTTGGACGAGCTCCAGGTGTCCGCCGGACGGCGATTGCGTCATCGCCGCTTCGGCTTTCTGTTGGAAGTCAGGAGCAGCATCGTCGCGCGTTCGCGCATGGAGCTGGCTCGTGTCTCGCAGACGCCGCTCGACGGGTAGAGGAGTAACAGCCCGCGTCTCGCACGCCCAGCAGGCGAGCAGCCAACGCTCCGAAAAGTGGTGGGAATAGGTTCGACTCACCACTTCACCCTGCAAAACCGCCACTTCCAAATCGGGCTTCCCCCGAACTTCCCCCGAAGTGTCTCGCAACACTCGGACGATTTCCCCCCAAACCCGCCGAGTGTTTGTGGCGAGACCCCGGCCCTCCGCTGCTGCTTCTCGTCCGGCTCAGCAGCGGGCGGGCGCGCCAAGCGGTGCGCCAGGACTGCTCCTTGCCAAGAAGCAGGAGTCCCCCTGCGCTCCTGGTCGTCGTCCGGAGCGGGCGTCGAGCTGTGATGTCAGAGACGAGGACGATATGGTCGTGCGGCTTTGAGCAGCAGATGAGCGCGTTGCCGTTCGCGAGGGTTCGACCGGGTAGCGCCGCACATCCAGCGACGCGGCATGCCAAGCGTCGCAAACCCTTGCTCGTCGAGTTCCTCGGGACCTACCTGATCCAGCACTAGGTGGCGGAGAGCGGCAGCGTGGCGGCCACGAGCGTGCCGCCGCCGGCCGGGCTGTCGACGTTGAGCCGCCCGCCTAGCGCGGTCACCCTGTCGGTCATCCCCAGCAGCCCGTGACCGTCGGGATCGGCGCCTCCAATCCCGTCGTCTCGTACCTCCACGTGGAGCATGCCGTCCTCGACCGACGCCCGAACCTCGGCGCTCTCGGCGTTCGAGTGCTTCACGACGTTCGTCAGCGCCTCGGCCACGATGAAGTAGGCGCTCGCCTCCGTCTCCGCGGGGAACCGCTCGGCGGGAAGGTCGACCGTAACCGGGAGGTCGACCCGGGTCACGACCGCGTCGACGCCGGCCCGCAGACCACCCCGCGTGAGGGCGGCGGGAAGTATTCCGTGCGCCAGCTCACGAAGCTCCTCGTTCCCCCGCTCGGCTTGCTCCAGCGCCTCGCCCAGCAGCGACCCGGTCTTGCCGTCGCCGTCCCGGAACGATCGTTGAGCGAGCTTCAGTATCACGATTGTGTGAACGAGCCGCTGCTGCGCGCCGTCGTGGAGATCGCGTACGACGCGCCGCCGCGCGTCGTCTCCCGCGGTGACCAGGCGCGCGCGTGACGCGGCCACGTCCGAGCGGGCCTGCATGTTGTCCGACCGGGCCTGCAAGTTCGAGATGGCCGTGGCGACGAGCTCGGTGAACTGCTCGATGCGCGACTCAGTGTCGGCAGGCATCGGCTCGTCGGTCCGCGTCGCGGCGATCATGGCGCCCCAGAGCCGACCGTCGACCACGATCGGGCTACCGACGGTCGAGCCGATGCCCGCGTCGCGCGTGTAATCCGCGAGCGGCCCGGTGGCGGCCGAGAAGTCGTCGACCCGGGCCGCGCGCCCCGTGCGACGCACCAGCGCGGTCGCGCTCTCCCCTTCCAACGACATTCGGCTTCCGATCGGCGAGGGAACGTCACGCTCGCCGCGGTCAGCGACCACGGTGGCGGTCCAGTCGTCTTCATAGCGGAAGATCGTCGTGTCCTCGACTCGCAGTAGCTGCGCCACCTCCTCGGCGACCGCCGCGAACACCTGGTCGGGTGGTGACTCGTGCGCGACGAGCGTCGCGACGCGTCGCAAGGCCGCCTGCTCGTCGGCCAGCCGCTTCACCTCCGCGCGCGTGTCGGCGTTCGCGACGGCCGTCGCAACGAGCTCCGCAAACCGCGAGATGCGCGTCTCCGTCTGTGGTGGGAACGGCTCTGCCGTGTAGCGCCCCGCACCCAACGCGCCCCATGTGCGCCCGCGGACGATGATCGGACAGGCGATCGCCGCGCGCACGCCGATCGCACGGCCGCGCTCGGCGATGTCGCCGGGGGTCTCGGAGATGTCGTCGAGCCGGCGCGGCTGGCCTTCGCGGATCACGACTGCCGTCAGGCTCTGGCCGTCGATCGCCACACGCTCGCCCAGCCGGAAGGCCGCTGAGAACCTGCGCCCCCACAGAGCCACAGCGCCTGCGGTCCCATCGCCCTCGTCACGCCAGAGCGCGCACTCGGCATCGCCGAGCACGGTCGCCATCTCTTCCGCGACCTTCCCGAACACGTCTGCGGGCGGCGCCTCCTGGGCGACGAGCGTCGCCACCCGCCGCAGCGCGGCCTGCTCTTCCGCGAGCCGCCCCGCCCTGGAGCGGGCCTCGGCGTTCGCGATGGTGGTGGCGATGAGTTCCGTGAACTGGCCCAGGCGGGACTCGGTCTGCGGGGGCAGGGGCTCGTCCTGTGACGTGCCCGTGACCATGGCGCCCCAGAGCCGGCCTTCCACGACGACGGGCGTGGCCACGACGCCGCGAATGCCGATCGAGCGCACAGGCTCCGCGACGATGCCGCTCGCCTTCGCGTAGTCGTCGATCCGTGCCGGTTGCCGCGTCTTGAGGACGCGCGAAATCGCATCCGCACCTCCCAGCGAAACGCGAGTGCCGACCGGAAAGAGGTCCTCAGCCTCGCCCGAACTGGCCATCACGATCGCGCTCCTCTCGTCCTCGTAGCGCACCATCCGGATCTCCTCCGTGCCAACCGACTGTCCGATCTCCTCCGCGATCGCGGTAAAGACCTCCGCCTGTGACGCTTCGCGCGCGACGAGCGTCGCTACGCGGCGCAGAGCGGCCTGCTCGCGCGCCAGCCGCGCCACCTCGGCGCGCGTCTCGGCGTTGGCGATTGACGTTGCGACGAGATCCGTGAACTGCGCAACGCGTGCCTCGGTGTCCGGCGGGAGTGGCCCCGGCTGCTTCGAGTGGACGGCCAGGGCGCCCCAGACCCGGCCCGCCACGATGATCGGGCAACCGACCGTGGACCTCACGCCCATCTCGTCGCGGATGAACGCCGCGATCGGGCCGGCCTCATCTCTCCAGCCGTCCCAGCGCGCGGCTCGGCTCGCCTCCGCGATCATCGTGGCCGGATCGCCTGGCTGCATTTGCCAGCGATCCGGAGAAGGAGGGAACTCCCCCACCGCAGCCCAGGCGGACACGGTGACGACGTCGCCGTCCTCGAAGCGGGCCATCCCCGCGAAGTCGGCGCCGAGCAGGGTGCCGACCTCTTGCGCGACGGCGTGGAACAGCTCGCTCGACGGGACGTCTTCCGCCACGAGCGTCGCCACGCGCCGCAGCGCGGCCTGCTCCGCCGCCAGCCGCGCCACCTCGTCCCTTGCCTCGCTGTTCGCGATCGCCGTCGCGACGAGCTCGGTGAAGTCCGTGAGGCGGGCCTCGGTCTCCTGCGGCAGGATGTCGGGCTCAAGCGAGGACACGACCATGGCTCCCCATAGACGCCCCGCGACGATGATCGGAATACCGACCCTAGAGCGGATTCCGGCGCGTCTGCACGCCTCGGCGATCATTCCCGCGAGGCCGCTGTAGTCGTCGATACGAGCTGGCTGAGCGGAGTCGCGAACCAGCGCCACGACGTTCGTGCCCTCCAGGGACCAGCGGGTTCCGACGCGGAACATCGTCCCGTGCGGGGAGACGCTCGCGCGCTCCGTCGCGGTGCCGTCAGGCTCGTAGCGGACGATGCTGACGAGCGGCACACTCAAGATTTCGGCGACCTGCTCCGCGACCACGGTGAACAGCGTTTCGGCCGGGGCGCCCTGAGCCACCAAGGTGGCCACGCGGCGCAAGGCCGCTTGCTCCTCGGCGAGCGGCTCCACCAGAGATTCGTCGCTGGCGCGCGGGCCAGCCATAGTGCTGAAGATAACCGATAATTCGGGGTGGTCACCAAGCGCCCCCCGCGTCGCCGTCGTCGCACCGATGCGGGCTGTATCCGGTGTCGTCGTGGGCGCAACCTACGTGGGAGGCACGCGGGATTTCACGAGCGGCTCGAGCGAGATGATTCTCCTCATTGGGTCGAGGAGGCGCGGTCATCCGCGCCAGCGACAGCGCCGCCGGCCTGGAACGTCGTGGTGTGCGTCTTGATCTGCTTGAACTCGGCGGTGGGGAGATCGTCGACCGCTGCGGCCCCGGCTGTGCCAGCCGTCGCCCTAGGCGGCGTCGACCTGGGTCTCGCGCTCGAGGGTCTCCTCCCAGAACTCGGCGGCGGTTCGGGCGAGGCGGACTCCGAGCTCGGCGGTGCGCACCCGCGAGGCCAGCTCCGGCCGGTTGCCGAAGCGCGCGACGATCGTCTCGTAGCGGGCCTGCTGGGCTCGCTGGGCGGCGGCCTGCTCGTGCGCGAGCGCGATCACGTCACCGGGCTGCGCGAGCTCGGCGAAGAAGAACTTCAGCAGCCCGAGGTCGCGGTACTCCGTCGGGCTGCTGACGGGTTCGCTGAGCCACTCGGCAAGCCGCTGGCGCCCTGCCGTGGTGATCGTGTAGTGGCGTCGCCGCCGGCCGGTCTGCTCGCGCGTCTCCTCGAGCAGGCCGGCCTCGGCGAGGCGCGCGGGCTCGGCGTAGAGCTGCGTGTGGGGGAAGGGCCAGAAGTTCCCGACGGTGAGCTGGACGAAGCGCTTGAGGTCGTAGGGCGTGGACGGCCCGCGCATGGCGACGATCCCGAGCACGAGGTACGAGGTCGGTCCGAGTCGCAGTTCGGTTGACATGGTGCGAATAGTATCGTACGGTTGTACCGTTCGAACCGAACGGTTCTTACAGAACGCCAGGAAGGTCGTGTCATGTCGTCGCTTCGGGAGCAGTCACCGTCGGTCGAGGAGCGGGTGGTGCGCAGCCGGTGGCCTGAGCCCGAGGTCCCCGACCTCGACCTCGTCTCGTTCGTGCTGCGCCACGCCGGTCGCCTCGCCGATCGCCCGGCGGTCATCGACGGCGCGAGCGGGCGGACGGTCACCTACGGCGAGCTCGCCGGCGGCACCGAGCGAGTGGCCGCCGGCCTCGCCGCCCGCGGATTCGGCCGCGGCGACGTGCTCGCGCTGCACCTCCCGAACCTCCCCGAGTTCCCGATGGTCCTGTACGGCGGCCTGCGCGCCGGCGGCGCGGTGACGCCCGCGAGCCCGCTCTTCACCGTCGGTGAGCTCGCGCGCCAGCTGCGGAGCACGGGCGCCGGGATCCTGATCACCGTCGGCCCGCTGGCCGCGGTCGCCCGCGAGGCGGCCGCGCAGGCCGGCGTCGACGACGTGATCGTGCTCGGCGAGCCGTCGTTCGGCGAGCTGATGGCCGCCGGAGGCGCGCCGCCGGAGTCGCGGTCCGATCCCGACGAGGTCGCGGTCATGCTCTCCTCGAGCGGTACGACCGGGCTGCCGAAGGCGGTCGAGCTCACCCACCGCGCGCTCGTGGCCAACCTCGTGCAGATGGCCGTGCCGTTCCCGATCGAGGAGGGGGAGCGCGTGCTCGGCCTCGCGCCGTTCTTCCACAGCATGGGCCTGGGCTGCGTGCTCAACCACGCGCTGGCGAGCGGCGGCACGGTCGTGGCGCTGGCGCGCTTCGACCTCGAGATCATGCTGCGGGCGATGGAGCCCACGGGGTCCAGCAGGCGCTCGTGGCGCCGCCGCTGCTGGCGGCGCTCGCCCATCACCCGCTCGTCTCGTCCTTCGACCTGTCCGCGCTGCGCATGGTCGGCAGCGGCGGAGCGCCCGCCGGCGCCGCGCTCGAGCAGGCCGTCGCCGAGCGGCTCGACTGCCTCGTCGGGCAGGGGTACGGCATCACCGAGGCGTCCCCGCTGGTCGCCGTCTGCCCGATCGCGGACCCGTCGCTGATGCGACCGGGATCGGTCGGCCTGCTCGTGGGCGGCACCGAGGCCAGGGTCGTCGACCCGGGTAGCGGGGCGGCGCTGCCGGCGGGCGAGGACGGCGAGGTGTGGGTGCGCGGCCCGCAGCTGATGGCGGGCTACCGCGACGACCCGGACGCCACGGCCGCGACCATCGACGCCGACGGCTGGCTGCACACCGGCGACCTCGGCCACATCGACGAGGACGGGAGCATCTTCCTCGTCGACCGGCTCAAGGAGCTGATCAAGGTCCGCGGCTACCAGGTCGCGCCGGCCGAGCTCGAGGCCGTGCTCGTCACCCACCCGGCCGTCGCCGACGCCGCGGTCATCGGCGTGCCCGACGAGCGCGACGGCGAGCGCCCGAAGGCGTTCGTGGTCTCGCGCGGGCCGCTCGACCGCGAGGAGCTGAGCGCCTACGTCGCCGAGCGCGTGGCGCCCTACAAGCGCCTGGGCGCGATCGAGGAGATCGACGAGCTCCCGAAGTCGCTCACCGGCAAGCTCCTGCGCCGCGTGCTCGTCGAGCGCGAGCGAGCGGTGCGATGAACCAGTCGTCGGGCGCCGGTTCGTCTCCGAGGTCGACGGCCTCGCGTAGGTTCGGCTCCGATGCACGCCAGCTGGTCGGTTGAGGCGGCCACTGTGGGCGGCACGGTGGTCGCGGCGGGCGGGGCGGCTGCGGCCGTGTCGGCCGGTACCGATTCGGATCGCTGCTGAGTGTCTCCGGGGGTGCCTCGCGTGGCATGAGGGAAGATTCAACGCCGACCGAGGCGGCGTAGGAGAAATGGAAATGAACAGCGGCGAGGCAGGCGACGCGAACATCGGCGTGGTGGGGTTGGCGGTGATGGGCGCGAACCTCGCGCGCAATCTCGCGGGGCGCGAGGGCAACACGGTGGCGGTGTTCAATCGCTCGCCGGAGCGCACCCGGACGTTGGTCTCCGCGCATCCCGAGGCGGGGTTTGTCGCCGGCGAGGACATCGACGACTTCGTGCGGTCCCTGGCCAGGCCGCGTACGGCCATCGTCATGGTCCAGGCCGGCGCCGGCACCGACGCGGTGATCGACGAGCTCGCGAACCGGTTCAAGGAGGGCGACATCATCGTCGACGGCGGCAACGCCAACTTCCAGGACACGATCCGCCGCGAGAAGACGCTGCGCGAACGCGGGCTGAACTTCGTCGGCGTCGGCATCTCTGGTGGCGAGGAGGGCGCGCTCAACGGCCCGTCGATCATGCCCGGCGGCTCGGCCGAGGCGTACGCCACGCTCGGCCCGATCCTCGAGACGATCGCCGCGCGCGTGGACGACGAGCCGTGCGTCACGCACGTCGGCACCGACGGTGCCGGCCACTTCGTCAAGATGATCCACAACGGGATCGAGTACGCGGACATGCAGCTCATCGGCGAGTCCTACGACCTGCTGCGCCGGGTCGGCGGCCACGACGTAGACGCGATCGCCGAGGTCTTCGCGACCTGGAACGAGGGCGATCTGGAGTCCTACCTCATCGAGATCACCGGTGAGGTGCTGCGCCAGCGCGACGCCGAGACCGGCAAGCCGCTGGTCGACGTCATCGTCGACCACGCCGGCTCCAAGGGCACGGGCGTCTGGACGGTGCAGAACTCCGTCGGCCTCGGGATCCCGGTCGGCGGCATCGCCGAGGCCGTCTTTGCCCGGGCGGTGTCGAGCAAGCCCGACCAGCGCGACGCCGTGCGCAGAACCGTCAAGACGCGCCCGCAGGCCGTCGCGGTGGCCGACGGCTTCGAGGACGACGTGCGCGCTGCGCTGTACGCGTCCAAGGTGGTGGCGTACGCCCAGGGCTTCGACGCCATCATCGCCGGCGCGCAGGAGTACGGGTGGGACATCGACCTGTCGGAGATCGCGCGGATCTGGCGCGGCGGCTGCATCATCCGCGCCCGCTTTCTGAACCGGATCATGGAGGCCTACAGGCGCGACACCCAGCCGGTGACGCTGCTCGGGGACCCGAATTTCGCCGACGTCGTGGCCGAAGGCGAGGCGGCGTGGCGCCGCGTCGTCGTCGTGGCCGCGCAGTCCGGCGTCCCGGCGCCCGGCTTCTCGTCCGCGCTGGCCTATTACGACTCGCTGGCCTCCGAGCGGCTCCCCGCGTCGCTGATCCAGGGCCAGCGCGACTTCTTTGGCGCCCACACTTACCAGCGCGTCGACAAGCCAGGCACCTTCCACACCCTGTGGTCCGATGACCGCAGCGAGGTCGAGATCTCCTAGCCTGACGCGCAACATCGGTCGAAGATCAAGCGCGGATAGCGAGACGTGAATGCCAGCGGGCCGAGTCCGCGGGTGCCGCTGCGGCGCCATGCACCGAGCGAACCACGCCTGCGCCCTCACCGACTGCCGAGGTCGCGCGGCTTCCGGTTACGCGCGTCGACGAGGGTGGGTCAAGACCAAGATCCGCCGCCTCGAGCGCGTTGAACATCTCCGGGACTTGCTCGAGGAAATCTGGGGATACAGCCCAAGTCGGCGACCGGGTGTGCGCCGCCGCTCTTCTTACGATGCCGATACAAATCAAGCGCGCGAGCGAGATGCCAAAGCGCCCGGACGTCGGCGCGATCGTCGAGCAGGTTACAGAGCGGCTCAAGCAGATCCGACGATGTAATCGAAGCCGTCCCGCAGTGGGATTGCGAAGCGATGCGTTACCTCCAGGCGCATCCCGGGCTCACACGTGGTCCCGTTGCGGCGTAGCCGGTAGAAGCGCTGTCGAACTTGAAGAGTCGTGCGAGGGCTTCGGGCTCGGTGTCCGCGTCCTCGACGTCGGTCACCTCCCATCCGGGGAAGGCCGCCTCGACGGCACCGCGGCTGGCGCCGCGCGGCAGTGGTCCCTGCGCAGGGCGCGAAGCAGTCGAGCAGCAGGTGGCGTGGGGGCGGGCGATCGCGCTCACCTCGTGGCCCGTCGCCGCGCGCTGGGCGTCGCTGAGCCCATGGAAAGTCCCGGTGTCCAGCACCAGCCGAAAGCCCGAGCCGGCGTCCGCCCCGCTCGACCTGATCGAGCTCGTGTCTCGCGAACGCGGCTCGACGGCTAGACGAGTAACAGCCCGCGTCTCGCGTGTATAGCGAGGCGATCAGCCCCAATGCTCCGGAAAGTGGTGGGGGCAGGATTCGAACCTGCGAAGGCTGAGCCAACGGGTTTACAGCCCGTCCCCTTTGACCGCTCGGGAACCCCACCGGAGACGCCGGGCAGTGTAGCGGCGGCGCGAGGCCACGCTCAATGTGTGCGGGCTCGGTGCCGATTGACCCGGAAGCCGGTCGCAGTCCCCCCGTCGCCGCACCGCCCGATGTCCCCGCGCCCCCCGCTCTCCACCGACCGCTCGCGTGCGCCTGGCCTACGCCGTCGGCGCCGCCTGCGCCGCCGGAGTGGTGGTGCGGCGACGCGATGATCCGGACCGCGACGAGTCACTCGCGCGCGCTCGAGCGCGAGCGCGCGCTGCGGCGCGCCGGCGCCGCGCTGGTCGCCGCCCCGGACCGCGACGCGGTGCTGGCCGCCGGGCTCGCCGCGATCCCCGAGCTCGCCGGCCCCGGCGCACGCGGCGCGATCACCGTGGCCCGCGGGCACCGGATCGTCGTCAAGGGCGACGCCGGACCCCGATCCGCTGCGGATCCCGCTCCGCGGCCGCGAGCCGCAGGGCGTGCTCTCGGTCGACGCGCCCGGGGGCGTCGACGCCGAGACCCGCGCCGCGCTGGAGGAGTTCGCCGGCAGAGCTCGGCACCGCGCTCGAGTCCACGAGGCTGGCCGCGCAGCTCGCCCGCCGCGACGCCGACGCCTGGTACCGCTCCCTGATCGACAACGCCACCGACGCGATCACCGTGCTCGAGCGCGACGGGACGATCCGCTACCAGACCCCGTCGATCCAGGACATCCTCGGCTTCCCGCCGGCCGCGCTCGCGGGGACGAACCTCGCCGACGCGATCCATCCCGACGACCGCGAGTGGGTGCAGGCGCAGTTCGACCGCATCCGGCGCCGGCCCGGCGCCGCCGACAGCTCGGTCGTCATGCGCTGGCGCCACCGCGACGGCAGCTACCGCTCGGTGGAGAGCCGCGCCGCGAACCTGCTCGACGACCCGGCCGTGAAGGGCATCGTCGTCAACTCCCGCGACGTCACCGACCGCGTCACGCTCGAGGAGCAGCTCACCCGCCGTGCGTTCCACGACACCCTCACCGGCCTCGCCAACCGCGCGCTGTTCGTCGACCGCCTCGAGCACGCCCTCTATGCCGGCAATCCGCAGGAGGAGCGGCTGGCGGTCCTGTTCATCGACCTCGACGACTTCCGCAACGTCAACGACTCGCTCGGGCATCCCGCCGGCGACGAGCTGCTGCGGATCTGCGCGCGGCGGCTGACCGAGCGGCTCGCCGCGGGCGACACCGCGGCGCGCCTGGGCGGCGACGAGTTCGCGTCCTGCTCGAGAGCTGCGGCGACCCCGGAGGCCGCCGGCGAGATGGCGCGCTACCTGCTCGACGCGCTGGCCGAGCCGGTCGAGCTGCAGGGCCGCCGCATGGTCGTGTCGGCGTCGGCGGGCGTCGCGCTCGTGAGCCGGCGCGAGCAGCCGCCGGCGGAGGAGGTCCTGCGCAACGCCGACATCGCGCTCTACCGCGCCAAGGACGAGGGCACCGGCCGCTACCGGCTCTTCGAGGAGCGGATGCACGCCGCGCTGCTGCGGCGGCTCGAGCTGGAGGCCGAGCTGCGCCGCGCGATCGCCGCCGGCCAGTTCGTCCTGCACTACCAGCCGATCGTCGAGGCCGACGGCGAGACGGTCGCCGGGGCCGAGGCGCTCGTCCGCTGGGAGCATCCGGAGCAGGGCACGATCGCTCCGGCGCAGTTCATCGGCGTCGCCGAGCAGGCCGGGCCTGATCGAGCTGCTCGGCGCCTGGATCCTGCGCGAGGCCGTGCGCCAGGCCGCCGAGTGGCACCGCGCCGGTGTCGGCGGCGGCAAGCTGTGGATCTCGGTCAACCTGTCCGTCGAGCAGCTCGCCAACCCGGCGCTGGTCGGCGAGGTCGAGCTCGCGCTGCGCGACCACGGCCTGCCGCCCGAGCTGCTCGATGCTCGAGCTGACCGAGTCGGCCGTCATGCGCGACATCGTGACGGCGACGCATCGCCTCGACGCGCATCGCGGCGCTCGGCGTGCGGATCGGCGTCGACGACTTCGGCGAGGGCCACTCCTCCCTGGCCTACCTCGCCTCGCTCCCGCTCGACATGCTGAAGATCCCCAAGACGTTCGTCGACGCGCTCGGCGACCCGGACGCGAACGTCGCGCTCGTGCGCGCGATCGTCGAGCTCGCGCGCTCGTTCGGCCTGCGCACCGTGGCGGAGGGGATCGAGGAGCGCGACCAGATGGCGCCGCTCCTGCGCGCTGGGCTGCGACCTCGCCCAGGGCTACCTCTTCGCCCGCCCCGCGGGCGCCGCCGAGGTGGCGGCGCTGGCGGGAAGCAGGCGGCTCAGCCCGCGTCGCGGAGCCGCTGCGCCTCGGGCAGCGACTCGAGCTTCTTGAGCGTGTGGTTCTCGATCTGGCGGATGCGCTCGCGCGTGACGTTGAACGCGCGGCCGACCTCCTCCAGCGTGAACGGGCGCGCGCCGGTGAGGCCGAAGCGCATCTCGATCACCTCGCGCTCCCGCTGCGGCAGCGCGTCGAGCGCCCTGCGCACGTTCTCGCGGCGCAGGTTCTCGGAGGCCTGGTCGAACGGGGAGACCGCGGCCTCGTCCTCGACGAAGTCGCCGAGCTCGGACTCCTCCTCCTCGCCGATCGGCTTCTCGAGCGAGACCGGCTGCTGCGCCATGCGCTGGATGTCGCGCACCTCGCGCACCGTGCACTCGAGCTCCGCGGCGATCTCGTCCGGCGTCGGCTCGCGGCCGAGCGACTGGACGAGCTGGCGCTCGACGTGCACGACCTTGTTGAGCTTCTCGACCATGTGGACCGGGATGCGGATCGTCCGCCCCTTGTCGGCGATCGCGCGCGTCACCGCCTGGCGGATCCACCACGTCGCGTAGGTCGAGAACTTGTAGCCGCGCCGGTAGTCGAACTTCTCGACCGCGCGGATGAGCCCGAGCGAGCCCTCCTGGATCAGGTCCAGGAACGAGAGCCCGCGGCCCAGGTAGCCCTTGGCGATGGAGACGACGAGGCGCAGGTTCGCCTCGACCATCTCCTGCTTGGCGTACAGGTCGCCGCGCTCGATCCGCTTGGCCAGCGCGACCTCGCGGTCGGCCGTCAGCAGCTGCACGCGCCCGATCGAGCGCAGGTACAGCCGCAGCGAGTCGAGGCTCGGCTCGACCGTGAGGTCGATCTCCGGCTTGCGCGGCGCGTCGTGCGTCTTGTCGGCCAGGCTCGTGCGCGCTCGAAGCGGCCGCCCTCGCTGACCGCGGGGCGTCCGTCCTCGCCGACGACGTCGATCCCCTGTTCCTCCAGGTACGCGTGGAGCTCGGAGACCTGCTCCTTGGTGATCTCGATCTCCTCCAGCGAGGAGGCGATCTGCGCGAAGGTGAGGAACCCGCGTTCCTGGCCTTCGGCGATGAGCGGGCGGAGCTCATCGATCTCCGTGATGGAGACCTCCTCCGCCAGCAGCACTTCCGTCTTGGTGCCCAACCCCTCGATCCTTGAGCCGAAAAACCAGCCGACCCCTCCGGGGCCGACCCCGCCTGCTTCATGCTTCCGTCGTGACTTGTAGCACAAGATCCCGCGCACGGAAGAGGCCGAATGGGTGAACTTCCTGCCCCCTCGGTGGGACATTCAGGTAATCGTGGCTTTCGCTCTCCAGGCGCAAAAGCCGGCCTCCGCGAGCATTTCGACCGGGACCTCTATGGTGGACGCCATGGCCGTTTCACTCGAAGACGTCCAGAATCAGGTCCCCACGCTGCACGTCTCGCTCTCGCGCGTCGGCGTCACGAACGTCGAGAAGGTCATCCGCATCGACGCCGGCGGCACCGAGACGCTCTACTCCGCCAAGCTCGACTGCTTCGTCGACCTCGGTCCGCGCCAGAAGGGCGCGCACATGTCGCGCTTCGAGGAGGTCGTCAACGACGCGATCGGCGAGGTGATCCTCGGCGAGAGCGCGTTCCGCGCCGAGACGCTCGCCCAGCACATCGCCGAGAAGGTGCGCGACCGCCAGGGCGCGCGCCGCGCCGAGGTGCACCTCGAGGCCCGCTACCCCGAGCACAAGCCCGCGCCGCACAGCGGCATCCTGCACCCAGGAGATCTACACGCTGCACGGGATCGCGGTCGCGCCAGCGCGGCCGGCACGCGGCGGCTCGTCGGCGTCACCGCCCAGGGCATGACCGCCTGCCCGTGCGCCCAGACGCTGGTGCAGGCCAGCTCGCGCGAGCGGCTCCAGGCCGACGGCTTCGGCGAGGACGAGATCGAGCGGATCTTCGAGGCCGTGCCGGTCGCCACGCACAACCAGCGCGGGCTCGGCACGCTCCACGTCGGCTGCCCCGAGGGCTGCGACATCGACATCGACGCCCAGCGCCTGCTGGCGATCGTCGAGGACTCGATGTCGTCGGAGATCTACGAGCTGATGAAGCGCTCCGACGAGGGCGCCGTGGTCGAGAAGGCGCACCGCCGGCCGCGCTTCGTCGAGGACTGCGTGCGCGAGATGATCCGCGGCGTCGTCGAAGAGCTGCCCGAGCTGCGCGACGACGCGTTCGTCTCCGCGCGCCAGGAGAACCTCGAGACGATCCACCAGCACAACGTGGTCGCCGACCGCTTCGGGATGCTCGGCGAGCTGCGCCGCGAGCTCGCCTCGGGCGAGCACTCGGCGCGCCACGTCTCGCATGCGCGACTGGCTCGACGGCGGTCCTGAGGCACGGCCTCACCGGTGGCTGAGGCCGGCGGCGCCGGCGCTGGCCACGACACCATGCCGATCGCCAGCACCTCGCGCGCGCCGAGGTCCTGGCCGAGGACGACGAACCCGGCGAGCGCCGCGACCGCGGGCTCGAGCGACATCAGCACGCCGAACACCGCCGCCGGCAGCCGGCGCAGCGCCTCCAGCTCGAGCGAGTAGGGCAGCACCGAGGACGCGAGCGCGACGACGAGCGCCGACCCGAGCAGGTCGGGCTCCGCGAGCGCGCCGCCGCCCTGGATCACGCCGGCCGGCAGCACGACCAGCGCGCCGACGGCCATCGCGAGCGCCAGCCCCGAGCCGCCGGGGAAGACCTGGCCGGTGCGCTTGGACAGGTAGATGTAGGCCATCCAGCACGCCGCGGCCGCGCAGCGCGAACAGCGACGCCGAGCCGTGTCGATCGAGCCGCCGCCCGGGTCGGCGAGCAGGACGATGCCCGGCCGCGGCGAGGAGGATCCACAGGCCGTCGAGCGGGCGGCGCGAGCCGAGCACCGCGACCAGCAGCGGCCCGGCGAACTCGATCGTCACCGCGACGCCGAGCGGGATCCGCGTCCATCGACTCGTAGATCGACCAGTTCATCAGGCCCGAGCGCGACGCCGAACGCGGCGGCGAGCCGCAGGTCCCGCGCTGGGTGCGACCGCACCCGCGGGCGCCAGATCGCCCACAGCACGACGGCCGCGAAGCGCGAGCCGCAGGAACGCGGCGCCCGCCGGGCCCGAGCTCGTCGAACAGCGTGACCGCGAAGGCCGCGCCGACCTGCAGCGAGCCCGCCGCGGCGAGCACGAGGCCCACCGCGACGGGCCGCTCCCGGCTCACCGCCGACCGCGCACCTTCGCGTGCGTATAGCCCGGATCGGCCTTGATCTGCCGGTCGGTGAAGCGCAGCGGCAGCCAGCGCTCCTGCGCGTAGAGCCGCGTCTGGTCGGCGTAGTGCTTCGAGCGCGGGTTCTCCGACTGCGAGTAGCGCAGGACGGCGTGACCGCGCGGGCCGTCGCGCGTGAGCTCGGCGGCCATCACGAACGACGACCCCGTGTACGGCCGGTAGACGCCCTGCCCGCTGCGCGAGGTGGTCAGGACGTTGAAGCAGCCCTCGGTGTCCGGGCACCCGCTCATCGGCAGCTTCTCGCTCCCGCGCACCTCGTACTGGAGGTCGCCGAGCGGGACGTCGAGCGCGATGCCCTTCGCCCGAGGTCCTGCATCGCGCCGCGGATCGCGCCCGGCACGTCGACGCGGTCCACGGCGAGCCCGTTCGGCGTGCCGAGCGGATCGTTCTTGTCGAACGGCGTTCGCGAACACGCCGGGGCCGAGCCCGCGCAGGATCTCGCGGAAGAGCACGGCGCCGCGCGAGGTCGCATCGGCGCGGGTGTCCCAGGCGGCCAGGACGTCGCAGGCGGGCGCGAGGTCGGCGCCGCCGCCGCGGCAGGCCGCGACGAGCGGATCGCGCAGCAGCTCGCCCACGAGGTTGCGGTTCTGGAAGAACATCTGCTTCAGCGTCGCGAGCGTGAAGCCGGGCGGCCCGAGCCCGTCGGTGCCCGCGAGCCGCTGCTCGGCCATGATCGCCGCCAGGCGCGTGCGCGGCAGGTTCACGGCCTCCGCTCCGAGCACGCGCGGGAAGCCCGGTCAGCCGCTGCTTGGCGTTGGGCAGCCAGAACGAGTCGTTGGAGTTGAACACGTAGTCGCGTCGCACGGTGTGCGGGAGCGACCGCGGCGGGAGGATCCCCTTCGCGGCGGCGTCGCGGTCGGCGGGCAGCCGCGCAGCCGGTGCGCGAGCCGTCGAGCACCCCGATGCCGGCGGCGCCCATGAGCAGCGGGCTCTTCGCCGTGCCGCAGCGCTCCAGGAACGCCGGCTGCAGGTTCGGCACCGCGCCGTCGTCGCCGTAGTAGGCGTTGCCGCGGTCGTCCGCGACGATCGAGTTCACCCACGGATTGCCCTGGATCCGCGCGGCCTCGCGCCGCCAGCCGGCGACCGAGCGTCGCCGCGGTTCCACGCCGCCCACTGGTTCGTGAGGCGGAAGTTGTCCGCGTTGGCATCGGCCAGCGCGTACGCGGTGCCGGACGTCCAGGTCAGCGTCGCGTCCGGCCGCACCACGACCGGGCCCCAGATCGTCTCGTAGAACGTGTGCGTGCGACCGCCGACCCGGACGGTGCGCTTGCGCATCGGCACCGTCTTGCCGTCGACGAGGTACGCCGTCGGGTCGCCCGGCGCGAGCTTCAGCTCGTACGCCGCGAACCGGCGCGCGGTCGAGACCGTGTGCGTCCAGGCGATGTGGCGGTTGAAGCCGACGTTGACCACGGGCACGCCCTGTAGCGCGGCGCCGATCGCGTCCAGCTTGCCCGGGATCGTGAGGTGCAGCTCGTACCAGCGCACGTCGGTGCCCGACGGGAAGTGCGTGTTGGAGAGCAGCAGCGCCCGCGCCTCGCGCGCGCCGTCGCCGCCGACCGCCACCCCGTTCGAGCCCAGCCCGCCGATGTCGTCCGAGTGGTCGGTTGCGGACCGCCGCGACCTTCGCGCCGGGCGGCGCGGCACCGACCATCGCCTCCAGCAGCGCCCCGCCCGAGGCGCGCAGCCCGAGCTGGTAGAAGCGCCGGTAGAGGTCGATCGGCTTGATCGGCGTGACCCACTTCGCGCCGCGGCAGCGCGGGTCCGGCAGCTTGTCGACGCCCGGTGCGGCGCAGGTACGCGTTCCAGCCGGCGGCGAAGCCGCGCACGGTCCGGCGCACGTCCTTGCCGGGGCCGTGCGGGTATGGGCGCCGGACCGTCCGCTCGACGATCCGGGAGTCCTTGATGCGCTGGTAGAAGAAGTCCGACGTCGAGGTTGTTCGTCGGTCCCGCCGAGGTCGCCGTAGCTCGCGTTCGCGCCGAAGTAGCGCGAGCGCTGCGCCTCGACGGTGGCGACGATGTCGGCGAACCGGCACGCCTGGTCCTCGGCGTACGCGTACGCGTAGCCGAACCCGAGCGAGCCGTAGTCGCGCGCCTTGATGTGCGGCATCCCGCCGGCGGTGCGGCGGATCTCGGCGGAATAGGGCCGGCCCGGTGCGGCGGCGGCCGTCGAAGACACGATCAGGACCGCGGCGAGCGCGGCCCCCAGCAACATCCCCCTCATGGAGGGGAAATCTACGTCAGGCCGCGCGCAGACCGGGGCGCGCCGTCCGCTCGGCGGACTCGAGCGCCACCTGGAGGAACGCCTTCCCGGCCGGGGACTGGCGGCGCGCCGCGCGCCAGACCAGGGCGATCGGCCACGTGAGCGGCTCAGGCCCGATCGGCCGCAGCTCGATCGGCGGCCCCGGCTGCTCGGCGACCGAACGCGGGATCACGGCGACGCCGAGGCCCTTGCTCGCGAGGCCGCGGACCGCCGCCATCTCGGTGCAGATGAACGCGTTGCGCGGCTCGAGCCCCAGCTCCGCCATCGTGCGCTCCAGCCGGCGGCGCAGCGCGGAGTTGTCGCGGTAGGCGATGAGGTCCTCGGCCGCCAGCTCCTGCAGCGTCACGCGCGCGCTCGCACAGAGGCGATGGCCGAGCGGCAGCGCGACGACGATCTCCTCCTGCCACAGCAGCGTGGCCGCGAACTCGTCGCCGAGCGCATCCGGGTTGAGCGCGGTGAACGCGCAGTCGAGCTCGTCGGAGCGCAGCGCCGCGAGGACCCCGTCCTGCGTGTCCTCGATCATGTGCACCGCCACGCCGGGGTGGGCGGCCCGGAACTCGGCGAGCATGCCGAACAGGTCGTAGGGGCCGGTCGGGTACACGCCGCCGATCCGCAGTTGCCCGCGCAGGAGCCCGGTGATCTCCTCCAGCTCGCTGTGCATCCCGTCGACCTCGCTCAGCACGCGCTGCGCGTAGCCGAGGATCACGCGCCCCTCGGCCGTCAGCTCCACGCTGCGGCTCGTGCGCCGGAACACCTCGATCCCGAGCTCGCGCTCCAGCCGCCGGATCTGCTGCGAGATCGCCGACTGCGTCAGGAAGAGCTCCTCACCCGCCTTCGTCAGCGAGCGGTGCTGTGCGACGGCGACGATCGTGCGAAGGTGACGGAGCTCCATGCACCCATCGTGCCAGCGCCGCGGCCGTACTCCAAGTAATCCTGCTGGTGGCAGCGATGACGCGCGGTAATGGATGCCCGGCGCGTGGTTCACGGGCGATCCTCATGGACGGTTTAGATCGGGTTGAGCCGACCCTGGGAGGGTTGCCCGCGTGACCCGCGTCGCGATCATCGATCCCCAGCCGGCGGTCCGCGCCGGCCTGTCCATGCTGCTGCGCGCCGAGCCCGGCCTGGTGCCGGTCGGCGCCGCGTCCGGCGCCGCCGAGGCGCACGACCTGCTCACCCGCGAGCGCCCGGACGTCGTGCTGCTCGAGCACCACCTGCGCGAGGGAGACGGGATCGCGTTGTGCCGCCGGCTCAAGTCGGAGGCGCAGCCACCGCGGGTGATCCTCTACACGACGCTGCCCGACGACGAGGTCGAGCTGCTCGCGCGCATCGCCGGCGCCGACGGCATCGTCGACAAGGCGGCCGCGCCGGCCGACCTCTTCGAGGCGATCCGCTTGGTCGCTCGCGGCGACACCTCGCTCCCGCCGCTCACGCGCGCGCAGCTCGACGCGGCCGCGCATCGCGTGGAGCCCGACGACCTCGCCCTGCTGGCGATGCTCGTCGATCGCACGTCGCCCGCCGACGTCGCCGCGACGCTGCACCTGGACCGCGGGGGCGTGGCGAAGCGGACCGAGCGCGTGCTCGGCCGCCTGCGGCCGCCGCGCGCCGCGGCGTAGCGCACCTGCTATTCATCTCGCTCATGCCCCTGGTCCCGATGGTCATCGAGCGTACGGCCCGCGGCGAGCGCGAGTTCGACATCTACTCGCGGCTGCTCAACGAGCGGATCATCTTCCTGGGCTCGCCGATCGACGACCAGATCGCCAACCTCGTCGTCGCCCAGCTCCTGCACCTCGAGTCGCAGGACCCCGACAAGGACATCTCGATCTACATCAACTCGCCGGGCGGCTCGATCTACGCCGGGCTCGCGGTGTACGACACGATGCAGTTCATCAAGCCCGAGGTGGCGACGATCTGCGTCGGCATCGCGATGTCGATGGGGTCGCTGCTGCTGACCGGCGGCGCACCCGGCAAGCGCATGGCGCTGCCGAACTCGCGCCAGCTGATCCACCAGCCGTCGTCGGGCTTCGAAGGGCAGTCGACCGACATCGAGATCCAGGCGCGCGAGATCCTCAAGACGCGCAAGCGCGTCGACGAGATCTACGCGAAGCACACGGGACAGTCCGAGGAGACCGTGCACGCCGACATGGAGCGCGACCGGTTCTTCAAGGCCGACGAGGCTGTGGAGTACGGGCTGATCGACCGGGTGCTCGAGCAGCACTGAGCGGCGCGGTCGTGAGCACCCCCGGGGCGAGCGGGTCGGTGGACCGGCCCAGGTAGCTCTCCAGCGCCCCGAACGCCGCGCGGTCCAGCCGGCCGGGCACCTCCCACGAGACGATGTCGAGCGCCTGCTCCTCCGGCAGCGGGCCGCGGTACGGGCGGTCGGCGGTGAGCGCCTCGTACACGTCGGCGATCGCGAGCGCGCGCATCGGCATGTCGAGCGCGTCGCCGGCGAGCCCGCGCGGGTAGCCGGTGCCGTCGATGCGCTCGTGGTGGTTGGCGGCGAGCGGCGCGATGGGGGCGAAGCACGGCGCGCGCTCGAGGATCTGCAGGGAGTACGCCGGGTGCTCCTTGACCTTGCCGAACTCGTCGTCGGTCAGCTTGCCGGGCTTGTCGAGGATCCGGTTGGAGATCGCGAGCTTCCCGATGTCGTGCAGGAGCCCGGCCCGCCGCAGGTCGCGCTGCGCCAGGGCGTCGAAGCCCAGCCTGCCGCCGATGCCGACGGCGATCTCGGCGACGCGCTCGGAATGGCGGGCGGTGAACGGCGACTTGGCGTCGATCACGCGGGCGAACGCCTCGGCGATCCGGTCGAGCCGCGCGTCGTCGGCGACCAGCAGCAGGTCGGCGGGCTCCCACGCCGAGACGTCGGGGTCGTCGAGCGTCGCCCAGAACGCGGCGTCGCGGCAGACCGACATCAGCGCGTCGACCAGCGCGGGATCGAACCAGCGGCCGCGGCGCCGCCTGGCGACCGCGCGCGCCGCGTCGACGCCACCCGCGGCGTGGAAGATCTCGACCGTCTGGGCGAGGCAGAGGATGCGCGCGAGCAGCGGGATCTCCTCGCGGCGCAGGCCGTCGGGCATCCCCCGCCCGTCCCAGTGCTCGTCGAGGCTGCGGATCGCGGCCGCCGTGTCCTCGGACAGGTACAGCATCCGCGCGATCTCCGCGCCGCGGTCGCAGCGGGCCTCCATCACCGTACGCGTCACCTCGCCCTCGTCCTTGATCCCCCGCAGGTAGGCGACGCGCTCGCGCAGCCGCGCGCCCGGCGCCACGGTGCGCAGCGACCAGACGAACGCGTGGAAGGGGCTGGACCAGTCGATCAGCTTCGACGTGCGCTTGACGACCTGGTCGTCGGCGCCGAACAGCGCGGCCATCCGCTCGGCGTTGGCCGAGCAGCCGGCGTCCTTGAGCAGCAGCGCGTAGAAGAGGTCCGACCGGGTGCGCGCGGGGAGCTGCAGCTCCTCCGCCACCCGCATCCCGATCATGCAGGAGCGCAGGGCATGCCCGGGCGGCTGGCCCTCGGTGATGTCGAGCGCGTAGGACAGGGCGCCGATGACGCCGGACAGCGCGATGTCATCCACATCAGGGTCATCGGCTGATCGCGTGTTCGACCACACCAAGGCCCTCGACCTCGCAGCGCACGATGTCGCCGTCAGACAGGAACCGGGGCGGGTCCATCGACTGGCCGACGCCGCTCGGCGTGCCGGTGAGGATGAGGTCGCCGGGCTCCAGCGTGATCGCCTCGGCGATGAAGTCGACGAGCGCGCGCGGCCCGAAGATCAGGTCCGATGTCCGCGAGTCCTGGCGCAGCTCGCCGTTGACGTGGGTGGTCAGGCGCAGGTCGACCGGGTCGGCCACCGCGTCGGCGGTCGTGATCCACGGCCCCCACGGGCAGAACGTGTCGGCGCCCTTGGCGCGGGTCCACTGGGGCTCGCGCCGCTGCAGGTCGCGGGCGGTCACGTCGTCGGCGACCGCGTAGCCGGCGATCTCGCCTCCCGGCCCCATGACGAGCGCCAGCTCGACCTCGTAGTCGAGCCGGCGCACGACCTGCGGGCAGCGCACCGGCCCGCCCGGGCCGACGCTCGAGGACGGCAGCTTCATGAACACGATCGGCGCCTCCGGCAGCTCCTTGCCCGTCTCGCGCGCGTGCGCCGCGTAGTTGAGGCCGATGCCGAAGATCGCGCGCGGCCGCGGGACCGGGGCGAGCAGCTCCACGTCGGCGAGGGCGTGGGCGGCACCGTCCGCGGGCGTGCGGTCGCCGGACGCGAGCCGGTCGAGCACGGTGCCGGAGGCGAACGCCACGACCTCGTCGCCGCGCACCTCGCCCGCGCTCGGCCGGCCGGCGCCGGGAGGGAGGAACGTGGCGAGCCGCATCTGGACGAATGATCCCACGGGCGGGGGTTCAGGTTCGCGCTCGGACCGACGATGATGTGCTGGATGGACGTCGGAGCGATCAACGCCGCGGCCGCTGCGTCGGCGGCGTCGTACCGCTCATTCGCCGACGCCACGCGCTCCGTGCTGGACCTGCTCGAGCGGCTCATGCCGGGCACCGCGCTCTACCTCGCGCACCTGGACCGCACGCACGCCGTGCACCGCATCGTCGACACGCGCGGCGGCAGCGAGCTCGGGCTCCGCTCCAACCTCGCCACCCCGCTCGCGGACTCCTACGACCTCGCGATGGCGGAGGAGCGCGCGCCGCGGCTGTGCAACGACCTCAGCGCCGACCCGGTGTACGCCGAGGTCGGGATGCAGCGCCGCGCCGGCGCCGGCTCGTACCTCGGCGTGCCGCTCGAGCTGTCCGACGGCTCCCGCGTGGGCTCGCTCGCCGCGCTGTCCGAGCAGGCCGCGCGCTTCCGGCCCGACGACGAGCAGCTCTTCACGATGCTCGCGCGCGTGCTCGCCTACGAGCTCGAGCGCGAGTCCAACGAGCGCGACCTCAAGCGCCTGAACGACTCCCTGCGCGACCACGCGCGCGGCATGGGCGCGATCGGCCGCGTCGTCCGCGTGCTCGGCGGCGGCGACGACGGACGCCGCGCCGTCTGCCGCGCCGCCTGCGAGATGGCCGGCGCGCCGGTCGCGTTCCTGCTCGAGCCGTCGGGACGGGAGTTCGTCTCGACCGCGATGAGCGGGGTCGAGATGACGCCGGTGACCATCCAGCCGCGCCCGGAGACGACGGGCCGCGCGTTCACCGCGCGCGAGAGCTACTTCGTGGCCGACGCCCGCTCGCACCCGGCGCTCGCCCAGCCGCTGGTCGACGCGACCAGCGCGCGCTCGGCGCTGTTCGAGCCGGTGCTGCGCGACGGCCAGGTGTCGGGCGTGCTGATCGTGATCTGGCAGCTGCCGATCGAGTCGGTCCCCGAGGGCGCCTCCGGGATGCTGCGACTGCTCGCCGCCCAGGCCGCGGTGGCGATCGAGTACGCCGGGCTGCGGGCGCGCATGGAGACGCTGACGCTGACCGACGAGCTCACGGGCGTCGCGACGCGCCGCGTGCTCGAGGACGAGCTCCCGCGCGAGCTGGCCCGCGCGCGCCGCAACGACTATCCGGTCTCGCTCGCGATGCTCGACCTCGACCACCTCGGCGCGTTCAACATGCTGCGCGGCGAGCGCGAGGGCGATCGCCTGATCAAGGAGGCGGCTTCGCTGTGGCGCAACGAGCTGCGCGAGGTCGACGTGATGGCGCGGCTGGAGGGCGGGACGTTCGCCGTCGTCCTGCCGAACTGCGGCCTCGGCGAGGCGATCGAGGTCATGGACCGCGTGCGTGCCGCGACGCCGCGCGACCAGACCTGCTCGGCCGGCGTTGCGCGCTGGGACACGGAGGAGCCGGGCGAGCTGCTCCAGGCCCGCTGCGACGAGGCGCTCGCCACCGCCAAGCAGGCCGGGCGCAACCTCACCATCGCCGCGGAGTAGGCGCGGCGCTCAGTCCCCCAGCGCGCCCGGGTCCGCGGGGACGTCGACGGCGTGCTGCTCGAGCGCCTCGAGCGGGACGACCTCCAGCGCGCGCTCGTGCGTCGACGCCAGCACCACGTAGGCGGCCGCGCCGTCCTCGTGCGCCCGCAGCCAGTTCACCGCGGTCACGCACCAGCGATCGCCGGGTTCGAGTCCCGGGAACTCGTACGCCGGCATCGGCGTGACCAGGTCGTTGCCGATCCCGCGCTGGTGTTCGAGGAAGTCCGCCGTGACCACCGCGCAGATCGTGTGGCTCCCGAGGTCCTCGGGCCCCGTGGTGCAGCAGCCGTCGCGGTAGAAGCCCGTGACGGGGTCGGCCCCGCACGGCTCCAGCTCGCTTCCGAGGACGTTGCGCTCGGCCACGGCGCCGGTCAGACCCCTTGGCTGCGGGAGCGAACGTCGACGCGCGTCATCGGCACGAGATTATGCCGCGTCCGGCGCCTGTGCGGCTCCTTAGAATTGGGCCGCGTGGATGCCGGCAGGCCGAGCGCGACCGAGACGTGGGATTCGTTCTTCAGCGACTTCTACCTCCGCGCGAACGCCGGCCCGGCCCGCGACGAGGCAGCCGCCGGCCAGGCGCTCGCCGCCGCCCGGCTCGCGGGCTGCCCGGAGGGCGGCGAACTGCTCGACGTCCCGTGCGGCTTCGGCCGCCACGCGATCCCGCTCGCCGCCGCCGGGTACCGGGTCACCGGGGTCGACCGGTCGCGGGCGCTGCTCGACGAGGCGCGCCGGCGCGCGGGGAACTCCCGCCGTCCCAAGCTGACGCGCGCGGACTACCGCGACCTGCCGTTCCGCGACGCGAGCTTCGACGCCGCGATCAACCTCTACTCGTCGCTCGGGTACCTCGGCGACGAGGAGGACACCAAGGCGCTCGGGGAGATCGGCCGGGTCCTGCGCCCGGGCGCCAGCCTGGTGATCGACATCCTGGACCGCGACCTGCTCGTGCACGGGTTCCACGAGCAGGACTGGGAGCTGCTCGGCGAGGGCCGGCTGCAGCTCGAGCAGCGGACGTTCGAGCCGGCGGCCGGGCTCGCACAGGTCACCCAGACGCTGATCGAGACGACGGGCGAGCGCGAGTCGCACACGTTCTCGCTGCGCGTCTACACGGCCACCGAGCTGCTCGCGATGCTGACCCGTGCCGGCTTCGCCGACGCCAGGTGCTACGGCGACTTCGACGGTGGGCGGTTCGGGATCGACACGCGGCTCGTCGTCGTCGCGCGGCGCTAGGCGCGCCTAGCGACGGTAGCCGAAGCGCTCGATCGCGCGCTCGACGAGCCGGTCGAGCTCGCCGTCCTCGCGCAGGCGCTCGGCGAGCCGGGCGCGGATCTGCTCCGGCTCGGACGCGCCGGTGTCGGTCAGCCGGACGCTGGCGCCGACGGAGAGGACGCGCAGCACGCGGCCGCTCGCGTCGGCGGCGGCGAGCTGGCTGTCGGACAGCGACCACGGGTCGATGGCGCGCTCGGCCTCGGTGATCGACGCGAACACGTCGAGCTCGCCGTAGGAGCCGAAGAGGAGGATGGGAGCCTGGGCGGTCACGGTCTGATCTCAGTATTCGGCAGGCGGGCGGCGAATCCCCGGATGCATTGTCAGGACCTTCACATCCGCTGCCAAGCACGTTTCGTCGACGTTCCCGACAAATGGGGGGACGCGCCGAACCTGAAGAGGGACAGTCCCCCTTCAGGTTCGGCGCGCGGTCTCGCGCTCGAGCAGCGCGTTGCCCTTGGCCAGCTGCGCGGCGGAGGCGGCGGTCACCGACGCCGCGCCCGTCTCCCGGTTCACGCGCGCGTGGATCACCTTGAACGGCTCGCCGGTGAGCCGCGACAGCGCGGAGACCAGCGCGCGGCGCTCGTCGCGCAACCGCTCGCGCCGCTCGTGCGCGGTCTCCTCGGTGGGCCGCGACGGCGCGCTCGGCGCGGGTCGGGACGGCGCCACCGCGGTGAACGCAGCGAGCGCCGGAGATGGCGGCGGGTCGGCGGCGAAGAGCGACATCGTCTCCCCCGGCTGCGTCGTCTGCAGCATCTCCGCCTCGCCGTGCGCGCTCGACGAGAGCGCGCGGAACGCATCGCCCGGCTCGGAGCGCACGCGCTCGACCAGCTCCTCGAGCGGCTCCGCCTTCGGCTCGAGGTCGAGCGCGTGGCGGCGATCCTCCTCGACCTGCGCGGCGAGCCGCTTGAGCGTCGGGTCCGCCGGGAGGAAGACGTGGCTCATCTGGTCCTTCGGCGCCGGCGTGCGGCGGATGAAGCGGCCGACGACCTGGCGGAAGAAGAGCTCGGTTCGGGCGCTGGTCGCATAGACGCCGACGCGCAGGCGCGGGATGTCGACGCCCTCGGAGACCATCAGGACCGAGACGAGCCAGGTGCCGTGGCCGGCGGCGAAGCGGGCGATCCGGGCCGACGCGTCGGGCGCGTCGCTGGTCACGACCTCCGGCCGCTCGCCGGCGACGCGCTCCAGCCGCGCGGCGATCGCCTCGGCGTGCTCCTTGTCGGCCGCGATCACGAGCCCGCCGGCCTCCGGGTGATCGCCGGCGCGGATGCGCTCGAGCCGGAGCACCGCGTCGCGCAGCACGTGCGCGATCCAGTCGCCGTCGGGGTCCAGCGCGGTCCGGAGCCGGCGCGCCGCCTCGGCTCCGGCGAGACCGACGCCGAAGTCGGCCGCGCGGCGGCGCCCGTCCGACATCCACTCCATGTCTCCGTCGATCAGGTGGAACGTCACCGGCCGGCAGACGCGGTCGAGCAGCGCGTCGGTGTAGCCGTAGGCGTAGTCCGCGTCCGAGAACCCGTCGGCGTCGTAGCTCACCCACGGGATCGGCGTGTCGTCGGTGCGGAACGGCGTGCCCGAGAGCAGCAGCCGGAAGCGGGCGCGGGCGAACGCCTCGACCGTGCTCAGTCCCCACGCCGCCTGCTCCCCCATGTGATGCGGCTCGTCCGCGATCAGCAGGGTCGGCGCCTCCGCGCAGCGGCGGCGGTGGACGGCCGGTCCGGCGGCGACCGTCTGGTAGGTGACGGCCACGCCGTGGCGGTCGCGCGGCTCCGGGCCCGCGGCGTTCGGGCGGTTGGGCTCGAGGTCGAGGCCGTAGCGGCCGGCGTCGGCGGCCCACTGGCGCGCGATGTGGGTGGTCGGCGCGACCACGGCCACGCGGGACACGCGCCCCTCGCGCAGCATCCGGTGCGCGACGTGCAGCCCGAAGGTGGTCTTGCCGGCGGCGGGGGTGGCGGAGGCGAGGAACGCGTCGCGCGGATGGGAGAAGACGGCGGCGGCCGCGGCCTCCTGCCAGGCGCGCAGGGATCGGTCGGCCGGCCAGGGCGGCAGGGTCAAGCGGAGAGGGTCCTTTCTCGAGAGCGGGTCCTACGTCACAGCGGGCGCCGCAGGCTAGCCGGAGCGCCTGACGGATCAGCCGTCGCTCACGCTCACGTACGCCACCATGCCGCGCTGCTGGTGATCGCCGATGTCGCACCACAGCTTCCACGTGCCCGCGGCGAGCCCGACATGCTTCGTCGCCGCCTCCCCGTTCTGCAGCTCGGCGAACGCGTACGTCGTGTCGCCGCGCCTGATGCGGAGATCGTGCGGGTCCTCCGCGAAGCGGTTGTTGAACTCCACCTCGACCGTGCCCGAGAGCAGCGCGGTGCGGGAGAGCTGCAGCTGCCAGCGGTCGGGATCGGAGTCGCGCGCGACGACCTGCAGGTAGCGCGGGTCGTCCGGCGGCGGCGGGGGCGGCGGAGGCGGCGGCGGGGCGCCCGGCTTGCCGCCGGGGGTTCCGCCGCCGGGCAGCTGGCCGCCCGGCGCGGTGCCGCCGCGACCGGGCAGCGGCGCCCGCTTGGTCCAGCTGTGCGGCACGCCGGCGCGGGCGGCGCGCACCTTGCCCACGCAGGCGACCCGCTTCCCGCACGCAGGCCGCGCCGCGGCGGGCGCCGCCGCGCCCGCCGCGAACACGATCGAGAGCAGCGCGACGCGGCGCACTACGTGCGGATCAGCCCGAGGTTGCTGAACTGCCCCGCGTTCGGCAGCACGCCGCTGATGTCCCCGCCGAGCCAGTCCTCCAGCAGCGTCTTGTAGACCGACCGGAAGTCGGTGCTCATGCGCAGGTTCTGCTGGTTGTCGAGCGTCGCGACGCCCGTGAACTCCCCCTCCATCCCCTTGGCGAGGTTGCTGGTGGAGCCCATCAGCAGCGACGCTCCCGCGGCGCCGTGGTCGGTGCCCGACCCGTTCTCCGCGGGCCGCCGGCCGAACTCGCTCCACACGTGCACGATCACGCGCTCGGCGAGCGGCACGCCGTTCTCGAGCCGCCCCTCCAGGTCGGCCTGGAACGCCTGCAGCGCCTGGGAGAACTGCGTCAGGTTGGCGGTCAGCGTGGCGGCCTGGTTCTCGTGCGTGTCGTAGCCGCCGTTGCCGTCGAGCGCGACGCAGCGGATCGGCAGCCCGAGGTGGAGCATCTTCGCGAGCGCGCGCAGCTTGGTCGCGAAGCCGCTGTTGGCCGGGTAGGCCGCGGCGGCCGGCGTATCGGTGATCTGCTGGCCGAACAGGCCCGCCAGGCTCTCCTGGATCCCGACGACCTGGGCGGCCGCGCCGCGTGCGACGGCCAGATGCGGATCGCCGGTCGCCAGCCGCCCGAGCGTGCCGTAGGACTGGTTCATGCTCGTCCGCACGCCCGCGCCGACGCCGTCGGTGGAGAGCGCGAAGTTCGTCGGCGACGCCACCGCGGCGACCGGCATGTTCGCCGCCGCGAGCGCCGGGGCCAGCGTGGTGTCGAGCGAGAGGCCCTGCAGCGGGTTGTCGGCGCGGCCGTTGCGGTCCAGCCAGCGGCCGAGCCAGCCGACCTGGCCGGCCTCGTTGAGCTCGCCGACCTCGTAGAAGTGGCGCGACGTGAAGTGCGACTGGTTCGGGCTCGAGTAGCCGATCGCGGGCACGACGGTGAGCTTGTCCGCCTCGTGGAGCGTCTTGAGCGGGGCCGCCGCGCTGTGCCACTGGAGGCGGGCGTCGTCGCGGAACGCGAACCCTGCGTCCGGCGCCATCTTGAGCGTCGGGCGGAGCGTCTGGTAGGTGGCGTCGCTGGCCGGCGCGAGCAGCGAGAGCGTGTCGAGGCCGCCGTCGAGGAAGACCGAGACCAGCACCGTGTTCTGGCGCGCGGCGCCCATCGCGTCGGCGATCCCCTCGTCGAACGCGCGGGGCGCGAGCGCGCTCCCGCCGAACACGGCGAGCGCGAGCCCGCTCGAGCGTGCGAGGAACGAGCGGCGCGAGAGGCCGGTGCCCGCGGGCAGCGGCATGCCGGGCTCGATCGCCCGGAGACCCGCGCCGGCTCCCGCGGCAGCCTGCGCCGCCGCCTGGCGCATGACCGCCGCGCGCGTGAAGTCCTTGCAGTGGCAGGCGTTCATGGGTTCCTCAGCAGGTCTGGTAGTCGGGGCCGGCGGCGATCAGCTGGCGCAGGGCGTTGAAGCGCTGGGCGCGCAGGCGGGCGAGCGCGACCGCCGTGCCGGTCGCCGGCACGACCGCCTGCGCGAACGCGAGCAGCTGGGCGACGCTCTCGGCCGTGAGGTCGGGGTCGTCCCAGAACGCGCGCGCCGCGGCGAGCGCCTGCTCCGGCGACTCGGCGGGGTAGGTGTCGGCGGCCGCGTTCTTCACCATCTTGCCCGCGAGCGCGACGCCGACGAGCTCCCACCGGCCGACCGTGGTGTTGGTGTCGAGCCAGCGCTGGTCGTTCCAGCCGGAGACGTCCGGCGGGTAGTAGATCCGCTGGCCGGTGCGGTCGCTCTTGTTCCACCACTCGAGGTTCTCGATCCCGCGGCCGGTCGCGCGCATCAGCCCGGCGGACAGGACGATCGGCGGCTTGACCATGCGCGGACCCTCGTAGAGGTCGGGCGAGCACAGGATCGCCTCGAGCACGGGGCGGATCTGGAAGCCGGTCGCGACGTACTGCTGTTCGAGCGCGGCCGACGTGGCGTCGCTCGGGGGCGTCGGGATGAAGTAGCTCCAGAGCTTGCGGACGAAGAACGACGGGTGCATCGGGTGCGTGAGCACCAGCTGGCACGCGTCCTCCCAGTTGAAGCGGCCGGTGTTGCCGAAGACCGTCTTGTTCTGGAAGTCCCAGCGCCCGGCCTCGTCCCAGCGCCAGTTGACCCAGCCGTTGTTGTAGTCGGCGCGCCAGCCGGTGAGGGCGCGCGCCAGCTCGCGGACGTCGGTCTCCGTGTAGGCGCCGCGGTCGGCGCCGAGCGTGAACAGCTCCATCAGCTCGCGGGCGTAGTTCTCGTTCACCGCGCCGCGCCGGTTCGACATGCCGTTGAGGAACTGCAGCATCGCCGGGTCGGTCGTCACGGCACGGGTCATGTCGCGGAAGCTGCCGAGGCCGTGGGCGCGGAAGATGTTCGTCTGGTTGAGCATCTCGGCGTTCGTGTTCACGCCGTCGCGGCGGGTGGCCCACCAGTCGTGGAACACGAGCGCGAGCCGCTCGACCAGCTGGTGGCGGGAGCGGACCATGCGGTCGAGCCAGTAGCTGAACGCGCCCTCGTCGGAGGCGGGGTTGATGGGGCTGGTGCCGTTGCGCGGCTCCGGGCCGTCGAGCGGGGCCTGTCCCTCCGGACGCGTGAACGACATCACCGCGGCCTCGAGGTCCATCGCCGCGAGCTCGGCGATCTGGCCGGGGCGCGGGCCGAAGCCGGCGCGCCACGCGAGCCGCTCCGCCTGGCGCGGGCCGAAGGCGCCCTGGTAGACGGCGATCGGGGACTGGATCGTCTTGAGCCGCGGGGGTGCGGGCGGGGCCGGGACCGGCGGTGCGGGGATGGGGGCGGGCGCCCGGTAGACCGGCGGCTTCTTCGCCGGCTTCTTCTTGGGCCGGCACTTGCGGACCTTGACGGTCTTGCGCTTGCCGTGGACCACCTTCGTCCGCTTGACGACGCGGCAGCGCTTCTTCTTGCGCTTCTTCTTCTTCTTCTTCGCCGCGCCCGCCAGCGCCATCAGCACGTCGTCGGCCATTCGCAACCCCTGTGCTCCGGTGGATCGGTACACGCTGATGTCGGCATCGGGGTGTCAGAGCCTGAACCGACCGGGGGCGAGATGGACGGCCGGTCACAATGGTCCGGATGGACACCGTGGGGCCGGATGCCGTCGTTCCGCCGCGCCCGAGCCGGCTGCGGCGCTGGCGCGCCCGCGCTCGGCCGCGGGTGGAGGTGGGCGCGGGCGTGCGGATCGGGCGCGACGTGGTCCTGCGCGCCGCGCCGGGGGCGCGCGTGGTGGTCGGGGCGGGTGCCGCGCTCGGCGACGGCGCGCGGCGTCGAGGCCCGCGGCGGGACGCTGACGATCGGCGCCGGGACGGTGATCGGCGAGCGCGCGTCGCTGGCCGGCGCCGTCACCGTCGGCCGCGAGTGCGTGATCGGCGACTGGGCGCGAGTGGAGGGCGACGCGCAGCTCGAGCCGCGCGCCCGCCTGGCCGCGCACGCGGTCGCGCTGGACGGCGCGAGAGTCGGAGCCGGCGCGGTGATCGGCTCCTACGCGGTCGTCGACGGCCCCGTCGCGCCGCGCATCGCCACCTAACGGGGTCTGACCCTCTCTAACGGGGTCAGACCCGCGGCGCGCGCGGAGGTCGTCGTAGACGGTCGCCGGTCTGGCGGGCGACGTCCGCCCAGTCGAACTGGAGCACGTGCTCGCGCGCCTGCGCCACGAGGCGGTCGCGGAGCGCGTCGTCGGTCAGCAGCTTCTCCGCCATCCGGGCGAGCGAGGACGAGTCGCGGGCGCGGAAGCGCAAGCCGACCCGCTGCCCGGCCGGCACCACCTCGCGCAGCCCGCCGGTGTCGGCCACGATCGTCGGGCACCCCGACGCCATCGCCTCGAGCGCGACGAGCCCGAACGGCTCGTAGATCGACGGCACGAGGCAGAGGTCGGCGATCCGGTAGAGCGAGTGCAGGACGTCGTCGCCCGTCCAGCCGATGAACGTCCCGTGCTCCATCAGCCCGAGCTTGCGCGCCTGCTCCTTGAGCTCGGCCTCCGCGGTGCCGGTGCCGGCGACGAGGAAGCGCACGCCGCCGAGCCGCTCGATCAGCCGCGGCATCGCCTCCAGCGCGAGGTGGAAGCCCTTCTCGTACACGAGCCGCCCGACGAGCAGCACGAGCTTCTCGTCCGGCGCCGCGAACCGCGCCCGCAGCCGCGGGAGGTCGGAGACCGGCTGCAGGTCGGTCGGGTCGATCCCGTTCGGGATCACGGTCACCCTGCCGGGCGCGATCCCGAACGCGTCCGCGACGTGCTCGCGCATGTACGCCGAGCAGGTGATCACGCGATCGGCGCCGCGCACCATGCGCCGCTCGACGCCGTGGATGTGCGACTGCGGGTGCTTGTCGACCCAGCCCTGGTGGCGCCCGTACTCGGTCGCGTGCACGGTCACGAGCCACGGCACCTTCCAGCCCCGCGCGAGCCGGCGCGCGGCGGCCGCGACGAGCCAGTCGTGCGAGTGGACGAGATCGAAGTCGCCGCCCAGCTCCTGCCCCGCCGCGCGCATGTCGTCGTTCATGTGCTCGACCCAGGCGATGAACGCGTCGACGTCGCCGCGCGGGAAGTCGGGCTCGCGCACGCGGTGGACGATCACGCCGTGGCGATCCTCCTCGGTCACCGCCTGACGTCGCCGAAGACGAGCGCGAGGAACGAGCGGCTCGTCTGGCAGGCGAAACCGATCTCCACCAGCGCGAGAAACGAGCTGCTCGTCCGGCCGGCGGGACCGATCCCCCCGCGTGAGCACGTGCACCTCGACGCCGTCGCGGACGAGCTGCTCCGACAGCTTCCGCACGTGTCGCGCGAGGCCTCCCTCGACGATCGGTGGGTACTCCCAGCTGAGGATCAGGACGCGCGCGGCGCTCACGGCGCGGAGGGACACTAGCGGTAGGGTCCGGTCCCGTGAGCAGGCAGGCGATCGTCACCGGCGCCGCCAGCGGGATCGGCCGCGCCGTCGCGCAGGCGCTCGTGGACGCCGGCGCGCAGGTGCTCGCGGTCGATCTCGAGCCCGACCGCGACGGGCCCGGGCGAGCCGTTCGCCGCCGACCTGACGACGCGCGACGGCAACCGCGCCGCCGTCGAGGCCGCGGTGGCCGCGTTCGGCGGGCTCGACACGATCGTCGCGAACGCCGGCTTCCAGCACGTCGCGCCGGTCGCGGAGTTCGACGAGGACCGCTGGGACGCGCTGCTCGCGCTGCTGCTCACGAGCCCGTTCCTGCTCGCCCGCTACGGCTGGGAGGCGCTGGCCGCGAGCGGGCGAGGGGCGGTTCGTCGCGATCGCGTCCGCGCACGGGCTCGTCGCCTCGCCGTTCAAGGCCGGCTACGTGTCGGCGAAGCACGGCGTGCTCGGGCTGGTCAAGACGCTGGCGCTGGAGGGCGCCGAGCCAGGGCATCACGGCGACCGCGGTCTGCCCCGGCTTCGTCCGCACGCCGCTCGTCGAGGGCCAGCTCGCCGCACAGGCGCGAGGCGCACGGGATGTCGGAGGACCGCGTGCTCGAGGAGGTCATCCTCGCCCCGCACGTGCTCAAGCGGCTGATCGAGCCCGAGGAGGTCGCGCCGCGGTGCTGTTCCTGCTCGGGCCCGGCGGCGACGCGTTCACCGGGGCGCCGCTCGTGATGGACGCCGGCTGGACCGCGCGCTACCGATGGAGCTCCGGCGGCTCGAGTACTTCGTCGCGGTCGCCCGCCACGGGCAGCTTCACGCGCGCGGCCGAGCGAGCTCTGGATCACGCAGTCCGCGCTCTCCCAGCAGGTGCGGCGGCTCGAGGCGGAGCTCGGCGTCGCGCTGCTGCGGCGCACGCCGCGCGGCGCGCGAGCTGACGCCGGCCGGGCGAGGAGCTGCTGCCGCGCGCCGAGGCGATCCTCGCCGAGGTCGCGCACGCGCGGGCCGACCTGGACCGCCACGCGGGCGTGACGCGCGGGCGCGTGCGCGTCGCCGCGACGACGATGGACACGCCGCGCGCTGCCCGCCGCGCTCGCGGCGTTCCACCGCGAGCACCCCGGGCTCCAGATCGCGCTGCGCCACGCGCCGGCGGCCGAGATCGCGGCGCTCGTGGCGAGCGGCGCGGCCGACGTCGGCGTCGCGAGCGCTCAACGGCCGGCGCCGGCCGGCGTCGAGGCGATCGCCGCTGGCGGAGCAGCCGCTGCGCGTGCTGCTGCCGCCGGACGACGCGCTGGCGGGCGGCGGCGCCGTCGACCGATCGCGGATCTCCGCGGGCGCCCGTTCATCCTCGCCGAGCCCGGGGACGGCGCTGCGCGAGACGGTGATGGCCGCGTGCCAGGCCGCCGGCTTCAGCCCGATCCCGCTGTTCGAGGTCTCCGACCCCGGCACGGTCCGCTTCCTCGCGCACGCCGGCCTCGGCGTGAGCGTCGTGCCGGCGTCGTGGCTCGAGCAGCCCGGCCCGGAGGTCGCGGCGGCGGAGCTGGCCGAGCCGGCGCCGCGGCACCGCGTCGCGCTGCTCGTCCCCGCCGGCCGCGAGACGCCCGCCGGCCGGCTGCTGCGCGACGCGCTCCTAGAGGACCTGGGCTAGCTCCTCCTCCAGCCGCCGGCGCGGCCTGGCGCCGACCAGCCGCTGCACCTCGCGGCCGTCGCGGAAGAGGATGAAGGTGGGCATGGAGAGCACGCCGTACTCGGCCGCCGTGCGCTGCTCGGCGTCGACGTCGAGCTGCACGACCCGCAGGTCGTCGCGCTCGGCGGCGAGCTCGGCGAGCACGGGCTTCATCACACGGCACGGCGGACACCAGGCGGCGGTGAAGTCGACCAGCACGGGGCGCTCGGACTCGAGCACCTCGGCGGCGAACGCGTCGTCGGTGACGGTGGAGATCTGGGTCATCTCCCCAGGGTGGTGCGCCGCTGCCCGGCCTCCAAGTCGAATCCGTGATGGCCGCCAGTAGCTGCCCGGCTTCGACGACGAAGAGGTCCGCGCGCGCATTCCCGCGGGGAACGGGGTACGACGTGGACATGCCCACCGACCGCAACCTGCTCACGCTGTCAGACCTGGTCCGCCGCGCGTCCGCGATCGTGGACGCCGACGGGGTCGACGACGCCGTCACCAACTTCGCCGTCCGGCACGAGGACGACGACGTCCCCGTGCGGACCATGCTCGACGTTCTCGAGGAGCGGATCGCCTGGGGCGCCGACGAGGACCCGCCGGTGATCATGGCGCAGGCGCTCGTCCTCTACCTCGCCCATCGGCTCGACGAGATCGACGACGACCCGGACGAGCTGCTGCTGCTCGCCGCGCGGTCGGAGTTCGACGGGCACCCGCCCGAGCCGGTGAGCGACTGGCTCCAGGCCAACGGCATCGAAGTGCGATGACCTCCTCCGACCGCCGCCATCTGGCGGTTTACCTCAACGACCACCTCGCCGGCTCGACGACGGCGATCGAGCTCATCCGCCGCGCGGTCGGTCAGTACGAGGGCACGGAGCTGGGGACGTTCTTCGCTGAGCTCGGAAAGGAGATCGAGGAGGACCGCGAGACGCTCAAGGCGATCATGGACGAGAACGGCGTCGAGCAGGACCGCATCAAGATCGCGGCGGCGTGGGTGGTGGAGAAGGCGGGCCGGCTGAAGTTCAACGGCGCGCTGCTGCGCCGGTCGCCGCTGACCCCGTTCGTCGAGCTGGAGACGCTCGCGATCGGCATCCACGGCAAGCAGCTGCTCTGGCGGGCGCTGCGGGCCGAGCCGGCGGACGAGGCGACGGTCGCGCGCCTCGACGAGCTCCTCGCGCGCGCCGTGCGACAGCACGAGGACGTCGAGCGCCGCCGCGTCGAGGCCGGCCGGGGCGTGCTCGGCGCGGCTCGCGTCGCCCGAACCTAAAGAGGGTCTGACCCCCTTTAGATAAAGAGGGTCAGACCCTCTTTAGGTTCGCTCGAGCACGGTGAGCTGCGCGCCCGGGAGCAGGTCGGCGTCGAAGGCGGGACGCCAGGTGCCCGAGGGGAGCGCGAGGAGGTCCATATCGAGGCCGCCCTCGCGGATCGGGAGTGCGACCGCGACCTCGTCGCCGCGCAGGAACGCGACCGCGTCCGGGCCCGCGGCGAGCGGCGTGTAGCCCGCCGGCGAACGCCTCCGGGCGGCGCGCGCGCAGCGCGAGCAGCTCGCGGATCAGCCACAGCTTGCGCGCGTCGCGGCTGCCCGGCGACGCGCCGTCGCGCAGCTCGTCGAGCAGCTCGCGCCGGCGCGCCCAGTCGACCGGCCGGCGGTTGTCGGGATCGACGAGCGAGAGCGCGACGAGCTCGTCGCCCTGGTAGACGTCGGGCACGCCCGGGACGGTGAGCTTGAGCGCGGTCTGGCGCAGCGCGTGGAGCTCGCCGACGACCGCCACGCGCTCCGCGAACGGCTCGAACGCCGCGCGGAACGGCGCGTGGTCGTACAGCGCGCGGCAGTAGGCGAGCACCCGCGCCTCCCGGTCGGCGTCGGGCTCGACCCAGCTCGTGGTGCGCTTCGCCTCGCGCAGCGCCTTCTCCATGTACGCGCACAGGCGCTCCGGCTCGATCGGCCAGGCGCCCACGAGCGTCTGGAAGATCGTGTACTCCTCGACCGGGTCCGGCGCGCCGTCCGTCCGCAGCGGCGCGCACAGCTCGCGCCAGCGCCGCACGCGCTGCGACCCACTCGTCCGCCATGCCGGCCAGCGCGCCGATCCGCGCGCGCACGTCGCCGGAGCGCTTCGTGTCGTGCGTCTGCGTGACCAGCAGCTCGCGCGGGAAGCGCTCGGCGCGCGCGGCGTTGCCGGCGTGGAACGCGTCCACGCCGATCGAGAAGCGGCTCGGGTCGCCGCCGACGTCGTTCAAGCGCGAGCAGCCGGACGTAGCGGTAGAACGCGGTGTCCTCGACGCCCTTCGCCATCACCGGCGGCGTCGTCTGCTGGAAGCGCGTCACGAACGGCGAGGGCGCCTGCGCGAGCCACTCCGTCAGCCCGGCCTCGCGCAGCACGTGCAGGTCCTCGCGGCGCCGGCAGGTCGCGGATGTACGTGCGGTAGACGGGCAGCGCGGCGAGCGCCTCCTCGAGCCCCTCGACGCCCGGCCACAGCCGCCGCAGCCAGTCGACGTCGGGCGCGAACGTCGTCCGCCGCCTGCTCGAGCTTGGCCTCCGCCGCCCAGTCGCCGAACGGGCGCGCGTCGCCGCTCAGCTCCTCCCACAGCGCGGTGAGCGGCGCCTCGCCCGCCGGGTCGACGAACAGCGCGCAGACGTCGTTGAGGAACTCGTAGCCGACGGTGCCCTCGACCGGCCAGTCGCGCAGCGGCTCGCCGGGATCGAGGATCTTCTCCACCCAGACGTGCGCGGCGCCGCCGTCGCGCAGCCGCTCGAGGTAGCCCGGCGGGGTCGGCGAGCCCGTCGGGGTGGTCGACGCGCAGCCCGTCGACGAGCCCGTCGCGCACGAGCGCGAGCGCGAGCCGGTGCGTCTCCGCGAACACCTCCGGGTCCTCCTGGCGCACGCCGGCGAGGTGGTCGATGTCGAAGAAGCGCCGGTGGCGGCCGGTCGTCGGGGTCGAGGTCGAAGAACCTCGCGCGCCGCTCCGGGTCGGCCCAGTACGGGTTCGCGTCGTCGGTCGCCATGTGGTTCGGGACGATGTCGAGCACGATGCCCAGCCCCGCCGCGCGCGCGGTGGCGGCCAGCGCGCGGAAGCCCTCCTCGCCGCCGAGCGCGTCCGAGAGCCGCGTCGGGTCGACCACGTCGTAGCCGTGCGTCGAGCCCGCGCGCGCCGCGAACGCCGGCGAGAGGTACAGGTGCGAGACGCCGAGCTCGCGCAGGTAGGGGACGAGCGCGGCGGCGTCCGCGAACGTCATCCCCTCGCCGAGCTGGAGGCGGTAGGTCGCGCGGAACGCCGCCACGTCAGTCGACCCGCCGCAGCAGCACCAGCGAGCGCGCGACGTCACGTCGAGCTGCCGCCTGCGCGCCGACGGTCCGCGAGCCCGGCTCCGCGTCGGGGTCGGCGGTGTCGAACACGAGCGTCCAGCTGCGCGCCGAAGCGCCGGCTCGGCAGGCGTGAAGCGCGCGTCGTCCCCGGCGAGGCGTTGAAGAGCAGCAGGAACGAGTCGTCCTCGACCCGCTCGCCCTCCGGCCCGGGCGCCGTGATCCCGTCGCCGTTGAGGAACAGCCCGAGCCGGTGCGCGCCCGCGCTCCAGTCGTGCTGCGTCATCCGGCGGCCGTCGGGCCGGAACCACCACGCGTCGGGCAGGCCCGAGCCCGTCGCGGTCCTCGCCGGTGAGGAAGTCGCGCCGGTGGAAGACGGGATGCGCCCGGCGCAGCGCGATCAGCCGCTTGCGTGAACTCGAGCTGCCGCTCGCGCGCGCTCGTCGATCTCCCAGTCGAACCACGAGATCTCGTTGTCCTGGCACCAGCCGTTGTTGTTGCCGCGCTGGGTGCGCGCGATCTCGTCGCCGCCGAGCAGCATCGGCGCGCCCTGGGAGAGGAGCAGCGTGGCGAGGAAGTTGCGCTGCTGGCGCTCGCGCAGCGCGTTGATCTCCGGGTCGTCGGTCTCGCCCTCGACGCCGCAGTTCCACGAGCGGTTGTCGTCGGTCCCGTCGCGGTTGTCCTCGAGGTTGGCCTCGTTGTGCTTCTCGTTGTAGGAGACGAGGTCGCGCAGCGTGAAGCCGTCGTGGGCGGTGATGAAGTTGACCGACGCGAACGGGCGCCGGCCGTCGTCCTGGTAGAGGTCGCTCGAGCCGGTCAGCCGGCGCGCGAACTCCCCGCCGTCGGCCTCCCCGCGCCAGAAGTCGCGCATCGTGTCGCGGTAGATGCCGTTCCACTCCGACCACAGGACCGGGAAGTTGCCGACCTGGTAGCCGCCCGGGCCGACGTCCCACGGCTCGGCGATCAGCTTGACCTGGGAGAGGATCGGGTCCTGGTGGATGACGTCGAAGAACGCCGACAGGCGGTCGACGTCGTAGAGCTCGCGCGCGAGCGCGGAGGCGAGGTCGAAGCGGAAGCCGTCGACGTGGCACTCGATGACCCAGTAGCGCAGCGAGTCCATGATCATCCGCAGCACGCTCGGGTGGACGACGTTGAGCGAGTTGCCCGTGCCCGTGAAGTCCATGTAGAAGCGCTCGTCCTCGGGCGTGAGCCGGTAGTAGCTCTTGTTGTCGACGCCCTTGAAGCAGAGCATCGGCCCGAGGTGGTTGCCCTCCGCGGTGTGGTTGTAGACGACGTCGAGGATCACCTCGATGCCGGCGCGGTGCAGCGCCTTGACCATCCCCTTGAACTCGCGCACCTCCTGCCCGCCCTCGCCGGTCGCGGCGTACGCGGAGTGCGGCGCGAAGAAGCCGATCGAGGAGTAGCCCCAGTAGTTCGTGAGGCCCTTGGCGTGGAGGAAGTCCTCGTCGGCGATCTGGTGCACCGGGAGCAGCTCGACCGCGGTGACGCCGAGCTCCTTGAGGTGCGCGATCGCGTCCTCGGACGCCAGGCCCGGCGTACGTGCCGCGCAGGTCCTCGCGCACGCCCGGCCGCTGCATCGTGAAGCCCTTGACGTGCGCCTCGTAGATCACCGTCTCGTGCCACGGCGTGCGCAGCCGGCGGTCGCCCTCCCAGTCGAAGCGCGGGTCGATCACGACGCACTTCGGGATCGCGTCGGCGTCGTCCTCGTCGTCGAGCTCGAGGTCGGCGTCCTCCTCGCCGGTCGGGACGTACGGCAGCACGTTCGCGACGTCGAAGCGGATCGGGCCCTCGATCGACTTCGCGTACGGGTCGAGCAGCAGCTTGCAGGGGTTGAAGCGGTGGCCCTCGCGACGGCGCGTACGGGCCGTGGACGCGGTAGCCGTAGCGCTGGCCCGGCCCGACGAGCGGCAGGTAGCCGTGCCAGTTGAACGCGGTGCGCTCGGTCAGCTCGACGCGCTCCTCGTTCCCCGTCCGTCGTCGAACAGGCAGAGCTCGACGCGCGTGGCGTTCTCGGAGAAGAGCGAGAAGTTCGTGCCGCCGCCGTCCCAGGCGGCGCCGAGCGGGAACGGCTCGCCGGGCCAGATCTCCCTCATCGGACCACCGCCCCGGCGAGCGGCGCGAGCGCGCCGTCGCGCACGTCGCCGGCGGTGAGCACCGGCTCGCCGTCGAGCGGCCAGGGGTCGGCCGCCGAAGTTGGCGAGGATCCGGTACGGGCCGCGGCGTACCGTCAGCCGGCGCCCGTCGACGCTCCGCGTGCGCCTCGCTCCCCGCGCGAGCTCGGCGCGCAGCGCGAGCGCCGCGGCGTAGAGCGTCGCGCAGGCCGGCGCGGCTCGCCCTCGCGGGTGAGCTTGGAGCGCTCGAAGCGTCCGAGCGTCCTGCGGGTCGGGCACCTCCTCGCCGAAGTCGGCGAACGCGGCGAACTCGCGCCGCCGGCCCTCGCGGGTCGCGGCGGCGATCTCGTCGTCGATGTGGTCGGAGAAGAACCGGAACGGCGCGCGCTCGCCGTAGTCCTCGCCCTGGAAGAGCATCGGCGTGAACGGTGCCAGACACGTGAGCAGCGCGGCGAGCGGCCGTGTCTGCGACCGGCGGCCGGTCGCCGAACGCGCGGTTGCCGACCTGGTCGTGGTTGGAGGAGAAGACGACGAAGCGCTCGGGCGCGACGTCGTCGGCGGGCGCGCCGAAGCGGCGGCCGCGGAACGTCGAGAACGTGCCGTCGTGGACGTGCGGGCGGTGGAACGCCTTGGCCAGCGTGCCGAGGTCGGCGAACTCCTCGTACCAGCCGTCGGTCTCGCCGGTCAGCGCGACGTGCAGCGCGTGGTGGAAGTCGTCGGCCCAGGCCGCGTCGCAGCCCCAGCCGCCCTGCTCGGGCGGGCGCATCACCTTCGGGTCGTTCAGCCCGGACTCGGCGATCACGAGCGCGCGCGGGTCGGCGGCGTGGACGCGGCGGGCGATCGCCGCGACGATGTGCTCCGGGTTGGAGTCGATCAGCGCGTGGACCGCGTCGAGGCGCAGGCCGTCGACGTGGAAGTCGCGGATCCAGCGCTCGGCGGACTGCAGGATCCACTCGCGCACCGGGTCGGACTGCGCGTCGTCGAGGTTGACCGCCTTGCCCCACGGCGTCGCGTACTTGTCGGTCAGGTACGGCCCGAACGCCTCCATCGCCTTCACCCCGGACGCGCCGAGGTGGTTGTAGACGACGTCGAGGATCACGGCGAGGCCCTCCGCGTGGGCGGCGTCGACGAGGCGCTGGAGGCCGAGCGGGCCGCCGTAGGCGGAGTGCGGCGGCGGAGAGGTAGACGCCGTCGTAGCCCCAGCCGTGGCGGCCGGGGAACTCGGCGATCGGCATCAGCTCGATCGCGGTCACGCCGAGCGCGCGCAGCTCGCGCAGGTGCGGGATCGCGGCCTCGAACGTGCCCTCGGGCGTGAACGTGCCGACGTGCAGCTCGTAGAGGACGAGGTCGCGGAGCGACGGCGGCTGCCAGCCGGAGTCGGTCCACTCGAACGCGCCGGGGTCGAGCACGCGCGACGGGCCGCGCAGGCCGTCGGGCTGCCAGCGGGAGCACGGGTCGGGGAGGCGCTCGCCGTCGACGACGGTAGGCGTAGTCGGAGCCCGGCGGCGCGGGCGCGTCGACCGCGAACACGCCGAGCCCCTCCGGCTCGAGCGCGGGTCAGGGCGCCGTCGCGCTCGAGCGCCAGCTCGCGGGCCCGCGGCGCCCACACGCGGAACCGCGTGTCCGCCACCGGGTACGGGCACGGCGCCGAGCGGCGCCTCCCAGGGCAGGTCCGAGCCGGGAAGCATCCGCGACGACCCTAGCCGAAGTCCGCCGTCCCTAAACGCACCCTAAACGCCACCTAAACGGGGTCTGACCCTCTTTATCTAAAGGGGGTCAGACCCTCTTTAGGTTGCGGCGCAGCTTTCGGGGCGGGCGCGTGTTGGGGGTGGCGACATGCGAACCGTGCTCGCGACGCTCGTCGCCCTCATCCTGCTCACCCCTGCCACCGCTGCGGCGCAGGGGCCGCCCGACGTCGTCACCGGCGCCGCCCAGCCCGGCACCACGACCGCGACGCTGAACGGCGCCGTCGATCCGAACGGGGCCCCGGCGAGCTACCACTTCGAGTACGGCACGACGACCGACTACGGCCTCGAGAGCCCGACGCAGGCCGCCGGGTCGGGCGCCGACCCGGTGCCGGTGCAGGCGACGGTGTCGGGCCTGACCGCCTCGACGACCTACCACTACCGGCTCGTGGCGGGCGACGTGAAGGGCGCCGACGCGACGTTCAAGACCACCGCGGCGACCGCCAACCCCACCGTGCCGAGCATCTCGCGCCTCTCGGCCACCGACAAGACGCCGACGTCCGCGCGGCTCACGGCGCGGATCGATCCCAACCGGGCCGCGACGACCTGGTTCGTCGAGTGGGGCACGAGCACGCGCTTCGGGAGCCGCTCGCCGGATCAGGCGATCCCGGTCGGAGACGGAGCCGTCCCGATCTCGGTGCCGGCCGGCGGCCTGCCGACCCACACGAAGATCTACTGGCGGGTCGTCGCGAGCAACGCGGCCGGCCTGCGGCGCACGGGGACCGCCAGCTTCACGACGCCGCGCGCGCCGACCGGCGTCACCCTCACCGCGTTCCCGGCCGTCGTGACGTGGGGCGGGATCGTCTCGGTCAGCGGGCGCGTCCAGGGCGCCGGCGTCAACGGCCTCACGATCGGGCTCGAGGAGTCGGCGTTCCCCTACAGCGCCGGCTTCCGCGAGGTCGCGACCGCGCGGACGGGCGGCTCCGGCGACTTCCGCTTCTCGAGCCGCCACCTCACCGTCGCCACCCGCTTCCGCGCGGTCACGCGGACGACCGTCTCCGCGACCAGCTCCGTGATCCGCGCGAGCGTGCGCGCGTCCGTCGGGATCCGCCGGACGCGCAAGACCCGCCGCGCGCTGCGCCTCACCGGCCGCGTCCAGCCCGGCCTGCCGGACGGCCGCGCGACCCTCCAGCGCCGCACCCGCTCCGGCGGCTGGGCGTTCGTGAAGCGCAAGGCGCTGAGCGGGGCGAGCACGAGCAGCTCCGCCTACAGCTTCAAGGTGCGGCGGCTGCGCCGCGCGGCGTCCTACCGGGTCAAGGTGTCCGCGAACGACGGCGGCGCGCACCTCGGCGGGACGAGCCGCACGCTGCTCGTGAGCAAGCGCCGCTAGTCCTCCGGGACCAGCCAGATCGCGCCGAGCGGCGGCAGCGTCAGCTCCGCCGAGTGGTACTGGTCCATCCACGGGACGTCCTCGGCCTCGACGCCGCCGAAGTTGCCCTGGTCCGAGCCGCCGTAGTACGACGAGTCCGTGTTGACGAGCTCGCGCCAGCGGCCGGGGACCGGCAGCCCGAGCCGGTAGCCGGTGCGCGGCACCGGCGTGAGGTTGGCGACGAACACGAGCGGCGCTTGGCGTCCCGCCCGATCCGCGCGAACGCGAACACGCTCGCCTCGGCGTCGTTGGGCTCGAGCCACCAGAACGCCGTGTGGTCGTAGTCGCGCTCCCACAGCGCCGGCGTGTCGCGGTAGGCGTGGTTGAGGTCGCGCACGAGCGACTGCACGCCGGAGTGCGCCGGGTTCTCGAGCAGGTGCCAGTCGAGCGAGCGCTCCTCCGACCACTCCTGCTCCTGCGCGATCTCGTTGCCCATGAACAGCAGCTTCTTGCCGGGGTGCGCCCACATGAACGCGTACAGCGCGCGCAGGTTCGCGAGCTGCTGCCAGCGGTCGCCCGGCATCTTCGACAGCATCGAGCCCTTGCCGTGCACGACCTCGTCGTGCGACAGCGGCAGGATGAAGTTCTCCGTGAACGCGTAGACGAGCGAGAACGTCAGCTCGTGGTGGTGCCAGCGGCGGTGGATCGGCTCGTGCTCGAAGTACGCGAGCGTGTCGTGCATCCAGCCCATGTTCCACTTGAAGCCGAAGCCGAGCCCGCCGAGGTACGTGGGGCGCGAGACGCCCGGCCACGCCGTCGACTCCTCCGCCGCCGAGATCACGCCCGGCTCCCGCGCGTGGACGACCTCGTTGTACTCCTTCAGGAACGACGACGGCGTCGAGGTCCTCGTTGCCGCCGAACTCGTTCGGCACCCACTGGCCCTCCTCGCGCGAGTAGTCGAGGTAGAGCATCGAGGCGACGGCGTCGACGCGGATCCCGTCCGCGTGGTACTCGCGCAGCCAGAACAGGGCGTTGGCGAGCAGGAAGTTGCGCACCTCGTTGCGGCCGTAGTTGAAGACGAGCGTGCCCCAGTCGGGATGCGCGCCGCGCCGCGGGTCCGCGTGCTCGTAGAGCGCGGTGCCGTCGAAGCGCGCGAGCGCGAAGTCGTCGCGCGGGAAGTGCGCCGGCACCCAGTCGAGGATCACGCCGAGCCCGGTCTGGTGCAGCCGGTCGACGAACGCGCGGAACTCGTCCGGCGAGCCGTAGCGCGGCGTCGGGGCGAAGTAGCCGGTGACCTGGTAGCCCCACGAGCCGCTGAACGGGTGCGCCATCACCGGCATCAGCTCGATGTGCGTGAAGCCCATGTCCTTGCGCGTACGCCGCGAGCTCGTCGGCCAGCTCCAGGTAGGTGAGCGAGCGGTTGCCCTCCATCGGGTTCAGCCGCCACGAGCCGAGATGGACCTCGTAGATCGAGATCGGCTGGTCGAGCTGGGTCGTCTTGGCCCGCTCGCGCAGCCACTCCGCGTCGGCCCAGTCGTACTCCGACTCGTAGACGACCGACGCCGTCTTGCGGCGGCAGCTCGGTCGCGAACGCGACCGGGTCGGCCTTCAGCCGGATCTCGCCCGTCTGCGGCGAGGATCTCGTACTTGTAGTTCGTGCCCGAGCCGACGCCGGGCAGGAACAGCTCCCAGATCCCGCTCGAGCCGAGCGACCGCATCGGGTGCAGCCGGCCGTCCCATGAGTTGAAGTCGCCGACCACGGAGACCGAGCGCGCGCTCGGCGCCCAGACCGCGAACGCGGTGCCCTGCACGCCCTGGTGCGTCGACGACGTGCGCGCCGAGCTTGGCGTAGAGCTCCTCGTGGCGGCCCTCGCCGGCGAGGTGCAGGTCCATGTCGCCCGAGCGTCGGCAGGAAGCGGTACGGATCGCCGACCGTGAAGGTGCCGTCGTCGCCGTAGTCGACCTCGAGCTCGTAGTCGAGCGGGAGCGAGGCGCCGGCGACCCGGCCCTCGAACACGCCCGCCGGATGGACGGACGCGAGCTCCGCCCGACCGCCGTCGCGGGTGATCACCCGCACGCCGCGCGCGGCCGGCCGGAACGCGCGGACCACGACCCCGCCGTTGCCGTCCGGATGCGCGCCGAGGTAGGAGTGGGGATCGGCCGCGCTGCGCGCGGCGAGCTGCTCGGCGTCGGTCACGCCCCCTCTTCTAACCGATTGGCGTGTCGAGAAACACCCCCAGGGGCTACGCTCGCGTGTGCAATGGATCTGCTGGGACGCGAGACGGAGCTCGCCAGCGTGGACCGGGCCGTGCAGGAAGCGCGGGGCGGGGGCGCTCGCGCGCTGGGTTTGTTCGGCGAGGCCGGGATCGGGAAGAGCGCCCTGCTGGGCGCGCTGCGCGAGCGCGCGGGGGACGCCGGGATGCTCGTGCTGGACGGCCGCGCGGCCGAGCACGAGCGCGTCCGTGCCGTTCGGGCTCGTCGTCGACGCGCTCGACGACCACGTCGCGACGCTGCACCCGCGGCGCATCGAGTCGGTCGGCCCCGACCTCGCCGCCGTGCTGCCGTCGGCGGCGGCCGCGTCTGCCAACGGGAGCGCGGGGAACGGCCCCGCGGCGGGCGCCGCCGAGCGCTTCCGCTACCACCGCGCAGTGCGCGCGCTGCTGGAGCTGCTGGGCCGCGAGCGGCCGGTCGCGCTGGTGCTCGACGACCTGCACTGGGCCGACGACGCGTCGATCGAGCTCGTCCTGCACCTGCTGCGGCGCCCGCCGCGGGCGCCGCATCTGCTCGCGTTCGCCCTGCGCCCCCAGGAGCCGGCGCCGCGGCTGCTCGACGCCGCCCGCTCGGCGCCCGCGTGGGAGCACGTCCAGCCGCGCCCGCTGACCGACGAGGCCGCGCGCGCGCTCGTCGCGGAGCTGCCGGACGCCGGACTGCGCGACCGCGTGGTCCTCGAGGCCGGCGGCAATCCGCTGTTCCTCGAGGAGCTGCGCCGCGTGGCGCGCGACCCGGCCGACGCGCTCCCGCCGACCCTGATGGCCGCGGTGGGGCTCGAGATCGCGGCGCTCCCGCCGGCGTCGCGCGCGCTGATCGAGGGCGCGGCGGTGGCCGGCGACCCGTTCGATCCCGAGCTCGCGGCCGCCGCCGCGTCCGCGCAGGCGGAGGACGACGTCGGCCGCCGCGCTGGACCGCCTCGTCGCGGCGGACCTCGTCCGCGCCACCGGCGACGGGCGCGCGTTCGCGTTCCGGCACCCGCTCGTCCAGCGCGCCGTGTACGACACCGCGCCGCCGGCCTGGCGGCTCGCCGCGCACGAGCGGGCGGCCGCGGCGCTCGCGGCGCGCGGGGCCGGGCCGGCGGTCCGGGCGCACCACGTGGCCCGCTACGCGCGGCAGGGCGACCTCGAGGCGGTCGAGCTGCTCGCCGCCGCGGCGGCGGCCTCCGCCGACACCGCGCCGGCCACCGCGGCGCGCCGCTACGCCGCGGCGATCCGCCTGCTGCCCGACGCCGACGTGGAGCGCCGGGCAGCGCTGCTCGGCCCGATGGCGCTCGCGCAGGGCGCGGCCGGCCAGTTGGACCACGCCCGCGACACGCTGGACGAGGTCCTGCGACTGCTGCCTCCCGAGCCGACGGCGCTGCGCGTCCGCCTGACCGCCGCGGCCGCGACGCTGGAGCAGATGCTCGGCCGCACGACGGAGACGCGCCGGCGGCTGCTCGCCGCCGTGGAGGTCACGCCGCCCCAGCTCCGCGCGCCGCTCGAGATCGCGCTCGGCTGGGCCGAGTACGCCGGCGTCGACTACGCCGCGATGGCCGGCTGGTCCGCGCAAGCGGGCGAGCACGCCGCCGAGGACGACCTCACGCTCCGCGCAGCGGCCGAGGCGATGAGCGGGTTCTCCTCGGTGCTGCTGGGCGAGCCGGAGCGCGGTCACCGGTGCATCGACGCCGCGATCGAGCGGCTCGCCGCGGTCGACGACGCGATGATCGCCGCCCGCCTCGACGACGTGTTCCTGATCAGCGCGGGGTGCCTCCTCGCCGAGCGCCCGCACGACGGCCTTCCCGTCGCCACGCGGGCCATCGCGGTCGCGCGCGCGACCCGCCAGGACCGTGTCGTCCCGATGCTCGCGAGCGCGCGCTCGATGCTCAACGAGCACCTCTTGGCGCTCGACGACTCGCTGCAGGACGCGGAGACCGCGGCGGAGAGCGCACGGCTGCTCGGGCACGCGAGCCAGCTGCACCAGGCGCTCATCACCCAGGCGAACATCCACTGGCTGCGCGGCGACCGCGCCGACGCGGCGCGCCTCCGGAACGAATGCGCCGAGGTTGCCGCGCGGCTGGAGCCGACGACCTCGACGATCACCGGGCTCGCCAACGCCGCCGCGCAGTTCGTCGACGAGGACCCTGAGCGTTGCATCCGCGAGATGACAGCCGCCGGGGGGCCGCTGCTCGAGCGCGCGGACCTCAGCTGGGGCACCTGGCTGCTCGGCGTGCTCGTCCGGGCAGCCCTCAAGCTGGGCCGGGCCGATGACGCCGAGCGCTGGACGGCGCGGATCGAGGAGCGCGCCGAGCTCACCCGCATGCCCGGGACCGTCGCGCGCGCCAGGACCGCGCGCGCCCAGCTCATGCTCGCGGGCGGCGACGGCGCGGATGCGGCGCGTATCGCGACCGCCGCCGCCGATGACGCGGAGCGCACGGGCCTATGCCTCGACGCGATCGGCGCGCGAATGTGCGCCGGCCGCGCGCTCGGGGCGGCCGGCGAGCGCGACGCCGCGATCGCGATGCTGCAGCGGGTCGCCGCCGACGCGGCCCGTGGCAGCGCCGGCCTGTTCGTGGAGGAGGCGAGCCGCGAGCTGCGCCGGCTCGGGAGCCGGATCTCGGCGACGAGCCGCCGCGCCGGGGCGCCGGCCGGCGACGACGCGCTCTCCGAGCGCGAGCGCCAGATCGCCGACCTGGTCGCCGAGGGCCGCACCAACAAGCAGGTCGCCGCGACCCTCTTCCTCTCCGAGAAGACGATCGAGCACAACCTCTCGCGCATCTACGCGAAGCTCGGCGTCCGCTCGCGCGTCGAGCTCGCGGGGCGCAACGGCCGGTGATCGGTCAGGCGTCGGAGTCGATCAGGCGGACGATCCCGGCGACGGGGATCCCGACCCAGTCGGGCCGGTTGTTGAGCTCGTAGCGCAGCTCGTAGATCGCCTTCTCCAGCTCGAACACGGCGAGCAGCTGGTCGAACGCCTGCTGCCCGGGCGGCAGCAGCGACTGGTCCACGCGCTCGCGGTAGCCCGCGAGGAACGTCTCCCGCGCCCGCTCCTCGAAGTCCGCCGGCGCCTCGGTCCCCCGCAGGATGCGCGCGCCCGCCGCGGCGTAGGAGAACGAGCGCAGCATGCCCGCGACGTCGCGCAGCGGCGAGCGCTTGAGCCGCCGCTCCGGCAGCGGGCGGGCCGGCTCGCCCTCGAAGTCGAGGATCACCCAGCCCCGATCGCTCAGCATCGTCTGGCCGAGATGGAGGTCGCCGTGCGTCCGGATCACGCGGCCGCCGGCGCCGATGTGGGAGAGCGCCTGGAGCCGCTCGCGAACGTCCTGGCCGCGGCCGTCGAGCGGCGCGAGCTCGTCGATCTCCGGCAGGTCGACGAACAGCCGCTCGATCTGCTCGTCGACGTCGGCGGTCAGGAGCGCGAGCGACTCGGAGCTGGGCTCGTCGGGCGAGAACGCCGGATCGTTGTGCTCGGAGCCCAGCACCGAGTGCAGCTCTCCGGTCACCTCGCCGAGCGACCGCAGGCGGGCGAGCAGGCCCTCGGGATCGTCGCGGATCCCGTCGAGCGCCAGCTCCCAGCCGTCGCGCGCGCCGGCCAGGTACTCCTGCAGGATGCCGAGCGTGGCGTCGATCTGGCGGCCCTGGATCTCGTACCACCCGGCGAGCGGGGCGACGTGCGGAAAGTCGCGCTCCGACAGGAACCGCAGCAGCTCGAGCTCGGGGTTCACGCCCGGCTCGACGCGCCGGAACACCTTGAGGATCAGCGACTCCCCGAACACGACCGAGGAGTTCGACTGCTCGACGCCGATCGGCCGCACGTCGACGCTGCCGGCCGCGCCGGCGGACGCGCTCTGGGACCAGTAGAAGCGCAGCGCGCCGTCCTCCACGGCGACGCGGTCGCCCTGGCGCATCCGATGCAGGAGCTCGCGGCCGTGCGCGGGGTCGGCCAGCGCGTCGTAGATCGTCCAGCCGCCGGTCTCGCAGATCACCCGGTCGGTCCATTCCTCCTCGGCGGGGCGCAGCCCGATCGGGATCTGGTACGTCTCGTGCGTCCCCTCGCCGAAGCGCGCCTCGACGAGCGCGAGCACGAGCAGCGGCGACTCGGAACGCAGCGGCACGACCTCCGCGACGTCGATCTGCGAGACCTCGCGCGCCTTGGAGCCGAACCAGCGCTGGGCGACGATCCACTCCTGCAGCGCGTCGCCCTCGAGGAACGACAGGTCACCGGCGGCGGCTGCGGCGGCGACGTCAGTCATCCTCGCCCTCCACGAGCTGGAACCAGTAGAACCCGCGCGGCGCGAGCGTGAGCAGGTACGGGAGCTCGCCGATGCGGGGGAAGCGCGAGCGGCCGAACACCTCGACCGGGTAGCGCCCCTCCCACTGCGACAGGTCCAGCTCCACCGCCTGCGCCGAGCGCGCGAGGTTGTGCACGCAGAGCATCACGTCGCCCTCGTAGGAGCGCACGTGGGCGAAGATGCGGTCGTTGGACGGCTCGAGCGGCTCGTACGTGCCGAGCCCGAACACCGGGTGCTCCTTGCGCAGCGCGATGAAGCGCCGCATCCAGCGCAGCAGGCTCGTCGGCGTGCGCAGCTGGGCCTCGACGTTCACCGCCTGGTAGCCGAAGACGGGATCCATGAGCGGCGGCGCGTAGAGCTGCGCGAAGTCGGCGCGGGAGAAGCCGCCGTTGCGATCGCCCGTCCACTGCATCGGCGTGCGCACGCCGTCGCGGTCGCCGAGGTAGACGTTGTCGCCCATCGCGATCTCGTCGCCGTAGTACAGCACCGGGGACCCGGGCAGCGAGAACAGGATCGCGTGCATCAGCTCGATCTCGTCGCGGCCGCCCTCGAGCAGCGGAGCCAGGCGCCGCCGGATCCCGACGTTGATCTTCATCCGCGGGTCCTTCGCGTACTCCGCGTACATGTAGTCGCGTTCCTCGTCGGTGACCATCTCGAGCGTGAGCTCGTCGTGGTTGCGCAGGAACAGCCCCCACTGGCAGTTGTCCGGGATCGCCGGCGTCTGGCTGAGGATCTCGTACATCGGCTTGGCGGTCTCGCGCCGCAGCGCCATGAACATGCGCGGCATGACGGGGAAGTGGAACGCCATGTGGGCCTCGTCGCCCTCGCCGAAGTACTCCACCACGTCCGCCGGCCACTGGTTGGCCTCGGCGAGCAGCACGCGGTCCGGGTAGTTCGCGTCGATCTCGGCCCGCACCCGCTTCAGGTAGGCGTGGGTCGCGGGCAGGTTCTCGCAGTTCGTCCCCTCGCCCTCGTACAGGTACGGGACGGCGTCCAGGCGGAAGCCGTCCATGCCGAGGTCGAGCCAGAAGCGCAGCACCTCGATCAGCGCGTCCTGGACCTCCGGGTTCTCGTAGTTGAGGTCGGGCTGGTGGCCGAAGAAGCGATGCCAGTAATAGGCGCCCGCCAGGTCGTCCCACGTCCAGTTCGACGTCTCGGTGTCGGTGAAGATGATCCGCGCGTCCTCGTAGCGATGCACGGTCTCCGACCACACGTACCAGTCGCGCTTGGGGCTGTCGGGGCTCGAGCGCGACTCCTGGAACCACGGGTGGTCGGACGACGTGTGGTTCATCACCAGGTCGGCGATCACGCGGATGCCGCGCTGATGGGCGGCCTCGATGAAGTCGCGCACGTCGTCGACCGTGCCGTAGTCGGGCTGGATCGTGAAGAAGTCGGAGATGTCGTAGCCGCCGTCGCGCAGCGGCGAGGAGTAGAACGGCAGCAGCCAGATCACGTCGATCCCCAGCCACTGCAGGTAGTCGAGCTTCTCGATCAGCCCGCGGAAGTCGCCCGACCCGTCGCCGTTGGCGTCGAAGAACGCGCGCGTGTGGATCTCGTAGAAGACGGCCGTCTTGAACCAGTCCGGCTCCGCCTCGAACCAGTGGCCCGGGTCGTTGCGGGTCGTCATCAGCCGTCCACCCGCAGGATGTGCGCCTGGCGGGTCCACGGATCCAGGCGTACGTAGTTGGGCCCGATGCGCCAGTCGAACCTCTCGCCCGAGAGCTGGTCGGTCGCCGCGAACGCGGGCGGCAGGCCGAGATGGGCGGGGACGGTGACGCTGCCCTCCTGCGCATGGTGCGGGTCGAGATTGACGACGCAGATCACGGCGTTACCCGCGTACTGCTTGACGTAGGCCATCAGCTGGTCGTTCTGGGTGTCGAGCCAGGCGACGTCCGAGAGATGCTGCAGCGCGGGGTTCTCGCGCCGGATCTTGTTGACCCGCCCGATGAACGGCAGCATCGGGCCGTCGAGCTCGCGCTGCTTGATCTCGTACTTCTCCGAGTCCAGGTACTCCTCGGACCCCTCGCGCAGCGGCGTGTTCTCGTAGTGCTCGTAGCCGGAGTAGATCCCGTACGTCGGGCTGAGCGTGGCGGCGAGCACCAGGCGGGTGTAGAAGGCGGCGGGGCCGCCGTGGACGAGGTAGGCGTTCAGGATGTCGTGCGTGTTCGTGAACAGGTTCGGGCGGAAGTACTCGCGCTCGGGCCCCCAGGCCAGCTCGTCGATGTACTCGGTCAGCTCGTGGCGGGAGTTCTTCCAGGTGAAGTACGTGTAGCCCTGCGTGAACCCGATCTTCGCGAGCTGGCGCATCATCGCCCGCTTCGTGAACGCCTCGGAGAGGAAGATCACGTCGCGGTCGACCTTGTGGACCTCGGCGATCAGCCACGCCCAGAACGGGATCGGCTTGGTGTGCGGGTTGTCGACGCGGAACACCTTCACGCCGAGGTCGACCCACGTCAGCACGATCCGCTTCAGCTCTTCCCAGAGCGCGCGCCAGTCGGGCGACTCCCAGTTGACGTTGTAGATGTCCTGGTACTTCTTGGGCGGGTTCTCGGCGTACTTGAGCGTCCCGTCCGGGCGCCGGTGGAACCAGTCGGGATGCTCCTTGAGCCACGGGTGGTCGGGGGACGCGTTGATCGCGAAGTCCAGGGCGATGTCGATCCCGTGCTCCGCGGCCGCCGCGCACAGCGCGCGGACGTCGGCGTGGGTGCCGAGGTCCGGGTGCACCGCGTCGTGGCCGCCGTCTGCCGAGCCGATGCCGTACGGGGAGCCCGGGTCCTCGGGCGCCGCGACGAGCACGTTGTTGCGGCCCTTGCGGTTGGTCTGGCCGATCGGGTGGACCGGCGGGAGGTAGATCACGTCGAAGCCGAGCTCGGCGAACCGGGGCAGCCGCTCCTGCACCCCCGCGAGCCCGCCCCAGGAGCGCGGGAACAGCTCGTACCAGGAGCCGAAGCGGGCGCGGACGCGGTCGACCTCGATCGCGAGCGACGGCTCCAGGCGGGTGAGGCCGTGGCGCTCCGCGTTGCGCTCCACGGCGGCGTAGAGCTCCAGCCCGAGCGCGGCGTCGTGCTTGGCGGCCTCGAGGATGTCCGGGTCGGTGAGGATGCGGACGGCGTGGTCGATCAGCTTGCGGTCGGCGCCCTCGGCGCGCTCGGCGACCGACTGCAGCAGCACGACGCCCTCGCTCAGCTCGCTCGCGAGATCGTGCTGGCCGGCCTCGAGCTTGCGCCGCAGCTCGTCGCGCCACGTGGCGAACTCGTCGGTCCAGGCCTCGATCGAGTACTCCCACCGGCCCGGCCGGTCGACGACGAACGAGCCGCCCCAGCGGACGCCGTTGATCTGGGCGTCGAGCGCGTGCAGCTCCGCCTCGTGCCACGTGCGCCCGCCGTCGGCGCGGTGGACGGCGACGGCGCGGAGCTTCTCGTGGCCGTCGCGGAAGACGTCGGCGGAGACCTCCACGAGGTCGCCGACGGTCCGCTTGGCCGGATAGCGGCCGGCGTCCACGACGGGCTCGGGGTACTGGATGTGGATGCGTGGCGGCGGGGGCGGCATCTCGGCGGGGAGTATCCCTCCGTAACCTCGACGAAACGCAATCGCACGCCCACGACGAGCCTTCGTGCGCGCCGGTCGGCGAGTGCGTGCAGGCGAAACCGACATAACCTTGCGCCGCGTGCGACTGCCCCGCTCAGCCGGCGTCCAGCTCCATCCCACCTCGTTGCCCGGAGGGCGCCTCGGCCGCGACGCGTACGCCTGGGTGGACTGGCTCGCCGACGCCGGCCAGACGTGGTGGCAGATGCTGCCGCTCGGGCCCCCGGACCGCTACGGCTCGCCGTACAAGTCGCGCTCGGCGTTCGCCGCCTGGCCGGGCCTGCTCGCCGATCCGGCCGCGCCGGTGAGCCGGTCCGAGGAGCTGGACTTCCGCGAGCGCGAGGCGAGCTGGATCGACGACTGGGCGCGCTTCGCCGGGCGCGGCGCGGTGGCCGACCAGGTCCGGTTCGAGCGCGAATGGAGCGCGCTGCGCGCGTACGCGGCCGAGCGGGGCGTGCGGCTGATCGGCGACGTCCCGATCTACGTGGCGCCGGGATCCGCCGACCAGCGGGCGCATCCGGAGCTGTTCCGCGACGACGCGGTCGCCGGCACGCCGCCGGACGCGTACACCGACAAGGGCCAGCTGTGGGGCAACCCGCTGTACGACTGGCCGGCGCTGCGGCGGCGCGGCTACCGCTGGTGGATCGCGCGGCTGGCACGCACGTTCGCGCTCTACGACCTCGCGCGGATCGACCACTTCCGCGGCTTCGTCGCGTACTGGGCGGTGCCGAAGGGCGCGCGCCACGCGCTCGGCGGGCGCTGGCGGCGCGGGCCGGGGCGGGCGGTGTTCGACGCCGCGGGCGAGGCGCTCGGCGCGCTCCCGCTGATCGCCGAGGACCTCGGCGTCATCACCCCCGCGGTGCGCCGGCTGCGCGACGAGCTCGGACTGCCGGGCATGGTCGTGCTCCAGTTCGGCTGGGTCGAGGGAGCGCCCGGCAACGTCCACGACGTCGCCAACCACGCCGAGCACCGGATCGCCTACACCGGGACGCACGACAACGACACGCTGCGCGGGTGGTACGAGTCGCTGCCGGCTGCCCGCCGGGCGCTGGTCGACGCGTCGCGGCCGCGGGTCGCCGAGGAGCCGTGGTGGGATCTCATCGCGCTCACGTTCTCCTCGCGGGCGCGGGTGGCGATGGTGCAGGCGCAGGACGTGCTGGGGCTCGGGAGCGAGGCGCGCATGAACCAGCCGGGGCGGGCGGCGGGGGCGTGGAAGTGGCGGTTGGACGCGCTGCCGTCTGCCGATCTGGCGCGGCGGTTGCGCGGCGCAGCCGAGGCGGCCGGGCGGGTCTGACGAACGATCAGCCCGCCGTAACGTCCGCGAGCCGCGCCGACATCTACCAACCGATGACCCCCACCGACGCCGAGCTGCTCGCCGCCGCCCGCACGGACGCGGGCGCCTTCCGCGCGCTCTACGACCGCTACGCCGCGCGCATACTGCGCTATCACGAGCGGCGCACGTCCGACGCGGACGCCGCCCACGACCTCACGGCCGAGACCTTCGCCCAGGCGTGGCTTGCGCGGACGCGGTTCCGCGACCGGCGGCTCGCCGCCGTGGCTGTTCGCATCGCCCGCCACGTCTGCTGTCTCCGCAAGCGCGCGCCGCGCGAGCGCGCGCCGGCGACCGGCTGAGCTGTCCGGCCTGCCGCCGGCCCGAGTCGAGGCTCGGAGCGTCGCCACCGTCGTGAAGCAGGACGTCGAGTACCACTGCGTGCTCGCTCGGCCACCCGCCCCGGAGATCTCCGACTGGAAGGGCGCCGTCGAGTCCACCGTCGACGCGTCCAAGCACGTCAACGGCGGCTGCCGCTCGCTCAACTCCGAGGGCACCGAGTGGCGCTGCTACATCGGCGAGGAGGCCGTGCGGCAGCAGATCATCGGCCCCGGCTTCCTCGGCGACTACGCGCCGTCGCCCGGCGTGGGATGAGCCGCCGCGTCCTAGACTTGCGGGCCGCATGGCCGCCCCCGACACCGTCGACGAGATCCTCGAGGTCAACCGCCGGTACCACGACGTCGCGGCCGCCGACTACGACGCGAAGTGGGGCGTCGACTACGGCGACGTCGGGCGGGCGCAGGTGCTCGGGAAGGTCGAGAAGCTGCTCGGCCGGCGGCCCGGCCCGTTCGCGCGGTCGCTGGAGATCGGGTCGGGCACCGGCTACTTCACGCTGAACCTGCTGCAGGAGGGCGTCGTGTCCTCCGCGGTCTGCACCGACGTCTCGCCCGGCATGCTCGAAGCGCTGCGCGGCAACGCGGAGCGGCTCGGGCTCGACGTCGAGACCGCCGCGTGCGACGCGGCGGCGCTCCCGTTCGAGGACGGCGCGTTCGACCTCCTGCTCGGGCATGCGGTCCTCCACCACCTGCCCGAGCTCGACCGGTCGTTCGCGGAGTTCCTGCGCGTCCTGCGACCCGGCGGCGTGCTGCTGTTCGCGGGCGAGCCGTCGCACTACGGCGATCGCATCGCCGCTGTGCCGAAGCGCGCCGGCGCTGGCCGCGGCGCCGCTGTGGCGGCGGATGGTGCACGCGCGCGCGGTGAACGGCTCCAACGGCCGGCCCGACGACCACGCGCTGGAGGGGATGGTCGACGTCCACGCCTTCACCCCCGCCGACCTCGAGCGCCACACGAAGGCCGCCGGGTTCGCCGACGTGCGCGTGCGGGGAGAGGAGCTGCTCGCGAACTGGTTCGGCTGGTTCAACCGCACGCTCGAGGCCAGCGCCGTGCACGAGGACATCCCGTGGGGGTGGTTCCGCTACGCCTACCGGGGCTACATCGCGCTGCAGAAGGTGGACGCCGCGGTGCTCGAGCCGCACCTGCCGGCGGCGGGCTTCTACAACCTCATGCTCACGGCTCGCAAGCCGAGCTGAGCCACCTGGCACCATCGAGGGATGAGCCTCTCCCTCGGAACCGGACCCCTTGCCGGCGAACCCGCCGGCGCCTTCAACTTCGACCTGTCCGAGGCGCCGGCGCACCGGATCTTCTTCGCCGACTACCCGCGCCGCCTCCGCGCGGTCGCCGGGAACCGCGTGGTGCTCGACACCACCCGCGCGAAGCTCCTCTTCGAGACCGGCATCCCGCCCGTGCCGTACGTCCCGCTCGAGGACTTCGACCAGTCGCTGCTCGAGCGCACCGACCACTCGACCCACTGCCCGTTCAAGGGCGACGCCTCCTACTGGACCGTGCGCGCCGGCGACCGTGTCGTGGAGAACGCGGTGTGGGCATACGAGGATCCGCTGCCCGACGCGACCTGGCTGCGCGGCTATGGCGCGCTCTACTGGAAGAAGGCGGACGAGTGGTTCGTCGAGGAGGAGCCGGTCGTCGGCCACCTCAAGGACCCGTACCACCGCGTCGACGTGCACGAGAGCTCCCGCCCCGTGACGGTGACGGCCGGCGGCCGGGTGATCGCGCGCTCGGAACGGCCGAAGCTGCTGTTCGAGACCGGCCTGCCGATGCGCGTCTACGTGCCGCGCACCGACATCGTGCCGGGCGTGCTCGCACCGGCGGAGAAGCGGACGGTGTGCCCCTACAAGGGGCAGGCGACCTACTGGTCCGTGGACGGGATCCCGGATGCGGCGTGGAGCTACGAGACACCGCTGCCGGAGGCGGTCAAGGCGCAGGGGCACGTCTGCTTCGACGAGGGCGAGGGCGTCGACGTGGACCTCGGCGCGCCGCGCGCGCAGCTGCCTACCTGAGCGCACCTGAAGAGGGACTGTCCCCCTTTAGGTTCGCGAACCGGTCGGGATCGAACGGCGCGGGGTCGACGACGGGCGGCTCGCCGGCGTAGAGCTGGGCGACGAGGCGGCCGGTGACCGGACCGAGCGCGACGCCGGCGCCCTCGTGGCCGGTCGCCAGCCACAGGCCCGGCACCGCGCGGGACGCGCCGATCGGCCGGGAGGTGGTCCGGCAGCCACGGGCGCAGGCCGGCCCACGCGGCGGCGCGCGGGAGGCGCGGCAGGCGCGGGAACAGCCGCGCGGCGCGCTCGACCATCGCATCGCTCACCGCCGGGTCGACCGTGGTGTCGAACCCGCGCCGCTCGCGCGAGGAGCCCACGAGCACGTCGCCGTCGTACGTGGTCTCCACGACGGTCGAGACCTCCAGCGCCGCGCCGTCGCTCGTCACCGAGGCGAGGTAGGAGCCGTCGACGACCTTGTGGCGGATCAGGCCGGGCGCGGGCGCGGTGAGCCGGACGAGCTGGCCCTTGCGCGGCTCGAGCGGCAGCGGGAGCCCGGCGCCCGCGGCGAGCGCGGCGCTCCACGGGCCGGCGGCGATGACGACGGCGACGGCGGCGATCCGCTCGCCGCCGGCGATGACGCCGGAGACCGCGCCGCCCGTCACCGCGATCGCGTCGACCGCACAGCCCTCGCGGATCGTCGCGCCGGCCGCGGCCGCCTCGCGCGCGAGCGCCCTCGCGATGGCGCGCGGATCGCACTGGAGGTCGTCCGGGAACAGGCTCGCGCCGTGCACCGGCCCCGTCAGCTCAGGCTCGAGCGCGCGGACCTCGTCCGCCTCCACCAGCCGCGCGCCCGGGATCGCGACGCGCTCGAGACGCGCCGGCTCGGCCGCCCAGGTCTCCTCCTCCGGGTGCACGATCAGCGCCCCCTTGCGCCGGATCCGCGCCTCCTCGCCGAGCCGCTCCTCGATCTCGCCGTAGAGCGCGAGCCCGGCCCGGGCGAACTCCAGCTCCGGCCCGGCCTCCTTGTCGGAGCAGAGCACGTTCCCCTCGCCGAGGCCGGTCGTCCCGCTCGAGATCGCGCCGCGATCGAGGAGCGTCACCGCCACGCCGCGGACCGCCAGCTCGCGCGCGACCGCGGCGCCGACGATGCCGGCGCCCACGACGACGACGTCGCTCACAGGGCGAAGCCCGCCGGGAACGGGTCCTCGGCGTCGAGCAGGTACTGCCCCATCGCGGTGATCCAGGCGCGGCCGGTGATCTCGGGCACGATCGCCGGCCGCCCGCCGACCGTCGTCTCGGCCGCGACCCGGCCGGTGAAGCGCGTGCCGATCACCGACTCGTTGACGAACGTGTCGCCGACCGCCAGCACGCCGCGCCCGTGGAGCTGCGCGAGCCGCGCGGAGGTCCCGGTCCCGCACGGCGAGCGGTCGAGCCAGCCGGGGTGGATCGAGGTCGCGGCGCGCGCGTCGGCGCCGTCGCGGCCGGGCGCGTGCAGGACCACGTGGGCGCAGCCGGCGATCCGGGGATCCTCGGGGTGGACGGGACGGTCCGCGGCGTCGATCGCGGCGATGATCGCGAGGCCCGCGTCCACCAGCTCGCCGGCGCGCGCAGGGTCGACCTCCAGCCCGACGTCCGCGGCCGGGAGCAGCGCGTAGAAGTTCCCGCCGAACGCCATGTCGTAGCGGACGCGGCCGAGCCCGGGGACGTCGACCTCGACGTCGGTCGCGTGCAGGAAGCTCGGCACGTTGCGGAGCGTCACCGACCGCGCGCGCCCGTCCTCCACCGCCACCCGCGCCTCGACGAGCCCCGCGGGCGTGTCGAGCCGCACGACGGTCTCCGGCTCCTCCACCTCGACCATCCCGGTCTCGACCAGCACGGTCGCGACCCCGATCGTGCCGTGCCCGCACATCGGCAGGCAGCCGGAGACCTCGATGAACAGCACGCCCCAGTCGGCGTCGGGACGCGTCGGCGGCTGCAGGATCGCGCCGGACATCGCGCTGTGGCCGCGCGGCTCGCGCATCAGCAGCAGCCGCAGGTCGTCCATCTCCGCCTCGAAGTGAAGCTTGCGCTCGAGCATCGTCGCGCCCGGGATCGGCGCGACCCCGCCGACCACGACGCGCGTGGGCATCCCCTCCGTGTGGGAGTCGACCGCCGCGATCGAGCGCGCGGCGCGCATCACACGACGGCGGGCGCCCGGAGCGCGGCGACCGCCGCGTCGAGGATCGCGCGGTCGGCGTCGTCGAGCGCCAGCCGCGGCGGGCGGACCGGGCCGCCGACGAAGCCGAGCGCGTCCTGCGCACCCTTGAAGAACTGCACGAGCTTCGGCGTCATGTCGAGCCGCGCGAGCGGGAGCAGGCGGCCGTAGATCGCCCGCGCACGCTCCAGGTCCGCGGCGCGGCAGGCGTCGTAGAGCTCGACGCACTCCGACGGCGCGCAGTCGGCGACGCCGGTGACCCAGCCGGTCGCCCCGGCGGCGAACCCCTCGAGCGCCCAGTCGTCCCCGCCGACCAGCACCTCCAGGTCGGGCGCGGCGTTCAGCAGCGCCGCGATCCGGCGCGCATCGCCCGAGCACTCCTTGACCGCGACGACCTGCTCCACCTCGGCCGCGATCCGCGCGATCATCGCCGGCGCCATGTCGACGCCGCTCGCCTCCGGGTTGTTGTAGGCCATGAGCGGCAGGGCGGTGGCGTCCGCGACCGTGCGGTAGAACGCGACGGTCTCGCGCGGGTCGGCGCGGTAGCCGAGCGGCGGGAGCAGCATGATCGCGTCGGCGCCGGCCGCCGCGGCGTCGGCCGCGTAGCCGATCGACGTGGCCGGCGTGCCGGACGAGACGCCGGCGATCACAGGGACGCGGCCCGCGGCGGCGCGGACCGCGGTCTCGAGCACGAGGCGGCGCTCCTCCGGGCTGAGCGAGGCGGCCTCGCCCATCGTGCCGGTGGCGACGAACCCGTGCACGCCGGCGTCGAGCAGCGCGGCGAGGTTGCGCTCGAACGCGTCGGGATCGACGGCGCCGGTGGTGGCGTCGAACGGCGTGGTCACGGCGGGGATGATGCCGGGGAAGCGCACGTCAGCTCTCCTGGTCGTGGGTCATATAGCGTCGCACCCGCTGGAGGTGCTGCGTGGCGTAGAACGAGGCCGCGGCGGCGTCGCCGTCGACGATCGCCTCGTAGATCATGCGGTGCTCGGCCGCGTGGATGCGCGCCCGCCCGGGCCGGGCGATCGAGTCGTCGCGCAGGCGCTGCCACAGCGGCTGGTCCATCAGCGCCGCGACGTGGTCGGCGAGGCCGAGCAGGACCGGGTTCGCGGTGAGCCAGGCGAGCTGGCGGTGGAAGCGGCGGTCGCCGTCGTTCCAGCCGGCGCGGTCGCGCTCCGCCTCGGCCGCGTCCATCGCGTCGAGCAGCCGCTCGGCCTCGTCGTCGCGGCGGCCGCGCTCGGCCGCGAGCGCCGCGACGCCGGGCTCGAGCAGCAGTCGCGCCTCGAGCAGGTCGAACGGCCCGGCGTCGTGGGCCGTGAGCTCGGCGCCGGGCGCGAGCCGCTCGAGCGCATCCGCGGCGACGAACGAGCCGGAGCCCGGGCGCGTCTCGAGCACCCCGCGCAGCTGCAGCGCGCCGATCGCCTCACGCACCGACGCCCGGCCGACCTCGAGCTGCCGGGCGAGCTCCCGCTCTCCGCGGCAGCCGCTCACCGGGGGCGAGCCGCCCGGCGCGGATGTCCGCCGCCAGCCGCTCGGCGATCCGCTCGTACCGCTGCGGCGCGACGATCGGCAACATAAAGGGGGTCAGACCCCGTTTAAGGTGCGGCTCGGGGCGTGCGCCGGTTTGGGTGGCTACTGGTTCGGTCACCGGACCGGTACCGTACAGGGCATGCCCGCGACCTTCAACTCCGTCGATCCCCGCAGCGGCACGCCGGTTGCCGGATACGACGAGGCCGGCCCCGCCGACGTCGCCGCCGCGGTCGACGCCGCCGAGCGCGCGTTCCACGATCCCGCGCTGCGCGACCGGACCGCCCGCGCGGCGCTCCTGCGCGGCGCCGCGCAGCGGCTGCGCGCAGCCGGGGACGAGATCGTGGAGGTCGCCGGGCGCGAGACCGGCCTGCCCGAGCCGCGCCTGCGCAGCGAGCTCGAGCGCACCGCCGGCCAGCTCGAGGCGTTCGCCGCGCTGCTCGACGCGGGCGACTACGTCGAGGCGATCGTCGACACCCCCGACCCCGGCGCCAAGCCGATCCCGCGACCCGACGTCCGCCGCATGCTCGTGCCGATCGGCCCGGTGGCGGTGTTCGGCGCGAGCAACTTCCCGCTCGCGTTCTCGACCGCGGGCGGCGACACCGCGTCGGCGCTCGCCGCCGGATGCCCGGTCGTCGTGAAGGGCCACCCCTCCCACCCGGGCACCGGCGAGGTCGTCGCCCGCGAGGTCCGCGCCGCGGTCGCCGACGCCGGGCTGCCCGACGGCACGTTCGCGCACCTGCTCGCCGCCGGCGTCGAGGTCGGCGAGGCCCTGGTCGACGCCCCGGCGATCGCCGCCGTCGGCTTCACCGGCTCCACCGCCGGCGGCCGGGCGATCGCCGACCGCGCCGCGCGCCGGCCCGCGCCGATCCCCGTCTACGCCGAGATGGGCTCGATCAACCCGATCGTGGTGACCGACGCCGCGCTCGCCGCCCGCGCCCAGGCGATCGCCGACGGGCTCGTCGCCTCGGTGTCGAACTTCGGCGGCCAGCTCTGCACCAAGCCGGGCGTCGTGTTCGTCCCGGCGGGCGCGGCCGGCGACGCGTTCGCGCAGGCGGTCGCCGTGCAGCTCGACCGGGTGGAGCCGACCGTGCTGCTCAACGAGCGGCTGCGCGACGCCCTCGGCGCGGCGGTGGAGCGGCTCGCCGCCGAGCCGGACGTGCGCCGGCTCGGAACCGCAGCGGCCTTCGCGGGCGAGGGCTACCGCCATCAGCCCGCGGCGTACGAGGCGCCGGCCGCGGCCGTGGCGGAGGGATCCGCGCTGCTGGAGGAGCACTTCGGCCCGGTCGTCCTGCTGCTGCGGTACGGGAGCCGCGACGAGCTGCTCGCGGCGCTGCAGCGGATCGACGGGCAGCTCACCGGCTCGATCCACGCCGAGCCCGCGGAGGACGCCGAGCTGCTCGGCCTGCTGACCGACGTGCTCGCCGCCCGCGCCGGCCGCGTCGTCTACGACGGCTTCCCCACCGGCGTCGCCGTCACGCACGGCATGCAGCACGGCGGCCCGTACCCGGCGACGTCCGCGCCCGGCGCACACGTCGGTGGGCATGACCGCGATCCGCCGCTTCCTGCGCCCGGTCGCGTGGCAGAACGCGCCGGCGGCCGCGCTGCCGCCGGAGCTGCGCGACGAGAACCCGCTCGGGATCTGGCGCCGCGTCGACGGCGAGCTGACGCGCGATCCGGTAGCCTCCTGAGCGGTCATGGACAGCGGAATGCGCCACACGAGCATCGCCTCGGCCCGCCTCCGGCGGCGCCGTGCGTGCCCGGCCTTCCGCGTCCTGGCGTCGTAGCCCTCCGCGGCTAGCACCACGGCGCGAGCCACGGGCACACCGCCCGAGACCCGCTCGCCGCCTCACCCGCGCGCTCGCCCGTCCTGGGCGGTGGACCGTCTCCCGACAACCACCACCAAGGAGTCCGCATGCCGCGTCCCAACAACCAGTCCCGCCGCCCCAACCCGCCGAAGCCGGCGCTTCCCGCGCAGCTGCGCCGGGATGCCGGGCTGCGCCCGTCCGCGAAGCCGAGCTTCAACCGCCCGGCCGCGCGCAAGGCGCCGCCCACCCGCCGCTCCGGAGGGCACCGGGGCTGAACCGCTCGCGCCGGGGGCACCCGCCCCCGGCGCGCAAAACTTCGCGTCTCGATCAGCCTGTGACGAATCCGGTGATGTGCAGCGAGGCCGCGCGGATCGCGCCGGTGTCGGCCCTCGCGGTGTCGACCACGTGGAACGTCCACGTGCCGTCGACCGGCGCGGTGAGGAGGCCGGCCAGCGGGCTCTCCGGCCGCCACGAGCCCGTGAACGGCGCCTGTGCGAGGAGCGCCGACGAGAACGGGCGCGCGGCCGCATCGTCGAACACCGCCTGGCACAGGTTGTTGCCGCCGCCGCCCGACGTGTCGAACAGCGTCGCGCTCTGCCCGCCCGGTCCCGTCAGCGTGCCGACGAGGTCGCCGACGAACGTGTGGTCGAGCCCGACCGTCGTCGCACCGGCAGTCGAGGTGCAGGTCTCGCCGTCGATCGAGAACGTCAAGCTCGACGCGTACCCGATCCCGGTCACCGGGATCGTCGCCGAAGCGCCGGACTCGTCGTTGTCCGGGATCGGTAGCGGCACGCCCGCGTAGGCGAACGTCGTGGCCTCGGCGGCGGGCTGCCCGGTGCGGATGGTGAGTCCGGCCGTGGTCGGCGACAGCACGCCCGCGAACGTGACCCGGACCGAGAGCGACACGGGCTTGCCGAGCGGATAGCCGGGAGCGAGCGCGAGCGTGAAGTCGCCCGTCTCGGTTGCCCCCGGCGCGATGCTCCCGTAGGACCGCGAGCGCGGGGTGAGCGTCGCCTGCGGGTCGCCCGTCGCCGCCGTGACGCTCACGCCGGTCGCGGTGCCGTCACCGGTGTTCGTCACGGGCAGCGTCACGGTCCCCCGCTCACCCGGCTCGAGGAACGCGTCGCCGTCGCCGACGGTCGGGGTCACTGTGGGCGCGCTCGCGCGCACCCGCGGCTGCGGCGTCGCGCCCGTGTAGCCGAGCACCTGGTCGGCGTCGACGATGCCGTGGCCCGAGCGGCCGTCCACGCCGGCGGGAAGGACGTCCAACGCGGTCGCGGCGAACGCCTCCCGCACGTCCGCCGTGCCGGCTCCCGGGTTGCCCGAGAGCACCAGCGCCGCGATCGCCGCAGCGTGCGGGGCGGCCGCCGACGTGCCGAAGAACGGCGAGAAGGCGTCCAGCGACGTGCTCACGCCGTCCGCGGCGGTGATGTCCGGCTTCTGCCGCAGCGTGCCCCCGGTCGAGCTGTAGTCGCCCGGCGTGATCGGCGTGCCGTCGGCTCCGAAGAACACCCGCCGCGGCCCGTCGGACGTGAAGCGCTCAGGCAGCTGCGCGGCCGTGAACGGGTTCGGGAAGGGCCCCAGCGGGTTGGGCGGATCGCCCGGCTCCAGGTCGGATGGCAGCGCGCCCGCCGCCGGGGCGGCGGCGGTGCTGAACGCGTCGACGGCGGCCGAGTGCCCGCGCGTCACGCCCGGCGTCACGCGCGCGATCAGCCCGTCGGCGGAGCTCGAGAAGCGCCCGCGGAGCGCCGACAGCTGGAAGTACCGCGCGGTGCCGGAGAACTTGACGACGGCGAGCCGCAGGCCGCTGCCGCCGAACGGCGGCGTCCCGAGGATCTCGTACGGGTCGTCATCGCCGTTCTGGACGTCCTGCGAGAACGCCACCACGTTCTCGCTCGCGTCGAGCAGGTAGAGGTCGTAGTCGTTCGCGGCGCCGCCGAGCGGATCGGCCCAGAACAGCGTCACCGGCACGTTCCCGCTCGAGGGCGGCGAGATCGGCTCGTAGACCTGTACGCCGGGTCCGGGATCGAAGTCGTGCGCGACGCCCGCGAACTTCCCGACCGGCCGGCCGGAGTCGATGAAGTCGCCCTCGTAGTTGCCGGACGTCCCGTCGAGCGTGTTGCCCTCGTTGCCCGCCGAGCTGAAGAACAACGCGCCGTCGGCGGTGACCGCGTTGACCGACTGGGCGATCGGGCCGTCCTGGAACGGGTGCTCGTTGAAGTAGAGGACGTCGTCGACGATGACGTCGCAGCCCGCCTCGAAGCGCAGCGCGCGGATGTTGTCGGCGAAGCTCGCGTCGCTGGTGAAAGCGGTCGCGAAGCCCAGATCGGCGTTGGGCGCGAGATCGTGAACGATCTCGAGCATCGCCGTTCCCTCGTCGCCGTCGCCCGCCTCGCCCGGGAGCACGTCGACGGCCGGCAGCTCGCCCGCCGCCTGCGATGCGGCGATCGAGTCGACGCCGTCCGACAGCACGCACACCTTCACGCCGGTCCCGGTCACGCCGGTCCGGGTGCGCGCCGCGGCCGCCGCGTGCGCCGCGTCGCCCTCGGAGACGACCGCGTCGGCGATCGCGCCGACCGCCACCTCGACCCGGCGCACGTCGCCCCACGACGCCACCTCGTCGAGGGAGGAGAGCGGGATCTGGGCCCGCACCGAGTTCATGCGCTTCGAGGCGTAGGAGACCTCGGCGCCGGCGGCTTCCAGCCGGTCGAGCAGCGCTCCGCTCAGCGTGGTCGCGCGCAGGTCGACCTCCGTCGTGTCGCCCTTGGACACGGTCACGCCGGTGTTCACCTTGGGCACGGCGGCCGTGGCCGACTTGCGCTGACGCGCGCGCAGCGCGACCGCGAGCCGGCTGTCGAGCTTGCGCTCGCCGGGTGACAGGTAGCGCTTGATGTCCTGCAACGCCGCGATCTGGTCCTTCGCCTTCGCGCCGAGCTTCGCATCGGCCTGCGCGGCAGACGCGCACAGGCCCAGGCCAGCCACCGCGAGGCCGATAGCCGCTACGCACGATCTCATGCTCGTCCCCGTCCAGCCGAACGTCCCCGGGGCCGCGAGAGCCCCGCCGCCACGCTGAGGCTTACTCCCTCGGAGAGGAGCGGTCAAGCGAGCGGCGCAGGGCGATCCGCCCCTCCTGCTTGAGCTGTCTGTATGCGTACGTGGCGTCGCCGCGCAGGCGGCGCCACCGCGTCGTCTCGTACGCGATCAGCGTGTGCGGGCGCACCCGCACCGTCATGCCGTCGCGCCCGAGCACGTCGAGCGCCCGCTCGGCGATCGCGACCTGCCCGAGCGCGGTCGGATGCACGGCGTCGACCATCACCCGGTTGCGCGCGCCGAAGTCGCGCAGATCGACGAGGAGCGCGCCGGCGCTCGCGATCGCGGCGTTCGCCTCGCCGATGCGCGACGCCCGGGCGCGCGGGCGCCCGAGATCGCGCGGGACCGTGCACGCGAGTACCCGGTCGCAGCGCTCGCGCAGGAACGCCAGCGCCGTGCTGACGTCGCGCTCGTACGCCGCCGGATCCCAGTCGAGCCGGCGCACGTCGTTGACGCCCACGTAGAGGCAGCCGACGTCGTAGCGCGCGTCCGGCGCCGCCGTCCCGGCGGCGAACCGCGGGATCTGGTCACCCACCACGTCCGCGGCGGTCGCGCCGTCGACCGCGCAGCCGGTGTACGGCACCCCGAGCCCGCGCGCCGTCCACTGCGCCCACGACTGCAGCGCGACCCCCCACTGGAGCTCGCCGCCGCCGTTCGTGATCGAGTCGCCGAACGCGAGCACCCCGAGGCGGCGGTCCATCGAGCGGAGGCTAACTCGTACCATCCGATGGCGAATGCCCGACCCCACGCGCACCGCGATCGGCACCTGGAGCGGCGGCCGCTTCATGCACTTCGGCGAGCCGCTCGACGACGAGCGGCTGACCGCGCTGCTGCGCCCGGACGAGCGCATCCGGACCGTCATCACGGCCGACGCGTACGGCGCGGGCGAGGCCGACGCGCTGCTCGGCCGCGCGCTGGCCGGCTGCGACCGCGACGCCTACTGCCTGGTCGGCGCCGTGGGCCACGACTTCTACGAGGGCGAGCGCGAGGGCGCGAAGGGCTTCCCGCGCTTCACCGACGCGCGCCTGCGCGGCCCCGACGGCTACGCGGACTACCTGCGGATGGCGACCGAGCGCTCGCTCGAGCGGATCGGCGCGGACTCCTTCGACCTCCTGCTCCTCCACAACCCCGACCGGACCGGCTACACGAGCCCGGCGGTGTGGGAGGGGATGGCCGCGCTGCGCGACGCGGGCCTGACCCGGCGGCTCGGCATCGCGCCCGGTCCCGCGAACGGCTTCACGCTCGACCTGCTCGACTGCTTCGAGCGCTTCGGCCCCCTGCTCGACTGGGCGATGGTGATCCTCAACCCGCTCGAGCCGTGGCCCGGCGAGCTGGTGCTCGACGCCGCCCGCCACCACGACGTCTCCCTGATCACGCGCGTCGTCGACTACGGCGGCCTGTTCCACGACGACGTGCTGCCCGGCCACGCGTTCCCGAAGTACGACCATCGCGGCTTCCGCCCGGAGGGCTGGGTGGAGCGCGGGCGCGAGCGGCTCGAGCGGATGCGCCCGGTCGCGATCGCGCACGGCCTGACGCTGCTGCAGCTCGCGTGCGAGTGGAACCTCGCCCACGCGCCGGTGCGCTGCGTCGCGCCCACGCTGATCCAGGAGGCCGGCCCGGACGCCAAGCCGGTGGAGGCGAAGCGGGAGGAGCTGGCTGCGCTGCCCGAGGCCGACCTGCTCACGGAGGAGGACATCGCGGCGCTGCGCGCGATCGGCGACAACACGGGCTCGATGACGCTCAAGGGCGCCGCGCCGGACCACGAGGGCGAGCCCCGGCCGGACCGCTGGGCGCTCACGCCGGAGCTGGCGGCGATCGCCGCGCGCTGGGGCATCGAGCCCGGACGCGACCTCCAGCCGGCGTGATGGACTCGCTGCGCGGCAAGCTGATGCTGGCCGGTCCGATGCTCAAGGACCCCAACTTCGACCGCACCGTCGTGCTCATCACCGAGCACACGGAGGAGGGCGCGATGGGGCTGGTGCTCAACCGCCCCTCGGAGGCGACGATCGGCGACGCCGTGCCGGACCTCACGTGGGTCGCGGACTCCGGCGACCCCGTGTACGTCGGCGGCCCGGTGGCGCCGAACGGCGTGATCGTGCTGGCCGAGTGGGCCGACCCCGGCCAGGCCGTCGTGCTCGTGGAGGACGACCTCGGGTTCGTGCCGGGCGACGCCGAGGATCCCGACGCGCTGGTCGCCGCGATCAGCCGCGTCCGTGTCTACGCCGGCCACGCCGGCTGGGGTCCCGGGCAGCTCGAGGCGGAGCTGGCCGAGGAGGCCTGGATCGTGGAGGCGCCGCGCCGCGAGGAGCTGTTCAGCGACGACGCCGAGGGTCTGTGGGCAGCGATCCTGCGCCGGATGGGCCGCGAGTTCGCGTTGCTCTCCACGATGCCGCCCGATCCGTCGCTGAACTGACGCCGGGGCGGCCGGCGACGCCTTTAGCGCCGGGACGGCAGGTGCCACATCCGTCCGGACGCCGTCAAGCGCCGCCGCGCACCGTCGATCCCAAGGGTCGATGGCCCGCCGGCTGCTCCCCATCTGCGTCGCCCTGCTCGCATGCGCTGCCCTGCCGCCCGCGGCCCATGCGGGCGTCGGGGACGAGATCGTCGTCATGCGCGACGGCGGCCTCACGCGCGCCGAGCGCGCGGACGCGGGCGTCGGCGCGGCGCGCGACCTGCCGCTCGCGGGCGTCGAGGTGGTCAGCGCCGGCGACGACCGCGCCGCGGCGCTCTCCGCCCTCCGCGCCGATCCGGACGTCGACTGGGCCGAGCCCAACCGCCCGCGGCACGTGGCCGCCGACCCGCTCGCCGGCCTGCTGTGGGGGCTGAACAACACCGGCCAGTCGGTCTGGTGGCGGCGCGGCACGCCCGATGCCGACATCGACGCCCCGCAGGCGTGGCACATCAGTCGCGGCGCCAGACTCACCGTCGCGGTCGCCGACACCGGCGTCGACCCCGGGCATCCGGACCTCGCGGGCCGCATCGTGCCCGGCTACGACTTCGTCGACGGCGACACCGACCCGCGCGACGGGCACGGCCACGGCACCCACGTGGCCGGCACCATCGCGGCGGGGGAGAACGGCGCCGGCGTGATCGGCGTCGCGCCCGAGGCGCTCGTCATGCCGCTGCGCGTCCTGGACGACAACGGCGGCGGCAACTCGGCCGCCGTCGCCGCGGCGTTCGCGTATGCCGGCGATCGCGGCGTGCGGGTCGTCAACGCCTCGCTCGGCTCGTCCTACCCCTCGCTGGTCGAGCGCCGCGCGATCCACGATCACCCCGGCACGCTGTACGTCGTCGCCGCCGGCAACGGCGGTCCGGACGGCGTCGGCGACGACAACGACGGCGCGACGCGCGAGTACCCGTGCGCGCACGACGAGCCGAACCTGATCTGCGTGGGCGCGACCGACTCCGACGACGCCCGCGCCGCCTTCTCCAACTTCGGCGCCGCGAGCGTCGACCTGTTCGCCCCCGGCCAGGACATCGTCTCGAGCTGGGCGCGCGGGCGCCCGACGGTGCTCAACCAGTACTTCGGCGCGGGCGACGGCTACGAGATCATGCAGGGGACGTCGATGGCCTCACCGCATGTCGCGGGCGCCGCCGCCCTCGCCGCCGCCGTGCAGCCGGGCTGGAGCGGCAGCCAGCTGAGGAACGTGCTGATCGACGGCGCGGACCGCCTGCCCGGGCTCGCCGGCGCGTCCGTCAGCGGCGGCCGGCTGAACGCCGCGGCGTCGGTGCGGATCGCGGCCGGCCTGCCACCGGGCGTCGGGCCCGACCCCGGCCCGCTCGGCCCGGAGCTGCCCGCGCTGGTCGGGAGCCCGCCCGAGCCCGGCGGACCCGACCCGGCACCCGTCGCGCGCCCCCGGATCAGCCGCCTGCGGATCGACGGCCGCCCGCGCGTCTGCCGCCGCCGGGGCTGCCAGGCGCGCACCGCGACGCTGTCCTTCCGGCTCGGGGCCCGGGCCGACGTCACCGTCCGCTTGCAGCGACAGCGCTGCGTCCGCACCCGCTGCCGCTGGCGGCCCGCGCGCAAGCGCACGCGCCACACGCCGTTCGGCCGTACGCGCTGGGTCGTCGGGCAGAACCTGCTCGGCATGCCGCTGCGCCCCGGGCGCTGGCGGGTCACGCTTGCGACGTCGGCCGGGCGCGCGCACCGCGACTTCACCGTGCGATAGCAGGCTATTCGTAGCTTCGGCACAAATTCTGCCCGTGAATAGGCGGGGAGATCCACAAGAAGGCCATGGGGATGTGCGTCAACCTGCAACGCATGACAAGGGCTGAACGCATTGCGAACATGATCGGAGTGGTCGTCCCGTTCCTCGGGCTGATCGCCGCCGTCGTCCTGCTGTGGAACAGCTGGGTCGACTGGATCGACCTCGGCATCATGGCGGCGACGTACCTCCTGTACGGCGCGGGCATCACGGTCGGCTATCACCGGCTGCTCACGCACCGTGCGTTCAAGACCCACAAGCCGGTGGAGTACGGCTTCGCCGTCGTCGGGTCGATGGGCCTGCAGGGCGGCGTGCTCGACTGGGTCGCGGACCACCGCAAGCACCACGCGCACACCGACCAGGAGGGCGATCCGCACTCACCGCACGTCGGGCACGGCGAGGGCCTGAAGGGCCTCTGGCACGCGCACACCGGCTGGCTCTTCGAGACCCACGGGCAGGCCGACTGGAAGAAGTACGCGAAGGAGCTCTACGAGGACCCGGTGATGAAGAAGATCAACCGGCTGTTCCCGTTCTGGGCGCTGATGAGCCTGGCCGTCCCGACCGCGCTCGGCTTCGTGCTGCACGGCTTCACGCTCGAGGGCGCCTTGCGCGGCCTCATCTGGGGCGGCCTCGTGCGCGCGTTCTTCCTGCACCACATCACCTGGTCGATCAACTCCGTGTGCCACTACTTCGGCCGGCGCCGGTTCGACGTGGAGGACCAGTCCACGAACGTCGCCTGGCTGGCGCTGCCGTCGCTCGGCGAGGCCTGGCACCACAACCACCACGCGTTCCCGCGCTCCGCCCAGCACGGGCTCCGCAAGCGCGAGATCGACATCTCGGCGCTGATCATCGGCGGGCTCGAGCGCGTCGGCCTCGCCTGGAACGTCGTCCGGATCGCGCCCGAGCGCCAGGAGGCCAAGCTGCAGCGCCCGCAGCCCGACGCTCAGCCCGACGAGGAGAAGACCCCCGTCGCGGTCTGAGTCACCAGGTCCCCGCCGGCGAGCCCAGCTCGCGGCGGGGCGGCAGCTCCCGCACGACCGGTGCGGCGAAGTGGTGCTCGGCCACGCGCCGCGGTCGCGCTGGTCCTGACTGGACCCTGCGCCAGGGGCGCTGAGGATGACGGGCGAGGGGGCGGGGCTCGGGGGTGATGGTGGTGGCGGGCATGGGTTTCACTCTGCTGTTTCGTACGTTCGACCGCATCGGGGAGATCACTTGAGTGACCCCCTTGACTTTTCGTGCCGAGGGGTTCTAGGGGTCCCCTAGAAGACGGCGCAGCAGGCTCCGTGATTCCTTTTCTTTAAAGCGCGGCCGCCAGCACCTCGCGCGCGATCGGCGCCGCCGACGCGCCGCCCTGGCCGGCGCCGATCAGCATCACCGCGACCGCGACCTTCGGCGCCGACGCCGGCGCGAAGGCCACGAACCAGGCGTCGGTGTTCGAGGGGTCGGAGGCCGCGTCGGCCGTCGGGACGAGCTCCGCCGTGCCGGTCTTGCCGGCCACCTCGACGCCCGGCAGCGCGGCCGAGGTGCCCGTCCCGCTCCGCACCACCTCGAGCATCATGTCCCGGACCTGCGCCGCGACCGCCGGACGGACGACGCGCCGGTGCGCGCGCGGCTCGCTGCGCACGAGCCGCGGCCGGTGGCGCATGCCGCGGTCGGCGATCGTCGCCCCCACGCTCGCCATCGTGAGCGGCGTGGCGAGGTCGCGGTCCTGCCCGATCGCGCTCGCCCCGACCGCCAGGTCGTCGGCGAGCTCGTGCGGGATCGTGCTCGGCTTGAAGCCGGGGAGCGGCAGCTTCTCGTTGAAGCCGAACGCCTCGGCGAACCGGACGAGCCGGCGCGCGCCGAGCCGGGCGCCGAGCGGGCCGAAGACGGAGTTGCACGAGTGCGCGAACGACTGGGTGAGCGAGCCGCCGCACGACTCGTCCCCCGCGTTGCGGAGCCTGACGCCCTCGAGCGTCGCCGCCGTCTGGACCGGGAACGACTCGCCGGGCTCGGTCACGCCGGTCTGGAGCGCGGCCGCGAGCGTGACGATCTTGAACGACGAGCCCGGCGGCTGGGGACCGGAGACCGAGAGGCCCGCCGCGGCGAGCACGTCCCCGTTGCGCGGGCGGATCACCGCGACGCCGCCGAGCCGGTCGCCCAGCGCCGACGTGGCGGCGGACTGCAGCGACGGCCGGATCGTCGTGCGCACCGATCGGCCGCGCACCAGGGCGACCCGCGCGACCACCCGCCGGCCGTAGCGCAGCTCCGCTCCCGGCCGGCCGCCGAGCCGCCGGTCGTACTGCCTCTCCAAGCCGTCGACGAGCGCGGTCGCGCTGTCGGTGCGGCTGAGCCGCCGGCCGTCGGCGTCGAGCACCGAGGCCCGCCGCGGCTGGCGGAGCACGCGGCGCTGCACCCGCTCGCCCGGGCGCAGTCCGGGCAGCCGCAGCTCCGGCGACCATGCGACGAGCGCGGTGTCCCCGGTCCGCTCGACCGGGAACGCGATCGTGCCGCGCTGCTCGCCGAACACGCGGGTGCGGACGACGACCGGGACCGGCACGCGGCCGTCGCGCGGCTCGCCCGCGGGCCCCACGCGCACCGCGGTGACCGTCGCCTCCCGGGTCGCCTGCCGGTAGCTCTGCTTGAAGCCCGCGAGCGGCTGCTCCTCGCGCGTCCGCGCCGTGGTCAGCTCCCAGGCGCCCTCGAGGTCGCCGCGCGCCCAGGCCGCGGCGAAGCGCTGCGCGGTCGCGCGCGACGGATCGTCGCCCTCGTCGCGGGCGCGGATGAACAAGTAGCCGCCGGCCGCGATCGCGAGCAGCGCGACGACGACGAGGATCGGGCCGACCGGGACGCGTCGCCGGCGCCGGCGCTGCACCGGCTGCAGCCAGCGCACGCTGCCGGGGCCCGCGGAGGAGGAGAACATCGAGCGTCGGCGTCGGCGTCGGCGCATCCCCACGTCCTAGCGCATCGCACGGCCGGACACACGCGCTGCACGCCCGCGGCCACCCCGTCCTGCCATGCTGGATCGGATGCGGCAGAACCCCCTCGGACGCTCCGGCCTCACGGTCTCCGCCGTGGGCCTGGGCTGCAACAACTTCGGCCGGCGGCTCGACCTCGCGGGCGCCCGGGCGGTCATCGACGCGGCGCTCGACGCCGGGATCACGCACATCGACACCGCGGACAGCTACGGCGGCGACGGCGCCTCGGAGCGGATGATCGGAGAGGTGCTGGGCGACCGGCGCGACCGCGTCGTGCTGGCCACGAAGTTCGGCATGCGGCGCGGGGACGACAGCGGCGAGCCGCGCGGCTCGCGGGCCTATGTGCGCCGCTCGATCGACGGCTCGCTCGACCGGCTGCGGACCGACCGCGTCGACCTCTTCTACTACCACGCGCCCGACGGCATCACCCCGCCCGCAGAGACGATCGGCGCCCTCGCCGAGCTGGCCGACGAGGGCAAGATCCGCGCGTACGGGGTCTCCAACGTCGACGTCGCGCAGCTGCGCGAGTCCGCCGCCGCGGGCGACGACCGGCTGGGCGCCGTCCAGAACGAGTACAACCTGCTCGAGGGCGAGGCCGAGGCGGGCGTCCTGCAGGCCGCGCGCGAGCTGGGCATCGGCTACGTGCCGTACTTCCCGCTCGCGAGCGGGCTCCTGACCGGCAAGTTCCGCCGCGGCGAGGAGCCGCCGGCGGGCACGCGCATGGCGAGCCGGTCCGATCGCCTCACCGACGCCGTGTTCGACCGGCTCGAGCGGCTCGAGGCGTTCGCGGCCGAGCGCGGCCACACGCTGCTGGAGCTGGCGGTCGCCGGCCTCGTCTGCCGGCCCGGCATCGCGTCCGTCATCGCCGGCGCCATGACCCGCGAGCAGGTGGAGCGGAACGTCGCCGCCGCGGACTGGGTGCTGAGCGCGGACGACCTCGCGGCCCTCGGGGAGGTCTGAGATGCCCGCGCGCCTGGTCGGGATCAACCACGTCGCCCTCGAGGTCGGCGACGTCGACGCCGCGCTCGAGCTCTACGGGCGGCTGTTCTCGTTCGAGCTGCGCGGCCGCAGCGCGCAGATGGCGTTCATCGACATCGGCGACCAGTTCCTCGCGCTCAGCCAGGGCCGCGCGCAGGACGCGGACGACGCACGCCACTTCGGCCTGGTCGTGGACGACAAGGAGGCCGTGCGCGCGGCGGTGCAGGCCGAGGGCCTGCCGCTCGTCGGGCAGGGCCACCGGCTCGACTTCCTGGACCCGTGGGGCAACCGGATCGAGGTCGTGGGCTACGCCGACATCCAGTTCGAGCGCGTGCCGGCGGTCAAGCGCAAGCTCGGCATCGAGGATCTGGGCAAGACCCAGAGAGCGCGGCGGGAGATCGCGGACCGCGGGCTGAGCTGACCAGGTCGCGGGCTAGGGCGTCGGGCGGTAGATCGGGCCGCGCGACTTCACGGAGTCGAGCAGCCCGTCCTGGAGCCAATCGGGATCCGAGTCGGCGTCGATGGGGATCGCGCGCCGGCCCGGGTAGCCGACCCGCTCGGCGATCGCGGGGTTGAGGAAGTACGCGCCGGCGACCACGGTGGTCAGCGTGCCCCAGCCGTCGGGATCGGTCGACTCGATCCGGCGCAGCTCGCCCGCGGCGTCGGCGACGTCGGCATCGGCGAGCACCGCGCCCAGCGCGGGGCCGAAGCCGGGCTCGGCGGCCAGCACCGCGTCGAGCCACTCGCCGGCCACGCCGGCCTCGCTCGCGGAGGGCATGCCGTCGCCGGCCGGGATGAGCGCGTCGGCCAGCGCGGCGAGGCGGGCGCGCGCCTCGGCGTCGAAGACGGTCATGCCGCCACCGCCTGCAGCCGCCGGCTCTCGATCAGCGCCTCGGTGTTGCGCAGCGAGAGCGCCGCGATGGTCGCCGTCGGGTTCATCCCCGCCGACGTCGGCCACGTGCTGCCGTCGAAGATGAACAGGTTCGGGACGTCGTGCGAGCGGCCGTACCCGTCGACGACCGAGGTCGCCGGGTCGTCGCCCATCACCGCGGTCCCGAGGAGGTGCCAGCCGGTCGCGCGGATCTGCGGCGCGATCACGGTCTCGTGCGCGCCGGCCGCCTGGAGCGACTCCGCCGCGCGCGCCTCGTGGAAGTGCATGAGCGCCGTCGAGTTCTCGGACATGCGGTAGACGATCTTCGCGCCGGGGATGCCGTGGCGGTCGGTCCCGGTGCCGAGCACGACGCGGTTCGCCTCCTCCGGCAGGTCCTCGGCGATGATCCCCCACATCGCCGAGCGGCCGAAGCGGCGCGCGAAGTCGCGGTGGAAGTGCTCGCCCCAGATCGGGTTCTCGGCGCCCCACGGATACGAGGTGGTCATCGAGAGCGGCGCGCCGGTCGGCTGCAGCCCCCACTTCGCCCCGCGGACGAACCCCCGCGACGCGTCGGTCTCGTAGAACTCGAGCGAGTGCAGCCACTGGCCCCACGGGCCCTGCCAGCTCTCGAGGTCGTCCTCGAACAGGCCGACGACCGTGCCGAACGGGTGCATCATCAGGCGCTTGCCGAGCAGCCCCGACGAGTTCCCGAGGCCGTCCGGATGGCGGTCGCCGCCCGACAGGAGCAGCAGCCGCGGCGTGCCGATGCCGTTCGCGCAGAGGATCGTCACGCCGGCCGCGATCCGGTGCTCTGCGCCTACGTCGTCGACGTAGATCGCACCGGTCACGAGCCCGTTCGCGCCGAGCGTGAGCTCGCGCACCGTCGCCTTGGTGATCAGCTCGACGCCGAGGCGCTGGGCCACCGGCCAGTGCGTGAGGTCGACCGTGCCCTTGGCGTGGTCCTTGCACGCCTTCAGGCACACCCCCCGCTGCACGCACGGGTTGAGGTTGCCGTACTTGCGCGTCGCGATCGCGTTCGGCGCCGGCCACCAGTGCCAGCCGAGCTCGTTGTGCGCGCGCGCCACCTTCCTCCCCGCGGGGCCGAGCGGCACCGCCGGCAGGGGCGGGCCGTCGCCGGGCGGGAACGCGGTGTCGTTCGCGACGCCGGAGATGCCGAAGTCGCGCTCGACCCGCACGTAGTACGGCTCGAGGTCCTCGTAGGTGAGCGGCCAGTCGTCGGCCACGCCGTCGAGCGTCCGCACGCGGAAGTCCGACGGCATGTTGCGCTGCCACTGCGCGGCGTAGACGATCGTGCCGCCGCCGACGCCGTTCCACATCAGCGCCGTGATGTCGGACTCCGAGTCGTCGATCGGGTAGTCGGCCTTGCTCTTGCGCGCGTTCGGGTCCCAGGTCCAGTCGCGCGTCGCGGTGATGTCGAAGTCCGCGCGCTCCGGCCGGGCCTTGGAGTAGTCCGGCCAGTCGCCCTGCTCGAGCACGGTGACGCGGAAGCCGTCCTCGGCCAGCCGCTTGGCGGCGACGGCGCCGGACGGCCCGGCGCCGACGATCAGCACATCCGGGTCGGGGCGGGTGGGGACCGGCATCAGTACGGGTACTCGACCTGGCCGCGCTGGACGCTGATCCAGCGCGTCTCCGTGAACTCCTCGAGGTTCGCGTCGCCGCCGGCGCGGCCGCCCAGCCCGGAGGCGCCGAGGCCGCCGAACGGCACGTGGGCCTCGTCCAGGCAGGTCGAGTCGTTGACGTGCACCATGCCGGAGCGGAGCCGCTCGGCGAGCCGCTCGCCGCGGTCGAGGTCGCCGGTCACCACGCCGTTGACCAGGCCGTAGGACGTGTCGTTGACGAGCGCGACCGCCTCGTCGTCGGAGTCGACGGCGACGACCGGGGCGATCGGCGCGAAGATCTCCTCCCGCCACAGGTCGGAGTCGAGCGGGACGTCGACGACCACGGTCGGGCGGTAGAAGAGGCCGTCGGCGGTGCCGCCCTCGACGATCCGCGCGCCGGCCGCGACGGCGTCGTCGAGCATCCGCTGCGCGCGGTCGCGCTGGGTCTCGTTGATCATCGGGCCGAGCCCGACGGCGTCGCCCGCCGGGTCGCCGACGGTGATCGCGGCGGCGCGCGCGGAGAGCGCGTCGACGTAACGGTCGAAGAGCGGGCGGGCCACGATGTGGCGGCCGGCGGTGATGCACGTCTGGCCCTGGTAGTGGTACGCCGACCAGGCCCCGATCATGGCGGCGTGGTCGAGGTCCGCGTCGTCGAGCACGACGAGCGCGTTGTCGCCGCCGAGCTCGAGCGAGCAGTGCTTGAGCTCGCGGCCGGCGACCTCGGCGATCTGGCGGCCGGTCCTCGTCGAGCCGGTGAAGTGCACCATCGACACGTCGGGGTGGGCGACCAGCGCCTGGCCGACGTCGACGCCGCCGGGCATGACCTGGAGGACGCCGGCGGGCAGGCCGGCCGCGGCGAACACCTCGGCGAGCAGGAGACCGCCCGAGATCGGGGTCTCCGGCGAGGGCTTGAGCACGACCGCGTTGCCGAGGGCGATCGCGGGCGCGAGCACGCGCATGCCGAGGATCAGCGGGAAGTTCCAGGGCGTGATGCATGCGACGACGCCGCGCGGGATCCGCTCGGCGACGCTGACGCGCGTCGGGTTGTGGGAGGGGATGACCTGCGCGATCGGGCGCGACGTCAACCCGGCGGCCTCGAACAGCTCGTTCGCCGCGCCGCCGACCTCGTACTCCGCCTTGCCGCGGATGCAGCCGGTCTCGCGCACGAGCAGCGTGGCGATCTCGTCCCCGCGGCGCTGCAGCTCGGCGGCCGCGGCGCGGAGCACGCCGGCGCGGACGTCGTACGGCTCGGCTGCCCACGCGGCCTGCGCGGCCTTGGCGGCGCGCACGGCGGCGTCGAGATCGGCGGTCGACGCGACGCCGGCGGTGCCCAGCGGCTCCTGGGCGGCCTTGTCCAGGACGGTCAGCGTCCCGCCGCCGGCGGGCGCACGGAACTCGCCGTCGACGAAGATCTTGCCGTCCCACGCGGCGCGCTGCTGAAGCTCCTGCATCGGTTCTTCTCTCCTCCGTCCGCCCCATGGACAACGTTTGCCGCCAACCCTAGCGCCCGTCTCGGGCCCATGGCAAACTCCCGCCGGGATGGCGTCGCTCGCGGACATCAGCCGGCGCGCCGGCACGTCGGTGGCCACCGCGTCCCGCGTCCTGAACGGCTCGACCCACCCGGTCTCGGAGGCGACGCGCGCCCGCGTGCTGGAGGCCGCGGCCGACCTCGGCTACGCGCCGAGCGCCCTCGCCCAGGCGCTCGTCACGCGCACGAGCCGGATCATCGGCGTGATCGTCAACGACATCGTCGACCCGTACTTCGCCGAGATCGCGCGCGGGGTCGAGGACGTCGCCGGGCGGATGGGCCACCTCGTGATGGTGTGCAACGCCGACCACCGGCCGGAGTCGGAGATCGAGTACGTGCGCGCACTGCGCGACTACCACGCCGTGGGGCTGGTCTTCGCCGGCAGCGGCGCGCCGGCGGCCTCGGCCGCGAACGCCGAGCTCGCCACGGAGGTCGAGGCGGCGCGGGCGCGCGGCGCGCGCGTCGTGGCGCTGGCCCGGCGCGACTTCCCCGCCGCGCACGTCGGCGTCGACAACGCCGCGGCGGCCTACGACGTGACGGACTACCTGATCTCGCTCGGCCATCGCCGGATCGCCTTCGTCGAGGGGCCGGCGGAGCTGTACACGAGCACCGAGCGCATGTCGGGCTTCAGCGCGGCGATGGGCGCCGCGGGGCTGCCGGACGACCTGCGCTTCCCCGGCGGGTTCGACTTCGAGTCCGGCGTCGCCGCGGGGCGCCGGCTGCTGGGATGCCGCCCGCTGCCCGAGGCGGTCGTCGCCGCCAACGACGAGGCGGCGATCGGCGTGCTGACCGCGCTGCGCCACGCCGAGGTCGACGTGCCCGGCGAGGTGTCCGTGGCCGGCATCGACGACACGCGCCCGGCGCGGTTCGTGGAGCTGACGACGGTGAACCTGCCGCTCTACGACCTCGGCGCGGTGGCCGCGCGCCACATCGTGGCCCGGCCGGACGACGGCGGGGGCGCAGGCGAGGACGTCGTCCTCGCGCACCGGCTCGTCCCCCGCCGCTCCACCGCGCGCCGCCGCTGAATCCGGGGCCAGGCCCGTTGCGTTGCGCACGGGCCGGCCGGCGCCCCCCACCCCGTTGTTGGCGCAACGCAACGGGCCTGGCCCCGGCCTTGGCGAAACTCCGGGGTTCGCCGCACGTTCATTCGGCACCAGGTCACGGATGATCGCTCGCGCCCTCCTCTCTCTGCTCTTCGCCCTCGTGCTCGCGTCACCCGCGGCCGCGGCGCCGCCGCTCATCGGCATCGGCGAGCAGAAGCCCGGCATGTTCACCGACAAGCGGTGGGAGCGCCTCGGGCTGTCCGAGGCGCGCTTCGTCACGCCGTGGGACACGCTGCACGACCCGCGGCAGCTCGAGCGGCTCGACGCCTGGATGGAGGCCGCCCGCGCCTCGGGCACGCGCGTGCTGCTCGGCCTGGAGCGCTCGCTGCGCTCGCCGAAGCTGCGGCGGTCGCTGCCGCCCGACCGGCGCTTCGCGCGCGAGTTCCGGCGGCTGCGCGACCGCTATCCCGACGTGCGCGACTGGATCACCTGGAACGAGGCGAACCATCCGCTGCAGCCGACCGCGAACCGCCCCCGCCGCGTCGCGCGGTACTTCGGGATCATGGTCCGCAACTGCTTCGGCTGCCGGATCGTCGGCGCCGACGTGCTCGACATCAGCAACATGACGAGCTGGGTCCGGCGCTTCGCGCGCTACGCCACCGAGCGCCCGCGCATCTGGGGACTGCACAACTACGGCGACACGAACCAGCTCAAGACGACCGGCACCCAGACGCTGCTGCGCATCACCGGCCGCGGCCAGGTCTGGTTCACGGAGGCCGGCGGCCTCGTCGTGCGGCGCGAGTACGCCGGCGCCACGGTGAAGCGCGAGTTCCGCTACTCCCAGCGCCACGCCGCGCGCGCGACGCGCCACGTCTTCGAGCTGGCGTGCCTGAGCCCGCGCATCCGGCGCGTCTACCTCTACCACTGGCAGGCGCCGCCGACGGTCACCAACTGGGACTCGGCGTTCCTCGGCCCGCGCGGCGGAGTGCGGCCGGCCTACCGGACGCTGCGCCGCCAGCTCGCCGGCGGCTGGAACGGCTGCCGCCGTTAGGACGCCCGCAGGAAGGCCTCGCAGGCCTCGGCGACCACGTCGTCACCCGGGCGCTCCCACGCGTCGCGGTTGATCACCTCCACCTCGATCGGGCCGTCGTAGCCGGCGTCCTCGACCGCCGCCCGGATGCGCCTGAGATCGATCACGCCCGCGCCCATCATGCCGCGCCCCTGGAGCCGGTCGGTGGTCGGGACCAGCCAGTCGGCCACGTGGTAGCCGAGGATGCGCCGGCCGGCGCGCTCGATCTCCTCGTACAGCCGCGGATCCCACCAGACGTGGTACGCGTCGACGATCACGCCGACCCGCGGGGCGTCGAACCGCTCCGCGAGGTCGTTGGCCTCGCCGAGCGTCACGATCGCCGACCGCTCGGAGATCATCATCGGGTGCAGCGGCTCGATCGCCAACCGCACGCCGTGCGCCTCCGCGTGCGGCACGAGGCGCTCGATGCCCGAGAGGATCTGCGCGCGCGCCGCCTCGACGTCGCGCCCGACGGGCGGGCCGCAGACGAGCACCAGCACGTCGGTGCCGAGCATCGCCGCCTCCTCCACCGCACGGCGGTTGTCCTCGTCGGCCGCGCGGGTGCCCGCGGCGTCGGCGGCGGGGAAGAAGCCGCCGCGGCACAGGCTCGAGACGCGCAGGCCCGCCTCGCGGATGCGCCGCGCAGCCTCCTCGGCCCCGATCTCTGCGACCTTGTGCCGCCACGGCCCGATCACGGTCAGCCCGGCGCGCCCGCACGCCTCGATCGCCTCCGGCAGCGAGCACTGGTCGATCGTCATCTGGTTCAGGCTCAGGCGCGAGAGCTCGAGCCGGGGGCTCATGGCTGCTCCACTCCGGCGAGCTCCAGCACGCCGCGCATGCGGCCCGCGGCCAGGTCGGGATCGCGCAGCAGGCCGGCGCGGTCGGCGAGCACGAACAGCTCGGCGAGGTGCGTGACCGAGCGGGCGCTCTCCTTCCCCCGACCATGCGGAAGTGGCGCTGGTGGCCGTTGAGGTAGGCGAGGAAGACGATGCCGGTCTTGTAGCTGTACGTCGGCGCCTGGAAGATGTGGCGCGAGAGCGGCACCGTGGGCGCGAGCACCTCGTCGTAGCGGGCGGTGTCGCCGGCGTCGAGCGCGGCGAGCGCGGCGGCGGCGGCCGGGGCGATCGCGTCGAAGATGCCGAGCAGCGCGTCCGAGTGGCCGTGCTCGTCGCCGCGGATCAGCTCGGGGTAGTCGAAGTCGTCGCCGGTGTAGAGGCGGACGCCGCCGGGCAGCCGCCGGCGCAGCGCGACCTCGCGCTCGCGGTCGAGCAGCGAGACCTTCACGCCGTCGACCTTGTCGCGGTTGGCGGCGATGATCGCGAGCATCGTCTCGGAGGCCGCGTCGAGGTCGGCGTCGCCCCAGTATCCGCCGAGCGCCGGGTCGAACATCGGCCCCAGCCAGTGCAGGATCGCCGGCTCGGCGAGCTGGCCGAGGACGTGCCCGTAGATGTCCGCGTAGTCGCCGGGACCGCGGGCCGCCGCGGCGAGCGCGCGGCTCGCCATGAGGATCACGCGGGCGCCGGCGCCCTCGACGAACGCGCACTGCTCGTCGTAGGCGGCGCGCACCGCGCCGAGCGTGGTGTCCGGGGTGGCGACGAGGTGGTCGGTGCCCGCGCCGGCGGCGATCGCGCCGCCCGCCGCGCGCGCCTCGGCGACGGAGCGGCGGATCAGCTCCTGCGTGGCGGGCCAGTCGAGCCCCATGCCGCGCTGGGCGGTGTCCATCGCCTCGGCGACGGCGAACCCGTGCGCCCACAGGTGGCGGCGGAACGCGAGCGTCGCCTCCCAGTCGAGCTGCGCGGGGCCGCCGGGGTCGCCGGACGCCAGCGGGTCGGCGACCACGTGGGCGGCGGCGAAGCACACGCGGCTGCGGGGCGGGTCGTGATGCGTCTCGTACGGCGAGGGCGCGCCGGGCGTGTACGGCTCGATCGCGCCGTCCTCGCGCGGGAGGTTGAGCGTCGTGGTGGTCACGCTCACAGGGAGAGCTCCGGGACCTCGACGAAGCGGCGCTCCTCCCACGACCGCATCCCCAGCTCGGCGAGCTGGATGCCCTTGGCGGCCTCGAGGAAGTCCCACGGGAACGGCTCGCCGAACGCCACGTGGCGCAGGAACCTCTCCCACTGCACCTTGAAGCCGTTGTCGTGCTCGGCGCGGTCGGGGACGGGCTGCCATGCCGCGCGGTGGTCGATCGGGCTCGGGATGTCCGGGTTCCACACCGGCATCGGCGTCGCCGCCGCCGGCTGGATCCGGCACTCGCGCAGGCCCGCCACGGCGCTGCCGGCGGTGCCGTCGACCTGCAGCTCGAACAGCTCGTCGCGGTCCACGCGCACGCACCACGAGGAGTTCATCTGCACGATCGGCCCGTCCTCGATCTCGAACGTTGCGTAGGCCGCGTCCTCCGCGGTGACCGCGTACGGCTCGCCGTCCTCGCCGATCCGCTCGGGGATGTGGATCGCGCCGAGGGCCGACACCGACCGGACCGGGCCGAACAGGTTGTCGAGCACGTAGCGCCAGTGGCAGAACATGTCGACGAGGATCCCCCCGCCGTCCTCCTTGCGGTAGTTCCACGACGGGCGCTGCGGCGGGGGGACCGGACCCGGGAAGACCCAGTAGCCGAACTCGCCGCGCGCGCTGAGGATGCGGCCGAAGAAGCCGGTGTCGATCAGCTCCTTCAGCTTCAGCATGCCGGGGAGGAAGAGCTTGTCCTGCACGACGCCGTTCTTGACCCCGGCCGCGCGGGCGAGCCGCGCCAGCTCGAGCCCGTCCTCCAGCGTCTCGGTCACGGGCTTCTCGCAGTAGACGTGCTTGCCGGCGGCGATCGCCCTGCGGATCGCGTCCGGACGGCGTTGCGTGACCTGCGCGTCGAAGTAGACCTCGAGCTGCGGGTCGGCGAGCGCGGCGCCGAGGTCGGTGGTCCAGCGCTCGACGCCGTGGGCGGCGGCGAGCCGGGCGAGCTTGCGCTCGTCGCGCCCGATCAGCACGGGCTCGGGCCAGATCACCTCCCGGCCGACCTCCACGCCGCCCTGCGCGCGGATGGCGAGGATCGAGCGGATCAGGTGCTGGTTGGAGCCCATGCGCCCGGTCACGCCGTTCATGGCGATGCCGATGCGCCGGACGCCGTCGCCCTCAGGGGCGCGAACCGCCCGCACTGACTCCTCGATGCTCATTCCCGTCCTTCTCGGAAAGCGTTTGCCGTGGCGGAGGGTAGCGAGCGCTTCCGCGCCTCGTCAAGCGTTCGTGGTGCGCGTGGCGCCGGAGAACGGCGGGCATTGAGGAGAGGGCCGGGAGCGCCTAGGCAGCGTCGGCGAGCGGCTCGACCCCGAGGTAGCGCCGCTGCGCGGCGGGATCCGCGATCAGCGCCTCGGCGGTCGTCTCCGCCGCGATCGTGCCCGTGACCATGATGAGCTGGCGCTCGGCCAGCGACGTCGCGACGCCGAGGTTCTGCTCGACCACGAGCAGCCCCATGCCCTCGGCGGCGAGGTCCTTGATCGTCTGGATGAGCCCCTCGACGATCGTGGGCGCGAGGCCCTCGGAGGGCTCGTCCATGATCAGCACCTTGGGGTTCGTCAGCAGCGCCCGCCCGATCGCGAGCATCTGCTGCTCGCCGCCCGAGAGCGACGTGCCGCTGACCTGCCTGCGCTCGGCCAGCCGCGGGAAGAGCTCGTAGACGCGCTTCGGCGTCCACGCCGCGCTCGACTTCGCCCCGACGATCTGCAGGTGCTCGTCGACCGTGAGCGACTGGAACAGCCGGCGCCCCTGGGGCACGAAGCCGATCCCGGCCCCCGCGACCTTGTATGCGGGCCTGCCGCGCAGCTCCTGACCCTCCAGCCGCACCGAGCCGGTGGCAGATCCCAGCAACCCCACCAACGCGGCGCACAGCGTCGACTTGCCCATCCCGTTGCGGCCGATCAGCGCGACCGGCTCGGCGCCCATCGAGAACGAGACGCCGTCCAGCACGTGCGCGGTGCCGTAGTAGCCGTGGACGTCCTCGACGGCGAGGAGCGGAGCGTCGGACATCAGTGGTGCGCGCTCCCCAGGTAGAGGTCGTGGACGACCTGGTTCGCGCGGATCTCCGCGGGCGTCCCCTCCACGATCACGCGGCCGTCGTGCATCATCGTGACCCACTCGGCGACGCGCAGCGCGACGTCCATGTCGTGCTCGATCAGGATCAGCGTGATCGCGGGATCGAGCGAGAGCAGCAGCTCGGTCAGCTTCACGCGCTCGGCGCGGGAGAGCCCGGCGGCCGGCTCGTCGAGCATCATCAGCTGCGGATCCGCGGCGCGGGCCATGCCCACCTCGAGCTGGCGCTGCTCGCCGTGGGAGAGCTCGGACACGAGCATGTCGAGCTTCTCGCCCAGCCCGAAGGCCGCGGCCATCGCCCGGCCGCGCTCGCGCATCTCGGAGTCCTCCCCGGTGCGCACGAGCCGGAAGTGCCCGTCGTGCACGCCGAGCACGGCGAGGTACAGGTTGTCGTCGACGGTGAGGCCGCCGAACAGGCGCGACGTCTGGAACGTGCGCGAGAGCCCCAGGCGGGCGCGCTTGCGAGCCGGCAGCGCGGTGACGTCCTGGCCGAACAGCTCGACCGTGCCGGCCGTCGGCGGGAACTCGCCCGAGATCAGGTTGAACAGCGTGGTCTTGCCGGCCCCGTTGGGGCCGAGGATCGCACGCCGCTCCCCGGGGCGGACGTCGAGGTCCACCCCGGAGACGGCGACGACGCCGCCGAAGCGCCGGCCGACCCCCCGCAAGCGGAGGATCGGCTCGACACGTTCAGCGGATGGTGCGGGTGCTGCCACGGAACTCGCTCAGCCGCCGAAGCTGACCTTCTCGGCGTTGCCGACCCACGGCGGCGGCGAGCCCTTCTCGCACTTCGGGTTCTCGCGATCCGGCGGCGGTGTGTCCGCCGTGAACGCGCCGCCGAACGCCTGGTCGACGTCGGGGATCCGCTCGAACGTCTGGACGTCCGGCACGCCGTCACCGGTCTTGTCCGCGACGATCTTCTTCACGAACACGTTCGAGATCGCCTGGCGATTGTCGTCGAGCTTGACGTCGCCCCACGGGGCCTCGTCGCCCGACAGCTCGGTCGTCGTGAGCGCTTCCTGCAGCTTCGCCTGGTCGGCGATGTCCCCGTTGACCGCCTCGAGGCCCTTCACCAGTGCCCGGCCGGCCGTGTAGTAGCCGTACGTGAACACCGAGGGACCCGCGCCGGCGATCTCGTCGCCGTAGGAGGTCTTGAGGTTCGCGATGTAGTCCTTGACCTCGGTCGAGTCGTCGTCGGCCGCGGTCATCGCGGACGTCGTGCCGCCGACCAGGTCCTTGCCGACCTCCTTGAGCACGAGCGGGTCGTCCCAGAAGACGTTGCCCATCATGCGCTCGGTGTCGACCTTGCCGACCTGCTGCTTGTACTGCTTGATGAACGAGATCAGGCCCGACCCGCCGATGCCGACGTAGATGCCGTCGACGTCCTTCGGGATCTGGGAGATGTAGGACGAGTAGTCCTTCTCGCCCAGCGGGGCCCACACGCGCTTGGTGATGTTGCCGCCGACCGCGCAGTACTCGGCCACGAACCCGGCGAGCGACGTGTACGGGAACGAGTAGTCGTCGCCGATGATCGCCGCCTTCTTCCAGCCCAGCTGGTTGAACGCGTAGTCGCCCAGGCCGGCCGACCACTGCGCGCCGTCCGGGTGGAAGCGGAAGAAGTTCGGCGCCTGCACCTTGAGCGTCGCGTCCTGCGCGCCCGCGATGCCGTTGATGAACGTCTTGTCCGGATGCTCCTTCGCGTAGTTCGCGACCGCGATGCCCTCGTCGCCGGAGAGCGGGCCGACGAGGATGTCCGCGTCCTCCTGCTCCATCAGCCGGCGGGTCTCCTCGATCGCCTTGTCGGCCGTGTCGTTCGAGCAGCCGTAGCCGACGATCTCGATCTTCTTGCCGCCGACGGTCGCGCCGTCGATCCCGTCGCTCGGCTTCTGCCCGGCCGGCTTCGCGCCGGCCGCGTCGATCAACGCCTGGTTGAAGCCGGACGCCGTGGGCTCGAAGAACGAGCCGAACGCGCCCTCGCAGTCCGACAGGACCCCGACCTTGATCGTGTCACCACCGCCACCGCTTTCCGCGGTCGCCGTCTCATTGGCCGCGTTGCCGGAATCGTCGTTGTCGTCGCCGCCGCACCCCGCGACGAGTCCGAGCGCCAGCGTGGCACATCCAAGTGCCAGCAGCTTGCGTGTCGTCAAAACACCTCTCCTCTCCCTCATGGAACCTCACTTGACAATGCCTGCGCAGGAGGGCCCTCCGCCCCCGGACCAGCCGTGGGTCTGCGCTTCACCCGGTCTGAGATCCGCTCCCAGAGCCCGACGAGTCCGCCGGGAGAGAGCAGCACGATGATCAGGAAGACGATGCCGATGATGGTGTTGAACCGCTCGGGCCCGAGCACGTTGCCGACCTCGGGGGTCCAATCGCGCGAGTAGTTGTCGAGCAGCGCGTAGACCAGGGCGCCCACCCAGGCGCCCTCCAGCCGGTAGAGCCCGCCCACCACCGCGATGATCAGGATGTTGATCGTCTGCTCGAGGTTGATCGAGCCGGGCGAGATGCGGCGGTTGTACCAGACCGACAGGACGCCGGCGATCGCCGCGACGAGCGCCGCGAGCGTGAACGCGAGCACCCGGTGGCGGGTCACGTCGAAGCCCAGCGCCCGCATGCGGGCCGGCTCGTCCCGCAGTCCCTGGAGCGCCAGCCCGAACGGCGCGCGCGAGATGTAGCGGAGCGCGAGGAAGACCACCACCGAGGCGACGAGCGTCGTGTAGTAGAGCCGGGTCCCGTCGAGGCCCGGGTTGCCGACCAGGTTCGGCAGGTCCAGGTTGTTGACGCCGCCGAAGCCCGAGAGCTGCGTGACCTGGCTGAAGAAGTAGTAGACGAGCACGCTGAACGCGAGCGTGATCATCAGGAAGTAGATCCCCTCGCTGCGCCCCGCGATCGCGCCGAAGCCGAACCCCACCGCGGTGGCCACCGCGAGCGCCGCGATCGTCGCGAGCCACGGGTTCCACGCGGCCGCCAGCCCGCCGTCGGCCGCCACAAGGTTGGCGAACGTCATGCCGGCGACGCCGTAGATCCCGACCTGGGCGAGCGACACCATCCCGCCGTAGGCCGAAAGGAAGATCAGGCTCGCGGCGGCAAGTCCCAGCCACAGAGCCTTAGTCAAGATGACGGAGATGAAGAAGTTGTTGAATACAAGCGGTGCCAGCATTGCGAGCGCCACGACGACCGCGATGGCGGTCCAGCTCGAGCGGCCGCGGCTGACCGGCGTCACGCAGGCCTCCCGAACAGCCCCAGCGGCCGCACCGCGAGCACGCCGACGAGCAGCGCGAACGTGAGCAGGATCGAGTAGTTCGTGAGGTCGGTGTCGCCGAAGACCAGGTACACGTCGGCGTAGGCGTCGACGAGGCCGAGCGCCAGCGCGCCGATCGCGGCGCCGCCGAGCGAGCCCATGCCGCCGATGATCACGACGATCAGCGAGTTGAGCAGGAACGCGGTGTCGTTGCCGGGCTGGAGCGAGATCATGGTCCCGCCGAGCACCCCGCCGAAGCCGGCCAGCATCGCGCCGAGCAGGAACGCGAGCGCGAAGATCAGCTGCACGTTGATGCCCAGCGCGGCGACCATGTCGCGGTCGTCGACGCCGGCGCGCACGATCTTCCCGAAGCGCGTCCGCTTGATGATCCACCACAGGCCGATCCCGATCAGCAGCGCCGATCCGAGCACGATCACGCCGCGGAAGAAGCCGAAGCGGACGTCGAGGACGTTGATGCTGTCGGGCCAGTCGGTCGGCGTCTTGATGTCCTTGGAGATGCCGCCGAACGCGGCGAGCATCTGGTCGGCGAAGATCACCGACAGCGCGATCGTGATGAGCGCCTGGCGCAGGTCCTGGCCCTGGTTCCAGCGCAGGAAGACCTGCTGGATGATGACCCCGATCACGCCGATGATCGCCGTCGCGAGGAGCAGCGGGATGATCCAGCCCAGCAGCGAGTAGGTCGTGTCGCCCTCGCCGCTCAGCGAGAGACCCAGCCCGCTGCCGGTCTCCTCCTTGAACCACGCGTCCTGCATCTCGAGCGCGAGGTAGCCGCCGAGCAGGTAGAGCGAGCCGTGCGCCATGTTGACGACGCGCATCAGGCCGAAGATGAGCGTGAAGCCGCTCGCGACGACGAAGAACAGCGCCGCGAGCGTCGTCCCGTTGAGCGTCACGACCACGAACTGGCGCGGGTCGTCGAGGAACTTGATGAACAGCCACACCGCGACGATCACCACGATCGCGGCGAGCACGATCCGCTGCGGGCTCCACCGCCGCGCCGCGTCGACGACGCCGGCCTCGGCCTCGGGGATCGTGCTCGCGGGACCGTCGGCGAGGGTGTCTTGTGCGGATTCCGTCATGCCTTGACAGCTATTGAAAGCTCATGCAAGGGTGTCTGTCAAGTTATGCGACGATTTGGAAGCGAGCACCCACGATGACGACGACGCCTCCCGCGGCCTTGTCCAGCGTGGAGGAGGCACTGATCGGCGCGCTGGGGAGCGAGGCGGTCTCGACCGTACCCGAGCGGCTGGACGCGTTCGTCGCGGACACGTACTGGCCCGCCCTGCACGCCGCGGCGGCGGGCACGCCGATCGCCCGGCCCGACGTCGTGGTGCGGCCGACGACGGAGGACGGCGTCGCCGAGGTCGTCCGGCTCGCCGACGAGCACCGCATCCCGGTCGTCCCGTGGGGCGGCGGGTCGGGCACGCAGGGCGGCTGCCTGCCGATCCACGGCGGCATCGTGATCGACCTCACGGGCCTCGACCAGATCGTGGAGATCGACGAGGTCTCGCTGACCGTCACCGCCCAGGCCGGCGTGAACGGCCGCCGCCTCGAGGCCGAGCTGAACGCCCGCGGGCTGATGCTGCCGCACTACCCGGCGTCGGTCGAGTGGGCGACGGTCGGCGGCTACATCGCCGCCCGCGGCTCGGGCGTCCTCTCCACCCGCTACGGCAAGATCGAGGACCTGCTGCTGTCGCTGCGCGTCGCGACGCCGGCGGGCGGGCTGATGGAGACCGTCCCGGTGCCACGGCACGCGGTCGGCCCCGAGCTCACGCAGCTGTTCGTCGGCTCGGAGGGCACGCTCGGCGTGATCACCCGCGCCACGCTGCAGCTCGTCCCGCTGCCCGACGACCGCCGCTTCGCCGCGGTCTCCTTCCCGTCGGTCGAGGCGGGCACGACCGCGATCCGGCGCGCGCTGCAGCGCGGCTACCGGCCGTCGGTCGTCCGCATGTACGACGACGTCGCCACCCGGCGCGCGTTCGCCCCCGTGGTCGGCGAGGACCTCAGCGGCATCTACACCGTGTTCGCGTTCGAGGGCGACGGCGAGGCCGCGCGGCTCGAGGAGCGGCACACGATCGCGCTCGCCCAGGTGGCGGGCGCCGAGGTGCTCGACCCCGCGCTCGGACAGCGCTGGTGGGACCGCCGCTACGACTTCTACCACCCGCCCCACGCCCCGGAGCTGCCGGCCATCTGGGGCACGCTCGACGTGGTCGCGACGTACGACCGCATCGGCGCGGTCTACCAGGCGCTCCATGACGCGGTGCGCGAGCCGTACGCCGGCGTCGGCCTCGAGCTGCGGATGCACTTCTCCCACTGGTACCTGTGGGGGACGATGATCTACGGCCGCTTCGTCGTCCCCGACGGCGGCCCGGACGCGCTCGCGCTCCACGACCGGATCTGGGAGGACGGGATGACCGCCGCGCTGGACGCCGGCGGGGTCATGAACGACCACCACGGGGTCGGGCTCAAGCTCGGCCCCTACATGCGCCGCCAGCACGGGGCGGCGCTCGACACGATGGCCCGCATCAAATCGGCGCTCGACCCGCACGGGGTCATGAACCCAGGGAAGATGGGGCTGTAAACGGACCTCAGCGGAGGAGGAGACGGAATGGCGCTCAAGATCTCAATGCACAACTGGATGCGCCCGGAGCCGATCGAGACGACGATCACGCGGCTCGGCCGCAGCGGCTACGACGGGATCGAGATCTCAGGTGAGCCGGCGCTGTATGACGCCGATCAGGTCAAGCGGCTGCTCGACGAGCAGAACCTCGAGTGCTGGGGCTCGGTGACCCTCATGACGGGCGGCCGCGACCTCGTGCACGAGGACTACTACGTGCGCATGGCGAGCGTCCAGTACGTGAAGGACACGCTCTCGATGGTCGCCTCGCTCGGCGGCAAGATCCTCACGGTCGTGCCGTCGACCGTCGGCAAGGTCGTGCCGATGGCGTCGCCCGAGGAGGAGTGGCAGTGGGCCGTCGAGGGCTTGAAGGAGTGCCAGGCGCACGCCGAGCAGGTCGGCGTGCGGATCGGGATCGAGCCGCTCAACCGCTTCGAGACCTACTTCATCAACCGCGCGGACCAGGCCGTGCAGCTCGCCAAGGACGTCGGCGGCAACTGCGGCGTCACGCTCGACATCTTCCACATGAACATCGAGGAGGCGGACTGGGCGCAGGCGATCCGCGACACGGGCTCCTACCTGGTCGACTTCCACGTCGCCGACAACAACCGCATGCCGTGCGGGCAGGGCGACATCGACTGGGAGAAGATCGTCAGCACGCTCGGCGAGATCGGCTACGACGACTACCTGACCGTCGAGTTCGTGGTGCCGGTCGACCGCTCGCCGCTGTCGCAGCGCACGGAGATCGCCGACGCGGCGGACGCCGGGGCCAGCCAGGGGATGGAGCAGTTCCTGCGCGACCACGGCACGGGCACGGTGCCCGAGCACTACTACGACCGCTACGTCCAGGACTCGATCGACCGCCTGCGCAAGGCCATCGACGCGGTCGGCGCCGCAGCCTGAACCGGCCGTGGCGCAGGACCCCTGGATCGCACTGATCGGCACCCTCGACACGAAGGGTGAGGAGATCGCCTACGTCCGCGACCGGCTGCGCGCCCTCGGCGCGCGGCCGATCGTGATCGACACGGGGATCCTGGGGGAGCCCGCGGGCATCACGCCCGACATCTCGCACGCGGAGGTGGCATCGGCGGCGGGGGATGCGCTCGAAGGCGTGCGCACTGCCGGGTCCCGCGGCGCCGCCGTCGAGCGGATGCTGGCGGGTGTGCGGGCGGTCTGCCTCGGCCTGTTCGAGGAGGGCCGGCTCGACGGCGCGCTCTGCCTCGGCGGGGCCGAGGGCGGGCTGATGGGCGCGGGCGCGATGCACGCGCTCCCGGTCGGCGTCCCGAAGCTGATCGTCACGCCGGTCGCGTCGGGCCGCCGCGAGTTCGGGCCGTTCATGGGCGAGACCGACACGACGGTCATGCACTCGGTCGTCGACATCCTCGGGTTGCACGCGATCTCGCGGGCGATCTTCGACAACGCCGCCGCCGCGGTGGTCGGCATGGCGCGCGACGGCGCCGGCGCGGTCGGCGACCTCGGCGAGCGGACGGTCGGCGTGACGATGCTCGGCCAGACGACGCCCGGCGTGATGCGCCTGCGCGAGCGGCTCCTCGCGGCCGGCCACGCGCCGGTGATCTTCCACGCCAACGGCGTCGGCGGTCCCGCGATGGAGAAGCTCGCCGCCTCCGGTGCGCTCGCGGGGGTCGTGGACTACACGCTCTCCGAGCTGGCCAACACGGTCATGGACGGGATCCACGCGACCGGCCCCGAGCGGCTGCGGATCGCCGGCCGCAACGGCCTGCCGCAGGTCGTCGTGCCCGGCTGCTGCGACTTCTTCAACCAGGGTGCGCGCGACACGGTGCCCGAGCGGTTCCGCGAGCGCAAGAGCTACTTCCACAACCCCGTCGCGACGCTCGTGCGGCTCTCCGCCGAGGAGGGCGTCGAGCTGGGCCGGATGATCGCCGAGCGCCTCGCCGCGTCGCGCGGGCCGGTCCATGTCGTCGTCCCCACGCGCGGGTTCTCGCTCGTCGACGCCGAGGGCGGCGACCTCCACGACCCCGCCGCCGACCGCGCGCTCATCGATGCGCTCCGCGACGCGCTGCGCCCCGACTTCGCCTACGAGGAAGTCGACGCCCACGTCGACGACCCGGCCTTCGCCGACCTCGTCGCCGATCGCTACCTCACCCTCGTCAAGGAGCCCGTCCATGCCGGATGACCGTCCGAGGTCACACAACCTGCTCGACCTGGCGCCGCCGGACATCGCCTGGTTCCAGCAGCGGTCGGACCTGATCCTGATCCCGATCGGGTCGTGCGAGCAGCACGGCGCGCACCTGCCGCTGGGCACGGACACGATCACCGCGCTGGAGGTGTCGCGGCGGGCGGCGGAGAAGGCCGACGTGCCCTACGCGCCGCCGTTCTGGGCGGGCTACTCGCCGCAGCACATGCGCCAGCCCGAGTCGGGCGTCGGGACGATCACGCTCCGCGCCGGCACGTTCACCGACGCGCTCTACGACATCGCGCGCTCGCTCATCCACCACGGGTGGAACAAGCTCGTGTTCGTGAACGGCCACGGCTCCAACACGAAGGTGATCGACCCGCTGCTGCGCCGGATCAAGTACGACACCGGCGCGTTCGTCGCGCTCTACAAGCCGTACGCCGAGCGCTACATCGGGCTGCTCGACGGCCTGCTGGAGAACCCGCCGGACGAGACCCCCGGCTGGCACGCGTCCGAGCTCGAGACGTCGCAGGTGATGGCGCACGACCCCTCGCTGGTGAGGATGGAGCACGCCGCCGAGGACCGCGCGCAGGTGCCGAGCTGGCTGCCGGACTCGTTCATCAAGAAGGACGGCGCCCCCGACGTGGAGTTCGACGGCTACCAGTACTTCGTGTTCCCGATGGACCACGCCGAGTTCTCCCGCACGGGCGTGATCGGCAACCCGATGCGCGCGACGGCCGAGAAGGGCGAGGAGGCGCTGAACCGGTTCGCCGACCACCTGGTGAAGGCGATCGACGAGTTCCGCCCCCTGGAGGTCACGGTCACGCGCAGGGCGTTCGAGGAGCGCGTCTGAGCACCGTGCCCCCAGCACTCCGGCGGGCCGAGATCCTCAAGCGCATCCAGCGCGACGGCGGCGTGTCCGTCGCCGATCTCGCGCGCTACCACGCCGTCTCGGCCGTCACGGTGCACCGCGACCTCGAGGAGCTGGCGCGCGAGGGGCTGGTCGAGCGGGTGCACGGCGGCGCGCGCGCCCTCGGCGCGACGCCGGCCGCGCCGACGATCCCCACGGCATGGACGCAGCGCGCCGAGCAGTCCGGCGCGGCGAAGGCGGCGATCGCGGCGCACGCCGTGCGCTACGTCGACCACGGCGCGACGGTCTTCCTCGACGCGTCCTCCTCCTGCCTCGCGCTCGCGCGCCGGCTCGTCGACCACCCGCCGAACGAGCTGACGCTGGTGACGAACTCGCCCGCGATCGCGTACGAGATCCAGGCCGACGCGATCCACGTGGTGATCGTCCCGGGCGAGCTCGACCAGCACATGCGCATGCTCGCCGGCCGCTGGACGGTCGAGTTCCTGTCGGAGCTCAACTTCGCGGTCGCGTTCGTCTCGGCCGCCGGCGTGAGCCTCGACCAGGGCCTGACGACCGCCCGCCGGCCGCTCGCCGACGTCGTCAACGCGGCGCGCGCCAGCGCCGAGCGCAGCGTCGGCCTGATCGACGCCACCAAGTTCGGCCGCTCGTCGCTGCTGTCCATCGCGCGGGCGCAGGAGCTCGATGCAATAGTCACCGACGCGGAGCTGCCCGCCGACGTCGCCGAGGAGTACCGGGCCGCCGGCGTGCGGCTGGAGATCGCAAACCCCCAGCAGGAGATTCCATGAGTCGACCCGTCACGTTGTTCACCGGCCAATGGGCCGACCTCACGCTCTCCGACCTGGCCGCGAAGTGCGGCGACTGGGGCTTCGACGGACTCGAGCTGGCCTGCTGGGGCGACCACTTCGACGTCGCGCAGGCGATGCGCGACCCGTCCTACGCGGACGGGCAGCGCCGCGTGCTCGGGCAGCACGGGTTGAGCGTCTGGGCGATCGGCAACCACCTCGTCGGCCAGGCCGTGTGCGACCGGATCGACGAGCGTCATCAGGGCGTGCTCGACGCCGAGGTCTGGGGCGACGGCGATCCCGAGGGCGTGCGGCAGCGCGCGGCCGAGCGGATGAAGGACACCGCGCGCGCGGCGGCGCAGCTCGGCGTCGAGGTCGTCACCGGCTTCACGGGGTCGCCGATCTGGCACCTCCTCTACTCGTTCCCGCCGAACGACTTCGCGGTCGTGGAGGCCGGCTACGAGGAGTTCGCCGAGCGCTGGGGCCCGATCATCGACGTGTTCGAGAGCGAGGGCGTGCGGTTCGCGCTCGAGGTGCACCCGACCGAGATCGCCTACGACTTCGTCACGACGCGCAAGGCGCTCGACGCGATCGGCGATCGCGAGGGATTCGGCATCAACTTCGACCCCAGCCACTTCGAGCACCAGTTCCTCGACTCGGCGGCGTTCGTCACCGAGTTCGGGCCGAAGATCTTCCACGCCCACATCAAGGACTCCAAGCGGCGGCTGGACGGCCGCGCGTCGATCCTCGGCGGCCACCTCGACTTCGGCCAGCCGGGGCGCGGCTGGGACTTCGTCTCCCCCGGCCACGGCGACGTCGACTTCGAGTCGATGATCCGGGCGCTCAACCGGGTCGGCTACGACGGGCCGCTCTCGATCGAGTGGGAGGACTCCGGGATGGACCGCGACTGGGGCGCGCCCGACGCGCTCGCGTTCGTGCGCCGGACCGACTTCGCCCCCTCGTCGGTCGCGTTCGACGCAGCATTCGCGAAGGAGCGCTGATGTCAGAGGTCGGCTTCGTCACGATGGGCAAGGCCAGCGGCGGCGTGGAAGTGAAGCCGATCGGCGTCGGCATGCTCGGCTACGCGTTCATGGGCAAGGCGCACTCGCACGCGTACAAGGTGCTCTCGTACATGACCTGGCCCCCGCCGCTGATGCCACAGCTCGTGGCGATCGCGGGGCGCAACGAGGCGGCGGTCACCGAGGCGGCGCTCCGCTACGGGTTCGCCGGCCACGTGACCGACTGGAAGGCGCTGATCGCCGACGACCGCGTCGAGCTGTTCGACAACGCGGGGCCGAACAACCTGCACGCCGAGCCGACGATCGCGGCGGCCGAGGCCGGCAAGCACGTGATCTGCGAGAAGCCGCTCGGGCGCGACGCCCCGGAGTCGTACGAGACGTGGCAGCGGGTCAAGGCGACCGGCGTCAAGCACATGTGCGCGTTCAACTACCGGTTCGTCCCGGCGGTGCGCCTCGCGCGGCAGATCATCGAGTCGGGGGAGCTCGGCGAGATCCAGCACTTCCGCGGCGCCTACCTGCAGGAGTGGGGCACGACCGAGGGCGACATCTGGCGCTTCCAGAAGGACGTCGCCGGCTCCGGCGCGCTCGGCGACCTCGGCGCGCACGTGATCGACCTCGCCCGCTACCTCGTCGGCGAGATCGCCGCGGTCTCGGCGCTCACGGCCACGTTCCAGCCGGGGCGCGACGTCGACGACGCGGTCGAGGCGGCCGTCGCGTTCCAGAGCGGCGCCGTGGGGACGATCGAGGCGTCGCGCTTCTGCCAGGGCCGCAAGAACCACTTCACCTGGGAGATCAACGGCTCGAAGGGCTCGCTGGCGTTCGACCTGGAGCGGCTCAACGAGCTGCAGTACTCCGAGGGCAACGCCGGCTTCCGGACCGTGCTCGTGTCCGAGGCCGACCACCCGTTCTGGGAGTTCTGGTGGCCGCAGGGGCACATGATCGGCTGGGAGCACTCGTTCGTCCACGAGCTCCACCACCTGCTCACCGCGATCCGCGACGACACCGACATCGCCCCGCACGGCGCGACGCTCGAGGACGGCTATCGGGCGGCGGAGATCTGCGACGCGATGCTCCGCTCCGCCGAGGCCGGCGCGCGGGAGACCGTGGTGTACCGCAGCTGATGCCGACCGTCCTGCTGATCGGCACGCTCGACACGAAGGGCGACGAGCTCGCGTTCGTCGCCGCGCGGCTGCGCGACGCCGGCGTCGACGTGCTCGTCGCGGACGCCGGCACCGCCGGTTCGCCGCACGGGATCGCGCCGGACATCACCCGCGAGGAGGTGGCGGCGGAGGTGGGCGCGGACCCGGCTTCGCTCACCGATCGCGGCACGGCCGTCGGGACGATGGCCGACGCGGCGGCCGCGCTCGCGCGGCGGCTCCACCGCGAGGGGCGCGTCGACGGCGTGCTCGGGGCCGGCGGCTCCGGCAACACCGCGATCGCGACGGCCGCGATGCGCGCGCTGCCGGTCGGCGTCCCCAAGCTGATGGTCTCGACGATGGCGGCCGGCGACACGCGCGACTACATCGGCGGCGCGGACATCGCGCTGATGGCGTCGGTGACCGACGTCGCCGGGTTGAACTCGATCTCGGCGCGGATCCTCGCGAACGCCGCGGCCGCGATGGCCGGGATGGTGGGCGCCGCGCCGGTCGAGCTGGGCGAGCAGCGGCCGCTGATCGGCGCGACGATGTTCGGCGTGACCACGCCGTGCGTCACCCGCGCGCGCGAGGGGCTGGAGGCGCGCGGCTACGAGGTGCTCGTGTTCCACGCGACGGGCACCGGCGGGCGGGCGATGGAGGCGCTGGTCGACGCGGGCTATCTCGCCGGCGTGCTGGACGCGACCACGACCGAGCTGTGCGACGACCTCGTCGGCGGCGTGCTCTCGGCCGGTCCCGGCCGGCTGGAGGCGGCGGGGCGGGCCGGGCTCCCGCAGGTCGTGTCGCTCGGCGCGCTGGACATGGTCAACTTCGGCGCGCGCGACACGGTGCCGCCGCAGTTCGAGAACCGCAACCTCTACGTGCACAACCCGTCGGTCACGCTGATGCGGACGACGGCGGAGGAGTGCGCGGAGCTGGGGCGCCGGATCGCGGCGAAGCTGAGCGCGGCGACCGGCCCGGTCGCCCTGTTCGTCCCGCTCGCGGGCGTGTCGATGATCGACGCGCCCGGCCAGCCCTTCTTCGACGCGGAGGCCGACGCGGCGCTGTTCGAGGCGCTGCGCTCGGGGGTGGGACCGAACGTCGAGCTGATCGAGATGGACTGCAACGTCAACGACGACGCGTTCGCCGACGCGATGGTGGAGAAGCTCGACTCCTACGTGAAGGTGAGCGCATGACGGGTGACGAGGCGCGCGCCAAGCTGCGCGCGACGCTGGACGCCGGCGGCGTGATCATCGGCGCGGGCGCCGGCACGGGCCTGTCGGCCAAGTGCGCCGAGGCGGGCGGCACCGACCTGATCATCATCTACAACTCCGGCCGCTATCGGATGGCGGGCCGCGGCTCGCTGGCGGGGCTCATGCCGTACGGCGACGCGAACGCGATCGTGATGGACATGGGCAGCGAGGTGCTCCCCGTCGTCCGCGACACGCCGGTGCTGGCGGGCGTCTGCGGGACGGACCCGTTCCGGCTGATGCCGCAGTTCCTGCGCGGCGTCCGCGACGCCGGCTTCGCGGGCGTGCAGAACTTCCCGACCGTGGGCCTGATCGACGGGACGTTCCGGGCGAACCTCGAGGAGACGGGGATGGGCTACGGCCTCGAGGTCGACATGATCCGCGAGGCGTCCTCGCTGGGTCTCCTCACGTCCCCGTACGTGTTCGACCCCGAGACGGCGGTGGCGATGACCGAGGCCGGAGCGGACGTGCTGGTGCCGCACATGGGGCTCACCACCAAGGGCACGATCGGCGCGCACACGGCGAAGACGCTGGACGAGTGCGTCGTCGAGATCCAGGCGATGCGCGACGCGGCGGTGCGGGTGCGGCCCGACGTGATCGTGCTCTGCCACGGCGGGCCGCTGGCCGAGCCGGAGGACGCGCAGTACGTGCTGGAGCGGACCGAGGGTATCGTCGGCTTCTTCGGCGCGTCCTCCATGGAGCGCCTGCCGACCGAGATCGCGATGACCGAGAACATGCGCCGCTTCAAGGCGCTCGCCCACGCCTGAGGAGGACCTGGATGCCGTCGAAGCTGATCGATCCCGCGGAGCTGCCGACGTACTCGTTCGACTGGGGGGTGATCAAGCCGCTGGTGTCGGAGGACAACGTGTCCGAGCCGCCCGACGTGTCGCTCATGCACGTCGTCCTGCTCCCGGGGCAGGGCCACGAGCGCCACAACCACCCGGACTCCGACGAGATCCTCTACGTGCTCGCGGGCGCCGGCGATCAGATGGTCGACGACGGCGAGCCGTTCGCCGTCCGGCCGGGCCAGGCGATCTGGGTCCCCAAGGGGGCGTTCCACTCGACGGTCAACACCGGCTGGGAGCCGATGGTCCTGCTCGCCGTCTACGCGCCGGCGGGGGCCGAGCAGGTGCTCAAGACGCTGCCGGACTACCGCGAGGTGCCGGCCGGCAGCGCGCCGCCGCTCGTGCGCTCGTAGTCTCGGCGCCGGCTCAGGTGTCCTGCACGATCAGCAGGCTCTTCGGCGCGTGATGCGCGAGCTTGCCGGTCACGCTGCCGAGCATGACCCGGCGCAACCCGGAGTGCCCGCGCGCGCCGACGACGACGAGGTCGGCGTTCTGCTCGTCGGCGACGTCGATGATCACGTGCGCCGGGTCGCCTTCGCGCACGTGCTTCTGGACCGCGAAGCCCGCCTCGATGAACCGCCGCTCGTCGCGCGCGAGCACGTCGGCCGCGACGCCGCGCAGGTCGGTGGGGTCCTGGCGGGCGGTCATGCCGATCCGCTCCAGCGCGGACCGGCCCGGGTAGGCGCAGACGAGATGCACGGTGACGCCTTCGCCCGGCACCAGCTCGATGACCTTCTGTACCGCAGCCTCCGCGCCGGGCGAGCCGTCGGTTCCCACGACGATCGCGTCCATGTGCGCAGCCTACGTGAGTAGCGCGATCGCGTCAGCCGTTCGGCACCCGGTAGCGCAGATCGGCCGACGTGCAGCGCTGCGGACCCAGAGCTGACGGGGCAGCATGGAGGGCAGATCGTAATAGCGTGCGTCGCTTCGTGCCCATCGAGATCCGGCGTGCCACAGCCTCGGAGTTCCCGGCGGTCGCAGACCTCTGCGTCGCCGCCTACGCGCCGTTCGTCGCGTCCGATAACCACTACGTGGCCGTCCTGCGCGACGTCGCGCCGCGGGCGTCCGAGGCCGAGCTGCTGGTCGCCGCCGAGCCGGACGGCGGGCGCGTGCTCGGCACGGTCACGTTCGTGCCCGACGGCGGACCGCTCGGCGAGATCGCCGGCCCGGGCGAGGCCGAGTTCCGCATGCTCGCCGTCGACCCCGCCGCGCACGGGCGCGGCGTCGGCACCGCGCTCTTGCAGCGCGTGCTGGACGACAGCCGCGGCCGCGCGGCCGCGGGCGTCGTGTGCTCGAGCCTGCCGGAGATGCGCGCCGCCCATCGGATCTACCGGCGGCTGGGGTTCCGGCGCGAGCCCGATCGCGACTGGTCGCCTGTGCCGGGCGTCGACCTGCTCGCGTTCGCGATCGCGCTGCGACCGTGAGCGCGGTTCAGTCGTCGTCGTCCCGCGCGGTCCGCACGGCCCGCGCCTGGCCGGCATCCATCCACATCTCCCAGCGGCCGGACGCCGACCGCCGGTCGTCCAGGAAGCGATAGGGGCGGCGGCCGCCGAACTCGGTGTGTCGCAGATGCGAGACGCCGCCCAGGACCGAGGCGATCCGGCGGCGCGGCCAGCCGATCGCGTCCTCGATCTCCGGGAAGGTCCGGGGCCGGTCGGGCGCGTCGGCGAGCCCGTCCAGCAGCGCGCGCATGAGGTCGCTGCAGCGATCGTGGAAGCGGGCGATCTCCCCGGCGTCGTCCATCGCGTTCTGCGGCGCGTGCTCGGCCGGCACGTCGGCTCCGCCGGCACCGGCCTCGCCACGCACGTGACCTACCGGGTCGCGCGCTGATGCGGCTGTCGACGGGCATCGGCGTCGCCTGCCCGCAGGCGGTCGCCGAGCCCGTCGTCGGGCGCATGGATGCCGAGGACGCCGGTCCGCGGAGAGCTCGTAGAAGAGGTCCGCGCGAGCGCCGTCGCCGAGGAGGTCGAGCGCGTCGACGGTCCACTCCGCGACGCACAGATCCGGGAGGACCGCCTTGAGCAGCACGGAGCCGGACGCCACGCGCTCGCCGTCGCCGGGCCCGGTGACGGTCGCCTCCGCGGCGGGCCGCCCGCCGTCCGCCGGCGGGTCGAAGCTGTCGAAGTTCGCGACCTCGCCGTCGCGGGCCGCGCGCATGTACTCCGCGAACCCCTGGTCCGGCGCGTGGAAGTTGAGCCAGCGGACGTCGGCGCCGCTCTCGTTGGCGAACGTGTGGACGACATCCGGCGGGACGGCGACGAAGCCGCCGGCCGCCACCCGGCGCCGCTCGGCATCCGGCCCGACCAGGAACGTCAGCTCGCCGTCGAGCACGAAGAACGCATCCACGTGCTCGCGGTGGACGTGCGGATCCGGCCCCTGTTCGCCCGCCGCGTAGCGCGACCACGTGATCGCGACCTCGTGCCGCGCGGCGAGCAGGACGACCTCGCGCCGCTCCTTGCTGGTGATCGTCTCGCCGTCGGCGACGCGCAGGAGCCCGTTCATGGCGGCGAGTCTGGCATGCGGACGCCGAGCGGCCCGAGCAGGAGCGGGAGCGACCGCTCGAGCTCGCGCCCGAAGTAGGTCCAGTCATGGACGCCGGGCCCGTAGAAGTCGGCCTCCACCCGGATGCCGAGCCCGGCCAGGCGCCGGACGAACGCCCGGCTCTCGGCGTGGACCTCCTGCTCGATCGGGTCCACCCCGCGGTCCGGCGCGTCGAACGGGCCGGGGCTCCCGTCCCCGGACGAGACGAACAGCGGGATGCCGCGCAACTGGGCGGCGAGCTCCGTCGGATCGTGCCGCTCCCACGTGCGCCGGTCGGTTCCAGGATCACCCCAGATCGCGAGCCGGTCGGACGTGTAGCTGGAGAACAGCCCGAGCCAGAAGCCGGGATCGTGCAGCGGATGCAGCACGCCGGAGAACGACGCGGCGGCGCGGAACATCCGCGGCCGCCGCGCGGCGTAGACCATCGCGCCGAGGCCGCCCATGGACAGGCCCGCGATGGCGCGCCGGGTGCCGGCGCCGTACCGGCGCTCCAGGATCGCCGGCAGCTCGCGCAGGTGGAAGTCCTGCCACGCCGGGCCGTCGACCCAGTTGGAGTAGAACCCGACATCGCCCCCGTCCGGCATCACCACGAGGACGTCGCGCACCTGCGGCAGCTCCTCGACTTCTGTGGACCGGGTCCAGCTGACATAGCTGTCGCAACACCCGTGGAGCAGGTACAGGACGGGCCAGCGCCGCTGCGTCGACGGCGACCAGCCGCGCGGGGTCAGGAGCCGCACCTTCGCCGTCCTCCCCAGCGCCGCCGACTCGATCGTCAGGTCGAGCTGCCGCGGCGCCACGCGCTCCTCGCGCACGACGGCTGCCCCCGGCGGGACGGTTCGCTCCGCGGCCGAGCCGCCTCCCGCGCCCCCGCAGCCGCCCACGAGCAGCGCCACGACCAGCAGCGCGACACCACCGAAGGCCCTCAGAGCGCGGCTCATCCCGCGCTCCACACTAGGGATGGCCGGTCCGAACGACGCGGATGACTCTGCATCCGCGATCGATCAGAATGCGCCGGTGGCCACCTACACGGTCAACGAGCGCGGCGTCGCCCGCGCCCGCCGGCTCATCGAGACCCGGCAGTACGTGCTGCGGAGCGAATGGGGCAACGTGCAGCCGCGCGCCGCGGACGAGAACGACTTCCTCGCCTCCCACTCGTGGGACGAGTACAGCGAGTGGCATCTCGGGCTCACCGAGGGAGCCGCGGAGGAGACGAAGGCGCGCTACGCGTTCGTCTACGGCGACTTCCGCCGGCTGCACCGGATCGGCCTGATCGCGTGTCAGTACCGCGCCGCCGAGTGGCGCCACAAGGACATCGAGCTCGTCGCGCACGACCTGCTCCAAGAGCTCGACGCGGCGAGCGGGTGAGGCTGCGCGCTAGTCGCCTTCCTCGCGCGGGACGACCCGCATGATCGCGACCTCCTCGCCCACCCGCGTGTCGGGGTAGACGACGTAGGCGCCCGGCGTGCCGCCGAACCACGACTGCTGCGCCTCCCCGACGAATATGCCCGGGCGCTGCGAGCCGTCAGCCTGCTCGACCCAGATCTTCTGACCCTCGCGCAAGTCATTCACGCCCGCCATCCTGCCGCATCGCGCCCTCGAGTTGCAACGACGAGATCGCGCGCAGCTCCTCCTCCGAGAGCGGGCCGGCGGCCTCGGCGGCGAGGCACTCCGCGAGCTCGGCGCGGTTCTTGACGCCGAGCACGACGGTGGCGAGCTCCGGCATGGAGAGCGCGAAGCGATGCGCGAGCAGCGCGGCGGACTCGCCGCGCTCGGCCGCCAGGCGCCGGAAGGGGGCGGCCGCCGCGTAGTCGCGCGCGGCGGGATGGTCGGGCTCGACGGGGCGGTCCAGCTCGTCGGCGAGCGAGCCCGCCGCGACCGCGCGGATGCCGATCACCGGCACGCCGGCCTCCACGGCGCGCGCCCGCATGCCGGCGTTGTCCGGGCGCCCGTCGTCGCCGAACAACCACATGTCGCCGCTCATGTCGAGCGCGTTGGCGACGCACTGGATCGCGGCGGGGAGCACGTCGTCGGAGAGCACGTCGATGGTCGTGCTCGGGTAGCCGGCCGTGAGTCCCCACCCCCCGATCACGCCGTCGCGCTCGAGCCGCTCGAACGCCGGGCGCACCACCTCCCGGAACGACCGGACACCGAGGAGGCGGGGCGCCCACGGTCCCTCCTCCGGCTGGAGCTGCGTATGGAGCAGCAGCAGGTCGATGCGGTCGACCCGCAGGCGCTCCATGCTCGCCCGCAGGCCCTCCTCGATGCTGCGCTCGAGCGCCTCGGGCTCGGCCTCGGGGAGCCCGACCTTCGTGGTGATGAGCACGCCGTCGGGGACCGTGCCGCTAAGCGCCTCGCCGACGACCAGCTCCGCCTCGCCCGGGCCGTAGGTCGGGGCGACGTCGATCATCGTGATGCCGGCGTCCAGCGCGGCGCGGACCGTCGCGACGGCCTCGGTCCGCTCGACCGGCCCCCACACGTTGCCGATGCCGCCGCCCCCGAGCGTGAGCGCGCTCACCTGCCCCAGCCTGCCGAATGATCTCGTCTCCATGCTCAGCGTCTCCCGCGTGCGATGACCGAGCCGTACACCTTGGCGCAGGTGGAAGATCAATCCCAATAATCGAAATCGATGGCCGATAAGCCCGGCGAATCCGCCGCCGTCACTCGTGACGCTGGAGCGAGTCGCCGATCAGCCAGAGCATCGGCGGCCAGAGCCCGACGAAGAGGGCTCGGCGCTCGGCGTTCCCCCGCTCGTCCTGGTCGACGGTCTTCGCCCGGATCCACAGCGCGATGCACAGCCCGATGCTCGCGAGCGAGGCGACATGCAGGTACGAGCCGCGCAGCCCGGTCCTGTGAAGTGTCTTGGTCAGCATGGTCCCGCGCTACCCGGCGCACCCAGGGCGTACCCACGGGCAGCCCGGGTAGCACCGCGAGATGCCGCGTCGTCCCTCGCTCCCGCGCCGCCTCCGCACGGCTGCCCGCTGGCCCGCGGGCATCGCGCTCACCTCTTGGCGCTACATGTGGCGGACCACGCCGCTGCACCGGACCGAGGTCGCCGGCGAGCTGGAGGCCGACGGCCCTCCCGCGCTCCCCGACGGCGTCGCGCGCGAGGAGATCCAGCCGCCGTCGTCGGGCGCCGGACCCCTCTTCCACCGCGTCTACCGCGCGCGGATCCGGGCGCCGCGGCTGGAACCGGAGGAGCTGATGACCCGCATCACCGCCGATCTGGACACCGTGGCGCCAAGCGAGTTCGCCAGGTTCGCCAAGGTGCTCGGCGCGGAGGGAGCGATGGCCGTGGGCGACGAGTACCTCGTGCGCATGCCGGGACCCTGGGACGGGCCTGTTCGGGTGGTCGAGCGCACGCCGTGCTCGTTCCGGTTCGTCACGCTCGACGGCCACCTCGAGGCGGGCCAGATCCGCTTCACGGCCGAGCGCGGCGAGCTGCTGGAGTTCCAGATCGAGTCGTGGGCGCGGGCCGGCGACCGGCTCTCGAACCTGCTCTACGACCACCTCCGCATGAGCAAGGAGGTCCAGTTGCACATGTGGACCTCGGTGCTGGAGCGCGTGGCCGAGGTGTCGGGCGGCCGCCTGACCGGCGGGATCGAGATCCACACCCGTCGCGTGGACGCGCTCGGTGCCGGCTGAACGCGCGCTGCAGGCGCTGCATGACCTCCCGCTCAACTTCGAGCCGCGGCCGCTCGAGGCGTACGCGCCCGAGCTGGGCTGGCACGCCGACGCCTTCAGCCGTCGGCTGCCGGGAGAGGCCCCGGGCGACCCCGCGCCCGGCGGCCCGTGGGAGACCGCGCGACGGCTGCTCGAGGAGTACCGCGTGGCCGACCCCGCGATCGTGCGCGCCACGTGGACGGCCGGCGCGCCACTGCTGGGCCGCGACATGCTGCTCGAGCTCCGCCTCTATCGGGTCCTCCACACTCGCGTGGGCGTGCGCGTCACCCGGGTCTGGGACGAGGTGCGCGACGTGGACGGGCGTCCCGCGCGCGTCTTCGGATACGAGTACGCGACGCTGCCCGGCCACGTCGAGATGGGCCGCATGGACTACGAGGTCTGCAAATGGAGCGCCGACGGCGCGGTGGAGTTCCGGCTGCACGCCCACTCGCGCGCGTCGGGGGAGGGCGCCCCGTGGACGCGGCTCGGCTTCCGCCTGTTCGGGCGGCGCGAGCAGCTGCGCTTCTACGCGCGCTGCGGGGAGCGGATCGTCCGGCTCACCGAGCAGGAGATGCGTCCGCCGCCGCGCACGGCTTGAGCGGGTTCGGCCGGAACGATCCTCAATTCCCGTCCTGCGCCGGCGCGGCGAGGCGGGCGGCGGCGGAGAGCGGGTCGGCGTCGAGCACGTGGACGCCGGTCTTCGCGAGGCGCGCCGTCATGGCTCCCGGTCCCGCGGCCCAGAGCGGCGCGGTGCGCGCGAGGCGGCGCAGCGCGTCGTGGCTCGCCTCGAACGGGGCCGCCGTGGTGGCCGCGAGCACGACCGCGGCGGGTCGTAGCGTCGCGACGGCGCCGGCGAGCGTGTCGAGCGGCGTGTCGGGGCCGAGGAACGTGATGCGCCAGCCGCGATCGCGCAGGCCAAGGCCGAACGCGATCAGGCCGAGGTCGTGCTGCTCGCCCGGCATGCAGGCGAGGAGCGCGCGCGGGCCGGCGCCGCGATCCCAGCCGCGCGCCAGCCCGAGCAGGCGTCCGCGCAGGACCTGGCTGGCGAAGTGCTCCTGGGCGACGCTGACCTCGCCGCGCTCCCACCGCTCGCCGAGCTCCCGCAGGTACGGCAGCACGAACTCGCGCAGCACGGTCTCGATCGAGAACGCGGACAGCATCCGGTCCAGCGCCGCCTGTGCGGTGCCCTCGTCGAGCGCGTCGAAGGCCGCGCGCACCTCGCGGGCGTCGCGCGCGAGCGCCGGCGTCTCGACGGGCGCCGCCGGAGCGCGCTCCTCCTCGAGCGTGAGGCGCGCGGCCTCCGCCGCCGACAGGCCGCGCGCGAGGTGCGAGCGCATGACGGCGATGCGCCGTTCGTCCTCGGGGGTGTAGAGGCGGAAGCCGCCGTCCGAGCGCAGCGGCTGCAGCAGCGAGTACCGGTGCTCCCACGCGCGCAGAAGCTCGGGACTCACGCCCGAGCGGCGGCTGAGCTCCCCGATGCGCACATGGCCCGCAGCTGGTCCCACACGGCAACTATACAAACATTGCACATTCCCTTGACAGACCTCACCGAGGACCGTACGATCCTTGGACAAACTCTCTACAAATGGAGGTTCTCATGAAGAAGCTCGACATCCTCACCGCGGCGCTCCTGATCGTCGGCGGGTTGAACTGGGGCCTGGTCGCGATCGCCGAGTTCGACCTCGTCGCCACGCTCGTCGGCCTCGACTTCGGCGAGACCAACGCCGCGAGCCGGATCGTCTACGGGCTGGTCGGCCTCTCGGCCGTCTACCAGCTGGCGACGCTCCTCGGCGCGCGCCGGCGCGCCGGCGAGGACCGCCGCGTGGCGACCGCCTAGCCCGGCCCTCCCGCGGAGGGCGGCCGCTCGGGCCGCCCTCCCCGGCCGTCAGGATTCCCACGCGGCGACGGCTCGATCTCGCGGAGGTTGCAGGCGACGACGAACGATCGTCCGCCGGCCTTGCCATGATCGGGATCGATGTCCGTCGATCCGCGCGCGGCCACCGGCTTCTCGGCGGCCGCCGACGCCTACGAACTCGGCCGGCCGTCGTACCCGCGCGAGGCCCTCGCGCTGCTGGCGCGCGAGCTCGGGCTGACGCCGGCGAGCACCGTGCTCGACCTCGCGGCCGGCACCGGGAAGCTCACGCGCGGGCTGATGCTGTTCACGGGGCGCGTCGTCGCCGTCGACGCGTCCGAGGGGATGCTGGGCATGCTGCGCAAGCAGCTGCCCGCCGCCGACGCCCGCGTGGGCACCGCCGACGCGATCCCGCTGCCCGACGGCTCGGTCGACGCCGTCGTCGTCGGCGAGGCGTTCCACTGGTTCGGAACCGAGGAAGCGTGCCGGGAGATCGCGCGCGTGCTGCGCCCGGGCGGCGGTCTCGCGCTGCTCTGGAACCGCGCCCGGCCGGCCGGCGCCCAGCAGCCGTGGCAGCCGGCGCTCGAGGCGCTGAGCAGCCCGTACCGCGAGGCCGCTGGATCGTTCCCAGCGGAGGGCGAGCGCTGGAAGCGCGCGATCCAGCGCACGGGGTCGTTCGGGCCGCTGGAGGAGGCCGAGGTGGAGCACACGCACGAGGCGAGCCCGGACGCGCTGGTCGCGCTGGTGGCGTCCTGGAGCTGGATCGCCAACCTGGCGCCCGAGGAGCGCGACTCGCTCCTCGGGAAGGTGCGCGACCTCGTCGCCGACCAGCCGCGGCTCTCGCTGAGCTACCGCACCGAGCTGTACTGGACCCGCCGGATCAGTCCTCCAGGCGGAAGCCGATCTTCGTCGTGACCTGGTAGTGGGCGACGCGCCCGTCGTCCCCGATGTGGCCGCGGATCTCCTGCACCTCGAACCAGTCCAGCCCGCGCAGCGTCTGCGAGGCCTTGGCCACCGCGCGGTCGATCGCCTGGGTCACGCCCTCCGGCGACGACCCGGTGATCTCCACGGTCTTGTACACGTGATCGCTCATGGCGCGTCATATGCCCGCGGCGGCGGCGCTCCACGCGCCCGACTGACATCTATGCGGTCACGAGGCCGTCCCAGTCGGTGCGGTGGCGCTGCTCCGGGCCCAGCATCCGCTCGGGCGTGAGGAACGTCCTGGTCGCGAGCGGCATGAGCAGGCCCATCAGCCGCGTGGCCACCGGTCCGAGCGACTTGCTGCTGTTGGTCTTCGCGGCGCGCGCGGCGACCTTCTCCACGCGCGGCCGGCGCAGCCGCTCGTAGGCGGCGAACGCGGACGGCACGTCGGCGATGTCGCGCAGGCAGCGGGCGAGCTCGACCGCGCTCTCCATCGCGAGCGACGCGCCCTGGCCGGAGCTCGGCGACGGCGCGTGCGCCGCGTCGCCGACGAGCACCGTCCGGCCGCGGTGCCAGCGCGGCGCCGCCGGCATGATCTCCACCGAGCCGAACGCGCACAGCTCGTCCGGGCCGGTGTGATCGAGCAACTCGCGTCCGGGCACGTCGTCGGCGTAGGCCTCGCGCAGCCGGCGCAGCCAGTCGGCCGCCGGCACGGCGCGCGCCTCGGCGAACGTCATCGGCGTCTCGTCGGGGAGGTTGCCGAACCAGGCCGTGCGGCCGTCGGGCTCGAGCCAGTACCCGAGGAACGCGCGCCGGCCGAAGACGAAGTAGGTCGCGTCGGGCCGCGCCCGCACCGCGATGTCCGCCGCCCCGCCGAAGTTGAGGAGCGGGACGTGGGCGGGGCCGGGCGCCTCCGGGTCGACGAGCGCGCGGACCGTGGAGCGGATGCCGTCGGCGCCGACGAGCACGTCGGCGCTCGCCTCGCCGCCGTCGGCGAACCGCGCGGTGATCCCGGCCGGCGACTCCTCGACGCCGGTGAGCCGCCTGCCGTGCTCGATCCGGATCCCGTCCGCGGCGGCGTGGTCGTGCAGCGCGCGGCAGAGGTCGGAGCGCCACATCGCGCGGCTCGGCGGAAGGCCCGGAAGCCCGCCGAACTCGGCGAGCGTCCTGCCGCGCGCGTCCGCCATGACGGTGCGCTCCATCGGCTGGCCCACGGCGCGCACGGCGGCGTCCGCGCCGATGGCGCGCAGCGCGCCGAGCCCGTTCGGCGCGACGGTCAGCGTGCCGCCGAGGCCGTCCGCCGTGCCGGCGTGGGCCTCGTAGACCGTCGCCTCGATGCCCGCCTTGCGCAGCGCCAGCGCCGTGACCGGCCCCGCGATCCCCGCGCCGATGACCAGCGCGCTCCTGACTGCCGTCATGTCGTGCTCCCGAATACGTCCTGCCATGCCCGGACGTAGTCCGGCTGTCTGAGCGACTCGACGAGGCCGGCGACGAAGCGCGACTCCGCCTCGAGCAACGCGAGCCGGTACTCCTCCTCGACCAGGAAGACCCAGGCCACGCCGCTCTCGCCGGCCGCCCGCACCGCGGCGCGGATCTCGTCGCTCTCGGCCGTGAGCGCGGAGCGCCGCTGCTCGAGCAGCTCGACGGCCTCCGGCGGCGAGATCACGCTGAGCAGCGAGAGCGCGACCCCGAACTGCGGGTACTCGTGGCGCGGCTGCGCGACCAGCTCGCGCAGCCAGTCGTAGAGCTCGTCCCGCCCGTCGCCGGTGAGCGCGTAGACGGTGCGCTCCGGGCGCTGCGTGTCGCGCACGGTCTCCTGCGCGGAGATGAAGCCGGCCTTCGTCAGCTGATCCACGACCATGTACAGCGAGCCGCGGTTGTACTTGATGTTGCGGTCCTTGCCGTGCTCCTTGAGCCGCCGGCCGATCTCGTAGGGGTGCAGCGGGCCCAGCAGGAGCTCGGCGAGCACTGCCAGCGCGAGCGGGTTGGCGACCGTGCGGCGCTTCGCCACGGCGTCCTCCTTGTTGGTCGGAGTCGATCATCCAGGATCGACTAGTCGATGTCAACTATGCCGACCCACGAGTCGCGTGACCGGTCCCGGGTCTACGATCGCCGGGACTGCCAGGCCCTAAGGAGGCGGCATGAACGAGACGTACCCGCTGCAGTTCGCGGTCGACTACCCCGACCGCGTGCTCAACCGCGTCAGCACGGCGTTCCGGATCTTCGCGGTGATCCCGATCGCGATCGTGCTCGCCAGCATCGGCGGATGGAACGGCGAGTGGGCGGGTGACACCGGGACCCGCGGGACCACGGTCGCGATCGGCGGCACCGGCCTGCTGTTCCTCCCGCCGCTGCTGATGATCCTGTTCCGCCAGAAGTACCCGCGCTGGTGGTACGAGTGGAACCTGCAGCTGCTGCGGTTCTCCAACCGCGTCGGCGTCTACGTGGCGCTGATGGACGACCGCTACCCGTCGACCGACGAGGAGCAGGCGGTGCACCTCGACACGCCGTACCCCGACGCGCGCGACGGGTTGAACCGCTGGCTGCCGCTGGTGAAGTGGTTCCTCGCGATCCCCCACTACATCGTGCTCGCGTTCCTCTGGCTGGGACTGGTGATCGCGGTGGTGATCGCGTGGTTCGCGATCCTGTTCACGGGGCGCTACCCGCGTGGGCTGTTCGACTACGTGGAGGGCGTGATCCGCTGGCACAACCGCGTGATCGGCTACGCGTACATCCTGGTCACCGACGCGTACCCGCCGTTCCGGCTGCGGCCCTAGCCGCTACTTGTGCGCGCCGGGGACGGCCAGGCGCCCGCCGGGGCCGCTCGCGTTCCCGCCCCCGTCGCCGAGCGCGACGGCGCCGGCGAGCGTCCCGACGGCCGCGGCCACGGCCACCAGCCGCACGAGCGCGGTCCGGGCGCGGGATGCGGGGGAGCGTGCGACGAGCGGAGATGAGGCGTGTGTGGCCATACACGAATGACGTGCTCCCCGGCGCGGAATTCCAGCTGGGCCTCAGCCCTCCCAGCGGACCTCGCCACCGACCCGGCGATCCGTCGCGCGCAGGCCGAGCGCCCGCGCGACCGCGATCGATGCCGCGTGCTCGGGGTGCACGTGCGCGACGACGACCTCGACGCCTCCGTCCCGGAGCCAGCGGACCATCTCGCCCGCCGCCTCGCGCGCGTACCCGCGGCGCTGGTGCGGCGCGGCGACGACCCAGGCCAGCTCGGCGACGGCGCGGTCCTCCTGCGTCGTGACCGTGGCCTGGACGGTGCCGACCGCCGCGCCTGAGTCCCGCCGCCGCACGACCCAGTTCAGCCAGCATGCCGAGCCGTCGGGAGACCGGCCGGCGACCTGGCGGCGGTAGCGCTCGCGCAGCTGGTCGACCGTGTCTGGCGTGCCGCCGGTGAAGGTGTGCAGCGCCGGGTCGTCGAGGAGCGGTGCGAGCTCGTCCGCGTCGGCGACCCGGAGCGGCTCGAGCGCCAGGCGGTCGGTGGTCAGGCGCTCGGGGGAGAGCCGGAGCGGGCTGCGTGCCACGTCCTGGACCGTACCCCCGACCCGGGAGCGAGCAGGCGTCAGGGGGTGCGGTCAGCCGACCTGAGGGCTGACGGACCGCTCCCCCCGGGATGCCTGCCAGCCGCCTGGGCGCAGGTGCGCGCCGCTGGGATTCTGCGAGGCGTCCCCAGTAGTCCCTCTCTCCCCAGGAGCCTCATGCAACCTCGTAACCTGGCGGCGCGCGCCGGAAGATGGAGCGCGACGCACCGCAAGACGGCCATCATCGGCTGGATCCTCTTCGTCGTGCTCGCCACCGCTGATCGGCGGCAAGGTCGGCCAGCAGAACCTCGAGTCGTCCAAGATGGGCAACGGCGAGTCCAAGCGCCACGACATGATCGTCGACAACGCCGGCTTCCCCGACGAGATCGGCGAGCGCGTGCTGATCCAGGGCAAGGGCTCGATCAAGGCCGACGGTCCTGAGGTCACGGCCGCGGTCAAGGACGTCGTCAACCGCCTCGGCCAGATCGAGGGCGTCTCCGACATCGAGAGCCCGCTCAACGCGGAGCGACCGCGCCAACACCGTCTCCAAGGACGGCCGCTCGGTGCTCGTGAACTTCACGCTGCCCGGCAAGGCCGAGACCAAGGAGGAGCAGGAGGCGCTGGAGAGCGTCGCCGACGCCCCGCTCGCGGCCGTCGCCGCCGTCCAGAAGGCGCATCCCGAGCTGCTCGTCGAGGAGCACGGCGGCGCGTCCGAGCGCAAGGCGCTCGGCGCCACCGAGCGCGCCGACGAGGCGAAGTCCACGCAGATCTCGATGGGCGGCACGCTGATCATCCTGCTGCTCGTGTTCGGCGCGGCCGTCGCCGCCGGCGTCCCGCTGCTGCTCGGCGTCTCCGCGTTCGTGGCCACCACCGGCCTGCTCGGGCCGGTCAGCCAGCTCGCTCCGCTGCACGAGGCCGTCCAGATCGTCACGATGCTCATCGGCCTGGCCGTCGGCGTCGACTACGCGATGTTCTACATGCGCCGGATGATGGAGGAGCAGGACAAGGGCCGCTCGCCCGAGGCCGCGCTCGACATCGCCGCCGCCACCTCGGGTCGCGCGGTGCTGATCTCCGGCTTCACCGTCATGGCCGCGATGGCCGGCATGTTCTTCTCCGGCAACGCGATCTTCTCGTCCTTCGGCATCGGCACGATCATCGTCGTCGCCGTCGCCATGATCGGGTCGCTCACGTTCCTGCCGGCCGTGCTGTCCTACCTCGGCCAGAAGGGCTGGCTCGAGAAGGGCCGCGTGCCCTACATCGCCAAGCGTCGCCACAAGAACAAGGGCGAGTCGCGCATGTGGAACGCGATCCTGAACCGCGTCCTGGCCCGCCCGCTCGTCTCGGTGATCCTCGCCGGCGGCCTGCTCGTCGCGCTGTCGATCCCGGCGCTCGGCATGCAGTTCAAGGAGCCCGGCACCGAGGGCATGTCGCGCAGCCAGCCGATCATCCAGACGCTCGACCGCATCGACGCCGCGTTCCCCGGCGGCACGCATGCCGGCCAGCGTCGTCGTCAAGGCCAAGGACGTCACGGCGCCCGAGGTCCAGACCGCGATCAAGGACCTGCACGACAAGGCGATCGCCATCGGGTGAGCTGTCGGAGCCCTCGAGCGTCACCATCAACCCGGACAAGACCGTCGCGATGGTGTCCCTCGTCGATCAAGGGCAAGGGCACCGACGCCGCGTCCAACCGCTCGCTGGAGGTGCTGCGCGACGACGTCGTCCCGGCCACCGTCGGCAAGCTGCCGAACGCCGAGGTCGCGGTCGGCGGCATGACCGCCTGGTCGAAGGACTTCCTCGACACGATGAAGTCGCACCTGCCGATCGTGTTCGGCTTCGTGCTCGCGATGGCGTTCATCCTGCTGCTGGTCACGTTCCGCTCGATCGTGGTGCCGATCAAGGCGATCATCCTCAACCTGCTGTCGGTCGGCGCGGCCTACGGCGTGCTGACGCTGGTCTTCCAGGACGGCCACGGCGAGAAGGCGCTCGGGTTCACGTCGGTCGGCGGCATCACGCCCTGGCTGCCGCTGTTCCTGTTCGTCGTCCTGTTCGGGCTCTCGATGGACTACCACGTGTTCGTCCTCAGCAAGGTCCGCGAGCTGGTCGACCGCGGGATGTCCACCGAGCAGGCCGTCGCCGAGGGCATCAAGAGCACGGCCGGCGTCATCACCGGCGCCGCCGCGGTCATGGTCGTCACGTTCGCGGCGTTCGCCACGGGCTCCGACCAGTCGATGAAGCAGCTCGGCGTCGGCCTCGCCGTCGCGATCCTGATCGACGCCACGATCGTCCGGGCGGTGCTGCTGCCGGCCGACGATGAAGCTGCTCGGCGAGCGCAACTGGTGGCTGCCCAAGCGGCTCAACTGGCTGCCCAAGTTCGAGCACGAGCCGGAGGTGGTGCCCGCCGCAGCCTGATCCCCCGACACCTCCAGGGACACCGCGACGCCCGCCATCCCGGCGGGCGTCGCTGCGTTCAGGGCAGCGGCACCCGCGCCCGCAGCCGGGTCCCGGCACCCGGCGGGCTCGCGACGTCCAGCACGCCGCCGACGCTGCCGAGCCGGTCCTCCAGGCCGCGCAGGCCCGAGCCGCGCGTCCGGTCGGCGCCGCCGCGACCGTCGTCCTCGATCTCGACCTCCACGGCGTCGCCGTCCAGCCGGACGCGGACCGTCGCACGTGTCGCGCCCGCGTACCGGTCGACGTTGGTGAGCGCCTCCGCGACCGTGTAGTAGAGCGCGGTCTCGACGGCCGGCTCGAGCCGCCGCTCGAGCGTGTCGTGCAGCTCCACCGGCACCGCGCTCCGGAGGGCGAGCGCCTGGACCGCCGGCGTCAGCCCGCGCATCGTGAGCAGGGTGGGATGGATCCCCCGCGCCAGCTCGCGCAGCTCCGCCAGCCCCGCGTCGAGCTCCGCGCGCGCGGTCCGCAGCAGCGCGGCGGCGTCGCCGTTGCTCTCCAGCGCCCGCTCGGCGGCGCGCAGCTGCAGCGACGCGACGAGCAGCCGCTGCTGGGCGCCGTCGTGCAGGTCGCGCTCGATCCGGCGCCGCGCGGCGTCCGCGGCGGCGACGATCCGCGCCCGCGACGCCTCGAGCTCGGCGATGCGGTGCGCCTCGATCTGGCGCTCCATGCGCAGCTCCTCCGCGGCATGGCGCTCGGTGATGTCGAAGATGATCCCGTCGAGCCACGCGACGCCGTCGCGGTCGATCGTCCTGATGCCGCGCTCGAGCACCCACCGGATCCCGCCGTCGGCGTGGAGGATCCGGTACTCCAGGACGAACGGCCGGCCCGCTTCGATCGCCGCGCGGATCTCCTGGTCCACGGGCTCGCGGTCGTCGGGATGCGTGACCATCACGATCGTCCGCTTGGCGGCGCCGACGAAGTCCGACGCCGGGTACCCGGTGATGCGCTCGATGTCGTCGCTGACCCGCTGGACCTTCCAGACCTCGTCGTCGGCCGCCCGGTAGATCGCGCCCGGGACGTTCTCCATCAGCGAGCTCAGCAGGCTCTCGGCGTCGAAGCTCCGGCTCCGGCTGCCGGACATTCGCCGACCCTACCGCGCTAGCCCGTGCAAGCCGGCTCGAAGTCGCGACCCGGCAGGAACTCGTCCCATTCCGCGCGCGAGAGGCTGCGTCCGGCGACGTCGCATGCATGGCGGATGAGCGATGCCGACCGGATGTCCCAGCGGAACGCCTGACCGGTGTCGTAGCCCGCGATCAGCCCGGACCCGTCCGGCGTCAGCATCGGGATGTGGTTCCGTCCTGCCAGTCCGGGCAGGGGCGCGCCGACGGCCTGCTCGCTCTCGATGTCCCACAGCCGCACGCTCCCGTCCGTGCTGCTGGTCGCCAACGTGCGGTCGTCGGCGCTGATCGTCACCCAGGTGACCCCACCGGCGTGTCCGGTGAACCTGCGCGTCACGGGCCTCCAGTCAGCCGTCGACCAGACTTGCGCCGAGCCGCGAAGGCTCCCCAGCGCCAGCAACCGGCCGTCCGGCGAGAACCGGGTCTCGGCCACGTCGCCGGCGACGCGCATCCGGCGTACGAGCCGCCGTTTGCGGACGTCCCAGATCTCGAGCGTGTCGGGCGGCATCACCACCGCCGCGACGCGGCCGTCGGGGCTGAGCTGAGCGTCGTACGGGCGTCCGCTGGAAGCGCAGCGGCGCGCCGAGCGGGCGTCCGTCGGGCAGCGACCAGAAGCGGACCGTCTGGTCTCGGCTGGCAGTGACCATGAGCCGGCCGTCGGCGCTGATGCCCGGCGTCCAGACCTCGAGCTCGTGGCCGCGCAGCCGCCGCAGCGTCAATCCCGAATCGGCGTCGACGAGGGCGAGAAAGCCCTCCGGACCGCCCACGACAAGCAGGTGACCGCCGGGCACGAACGCCATGCCGATCACTCGCGGCGGCGTGACGACCGGGAACTGTGCGCGCCGTGCCAGCGTCCGTGCGTCCACGATGCTGACCGCCCCGTCGCCCTGGCCGACCGCCAGCAGGTGGCCGTCGGAGCTCAGGGCGTAGCGTGCGTTCCGGTCGTTTGCCGCCCCGGCGCGGAACGGACGCCCGAGACGGCGCGAGCCGGCCAGGTCCCAGACGAGGACGCTGCCGTCCACGCTCGAGCTGTAGAGCGTCTTGCCGTCGGGCGAGACGGTGAGCGACGTCACGGCGCCTCCGTGGCCGGCGAGCGTCTCGACCACCGCCGCGCGGCGAACGTCCCATACGTTCACGTCGCCGTCGGCGTTCCCCGTGATGACCGAGCGGCCGTCCGGCGTGAACGCGATGCGCTCGACCGGCTCATCGCGTGGACCCGACGCGACGCGGAGCGACCCGGAGCGCAGGTCGACCACGCGCAGGGACCCGTTCTCACCGGCGACTGCGAGCGTCCGGCCGTCCGGGCTCAGCTCGGCTTGGGCAGCCTGGCCGAAGCCCACGGGCAGGCGCTGCACGACGCGCAGGTCCGCGGCGTCGCGCACGACCGTCTGCTCCCGTCCTGCCTGCACCAGCAGGCCGAGGTCGCCCCTGAGCGCCACAGGCGAGCTCGTGAACGTCGCGCCGGTGGTCAGGTATGCGCCGCCGACGAGCACCGGATCACGCAGTCGCCCGCCGGTCCGAGCGTCGGCGCGGACGATGTACGACCGCCCGTGGGAGAAGTCGGTCGTGACGAGGTCGAGCACGCGGCCGTCGGGCGAGTACCCCATGCGGGTCACCGCGCGCTGGCTCGGGATGGTGACGGACGCGACGAAGCGCCGGCTGCGCGTGTCGAGCACCGCCACCCGCTGGTCCAGGACCGTTCCGCTGGCGATCGCGAGGCGTCCGCCGTCCGGGCTGTAGGCCAGGGAGTAGATGCCGGTGTCGTCCACGCCGGTGCGCGCGCCGGGGCGCGGCATCACGACGCCCACGCGGCGCCGGGTCCGCGCGTCGAAGAAGAAGAGGCTCCCGGAGTCGGCGCCGACGGCGAGCGTGCGGCTGTCGGGGCTGAGCGCGATGCTCTGGAACCCCTCGCCGCCGCGGCGGATCACGCCGATCGCGGCAGGGCTCTTGACCAGGGCGGCCAGGAGATTTCCGCGCGTCTGGACGGTGTCGTCGAGCGAGACGCCCTGCCGCGCCAGCAGCAGCGCGCGGTCGAGCTCGCTCTCGACGAGCGCGCGCGCGCCGAGCCGCTGCGCGTCCGCCGCCCGCGCCTCGCCGCGCGCGGTGCCGCGCTGGTCGAGCGCGATCACCCCTGCAACGACCGCGAGCACGAGCAGCGCGCTCACGCCGGCGAGGACCGCGCGCAGGCGCCGCACCGAACGCCCGGTCGCGGCCTTGCTCTCGTGCAGGAACTCGCGTTCAGCCGCGTTGAGCTCCGGGTCGTGGCTCGCGGACCAGTCGAGCGCGGCAGACAGGCGGGCGCCGCGATAGAGCTCGCCGGGGTCGCGGCCGCCCGCGTCCCACTCGCGCGCGGCGCCGCTCAGCTGGTGGTGCAGGTGGCGGCCCTGGGCGTCCTCCTCGAGCCAGCCGCGCAGGCGCGGCCACTCCTGCAGGAGCGCCTCGTGCGCGACCTCGACCTCGCCGTCGCCGAGCATCACGAGGCGATCGTCGGCCAGGTTGGAGAGCACCTCGTCGACCCCGGCGCCGGCGAGCTCGGAGACCGGAACGCGCCGGCGCACGACCGCGGCGCCCTCCCCCTCGCCCGCCAGCCGGAGCAGGATCCGCCGCGCGATCTCGCGCTGCAACGGGTCGAGCCGCGCGTAGCCGCGCTCGGCCAAGCGCGCGACGGCACCGTCGACGCCGCCGGCATGCCGGTAGTCGCCGAGACGCAACAGCCGGCCGTCGCGCTGCTGCCAGAGCTCGAGCAGCGACGTCGACAGCAGCGGCAGCGCGCCGGGCCGGCCCTCGACATCGGTCGCGAGGGCGTCGGACAGCTCGGGCTCGACCTGCAGGCCGGCCCGGCGGGCGGGAAGCTCGATCGAGCGGCGCAGCTCGTCGCGGCGCATCGGGCCGACCAGCACGTGGTTCGCGCCGAGGAGCCGGGACAGCTCCGGGTACGCGCCACAGCGCCCGTAGTAGTCGGCCCGCACGGCGACGATGACGAGCGCGCGCCGGCCCGGGTCGCGAGCGGACTCCACGAGCGCGTCGACGAACGCCGCGCGTTCGCCCTCCTCGCGGCAGACGGTGAACGTCTCCTCGAACTGGTCCACGGCGACGACGAGCCGTCCGGAACCGCCGGCCTCATGGCGCGCCCGTGCGAGCGCGTCCACAGGGTGGTCCCCGGGGCGGATCAGCACCACGGGCCATCGTTCGCTGCCCGGCAGCACACCGGCGGCCAGCGCGGCGAGCAGCCCGGCGCGCAGCGCCGAGGACTTGCCGCTCCCCGACGACCCTGTGAGCCCCATCAGCGGCGCACCCGCGAGCCGCGCCACCATCTCGGCCACGAGCCGCTCGCGGCCGAAGAAGACGTCCGCGTCTTCGAGGTCGAACGCGGCAAGGCCCTTGTAGGGGCAGCCCACGACTTCCCGCCCGGCATCGTCGCGCTCGACGCGCTCGTGCAGCGCCTGCAGCTCGACGACCCCGGCGGCCAGGTCGTCCTCGATCGCCCGCAGGCCCTTCCGCTCGGTGGCGGCGAGATCCGCCGTCGCCCCGACGCGGCGCGACGCCGCGGCCCGTGCCCACTCGGCCGCCGCGCGATGCACGCGCTGCGGATTCCCGCCGCTCGCCGCGGCGAGCCGCGCGACCGGTATGTCCGCGTCGTCGCCGGCGCCGGCGTAGAGCCGCGCCACGGCCAGGACGGCCTGGGCGTCGATCGGGAGCAACCGGAGCGTCTCGTCCTCCGGCGCCGCGGGATCGGCGTCCGAGGCGGTCGCGACGACGAGCAGCGGGTGCGTGGGCAGCTCGGCATCGAGCTCGGCGAGCGCCGTGCGCAGCGCGGCGTCCGCGCGGTCGACGTCGTCGAAGACGACGAGCGTGGCATGGCGCGATGCGCGCGCGGCCGCAAGCACCGCCAGGGCCACATCGGGCGCACCGAGACCGGCCGCGTACATCACCGCTCCCCCGTCGCGGTGCACCTCGCCGGCGAGCTCCGCCGCAAGCCGCGTCTTGCCCATTCCATGCGGTCCGACGATCACCGCGAGCCGCCCTCCGCCGTCGCGTGCACACCGCCAACGCTCGCGCAGCCACTCCAACTCCGCCTCGCGGCCCGCCATCGTGGCGCGCGCCCGGAGCTCCGACGGCAGCTCGCGCGACCAGTCCGGCGCCGGGTCCAGCGAGGCGTCCTGGCGCAGGATCGCCTCGTGGAGTCGCCGCAGCTCCGGCCCGGGCTCCACGCCGATCGCATCGACCAGCGCCGCCCGCGCCTGCCGATACGCGTGAAGCGCATCTGCCTGCCGGCCGCAGCGGTAGAGCGCGAGCATCCGCTGCGCGTGGAGCTTCTCGCGTAGCGGCTCGGCGGCGACGAGGCGCTCGAGCTCGGCCACCACTTCGCGGTGGCGCCCGGCGCCCAGGTCGTGGTCGATCGCGACTTCGAGCGCCGCGAGCCGCAGCTCCTCGAGCCGGCGGATCTCGACGGCCGCGAACGGCTCGCCGGCCATATCGTCGAGCGGCGCGCCGCGCCACAGCGCGAGCGCCTCGCGCGGCGAGCCCTCGGCGACCAGCCGCTCGAAGCGCCCGGCATCGATCGCATCCGGCGCGACCTCGAGCGCGTACCCGCGCCCATGCGTGACGATCGAGGCGCCGTCGCCGGCGCTGGCGAGCGCCTTGCGCAGCTGCGACACGTAGACCTGCACCAGCTTGTTGGCGGTCGCCGGCGGGCGCTCGCCCCACAGCCCCTCGATCAGGCGCTCGGTCGAGACCGTCGAGCCCGCATCGAGCGCGAGCATCGCCAACAGCGCCCGTGGCTTGGCTCTCCTGAGCGGTACGGGGCGCCCGTCGATGCTCGCGTAGAGCGGTCCGAGGACTTGGACGTCCATGTCACGGTGCCTACGCCGACCCTACAGTCGCCAGAACCGGCGCTGCAAGCGCTCTTTACCGGCTTTACCGGCCGTGCCACCGGCGCTCTACCGCACGGGAGCAGGCTCCTCTCATCCCCAATCGATGTGAGAGGAGCTCACGCAATGAGGTACATCCGCAACAGCTGGCTCGCCGCCGCCCCTCGTCGTCGTCTCGTGCCTCGCCGCGTCCTCGGCGGCCTCGGCGGCGACCGGCCGCAGCGACGCGGCTCAGGGCGGCTGGGTCACGAACGCCGACGGGGCCGCCGGCTGGCCGCCGGCCGACTTCCGCGGAGGCGACCACCCGGCCGACCACCCGGGCGCCAGCCGCGCGAGCACCGCCGAGCCGGCCACGATCGAGGTCGTCCGTCCCGAGCGCACGATCGTGCGCGACGTGGACGAGCTGCTTCCGCTGCTCCTGTCGGGAGCGGCGCTCATGCTCGTGATCGCCGGCTTCGGCGTCGTCCTGGTCCGCGGGCGAGTCCGTCCCAGCTGATCCCGAGCATCAGATCCCGGGACGTTGAGCGCTATCCTCGAGGAAGTTGCTCGCTCAACCAGTCGTGGGAAGGAACGCCGTGCACGTCGAGATCTGGTCCGACATCGCCTGCCCGTGGTGCTCCATCGGCAAGCGCCGCTTCGAGGCGGCGCTTGCCGGCTTCGAGCACCGCGACGCCGTGACGGTCACCTGGCGGAGCTTCGAGCTCGACCCGGGCGCGCCGGCCGAGCGCGAGGGCGAGCTGGCCGCCCATCTCGCGAGCAAGTACGGCTCGAGCGTCGAGCAGGCGCGCGCGCGGCAGGCGCAGCTCGCCGAGGTGGCCGCGGCCGAGGGCCTCGACTTCCGCTTCGACGTCGCCCGCGGGGGCAACACGTTCGACGCGCACCGGCTTGTGCACCTCGCCGCCGCCCACGGCCTCCAGGACGCGATGGAGGAGCGCCTCATGCGCGCGTACCTGGGCGAGGGCGAGCTGATGAGCGATCACGCCGCGCTCGCGCGCCTCGCCGGCGAGGTGGGCCTGCCCGCCGGCGAGGTGGATGAGCTGCTGGCCGGCGACCGCTTCGCCGCCGAGGTCCGCGACGACGAGCGCACCGGCGCCTCGCTGGGGATCACCGGCGTGCCGTTCTTCGTCGTCGACCGCGCGTTCGGCGCATCCGGCGCGCAGCCGCCCGAGACGCTGCGCGGGCTGCTCGAGCACGCCTGGGAGGCGCGTCCCGCGGTCGAGGTCGTCGCGGCCGGCGAGAGCTGCGGCATCGACGGCTGTTGAGCCTGTCGGGCCTGAGGCCGTCACGCGAGGCCTGATGGTCCGGACCGGTGACTAGGGTGCGCCCATGCGCACCCGCACCTCCCTCGCAGCGACCGCGCTGCTCTCGCTCGCGTTCGGCGCCGCCGTCGCGCCCGCCGAGACCAGTCGCCGGGCCGACCAGAAGATCACTTCCGCGGGCGTCGGCAAGGTCAAGGTGGGCAGGACGTTCCGCTCGCTGCGCGCCGCCGGCCTCGTCGGCAAGCTGCGGCCGGGGTGCGAGCTTGGCGGCCCGCAGACGCGCTCGGCGCGCCTCAAGGCGCCGCTGAAGGGCTTCGTCGACCTGACGACGCGGCAGCGCCCGCGCAAGGTCCGCAGCATCTCGATCACCGGCGGCGCGACCGCCCGCGGCGTTGGGATCGGCGGCACGATCGCCCAGATCAAGGCGGCCTACCCGAAGGCGAAGGTCGATCACGGCACCGATCAGACCTTCGGCATCACGCTCGTCAAGATCCCGAAGAACGGCGGCGGGCGGATCCACTTCGCGGTCGACGTCGACTCCAAGCAGATCAACCAGATCGGGGTCCCCGTGATCCCGTTCTGCGAGTAGCGGGAACCGGAGCGCCGCTCAGGCGCCAGCGGCTGCCGACGATCATCCTGTCGTCGGCCCAGTTCGTGATGGTGCTCGATTCGAGCGTGATGAACGTCGCGATCTCGCAGATCGTCGACGATCTCGACACGTCGATCCAGGGCGTGCAGACGGCGATCACGCTGTACACGCTCGTGATGGCCGCGTTCATGCTGCTCGGCGCGAAGCTCGGCGACATCCTCGGCCGCAACCGGGCGTTTGCGATCGGGCCGGCGATCTAGTGCGCGCCAGCAACGTCAACTGCAGCATTGAACGGGCCGGCTTCGGCCGGACCGGCGGGACGCGGGCGGGCGCGGCAACGTCGATCGGGTCGTGCACCGGGCGGGTGGGCCGACGTTGACGGCGCATGACACGGCGAACGTCAGACGCCCGGGCGTTCGGCGGCAGGTTCCGACGTTGACGGCGCATCTGGGCGGAGCGTCGCGATGGCGGCGGCCCGCCCGCTGCGATCCCCCCGAGGAACACGCTGGTCTCCCTCACTGCCCGCCGTTCAGGAGCGCCGGCGCCACCGCACGGGCGTTCCGACGTTCGCCGCGTTGTGTGCGGTCAAGGTCGGCCGCTCCCCGACGCGCGACGATGGGATGCGATGCCCGAGCGGAGGTGCGACATCCTGATCGTGGGCGGCGGCCTCGGCGGCGTCGCCGCCGCGCTGGCGGCGACGGCGCGGGGGCGCTCCGTCGTGATGTCCGAGCCCACCGACTGGCTCGGCGGCCAGCTCACCAGCCAGGCCGTGCCGCCGGACGAGCACCGCTGGATCGAGCGGTGCGGCTGCACGGCGACGTACCGCCGGCTGCGCGACGGGATCCGCGCGCACTACCGCGCCCACTTCCCGCTGACCGAGCGCGCCCGGCTCCAGCCCGCGCTCAACCCCGGCGCGTGCACGGTGTCGCGGCTCGGCCATGAGCCGCGGGTCGCGCTCGCCGTCCTGCACGCGATGCTCGCTCCCGCGCTGGCCGAGGAGCGGCTGCAGGTGCTGCTGCGCCACGCGCCGGTCCGCGCCGCCGTCGACGGCGATCGCGTGGAGGCGGTGACGCTCGCCGGACCCGACGGGGAGGTGACGGTCTGGGCGGACTGGTTCCTCGACGCGACGGAGACCGGCGCGCTGCTGCCGCTCGCCGAAGCCGAGCACGTCACCGGCTTCGAATCGCGCGAGCGGACCGGCGAGCCGCACGGCCCGCCCGCCGACCAGCCCGACAACCTGCAGCCGGTGACCGTGTGCTTCGCGCTCGATCACCGCGCGGGCGAGGACCACACGATCGAGCGGCCGCCGGAGTACGACCGCTTCGCCGGCCGCTTCTCGTGGGCCGCCCCCGACCCGCGGACGCTGCGGCCGGTCGAGCGGCGCTTCGAGCCCAACCCCGACGAGGACCCCTTCGCGATCGGGCCGGACTTCGACGACCCCGACCTCGACAAGGACCTGTGGCGCTTCCGCCGGATCGCGGCGCGCGGGCTGTTCGAGCCCGGCGCCTACCCGAGCGACATCACGCTGGTGAACTGGCCGCAGGTCGACTACCCCGACGCCCCCGTGCTGGACGGCGGGGACGCGGGCGCCCGCGCGCTGAGCCTCTCGTTCCTGCACTGGATGCAGACGGACGCGGGCTGGCCCGGGCTGCGGCTGCGCGCCGACGTCGTCGGCGGCACGCCCGACGGGCTCGCCAAGGCGCCCTACATCCGCGAGGCCCGCCGCCTGCGCGCGCTGCGCACCGTGGTGGAGCAGGACATCGCGCTGGACGTGCGCGGCGCGCACGGGGCGGTGCGCTTCCACGACGCGGCCGGCGTCGGCCACTACCGCATCGACCTGCACCCGTCGACCGGCGGCGACCCCTACATCGACCTGGCGTGCTGCCCGTTCCAGCTCCCGCTCGGGGCGCTCGTGCCGGTCCGGCTCGAGAACCTGCTGGCCGCCGGCAAGGCGATCGGCACGACGCACATCACCAACGGCGCCTACCGGCTCCACCCGGTGGAGTGGAACGCGGGCGAGGCCGCGGGGCACCTGGCCGCGTTCTGCCACGCGCACCGCGTGTCGCCGCGCGCGGTCTGCGCGCAGCCCGGGCTGCTCGCGCGCGTGCAGGCCGAGCTCGACGCCGCGGGGATCGAGCGCGAGTGGCCGGAGGAGATCCGCACGGCCGGGAATGCCTGACGGTGTGCCGATGATCGGCGCGTCTGAGCGCTGCTACCGTCGCCGCTCATGAGGCACCGCCCGACGAGCACCGGGCTCACTCGCAGCCCGTTCCCCCCGATCGCCGACTACGCGTTCCTGTCGGATTGCGAGACCACCGCGCTCGTCGCTCCCGACGGCAACGTCGAGTGGCTCTGCCTGCCGCGGATGGACTCGCCGAGCGTCTTCGGCGCGATGCTCGACCGCGACGCCGGGCACTTCCGCCTCGGTCCCACCGGCGTGAAGGTCCCGGCGGGCCGGCGGTACCTGCCGGGGACGATGGTGCTGGAGACGAGCTGGGGCACGCGCGGCGGCTGGGTCATCGTGCGCGACGTGCTGCTCATGGGCCCGTGGCACCACTCGAAGGACCGCTCGCACACGCACAAGCGCACGCCGACGGACTACGACGCCGACCACGTGCTCCTGCGCACCGTCCGCTGCGTCAACGGCGAGGTGCAGCTCGGACTGTCGTGCGAGCCCGCCTTCGACTACGGGCTCGAGCGCCCGACCTGGGAGTACGCCGAGGACGGCTACAACGTCGCCGTCGCGCGGGCACCCGGCTCCGAGCTGGAGCTGCGCATCACCACCGACCTCAACCTCGGCATCGAGGGCCCGCGCATCACCGCGCGGCACATGATCAAGGAGGGCGAGACGCTCTTCTGCGCGCTGTCGTGGAGCGAGCACCCGGCCCCGGCGACGTGGGAGGAGGCGTACGGCCGCCTGGTCTGGACCGCGCACCACTGGCAGCACTGGCTCGACCGCGGCGAGTTCCCCGACCACCCGTGGCGCGCCGACCTGCAGCGCTCGGCACTCACGCTCAAGGGCCTCACCTACGCGCCGACCGGCGCGATCGCCGCGGCCGCGACGACCTCGCTCCCCGAGACGCCCGGCGGCGAGCGCAACTGGGACTACCGCTACTCCTGGATCCGCGACTCGACGTTCGCGCTCTGGGGCCTCTACACGCTCGGGTTCGAGTGGGAGGCGAACGACTTCTTCTACTTCGTCGCCGACATGGCGAACGCGGAGCAGGGGACGCTGCAGATCATGTACGGGATCGACGGGCGCGCCGAGCTGCCCGAGCGGACGCTCGACCACCTGTCGGGCTACGAGAACGCGCGGCCGGTGCGGGTCGGGAACGCGGCGCACTCCCAGGCCCAGCACGACGTCTGGGGCGCGGTGCTCGACTCGGTGTACCTGCACACGAAGTCGCGCGACGCGCTGCCCGACAGCGTCTGGCCGATGCTGATCCAGCAGGTCGAGGCGGCGCAGGCGAACTGGCGCAAGCCCGACCGCGGCATCTGGGAGGTGCGCGGGGACCCGAAGCACTTCACGTCCTCCAAGCTCATGTGCTGGGTCGCGCTGGACCGCGGCGCGCGGCTGGCGGAGCTGCGCGAGGACTGGGAGCGCGCGGCCGCCTGGCGGGCGTCCGCCGACGAGATCCACGCCGACATCTGCGAGCACGCGCTCGACAGCCGCGGCGTGTTCACGCAGCACTACGACACCGAGGCGCTCGACGCGTCCGTCCTGCTGATGCCGCTCGTCCGCTTCCTTCCGGCGGACGACCCGCGGATCCGCGCGACGGTCCTCGCGATCGCCGGCGAGCTGACCGAGGACGGGCTCGTGCTCCGCTACCGGGTGGAGGAGACCGACGACGGGCTCTCAGGCGCCGAGGGGGCGTTCACGATCTGCTCGTTCTGGCTCGTCTCCGCGCTGTGCGAGATCGGCGAGGTCGAGCACGCGCGGGCCATGTGCGAGAAGCTGCTCGGGTACTCGAGCCCGCTCGGCCTCTACGCGGAGGAGATCGATCCGCGCTCCGGCCGCCACCTCGGCAACTTCCCGCAGGCGTTCACGCACCTCGCGCTGATCAACGCGGTCGTGCACGTGATCCGCGCCGAGGAGGCGATCGAGGCCGGGCACGCGGAGTTCACGCGCGATCCGGAGCGTGCCGCCGAGCAGGAGCCGCCGGCGGCCTCGCGGGTGGACTGACCCCCCAGGGATTGACAACCGGTCGGCGTCGCGAAAGGGTGGCGGGCGTGTCCGGGGGCACCGACTGGAGCGCGAGGGACCGCACCGTCTGGCATCAGATGAGCGGGCGGCCGCCCGCTGGGGCGAAGGGGCCGATGATCGTCGCCGAGGGCGACGGCGCCTGGGTGACCGACGTCGACGGCAACCGCTACCTCGACGGGCTCTCCGGCCAGTGGTGCGTGAACGTCGGCTACGGACGGGCGCGGCTCGCCGACGCCGCGGCCGCCCAGCTCAAGCGGCTCGCGTTCCACCCGCTCACCCGCGGCCACCTCCCCGCGATCGAGCTCGGCGAGCGGCTGGAGGAGCTGCTCGGCGGCGGGCGCGCGACGTTCTACGCCAACTCCGGCTCCGAGGCCAACGAGCTGGCGTTCAAGCTCGTGCGCCAGTACAACCAGCTGCGCGGCGAGCACGGCCGCTTCAAGATCATCTCCCGCTATCGCGCCTACCACGGCTCCACGCTCGGCGCGCTGTCGGCGACCGGCCAGGCGATGCGCCGCGTCGGCTACGAGCCGCTCGCCCCGGGCTTCCTCCACGTCGCGCCGCCGGACCCGTACCGCGACGGCGTCGCCGAGGACGACCTCGACGCCTACGGGCGCCGCTGCGCCGCGGACCTCGAGCGCACGATCGAGTTCGAGCTGCCCGAGACGGTCGCGGCCGTGATCATGGAGCCGATCATCACCGGCGGCGGCATCCTGATCCCGCCGGACTCCTACCTTCCGGCCGTCAAGGCCGCCTGCGAGCGCCACGGCGTGCTGCTCATCGCCGACGAGGTCATCTGCGGCTTCGGCCGCACCGGCACCATGTTCGGCCACGACGGCACCGGCGTCCGCCCGGACCTCGTGACGATGGCGAAGGGCATCACGAGCGCGTACATCCCGCTCGCCGCGACCGTGGTGAGCGATGAGATCTTCGCCGCGTTTCCCGCCGATCCGGGAGATTCCGGTCGTCTGCGCCACATCAACACGTTCGGCGGCCATCCCGCCGGCTGCGCGGTCGCGCTGGAGACGCTGGCGATCATGGAGGAGGAAGGGCTGGTCGAGCGCTCGGCGACGGCGGGCGCCGTGCTGCTCGGCAGGCTGCAGGACGTGCTCGGCGACCATCCGCTGGTCGGCGACGTGCGCGGCCGCGGGCTGCTGATCGGCATCGAGCTGGTCGCCGACCAGGCGACGCGCGCGCCGGCCGAGCGCGCGGTCTCGGCCGGGATCGTGGCCGCCGCGCAGCAGCGCGGGCTGCTGGTCGGGCGGAACGTCGACACGGCGGCCGGCCTGGACAACGTCATCGCGCTCGCCCCGCCGCTGTCGTTCACCGACGGGGACGCCGACCACATCGTCGACGTGCTGGGCGCGGTCTTCGCAGAGCATTCGAGTAGGGCGGTTTCGTAATGGACAAGGTGTTCGCGGGTGGGACGGTCGTCACCGCCGAGGGCTCGTTCCGGGCTGACGTGGCGGTCGACGGCGAGAGGATCGAGGCGGTCGGCGTCGACCTGCCGCAGGACGGCGCCGAGGTCGTCGACTGCTCGGGCGCACGCGTGATGCCCGGCTTCATCGACGGGCACACCCACATGGACATGCCGTTCGGCGGCACGATGACCGCCGACGACTGGGACACCGGCACCGCCGCCGCGCTCGCCGGCGGCACGACGATGCTCGTCGACTTCTCGCTCCAGGACGTCGACGGGACGCTCGGCGAGGCGGTCGAGACGTGGCAGCGCAAGGCCGAGAAGTCGCGGATCGACTACGGCCTGCACGTGGCGATCACCAACCTCACCGAGGAGGTCAAGCAGGAGCTGCCGTCGCTGCCCGACCTCGGCGTCGCGACCGTCAAGATCTTCATGGCCTACAAGGGCACGCCGCTCTACACCCCCGACGAGGACCTGTTCGAGGCGATGCAGATCGCGCGCGAGTGCGGCCTGCTGGTGCTCGTGCACGCCGAGAACGGCGACGCGATCGCGAAGCTGCAGGAGCAGGCGCTCGCGCGCGGCGACACCGAGCCGCGCTGGCACGGGCTGACGCGGCCCGAAGCGGTCGAGGCCGAGGCGACCAACCGGGCGATCCGGCTGGCCGAGATCGCCGGCTGCCCGCTGCTCGTCGTGCACGTCTCCTGCGCGCCCGCGCTCCAGGCCATCGAGCAGGCGCACGCGCGGGGGCAGACCGTCTACGGCGAGACCTGCGGCCAGTACTTCGTGTTCTCCGACGCCGACCTCGCGCGCCCCGGCTTCGAGGGCGCCAAGTTCGTCTGCTCGCCGCCGCTCCGCGACCCGTCGAACCGGCCGGCGCTGTGGCACGGCCTGCAGGCGGGCGACCTGCAGATCTTCGGCTCCGACCACTGCTCGTTCAACTACGCCCGCCAGAAGGAGCTGGGAGCCGGCGACTTCACGCTGATCCCGAACGGGCTGCCCGGCGTCGAAGAGCGCCCGTACGTGCTGTGGACGCACGGCGTCCGCGAGGGCATGATCACCGAGAACCTCTTCGTCGCCGCGGTCTCCACGAACCAGGCGCGCGTGCACGGGATGGCGGGCCGCAAGGGCACGCTCGCGCCCGGCGCCGACGCGGACATCGTGGTCTGGGACCCCGACCTGACGACCACCGTGACACGGGCCAACCGCCACAGCAACGTGGACTACACGCCCTACGAGGGCATGACGTTCACCGGCGGGCCGGCCGCCGTCTACGTGCGCGGCGAGCTCGCGTACCGCGACGGCGAGGTCATCGCCGAGCCCGGCTCGGGCCGCTACGTGCACCGCACGTTCGCGCAGCCCGCCCCCGGCCCGGCGGTCCGCTGATGGCCGGCGTCGACGCCGCCAGGGCGGTCGCGGGGCTGCGCGAGATCGCGCGGCTGACGGGGAACGAGGACGGCGCCCAGCGCGTCGCGTGGACCGATACCTGGATCACCGCGCGCGACTGGCTCGCCGGCGAGCTCGCCGGCATCGAGGGGGTCACCGTCGACCGCGACGAGGCGGGGAACACGTGGGCGACCGCGCCGGGCGAGTCCGAGCGCTTCGTGATCATCGGCGGGCACCTCGACTCCGTGCCGAACGGCGGCTGGCTCGACGGCACGCTCAACGTCGTCGGCGGGCTCGAGGTGCTGCGCGCGCTGGCGCCGGAGCGGCGCGAGCTCACAATCGCGCTTGTCGACTGGGCCGACGAGGAGGGCGCTCGGTTCGGCCGCAGCCTGCTCGGCTCGAGCGCCTGCGCGGGCACGCTCGATCCCGACGCCGTGCGCGGGCTGACCGACCGCGACGGCACCGCGCTGCCCGACGCGCTCGCCGCCCACGGCGTCGAGCTCGACCGGATGAAGGAGTCCGGCTCGCGGCTGGACGGCGCGCTCGCCTACCTGGAGCTGCACATCGAGCAGGGCCCTGTGCTGGAGCAGCTGGACCTGCCGCTGGGCGCTGTGCTCGGCACGTTCGGCGTGCAGCGGCACCTCGTGCGCTTCACCGGCGCCCACGCCCACGCGGGCGCGAGCCCGATGCACCTGCGCCGCGACGCGTTCCTCGCCGCCGCGCGCAGCTCGCTCGCGTGGCGCGACGACGCCGCGGCGCGCGACGACGTGCGCGCCACGACCGGGATCGTGCGGGTCTCGCCCGGCATCGTCACCGCGTTCAACGGCACGTGCGAGGTGTCGCTCGACCAGCGCGCGCTCGACGCGGACGTGCTGGCCGAGATGCTCGCCGCCGCCAAGGAGAGCTCGGAGCGGCTCGCCGCCGAGGAGGGCTGCACGGTCGAGTGGGAGCAGGTCTGGGAGATCGAGCCGATCCCGTTCGATCCGGAGCTGATCGACCTCGCGGACGCCGCCGTCCTGGAGGTGGCGGGGACGAGCCGCCGCCTGCCGAGCGGGCCGCTGCACGACGCCGCCGAGATGGCGCGCCGCATCCCGACCGTGATGCTCTTCGTCAAGAGCCTCGGCGGGGTGAGCCACACCAAGGAGGAGGACACGCCGGACGCGGACCTCGAGCTGTCCGTTCGCGCGTTGTACGACCTCACGCGGCGGACCCTGGCGTGGGCGGGCTGACGGCCATGGACTTCGGCGTGACCTTCCAGACCGACCCGCCCCAGCGGCGCGTGGTCGAGTTGACGCAGCGCGCCGAGGCGCTCGGCTTCGGCTACGCGTGGACGTTCGACTCGCACATCCTGTGGGAGGAGCCGTACGTCATCTACGCGCAGATGCTGGCGGCCACCGAGCGCATCATGGTCGGGCCGTTCGTCACCAACCCGGCGACGCGCGATCCCACCGTCACCGCCTCGCTGTTCGCGACGCTCAACGAGGGCTTCGGCAACCGCACGATCTGCGGGATCGGCCGCGGCGACTCCGCCCGCCGCGTGCTGGGCAAGAAGCCGACGACGCTCGCGCAGACCGAGGAGGCGATCCACATCATCAAGGAGCTCGCCGAGGGCCGGTCGATCGAGACGCCCGGCGGCGAGGTGTCGATCCCGTGGGTGCGCGACGGCAAGCTCGACGTGTGGATGGCGGGCTACGGCCCGAAGGCGCTCGCGCTCGTCGGCCGCAAGGCCGACGGGTTCATCCTCCAGCTCGCCGATCCGGTGATCCTCCGCTGGACGGTCGACCACGTGCGCGCGTCCGCCGAGGAGGCGGGCCGCGACCCGGACGAGATCGCGATCTGCGTCGCGGCGCCGGCGTATCTCGGGGACGATCTCGCCCACGCGCGCGACCAGTGCCGCTGGTTCGGCGGGATGGTCGGCAACCACGTCGCGGACCTCGTCCGCCGCTACGGCGAAGGGGGCGAGCGAAGCGGTGGCGAGCCCCCCGGGCGAGACAGAATTCCGGCGGCGCTGACCGACTACATCCGCGCGCGCGAGGGCTACGACTACTCCCACCACGGGCGCGCCGGCAACCCGGACACGGAGTTCGTGCCCGACGAGATCGTCGACCGCTTCTGCGTGCTCGGCACGGTCGACGACCACGTCGCGAAGCTGCGCGAGCTGGAGGCGCTCGGCGTCGACCAGTTCAACGTCTACCTCATGCATGACGCGCAGGAGGCGACGCTCGACGGCTACGGCGCAGCCGTCATCCCGGCGTTCCGTTAGCGTTGGGTGGTGCGCGCGACGGCGATCCAGGAGCAGCAGGCCGGGGCACGGGTCGGCCACCAGGCCGGACCGTCGCTCGCCCGCGGCGCGGCGCCCGCCGACCTGCTGCGCCTCCGGTCGGCGATCGGCAATCGCGCGACCGCCCGGCTCCTGGCGCGGGCGCCGTACGACGGGCGCCTGGTCGATACGGAGAGCATCATCCAGCCGCCGGTCTCGTGGACCGAGTCGCCGCCCGACGTCGAGCGGATGACGAAGCTCGAGCTCTTCGACGCGCTCCACCTGCTCGAGCGGTGGCGTGCGAAGCACTCGAAGTCGCCGCATCTCCCGGCGCTTGACGGCCTGCGCGAGCGGATCCGCAAGCGGGCGAGGAAGATCACGACGCAGGCCGAATGGCAGACGTTCCGCCACTACATCAAGCTGCGGCCGGATCAGCTGCAGGGCCGGTACGCGAAGGACGCGGGCTACCTGATCCAGGATGCCGGGGAGCGGGCGAACATCGACCTCGCCGCCGCGGACGCCGTGATCCGGGACCGTGCCGCGGCCGGCGCCTGGTACGAGCCCGCGCGCGCCCGGCTGCAGGGGATCATGGCCGAGCAGGACCGGCGCGCGAAGCGCTTCTCCACCCTGCTGTGGTACCAGAAGGGGAGCTTCGAGCTGCACGAGCGCAAGGCGCGCCGGCTCGGCGATTCGGCGGGCGACCTGTGGCGCGAGCTGGCCTGGCTCTGGATCGACCTGCGCGACGCGGGCGTGGACAAGGAGACGGCTGAGCGCCGCGTCCACAGCGAGGTCTCCGCGCTCTACGAGCATCTCCTGCGCGAGGTGGACGCGGCGATCCAGGCCGACTGCAAGGCGCGCGCGCCGCGGACCTGGGACGAGAAGGTCCGGGCGAACATCGCCAAGGCGTGGGGCGACCCCTGCAAGCCGTGGTTCGAGCCCGGCGGTCACGGAGAGTCCGAGCTGCACCAGTTCCGGGTCATGCTCCGCATCAAGCGCGACGACGATCCGTTCGCGCGCGCCTACTACTGGGTCGAGGAGTACCTCAAGGCGTATCTCTCGGTCACCGACCCGGCGACCCAGCTCGCCCAGCTGCGGGCCCAGGCGCTCGTCGGGATGATCAGCGGCGGCGCCATGGCGCTGGCCAACTACGCCCGCTTCATGAGGGGCGTCGTGGTGCCGTTCCTCGGGCGCCGGTTCGGCGGCTTCCTGCGCCACACGGTCATCGGCTGGAACCTGGCCCTCGGCGACCTCGGCGGCTCGGGCGCCGAGGTCGGCGGCGGCGCGAAGCGGCCCACGGTCACGGTCGTCCAGCCGGGCGGCGGGGGTGGTGCGCGCCCGCCGCGGCCCGATCCGGTGCGCCGCCCGACGCCTGACGCCCCCGACGCCCCGACCACCGTCAAGCCGCCGGCGACGCCCACCGTCACGCCGCGGCCGTCCGCGCCGGCGCCGACGCCGACGCCGACGGTGACGACGCCGCCGCCGGTGACGGGGATGCGGCCGCCGCCCACCCCGGTGCGGATCCGCACGCTGTCCTACCGCAGCGCCGACGCGGTCCGCAAGGACGTCATCGCGCGCCTCTCCAAGCACAAGACGGGCATGGGCACGCTGCCGGAGGGCTGGGACTCCGTCTGGGAGGCGCTGAAGAAGAACCCGGGCACGACCAACGACCGGATCCGCAACCTGCTCACGACGGTCATGGCCGCGCTGCGGAACCCGAAGTTCTACGGCGACGTCATGGCCGAGGCCTGGGCGATGGCCTGGCGGGCGAACGCGACGATCAACGCCGCGCTCCTGAAGATGGCCGCCGACGCGGGGATGAAGATCAGGGTCGTGATACAGCGCCAGGCAGGCCAACCGCTGCTCCAGCCGGTCGAGTTCTTCGAGCAGTACGCCTCGCAGCCGGCCGCGTTCGTCGACCTGCCGCTCGCCCACAACGCGCACCACGCGATGACGCACCTGATCCAGGACCTGGTGCTCACGCGCGCGTTCAAGGTGGCCGGGATCAAGCTCACCGGCCCCGAGTTCCGGGCCCTGCTCGGCAAGGCCGAGGGTCGCTTCAGGGTCCCGCGGGGCGCGCCGATCCCCGAGGCGCTGTGGGGCACCGAGATGAGGGTCGGCGACTACGTGTGGCAGGTGACGTTCGACCTCTTCGTCCCCAAGGAGTCCCACCTGCCCCAGCCCGAGCACGTCGGCCAGGACCTCCACGATCTGCTGAAGATCAACTAGGCGCGCGCCGGGCCACAGGCGGGTGGCCCCGGGAATGACGAGCCGGAAACCGGCGTCATGGGAGGAGTGCGCCGCCCGCTGAGCCAACCTCGACGCGCCCGCCGGGGATGGCGTCCCGCGCGGCTCGCGCTCGCGCCCGCCGGCGGCGCTCTCGAGGCTGCCCGCCCGCCGGCTCGGCCCCACGACCTCGCGCCCGCCGCCCGGCGCGTGCTCAAGCACCCGCGCCTCATGCCGTACCACCGGCTGATCCTCGCCGTCGTGCTGATCAACCTCGGCCTGCTGTGGTACCACCTCGATCGCGGCGACTGGCTCGTGGACGACGGCAGCGCGCTGTCGGCGCTGTCGGCGCTGACGCTCGTGAACTTCACCGCGGCGGTGCTCATCCGCCAGCAGAACGTGCTCAACGTCCTCTTCGGGCTCGCCGGGCGCGGATCGCGCTCCTGGCCGCTGTGGGTCCGGTGGAGCGTCTCGAAGGTCCACCACGTCGGCGGCATCCACGTCGGCGGCGCGCTGGCCGGCACGGCGTGGCTGTGCGCGTTCACGTGCGTGGCGATCGTCGCCCGCGCGCACCACCCCGCGAGCGTCTCGCTCACGACCCTCGTGCTCTGCGGCTGCCTCGTGGCGCTGGCGGTGCTCGTCGTCGTCTGCGCGGCCCCGCCGGTGCGCAGCCGCGCGCACAACGTGTTCGAGCTGTCGCACCGGTTCGGCGGCTGGACGGCCATCGCCCTCTTCTGGGCGCTCACGCTGCACCTCGCCCTCAGCCGGCGCGGCGACACCGCGGCGCTCGAGGCGATCGCGTCGAGCTGGCACGTCTGGGTGCTCGCGCTCCTGACGGCGAGCGTCGCGTCGCCCTGGCTGCGGCTGCGGCGCGTCCCCGTGACGATCGAGCGCCCCTCGTCGCACGCGGCCATCGTCCGCCTGGACTACGGCGTCACGCCGGCGTTCGCCTCGGCGGTCGGGATCAGCCGCAGCCCGCTGCGCGAGTGGCACGCGTTCGCGACCGTGACGACGCCCGGTGAGTCCGGATACCGGCTGCTGATCTCGCGCGCGGGCGACTGGACCGGGCGGTTCATCGACGATCCGCCGTCCCACGTCTGGGTGCGCGGGACCGCGACGTCGGCGCCGATGGCCAAGGTCGCGCTCCTGTACGAGCGCGTCGTCTACGTCGTGACCGGCAGCGGGATCGGACCGTGCCTCGGCCAGATCCTCGCCGCGCGCGTCCCCGCCAGGCTCGTGTGGTCCACGCGCGACCCGCGTGCCACCTACGGCGACGCCCTCGTCGACGAGGTGGAGGCGGCGCAGCCCGACGCCGTCATCTGGGACACGACGAGCGCGGCAAGCCCGATCTCGTCGAGCTCGCGCGCCGCGCGTATCGAGGACTTCGACGCCGAAGCGGTCTTCGTCGTGAGCAACCAGCCCACGACCCGCAGGCTCGTCCACGCCATCGAGCGGCTCGGCATCCCGGCCTTCGGGCCGATCTGGGACTCCTGAGTCGCGCCCGCACTGGGTTACGCTGTGCGGGCCGGAACGACCGGAAGGATGAGCGGATGGACTGGAACGACATCGACCGTCTCCGTGACCCTGGCTTCACCGTGGCTCGCCGCGGCTACGACCAGCGTGAGGTCGACAGGCTCCTGGGCACGTTGGTGGACTGGCTCGAGACAGACGCCGCGAAGCAGATCGAGGAGCTGGCGATCAAGCGCAAGCTGGAGTTCGTCGGCAAGTCGACCGCGCGGATCCTCCTGACGACCGAGAAGGAGGCGGAGCAGCTCCACCGCCTGACCGAGGACGAATGCGAGGAGATGCGCTCCGCCGCCGAGGCGGCGGCGCTGGACGTGCGGCAGGCCGCGGACGAGTACGCGCGCCGGGTGCGCGCGGAGGCCGACGAGGAGGCCGAGCGGACCACGACGGAGGGCGAGCACCGGAGGGCGGAGATCGAGGCGGTCGTCAGCGAGCTCGAGGCTCGCCGCGACGCCACGCTCCGCGAGCTCGATCGGCTCCGCGCCGAGCTCTCGTCCGCGATCGGGACGCACGAGCCGGCGAAGGAGGCCGGCGCCGTCGCGGAGGCTTGAGCTCTGCGCGCTGCGGCCGCGCCCGAGCCACGACCGTCACCAGACGCTTACACCGGCACCGGCTCCGCCTCGACCGGCGGCGCCTGCATGTTGGCGATGTAGTCGCGCTGCCGGATCAGGGCGAACGACGCGATCGCCGCGGCGAACGCGACGAGCGAGCCGACGAGCAGGATGTCGTTGATCCCGTCGACGAAGCCCTGCGCCGCCTCCGGGCCGCGTGCCGTGCCCGGCGCCGACGCGGCGAAGATCGCGCCGAGCGCCGCGACCCCGGTCGCGATCCCCGCCTGGCGGAACGTCGAGTTGATGCCGGACGCCATCCCCGCCCGGGCCGGCTCCACCACCGCCACCGCCGTCGAGGCGAGCGGGACGTTGACCAGCCCGGCGCCGATGCCGGCGACGACCATCCCGGCGAGCAGGGCGGTCCAGTCGGAGCTGACCTCGAGCCCGTGCATGAGCAGCAGCCCGGTCCCGATCAGCAGGAACCCGGGGCCGATCAGCCACCGCGTGGGCACCGTGGCCGACAGCCGCCCCGCGATGGCGGCGGTGAAGAAGATCGCGAGCGTCAGCGGCAGGAACCGCACGCCGGCCTCGATCGCGGAGTAGCCGAGCAGGTTCTGCAGGTAGAGCACGAGGTAGGTCAGGAGCGAGAACAGCGACGCCGAGATCCCGAACGCGGCCGCGAGGCCGCCGACGAACGTCGGGACGCGCAGCAGCGAGAGGTCGAACATGGGCTCGCGCTGCAGCGCCTCCACGATGCCGAAGACGAGCAGCAGCATCACCGCGGCGGAGAGCGAGCCGGCGACCTGCGTCGAGCCCCAGCCGGCCTCGTTTGCGCGGATCAGCCCGAACACCAGCAGCCCGAGCCCGGCGGTGAACGTCGCGAAGCCGGCCCAGTCCAGGCGCCGCGGCCGCGGGTCGCGCGACTCGGTGACGTAGCGCAGCGTCACCACGAGCGCGAGGATGCCGATCGGGAGGTTGACGAGGAAGATCCAGCGCCACGACAGCCCGCTCGTGATCGCGCCGCCGAGCACCGGGCCGACCGCGACGGCGACGCCGGTCACCGCGCCGAAGATCCCGAACGCGGTCCCGCGGTCGCGGCCCTGGTAGGCGGTGGAGATGAGCGCCAGCGAGGTGGCGAACATGATCGCGCCGCCGACGCCCTGGATCCCCCGGGCGATCGCGAGGAACGTCGGGTCGCCGGCGAGCCCGCACAGCAGCGATCCGAGCGTGAAGACGACGATGCCGACGCTGAACACCACCCGGCGCCCGACGCGGTCGGCGATCACGCCGGCGGTGAGGAGGAAGGCGGCGAGCGACAGCGCGTACGCATCGATCACCCATTGCAGGTCGGAGAGCTGGGCGCCGAGCGCGCGCTCGATGTCCGGCAGCGCGACGACGACGATCGTGATGTCGAGCAGCAGCATGAAGACGCCGAGCGAGACGGCTGCGAGCGTCCACCATTTGCTGGCCATGGGGAGCCTCCTGGGGAGGAAGGACGTGGACCGATCGACCGTAGCGCCGATCGGCGATATCGTCAAGGAATTGATGATTCATCTATTGACGATCCGCAGGGTTGACTAGTCTGACTCCCGTCATGGGCGGCGACCACGGCACCGGGCGGCTGGAGGACTTCACCGGCTACATGCTCCGGCTCGCCCACACGCGGGCGCACCAGCTCGCGGCAGAGGCGTTCCCGGACGGGCCGCACCCGCGCGAGTACGCGGTGCTGACCGCCATCGCCGCCTCGGGGCCGCTGTCCCAGCAGCGGCTGGCCGAGCGCCTCCACGTCAACCGCACGCTCATGGTCGCCGTGGCCGACACGCTCGAGCGGCGCGGGCTGGTCGAGCGCCGGCGCGACCCGGCCGACCGCCGCTCCTACGGGCTCCACGTCACGCCCGCCGGCCGGGACGAGCTCGAGCGGCTGCACGGCGCCATCGAGCGGGCCGACCGGCACATGACGGAACGCCTGAGCGACGCCGAGCGCGCGCGGCTCAACGAGCTGTTGCGCACGCTCGTCGGGCTCGACCCGGAGCTCGTGCCGGCGCCGCTCGCCGATCGCACGGGCTTCCTGCTCGCCCGCGCGCACCTCGGCAGCCGCGACCGCGCCGACGAGCTCCTCCGCCCGCTCGGCATCGTCGTCCGCCACCTCGGCCTGATGATGCTCGTCGCCGAGCACGGCCCGAGCTCCCAGCAGGCGCTCGCCGGCCGCCTCTCGGTCAGCCCGACGATGATCACCCAGATCGTCGACGAGGTCGAGGCGCGCGGGCTGGCCGAGCGCCGCCGCAACCCGGAGGACCGCCGCTCCTACCTGGTGACGCTCACGCCCGAGGGCAAGCGCAAGCTGGTCGCGGCGCGGCGCGCGGCGCGCACCGTCGCCGGCGAGATCGCCGCCGCGATCGGCGAGGACGGCGACCGCGAGCTGCGGGCGCTGCTGCGCAAGCTGGTCGGGGTGTGACCGTGGCCGAGCGGCCGTACGACACGCTGGCCTCCGTCTACGACTGGCTCGTGCCGGACGAGCTGCTCGAGCCCGAGGGCGCGGCGGCGGCGTTCGCCGCGCTGGCCGGCGAGCTGCCGCCCGGCGCCCGCGTGCTCGACTGCGCGGCCGGCGCCGGCCAGCTCGCGGTCGGGCTCGCGCTGCGCGGCTTCGCGGTGGCCGCGACCGACGCGAGCGCGGGCATGGTGGCACGCACGCGCGCGCTCGCGGCCGAGCGGGCGGCGGCGATCGAGGTGCGGCGCTGCGCATGGGAGGAGCTGGACGGGCAGGGCTGGGACGGCGCGTTCGCCGCCGTCTTCTGCGTCGGCAACTCGCTCACGCACGCCGCCGGCGCCGAGCGCCGCCGCGCCGCGCTCGCGGCGATGGCCCGCACGCTGCGGCCGGGCGGCCTGCTCGCGGTCACGTCGCGCAACTGGGAGCGGCTGCGCGCGGAGCGGCCGGGCCTGCAGGTGGCGGAACGCCTCACCGAGCGCGACGGGCAGAGCGGCCTGGTGATCCGCGCGTGGACGTTCCCGGACGATTGGGCCGCCCGCCACCGGCTCGACGTCGCCGTCGCGCTGCCGGGGCCCGACGGCGCGGTGGAGACCCGCGGCGAGGCGCTCGCGTTCTGGCCGTTCACCCACGAGGAGCTCGACGGCGACCTTCGCTCGGCCGGCCTCCAGCCGGCGTCGAGCACCTACGCGCCCGGCGTCGACCGGTACCTGGTCACCGCGCGGCGGCCGGCCGAGGGCGGCGGAGGTGCCGGATCAGCTCCACGGTCAGCGTGACCGTCAGCGCGATCCCGAGGCCGAGCGCGAGGCCCTTCCACGGGCTCTCCTCGAACGCCTCGCCGCCGATGTAGCCGACGAGCGCCGAGTACGCCGCCCACGATGACGCCGCGATGGCGTCGAAGAAGGAGAACGTGCGCAGCCGGTAGCTGACCGCGCCGGCGGTCAGCGTGATCGCCGTGCGCGCGCCCGGGATGTAGCGGCAGACGATCAGGATCGTCCCTCCGCGCTCGGTCAGCAGCTTGTGCCCGCGCGCCCATGCTGCCGCCTTGCGGCTGCCGGGCTTGGCGCGCTCCATCGCCTTCTCGCCGGCGAAGCGGCCGATGAAGTAGGAGATGTGGTCGCCGACGAAGGCGCCCAGCCCGGCCGCGACGATGATCCCGGCCAGGTTCGGCTCCCCGCCGGCGGCGAACACGCCCGCCGTGATGACGAGGCTCTCGCTCGGCACGATCGGGAAGAACGCGTCCAGCGCCGCGAACGCGAACAGGGCCAGGTAGATCCACGGCGAGCCCATCGCCCCTTCGACGAGATTCGTGATGGCGTCGGCCACGACACAAGCCTGGCGTGAACACGCGGCCGCTTCAAGGGGAGCACGCCGGTGAGCGGCGGTGGGGGGACCCGCACCCATGCCCTCCCGGTGCGCGCTATGGTCGGGGCATGGCCGCTTCGCCGCAGCGCACTCCCTTGGGCAGGGGGAGTGGCCGCGAGCGGATCCTCGCCACGGCGTACGACCTGTTCAGCCGCCATGGGACGCGCGCCGTCGGCGTCGACCGCATCATCGCCGAGTCCGGCGTCGCGAAGATGACGCTGTACCGCAACTTCGCGTCGAAGGACGACCTCATCCTCGCCTTCCTGGAGCGGCGCGAGGAGCGCTGGACGCGTGCGTGGCTCCAGGCCGAGGTCTGGGAGCGGGCCGCGACGCCCGGCGGTCGGATGCTCGCCATCTTCGACACGTTCGGCGAGTGGTTCGCGCGCGAGGACTTCGAGGGCTGCTCGTTCATCAACGTCATGCTCGAGGTCACCGACACCGGCCATCCCGTGCACGCCGCTTCGGTCCTGCACCTGGCGAACATCCGGGACTTCCTCCGCGAGCTGGCGCTCGAGGCCGGCATCGACGACGCCGACGGCGTCGCGCGGCAGTGGCACATCCTGATGAAGGGCTCGATCGTGGCCGCCGCCGAGGGCGACGTCCACGCCGGCGCCCGCGCGCGCGAGCTCGGCGAGCTGCTGCTGGACCGCTACGGCGTGGCGGCGTAGCTCGGCCGCGTGCGCACGGCGCGGAGCGTGCCGTACGCGCCGACGGCGAGCAGGCTGACGACGAAGCCGAGGTAGATCCACGCGCCCGCGGTGTCCCAGTCGAGCGTGTCGGAGAAGCGCAGGATCGCCACCAGGTGCAGCGTGCCGAGCACGACGCACTGCAGCATCGCGGGGCGCACCCGGCTCCAGTCCCGCTCGCGGCACACCGCGAGCGAGAGCACGCCCTGCGCGAGGACGAACGTCCCGATCGCGCGGCCGGTCAACGGCGTGACCGTCCACGGCCACAGCGACGCCGCGTCGACCGGCGCGACGACGAGGGCGGTCCCGAGCGCCACCATGACGATGCCCTGGGCCGCGATCAGCGCCAGGATGGGCGGGGCGATCGGCGCGCGGACCGCGGGCTCGACCCCGGGCGTGCGCAGCTGGCGCCCCAGCAGCACGAGCACCGACGGCGGGAACACGACGTAGAGGATCAGCCACGCCCAGCCGGTGACCGCGTCCATGTGGAAGCGGTCGATGTGGACGAGCGTGACCCACAGCAGCACGACGCCCGCCACGAGGTAGGGCGCCGCGAACGCGCGCCCGCGGGCCCAGTCGCGCTCGCTCGCGCACGCGACCGCCAGCGTGGTCGACGCCCAGTAGCTCGCGCCGAGGAACGCGGCGGTGAGCGGCGGCTGGATCGTCCAGGCGAAGAGGTCGTCGGTATGCGTCGGGAAGACGTAGAGCGAGAGCCCGAGCCAGAAGATGACGCTCGCGATCGCGACCAGCCCGGCACGGACGCCGGGCGTCATCGGCCGCGTGACGTCGCTCGCGGCCTGCGTGGTCATCGGGTCCTCACGAGCTGCCGAGCGGCGGGCGCGCGGGATCGCTCGAGCAGGCCCAGGCCGGGTGCGGCGACCAGCAGCGCGAGCGCGTAGTAGACGACGAGCTCCTCCGCCGCCGACGGCCGCACGTCGCCGCTGTGCGCGAGCGGCACGAGCGCGAGCAGGAGCCCGGTCACCGGCGCCGCGAGGTAGAGCGGGCGCGCGCGGCCCCAGTCGCCGTCCCACAGCGCCCAGGCGTAGGCGACGGCGAACGCCCCGAGCCACACGCCGATCAGGCGGCCCGTGAGCGGCGCGACGTCCCACGGCCACACGTCGCTGAAGCGCGCCGGGCTCACGAGCAGCGCCAGCGACGCCGCGCCCATGCCGGTCGCGGCGGCGGCGCCGGTCGCGCGCTGCAGGCGGGTGAGCGGGGTCTCGACCGCCAACCGGCCGCCGTGGCGGCGCTCCTGCACGACGAGGGTGGCCGGCGCGGTCAGGACAAGGACCCCGTAGCCCGTGAGCCAGTAGGCGAGGTGGTACCAGGGGTGCGCGCGGAACGGGTCGAGGTTGAAGAACGTCATCACCGTCGCGGCGAGCGCGAACACCGTGATGAGGACGAAGATCGCCCGCGCGTGCGCCCAGTCGGGCTGGCGCAGCGCCACCACGCCGAGCACCACCGCGTTGGCGTACATGACCGCCAGGAGCCGCGCGTTCGCGTCGGGCGCGATCGTCCAGGTGAACCAGTCGTCCGAGCCCGGAGCGAGGACGAGGCTGAACACCGCGCCGACCGCGTTGAGCACGAGGAACAGCTCGACGAACTTGACCCAGGGATCCTGTCCGGACGACCACCAGTCGCGTACGCGCATGAGCATCAGACGATTCTCCCGCGAAGATATTCCCGGGGCAATGTCGGATTGGTCGAGGGATCCCCCGGGTGGTCGCCAAGGGGGTCCGGCGGGAGTGTGGACGCATGCTCACGTCACCCCCTCTGAACGCCCCCGCTCCCCGCCTCCTCGACCCCGCTGCGCTCGGCACGCACCTCGACCGCCTGATGCGCGCGGCCCTCGCGATGTGCGGCTCGCGCGCCGACGCAGAGGACCTGGTCCAGGAGGTCTGCCTGCGCGTGCTCGCCAAGCCGCGCGTCGTCCGCGGCAACGACCTCGCCTACCTGCACGGCGTCCTGCGCAACACGTTCATCAGCGACTACCAGACCCGCATGCGGCGCAGCACGACGCCGGTGGAGCCGGCCTCGCTGTCGCACGTGCCGGCCGGCCCGCGCCACGACCCGGAGCTGCGCGCGATGCACCAGGAGGTCCGGGAGGCGATCTCCGACCTGCCCGACCACTACCGCGACGCGGTCATCGCCGTCGACGTGCTCGGCCTCCCGTACGCCGAGGCCGCCGAGGCGCTCGGCGTGGCCGACGGCACGATCATGAGCCGCCTCTACCGCGGCCGCGCGGCGGTGGCCGAGCGCGTCGGCGCGCCGCAGCCCGCCGTCGCGTGAACCGCTCGTCATCGTCGTAAGCGCGTCGTAACGGGGACCGTTAGGGTTCCCGTGTGACGACGGTCCTCGAGCAGGGCGCCCTGGTCGGCCGCCGGCGTGAGCTGGCAGCGGTCGCGACCGCGCTCCAGGGCCTCGGGCGCGATGCCCGGTACGTGGCGCTCAGCGGCGAGCCCGGCATCGGCAAGACGCGCATGCTGGAGGAGCTGGCACGGCGCGGGAGCGAGAGCGGCTGCACCGTGCTGACCGGCCGCGGCGCGGAGCTCGAGCGCGACCTGCCGTTCGGCGTGTGGGTCGACGCGCTCGACGACCACGCCGCCTGGCTCGGGTCCGACCGGCTGGAGCGGATGCTCGGCGACCGGGTCGCCGAGCTCGCCCGCGTGCTCCCCTCCGTCGACGCCGGCGACGCCGCGCCGGCGCCCGCGCTGCAGGACGAGCGCTATCGCGCACACCGCGCCGTGCGCGCGCTGCTGGAGCAGCTCGCCGGCGGCGCGCCGGTCGTCGTGCTGCTCGACGACCTGCAGTGGGCCGACGACTCCTCGCTCGAGCTCGTCGCGCACCTGCTCCGCCGCCCCCCGCGCGCGCCGCTGCTGGTCGCGTGCGCGTTCCGCGCCGGCGGGCTGCCGCCGGCGGTGCTCGGGGCGTTCGAGGCGGCAGGGAGGGACGGCCGCGTCGTCGACGTCCGCCTGGCGCCGCTCTCCGCGGAGGAGGCCGACGCGCTGCTCGGCGACGCCCTGCCGCCGCGCGTGCGCGAGGAGGTCTTCCGGCTCAGCGGCGGCAACCCCTTCTACCTGCAGGAGCTGGCGCGGGCCACGGATCTCGTCGCCACCGTCGCGGGCGGCGCCCTGACCGCGCGCGACCTCCCGCCTGCCGTCTCGGTGGCGCTCGGACAGGAGATCGCGGCGCTGAACGAGCCCGCGCGGCGGCTCGTGCAGGGCGGGGCCGTCGCCGGCGACCCGGCCGACCTCGGCCTCGCGGCGGCGGCCGGGCAGGTCGGCGAGGGCGAGCTGGCGCCGGCGCTCGACGAGCTCGTCGCGATGCGGCTCATGGCCGCCACCGACCTGCCGCGCCGCTACCGCTTCCGCCACCCGATCGTCCGGCGCGCGGCCTATGAGTCCGCCGGCGAGGGCTGGCGGCTCGGCGCCCACGCCCGCGCGGCGGCCGAGCTCGAGCGGACCGGCGGAGCGCTGCCGGCGCGGGCCCACCACCTCGAGCGCTGCGCCGATCCCGGCGACGACGACGCGATCGCGGTCCTCTCGCAGGCCGGCCACGCGACCGCGCCACGGGCTCCGTCCGAGGCCGCGCGCTGGTACACGGCGGCGCTGCGGCTGATGCCGGAGGGCGACGGCCGCCGGCTCGAGCTGCTCGCTCCGCTCGCCACCGCGCTCGCGTCGACCGGCCAGCTCGAGCGGGCGCTCGCGACGCTGCTCGACGTGCTCGCGGTCGTGCCGCCGGAGTTCGCCGAGCTGCGCGCGCGGCTCGTCGCCGCGTGCGCCGCCTGCGAGAACCTGCTCGGCCGCCACGGCGACGCGGACGCCCGGCTCTCCCAGGCGCTGGAGGAGCTGCCGGACCGCACCGGCGCCGCCGCGGCGATGATCGAGGCGGAGCTGGCGGTGGACTCGCTCTACGACTCGGACTTCGCCGCGCTCGCGGACCGCGCCGGCCGCGCGCGGGCGACGGCCGGCGGCCTCGACGATCCCGGCCTGCGCGCGCTCACCGCGGCGCTCGACTGCTTCGGCCACTACGGCCTGGGACGGCTCGACGGAGGCCGAGGCCGCGCGCGCGGAAGCGGCGGCCGCGATCGACGCGATGGGCGACGACCAGCTCGCCGGCCGCCTGGAGGCGCCCTACTACCTCGGCTTCGCCGAGTTCCTGTGCGAGCGCTACGAGGAGACGATCGTCCACCTGCAGCGTGGGCTGGCGGTCTCGCGGGCCTCCGGCCAGGGCCAGTTCGTCGTGCCGATGATGGTCGGGCTGGCGCACGCGCTGGAGGTGCGGGGCCGGATCGACGAGGCGCTCGACATGGTCGAGGGCGCGGTCGAGGCGGCACGCTTGAGCGGCAACCGGCAGGTGCTGTCCTGGGCGCTCGTGGGCGAGGGCTGGGTGGCGGCGATGACCGGCGACCTCGAGCTCGCGGGCCGCGCCGCCGATGAAGCCGTCACGCTGCTCGGGGCGCTCTCGGACAGCATCCTCACGCTCGCGACGCACGCGCTCGCGGCCGTCGTGTTCCTCGAGGCCGGCGACGTGGACCGCTGCTTCGCCGAGGCGGAGGCGGCGGGCGCGCCGGACTTCGACGCGATCGAGCCGGGCCGCGCGGCCTGGCTGCTCGCGGTGCTCGCCCGCGCGGAGCTGGCGCGCGGCCGTCCCGACGCCGCGCGCGAGTGCATCGCGCGCGCCCGGGCGACGCTCGAGGACCTCGCGCTGCCCCTGACCGAGGCGACCGTCGTGCACGCCGAGGCGCTGCTCGCGCTCGAGGACGACGCCGCCGGGCCGCTCCGCGCGGCCGAGATCGCCGAGCACGGCGCGGCGCTGGCCGACGGCGTCGGCGCGGTCGTCCACGGCGCGCGGCTGCGCGCGCTCGCGGGGCACGCGCTCGCGGAGGCGGGCGACCGCGACGCCGCGGTGCCGGTGCTCAAGCGCGCCGAGGCCGAGCTGGCCGACTGCGGCGCCGACCGGCTGCGTGCCGAGGCGGTGCGCGACCTGCGCCGGCTCGGCGTCCGGGTCGCCGGCCGCCAGCGGCGGGGCGAGGGCGGAGAAGGGCTGGCGACGCTCAGCGGGCGCGAGCGCGAGATCGCCGAGCTCGTCGCCCTCGGCCGGACGAACCGCGAGATCGCCGCGGAGCTGTTCGTGAGCGAGAAGACCGTGGAGGGCCATCTGCGCAACGTGTTCGTGAAGCTCGACGTGACCGCGCGGGCTGCGGTGGCCGAGGTCGTGGGTCGCTCGCGCGCCGACGAGTGATCGCGGGCGCCGGCGAACGCGCGAGCGCCCGGGTCGAGCTCAGCCCCGCGCGAGCGCCCGCGCGATCCGCAGACGCCACTGCAGCGGCACGCTGTGGCGGTACCGCCGCGGCACGCGCCGGACGATGCGGAGCGCCGGCGCCGGCATCCGCCCGGCGGGCGCCGCCGGCCGCGCCCGCGCGGCCGCGATCGACGACTGCGCGATCGCCTCCGCCTCGGCGTACAGCGCGGCGTAGTCCGCGCGCAGCTCGTCGAGCCGCTCCGCCACCCCGTCGGTCGCGCCGCCGTCGGCCAGGCGCTGCGACGAGCTCCCACACCTCGTCCGCCTGGGCGCGCAGCCGCGGCGGGAGGACGAGGTCGCCCCAGTCGGCGCGCGAGCGGGAGAGCTTGCGGTCGACGAACGCATGGACCTCGCGCATCGCCGGCGCCGGCGCGTCGCGCACGGGCGGCAGGTCCAGCGCCTCCCCCACCCACGCCACGGTGCGGGTCCAGTCCTCGAGCAGGTCGTCGTAGCGGACGAACGCCCGCGGCGAGTCGCGCGTCGCGCGCTCGGTGAACAGCGTCTGCTGGACCCAGCCGGCGGCGCGCGCGACGTCGCCCTGCCACTCGCCGTACCAGCGCTGCTTGGAGTCGATCACCGCCGCGGGATGGCGCAGCATCGTCGCGAACCGCGGCGACACGCCGAGGTCCTCGGCGCAGCCGCGCCAGAGCGGCAGGAACCAGGACAGGCGCGGATCCTTGACGATCAGGTGCCCGGCGGCAGCGAACTGCAGCTCCAGCCAGCCGCGCAGCTCGCTCCGCACGGCCTCGTCGAGCCCGACGTCCGCGGTCAGCGCCCAGGCGGCCGGGCGCGCGTCGGAGACCTGCACGTGCGCGGCGCGCAGCAGGCGCGTGTGGAAGTCGACGACCCACTGCGACTCCGCGAAGCCGCGCGGGTTCGTCTCGTCCGCCGGCACCTCGGGCTGCGGCACGTGGTAGCCCAGCCGCTGCAGGATCCCGGTGAACAGGCTCGTCCCGCTCCGGCCAGAGCCCGCCACCACGACGAGCGAGCGGGCGCCATCTGTCGTCGAGCCGGCCAAGACGGCGCCAGGGTACCCCGGGATCTGCGCGACGCGGTGAGCCGGCCACGAGATGGTCACGATTGGCCCGCTGCGGCACACGAGACTGCGTGCGCCGATGGAGACGCCGTTCTCGCGCCACGTCCTCCAGCGCACCGTGGTGCTGCCCGAGCTGCGCGTGCTGTTCGTCCCGGTCCCGAAGGCCGGCTGCACGACCGTGCTCTGGCGCCTCGCGGCGCTCGCGGGGATCGACCCGGAGACGTTCGAGGCCTCGGCGCTGCCGGAGGTGTCGGCCGCGCTGACCGTCCACGACGCCGGCCTGTGGCCGATGGAGCACCGGCTCGCGTCGTATTCCGGGGAGGCGCGCGAGCGGCTGCTGACGGAGGAGGGCTGGCTGCGGTTCTCGCTCGTGCGCGACCCCGCCCCGCGCCTGTGGTCGGCCTGGCAGTCCAAGCTGCTGCTGCGCGAGCCGCGCTTCGTCGAGGCCTTCGGCGCGGAGCCGTGGTTCCCGCGCGTGCCCGAGCGCCCGGCGGAGCTCGTCGACGACTTCCGGCGCTTCGTCGCCGCCGTGGGGCGCGGCGCGGCCGAGGACGTGCACTGGGCCGTCCAGCAGGACCTGGTCGCCCGGCTCCCCCTGACCCACGTCGGGCGGGTGGAGCGCCTCGACGACACGCTCGCGCTGCTGCGCTCGCACGTCGGTCCGGAGCGCTGGCCGGCGCCGACCGGCCGCGAGAACCGCAGCCCGCTGGCGCTCCCGCCGCACGCCTACGACCCGGCGACCGCCGCCGCGGTGCGCGAGCGCTTCCGCGCGGACTACGAGGCGTTCGGGTACGAGCCCGTGCGGGCGGGGGAGGACGGCGCGGCCGCCTGGGAGGAGCGGGCCGGAGCGCTGCTGCCGCTCCTGCGCTCCACGATCGACGAGCGCGCGCGCCTCGGCGGGCTGCACCGGCTCGCGCAGCAGCGGCTGCGGCGGGCGGAGTCGGCCGAGGCGCGGCTCGAGACCGCGAGCGAGCGCGCCGTCGGCCACGCGCGCTCGCCCGTGCTCACCAACCGCGAGGGCGAGGGTGACTTCACCGTCCGCTGGGCCTGGGCGGACGGCGGGCTCGACCGGGGCTTCACCGGCGTCGTGCGCGTCAAGGACGAGGCACGCTCGCTCCCGTGGTCGCTCCCGCCGCTGCTGCGCGCGGTGCGCCGCGTCGTGCTCGTCGACAACGGCTCGACCGACGGCACGCCGGCCGTCGCGCGCGCCGTCGCGGAAGAGCACGGCGCCGAAGACCGGCTCGAGGTCCACCGCTACCCGTTCGCGGTCGCCCGGTGCGGCGACGAGCACCTCGCGGCGCCCGCCGACTCCGTCCACAGCCTCGCGTACTTCTACAACTGGTCGTTCGCGCACGTGCGGACCGGCTACGCGCTCAAGTGGGACGGCGACATGGTCCTCTCCGACCGCGGCGTCGCGGTGCTGCGCGATCTCGCCTGGCAGCTGGAGGCGGCCGACGTCGTGGTGAGGATCCCCCGCCACCCGCTCTACGTCGCCGACGACCGCCGCGCGTTCGTCGACACCGGCCTGCGCAACTGCGAGCCGTGGGGCTGGTCGAACCGCCCCGGCCACAGCTTCGCGAAGGCGCTGGACTGGGAGCTGCCGCTGTGGCGCTCCGACATCGCCACCATCACGCTCCCGGACTGGTGCTGCGTCGAGATCAAGCACCTCGACGCCGACGAGTTCGCGCACTGGTCCCACACCGACTTCGACGCCTCCGCCCGCACGCGGCGCAAGCGGCGCGAGTGGGAGGTGTTCACCGCGCTCTCAGGCGGGGCGGATCCGCCCGACGGCGTGGTGGCGGTGCGGTCGCCCGACGACCGCCACGTGATCGACTACGTGCGGTCGGAGTGGCTCCCGGCCCGGCACGCGGCGCCGGCGCAGTCGCGCAGCGTGCGCAGCCGGGCGGCCAGCCTCGCCTGAACCGCGGCGGCGCCCGGCGTGCCCGCGAGGTTCTGCAGCTCGGCGGGATCGCGGCGGAGGTCGTAGAGCTCGCGGCGGCCGCTCGCGTTCTCCACGTACGTGTAGCGCGGCGTCCGCAGACCCGTGAAGCGCATGAACGGGCGCCGCCGGCCCCGTGGCGGCGCCTCGATCAGCACCGCCCGGCGGCTCCGCAGCGTCCCGTCGCGCGCGAACGGGAGCAGCGAGCGCCCGTCCGGCTCCCACGGCGCCCGCGCGCCGGTCGCGTCGAGGATCGTCGGGGCGAGGTCGCCGTTCCACACGAGCTGCGAGCGCACCGCACCCGCGGGGACGCCCGGGCCGCGCAGCAGCAGCGGGACCCGGATCGACGGCTCGTAGGGGAGGATCTTGCCGGTCCGCGCGCGGTGCTCGCCGGTCATGAACCCGTTGTCGGACGTGAAGATCAGCAGCGTGTCGTCGAGCTCGCCCGCGTCGCGCAGCGCCCGCACGATCCGCTGCACCCCCTCGTCGACCGCGAGCAGCGACTCCCGGCGCTGCTGCCAGGTCTCGCCGAGCGCCGCGATCTGCCACTGACGCAGCAGCGGCCGGCGCCTGATGGCGGCGGGCTTGTCGCTGACGTCGGCCTCGTCGAACGCCGGGTCCCACGGCATCGGGACGCCGGTGAACTGCTCGCGATGGCGGGGCGCGGGGACGGTGGAGCGCTCGCGGAGCGGGTCGAGCAGGTCGAACGGGCGCCCCGTGTGGGGCGCCACGTACGTGGTCCAGAGGAAGAACGGCGCGCGCGCCGCCGCGCGCCGCCGCACGACGTCCTCCGCCAGGCCGGTGAGCACGTCGGTCTGGTAGTCGGCCGGCGCACTCCCGTACGTCCGGAGCGCCCCGTCGTGGTTGACGGTGTAGTCGTAGTAGCGGTACGTGGAGCGCCCGAGCAGCGCGTGCCACTCGTCCCAGCCGGGCGGCACCTCGTAGGGGTCCGCATTGCCGTAGCCGTTGAGGAACTTCCCGACCAGCGCCGTCCGGTAGCCCGCGCGCCGGAGCCACACCGCGAGCGTCTCGGACGCGTCGAGCCGGGCGTAGCCGCCGAACGGCGGGCGCGTGGTGAGCACGCCGTGGTTGTGCGCGTAGCGGCCGGTGAGGAACGTGGCGCGCGACGGGCAGCACTGCGAGAGCGAGACGATCGACCGGTCGAACGTGACCCCGGCGTCCCCGATCAGCGTGCGGGTGTGCGGCATCGAGTCGAGATCGGCGACCGTCTGGTCGTCGGTCTCGATCACCACGACGTTCGGGCGGCCCCATGCCGCGGTCGGCAGCGCGAGCCACGCGAGCGCGACCAGCAGGGCCAGCGGGCGGCGCACTCAGGCAGCGGCCGGCGCCGGGAGTGCGGACGCGGGCGCCGGGGCCGGCGCCGGGAGCGCGATCGGCGTGACGACGGTGCGCGTCACGAGCGCGGCGTCGCCGCGGCGGTTCCGCTCGAGCGCGACCGCGTGCTCCCCCATCGCCCAGTCGATCCCGGCGAGCTCCGCGGGCAGCGCCAGCGGCATGCCCGCGACGGACAGCTCCCACATCTCGTGGGCGCCGGCCGCGCACGCGGCGGCCGCCTCGAGCGACGGGGGCGCGCCGGTGAGATCGGCGAGCGGCAGCCGCGTGCGGAACCCGCCGCCGGCGAGCGCGGCGTCGTAGACGTGGACGCGGCCGTCGCTGCGCCGCCGCAGCTCGAGCCGCGCCGCCCCGTCGCCGCGGATCTCGCCGGCAAGCTCGAGCGCGCCGTCCGTGACGCGCCGCGTGCGCAGCCGCGCCCACGTGGTGCGGACCTCGACGCGGAGCGCGCCGTCCGACGCGACCACCGCGCGCACGCAGGCGTCCTCCCCGCCGGTCAGGTCGACGGCGCCGAGCAGCTCGGGCGAGGCGAGCACGAAGCGCGCCCGGCGCCGGCGCAGGAGCCCGATGCGCGTCGTCGCGTACAGGTTCCAGACGCCGTCCTCCCAGCCGCCGGCGGCGCGCAGCGCCCGCGGGTCGAGCGCGGCCTCGAAGCCGGCCCACGCGTACCCGCCGGCCAGGTCCCCGCGCCGGACCGGCGCGGTCGGGATCCGCAGCGCGGCCAGCCGCAGCCGGACGGCGCGGAAGCGCCCCGGCCGCAGCGCGGTGATCGTGGTGCGCTGGTCGCAGCCGCTGTCGCATCCGAGCCCGTTGATGTAGGCGTGCCCGCGGATGCGCAGCTTGCCGTCGCCGCAGCGCAGGCTCTCGAGGTGCGCGGTCAGCGCGAGGTCCTCGTCGCGCCGCCCGAGCCGGAAGGCCGAGCGCGGGATCCGCAGGCCGCGGTCGGTCCGGAACGGGTAGTCGCCGTGATAGCGGCCGCGGATGCGCACCGGCCGGGTGGCCGCGGCCTCCTGCTTCTGGAAGCGCAGCACCTCGACGAGCTCGTCGACCAGCCCGCGGCGGACGAGGTGCCACTTGAGCCGGTCGATCGCGGGCAGCGCGGCGAAGACGCGCCCGGGGGCGCCGTCGAGCATCGCGCCGACGCGGTCCATGAACAGCGCGCGGTACGCGTCGTCGGCCTCGTCGAGCAGGTTCAGGTGCAGGCGCAGGTCGTCGGCGACGATGCTCGCGTCGTACCAGCGGCGGAGCCTGGGGGTCGCGTGCCCGGCCAGGTGGGCGCGGACGGAGTCGATGGCGTCGAGCCGGTCCCGCAGCACCGTGTGCTCGAGCCGCCGCTGGGTGATCGAGAGCGCCCCGTCCTCCCGCAGGCGCCAGTGGTACACGGGGGCCGCGAGCACGTCGACCGAGGCGGCGAGGTGGTGCGCCGGGAGCGTGACCGGGATGTCCTCGTGGACGACGCCCTCCGGGAAGCGGAAGCCGTGCGCGTCCCAGAACGAGCGGCGCCAGAGCTTGTTCCACGCCGTCCGGTCGGCGAGCAGCGGGCGGCATCGGGAGACGTGCGTCTTCAGCCGTGTGCGCGCGAACGTGCGCGCGAGGAACTGCGCCTGCGAGGTCCCCTGGCGGGTGAGCCGGTGCACGTTCCCCGTCGCGAGGTCAGAGCCGGTGCGGTCGAGCGCGCCGAGCAGCCGCTCGTAGGCGTCGTGGGGCAGCACGTCGTCGGAGTCCACGAACGCGAGGAACTCGCCGGTCGCGAGGTCGCTGCCCGTGTTGCGGGCCTTCCCGAGTCCGCCGTTGGGCTGCGTGACGAGGCGGAAGCGGCGGTCGTGGGACGCGAAGCGCTCGGCCAGCGCACGGCTCCCGTCGGTGGAGCCGTCGTCGACCATGATCACCTCGAGGTCGCGGACGGTCTGGCGTGCGACCGACTGCAGGCAGGTGGCCAGGTAGCTCTCCACGTCGTAGATGGGGACGACCACGCTGATCCGGGGCATGCGGCGCATGCTCGGGTGGGCGCCGGTAACAACTGTTGCGAGGGCGTGACCGCAACAGGATGGTCACGACCTGCGCCGCCCGGCTAGCCTGCGCCGCCGTGCTCGTCCTCCTCCCGCCCTCCGAGGGCAAGACCGCGCCCGCGGCGGGCCCGCCGCTCGACCTCGCGGCGCTGGCCTACCCGGAGCTGACCGCGACGCGCGAGCGGGTGCTGGCCGCGGTGGTGAAGCTGAGCGGCGGCCGGCCGGCGCGCGCGATCGCGGCGCTGGGGCTCTCCACCGGCCAGGCGGGGGAGCTGGAGCGCAACGCGGCCCTGCGGACCGCGCCGACCGCGCCGGCGGCCGAGGTCTACACGGGCGTGCTCTACGAGCGCCTGCGCCTGCCCGAGCTCCCGCCCGCGGCCCGCGCCCGCGTGCTGATCGCCAGCGCGCTGTGGGGCGTGGTGCGGCCCGACGACCGGATCCCCGCCTACCGGCTGTCGATGGGCGCGCGGCTGCCGCGCCTCGGCGGCCTCCCGGCCCGCTGGCGCGCGCCGCTCCGCGCCGCGCTGCCCGACGGCGGGCTCGTCGTCGACCTGCGTTCGGGGCCGTACGCGGCGGCCTGGACGCCGCGCGACGCCGAGGTCGTCGCCGTGCGGGCGTTCACCGAGCGGGCCGGCCGGCGGACGGCGGTCAGCCACATGGTCAAGGCGACGCGCGGCGACGTCGCGCGGCTCGTCCTCGAGGCGGCCACCCCGCCGCGCGACGCCGCAGGGGTGGCGGAGCTCGTGGCCGCGACCGGCCGGGAGGTCGAGCTCACGACCGGACGAGCGGGGACGTCGATCGACGTGATCGCCCACGAACCCTCGACCAACCTAAAGAGGGTCTGACCCTCTTTAGATAAAGGGGGTCAGACCCTCTTTAGGTTCGCGGCGCCGACCGTGTACGGTCAGAGGATGCCTCCCATCTCGCGCGGCTTTCGCGGCCGCAGGCCGCAGGCAGACCCCTCCCGGATCCCGCCCGGCCAGTATCTGACCCACGACTTCCCGGTGCTGTCGTACGGCCCCACGCCGCACACGCCGGTGGACCAGTGGAGCCTCACGATCGACGGCGCCGTCGACAATTCCGCCTCCTGGACGTGGGACGAGCTGATGGCGCTCCCGGTGGAGATGTTCACGGTCGACATCCACTGCGTGACGAAGTGGTCCAAGCTGGACACGATGTGGGCCGGCGTGTCGGTCGACACGCTCCTCGAGGGCATCGACACCGAGGCGGAGTACGTCACCGCGTGGAGCGACGGCGGCTACACGACGAACGTCCCGCTCGCCGACCTCACCGGCGGGCAGGCCTGGATCGTGTACGAGTACGCGGGCGAGCCGCTCGCGCCCGAGCACGGCGGCCCGGCCCGCCTGCTCGTTCCGCACCTGTACTTCTGGAAGAGCGCCAAGTGGGTGCGCGGGCTCAGCCTCACGATCGAGGACGAGCCGGGCTTCTGGGAGGTCAACGGCTACCACGACTACGGCGACCCGTGGCGCGAGCAGCGCTACCAGGGCGACTGACCGCGTCCGAGGAGACGACGATGGCCACGTGCACGCACCTCGACCACATCCACGTCATGGAGCTGCCGGACGAGGTCGACGGCTGCGCCGACTGCCTTGCCTCCGGAGGCAAGTGGCTGCACCTGCGCATCTGCCTCGAGTGCGGGCAGGTCGGCTGCTGCGACGACTCGCCGAACCGCCACGCGAGCGCGCATGCGGCGGCGACCGAGCACCCGATCATCCGCTCGATCGAGCCGGGCGAGGACTGGTCGTGGTGCTACGTCGACGAGCTCGCCATGCGGATCCCGCAGATCCAGGGCCAGCCCCGCATCCCGCCGTCGCCGCTCTTCTGACCTAGCCGGTGTGCCGGCACGGGGCGTCGAGCCAGCCGCGCACCGTCTCGTGGTGGGGCCGCCACGCGGCCCAGACGCTCTTCGCCCACGCCTCGGCGCGAGGCGCGTAGTCCTCGCCGGGCCCGGCCGCGAGCACGTCGGCCGCGGTCAGGCAGCGCTTGAAGTCCGGCGGCGCGAGCCAGTGGATGTCCATCGTCTTGCGCGCGGGCATGCGCCCGAGCACCGGTGACAGGCGACGCGACGTGCCGTCGCGCTCGAGCAGCACGCAGAGGCCCATGAGGTGGACCGCGACCGACTGCATCGCGCGGCGGTGCCGGACGCCCGGGTGCTGCGCCGCGTACGCGTCGACCACGAGCCGGCGCAGGCGCGTCCCCTCGCGGCGGGAGAACGGATCGGCGGAGAGCCGTCGAGTAGAGCTGCCAGCACGCGGGCGAGGCCCCGACGTAGGCGTGGGTCGGTCCGTTGTGGACCGGCAGGGCGAGGCCACAGCCCGGGCAGGTCGTGGTCACGCGCAGCCGGTCGAGGACCGGAGCGCCGCCGGCGGCGGCCGCCCCCGGCTCCCTCATCGACGCGCGCCTCCGCGCCGGGGCGCCGGTGGTCGCACGGGGTTGAGCGCACGCTCCTCGTCGGTCATCTGGCGCACGACCAGCGAGCCGGTGCGGATCTGCTTCTCGACCTCCTCGAGCTTCTGCCGGCGGCGGTCGGCCTGGCGTTCCTGGGGGGTCTTCATCAGGTTCTCTCCTCGAGGGGAACGGCGAACGCGACGGGGCGGGGAAGCTGAGGAAGCGCAACGGCCGGGCGCGCGCTCCGGCGGAGCGAGAGGAGATCGGCGCCGGCCCACGCCGCGAACGCGAGGGCGCCGGCGGTCCCGGTCACCGTCAGGAGCAGGCCGGCGGCCGCGGTGGCCGCGACGCCGTTGGCGCCCAGGATGAGGACGACGGCCGCGGCGCCGACGCTCGGACCGAGCGGGAGCTGGCTGAGCGTGACCATCGTGATCAGGACGGCGATGGCGTCGAACAGCGACGCGTCGACGCCGACGGCATGGAGCATCAGCCAGTTGCGCAGGATCTGCGCGGCGACCGCGACCAGCACGAACAGCAACAGCCGGTTGCGCCCCCGGACGCTCCGCAGCACCGCGAGCCCGCACCAGAACCCGCGCGTGTGCCGGCCGGCGAGGGTGCGCAGCCCGGTCACCAGCAGCCCGGCGACGGCCAGCGCGACCAGCGGCAGCCACCACGGCAGGCCGAGTGGGCCGACGAGCGTGAACGACGTGAGCACGGCGAGCAGGGCCTCGACGGACACGATCGGCACCTCGGCGGTCACGAGCGCGCCGACGCGCGGGGTGTCGTCGGGCGCGGTGCGGCGGAGCATCGCGATCCGCCCCGCGGCGCCGAGGTTCGTGTTGATCAGGCTGCCGAGGTTCCCCATCGCCGACGCGCGGTACAGGCGCCGGCGGGCCACGGTCCCGCCCGCCGCGCGGACGGACACGTTCCACGCCTCGCTGCGCGACACCAGCGCGACGATCTGCAGCGCCGCGGCGCCGAGCAGCACGAGCACGGGGGCGGACTCGAGCGCGGTGGAGAACTCCTGCCGGTCGCCCGCCAGGGCGAACGCGAGCGCGACCACCACGACCACCGTCCCGGCAATCGTCAACGCGAGGCTGCGGCGCGCGTTCGTCCCGACGCTCGCGTACGGCGCGTCCGGCGGACACGGCGGGACGGGCACTGCCCGACTCCTCGCTGTCGCGGTTTCGAGGATCAGGTGGCGTTACGCGCCCGATGCTAGGAACCGCACCAAACGAGCGACGACAAGTGCGCCCCAGGGACGACTGAGCTTACCACCGGCCTCCCTCGCCGAGGGGGGTCGGTGCCTAGACTGGACCTATGGCCGCGAACGCCGACATGGAGCAGCTCGAGGCCGAGGCGCGCTACCACCGCGACCGCTACGAGCTGTACCGCGCGCGCGTCCGCAGCGGCAGCTCGACGCCCACGAGCCCGGCGCGGCTGCGCGCGCTCGAGCAGTCCGCCACGGCGGCCGCGGACCGCCTGGCGCACGCGCGCCGGATGGAGCGCTCCGGCTAGGCCTCGGAGTACGCGACCGCCCCGTCGGCGGCCGGCTCAGGGTGCGCGTGCGGCGCCGGGGAGTCCTGCGGGCGCAGGACTCCCAGGCCGACCGCGAACGCGAGCGCCACGAGCCCGGCGGCGATCCAGAACGCGACGTGGTAGCCGCCCGTCAACGCCTCGGCGGCGGACTCGCCGCGCGCGAGGAGATCCTCGCTCCGGGACGTCGAGAGCGTGGCGAGCACGGCCAGGCCGAGTGCGCCGCCGACCTGCGCCGTCGTGTTGACGAGGCCGGAGGCGAGACCCGCGTCGCTCGGCGTCGCGCTCGACATCGCGATCGTCATGAGCGCGGGGAAGAACACGCCCGCGCCGACGCCGAGCAGCAGCATCGTCGGGAGGATGTCGGTGACGTACTCGCCGTCGACCGGCGCCTGCGTGAACAGCACGAGCCCGGCGAAGACGAGCGCGAGCCCCGGCAGCAGCGTGCGGCGCGCGCCGAACCGCATGATCAGCGGCTCGGAGAAGCGGACGGAGAACAGCCCCATGACGATCGTGACCGGCAGGAACGCGAGCCCGATCTCCAGCGCCGAGTAGCCCAGCACTCGCTGCATGTAGAGCGAGCCCACGAAGAAGATGCCGAACATGCCGGCGGTGCCGAGCGCCTGGATCAGGTTCGCGCCGGTGACGTTGCGGGAGCGGAAGATCCGCAGCGGGATCAGCGGCGTGCGGGCGGTCGCCTCGCGGGCGACGAACGCGGCGAGGAGCGCCAGCGCGACCGCGCCGAGCACGAGCGTGCCGGTCGCGCCCCAGCCGTCCTCGGCCGCCGGCTGGACGATCGTGTACACGCCGAGCATCAGCGCGCTGGTGACGAGGACCGCGCCGGGGACGTCCGTGCCGGCGCCGAGCCCGATGCCCTTGTCGCGCCCGAGCACCCGCAGCGCGAGCGCCGCGGTGACGATCCCGACGGGGACGTTGATGAAGAAGATCCAGTGCCAGTTGATCGCCTGCGTGAGCACGCCGCCGGCGAGCAGGCCGACCGAGCCGCCCGCAGACGCCACGAACGCGTAGATCCCGATCGCCTTCGCCTGCTCGCGCGGCTCCGGGAACATCGTCACGATCATCCCCAGGGTCACGGCCGACGTCATGGCGCCGCCGATCCCCTGCAGGAACCGTGCGCCGACCAGCATCTCCTCGCTCTGCGCCGCGCCGCACAGCAGCGACGCCACCGTGAACACGCCCAGGCCGGCGAGGAAGATGCTGCGCCGGCCGATCAGGTCGCCGAGCCGCCCGGCGAGCAGCAGCAGGCCGCCGAACGCGATCAGATACGCGTTCACCACCCAGGCAAGGCTCGACTGCGAGAAGCCGAGATCATCCTGGATCGACGGCAGCGCGACGTTCACCACGGTCACGTCGAGCACGATCATCAGCATCCCGACGCACAGCACGTAGAGCGCCAGCCAGCGCGAGCGGTCGTCGGGGGACGTCGGGGTCAGGTCATGTGGGCTCATACCACTACGACGAACCAGGTTCTCCGAATTCGACATCGGTGAAGACGTCGCGGGCCGCGTCGAGGAGCAGGCGGTCGTATACCTGGTCGGAGCGAGATGCTCCGACTGAGAGGAAGACGACGATGCGCGCGGTGCTGCTGAGCGAGTTCGGGCCGCCCGGCGTGCTGGAGCCGGTCGACGCGCCGGATCCGGAGCCCGGCCCGGGCCAGGTCCTGATCGACGTGGCGTTCGCGAACATCACGTTCGTCGAGACGCAGTTCCGCGCGCGCGGCTTCGGTCCCCACGACGCGACGCTGCCGCTGATCCCGGGCAACGGCGTGGGCGGCACGGTGACCTCGGCGGGCCCGGGCGCCGACCCGGCCTGGGTCGGCAAGCGGGTGGTGAGCAGCACCGGCGGCTCGGGCGCGTACGCGGAGCGCGTCGCGGTCGACGCGGGCGCGCCGTTCGAGGTGCCGGACGGATTGGCGCTCGACGCCGCGGTCGCGCTGCTGGCCGACGGCCGCACGGCCGCGATGCTCGTCGCCGCGGCCGAGCTGCGCCCCGGCGAGCGGGCGCTCGTCGAGGCGGCGGCCGGCGGCGTCGGGACGCTGCTCGTCCAGCTCGCGCGCGCGGCCGGCGCCGAGGTGATCGCCGCCGCGGGCGGCGAGCGGAAGCTCGCGCTCGCCCGCGAGCTCGGCGCGAGCGTGGCGATCGACTACCGCGAGCCGGGCTGGACCGGCGCCGCCGGAGCGGTCGACGTGGTCTTCGACGGCGTCGGCGGCGCCACCGCCCGGGCGGCCTTCGAGCTGCTCGGCCGCGGCGGCCGCATGATCAGCTTCGGACTGGCGAGCGGCGAGTGGGCGGCGATCCCGGACGAGGCGGCCGCCGCCCGCGGCGTGACGCTGGTGCGACCGCAGGCGACGCCCGAGCAGATGCGCGAGTACACGGTCCACGCGCTGGCCGAGGGCGCGGCCGGGCGGCTGCGGCCGGTGATCGGCCAGCGCTTCCCGCTGGAGCGCGCCGCCGACGCCCATGCGGCGATCGAGTCACGCTCGACGATCGGCAAGACGCTCCTGCAAACCTAAACGGGGTCTGACCCTTTTGGGAGGGTGGTCGAGGGTTGTGGGCCGACCCCGGCCGGCCGTATCGTGCGCGGCGTGATCGTCGATCGCGCGATCTACCGCCACGGGCGGCGCACGCCCGCGCCGGACACGCTGTCCGAGCTCAACTCGGCGTGCCGCAGCGGCGCCGGCATCGCCTGGATCGGCCTCTACCGTCCCGACGCGGAGGAGTTCGCCAACCTCGCGCGCGAGTTCGACCTGCACGAGCTCGCGGTCGAGGACGCCGTCAAGGCGCACCAGCGCCCCAAGCTCGAGCGCTACGGCGACACGCTGTTCCTCGTCCTGCGCCCCGCGCGCTACATCGACGAGACCGAGACCGTCGAGTTCGGCGAGGTGCACGTCTTCGCCGGACCGCAGTTCGTCATCACGGTCCGGCACGCCGAGGCGCCCGACCTGCACAGCGTGCGCGAGAAGCTCGAGGCGCGGCCGGAGCTGCTCAGCCGCGGCCCGGTCGCGATCGTCCACGCGATCCTCGACCGCGTCGTCGACGACTACGGGCCGGTCGTGGCCGGCGTCGAGAACGACATCGACGAGATCGAGGACGAGGTCTTCGGCGGCAGCCCCGACGTGTCGCGCCGCATCTACGAGCTCACGCGCGAGGTGATCGAGTTCCAGCGCGCGACCCAGCCGCTCGTCCACATCCTCGGCGGCCTGATGAACGCCCCGGGCGTCGACGACGAGGAGCGCCGCTACCTGCGCGACGTGCAGGACCACGCGCTGCGCGTGCAGGAGCAGGCCGACGGGTTCCGCGAGCTGCTGCAGAACATCCTGAGCGTGAACCTGACGCTGGAGACCAAGGCGCTGAGCGAGACCGGGATGGCGCAGAACGAGGAGGTCAAGAAGATCTCCGCGTGGGCGGCGATCGTCTTCGCGCCGACGCTGGTCGGGACGATCTACGGCATGAACTTCGAGCACATGCCGGAGCTCGACTGGCTGTTGGGCTACCCGTTCGCGCTCGCGCTGATGGCGTCGACGAGCCTGGCCCTGTATCTGAGCTTCAAGCACCGCAACTGGATCTGACTCACACGCGGCTCGACCCCCGCATGTCCGACGAGGTGACGCCGTTCCGGATCGCGGTGCCCGAGTCCGAGCTGCGCGACCTCCGCGAGCGGCTCCGGCGCACGCGCTGGCCGGAGCGGGAGACCGTCGGCGACTGGTCCCAGGGCGTCCCGCTCGCCTACGTGCAGGAGCTCTGCCGCCACTGGGCCGACGGGTACGACTGGCGGGCGACCGAGGCCCGGCTCAACGCGCTCCCCCAGTTCCGGACCCGCATCGACGGGCTCGGCATCCACTTCGTGCACGTCCGGTCGCCCCGCCCGGACGCGCTGCCGCTGGTCGTCACCCACGGCTGGCCGGGGTCGATCGTCGAGTTCACCAAGGTGATCGGGCCGCTGTCGGACGAGTTCCACGTCGTGTGCCCGTCGCTGCCCGGCTACGGCTTCAGCGACAAGCCGGCCGAGCCCGGGTGGGGCGTGGAGCGGATCGCGGCGGCGTGGGCGCGGCTGATGGGCCGCCTCGGATACGAGCGATACGGGGCGGTGGGCTCGGACTGGGGGACGAGCATCTCGGCGAGCCTCGGGCAGCAGGACCCAGAGCACGTCGCCGGCATCCACCTGATCCCGCCGCTCGCGCCGCCGGACCCGGCGACGTCCGGCGACCTCACCGAGCGTGAGCGGGCGGCGCTCGACGCGCTCGAGCACGCCCGGGAGTGGGACTCCGGGTACTCGGAGATGCACGCGACCCGGCCGCAGACCGTCGGCTACGGGCTCGTCGACTCGCCCGCTGCCCTCTGCGCGTGGATCGTGGAGAAGTTCTGGGCCTGGACGGACTGGGACAACGGGCTCGACGACGTCCTGTCGCGCGACGAGCTGCTCGACAACCTGATGCTCTACTGGCTCCCCGGCACCGGCGCGTCCTCGGCGCGCCTGTACTGGGAGAGCATCCGGCAGGTCTCCGAGATCATCTCCCGATCCACCGGCGAGCCCATCTCCGTGCCCACCGGGTGCTCGATCTTCCCCAAGGAGAACCAGCGGCCGTCGCGCCGCTGGGCGGAGCGGCGGTTCACCGACATCCGCTACTGGAACGAGCTCGACAGGGGCGGCCACTTCGCCGCGTTCGAGCAGCCCGGGCGGTTCGCCGCCGAGGTCCGCAGCTGCTTCCGTGTGCTGCTGTCGCCGCCGGCTACCCCATCAGCCGACCGCTGAAGTACTCGAGCGCGCGCCGCGTCTTGGTCTGCTGCTCGCCCGAGAGGTCGATGCCGCGCCCGCTGAGGAACGAGGTGGTCTCCGCGGCGGCGAGGAACGCGTCGGCCGGCGGGCACTTCGTGGAGAGCTCGAGGATGCGGGAGTCGTCCGGGTAGAGCCACATCTCGGCCACGAGCTTGCGCGCGTAACCCTCGGGCGAGAACTTGAGCTTGAGCACGAAGATCGGGCCGAGGACGGAGAGGTCATCGAGCTCGATGCCGTCCGGCGCGTGGGCGGCGAAGAACGACCGCTGCTCAGCGGAGAACAGCTTGCGCAGCGGCCGGGTGCCCCCGACGTGCTCCCTGACGTGGCCGGGGTCCAGCACGTGCTTGAGCGAGCCCGAGCAGACGAAGCCGCCGGGCATCGCGTCGACCTCGACGCCGAACGACGGCGAGCGCCGCAGCTTCCCCGGCATCGCGGCCGGCACGACCGGCCGCAGCTTGACGACCGAGTCGTCGCCCTTGCGCTGCACGCGGCGCGCCCGGACCACCACGCCCGCCTGGTTGAGCGCGAGGTCGGGCGTGTCGAAGAAGAACACCTGGCGGATCTGCGCGTCGATCGGGTCCATTCCGAGCGCGGTGACGGCCGAGCGCTGGTCGAGCTCCGGCACGGTGAGCTTGAGCTCGACGCTGTCGGCTCCGCGGATGAGCTCGAGGAATTCGGCGAGTTGAACGTCGTCGAGCACGGGGCGGACAGCGGCCTGGGTCATCGTGGTCCTCTCTGGATCGCTGCAGCCATCCTCCGTCCGCTCCGACGCCGCGGCAATGGGGCCGTCCGGTGTTCCGGCGGGGAGGCCGACACCACCACGTCACGTCGGCTCGGGCTCGCCGGCGAGCGACCGCGGCCACAGGCGCCGGGCGTGCACGACGTTCACCTCCGCGGCGACGAGCAGCACGTGCGCGCCGAGCCAGAACCACGACATCAGGCCGATGACGAGCGCGAACGTCCCGTAGGTGTCGGAGGAGCTCGCGATCGTGTGCTCGACGTACCACCCTCCCGCCGACTGCAGCGCGAGCGAGCCCACCGCGGCGACCGCCACGCCCGGGAGCAGCTCGCGGACCCGCAGGGGACCCGGGGTGAGCAGCGCGAAGACCGCGAGGAAGACGACCAGGTTGCTCGCAAGCGCCACGCCGATCCCGCCGAGCCGTTCAGCGCCGGGGCCGATGCGCCCGCCGACCGCCACACCGGCCAGAACCGTCGCGGCCACGAGCGCCACGCCGAGCACCGCGAGGAGGGCGACGCCGAGCAGCCGCGCGCTCAGCGCGCCCCGCTGCTTGCGCCGCGGGACGTCCCAGACGTCCTCGAACGCCCGTCCGAGCGCGAGCGTGACGCCGAGTCCCGCCCACAGCGCGCCGGCCAGCCCGACGACCAGCGCGGTCGTGCTCCCGGTCAGCGGCTGGACCTGGTCGTCGAGCTGCGCCCCGACGACCGGGATCCGCGCGAGCGCGGAGTCGAGCACGTCCTGCTGCAGCGACGGGTCGTCCTCGAGGACGAACCCCAGCACGGAGACGAGCACCAGCAGGAGCGGGAACAGCGAGAAGAACGCGTAGTAGGCGATCAGCGCCGCCAGGCTGGACGCCCGGTCGTCGAGGAACTTGCGCAGCACCGCCAGCGGGAACCCGACCGCGGCGTGCCGCCGCTGCCAGCCGTCGAACCGCTCGAGCGCCCGCCGGCTCACGCCGACGACTGGACATCCCGTGCCGCGCGCACTGCCGCGGGCTCCGGCAGCGGAGGAAGGTCGCTGTCGGCGTAGAGCACGACGGTCCGCGCGAGGAAGTCCTGCAGCGCCCGCCGGCGCGCGTCTACGAGCGCGGGCACGAAGCCGAGGAACAGCGGAATGATGGCGAGGCCCAGCCCGACGAGCCGCACCAGCGAGCGCTTCACGCCCGGCAAGCTGCCGTCGTACGTCGTGAGCCGCACGCCCATCACCCGCATGCCCGGGGTCTGGCCCGCGGTCGTCCAGAAGACCACGAAGTACGTGCCGACCACCACGAACCACGCGACGCCCGCCAGCACCTTCCCGGCCGTGTCGAGTTGGCCGTTGGAGACGAGCGAGCCGATGAGCGCGACGACGGCGCCGATGGTGAACACGATCGCCTGGGCGATCGCCGCGTCGATCGTGAGCGCGACGGCGCGCGTCGCGACGCCCGCGTACGGCACCTCCGGATCGGTCATGACGGGTCCGGGCGCGGGCGCCGCAGCCAGCCGCGGACGGTGCGCTCGGCGACGTCGTCCGCCCGCTGGCTGCGGCGGCGCACGTTCCCGACCATCTCATCCGCCAGCGACTGGGTCTGCCGGCTGACCGCGTCGAGCACCTGCGGGCTCGTGGCGACGTACTCGACGATCCGATCGATCTCGGGGCTGCGCAGGACCCGCTCGGTGAGCTCGTCCACCAGCCGGCTCTCCAGCACCTGCACCACGAGGCGCTCGAGGCCGGGGCTCGCGAGGGCGCGGTCCAGCGCCCGCTCGGTCAGCTCGCTCTCCAGCACCGCGGCGACGACGCGATCGACGTCGGCGATGGCCAGGATCTGGACGGCGACGCGCTCCACCACGCGGTGCTCGGCGAGCGAGCGGCCGACCGCGTCGGTCAGCCTCCCGGCCATGAGGCCATCGGCGGCGCGCTCGAGCTCCGGCGACCGCAGCACCTCCTCGGCGATCGCCTCCGCGGTCGCGCGCGCGCGGGCGCGCGCCAGAACGCCCTGGTGCGCGAGATCGTCACCGACCCGGCGCAGCGGCGGCCCGACCACGGGCGCCCGCGCCGCCGCCTTGACCGGGAGCAGCGCGATCTGCCCGGCGGCCATTCCGGCCTGCGCGCCGCGGACCGCCATCCCGAGCACGACGTCGCGTGTGCGGGACGGCTCCTCTCCCTGGTCGTCGGGTCGTGGCGCGCTCATGCCCATGCCAGCGTCCCCGCGCCGGCCCCCGGTGCCAACAGGGCGCGCATGCGTCTCGGCCCTCGTGCGCGCACCATCGCGCCGCGCCGCGCGCGCGTGCGCGGGTGGCAGGCACGCCCCCGATGGACGTGGGCGCATCCTTGTCCGGCGACCGTGGCGCGGAGACGATGTCGCCGTCGTACCGACCGTCGTTTCGAGAGGAGCCAGTGTGAAGGTCTTCGCAGCGGACTACCCGTTCCTGGACATATTCTGGACGATCCTCATCTTCTTCGCGTGGGTGATCTGGATCTGGATGGTGATCACCATCCTGATGGACGTCTTCCGGCGGCGGGACATCTCCGGCTGGGCCAAGGCGGCGTGGATCGTGTTCCTCATCATCATCCCGTTCCTCGGCGTGCTGGTCTACCTCATCGCCAACCACGAGGGGATGGCGGACCGCAACATCAAGCAGGCCCAGGCCCAGCAGGCCGAGTTCGACCAGTACGTCAAGACCGTCGCCAAGAACGGCGGCGGAGCGGCGGCCGAGATCGAGAAGGCGAAGCAACTGCTCGACAGCGGGGCGATCGACCAGGCCGAGTTCGACACGCTCAAGGCGAAGGCGCTGGCATCCGAGTCCTGATCGGAGCTTCGCAGCACGCGATAACCGGTTCCGATTGAGGCGAGCCTCGGCGAAGCCGGAGAATCGCGCGGGATGGGCGGTCCCGGCTCTGCGGCGCGGTCTCGCGGCTCGACGATCGCCGGCTTGGTCGTGGCCGCCGCCGTCGTCGCGGCGGTCACGGCGTTGCTGTATCCGATCTCGAAGCTGGACCCCGGCGTGTCGAGCGGCGTCCTGTACGTCCTCGGCGTGCTGCTCGTCACCACCCGCTGGGGCCTCTGGCTCGGCATCGTCACGTCGGTCGCGAGCGCGCTCGCGCTCGACTACTTCCACACGCAGCCGACCGGCCAGCTGCTGGCGGACGACGGGGAGGACGTCGTCGCCATCGGCGTGCTGCTCCTCACCGCGCTCGTCGCGAGCGTGATCGCAGACCGCGCGCGCCAGCGGGCCGACGAGGCCGAGCACCGGCTGCGGCTGGAGGAGGAGCTGCGGGCGCGCGAGTCCGAGCGCGTCCGGCTGCGCGAGGTGCGCGCCTCCCGCGCCCGGGTCCTGGAGGCGGCCGACCGTGAGCGCCGCCGGCTGATCCGCGATCTCCACGACGGGGCCCAGCAGCGGCTCGTCCACACCGTCATCACGCTCAAGCTCGCGCGCGGGCGGCTGGGCGACGGGAACGAGCCCGCTCGCGCGCTCGTCGACGAGGCGCTCGAACAGGCGCAGCACGCGACCGACGAGCTGCGCGAGCTGGCACACGGCATCCTGCCCGCGGTGCTCGCCCGCGGCGGGCTGCGGGCGGGCGTTGACTCGCTCGCCTCGCGCATGCCGATCCCGGTCGCCATGGACGTCCCGGCGGTCCGGTTCCCCGCCGCCGGCGGAGGCGACCGCCTACTTCGTCGTCGCCGAGGCGCTCACCAACGTGGCCAAGCACGCGGACGCCCGGCGGGCGTGGGTCACGATCGCCGCGCACGACGGGCGGATCGCGGTGGAGGTGCGCGACGACGGCGTCGGCGGGGCGGTGCCGGGCGGGAGCGGGCTGCTCGGGATGGAGGACCGCCTCGCGGCGCTCGAGGGACAGCTGACCGTGGACAGCCCGCCCGGGGGCGGCACGGCCATCACCGCCTCGATCCCGCTCGAGGACTCAGCCGTGCGCGTCGCGCATGTACGTCAGCACGGCCAGGACCCGGCGATGCTCGGTGGTCGTGGGGCCGATGCCTAGCTTCTGGAAGATCCCGGTGACGTGCTTCTCGACCGCGGCCTCGCTGACCACCAGCGCCTCCGCGATCCCGAGGTTGGACTTGCCCTCGGCCATCGCCGCGAGCACGTCGCGCTCGCGCGGCGTGAGGTCGTCGAGCGGGCCGCCGCTGCGGCGCCGCCCGAGCATCCGGCCGACGACCTGCGGATCGAGCGCGCTGCCGCCCGCCGCGACGCGCTCGACCGCGTCCACGAACGCGGCCACGTCGCCGACGCGCTCCTTGAGCAGGTAGCCGACGCCTTCGGCACGGTCGCCGATGAGGTCGAGCGCGTAGGACTCCTCGTAGAACTGCGAGAGCACGAGCACGCCCGTCCGCGGCAGGCGCTTGCGTAACTCGAGCGCGGCGAGGAGGCCGTCGTCCTCGCGCCGCGGCGGCATCTGGACGTCGACGACCGCGACGTCGGGCCGGTGGGCGAGCGCCTTGCGCAGGAGGTCGTCCGCGTCGCCGGCCTGGGCGACCACGTCGCATCCGGCTTCGGCCAGCAACCGGGCCATGCCCTCGCGCAAGAGCACGTCGTCCTCACCGATCACCACGCGCAGCGGATCAGACATGAGAGCTACCGTACCCGGCCAGCTCACTCGCCGCCGATGAGGCGGCGCAGGGCGCTGCCGAGGAGCTCGTCCTTGGGTACGAAGCCGGCGGCGCCCATGCGGCGGGCGACCGCCTCGTTGGCCGCGTCCGAGTCCGAGGAGATGAGCACGACGCGCAGGCTCCAGGGCAGCGCCGCGAACCGCTGCGCGAGCTCGAACCCGTCCCCGTCGGGCAGGCCGATGTCCACGAGCGCGGCGTCGGGCCGCAGCTCGGTCGCGCGGTCCACGGCCTCGGCGAGCGTGCCCGCCTCTCCCACGACGGCAAAGCCCCAGGACCGCAGGGTCCTGGTCGCAAGGTGCCGGAAGCTGGCGTCGTCATCGACGACGAGGACGGACCACGACATGGCGCCATCCTCGCAGCGGATCCGGCGTCCGACGGTAGGGCCAGCCCGACTTGCGCCTCCGGCCAGTGGGTCTGGCGCCGAGAGCGCTCCAGGTGGACAGTGCCCTGCATGCCCCAGCAGCTCATCGCGACCATGACACCTCCGGCGTCGCGGGCTGGATCCCCGGGGCGCGGAACCGTGCACTCGATGGAGCTCGCACGGCGGCGCCTGCGCCGGTCGACTCCCCGCGACGACATCCGGGTGCTCGTCGTCGGCAGCCACGCGATCACCCGCGCCGGCCTGCGCCGGCTCCTGGAGGACGATCACGGCCTCGCCGTGGTCGGCGAGGCCGCGAGCGGCCGCGACGGAGCGCGCATGGCCCGCTCGACGGATCCCGACGTCGTCCTGCTCGACGCGGGCCGCTTCGAGCCCGAGCTCGCCGCCTCCGTGCGCCTGCTCGCCGGGCGGGTCGCCGTCCTGCTGCTGACCGAATATGACCCGGACGACCGCGTCCTCGCGGCGATCCGGGCCGGCGCCACCGGCGTCCTCGCGAAGGACAGCCACCCGGGCGAGCTCGCCTCGGCCGTGCGCACGCTGGCCGCCGGCGGAGCCTTACTTCCCCCGCGCATGACGCGCCGCCTGATCACTGAACTCGTCAATACGACGCCCAGCCGTTCCCGCTGAGCAGAGGAGCCTCGTCATGGAGCTACGCCAGCTCAAGTACTTCGTCGCCGTCGCAGAGGAGCTGCACTTCCGCCGCGCCGCCGAGCGGCTCTACGTCGCGCAGCCCGCGGTGAGCGAGCAGATCCGCAAGCTCGAGGCCGAGCTCGGCGTGCGGCTGTTCGACCGCACCAACCGCCGCGTCGCGATCACCGAGGCCGGCGCCGCGCTGCTCGAGGAGGGCCGGCGCGTGCTCGCACAGGCCGACGCCGCCCAGCTCGCGGCCCGCAACGCCCGCGAGCGCGCCGGCGCGCGGCTTCGCATCGGCTACCTCCCCGACTCCCTCCCCGCCAGCGTGCCGCGTGCCCTCCAGAGCCTGGCGGGGGCCGCGGCGCGGGTGGAGATCTCGATGGAGACCGGGCCCGCGGTGCGGCTGATCCAGGAGGTCCGCGACCGGCAGCTCGACCTGGTCGTCGCCGGCCTTCCCGCGGCGACCGGCGGGCTGCACGTGACGTCGCTCGGCCACCAGAGCATGGTGGCGGCGATCGCCGCGACCGACACGCGGGCGGTGGCGCCGGCGCTGAGCCTGGCGCGGCTCGATCCTGCCCGCCTCGTCGTCATGCCGCGCTCGATCAACCCCGCCTTCCACGACGCGGTGCTCTCCCTCTGCCGCGACGCCGGCGTGGCCCCGGCGCTGTTCGAGGTGCCGGAGCCGCGCGTCGAGTCCGTCCTGCTCGCCGTGGCCGCCGGCGCCGGGCCCGCGATCCTGCCCGCCGCCGTCACCGACCGGTACGCGGTCCCGGGCGTGCGTTACGTCCCGCTCGAGGACGGCGCCGTCGCGTTCGAGTCCGCGGTGCTCACGCACCCCGACGCCGAGAACCCCGCGACGGACGCGTTCCTCCGCGCCGTGACGCGGTTCGCACCGGCCCCGGAGGCGCGCGACGCGAACGGCGCCCGCCCGGCGCTCCGGCTCGCCGCCTGAGCGATCAGGGCCGCGGCGGGAAGCGCGTCCGGCCCAGCCTGACCAGCCGCGAACGCGGCCCCGACTGGTCTATCCGCAGCCGCGCGAGCGGTTGCGCGACGCTGGACGACGTCGTTGACCACCACGGCAGCGCCCGGCCCGCCGTTGTGGACGGCCAGCACCGTGCGCTCCTCGATTGCGAAGCGCCCGGCGTCGAACGCGTCGAGCGCGCGCCCCCAGCGCGCGATCTCCGCGCGCTCCGCGCACTCACGCCGGCCCGAGGAGCAGCTGGATTCCCGCGACCCCGGCGAGCACCAGCAGCCCTGCGAGGAGCCATGCCACGGCCAGCAGCTCCGGATGCTTGCGTTGCATGGGCCCATCGTCGGGCGGCCCGTGGGACCTGGCAACAACTCCGCCTTCTCGCATGAGCGTGGATCGCGCTTGACCCAAACGGCTCCAGGCGGTGCTGTTGAGGTCCGTACCCGACCGCCTAATGGAGTCTCTGAGCGATGGCCCTCTTCGAAAGCAGCGACACCCGGACCAGTACGCCTCCACCCAGCCGTGCGAAGCGCCGCCGATTCGATCTCGGCAAGCTGCGGCCGGCGGACCTGTTCGACGCGTGGCTGTTCGCGGAGACCGACGCGACGCTGGCGCTCGCCGCATGGCGGGCGGCGGGGCGCGCCGACAAGCGCGACGCGCATACCGCGTACCTTGCCGCGCTGGACCGTGAGGCCCATGCAGCGGCGGTGCTGGAGTACCGGCTCAGCCCTGCCCGATGACGCCGCCCGCGCGCGGCGGCGACGCCGCGGCGCGGGCGCGAGCGACGACGGACGGGACCCGGCCGCAGCCGGCCGTCCCGCCGCGGCCGGCGCCCCCGATGCTCGTGCGCCTCGGCGGCCGCTGGCTCTGCCGGCACGACCTTGCCATCCACTCCGCGACCCAGGAGATCGATGTTCAGCTTCGTCCGTGACGCATGGGAGACCGCCCGCAGCGGCGGCGCGCCCTCGCTGTTCATGGTGTTCTTCGCGTACGTCTGGGCGCTCTGGGCGGCGAAGGCGCTTGCAGCACGGCGCTACCGCCCGGCGACATCGTCACCGGGCGACCTCGCCACCTCGGTGATCGTCCCCGTCTACAACGAGCCGGAGGCGCTGTTCCGCCGCGTCCTCGCGAGCGTGGTCGCGAACGGGCCGACGGAGGTGATCGCGGTCGTCGACGGCGGCGACCCCGCGGTCGCCCGCGTGGCGGCGGAGTACTGCGACCGCGTCCTCAGCATCCCCAAGTCGGGCAAGCGCGCCGCGATCGACACGGGACTGAGCGCCAGCGATCCGGAGACGGACGTCGTGATCGTGCTCGACTCGGACACGGTCTGGGCCCCGGACGCGCTGCAGGAGATGCTGCGCCCGTTCGCCGACCCGCGTGTCGGCGGGGTCACGCCGCGCCAGGCGATCTTCGACGCCGCGACCAATCCGGTCCGGCGGCTCGCGAACTGGATGGAGGACATCCGCTACCACCTCACGGTCCCGGCGCAGTCGGTGTTCGGCCAGGTCGGCTGCCTCGCCGGCCGGACGATCGCGTACCGCCGCACGGCGTTCGAGCCCGCGGTCGAGCGGCTGGTGTCGCAGACGGTCCTCGGCGTCGCGCAGCACGTCGGGGACGACCGCGTGCTGACGAGCGAGCTGCTGCGCGCCGGCTGGCGCACCGTGTACCAGTCGACCGCGCTGGTCGAGACGGACGCGCCGTCGGAGTGGCGGCGCTTCTGGCGCCAGCAGCTCCGCTGGGGCCGGTCCAGCCAGCGCGAGACGCTGCTGAGCCTCCGCTGGCTGTGGCGGCGGCCCGTGGCCTTCGCGAGCTTCGCGACCGACATCCTCACGCCGTTCGCGCTCTACGCCGTGGTGGGGCTGGCCATCGCCCATGGGCTGCGCGGCGACGCGGGCGTCACGGGCGCGCCGATGGCCGTCGAGTTGCCGCTCGGCTACCTCGGCATGCTCGCCAGCATCGGCGTGCGCCAGGCCGGCCACGTGCGCAGGTTCCCGCGCGACCTCGCGCGGCTGCCGCTGTTCGTGCTGCAGATCACCTTCGTGATGGTCCCGATCCGGATCGCCGCGTTCGCGACGATGTTCCACCAGGGCTGGACGAGCCGGAGCGAGCGCCCGGCACCGGCGCCCGCTCCCGTTCCCGCCGCGGCGTATCGGCCGATCGCGGAGCCGGATTGACCCGTCTGGCCTCACGCCTCAGCGTCTCTGGCATGGCGTCAACCTCCTCGTTTCCCCCGCACGTCCTCGTCGTCGCGTCGGAGCCTGCGCCGCCGGCCACCACAACGAGCAGGAGGTCATCGTGACGATCCAACCGCCCTTCCCGGCCGGCGACGCCCTGTCCGAGACCGCCCCGCCGCCGGACGGCCGGCCGCTGATGACCGTGAGCTCGTACGCCGACGCGGTCGCCGCCGTCGACGCGCTGGCCGACGCCCGCTTCCCCGTGGAGCACGTGGCGATCGTCGGCCACGGCGTGCGGACCGTCGAGGACGTGACCGGCCGGTCCGGCCCCATGCGCGAGGTCGCCGGCGCTGCCGCGACCGGCGGGGTGATCGGGCTCTTCTTCGGCCTGCTGTTCGACTGGTGGGGGGCGCTCACGCCCGAGGTCGGCTGGGGCTGGCTGGCGCTGTACGGCCTCGCCTACGGCGCGTTCGCCGGCCTGGTCGTCTCGCTGCTCTTCCAGGGCGTCCGCGGACGGCGGGACTTCGCCTCGGTGCGCACGCTCGACGCAGACCACTACGACGTCATGCTGACCGGCGCCGAGCGCGCTCAGGCCTTGCGCATCCTCCACGACGCCCGGCTGGTCTGAGCGTCCGGCCGCCGACGGGCCTGCGGCTGCGGGTGCGTGCTCGCCCCGTGAGCGGGCAGGCGGGCGCCGGCGAACGTCAACTGCGGCATTGAGGGGGAGGGTTCGGCGTGGGCGTAAAACGTCGAGTTCACCGCAGTTCGGCGAGCAGGATCGACGTTCTCCTCCCATACGACGTAGAACGTCGAGACGGCGGCCGGCTAGTCACCGAAATCGACGTTTGCGGCCTCTCGCGAATCACCGCCGCCCTCCGAGCCCCTTCCTCAATGCCGCAGTTGACGTGCGCCGGGTCCGCCGTACGCGGGCGCGGTCACCCGGACCGCGCCTACTCGATGCGGACGGGCGTGCCGATCGGCGTGAGCCGGTAGAGCCGCTCGATGTCCGCGTTGCGCAGCCGGATGCAGCCGTGCGAGGGCCGGCCGGGGATGAGGCCCGGCTGGCTCGTCCCGTGCAAGCCGACGACGCCGCCGCCGGGCCAGTCGGTCAGCGTGGTGGAGTACGCCGCGGTGCCCATCGCGCGCGTCCCGTAGAGCGGGTCGCCGCTGACGTGGAACTTCTCGCGGATCCAGAACGACCCGCGCGGCGTCGGCGTGCTCGGCGCGCCGATCCCGACCCGCGCGCGGAAGCGCCGCTTGCCGTTCTCGTAGAGCGTGACGCGCAGCGCCTTGCGGTCCACGACGATCTGCGTGTGCACGAGCCGGAACGGACCCAGCCGGTCGCGGCGCACCCAGCCCGTGACGTTGTTCGGCCGTTGCGGGAGCCTGAGCTGGATCCAGGTCTGCCCCTGAGCGTCGACCTGGCGCGCCAGCAGGACGTAGACCTCGGGGAAGCCGTCCTCGGTCAGCAGGCGCAGGCGTCCCACGCGGTGCGCGTCCAGCGACGGCTCCGCGTACGCGCTCGCGCGGGCCACGGCGTTGGCCGAGCGCGTGAACGTCGTCTCGTCCGACAGCTGCACGGGGGCAGGGGCGGCGGGCGGCGGCGACTGGGCGTGCGCGGGCGCGGCCGCCGCGATCGAGACGATCGCGGCGAGCGCGGCCGGCGCGAGGGTCGTGGGCCTCAACCGGCGAAGCGCGGCGCGGCCCGCCGCGAACGGGTGATCTGGAAGCGCAGGCTCTGCCGTGCCGGGCTCGCGCCCGCCTCGAACGTCACGACCGCACGGGCGCGGTGAGCCCCGAGTCGCAGATGAGCACACGTCACCGTCATCGAGAAGCGCCCGCGCGCGTTGGCGTGGGTCACCGTGGTGACGTGGTTGCCGTCGAGGAAGAACGCGACCTGGTCGATGCCGACGCCGGTCACCGCGGCTCTGGCGTGGTCACCTGACACGCAACCCTGCGTCGCTTGCAGCGTGGCGGACGGCGAGTCATCGCCGTCCTCGCCGGCGAGCGCGGGCGCGACGGGCAGCACGATCGCGGCGAGCACCGCGGGAAGGACGAGCACGGAGCGTCGGGACATGCAGGGAACTCCTCGGGTCGAAAGCGGGAGCGCCCGCCGCGATCGGGGCGATCGCGGCGGGCGCCGGGGGTGCGATGGAGCGAACGGGCTGGGGATCAGCCGGCGAACTGCGCCGCGGCCTGCCGCGCCCGGGTGATCTGCGCCCGCAGCGTGGAGCTGGCCGGCGACGCGCCCGACGAGAACGCGACTGCCGCCCGCGCGCGGTGGGCGCCCGTGCTCAGGTGCGAGCAGTTCATCGTGAACGTGAACGTGCCGTTGGAATCCGTGTCCATGCGGTGGCCGTCGACGAAGAACACGACGGAGTCGATGTTCTGCCCGGTCACCGTGATGGTCGCGCGGCTCCGGTGGACGCAGTCCTGCGCGCGCAGCCGCGCGGTGCCGACGGTCGGGGCGCTCACGGGGTCGGTCCCAGGAGCGGGTTGGGTCGGGGGATCCTCACCGGCCAGCGCGGGAGCGACCGGCAGGGCGAGCGCGGCGAGCAGCGCGGGAAGGACGAGGAGGGCACGTCGGGACATGTGGTACGACCTCATGAGCTGGGAGCCAGGGATGCAGACAAGGCTGGGGCCATAGCTCCGGCGGCGCAACAACGCCTGGCGCTCAATCGACAACGGGCGCCTATCAGCGGGCGCGCGGCGGCCTGACGCGCAGGATCCGGTCGTCCCGGGCCACGGGCTCGCCGCGTCCGTCGCGGTTGCTGGTGAGCACGTAGAGCGCGCCGCGCGGACCCTGGACGACCGTGCGCAGGCGGCCGAAGCGCCCCGCCAGCAGCGGCACGTCGCGCACGATCCGGCCGCCGTCGAGCACGAGCCGCCGCAACTGCGTGCCGCGGAGCGCGGCGAGCAGGTAGTCGCCGTACCAGCGGGATCGGCGGTCGGTCACGAACGTCGCGCCCGAGGGCGCGATCGGCGCGACGTAGACCTGCACGGGCGCGATGAAGCGACCGCCGCCGGTGTCGGCCCCGATCGCGTCCGGCCACCCGTAGTTGCCCCCGGGCAGCAGCTCGTTCACCTCGTCATAGCCCTCCGGCCCGTCGAAGCCGGTGGGGCCGTGGTCGTTCGCGATCAGCCGGCCGGTGCCCGGCTGCCAGGCGAAGCCCTGTGAGTTGCGCAGGCCGCACGCGAGCACCGCCGGGACCGCGTGGCCGCCGCCGCGGTACTGCCCCGGCTCGAGCGCCAGCAGCTTGCCGTTCAGCGAGGCGGGATCCTGCGCGAGCGCGCCGTCGCCCGCATCCCCGGTGGTGACGTAGAGGCGGCGGTCCGGCCCGAAGGCGATCCGCCCGGAGTCGTGGACGAGGCCGGCCTGGATGCCGTCGACGAGCGAGACGGGATGCGCCAGCCGCCCGCGCCGGAGCCGCCTGCGCTCGAGCCGCATGCCCTGCGCCGTCGTGAAGTAGAGGTAGACGAAGCGGTTGCGGCGGAACGCCGGGTCGACCGCGAGCCCGAGCAGGCCGCCTTCGCCGTAGGCGCTCACCCGGATGCGCGCGAGCGGCCTGGTCCGCAGGCGGTGGCGGCGGCCGAGCAGCCGCACGCGGCCGGGCCGTTCGGTCACGAGCGCCCGGCCGTCGGGCAGGAACGCGATCTCCCACGGGATCTCCAGGCCCGTCGCCACGGTCCGCACGCGCGGCTCCGCCGCGGAGGCGGGCGCCGCCTGCGCGAGCGCGAGGATCGCGAGGGCCGCGAGCGTGGCGAGCCGTGCGGCCATCGTGCGCCCCCGGGGGCTCAGGCCGCGAGGCGGAGCTGGGCGCGGCGCTGCTGGGGCGCGTGCTCGGCCGACCACTCGTACATCGTCATGAGCAGCCGCGTGATGCTCCAGCCGAGCGGCGAGAGCGAGTACTCGACCCGGACCGGCACCTCCGCGTACGCCTGACGGGTCACCAGACCGTTGGCCTCGAGCGACCGCAGCGTCTGGGTGAGCGTCTTCTTCGAGATCTCGCCCACGTCGTAGAAGATCTCGCTGTAGCGCCGCGTGCCGTTCGCGAGGAGATAGACGACGTCGACGCTCCAGCGGCCCGCGAGCAGGTCCAGCACCGCGTGCGTTCCCTGGATCATCTCGAGCTCGCCCGGCTCCGACGTTGGTTGACTCAGCATGCGCCAACCAAAGCGGCCGCCGGTCGCCCGCACAAGACGGCTTCACGCTCAGCCGAGCGCGCCGGGCGATCACCGCCGGTGATCCGCAGCGGCGATCAGGCGATCGACGATGGGACGTTGAGTCGGCCTGCGCCGCGGACCACACTGCGCCCGATGGCCACGGTCGACACCCGCCCGGAGGGCAGCGAGCTCGGCGCGCTCAGCACCGACTTCCTGACCGCCGCCGAGTCCGGCCGGACGCTCGACCGGGCCGGCAGCCCGTACAGCCCCGCCGGTGTGCGCAGCCTGCGCCGGGCGCTCACCCAGATCGAGTCCGCCGCCGGGCCGCAGGAGCCCGCCGTGTTGAAGATGATGGACGCCGCGGCGCTCGAGCGGCTCGGCCGGCAGGTCGTCGAGCACGCCGGGCTGCCGGCCACGCGGCTCGACATCATCGTCGACGTGCTGCGCGGCCTGGCGACCTACGCCGGCGCCGGGCAGCGGCCGGCCGAGCGGCCGCGGCGCCGCGAGCTGTTCCCCGAGCCCCCTTCCTGGCTCGATCCGCCGGATCCCCCACCGGCCTGGGATCGGCCGCCCCCTTCACGACGTGCGGCGGCGCGGAGTACGCGCCCCGCACGCGCGGAGTACGCGCCGCCGGCCCCGGCGTGGGAGCACACGCCGCCAGCGCCGCCGCGGGAGTCCGCGCCGGTACCACCGCCCGCGGCCGCCCCCGAGGCCCGGACGCCGACGTTCACGATGCTCGCGCTCGGAGCGCAGGTCAGTGCATGGACCCAGCGGATCATCGTGATCGCGTTCGTCCTGACCGCGATCGGGCTCGCGCTTGAGCTCCTCTGAGCAGCGCGCCCGGGCCCCAGTCGAGCAGCCGCCGAGTCATCCCTCGCCGTTGCAGCAGCGCGTCGCCTTCGCCGCTGCCTTCACGGTCCCCGGCGTGCTCGTGCGCTTCAGCGGCGGCGTGGCTCCGTACCCGCTGCAGGTCGTCGCCTACGGCGCGGCCGTCGTGGCGGCGGCGTTCATGCTCGCCTGGGCCACGGAGGCGGCCCAGGTCGACATCGGCCACGGCGTGGTGATCGCGGTCGTCGCGTTCGTCGCGATCCTGCCGGAGTACATCGTCGAGATCCACTACGCGTTCACCGGCCACGCGGAGTACGTGACGGCGAACCTGACCGGGGCCAGCCGCCTGCTGCTCGGCTTCGCCGTCGCCCTGCCCGCCATGATCGGCCTGCTGCGCGGCCGCTGGGGCGTCGCGCCGATCGGGCGGCTGTCGCTCGCGTCGCCCCATCGCCTCGAGCTCGCCATCCTCGCGCTCGCCAGCCTGTGGAGCCTGCGCGGGATCTCGCGCGGGCAGCTGACTGCGGTCGACGCGGTCGTGCTGATCTCGCTCTACGTCCTGTACCTCCGGCGGGTCATGACCATCGGCGGCGACGCGCCACCGCCGATCGGCGTCGCGGCGCAGATCGAGGGGCTCCCGAAGCGCGACCGCAAGCGCTGGGTCGCGCGGGCTCATGCTCTACGCGGCGTCGGTGATCCTCCTGACCGCGGTGCCGTTCGGCGACGCCGTGCTCGCGACCGGTGGGCTCGTGGGCATCAAGCCCTACCTGATGCTGCAGTGGATCGTCCCGATCGCCACCGAGGCGCCCGAGCTCGTCGTGGCGTTCGTGCTGCTGACCCACGGCCGCGGCGGCCAGAGTCTCGCGGTGCTGTTGGCCGGAGCCGTGAGCCAGTACACGCTCGCGCTCGGGACCGTGCCGCTCGCCTATCAGCTGGGGCTCGGCGGCGGGCCGCTCCCGCTCCCCGCGCGCGAGCGGATCGAGCTGTTCCTCACGGTCGGCGTGGCGCTCTACGCGGTGGCGTCGCTGATCATGCTGCGGCTCAGCCGCGGCGACTCGGCGGTGATGCTCGTGCTGTTCACCGCCCAGTTCCTGCTCCCCAGCATCTTCAGCCGGCTGGCCTTCGCGGTGGTCTTCTGGGTCGTCGCCGTGGACATCCTGTGGGCGGAGCGGCGCCATGTGCCGCTGCTCCTCTCGACGCTCCGCCCCGTCCCGCGCAACTGATCCGGTCTACGTGCCGGCCCGCACGCGGCGCAACGCGGCGCGGAGGTTGCTCCCGTAGCCCACGCGGCCATTGGCGTACACCGTCACGAGCTGGAGCCGGGGCACGCCGTCGCCGCCCGCCGTCAGGAACAGGGGCTGGACGAAGACGAGCGTGCCGGCGATCGGCACGACCCGCGGGACGCCGAGCACCGTCCGGCTCACCCCGGACTTGCCGAGGTCGCGCGACTCGCGGTTGAGCAGCTGCAGCCGCTGCACCACGCCCGCGCTCGACAGGATCCGGCGGGTGGCCTGCGTCGGACCGACCGTGAGCCGGTCGCGCGGCAGGCTGAGCTGGGTGAGCTCAGGGCGCCCCTGGCCGTCGAGCGAGCCGGCCAGGTAGGCCACCAGGTTCTCGCGGCCTCGCGGGGTGAACGGGCTGGTCACCATGAAGCGCTCGCGCGTGTCGCCGGGGAGGCGCGCCAGGCCGTACGCGGGCTCCATGCGCCACCGGCTCGGCGCCACCTTCGCGTCCCCGACCTCGTCGGCGTCGACCTTCTGGTGCGGGTCGGGGAAGTGGATCTCGCCCGCCTGCTCGGCGGGTCCGGCGATCTGGAGCGCCTGGGTCCAGGCGTCCGAGCCGTTCCAGAAGGCGGTCGCGTCGTCGGCGTGGTACGTCTCGTACGCCGCCGCCTGGGCCTCGAACAGCTGCTCCGGGTACCGCAGGTGCGCCCGCAGCTGCGCCGGCATCTCCGACCAGGGGCGGAAGAGCGTCGGGTACACCGCCTCCCACGCGCGGAGGATCGGATCGTCGGACTCGGCGTAGATGCTCACTTCGCCGCTGAACGCGTCGACCGTGGCGCGCACCGCCGCGCGCAGGTAGTTCACCCTGTCGCGACCGAGGGCCACCGGGGCCGAGTACGGGTACGAGTCGCTGCTCGTATAGCCGTCGAACAGGAACTGCACGCGGCCGTCGACGACCGCGGTCTGCGGCTGTTCGTCCCAGCGCAGGAACGGCGCCACCGTGCGGAGCCGGTCGCGGACGTTGCGGTGCAGCAGGATCCGCGACTGGTCCGAGACGGTCTCGGACAGGAACAGGTCCAGGTCCCTGAAGCGAGCGGCGAACGCGAGGCGCCGCAGGGGATCCTTGATCCGGATGCCGCCGCTGCCGTCGTAGTGGTACTCGGGCGTGCGATCGCCGGAGGCCGGCTCGTCCACCTCCGCCCGGTTCGTGTTGAGCACGACGTACGGCGGATTCGCGCCCGGCTGCTCGCCGAAGAAGACGCGCGGCTCGCGGATGCCGAGCGGGTTCTCGAGCGAACGGAACTCGTGCTGGGCGAAGCGCGGGTAGCGGCCGCGGTCGGTGTCGCCGGCGTGCACCGCCACGACGCCGTAGCCGTGGGTGTAGGCGAACCGGTCGGTCGCCCAGCTCCGGTCCTCGCGGCTCAGCCGCCGCAGCGAGACCTGACGCGCGCCGACGCTCATCACCGCCGGCTTGCCACCGACGACGTAGCGCCCGACGGTCACGCTCGGGAACCGGTAGTAGCGCCCGATCGACTGCAGCTCGTTCATGGCGGGCCGGACCACGCCCTCGTCCCAGAGCGGGACGTTGTCGATGGTCTGCCGCGCCTGCGCGATCTCGCGCCCGGACAGCTCCGACCCGGCTGCCAGCGGGTCGACGCGGACGCGGTCGAGCCCGTACGCGTGCCGGGTGAACTCGATCCCATCCTCGACGTGCGGCCGCTCGCGCGAGAGCGCCTGCGGCTGCACGGTGAAGCGCTGGACGGCGGCCGGCAGGTCGCTCTTCAGCACGAACGCGAGCACCGCGACCAGTGCGATCGCGCCGCCGGCGACGACCGGCACCCGGCCGAAGGAGGCGTACAGGCACACGCCGGCGGCCGCCAGGGCGACGAAGAACAGGATCCGGATCGCCGGCAGGCGGACGGTCACGTCCGTGTACGTCGCTCCGGGGACGACGTCGTCGTGCGGCAGGGCGAGCGAGTACTGCTCGAGCCGCAAGCGCCAGGCGAGGAGGACGAAGGCCGCCGCCGCGAGCATCAGCAGGTGGCGCCGCGCGGCGCGCATCGCCACCCGGCGCCGCCCGGTCCTGAACGCTCCGGCGGCGGCATACGCGGCAACGCTCGCGACGCCTGCCATCGCCACCGTCTCGAGCAGCCAGCGGCTGATCTCGTCGTAGAGCGGCAGCGAGAACACGAAGTACCCGACGTCGCGGTGGAACAGCGGGTCGTCGACGCCGAACCCGCTGCGCTGTGTCCACACGAGCAGCAGCTGCCACGCATCGCTGGGACGGAGCTCGAGCGCGAGGAAGCCGGATAGCGACCGCCACGCCGGGCTTGAGCAGCCTCCGGTTCCTCCACAGGTGGGCGGCCACGCTCCCGTCGTCGTCGACCGGCGCGACCCGGGACATGGCGCGCTCGACCGCCGTCAGGTTCAGCAGGAGGAACGTCGCCGTGCCCAGGCCGACGACCGCAATGGTCAGCACCTTCCAGGTCAGCGTCTTCCAGAAGACCTCGACCTGGTCGATCTCCGCATACCAGAGCGCGTCGGTGTAGAGGCGCGCGGCGAGCGCGACCACGCCGATCACGGCGCCCACGACGCTCAGCAGGAGCAGGGAGCGCGACCGCGGGATGCGCCAGAGCGAGACGCGCGCGGCCGGCTCCTCGCGCGCCGCCGCCGGCGCCGTGGCGACCGCGCTCACGGCTCACCCCCGTCGGGCTCGTCGTCGCTCGGGTCGTCCGAGCGCGAGTCGCCGACGCCGCTGTCACCCGCCGGCGCGGGGCGAGGCGTCGGGGTGGCGGTCAGCGGTCGGGGCCGCCGGGGCCGCCGGGGGCGGCGTCGAGGTGGCCGCCGGCGTGCCGGCCGGCGCGCCATCGCCCGTGGCGGCGGCGGGCGGCGCGGTCGTCGCGGCCGGCTGGACGTTCTGCGGCGGCGGCGCGTGCGAGCCCCCCAATGTGGACATCAGCAGCGCCGCTATGGCCCAGCCCAGCACGATCACGGCGGCCGCGAACTGCCAGCGCGGGCGCTTGCGCCGGGTGCCGGCGGCCACCGCGGCACCGGCGCCCGCCGCGGCGCCGACGCCCGCGGCGGCACCGGCGGCCGCCGCCGGGGCCGCGACCGCTCGGCGCGGCGGCACGGTCACCGCGAGTCGCGGATCCTCGGTCGGCGCGATCATGGCCCCCGTGGTCATCCGGCGCGTCGGCGGCGTCGGCGCGCCGGCCGATTGCGGCTGCGTCGCTCCCGGAGGGGGGAGCGCCGCCGTGCGCCGCCAGCGCGGTCCGAGCGTGTCGAGCACGATCTCCTCGAGCGCCTCCCACGCCTCGCGCGCCGAGCCCGGCCGGTCCTCGGGCGCCTTCTCGAGCAGGCGCGCGACCCAGTCGGACACGGCCTGCGTGGTCCCCGGCGCGACCTGCGTCAGCGCCGGCGGCGTCTCCTTGACGTGGCGCAGGAGGATCGCGACCGGCTCGGCGTCGCCGAACGGCGGCTTGCCCGCGACCATCTCGAACGCCATCACGCCGACCGAGTAGAGGTCGGTCCACGGGCCGATGTCGCCCGCCATCGCCTGCTCGGGCGCCATGTAGGCCGGCGTGCCGATCGTCGTGCCGGTCACGGTCAGCGCGGTCTCGAGCGAGTCGAGCGCCTTCGCGATGCCGAAGTCGGCGATCTTCACGCCGCCCTCTGCGGTCACCAGCACGTTCTCGGGCTTGAGGTCGCGGTGCACGACCTCGTGCGCGTGCGCGTGCGCGAGACCGCCCAGCATCGCCTCGAGCACGCCCGCGATCCGCCCGAGCGAGAGCTCCCCGATGCGCGACCGGAGCGAGCCGTTCGGCAGGTACTCCATGGCGATGAACGGAGAGCCGTCCGCCTCGAAGTAATCGTGGACGGTGACGAGGGCCGGATGGCTGAGCGAGGCCGACACCTGGGACTCGCGCACGAACCGCCGCGCGAACGCGGGGTCGGCCGCCGAGAACGCGCTGAGCTCCTTGAGGGCGACGAGCCGGCGGAGGTCGGTCTGGCACGCGAGGTAGACGGTCGCGGTCCCGCCGCGACCGATCTCCTCGCGGATCTCGTACCGGTCGACGACGGTCCGCGCCACGGGCATCGGCTCAGCGGAACCGAGCGGCCAGAGCGGGATAGCGCGCGACCAGCTCGTCCTGCTGCTCGTCATCCCACTCCCGCCCGCGCGGCGTCCCCGAGAGGTCGCTGTCGCCGGAGGGGATGTCCTCGCCGGTCGCGTCCGAGTACGCCTCGGGCGCCACGTCGTCCGCGTTCTCCCAGTCGCCGGTCTCGGCGTCCTGGACCACGGGCGCGAGCGAGTCCGGGTTCTTCAGCGCCGCCTCGTACGGCCCGCGGCCGAGCGAGATGAGGTACGCGCGGAAGTCGCGGAAGCAGTCGTCCGAGCAGCCGTCGTCGATCACGTACGCCGCACCCCAGATCTCCCAGGTGTACGCACGCTCGTCGAGCCGGTGGCGGATCGCGCCGAAGTCGGCGATCTGCTGCGGCGGGAGCTGCTCGAGCCGGGTCGCGAGGAGCTCCGACTGCCGCTCGGTGTCGCCGCCGGCGTCGCGCCGCGCGTCCTCGACGAGCCCCCAGAACTGCGGCTCGTCGAGGTTCGCGGGCTGCGCGGGCTGCGCCGGTTGCGCCGATGGCGCCGGAGCTGCCGCCGGAGCGGCACCGGCCGGCGCGGCCGGCGGGGCGGGCGGGGCGGGCGGGGCTCCGTCATCCGCGCACCCCGCCAGCCAGGCCAGCGCCACGAGCGCTACGAGCGCGAGGGTCCTAGTCCTCGGTCGCAGGGGGCCAGGCCGCGTTGATGGTGGCCTCGGTCGCGGCGATCTGCGCACGGCCCTTCCCCAGGATCCGGGTGCCGCCGGGGCGCAGGTCGGTCGCATCGGTCGTGAGACCGTCGATGTGCTGGATCTCGTCGTCGAGGAAGAGGATCAGCCCCGGCATCGTGACGTCGAACGTGACCGCGTCGTCATCCTGCGCGGCCTTGGCGTGGACGCTGGCATCCTCGGCCTCCGGCGGCACCGGCGGCGCGAGCAGCTTCACGTCGGCGATCGCCTTGTCGCGGCGGTCGAGCGTCAGGAACAGCGTCCTGCTCAGCGCGTCGAGGACCGGCACGCGAGCGCCGTCGGTCAGCTCGATCGCGGTGCTCGAGACGTTGTGGAACTCGTCGAACACGGCCATCGCGGTCGTGACGGGATCGGCGATCACCGGGGCATCGTCGTCCTGGCTGATCTTCGCGCGCACCTTCGGCGCGAGATCACGCACGCGCACGCCGTCGCGTGCGGAGCGCGTCCGGGCGTCCTCCGCCGGGGGCGCCGGCGCATGGGTGATGTAGTACTTGGCTCCGCGCCAGGCGGCGGCCAGCTGGCGCCGGACGACCTTGGCGGTCTTCGTGCCGTGCACGCCGTCGACCTCGTTGACGTCCTCGGTCAGCGTCTCGAGCGCGTTCTCCACGCGCGTCAGCCGGGTCTGCACCAGCGACGGCAGCGGCGGCGGCGCGTCGACGCCGGACATCTGCGCCGTCGTCGGACCGGCCGCGCCGGCCGGCGCCGCGGCCACGAGCCCGGCGGCGACCACCGAACCCACAATCACACGTTTGAACATTTCTCCCTTTCGAGTCGGATGCGGAGAAGCGGTAGGCCCACGACGGACCGTGCAGCGAAGCTACGTGCCGCCCGGCGCACGCCGGGCGCACCGCGCCACGACTGGAGGGCGCGCCGGACTCCAGGGAACCCGCAGGCCCCCTGGGCACCTGCCCGGGTTCCCACCACGCGCGCGAGCACGTACCCTCGGCAGGCGTGCTCCTCCGCCTGCTCCCTGCGCTCCTCGCCGCGATGCTCATCGCGGCCGCGGCAGCGCTCGTGGCCACGTCCGCGGGCGCGGGCAGCGCCGGCAAGCCCAGGCTCCCGGACCTCGACCAGGAGGTGCCCAGCGGGCTCGAGGTGGTCCGCGCCGGCTCACCGGAGCAGCCCGAGTACCGGCTCGGGTTCCGCTCCGCCGTGCGCAACGTCGGGGACGGCCCGCTGACGATCGACGGCCACCGGCCGGACACCGGCACCGGCACGATGGTGGCCGACCAGGTGGTGGAGCATGAGGACGGACCGCGCCAGCAGGTGCGCGGCGTCGGCCGGCTGCAGTACGTCGTCTCCCCCGATCACCGCCACTGGCACCTGCTCCGATTCGAGCGCTACGAGCTGCGCCGGCCGGGGAGCGCGGTCGCCGCTCGTGGGCGACCGCAAGACGGGGTTCTGCCTCGGCGACCGGTACGCGGTCGTCGGCCGTCCGCTTCGCCACCGCGCCTCCCATCCGTCGTTCCGTAGCCGCTGCGGGCTCGACCAGACCCAGCTGCTCGGCATCCGGGAGGGGATCTCGGTCGGCTACGGCGACGACTACGCGGCCAACCTCGAGGGCCAGTATCTCCCGCTGACCGGGCTCGCCGACGGCCGCTACGTCCTGGTCCACCGCGTGAACGGCGACCGCCGGATCCACGAGACCGACTACGCGAACAACGCGGCCTCGGTCGCGATCGTCCTGAACTGGCGGCAGGGCATCCCGTACGTCCGCCTCGTCGGCAGCTGCCCCGGCAGCGCGCGCTGCCGCCGCGGTGCGTGATCGGTTCCGCCGCTCCACCAATCGCGAGGTCGTCTTGCGGGTGCGGCCCGGGGCGCCGACCATCGGCAGCGGCCGCGTCGCGGCCGCACTTCCCAAACGATCCCGCAGGAGGCCAGATGGCCCGCACCCTTCCACATCGCTTGCCCGCTCTGCTTGTCGCGACCGCGGCGGCGTCGGCCCTGGCCGCGGCGCCCGCGCTCGCGACCGAGGGGCCGGCCGCCCCGCCGCCGGCCTCGACGCTGCCGACCGGCGTGGCTCCCCTGACGTTCAGCCCGTTCCCCTCCGCCACCGCCCCGGCGGCGCGGAACTCCCGGCTGATCCGCCGTGCCCGGCTGGTCCACTCGACCGTCCGGCGCGGCAAGCGCGCGGTGCTCAGGGTCTCGCTCGCCACGCCGAGCAAGCTGCGCGTCGTGCTCACGCGCCGCCCGAGTGGGCACCGCATCCGCACGCTGTCGCAGGCGGCCAAGGGCAGCATCGTGTCGATGCGCCTCCCCGCCCGCACCGGTGGACACGCGCTCCGGGCGGGCCGCTACCGCGTGCGCGTCGTGGCAATCGACGCGAACGGCACGCGTTCGGCCCCGGTCAAGCTCTCGATGAAGGTTCGCGGCTAGCCGGGATTGACCCGTGCGGCCGGGCGCGGCAGGTGCCGCGCCCGGCGCGCGGATCGACCGATCCATGCGACAACTCGCCCTCCACGTGATGACGGGCGGCGCGACGCTCGTCATCCTCGCCCTCCTCGCGCTGCCCGCCAAGCAGGCCTTCGAGCGCCGCGGACGCAGCGCAGGCGGCGCAGGCGACCGTGCAGGACCTCCCGTTCGCGCCGGCCGAGCATCCGCGCCGGGTGTTCGGCGTCTACGTCGATCCCTGGCACGTCGACGAGTGGGCCGACGCGGTGGGGGGAGCGCCGCAGGCGGTCGCGAAGTTCGAGGCGTTCTCCAGCGGGCGCTCGATCGCCGGCTACGCGCAGGAGAGCCGCCGCAAGGGCATCCGGCGGCTGATGGTCTCCTGGGAGCCCTGGAAGCCGGTGCCGAGCGCGCTCGGCGTCGGCGCGCAGGCGCAGCCGCAGCCGGGCTACCGCAACGTGGACATCGCGCGCGGCGTGCAGGACCGCTACATCACGCGGTTCGCCCGCGAGCTCGCCCGGTTCCCCGGCACCGTGTACCTCCGGTACGCGCACGAGATGAACGGCTACTGGTACCCGTGGAGCCATGACCCGACGGCGTACCGCTGGGCCTGGAAGCGGATCGTGCGGCTGTTCCACATCGCCGGAGCGCGCAACGTGCGCTTCGTCTGGTCGGTCAACGCGAACCTCTACGAGCCCGCGGCCGTGTGGCGCGCGACGATGCACCGGTACTGGCCCGGGCGCCGGTCCGTCGACCTCGTCGGGACGACGATGATCGACTTCGGCGGCAACAAGGACTACCCGGTCGGCGAGTTCGCTCCGCGGCTGCGTGAGCTCCGGCGGCTGTACGGCAAGCCGATCGTGCTCGCCGAGACCAACACCGAGGCGCAGGGCGCCGTCGCCTGGCTGGGCGACCTGCGGACCATGCTGCAGCGGATGCCGTGGATCCGCGGCGTCTTCTGGTCGCAGCTCCCGAGCCGGGGCAAGGTGCAGCAGAGCGGCACGGGCGTGGTCGACTGGGACGTGCAGCGCGAGCCGCCGGCGGCTGAGCAGCTGAGGGGCATCATCCACGACGGAGTCCGCTAGTCGAGCCGCGGTGAGCGCCCGCGAAGACGCCCGCCTACTCCAGCGGCTGCTCGACGACCCCGGCTTCCGCGCGCGCTTCCGCACCGACCCCGCGAGCGCCGCGCGCGAGGCCGGCTTCGGGGAGCTGGCCGACGACCTCGCCGGCGCAGAACGGCCGTTTCAGACGCTCGAGCTGCGCGAGTCGCGCTCCAGCGTCGCGGGGATGATGCTCGCCGCAGCCGCCGAGGGCGTCGGCCTGTTCGAGCTCTCCGAGCACGTCCTCCCGCACCTCGGAGCCGAGGACGCAGCGGCCGCGACCCCGCCCCAGGCGCCCGCGGCATCCGCGGCCTCCGCGGCGCCCCCGGCGCCGGCCGGCCAGGCGGCCCCCGCGCCGCCCGCGCCCCCGCGGCCCCCGCGGCACCGGCCGACCAGGCCGCGCCTTCGTCGCCGGTCGCCCCCGACGACCTCGCCGACCCCCCGGAGACCGACACGCCGGCCAGCGACGACCAGGAGACCGACGGGCCCGGCAGCGACGGCGGAGACGAGGACGAGCCAGACGAGGACGAGCCGGACGACGACGAGCCAGACGACGACGAGCCCGACGAGGACGAGCCCGACGAGGAGGAGCCCGACGAGGTCGGCCCAGACGCCGACGACCTCTCCGACGACGAGAACGCCGCCGACGACGACTCGGGCGACTCCAGCGACTCCAGCGATTCGAGCGACTCCGACGACTCCGACGACTCCGACGACTCGGACAACTCCGACGACTCGGACAACTCCGACGACTCGGACAACTCCGACGGCGGCTCGGGCGACGGCGACGACTCCGACGACGACGTCGACCTCGGTCCCGTCCCGGACAGCTACCCCGGCGATTCGGCCTCGCAGGCGAAGATCGGGGCATGGATGGGCCACGAAGCGCAGAAGCGCGGGCTCCCGCCGGAGCTGCCGGTCATGGCGTCGCTCGTCGAGTCGGGCATGAAGAACCTGCCGGGCGGCGACGCCGACTCGGTCGGGTTCTTCCAGATGCGGGTCGGGGTCTGGAACTCCGGCGATTACGCGGGCTACCCGGAGAACCCGAAGAAGCAGCTCGACTGGTTCCTCGACCACGCCGAGCAGGTCAAGAAGCAGCGGGTCGCGCGCGGCCAGTCCACCGATCCGAGCCACTACGGCGAGTGGATCGCCGACGTCGAGCGGCCGGCGGCGCAGTACCGCGGCCGCTACCAGCTACAGCTCGACGACGCACAGCGCCTCCTGAAGCGCGCGTTCCCCGACGGCGACGGCACGGACGCCCTCATCGACGAGGGCACGGGCTCGACGCCGCGCGCCGGCCCGCGCGCACGTGAGGCGCTCGCGGAGGCCCGCAAGTACCTCGGGACGCCCTACCAGTGGGGCGGCGAGTCGCCCGAGACCGGGTTCGACTGCTCCGGCCTCGTGCAGTGGGCCTACGCCAAGGCGGGGATCCAGATCCCGCGCGTGACCGACCAGCAGATCCTCGCCTCGGGGGCGACCAAGGTCGGCCGCAAGCACCTCCTCCCCGGCGACCTCGTGTTCTTCCGCGACGCGTCGGGCTACGTGCACCATGTGGGCATGTCGCTCGGCGGCGACCGGTTCATCGAGGCGCCGCGCACGGGCCTCAAGGTCCGGATCTCCAGCCTCAAGGATCCGTACTACGCCCAGCAGTTCACCGGCGGCCGCCGGTTCGACGCGCCTGTGGATCGCGGCAACGAGGCGCGCGTGATGCCCGCGATCACTCCCTAGACCTGGACCGGGTCACCGACCCGACTGGTAGCGTGCGTCGCAACGAGAAAGGACGCACCATATGGCTCCACGAGCTGATTCCGCCGCCCTCAACGTCCAGCCGCGCCAGCGGCGCATCGTGTACGAGGGGCTCGCCAAGGTGCCAGAGGGCCGGTCCGCGAAGGATCTGATCGCGGAGCTCGACATCCCCGAGGCCGAGCTCCGGGAGACGCTCCGCAAGCTCGACAGCGCCGGCCTGGCGCACCGCACGAAGGGCATCTGGAAGGCCGTCCCGCTCGAGCCCGTGGAAGCCGGATCTGAGGATCCAGCCGTCACGTCTGCGCCTCCGGCGCCGGCCGGCTGAGCACGAGGGTGCGCACACCCTCGCTCACACACCGGTGAGCGCCATTGCCCACGGCCGCGCCGCGCAGGAGGATTGGGGCCCGCACCCTCGAAGGGAACCGTCATGACCGTGCTGTGGATCATCGTCGCATGCCTGCTCGCCGTCGTGTGGGTGCTCACGATCGCCGACATCTTCCGCCAGCACTACTCCGCCATGACCACGGTGGGGTGGATCGCGCTGATCGTCATCCTGCCGTTCATCGGGGCGCTGATCTACTGGACCGTGCGCAAGCCGACGGCGGCCGAGGCCGAGCAGGAGTACCTCGCCGAGGCCGACCTGCGGCGCAGCACCGCCGGGCAGCCGTACGACCGCCCCTGACCCGGCGACCGCTTCACCGCCGGGCCTCGAGCGCGGCCGCGAGCCCGCGCAGGTCCTCGCGGGCCCACGCCCGCCAGCCGTCCCGGAACGCGGCGTGCCGGCGCGACTCGAGCCCCCACATGAGCAGCTGCATCCGGCGCAGGATCGCGAACGCCTCCAGGTGGACGTCCGCGCGCGGCGGAAGCGAGCGCCGGCCGGCGTACTCGTCGAGCAGGGCGGCGCGGAGCCCGTCGTAGCGCGGGCGGCCCTCCAGCTCTGACAGCGTCACGGCGAGGTCGTAGAGCCTGAAGCCCCAGCCGCAGTCGTCGAAGTCGATCGCCCGTGCGATCCCGCGCTCGAACAGGTAGTTCTCCTGGTGCAGGTCGCCATGGATCAGGCCGGTTCCGTCCGTCTCGGCGGAGAGCTCGCGCGTCGTCGCCCAGACCACGTCCAGCGCCTCGGCGCAGACCGCGGCGCCCGCGGGAGAGGTCAGCTCGGCGATGAGCTGCAGGCTCCGATCGGCATCCTCGCGCGACGGGTGGTCGGCCCGCCGGCGCGCCGTCTCCAGGCCGACGCCGCCCGCCTTCTCCGCCGACGTCAGCATGTCGAGCCGCGGCCGCACGAATCCCTGCGGGGGCGTCCAGCCGCCGGCGTGCTCGTGCAGGCCCGCCTGGAGCCGGGCGACCTGGCGCAGGTGCGCCGGCGTGAGCCGCTTGTCGACGAACCGGCCGTCGAGGCGCCGCAGCAGGACGCAGACGCGCGGGTCCGGGACCCCCGCGTCGCGCGCCGCCACGACGAGCGACCCGTCGCGGGCCGCGACCGGCTCGGGCACTGACAGGTCGGTCTCGTCGCGGATCGCCCGGAGCCAGGCCATCTCCGAGCCGACCGTCTCCGGCGTGTGGACGCCCGGCCGGTTGATGCGCAGCACGTACGGCCCGCCGCGCGCGTCCACCCGGAACGTCGTGTTGTGCTCGTGCCGCAGCGGCGTCATCCGCGCGCCCTCCAGCCCGTAGGCGCCCAGCGCGGCCCGGCCGAGGCGCCGCAGCCGCCCGATCTGCCCGCGCCGGGTCAGCGAGTCGTAGCCGCGGCGCGGGGCCGCGGTCACCCGGCGCCGTTGCGCAGCAGGTTGCCGCGGCCGGTCGGCCACGGCAGGCTGTTCGTGGCGGAGCGCGGGACCCGGTACACGTCGATGCCGTGGTCGAACGTCGTGAGCACGATCTCGAGCCGCCCGTCCCGGTCGAGGTCGCCGATCGAGGGCGCCGCCGGGACGCCGATGCCGTTGCCGTCGGCGCCCTGGTGGCGGAGGCGGATGTCGTGGAGCCGCCTGCCCGAGGCGGAGAGCACGACGAGCCGGCCCGACCGCGGCGCCGCCCCGTACGTCCCGAAGACGAGCTCCGGGCGGCCGTCGCGGTTCAGGTCGGCGGCGACGACCTCCGACGCGAACGTCTTCGGGGCGCCGCGGGCGTAGTCGTAGCGCCACAGCCGCTTGCCCGTCGGTCCGACCGCATGGACGAAGCCGTCGGGGACCGACGCGACGATCTCCGGCCGGCGGTCGCCGCGGATGTCGACCACGGTGGGCGCCGGGATGCCGCTCGGCGGGTACCAGTCGCCGTCGGGGCGCACGGCCGGCTTGCGGGTCAGCGGCAGCTTCCGGAAGCCCTTGTGCCTCCGCGCCGAGCGCGCGCCGCCCCGCTGCGCGCCGTCGAGCACCATGAACGCGTAGGCCTGGGTCTCGTACGGCTCCTTCATCTCCACGTTGGGCAGGCCGATCACCTCGTTGCGCCCGTCGCGGTCGAGGTCGGCGACGGACGGCGGCGAGGCCGTCCACTGCAGCCACGGGGTCGTGCGCACGTCGGGCCACGGGCCGGCGTGGCGGTGATAGTGAGCGTCCTCCACCCCGGGGCGCAGCCAGCGGATGAACTGACCCCAGCCGAGGCGTGCCCCGGCGTGGTCGCTCTGCCGGTTCGTGTACCACGGCGAGGCGAGCACCGACGTGCCGTCGTGGTTGAACACGTTGATCTGGTGGTTGTCGAACGTGACGACGATCTCGAGCTGCGGGTCGTCGTCGAGCTGGCCGATGCCGACGTTCTCCCCGTAGGCGCCGTAACCGTGGTTGCCGGCGCCGTTGAAGGCGGCGTCGTTGCCCGCGCCGGAGAGCGTGTTGTACCGCGGCCAGGCCGTCGCGGGCGCGCCGGCCGGCCGGTAGAGGGCTCCGGACGCGTCGAACACGAACACCTGCGATCCCGTCGGCGAGGTGTTCGTCGTGGTCGCCACCACCTCGACGCGGCCGTCGCCGTCGAGGTCGGCAGCCGCCAGGCCGCGCGTCTCGGGACACTGGCCGCCGCTGCAGGTCGAGGCCGGCCAGCCGGGCCTGGTGCGCAGCCCTCCGCCTCCGAGCCCGTAGGCCGCCACGGTCCCGTCGTTGCCGCCGACGACGATCTCCGGCGCGCGGTCGCCGTCGAGGTCGGCGACCACGCCGGGGGCGTACACCCGGCCGCCCGTCGCCGTGCCCTTGCCCAGGAGGCGTCCCTTGGCGGAGTACACGAACGTGCTGTAGAAGGGCGCGACGATCTCGAGCCGGCGATCCCCGTCGAGGTCGACGAGGCCGGGCGAGGAGAACCAGCCGGTCTCGCCGGTCGCGATCGTCCGCACGTAGCGCGGGGCGGCGACGCCCGCGGCGCTCGCGCGCTCCGGGGGCGTCAGCGCCGTCAGCGCCACCAGCACCGCGAGGACCGCCGGGCAGGACCGCATGCCGGGAACCTACAGCCGCACCCGGCTGCGGCCGTCCCGGGGGTGACGTCTCACGGCGTCAGCGCGACCGCCGCCTCCGGGGTGACGACCCGGAACGTGAGGCTCTCCACCAGGTAGAGATCGACGGCGTCGGCATCGTGCCGGTCGTACCCGATCGAGAGATCCTCGCCGGACTCCAGCACGAAGTCGCCGCCGCGCTGGCTCACCACGACCGCCCCCTGTACGCCCGGCGACCAGACGAGCGGCCCGCCGAGGATCTTGCGCAGGTGGTCGAACAGCGGGTAGCCGCCGTGCTCGGTGGTCTCGAGCACGCGGGTGTACGGCTCCGGCCCGAGCGCGAGGCCGTACGGGCCCTCGATGCCGGCGCGCAGCAGCGCCTCGACCGCCCGGGCGACATGGCCCGGGTAGGTCGCGCAGTCATCGCCGAGCTGGCTGCCGTCGTGCGGCGAGGCCTCCGCGACGCCCGTGATGCCGGCCGCCTCCCAGCCGTGGAAGACGGCGCGGTTCTCTGCCGTCGCGATCCGCTGGGCGGCCGCGTCGAGCGCGGCGAGGTCGATGTCCTCCGCCCCGCGGTCGGCGTCGAGCAGCTCGTCGCGCGAGAGCGAGAACGGCGCGCGCAGCTCGACCACCGGCAGCACGCGGCGCTGCGCGGCGGTCACGCCGTCGAAGGGGGCGTCGGCGATCGCGCGCGTGCGCCCGAGGTTCGTGGCCGAGTGCTGCCAGCCGTGCGGCCCGGAGAAGTCGACGAGCTTGCGCGCCGCCAGGCCGGGAGCGAGGCGCTCGCGGGCCTCGTCGTCGATGACGCTCCAGCCCGTGTCCGTGATGGGGGCGTGCTGGCGCAGCAGATGGTTCATGACGCGGCTCCTCTCAGGCTCCCGATGCCGAGCGAGGTGCTGCCGGCGAGCGGCGCGCCGCGCGCCGCGGCGCCTTCGACGGCCTCCTCCTCGGCCTCCTCGCCGTGCTCGACGATGTCCCCCTCCTGGAAGAGGATCCCCTCGGCGATCTCACGCCACAGGGGAGTGCGCCGCAACAGGAACTCGAGGTCCATGGAGAAGTGCTTGAACTCCTCGCCCTGTGCGTCGCGCATGATCGCGCGCGCTTCGCGGTCCGACTCGACCGCCATGCGCTGCTCGTACCATCCGATCGCCTCGGCCTCCTCGGTGAGCGAGGCGCAGAGGCGCGCGAAGGTCCGCGTGTTGTCCGGCAGCTCGTCGGCCGGCTCGTGGTACTGGTCGAAGCCCATGAGATGCATGTTCCCGCAACTCGCGCAACGCGACCAGGCGCTGGTAGCGTCGCGGGCAGGATGCGCTTCGGCCTGTCGATCTTCCTCACCGACGAGACGATCGGCCCGGCCGAGATGGGCCGGCTCGCCGAGCAGCGCGGCTTCGACTCGCTCTGGCTGCCCGAGCACACCCACATCCCCCTCGACCACTCGCCGTACCCGCGCGGCGGGGACGTGCCGCGGCAGTACCTGCGCACCCTGGACCCGTTCGTCGCGTTGACCGCCGCTGCCGCGGCGACCGAGACGCTCCTGCTCGGATTCGGCATCTGCCTGATCACGCAGCGCGATCCCATCGTCACCGCGAAGCAGGTCGCCACGCTCGACCGGCTGTCGCGCGGGCGCGTGCTGTTCGGCGTCGGCGCCGGCTGGAACCGCACCGAGGTCGAGCATCACGGGACGCCGTTCGAACGGCGCTTCGGCGTCATGCGCGAGCGGGTCGAGGCGATGCGCGCGCTGTGGACGGAGGAGGTGGCCTCCTACTCGGGCCGCCATGTGAGCTTCGGACCGTCGTGGCAATGGCCCAAGCCGGTCCAGGACCCGCTGCCGGTCTACGTGGGCGGCAACGGCGAGAAGGTGCTGGACCGCGTGCTGCGCTACGGCGACCACTGGATCCCGAACCGCGAGCGGGACCTCGAGACGCGCATCCCCGAGCTCCGCCGCCGCGCCGAGGAGGCGGGCAAGGCGCGTCCGGACGTCACGTACTTCGGCGCCGACCTGGATCCTGCGATGGTCGCTCGGCTGGCCGACGCGGGCGTCGACCGCGTCCTGCTGCACCTGCCGCCGGCGGGGCGCGCGGAGGTCGAGGCGGCGGTCGACCGGGCCGCCGAGATCGCCGCGCCGCTGACCACGTAGCGAAGCCCGGCCGCAGATGCAGTCGGCTGGACGTACAGGTCTCCGATGAGCGCACGCAATCCACGAGGGGTGGCAGGACGGCCTTCGGGTTCAGGACTTCGAGAGCCAGGTCGCAGCGCCGGTTGCCGGGCGAGCGCGCGCGTCAACGTCCCGCGGCGCGCCGATCTGCGCCCGCGGCCGACGTTGACGGCGCATGGCACGGGCAACGTCCGACGACCGGCCGACGCGCGGCCCCGTGGCACGTTGACGCGCGCGTCCGCGCCGTCGCGTTTGACGCGGGCACCCGGATCCGGCGGCGGAAGGCGGGACGGGCGTTGCCGCTGCCGCCTCTGCCGAAGCCGACCCGCTGCCCGTGCCCTGCCAACGTGAGTCCCGCGCACCGTGAAGCAACGCCCTGTACGAGCGACGCGACGGCCACTGGGGAGCAGACGGGCGCCATCTGACGGTGCCCGTCGCCGAGTTGAAGCGACGAGCAGTATGCGCCGCACCACGATCGTGGGAGATTGCGACATGGTGGGGTGCCGGCTGCCCCCGATCGTCGGGGCGACGATCGCGCCCGCGGTCGTCGCTACGCCCGGTTGAAGGAGAATGGACCCCTTGCGCTTCGAGCAGACGTTCACAGTGCGCCGCCCGCCGGAGGACGTGTTCGCGTTCATGGCCGAGCCGGACAACCTCGCGAAGTGGCAGACAGTCAAGACCTACGTGACCCCGCTCACGGAGGGGCCGCCGCGGCTGGGCTACCGCGTGCGCGAGGGCACGAAGGTGGGACCCCGTGAGTGGGACCAGGTCGTCGAGTTCACCGAGTTCGAGCCGGGCCGGGCGTTCGGCGTCCGGGTGATCGAGGGGCCCGAGAGCCACGGGCGCTGGACGTTCCAGCCCGACGGCTCGGGCACCCGCGTGCACCTCGAGGCCGACATGAAGGCGCCGAAGGGCCTCGGGATGCTGTTCAAGTGGATGGCCGCGCGTCAGTTCCGCGGCTACCACGAGAACCTGCGCCGCGAGCTCGAACGGCCCTGACCGGTTTCGCACCGGGGAGGATCGAGAGCGATACTGGGAGCGGCGGCGCGTCAGCGGACGAAGAAAACCCAGCCAATACTCGCACCGTCAGCGTCGCCGGACGCGTATCCACGCCATCACGAGCAATGGCACCACGACCACGACGATGATGATCACCGGCCACATGGGCGCGAGCCTAGTCCATCCGAGGACCGGACCACTGGACAAGGTTCGCGATGAAACGTAGGGCCTTGGTTGTCGCCGGCTGATCGAGCGCGGTTCCTACTGCCCGGGCTGACAGATGACCCGTCCCGATCTGGAATCCGCCCACGCGTGGCTACGCGCGAAGGTAGGCTCGCCATTTGGCGACCGAGGCGAGTACCGCTTGTGCGCTTCCATGTCCAACACGCGCAGGAGGCACACGATGAGCACACCGACGCCAACGGTCCCGATCGCACGACACGCCGGTGAGGGACAGGCGCTGTGGTTTCTCGGCTCACTGGTGACCATCAAGGCCTCCGGCGAGGACACAGGTGGCCGTATGGCCGTGATCGAACATCTGTCGCCGCGCGGCAGTGGCTCGCCGCTGCACGTCCACCACAACGAGGACGAGTCGTTCTACGTCCTCGAGGGCGAGCTGACCATGTGGGTCGACGGGCAGACCATCGCCGCGCCGAAGGGATCGTTCGTCTACGGCCCGCGCGATGTCCCGCACACGTTCATCGTCAGCTCCGAGGAGGCGCGCTTCGTGATCATCGCCGCGCCTGGGGGCTTTGACGACTTCGTGCGCACCATCGGCGAGCCCGCACAGCAGCTCGTCATCCCGCCGCCGGCCACGGAGCCGCCGGACATCGCCGCCTTGAGTGCGATCGCCGCGCGGCATGGCATCGAGATCCTCGGCCCGCCCGGCATCCCCAAGTGACCGGTTCTGCGCGCAGCCCCTCGCGCCTCAATAGCCGCCGTACGCTGGCTGGTCGCGTCAAAACCCGCCTGGCCAGAATCGCCCCGGGCTAGAGCTTCGGCGGCGGCGTAGGCGAACGGCTCGCACGACGGGGAACACGTGATGTACCCCATCGCGTACCCCACCGCCCCGGATGCACCTCGGGCCCAACGCCACGAAAGGCACCCGCCTGCCGACCATCCGTTGCCGGTGGTGCATACGCCGTAGACGAGCGTCAAGAAGGCGCTGCTCGGCCATCAGCACCGACAGCCTTCCTGCCAGCGGCGAACTAGCGGCCAGATGGTCCTCGGCCTGCTGACACGTTCGGCATGCTTGGCGAACGCGTCGCCTTTGCAGCCGGATAGGAAGGCGGGGCCAGCCGAAGCCAGCCCGCCGTTCCCATGTAGGTACGACTTACTTGCGAACGATGTTCAGGCTCCGGATGCTGCGAACCTTGATGATCTTGCCGCCCTTCTTGTACTTGGCAGTCATGCGCACGATGTAGTTGCTAACGGACTTGCCACGGAGATCGACCTTGACAGACCGACCGTACGTCGGCAGCTTCTTGCCGCGCAGCGAAGCACGGACACTGATGAACTTCATGCCCTTGATCTTCGAGGCATAGACGGTGCGCATCGAAGCGCCGGTCACCGGGCCACGGTCATGGATGATCGTGGTGACGCCATTGACGCCATCCTTGCCAGCGGAGCCAGCAGCGCCGTCCTTACCGTTGACACCGTTAGTGCCGTTGGAGCCATCCTTACCGTCAGTACCGTTGGTGCCATTGGTTCCGTTCGTGCCATTGGCACCAGCGTCGCCCTTGTCACCCTTGGCACCATCCTCGCCGTCCTCGCCGTCCTCGCCATCCTTCGGGCCAGGGGTATCGACGTGCATGGACTCGCTCGACACATCATCGAAAAGGAAGCCGTTGTTGATCGTGGCCGGAGCGACGGGAGTCGTCGGACGGATCAGCAGACGGTCAGACGGGGACGGGTTGCGCTCCTCATCGAAGCGGTAGTAGTTCTCCCACGACGTGCCGACCTTCTCCTCAGTGCCATCAATGATGACACGGACAACATCGTTGTTGTTGCCATGGACGAACGTCGTCGCGATCTCGACCTGATGCTCCTCGTCACGGTCCAGCGTGGCGATCTTCTCCTCGATGAACGTGGCGTCAGTGAACAGCACATCCACGCCATCGGCGGTGTCGTTGAAACGCACACGGCTCATCCGCGAACCCTGACCCTCGTCAGGGCTGACGGCCATGGCAAGACCGGGAATGTAGTTCGTCGGAGCCTGAATCGTGAACTTGTTGACAAGGCGATTGGTAGCCTCATTCTCTCCGGCCGGCTTGTTGACCGGCTTCGAGTGCGGCATATCACCAAAGCTGCCAGAGAAGTAGGCATTGGAGATCTGGAACTTCTTGTCGCCTTCAACAGTGACGACATCCTGATCGACGCTCGTGTTGGGAGCGAGCCAGCCACCCTGAAGGTGAACGCTTCCCTCAACGAACCCATCGAACGTCGTAAGGACGAGCGGGTTGGCGGGGCCGCTGGCCTGAGCGGTTCCTGCAAGTGCGAGCGACGCCGTGATGGCGGCTCCCGCGATTATGGACTTTCGCATTACTGCAATTCCTTGATTGAGGTTTCTGCTTGTCAGTATTGACGGCAGCGTGGATGCCCGACCGGAGCAATTTCAGAAGGGCCGGACATCCACGTTGCCGCCACCCTGAGGTGACGGCGTGAGTTGATGCTCCTGCTTGTTCGAATTCCTAAGACTTGCGCCGACTCGGCGAATCGACTTGCGCGAGCAGGAGCCTGATTGCGCGGCGAATCGCCTGTGAGCGCGAGAGGTCGTTGCGGCTTGCCCAAGAATCGAGGGCGATCCGCTCCGAGAGCGGCAGCACGCAGCCGATGTGCTCGTCCTTCTCGTGTTCAGGCATTTGCAGCTCCGTCAAACCGTTGAATTCGCTTTACAAGAGTTGTATCGGCGGAACTGGTCGCGACCTTTACCCCATCACGAGACCATGACTCCTGCTTCCCGTGCCGATCATCTTCGGCGAGCGGGCTTGATCCGCCGAAGGCCAAGATCCCGCCGGCTCGGCTGCCCGAGTCTGCGCCAGAAGTCGACAAGCCGCCAGGCTGAGCGGCCATCGCAGCGGACGGAACGGCAAGCATGGCGACGGGCCATGCCGGTGAGGATGAACTTGGCGCATCTGCGTGCTGTCTTTCGTTGGGCTTTGACAAGACGTTATTGGCGGCACGCCAACAAAGACACCAGCGGCGAACCGTCGTTACGCGCGCAGCCGAGAATGCGGCGAATTACGGCGCGGCCGATGGACGAATTACGGGAGACAGTCCACGCCCGCGCACGAGGCCACGCGCCGGCGTCGGGCGGGCGCCGATGGTCCGCAGATAGTCGGCAATGACGGATTCGGCGGTCATGCCGAAACCGTGCCCGACCGAGGCGAAGAGGGCGAAGGTTGGCGTCCGTGCCCCTGCGGCGGGGTCGTGCCCCATTTCGTGCCCCATAGCGTCTGCGCGCCACTACGGAAGGCGTTTCGAGCAAAGAAAAACCCGCCGTTTCCAGCGAGTTTCTCAGAGCCGACGAGCGGATTCGAACCGCTGACCCCTTCATTACGAGTGAAGTGCTCTACCAGCTGAGCTACGTCGGCGCGGTGGCGAAGTCTAGCCGCAGTTCCCGAGCCAGTCAGTGTCCAGCATCACGCGCGCGAGAGCCGTCCAGGCCGCGCCGTAGTAGCTCGGGCGCTCCTCCTCCAGGTCCCCCGCGCGGCCGAGCAGAGCGCCCGCCGTGGCGTCGTCGCGGCCGTCTCCTCGGCGCACGACTGAACCATCGGCTAGTCCAGGTTTCACCGGCTGTGACCGCCGTCACAGTTCTGCCCGCTGTTTCCGCCGATCGGCCGTCGAACATTGGGCCATGTGGCCGAATGGCTCATTGCTCGGTTTTCGGGCGGGACGTACGTGTCGGAGGCCGGACCATGGCCGAGCCGCCCTTCATCCTGCTCCTCGTCGCCGCCGACGAGGCCGACCGCCGCCTCGATCGGCGAGCTGCTGCGCGACGCCGCGCCGAGGTGCACTGGGCGACGAGCGTCGGCGTCCGCGCTCGCGGCCGTCGGCGAGCACCCGCACGACGCCGTGCTGCTCGACGCCGCGCTCGGCGACGACGCCGACCGTGCGCGCGCTGCTCGAGGAGGACCCGCGCGCGCAGGTGATCCTGCTCGGCGACCCGAGCGGCGCCGCCGCGGTCCAGGCGGCGCGCGCGGCCGGCGCCGTCGACCACCTGCCCGAAGGCCGACGCTCGACGCCGACACGCTCGAGCGCGCGGTCCGCTACGCGGCCGACCACCGCCGCTCGGTCGAGCGCCTGCAGCACGGCGCGCTCCACGACGCGCTGACCGGGCTGCCGAACCGCACGCTGTTCCTCGACCGGCTCGAGCAGTCGCTGCGGCGCGCGCGCCGCCGCGGCGCCGGCGTCGCGGCGCCGCGGTGCTGTTCCTCGACCTCGACCGCTTCAAGGTCGTCAACGACTCGCTCGGCCACCAGGCCGGCGACCAGCTGCTGCAGGCCGTCGCGCTGCGGCTCGACGCGGCGCTGCGCCCCGGCGACACCGTCGCGCGCATGGGCGGCGACGAGTTCACCGTGCTGCTGGAGGACGTGACCGACGCGCGCGAGGCGACGGTCGTCGCCGAGCGCGTGCTGGCCACGCTCGCCGACGCCGTTCACGATCGCGGGCCGCGAGCTGTTCGTCTCCGGCTCGATCGGGATCGCGCTCGGCGGGCCCGACGTCGACCCGGAGGAGCTGATCCGCGACGCCGACGTCGCGATGTACCGCGCCAAGGCGGACGGCAAGGCGCGCCACGCGGTGTTCGACGCGCAGATGCACCGCCACGTGCTCGCGCGGCTCGACCTCGAGACCGACCTGCGGCGGGCGATCGAGGCCGGCAGCCTGCAGGTGCTCTACCAGCCGATCCTGCGCACGCACGACGCGCGAGGTCGACCGCCTTCGAGGCGCTCTGCCGCTGGGAGGTCGAGCCGCGCGACTTCGTCGCGATCGCCGAGGAGACCGGGCTGATCGTCCCGCTCGGCGCGCTTCGTGCTGCGCGAGGCGGCGCGGCGCGCGGCGGAGTGGGGCGTCTGCGTGTCGGTCAACGTGTCCGCGCGCCAGCTCGCCGATCCCGGCGTTCACGCGCAGCGGTCGAGGACGCGCTGCGCGAGTCCGGCGCGCGGCCCGAGCACCTGCGGCTCGAGGTCACCGAGTCGGCGATGACGCAGGACCCCGAGGGCGCGCGGCGCACGCTGACCGACCTGCGCACGCGGCTCGGCGTCACGCGCGCACCTCGACGACTTCGGCACCGGGCGCGTCGTCGCTGCGCTTCCTGCACCGCTTCCCCGGCGACGCGCTCAAGATCGACCGCGGGCTGGTGATCGACATGCTCACCGACCCGGGCTCGCACGAGATCGTCAAGGCGATCGTCGGCCTCGCGCACAACCTCGGGATGGAGGTCGTCGGCGAGGGCGTCGAGACCGCCGCGCACCTCGAGCAAGCTCCAGGTGCTCGGCTGCGAGCTCGCGCAGGGCTTCCACCTGTCGGCGCCGCTCACCGCCGAGGCGGCGGCGGACCTGCTGGCTGCGCGGCGGGCCGCCGAGCCGGGCCCGGCGGCGCCGCTGAAGCCGGTGTCCTGAGCTAGCGCTGCGGCGCTCGGACTCGCGGACGTCGTCCGTGATCCGCTCGCGCTCGAAGCGCCGCTCGTCCTCGCGGCCCTGCTCGTAGCTCGGCCGGCTCGTGGCGGTCGTCGACGCCGTCGCGGTCGCGTCGTGACCGTCGCGGCCGCGCGCGGTCGTCGATCGTGTGGCCGTCGGCGTCGCGGTCGGCCGCGTCGCGCGTTGGCGACGCCCTCGAAGCGGTCGCGCTCGCGATCTCGTCGATCAGCTCGTCGTCGGCCACGCCGCGCTCGTGCATCGTCGGCGCGCTCGCTGCTGCAGGTTCGCCTCGGCGCGCTCGCGCTCGGCGGCCTGCTGCGGCCATGCGCGCCTTCTGCTCGGCCATCTCGGCGCGGTTCTCGCGCTCGGCGGCCTCGGTCCGGTGCTCGTCCGGCGACGGCCTCGCGGCGCGAGTGCAGCTCGCGCTCGGCCTGCTTGCGACGAGCGGTTCGCCCGCATGCGCGGCAGCATCACGAGCAGCGCGAGGATGATGAGCGCCACCACGACGATGACGATGATGAGTCCGGTGGACATAGCGATGTCTCCCTTCCTTCGTTGGGGTCGGTCCATAGGGTTCCCGGCCGATGAGCCGCCCACACGTCGCGACCCGATTTCGACCTGCAGTCGCACTCCGTCGAGTCCGACGGCGCGCTGGCGCCCGCCGACGTGGTCGCGCACGCCGCGGCGGCCGGGATGCGGCTGATGGCGCTGACCGACCACGACACGGTCGACGGCGTGGCGGAGGCGCTCGCGCGCCGCGCGCGAGCACGGCCTGCGCTGCTCCCCCGCCGCCGAGCTCTCGAGCGTCTCGGGCGAGTTCGAGGACCTGCACGTCTGCGGCTACGAGCTGCGCCACGACGACCCGGAGCTGCGCGCGACGCTCGCCGACTTCCGCGCCGACCGCGGGCGGCGGATCTGGGCGATGGCCGACCGGCTGGAGGAGCTCGGCTTCGTGCTCGACCGCGACCGAGCTGCGCGCGCGCGAGGCCGCCGGCGCGCCGCTCGGGCGCCCGCACCTCGCCGACGCCGTGCTCGCCCACCCGGGCAACGCCGCGAAGCTGCGCGCCGAGGGGATCGACGGGCAAGAACACGCTGTTCCCGCCCTACCTCGTCCCGGGCGCGGTCGCCTACGTCGCCCGCTCGCGCCCGACGGTCGAGGAGGCGATCGACGTGATCCACGCGGCCGGCGGCGTCGCGGTCTGGGCGCACCCGTTCTGGGACATCGCCGACCGCGACGACCGTGCTCGCGGCGATCGACCGCTTCGCCGCCGCGGGGCTCGACGGCGTCGAGGTGTTCTACGCGACCCACGACGAGGAGCAGACGCGCACGCTGTACGAGGCGACGCGCGAGCGCGGGCTGCTCGCCACCGGCTCGGCCGACTTCCACGGCCCGCGGCACGAGCGCTTCAACCGCTTCGGCGCGTTCGAGCTCTACGGGCTCGAGCCGGTGCTCGGCCCGATCGGGACCTGACCGCCCCCGCCGCTACGCGACCCGCACGCCGGCGTCGGCCGCCGACGACGACCCGAGCGCCGTGCCGTTCTCCGCGTCGAACGCGTGCATCCGCTCGGGATCGACCCGCAGCGTGATCGCGTCGCCGGAGCGCACCGGCGCGCGCCCGTCCAGCACGGCGACGAAGCGGGCGCGCGCATCGTCAGCGAGGAGCCGCGCCTCGTCGTCGCCGGCGTCGGCGGCATCCACGACCGCGTCGGCCGTCACGCGCGGCGCGTCGAGCGCGAACGACGCATGGACCTCGTCGCCGAGGTGCTCGACGAGCCCGAGCGACACCCGCATCGCCGACCCGCCGGTCGATGTCGCCGCGCGCGACCTTGCGCTGGCGCAGCCCGAAGCCGAGGTTCTGGCGCACCGACATATGCGGGTACAGCGCGTAGTTCTGGAAGACCATCGCGATGTCGCGGTCCGGGGGCGCGACGCGGGTGACGTCGCGCCCGCCGATCGACACCGTGCCGGCGGTCGCCTGCTCCAGCCCGGCGATCAGCCGCAGGAGCGTCGACTTGCCGCAGCCCGAGGGGCCGACCAGGACGACGAACTCGCCGTCGGCGATCTCGACGGGCTGCGCGCAAGGTTCGCGATGTTCGGCCCGAACTGGTAGACGACGTCGGGGTACTTGCCGCCGGCGAGGGCGGCGGTCGTCTTCTCCAGCAGCCCGTCGGAGGGGGCGCCGATCTGGCTGTCGACCGTGATGCGGTCCTGCGACGCGTTGAACTTGTCGACCAGCGCGTTGATCGTCTTGCCGGCCGTCTGGTTCGCACCGTGCCAGAAGGTGATCGTGACCTTCTCGCCCGTGGCCGCGCCCTTGTCGCCGCCATCGTCGTCGCCGCCGCCTCCGCAACCCGCGACGCCCGCGGCCACCGCCGCGGTGAGGAGCAGCATCCGCAGCGCGCTGAACGCTCTGAAGGGCATGTGGGCTTCCTTCCTCCTCGGGATCGTCACGACAGCAGCTCGAGGTCGCGGTCGGCAAGGACCACCGAGCGGGTGAGGTTGCGCGGATGGTCCGGGTCGAGGCCGCGTGCGCGCGCGAGCTCCGCCGCGACCCGCTGCGCCCGCACGAGGCCGGCGAGCGGATCGAGCCGCTCGGCCACCACCGTCGCGCCGGTCGCCTGGAGCTCGGCCGCGACCGCCGGCTCGAGCGGGCCGAGCGACCAGATCACGCGCCCCGGAGCCGCGATGCCGATCGGCCCGTGGCGGTACTCGAACAGCGGGTAGGCCTCCGTCCAGGCCTGCGCGCTCTCGCGCAGCTTCAGCGCCGCCTCGTGCGCGAGGCCGACCGTCCAGCCGTGGCCGAGGAACGTCCACTGCTCGATCGCGCCTGGGTCGCCGACCGGCAGCGGATCGCTCAGCGCCCGGGCGCCGTCCGCGGCGATCGCCGGCGCCGAGCCGGGGTGCAGCGTCTCGCGCAGCAGCGACAGCGCGCCGGTCGCGAACCGCGTCTGCACGATCGACCGCTCGTCCGCGAACGGCAGCTCGATCGTGACGCCGGCCGCCGCGCCGACGGGCGAGCCGGCGTCCGCCGTGAGCGCGACGGTGCGTGCGGCGACGCCGCGGCCGAGCGCATGGACCACCTCGCTGGTCGTGCCCGAGCGCGAGATCGCGAGGAGCACGTCATAGGCGCGGCCGGGCGGCAGCTCCGAGGCCGGGAACGCGTCCGTCCAGCCGTGGCCGGCGCGCTCGCGCAGCGCCGCGTACGCCTGCGCCATGAAGAGCGACGTGCCGCAGCCGATGGCGCATACGCGCTCGCCGGCGGCGGGGATCCGTTGTATACCCTGGACCTGGACTACAGCTACACCGCGCCGGTCGCGGCAGTCGACCCGACCCTGGTCAAGATCCAGGGCAAGGCGAAGATCTGAGCGCTATGGCGGATATCGGTATCGCGCTGATCGGAGCTGGATCGATCGCGGACTATCACCTCGGAGGGCTTGCCGGCGTGTCCGGCGGCGCGGTCCGCGTCGTCGCCAGCCGAACACTGGCGAAGGCCCGCGACGTCGCGGCGCGCTACGGCGTGCCGGACGCGACCGACGACGTGGCGGCTATGCGCCGGCCGACGTCAGCGCGGTGCTGATCACCACGCCGGACGACAGCCACGAGGCGCTGGCGATCGAGGCGATGCGGGCCGGGCGTGATGTGCTGCTGCAGAAGCCGATGGCGCCGACCTCGGCGGCCTGCCGACGCATCCTGGCGGTCGCCGCGGAGACCGGCCGCGATCTGCAGGTGAGCTGGATGCACCGGCATTTCGAAGAGGTGGCGGCGGCGCGTGCGCTGATCGCCGAAGGCGCGATCGGGCAGGTGACGTCGGTGCGGATCCGCAACGCCACGCCAGGTCCGGACTGGGGCGACTGGTTCTTTCGCAAGGACATCGTCGGTGCCGGCGTGGTGCTGCAGCTCGGCACCCACGGCATCGACCTGATCGGCCATCTGTTCGGGCCGGTAAACGCCGTTTCGGCGCGCACCTCGACGCAGGTCGGGCAGCGCCGGCTGCGTGACGGGCGACATGGTCACGGTGGAGAATCCCGATACGGCTGTCGCCGTCTACGACGTCGATGGCGGTCTCCTGGTGCATCACGAGATGTCATCGATCGAGGCGGCCGGCACCGACCGCTTCCGCATGGAGATCTACGGCACCGAGGGGAACGCTCTGGCTGCGCACCGAGCGTGGCCTGCTCGGCCTCCGCGCGAGCCGGCGCCGGAAGCTGGACGCCCACGATCTTGACCGAGACGCCGCGGGGTGTCGCCATCACCAGCAATGGATCGACGGATTGCTCGGATCGTCGCCGAGGCAGAGACCGCCGGGCGCGACGGCCTGCGAAGCCTCCTGGTCGTCGAGGCGATTGCCGCATTCGGCGCAGCGCGCCGGCGCCCGCGACGCCGGTCGAGCCGGTCTGAGGACATCATGATGGCAGCGCCCCGCATCGCCATCCTGAGCTTCGCCCACTACCACGCGAACTTCTGGACCGAGGCCTTCCTGGCCGATCCGGACGCAAGCGTGACCTGCATCTGGGACGACGATGCCGCGCGCGGGCAGGAAGCTGCCGGCCGCTTCGAGGTGCCGTTCGAGCCCGATCTCGACGCCGCGCTCGCGGCTGCGACGCGGTCGCGATCTGCTTGGAAACCGTCGCGCACCCGGAGCTGACGCCGTCGGCCTGCGCGGCCGGCCGGGCGATCCTGTGCGAGAAGCCGACCGCCCGCACCGTGGCGGAAGCGACGCGATGGCGGCGTCGTCGCGGACAGGCCGGCGTCCTGTTCATGCAGAGCTTCCCCAAGCGCTTCGACCCGGCCTCGCACGCCCTGAAGGAGCGGTCTCGACGAGGCCGGCTCGGGCGCGTGCACCTGGTCGCATCCGCCACGGCCACTTCTACGGCCTGGAGCCGATTTCCGGCAGCGCTGGTATGTCGACAAGGTCAAGGGCGGGGCGGTGCCCTGCTGGACGAAGGGTCCACGGCGCGGACCTGCTGCATTGGTTCTTCGGCCTGCCCGCGCCGTCACGGCGAGACAGCCTCCGCCCGTCGGCCGGCCTCGCTGTCGAAGAAACCGCCACCGCCCTGTTCGCCTATCCCGACGGCATGATGGCGGAGCTGACTGCCTCGTTCCTGCTGTCCGCGGCCGACACGTCG